>OX638353.1:2477500-3401501 GCA_951813255.1 uncultured Dehalococcoidia bacterium | reverse complement strand
AGCTTTGATCGACCGATTGGTCGACCTAGAAGTTTACCATCGGGACATTGCACAGATTGTTTCTAAGCTAGAGTCAAATACTCACCAATACATGGAATCGCGCTCTGCTTCCGAAATTGTCCAAACGTTTAATATAGACGTTGCTACTAAGGAGACTCAAATTCGTGAGTTAGATCGAACATTGGCTCACGACAATTTTGAAAAGAATAAAGTGTGGCAACGACAAGCTAGCCTGCTGGATCAAATCAATCAGGTGGCCAACCGATATGTTACGGGTACCAAAGACCTTGTTCGGGGTGATGAAGCAGCCCAAATGCCAACTCTTTTCAGAGGAAGAGGAAAATGACTCGGAGTTTAGGTCTTACCATGATTTAGTAGCTCAAGCACTTGCGAAGCTTCAGGCAGATATCCAGGAAAACATACGAGTCTCGGAAGTAGCAATCGCTGCAGCTGAGCATCATCGGCGACAATGGCAAATTAGGAAAAATGAATGGGACAAACAATTCCAGATATTTCTGGAAGAGGCTGGTGGCGAGCAAGTAGCTTTGTCAAGACAAAGAACAAAGCTAGCGAAAGAAGTAGAAGAGCTGAAAGAAAGGCGACAAAATTTTCTGCAGCTCGCCGAGACCTTTCCACGGCGCGTCGAAGAATATGAATCACTTTTGGATGATCTGATTGCTGCTAAGAAGCGGTTATACGAAGCAAGATCAGCAATATATATCGAGTTAACTCAAAAGAGCTCCGGAAGATTGAGGCTAAACTTAAAGGCAGATGCTGACCATACAAGATACGCCCGCGCTCTAGAGCAACTGTTCCGTGGAATGAGCATACAAGAAAGATTCCGCGAACAGCTGGCTCAGTCGATGACGCCTAGAGTATTTGTCAAAGCAGTACTTGAAAACGACCACAAAATCCTAGAAGACCAAGGGAAACTTACCAATGCCGCTTCGACCAAAATAGTAAATGGCATTCCTGCGAATGACGACCTCTTGAGGCAACTGCTATCCATTCCCTACAAGCACATGCCTGAGGACGTGCCGGAAATCTTGTATCAAAAGGAGGATACCAACTACTATCCTTTGGCGGAGTTATCGGTTGGACAGAAATGTACTGCTCTGATGCTCATCGCACTGTCTGAGGGAGAATTACCCATTATCATTGACCAACCCGAGGACGCACTGGATGTTGCTACAGTATATAAGGATGTAGTTCAACGGCTAAGAGCTGGGAAGGACCAGCGGCAATTCATTATCACGACTCACAATCCAAATGTGGCAGTTTCTTCAGACTCCGATAAGTATCATGTCCTGAAAGGAACGGCTACCACAAGTGGCATAGTGTGTGCGGGCGCAATCGATTTACAGAATGTGGCTAGTGAGGTGATTGACCACCTAGAGGGAGGCGTCGAGCCATACAGGCTAAGGGGCCAGAAATACAACGTATAAGCCTTACCTGCGAACCAGTACACCCACCCCCACGCCACCCGCCCCTTGACAACCCCCACACATCCGTTCTACCATTACCTCCAAGACGCACGCAGGGGACTGACCCCTCAGGGTCGCCCCTGCGTTTCTTTTCAGCCAACGCCCTTACTACGACAGATATCGAGAAGTAGTGAAATGAGCAGAACAAACATTGCCCCGCCGAGGGACCCCATTCCAGTGAGATGCAGGCCTTTTGACAGCCGGAAAAGCCCTCAAATGCGGCCAAACTCTGCAAGCTGTTTCAGCTACAAACATGAGACCAATGAGACCAATTTCAGCCCTCCCAACTTTCCCTTCGGCTACGACGCTCCCTCCCTCACCGCCCCCGGTTCGTCATTTTTCCCTGGCCCGTCAGATACGAAATACCACCGAATGAGACCACGTTTTCCAAGCTACTCAGATAGGGCCATGAGACCAATGAGACCAATCTCAGATACAAAAAGTTACATTTCAGCTACGATCTTGGCCGCATTAGCTACAACATGCCCCCTTGGTGGCCTATCCCATCAGATACGAAATGCCCCCCAATGCGGCCACACCACGGCAAGCTGACTCAGATACGACCATGAGACCAATAAGACCACCACTTCCGTCGATGCTTGACCCGAGGCCTCATGTGATAACCTGTCCCTCGAATACACTTAAGAACACCCCCCAATGATATGAAGAGGAGGCCCAGCCGTGGCTAGCAGCGATGGCTCCTACGAAGTCCTCGTCTGGGAGGACGTCATTACCCCAGCCCGCGACGGGGTCGCCCTGTCCAACGATGTCTACTTCCCGGCCCGCAACGGTACCGCCGTCCCCGACCCCCTGCCGGTGCTCCTCGAGCGCACCCCCTACGGCAAGCGCGAAGCCGAGCGCGCCGAGCGGGCCCGCTATTTCACCCGCCACGGCTACGTCGTCGTCATCCAGGACTGCCGCGGCTGCTTCGACTCCGAGGGCGATCTATACTTCCTCCGCGACGAGGCCGCCGACGGCTACGACGCCATCGAATGGATCGCTGCCCAGCCTTGGTGCAACGGCAAGGTGGGCACTTTCGGCACCTCCTACGCTGGCTGGACCCAGACCAGTACCGCAGCCCTCAACCCGCCCCACCTCGCCTGCCAGATTCCCACCATGGCTGGCTGGAACGCCCACACCAGCACCGTCCGCCAAGGCGGTGCCTTCGAACTGCGCTTCATGGCGTGGGCCTTCTGGCACTCCGCCACTAACCCCAACCGCCGTCTCAAGTCCAACCCCGGCGCCAAGGACACCCTCGACCACACCGATTTCCGCGACTGGCTCTCCCAGCTACCCCTGAAGGAAGGCCACAGCCCCCTCACCCAGATCCCCAACTACGAACGCTGGCTCTTCGACATCTACACCAAGGCCGACTACGACGACTTCTGGCGCCAGCCCGGCTTCGGCGTCGAGGAGTACCTCGAGCAGTATTCCGACGTCCCCACCTACTTTGTCGGTGCCTGGTACGACTCCTACACCTTGGCCACCACCGACAGCTTCAAGGCCCTCGCCACCCACAAGAATGGCCCCATCCACGCCATCATGGGCCCTTGGACCCACGGCACCTACACCACCGAACTCAGCTACTCCGGCGACGTTGACTTCGGCCCCGGCGCAGCCTTGGAAAGCTTCGACGACTTCCACCTCCGCTGGTTCGACCGCTGGCTCAAGGAAGGCACTCATCAGCCACAAGGCGAGTCGCCCTTCACCTTCTTCGTCATGGGCGGTGGCACAGGTCGAAAGCTCTCATCCGGGCGCATGGACCACGGCGGAAGCTGGCGTCACGCCCCCGAATGGCCCCTCCCCGGCACCCGCCAAGCCTCCTACTACCTCCAAGCCGACGGAACCCTCAACGGACAACCGGAAACCCAGCGTGCAGCATCCTCTGAATACGAGTTCGACCCCAACAACCCCGTCCCCACCGTCGGAGGCAACTTCTCATCCCTAGCCTACGTCAAGCAGCTCCCCCCAGGCGTCGCCCCGGAAACCGTCCCACGTGGCAGCCGCACCGAGATGGTCACCCCCAACGGCGGCTTCAACCAGCACGAGGGCGAACGCTTCTACGCCTCCAAGGAGCCCTACCTGCCCCTCGCCAGCCGCCACGACGTGGTCGTCTTCGAGACCCCTCCACTGGAACAGGACCTCCTTGCCATCGGCCCCGTCGAGGTCGAATTATGGGCCTCCTCCACCGCCGTCGACACCGACTTCACCGCCAAGCTCGTCGACGTCTATCCGCCCAGCGCCGACTACCCCTCCGGCTACGCCCTCAACATCGGCGACGGCATCATCCGCGCCCGCTACCGCGACTCCCGCGAGAAAGCTGAATTCATGACCCCCGGCGAAATCTACCGCTTCACCGTGACCCTCTTCCCCATCAGCAACCTCTTCGCCAAAGGTCACCGCATCCGCCTCGACATCTCCAGCAGCAATTTCCCCCGCTTCGACGTCAACCCCAACACCGGCGAACCCCTCGGCCTCAACCGGCGCACCCAGTCCGCCATCAACACCATCTACCACGACAGCGAGCACCCCTCCCGCCTCATCCTGTCGACGGTGCCGGAGTAACCGATGCCTAGAGAACGAACATGACTGTCCAGCCTGAACCCATCTACGAATGGGACGTAGCCCAGATCGGCGACGAAGCACCCGCCTACGTCTACGAGGTAACCCGCGAGAACATCGCCGACTACTGCCGCGCCGTCCGCTACGAGAACCCCATCTACACCAGCGACGGCGCAGCAAGACAGGCGGGCCTGCCCGGCACCATAGCCCCGCCTACAATGATGTACACCTACGCCCCCCAGCGCCGCTCAGCCGTCATCGAAGCCCAAGGCTACATCGCCCCCGAACAGTCCCAGTCCAACCCGCGCAGCACCCCCTTCGTCTCCACCAAAGTCCACTTCCAGGGGTCCTACGTGCAACCCGGCGACACCATCACCAGCATTACCCGTGTCTCCGAGAAGTCCGAACGCCGAGGCAACAAGTTCCTCACCTTCCACGTCTCCGCCACCAACCAGCACAACGAATCCGTAGTCGAGTACGACTACGTCTGCCTCTGGGAATACGCCGGCACGAAGTCGGGTGACTAACTATCGTGCCTACCCCAGCTTCAGCACCTTCCGCGCATTCTCCAGCAATATCTGCGCCCGTACCTCATCGCTCACGTCCCACTCGTTGAACTCCTGCAGCCACCGCTCCGGCGTAATCAACGGCCAGTCCGACCCGAACAGCACCTTGTCCCGCAATCGGCGACTGCACTCCCGCACCAAGCTCTCCGGAATAAATCGAGGCAACCAGCCCGACAAATCCATGTACACATTGGCCTTATGCAAGGTCACCGCAATCTGCTCCTCCACCCAAGGCCAACCCGGATGCGCCATGATGATGGTCAACTGCGGGAAATCCGCAGCCACATCATCGAAGCACGGTATGGGCGCACTGTATTTCAGCTTCAGCCCCGACCCACCGGGAGTCCCAGACCCAGCCCCCGCATACCCCGAGTGGAACAGGACCGGTATATCCATCTCAACGCACTTCTCGTACAACGGATAGAACCGCTCATCGTTCGGGAAAAACTGCTGATGAACAGGATGAAGCTTCAGACCCTTCAACCCCAGCTCCGTGACCGAGCGCTCCACCTCTCGGATGGCAATCTCTCCCTTCCACGGGTCTATGTTGCAAAACCCGATGAACTGCTCCGGGTACTCCCTGACAATTGAGGCAACATAGTCGTTGGTGTCCGGGAGGTCTCCGGTGGTCGTCTCCGTATCCACCGAGAAGATCACCCCAAGCATGTCCAACTCCTTGTACCTGTTGGCCATGTCCTCCACGGTAGGAGGCGGGGGCGACCGGAAGTACTCCCGCAGTTGGGCGTCCACTGGCCGGTCCGGCAACCCCGGCTGCCGCGGAACGTGCATGTGCATGTCGATAGCCTGCATTCTGAGCCTGCCTTTCTCGGTGCTGATAGAAGACTTGGAACGGCCATTGTAGTGGTAGCGCCCATATGGAGAAAGCGTACTCGCAAAGTAGATCGACACGGCAAGGGTTGCCCCGGCGCTGGTACGTGCTTACCATTGGATGGAGGCGCAGATTGCGCCACAGGGAGGCTATTGAATGCAATTCGGACTATTCCTCGAGTGGCCGAACCCGGCCCTCCGTAACTGGAAAACCCTCTTCGAAGAGGGCGTCGAACAAATCCAGTACTCCGAAGAGTTGGGATTCGACTACTGCTTGGTCG
Organism: uncultured Dehalococcoidia bacterium; assembly: GCA_951813255.1. GTDB lineage: Bacteria > Chloroflexota > Dehalococcoidia > Lucifugimonadales > JAAXIE01 > JAAXIE01. The sequence goes on along the minus strand of OX638353.1, from coordinate 3,395,780 downwards.
CCGAACACCACTTCTCCAACTACGGCAATTCCCCCTCGCCACTGCTGCAGGCCCTGCATATCGGCCAACGTACCAAGCGCATACGCATCGGCACGGCAGTCCTCGTACTTCCCGTATGGCAGCCCTTGCGCCTAGCTGAAGAAGTCGCCGTCCTCGACAACCTTATCGACGGCCGCTTCATCTGTGGCATTGGCCGCGGCTACCAGCCCCACGAGTTCGGCGGCTTCGGAGTCACCATCCCCGAATCGCGCAAGCGTTTCGACGAGAGCCTGGAGGTCATGCTCAAGGCGTGGACCCAGGATGAGTCCTTCGCGTACGAGGGGGAGTACGTCAACATCCCCCGTGAGGTTACTGTCTGGCCCAAGCCCATGCAGAAACCACATCCGCCCCTCTGGCTCGCAGGCACGAGCGTAGAGTCAATGCAGGTCTGCGCCCAGTGGGACATGATGCCCATCACCGCTGGCCTCATGGGTCTCCAGGGAGTCAAGTCTCACGTAGCGTCCCTCGTCCACGCCCACCAGGACTTGGGCAAACCCACAGACGGTCTGGAAGTCGGCCTCCAGTGCGTCACCCACGTAGCAGAGACCGACGAAGAAGCCCGCGCCCAGCTGCCCTACGCTCGCTGGCAGAATCGGGCAGGCAGAGCCCTCAACCGTCTCGAGGTTTCCAACGGGCGCGTCTCACCAGGCCCCTTCGAAGGTGAACTCGACGACGACGATTTCATGGACCGTCTCTACTTTGGCAGCCCCGACACACTCATCAAGAAGTTCAAGCAGGCCGCCGCCACGGGCGTCACTCACGTCAGCCTGTGGATGATGTTCGGTGGCATGGAGCACGAGAAGCTGATGCGGTCAGTCCGCCTCATGGGCGAAGAAGTGATCCCCGCCCTCCGTGACATCCACCCTCCCGCCGGCCTAGTCGAAGAGCTGGCCAGCGAACCCGTGGTAACCACCGACCAACTCCAAGCCGCCCGCGCTGGCCTACCCGTCAGCGGCCCGCTGATGACGTAGGAAGCGATGCTGAAGAAAGCTGAAAAAGGAGGCCTCTAGCATGGCCACAAGCGCCAACAACGGGGAAACGTCCCCCAATCTGCTCTCCCGACCCATTCTGGTGCCCCTGGACGGCACCGATGTCGCGAAGGAGATCCTTCCATATGTGTCGCAAGTTGCCCGGAAGGCGGATACCTCTCTCGTGCTGCTCACCGTCGTCGACCCCGATGATGTCGAGTACCCGACGGGATCGACAGGGGGACGAGAACCCGTCCACAGGTACCAGATAGAAGAGAACATAAGAATCCAAGCCTTGGGCCAGCTGAATGAGGTCCTTGAAGGCCTGCAGGCGGAAGGCTTGCAGGCACAGGCGACGACCGCTGTGGGAAGACCCGCCGAAGAGATCGTACGGGCTGCGACTGCTGAGGGATGTGGTCTGATTGCGATGTCAACCCGTGGCCGAAACGCCATCGGCCGCGGCATCCTGGGCAGCGTGACGGATAAGGTGCTCCATTCCTCCGGCTTACCGGTTATGACCTTCACACCTCCTCGGGCTGATGAGCCCCCGCAGGAAAATGCCACAATCCTCTCTACCGCCGTAGTCCCTCTCGATGGGTCGGGACTTGCGGAAACCGTGTTGCCCTTTGCCGAGGAGTTGGCCCGCGTTCTCTCGCTGGACATCCGGCTCGTCAGGGTCGTAAAGACGGGGCATCCATTCAGTTACCCCGAAATGGCAGCGACGCTGCCGGACCCTACTGATGAGCTAGTACGTGAAGCTCGATCCTACCTTTCGCGGATTGCCCAAGACCTGAGAGCCAGCGGCACCGGCGTCCAATCCCAGGTGCTGAGAGGCGCCCCGGCTTCTGCCCTGCTCGACTTCGCCCAGGAGACGCCTCAAAACCTCATCGTGATGACGTCTCACGGACGCTCCGGACTCTCAAGGTGGGTGCTCGGGAGCGTAACAGAAGCCCTGGTCAGAGGCTCGGGTGACCCGGTGCTGGTAGTCCAGCGTTAGTTGTGGAGGCGCCTGAAGGAACGGCAAGGGGAATCCCCGCAGGTTTAGCATCGTAGAATTAAACGCAACGAAGGAAGTGCTTAATGTTGGGGGGGGTGGCTCCCCGGGTAGGACTCGAACCTACGACCAATCGGTTAACAGCCGACCGCTCTACCGCTGAGCTACCGGGGAAAGAAGCTTCTGAAAGCGGAAGCCACGTAACCCATTCTAGCACTCCCTCCTAAAATCCTTCAATAAAAGCAGGATTTCTTTTGTGCTGGCTTACCCCCTCCGAGGTTGACGGCTGTGGCCACTCGTGTCTACTATCGCCGCACTGTAACGCAGGGAGGTTCCCATGGCGCAGGAGCAGGGCCACGACCACGAAAACGGCCCCATTGAGAAGCTGGACATTCGCATTGAATACTGCGTACCCTGAGGCCACGCGTTGAGAGCAGCTTGGATAGCTGCCGAGATTCTGGAGCGGTTCCCCAACGACATTCGCTCCTTCAACTTGGTCCCCGGAGGCCACGGCCAACTGGACCTCTTCTTTAACGATGAGTTGATCATCGGTCATATGACCCCTGAAGCGGGCTTCGGCCTTGGCGCCGACGACGCCAATCGATTCTTGGACGCCCGCATTGTCACCGCCAAGATCAGGGATTGGCGCGCGACGGTGGGCAGACCAGTCGAGAAAGCCATAGGAGGCCGGGTCGATGTGACCGACGAGGACTTGGGGCTGAACCCCAATGACCCGCAGCTACAGTCCAAGCTGCCACCGGACCACACACCATCTTCCAGGAGGGGGTAATCATGGGTTACAAACCAAAGTATTTGCAGCACGCCAACCTGTTCGTACGCGATTCCGAGGTATCCCGGGAGTGGTACGCCGACATCCTCGGTCTCCACACCTACGACGTGGTGCCCGGCAAGATCGCTTTCCTCACGTCGGACATCGAGCAGTCCCACGAGGTGGCCCTGATTTCAGTCGGCGCCAATGCCCCGGGCCCCGAGCAGGGCCGCGTCGGCCTCAACCACACCGGCTGGCAGATGGAGAGCCTCGACGACCTCAAGGAGTTCTACCACCGCGCCAAGGCCAAGGGAGTGGAGATCGACCGCGTCGCCGACCACGGTATCTCCATAGGCATCTACCTCCAGGACCCCGACGGCAACGGCGTGGAGGTCTCCTACGAGATGCCCCGCCGCCAGTGGCATAGCGAAGAGAACATCTTTTCCGGCGAAACCAACCACAAAGGCAACTTCCCCGGCCCTTGGGACGAAGCCAACGTCGAGATGATGGTCCCATCCCGCTAGGTGAGGCGCAAACGTGAGGGAGCGCCTAAGCGGTGCGCTCCCTCACGATCTCCTCAGCCACACGTCTGCCCGTCTCCCGCAGCAGTTGCCTATCCTCAGCAGGTGTAGGAGATGGAGCCAGAGGCAATAGGGTGCTGCTGGAGAAGGTGGGGACGCTAATCTCCAATGCACTCAGAGGCCGTTCTGGCGCCACCCCGTTCTGCACTTGCCGTATGCTCCGCCGGACTAGGTTGCGCAGCATAATGATGCCCCGGTCCGTGCTCCCCAAGTGCTCCAAGCCATGCCGGGCAATGGGTCTCTGCGTGACCTGTGCGTCGTAGTCTCCCGGCACGCGCTGCCTCTCCTCGTAGGCCCTGTCGTCGGTCTGGCCAAACTCGATCCCCGTCGGCGGCTCCTCCCCGTCCTTGAGGCGGGCCAGACCGACGAACATGGTGTGGGTATCGTCAACAGGCACCGACCAGTGAGTGCGCTCAGCGTGCTTCATCGGTTGGCGCTCCCCCGGCGGGTTCAGCAGGAACTGGTGTATGAAGGGCGGAATGTAGTCCGCGATGCGCACCCAAGCCCTGTCACCCAACCGGCGCGTATCAACGTAAATCATCCCGCCAGTAGGCACCTCCATAAAGTCCATCTCCGATTCAATGGCCAAGTCTTCCTTGAACTGCACAGCGCTCACCGTGGTATGCAAGAAATAGAGGTGGGCGGGGTCCATGCAGTTCTCCTTCACTTGAAGCCAGTTGCACGGAAACACATACCTCTCCATCAGGTAGTACTCCACATCCGGCAGCTGGAAGGTGTCATAGACCGGCAGAGGCGGAATAAGTTCCGGCGGCCCCATATACGCAAACACAATCCCCAGATGCACCCTCGTCGGGTACGCGCCATGGCACAACCTGTCTTTCAGCGTGCTGTCCTCTGGCTCCCCCGGCGTGTCCAAAATCGTGCCATCGTAGTCATACTTCCACCCGTGGTAGCAGCACTTGATGCCCCGCTCCTCAATAATCCCGAACTCCAGCGACGAGCCGCGGTGGCTGCAATGCAATTCCAGCAGCCCGATAGTCCCCTGCTTGTCCTTGTAAATCACTAGATTCTCACCGAGGATTCGTATCCGCTTAGGCAGATCGCCCAAGTCCCGCTCGTAAGCAACCGGCACCCAATAACGCCGCATCCACTCACCGCAAGGCGTCCCCGGCCCCACCCGCGTAATCTCCGCATCCTCCGCAGGAACCTCCCTGTGCTGATACCCTCCATAAGTCTCTCTCAGAAAAGGTGCCCGTGTCGTCATCTGCCCGACCCTCCTATTCACATAGGGTGTAGCGCCAGAGAAACCGAACTTGGGCGAATCATATAACCGCCTGTGGAGTTTGCCTACCCAACCCTCCTATAATGCCCCCAAGGAGCACCTCCCATGATCACCAACATCACCCTCGAAAACTTCAAGTGCTTCCGCATGGTCGAAATCAATCCCAAGCTCGTCACCCTCTTTATCGGCCCCAACGGCACGGGCAAGTCAGGCGTGCTGCAGGCTCTACTCTTGCTGAAGCAGTCCAGGGGGAGCGATGACATGTTTCCCTCTCGGCTGAGCAACCGCTCTCCCATACATTTCTTGGCGGACGAATCCACGCTTGGGCCAGTTCAGATTGGCTATAGGTTTTCAGGCTACTGGTTGATCAGATCCGGGATATTTGAAGGGCCTGTGGAGTTCGATATCCACATCGAAGACACCTACACTCCAGGCGCTCTACCCAAGACTTGGGGCAGCACAAGGTTCAAATACGCCGGGCAAACGATCCGCGCCCTCGTGGGAAAAGACAAATCCGATGTCGGCATACATACGAGTGCTCCAGTACGAACTGGACCATTCGAGCGAGGCTACGGGCTTCAGGTCATAAGCTCCGGGGCGCTTGTAGACCTGACAGGGCGCCATGATCCACGCGAAGTATGGATGGCTCCCACAAACCTTCTGGGTCAACTGAGGTTCGTCCCTGCGGCTAGGGGCCTTATACGCCAAGTCTACTCACTAGGAGGGCGAAAGCTTGATGACCCCTATCTAGAGCACGCCCTTCCCAGTGCAGACGAATATGGGTTTGCCGACCCAGGACTCATTTGGCCCGATCGCGAAGTGGAACACGACGGGATCACGCGCGAGGAGCAGGCAGCCGGACTAGGGAAGCAGGAGCAGGATGCCATCTCTACGATGGCCTACTCCCAACGTGATTTGGCTGAAGTATCCAAATGGACCAAGCTAGTAACCGGAGTCGGGTTCCGGGCCGAAAACGTACCACCGCGATCAGTGATGCCCATCTCCGAAGCACCCATCGGAGACGTAAAGCTGATAGGGGAAGGTTTCGGCACTAACGCCCTCATCCAACTCCTATTCGAACTCGCCCGCGCCGTAGAAGGGGCCACAGTCCTCATGGAAGAGCCCGAAGTCCACCTGCACCCGAAAGCGCAAGCTGAATTAGCCTCGGTGATCGTCGAGGAGGCCAAGGCCTCCAACAAGCAGGTCATCATGACCACCCACAGCGAGCACATCGCGGGGCGGCTGCTGACGCTGGTAGCCGAGAGGAAGCTGACGCCGGACGAGGTAGCCATCTACTCCTTCGAGAAAGATGAGGATACCGGCGTCTGCTCGGCCAGCGAAATCGAGGTCACACCCCGAGGCCAAGTTACGGGAGGTCTGAAGAGCTTCTTCGAAACGGACAGAGAAGAGCTGCGTCGCTACGTCAACGCCATGCGCACTCACGAATGACCCTCCGATTCATCCTCGACGAAAACGTCGTCATCTGCGCTCAGACAGGGACGGACGACCGAGGCAACCCCAGCACAGTTTGCACCGACCTAGTCGAACGCATCATAGATATATGCCATCCTATCGTGGTCGACGACGTACTGTGGGAGAAATACGAGCAACAACTATACAGCCCACGTTACCAACGTCCGGCACTGGGCCCTTCCATCATGCGCGACCTATGGAACGCGTATACGATCCCAGACAAGATCGAAGGGCTTGGACGCCACACATTATCTTTCGAGGGAGAAGACTCTATCCCAGCCGGAAGCCAGGACGACGTGTACCTGGTTCGGATAGCGGTGGAGACTGGGGCTATCCTTGTCACCACTGACGAGGCGCTGCGCGACGACCTGCGGGAATGCGGCATCCAGTCGGGCCACAACCTCACGGTCGCCTCTCCGGAAGAGGCTCGAACGTACCTGTAATACAGAGGCATTACCCACCCCACCCCAAATCTGCTAACATCACCGGATACGTGAGGAATATAGCCACACCCCGAAAGGATGGCGACGATGAGCGCGATGGCTAGAGAATTGGTGAGCCCCCAAGGCTTGGTGAGCCGCAGCATCTTCATCGACCCCGACATCTATCAGCAGGAACTGGAGCAGATCTTTACCCGCTGCTGGCTCTTCCTCTGCCACGAAAGCCAGATTCCCAACCCCGGCGACTTCTTCTCCACCTACATGGGCGAGGACCCAGTGCTGGTCGTCCGAGGCCAGGATGGCATCATCCGGGCATTCCTCAACGTCTGCCGCCACCGGGGCAACCGCGTCTGCCGGGCAGACGAAGGCAACGCCTCCGCCTTTGTGTGCGCCTACCATGGCTGGACCTACGGCAGCGACGGCAAGCTCATCGCCGTCCCCAGCCTCAAGGAAGCCTACTACGACGAACTCGACACATCCAAGTGGGGTCTGGCTCCCGTGGCCCAACTCGACAGCTACAAGGGGCTAGTGTTCGCCACTTTCGACGCCAACGCACCCTCCCTCCTCGACTACCTAGGCGAGATGGCTTGGTACCTGGACGTCTTCTTCGACCGGCGCGAGGGCGGCATCGAGGTCATCGGCGGGGTACACAAGTGGACCCTGTCCTGCAACTGGAAGTTTCCCTCCGAAAGCTTTGGTGGCGACCCCTATCACGTTGGCTGGACCCACCTGTCGGCCATACAGACGGGTTTCGGGGGCAACTTCCGCGTGAGGCCGACCAACGCCGGAATGATGATTTACCCCGGCATGGGGCATTGCATCAACAGCACCGGACCTGGGGAGCCCGTCGACCTCCCAATTCCTGAGTTGAACGCCTACGAGGAGAGCATCCTCCCAGAGGTAAATAAACGCTTGGGGCCACGCCTCCCCTTGGTCAATCCCATCGTGGGGACCGTCTTCCCCAACTTCTCCATCCTGCGCTCCAACACCCGCAGCTTCCGGCTTTGGCAGCCCCGAGGCCCCGATAAAATCGAGATATGGTCCTGGCTCTTCACCGACCGGGACGCCCCGCCTGACGTGAAGGAAGCCATCCGGCTGACAGGTATCCGCACCTTCAGCCCCTCCGGGACCTTCGAGGTCGACGACATGGACAACTGGCAGGAATGCACCCAGACCTGCCGGGGCACCGTTTCGCGCCGCTCTTGGGTCAACGTGGGCATGGGGATCGGCCACGAAGGTTTCAATGAAGACTTGATGGCATGGAAGAGCGACTACCGCTTCAGTGAGATGAACGGCCGCGGCTTCTACAACCACTGGGCCCGCATGATGGACGCTGCGAACTGGAACGAGCTATCAGTGCCTAGCCCTGGGTGCTAGCCCCACCACTCATTCCGTATGAAACAGCACCGGGGGAGGCATAGGCCTCTGAAAATCAGCAACCCACGCTGGAAACGCCAAGGCCAGCCGCAGGTCGGATACACACAGACATATAGCGCCCCAGCAACTACGTAGACCCAACACCACAGGAGAGGTATGCAGAGCCAGCAGGTCCGATTGACCCAGCTTTCTCACTGCGCCGGTTGAGCGGCCAAGATCAGTAGAGAGGACCTCGTGCAGGTCCTGAAAGACCTTCCCCTAATCCAGCACCCCGACCTCCTCGTAGGCACGGAGACCGGCGACGACGCGGGTGTCTTCCGCCTGCAGGACAATCTGGCCTTGGTATTCACCATGGACTTCTTCCCCCCCGTGGTGGACGACCCCTACGACTTCGGCGCTATCGCCGCCGCCAACGCCCTCAGTGATGTCTACGCCATGGGAGGCAAGCCCCTGCTCGCCCTCAATATAGTTGGCTTTCCTAACAGCCTGCCCAAGGAGATCCTGGGAGACATCCTGAAGGGCGGTTACGCTAAAGCCCAAGAGGCCTCCTGCCTCATCGTCGGCGGACACACCGTGGACGATGAAGAGCCAAAATACGGCATGGCCGTAGTCGGCACCGTCACCCCCGGCCAGCAGGTGACCAACGCCGGCGCCAAGCCCGGCGACCGACTCGTGCTCACCAAGCCCCTTGGCACCGGCGTAATCACCACTGCGGCCAAGCAAGGAGTCGCCTCTGATGACGTGCTTCAAGGTGCTGTCGACACCATGGCCACTCTCAATCAGCGTGCGTCAGAGGCCATGATGCAAGTAGGCCCCCACGCCTGCACCGATATCACCGGCTTTGGACTTATGGGCCACTTGGAAGGCATGGTGCGGGGCAGTGGGGTTGGTGCCCGCATTCACCTCGACAAGATCCCCGTCCTTCCCGGCGTCGCTGACCTGCTTGCAAAAGGAGTCGCCCCCGGAGGCACCCATCGCAACCTCAGTGGCGTGGAAGCCATCACCCAATGGCACTCCAACGTATCTGAAGAGGACAAGCTGCTCCTATGCGACGCCCAGACATCGGGCGGGCTGCTGATCGCAGTGGCCCCGGAGAAGGCGGAGCAGTTGCTTGCAGAACTGCAGGCGCGGAGCGTGGAGGGTGCTCGGGTAGTGGGCGAGATTACAGACGGACCAGAACCAAGGATTGAGGTGCTGCCTTAACCTTCAGCCCCCACCCACTGGTCTGACAATCTCCAGCACATCCCCCTCATTTAAGGTCACGCTGGGGAAGTCGTCCTTGTCCAGCACCTCGCCGTTGTAAGCCACGGCTATGAAGTTGAGGTTGACACCCAACCTCTCTAGGAAGGCAAGCAGTGCTTGACTGCCTTCAATCTCTCGCGGTTTCCCGTTGACCGTCAGATTAACTGCCATGACTTCTCCTGGAAGCCGCCGGCGCTCGTCCCAAAGCAGCCCTCATCCGCCCCTTGATGTGAGCAGCCGCCTCCTTTGGGTCAGGTGCAGAGAGTATCGCGCTTATGAGTGCTGCCCCTGACGACCCCGCTCGCATGACATCCGGGACGTTTTCCGCAGTGATGCCTCCGATGCCCAGGAAGGGCACTTGCACCTGCTGCGCAACCTCAGACAGCAGTCCTACCCCGGCAGGCTTCGCCCCAGGGTGAGAGCCAGTGGTGAAAATGGTTCCCACCACCAGGAAGTCGGCCCCCTCGCTCTGAGCCTGCATCGCGGCTTCCACACTATGTACCGAGCGCCCTATGAGCTTACCCTCACCCAGTAGGCGGCGCACCACCGGAACTGGCAACCCATCCTCACCCAACTGCACTCCGTCCGCATAACAGGCCTGCGCCACGTCCACTCGCTCGTTAATGATGAGCAGGGCCCGCCCTTCTATAGCCCGCTTCAGCCTCTGCCCCACCTCCAGCAGAGCGCGCCCTGGCAGGTCCTTCTTGCGCAACTGCACCATATCCACCCCACCCTCAACGGCAGCCACAACAGCAGCCTCCAGAGCGGCCTCTCGACGCGCCGCCCGGTCGGTGACCAAGCACAAGATTGGAGTCGGCAGGGCGTTCATGGCCTTAGTTAGCGGCCACCGGTTGGGGCACGTCGACGGCAGGACTGCTGGCAGCAGCCGAAGCCCGGCGCGGTATACGCCCCGCGACATAGGCCTCCCGTCCAGCTTCCACACCCTTGCGGAACGCTTGCGCCATCAGAGTGGGGTCTTGCGCTTGGGCAATGGCGGTATTCACCAGTACGGCATCCGCCCCCATCTCCAATGCCTCCGACGCGTCAGAGGGAACACCCAAGCCAGCGTCCACCACCACGGGCACGCGGGCCTGCTCGACTATGATGCGTATCTCTTCGGCAGTGTGTATCCCTTGTCCGGACCCAATAGCAGAACCCAGAGGCATGACCGTGGCGCAGCCTGCTTCCTCCAGCCGCTTGGCCAACACCGGATCAGCATGGATGTAGGGAAGCACTATGAAGCCCTCTTTCACCAGCAGTTGGGCCGCTTCCAACGTGCCGATGGGATCGGGCAGCAGATAGCTCGCGTCTGGAATAACCTCCAGCTTGACCCAGTTGCTCTGCGACACCTGTCGTCCCAACCGGGCCACGAACAGGGCCTCTTCTACAGTCTTGCAACCCGCGGTGTTGGGCAGGATGTTGTACTTGGTCCAGTCGATGTAGTCGAGAATCGTCTTCTCGGTAGGGTTGTCCAAGTCGAGACGACGGATCGCCACTGTCACCATCTCCGTGCCCGACGCGTCGATGGCGTCGACCATTTCCTCCATGGTGCGGTAGCGTCCAGTGCCCACGATCAAGCGGGACTTGAAGGTCTTGTCAGCAATCACGAGGTCATCGGCCATGGCTCCGCTCCTTGCGCCCGCCCTGTCCGGAAAAGAAAAAGCCGTCAGGGAGCCTGACGGCACTTGGCCAACTCCCTTCGCCGGCATTACCCGGAGCAGGTTCTAGCGGTCGCCCCGAATCCGTCGGGGCCTCTCAGCCCGGCTCCACCAAGCTCCCGCTGGGACTAGATTATTCACCTATTGAGCCGCATCTTAGCATCGGTCGTGACCGACGGTCAATCGCATAGCCATGCGCCTCAAGCGTCCATCATATTGACACAAAAGCAAGATCCCTACATGAAGACTGCAATCACCATCGATAAGGTAGCCGCTTAAGGGTGGGCGTCTGACAGGAGCCCCCACCTGCGCCTACTTGGACCCCATGATAACGCGAGATGGGAACGGCACACAGGTCGGGCTACGGCTCCAAGTCCCTAACCTGGCGCATAAGGTTCGCCATCTCAATCGCCGACAGTGCGGCATCGTAACCAATGTTCCCCATCTTGCCACCGGCGCGATTGATGGCTTGGTCGATGTTCTCAGTGGTGAGTACGCCAAAGATCACAGGTACCTGGGTCTCAAGAGATGCTGATGTTATCCCCGATGCCGCTTGTCCGCTTACCAAGTCATAGTGAGTCGTTTCACCCCGGATGACCGCCCCCAAGCAGACCACTGCGTCATAGCGCCCGGAGCCAGCTAGGGTCTTGGCCACCAGGGGAAGCTCGAAGGCTCCCGGCACCCGCAGCAGCACGGTATCCTCTTCCCGCACACCGTGAGTGGACAAGCCGTTGCGCACACCTTCCAGCAGCAGGCCGGTGATGAACTGATTGAACCTAGCGGCCACGACAGCTATGCGTAAGCCTTGCCCCTGATGGTCACCTTCAAGCTCTCTCACCAGTAACTCCCGCTTCGATGTACCGATGGTCTCCCCTATCGCTAGGTCCCGGTCTTAGCCGCATGCCCTTCAAGACTTGGCATCCTCATTCTCTCGGACACCCAATTGCACAACTTTATCCACGAAGTCCCCCTCGGAGATGGCCCCGGTGAAACGCATGGCCTCGTTCACAACCGTCTGGGGCACAGAGCGTACTGAGTACATCTGCCCCAGCGACGGGAACTCACTGACCTCCACCACATCGGCCTTGATGTTCGAGTTTTCCATGGCTATTGAGTGGGCCAACCTGGCCACTTGAGGGCAGAACCCTCAATTTGGTGTGACAAACACCTGGATGTGGATCGGATGGTTCACCCGCTTCAGTTTCTTCCGGGAATCCATGGTGAGAGGACTGACTCCCCGTGAGAGCGTCTTGATCCCCTCGATTATCGTGGGGAACTCGTGGCCCATGGGTATGCCATAGAACTTGACCCGCGAACCCTTGGTATCGCCCAGCACGATCGCCGGAATTCGCTCGATGCCCGCCTCCCTAGCCTCTTCGGACTGGGCATAGACATCGATGATCTCCAGTTCCAGCTTGGGCGACAGGGCAGCGAGCTCTTCCATCAACTGCTGGGTCTCACCACAGTAACGGCACTCTCGGCCCGGAACAGCAAGGGCGCTCGCCCTCTGCGTGTACAGCTTGATCGAGACCTTGTTCTTTAGGTCCGTGCGCATGGCGCGCTTGAGATCGTTTTTCTCACGGTCAGGGATGAGAGTCATGGCTCCTCCGGAGGCCTCCACCCGACAATGGCATGAGCCAACATCCTCGTGGAAGCAATGGTACACATAGCCCCAATGCGGCGACTTCGGGACCCGTTACGCACGTCCAGGGGCGCTGGATTCGTGGCAGTTTAGCACTCGTCCGCTCGGTTAATCTACACCCCTGAGAACCAGGACTATGATGCAGAACCTATCTGACGCTTGATGTGCCACACCCGTTGCACCAAGGTGGGGGCGGAAACGGCAGCAATGGCAATCATCGCCACCTCTGGGTAGCCCACGGCTACGCACACGCCCAGAATCACCACACGTTCTGGCCGCGTCATCAACCCGGCACGAGTCTCGATGCCCAACCCCTCACCCCTCGCTCGGGCGTAGCTGACCGCTTGGGAAAATACTAGCGCCAGCAGCAGCGTCACTATGAACAGCATGAGCCGGTCCAACGACGTGCCCCATAGCACCCACTGCTCCCCATCCAACTCCCGCACGGCGTATATGGCCAAGCCCAGGAACAGCGCAGCTTCGCCCAACCGGTCAAGCACCGAGTCCAGCAGTGCCCCAAAGGGGGTAGCCTTCCCCGTATGCCGCGCCAAGGCCCCGTCGAACAAATCCAACACACTGCCCAACAGGAACACAAGACCTCCGGCCAACAGATATCCGGCGGCGGCCAGCCCCGCTCCAGTGCAGGCCACGGCAAACCCCAACACGCTGATGCCATTGGGAGTGAACCCCAAGCGGTTGAAAGCGCGCGCCCCTGGTAACTCCACGTAGCGTAGGAGGGCCGCTCTCAATTGCTCCCGGCTAGACAGAGCCATTCCGCGGTCCTCCGGCACGACGCCTGTTCTGCAGCAGGGTTTCGTAGTAGTCCATGACTTCGTCGGCCACGACGCCCCAGCTATACCGTTGCACATCTTCGCGCCCATTGGCAGCCAGCTCGTCCCGCAGTCCTGGGGCTTCGAGAAGCTCCCTGATAGCATAAGCTAGTGTCTCAGAGTCTTTCGGAGGGACCATGAGCGCCTGATATCCGTGGCTCACCACCGCCGAATAGCCCCGGTTCCGCGCAGCGACTATGGGTTTGCCCGAGGCCATGGCCTCGAGGAGCACAATGCCGAAGCTCTCCTGACCGGTCGCAGGAGCACAGAACACATGACAACTGGCATAGTAGCGAGGTATGTCGCCTGAGGGGACGCTGCCGGTGAACACCACATCTTGAAGGTTACGCTCACTCATCACCCGCCAGCAATCAGCATCCAGGCCCCCAGGCCCAACGACTATTAGACGCAGTTGGGGGTACTCCCACTTCAGCTGTCCGTATGCCTCCAGCAGGTAGCGCAAACCCTTGCGCGCCTCCAAGCGCCCCACGAATAGCAGGTTGAACTTTCCATCTTGCAAGTGTGGAAATGGCTGAACATCGGTGAACCGGTCCAGTTCTATGCCATTTGGGATTATGCGGAAGTCCTTGTCAAAGTAGGTGCTAGCGTTCTCGTAGGCCCCCGACGACACGGCGATGCGTCCGTCCAGTCGGTCAAACCAGCGTCGCAGCATCCGATGAGTGAGCCGGTAGCGGCGGGCGCTGCTATAGCAGGCGTGAAAAGTCCCGACATTTGTGGCCTGCGAGTACTGCACCGCGTACAAGGGCAAGACAGGGGCCATTGGCTCGTGCGTATGCACGATGTCAAACTGCTCCCGGTCTAATACCCGGCGCACCTCCTTGTACGACCCCACTGACAGGGAGATGCGTGCTAGGGAGCCCCCATACGGGACAGGCACCGAGCGCCCAATGGGGATGTAGTCGCCTTCACTCGCCTGCTCACGCCCCGGAGTGTAGGGAGCTAGGATCTTCACCTCGTGTCCCATTAGGGTGAACTGGCGCGAAAGCTGGGATATGTGGGCCAGCACGCCCCCGGGCCAAGTCAGGTCGTATGGGCAGACCAGCCCAATTTTCATCTGCGCGTCTCCGGCCCGCCGGTATCAACGGGCCTGCCCCAGCGAATTCTAAAGTACAGGCTGGACCCGAACTGCCTAGGCGTGATCGTCGGGCACGTCTTCGCCCCCTATGAAGTCCTGCACCATTTGCCGCGCGACATCATCGGTATATTGAACGGGTGGAGACTTCATAAAGTAGGCGCTGGGCCCCTTCAGCGGTCCGCTGATGCCCCGGTCCAAGGCCACCTTGCAGGCACGTATGGCATCCACCACCACGCCAGCCGAATTGGGACTGTCCCAGACCTCCAGCTTTAGCTCTAGGTTAATGGGCGCGTCTCCGAAAACTCGCCCTTCCATACGTATGTAGCACCACTTGCGGTCGTCTAACCAAGGTACGTGGTCGCTCGGACCAATGTGGATGTTCTCGGCCGGCAGCTCCACTTCCAACTGTGAGTTCACCGAGCCGGTCTTGGATATCTTCTTGGAGACCAGCCTCTCCCGTTCCAGCATGTTGAGGAAGTCGGTATTGCCCCCGAAATTGAGTTGGTACGTGCGGTCAAGCTTTACACCCCGGTCCTCGAAGAGACGGGTGAGGACGCGGTGGGTGATGGTGGCTCCCACCTGAGACTTGATGTCGTCACCGATGATTGGCACACCGCGTTGCTGGAACCGCTGGCCCCAGTACTGCTCCTTCGCGATGAAGACAGGTATGCAGTTCACAAAGGCGCAGCCCGCCGCTAGCACCTGCTCCACATACCACTTGGTAGCCTCTTCGCTACCCACCGGCAGGTAGTTGATTACTACATCGCAGTCCCGCTCCCGGAGTATGCCCGCGATGTCCGCAGTCGAGCCGGGAGCCTTCTGCACCACATCGTTCAGGTACTTGCCAATGCCATCGTGGGTCATGCCTCGGGAGACGGGTACGCCCATAAAGGGTACGTCCGCAATCTTCACAGTGTTGTTGGGCTCCGCGAAGATGGCTTCCGACAGATCCTTGCCCACCTTGTTGACGTCCACATCAAAGGCGGCCACGAACTCTATGTCCCCTACTTGATAGTCACCGAAGTTGGGGTGCATCAACCCGGGTACCCTACCCTCCTCCGGCACCTCTCTATATCTCGATACGCCTTGAATCAGAGAGGAAGCACAATTCCCCGCCCCGATAACGGCGACCTTAATCTTTCCCAAGTGCTAGCTCCTTTCGGAAGGCGTCCTCTGCCCGTGTGGCCCATTAGAGGAAAACAATAGATTCTAGCAATTCGACACTATTGCAGCAAGAATACCCAGTTCCACGCCCCTCATTGCTGGACTGGCATGTCACGAACAGGTAGATGCAAAGAGTTCTGCGAGCCTCCCAGGCTGGGTAAGACAACATAACCTTGACCAAAACTCCGTGGGAGCCATATATTTAGCTGCTTGCTTCGGAAACTGCTTGAAGTACAGCCCCAGCCTAGCTTTTCTAATTGGTCTGGGCCGCTTTACCATAACCCAGGAAAGCCCCGCTTATTGTGCGTGTGCTTAGTGGATATGCCGGAGGTCGCCCGCTGAAGGGGCCTGCCATACCAGGAGCCCGACCTACCTCGGAGCTGGTAAGGGGTGCCATCTTCAATGTTCTCGGTCCTCTGGATGGGAGAATCGCCAAGGTGTTGGATCTTTTCGCAGGTACCGGGTCCCTCGGCATCGAAGCCCTCAGTAGAGGAGTGCCCCAAGCCGACTTTGTCGAGAGCAACCGGCGCCAGTGCCTGCGCATCCGGGAAAACCTCCACGACCTCGGGCTCTCCCAAGGCACAAAGGTCCACTGCAGGGAGGCGGCACAAGCTTTGCCTGAACTCGAAGGTCCCTACCATCTGGTGCTGATGGATCCTCCATACCGCATGACGGATCTCTCGCCAGTGTTGGACCCTCTAGGAGAGCCATCTCTGGAGGCCTCGCCCTTGGAACTGGGAGCCATGGTGGTGGTGGGCCACTCCAAGCGAGTCCAGTTGGCCGACAGATATGGCACCCTGTCACGCACCGATACACGCCGCTATGGCGACAGCATGGTCGACTTCTTCATCAAGGAAGACTGAATGCCGAAAGCTCTCTATCCGGGGTCCTTCGACCCCTTCTCCATGGGCCATCTCGATGTGGCCCAACGGGCTGCAGCTATCTTCGACGAGCTGCTCATAGCCGTGTATTCGTCGCCAGCCATGAAGACGCCCATGTTCGACACCGATGAGCGGGTAGGCCTAGCCCGCCAGGCAGTCGCAGACCTGCCCAATGCAGCAGTGGTGCCTTTCGACGGCTTGGTGGTCGAGTTCGCTCGCAAATCAGGGGCCAGCGTCATCGTCCGAGGCTTGCGCACCGCAGCCGATTTCGAGTACGAATACGAGATGGCCTTCATGAACAAGCAGTTGGCCCCGGACATCGAACTCGTCTGCTTGATGACTAGCCTCCAGTACCAATTCGTCAGCGCCAGTCTTCTCAAAGAAGTGGCGGCCCTGAACGGAGATATCGACGGCTTGGTGCCAAGGCACGTCGCCGATGCACTGCGCATAAAACTGGCTGGCTAGCCCCAGAGTCCCAATCCTGCCCACGTCAAAGCTCACAGTGCCCACAGACACAAGACCAGCGAAAAAGAGGCAAGAGAAAAGGGGGAAGCATGGATAATATAAGGTCAATCATCTATCGCATGGAGAGTCTGCTCGATACGAGCAAGACAATGCCCATGGGCGGCCAGAAGATCATCGATGCCCGCAGGATGAAAGAGCTAATGGACCAGCTCGTGCTATCTATCCCGCAAGAGGTGGACGCCGCCCGCCAACTGTTGGAGAACAAAGATACCCTGTTGCAGCAGGCTCAGTCCGACGCCAAGCGCCGCCGCACCGAGGCCGAGAACGCGTACCGCGCCCGCGTGGACGACAACGAGATAATTGCCGCAGCCCAAGAGCGGGCCAACCTTATCGAGGAAGAGGCCGAGCAGCGGGCAGCCAAGCGTTTGGAGCAGGCAGACCGCGAGGCCATGGCCAAGCGAGCCGAAGCTTATAACTACGCCCTCCAGACCCTGCAGACCCTGGAGCGCAATCTCGATAGCGCCCTCGGCACCGTCCGTAATGGCGTTGGCATGCTCTCACCCGATGGCGACCGCACCGCCGGCGTCCGCTAGCACACGTCACGTGGCCGATCATCGTCCGCGTGTGCGCGAGCTCCAGCAGTCTCTTCACTCTGAGGCTGCTCCCACGCCGGTAGCAGGAACGTTCCTGCTACCGGCGTCCGCTTCGGGTCCTGCAAAGGGTATCACCCCCTAGTACGGACGCATTTTGGGTGAGTTCGTCGCCCCAGAGCCCTCAACTACGGAGCGGAAGTGTGCTATGGTATTAGTGACGCAACTGAACGACGGGTAGACCGACCCGGCAGTTCTGTAACCTAGCAGCCCTCTAGCCAACAATTCTGCAGATCAGCGGTTCGGTGGGTGGCGGGGATGATTTCGCTGCATCTGGTTCGGTCGCCCGGCGATATGCCTGAAGCACGGCGACCTCTGCTTTCGCCAGCCCCGGCAATCCCGCAACCTTGGGAGACGCCATCCGGGGTCGGAGCCGGCATCAGGCGATACCGTCAAGTGGCCTACCCCACGATAGTCATAAACAAGTCTTAGGAGAGGAACCATGGCAGAGGCCGGGCACCACGTAAGAATCCACGCAAAAGACGAACTCGACGAGCTTCACGCCCTACTGCAAGACCGGTTCGGCCCGTCGATCACCCCCAACTTCACAATGGACTACGCTATCCGCTTTGCCCTAGCCTACGAGCGCCAGCCCCAAAAAATGATCAACTACCTGCAGGCGCAACAGGACCTATTGGCAACCTGAGCGCGACTCCGCACCCGGAAGGCAGACTACACCTCGCCCCTCTTGCACCTAGCTGCAGGGAATCGGTATCGCCCAAAACGTGGCAAGCCCCAGGCCTACCCGAAATCCGGCGACCGCTTCTCGCGGAACGCTTGGATACCCTCGGCAGGATGGGGCGAGGTAGCCACATAGTGGGCAAATGCATTGACCTCCTGGGTCACGCCGTCCCGTAAGGGCAAGCTCTGCCCCTGGCGGACCATCGCCTTGATCCAGCCGAGCGCATCGCGGCTTTTATTTGTTATATCCGCCAGCAACAGGCCCAACTCGTGGTCCAGTTGATCCACGGCAACCGCGCGCAGCGCTAGCCCAGCGTCCTCTGCCTCTTTGCCTGTCAGCCAGCGCCCAGTGAACAGTAGCTCCATGGCTCGCTGCTTACCGATTTTCCGCGGCAGCCTCTGCGTTGAACCACCGCCGGGCATGAGACCAAAGTTAATATGCTGGTCCCCAATACGTGCATCCTCGGCCACTATGACGAGGTCACAAGCCAGCAGAAGCTCCAAGCCGCCCGCCAGAGCGTGCCCGTGCACTACCGCTATGGTGGGAATGGGCAACTCCTCCAAGGCGAACAACGCCTCATTGAAACCCGACAAGTAACGTCTCAGTGACGCATTGTCCGCAAAGGACTCCTGCATCGCCACCAAGTCAGCCCCGGCGCAGAACCCCCGGCCCTGCCCCCGCACCACTAGCGCTTTCAGGCTTACGTCAACCGACACCTGCCTCGCGGCATCGCGCATCTCAACGATCATTGACGGGCTGACAGCATTCAACACCTGTGGACGCGCCAAGGTGAGGGTGGCCACTGGGCCGGAGGTGGTGAGTTCGATGTGAGAATAGTCCATGTGTATAGTCATGTGTCATCCTACTAGAGCACTCAATGGCTGGACAAGGCGCACATATTAGTTCCCTTCCTTCCTTGCTTAAACATTGGGAAAAGTGACACACCGCTCTTGACATATACAAGGGCGCGAAGCACAATAACGTCGTCCCAATACAGGGCCTTGATTTGGGGCCCTCCCTAGAGTTCCCGGATTCCCTTCTTGAATGCACAACCGACCTGCGTTGTTACCTGCTGGAACGTGTATCCGATAGCATGGGCGTACCGGCCTGATTGATGGCCACTAAATACGTTTTCGTTACCGGTGGCGTTGTTAGCTCCATAGGCAAGGGTATTACTGTCGCTTCCATTGGCCGTATCCTCAAGAACCGCAATATCTCCGTCTCCGTGATGAAACTGGATCCGTATCTCAACGTCGACCCCGGTACCATGTCTCCATACCAACATGGCGAAGTCTTCGTCACCCGCGATGGCGGGGAGACCGATATGGATCTGGGACACTACGAGCGATTCATCGACCTCGAACTCACCCGCTCCTCCAACGTAACGGCTGGGCAGGTCTATACCTCCGTCCTAGCCCACGAGCGACGCGGCGACTTCCTCGGCGGCACCATTCAGGCAGTACCTCACGTGACCAACCACATCAAGGAGTGCATCTTCAACCTAGCCAGCGAAACAAGTGCCGACGTTATCGTCGTCGAGGTGGGCGGCACAGTAGGCGACATCGAAGGCCAACCCTTCCTCGAAGCCATCCGCCAGATGCGCAACGATGTGGGCAGGGAGAACGTCTACTACATACACCTCACCCTATTGCCCTATATCGCTGCTACCGGCGAGTTGAAGACCAAGCCCACCCAGCACAGCGTCCGCGACCTGCGCGCCAGTGGCATCCAGCCCGATGCCATCCTGTGCCGTAGCGACCACGATGTCTCCCAGAGCATCAAGGAGAAGCTCTCTCTGTTCTGCGACGTCAAAGTCCCTGCCGTCATTCCCCTCCTCACCGTGGACAACGTCTATGCCGTGCCCTTGATACTGGAAGAATCAGGCCTGGGAGACCTGCTTTGCGAGTCGTTGGACCTATCCCGACGGGTATGCGATTCCACCACTTGGGCTGACATGGTACAGCGCATGCAGACCTCCAAGACCAGTCTGCCCATCGCCTTGGTTGGCAAGTACGTGGAACTTCCCGACTCCTACATCTCCGTGAAGGAAGCACTCAAGCACGCCGGCCTCCATCACGACCGGGATATCGAAATCCAGTGGGTCCATTCAGAAGACTTGGACGAAGCCGGTGCGGCCGACGTCCTGTTGAAGCAGGCCTGTGGCATTGTGATTCCCGGAGGGTTCGGCTCCCGCGGCACCGACGGCATGATCGAGGCAGCGCGCTACGCCCGTGAAAACCGCATCCCCTACCTGGGCCTCTGCCTCGGGATGCAGATTATGACAATAGAGTTCGCCCGCCATTGCGTGCAGTACGCAGGCGCCAACTCCTCCGAGTTCGATCCCGGAACTCCCTTCCCCATCATCGACCTGCTGCCGGAGCAACGCGCAGTGCAGGACATGGGCGGCAGTATGCGCCTAGGCATCTACCCATGCCGCATCATGGAACCCACCCTTGCTTCCCAAGCCTATGGCGCCAACGAGGTCATGGAGCGTCATCGTCACCGCTACGAATTCAACAACGACTTCCGTGAATCCCTCGAGAGCGCGGGACTCCTGGCCAGCGGCATGTCTCCAGATGGCAAGCTGGTGGAGATCGCCGAAGTGGTGGACCACCCCTTTATGGTGGGTGTCCAGTTCCACCCCGAATTCCTCTCCCGGCCCAATCGACCCCACCCTCTTTTTCATGAGTTCATCGGAGCAGCCAAAAACACGCTGCGCGAAGGCGCACAAGCTGAGTTGCCTCTGGATGGCTCGTAGTTAACGACTTGTGAAATACGCCTATCATCGGCAACCCGGTCACCAATCTATCGTCGCGAAGAACCCAGTCTTGAGAAGAGACCAATCCTTAAGAAGAGGTGGAGAGAGTGGAGATTTTCCTCGATACAGCTAACCTCGAGGAGATTCGACGTGGGGCCCGTTTGGGAGTAGTGAATGGGGTGACCACCAATCCATCGCTGGCAGCCAAGGAAGGCATTGGCACCGCCAGCAGCTACAAAGAGGCCGTCCAGAGATCGCCACCATCATATCCGGCCCCATCTCCATCGAGGTGGTAAGCCAGGATGTCGAAGGCATGGTGACCGAGGGCCGTGAGATCGCTGGCTGGATAGACAACCCTTGGGTGAAGATACCCAGCACCGAGGCTGGCTTTGAAGCCATCTCCGTCCTAGCAAAAGACGGCATACGCATCAACCAGACCCTCTGCTTCTCTCCCAACCAAGCCATGCTGGGCGCACAGGCAGGTTCCACAGTGGTCAGCCCCTTCGTTGGAAGGCTTGATGACATCGGCCACGACGGCATGGAACTAGTCTCGGATATTGTGTCCATCTTCCGATACTACGCACTTGAAACCAAGGTGATGGCAGCCAGCATCCGCCACCCGCAGCACTGCATCATGGCAGCCAAGGCGGGAGCGCATATCAGCACAGTGCCCTACGGGGTATTGATGCAGATGACCAAGCACCCCCTGACCGATTCGGGGGTGTCACGCTTTGCCGACGACTGGCGAAAGGCAACGCAATGATCACGACAACGAGCTTTTTGAGGCTCACAAGCGAAACGAGGTGACCCTTTGGCTACACAGACCGTAATCCACGTCGCCGACCTAGAGAACAAGACCAAAGACGAGTTACTCGTGGTCGCAGGCGCTATGGGGTTGGAAAACGGGACCGCCCTTACCTCTCTGCGTCGGGAGGAAGTCCTGCAAAAGGTTATGCAGTCCTGCTCCGACCACCAGGGTCTCATGGCAGGCGGCATATTGGAACTCATGAACGAGGGTTACGGTTTCCTGCGCCAGAACATCATCCGACCCGGTTCCGGCGATGTGTACATCTCCCAGTCGCAAATACGCCGCTTCGCCCTCCGCACAGGGGATGCCATATCCGGCTTGGTGCGCCCCCCCAAGGAGGGCGAGCGCTACTACGGCTTGGTCAAGGTGGAGACGGTCAACGACTTGGAGCCCGATCACTCCCGGTCCCGCACCAGCTTCGAGGCCCTGACCCCTATCTTCCCCGATCAGCAGATAAAGCTGGAAAGCACCCCCGACAATCTGACAACGCGTATGATCGACCTCTTCTCACCCATCGGCTTGGGACAGAGAGGCCTCATCGTTTCTCCGCCCAAAGCCGGTAAGACCACGGTACTGAAGCAGATAGCCCGCGGTGCCTCTGCCAGTTGCCCCGATGCCCACCTGATGGTCGCCCTCATCGGAGAACGCCCCGAGGAAGTTACCGACATGCGTCGCTCGGTGCGTGGCGAAGTCTTCGGCTCCACCTTCGACGAAAATGTGGAGTCCCAGTGCCGCGTCGGCGAACTGGCCCTGGAACGCGCCAAGCGCTTGGTGGAAGCAGGACGCGACGTAATTATCCTGCTCGACAGCATCACTCGCTTCACCCGAGCCTACAACCTAGCTGCCCCCACCAGCGGGCGCACCCTTTCCGGTGGTATTGACCCCGGTGCCCTCTACCCAGCCAAGCGCTTCTTCGGCGCTGCCCGCAACGTGGAGGAGGGAGGCAGCCTTACCATCATCGCCAACTGCCTCGTCGACACCGGCAGCCGCATGGACGAGGTCATCTACGAGGAGTTCAAGGGCACCGGCAACATGGAGTTGCACTTGGAGCGCAAGCTGGCCGAGCGTCGCATCTTCCCGGCCATCGACATCCAGCGTAGCGGTACCCGGCGCGAGGAACTCTTCTTCGACGACACCACCTTGAAGAGCATTTACCTCTTGCGACGCATGATCGGGCTTGTCGCCACCGACCATGTAAACGCCTCCGACGCCACCGAGAAGATCCTGGAGCGTCTCACCCACCATCCCACCAACGCCGATTTCCTAGCCAACCTCTCCAAGCAGCCCTAGCCGGGCAGGACCCAGCGTTCTCGCAGTCCAAGAACAGCCCCTACCCAGAGTTCCGTGAGCCAAGTATCTGCGGTCGTCATTGCCTCGAACGACGCAATCCAGTATCGTGCTCTAAGCCAACCTCGTACGGTATCACTTGAGACCACCCTACCGGTTGACTCCGCTCCATAGGAGGACACCTTGACCCAGCCCTATATCGGCATGCCCTTGACCCGCAAGGAGGATGTCCGGTTCCTCACCGGCCGCGCCACCTACACCGACGACTTCAAGGCGCAACACCTTCTGCACGCCGCCATCCTTCGAAGCCCTCATCCCCACGCCAATATCCGTTCCATCGACGTCTCTGAAGCCCGGGAGATGCCCGGTGTTGTCGGCGTTTTCACCTACCGCGATGTGGAAGCCACCCTCGAACCACTCCCTATCCCCCTTCGCTTGGCCCCCCTGCCCGGCATTGAGCGTTTCCTCCAGTACCCCATGGCCCGGGGCAAGGTCCGCTACGTAGGCGAAGCTGTCGCCGTCGTCGTGGCCGACAGCCGCTACACCGCCGAGGACGCCCTTGATGCCATACACGTGGATTACGAACCTCTGCCCCCGGTGGTCGACGTTCGCCAGTCCCTAACCGGCCAGTCCTTGCTCCACCAAGAGCACGACACCAACGTCGCCGCCGAATACACCGTCGGCTTTGGCGACGTCGAAGCAGCCTTCCGCGACGCCGAATACACCCGTCGTGAAGAGTTCCGCTGCCACAGACATACCGGCGTTCCCATGGAGACCCGAGGCCTCCTCGCCTCCTACGATCCCGGACGCCAGGAACTGACCGTCTGGGGCGAGACCAAAGTTCCCCACTTCAACCGTGGAGTCTTGTCCTCCCTCCTCCAGATGCCCGAGCACCGCATCCACTTCATCGAGGGCGACGTCGGCGGTGGCTTCGGCATCACCGGCGAGTTCTACCCAGAAGACTTCATCATCCCCTTCGCCTCCATCCAACTCGGCCGGCCCATTAAGTGGATTGAAGACCGCCGCGAGCACATGGTATCCGCCAACCACTCCCGCGAGCACGTCTGCGAGATTGAAATCGCTGCCAACCGCGATGGCACCATCCTCGCGATGCGTTCCAAGGTTTACGGTGACGTGGGTGGCTATGTGCGCACCCACGGTGGCCTCGTAACCTCCGGCACCGCCGTGGGTCTCACTGGCCCCTACCGCATCTCCCACTTCGACTGCCAGTTCCACTGCATGCTCACCAACAAGACGGGCATGGGCACCCTGCGCGCCCCCGGCAGCTACGAGGCCGCCTTCTTCCGCGAGAGGCTCGTCGACATGGTGGCCGAGGACCTCGACATGGATCCCGCCGAACTGCGCATGAAGAACCTCATCCCCGCCTCCGACATGCCCTACCGAGTCGGCGTAGTGCGCCCCGAATTCCCGCCCATGGAGTACGACAGCGGCGACTACCCCACCGGGTTCGCCCGCACCCTCGAAGCCATCGACTACGAGCACGTCAAAGAGCTTCAGGGCAAACTCATCGAGGGCAAGTACCACGGCATCGGCCTCGCCAGCTTCGTAAAGAGCACCGGTGCAGGCCCGCCCTACGAAGGTGCCCGTGTGCGCGTCACCGAGGGCAACCAGGTCGCCGTCTACTTGGGTATCGCCACCCTCGGCCAAGGCCACGAGACCAGCATGGCCCAGATATGCGCCGACGGCCTTGGCGTGCCCATGCAATATGTCACCGTCTACCACGGCGACACCGACCTCATGCCCACCGGCGGCGGCACCTACGCCGACCGCGGTACCGTTCTAGCCGGCAGTGCTGTCCTCATGGCCTCCCAGGAAATGCGCCAGAAGGTGCTGAACATTGCCGCTGGCTACCTCGACGTAGACCCCAGCGAGCTTGAGTTTGTCCAAGGCCAGGTGCGCCGTATCGGCTCCACCTTAGAGGGAGCCCTCCTCGACTTGAGCCAGGTGCTGGAGTTGGCATCCCCCACCAGCCGCTACAACCAAGGCGAAATGGGCCTGGACGTTACCAGCTACTTCCGCCTGCCCAACACCCCCTACGCCTACGGCAACCACGCCACCCACGTGACCATAGACGCCGAGACAGGTCAGATGGACATCCTGCGCTACATCGTCGTCGAGGACGTGGGCACCGTGATCAACCCTCTGCTGGCCACAGGTCAAGCCGTCGGCTCAGCAGTCCAAGGCATCGGCGGCACCGTCCTCGAAGACCTAGCCTACGACCAAGCCGGCCAGCCCTTGGCCACTACTCTCATGGACTACCTCCTGCCCACGGCCACCGACGTCCCCAACGTGGAAACCGTCCACCTCGACCTAGCCCCCTCGCCCCTCAATCCCCTCGGAGCCAAGGGCGCCGGCCAAGGAGGCATCGTCGCCCCCGGAGCCGCCTTGGGCAACGCCGTCTCCCACGCCCTCGCATCCTTCGGAGTCCAAGTCCGCGACCTACCCCTAAGCCCCGATCATATCAGGAGACTCATCCGCGGTTAGGTCACAGGAACTATTGGGCATCTCGACTGGTGAACAGCACCTGCCACGCATTGGGTTGCGTACTGACTTCCCATGCCTTTAAGTGCCACGACAATCGAATACGAGCGCCGGGCCGCGCAAGACCAGGAAAGCACTTGGCCCCTTCTCAGCCTCCCTGGTAAGAGGACGCCAACATGGCCACTAGCGCCACCATGGATTACATCGCCAGCGCCAAGCAGTTCTTGGCAAGAGCACAGGGTTACCTATCTGAGGGCGACCTACGCCAAGCCTCTGAGAAAGGATGGGGAGCTGCCGCCCACATGGCCAAGGCTGTGGCAGCCGCTCGGGGCTGGGAATACGAAAGGCACGACGACTTCCACGCCATAGTAAACCGGTCTCAATCCCGCCTTAGGGAGCGACGCCTGTGGACTTGGGCCAGTTCCGCCAATATGCTCCACACCCTCTTCTACCAGCGTAGAACAGGCCTGGACGCCGAAGCGATCCGCCTCCATCTAACCGATGTACAACTATTCGTCGACGCCTTGGAGCGGTTGACTAAGAACTGAGTCGAACCTACCAGCACCCGATCCGACCCACACATACGAAACCTTCATATAGCGAAAGCGACACGACCCGAGGCCAACAACCCATGACCATCATCGAATCAAAACTCACCCAACTCGGATACCAACTCCCCACCCCACCAGAACCCATCGGCGCATACCTCCCCGTCACCCGCAGCGGCAACATCATGTGGATGGCAGGCGTCGGCTCCCGCCGCGCCAACGGCGAGCACATAACCGGCAAGCTCGGTGCAGACCTCACCCTCGAGCAGGGCTATGAAGCTGCCCGCTGCGCCGCCCTGAACCTCTTGGCCCGCATGAAAGCCGAACTCGGCGACCTCGACCGCGTCACCCGCATCCTGAAAGTCGTCGGCATGGTCAACAGCCACCCCTCATTCACTGAGCAGGCAGCCGTGGTCGACGGCGCCTCCGACCTCTTAGTCGCCCTCTATGGCGACCGCGGTCAGCACGCCCGCTCCGCCCCCGGCATGGCCGTCCTCCCCGGCAACACCGCCGTCATCTGCGACTGCGTCATCGAAGTCGACGGCCCATAGCGCCAACTAACCCAGAGCCTCATCCTCTACCGGCTCGCTCATCGACGCTGCACCCCCACCCATCTCCTGCGTTCCCGGATGCCTCGGCAGCACCACCCTTATCTCCGCGTACTGCTTGGGCTCCGACTCCGCATAGATTTCACCGCCATGCTCCCGCACCACGTCATACGAAAGGCTCAGCCCCAGTCCTGTGTTCCGCCCCGTATCCCTCGTGGTGAAGAACGGGTTGAACATCTTCTCAATGATCTCCGGCGTCATCCCCATCCCGTTGTCCCGCACCACTATCTCAACGCCCTCTTCCGTGCTCGCTGTGCCCACCTTCATCTCAGGCTTGTACCCGTCCTCCTCCAGCCGCTCCTTCTCTGCCATCGATTGGCAGGCGTTGGTCACCACGTTCGCGATCACCCTAGCGATGTCCTCGGGCACCGCCACTATCTCTTCCAGCCCCGGTTCCAGCTCCATGATGATCTCTGCCCCGAAACCGGCTTCGTGGGACTGTGCCGCCCGGTGGGCCAGATGCGTCTGCTCCACCAGCAGTCCGTTCAAATCGACTGGCCGGAAGGCTCCGCCAACCCCCCGGTCTAACGTCAGCATGGCCGACACTATCCCGTTGGCCCGGCCACTGTGATGCAACACCCGTTCCATGTTGCTCGACAAGTCCCCCACCAAGTCTTTCACGTCCTCCCAATCAACCTTCTCGGGTTCTTCCAGTATCTCCACCAGCTCCGTAGCAATTTCCTTCGACGACGACGTGAAGTTCTGTATGAACTGCAAAGGGTTCCGCATCTCGTGCGCCACCCCCGCAGACAGCTCCCCCAGCTCCGCCAGCTTCTGTTGGCTGATTATCCGGTCCTGGCTCTGTCTCAGGTCCACCAGCGCCTGCTCCAGTTCACCGTTCTTCTCTCGCAGTTCCTCCGAAAGCCGCTGCACCACGTCCACCTGCATCGCCCTGATTGAACTCTGCCGCAACGTATCCAAGGCCATGCAGATCTTCGAGACCTCGTCGTTCCCCCGGGGTTCTATGCGAAACTCGAAGTCGCCTACTCCCAGCCGGCGTATCCACAGTTCCACCGCAACCGTCCGGACGCCACTCCACATCGCTAGGGCGGTCATCACCACCATCACGCCCAGCGCGGAAGCCGAGAGTCCAATGAGAGTGGGGTCCCCAGTCATCACTGCCCTTGCGGTAAGGACCGCCACGATGATGTTCGCCAGACACACCAGTCCGAAGATTTGCACCGAGCGACGACGCAGACTTAAAGGAGACATTCCCAACGGATCGGTAACCTCAGGACGTGGGTTCATCGGATCGCGTCCTTCCTGCTGCATTCCTGATTGCCTCTTGACGGCAACCACAAATTATAACTGACACTACGTCCCACTATCGTCGGTTTCGCACCCATGAACGCTATACTCTGGCCCAACATCTCGACCTACGAGCCAATCGTCAATAACTGGCGCATCAGGAACGCCCATCAGAAAAAGGAGAAACCGCCCCCGTGCTTGAAGCCCACGCCCTCCACCGCACAGCCCTCGTCCTCGTGACCATCGGCCTCCTCTGGAACCTCGTCGAGGCCGTGGTAGCCTTCTGGGCAGGCTTCCAAACCAGCAGCATCGCCATCCTCGCCTTCGGCCTCGACAGCATCGTCGAACTCTTTGCCGGTGGCGTCCTCGTCTGGCGCCTCACCACCCATCTCGGCGAGGAAGAAGCCGAGGCCGCCGAGCAACGCGCCCAGAGGCTCGTCGGCTTCACCTTCTTCCTGCTGGCCTTCTACATCCTGCTCCACTCCGGCGCCAACCTTGCCGGATGGCTGCCCGAGCCCCAGCCCAGCATCGCAGGCGTGGCGATCGTCGTCGCCAGCGCCGTAGTCATGGCCATCCTCTACATCGCCAAGATGCGCGTCGCCACCCGCATGCAGTCCCACGCCCTCCGCGCCGAGGCCATGGAAAGCCTCTTCTGCGACCTCCAGGACGTCTCCATCCTCATCGGTCTCGGCCTCAACGCCCTCTTCTCCTGGTGGTGGGCCGACCCCGTCTCCGCCCTCTTCCTCGTCCCCTTCTTCATCAAGGAAGGCCTCGAAAACCTCTCAGGAGGCTGCTACCACGACGACCCCAACTCCCCCAAGTCTGCTTCTGCCACTGCTGCATCTTCGGCCTCCGCCCCTGCCCCGCCCCCTGCTGCCACCCCTAAAGCCGGGTACTTGCCCCACTTCTCCTTCTATCCACTCCCCTCAACACAACAACCACCGGTTAATTTCAGCAATATTTGCCCACAAAATGCCTAACCGACGCACTACGTTGGATTGCTTTATCTTTGTCATAATATCTTGGTATTTCTATCATTGCTTGCGTCTGCATCGATGGGCCACCAATCAATTGTCAAGCATCATTGGTCAACGAGCAGGTACGGCGGGACAATATGCTGACTATGGAATCGTAGGTGACAGCATAATTCATCTGCGTCGGAATACAAATAGGGGTTGATACAGATGTCGAACTGCCCGACTACCGCGCCTCACACAGCAGCGCAACGGCCTGGTGGGATAGGGGCACGCGATGTTCTCTTCCCGCCTTCATGCGTTCTGCTGGCACCGTCCACGTCGCACCTTCAAGGTCAATCTCGCACCACTTGGCTCCGTGCACTTCACCGGAACGGCTTGCCGTCAAGACCAAAAACTCAAACGCCAGCTTGGTAGAGGGCCAAGCACCCGTCTCGCGGATGGTCCGCAGGGCCCCGGCAACGTCGCTATGGGCCAATGCCCGATGGCGTTCCCGGTGCACTCCGTTCTTGGGAAGGGCGGCCCCGATAGCATCGCCAGCCGGATTGTCGTCTCGGTAGCCTTGCGCAACGGACCACTTGAAGGTCGCGCTGTCTCGCACTTGTCGTTCCAAATAGGCATCAGAACGGCCATCACGTTCGCAGTCGGGAGGACAAGTGCACTCATGGAATCATGCCCGGATAACTTGAGAATCCTAAAATTATCCCCAAACCTATACTCCTGACCAATTTCTCCAACTGCTATCCCCATGGCTTGACGGCGCAAGAGCAACGGTTGTTATAATTTTCACAAGCGTTCATGGAGGTGTCCCTCGCCGGGTTATATCGGCCAGTCGCTTAGGCGTCTTGAGGACCATCGGCTCCTCATCGGGAATGGTGTTTACCTCGACGACCTCAAGGTTCCTGGCCTCCTCCATGCAGCGTTCCTCCGCAGTCCCCACGCCCACGCCGACATTCACAGCATCGATGCTTCCCGCGCACGCCGACTACCCGGCGTCGTTTTTGTTGCCACCGCCGAGGACATCACTGGCATCGGCACCGAACTGCCAACCCGCACACGCGCCGACGCCGACGAGATACACCCCCCATTTCACCCTGTGCTGGCTACCGACCGCGTTCGCTACGTGGGCCAGCCCGTGGCCATCGTGGTGGCCGAGGACACTTATTTGGCCAATGATGCCCTCGAACTCATCGACGTCGAATACCAACCACTTACCAGCATCATCGACCCTATGAATGCCCTCGAAGATGGCGCTGCCGTACTTCACGACTCCATCGGCAGCAACCTCACCCTCCGAACTGTCAGCGCAGGTGGCGAACTTGACCAAGCTTTCACCTCTGCCGACAGAGTGGTCACCGAAACCTATCATGTGCAGCGCCTCGCCCCTGCGCCCATGGAGCCACGAGGCCTGCTAGCCGATTATCAGACCCAGCAGGACATGCTCACCGTCTGGGATTCCACCCAGCACCCCCACGAAATTCGCGACCACCTCGTCGAGCTGCTGCACCGTTCGGAAGACAGCGTACGCGTAGTGGCCCCTGACGTTGGCGGTGGCTTTGGCGAGAAAGCCGCCCTCTTCCCCGAAGAAGTTGCTATTCCCTACCTCTCCATCATGCTCGGCCGTCCCATCAAGTGGATGGAAAGCCGCCAAGAGAATATGCTGGCCTTCCACGGCCGCGGCCATACCGTCGACGTTGAAGCTGCCGTTAACAACGACGGCACGCTATTAGGCCTCAAGGTGAGCATCCTCGCCGACCTTGGCGCTTATTTCTTTATGTCCACGCCCACCGTTCCCGTTTCCACCAGCCACCGAATCACCGGCCCCTATCGCACCCCTGCCATGAGTGTAGAGGTCAAAGGAGTGGTGACCAACAAGACTCCCACCGGTGCCTATCGTGGAGCGGGCGGCCCCGAAGCCGCTTTCTGCATGGAACGCACCATGGACTTGGTGGCCCAAGAGCTTGGACTGGACCCGGTGGACGTCCGTCGGCGCAACCTGATCCCGCCCGACGCTTTCCCCTACGTAACCCCCACGGGCCTCACCTACGATTCCGGCGACTATGAGCCAACACTGGACCGCGCATTGGAAATGGCGGACTACGCTGACTGGCGAGAGCGACAAGCCTCATCTCCCGATTCTTTGATCGGCATCGGCTTGGCCACTGTCGTCAAAGGCTCAGGGGCCTTGAGTCCCCGGCTTACCGACTACGCCCGGGTCATCATCCATCCTTCCGGAGATGTAACCCTGCATACCGGGCTCTCGCCCCACGGCCAAGGCACGGCGACCATCTTTGCCCAGTTGGCAGCAGACGAGTTGGGAGTCGACCCCCAAAGAGTCGAGGTGCTGTGCAGCGACACCGACGTGGTCCCCACCGGCGGGGGCACCGGCGCCAGCCGAGGCCTCATCGCCGGCGGCACCGTCCTTCACCTGCAACTCAAGGAGGCCCGTTCTGCGCTTAGCGGCATAGCAGCCCACTTGCTGGACTGCCCAGCCGACCAAGTCGCCATGGAAGATGGCGACTACTTCGACCAGAGCGACCCATCGCGTCGCGTCCCGTTCCCACAAGTGGCCTCGGCAGCTTACGACGAGGAGCTACTACCACCCGACGTCGAAGTGGGCCTGGACTTCTCCGGCATGAACACCCTGCCCCGCAGTCCCTACGCTTTCGGCGCACACGTAGCAGTGGTCGAAGTCTCCCCCGACACCGGTGAGGTCAACCTCCTCAAGTACGTCGCCGTACACGACTCCGGCCGCATCATGAACCCCATGCTCGCCGATGGCCAGGTCCACGGGGCCATAGTCCAAGGCGTGGGACAAGCCCTCGTCGAAGGCATGTCCTACGACTCCCAAGGTCAGCCCGTCACCGGCAGCCTCTTGGATTATGCCCTTCCCACCTCCAGCACCATGCCCGACATGGAACTCGACACCTTGGAAACGATGTCCCCCCTCACGCCCTCCGGCCTGAAGGGAATCGGCGAACTGCCTACCTTGGCAGCCCCCGTAGCCGTAGCCAACGCCGTCATGGACGCCCTGTCGTCCCGCGGCATAAGGCACATCGATACACCGTTGACCCCCGATAAACTAGAGCGGGCTCTGCGCTCCAGCCGGCCCCACTCTCCAGGAGGAGTGGCCCAAGGAGGAACAGATGCCCCGCGCTAGGCAGCGGAGCAACCCGATTGCTTGGAGCAATCCCCTCGTATGAGGTGGAGAGGCCCAGCGGAACGCTTTAATCGCGTCCGCGGGCCTCCTTTATTTTCCTGGGTTTGAAGAGGGAATAGGGTACGGCCGCAAGCCTCCCCGGCACGCCCATGAACATCAGAATCAACAAATTCCCCTAAATTCAGGAGGATGGAAAACTGCATGGCAATCTTACACTCGCCCAAGCCTGCCCTCGCCAACTGGCGGGGGTACCTGTGTGTCATAGCTCTCTTGCTCTTGGGAATGGTCATGTTGGCAGCATGCGGGTCGGACGAAACCGCGACCGCAACCCCAGCTCCAGCTCCCCAAACCACGACCGCAACCCCAACTCCAGCTCCCACCGAAGCAATGATGGAGGATCTGAGTGGCGTCATCGAGGTTGACGGCTCCAGCACCGTCGCCCCTGTATCCCAAGCTGTGGCTGAGGAATTCCAAAAGAAACACAACGACACCCAGCCTATAGTGGGCATATCCGGCACCGGTGGCGGCTTCAAGCGCTTTACCGTCGGCGAGACCGATGTCTCCAACGCCTCCCGTACCATCAAGGACTCCGAGATAGAAGCAGCTGCCGACAATGGCGTTGAATACTTGGAGCTTAAGATTGGCACCGACGGGCTCTCCGTTATGGTCAGCCCCCAGAATGACTTCGTTGACTGCCTGACCATGGAACAACTCAACCAGATATGGATGCCCGGCAGCACCGTCCAGCAATGGAGCGACGTGGACCCGGCATGGCCCGACAGGGAAATCAGGCTATATGGTGCCGACACCGACTCAGGCACCTTCGACTACTTCACCGAGGAAGTAAATGGCGAGGCCAAGGTCAGCCGTGACGATTACACCGCTTCAGCCGATGATAACGTGCTCGTACGGGGAATCGGCGGAGACCGCAACTCCCTCGGTTACTTCGGCTACGCCTACTACATCGAGAATGAGGACCAGTTGAAGCTCCTCGCTATCGACAGCGGCGAGGGCTGCGTCAAGCCCAGCCCCGAAACCATAGCCGCCGGCACCTACTCCCCGCTTTCCAGGCCCCTGTTCATCTACGTGAACGTCGAGAGCCTGCAGAAGCCCCAAGTCCTGGAGTTCGTCAAGTTCTACATGGAGGTCGGCGCCGAGCTCACCGCTGAGGTGGGTTACGTCCCAGAGGACGCCAGCACCTTCGAGGCCAATCTCCAAGCTGTGCTGGATGCAGTGAGCTAAGGGAGAGCAGCCAAGCCGCAGCCACTTCTGGCTAACCGCCTGTGGTGAAGAATTCACCACAGGCGCAGATAGGCGGAGCAATTGGCGAGGCGGTATCATAGAAGGGCCATCGCCACAAGAGCAATAGCAGACCGTATGAATTACTCCAACGACGGAGACGGGCAGGTGGCAAACCGTGGATCGTGGCATTAGAACAGGTGAGAGCTTGATGGGTGCTCCCCCCATAGCAGGCCGCATCCAGAGGCGAAGACAATCTAAGGTCATCGAGGAGAGGCTGGTCCGCTGGATTTTCGCCTCCTGCGCGTTGGTCTCCGTCGTAACCACCATCGGCATAGTAGTCCTGTTGCTCAACCAGTCCATCGGCTTCTTTCAGGAAGTCTCAGTTTGGGAGTTCCTCACCGGCACTCGCTGGTCCCCCATATTGAAACCAAACTCTTTCGGAGTGCTCCCCTTGGTATCCGGGACGCTCCTGGTGGCGGTCATAGCCGCTGCCGTTGCTATCCCTGTGGGACTCGCTACAGCAATCTTCCTGTCCGAGTACGCCCCCGACAGGGTGCGTCGAATCATCAAACCAGCCCTCGAGATACTCGCCGGAATACCCACCATCGTATACGGGTACTTTGCCCTCAGCTTCGTTACTCCCCTCCTTCAGAAGGTCATGCCCGACCTTCTCATTTTCAACGCCTTGAGCGCAGGTATTGTCATGGGCTTGATGATTATCCCCATGGTGTCCTCACTGAGCGAGGACGCAATGTTGGCGGTACCCCGTTCCCTGCGCCAGGCAGCCTACGCCCTTGGCGCAACCCGCTTGGAGGTAGCCCTCCATGTGGTCGTGCCCGCCGCCCTCTCCGGCATCGTGGCAGCCTTCATCCTTGGCCTCTCCCGGGCTATCGGCGAGACCATGCTGGTCACCTTGGCAGCAGGCGCCACGCCCAGGATGACCTTCAACCCATTGGATAGCATCCAGACCATGACTGCCTACATAGTGCAGCTCAGCCACGGCGAAACACCCCACGGCTCCGTGGAATACAACACCATATTCGCCGTCGGACTCGTCCTCTTCATCATGACCCTAGCCATGAACATGCTGGGACAGTGGGTGGTGCAGCACTATAGGGAGACCTATTAATGCGCAGGACACAGTCAACCTTCTCTGCCAACCTCCCCTTTCGCAAAAGCGTGGGAGGAATAGCTTATGTTCTGTTCCTCGGCGCAGTCTGCGTCGGTCTCGTTGGCCTCGTCACATTGCTGGCCCAGGTACTCTGGGAAGGAATCCCCTGGATCAGCTGGCAATTCCTCACCGATTACCCTTCCCGTCACCCGGAGGAGGCCGGTCTGGTCCAAGCCATAGTCGGCACCATCTATATCATGGGTCTCGTAGCCGCCTTTACCATCCCCGTGGGTGTTGGTGCAGCCCTTTACCTTGAGGAATACGCCCCCAAGAACACCCTCACCCGCATCGTCGAGCTCAACATTTCCAACCTTGCCGGCGTTCCGTCCATCGTCTACGGTCTCTTGGGTCTCGGACTGTTCGTGCAAATAATGGCCATGGGAAGGACCCTTCTCGCCGGAGGCCTCACCCTCTCCCTGCTGGTTCTCCCCATAGTGATTCTCGCCTCCAGGGAAGCCATCCGCGCCGTGCCTCAAAGCCATCGCGATGCCGCCTACGCCTTGGGGGCCACTCAATGGCAGATGATCAAAGGTGTGGTGATCCCCGAAAGCCTTGCCGGCATCCTTACGGGCGTCATTCTTGCCATGTCTCGCGCCATAGGAGAAGCCGCCCCGATCATCGCCATCAGCGCCTTGGTGTTCCTCACCTTCCTGCCCACTTCGCCTCTCGACAGGTTCACCGTGCTGCCCATCCAGATATACTCCTGGGCCGCTGACCCTCGGCACGACTTCCAATCGCTGGCTGCTGCGGGTATCATCGTCCTGTTAGTCATCCTGCTGTCGATGAATGCGGTGGCAATTTACTTCCGCAACCGGTATCAAGCCCACTCTGAAGACTAGGGCCCTCTCGCGGATAAGCCGGACGCGCAGAAGCGGAGGCGGGCAAACGATATGCTGGTCGCGATCCTACTTGCTTTCGGTGGTGCCGCGGGTTTCGGCACCGGCAACATCTTCATAAGGGCTGGCACTCAGCGTTTGTCGGGGCCCACCGCCACCACCTTCGCCGTCATAAGTAGCTCCCTTGTCGCATTCATCCCAGCCCTTATAGGTCACGCCTCAGAGATCACCACCCTTTCCTGGAAGGCCTACGCTTGGTTCGCCCTCATGGGCGCCATGTCCTACCCCGGTGCCCGTGTCCTCAACAACACCGCCATCAGCATGGTCGGCGCATCCGGTGCCGGCCCCTTCTCCGCCCTGCAACC
Source organism: uncultured Dehalococcoidia bacterium (assembly GCA_951813255.1). Classification (GTDB taxonomy): domain Bacteria; phylum Chloroflexota; class Dehalococcoidia; order Lucifugimonadales; family JAAXIE01; genus JAAXIE01. Next base: position 3,360,079 of record OX638353.1, on the reverse strand, counting down.
CGTGTTCGTTTTCATCCTCGGTATGGCCGTATTGGGAGAGCGTCCCGATCTCTTGATCATGTTGGGCACTCCGGCCATCGTCTTAGGCCTAGCCCTCGTCATCAGGTCCCGCTCCAATCCCGAGTCCGATACCGTGACCCGCCGTAACTACCTGGGGTATTTCATGGCCGCTGGAGCGGCCGCCACTTTCGGTACCCGCGATACCATCAGCCGCCACGTCGTCAATGCCCTAGCCCCCTTCTCAGTCACTGCGGCCCTGTCCCTTTCCATGGGGGCCGTGATGATCCTCCTCTTCACGTCACGCAGCGTAGTCCGGAGCCTGAGAGACATCCCTCTGCGGTACGCCATGTACTGCCTCTTCGCTGGTGTGTTCCAAGGCCTCGCCTTGGTCTCCCTCTTTGCGGCCCTCAGCCGCGCCGAGGTCACCACCGTCAGCCCCATCAACGCCAGCGCCCCCCTCTTTACTCTGGTCCTAGCCCATTTCTTTCTGCAACGCCTGGAGTCCGTGAACCTGCTTCTGGCCATCGGCACCGTCACCAGCGTTTGTGGCGTTATCCTCGTAATCCTCGGCGCCTCCTCCTAAGCTCCAAGCATGCGGTGCCAGGGTCACAGACCATCAGTGACAAAAGGCAGTAGACAAGGCGAACCGGGAAGTGACAACATTGCTTGAACATGGCGGAGCAGAATTTCAAAGAGACAGCTCATTTCGGATGGACGACACATCCCAGACACCTGTCGCCAGGGCATCAGTCTGAAAATGCGGACAATGCATACAACTTCAGATACAAAAAACGCGCCACAGCTACGCTGTTGTCCGCAAAACACTCGTAAGCGCAAGTGCTTCGCAGGGCGCGAGTCCGGAGGCTGGCGTGCTGCCGGATGGACTCGGGCAGTCCTCTTCCATAGTTGCACGAATTAACTGGGCAACGGAACAGTGCCCACTGAGTTGGACAGAGCCAAATATAAGGAGGACCAATGCCTAACCTCACCGGCGCCCACCTGCTCATACGGTGCCTCCAACTTGAAGGTATCAAGAAGGTATTCACCATCGTCGGCGACACCATGCTCCCCTTGGCCGACGCCGCCGAGGATGAGGGCATCGAGTTCATCGACACACGCCACGAGGGCGCAGCCATGGCCATGGCCGACGCTTGGTGCCGCATCACCGGCGAGCCCTCCGTCGCCATGTTCACTGGTGGCCCCGGCTTCTCCAACGCCATCTCCGGCCTGCCCCATGTCTACACCGCCGAGAGTCCCGTCATCTTCATCGCCGGCTGTGGCGAGCTCCCCGAGCGAGGCCTTCTCGGCTTCCAGGAAGTCAACCAAGTCGAAATCTGCGCCCCCATGACCAAGGGCTCATGGCTGGTCCACGACCGCCGCCGCATCCCCGAGTACGTGGCCACCGCCTTCCGCACCGCTATGTCCGGGCGTCCCGGCCCCGTCCACCTCACCGTTCCCATGGATCTCCAGGAACAGGGCATCCAAGAAGAAGAACTCCCACCCTACCAGCCCAGCGAGTACCGTCACCGAGGCCGCACCCACGGCGACCCCTCCCTCATATCCGAGGCCATCGACCTCCTGCGCCGCGCCGAAAGGCCCGTCGTTATCGTCGGCAACGCCGCCCGCTATTCCGCTACTCCCCAACAGCTACAGGCATTGGTAGAAAGCCCCGGACTCCCCATATTCACCATCGAGCAGTCCCGCGGCCTCATAGACGACGCCCATCCCCTCTGCTACGGCATCGCCGACCCCGGCCTCAACCATACTGCCCGCCGTTTCCGCGAGGCCGATGTAGTCCTGCTTTTGGGCAAGCGCCTCGATCACGGCTACCGCTTCGGTCGCGCCCCCTTCTTCAACGGCAACGCCAAGCTCATCCAGGTCGACCCCTCCGAGGCCGAGATCGGACGCAACCGCGGCGTCGACGTGGGCATCGCTGGCGACATCGGCTCCATTCTAGAACAGCTACAACAGACAGGCGCCAAGGCACAATGGAACGACTTCGCACCGTGGCGCCAGCAACTGGATGAGACCCGCGCCGCCTTCCGCGAAGGGCTGGAGTCCCACATTAGCGACGCCATGCCCTTGCACCCCATGAAAGTATTCAAGGAAGTGGAACCCTTCCTGCAGGAAAACAGCTTCATCATCCTCGACGGCGGCGACTACGTCCAATGGGGCCGCTCCTACTACAAGGCCCGCCAGCCCGGCCACTGGTTGCGACTGGGCTCCCTAGGCCACTTGGGCTGCGGCCTCCCCTACGCCCTCACCGCCAAGCTCATCGACCCCGACGCCCGGGTGTTCCTCTTCAGCGGCGATGGATCCATCGGCTTCTACTTCATGGAATACGACACCGCCGTCCGCCACAACCTCCCCTTCACCACCGTCATGGGCAACGACTCCGCCTGGGGCATCGACAAGACCTTCCAGTTGGCCTACTATGACCGGCCCATAGCCACCGACCTGCGCTTCGTCCGCTACGACCGCATGGTCGCCGAGGTTGGAGGCCACGGCGAATACGCCGAGAGGGCCGACGAAATTGCTCCGGCCTTGCAGCGCGCCCTGGACTCGGGCAAGCCCTCTTTGGTCAACATCGCCGTAGCCCCCGGAGCCAGCCCCATGGCCGAGGCAATGATCGCCCGCAGGCGCAGCTCTTAGTGTGGGAAGGCAGCGACGGAATTCGTAACAAATCCGCCGCTAGCATTTCGATAACCCCTGCAAAGACAACGCGGATTCAGTCAGAGAAGAATCCGCAGCTTCCTTCTATTGACATAGCGCAGACGTGGGCACAGAATAACGCAGGTTATTCCCCGCCAAGGGGCGGGGTATGCTATGGGGCAAATGAGGCCTCTATTCATTGTAAGGGAGGACCGACTTAGATGCCGAAAATAGGACACATAGTTACCAGACCCGGCCGGAGGGAACAAGACCCACCCGTAGAGATTCCGGTAGCAGAAGAATTGGAAACTGTGCCCGGCATTCCCAAGCACGAGTCGGACCTCGAGTTCTACTCCCGTGAATATCCACTGGAGACAATCAACATCGACGAGCGGGCCTCCCGCGACTGGGCCAACCGCATCCGTGACGGCCACCTCGAAATGCGCGAGATTCGCCGTGAGCACGACCGCCTGAACAAGCCCATCGTCATGGCAGGCCGGATGACCGGCGAGATGGAGCCGACCTCCGAGCCCGTGGGCGAGGACATCACCGAGTTGATCAAGGCCAAGGCTAGGTCCTTGGGCTTCGGCGAAGTTGGAATCACCCGCTACGACCATCACTATACCTATGTAAGCAAGAAGGACTGGGTTAAGTTCCCCCATGCCATCTGCTTGGCCTACGAGCAGGACTACGAGCCCACCCAGTCGATCCCCAGTGTTCCCGCCGAGATCGTTCACTCCAGCACCTACCGCACCGAGGGTGCCGCCGGTCTGGAGCTCGGCAACTACATCCGCAGCCTCGGCTATCGCGCCCAGGTTCACAGCCCCAACGACAACACCGGGCCTTATATCCCCATGTTCGTCGAGGCTGGCTTGGGCCAGTTGGGTGCCAACGGCCAGTTGCTGTCCCCCCACTTCGGCTCCCGCGCCCGTCTGATGGTCATTACCACCGACGCCGCCGTCTCCTACGACAAGCCGGTGGACTACGGCATCCATCAGTTCTGCAACATTTGCCAGGTTTGCGCCAACCGCTGCCCCGGCAGGGCTATCATTCGCGACAAGATCTGGTGGCGCGGCGCCGAGAAGAACAAGCTCATCTTCAAGCGCTGCCGCCCTGTCATGGCCCGCTACCTCGGCTGCGGTATCTGCATGAAGGTCTGCCCCATCCAGAAGTACGGCATGAAGCCCGTCATGGAGCACTACATCTCCACAGGTGAGGTCCTCGGAAAGGGTACCAACGGCTTGGAAGGCTACGAGCTCCACGACCAAGGCTACTTCGGCCCCGGCGAACTCCCCACCTTCGATGGCCAGTTCTTCAACATGCCCCACGGCAAGGCCGAAGACTGGGTATTCGAGCAGTTCAAGGAGAAGCTGGTAGCCGCTGGCGGCGTGGAAACAGCCGCTGGTGATGATGCCATAGAGGAGTTCAAGGACAAGCTGTCCATGGCCCTCGCCCTTGATCAGGACGCCTTCGGCATGGGCGACGACGAGAACCCCGACTACATCTAGTCGCTTCGCCTGCTACACTGGAAACCTAGGGGGGCTGGTATACCAGCCCCCTTCTCTTTCGCGGGCTTTGCGGCAACTCGTTTGAAACTGATAGAACTGCCCTGTCAGCTTGCTATACTAGTTGGATTCAGTGCGAAAGGAAGCGCAGTCATGGCCAACTTGAGCCACGTTCAGGTCACCTCGCATGGGCGTGATGCCATTCAGGAGTGGCGCAACGAGCACCGCAACGAACGTTTGGACCTCAGTGGCGCCTTCTTAAGCACAGCCCAACTCCAAGGCGCCGACCTTAGTCGTAGCGACCTTTCGGAAGCTGACCTTAGTGGCGGTCACCTTCGCGGAGCCAACCTCCGGGGGGCTAACTTGGAAAAGGCCCACCTCCACCGTGCCGAAATGACAGAAACTGACCTCAGCAGCGCTCGCCTTACAGAAGCCTACCTGCTCGGGGCCGACATGTCCCAGTCCAAGCTGGGGCGGGCCAACCTCCGGGGAGCTGATCTCTCCCGGACCAACCTCACTGGAGCCGATCTCTCCCGCACCAACCTCACTGGGTCAACCCTGTTTCGGGCATCCCTTCGCGGGGCCAACCTCGCAGGTGCAACCCTCACCGGGGCCGACCTCAGTTGGACCGATCTCGGCGAGACCAGCCTTACCGAGACTCATTTCATCGAGGCCAAACTGGCTCACACCAACCTGCAGGGGGCCGACTTCCACCGCGCCTTCCTCCTCAACACCATTCTCGCCGATTGCGACCTGAGCGGCGCCATTCACTTGGAAGAGGCCCTACACCGGGGTCCTTCAACCGTGGGAATCGACACTCTACTCCGCTCAGGAGGCAAGATCCCCTCCGAGTTCCTCCGGGGAGTGGGCGTCCCCGACGCCTACATCGCCTACGAGCAGGCTACTCCTGGCTCCATACGCCGTCGTTACGGCTGCTACATTGCCTACGCCCATCCCGAGCGCGAACTCGCCATCAAGCTTCAGTCCGACCTCCGGTCCCGTGGCGTCGAGTGCTGGCGCTTCCCAGCCGCCCCCACAGGCGCAGGATACTTGGAAGAGGAGTTGGATCGCGGCGTCCGCTTCTACGACCAACTGGTTGTAGTCTGCTCCGAGGAATCGCTGGCGAACGAGTCTGTGCGTAACGAGATCGCCCAAGCAGCCCAGAAGCAGCGAGAGACCGAGAAATGGACGCTATTCCTCATCGCAGTGGACGACACAATCTACCAGCGCCAAGACAGGCCCACCCGCCTCCTGCGCCAGCACATGGTCCATGACCTGCGCCACCACCTTGATGAGTCCTTGTACAGAGCGTCAGTCGAAAAGCTGGCCGCAGACCTCAGCGGTGACCACGACGCCTCAAAGGGTATGGCAAGCGGTTAGGCACGTTCAACAGCTACAGCAGACGTGCCTCATCTATTGGAGCTAATGACAGCCCGGAGATGGGTTCCCTCACCTATCTTGGTATCACCATCGAAGGCCTCAACTCTCAAGTCAACCTGTTCCGATCTATGTCGGTGAGTTCAGCCTTCGCTACGACGGTGGCGCTGATGGACGATGGAGCAAGGTGTCGCACATTCACCTCAAAGCCCACCTAGGTCTGCTCCAGAGTCAGATGACCCTCCAAGGCCACCAGAGATGCCTGTTCCATCAGCGAGATCATGGAAGGCGTGCTGAAGCGGGGAACATGTGGCGCCACGTTGTGCTCACACACCAGGGTAGACTTCTCCCCAACGAGACCTACGGATCGCATCAATTCCGCCATGGACGCCTCCTGCATCGCTCTCTGCCTTGGGCTTGTACCCTTGATTCCTCGGAGAATACCACAGGTATATCCAGGCCTTTGTGACAGTTGGAGGTTGAACCTAGCGTCAGCCCTGCGCTATCATGCTTATCTTGGAGTGTTTGCGTTGAAAAGGGATCTTCTATCCATAAACGACCTGTCTCCTGAGGACGTGTCGAACATCATCGGCAGGGCGATCCAGATGCGGGCAGGTGCCACTAGCAACGTTTTGGCCGGAAAGTCCGTCGCCCTGCTCTTCGAGAAGCCCTCCTTGCGCACTCGCGCCAGTTTTCACGTGGGAATACAGCGCCTCGGAGGCTACTCCTTCTACTTGGGTAGGGACGAGGTTGGGTTCGGCGGTCGCGAGCCCATCTCGGATATGGCGCAGGTATTGGAACGATACGTAGACTGTCTTGTCGCCCGCGTCTTCGATCACGAATCACTGAAGGAACTCGCCAAGTACGCCGACATCCCCATCATCAACGCCCTCTCCGATTGGGAGCACCCTTGCCAGACATTGGCCGACCTGCAGACCATCGCTGCGCACAAGGGCGGCCTGCACGGGCGCAAGATATGCTTCGTGGGCGACGGCAACAACGTCGCCCGCAGCTTGGCCTTGGGCGCCGCGGGTGCTGGCGCAGAATTCTCTATCGCCTCTCCAGCCGGCTACGAATTGGATGAAGAAACCCTGGCCCGGGCGGATATGCGTGGCGCAAGCCGAGGAGGCCATGCCCATCAGCTACGGGACCCTCAAGAGGCCGTGAAAGACGCCGACGTCGTGTATACCGATGTCTGGACCAGCATGGGGCAGGAAGAAGAGTCTGCCATCAGACTCAAAGCCTTCGAAGGGTACCAAGTGAACCCCGAACTATTGGCCTTGGCAAAGCCCGGCGCCATTTTCATGCACGACATGCCTGCTCACTATGGCGAAGAGGTTCCCCCAGGAATGCTGGACCACCCCCAGTCCTTGGCTTTCGACCAAGCGGGAAACCGGTTGCATGCCCAAGCGGCTGCAATGGAATTCCTGTTCGTACATGCCGCTTACCCTCCACCCGACCACTAGACCAGTGCTCTGTTTCCAACTCGGGTCCGTGTACCGGGGCCCAGCCCCATTTTCAGGTCCGTAACTTAGGAGGCTCTGATGCCCCCTCCCCTCGTAGCCATAGTTGGACGGCCCAACGTCGGTAAGTCCACCCTCTTCAATCGCATCGTTGGGCGCCGTGAGGCTATCGTCAGCGACATTCCAGGCACCACCCGTGACCGAGTCATAGCCGTTACCTCTTGGGACGACTTTACGTTCACCCTCGTGGATACGGGCGGGCTGGAACCCTTCCCTCAGGACGTCATGCGCGACCAAGTGCGGGAGCAGGTACAGATGGCAGTGGACGAGGCCGACTGTATCGTGTTCCTCGTAGACACCGCCGAAGGTGTCACCCTGATGGACGAGGAGATCGCCCAGTGGCTTCGCCGCACTAGCAAGCCGGTGGTCCTAGCCGCCAACAAGGTCGACAACCCCCGGCGTGAGCTTCTAGTGCCCGACTTCTACCAGTTGGGCATGGGCGAGCCGGTCATCATGAGCGCCTATCACAACCTCGGTCTGGAAGACCTCATGTTGTCAATCCAGGAGATGTTACCCGATGCTGGCTTTGAAGCTGACGAGGCCGATGGCCCCATGCGCTTGGCCATCATCGGACGCACTAACGTGGGCAAATCGGCCCTGATGAACGCCATTCTGGGTCAGCACAGGGCTATCGTCAGCGACGTCCCGGGTACCACCCGCGATGCTCTGGATACACACATGGAATACGAGGGCGAGCCCGTAACCCTGATCGACACTGCTGGCATCCGGCGCCCCGGCTCAGTCAAGCAGGGAATCGAGCGATACAGCGTGCTGCGCTCCGTTCAAGCCGTGCAGCGCTGCGACATCGCCCTGCTGGTGATGGACGCGAATGAGTTGGCCACTAGCCAGGATGCCCACATCACTGGCTTAGCCTGGGACGCCTACAAGGGCATCATCGTAGTAATCAACAAGAGTGATCTGCTTCCCGGGGATGTGGGTGCCCGTGAAATGGCCGTGCAGCGCGTGCGGCGCGTTCTCCACTTCGCGCCATACCTTCCCATCTGCTTCACCTCAGCTTTGGAGGTAACCGGCATCCACGACCTGATGCGGACGGCCCGCGCTACCTACGAAGAGCGTACCCAAAGGGTGACCCCTCCTGAACTGGTACGGGCCATGCGCCAGGCCCTCGCAAAGAACCCCCATCCCTCCCGCAAGGGCAAGTCAATCCTCCTAGAGGCGGTGCGACAGGTGGATACCAACCCTCCAACTTTTATATTCGCCGTAGACAACCCCTCTCTGGTGCACTTTTCTTACCAACGCTACTTGGAGAACCACCTTCGTCAGTGGTTCGGGTTTACCCACACTCATCTGCGCCTAGTCTTCAAGCGCCGGACATGACGATCCGCAGTGCCGGCCTCGCCGTAGCTGTCGGCTCTCCACTCTTCGCCCTCTACATACTAGGGGTAATCCTTCTACTGGACTTGGGCTCTCCGTCCGGACAATACGCGCTCTCGGTGCCAGTGGCCCTCTTCCTCGGATTCGTGCCTTGGGGGTTCCTGCTGCACCAGATGACTTCCTCTGGATCTCGCGTAAGAAACACAAGAATAAGCCGGCTCTCGGTCTTCGTCGCGGCCTTGGATGCAGGCAAGGGAAGCCTAGCCGTGGGACTGGGCTGGGCTGCTACTGGAACGCCAGAAGGCACCATGACCACAGGATTGGCCGTTCTAGCAGGGGATGTCGCCTCAAGACTTCTGTTTTGTTACGGAGGAAGCGGCCCGGTCTCGGTGGGAGCCCTTCTGGCAATGGCCTGGCTGCCGGGAGTCGTGGCGGTCGCATCGGTGCCCATCGCGATGCTAGCAGTGATTCGTGGTTTGCCAGGCGGCTTATTGGTGGCCTTGGCCGTCATTCTCGGCCCATTAGTACTGGGCTTGGTGGGAGAAACGAAGTACATCTACCTCGTGTTCGCCGGCCCTGCCAGCGTCTTGATGCTGTTCCAATACCGCAGCATCGCCCCTCAGTATCCAGTGAACGAGGCTACTCGCCCAACTCTCCCTGGGAATACATAGCGATGGTCATAGCCGCTACCGCTGCCGTCTCCGCCCGCAATATACGCTGGCCCAGAGATACGGGCACGACGCCATGGGAACTGGCCAACGCCACCTCCTCTGGGTCCCAGCCCCCCTCAGGGCCGATAAAGAGGGAGACCTGATCTGCCTGCCCAGAGCTGGCCTGCAACGCCTCTTTCATGGAGAGTCCATGCTCATTCTCGTAAGGCATTAGGGCAAGACCTTGAGGGAGTTGTCGGAGGGCCTCGGAAAGAGCCATAGCCGGGCATACTTGGGGCAACAGTGCCCGTCCCGACTGCTCCGCTGCCTCGGCTACGATGTGCCGTGCGCGGGCCAACTGCTGCTCGCCCTTGCTAGGCCGCGACACTGACCGTCGGCTGACCAAAGGCACGAAGGCTGTCGTCCCCAATTCAGTGCCTTTCTGCAGCACCCAGTCCATCTTATTCCCCTTCAGCAAGGACTGGTACAGGGTGAGACGAGCTTTGGGCTCTCCGCGGCCCACAGTCTCAGAGACGATTCGTCCGTCAACGTGGTCTCTGTGAAATGTCCCTAGCTCTGTGAGATATTCCAAGCCGGAGTTGTCCAGAAGGATGATCCTGTCTCCGGGGGCCATGCGCAGCACCCGGGACACTTGGCGGGCCACCTGCTCCTTTAGTTGCACACGGCTTCCGTCCAGCCATTCTGGCGGTACAAAGAAACGGTGAGGCCTCTCATCCATGGGCAGACGCGACTATGGTCTCCCTCAGACCCTTCGGGATATGACGCAGGCCCATTCCTCGGTGTAATCGACGCTTATGTCCGCAAACCCTACCTGCTGCAGCGTCTCAATCACATCGAGCGTCTGGTCCCTGATGAACCCCGATGCCACGAAGCAGCCCCCCACTTTCAGGGCTTCCAGCGTATGACTTGCCTTTGCCCGTATTACCCTAGCGCTGATATTTCCTACCGCTAGGTCAAAGTTCCCGGCGGGGGCTTGGAGGATGGGGAGCGTCCCCCGGACTAAGCGCACCTCTCGGCCCAGCCCATTAGCCCGGCAGTTCTCCCTTGCCACCTTGACCGCGTTAGGATCGGTGTCGATGCCGACCGCCGAACCAGCGCCCAGAAGACGCCCAGCAACCGCTAGGATACCGGATCCTGTGCCTATATCCAGCAGGGCCATTCCGGGCGACACAATCCGTTCCAGTGCTAGCAGGCACATCCTTGTGGTGGGATGGTAGCCCGTACCGAATGCCATACCCGGGTCGAGGGTAATCACCAGCTCATCGGACGTACCCTCGTAGTCCACCCAGGAAGGACGGATGACAAGGCGCTCTCCCACTCGGAACAGGCTGAAGTGCTCCTTCCACGCTGTCTCCCAATCCTCTTGCACCAACTCGCGGGTCACCAGTTCAGCATCGGGAACGAGTGTGCGCACCAGCCGTACGCCAATGTCGATCTGGGCCAGCTTGCGGTGGGCCTTGGAAGAAACGTAGGTGCGCAGTACTGCGTAGTCGGCTTCCGGCTCCTCAATCGAGAAACCCCGACCATGACGATTGAACAGATAGGATATGGGTTCGACGAATTCCCGTGGTACCCTGACGCTAAGTTCCAGCCAACTCAATATCTAGCCTCGGAGTTCCGAAAGCAATCCGCGATAGGACTTCTCCGCAGTCCCGACATGGTGGAGGCTAGTCAAAGACATCCTTAATCTTGTCGAACAGGCCCTTTTGTTTTCCAGCGACGTCTTCTTCTGCCGGGGAATACAGTCGGGCCAACTCTTCCAAGAGCTTGCGTTGCTCGGCGTCGGCCGATGTAGGGACCTCCAGCTTGACCGACACCAACAGGTCGCCCCTCCGGCCACTATTGACATGTGGAATTCCCTTGCCCCGTATACGGAACCGGGATGTAGGCTGAGTACCCGCAGGTATTTTCAGATTCTCAGTACCTTCCAAGCTGGGCACTTCCAGCTCGGTCCCCAACACAGCTTGAGTAAAAGACACAGGCAGTTCGTAAAGTAGGTCATCCCCTTCGCGTTGGAAGAATTCGTGGGCGTCTACCGTGATGCTGAGGTATAGGTTGCCTGCTTGGCCGCCGTTGGGTGAACTATCACCCTCATGGCTAAGGCGCACTTGCATTCCGCTCTCCACCCCGGCGGGAATCTTCACCGCAATACGACGCTTGCGTCGTTCCGTGCCATGTCCGTGGCAGTTGCTACATGGATGGGTGATGTTGGTGCCCCTGCCCTTGCATCCCGGACACTCGGCAACCTGGCTGAAGTTGCCGAAGACGGTGTGCTGGCTCTGCCGTACCTGTCCCATCCCGCGACAAGTATGGCATGTTTCGGGAACGCTACCGGGCGCGGTTCCTGAGCCGTTGCACTGCGAGCAGCGCTCGATGCGGTTGACCTCCACTTCCCTCTCTGTCCCGAAGGCAGCCTCCTCGAAAGGGAGCACCACTTTGGCCTCGATATCCCGTCCCCGTTGTGGACCCCTTCGGCGACGCCCCGAGACGTCCCCGAAGAAGGAGTCGAAGATATCTCCGAACCCTCCGAACCCATCGTAGCCATCGAACCCGCGGGCACCTCCTGCTTGCCCGTTGACTCCTGCATGCCCGAAGCGGTCATACTGCGTCCGCTTTTCCGCGTCAGCTAGGACATGGTACGCTTCATTGACTTCTTTGAATTGTTGTTCCGCATCCGGCCGCTTGTTACGGTCAGGATGGTAGTCCATGGCCTTCCGTCGGTATGCCCGCCGTATCTCGTCTTCGGGGGCGTTACGTGGAACTCCCAGCACATCGTAGTAATCTCGTTTGGATGTCATCGTAAGGAACGTCAGCTAAGCTTTCCGTTGACTGGCAATAATAAGGTTCATTATACTCGTTCCACCTATAGGCTCCTAGTGTTTTGCTGGAGGAAGTGTGCAGGCCGCTACACCACGGGCAACCCTCATCGACGCCCTCCTCCCACGGTTACCCGCTGACCGCTGCTTTGCCTTTCTTGGGTTTCGCGTTCCCATGGACCTAGTGCGCGACGTGGCATTGGTGGTGGGGTTTGCTTGGTTTGTTGCGTTGTGCGCGCAAATCGCGATAAAAGTTCCGTGGACGCCGGTGCCGATCACTGGGCAGACGTTTGCCGTACTGGTGACCGGGGGAACGCTGGGAGCGTGGCGGGGTGGCGCAAGCCTTTCGGTGTACATGTTGATGGGGATCATTGGGATTCCTGTGTTCGCTCCTACCTTAGGGGATACTGGTGAGTGGTACATACACTTTATTGTGTCGTCGAGCGGCCATTGGGATGGGACGGCGAAGTTTGTGTGGGATCTGGCGAGCGGTGGATATATTGTTGGTTTCATTGCCAGTGCAGTTTTGGTTGGGTGGTTGGCGGAGCGGCGTTGGGACCGAGGGCCTTGGGTGCATTTGGGGATGCTGGTGGGGAGTGTGACGCTGTATGTGCCGGGGTTGTTGTGGCTCGCTTGGTGGATTGCGAGCAAGGATTTGGTTGTGGAAGGGGCTGGGTTGTGGGGGCAGACGATGGAGTGGGGATTGTACCCGTTCATTGTTGGGGATTTGATGAAATTATTTTTAGCGTCGATGGTTTTGCCTTTGGGGTGGGTTTTGGTGAGCCGGAAGAATTTGGAGAAAAAATAATTTGGATGTGAATTTTTTTGGACATTCGTGTTTCCGGTTGCGGTCGGAGCAGGCGGTGCTGGTGACGGACCCTTATGATCCGGATACGCTGGGGTTGGGGTTGGGGGATGTGGTGGCGAATACGGTGACGGTGAGCCAGGAGCATGGTCATCACGGTGCAGTTTCGCGTGTTTCGGGGGAGTTCAAGGTTTTCCGTGGGCCGGGGGAGTATGAGTATATGGGGGCGCTGGTGAAGGGTGTGATGACTTCGCGAGGGCCTGAGGACCCGCCGGAGAAGCGGAATACGGCTTATCATATTGAGGTGGAGGGTGTGCGGCTGGTGCATCTGGGGGATGTGAGTGCTCCTTTGACGGCGAAGCAGGTGGATGAGTTGACGCCTGCGGATGTTGTTTTTGTGCCTGCGGGGGGTGTTTGCACTGTGGGTGTGGGGCAGGCTCTGGAGATGGTGCGGGCGTTGGGGGTGCGAATTGTTGTGCCGATGCATTACTCTCTGCCTGGGGTGATGGTGGAGTTGGGTGGGTTGGATGTTTTTCTGCGGGAGATGGGTGCCGGTGAGGTGGAGCCGCAGGCGCGGTTGAGTGTTACGCCGAGTAATCTGCCACCGGAGCTCCGGGTGGTGGTGTTGAATGCGCAGGGTGTGCGGCAGGTGAGACCGGGGCAGGGGGCGTTGTTGTAGGTTTTCATCTCCATCCTGGCCCCCGCCTTCGCGGGGGCAGGCCTTCCTCCTTCGAGGGGGAGGGGATGACTGGCCCCCTTTCGAGGGGGTCTTTGTTTTGTCCCTTCGGGGGCCGTGGGTTCCCGCCTCCGCGGGAATGACGGAACACGGGGCTTCGGGGGCCGTGGGTTCCCGCCTCCGCGGGAATGACGGAACACGGGGCTTCGGGGGCCGTGGGTTCCCGCCTTCGCGGGAATGACGGAACACGGGGCTTCGGGGGCCGTGGGTTCCCGCCTCCGCGGGAATGACGGAACACGGGGCTTCGGGGGCCGTGGGTTCCCGCCTCCGCGGGAATGACGGAACACGGGGCTTCGGGGGCCGTGGGTTCCCGCCTCCGCAGGAATGACGAAACACGGGGCTCGGGGGCCGTGGGTTCCTGCCTTCGCGCGAATGACGGAACAAGGGGCTTCGGGGGCCGTGGGTTCCCGCCTTCGCGGGAATGACGGGTGGGAGGGCGTCTGCGAAATTACTGCGGAACTCCTGCGGGAACTCTGCGAATTTTCTGCGGGAACTCTGCGAAACTCTGCGAATTTACTGCGGGAATGCTGCGGAATTGCTGCGGTTTGGCAGGGTCCGGTGGTGTCGTGGTGGCACTGGTATGGCATTACGGGTGCATTACCGTGCCACTTCTGTGGTGTTCCCGTGGTGTTGCGGTGGCACTCCTGGTGCATTCTGGTGGCATTCCGATGACACTTTTTCGTAGCTGGCCAGATATGGAAAGCGGGGCCACTGGCAGATGTTTTTTTGTTTTGTAGCTGCAATGCTGCAAGTCCTGCCAGTGCCGTAGCTGGGCCAGACATGAAATGTGTTTGCCAGTTCTTGTTTTTCCTCATGGGCTAGGTTCTTTGACTCCATTCCATTTTGCTCGGGACGAACGGGGCATAAGGGTGTCCTTGGACTCCTTTCGTTGCGCTCAGGGGGAACGGGGGTGAAAGAGAAAGGCAGGGGTGACCCTGAGGGGTCAGTCCCCTGCCTGCGATCTGTGTTTATGGTAAGGGGTGGAGCGTTGGGGCGTCAATTGGTTTTTGTCATGGGTGGTGCATCCCCGGATCGCGGTCCGGGGCAGGCTCTTCGACTCCACTCCGTTGCGCTCAGGACGAACGGGATCATGGGTTCAGGCGACGGCGAGTGTAGAAGAGGGCGGCTATGCCTAGGAGCAGGAGGGCTATGCCTCCGTAGAGGGTGGCTTGGGCGAGTTGGGGCACTAGGGGGTCGCCGGGGATGGGGAGGGCGGTTCCGGCTGAGGGCGGAGGCGTGGGGGTCTGGAAGGGCGTGGGGGCAGGTGTGGGGGGCGCAGTGGGGGCGGTCGTAGGGGTGGCAACAGGAGTCGGGGCTGGCGTGGGGGTAGGAGTGGGAGCAGGAGTAGGCGCTGCACCGAAGGTGAGGTTCTGTGTGAATATGAGGTCGGTAGGGCTGGAGCTACCGTAGGTGGCCGTTTCCTCTGCTTTGACTCTGCCATGCTCGCTGATGATAAAGAAATGGACCGTCGCACGGCCACGTTGGGATTCCGAGACACCCTGCGCTATCAGTGCTGAAAATTTCCCATCGGCTCCCACAGTGTCACCGTCTCGCCGGTAGTCGGCGTTGGCGTGGTCCGGAGCACATACCAAGTTCTCGACGCAGGCCACAAGCACAGTACCTTCAGGAGCTGGTTCACCATTCACGGTGGCGATTCCCGTGTAAATGGCCGGGCTAGGCGGTATACCCTGAAAAGGGGTCGCTGCCAGTAGAGCCAGCAGCAGGACGCCATATACCAACAGGACAACTATAACGGGTAATCTGCCTCGCACTCCGGACCTCCACATTTGCTCTAACGCACACAGTAGTTTCCATAATTATTAGGGAAATCACTAGGACTTTACAATGGAGCAGGAGACCGAATTAGGCCCGTTTCACCTCGCCCTGTGTCCTGCATCGCCCTGCCACAACATGCACCGCACATAGAGAGAGGCCCCGGGGATGTTCCTCCGGGGCCTCTCTGCACCAACCATGCTCGGTGACGGGGCTACGGGGTGATTATTGTATCCTCATCGTAGAGGACCCAGTAGCCCATTCCTACCTTGACCTTGGACCCGGTGGTCAGGCGGTCATCGCCCGCAGGGTCTGGGTCGATCTTGCTCCAGCTCCTGCCGTTCCAGCCGAAGGCTGTGCGGAAGTCGCCCAAGTAGGAATCTGCGTCGATTTCGGTACCGGGAGCAGCCCCGCCATCCACTGGCTCCAGGCTAATCACCGGCAGCAAGTTCCACTGGCCACCTTGGGCTGCGATGTAAGGCGGGGGCGCCAGTTGCGACGTGGGCGGGATATTGATTTCCACCTCAGTCGCGTTGGACGAACTGACCCAGTAGGCGTGCTGGGAGTCTATGGTATCCAGCGTACCTACGAACTCGCCTGGGCTGTCGGCGTTACGGAGGGCTACCTTAGACTGCGAGCCCTCGAAGGTGAATATCAGCTCGACTTGCTCGACCTCGCCAAACAGGCCGTTGACGCTAGTGTCAGCCGGGTCTGCGGGCAGGGATATCAGGTTCATGCCAGCGCTCAGTGACAGGTCCCAAGTGGGGACTGCCTGCACCGTGAACCTTAGCACCCTGTCGACGGCGTTGGTGTTGCCCAACGCGTCTTCGGCGTTGTAGCTAAGGACATGGTCGCCCAAGCCTATGTCCAGAATGGAGAGCCGATATGACCGGTCATTCTGGGCCGCCGCTGTATCCAGCACGTCGGTGCCGTCGAGTTCCGCCTTGGTGAGGGTTACTGCGCTGCTAGAGTCACCGGGGTACTCTTCGGCTTCAGCGTCCCAAGACAGCTCGATGTAGAAGGGTTTGGTGACGGACACTGGGAGATTGCCAGCAGCGTCGTGCTGCGGGGTGGTTTCGGCGGACTCACCGCCAGCCAACATGTCGTCGATTTCGAAGACTGTGGCGCTGTCGGCCGTTGGGTCGCCCGTACCGCTGGTGCGTCTGTTACGAGCGGAGTCCTCGGCGGTGACAGTTGCGGCATACCGGTCGTTCCGGCCGACACTCAAGGCGAATGTCCACTCGGTGGAAGAGACCTGCTTCCCACTGGGGTTGGGCACTCCGGGCAGGCCCTTGGCTGGGTCAGCGTCGGTGCCACTGTAGTCGACAGTGATCTCATCGCCCTCTTCCAGATCAGCGCTGCCAACGGTCACCCTGACTTCTCCGGTCTTCGCATTGACTCCATCGTCTACTTCAGTGACGAGACCCGTGGGTTCAGTGGATACGGCCACGTCGTCGTGATTGACTTCCCCATCCCCATTGCTATCGAGTATGGGTGCCTTGCTCAGACGCAGCACCAATTCGTCACCAGCTTCAATCTCGCCGCTGGAGTGCAGGGGGTTTCCATCAGCATCCCGCAGAACTAGAGGCGTGTCGGTGTCGTCGGGGTCCTCATGTTCCACGGTGAAGGTGTCGCTCTCATCTCCCATCTCTGGACCGTTGGAGATGAAGAGAGACAGTTCGGGGCTAAGGGTCCTGATACGCTCGTCTGTCTGGACAGTTACGGTGACTTTCTCCTGGCTTAGAGCGTTGTCAACGCTCAGTGTTGCCATAGGAGCGATACCATCATCGGCAACCTTCGTGCCCGAATCAGTGGCATTGCCGGCCACGTCGGACACGGAGCCGACTATCCTTACGGTCGGGGTGCTGTCAGCAGCCATTGCCGGGACCGCGAGGAACACGCTCTGGCCGATGTGAGACTCGTCGCCCGGGGGGTCGCCTTCGCCGTACCACTCCGCGCTGGTGGGAGCAGCGCCGTCTACGCTGAAGTCGTCAGCCGAGATAGTGGCGCCATCAACACGCTCGTCGAAGACCACGCGGATGCTGCCGTTGTTGGAGGCTCCGGGCAGGTAATCGTCTACGCCGATACGCCGATCCCCTTTGACCGTCTCGGCGGCGCTGTCAAACCAGTCGCCGGTGTAAACCCGCAAAATGGTAGGGTTCTCACCGTCGACGTTGAAGGTGAAGTCCTGGTCGCCGTCCGTGTCGCCGTCGGAGTCGCTCCTGCTGGAGTTGCCGGCATTGTCATTGGCCATGGCGTACCACTCCACGGCTGTGGTTTCGCTAGCCCTGATGTTGGGCACATCGTCGATATCGTCCAAGGCTATGGATGCACGATACCCGCCAGTGACCTCGGAGAAATCAAGGTCCTCATTGGAAACCGTGAGGGGTCCGCCCCCGCCCACCGAGACACTGAACTCAATCGAATCCTTGTCCACGCCAGCCAACTCGTCGGTGACATCGACTGAGATTACCTGAGCGTCGTCATCGGTAGCGCCATTGTGGGCTGGGCTAGGACTAGCGAATGCTGGCCCGTCTACCTCAGCGTCCACGGTTGCCCGATCGTTGTCTGAGGTGAAGGCCACACGCGATCCAGCAGCCACTGCTATGATCGGGCGATCTGATGCGTCAGGGATGAGAGCGTTTTGAGGATTAGCCCCGACTCTCAGGGCGTAAGCCAAGTCAATAGTAGCACCGGCCGATTCGGTGTCTCCGCCGGTGAACGGATTCTGGGACAGTTCAAATTGGACGTTACGACCGTCAACGCTCGTTACCGTGACCATCCCTACTCCACGAAGGTTGCCACCCACCGCTACAATGGCGATGTCATCGGCGTCAATGATGTCTTCGTCATCGGAGTTTTTGTCACCACTTGCATTGGCCGGGTCGAAGTCCAGCGTGGCAGTGAACGTGGCACCGCCCGCCAAGTCATCTTGCAAAGCGACGCGCTCGGAACCCTCGTAGCTAATCCCCAAGACGCTAATGCGAGAGGGTAAAGCCGTAGGCTCGTCACCGTCGGTAGGGGGAGTCACGACGCCTATGCGTATGCGGCAGTCCTGACAGGTGTCGTCCACACCATTGCTGAGGCTGATGACCTGCAGCTTGTCATCGATCGTTGACTCATCATCCGTGTCAACAATGGGCACAACAATTTCTACGTCGTCTATGTTCTGAATGGGGCCGTGGTCTACCTCAATGTAGAAGGAGTCGGACCCAAAGTATGAAACTTCAATCTCATCATCGCTGAAATTCGTGGCAGCCAATTTTATTATGCCGGTGTCTGGGTCGCTGGGATTCGCGCCGGTGGTGGATACAGCTACAGCGGTATTGTCAATGGCAAAGCGGCCCGCGGCGTCCAATGATGCATTGCGCACCGGAGGCTTGGCTAATTGTATCCACATATCTCCAGTGAACCCAGCATCAGGGATAACCACTTCTTCTGCGAAAGTTGCATCGGTATAGAACTTGGTTACCGGTTCGTCATCCACCTCGATATATCCACTCAGGCCGCTGGGGACGAGGTGCTGCTCGTGGATGATGCCGGGGCTGTTCCCGGCGACACTTGAATTCATCTTGATGACGACTTCTTCAGAAGCCATTACGGTGGCCGTGTAGTCACCAGAGGGCCCGGCCGCATCCTCTACGGCCAGGACTTCGAAATTGCCCGAATCACCGGAGGCATTGAGCAGGGCCGTCTCTTGGGGCGAGGTCTCGTAAGCCAGAACGATAGTATCGCCCATAACAAGGTTAGCGTTTATTGGAAACTCGATGATGCCATCAGCACGATTCCTGATGCTGGGGGAGCCGACCTGCCCAGAGGTGACACTAGACTTGCCGCTCGGCCCGTAGTCGATGCTCACGGTACCGGCAATGGGCAAGACATCCGTCACCACAGCGCCGTTAAGGTCGACGGTCAGCAAATTATCTGTGGAGTTCCCATCCAGGATGTCTACCGTGACTGCCCCATACGTTACGGCGATGATGTCGCTATTGAGCGTAAGGGTGACGGGGCCGATGTCACCACCATCCTCAACCGTGCTATAGAGGTCCAGGTCAGAGTTAGCCAGGGTGACCTCTATCATGTCGCCGTCTGCGACGTCGGGATCGGGGCTGACATAGCCGTCGTCTGTGCTAAGGCTACCCCTGTCCAAATGGCCGACGGCACCTGCCGGGAGGACCCAGGTGAGTGTAAGCAACAAGGTCAGGATTGTTACGAGTCCACCAAGGTAGAGCCACTTACGATTGAGTCTCACTGTATCCCCCTCGATCTGTTGTTGGTGCCGGGCTTGGCTTGGAGTTCTCTAAGATTTACTTTGCCACAACACAGGTGCGCGGCATACTCCCGCACTGTGCGGTGTTGCACCGATATACTTGATAACACCTATGCGAAAGGGGTGTCAAGGTTACATATTAGCCATATTCAGCAGTTTGGGGGGGATTACGTGGGCTCCCGTCTCCATCCTATATGGGCTTCCCGCTGCTTGTGACCAGTCCACCTAGGCACCCGTTGCGCACCGCCCATTGTTGGAGGCGGTATTGAGCCAAGCGGCGCAGGTGCATCGCTATGTGGCGCGGCTCGCGTGGAATGATACGTGGGGGTTACAGCTATGTCAAGCTATGAGAGTGCTAGGGGATGGCGTTTTACGTCGCTGTTGGGGCAGCTGGGGACTGGGTCGCGGGCAAGCCCAAGGATTGCGCTCTACGGCATTAACCTGGAGTCAGGACCGTAGGCGTTGGGGGCTATGCCGCGGCCTTAGGGGATCAACCCGGGCCATGATCTCCCGCTGCGGAATGTTGTCTGGGGCTCCCCAGGTTCGGGCTGGAAGGAGGGGGTGATGGAAGGGGGTATAATGGTGGGCGGAGAATATGACCCGATAAGAGGAGGGCTGGCATGGCAATATCGGTGAAGAAGATAGGGCATGTGGGGATACTAGTGGCGGATGTGCAGAGGTCGCTGGATTTCTACACGGATGTGATGGGGTTCACGGTGACGGCGTTGAGGAGGGATGGGGAAGGCGAAGTGGTAGGGGCGTTCATGCGGTTTGATGAGGAGCACCACAATTTTGTGATCGGGAAGGCGCCGGCGGGGGTGGATGTGGAGTCTGCGGAGATGCCGGAGCGTCTGGTACAGCAGATCAGCTTTGAGGTGAGCAACCGGGACGAGTTTCTGCGGGCAGTGACGCATCTGAGGGCGAAGGGGGCGAAGATAGTGGCGGGGCCGCTGGTGCACGGGTTCGAGGGGGACGGGAAGAACTTCAATGGGAGCGGGTCGCGGAGTGTGTACTTCAGTGATCCGGACGGGAACAGGCTGGAGATTTTCACGGACATGATGAGGGTGCCGAACGGGGAGCAGTTCCCGAGGGCGGAGTATGCTGATTTGATGGAGACGTTGAAGGCTGAGGCTGGGGTTGGGGATTAGGTAGCGGATTTCGCTAGGCTGGTTGGATCTGGGAAAGAGGGCCGGACATCCGGCCCTCTTTCTTTTTTGGTTTGGGGTCAGGGACTCAGATGGGGCGGCCGCGGAAAAGGCGGCGGGTGAGCTGACGGGCGCGGGGCTCGACGGAGAGGTTGAAGATTTCGAGGGTGGTGGCACCGAGGAGGTATTGGTCTTCGGGGCCAAAGATGACGGGGCAGGGATACTCGCGTTGGTCGATGGCGATGCGGGCGATGCCGTAGCCCAACTCGATCTCGCTACCGTCGGCAAGGCTCCAGTAAGTCCGCTCAGTTTCGGGGATGCTGAGACCGGCGAGAAGGGAGGAGGGGAGCATGGTGTGGTCGGCCCCGGTATCAACGACGGCAGTGAGCGGGGCTAGGTCGCCGCCGTCAGGGTGACCGACGGCGATGGCGACTTCAAAGACACCCACGGGAACCTCCTAGGATATGGTGCGACGTTTAGGAGCGAATGATACCACCTGACGGCGGGGGTCAGGGCCAGAGGCGCTGGGAGGCTAGTTGGGCGCCTTGGGCCATGGCTTGGAATTTGAGCCATACGACGGAGGGGTGGACTTCGGGTTCGGTGGTGGCTTGGGAGGAGAAGCCGCAGTCGGAGCCGCCGATGACGCGTTCGCGGCCGACGATGGAGGCGTAGCGGAGGAGGCGCTGGGCGACGAGCTCGGGGTGCTCGACGAGGTTGGTGGAGTGGGTGATGACGCCGGGGATGAGGACCTTGTCGTCGGGGAGGTTGACGTCTTCCCACACTTGGTATTCGTGTTCGTGGCGGGGGTTGGCGCCCTCGAAGGAGTAGGCGGAGGCCTTGATGCGGAGGAGGATGTCGACGATGTCCTTGAGGTCGATCTCGTGGATGCGGGGGCCGATGTTTATGCCGTAGCAGGTGTGGAAGCGGATGCGGTCGACGGGGATGTCGCGGAGGGCGTGGTTGAGGGCGTCGACGCGGACCTCGGCCCAGCGGCGGCAGTCGTCGACGGAGAGGCCGGGGTTGACGACGTAATAGGTGAGGAGGCGAGGGTCGTCGACTTGGAGGAGGAAGCCGGCGTCGACGATGGCGTGGTACTCCTCGCGCATGGCGTCGGCGATGGCGTAGACGTACTCCTCCTGGGTGGAGTAGTACTCGTTGCGGCGGGGGCCCTCGATGTTGGTGGGGGAGCTGGCGGGCATGAAGACCTCTTCGGGGGAGACGTCGAGCTTGTCGACGGCGGCCTTGAGGGTGGCGATGTCGCGCTGGACGGCCTCGTGGCCGCGGTAGGTGATGGGGCCCTTGCAGACGAGGGCGAAGGGGGCAGCGATGCGGCGGACACCGCTACCTCCAGATCCGGCACCGGGTCCGGCGAACCAGTTGTAGAACTCGGGGAAGGCTAGGGTTTCGCGGGAGCCTGCCCAAGGGCCGGAGTCGGGCTGGTCGGTGACGGACTCAAAGCCGGCGAGGCGCTCGGCGACGTAGGTGAAGAAGCCGGGCTTGCCCTGCTCGCCGTCGCAGACGATGTCGACGCCGGCCTCGACCTGCTGGCGGACGACGTCGTCCACGGCGGTCTGGATGGCGGAGTCGTAGGAGGTCTGGTTGTAGGGTTCGCCGCGCTCGCGGGCGCTCATGAGGTCGAGGAGGCTAGGGGGGCGGGCGAGGCTGCCGGCGAAGGTGGTGAGGATGCGGTCGGTGCTGCGCTTCATGGTGTCCTCCCGGTGGTGGGATGGCGGGGTTGGGGTGATTTTAGGGGAGCGGTAGGGGATGGGGAAATGTCACAAAGTCACAGCGATCGTAGCTAAAATCGCGTTTTTGTAGCTGAACAGTGTGTCATTTGTGACATTTTGCTAGCTGGGCCAGATACGGGCAGGGTGTGACATTTTTCAGATACGAAAAATGTCACAGATTTTGGGAAATGTGACATTTGTGACATTTTCGTAGCTGGAGAGATGTCACAGTGTGACATTTTTGATGGGGTCTTTGGGGGGGCTTTTGCCAAGGGGATCCGGGCCTCCGTGGCGGGGACCGGGGTGTGCAGGCTTCTGGCCCTTCGACTCCGTGGCGCAGTCAAGACAACCTCCGCGCTTGGTGGCTTGGAGGTTGTGTTGACTGCGCCACTACGCTCAGGGCGAACGGAGGGGAGAGTGGGGCTTGGGACGGGGTGGCGCGGGTGTTCAGGGATGTGTTGAGTGCGTTCATCATGTGGGATATGGTACATTAGTTCGGGGTGGTTTGGCAAGGGGTTGGTGGCATGGGGATGGGGGTGTGACATTTTGGCGGTGCGGGGGCGAAATGGGGCGTGGTAACATCGAACTGCGATGCCGAACCAGATAGAACCGAACGCGAACAATGCTTGGGGAACCTGTTGAAGGGGATGCTGCCTACGTGCGAGGTGCGTTCCGAGAACACGCAGACCTTTCCCCGACCATCCAGGGCGTCATGCTGATGTGCTGATAACGGCATCTGGGCGGTCGCCGGTGGCGGTGGAGGCTGAGTACGAGCCGGGAGCGGAAGTAGAGAAGGATGCAGTGGAACGGCTTGGCCTGAGGGTCGCCGATGAGCCAAGAAGCATTGAGGCGGCGGTTGCCCTAAAGTACCCACATGCGGTGGAAGAGGCTTACGACGTAGGCCAAGCGGTAGCTGAAGCCCGGCTTTCATACTGCGTGTTACATGAGGCGTGTTACATGAGGATGGAAGCCGGTTCATGGGATATACTGTAATAGAACGTGCCCGCCCTAGGGGTGTTCAAGCTCCCCCCTGGGGTGATATTTTATGCTGCAACCTTCAAATTACATGCCCAGTTCTATTGGGAGGAGAATCTATGCCCGTTGAGATACTCAGGTTGCGTGCTACTTTCTTCGACCTGCGGCTCCTGCGAGACCGGCACGAATTGAAACAGTTCGAGGAACAGACTGATACAGAGGTAGCACCTGTTAGTCACGGGGTCATCCTTGGGATGCCGAGAAATCCTCTGGAAACCCCTGGAATGCCTGAAGCAGGGCGCGAGATAGTGCTTGAGCGAGACCGCATTACTATGGACTTGTCCTTTCCACGCTCCAGCATCACCAAAGATTACCCTGGCGACGACGTTGGAAGCTTCGCAGGTACATTACATAAGGTACTCTCATGCTCTGATGATGCGCAAGAGGGCAAGGATGCAAGATTCGACTATCGCATTGAGGCGGTCTGCCAATTAGAGCAACCGGCCGTCGTATTCTTGGCCAAGCGACTGTTTCCGCCAACCCTGGGCACGTTGGATGTGAGAGCAGGTTCCGGCACGCTCGCCATGAATGACAGTACTGGGCGCACATGGCAAGTGGCCCTGGAACCCCGGTTCAATGATTCCTCCTCGAACAAGCTGTTCTTGGAACTAACACTCGCATTCGAGAGTGCACCGCTACCCTCGAATGAGGAATTGATGAACCACTTAGTGGACCTGCGAGAGCAACTGGAAGAAATAGTTAAGAGCCTGCAAGGAGGGGCAGAATGACGACATGGGTTGATGAACCGGTTGTTCCTATCCCCGCTGATGTCTCCGATAAGTGGTGGGAATCTCTGTTCCGCAACAGTAGTTCTGACGTTGTTCGAGGGCATCGCCCGAATCGTCATCATCAGTTGGTGACCTCTGAGCAAATCCAAGAGGTCATACGGACAGCGTGGGGCAGACAGGTCAACCCACGGCGGGCGGCGCAGCTATTGCGCTACTACGTGAATGTCGCGGACGGG
Organism: uncultured Dehalococcoidia bacterium; assembly: GCA_951813255.1. Lineage (GTDB taxonomy): Bacteria > Chloroflexota > Dehalococcoidia > Lucifugimonadales > JAAXIE01 > JAAXIE01. The sequence goes on along the minus strand of OX638353.1, from coordinate 3,335,745 downwards.
GATTACCGATTCCGCGAGGCATTGACCGACCTCCGGCAGATATGTACATACGCTGACGAGATGGAATACACCCAACCCTCCCAAGAAACCATCAACTATGCGGGAGGGCCTCTGAGGACTATGTTCCGAACTCTACCCCAACCCATTGGAGTTCATCCTTTCCCGTATGGAGGAATCGTCCTCACGTCAACTGGGCCACGAGGGTCAGTCTGGGGCTACTGTCCTGGCGGTGAAGAAGAGGTGGAATACACGTTCCTTGAGAGGGGCACAGTTGGCCCACCTCGTACAATTCAAGTGCAGGAACTGGGCGACTTCATGAAGCAGGTACAGGGTATCGTATGACCACTCCTGTTCATGATGATGAACAGGTAGGGCAGACTATCGCAGTCAAGCGAAAGGCACAGACCTGGAGAGAGGCTCGACCTGGCGAAGGGCCTCCGGTTCTGCCTGCACGGGAAGGGGACCCCTCTATCTCGGCCGACCGCCTCTCAAAAGCAGGATATACTGCTTCTGTGAGCCTTGGCATACGCCGACACAATAACAACGGGCGGCGCGATCCTTTTTTTGATGGGTGGGTAGTGCTTCCCGTCCGGCTAGTCCGGGCCGAGGGCCTTGTGGTACGGGCTGCGCCGACGGAGAATCCACCCAATCCCTACCACACCCTAGTCGTACCACCACCTACATGTGAAAAGGGAATACGTGACTATAGTCAAGAGCTAGCCCAGCTTGCCCACTGGCGTGACGTAGCCGACGACTGGGGAACCAGCATCCCCTGACAGGGGCTCATCGAACTCGGGCGCGACGCCCAACTCGTACAGATGCCGATGCGGGCCCCTAAGCACTTGGAGGCATTTGGGACGCGGTATGCTGAATAACCTGTCGAAACCGTTCGTGGATCAACGCAGCATTGTGAAGCTGATCCTCAGAGACTTCGAAGGGATTTTTCTCAACTGCCCAACTCATCATCACATCGATGTGTTCGACGAACAGCTCGGTTGTGCGATTTTCAATCGCTGCCTGGTCCAACTTCACAATAGCGTCTGCTAAGACTGTGAGAAAGACGCCCAGCCCCTCGGTAACGTCCGTCCTCGCGTTGGGGTCCTGTTGTTCCATGACTCCTCCTCGTCAGAACAATAATTGCTGCCTGGGCCGTACTATGGACGGAGCGTTCTTGTACTGGGAAATCAGGCCGAACACCCCCCAGTCCATAGGCATGGAACCCCCGCCGAATTTGGTCGGCGGGACACTTGACCGCGCGGCCCTGTAAGGACGGCCCCCTGTGAGAAACGTGCCTACGGCCAATAGGCACCAACAGGGGACCGTTTAGCGTTAGGTTCCACCTGGCAGGAATATCATCTCCCACCTCCCCCCAGGTTCTTGCTAGGATCTTAATCTGGAGCGGAGCACCGCGTCGACTAGGGAAGGCCCGCACGTTTCAACCTTCCTCAGCCCGCGGTACGCCTGACCAGTAGTGGGGGTAGGGGTCGAGGGCCGCCGTGAGCGGCCGTCAGTCGAATATTGGTTGATGCCATTTAGTGATGGCCTCGGCGCATTTGGCCACCACTTGCCCCAGATGGAATCGCCTTTTTGCAACAGTAGGGATTTTTACAACAAAGCCAACCTTACCTCTTGAGGGGGAATGGTCTTGTGGTGTCCTTCTTGATGTTTTGCAGAGGTCTGCCTGCGCAGGAGCGACGGAGGGTGGGGGCGCAGGAACGACGGGGGGTGGGCGATTTACTAGTGGGGCGGGGGCGGGTACTCTGTTGGGTGGCTCGTTAGATATTGGAGAGGAGACGATCAGTTATGGCGGAGAGACCTTTTATCACGATGGCGCAGGCTCAGGCGGCTATGAACGCGATGATTGCGAAGGCTAATGAGACGCCGGACGCTCCGGTGGCTATGTGCATTCTGGATGATTCGGGGAATATGGTGGCGTATGCGCATATGGACAACCTGAGGCTGTTCAGCAAGAGGCATGCTTTCCGGAAGGCTTATACGTCGGCCATCAGCGGGCAGAACTCGGTGACGTATGGGGAGGGCACGCATGCCCGCGGGTCGTCGGTGCCGGAGATGGCCGGAGACGGCAACTTCACGCCGGGGCAGGGCGGGCTGGCCGTGCGCTCGAGGGGCATATTGATCGGGGGCATCGGCGTTGGCGGATATCCCAGCGGTGTCACGGACGAAGAGCTGGCGCGGGTTGGCCTAGACGCGATGGGTCTGGAGTAACGGCTTTAGCTGGCCCAAGGCAAGAAACGCAGGAGGCGAGGGATGGCCGAAGAGATCCATTACAAGCCGGCATATGAACTGGCGGAGTTGATACGCACGAGGGCGCTTTCTCCGGTGGAGGTGGTGCAGGCGCACCTGGACCGCATCGAAGAGGTGAACCCGCGGTTGAATGCCATCGTCATCTTCCCGCAGGAGGACCCGCTGGCCTTGGCGCGAGAGGCCGAGGCGGCGGTGATGCGGGGCGACGAGCTGGGGCCGCTGCACGGGGTGCCGTTCACGCTGAAGGACTGCATTGAGACGGCCGGTCTGCGGATGACATTGGGGTCGAAGCTGATGGCGGACAATGTGTCGGAGCAGGACGCCTTGGTGTACACCCGGCTGAAACAGGCTGGAGGAATCCTGCTGGGGAAGACCAACATGCCGGAGTTCGCGCTGTGGTGGGAGACGGGTAACCTGGTGTTCGGGCTGACGCGGAACCCGTGGAACACGGAGCACACGGCGGGCGGTTCAAGCGGTGGGGAGGCCTCGGCCGTAGCGTCGGGGATGTCGCCGTTGGGGCTTGGGACGGACTTGGGTGGATCGATACGGGAGCCCTCGGCCTTCTGCGGACTGGTGGGGTTGAAGCCGACGATCGGACGGGTGCCGTATACGGGGATACAGCCACAGGTGATATTCCGGGCGATACATGTGGGGCCGATGGTGAGGACGGTGCGGGACGCGGCGCTGGCGATGTCGGTGCTGGCAGGCCCGGACGGGGCGGACCCCTATGCCATTGATGCCCCGGTGCAGGACTACATGAATCTGGACGGGCCGGTATCCGGTCTGAGGGTAGGGTTCAGTCCGACGGCGGGGATTGCGGTGGAGCCGCAGGTGCAGGCTGCGATAAACGGGGCTGCGGAGGCGATGGCGGGACTGGGGATTCAGGTGGAGCCGATGGAGATACCGGGGCTGAGGGAGAAGGACGCGGGGGTGATTTCAGCCGTTATGTACAACGCGGAGGCGGCGTTCTACGCAGGGCCGACCATTGAGGGACGAGAGGGCGAACTGACGGAAGTGTTCCGCCAGAGATTCTTGTCGGCTCCGCCACGGCCTCTGCCGGAGTATCTGGAGGCAATGACGCAGTGGGAGATGCTGAAGAAGGAAGTGAGGGAGTACTTCTCGGGGTACGACCTGTTCCTGGCGCCCACGGTGCCGATGCCGTCGTTCCCGCACGGGCAGACGGAGTTCAATATCGAGGGTGAGGCACTGAACGGGAGGCATGCGCTGCGGGGGACGGTGCCTTGGGACCTGACGGGGTCGCCAGCGATATCGGTGCCGTTCGGGTTCACGGCGGACGGGTTGCCGTTGGCGGTGCAGTTGATAGGGCGCCACTATGATGAGTGGACGTTGCTGAGGGCTGCGCATGCGCTGGAGGGGGCTAGTGGGGAGCGGAGGAATCCCGCGCTCTAGGGAATACTGGCGATTTGCCGGGTGTGCATGTGAGTAGGCTTGAAGTGGCGGTGCGGGTTGGACACATGGTGTATGGGGATATGGTCCATGTGACGGCGCTGGTCGACACCGGGGCCACTCATACGGTGTTGCCTGCTTCTTTCCTAACCCAGTTGCAAGTGGAACCGGATATAACTTTGAAGATCGCTTACGCCAACGGAGATGTTGAAGAAGCGGAATCGGGGCAGGTCCGGATTGCTTACAACGGGTTTGAGAGAGTCTGCCCTGTCATTTTTGGTGCCGAGGACATCTACTCAGTAGGTGCAACTACACTGGAGACTATGAACCTGATGGTTGATCCGGTGAACCAAGAGTTGGTGTCGGCACCGCCGATTCGGGGGAGGCCCTTCTAGTCAGAGAGCAGCTCCCTTGCAGACGGGGCATCCTTCGCAGTCCTCCAGATGGAGGAGACTATGGTGGGCGACTGGGAAGCAGGGCGGCTGCGAGGCTGGCTACGGCTGAGCCGGCGAGGCCGAGGGCCATGTCGCCTAGGGTGTCGGAGTAGGCGGTGGCTAGCTCTTCGGAGTGGCGGATGAAGGCGAAGTATTCGCCGACTTCCCAGAGGATGGCGGCGGTTGCCCCGAAGCCTATTACGAAGGCCATGGTTTCCCAGAGGGGGATGCGGTTGCGCCATGCTAGGGCACCGGCGGCGCCGGAGATGAGCATCCAGTTGACGAAGTGGTTGGCGTCGTCCCACCACTCGATGGTGTCGTAGAGGTCGAGGGCGTTGCCTGCGGTGTCGATGAGGAAGGGCAGAGTCAGGAGAAGGTCGACGGGGTAGGGGTAGGTTGGCTTTCGCCGGAGTGCCGTCCAGACTACGGGGACTACCAGGGCGGCGATGGGGTAGGTAATGAGGCGCCAGAGGTAGCCCTTGCCTTCGAATTGCTGGAGTCCAGAGAAGGCGCCGAATATGAGGAGGCCGATCAGGGCGGCCTTGAGGGCTAGGTTGAGCCAAAATACGAGAGAGGGGCTTCGCAGGCTTGAGACTGGCTGGAAGCCCCTCATTGCGTTTTCCTGTTCGGTCGCGACTGAACGGTCAGCGGGCTAGCGTACGGTGAGAAGTTCGAGGCTGTGGCCGTTGGGGTCTTTGAAGTAGAAGCCACGGCCTCCGCGGCGGGTGTTGATCTGCATGTTGTCCTGGGCGCGGGGGTCGCTGCCGTAGGCCAAGCCCTCGGCCTTGACGCGCTCGAAGATGACGTCGAAGTCTTCGTCGGTGACGTGGAAGGCGTAGTGGTGGTGCTCGAAGCCCTCACGGTTGTCGAAGTCCATGGTGAGGGTGTCGTTGAGCTTGACGGGGGCGAAGTGGCCGTGGGTGCCTTCGTACTTGAGGCCCATGATGCGTGCGAAGAAGCGGGCGGACTCCTCCTTGTCGTGGGCGGGGACGATGGTGTGGTCCAGATTGATGACGGACATTGATCGCCTCCTTGTGGGGCCCTGCAGGGCTAGCGGTTATAGGCAGGATACCACAGAGGACGCTTCACCCTCATGCCCCCTTCCCCCTGCGAGGGGGAAGGGGGCATGTTGTAAGTGCGCTTGCCTAGGGAAGGAGAGCGTGCTTCCTGCTTGTGCTGCCGCTTGGGCTGGGTTATGTTGGTGGCCTAGGAGGAGTGTATGCGGATTGCCGTCTTGGGGGCGGGGGCCGTGGGCGGATATTTTGGGGCGGTGCTGGCGCGGGCTGGGAATCCGGTGGTGATGATTGCCCGGGGTGAGAACCTCGCTGCGATGCGGGAGCACGGGTTGCGAGTGCAGAGCCACTGGGGGAAGTTCGAGGCGCCGGTGATGGCGACGGACGACCCGCGGGCTGTGGGCGAGGTTGATCTCGTGCTGTATTGCGTCAAGACGTACCAGAATGGGGATGCGCTGCCTTTGCTGCGCCCGATGGTGGGCTACGATACGCTGGTGATCACGGTGCAGAACGGGGTGGACAGCTACGCGGAGGTGGCGAGGGCGCTTGAGCGGGACAACGTGCTGCCGGGCGCGGTGTATATCGAGGCGGAGAGGACAGGGCCGGGGGAGTTCAAGCAGTCGGGTGGCGTGGTGCGGTTTGTGTTTGGGGAGCAGTCTGGGCCGTCGACCCCGCGATGCCTGCCGGTGACGGAGACGTTTCTGGAGGCGGGCATAGAGGTGCTGGCCTCGCAGGATATGCCCAAGGAGTTGTGGGGCAAGTCGCTGTTCATCACGGTGCTGGCGGGTGTGACCGGCGCGGCGCGGACGGGGCTTGCTACTGTGATGGCTTCGGAGGCAGGGCGAGAGACGCTGATGGCGGCATTGAAGGAAGTGGAGGCGGTGGCGCGGGCCAAGGGCGTGAATTTGGATGCGGATATCGTACCCAAGACCTGGGACTACATGGTAGGTTGGGCCAAGGACCTGAAGGCATCAATGCAGATCGATATGGAGTCAGGGCGACCCATGGAGTTGGATGCGTTTACAGGTGCGGTGGTGAGGCTGGGGAAGGAGACGGGGGTGCCGACGCCGGTGAACGACACACTTTATGCGGTACTAGAGCCGTACAAGTACGGGTCCACGGGCTGACTCAGGTTGACCCTCACAAGAGAATATGACAGCTTCTGGCGAGAAGGACTGGGCTAATCGGGTATGAGGTGGACATCAGTAAGGCACTCTGGCGTGGTGGCAGTAGTGGCTTTGCTGCTTTTGGCGATAGCCGGGCTGGGTTGTGCCACCCGGCCAGCAGAGATAGCTGAAGAAGGAGCGGGTCTAGAAGGTGATGCTGCGGAAGCAATTACAGTGGACCTGATCGCGTACACGGGCGCAGATGGCGGGCTGTTTACCATCAAGCCGGACGGGACGGGCTCGCGACGGCTTGCGGGCGCTGGCGTTGAGGGTGCCGTGGGGCGAATCAGTGCCCAGGGACTGGCCCCGAATGCTCTTTTCACTTGGCCGACTTGGTCGCGAGACGGGCGCAGGCTGGCGTTCTCGCGCGTTTTGCCTTCAGACGTATCCGTTTCCACATCCATCCATGTAGTGGACCTGGAGACGGGGGACGTAAGGCTGGTGCATGAGAACGAGCCGGGGTCGAGCCCGTTCATTGCGCAGGATGCGTCCCACTATCTCTACTGGTCACCTGACAGCAAGCTGCTGACCTTCATCTCGTCCACGCCGACGGGACTCACCCTGTTCTCGTCCCCTGGGGACGGTTTGGAAGCGGCCATGCCCGTTGTCACCATGGGGCCTATCTATTACAGCTGGGCCTCGGATAGCAGCGGTATTCTGATGCACCGGAGGTCCGGACTGGAGTTGCTGGACGCTCCAGGGTTACAGGACCCACGCCGCCTTGGGGAGTCAAGCTCGATATACCGGGTACCGGCATTCTCTCCCGTGGGACGCAAGGGCCTGTATGTGGACGAGAACAACGGAGGGGACGCGCTTTTCCTTTTGGACCTGGGGCCTGCGGATGATGCGGGGGCGCTCAAGGCGCTGATGGACGTGGGGCCGGGCGCCGCCTTTCTCTGGTCTCCCGATGGGGACGAAATCGCGGTGGCGGACTCCACCAGCGACGCCTTGCCCACGTACCAGAAACTCAGGGTAGTGCAAGCGGATGGCAGCGGTGAACGTACCGTAGTAGATGAGTCGCTTCTTGCGTTCTTCTGGTCACCGGACGGGGAATGGCTGCTGTACGTGACCGTTGCTGATAGCCAACGTGCCTTGATATGGAACGTGGTCCCGGCTGCCGGGGGAGAGCCGCGGGATCTGGTGGAGTTCGGGCCATCGTCGGAGCAGTTCACGATGATCAGCTTCTTCGATCAGTATGCGTACTCCAACTCGCTGTGGGCACCTGACAGCAGCCGGTTCGTGTTCACGGGAACGCTGAGCCATGGGGCGGGTCAGACGAACGGGGCCAGTCCATCGACCGACAAGGTGTACACGGTAGACATCAATTCGGGAGTGGCGCGGGAACTGGCTTCGGGGCGCATCGCCTTCTGGTCGTGGAACTAGCGAGGGAACGCTTGGGATGTTCCAGGGCGGCCGTCGGGATGGTGGCCCTTCTATTGGTGTTGTCCGTTATAGGGGCCATTGGGTGCGAGGCCGCAGAGCCTCCCGCTTCCACTGCTGCAGACACAGCATCGCCCGACCCCGCAGGAATCCTGGATGCCTCAGCAACCCGCATGTCTGGCATCACGTTTGCTACTTTTGACCTGTCCCACGATGTTGGGTCTTCCTACCTTAGCGGTCTGGGACTGTATCTGGATGCGGTAACGGGGCAGATTGCCATGCCCGACAAGTACAGCCTGAGGATGGAGGCGACCACAAGCGACAAGAACGTCTTTGTGGGGGTAGAGATCATCGGTGTGGCGGGCAAGGCTTACATGAACCTGCTGGGGCGTTGGGGCGAGACGGACCCGCTGACACTGCCCTTTGATTTCAGCGAGCTTGGACTGAGACTGGCTGACATCATGAAAGCGATAGAGGAGCCGACTTTGGTTGGGGAAGAGCAAGTGGAGGGGGCGCAGGTGTGGCGCATCGGGGGAGTGGTGGACTCGGGGGCGTTCAAGGGGTTGCTGGTCAATGCTTCGCCGGGTGAACAGATCGAGATTGATGCGTGGATCGGGAAAGACGACTCGTTGTTACGCCAGGCGCGGGTAGAGGGCAGACTGTTTTCCGACGACCAATCGGGTGCGGTGCGGGTGCTGATCATACGGGATGTGGATGTCCCGGTGGAGATTGAGCTGCCTCCGTTGTAGCAGGCTTCCGCGTGGGGGTCGTACCGTCTGTACGACAGGACACGCATTCAGGGTACTCGTGATCCGGGGGAATGTGCCCGTGTGGACCAGGAAAGACCTCTGCAGCACAAGATTTCATTTGGACGCACTGTAACATTGCAATTGGACGGCCGTATGACTTGCAATTGAACGCCTTATAACATTGTAATTGGACGGCAGTAAAACTTGCAATTGGACGGACCGTAGAGTTACAATTGGACGATGGAATCGTCCTTGCTATACCCTCGCTATGCAGAGAAACCCTTGCTGGAGGCGTTGTCTGATTCGCCCGCGGTACTCATTCACGGCCCGCGTCAGAGCGGCAAGACTACCCTCGCGCGCTTGGCTGGTGAGCCTGAGGGGTACGCCTACATCAACTTTGACAATAACGTGGCCCGGGCCGCTGCAGACTCCGACCCAGCAGGTTTCGCAGGAGGGCTACCAGAGCGTGTCATCCTTGATGAGGTGCAGCGTGTCCCGGCGCTTTTTGCCGCGCTGAAACAAGAAATCGATGCCCGCCGAATTCCTGGCCGGTTCCTGCTTACCGGCTCATCTCAGGTACTTCTTGTGCCAGCGCTCTCGGATTCACTGGCGGGCCGGATGGAAATACTGCAGCTGCTTCCCCTCTCACAGAGCGAGATGCGTGGTGGCGTACCGAATTTTCTTGATGACCTATTTTGCGGAAGGTTTCAGACCTCACCGAGCCGCCGCCTTGGGGATGAGTTGCAAGGCCTCATCACCGGGGGTGGTTATCCGGCGGCGCTGGCCCGTCCAACCGCCCGGCGACGGGCCAACTGGTACAGGAATTATGTGGAGACGCAGCTTCAAAGAGACGTACGGGACATGGCTAGGATCAGCGCCTTGGACGTGTTGCCTCGGCTACTGGGGGCTGCCGCTTCGCAAACAGCCCGCTTGTATAACCTGTCAGATCTAGCATCGTCCTTCCAACTCAGCCGTCCGACCATCGTCAGCTATGTGGAATTGCTGGAGCGTCTGTTCCTTATTGACCGGCTTCCCTCGTGGCATGGGAACCGGCTGAGCCGGTTGGTTAAGACTCCCAAACTCCATATAGGCGACACCGGCCTCGGATGTGCTCTTATGGGGTATGACTCCGGCTCCCTGACCCGAGATCGGACTCTCTTCGGCCAGTTCCTAGAAACGTTCGTGTTTCAAGAGTTGCGACGCCAAGCCATCTGCCAAGAACACCCCCTCGGCTTTTACCACTATCGCGACAAGGACCAGGTAGAAGTCGATGTGGTCATCGAGCGGGGTGGAACAGGCGTGGCCGGGATTGAAGTGAAGGCCTCAGCTACGGTAACGCCATCGGATTTCCGCGGACTACGCAAACTGCAGAAGATAGCTGGGGACCGGTTCGCAGCTGGAGCGGTGCTCTACGATGGCGAGATGACTGCTGGCTTCGGTGAAGGAATGTTCGCAGTGCCGATCCGATCCCTGTTCGAAGGGCGCAATGCAGGTTTGGGATCTCTCGTCCTGGGAGCTGACCGATAGCGCCATAGGGGCACATTTTTGGGGCATGCTGATGGGTATGGCACGAGTGCTTCCTCTGTTGAGCAGATTTCCGCTGAGCAGATTTCCGCGGGTGCAGGCATGACGGACCGCAGATTTTGAGTCGATGGTTGTCTACCGACCGGGTTATGTCGCCGAAGTGGGTGATGGTGGTCATCTGCCTCGGGGTGTTCACGGCTGCGTTGGACCAGACAGTGGTGGTGACAGCGCTGCCGGTCATCATGGCCGACCTGAAGCTGGAGGTGCCAGAGGACGCGTCCAGTGCTGCGTGGATCATCACGGCCTATATCGTGGGATACACGGTGGCAATGCCTCTGTTCGGGCGCATCGCGGACGTTTACGGGTACGCGCGCATTTATCAAGCATCGCTGGTGGTATTCATCATCGGGACCTGCTTGGTTGCACTGGCCGACAACCTGACATGGATCATCGGGGCCCGGGTTGTGCAGGCCATCGGCGGTGGGGCTACGGTGCCCATAAGCATGGCCATCGCCAGCACAGTGATGCCGGCTTCGCAGCGGGGGATGGCGATTGGGTTGGTAGTGGCCTCGGCGGAGGCGGGCTCGCTACTGGGGCCGGCGTATGGCGGGGCGATCATCGAGTTGCTGGACTGGCGGTGGATATTCTGGCTGAACGCTCCGCAAGCGGCGCTGATCATGGCAGGGCTGGTCCGGCTGCCGAGCCGGCGGCAACCGGATGCGAGGGTGGACTGGCAGGGAGGCCTGCTGCTATCGGGAGTGTTGTTCATCCTTACGTTCGCGCTTTCGAAGGAGGGGTTGTTCACGCTCAGTTCGGCACAGCCGTTTCTCATCGGGCTTCCGGGGCTGGGCCTGATTGCAATACTCGCCCTAGTGGAGAGAAGAAAAGAACAGCCCCTGTTAGAGCCTACTTTGCTGCGGACTCGGGCTTTCATCACGGCGAATGCCACGCAGTTGCTGGAGGGGGTGTCGCTCATCATCGCAATGGTGACCATTCCGTTGATGGCAAACACGGTGATGGAGCGAGACCCGCTAACGGGTGGGTGGTGGCTGCTGCGGCTTACGGGGGCGTCAGCCATGGGGGCACTGCTGGGAGGGTGGCTGCTGAATTTCGTGGGCAACCGGGCGGTGGCGATATCGGGGCTGCTGATTAGCGCGACCGGACTGGCGTTGGTGAGCACGTGGGACCTGGACATTACGGAGCCGTGGCTGACGCTTCACCTGTGCATCGCCGGAGTGGGATACGGGCTGAACAACACGCCCCTGATGGCACGGGCGTTGAGTTCGGTGGACGAGGGGTACAGGGCTACGGCGGCATCGCTGGTGACGGTGTCGCGGATGATCGGGATGGCTCTAGGACTGGCGGCGTTGGCGGCGTGGGGGGTGGAACGGTTCCAGATTCTGACGGCGGATATTGAGTTCCCGGCACAAGCTACGGGCGCGGAACTGGAGAGGTACTTTGACGGCATTTATGATGCTGGGCTGACGCTGTTCCACAGCTTTTTGCGGATTTCGGCCGTGGTGGCAGTGATTGGGGTGGTGCCTGCGTTTTTGATGAGGGCTACGGCGCGGGAGATTGCGGAGAGGGAGGAGGCGGGGAAGTAGAGCCTTTGGGGCGATACAATATCCGTGGAGGGCGGAGCATGATTGTCAGAATTACGGCAAGGCGCCAGGTCACGTTACCTACTGAGGTATTGGAGGCCATGGGAATCGGGCCTGGCGACCGGCTGCGACTAGAGGAGGGGCCAGACGGACTCACACTGAAGCCTATCCGAATAGACCGCTCGCGCTTGGGGACACTGAAGGACAAGATTCCCCCTGATTATCCACCGTTTGATATAAGGAAGTTCCGGGAAGAGGGATATGACCTGAAACTACGGGATTGACCGAGTTGTAAGGCTCACTAAGCTGCGGTGACACCGCCGTTGATGTTCATGGACTGGCCTTGGATCCAGTCGGCGGCTGGGGTGCAGAGGTAGGTGATGAAGCTGGCGACTTCTTCGGGGGTGCCTAGGCGGCCCATGGGAATGTTGTTGGCGATGTTGTTCAGGGCCTCCTGGGGGAGGACATCGTTGCGGGAGGTGTCGAGGGTGCCGGGGCAGACGCAGTTGACGTTGATGTTGTGGCGGGAGACCTCGCGGGAGAGGACGGCGGTCATGGCGTGGACGGCGGCGTTGGCCGAGGCGTAGGCGGAGGTGTTGGGGAGGAAGTCCTTAGCGAGGACAGTGGAGACGTTGATGATCTTGCCTCCGCCTTGGCTGACCATTTGAGGGATGATTGCTTGGCAGCATAGGTAGGTGCCTAGGACTTTGACGTCCATGACGGTGCGGAAGATGTCTTCGGGCAGGTCGACGAGGGGACGGCGGTCGGGGCCACGGGGAGAGGCAGCGTTGTTGATGAGGATGTCGATGCGTCCGAACTCGCTGAGGGTGTTCTCGACCATGGCGGCGATGCTGGAGGCGCTGGTGACGTCAACCACGAGGGGGAGGGCGCGCCGGCCTTCAGCGCGGACGGAGTCGGCGACGCTTTCGATGCCGCGCCAGCCGATCTCCTGTTCTTCGGGAGGGAAGGTGGAGGGGTCGCGTCCGGTGCCGGTTACCACGACGTCGCAGCCAGCTTGGGCTAGGGACTCGGAGACGGCACGACCAAGGCCGCGTATGCGTCCGACGCCGGTGACGATGGCTACTTTGTTGTCGAGTTCAGGCATTTCCGCCCGATCCTTTAGACATGGAAACTATTCTCGATGTCCGTGATTTCGTGAGATTCCGCGCCTATTCCCCAATGGCTGCCATCCGGGGGGGGGCGCCCTCTTCCGATGGAGGAGACGCCCAGTAATCGCGCACACGCTGTAACTCCTTCACCCAATATTCGTCGCGGTCGCCGCCATGGTACAAGCCCAACCGCTCTGCAAGCTTAAAGAAGCCATCTCCAGGTCTGAACTCGTCTTTGAATACAACTATGGCCGACAGGAGCGGCCTCCCCGCCTGGTATTCCGCACTACTGATGTTGCCGAGTATCTGGGCCATCCGGATGCGGTCAACTTCGGATCCCATGTTCAACCCTGCCAATGGTGCAATGTCGGAGTAGTGGGTAATATCACCAGCGGCAGCGATTTCCAGTAGTTTCTGCCGAATAACCTGCGTGTCCGCCTCCACATTGGCCTCCCCAAACATGTCCTGAGGACCTAGGTGCTCTTGAAACCCGAGGGGGTGCAGATTTCGACGCGGGTGCCGTCGGGGTCACGGAAGAAGATGTAGCGCTGGCCGTCGTGGCGGATACCGTCGCGTTCAACGGGGACTCCGTTGGCCTCAAGGGTCTTCCATGCTGCGTCGAAGTCCTGGACCTCGAAGGCGTGATGAACGTTTTCAGGGCGGACGGGGGCTTCGTCGGTCTCGATGAGGTGGAGCATCACGCCGCTGGGGAGTTGCAGCCAAGTGATGTTCTCGTTGTCGACCATGCTGGGAATCTGCTTGAAGCCCAGCAGGCCGCAGTAGAAGTCCATGCTGCGCTGGGTCTCTTTCACCATAGTGACCACGTGGTTTACGCCGGTCAGTTCAATGCCGGGGGTTGGCATGCTTCACCTCGCGAAGGGAGGGTGTGTGTTTCCCGATGGGAAAGGGCCAGAATAGGCGGGAGGCTTTGTGGTGTCAAATGGGAGGGCCAAGCGTTCTCGATGGCGATGATACAATGCGCCTCAGATTTTTGGTGGAGCGGATATTGTGCCTGGGATGAGCGCGCGGCACTTTCTGGCAGAGATGTTGGAACTGCTGCGCATGCAGTTGCCTGGGGAGTTGAAGGAGTTCGAGAGTGTGGGGCCTTGGCACGGGCTGGTCAAGGTGCACTATGGGGACCCTACGGCCCACTACGAGGTGCATGTGCAGAGGCGCCACAGGCAGATTGAGCTTGGCCTGCATTTCGAGGGGGCTGCGCAGGAGAACTCCAGACATCTGGAGAACATGTTGACTCGCATGGGCGATATCAAGAAGCAGTTGGGCGCGGAGGTGGAGGCGGAGCAATGGACCCGGAGTTGGACGCGGGTGCATGAGACCATGGAGATGCCGGTGTTGGATGAGGACTTCCTGATGGAGCTGACAAGCAGACTGTCGCAGTACATCCGCGCCCTTCAGCCAATGGTCGAGGAGGCATGAGGGGAGCCTCCCGTCTCCATGTATAATTGCCCGACAACCTGACATCCTTTTGTTTGTTCCTCTCTTTCCCGGAGAAATCGTTCTAGGAGGTAGCCGTGGCTGGCGCATTGGACGGCATTCGTGTGCTGGATCTCACCCGGACTCTGGCAGGACCTTTCTGCACCCAATTGCTGGGAGATATGGGGGCGGACGTCATCAAGGTGGAGGAGCCCAGCCATGGCGACGAGACGCGGGAGTGGGGGCCCTTCTGGGATGACCTGAGCACGCAGTTCGTGTCCTTCAACCGGAATAAGCGCTCCATCGCGCTGAATTTGCGGGACAAGCGGGCGGTGGATGTGTGCCTGAAGCTGGCGAGCCAAGCGGACATCATGATCGAGAGCTTCAGGGCGGGCACGGCGGACAGGATGGGCATTGGGTATGGCAAAGTGGCTGAACTGAACCCGCGAATCATCTATTGCTGCGTTTCCGGTTTTGGGCGCACGGGGCCGATGGCAGACAGGCCGGGGTATGACCTGATCATTCAAGGGTACGGCGGGATGATGAGCACCACAGGCGAGCCGGACGGACCGCCTCTGCGGGTGGGGTATTCGATGGTGGACCTGTTCACAGGGATGATGGCCTACGGCGCGGTGACCACGGCCCTGCTGGCACGGGAGAAGACGGGCAAGGGGCAGTTGGTAGAGGCGTCGCTCTTGGAGGGGCAGGTGGCGACGATGAGCTACCACGCCACGGGCTATATGGCGTCGGGAAGGGTTCCTGGCAGGTTGGGTTCGGCGCATCCTTCGCTGGTGCCGTACCAAGCGTTTCCATCGTCAGACGGGCACTTCATTCTTGGGTGCGCGAATGACGGGCTGTGGCAGAGGCTGTGCCCGGCCATTGGACGAGATGATCTAGCTCAAGACGAGAGGCTGAAAACGAACACTGGGCGGGTGGAGAACCGGAAAGAGGTGATCGACCGCCTTTCGGACCACTTCCGCACCAAGACGACTGCTGAGTGGGTGGACATCATCATGGAGGCGGGAGTGCCATGCGGCCCCATCAACCGGGTGTCGGACGTGGTGAACGACCCGCAGGTGCTGGCGCGCAACATGATCGTGCCTGCGTTACACCCGCGTGTGCCTGAGGTGAAGGTGCCTGGGCCGCCTCTGAAGCTGACGGAGCACCCTGCGACGGTGCGCCGTCATCCGCCGGACTTGGGAGAGCATACGGCCGAGGTCTTGGGGGAGTTGGGGTATGGTGCTGCGGAGATTGAGGAGTTCGCGCGCGAGGGAGTGGTGCGCCCATGATGCGCAGGCTGCGACCCAAGACCAGAAAGAAACTCAGTGGGAGCCAGGGTGACATGGGTGGGACATGGGTGAGTGCCTTAATCAGGAATCCCGCTGAGCCGGAGCGTACTTGGGAAGGGATGTTTGTGGCAGATACGGGTGCCATTGACTGCTTGGTGCCTCGTGCTTACTTGGAGTCGATTGGACTGAGGGCAGAGGGACAGAGGGAGTACACTCTAGCGGATGGCAGCGAGATCACCATGGACATCACTGGGGCGCGTATAGAGTTCATGGGTGAGGTTGTGTGGGCAACCATCGTGATGGCCAATGAGGACACTGACCCGCTTTTGGGTGTGACCGCCCTGGAGTCGGCAGACGTCGCGGTCGAGCCTCTCAACGAGACCCTCAGAAAGCTTCCGTCCATAGGCCTCAGGGGATTTGGTCATCCGGGTCGTTAGAGCAACTTGGGGCACTTAGCTTAAGTTATCAGCAGAGGCTGGTCGTCATGAAGAGACTGACACGGGATAAGCATACGACGACTCTCGACCCCAAGCAGGAGCCGGCCATCACCATTGCTTCCGGTGAGGAGCTCCTGGTGGAGACTTGGGATGCCTTTATGGGGGTGCGCGAGGGGCTTGATACATACAATCCACTGGGGCCGGCTACGGGTCCGATATACGTGGAGGGGGCGGGGCGGGGTGACTCCCTGCGGGTAGAGATCCTTTCGATCAAGGTGACCGGGACGGCGTTGCATCAGGTGCGTCCGGGGCATGGATTTCTACCGGAGCGATTTGATAACTCGTATTCCACGGTGATGTCGGTGGAGGACGGGCACCTGCGTCTGGAGAACGGACTGAAGGTTCCGATGCGGCCCTCGGTGGGGTTGATTGCCACGAGCCCGGGCCGGGTGCAGCAGACGGCCAGTGATAGCGGGCCATACGGGGGCGACATCGATGTGAAGGAGCTGGTGGAGGGAAGCACCATCTGGCTGCCAGTGTTCGTTCCGGGCGCGCTGCTGGTGATGGGGGACATGCACGCCGTGGTGGGGGACGGGGCCGTGGGTGGCACGGGCGCGGAGATTGCCGCGGAGACGCATATGAGGGTGACTGTTGAGAAGGGGAAGAGGCTGCGCAACCCGCGAGCGCTTACGCCGGAGTACTTCATCACCATGTCTTCGGCCAAGCGCACGAGCACGGCCATGAAGCAAGCGGTGGGCGAGATGGTGGACTTCCTTGCTGAAGAAAAGGGGATGGACCCCTACGATGCCTATAGCATCCTGAGTCTGGCCGGAGATGTGCGGATATCCCGCACGTTCCGGCCCATTAGCCCGTGCAAGATGATGCTGGCCCGTTCGGTGCTTGACCAGCTTCCGTAGAGTTGCGTCTCTGTTGCTGGGAGACTCCCGACCACAGGTGACCTACCCCGCCTCTTGCCTCCTGTTGCTCGGATTGTTCCTGGCATGCGTCTTGTTATCCGGTTGCGGTGGTAGTGGAGACCGACTCCTTGTGTTCGCTGCTTCCAGCCTCACAGACTCGATGCAGCAACTGGCTCAGGAGTACGAGGAGAAGACCGGTGTGCGGGTCGATCTGAGCTTCGGGGCTTCCAGCCGACTGGCACAGCAAATCTCCCGGGGTGCGCCAGCGGACGTGATGATATCGGCGGGGGCCCATCCCGTGGACGGCTTGGAAGACGAGGGGCTAGTGGTGGAAGGGAGCCGACGGCCTTTGCTCACGAACAGGCTGGCGCTGGTGGTACGGGCGGCGGACGCTGAGCGGGTTATCAGTCTGGAGGGACTGGCGGAGGCGGGAGGAATGCTGGCCATCGCCGACCCCGACTTTGCACCGGCAGGGGTGTACGCCAAGGAGGCATTGATCCGTCTGGGGCTGTGGGAGGTGTTCGAGCCTCGCTTGGTTTACGGGGCGAACGTGCGGACTACGCTGGGTTACGTAGAGTCGGGGAACGTGGCGGCTGCGCTGGTGTACCAGACGGACGCGTTTGTGAGTGAGGGGATCGCGGTAGTGGAGACGCTGCCTGAGGGTGTGCATGCTCCGATTGTGTATCCGGCAGTGGTATTGGAGGCATCGGACAAGGAAGAGCAGGCTGCCGCCTTCATCGACTTTCTTGAGAGTGAGGATGCGTCCCACGTGTTTCGGGCAGCGGGGTTCGAGATTGTTGCGATGCGGTTGTTGCCCGCAGCAGATTCACTCTTGACGCTTGTTGGGCTCGAACGTAGCATCTGTCTAGAGAGGGGGGAGTCATGATCCTCAAAGTGACAGAAGAAGGGAACGTCGCTGTTCCGTCCGATTTGCTAGTTGCTATTGGCCTTCAGCCGGGTGATCAGATTGATGTGGAACAAGGGTCTGAGAGTCTCATCTTACGGCCAGTCAAGGCAGACTCCGAAGTTGGCGGCTCTCACACCGGTAAGGTAGACCTTTCTCTGCTCGGTTACTTGCGAGACAAAATCAAACCTGGCACGCCTCCCTTTGATATTCAGAAGTTCCGTAGCGAACCCTATGACCTCTCGTTACGGGATTGACACGGGGCGGCACCAATCCGCTCATATCCAACCAGCTCACTGAGTAATCGTTTCTTGGAATCGCTTTCGCAATTCAATCAGAGGAGGAGGTGGCCCACCACGCAGGTGTTCCATCAGGCCCTCTAAAGACCATTGAAGAGTCACGCCTTGGCGTGCGAAGTAGATGCCGACTTCTCGTATATCGAATTCATCGTCGTAGTCAAGCAGACTGTACCCAAGAAGTTGGTACAACCAGTTTCTGGATAGCTCGGCGTTCACCGTTGCCTTGATGTCTATCAAACAACCATCAACAATGAGGTCTGCGTCTGCTCCTCCTACGTCCGCACTTCCAGCAAAGATGGGGTTCAATATAGCCGGGCTGGAGAGGAGCGTTTGACATCGGTCATGGAAGAGCCATGACATAGCACAGATGTCAGCCGTCCATTCGTCCTCGGCGATGGATAGTAGCTCGGAGACCGAGGTCTTGGGATTGTCCGCGAACACTCGGTCGTTTGGATGCGGCCCGCTGCGTGCTATCTGTTCGAAGCAAGAAAGCACGATGCAGTATTTGGTCAATAGCTCCTCTTCTTCTTGATATAGCCGGCGACCTGCCGGACTATATGTCGACAGGAAAGTCTCAAGACTGTCGAAGAATTCTTGGACCGCCTCGGCAGGGAGGGTGAGCCCTGTTCGTATCGCCACTATCTCGGCACCATCCTCCCCTTGGAAAAGCTCGACATCGCGTTCTCTCAGCAGGTCGATATCTTCCAACGGGCGCTCCCCATCCATCACCCGACGACCACCCCTCCAAGCGACCAAATCTTGGACTGGAGTCGGTGGAAAGTAGTAGCGAATGCGGTAGTCAATCGCGCGGCCAAGCATGGCGTACGTGTGTGGGGGTAATGGCCCTTCGGGGCGAATCGTTGCTGTGCTAGCTAGTCGTTTATTCTGTTCCCTGACAACAGGCCGTGTATATGGGAATTGGGCTTCGAGAAACTGCTTAACTAAGCTATCACGTTCTGCAAGAAGGGTGACGAGTGACATTTATAACCCTCGCGCCAGATACTCGCTCACCAGCTTTCGCGCCATTTCTTGGAGCAGCCTCGTTTCTTCTGCGGGGTCGGAGGCTTGGGGGACGGGGACTACTGAGTCGTTGCAGTAGGTGGTGATGGGGCGTTCTTCGCGGGAGATGCCTTCGGGGTCGTGGCCTTGGGCGGTGGCTTCGATGCCCTTGCGCAGACGGCGGCGGAACATGATGATGCCGCGGTCAGTTGCTCCCAAGTGCTCCAAGCCGTGGACGGCGATGGGGCGCTGGGTGACTTGGGCGTCGTAGTCACCAGGGCGGCGCTGGCGGTCTTGGTACGTCTCGTGGTCTTCGGGTAGCTGAGCTGGCAGCATCACGTTGCGGTCGCCCCACCAAGGGGGCGTCTTGGGCATGGCGTCCTCGGCCTCGGCAATGTGGCGGAACTCGATGAACATGGTATTGGTGTCGTCGATGGGCACGATCCAGCGGCTCATCATGGGTCCGCCGAAGCCGTGGGGATACTGGCCGGTCTCCCAGATGGGGGCGACCTGCTGCAGATTGGGCAGGACTGTTTCCACCATGCGCACCCAGACGTTGTCGCCCACGCGGCGGGCGGCGGTGTACACCATTCCCACAGGCGTTTCGGCGTAGTCCAGTTCCGGCAGGACGCCGAACTCGTCGGTGAACTGGGAGCCCGCCACGATGGTGTGGAGGAAGGCTGTGTGGGAGGGGTCCATGGCGTTCTCAAGAATCTGGAGCCAGTTGCAGGGGTAGAAATACTTGCGACCGGGAATCATGCGAAAGCCAGGACGCTCGTAGCTGTCGAATATAGGGAAGGGGGGCATAAGGTCGGGAGGTCCCAAGTAGGCGAATACGATACCGTTGTACTCCTGGACGGGGTAGGCCCCGTGGTAGAGGCGGTCTTTCAGGGTGCTGTCGCCGGGCTCGCCGGGGGTGTCGAGAATTCTGCCGTCGACGTCCATCTGCCAGCCGTGGTAGCAGCAGCGGATGCCGTGGTCGCAGAGGATTCCAAATTCCAACGAAGTGCCCCGATGGGGGCAGTGCAGTTCCAGCAGGCCCACGTTGCCTGATTTGTCGCGGAAGGCGACTAACTCTTCGCCGAGAATCTTGAGGGAGACGGGCAGGTCCTTCAGATCGTCGGAGAAGGTGACAGGATGCCAGAAGCGGCGCATGTACTCGCCACATGGCGTGCCCGGCCCGATGTGGGTCAGGGAAGTGTCTTCGGGCGGAACATCGCGGTGCTCGTAGCCGGCGTAGGTTTGGCTCAGGAAGGGGGCTCTTGTTGTCATGGTGCTTGTCCTCCCGCTTCTTTTGTATTGTGCTGGATTGCCATAGCCTGCCGCTTCGCGGTTAGATCGCGAGGCACACACTCGAGCCTCACTCGCCGCACCCCAAGCCCGCGAGATCCCAGCCTCTTCATACAACTGACCCTCAATAGTACGTGGCACGCAGCCGCGAACAGCTTTTATCGGCATTCTCCCTCCGAGGGAGAGTGCCGATTGGCGCCTCGAATATTCGCCTAGCTCCGACTGGTGAGTTGCCAGCCCTTCTCGAGGAGGGCGAAGGAGCGGCCGGCAGGGGGCATGAGGAAGCGGAACCCCTGCTCGACGAGGCGGTCCATGTTCTGGGCGTCGGGATGAGGGTGGCCGCAGACTACGTTGTGCTCCTTGCAGGTGTTGAGGATGGTGGTGATGGCGTCCTGAACGACGGGATGTTCGTAGTCGCGGGGACGGCCGAGTTCCTGGCTGAGATCACCCTCTCCGATGAGAACGACCCCGATACCGGGAACTTCCTTGAGGATGGCGGGCAGGTTGTCGATGGCGCGGACTTCTTCGCACTGGATGATGACCAGCACCTCGCCCTGAGGAGCGAGGGGCCAGACATCGGCCCGTGCATAGTATTCCTGTTGCCCCAAACCCCAGTAGCGGGCGGCCCGGGTGGGGGCATCGCCGCGGATGCCGGGTGGGTTGTAGAGGGGGGCCTCTGGGAGGCGGGGGTAGCGGCAGGCGCGGACAGCATTCCAAGCCTCATCAACCGAGCTGACATGGGGAAACACGATACCGTAGACGCCGAGGTCCAGCACCTGCTTGGCAATCCACTGGTTCATCTCACCGCCGTTGGGCGGGATGCGAACCATGGGTGTGACTGCGGGGGCCAAGGTGCCGCTGTCGAGGATCTGACGACGGCTCAACATGAACTGGAGGGTGTCACGCAGTGTGGGGGAGTCGAAAGGGCCGTGCTCCATCTCGTAGACCACGCCGTCGAACTTGGACGAGCCCAAGGCGGTGGCGGCTTCGATGTCGGGATTGCTAAAGGGAGCGAAGGCCGTCTTGCCCTCCTCCAGTGCCTTGATGACGCCGTTCAGCCGGGGGATTTCTGCCATGGTGCAACTCCTGTCAGAGACGGTAGTTTTCGGTGGGGAAAGCTGTCGCTGGTCTTGGGCCGATTCTAGCAGAAGGTCGCAGGCCTACCAAGGACTGGTATCTTCTTCTGCTATAATGACCCCTTCTACCCCTGTAGGGGTTCCGGTTCCAAGAGAGTGGTTCTTTCGACCTCCAGACCGCCCCATCCTAGTTGCGGAGAGAGCACCACAATGACTGCATCGGGGCAGAACTATTACGAGGTCTTGCAGGTGCAACCATCAGCACCACCGAACTTAGTGGATGCTGCGTACAGGCAGATGTCCAAACTGTATCATCCCGACATGGACCCTTCCCCTGGCGCTCACGAGCGTATGAAGAGGATCAATGAGGCTTGGACAGTGCTGAAGGATCCAGCAGCACGCAAGGCTTACGATGCAAAGCTGGGGCTCAATGGCAATTCCACCGCGGAATACCATCCCAGCAACACCAAGGGAGATGCAGAGGAAAGCCCGGCAAGGGCAAGACCGTCGGCGGCACCAAATGCGGAATGCCATCCCAGCAACACCAAGGAAGATGCAGAGGAAAGCCCGGCAAGGGTAAGACCGTCGGCGGCACCAAATAGGGATGTCGGCAAAAAGCGTGTAAGCGCCGATGAACTGCTCAACCAATGGTACTGGCAATTATCGTGGATAAGACGACGATTCTTCTTGCCGAAAGAGTTTGCAGCAAGCGTCGAGGCCAGAGGCGGAGATACCGCGGTCTGCTATAAGACTACTGTCGAGACTCTTACTATGCGAGACACGAGAACAGAGAGAGACTTGAGGCGCAGGGAAGCTGACAGATACTGGACGGACCTAAACTACAAGCCCAACATTTTTAAGAAGGAGACCCTTGAAATCCTGAGCCAGCGGTGGGAGATAGACTGTTACGGCTGCGGGGGAAAGGGAGACCGGACGTGCGGCGAATGTGAGAAAGGGACGGTCTCTTGCGATCGCGAAATGCCGTGCCGTTCTTGTTGCGGAAAGGGATACCACGTAAGGGACTGTGAGGAGTGCACTTGGGGATTTAGCGGTCCTAAGAAATGCGCTTCTTGCAAAGGAGTCGGCAGATACAGGGTACGGTGCCCAGACTGCCGAGGCCAGGGTGAGACGAGATGCGAACGTTGTGACGGGAAGGGGCGCCGTGAATGCAACAAATGTCGCGGGAATGGCAAACTGAAATGCGACCTTTGCAAGGGAGATCGCAAACTGGTACGAGCAATCATCATCAAGAGGACGTTTTCGCCTGACAGAAAGGTGACCTTCAACGTAGGCGATCTAGCTCCGAACCAATTCCCAAATGGACTTAAGGCCAAACATTTCCAGGGTCTACATGGACGGGCAGTGAACCGGGAGAAGAAAGAATTCGGAGCCCTCAGAGGCCAGGACATAGCCTCGCGGCAGAGAGAGGTGCAGGCTTATGATTTGGTGTTACACCAGTTTTGCTATAAGGGCAAACACTTCCAGTTGAATCGGATTACATCGACCAAGGGCCCAAAGTATGTGGCTTCTAGACTCCCATGGACACTGAGGCTACCGTTCCTCATAGGAGGCAAGAGATGATCATTGACGCCCATGCCCACTACACCACTGCACCGCCACAGTTGCAGCAGTACCGGGGCCAGCAGATTACCAACTTCTCCCGGCCTGCTCCCGCGCGGCTGCAGGTGAGCGACGAGCAGCTGGAGCGCACCATGGCAAGCCAGTTCCAGCGCATGGATGAAACGGGCATCGACCGCCTGATGTTCTCACCGCAGGCCTCGGCCATGGGGCACCAGTTTGGTGGGGAGCTTATCAGCCGATACTGGTCGATGGCGTGCAACGACATCATCGGGCGAATTGGGGCCACTTGGCCCGACAGGGTGAGCCCTGTATGCCAGCTTCCCCAAGCCATGGACCCCAAGAGGGGCGAGCCTGTGCCACCGGAGCGATGGGTGGACGAGCTTGAGAGGTGCGTGAACGAGTTAGGGTTCGTTGCCTGTAACGTCAACCCCAACATTGCGGGAGGGCTGGAGCCTCTGACGCCTTCGATGGCCAGCGAGTGGTGGTACCCTTTGTGGGAGAAGATGGAGCAACTGGACGTGCCGGGGACGGTGCATGCGAGCGCGTCGATGAACCCGGCATTCCATGTGACCAGTTCCTACTACATCTGCGAGCACCACAATGCGGCTGTTGAACTGCTGGGCTCACGGGTGTTTGAGGATTTCCCCAAGCTGAAGCTGATCATTCCTCATGGTGGCGGAGCGATCCCATACCAGTGGAACCGGCATCGCGGGACGCATACGCGCAATGGGATCAAGCCTTTTGAGGAGGCGGCTAGGCAGGTCTACTGGGACATGGCTATCTACGACCAGGATGGCATGGAGTTGCTCATCAAGAAGGTGGGCGTGGACAACGTCCTGTTCGCTACGGAGATGTTCGGCGCGGTGAACGCCACCGATCCGGAGACGGGGCGCAACTTCGAGGACTTGGTGCCTCTGTTCAATGGGATTGACTGGTTGAGCGACGAGGACAGGCACAAGATCACCGAGGGGAACCACCGCAAGGTCTATTCAAGGATGAAGTAGGAGAGCGCAATATGGCGGCACTAACGCTGAAAACCGCTATTGGCAACTACGGCCACACCACTCCATTGAAGGATGGCACCGTGGCGTCGGAGCAGATTTCGATGGAGCACATCGAAGTGAACCCGGTGATTGCCATATTCCGGCGCATGATACGGGGGATGGAGTTCGATGTGTCGGAGATGGCGCTCTCCACGTACCTGTGCGCTAGGGCGCATGACAAGCACATCACTGCCATACCGGCTTTTGTGGTGCGTGGCTTTCATCATGGGGCCATCCTGTACAACACGCGGTCGGGCATCACCTCGCCGAAAGACTTGGAGGGGCGTCGCGTGGGTGTGCGGGGTTATACGGTGACTACCGGGGTGTGGGTACGGGGTATTCTCAGTTCGGCGTATGGAGTGAATCTGGACAAGGTGACCTGGGTGCTATCGGGCGATGAACATGTTGCGGAGTACCAGCACCCGTCAAACGTGGTATCGGCAGAGAGTGACGACTTGGCGGCTATGCTGGTGGCGGGCGAGATTGATGCTGCCATAGGCGCGGGCCGGGCGGATGACCCTGACGTCAAGCCGTTGATACCTGACGCCCGGCAGGCCGCTGTCGGATTCATGCAGGAGACGGGTGTGTTCCCCATCAACCACACCATCGTGATGAAGAACGAGGTGATGGAGGCGAATCCGTGGCTGCCTGAGGAGTTGTTCCGCTGTTTCAAGGAGGCCAAGGAGAGCTATATGCAGCGCTTGAGCGGGAGCGGGCAACTTGAAGCGGCCGACCAAGCCATATCCGACATGGGACAGCTGGCGGGAGGCGACCCGCTGCCCTTTGGAGTAGAGGCCAACCGCAAGACAATCGAGACCTTCGTCGACTTCAACATCGAGCAGAAGGTGCTGACCCGCAAGGTGGCGCCGGAAGAGGTCTTCGCTCCCAGCACGCTTTCACTTTCGTGATGCCAGTTGCTCTCTTCCGCCGAGTGGGAGGTCATCGCCCTTTCCCTGCGCGTGGCCGTGGTGGGCACCCTCATCGGGCTGCCCATCGCTCTTCTGGTGGGCTGGCTGCTTGCCAAATCGTCCATACGGGGTAAGGCGCTTCTCGACACGCTGGTGACCTTTCCACTGGTGCTGCCTCCCGTGGTCACCGGCTATTTCCTACTTATCCTGTTGGGGCGCAACGGGCCCATTGGGCAGCTTCTGCATGACCTGTTTGGGGTCGATGTTGTGTTCACGTGGGTGGCGGCGGCTCTTGCTGCAGGGTTGGTTTCGCTGCCCCTGATGGTGCGGGCCATTGAGGTGGCTATGGCCAATGTGGACCCACGGCTGGAATTCGCGTCGCGCACCTTGGGGGCCGGGCCGTTGCGTACCTTCTTCGGTGTGACGGTCCCGCTTGCGCGCCGGGGGATACTGGCGGCGGTGCTGCTGGCTTTCGCCCGCGGGCTTGGGGAGTTCGGGGCGACCATCGTGGTAGCTGGGAATATCCCGGGGCGAACGCAGACCATACCGCTGGCCTTGTTCAACCGTATCGAGACGGGAGATGACGGGGCTGCGGTGCGCTTAATCGCAGTCTCCCTGATTCTTGCGTTCGGCGCTCTGCTCCTGCACCACCACCTGGTGCACCGAAGGGCCTACTAGTCATGGAGCAAGACTACCTACGGCTCGCCTTCTCCAAGAGTTATCCCGGCTTCTATTTGGAGGTGGATGCCACCTTTCCTCCGGGTGTCACCGCGGTGTTCGGACCTTCGGGAAGTGGAAAGACCACTGTGCTGAACTGCATCGCAGGCTTCACCATGCCTGATTCGGGCATCATCACGCTCGACGGACGCACATTGTACTCTTCAAGGCCCAAGGTGAAGGTGCCTCCCGAGGGACGGGGGATCGGCTACATCTTCCAGGATGGGCTGTTATTCCCGCATATGTCGGTGGGCGAGAACATCCGCTACGGATACAAGCTACGCCCGCCTCACGAGAGGGCCATATCACCCGAAGATTTGGTGGAACTTCTGGAGCTGGGACACTTGGTGGAGCGCCGGCCCGATTCTCTATCGGGAGGCGAGAGGCAGAGGGTCGCACTGGCCCGGGCGCTCGCGACCTCGCCGTCATTACTATTGTTGGACGAGCCGCTAAGCTCACTGGACATGGGGCTGCGGGGCCGAGTGCTGCGCTACTTGAAGGCAGTACACACCCAGCTGTCCATACCCATGGTCTACGTTTCTCACTCCATTTCGGAGGTGCTGGCCATCAGCGGCCAAGCCTTGGTGCTGGACCGAGGCCGGCAGGTGACCTTCGAGCCTGTACGCGATGCCTTGGTGCAGCCGGGCATACGGTCACTGATGGAGGGTGCGGGCGTGGAGAACCTGCTGGATGTGGTTGTGACTGACCGGCGTGCGGACAGCGGGACGATAGTGTCGGCCTTGGGGGAGCACCCTCTTTACGTTGTGGACCCTCATTCCATGACTGACGGGATAGGGCAGGGGGACATCATCTCGGTCTCCATACGGGCCGGGGATATCATCGTGGCCTTGGACCGGCCGCCTCGGATCAGTGCGCAGAACATCCTGCCTGCGACTATCAGCGATGTGCATCGCGTTGAAGGACGGGTGATGGTGTATGCCGATTGCGGGGTCCCGCTGGTGGTGGAGGTCACCCCCGAGGCGGCGAGTGCGTTGCAGTTGCACAGGGGACAGGACGCGTACCTGATTGTGAAGTCTAGTTCAGTGATGCTTCTGGACTAAGGGCTGAGGCTGGAACGGTCTCGTCACTCTTGCCCGAGAACGATATTGTCGATCAAGCGGGTGCCACCTATGTGGACGGCTACTGCGAGCATGGCTGCCCGTTCAACCCATTCGACCTCATTCATGGACTCAGCGTCGGTGATGCTGACGTAGTCGATGCCGTTGACCAGCGGCTCGGAGTTGATCATGTTGCGGACTTCGTCGGTGATGGTCGCCGCGTGGCGTTGGCCAGAGGCGTAGAGAGTACTGGCATGGGCCAGGGCGCGATAGATGACATCAGCAGCAGCCCGTTGGTAGGGGTCGAGGTAGGCGTTGCGGCTGCTGTAGGCGAGGCCGCTGGGCTCTCGAACTGTAGGAATCACCACGATTTCGGTCATCATGTCGAGGTCGCGGGCGAGTTGGCGTATTACCGCGGTCTGATTGCCGTCCTTCTGGCCGAAATAGGCACGGTCGGGACGGGCTATGTTCAGCAGTTTGGCAACCACGGTGGCGACGCCCCGAAAGTGGCCGGGGCGGTACAGCCCTTCAATGCCTTGGGCCGAGCCTAGGACATCGACCCAAGTGTTGAAGCCGCGAGGGTAAATCTCGGCGGAGCTCGGAGTGAAGACGAGGTCGACACCGGCTTGTTCCAGCATGGACAGGTCGCGCTCCAAGGTGCGGGGATATGAATCGAGGTCCTCGTTGGGGCCGAACTGGGTGGGATTGACGAAGATAGTGGCTGCGACGGTGGCGCATTCGGTCCGGGCGCGTTCCACGAGGGCCATGTGGCCGGGGTGGAGCGACCCCATGGTGGGGACGAGGCCCAATGGGCGGGAAGAGGCCGAGCAGGCCTGCCACATCTCGGTCTTGGATTCTATGAGGCGCATGAGATTCAGCGTGAGGGCAGAGAGGCGGTTACCGAGCGTAGCACTTCAGGGTCCATCTCCACACTCTCTTTTTCCGTAGGAAATAAGCCTTCCTTGACCTCGTCTATGAAGGAGCGAAAGGCGCTAGTCATGTCGTCGCCGAGGTGGGCGAAACGCTTGGCGTGCTTGGGCATGAACTGGGTGTAGAGGCCCAGCATGTCATGGACGACCTGAACCTGTCCGTCGCACAGGGCTCCGGCGCCGATGCCGATGGTGGGAATGGAGAGTTCTCGAGAAATTACGCCGGCCAAGGAATCCGGGACTAACTCCAGGACGACAGCATAAGCGCCAGCATCCTCCAGCGCGCGGGCGTCTCGTATCATCTGAGTCGCTTCCTGGGCCACGCGGCCTTGGGCATGATACCCGCTCAGCCCGTGTATGGACTGGGGAGTGAGACCTAGGTGGCCCATGACAGGGATGCCGCAGCCGACAATGCGGTCGACAGTGGAGGCAATCCGCTCGCCGCCTTCGAGCTTCACCGAGTGGGCTCCGCCTTCCTGAAGGAGGCGGGCGGCGTTGCTCAGGGCAATCTCCTCACTGACCTGATAGGACATGAAGGGAAGGTCGGATACCACATGCGCCCTCTTGGCTCCCCGGACCACTGCCTTGGTGTGGTGCACCATGTCCTCGATGGTGACTGGGATAGTGGAGTCGTAGCCTAGGACTACCATCCCGAGGCTGTCGCCGACGAGCAGCAGAGGGATGCCAGCTTGGTCGGCTTGGTAGGCGGTGGTGTAGTCGTAGGCGGTGACCATGGGGATTTTCTCCCCAGACTGCTTCATGGCGCGTATGTCTCTGACGGTGATCTGTCTTCCCATACCTACCTCGCGGAGTGGCCGGACGTTGGGGCGGCTGGGGCGTTTGACGGGGAGGCGTCGAGCTCTTGGGTAGCCAATTGCAGGGCACTGGCGAGGGCCTGACGGCGATCGGCTGGTGCGAAGGCCAGTGAGCGCAATCCCAAGTGGGAGGCCAATGGGGTTAACCTGGGAAGACTTGTGCGCAAGGCGGCCAACTGGCGTTCGACCGTAGCTACGTCACCCCTAGGGATAGGACCGGTGACGCTGGCATGGGAACCGACACGGCCAAAGTTAGAGACGGTGGTCTGAGCCAGCGGGGCGAGAGCGGCCCTGGCTTGGGCCGGGGATAAGCCCAGATGAACCCACATCTCCTCGGCAGCATCTAGCAGGGTAGAGACGTAGCCACAGGCGAACACCGCGGCTTGGTGATACAAGGCACGGTCTTCAGGAGCAAGGCGAATGGTGTGTCCGCCGAGGTCGTGAGCCGCCAACTCCAGCCAGTCACTGAGCCAGCCATCAGCTTCAAGGGCATAGCAGATGCCTGAGAGGCGTTCGGCTGCCTCTTGGGAAGTCTCGATACAGGCCAAGGTCTGCAGTGGATGAAAGGATGCGATTGACGCACCAGCGGCGGCCGCAACCCCCAAGGGTTCCAGAGAGAGGGCACCACTGCAATGAATGACGCCTTGGCCCGCCCGCCAAGTTAAGGAACGTGCTACATCTTCGATTGCAGCATCGGGTGTGGTGATGAAGATGATGTCGCAAGTGGCCACGGCTTCTGCGGCGCTGGGAAGGGCCTCCATGCCGGAGACCAAGGATGCCAGTTTCTGAGCCGAGCCAGCAGTCCTGTTGGTCACAGCGGCTATCTGGTAGCCACGGGTGTGCAGGGCGAGGGCCATACCGGTGGCAAGCTTGCCCGCGCCGATGAATCCGATACGCTCAGACACCACGCCACTCCTTGGCGGAGGGAACGCCTCCCAAGCCAGTTGCCGCGAGGACGCCGTTCAGCACTGCTTGGGCGGTTGCTTCGACAGCAGCCGTGCCCAGTTGGGTGAGGTCTACGGATGCTGAACTGGCACAGGTGGCCATGGCGAACATGGTGTCTCCGTCCCGTGGGGTGTGGCAGGGACGAATGGTCAGTGCCAAACCGTCGTGGGAAACACGGGCGAGGTGGTTGGCTTGGGGCTTGGTCAGGGTAGCATTGGTAGCAACGACGCCGATGGAGGTGTTTTCGCCAGTATCCGGAGTGCGTTCAGGAACTTGTCCTTCAATCAGCAGTTTGGTGGTGTCGTGGAAGCCGCTGCCTACCTCACAACGGGGGCCTGCGATGATTTCGCCGGTACGATGGTCGACCACGCCTCCGTAGGCATTCACTGCGACCAAGGCACCCACAACGATGCCGTCGTTAAGGGTGATGCTCGCACTGCCGATGCCTCCCTTGGTAGCCCTGCCCATGCCTAGGGCCTTGCCGACCGTCGCACCAGTGCCAGCACCTGCAGTGCCTTGGAGCAGGATACCGGAAGTGGAAAACCGGCAGGCCTGAAGGCCATCGTCCGGTCCGGGGCGCACATCGCTAGCCACAAGGTTGAGGTCAAAGAGGACTGCGGCGGGAACGATGGGCACCACGTTGGCACCTACAGTGTAACCAACGCCCTGCTCTTCCAAGTACCGCATGACACCACCGGCGGCAGCAAGACCGTAGGCACTGCCTCCAGTGAAGAGGATGGCGTGGAGTTGCTGGACTTGGTTGGATGGGTGGAGCAGGTCGGTCTCGCGGGTGCCGGGCGCCCCTCCGCGCACATCGACGCCGCCCACAGCCCCACGACGACAGATGACGACGGTGCAGCCTGTGGCGTGAGCGAGGTGGGTGTGGTGGCCCACCTCTATGCCATCAATGTCAGTGATGCCGTCGTGCACCTTCATCGCCCCAAGGAAAAGTAAAGAGCCCACCCGCAAATGCATGCCGGGAAGGCTCTAAAGGATACGTCTCAATTGTCACGCCGTCTCGGTCCTACGGATCCCAGCGGCTGGTGCTAGTGGGCGTCCCATCGCTCACCCCCCGGCGGGTGGATGGCAGGGTTAGGATAACACCATCGTCAATCCTGTCCAATAGCGGCGGGGTGGCACCTCGAGGCTTACCCTCCGTAGAGGGCTTTCAGCTTATCGACCGTGAACTCAGAGGACTGGCAGAGGTCGATGATGGTGCGTTCGCCAGCCTCGATCTTCTGCACCGCTGCGGGAATCTCGGCGGCGATGTCTTTGGGGATGGCGATCACGCCGTGCTGGTCGCCCATGATCAAGTCGCCGGGAGTGACGGTCAGGCCGCCTACAGTGATGGGTACGTTCACATCCACGATGTGGACGTAGGCGTGGGAGACAAGGACCTCGCTGGCAAAGGCATGGAACTTGAGGTCCTTCATTTCATCGAGGTCTCTCACACCGCCGTTGGTGACGGTGCCGACACATCCGAGGGCAGTATGGACGTTGCTCTGGACCTCGCCCCAGAAGGAGCCGATGGGATTGGGATAGTCGAGGTCCTGCATCACTACGACCCTAGGAGCGGGGACCTTGAGAATCTCGTCGAACCACTCCGGGCGCGGTACGTTCATGTGGGAGGTGGGGGGAGTATCAGCGGAAATGACCGCGGTCACCGCATACCCAATCATGCCTCCGAGTTCAGGGAACATGCAGCGGACCTTGGGTCCCATAAAGCCTTGATTGCGTGGCTGGATGTTGAAGGTCTCCAAGGCGTTGGCGATGGTGCAGGACTGCATGTTGCGCAGGGTTTCGAGCAGGTCAGAGGTTACCGTGGTCAAGGTGGTCCTCCTTGGTCGAGTGGGCGGCGCCGGAACGAAATAGGCTGTTACGAGTCGCTCGGACTATCTGCCGAGGTGTAGCCAGCCAAGAGACGTATTGTCTCTTCAAGGGTGCGATCGGCGTCGCGAGTCTCAGGGCGTTCGTCTCCCAGCGGGGTGGCACCCATGAGTCGATACATATCGGCGACCCCTCGGAACAAGTATGGGCTGGTGCCCAAGTGCTCGAAGGTGGCTTCGATCTCCTGCATCTCACTGATCCAGCGTTGTGCACGCGATGGGGCTGAGGGGACT
This sequence comes from uncultured Dehalococcoidia bacterium, assembly GCA_951813255.1. Lineage (GTDB taxonomy): Bacteria > Chloroflexota > Dehalococcoidia > Lucifugimonadales > JAAXIE01 > JAAXIE01. The sequence goes on along the minus strand of OX638353.1, from coordinate 3,304,336 downwards.
GCTCCCAGCATACGCTTGTATATGGGGCCGTCCTGTATTTCGGCTTGGAGGTGTTCCAGCAGGCCCATCTGTTCCGCAGCCAGCAGTAGCTGGGTGAAGAGAGCGGTAGCTCCCTTGGTGGAGGCGGCGTAGGTCATTTTCAGGCCTGACGCTTGGCCGATTTCGGGGCCGACTACGCGAATGTCCAAGCCATAGTCCCGCAGCCCTTCAAGCTCTGCAGCATGCTCACCGGAGGCGTAGATGTGGGGGCTGTAGCCCGGACGTGGCGGGCCGCCGATGATGGAGGCGTCAACGTAACGGCTGCCTACGTTGGCAATGATGGGCTCAAGGGCACGTGTCTTTTGAGGTGCGATGGCGTTGCACTCTGCGTAGAGCACTTCCGCTCCGGTGGTCTTGATGGCATCGGCCACCTCTTCGCAGAGGGCCTGGGCAGCTTCGGAAGTGGTGATGGAGAGGATGATGTCCGACTCAACCACCAGTTCATCAAGAGTGCGGACGTCTTCAAACCCCGCTTTCTCGGCGAGGGTGCGGGTACGCTGGCTGCGACCTGTCAGACAGGTCAGTACCCGGAGTTCGTTTTCGCGCAGGCGACGGCCGACGGCGTGTCCCATATCGCCGGGGCTGAGAACAGCTAATGTGCTAATGGGCATGTTGTGACCTCGTGGTGGTGAAGGGATGCCAATATGTTACCACGAACAGCCCTTCAGCTATGTGAGCGTCTGTCGCAGACAAAGAACTCCGGCTGTGTGACAGCCGGAGTTCTCGCAATCGTCGCAATGGTGGGGGAGTCTCTAGTCGTCGGCTGCCACCGGCTCGCGAGTCTCCTGTATTTCGATTTCCTCGCTGGCCTCGATCTTGACACCCTTCTTCCAGACGCGGATGTTGTCGCGGGAGGTCAGGGGCAGGCGGCGACGCCAGATGATGATGGGGGCGTCGTTGGCGCCCAGCTTCTGAGGGGCGGTGGGGTCAAGCCGGTCCCAGCGCTGCACCGGGACGTCCTCAAGCTCGTTGGTGACCTTCACCACGAAGGTGCGGTACCAGAAGCGGAGGTAGAGCTTGCGGTAGAGACGCTTCAGCGGGTTAGTAGCGTGGGAGATGCCGAAGCTGAAGTGGATGTTGGAACTCTCATCGATGGGGGTAGCCCAGCGCATATGCAGGTGGCCTGTGCCAGAGCCGTGGACGCGGGCGATGCTGGGCAGACGATACTCGTGGCTGAAGGGCTTCACATGCAAGTTGCGGCCCAGCAGATTGGTGCGCTGGGGCATGATGCGCCACCAAGTGTGGCGGGGCCACTTGGCTCCCAAGCCGGGGTAATAGACCTGGTGCGGGGCCGGGCCTGCGGGTTTGAAGGCAATGCTCTTGTCGGTCTGCTCGACGACCTTCACGCCCGGCCAGTAGGCCATGTCCTGGCGGAAGCTCTGCAGGTTGAGGATGCGCCTCATGCGGAAGCGGTGGATGTAGGAGGAGTGGTTGTCGCCGGAGTTCTCGATGGTGAGGCTCCAGTTCATGGGCCAGACTGTGCGGTAGGTGTCGATGATGTAGGCAGGGTCGAAGAACTCCTCAGGGATGTCCTCTTCGATGGGAACGGGCTCGGTCTGCCCCATCCAGATGAACACGACGTCGCGGACGACGGCGGTGGGAAAGGTGCGGGCCTTCATCTTGCCCACCTGGCCGGATTCAGGTCCCTCGGTAAGGGCGGCGACGCAGTCGCCGGTCTCGTCGAAGGTGTAGCCGTGATAGGGGCAGCTGATAGTACCGTCGAACTCGCAGCGGCCCTTGGGGGTGAAGATGGCTCCACGGTGGGGACAGCGGTTCCAGAAGGCGGCGATATTGCGCTTGCCGTCAGGCCCTTTCTTGCCCTCGAAGAAGACAATGTCCTGGCCCATGATGTTGGCCTGTACGGGCTTGCGCCTGCCAAAGAGGCGGAAGGAGCGCTTGCCCAGCTGCTTCAGTTGGAGCGCAGGATACCAGTACTCACGGTAGCCCAGCTTGGGAACGAGGTCGTGGACACCGATGCCGGAGGAGCCATAGGTCCTCTTCTGCGCCGACAATCCCTGGTCGGGGATGGTCTGCTCGGGCACCAAGCCGTCTTCCCAGAGCGATCCCGGCAGATACTGTGCGCCGTTCCCGTTTGTCCCGTTAGTGACGTGGCCATTGCTCTCGTGGCCGTTGGTCCCATGCCCATTGGTTGAACTGGTCATCAGGCCCTCCTCGGTTTGGCGTGCCGTGCACCCACGAGTGGCGCTCCAACGGACGCTTACAGAAGTATAGGTCAGTCTACATCAACACCGAGACTTGCAGAGAGTTAGGGTCGCCTTCTCTGCCCATGGTGCGCAGGGCTAGGTCGGTCTCCTCCAGGGAGAAGTGATGCGTGGCGATCTTGTGAAGGGGGTACTTGCCGGACTCGATTATCTGGATCGCTTTCTTCACTTCCTGGTAGTGGCGGCCCCGGACGCCCTTTAGCGTCATCTCGTTGGTGCGAATAATGTCCTGGTTGAACTGGATCATGGGGCTATCGGACCCGCCTGCCAGAACCACCGTGGACCCGTGGGCACCAAGCTCTACGGCCTGTTGGGCCGCCTGTGGGGCGTTGGCAGTGGCATTTACCACGGTGTCACACATGTGCCCGCCGGTGATCTTGCGGACGGTCTCCCGCAGATCCTCTTCTTCCTGGACGTTGATAGTATAGTCAGCGCCCAAATCGCGGGCAACGGCTAGGCGAGAGGCATCGGAACCCAAGCCGGTCACTATCACGCAGTCGGCCCCGGCCTCTTTGGCAGCTACGACGGCTCCCATGCCGACGTGGCCTGGCCCGAGAATGGCGACCACGCTGCCGATGTTGGCGCCCCCAGCAGACTGCACCCAGCGCACTCCGTTGCCCATGGAGAGGAAGAGTTGGGCAATTTCTACGGGCACCTTGTCAGACATGGGGTAGACCACTGCTTTGGGGTCCAGGTAGAGGTAGGTAGCGTAGCCGCCCCAGATACCGGGGCCCTCGTTGGCTGAGAGGTGGCCGTACCATCGCTTGCCACAAACGTTGTAGTGCCCGGTGAGGCAGTACTCGCAGTCGCGGCAGGGGATGTACTCCTCCATGCAGACGCGGTCACCCTCTTTGACGCCCCAACGGGCGGCGGCCATGGATCCGATGCGCTCGACGCGCCCCACGATCTCATGTCCGAGGATTACCGGCGGGGAACAGGTCTTGGTGTCGCCAAGGTAGGGAGCCCAATCGGCCCCGCAGACGCCCGTGACTTCGATCTTGAGCAGCCCATCATCGTCGCCGATTTCCGGCAGGGTGAACTCCTGCATCTCCACCTGCCGTGGTGCAACGAGGACTGCAGCCTGAGCTGTCGCCATGGGACCTCCCTTTTGCCGATTCAGTGGCCAAATCAAGTGGCCGGATTAGGAAAGGTAGAGCTTACCAGAAATGCAAGGGCGCGTCTTGTGTCTTCGGGGAAATGAGTGAGTCCAGAGTGTTGTGAGATTGCATGGTAATTTCTGCGCCACTTTGTGGCCTACGGACTAGTGTCATGGCAGGTCCTCGACCCACCCCACTCATCTCCCCGATTTCTCCGGCCATGGGGGGTAGGCGTGGAGGGAGCAGGGTCATAAAAGAAGAAGTCCCGGCCAAATGAGCCGGGACTTCTTTTGAGGTTGCGTTTTTCGGGCTGGGGTTAGCGGTGGGGAGCGTTCTCCCAGTCGCCGAGCCAGTCGATGTTGCCGACGCCAACTTCCCATCGGCCCAGCTTGGATCCCAGCGGCCATACCAGGTTTTCTCCAAATAGCGGAGTCGCCAACTCTTGGTCAAAGAGCCACCGGGCGATTTTGCCCTGCACTTCGAACCGGGCTGCTTCATCAGGGGTTCTGGCAGCCTCGAGCAGCATCTCCTCAAGCACCGGGTGCTGGGCTCCGAAGTGGAACCCGTTAGCCGTTGTATGGAAGGTGCCGTAGTAGTTCAAAGGCTCTGGGCTGGAGGGCGTGTTGTTGTAGGAGTGGTACTCGGTGGCTGTGCGATTCACCAGTGTAGGACGATAGGCCACATAGGGCAGCCTTGCTATGGTGGCCTCAACGCCTATGTCCTGCCACATGACAGCTACTGCTTGACCCACCTGGTCACTTCCGGGCGGCCGGTCGGTAACGACCATATCCATCTCAAAGCCATCGGCGTAGCCGGCCTCGGCCAACAGCCGCTTGGCTTCTTCAAGATCGTAGGGGATATTCAGATCGGTCATACCCCACTTCTGAATCTGGGCCTTGTCCCAGTAGTTTACGTACCAAGGCTCGCCCTCGCCAAAGGCTAGGTTGTTTACCAGCTTCTGCCGGTCGATGGCGATGTTGAGTGCACGGCGGACCTTCAGGGCGTTTGCCCACTCCTCCGAATGCAGATCGCGGTCACAGGAGATGTAGGGCAGCGAGCAATCAAAGGCTGGATCGCCCAAGGGCACTTGGGGATTGTCTCCCAGATGGGACTCGTGGTCATTGTAGTAGTTGTGTCCCATCATGTTGAAACGCCAGAGTATCTGGCCAGGGAAGGTCAGATAGTCGACGCCATCGGGGGACGCCTGTTTGATCTCGTCAACCGAGTCCAAGGAGAACTGCCCTGTATCGAGGTCACCGGTGAGGAAGTTTGCCACCCGGGTGGACTCCTCTCCGAACTGGACCCAGGACATTTCGGCAAACTCAGGGGTCTTGCGCCAGTGGTCCACCACTGCCTCAACCCTGCGGAAGTCGTCGGTTACAGCCTCGACCAAGCGCCATGAACCGGTACCGACCGACTCAAAGTTGGCCTGTTCCTCTCCAACGGTCTCCACATGGTTCTTACTTATCATAGCCACGGAACCGCCACCATTGCGGAAGCTGTCCCAGGTGATCTCCACGCTGATGGTCGGGCGCTGAAGCTCGACAGTGTAGTCGTCAACTTTGGTTAGGGTGCAACCGTCGCAGAGGAAGTTTCTCCTGACACGGGCCGCCCGGGAGTGCCTGGAGCCCTCTGTGATCACATTGTTCAGGCTGAAGATGAAGTCATCAGCAGAGAACTCACCGTAGTCGCCAAAGGTGGTATGCCAAGGCACGCCCTCTTGCAAACGGAAGGTGTGCATCAGGCCAGACGGATCCACTTCCCATTCCTTGACCAGCATGCCGTGCAGATTGGCTTCGCCGTCCCGACGGAACATTGGCTCATGGGTAAGCAGGGTGTCGTACTTCAGGGCGCTGTACGTCTGCAGATGAAGGATGTGCGACACCGGAGCGACCTCAGCCATACCCACCCTGAGGTGGCCGCTCGGCCCTTCCGGCATGGCGGGGCTTGGCACAGCGACAGCTGGAGCAGGCGTTGCTGCGGGGGTCGCCGCAGCAGGCGCCGGGGCGACCGCAGCGGTTGTGGCTGCAGAAGTAGCAGCGGGGGCGTCTGTTGGCGCTGGTGCTGCGGCGGTTGGCGCAGAGGGCGCTGCAGGAGTAGCGGTTGGCTCTGCTGTAGGGGTGGCCTCCTCGCCGCAGGCGATGATAATCGCCGCCAGGACAAGGAGAAGCCCCAAGAAGATGAATCTATGATTGAGTAAACCAGGCATCCATACCTCCTAAATCCCTTAGAAATTCGCGCGCAAGCTTACCACAAACTGGCGTGCGCGTCTTGCGAGGGCCAAAACAAAGCCCCGGCCAGTGGGGCCGGGGCTTCCCAGGTTAGCGACTTAGGCTGCCCGCTAGTTGCGGTGTGGGGCGTGTTCCCAGTCACCGAGCCAGTCGATGTTGCCTGTGCCCACTTCCCAGCGTCCGACCTTATCGGACAGGGGCCATACCATGTTCTCACCGAACAGCGGGATGGCCAACTCCTGAGCGTGCAGCCATCGAGCAATCTCCTCTTCGATGACGAAACGGGCCGCTTCGTCAGCAGTCTTGGCAGCCTCGTTGATCATCTCTTCCAGCACAGGGTGCTGGGCGCCGAAGTTGAACCCGTTAGCCGTGGAATGGAACACACTGTAGTAGTTCAGTGGCTCCGGGCTGGACGGCGTGTTGTTGTAGGAGTGGTACTGGGCCGCAGTGCGGTTGACCAGCGTGGGCCTGTAGGCCACGTAGGGCAACTGGGATATGGTGGCCTCTACTCCGATGTCCTGCCACATTGTCAGGACTGCCGTGCCCACGGTGTTGCTTCCTGGCGGACGGTCGGTGACGACCATGTCCATCTCAAAGCCGCCCTCGTAGCCAGCGTCGGCCAGCAACTTCTTGGCCTCTTCGATGTCGTAGGGGATAGTGATGTCCGTCAGACCCCATTTGTCGATCTGGGACTTATCCCAGTAGTTGACGTACCAAGGTTCGCCCTCGCCGAAGGCTAGGTTGTTGACCAGCTTCTGGCGGTCGATAGCTATGTTGAGGGCACGGCGGACGTTACGAGCGTCGATCCACTCCTGCGAGTCCAAATCGCGGTCACAGGAGATGTAGGGCAGTTCGCACTGGAAGGCGGGGTCGCCCAGGGGCACCTGCGGCTTTTCCCCGTGATGGGACTCGTGGTCGTTGTAGTAGTTGTGGCCCATCATATTGAAGCGCCAGAGTATCTGGCCGGGGAAGACCATGTAGTCCACGCCATCGGGGGGTGTCCGTTTGACCTCTTCGATGGAATCCAAAGCGAACTGGCCAGTATCCAACTCCCCCGTAAGGAAGTTGGCCAAACGAGTGGACTCCTCACCGAACTGAATCCAGGTCATCTCGGCGAATTCGGGAGTCTTACGCCAGTGGTCCTCAACGGCTTCAACCCGCCGGAAGTCATCGGTCTTAGCTTCCACTAGCTCCCATGAGCCGGTGCCCACGGACTGGAAGTTGGCCTCTTCTTCGCCTACGGTTTCGACATGCTTCTTGCTGATCATGGCCACGGAACCGCCACCGTTGCGGAAGCTGTCCCAAGTCATTTCTACACTGAGCGTCGGGCGAACCAGTTGCACGGTGTAGTCATCGATCTTGGTGAGTTCGCACTCGGGGCAGGTGAAATTCTTGCGTATGCGTCCCGCCCTAGGATGGCGGGAACCCTCGGTGCTCACGTTGGCTAAGCTGAACAGGAAGTCGTCGGCGCTGAACTCACCCCAGTCGCCAAACCGGCTACTGTGCCAAGCGACTCCTTCCTGTAGCTTGAATGTGTGTACCAACCCAGCGGGATCAACGGTCCACTCTTTCACCAAAAGCCCGTGCAGGTTGTCGTCCTTGTCTCTGCGGAACATAGGCTCGTGGGTGAGCAGGGTGTCGTACTTAAGAGCACTGTAGGTCTGAAGGTGCAGCACATGTTGAATAGGCGCCACTTCAGCCATACCTACCTTGAGGTGCCCTTGTGGTCCTTCCGTCATCGCAGGGGTAGGCACGGCAGCGGGGGCGGGCGTTGCTGCCGGGGTCGGCGCAGCAGGCGCCGGGACGACGGCGGCGGTTGTGGCTGCCGCCTCTGTTGGTGCTGCAGCGGCTGTAGGAGCGGCGGCAGCAGTCGGTGCAGCCGGTGCAGCGTCAGGCTCGGCTGTGGGGGTCGCTTCCTCGCCACACGCGATGATGATCGCCGCGAGGACCAGGAGAAGCCCCAAGAAGATGAATCTACTGTTGACTATACCCAGCATCCATAACCTCCTATCCCTGACAAATTCGCGCGCAAGCCTACGAGAAACTGGCGTGCGCGGCTTATGTGCACACGAGAATTCCCAGCCTACCGTCCGGGACTTCTCTTTGTGGACTCTTCGAGACGGGGCTACTACCTGTGTGGCGCGTCTTCCCAGTTACCCAGCCAGTCAATGGTGCCCGCTCCAACCTCCCAATGACCCAACCTAGCGGACAGGGGCCAGACCATATTCTCTCCGAAGAGAGGGATCGCCAACTCCTGGTCGAAAAGCCACTTGGCTATTTCGATCTGAACAGCGAACCGCTCCGATTCGTCGGGGGTGGCGGCAGCCTTGTCCAGCAAGGTTTCCAAGTCAGGGTGCTGGGTACCGAAGTTAAACCCGTTGGCCGTAGAGTGGAACACGCCGTAGAAGTTCAACGGCTCCGGTGTCGAGGGCGTATTGTTGTACGAGTGGTACTGGGTGGCCGTGCGGTTAACAAGGGTAGGGCGATAGGCGACGTAGGGCAGCCTCTCAATCTTGACATCGACCCCGATCCCCTGCCACATGGTGGCCACGGCTTGGCCCACGATGTCGCTTCCAGGCGGTCGGTCGGTGACTATCATGTCCAACTCGAACCCATCAGGATAACCAGCGTCAGCCAAGAGTTCCTTGGCCATTTCGACGTCGTAGGGAATCGTCCAGTCGTCCAAACCCCACTTATCTATCTGCGCCTTGGTCCAGTAGTTGACGTACCAAGGCTCACCCTCGCCAAAGGCGAGGTTGTTGACCAGCTTCTGGCGGTCGATGGAAATGTTCAGAGCACGGCGCACCTTCCGCGCATTGATCCACTCCTCGGAATTGAGGTCGCGATTGCAGGAGATGTAAGGAATGTCACAACTGAAGGCGGGGTCGCCCAGTGGCACCGGCGGGTTGTCGCCATGGTGCGACTCGTGGTCGTTGAAGTAGTTGTGCCCCATCTGGTTGAAGCGCCAGAGTATCTGTCCGGGAAAGGCCATGTATTCCACGCCTTCAGGTGTCTGCTCCTTGATTTCGGCAATCGAATCAAGGGAGAACTGGCCTGTATCCAAGTCACCGGTCATGAAGTTGGCCAGCCGGGTGGACTCCTCTCCGAATTGAATCCAAGTCATCTCCTTGAACGCAGGCGTCTTGCGCCAGTGGTCCTCCACGGCCTCGACGCGACGGAAGTCGTCGGTCTTGGCTTCCACCAGCGCCCAAGAGCCGGTGCCCACCGACTGGAAGTTGGCCTCGTCTTCACCAACGGTCTCCACGTGCTTCCTGCTAATCATGCCCACCGAACTGCCGCCGTTGCGGAAGCTGTGCCAAGTGATCTGCACGCTTACGGTGGGGCGCTCCAGCCGCACCGTGTAGTCATCGACCAAGGTCAGAGAGCAACCGTCGCAGAAAAAGTCTCGCCTCACTCTGCCAGCGTTGCCGTGCCTAGAACCCTCGGTGGTCACGTTTTCCAAGCTGAAGATGAAGTCGTCAGCACTGAACTCGCCCCATTCACCGAAGGTTGTATGCCAAGGGACACCCTCCTCGAAGTGGAATGTCCAGACCAGACCGGCGGGGTCCACGTCCCACTCTTTGACTAACATTGGATGCAGGTTGGCGTCTTGGTCTCGCCGGAACATGGTCTCGTGGGTCATCAGCGTGTCGTATTTGAAGGAGCTGTACGTCTGCAGGTGCAGGACGTGAGATACGGGGGCCACTTCAGCCATGCCCACATTGAGAGACCCGGAGGGGCCCACCATGGCTTGGGGAGTGGGAGATGGGGCGGCGACGGGAGCCGCTACCGGTGTGGGAGTCGCCGCCGGGGCTGGCGCCGGCACCGCCACAGCAGTGGCTGCAGTTGTGGCGGATGGCACTGTGGCAGCAGGGGTAGGAGCCTGCACGGCTGCCTGGGTGGGTGCGGGCACATCGGTGGGAGTGGCCTCTTCGCCGCAGGCGATGATGATCGCCACCAAGATGAGCAGTAGTCCAAAAGTGAGTAGCCTACGATTGAATACACCGAACATGCCGACCTCCAGAACCGTTTTTGCACTAGCTCCATGGGTCTATCGCCGGATTATCGCCTAGTAGGACCACCTGATATGAGGATAGGGTAAAGTATCCTAGGGGCCTTTGACTGTCAATAGGCCGTCAACAGCGGCATGATTTCCGGCAGCAATCGAGGTCATTCCCCAGCTAAGAGGCCAGCTTGACATAGGTTGGGCTGCTGCCTAGTATCCAAATCAACCTTGCAATTTGTGCGCCCTGTCTGGACGCGTTCGTTTTCCAGTGCTAGCTTTGGAGGTTCGCTCCATGACGACACGAGCACCCTTCCTGAATACGCCCTTCGGGGCCTACTACCATCGCGACGTCCCCCACGAAGACACGGAGATGACCCATGTCGGTCCGGGAACACCCGGCGGGGAGTATTTGCGCCGTTTCTGGCAACCGGTCTGCGCCTCGGAAGAGCTCACTAACTTTCCCTTGGCCCTGAAAATCATGGACGAAGAACTGGTGGCCTTCCGCGACCTGAACGGACGGACCGGCTTAGTGGAGATGCATTGTCCCCACCGGGGCACTTCTCTGGAGTTCGGCCTCATATCCGAGCAGGGCATCCGCTGCTGCTACCACGGCTGGTTGATGGATGTGGACGGCCGCATTCTGGAGACGCCGGGCGAGCCGCCCGACAGCACCCTCAAGGATCGGCTGTGCCACGGGGCTTATCCCGTCCTGGAGCACAAGGGCTTGGTGTTCGCTTACATGGGGCCTGCCGACAAAAAGCCTCCCTTCCCCCTTTATGACTCGCTGGTGGGCGAGGGACAGCCGGGCTACCGCCAGTCATCAGTCACCGGCGGCAAACACTTCATGCCCTGCAACTGGCTTCAAATCAAGGAAAACAGCATGGACCCGGCCCATACTGCCTTCCTGCACACCATCGTGTCGGGAAGACAGTTCACCGATGAATTCGGCATCATCCCCGAGTTGGACTTCCTGGAGACGCCACTGGGACTGGTGTACGTCGCCAGCCGGCGGGTGGGGGAAAACGTATGGGTCCGCATGAATGACTTCATGGCCCCCAACGTCCACCAAGTGCCCTCTAACTCCGAGGACGGCAAGTCGGAGCACCCCTTCCTGCGCCCGTGGCTGACCCAGTGGTCGGTGCCCGTGGACAATTACAACACGGTAAACCTGCGCGTCCGGCACTACACTGACGAGGAGTGGGCACGGCCCCAGCGTCCTCCGGTGCTCACCTTCGGGCAGTCGGAGGAGAACCGCACGTACGAGGAACGGCAGCGCATGCCCAGCGACTTCGACGCCTTCACCAGCATCTTCTGGCGCATGTCGCGTCACGGCTTGGAGCACCTAGCCACCACGGATCGGGGCGTGATCATGATGCGCAACTTGGTGCGCCAAGGGATCCGCGCGGTACAGGAAGGCAGGGACCCGAAGGAGTTGGTGCGTACCAACGGTGTGGTGCGCACCTATGCCAACGACACCGTGGTCCGCGTACCCCGCGCTTCCACTGAAGAGGCCGATGCGGAGTTGGTCCGAGAGACGGGACGCCGGGTGGCCCAGGAATACATCGACAACCCGCCTACGTTGGAGTAGTGTCCGCCTAGACAGCGCGAATTTACCTCAAAGGAAGACCGACCCCGGCATAGAGAGGAGGTCCTTCAATGACCACCACACGTGCACCTTTCCTGACCCAGAAGTTTGGAGCGTACCACCACCGTGAGGTGCCCCAACCGGATGACGAATTGGCACGGGTTGGGCCGGGCACCCCTTGTGGGGAGTACTTCCGGCGCTTCTGGCAGCCAGTGGTGATGACCGATGAATTGAAGGACCTACCCATCAGGACGCGTATCCTTGGGGAGGACCTGATCATCTTCAAGGACAAGAGCGGACAGATAGGGGCCATGGAGTTGCACTGCCCTCACCGTGGCACCTCGCTGGAGTTCGGCATCGTCAGCGACCGGGGAATCCGGTGCTGCTACCACGGGTGGCTGTTCGATGTGGACGGGCGCATCATGGAAACCCCAGGAGAGCCAGCCGACAGCACCCTGAAGGACCGGCTGTGTCATGGGGCATACCCAGCGCTGGACTACCAAGGCTTGGTATTCATATACATGGGGCCGCCGGACAAGAAGCCTCCCTTCCCTGTGCTGGACACCTACGGACTGGACGGCTATCAGATGATTGCCGGGCCCCGCTACAACTGGCCCTGCAACTGGCTGCAGGTAAAAGAGAACTCCATGGACGCCGCCCACCTGCTTTATCTGCACACCCTGCCGGGTAGCATCGGCTTCACCGAAGACCTCACCATACCGGCGGAGTGGGACTACATGGACACGCCGGTAGGCACGGTGTACATCGACACCCGCCGCAAGGGCGATAAGGTATGGATACGCATCGCCGACTTCATCCCGCCCAACATCCACCAGTTCCCGCCCAACCTGCTGCCGATTGAGCAGCGCACCGAAATCAACCACCCCATGGCAACGACATGGACGGTACCTCTGGACGACACCAACACGATGCAAATCGGGTTCCACCGCACCAAGGCAGGCGGGCCGTTTCCAATGAGGACCAACCCTGGCTTCGGGCAGGACGACTCCCGCCCCTATGAGGAGCGCCAGCGGGTGCCGGGAGACTACGATGCACAGGTGAACCAGCGCCCCATCGCGGTGCATGACCTGGAGCACTTAGCCTCCACGGACCGAGGCGTCACCATGCTGCGTAATATGGTACGCCGTGGCATCCGCCTAGTGCAGGATGGCGCCGATGTCCACAGCGTAGGCGTGGAGGGCGACCCTGCACCAACTTACTCCCATGACATCGTGCTGGACGTGCCGCCCGCCGCCACAGAGGATGCCGACCAGGAGTTGCTGCGAGAGCTGGGCCGGCAGCAAGTGAACAAGTGGATAGATCAGAGGCCGCGTCTGTAGGCGGAAAGAGCTTGGGCCGGGTTCCTTGGGAAGGTCATAGCTACGGGTTGGGGATGACCTCGTAGCGGTCGGATTCGGCGGGGCGGGAGTCGAAGTCGCCAGCGTTCTTGTATTTCTCAAAGTAGTCGGACCCGGCTGGGCCACTTAACGTGGTGCCGTAGGAGTCCAGCATGTGGTCGGGATGCTCCATCCACCGCTGGAAGGCTTCTTCGCTCTCCCAGGTGTTGATGGCCGTAAATCTCAGGGACTCGGTGGTGGAGCGCAGTATCTGCCGGTGCACCAACCCGGGCACGCTCTTGATTACGCGGCCATTATGCTCGAACAACTCTAGGGCGCGCTCCACTTGGTCTGGCTTGACCCAATGGGTCACGATATGAGTTATCACGACTCGTCTCCTGGTGAATGCTGGGTTAGGTCTAGGCTAGGGGCAGATGTACGGCCCGTCCGTCACGGGCGCTCAGGGCCACCCCCTCAAGAAACTCCATGTACTGTACGCCCGCCTCGAAAGAGGTGCGAGTAACGGGTTCCAGACCGCGGATGGCGTTGACGAATTCTTCGGCGACGCGCCAGCGGTATTGAGACTCCTCGGGGTTGGCTAGCTCGGCTAATTCAGTGTCGCCACGCTTGCCAGCGAGCACCCGCAGGCGATGATGATCGCGATAGTGGACGTCATCACGAAAGGTGGAGTCAGCCTCCGGCTCCGGTGTGCTGGGCACGTCTATACCAGTGGACTCGGCCTCCCTGTCACGGTAACTGGTCATGAGGGAACTGGTTACCCGCAAAGTGCCCTCGGCGCCAAAAATCCAACTCTCGTTGTATGGTGCAAGACCGGTCGCCTGGCTCACCGCTAGGTGGGCCGTCGCACCGCAAGCCATGTCGCACAACACGTCGATGTGGTCCGGCATCCTAACGGCCCGCATGACACCATCATCGTCGTGGCGGGCGGGCACGAATGTCTTGGAGTTGGCCATCACGCGGGTGGCTGGGCCAACCCAACGCACGAGATTCTCGTAGACGATGCCCAAACCCAAAGCGTTGTATCCATGGACATCCCAGTCCTGCCGCCAGTCGAGGGGGGACTCCTGATCGATGAACCCGCCGGCTAGCTGGTTGTCGATAGAGCGACCCACCCACATATCTATCGACAGCAGCTTACCCAAGGCACCGCTATTGATATAGTCGATCACCACGTTATCGACTTGGAAGGTAGAGGGCGCGGGCACGACTTGGGTGACTAGGCCCGGCTTGGTGCGGGCGAAGTGCAGCATGGCACGGGCTTCTGAGGCGGTGCGAGACATGCGCGACTCGCACAGGACATGTTTGTTGGCGGCCAAGGCTGCTAGGGTCATCCTACAGTGAGTATCCGGGAAAGTGCCGATGCAGATGGCGTTGGTGTCGGGGTCGGCGACCAGTTCCTGCCAGGAGTCGTACACTTTGGGGATGCCGAACTCATCGGTCACCCGCTGGCTGGAGGCACGGCTGCGGTTGCACACGCCCACCACTTCAACTCCATCCATCGCCAGCCAACCGGGAATGAGGTTGATGCGGATGTCACGCCCTGCACCGATGATGCCGATGCGAACGGGTTTAGGAGGCATGTTCACTCCCATGCCCCATCGGGCATGATGCGTAGCATGAACTGGTCGAACATGGGAACAGTGAAGGCAGTATCTCCGTGACTGGGGCTCCACAGCATACCTTTGTTAATGAGCTGGCTGCGGGTGGGAGCAAGGGCTTGGACACGGCGCCCCAAAGCTTGAGCAATATCACCAGAGCGATGGGGCCCTTCGCCGAGCTCAGCCATTGCGCGGAGGTACCTCTTTTCCGTTAAGGTAAGTTGGTCGAACCTGACACGGAAGAAACTTTCGTCCAAGCCAGCGGTGACCTGCCTGGAAGCCGCTTCAACGTTAACAGCAGTGATGGGCGAGGCAATAGCAACGTCCCAGAGGCACTTTCCCCATTCCTGCAAGAAGTAGGGATAACACTTGGTTTGGGGGACCAGCAAGTCGAGGGCGGCAGACTCTATTTCCACACCCTCGTCCTGAGCAGGTTTAGCAAGGGCAAGTTTGGCATCTTCCGGCAACAGGGCGCCGATTTCGGCAAACTCAAAGAGTCGTTCGGCATAGGACTTGGCCTTACCCATGCGGCCGCGCACTTGGGGTAGGCCCGCACCGAACAAAGTCACTGGTAGTTGGCGTTGGGCTGCGCGATGCAGTGCCATAATCAGGGCCGCAAGTTCGTCTTGGCGCACGTACTGGAGTTCATCGGTGAAGATGACGACACAGGTTTCATCCGCTTGGGCCGCGGCCCCTACAACCTCCATCAAGTCCTGTAGGTCAGTCTCCAAATCACCGTTGTCCGCTAGTCCGGCTTCGGGGCTGAAGTCCAACCCTACGTCGATATCCTGATACCTGACCTTGAGGGCCCTGACAAACCCTGCGAGACCTCTGAGGGCCCGTTCCGCCAATGCTCTGGCCTTCTCGCGGTGGGAGAGCCTGAGCAGGGCGAGGCGCAATTGAGGGGCCAACATAGAGGGCAGAGAGCGATTCCCGGGAGCCTCAATCCAAAGGGTACAGAGGCCTCGAGCTTCAGCATTCTCGCGAATGCGGTCAAGCAGCACGGTCTTCCCTACGCCGCGCAGACCAACCAGGAGCATGCTCTTGCTGGAGCGGCCTATTCGGATACGCTCCAGAGCGATTCGTGCGTTGTCGATAATGTCCCCGCGGCCTGCGAGTTCCGGGGGCGGGGTGCCGGCTCCGGGCGAATATGGATTACGAACTGGGTCCATGGGGATAGGTTATAGGAAAGTTAGGGAAGTTACAAGCGGAAGCTAACTTAACTAACTCATGTATAAATGAGGCCTCCGATCTCATAGAACCACCGTCGTTACCGGTGTCCCCACCCCTGGGTGAGTAAGGGTTGGGAACTGGGTGCAAGGAGATAGTTATAAGTAAGTTAGTCAAGTTATCTCCTGTTCATAACTGCCCTAACTTCCCTATAAACGAGGCCTCCCCCTACGGGCCACTGTCGTTGCTGGGGTCCCAAATCCAGTACTTGGCTAGGGCGCCAGCGTCGACTCGCATGTCGAAGCCGGTAATCATCTCGGCTTCGTCGGAGGCTAGGAAGGCGGCTGCCTTGCCGTAGTGGCTGGGGCTGGGCAGGGTGCGCAGAGGGCTGCCAGCACGGGCATTGCCCCCAGGACCCTGCCGGGGATTGGTGTAGGGCCGGGGGCGGGGCCACTCCACACCCCATCGGCCGGCACGCTCTTTGCCCTCGCTGGGATCGGTGGCGGTGGGAGTGAGGCTGTTCACACGAATGCCGTGCCCGGAAAGCTCCATGGCGACGGAGCGAGTGAAATTGAGCAAGCCTCCCTTGCCAGTGCTGTAGGCGACGTTCCACGGCTCACCCTGATGGCCAGCGGTGGAGATGATGTTGATGATGCTGCCCTTCCGCTGCTGCTCAATCATGAGGCGGGAGACGTGCTTGGTTACGAGGAAATTGCCGGTGAGGATGACGTCCAACTGATGGCGCCACTGCTCCACGGGCATATCGACCACACCAGCCCAGTTGAAGATGACCGCGCCGTTTACGAGGATGTCGACTCCACCGAAGTGCTGGCGGGCCTGCTCCACCGTGGCCTGCACCTGCTCCTCGTTGGTAACGTCACATACCAAGCCGATGGCCTCGCCACCGCGCTCGTTGATGGCCTCTGCACAGCCGTTGGCAAAGCCGGGAAAGATATCCACGGACACGATCTTGGCCCCCTCGTCGGCGAGGCCCTCGGCGATGCCTCCCACGATGTTGGGACTGGACCCGGTCAACAAGGCAACCTTGCCGTCTAGCTTACCCATGCACTGCTCCTTCCATTGCTCGGTACGCCGCCCCTCGGGGCGATTCCTAGTAGATGATGCTCACTGCGCCGTGCCAGGTGAGGGCTTCCATGTCGAGAGTGGCACGGCGGTACTGGATTTTCAGGTCGCCGCTCACGCGGCGCAGGGTGTACTGGTAGTGGCCGACGTAGGGGTCGCCCTGACCGCTGCGGAAGCGGTAGACCAAGGCCGAGGCGGCCACGTGAATCTCGTCGTCGCTGGCCCCGGTGATCCTGACGTTGGTAATAAAGCGGCGGGTGCGGGACCACGGGTATTCCCGGTGAGCGTGCCGGCTGTTCAGGCGCACCACCCTAGCCTTCAAACGCACGATGTCGTCGTCGATGAAAACCAGGTCCTTGTTGGGGTCGCCGTCGGGCAGGTCGGTGGTGGGCACGATGTAGCGACAGTCCTCGGTGAAGAGAGTAGCCCACTCGTCCAAGCGCCACTGGTCAAGCATGGCGGCTTCCTCATAGAGGAAGTCCTCCACCTCCTGGCGCAGGGCGACCCGTTCCAGTCTTGAGATGTCCTGGCTTGCCATTCAATTCTCCTATGCTTGTGTGGGTTGTTCTCAAGTGTTTGAGGGAGGTCCGGAGCTAGTCGTCCACTGCAACCGCCGATTCCGGGGCGTGATCGCTGGTATGGGGAGGAAGCCCGAGCATATCGGCATGCCAGCGACGCCAGAAGCCGCGCATCTGCAACTCATCGACTGCCTGAGGCTGGCGGCGACTACCCCGGGAGATGTCGGACCACTCGACCTCTTTGGCAGCGAATCCGGCTTGACACGTCTCCAAGGCCTCGGAGTCGTCAGGAGTGGCGAAACCGCCGGGCCCGAGGAACGTAAGGAAACTGTCGAGACGCATGGCCAGAGACAGCCCGTCGTCATCGCGGGGCACCATGTGCCACGCAGTCACTTGCATCCGATCTACGTCCAATGGTTCGAAGTTGCGTATGGTGATGGCGTTGACGTCGTTGATGACGAGGTTGGGGTAGATGAAGAGGTTGCGGTGGTTCTCGGTCATGCGGTGGGCCCGCTCCTCCCCGAACTTCTGCGTCAGGCGGGCCCGGTCCCGCTCCATGTCCTCCCTCATCTCCTCAGGGAAGAAGGGGGTCCACAGCGCGATGGGCCGTCCTGCGGTGGCGGGGAACTCCATCATGGCGTGGCCGTTGCCAAGCTCCCGGCCATGGCCGGTGGAACTGCGCGGAACGTCGGGCCAGATGGTGGCCATGTAATCAAAGAAGGTCTTGTGGGTTGGGAAGGCGTGGTACTGGTCGATGCTGTTTTCCATGAGCAGCTTCCAGTTAGCTTGGATGTCGTACTTGTTGGAGCCGGGCACGACGCGGAAGCCAGCCTCACTCTGGTCCATGACCATATCGACGTATTCCTTGGCGCCTGCCAAGTAGTCCACCAAGGGTTCCACATCGGGGTTGTAGCTAACGAAAATCAGACCGCGGTAGTTCTCCACCCTAGGAGGTGACAGCAGGCCGTAGTCTTCCTTGCGGAAGCTGGCTGCGTAACCAGCCTCATCCGGCACGCCGATGAGGTCGCCACGATTGTTGAAGGTCCAGGCGTGGTAAAAGCACTGGAATACCTCGCCGTTGCCGGTCTCGTGGCGGCAGATCAAGGCCCCACGGTGACGACAGGTGTTGTAGAACACCCGGATGTCGCCCTCCTTTGTGCGCGTGTAGAAGAGAGGACGGCCGCCCACGTTGCGGCGTCGGTAGTCGCCGGGGTTCTCCACCTCAGATTCGTGGCCCAAGTAGAGCCAGCAGCGCGAGAATATCCGCTCGCGCTCTATTGGCGGGATCTCGGGCGAGGTGAGAGCGGAGCGGTGGTATCGGAAGATACCCCACTCCCGGTCGTCGACTATCAGGTCTTCTATGTTCATGGGCCCCTCCAGACGAGGACTTGTGTCTGGGAACGGGTCTCAGTGCTAATCGTCATCCGCTGCTACCGGCTCCGAAGCTCTCCTTGCGGCTGCTTCGGGGTTGCCAGCGGAAAGCCATCCCTCGTTCTGCAGATGGGCATGCCACTGGCGCCAGAAGGTGCGCAGTTGCAGCTCGTGGATGGACTGGGGCTCTTCGATGTGCATGCCACGGGATACGTCGGACCACTCGATTTCGCTGGCACCGAAACCGGCTTGGCAGGTCTCGAGGGCCTCGGAGTCGTCGGGAGTGGCGAAGCCGCCGGGCCCGAGGAAGGTGAGGAAGCTGTCCAAGCGGGTGCGCAACAGACGACTGTCTTCATCTCCGGGGACCATCTCCCACGCTTGTATCTCTATCTCATCGTGGGCGACGGGCCAGAAGGTGCGCAGGGTCAGGCCAGCCACATCGATGATATACAGGTTGGGGAAGATGAGCAGGTTGCGGCTGCGGTCAGCCATGCGGACGGTGCGCTCCTCGCCATGACGCTCAACTAAGCGGGCGCGCAGGGCAGT
The DNA here is from genome assembly GCA_951813255.1 of uncultured Dehalococcoidia bacterium. Lineage (GTDB taxonomy): Bacteria > Chloroflexota > Dehalococcoidia > Lucifugimonadales > JAAXIE01 > JAAXIE01. The sequence goes on along the minus strand of OX638353.1, from coordinate 3,285,512 downwards.
GATCTCCTCCTTGGTGTCCTCGCCGAAGAGTGGTGACCACCGGGCCGTGGGACGCCCCGCAGTGGCTGCGAACTCCATGACGGCGTGTCCGTTCCCCAAGGAGTAGGCCGCGGACCATCGCTCGGACTGGGGCAGTATCTCCACCCCCAAGCTGGTCTGGTAGTCGATGTAGGTCTTATGTGTGGGGGCTACGTGATAGTTGTCGAAGCTGTTTTCCACCAACAGCTTCCAGTTGGCCTTGATGCTATAGCGGTTGCTGCCGGGCACGACTCGCATACCCGCTTCCGACTGGTCGACGACGAGGTCGATGAACTCGGTAGCCCCAGCGAGGTAGCTAGGGAGGCTCATGGCATTGGGGTCGTAGCAGACGAAGATGAAGCCGCGGTAGGAGTCGACGTGGGGCGGGGAGAGAAGGCCGAGGTCGGACTTGTCGAAACCCTGGGCGTACCCCTCCTCGTCAGGAACACCTATGAGATCGCCACGGCTGTTGAAGGTCCACGCATGGTAGAAGCACTGGAATATTTCACCGTTGCCTTGGTCGTGGCGGCAGATCAGAGCACCGCGATGGCGGCAGGTGTTGTAGAAGACGCGGATCTTGCCATCGCCGGACCGCACGAAGAAGAGGGGCCTGCCACCCACCTTGCGCCTGCGGTAGTCGCCAGCATTGGGCACCTCGGATTCGTGGCCGAGGTAGAGCCAGCAGCGGTCGAAGACGCGCTTGCGCTCCATCTGCAAGACCTCGGGGGAGGTCATTGCGGAACGGTGGACGCGGAAAGCGTCACCTTGGATGTCGTCAATGATGAGTGATTGTGTTGCCATGGAAGCCTCCCAAGGACAGGCCGATTCGAGGCACGGGCTATCAGGCGGATTATAGGCAGGGTAACGGGGCGGCTCAAGTGCGCGGGGCCGCCTGCCGGTGGGTGGGATGTCACACTGTCACATTGGTCCGTATCTGGGAAGGTGTTTTTGTAGCTGAAAAGTGTGACATCTGTGACATCCTGCTAGCTGGTGAAATACTGCAGACAGGACTTTGATCGAGCATAGAGGGACTACAGCATCAGCAGGAGCGTGATGGCAGCCCCACTCACCAAGGGTGCCGTCAGGTTGTCATCCAGCGGGATGGGCAACAGTTCCACTACGGCAGCGACGGCTGCCCCGGCACCTATTGCCCAATGGCGCTCAACTACGTCCACGGCCATCAACACCGATGTGGTGGCCAGACCAACTACCACGAAGGCAGCGCTGCCAAGGGGCGACTTGCCTGCTATGCGTGGGCCCGGCATGCGGCTGCCGACCAAGGCTGCGGCAGGGTCTCCCAAGGAGATGAAGAGTAGCGCAGCAATAGCTACAGGCTTGTCGAAGGCAAGGAACGCGATGAGAGATGCGACGATGAGGTAGGTAGCCCCCGTCACGGACTGTCTTTCCGAGGTCTTCATGAGGGGAGATAGCCAGCGGATGGCCTGACGGTTCAAGTTTGGCAGGCGCAGGCGGGTGATTTCGAACACTATGGACAGCCCAGCGAGAGTGGCCGTTAGCCCGACCATCACATCGGCGGAGGTGAAGATGGCGATGACCGGTAGGGCGCTGCCGCTGACGGCGTGGAACAGGCGACGCCATACGGTTGGCCTCGGTGGTATAGGATCCTGCGCGTTGGTCGAGTCCTGTGCCGTACCGATGGGGACCGCCTCAGATTCTCGGTGTTAGGCTGTCACGGTTAGGGCTCTCCGCTGGCAACCAGAGAGGCAGCCCCTAGGTGGGGAACCTGATGTAGATGGTGTCTCCGGCCCCCCAGCGTATTTCCCGAAGTTGGGTGCCGACCGGGATCTCGTATGCAATCCAGCCTGAAAGGGAGTTCTCTTGATCAAGATTCACTGACGCCTGCAGGAACTGGACCTCGGGAGAGGTGGTCCACTTGCCGCAGTGGTAGTACCCACCAGGGGCGCCGGGTCGCGCGTAGTGCCTCTCCAACTCGATCTCATCTTCAGTGGGAGCCTCGGACTCCACCTTCATGGCGTCGATATCCACTGGGGAGAAGTTCTGCTGGGCGATGGTGCCTCGCAACTCCGAGGCCTCGGCGTCGAGGGTGAGGAGCACGCTGCGCGCCCTGTCGTTCCAGATGGAGAGCTTGACCATCAGGAGTTCGTTGCCAGCCTCGGCAGGCGTGACCACGTAGTGCTTGCCGTCACAACCGAGATAGCGGAGCTCCTGGGTGCGTTCGTAATCGTCCAAGCGGAGGACGAGCGTATCGCCAGCGACCACCTGTCCCACTCCTGGGTTGGGGGAGGGGCAGGCAGTTAGCAGGACGGACAGGAGCATGGGGACCACCAACAGGGTGAGAAGCAGCTTGGGACTGCTATGGTGCAGCGCGAGGCAATGCAGAGGATTCAGAATCATGATCGGTCGCCCGTCAGGAAGCGGCTGCCGTAAGCGATGGGATTTCGCGCAGGCGCCCCATAAGATCTACGAGAGTCGACATGAGGTAATCGACATCGTCGGGGGTATTGCCCTTGCCAAGAGTCAGTCGCAGGCTGCCGCGGGCCACTTCTGCGGTCTGACCCAAGGCGAGCAGCACATGCGAGGGTTCAAGAGAGCCGGAACTGCAGGCACTGCCACTGGAGGCTGCAATGCCAGCCATATCCAGCCCAAGAAGCATGGCCTCGCCTTCAGCGTCCTCGAAGGAGAAGTTGATGTTGTTGGGCAGCCTTTCGCGGAGATGCCCATTGAGCTCGGCGCGGGGGATTTCCTGCTGCACACGCCGGACAATGTCGTCACGCAGGGCGAGGCAGTGGCGCCAAGTCTGATGGCGTTCCTCCTGAGCAAGCTCCAAGGCAGTGGCGAGCCCCACGATGCCGGGTATGTTCTCGGTGCCTGAGCGGCGTTCCCTCTCCTGTCCACCGCCCAACTGCTGGGGCATGAAGGGGGTGCCACGGCGAATATAGAGAACTCCGGTCCCCTTGGGGCCGTAGAACTTGTGGCCGGAGAGGCTCATCAGGTCGACACCCAACTCCCGCACATCCAGGTCGAGAAAGCCCGCTGCCTGCACTGCGTCACTATGCACCACGATGGTGCGATCGGTAGCCTTGGCACGCTGCTTGACCAGCTTAGAGGCCTCCGCCACAGGCTGTATGGTGCCGATTTCGTTGTTGGCATACATCAGGCTGACGAGGATGGTGCGTGGCGTGATGGCGTGGGCCACGGCTTCGGGGTCGACGATGCCATCGGCCTTCACCGGCAGATAGGTGACCTGAAAGCCGCGGGTTTCCAGGTACTGGCATGCGTGAAGAACCGCGTGGTGCTCAATGGAACTGGTGATAATGTGGTCGCCCGTGCCCTGCAGGGCGAAGGCAGCGCCGCAGATGGCGGCATTGTCCGACTCGGTGCCGCCACTGGTGAACACCACCTCGCTGGGGCGGCACTCCAAGATGGCAGCCACCTGTTCGCGGGAGGAATCGAGAGCTGCGCGGGCGCGCTGGCCTAGGGAGTGGACACTGGACGGGTTGCCGAAGGACTCCTGGAAGTAGGGGGCCATAGCCTCCCACGCCTTGGGGTTCAGTGGTGTCGTCCCCGCGTGGTCCAGATAAACGATGCGCTTCTCTGACTGTTTAGGCGCTGCTTGCCTAGGGGCCAACTGCATACAGGTGTCTCCTGTGCTCTCTAACGGGCACTCAGTACGGACATTTGTGAAAGGGCTCACGTGACTAGACAGTATACAACAGGTACGGCCACCAGAGGTATCCGGCCTCCCAGGGTGTCCATGAAGGGGTGTCCATGAAGGGGCCCTGCTAGGCTGGCCGGTGGCGTGGCCTATCGGGCTGGCGGAAGCTCTGGAGGGCTATGTAGCCCAGCAACGAGCCGTTGCTGACGATAAGCACCTGCCCTGCGTTTTTCTCCTCCATCATCTCCAGCACGCTCAGTGCGTCGGACTGAGGGGAGGCCGTCGGCACGGCGTCCAAGGATGAGGTTATGCTCTCCACCGTGGTCGTGTTCCAGCGGTCCTTGGGCACTGCGTACATGGCTGCCCCGGTGACTATTCCTACAGGACGGGCCACGGGATGCTCCGCCTGGGTCACTAGGAAGATGGCGGACGGCGAGGGAGTTCCATGGAGCTCCACCAAGCGCATCAGGGACAGCCCGGCAGGAACGGTGACGCAACCGGCGTTCATGATTTCGGAGGCCACATGATTGCGCAGGGCTTCCCGCTGCTGGAACTGGTGATAGCTGGCGAAGGCGGCGGAGCCTAGGTAGAACCCGATGAAGATGGTCCACATGCCGTTCCAGAGGGCCTCGACCCGTGGGTCCACGAAGTCCCAGACGATGAGGGCTATGCCCAAGCCAATCAGCAATACCGCAATACCCTGGCCGGCACGTATCGCCACCTTGGTGGCCACCTGATAGCTGTGGGTGGCGGCCCAGATGATGGCGCGAAAGACTCGCCCGCCATCCATGGGGAACCCTGGGGCTAGGTTGAATATGCCCACCACGAGGTTGAACCAGAAAAGCGAGTGGGCCATGACCGCCAAGTCACGGCTCACATCGTTCAAGGGATCGCGCAGGGCGAAGAACACGCCCGCCAGCGCGAGGCTGCAGAGAGGCCCCGCAAAGGCCACCAAGAATTCCGTCAGGGGCGTCTTCGCCTCGCGGGTTATTTGGGCGACGCCACCGAAGATGAACAGGGTGATGCCGCGCACGGGTATGCCCCGGGCTATGGCGACGACGCTGTGGGACAGCTCGTGGGCCAAGACTGATACGAAGAAAAGCAGCGAGGTTCCCGCGGCCCAGCCCCAGCTCCACGGACCGCGCCACTGGTCGGTGAGCAGGTAGGTGAGCATGAAGAAGACGAGGAACCACGTGTAGTGGACCCCGATGGGGATGCCGAATATGCGCCCCAGCTTGAAAGTGCTTTCCATCATGACTCTATTCTAACCCATCCCCTATTGCCGGTCTTGAGAGTCACTGGGGATAGCTGAGCTGAGGCTGGGAGTCAGTCTCAGCGAATAGGCCATCATCTTGTAGGCCAGCTTGGCGGCCGTGTAGGAGCACGCAGTAGGACCTTCACCGGGGCTGAGTTCGACCAAGTCGAAGCCGACTATCTGCCTGGCATCTGCCACAGCCTTGAGAAGGGCCGTGATCTGATACCAGTCCATTCCGCCAGGTTCAGGGGTACCCACGGCTGCCATGATGGACGGGTCCAGAACATCGAGGTCGATGCTCACGTAGACGTGCTCAGACAGGCTGGCGACCACATCGCCCATCCAGTGATTCATCGGCAGGTCAGACATCGACGAGACAAGGGGCCATGGGAAAGTGGGTACGGCACACATTCTGATGTACTCGTGCTCTTCCTGGCTGAGGCTGCGGGTGCCCACCAGCGTGATGGGGCAATGCTCATGGATGCGCCGGGCAACGCTGGCGTGCCCCCAAGGGGTGTCCATGTACTCGTCGCGGAAGTCGCCATGGGCGTCTAGGAAGAGGACGCTGAGGTCGGGATAGACTTCGCGGTGGGCGGCCACCACACCGCTGGAGATGGAGTGTTCTCCGCCGAGGACGGCCAGCAGGCGGTCCCGGCTCAGCATGGAGGCCGCTACGTCCCGCACCCGCTCCACCATCTGTTGTGGGCCACCCATGTGGGGCTCAATGGCTTGGGCAGTGTGGATGCCGATTTGGGAGACGTCCACCTGCAGCTCCGGGTCGTAGTCCTCAAGGGCGCAGGAGGCCTCGATGATGGCACGGGGGCCTTCGCGGGCCCCGGCGCGGTAGGAAGTGGTACTGTCGTAAGGAACGGGTAAGACGGCGACGCGGGCAGTCTCCAAGCAGGAGAGGTGTTCCGGCAGAGCTAGGAAGTTGTTGGGGACCAAGGGATGGTGGGTCACGACGATCCTGTCTGTGGGGCCTGCCTCTGGGGCCTGTCCCTAGCTGGACCCGGTCCTCAGGCCGGATGCGTCACCGCTTCCCGCACCAACGGCTTCCATGGGCCTCTGGTTGTTGAGGAACTCCAAGCCCCTCTCCAACAGCCAGGACTTGTGGTCACTGAGGGAATAAAGGTTGATGACATCGGCCAAGGCCTGCTCATGGTCGAAGGCTTTGCACGAGAAGATATCAACGTTGACATACTCCCGGGTAGGAAAGGTGTGGATGCAGATGTGGCTTTCGGCGATAACGACAAACCCGGATATGCCAGGGTCGGGCTCGTTCCAACTGGAGACCTGGGGTTCGGACATGCGAGTCATACCCAGCTTGGCCGGGTAGTCGGTGAGGAAGGAGCGCAGCACTTCAACGTCCCACATTTTCTGCTGGTCGCTCCCGTACCCATCGATGACTAGGTGCATTTTTCTCGTGCCTCTTAATCATAGAATAAGGGCCGCATAAAATGAGGCCCTTTAACATGGCGCGCTGAATTGCTGCTTCAGTTTAGGGATTTTTCCGCTTGGCAGAGGACAGCGTCATAGAATATCATCATGGACTAGGCAGCACAATAGCTTTGACCGTACCCTCTGAGGGACTATCCGAAGGACATGTACGGGCCTTGGAGGGACCTCCGAGGACGCCATCTCACCAGGAAGGAGCGCCTGATGGCCGGTTCGCGACAGCCCAGGACCCGCGGGGCGCCTCGTGATGCCACGCCCCGCGAACCGATGATCGTCGCCGCCCAGCTAACGAAGGCCTACGGCAACTTTCACGCCATCGACGAGGTCTCCTTCCAGATTGAGAAGGGGCAGACTGTTGGATTCCTTGGTCCGAACGGGGCGGGAAAGACCACGACCATGCGCATCATCACCGGCTTCGTGCCCCCCACCAGCGGCACCGCCACCATTGGCGGATACGATGTGGTGGAGAACTCCCGCGAGGCGCGTAAACTTGTAGGCTACCTGCCGGAAACGGTCCCTCTGTACACTGACATGTCGGTGAAGAGCTACCTCAACTTCGTGGGCACCCTGCGGGCCATGAACTCCAGGCACCTGAGGAACCGCATTGACGATGTGGTGGATGTTTGCGGGCTGAACGACTACTACCATAGCTACGTAGGCCGGCTTTCCAAGGGCTACAGGCAGCGGGTAGGCATCGCCCAAGCCATCCTGCACGAGCCCCAGGTGCTCATATTGGACGAGCCAACCATCGGCATCGACCCCATTCAGGTGGTGGAGACCCGCCAGTTGATCAAGGACCTCGGGGAGGAAAACACCATCGTCCTCAGCACGCACATACTGCCGGAAGTGAGCATGATCTGCGACCGGGTGCTCATCATTCACGAGGGTCAAATCGTGGCTGAGGACACGCCACGCTCCCTAGCCGAGAGGCTGCAGGGAGTGGAGCGGCTGTCAGTGGAAGTGCAGGGGCCCGGCGACCAAGTGGCTTCGGTGCTTCGGAAGGTACCCGGCGTGATGAACGTCTCCTACTCGGAAGAGGGCGACCGCAACACCTTCCGCCTGCAACTGCGCCGCGGCGCAGACCTGCGGGACGAGATATCCCGCGCCATCATCGAGAACGGTTGGGGACTGCTGGGCTTGCAACTGGAGAGCATGAGCTTGGAGGAGATATTCCTCAAGCTCACTACTACCGAGGATACGGGCGAGGCCACGTACCAAGGGGGGAACAACTAAATGAGGGTGACCCTGGCCATAGCCTGGAAGGAGATCGTCGCCTACTACACCAACCCCATGGCCTACATCGTCAGCCTGATGTTTCTGGCCCTCACCGGATTCTTCTTCGTCAACAGCATCGACCAGCCGTTTGCCGAGGCATCCATAAGCGGCATGCTGGACCCGGTAGTCTTCTTCATGATGTGGTGGCTGCCTCCCCTGCTGACCATGCGTCTGCTGGCGGAAGAGCAGAAGATGGGCACCATCGAACTGCTGCTGACCGCTCCCGTATTTGACTGGGAGGTGGTCATCGGCAAGTATCTGGCGAGCCTGACCTTCTTCATCACCACCTTGGCACTGACTCTCTACTACGTGCTGCTCCTGTACTGGTTCGGAAACCCCGACTCCGGTCCCATATGGAGCGCGTACCTAGGGGCGATCCTCTATGGTGCGGCTGCTCTGTCGGTGGGACTGCTGGCGTCATCGCTGACCAGCAACCAGATAGTGGCGGCAGTGATTGGCGTGGGACTGCTGCTGCTGCTCACCTTCATCGACTTGGCGGCAGGGCAGGTGGGCGGCGGCTTGTCCACCTTCCTGCAGGAAGTGGGGCTGCGCTCCCATTTCGAAGACTTCTCCCGTGGAGTGGTCGACACAAGCAACATCGTGTACTACCTCGCGCTCACGGCGGTATTCCTGTTCCTGACCATACGGTCGCTGGAAAGTCGCAGGTGGAGATAGCATGAGCCAGCGACCACCGGAAGAGATGCCTCCTGAAGATGAGCGGGCTGAAAATGAACAGGCCGAGGACGAACGGGCCGCAGACCAGGGCCCCGATGAGGCGGCCAGCGACGAGGAACAACCCCAAGGGGACGCGTCTGAGCAACAGCCCGTGGTGGAAGAACTCCTAGAACCAGAGGAACTGCCCGGCGACGAAGTAGAAGAAGGCGAGCGACTTTCGGGTACGCTCCTCGGCAGCCTGCATCAAGCCACTGAAGGCCTTGGCGGATACGGGGCTGCCCTGTTTGGTGGCGGCATATTCGCCGTCATAGTCGGCGCTCTTGTCTACTTGCTGATAGACGACCTGCGCCTGTATGGCTCCATCATAATGGCCATCGGGGCCGCCCTGCTTCTGATGGCCATTGTGACGTCGTGGTCGTCGGTGCGCACCACTCTGGGTGCGAGACGCGGGCGCTATGGCGTCAACTCAGTGGTTATGGTGACCGCGTTTCTGGGCATCATCGCCGTGGCCTCGTTCCTGCTGTTCGAGAATGCATGGCGCTTTGACGTGACAGCCACCAATCAGTTCTCGCTGGCCACCCGCACCAAGAATCTGCTATCCGAGTTGGACCACGAGGTGCAAGCCACCGCATTCTTCGTCCAAGACAACCCTGCGCAGCAGGCTGCCCTGAGCTTCGTGGAAGACACGCTGCGGGAGTTCGACGCCCGCTCCAACAATTTCTCCTACCGGGTGGTGGACCCAGACCGCGAGCCCGAGCTTGCCCGCAACCTCGGCGTAGCCCAGTACGGGACCATTGCCTTCCAATGCATTGCGCCTGAGGACAGGTGCATTATTCCGGAGACGAATCGGCCACGGGTGCATCTCGTCTCCCCTTCCACCTTCCTCGAACAGGACTTCGTGACTGCGCTCCTGATAGTGACCGAGCAGGAGCAGAAGAAGATTTACTTCCTCACGGGCCACCAAGAGCGCAGTATCGGCGACGCGGAGGCCGAGTCCGACGGGTACGGCATCGCGGCAGCACTAGGGCTGCGCGGTGAGAATTACGCCGTGGACGATTTCAGCCTGCTGGGCTCCGACCCCCAAGTCCCGGATGACGCCACGCTGATAGTAATCGCCGGACCTAAGCGGGACTTCTTCGCCCTAGGTGATAACAGCGAAATCAAAGCCCTGAACGACTACCTGGAGGGTGGGGGCAGGATGCTGGTGCTCCTGGACCCCGAAGACAGGGACCCCTCCGAGGAAGGGATGAAAGACTTCCGCGAATTCCTCGCCAACTGGGGCATTGAGGTGCTGCCGGGTCACATTGTGGACGAGCAGTCGCGGGACGAGGCGGGACGCAGCCCTGTGGTGCTGCGCGACCGGCTCCAGTATGGGTGGGAGCACTTGGTGAACATACCACAAGAGGCGCTGCCCCAGTTTTACGGCTTGGGGGCAGCCCACATGGCCCTGATGGCCTCCTCACTGGCCAACGTCACGGGCAATCTGGACGCCACCTACTACCCCGGAGCCGTGGCACTGCGCCCGGTAGAGGACGCTTTCTTCTTTCCGCCCAACGAAATTCCACCCGAAGAAGAGCTGGTGGAGCTCAAGCAGTTCAGCGCAGTAGCCTTGGCTTTGACGACCCCGGCCAGTGCACGCATCGAAGAACTGGACAGGGACGAGCCAGCCGAGGGCGACGAGCTTGGCCCCTTCGTACTGGGCTTGGCCGTGCGTCCCTCGGTGCAGGTGCTGGTGGAACTGCAGGACCCCAATCAGTCCGAGGGCCCTTTCATCGTTGCCATCGGCGACTCGGACTTTGCCAGCAACAAGAACTTCTACCAAGGCAGCAACAGCGACTTCTTCCTGAATACAGTCAACTGGCTGGCGGGCGATGTATCCTTGGTCGAGATACGGCCCAAACCCTTCCAGGTCCGCCGCCTGGTGCTGGATGAAGACCAGCGGGACTGGGTACGCTACAGCAGCTGGTTCCTGCTGCCAGTGGCAATGGTGCTGATTGCAGGAATCGTCTGGTGGAGAAGGCGCTAGCCCCCCAAACCGCTCTATGATGGTTGTCTCTTGAATATACGTTTCACCATACTGCTGGTCGTCATCTTGGTCGTCATAGGAGGTACCGTCTGGATTACCCAGCGGCAACCTGATGATTCGTCCAGGGATGGCAAGGACTGGATATGGAAGCTGGAACTGGAGGACATGCGACGGATAGCCATCAACCATGAGGACTCGTCCGTCGCCTACGGTCGTGAGACGAGCGGTTGGGTTATCGAGGGGGCAGATGGCACCGGCACCCCCGTCTACCAGCCAAAGTGGGGGGGCAAGGCCCTGGTTGTCAGCGGGCCCAAGCCTTCCCGCACCCTTGACGAGATCACTGAAGACCCCGCCCTGTACGGGTTGGACCCCGTGGGCACCACGGTGACGATCACCGACCGTAGTGGGCAGCAGGTGGTGTTCGAACTGGGGGCCATCACACCCGATGGCAGCAACCAATACGTCCGGCTGGACGATGGCAGCCTGCACACTCTCCCCAAGATATGGGGCGAGGTGGTAGTCAGCCTCGCCACTAGGCCCCCGTACAAACCTCCATTCATTACCATTTTCGATGACGAAGAGGTTGTGGAGTTCCGCGTCCAAGTACGAGACGACTTGACCTCCACCTCGGCCGAGGCTGTGTACCTGCTCACCGGACTGCAAGAGGGAGAAGCAGAAGCCGGGGTGCCCGAGCAGTGGATTCTCTTGGAAGAGGACGGTGTTCTCGTAAACGAGCGTTGGGGCGGGTTGACAAGCGGCTTGGGCGACGCAGACCTGCAGACCGAGGCAGAGACTTTCGAAGACCTGCCTGACCTCGACTCTCTGAAGTGGTCAGTCCGCCTCGACGTGCGAAACAGACAGGACGCCCGGCTTGCCTTTTTCGTCTACGACGCCACGTCAGACCCCGCTAGGCCCTACATTTGGTCCACGGGCGATGAAACCCTGTCCTCCGTCAATGACGAATGGGTGCAAACCCTCATAACCCTAGCCGAGGAACCCGCGGTGACCGACGCCCCGCCAGACAATCCCTCGAACTAACTCATCCCCGCCACTAGCCCTTACCCTGACATTTCCGCATTGACAACCCGTCCCTCACCCTCCTAGGCTTGACATAGCTCAGGCAGGGGACTGATCCCTCACGGGTCCCCCCTGCCTTTACTTTCGAACCCCGTAACACCCCACTAAGAGAAAGACCGGCCAAGGAACGGAAATGAGAGGAAACGGCAGGGAAATCACAGAAATCACCCCCTCCGGCAGGGGCGCACCCGCCTGCGCCTATGCGCCCCTGTACGCCCCTCCACAGCTACATACTGCGCTCAAATGCGGCCACTCCCCGCAAGCTGCCTTAGATACGATTATGCGGCCAATGCGGCCACTTTCAAGCGGGAACCACGTCATCCCAGCTACGCCGTTGTCCCAGCCTGCTGCCCCAATGCGCCCTCTTCCAGTACCCCCGCAGATACGAAAAATGCCCCCATGCGGCCACCCCACGCAAGCTGGTTCAGATACGATTATGCGGCCAATGCGGCCACTCCCAGATACGAAAAAGTCCTTCTTAGCTACGAATTTGGCCGCATCTGCTACGCCAATGCCCCCTCATGCCCCGCTCCCGCAGCTACGGAAAATGCCGAATTGCGGCCACACCCGCCAATCTGATGCAGATACGACCATGCGGCCAACGCGGCCCCATCCCCCAGCGAAGGACCTCCTCCCATGAAAGCCGAGCTTCTGGCCATTGGCACTGAACTCCTGATGGGAGAACTGGCCGACACCAATTCCCCATTCCTAGCCTCTCGTCTACCGCCACTGGGCATCGACCTGCAGTGGGCAACGCTGGTGGGAGATGACCCGGAACAGCTTACGGGTGCTTTCGTGAGGGGCTTGGAGCGGTCTGATGTCATCTTCACCACGGGAGGGTTGGGCCCCACCCAAGACGACCTGACCCGCGACTGCATCGCCCGGGCACTGGGCGAGGAGACCGTTGTGGACCCCGCCCTAGTGCAGCGCTTGGAAGACATCTTTCGCAGCCGTGGCACCGACATGCCCCCGCGCAACATCAAACAGGCACAACTCATACCCTCGGCTGAGGCCATACCCAACCCACGGGGCACCGCGCCCGGCTGGTGGGTGGAAACCAAGGGCAGGATCATCGTAGCCATGCCTGGGCCTCCCGTGGAGATGCAGGGCATGTGGCAGGATGAGGTGGCCCCCCGTCTGCTGAAGCGCGACCGGGGGCAGGTGATCGTCACCCGCAACATCAAGACCAACGGCCTGTCGGAGGCGTTGGTGGACGAGTTGATATCGCCTTGGCTCGGCAGGGAGAACCCCTACCTTGGCATCTACGCCAAGCCCGACGGCATCCACCTGCGCATCATCGCCAAGGCCACCGACCCTGAGAATGCATGGGCCATGGTGCGTCCCGTGGAAACCGGAGTAGTGGAGGCGATGCGCCCCCATGTATGGGGCTTCGACGACGAGACGCCGGAGCAGGTGGTGGGCAGTCTGCTGGCAGCCCAACAGAAGACCCTAGCCGTGATGGAGACCTGCACCGGAGGTCAGCTGGCCAGTTCCATCACCGATGTGCCCGGCGCGTCAGCCTACTTCAAGGGCAGCGTCACGCCCTACTCCAAGGAGGCCAAGGTGGCCGCTGGAGTAGACGCCTCCATCATCGAACACCACGGCGAGGTCAGCGAGGAGACGGCCCGCGCCATGGCGCAAACCGTGCGCATGACTCTGGGCACCGACTACGGACTCGGCATCACGGGCGTAGCCGGCCCGACGGAGATCGAGGGGCACCCCGTGGGCTTGGTATTCGTTGCTCTCGACGACGGGAATCAGGTGCAGGTGCAACAGCACCGTCTGCCGCCAAGGCGTGTCACCATCAAGCGCCGGGCTGCGGCAGCCGCGCTCATCGAGCTGGCGCGGGTATTGAAGGGCGGGGCAATGAATGCGGGGAGGGATGATTGACCAAGCAGGGTGGGCGATCCGAAAGTCGAGGTTAGGCCTTCCTCAACTGCCGTTCCCGCTGATACGGTCCAAAGTTGCTCGATAGTCAGTTTCCAGGTTAGTCCAGAAATCGGAGCCAATACCAAGGGCGGACTCAAGACTGTTCGCGATCTCTGGCGTGATGGGCTTCTCTGCCTGGAGGATCTCATTAACGGTAGCCAAAGGAAGGGCAAGAGCGATTGCCAGTTCCTCGGGACTCATGTCACGGGCCTTCAATTCCTCGCCCAATATCTCCCCTGGCGAGATAGGCAGGTCTGATGAAGAACGTGTCCTGCTAGTCGTCATAGTGGTTGCTTGGAAGTCCTAGCCGCGTACAACTGGTTGACGCGGGCAATATATCTGCGACCAACCTCCGGCCCCCATTGCCGAATGGCCCTCGCCGACTCCTCGTAGTTGCGACGTAACGCGGTAGTCGCTAACACGACTTCCAAAACTGTCCGCCCCGATGGCTCCGGAGCCTCACAGCGGACCTGGACAAGGCTTCCCTGTGAGGCTCCAGAGAGTTTTCCTACAACGTAAGACGCCTGTACAACTGCGGCAGCCGGGACGGTAGGTTCCAGATGTTGTCCAACACCTCGTAGTTCATGTCGCCGCACATGGTCTTGAGGTAGTCGTGGCCAGCTTTGTCCACCGTGAGGCAGAAGGGAATGATGGCCTTGCGTCTCGCCTCCACCAAGGCCATATGGGTGTCGTGGACAGCGTACTCCTTCTCCACACCCTCACGGCTGTAGCCCCGGTCCTGGGGGCGACCGTCGCTCAGGAGGAAGAGCACCTTGGTCTTGGCATCCTTGCTGTCGAGGATGTGGGTGGCGTGGCGTATGGCTGGCCCCATGCGAGTGGCGTGCATCGGCGTGATCTTGTCCACATGGCGCTTGGTATGGTCGCCGAAGGTCTCGTCGATTCCCTTGATTACGTAGAACTCGACGTTCTCCCGGCCATAGCCGGAGAAGCCATAGATTCCGTAGATGTCACCGATGTTCTCCAGCGCGTTGATGAGCAGCACCATGCTCTCTTTTTCGAGGTCGATGATGCGCTTGTGGTGACGCCGCACCAAACCCTCACGCCGGGTGCGGAGCCACATCATATACTCCACCGGGTCGTCGGGGGCCGACTGGTCGTCCACAGCTTGGCGTCCTTCTTCAATGGCCTCTGCAGTGGAGGCGCTCATATCGACCAGGAAGACCACGGCCACGTCGCGCTGCATCTTGCTCCGGCGCCACCAGACCTTGTCGTTGGGTGTCAGGCCTGAGCGCCATTCGACGCTGGCCTCAATGGCGGCATCCAGGTCCAGGTCTTCGCCGTCGATGACCCGCTTCACCTTGCGGAAGCTCTCGGGTATCACCAGCTCGAACTGCCTCCGTATCTCCGCACCCAACGTGGAGTAGTTGGAGGAAGCGTCGTTGAAGAACTGCATCTCGCCGGACTCAAGGCTCTTCTCTCGTACGATGCACCACTTGGGCTTGTAGTCGCCTGCCCGGAAGTCCCACTCGTCGTAGGTGTAGGTGCGGGGTTCGCGGGCTTCCAGCGAACCGCCCTGCTCATCTTCATGCATGATGGGGCCGTAGCCTTGGCCCGGCTGATTGGAGGGAGGCGGGACGCCAGCCTCTTTCATCATGTTCTGGGCGAACATGCCCATGGACTGCTGAATCTGGCCCGACTCCGCGTCCATCTCCATCTCGGCGCTCTGGCGGAGCAACTCCTCCAGCATCTCCTTGGAGATGGGTTGGCCGCTTGACTCATCCTGGGCATTGCGGGAGGCGCGAAGCTCGTTCAGCATCTGGACCAACTCGGGCTTGAAGTCGCCGCGGAATTCCACTTCCTGAGGCGACTGGTAGTCCTGTTCGCCACCCTCCTCGGCACCTTCTTCGCCTTCACCGCCGGGCTCGCCCATCTGCTGTAGCAGCTGCTGAAGCTCGTCATCGCTGAAGTCGCCTTCTTCATCCATGTCCTGGGACTCGGTGTCGTTGGGGTCCTGCTCCTGATTGGGAACACGGATGATGATTTCGTAGGCGCGAAGGGTGGCCTCCGAGGTGTCTTCCACCGTGGCCGCGGTATTCTGCAGGCGCTTGAGAATACGGGCCAGCATCCGGGCAGCAGCCACGTGGTCTTTGGGTAGACGCAAGTCTTTGCGCTGTTCCAAGCTGAGGCGGACCAGCAGTTCCACCATCGCCTCGCGCATGGGCATCTCCTCCATGGGAGGTCTGCCCGGCAGGGACTCGTGCTGTACGCGGCGGTAGGCCCTGGCGATGCCTGGATAATCGGTCTTGACCCTGTGGTCCAGACGTCCATCTTCCAGGATGGTGAAGAGGTCCAGAGCCAAGCGTCTCTCGTCGAACAGGGAGAAGAAGCGACCCATGTCGGTCAGCCAACCCCGCTCTGCCGAGGCGCGGTCGCCGTTTTCGTCGCCGTGCAGCTGTTCGGCCTCCTCCATCGCTTGGCTAATCTGGTCCTGACGCTGCTCAGCACGGCGCAGTCGCTGGTCGGGGAAGAGGATGGCCGGCCTCTCGAAGATGAATCCAAAGCTGTTGAACTCCAAGTGGGCCACTTGGTGCGTGGAAACTACCTTGTACCAGTCGAAATTCTCCCGTTTGTCGGAGTACTGGTCCACCAGTTCAGGCAGGTACACCTTGGTCCCCTCGGTGGAGGCTTGCGATTCAGACACCCAGCCGATGCCCTTGCGCACCAACTCCTTGGTGTTGAGTATCTCCACAGGTTCGCCGGTAAGGGCGCGACAATAGAGGCGCATGACCCCACGCACCCGGTCCAGTTCCAAGCTTGAGGATAGGGTCTCCAGCACCTGCTCCGAGGTATTCGACTCGACCCGGAAGTAGGCGAGACCTCCTTCGGGGTTCTCTCGCAGGATGCGGGCACCCCGCTGGAACCAGACGTCCAGTTGGTTCAGGGTGATGCGGTTCAGCACCGGGTCGAGGCTGCGCAGGAAGGCTGGCACCGCCTCAGGAGAGACGCTCAGCAGCGCCTCGGAGAGATCGAGGATATAGCGCTGGGACGCAACTTCAACCTTGCGCAAGGCTTGGGAACCCTCCATAAGAAAGGCGGGAGTATCTCGCAGGCCGCCACGGGCCAAACGCTCGCCCAAACGGAGGAAGCGTCCACGCTGGGTATCTTCCACAGCAGGCAGGGCACGAGGGGCGACCTCAAGACAGCCTTTCACCTCGCGCCAACCGCCATCGGCCAAGGCCCGCATCATCGAGAGGAACGCTTCCCGCTCCCGGCCCATGCGGGAGAGGACGCCCTTGCCCAGATTCAGGCACTCACTTGCTACGTCATAGGACTTGTGGGACAGGGCCTCAATGAGGGATGCGAAGACCTCCACATCCCAGAAGGGTAGAGTCTGCACCAACTCGGGGCTGACCTCGAAGAAGCGAGAGGCCAAGGTGCTGGACTTCCACGTGCCCTTGTAAAGGCTGCGGCCCAAGCCAGCCCAACGGGGTATGTACTGGGGACGCAGGCTGGTGACCACGCCTGGGCTGGCCCGAAAGTAGGCGGCAGCCAGAGTGGGAGACTCCTGGGCCAAATAAGTCCCGCTGCGGGCCCATTGCATAAAGGAAGCGAAAGGCAGAGCGCGGGCCACCTCCGGACCTACACGGAAGTACTCCACCGAGGCTTCCCAAGACCGTACAGTCTGGTTGGCGATGGAGAGTCCCTCGCGCGCCCAGAGCGTACGCTCGTCCTCATTGAAGACAGGCTCCATCTGGGTGGCGGATTCTCGCAGGGTGGTCAGCACCGCAGGAGGCAGCTTGCGGAGATCGGCTTCTATATCCTCGAATGGAGTAGTGCTCACTATGCCTTTCCTCCTAGCTGCGGGCTAGCTGCGGTCCTCGTCACGGGCGTCATCCACCAACTCCACAAACTGGTGGATGATTTTCGCAGTGGCGCCCCATATCAGGTGCTCACCGTATACATAGCAATATCCCGGTACCGGCTGACCGCCCTGTTCCGGGGACATAGACCAGCGCATTTCGTGGCGCAGGTTCCGGGGGCTGGCTAGAAAGTCGAAGGGGACCTCCAACACCTCCGCTATCTCTTCGGCACTGGGCCGGAAGGAGTAGGGGTAGGGGATGGTGCCCACGAAGACTTTAACGTCGTATTGAGAGCGAGTGGTGACATCGTCCAACTGGCCCAGGACCGTCACATCCTGGGGCCGTATGCCCATCTCTTCCTCCGCCTCCCGCAGGGCGGTGGCAAGGAAGTCCTTGTCCTCGGGGTCCTTCGACCCTCCGGGAAAGGATATTTCGCCCTTGTGATGCTCGACCGTTTCGGACCTCTTGTTAAGAAGGATGCAGTGCTGACCGTCCTTCATGTAGAAGAGGAGCAGCACTGCTGCCGGTGCGAGGGAGGAGTCTTCATTAGCAACTGCGGTGCGCTGGGCCAACGCCCGGCGCACCGTTCCCTGAAATTTTACATGAGGGGCAACATCGCCCATGCGGTGCCTACTCGAAGATTGAGAAGACCACTTCTTGTGTGCTGCGCTGCACTTCCTGGTCGTCGGTCAGGGCCCAGACCACCGCCACCTCGCATGCGCGACGGGCCGGTATGCCTTGGGCAATCATCTTGCCAGCGTAGATGAGCAGACGGGTGCTGACGCCCTCCTGGAGGCCATGGTCACGCAGGTGGCGTATCTTCTCTCCCAAGCGGGCGAGGGCCATGGCGGTCTCAGAATCGCAGCCGCTCTCCCTCTCCACGATCGCGGCTTCTGCCTCTAAACCGGGATAGGTGAACTCCAACGCCACAAAGCGCTGGCGTGTGCTGTGCTTCAGGTCCTTCACCGCGCTCTGGTAGCCTGGGTTGTAGGAAATCACAAGCAGGAACTGGTCATGGGCCACGAGCACTTGCCCCAGTTTATCCACCGGCAAAATGCGACGGTGGTCGGTCAGGGGGTGAATCAGCACCGTGGTGTCCTTACGTGCCTCCACGACCTCGTCGAGATAGCAGATGGCCCCGGCCTTCACCGCCCGGGTGAGTGGTCCATCCATCCAGCGGGTGCCTTCAGGTTCCAGCAGGTAACGTCCCACCAAGTCGCTGGCCGTCAGGTCTTCGTGGCAGGCAATGGTGACCAACGGCATCGAGGTGCCGTCGGAAGCCCCAGCGTCGGAACTCTTGACAACGGTCAGGGGTCGGCCCAAGCGCCATGCCATGTGCTCAATGAAGCGGGTCTTGCCACAGCCCGTGGGCCCTTTCAGCAGCACCGGAAGGTGTTGCTGGTAAGCAGCCTCAAAGAGCTCTACCTCATCTCCCAAGGGGAGATAGTAGGGCTCAGTGTGCAGTACAAATTCCTCGATGGTGTACTCGCGCTGTGGCGCTGCGCCTGTAGTCATAGTTACGCGATCCTTCCTTTAACCCGCCCGTTCCATTCTTGGCTCACTCGCCGATGCAACTCGTCCAGGCTGCCTGAGTTGTCGATGACCACATCGGCCTGCTCAATTTTTTCCGCCACCTGCATCTGAGTAGCCATGCGTCCGCGTACCTGCTCTTCAGTCAGGCCGGAGCGACGGCTTACGCGTCGCACAGCCAAGTCCTCTTCTGCTGTGGTGACCCAAAGTTCATCGACCAACTTCTGCCAGCCAGCTTCGATGAGGAGGGCCGCCTCCAAAACGACGACCTCCACCCCATCCTTCCGCATCTGGCCGATCTGTCGCTCTATCTCCTTGGCCATCCAAGGATGCATTATTCCATTGAGCTTTGCACGGGCATCGGGCTGGCTGAATACGATGGCGCCCAAGGCCTTGCGGTCTACCTCGCCATCGGGTTGCAGGATTTCCTCCCCGAAAGCCTGTACCACCTCCTGCCAGATACCCTGGTGGGGTCGGTAGGCCTCATGGCCCACCCGGTCAGCATCTATGACGCTGGCTCCCAAACTGGCTAGAGCGCGGGTTACTTCGCTCTTCCCAGTGCCGATGCCTCCTGTAAGTCCTACGACAAGCAAAAGGCACCCTCTTGCCAGCAAAACCGTGACATTCTAGCAACCCCCCTTTTGACGGTCAACAAGCGCGACTAGGGCCCAGGCATAGGCCGACTCTTCTGCGCATCCAGCCGGATTTCAGGCTAGGGTGATATGTATCTCGCCCTTGCGCTCGGTGTAGCCCTGCTGCAGTTGCGTGAATTTCTCCTGGTAGTCGGGAGTATCCACCCTCTCGGTGGTCATAATCACGGCGTCTTCGCGATTGTCGGTGTAGTAATGCTTGCGTATGCCCACATTGGTAAACCCGTACTTCTCGTACAACGACTGAGCAACGTAATTGGATACCCGGGCCTCCAGGGTAACCACTTGAGAGCCACGCCTCATCGCTTCCCGTATGGAGCCTACGATGAGGAGCTCGCCTATCCCCTCTCCTCGGCGGACTTCCCGCACTGCGATGGCGGTGATATGGGCTTCTGGACCCATGAACCACATTCCGACGAACCCTACGACTTCCTCCCCGGACCGTGCCGTGCGGGGCGAGCGTGTCAGGAAGCGTTTCAGGTTGTCCACCAGCCCCGAGCGGTCATCGCTTTCCGCTGCCGGTTCAGCGGCGACCTCGGCTGGCTCGGTTTCGGAAGGCTCATAGGCCACCAGATACGTCGTTCTAGGGTTGTCGATCTCCCTCTTGAAAGCAGTCGCAGGCCACGAAGCGGTAAAGGCCTCTATCTCGATATCCCGTACCTGGTCAATATCTTCAGTGGCTAAGGGTCGAATGGTTACATGCATTGTTGTGTCCGCCTAGTGAGGCCATGGGTAAGAGAGGTCATGGCAAACCTGGTGAATTTCGCTGAGTTTGGCAGAGGGGTGATTTGCTCAGGAATTTTAGCACACGATCTAGCCGATTTTTCGGGAATCTGCGTCTTCAATTGCGTTGAAATCCCAAGGGCTCGCGTTATACGGTTAAGGCACTGTTGATTATGTCTCCCAACAGAATCCTGATAACCAGCGGTTAGGGGTGTTGGTGCGTTGAAGGGCCTCCGTACTAGATGCAACCGTTTTCCCAGTTGGCGATTCCTGGGTATGTTGGCAATGGTAGCGATACTGGCTACGGCCGCGGCTTGCGGCGATGGAGAGGTGTCTCCTACCCCGACGGAAACTCCGGATGCCGAGGCCACAGCTACCACGGCGCCCCCTACTCCAAGACCTCCCACGCCTCCTCCTACTTCAAGACCTGCCACACCTCCTCCCGCCCCCGTACCGACGCCCACCATAAGTCGACCGACCGTGGCGCCCCCGCCTCTACCCACGCCACCGGCAATGGAGAGGCAGCCGGAGGAACTGCTCCTGGAAGTACAGTCGCCTTTGGGCGACAGCGTGGTGACCGGCAACCTGCTGCAGGTGTCAGGCAGGGCATCGCCCGGAGCATCCGTCAGCGTGAACGGACGGATGGCCAGCCGTGGCCAGGAAGGTACCTTCACCATTGACGTGAATCTCGTTGAAGGGCCGAATCTGGTGGAAGTCATCGCGAGCGACCTGTCCGGAGACCAAAGGGAAGCCATTTTCCTGGTGGTATACGCGCCATGAAGCACACGACCCACGTCCAGCCCAAGTCCGGCCGGACCGCTCCGGCAGCCGGGATATTGAGTCGCCCATTAGTGGGTGGCCCGATATTAATCGGGTTGTTGCTTCTGGCAATGATGGCCATGCTCACCCTCACCAGTGTCGCATCCCCACTCAGTGCACAACAGATAAACCAACGTGCCATCTTGGGCACCATCTATGACCTGGAGGCCTATGGGGACGGCCTTACGGTCATTACGGTGCAGGACCAAGACGGGGGACAACTGCAGCTGGAGGTCAGGGACGAGCTGACTATCGTGCAAATCCCGGGACGGGAGCGAAGCCTCGCGGAAAACCTGCAGGTTGGAAGCACCGTCGCTGTAATCGCTCTGCAGCGGACAGGCGTCACTAACGTGAATACTGCCACCGACGCCGAGTTGCAGGGGTTGCCCCAGCTCGGGCCTGCCCGCTCGCAAGCTATCACGAACTTCCGCTCCGCTAACGGCTACTTCGAAGCCGTCGACGAACTGCTCCGAGTCCCAGGCATCACCCAGATTATTCTCGACAGCATCCGACCTCAGGTTGTGGTCAACAATTGGCTCCAAGCCCAGCACATCATGGCCAAGCCCGCTGCGGCCGTGTTCCACTTCCACATAACGGGCGTGGTGGTGCAACTATCGCCAGCGGAACTCACTGTGCTCGACGCCGACGGCAACCGGATCACCCTAGGCCTCACCCTAGGCGGGGCATCGGGAATCAGCCCAGGGGAGGCCGTTACGGTCGCCGCACGACACGACCCGAAGCTGGGTACCTACATGGCCGTGGACATCGACCGGGTGCGCGACTCCATGCAGAGGCTGGTCGAAACCCTGACCTTGGCGGAGCAGGTTGGCGATGCCCAGAACATCACCAACCTCAGGCTGCGCTTGGCGGATGCCGTGGGTCGGGTCAACGCAGCCTTGGAACAGGCAGTGGAGCGCGCTCCTTTCGTACGCCAGAATGTGCAGGCTGCCATAGGAGACCTGCAGACGATTCTCCGAACCTTCGACCTGTATGGACCGGTGGTAACAGTGACTGGCGTCGTTGACTTGGTTGATGCGCCAGGGGGATTCCTCGGAATCACCGATAATGGGGGCAATGTCATCGATCTCCGGATCGCACCCGAAACAGTGATCCGGGACGGCGATATGGACATCAACCTGAACCAGGAGTTGTTCGGGCGCAGGGTGAAGGTGACCTACGACCCGAACCCCAGCTCCCTGCGGACCCATCGCGTCGAACTCGTACGCGACACCGGCCTTCCGTCCCACATCCTCACGCAATTGGCAGTAACAGCCAACGAGGGAGAGGCCAAGGGAACTGTAGTGGAACTGCGCCAAACCGCCAGCCCACAATACATCACGCTGAGGCTTGATGACGGCAGCAGGGTGCCACTGACTGTGCAGCCGGGAGCGGGCTACTACCAGGGGCTGGGGTCTTTCTACAATTCAAGAGTAGCCGTCCGGTATGACACCTACTCCTTCGAGTTGCTGTACATCCAGCGGGACCTCCCGATGTCGGGTGAGACCCCCATCTCGGGTGTCATACGCGACCTCGATCTCAAGGAGTCTCGCGAGATCGATATAGCCGTGCCAGGCGATACAGTGCTGACCCTTACCTGGGTAGCCAACAGCCAACTCACACGGGACAGCCTGCCCATCAATCCCAGCGACATCAACATAGGCGACGTCGTTAGGCCCACTTCCCGCTACCTCGCCTCCGACGTGACGTTCCTAGCGGTGCGTCAGTTGGACCTCATCAGTCCCATCGCCAGCATCCAAGGGCCGGTACTGGGCGTGGACGCCAACGCGGGGCGGGTGACGGTACTCCCCGAGAACGGCCAGATCGTCACCATACAGGTGGGGGATTCCGCATTGATGCGCGACGGCTCGGCCGATATCCTGGAATCGCTCCAACCTGGAGAGCGACTGGAGTTCGGCTCCTTCTACAACCCCCTCACGTCCGACGCATGGCGGGTAGCCATCCAACCTGCCAAGGCACACCGGGTAGCAGGGACGATTGCGGACCTTGATTTCGATGACTTCATCATCACCCTCGCGCCCGACGGAGGCGGCGACAATCTGACGCTCCTGGTGCCCAACAAGCCTAGGATAGTCGCCGTGGGCGGCGACAGCACCGCCAGCTTCCACAGCTTGCAGGTAGGTGACCGGGTGGACAACCTGATCTACCGCTACGACGATAACGTGGTAGTGGAGCTGATGGCCAACTCCCGCTAACAGTACCCTGAAAGAGAGTGCCCTCCATCATCCGGCGCATTAGCGGCGACGATGGAGGGCATTTTCTTTTCTGAGGTCACCAGTTCTGCCTGTATGTCGGCAGAGCATCCCACCGCCCTTCGTGCAGCCACACTGTATTCCGAACTGGCGACCGCGGTCTCCGGATCACGCCTTGGTCACGGTTCGCCCATGGCAAACAGACTCACTTGTGAATACGTGCGACGAGTCTCCATCACCGCTGGGTGTAAGAACTGGGACGTCCGCCCAGAGAGGGACGGTAGGCACCGGAGGGTGGCCTACACGCCCATAATATGGTAGCCCGCATCCACCGGCAGCACCGAGCCGGTGACACCGCTGGAGAGGTCACTGCAGAGGAAAAGGGCGGCCTGCGCCACTTCATCATGGGTAATGTTGCGCCTGAGGGGTGATCGCTCGGCGTGCACACGTTTCATATCGAGGAACCCGCCAATGCCCCTAGCCGCCAGCGTATCAAGGGGCCCCGCTGAGAGAGCGTTGACGCGCACGTTGTGCTGGCCCAACTCAGCCGCAAGCTGCTTCACTTCGTTCTCCAACGCGGCCTTGGCCGTGCCCATCACGTTATAGCCGGGGTACACCTTCTCTGAAGCGTGGAACGTCATGGTGAGAATGGCCCCGCCTTGGGTCATCAAGGGCAGTGCATACCTTGCGATGGGTATGAGGGAGTATGCGCTGATATCCAAGGCGGTGCGGAAGCCATCACGGGAGGTCATGGAGAAGTCTCCTTGCAACTCTTCCCGGCTGGCAAAGGCCACGCTGTGCACCACCACATCCACTTGGCCCATCGACTGGCCCAACGCCTCGAAGACACTTTGTATCTCCTGGTCGTCGGACACATCGCAGGGCAACACCACACTATCCGAGAGCTGGTCTGCCAGCTTGGAGACGCTGTCCTTGAGACGCTCCCCTTGGTAGGTGAGGGCAAGGCGCGCGCCCGCCTGCGCCAGCGTGCTGGCGATGGACCAAGCGATGCTGCGCTGGTTTGCCACGCCGAACACCACCGCGTTCTTTCCCGACAGGTCTAGTGGGTACATGCAGACGTCTCCATCATATTGAGCCCTGTACGCGTGCCACGAAAAAGGTGCTGACCTGGGCCCCGCGCCAGTATACCACCGCGATTATTCCCGCCTTCCCAATGGCGGCGGGACAGCTAGCGGGGAGATACCCCCCTGCCGGCACCAACCAGGAACCGGTCGCGCATACTGCGTATCACCTCGGGGCCCACTGTGCGGTCGCGTTGCGAGTCCCGCCGGATGCACTCCTCCACCGGTACGTGTCTGAAGTCCATCACCCGGAAGGAGGCACTCTGCGCCTTGGCTATTTGCCGCAGCCGGCGTTCGTGCTTGGGATGCAGGTTGGTGTCGTCCACTATGACGTCCAGCCCATCCGCTAGGAACGAGCGCACCAAGCTGTCGCGCACGGTGAGTATGTACTCCTCGTTCTCCCCACTCCACACCCCTGCGTCCAGCATGTCCCGCAGGTCGTCCTTGCACACACGCTTGCACCGCCCCCTCGACTCAGCAACCACACGGCGGGCCCACGTCGTCTTGCCGGAGGCCGGAAGGCCCATGGTCATCGTAAGGGTGGGGCGACCCCTATCTTCTTCCGTCGGTCGCCCGTTCATCTTCGGATCATATCCTTGCACCATTTGCTGCGACCACACCTTCAACCAGCGCAGCCCCTCATAGCGCAGGGACTACTTCATTGAGGAAGGTGTCCAGGTGACTCTCCTGATCATAAGAGGCGAATCGGACGATTATGGTGCCAGCCCCAGCCGCTGCGTACTCCCGCATACGCTGCGCCGTCAACTCCGGCGGTCCCCAAGGGCCCCAGCGGTCGCCCCATATGTTGGCCCCATAGTATTCCAGCAGGTAGCGGTTGGCCTCGTCGGCAGCCTCTTCCCGGTCCCGCCTCATGTTCACGGTCATGTAGAAAGCAGACTCCATGCTATCGAAGTCCCGTCCATACTCCCCTGCATAGTGGCGCACCTTGTCGGCGACCAGAGCGAACTCCTCCGGCGTATCGGAGATGGAGATGAACCCGTCGGCCATCTCAGCAGCCCGTTGGAACTGCCTCTCGCGTCCTGCCCGCCAGTGACAACCAAGAAGCATGGGCACGCCTCCGGCTTGATTGGCACTGGGCTCCATGCGTACCGACTCCAGTTGGAAGTGACGCCCGTCGTGATTCACCTCTTCCCCGGCAGTGAGGCCCTTGGTGATGCGCACCAACTCCTCCAGCCTGCTGGCCCTGCCTGCAGTTGGAACGCCAGCCGCTGCCCACTCCGCCCGCTGCTCGGGATTGAACGCGCCTCCTACCCCAATGGCCAGCACAGTGCGTCCGCCAGCAACCAGGTCCAGGGTGCCCACGGCATGCGAGAGAAGCACAGGATGACGCAGGGCCGCCAGCAACACCGCAGTGCCCAGCCGCACCCGTTTCGTACGGGCGGCCACCGCAGTCAACGCCGTGATGGGTTCAAGACGGGGTTTCGCCGTCAGGCTGTCGCCCATCCACACCGAGTCCAGTCCCGCCTCCTCCACCCTCTCCGCCAGAGCAATGATGGAGTCGGCATTCTGGGGCCGGTCGCCCGTCATCAGCAGGCCACGGGTGGGCAGCAGCACACCGAGCTTCAGCTTGTTGTCGCTCATGTCACCCTCTCTTGCACCAGAGTTTCCAAGGCGCCAGGGGAGCGCTTCTCCAGCTCCTCCAAGTCTGCAGGCGTATCAAGGTCGAAGGCCAGTCCCGGGCTATTGTAGATGGCAGTCTCCAAGCCCAACGCTGCAGCCGAGTCCACGTGCCTGCGGAAGCTGCCCGGTCCCAGCAGGGGTCGAAAGGGAGAGCCAGGCGGAATATGCAGGGCGTTGGTGCCCTCATTCCTCTCGTCGGCGGATATCACCAACCCAGTGCCGGGACGCAGCGAACGGGTCAACGACTGTATCTCCGGCCAGTCCACAAGCGCCAGGTCCCCCGGCAGGTACAGCGGCGCCAAGCCCTGCTGGGAGGCCATCTCAAAGGACACAGCCAAGCAGGAATTGAGGTCCGAGGTCTCGTCCTCGTGCCACTGCGCTCCATGCTGCTGGACAAGAGAGCGCACCACCGGCCCGCCACCAACTACCCACACGGCTCCAAGGGATGCTCTCAAGGCGTTGCGGACCACATGCTCCATCACGTTCAGCGCCAGCGCCTGCCTCTGTCCTTGGGAGAGTTTTGGGGCCAAGCGGGACTTGGCCGCTTCCAGAGGCTTCATCGGGATAATGGCCGCTACCGGGGCGGTCGTCACGGCTGGGGCCTCATCCTCAAGTGCCTGCACCCTCATCGGCGAGCTCCAGCACGCAACGCGCCAGCGCGGTCTTGTCGTCGTCCGTAACCATCACCGTGCCAGCGACCTCAGGCCTCAGCCCAAAGGCTGCCACAGCATCCTTCTTACCTTCGTCAGCCCGGTCCATCACCAGCGTATCGCAAATCCCGCGATACCACGATGCCACTCCGGCACAGGACACATCGAACCCCAACTCTCCCATCAGCTTCGCCGCAGGCCCGCGCAGGGCTTGCCCTCCCACAATGGGGCTGACGGCAATGCGTGGGCCCCGGAAGGACGCAATGCGTTCCCGCACACCGGGCAAACTCAAGATGGGAGCAATGCTCAGGAAGGGGTTCGAGGGGCAGTAAATGATGGCCCCAGCCCCCTCCAACGCTTCTACAAAGGCTGGGGACGGCGGCGGCGTACCCCGGAACTCGATATCGTGGGCCACAGGTTCACACCGCAGCCGAACGAAGTAGTCCTGGAAGGGCAGACTGCCCTGGTCGGTGTTCACCATGGTGGCCACCCGACCGTCGGACATGGGGACCACCGGGTGCCTCACACCGAGGCGGAAGCATAGCTCCGCGGTGACTTGGGACAGGGTCCAGCCTGCATTCAGCAGTTCTGTGCGTCTCAGGTGGGTGCCGATGTCCTTGTCTCCCAGATTGAACCAAGCAGGAACGCCGTAGCGTTTCAGCATGGAGTTGGCGGCAAAGGCATCGCCTGCCAGACCCCAGCCGGTCTCCGGGTTGGCCAGCCCGGACAGGGTGTACATCACCGTGTCCAAGTCGGGAGAGACGTGCAATCCGTGGAATGTCTCGTCGTCGCCCGTGTTGACCACAATCGTGAGTTGCTGCGGCGACAGGATGCGGGAGAGTCCCAAGGCCAGCTTGGCGCCGCCTACGCCTCCGGCTAGGGCAAGGACTGGCCGGCTCTTCATGTACGCGCCTGCGGTTTAACCCGAGGAAGTGGGGCTTGAGGGGCTGGGGCTTGCCTCATTCGAGCCTGCCAATTCGGAGCCTGCAGAAGCCGCGCTCCGCGGGTGCTGGAAGCGGAAGCCCTCCATTTTCACCATGCGCTGGTAGGAGCCGAATATCTCTTCCAGGTTGCCTTCCAGCGAGTCCAGCGGGTGCTGCGGGTCCTCTTCACCCTCGAAAACATGCATCCGGTCATAGGTCGTATGTCGCTCCGCCGGAATCCGGCCAGCGTCTCGAATGGCGTGATGAAGCTCGCGGGGACGCACTAGCTGGCCGTGCTGGGCCCCTGCAGCCGTGGAGATACTCTCATTGATAAGAGTGCCCCCCATGTCGTTCACACCGGTAGCCAGCATGTACTGCCCGAACTTCAGCCCTTCCTTCACCCAGGACACCTGCAGGTTGGGAATCCAGTTGTTCAGCATGAGGCGGGAAATGGCATGCACCTTCACCGTCTCAGTGCCTGTGGGGCCTTCGCGCACCCCATCCACCAGCTTGTGGCCATACATCGGGGCCTCGGTGTGTATGAATCCCAAGGGAACGAACTCGGTAAATCCACCCGTGGCCTTCTGTATGTCCCGTATCAAGGCGATATGTCTCGCCTTGTGGCCGTCGGTCTCAGCATGACCGTACATGATGGTGGAGGTGGTCGGTATGCCCAGATCGTGGGCCGTGGTGATCACCTCAGTCCACTGGTCTACCGAGATGCGTCCCGGAGAGATGCGGTCCCGCATCTCTTGGTCCAGAATCTCCGCAGAGGTGCCGGGGAGGCTACCCACCCCCGCCTGCTGCAAAGCCTGCAGGTACTCTCGTATCGTGCTGCGTGAGCGCACCGAGCCGTACAGGACTTCCTCGGGGGAGAACCCGTGCACATGGATGTCGGGCAACTCGGACTTCACCGCCTCGCACAGCTTGACGTACAGGTTGCCCTCCATCTGCGGAGGCAGTCCCGCCTGTATGCAGACCTCGGTGGCCCCCAGGTCCCATGCTTCACGGGCGCGACGCACAATCTCACCCGTGGGGATGAAGTAGCCCTCTTCCTCACGGTGATCACGGCTGAATGCACAGAAACCGCAGCGCTTTATGCAGACGTTGGTGAAGTTGATGTTCCGGTTCACCACGTAGGTGACCACATCCCCAACCGTGCGATGCCTCAGTTCGTCGGCCACCATAACCAAGGCACTGAGTTCCAAGCCGGAGACTCCGAAAAGCGCCTCTGCCTCCTCGGCAGTTATGTCCTGTCCCAGCAGGGCGCGGTCAAGGATCCCAGCGATATTGGGCTGCAGGGACGACACCAGTTGCTCCAGAGAGCCAGCCGCAGACTGTCCGTTGCGATGGTTATTCATGGGCGCTTGCATAGCGTTGCGTACCCCCCTTAACGTAGCCGTCCTCATCGGCCAGACCGCGCAACCTCTGCGCCACGGGGGAGGACACTGCGTCGGATTTGTCCAGGAAAAACTCTGGGTAGATGGGGAAACGTGGCTTCAGGACGAAGCCCATCTCCTCGGTGCGCCTTTGCAGGTCGCCTATCTGAGGCCACGGGGCCTCGGGGTTCACGTAATCAATGGTGAGAGGCGACACCCCGCCCCAGTCGTTGATGCCTGCCTGTAGATAGATCGGATAGTCGCGCTGGCTCAGGTTGGGAGGGACCTGCAGGTTCACGTCCGGCCCCAGGATCAACCGGGCCATAGCCACGCTCCACAGCATCTCCTCAGTCTCGGCGTCCTCGTGCTCCGCCATGGCCGTATCCGGCTTGGCGCGGAAATTCTGGATGATGACTTCCTGTATGTGCCCGTACCTTTGGTGCAAGTCAGCAATGGCCAGCAGCGCATCGATGCGTTCCTCACGGCGGTCGCCTATGCCCACCAGAACGCCGGTGGTGAAGGGCACGCCCAACTCACCCGCCGTCTCCAGCGTCTTCAACCGCGCCCGTGGCCGTTTGCTCGGCGCAAACTCATGGGCGCCACCGGGAGCGCACAGGCTCTCGCTTGTGCTCTCCAGCATAATGCCCATGGAGGCACTGACATCCTTGAGACGGGCCATCTCATGACGGCTCATCGTCCCCGGATTCGGGTGGGGTAGCAGCGTCGTCTCTTCCAGCACCAGTTGGCAGCAGTGCGCCAGGTACTCCAGGGTGGAGCCGAACCCATGCTGCCCCAGCCACGCCTTGGCCTCCGGATACCGCTGCTCCGGGCGCTCCCCCAAGGTGAAGAGGGCTTCCGTGCAGCCCAGTCTCTGCCCCGCGCGGGCAACCGCCAGCACCTCGTCGGGTGTCATGTACAGCCGGTCAGCCTCGTCAGGGCTCTGGCGGAAGGTGCAGTAGCCACAGAAGTCACGACACATGCGCGTCAGCGGAATGAAGACCTTTGGAGAGAAGGTGACCGTGCGACCCCTGCCTCTGTCCCTCATGTCTGAGGCCACTTGGCACAGGCCTGGCAGGTCGTCCGCCGTGGCATCGGCCAACGCGCGGGACCGCTCTCCTGTCACGCCTGTCCCATGCGCCAAGTCCCATACGACGCCCTTCAGGCGCTCCTGAAGACCTTCCATGGGGTCTCCAACCGCCCTCAGACGCTCCGCCCCCCCGAGACGCTCAGTCCAGACAGAGGCGCACATGGTTGTCGTCAAAGCCAAAAGCTCGTGCCTCGAAACGGAAATGTTCACAAAAGCAGCATTGCCAGCCACGTCGGGCCAGCAACCTGCTTATTCTAGTGGGTGCGGGCATCACAGGCAACAACGCGAGTGTCACGCGTATAATGCAGCGACCATGACCACACCCACATTCGCCGACAAGCTCGACAACGCGTGGGCCCACTCCCGCAGCCTCGTCTGCGTAGGCCTCGACCCCGACCCAAGCCTGATGCCAACGGCCGATGTGACTGCGTTCAGTTGCGCCATCGTGGACGCCACTGCCGACCTGGTCTGCGCCTACAAGCCGAACCTCGCCTTCTATGAGGCCATGGGAATGGATGGACTGCGCGGGTTGGAAGCGACATTGGACCACATCCGCCAAGTGGCTCCCCAAGCGGTCCTGCTGGGCGACGCCAAGCGTGGCGACATAGGCTCCACCGCCCAAGCCCATGCCACCGCCATGTTCGACTTCTGGGGTTTCGACGCCATCACCGCCAGCCCATATTTGGGCGCCGATTCCGTGGAGCCGTTCATCGAGCGTCCCCAGAAGGGCGCATTCCTCCTCTGCCGGACCTCCAATCCAGGTTCGGCGGAC
Organism: uncultured Dehalococcoidia bacterium; assembly: GCA_951813255.1. Classification (GTDB taxonomy): domain Bacteria; phylum Chloroflexota; class Dehalococcoidia; order Lucifugimonadales; family JAAXIE01; genus JAAXIE01. The sequence continues at coordinate 3,254,878 of OX638353.1, read as the reverse complement.
TTCCAAGGCCTCCCCGTGCAAAACGGGTCGGGTAAGCACGGAACCGACCCCAAGCCCCTCTACCAAGTGGTAGCGGAGAAAGCGTCCGCTTGGGATCGCCACCGCAACATCGGGCTTGTCGTGGGGGCCACCCAGCCGCAGGAGCTGGAGGAGATACGCAGCCTGCACCCCGCCATGCCCATTCTCATACCAGGCGTTGGCGCGCAGGGCGGCGACTTGGAGAGTGCCGTGCGCGGGGGTGTGGACCAGCGTGGTCGCGGCGCCATCATCAACTCATCGCGTGGCGTGATTTACGCCCGCCCAAGCGAGGGCGAGGACTTCGCCCAAGCAGCGAGACGCGTCGCCGTGGAGCTGCGGGACGCCATCAATAGCATCCTGGAACAAGCGGGCAAGGGATGGTCCTAGAACTGCATCTGGGAGATGAGCTCCTCCTCAAGCGCACCCACCCCTGCGGCAACGACCGCTGGTCGGTGGAACGCTTGGGAGCCGACATCGGGATGCGCTGCACCAAGTGCGGGCGTACCGTGATGGTACCCCGGTCCCATTTGGAACGCCGTGTGCGTCAGGTGGTGCGCCAGCCTAGAAACCCCTGTTAGCCGGGAGCCCCTCGTCTGGTACTATCCCACACTGCTCAGAGGAGTCCGCGGTTGCAGCCCCTATCCGCCGGGCTGCAACCAAGTCTTGGCCCAGAAGAAGTACTCCGACGCCCCCGTGGTGGGGAAGAAGCCCCGCACTGCCGGGTCCATCACCCAGCGGCTGGCGCCAGTCACCGGGCTGAACAGGTAAGCCTGCTCCAGCACATGCTCCTGGATACTCCGCAACAACTCCCCTCGCATATCTGGGTCCAGTTGCACAGCCTGCTTCTGGATCATCTCGTCCAAGGCGGTGTCGCCGTGCGCCGCCAGGTTCCACTGGCCTTCGCTATGCAGCACCGACAGAAGGAAGCTGTTGGTGTTGGTGGTCGGCGGCAGCACTCCCAGAGCCGCTTGATACTGCTTGTCGGCAAACACCCTGGTGGCATACTGGGGAGGGGTGAGGAATTGCAACTGCGGGCTGAAGCCAGCCGCTACCAGGTCCTGCTCCAAGCGCCTCCCTTGAGAACGGTACAGGTCGCCCCAGTCCCCCACCAGCAGGTCGAACTCCACTGAGCCTTGCGACGCAAGGGCTTGGCGGGCTTCAGCCGGGTCCGCGAAATACGTCTCGCGCATGTCACGGCGGCTGAGCTGCCAGTCAGCCCGTGACGTGGGTACCCCCACCGTCACTGCCCCGTTCCCCGACCACACGCTCTCCACCCAGTCCCAAGGATCCAACGCTTGGAGCAGGGCGCGCCGTACCAACTGGTTGTCGAAGGGAGGCTGGCTGCTGTTCATAGACAGCACCAAGCCCGTACCCACATGAGGCACGACCACCGTCTCAGGCCTGCGTCCCTCAGCCAGTATCTCGTTCCACTCGTCGGGGCTAATCCTGAGCACTTGGGCTTGGCCCACTAGGAAGGATGCCATGGCTGTTTGCGGGTCGGAGATGACCGTCGTAACCAGCTCATCAAGGAACGGCAGTCCCGCCTCGAAGTAGTCCGAATTGCGTACGAGGTTGGACCTTAGGTTGATATCAATGCCAGCGGACACCCATGGGCCGGTACCGATTTCAGGGCCAGCCTTCAGGTCCCCACTCACATTGACCGCCTCAACCGCCACGATTTTCGCGTGACCGTCCGCCAGCGACAGCAGGAAGTCGGCATCCGGGAATTCTTGGTACAGGTCGATTCGCAACGTCAGCGGGTCTTCGACCTCAATGACCCGCACATTGGACAGCAACGGCGCGTTGGGGGCCTCGTCAGGCGAAGGGATGCTGAAACCGCAGGAAAAGGTGGGGGGAGTCAGCTTGCGCTTACTCATACGCTCGTAGCTGCACGCTACGTCGTTGGCTGTTAGCTCTCGCCCACGCACCGGCGGGTCGCCATGCCACTTGATTCCCGGCCGCAGCGTGAACCTGAAGGAACTGGGTGGAACGAACTCCCAAGTCTCACACAGGTCGCATTCCAGCTCCAGCGACGGCTGCACCACATCGGCAGCCGTGCGGACCCGCAGCATCCTGCTGTACACAAGCCCCGGCCCCAACGTTGCCAAGGCATCCTGCAGGGTCTGGTGAACATCCCGGTGCGTGAACTTTGCTGGCGAGATAGTCTCCAGCACGCCGCCCTGCACGCCCTCAGGCACAGGGTATATGGGGCTGTTCACAGGCCAAGGCGTGGGTGTGGGCACCGCTACGGGCGTCGGAGCAATCGTGGGCGCTGGTGTTGGTGTTGGCGTAGGTGTCGAGGTGGGCGCAGGCGTCTCCGTTGGTTCGGGTGTTGGTGTGGGGGTCGAAGAGGGTTCATCGCCGCCACAGGCTATTATCATTAGAAGAAGAATTGGTAATGTGAGCAGGGCCGCCCGCCGGATTAATCCCATCCTCCGCTCCTGAACTTGTCCCAAAGTTAATCTCTAGTATAGAGTAAATGGCCTAAACCTTTTCAAGGATGGCGGGCCAGTGTTTTTATGTGATTCACACACCCACCTCGACCAGTACCCCCCGGACGAACTCCCTCAGATACTCGGACGGGCTGGGGAAGCCCAAGTGGACTTCATCCTCTGCGCCGGCACCAGCGTCGCCTCCACTCGTGCCTGCATCGCCATGGCCGAAGAGAACCAGTCCCTCTATGCCGGCGTCGGCATCCATCCCATGAACGTCCAAGCCCCCGTCGACGAGGCCACCTACGACGCCCTCAAGTCCCTGGCCCTCAGTAGCGACAAGGTCGTCTGCATCAGCGAAATCGGCCTCGACTTCCTCCCCGAATCCCCCGACGTCCCCACTCAGTATCAGGTCTTCCGCGAGCAGATTCGTCTGGCACGCGAACTCAAGCTGCCCGTCATTTTCCACTCCCGCGAGTCCCACCCCGAAGTCCTGCAGGTCCTCCGCGAAGAGCATGTCGGCGACATGGGCGCAGTCATGCACTACTTCCAAGCCGACGAGGCCACCGCCCGCGAGGTGCTCGACCTTGGCGTTTACATCTCCTTGGCCCGCCCCCTCACCCGCCTGCCTGAACTTCAGGAACTCGCCAAGACCCTCCCCATGGAGCAGATAGTCCTCGAAACCGACGCCTACCCCCAACCCTTCAAGAAGCACCGCCACAGTTGGACCGAACCCCGCCACGTCCGAGAAGTCGCAACCCTCCTCGCCGAGCTGAGAGGCATGGAACTGGAAGAAGTCGCCCAGATCACCACATCCAACCTGATGAATTTGCTGGGGCGACCGGCAACCGGCACGGCCTAGGCCGCTTCAGGTATACTCCACCTCAACTGTTCCCATCCTGTACCTTCGAGGTTCGTCATGCGCTGGGCCTCCCGTGTATCCGAAAACCCAAGTCTGGAAGAAGCAGTCCGCGAGTGCTGCGATCACGCCCTGCGTGCCTTGGAAGGGGCCAGCCCCGACCTAGCCGTCGCCTTCGTGTCCAGCCAGCATTCAGCCGACTACGAATTCCTCCCCGAACTGATTAGGAAGAACATGGGCGAGGTGCGCCTCTTCGGCTGCTCCGGAGGTGGAGTCGTCGGTGGAGGCAAAGAGATAGAGAACCGGGCTGGCTTCTCCCTCACTGTGGCCCACCTGCCCGGCGTCACAGTGAACGGCTTTCACATCGAGGGCGATGAACTCCCCAGCTTGGATGCCGGGCCCGATGCCTGGAGCAAGCTGGTCGGCCTTGAGCCCGGCGCAGAAGGGGCTGGCGAGGCCCCTCCCTTCCTCCTCATAGCCGACCCCTACACCTTCCCTGCGTCCAACTTCATCCTAGGCATGGACTACGCCTATCCCGTCAGCGTCAAGGTTGGCGGCCTCGCCAGTGGCGGCCAAGGCAGCAACGCCCTCTACCTCGCCAATCAAGTCTACTTCTCCGGCGCCATCGGCTTGGCCTTCCAAGGCGATATCACCGTGGAGACCGTGGTCGCCCAAGGATGCCGTCCCATCGGCAGCCCCATGAACATCACCGGCTGCCGCAATAACATCCTCACAGGATTGGACGGCGATCCCCCCATGGAGGTCCTGCAACGCCTCTATCAAAGCCTCGACGAGCGCGACCAAGGCCTGATGCGCTACTCCCTCTTCCTCGGCGTGGTCATGGACGAGTTCGAAGACAACCCTCAGCAGGGCGACTTCCTCATACGCAACCTCATCGGCACCGACTCCAAGACGGGCTCCCTTGCCATCGGCGAGATGCTGCGCGAAGGCCAGGTCGTTCAGTTCCACCTCCGCGACGCCCTCACCTCACGCGAAGACTTGGCGGCCGTGCTCGGACGCTATACCTCGGAGCACACCGGTGCCCTGCCCCAAGGCGCCCTCATGTTCTCCTGTTTGGGCCGTGGCGAGCACCTCTACGGCCAGCCCGACCACGACACCAACCTCTTCCAAGAAGTCCTAGCCCCCATACCCCTCGGAGGCTTCTTCTGCAACGGCGAAATCGGCCAGGTGGGAGGCACCACATTCCTCCACGGCTACACCAGCTCCTTCGGCCTCTTCCGCCCCCGCAGCAGCTAGGCGCATCCGCATCATTGACTGGCGTTGGCTAGAGTTGTTAGCGGCGTATGCCGAGGCGCGAAAAGGAGTTCGATGACCGAGGGATACCTGACGCGTACCGGCCTCCGCGACGAGTTACGCCAACACGTGACAAAAGACGACCTTGCCAAGCTGGAGGTCAAGATATCCGCTTCAAAATCCAGGCTCATCAAGTGGATGTTTGCCCTAATGGCGGGCTCCGCTGCCGTCGCATCAGCCGTTGCATTCATTTTTCAACGAACGCTCGGGTGACACAAGATAGGCCGTGCAGCGCAGATAACTGACGATATGAGTTCCCCTATCACTGACTTCCCCCGGACAATCCGCGTAGGCATCCCCGCCTCCCTCTCCGGCCAGTTCCACCCCCAGGGCACCCAAGCCCTCCAAGGCGCCACCGCGTGGGTCGAGGACACCAACCTCCAGGGAGGCGTGCACGTCCGCGACCTGAACGCCTCCCTTCCCCTCACCCTCATCCACTACGACGACCACAGCAGGGCAGCCGAAGTCCGCGACCTCGTCCGCCATCTCGTGCTTGAAGACGAAGTCCACCTCCTCCTCGGCCCCTACTCCAGCAGCCTCACCATGGCCGCCGCCCAAGCCGCCGAGGAACTCGGCGTAGTCCTCTGGAACCACGGAGGCTCCGCCGACAACATCCACCAGCAGGGTTTCCGCTGGACCGTCAACATCCTCAGCCCCGCCAGCGATTACCTCGCAGGTATCCCCGAACTGGTCCTTCAGACCAACCCAGCCGCCATGCATCTCGCCATAGTCCACTCCTCCACCGGCTCTTTCTCCCGTTCCGTGGCCATGGGCGCAGCAGAGAAAGCGTCAGAATTGGGAATCGAAGTCGTCTTCGAAGAGACCTTCGACTCCCCGGCCACCGACTTCTCGGAGTTGCTCCAACGCGTAGAAGCCTCCGAACCCGACCTGCTCGTGGGAGTGGGGCGTATCGCCGACGACCTGCTGCTGGCCCAACAACTGCCCTTCTATATCGAGGCCATGGTCGCACTGCCAGCAACAGCAATAGAACAGTTCCGCGAAGCCCTTGGGCCCCGCTCCGAAGGATTCGTAGGGCCCAGCCAGTGGGAGGCCTCGGCAAAGCTGAATATCGACTACGGCCCGAACATGCGGGATATCACGCAACGATTTGGCCAGCCCGATTACCCCATGGCCCAAGGCTATGCAGGCGGTTTGGTGGCTCAACGCTGCATCGAAGAAGCAGGCTCCCTCGACCAAGCAGCCCTCCGCCAAGCCGCCTCAGCCCTCGACTTCACCACCTTCTACGGCCGGTTCAAGCTCGACGCCACCGGGCGTCAGGTGGGCCACCAAGTCCTGCTGGTTCAGTGGCAGAGGGGACGCAAGGTCATTGTCTGGCCCCCTCAGTTGGCCCAAGCTCTGCCGGTCGGCTGATGGGCACCACAATAAGCACAACCGTAGCCACGGCAAAGATGATGGCTGAGTAGTAGAACAGCGTCTGTATGCCTAGGTGGTCGATCATGAGGCCCACTCCCAGCGGCGACCCCGCCAGCACCAGACCCTGTATCCCCGTCACCAGCCCCATGGCCGTCGCCTCGGTGCCCCTGCCCGTGATATCCAGCACACTGGCCTGCAACAACTGGCTCAGCGTATGCGAGAACGGCCCCATGGCAGCGAACAGCAGCGCCAAATACAGCGCGTTCTCCCCCGCCATCACCACCAGCACCGCCAAGCCTGCCGAAATCAGCAGCCCCGGTATGATCACCGGCTTGCGCCCCACCCGGTCCGATATCAACCCCAGTATCGGTCCGAAGATGATCCCCAACCCGATATACAGGGCCATGTCCACGCCCACCCAGAAAGCCGGCTGGTTGGCCCCGTCCTCCAAATACTTCGGGGCCCAGTTGTTCAAGGCATTGAACCCCAACCCTCGCAGAAGCAGCACCCCCACAATCGCCATGATGACTGGGCGCCGCATGAGCCGGGAAGCATCGCTGATGCGCTGGCGCATCGGCGTCCTCTGTGTGGGTCCACCCGATGACCCCACGTTGTGCAGCGTCCAGAATATGGGCAGCACCATCAGCAACGCCGGCGCAATGAAGATGAAGAGGACCCACCTCCACTCACCCCCGCCTTCCTGAGAGACCAGCAGCCATATCAGCAACCCCGCCGCCAAGGGTCCCACCGTCCCGCCGACATTCCCTCCGGCACTATGGGTCGCAAGCGCGAACCCCCGTTTCTCAGGGAAACGCTGCGAGAGAAGGGCAAACGCCGGCAGGTGCCACACGCTCCCTGGGAACGCAACAAAGGCAGAAGCCAGCACCAGCACCCAGTAGTTCGGCGAACTCCCCGCCAGCGTGAAGGCCAGCGCGATCCCCACCATGCACCCCGTGAATATCAGCCCCCAATACCGCCTCAGCGCATCAATCATGAACCCCAGCGGTATGTTGATCGCCCCTTGAGATAGCTGCCTGCTCGCCAGCAGCAACCCGTACTGCACATCGCCAAAGCCCATGTAGTTCTGGATATACGGCAGCACCACCGTGAAGCTCTGGGTAAAACAGTGAGCCATAGCGTGGCCCAAAGAGAGGTTCACCAGCAGAAAGCGCCTGTCATCACGCAGCGAGCCCTTGGGCGGCTCCCCAATGGCCCCCCCAGGAGGCGTACTTAACCTAGGACTTGTCACTCATTGAACTCCCGGCACCCTACAAGTTGCGTACAAAAAGCCCGTGCATTCTAGGCGCGACCCTGCGCCGACCACAAGGCGCGCCCGAACAGGGTCCGAGGGAGCCCGGCCCTCGCCTACAACAACCCCCAGTACCGCCCCAACACTCGCCCGCACCCCTCGCAACTCACCAGATTCAACAGTCCGCTCGAGTCCACCCCCCGCAACACCCCCACCGCCGTCGGCTCCGTCCCGCAACCATCGCAACCCAGCGACCCCAACTGAGTCGCAACCACCATCGGAATCTGCCACGAGCACTCCCCACACCGGTACTCCGCCACCCCATCCGGCATCACCCGCACAGCAGGCATCTCCAGCACAGCAGAACACTCTGGACAATGAGGTTCGTGAGTCAATTCGCCTCCAAGTGCATGCGGCAGCGTCATCCTAGGTAGCCCTCGCGCAGCCCGTCAAGATTCAATCTCGAACCTATGACCCTGAAGCTATCGCCATAGTATTTGACATCGTTGTACACTGGTTTGCAAACCACGACTGGACTGGCGAGACATGGTGCTTAACAAAACCAACTTTCAGGAAGACAGATACCGCCAACTCGTATCCCAAATACTGGAAGAGCGGTTTCCCGACGCATTCCGCTCCATGGATATCGTGTTGGAGCCCTCAGTCAACTTCGACGACGAAGACTATATCCACACCTACATCATATTCGATGGTGATTTCAAGAAACTGGACATCTCGAAGGTTCCAGGCATTTCCCCCGAGCTCTGGCCTGAATCCAAGGAGATGGGATTCGTCGGGTATCCTATCCAGTCCTTCGTTCAAAAATCCGAGTGGGTTCGCGCAGCGCGCAACAAAACCAGGTGAACCCCAGACGCCTCCTGTGGATCGCCAAAGCCCTAGCTGATGGACAGATTGGCGGAAGAAGAGGTCGCCCTAACCAAGAAGACCTCCGAAAGGCTCTGAGCACAGCCTACTACGCCCTTTTCGACACCCTAGCCAGCACCGCGGCCGATGCCTTCGTCGGCAGCTCTTCGACAGTTCGTAAGGGCCAGCTCTGGGTTCAGACTTACCGGTCACTGGATCACGGAGCGGCAAAGGCGCAGTGCGGCAGAGTCTTTGCCAGACAGAATGCCCCAGCCTTCAGTTCCGCCATTCTGACCTTTGCGGATACCCTCGTGACCATGCAGGGACTACGCCTCGATGCCGACTACAATCCCGGACGGACCTTCTCCCGGTCGGATGTGCAAGGGACTCTGGCGCTGCACTTTTAGTTTTTGTACCACCAAGCGCGAAACAGCGTTTTCCATTGAAAATATGACTGTGGGTATATGTGTTGCAAGTAGTCTTCAGGACTGGAGGCAGCACGAATCGGCATATTCAAAAGGAGGGGAGGGGATGTCCCATGGAGCTTCCTGAATTTTTCGTAGGCTTCCCTGAAGGTGTCATTAGAGCCCTTGTAGAGCTTTCCGTCTGAGCATACTACGTAAACAGCATATAACAGCACCCGAGCAGCATCCGCGCACATTGGGTAGGTCTCATGCAACTGGCTGAGAAAACTATGTTCGTTGTCATACCATTTGGTGTAGTCATGCCTCCAGTTCCTAGCGCGGAGACCAGGATGATGGAGTCGATTCAGGTAGGGAGGTGACAAAGGGGATTCCAAGCTTATCAGGTCATCACCTTCTACTTCGAAGGTCTCGCCAGTGTTTTGAACCGTCAATGTCAGGGAGATGTCATGTACGCCCATCTTGATTTCGATTGTCTCCAATCTTCAGATCCGTGGGTCTTGGCAATTAGATCATTTATATTGATTTTCGCTGTGCTACATGGGTATGTCAAGTTGTTTACACTCATATGTTCCCTGTTGTCGATACTATGTTCTCTTTCGTCTCCTGTCCCCCAAGCGCCTTAACCCTGCTCCCCTCGAGGAGGTACTCCCTGGTATTATCTCGCCACGACGCCCTGTCTGCGGACAGGTACCCAAAACCCTCCCTCCCGTTTGACAACCCCACTCCCCCAATGGTACACACCCCCCATTAACCCACCCACGACAACTACCGGGAGGCCACCCATGGCAACCCTCACCAGCGACCTCGTCCAGCAGGACGGCTCCTTCGTCAACCGCCAGATCTTCTCCGATCCCGACATCTACCAGCAGGAACTGGAGCAGATCTTCGCCCGCTGCTGGCTCTTCCTCTGCCACGAGTCCACCATCCCCAACCCCGGCGACTTCTTCTCCACCTACATGGGCGAGGACCCCGTGCTCGTCACCCGCGACTCCAAGGGCAAAGTCGGTGCCTTCCTCAACGTCTGCCGCCACCGCGGCAACCGAGTATGCCGCGCCGACTTCGGCAACGCCTCCGCCTTCGTCTGCGCCTACCACGGCTGGACCTACGGCAACGACGGCAAGCTCATCGCTGTCCCCAGCCTCAAGGAGGCCTACTACGACGAACTCGACACATCCAAGTGGGGACTCGTCCCCGTCGCCCAACTCGACACCTACAAGGGGCTGGTCTTCGCCACCTTCGACGCCAGCGCCCCGCCCCTCGACGCCTGCCTAGGCGACATGAAGTGGATGATCGACGTCTTTTTCGACCGTCGTGAAGGCGGGAGCGAGGTCATCGGCGGCATGCACAAGTGGGTCGTCCCCGCCAACTGGAAGCTGGCTGCCGAAAACTTCGGAGGCGATGCCTACCACCTAGGCTGGAACCACCGCTCCGCCTTCACCGCAGGCTTCGCCCAGAGTTCCTCCGGCCGCCCCGTCACCAGCGGAGGACGCATGCTCTCCCCCGGCAACGGCCACAGCCTCGTCATGATTGCCCCCGACGACCCTACAGAGCCCCCCGTATCGATACTAGAGCAGTACGAGCGCTCCATCCAAGCCGAGACCCATAGCCGCCTCGGCCCCCGCTTCCAAGTGTGCAACCCCATCGTCGCCCGCGTCTTCCCCAACTTCGCCATCAACCGCAGCATATCCCGCACCTTCCGCGTCTGGATGCCCCGCGGCCCCGAGCAGATGGAAGTCTGGGCTTGGGCCTTCGTCGACAAGGCCGCCCCCGACGAGGTCAAGGAACAGACACGCCTAGGCGTCATACGCGGGTTCAGCCCCTCCGGCACCCTCGAGCAGGACGACATGGACAACTGGCAGGAGTGCACCCGCACCTCCCGTGGCGTCGCCTCAAGGCGTCTGCCACTCAACACCACCCAAGGCTTGGGCCACGAGGGCTACGACGAGTCCCTCCTCACCTACGCCAGCGACTACCGTTTCAGCGAGGTCGGCAACCGCGACTTCTACCAGCACTGGGCCCGCCTCATGGAGTCCAGCAATATCGCTTGGACCACCGAGTCCCGCCGCTAGCCCCTGTTACTCCTTGTACGACGGGTCCTTCCGGTCAAGTGTCCGCAGGAGCCAAGCCCATTCCAAGGCCACGGACTCGCGGTCAAAAAAGGCCGCTGCCTTCTCAATAGCAGCGATCGGCGCTTGGCGTATCGGCTGCCCCGTAGATTGCGCCAGCACCTGCACCTTGCAGGCCTGCTCTAGCTGCCACATCCTCACCCACGCCTCCGCCACCGACCGCCCCACCGTCAGCAGCCCATGATTCCGCATGATCATCGCATTGGTCCCGCCCAAGTCCGTCACCAGCCGCTCCCGCTCGTCCATGTCCAGCGCAACTCCCTCGAACTCATGGTAGGAGACCCGCTCATGGAATTGGTACGCCTCCTGCTGCAGGGGTGCCAGCCCCTCCTCCAGCGCCGACACCGCCATCCCATAGGGCGTATGCGTATGCATCACGCAGGCCACGTCATGCCTAGCCCCATGGATCGCCGAATGAATGACATACCCCGTGAAGTTGATCTGGCGCTCCACCTCTTCCAGGACATTCCCGTCCATATCAATCTTCACCAGGTTCGAAGCGGAAACCTCCTCATAGCCAAGCCCAAACTCATTGATAAGAAACTGGTCATCCGTACCCGGCACCCGCGCAGTGATGTGGTTATAAATCAGCGCAGTCATCCCGAAATGGTCCGTAAGCCGGTACCCAGCAGCCAGCTCCACCCGAGCCTCCCACTCACCCTCCGAACACCCGTAAGCCTTCACCATTCTCATCACCATCTCCTCACTTTAATCACTACATCGCGGAACCCGCTGCAAGACTCGACATTCTACCGAAAAAGGTCCTGGAATCACCACGGACATATCCCCACTTTGTAAGCTGCCCCTCGCCCCTCCAGCCCAAAAGTTTCTTGCCTTGCCACAAAAGTATCCTGTGGACTACAATACAGTAGTGGTCGAGATACGCCAGACCGAGGTTTACGCTCGTTGGTTCACGAGGCTTCGGGACAGGCAGGCTCGGGTGCGCATCGACATCCGCATCCGACGGATGTCCTTGGGCAACTTCGGCGACGTGAGGCCCGTCGGAGAGGGAGTATCCGAGGTTCGCATCGACTACGGCCCCGGCTACCGGGTGTATTACGCACAGAGAGGTCAAGCCTTGGTCGTCCTTCTGGCTGGAGGCGACAAAGACAGCCAGGATCGGGACATACAAAGAGCACTGGATCTCGCCAGAGGACTCTAGGAGGCAACTATGGCAAAGACGCAGACTCGGCCGTGGGACCCCGCTGAACACCTTGAGAACGATGAGGACATGGCGGCATACCTGAACGCCGCCCTCGAAGACGGCGACCTAGCCCTGATCATGGCGACCCTCGGAGACATCGCCCGCGCCAAGCGGATGACGGCAGTAGCACAGGACACGGGTCTGGGCAGGGAGAGCCTCTACAAGTCGCTATCCTCCCAGGGCAACCCCGAGTTCGCCACCGTCCTCAAGGTACTCCACGCCCTCGGACTCCGCCTCCAAGCCACCAAGCTCACCTAGTCCCCGCTATCCCTGAAACAACCCCCGAATAGCCGCCAAAACCTCCGCCAGCTTCTGGCGGTCTGCCCTGCCCAGTAAGCCTTGGAACACTGACTCGTGCAAGGTGAACAACCGGCCGGGCCTCACCCAGCTGCTGCGGGGAAGCCGTCCCGTCCCCAAGTCTGGCGTGTTTATGGCAATCCTGTCCGAGCGACCGGAGTTCCTGCTGGTTATGCGGCACATAACCCAATCACCCATCCCCACATCAGCCACCACTAACGCCGGGCGAGGAACGTCTGGACTCAGGTCGGTTCGGGGGAGCCTGACCCAGAAGATGTCTCCAACCATATCTGACGTAATTCCTCCAGCCACTCCTCGTCTTCCGGTCCGTCGAACCACAGGGGAGGGGAAAGAGTCTCCCTCTCCCGCTCCCTGAACGTCACCAGCCCAATCCCTTCCTCCCAGTGCGCCATGCTGTCCACGATCTCCATCGTTCGCACGCTCACCGTGCACACCCGCTGCAGCAGGTCAATCACCCGCTCCTTGTATTCAGCAAACCGGTATGTGTTGAACTTCTCAGCGATAGTCGGGTCCTTGGGCTTCTTCTCCTTGTACTGGTCCAGCACCCACTCCATCGCCGACCGGCTCCCCAGCACATACCGCCAAGCATCCGCCGGCACCCCCGTCAGCGTCGTCTTGTCATCCAGCGTAATAGCACCCTGCTCCTTGTCCGCCCTCAGAACAACCCTCTCCCCGTCATGCCCGCCCCTACCACCGTCATTCCTGCGCAGGCGGGAATCCATGCGCTCAAGCGGATAAAGCTCCACTGACTCAAACCCAACATGCAAATCCAACAACTTCCGCCCCAACCGAGCCCAGTCCCAAAAATCCTCATAAAAAGGCAGACTCGGAAACTCGCCCTCCAAGTCCTCAGAGTGCCTTGCACGGAAGACTGGGTCGTGCAGCACCGCGTAGGTGTAGGCGAAAAGGCCTTCCGCCCCTATAGCATCGTCACCATAGTGCTCGCGGAACTCCCGCAACCCCGCTTCCGTGATGTCACTCACCCGCTCGCCCTCCTCCATATAGCAGTAAAGAGGATGATAGCTAGGAACGATATGACTTGCACACCCCTCACAGTACCGAACACGGACAGGGCAGTGCCAAGCCCGCTGAAGCTAGTGCTCCCACCTCCGAGGTCACCATCTACCCCTGGAAGGATACCCAAGACCACATTCAAGAGGTCTCAAACCCGGGCGGCACGAAGACTATTTGCCTAATCGCAAGCGCGCGGCATATCGAACTGAATCACGAGCACAACGCCACTATGTCACACCACTCAAGAACGTGGTCTTCTTGGAGCCAGCCCTGCTCAATCATGAATTCAATTTGGACTGGCCTCCTTTGGCTCGGATTTCTGTTCCAGACCACGAAAGGCACTACTTGTTTGGTTTGGCCCAAGATATCCAGCAAAATCTTGGCGGCGACGTACTGTCTTACCAGCTGGTGAACTAGGACTAGACTGCCATCACTTCCTAGGTTGCTTTCGTGCTTGGCCTCTCCGACAAACAGACATCCCGGGGATTCCAATACTACGTCGATTTCGGTATTGAACACGTTGCTACCCAGCTGCCGAATCTGATCTTCTGTCACAGCCATATAGTTGTCGGGCCTAAGGTCCGAGAACGCTAGCCCCTCGGAATGTCGGAATTTCTCAACCTGTCTTCGCAAGTCACCTTCTGTACCTTCGGGACCGAACAACCGATTGTAACGGGAGGCAAAATCGTCATAGTGATTACCGGCGCTCTGATGTATTTGGCTTAGATAGTCTCGCACTCCTCTCCAAAACAGCTCAAGGTGAACGTCCCCAGGCACTGTTTGTGAAGATTCTCCGAGGTGTTTAGCCAATCGAAGAATCCCCATCCGAGATAGCGGAGCGAAATAGGATGCGGTTATCCAGTTTTCGGTTCTGTTCGTTATGCCCAAAATACTCATGTCACCTCCTATAGCTAGCCTAGTCGTCAATAGATGAGATGGTTACTCCCCGACGTCCTCTTTGAGAGCCTCATACACCCGAACCATCGCTTCTGTGTCCCGCTTGCAGTAAGCAAGCAACGATTCTCGAATCGCTGCGCGCTCATCCTCAGCAGTGCCCGCCGCGATACTGTGCGCAAAGGCTGCCGCCGCAGCCCTGCCCTCTCCGATATCAAGGTCGCCATAGCCTAGGTCAGGTACCAAGACGGGAAGCACCGCCTTGATGGAGAAACTGCCTCGCATCTCCGGGTGGTAATAGCATTCCCTGACTAACTTGTGCAGGTCGACAACACGATCGCACAAATCCAACACGCGCTCCTCCCATTGCGGGAAAGCCAAGGCGAGACTCTTCAGCACGCTGCGCTCATAGTTTGAGTAAGCAACTATCGTGCCCTGGGATGGGACTGCCTCGAGCAGGGTTGTTATCAGTTCTTCTCGCGGGTCCTCCACGCCCTCCGCTAGAAACGTGCAGTGCCTCAAACCACCGTCCGCCTCTCGCACATGTAGCGACCATTGAAAGGGGACCGTCTGGAATGGCCGTGTGCCGACATAAGTTGGGATAGCGGAGTTCAACGCCTCGAAGTCTAGGAAACTCGCAGGGAACGCAATCTCCCTCAGCCTTTCCCGTAGCCCTTCCCCGATGAACGGCTGTCGAGAAATCACGCTTTCGCGCACACGGCTCTGCAGCCTCGACAGACCCGGGAAGTCCGAAGGGATGTCAGCCACAACCCCTATCCCCGAGGCCCGCAATCGTTCTTCGGCCCGTGGCGTCAGGCCCGGTAACTCCTCGATTGGATGCTCCAGCTCATTCCGGTGACAGTGTCCGAAGAACGGGCAGACGTATGGCCGGACGCAATGCCTGCCTGTGTCGATATCCAGCGTATCGGCTTGTCGCATCCCCTCCCACATCTGGAATAATTCGTCGGGCATCTCCTCAGCAGCGTACTCCCTAGCCTCGTCGGTCACATCCCTCAGGGAGAATAGCTCCGTTAGGTCGTGGTCTCCACCCGTGTATACGTATGCGGTATTCAGGTGCATCAGGTAGGCCCGCGCGACAGGAATCCCACATCCCTCCACCACATGCATCTGGATGGCCACGTCCGGGATATGTTCGTCCTTGGCGCTTGCAGTGGACTTCACTTCAATCAGGTCGAAAGCCTTGCCGGATGTGCGTAGCAGCACATCCACTCTCGTCCTAATGTCGGCAAAGGAGAATGCAGGCTCGTACAACGCCGGCACCGACTGATCACGCAACAGGACTTGGGTCCTTCGCTCAGCCTGGTCGTGTTCAAAGTACGGCTCATCGACTAGAGTTCCACCGGGAAATCGGCCCCTAGCTAACGCACCGACGGTGTGTCCGGTATCAAAGATAGCTTGGTGGCTGGCGCTCACCGGGTCCGCAAGCTCGCGATGATGGCAGTCGAGATAAAGCCGCTTCAGGCATTGGAGGCCTGCTAAAAACCGTGACTTGGACAGGAGCACAGGTCTGTTAAGCGACATGGCACCTCATCCCATCCCCCAAAATGTGGTAATCAAGTTGGCGATTGGCACCACTGTGCCCATCAACGCCTGCTACCCGCTCATTCAATCGAGAGCGGGACACCACGAGCCAACCACCTCCACTTCGCCCCCAAACCCCCAAACCGCTACCTTGCGGTCGCGAGGCCCTTCAACGCGTCCGCAAGCATAACGACGTCGTTCAGGTCGTCTTCGATGGTCTCGGAGTCGAGGAACATCTTTCGCACGTAGAAGTTCCTGTGGAGGTCATTGGCGCTCTTGCGCCATGTGTGAAGGCGTCTGTCACCAAGCCTGTTCGATGCCTGCCGGATTATCTGGAAGAAGTCATCGTGGGTCTCATATGTCCAGCCATGGGCCGCCGCCGCTGCCTTAGCCATGTGCGCAGCTGCGCCCCAACCCTTCTCAGATGCTTGGTGCAAGTCCCCTTGGGCGAAGTAGGCTTGGGCCCGTTTGAGGAAGTCTTCTGAAATCTGAATGTGGTCTTGTGTCAAGGTGGTCATGGGTAGTCCTTATCGCCTGTACCTGTCACTATAGCACGGTGCCGTAGACGCCGAACAGATTACAAGACAATCACATCGATTCTCCCGTTCAGTGTTCAAATCTGGAAGCTGGATGGCAGACTCCCCCCATGACACCTCCCCCCTTGACACCCAACGCACATGCGTTCTATCATCACCCCATGCACCACTCCCAACACCCAGCCCAACCCGCAACCAGCCAACCGGGGCCAACTATCCCCGTGCCAACCCCGCTCTCGTGCCCGCGCGCGCGGGACCCATACCCCATCCCCAACTCGCCTTCCAGACCCCTTGAACGAGACAAATCTTTCGTAGCTGACTCAGATACAACCATGAGACAAATGAGACAAATTTCAGCCCTACAAATCCCGTCCCCAGCTACGGCCTTGTCTCCTTTTGTCACCATTTCTCGCCGCTCTCCAGATACGAAATTGCCCCGCGTGAGACAACGTTTTCCTAGCTGGCCCAGATACAACAATGAGACAATGAGACAACTTTCAGCTACGAAAAATTCGCTACAGCTACGATTGTTGTCTCATCAGCTACGAACGCTCCTCTCACCCCCTGTTTTCGCAGCTACGAAATCTCCCGGAATGAAACCGGATTTTCGTAGCTGGCTCACATACAACCATGAGACAAATGAGACCGCCACCCCCCCCAAACCGCGACCTGCTCTGACATTGTGACATCGCAACCACCAACCCCAAGGAGGACACCATGACCACCAACCAGCAACCCTACGCTGACCTGATCAAGGCAGCCATCGACGAGGCCCGCGATGAACTCGTCGCCGTCAGCAAGGACATCCACGCCCACCCCGAACTCAACTACCAGGAAACCTACTCCTCCGCAGCCCTCGCCACCGCCCTCGAACGCCACGGCTTCTCCGTCGAGCGTGGCACCGGCGGCGTCGAGACCGCCTTCCGCGCCGAGGCCCAAGGCAATGGCGACGGCCCCACCGTGGCTTTCCTCGCCGAGTACGATGCCCTCCCCGACATCGGCCACGGCTGCGGCCACAACCTCATCGCCATCTCCAACCTCGGCGCCATGCTCGGCGCAGTCAGCGCCCTCCGCGACCTCCCCGGCAAGCTCGTCATCCTCGGCACCCCCGCCGAAGAGGGCGGTGGCGGAAAGGTCCGCATGATCGAGGGTGGCGCCTTTTCCGACGTCGACATCTCCCTCTCATCCCATCCCTCGTCCAACATCACCGTCATTCCCACCAACATCGCCATGGACGAAAGCTGGAGCCTCGCCATGGTCGGCTACCGCTACGCCTACCACGGCAAGGCCTCCCACGCCGCCACCGTCCCCCACGAGGGCATCAACGCCCTCAACTCCGTCATCCACCTCTTCACCGGCATCGACGCCCTCCGCCAGCACCTCAAGGAAGACGTCCGCATCCACGGCGTCATCACCGACGGTGGCAAGGCCCCCAACGTAGTCCCAGACTTCGCCGCCGCCAACTTCATGCTCCGCTCCCGCGACAGCGCCTACCTCCTCGAGGTGGTGGAAAAAGTTAAACGCGTAGCCGAGGGCGCAGCCCTGCTGACAGGTGCCAGTCTGGAAATCGAGGAAGTCTACCCGTTATACGAAAACGTCAAACCCAACGAGGCCTTGGCCCGCACCGCTTACAACAACTGCCCCCAGTCAGGCTTGGAAGTCCACGAGACCCGCACCAACCGCGGCGGCGGAGCCTCCACCGACTTCGGCAACGTCAGCCAGAGAATGCCCTCTTACTACCTGCGCTTCGCCGTCAGCGAGGAACCCGTCCCCGGCCACTCCATCCGCATGACCGAGGCATCCATCACCGACCTAGCCCACGAAAACGCCATCGCCACCGCAAAAGTCCTAGCCCTCACCGCCTGCGACCTCCTCACCAACCCCGACCTGGTAACCCAAGCCCGCAACGAGTTCGCCGCCCGAGGCTAGGGGCAGAAGATCTGATTCGGAGGGCGTGTATCTAACCTACTCCCAACTCAGCCAGCAGACCCGACGCCCCGCCCATGCGCCCAATCTGCCCCGCGCACTTCCGGCGCAGCTCCCGCAGAAGATGCGAAGCGGGGCGCAGGCCTTGGTGGGATGTGGCTACTAGATCGGCTAGGGTGTTGGCGGGCATAGGGACGTTCCAGTAGAAGGAGAGGAGCCAAGCCAACTCGCGCTCGTCGGTGGGGGCAGGAATATCATCAAGATCGAACATTGCATCAGTCGTCTTGGTGTAGCGCAGAATGCCAGCCTTGTCCTCCGCATCACGCCCATAGTAGCGACGCTGCTTCAGTTGAAGCACCCGCTTGGTGTATTCCTCCCGACCGTATATCTCACGGGGTAGCCAGTCGCTGCGCAGGTCCATTACTTCACGTCCTGAGGCGTCGACAATAGCCACTGCAAGCTCGGAGCCCAAGCTGGGATCGAACTCAAACTTTACGGCATCGCGCAGCAAAGCCTCCTGGAGCATGAGGGTCAATTCCCGCGGTACCTTCCGGTAGGTGGCCCCGGCAGCCTCGTCGTTCGTATCGGCCCCGACACCGCCCGTATTGAACACAAAGTAGGACTGGGACATTCCACCCCGGCCCATCCGTTGCAGGATGTGGTACATCAGGCTGGCATTCTCGTCCTCCAGTCCGATGATGAAGGGGTCGGAGAAGTACTCTACATAGGGCCTGCCAATGGCCCCCGTGGCAGCCCCCATCTGCACTGCCTCGCCATACATCAGCACCCGGATGTATTGCTCCAGACTCAGCCTGAGCAGCGGCGGCACCACGGTATTCTGCCTCATCACCGCCTGCCAGAAGACTTGGTCCGTCTCTTCCATGGGCACATGTACCGAATCGTTGGTGCGCCCGGACGTTATCGCTTCCAGCACATGTTTCGCGTTCTTCCGCTCCAACAGGCGGGAACGGGAGAGGATGAGCCTCATGTTGCGCACGGGATTGGCTAGATAGTTGGGCACCCCTTTAGCCACATCAATGGGCACGTTCTCCAAGGTCTCTTGGGGGTTGGGCGCATCGCTGGTGCCCCGCACCACGTCATATGTGATGGGGTCGTCCTCGCGTGTGAGGCCAAAGGGCATGGCATACAGACAGTTCTCGGTGCCATCGATGCCGTGCGTCAGGCGAATCAGGCCCTCACCCTCTTGCGTCTCTTCATCCAGAGGCTGCAACAGCACTATGTCGTCGTTCATGGGGTACACGCCCTCACCGGGGTCGTCTGGCAGAGAGAGCAGCCGGGCAAGCTCGCTTTCCTTGAGGTCGATCATGATAGTGAGGGTGCTCTTACCGTGGAGAGAGGGGCCGATGGTAACAAGGGCGGTATTGGTCATGCGTCCACCGAGGGTCTTGGCTCTAGCGACACTCAGGGCAGCCTGCACCGCGATTCCGTTGCGCTGTTTGACCTGGAACATGGCGATGGACAGCGGGCCCATCTTATGCTCACCGATGTAGTCGAACCCGAAGTGCAGGGACAGCCCTTTGGTGGGAGCCTTGAACACCAGTTGGTGTATGCCCTTCTCAACGATGCGGGCCTTCAGGTCTTCCGGCAAACCCAAGTCATCAAGCCAGCAGGGAATGGTGACTTCGAGAATGTCCGGGTCGGAGGTCATCTGGTCAGCCGGCAAGTCGAAAGTCAGCTGGCGCCAGCAGAAGGGAATCTGCATGTACCGCTCGCCAAAGAGCATTTGCCGGGCATGGTAGGACCGGCCGGGAGCATCGCCGATCTGCCGGTCGCTCTGGATGATGGTGTCCCCAGCAGCCAGCTTCGCTCGCATGTAATCAACGGCATAGTGCAACACTTCGGCAAAGAGGGACTGGTTTTCCTCGCTGAAGGCCACGTCATCGCGGTTGCGCTCATAGCCGTCGACGAAATACTTGGTTAGGTCAGGGCGTCGCACCACCCCCAGTTGACTGAAGAAGCCGAAACCGCCAGTATCCAGCCGCACCACCGCGTCCGGCCAAGCCTTGGTCGCAGCCCGGCCGACGGCATTCAACTCAACGGCTTCCTGCTCTATCGCCTCGGCTTCTTCAAGGATGCGCTTCTGCTCCGACTCTGGCATATCTTGGAAGACCCGCATCCGGTCAACAAGCCACTGGTCAGATGGGTTGAAGTAGGCGCTGCTCGGCGAGTGGCCTTGTCTGGCAAGGGCGACCAGCTCATTCAACACCTTTTCGAAGTCAGGGTTGATAGGCGGCCCAGTCAGCGGTGAGGCAACTTGGGATGACAATGCATCATTCATACTGGTCAATTAGGATCGGCTCCGTTGGTATTGCGTGTTGTGCGGGGCTTTGCAGCCGTATCGAAAGCCAGCATATCCTACACCGTCGCCCCGTCTTACGCAAAACGTCAATGTCTGGTGCTGCGTACACTTCGGGCACACCGGCGTCCAGCGGGAGGCTCTCCCACAAGCCCTCCCGCTCGACGCGGCAGCCTAGAACAGACCTTTATACCCCGGCATGGGTCTCGGAGGCGAAGAGCGAGTCTAGCGCCATCGGCTTCTTGACGATGCCCTGCTCATGCACATACCCCAGGAAGGTCTCCAGGGTGTGCCGGTTCGCCTCCAAACCGTAGGGGAAAGGATCCGGGCCCAGTATGGCGAGGTCGTCTTCGATATGCTTCACCAGCCACGGCAGCATGCAGTAGAGGGCGCCTGCCCGGGGCAGCTTCTCCGCGGCTTGGGCCTTGGACTCGACGAATGCCTTGTAGACATTAGCCGCCACCCAGGGGTGCTCCTCGTAGAGCTCTCGCTTGATGACCACGGTATGCATGATCGGGAACATCTGGGTGCGCCGGAAGTACTCCACCTCCAACTCATAGTAGTTGGGGAAGAGAAGCTTCACGTTAGGCGAGTTCTCCCTGACACACGCGGGAGGGTCGGCCCCCATCAGGGCGTCGATCTCACCATCCACCAGCATCTGGTTCAGACACTTGTCGTTGGGGATGACCTCAGTGCGAATCTCACTCGGCAACTCCAGAGGCACACGCTCGGAGTAGGTTCCCGGCACTTCCCAAGCCCCGAAACACCACTCCACCTCGCTGGGAGCAATTCCATAGTCATGCTGCAGCATAGCCCGCTGCCAGACCGCGGCCGTCTGCTGGTACTCCATAGCTCCTATGCGCTTCCCTCGCAGGTCGGCGGGGCCATTTATCCCAGCCCGAGCATTAACCCATATCTCCGAATGGCGGAACTTGCGTGATGGGAACACGGGGATGGCCACCAGCCGGCGGTCCCCCCCATCACTCAGATGGCACAGGGTGGAAAGGGAGAACTCGGCGATGTCGAATTCAGCGTGCCGTGCTTGCCTCCGGAAGAGCTCGCTCGGCAACATGGGCACATAGTTGATATCTATGCCATCAGGTTTGATGCTCCCATTCTGCAGGGCCATTGTGCGGTCGTACTCACCGCAGGCTAGGCTCAGGTTCAACTTCACAGCGACAGGTCCTCCCTCCAACGAATCCATTTGGGCGAGTAGCCGGATTGTAGGAAGCTGGACTCCAGTCGGTCAACTGGAGCCGCCCCTATTCCACGGGCGCAAACAGTTCTTCCAGCGGGACGGCACGCTCCATCAGGCCCTGCTCCACCAAGTAGCCCATCAGGGTATTGAGAATGTGCCGGTTGGGCTCCAAACCGTAGACCCACGGGTCTCCCTCAAACACCCGGTCCATCTCCTCCAGGTCCTCAAACATCCAAGGCAGCATGAAGCGCAGGGTGCCTGTGTTGAGCATCCGGGTCATCACCCAGTCCTTCGACTCCTCCATGGCTTGGAAGAGGCTGCGGGCAACCCAAGGGTGCTCCCGGTGCAATTCTTCTTTGAGCACCACCGTGTGCATGATGGGGAACAACCCCGTCTTGCGGTAGTAGTTCTGCTCCACCTGCCGGTAGTTGGGAAAGAGGCGTTGCACATGAGGACTCACACCAAAGGTGTTGGGACGGCGCGCCCCAAGCAGCGCATCGATCTCGCCATCGGCCAGCATGGCGCTGAGGGTCTTGTCCTCGCCGATAAATTGCAGGTCGATATCTGGGTCGGCGTCTGGCTGCACATCCAGCAGGTCGCGAGCCCTAGGCCGGTTATCGCCCCCCTCGAACCAGTGGATGGAATGGAGGTCCACATCGTATTCATGTTGCAGGATGCCCTTGATCCACACTGAAGCTGTCTGTCGGAATTCAGGTACCCCAACCCGCTTGCCTGCCAAATCCTGCGGGGCGCGTATACCCGAGTTGGTGTTCACAAACATAAAGGCATGGCGAAAAACCCGGGACGGAAAGGCAGGGATGGCCACAAAGGGGAACTCGCCCCGTGCGCGTAGGCTCATATAGAGGGCGAGGAACATCTCGGAGGCGTCAAATTCCCTGTCTTTGACCATACGGTCGATAAGAATGGGCGGCGGCTCGACTGCCACATAGGTAAGGTCGATGCCTTCCGGCTGGATGATCCCATTCCGCAAGGCCTCAGTCCGGTCATACGGTCCGCAGCCGAATTTGAGTGGGAGCGCAGGCATCAACTACCTCCTGCAGGTTCGCGTCATTCCATAGTACACCATGCCCCAGCCCTGCTCCTCGCCCTTGCTAGGACGCCCTCCTCGTGACCGGAACTACCGCGTCGCTCCAGTAGCCATCACCGAACGTCATGTGTTCACCGTGTTGACCCGTCAGATACGCCATGCTAGCATCCCGTCACCCCAACATTGCCCACTCAGCCACATAATCGGCATGTTTCTACGAGTACGATGCTTCCGAGCCAATGAGAGGTGAAGGATGTTCAAGAAGATAGACCATGTGGAGATCATCACCGATGACATGGAGGCCAGCCTCAACTTCTATTCCAACGTGCTTGGCTTGAAGGAAAAGGTGACCCAGCGGGTGGAGCAGTCGATACTGGGCGTACCCATGGATATTGTGATGCTGGAAGTCGGCGACCAGTGCGTAGAGCTGATTTCCTACGACGGGGCTAGGCCAGGCGACCGGCCCGAAGGTGAGAATCTTGGCATACGCATGATGGCCCTGGAAGTCGAAAACATGGACGAGACGCTGTCCTACCTCAAGGGGCATGGGGTCGAGCCCACATGGGGCCCTCGCATCCAGGAAGGTTGGTACGCTCGGGCGGAGATCACTGACCCCCACGGGAACCGCATTGAGCTGCGCCACTGGTATTAGATATCACCCGAACCGGCCCTTACCCCCTTGAGGGGGAGGGAGAATCGTAACCCAACCTCAACAAACAGGTTCCCAAGCCATAAAGGAGAATATCATGGCAGAACTGGTACTGGGTCTAGGAGTTTCCCACAGCCCGCAGGTTAGTATGGTCCCAGAAGCGTGGCCAGCACGGGGCGAGCACGACAAGAGGAACCCTGCTCTCATCGGTACTGACGGCGTAGTCTCAAACTACGAGGACCTTCTCAACCGTGCCGACGTAGCACGCATCGCCAAGGAGATAACGCCCGAGAAGTTCCAGCAGCGCTTCGATCAGAACCAGAAGGGAGTCGCCAAGGTCGTGGAAGCCCTGTACGGGGCCAAGCTCGATGTCCTGGTGATGGTGGGTGACGACCAGCAAGAGTATCTTCAGGACGACAACATGCCGGGCGTCTCCGTCTACTGGGGCGACGACGTAATTGCGAAGGGTCGTGGCATATCCACCGGCGTGGGCGATCGCCCATTGGTGGGGTACCGCGAGGAAGACCAGGTGGTACCCACCCACTCGGCCTTGGGCCGGCACGTCATCGAGTACCTGGTGGAGTCCGAGTATGACGTAGCCTGCTCGAGGTTCCTTGACCCCGACCGTGGTGGTCGGTCGCAGGGCGGTATCGGCCACGCCTTCGGGTTCGTCTACCACCGCATCATGACCGAGGGGCTGATACCCACAGTGCCCATCATGGTAAATACCTACTATCCGCCCAACCAGCCCACCCCCAAGCGCTGCTTCGACATGGGTCGCGCCATCCGCGGGGCAATCGAAGCCTGGCCCACTAATGCCCGCGTGGGTATCCTGGCCTCCGGCGGCTTGAGCCACTTTGTCGTGGACGAGGAACTGGACTACATGGCCATGGACGGCATGAAGGAGAAGAGCATCGTCAAGCTCTCGCGCTTGCCCCGCGAGCGCATGGACTCCGGCAATTCCGAAATACGCAATTGGATTCTCACCACCTCCGCCTGCGAGCATATGGAGATGGAGATATTCGATTACGTCCCCTGCTACCGCTCGCCAGCAGGCACCGGTTGCGCCATGGCTTACGCCAAGTGGGACTGACCAAGTCGACTTTTCGCAGCATGCATGAGAAGGGGTGCTCTTGTAGCGCCCCTTCCTTTAGACCCTATTGATTCAGGACTACTGCGCTGTCCAACCGCCGTCGATGGCCAGCTCGCTGCCAGTGACATAGGAAGCCTCGTCGGAGGCTAGGTAGAGAACGCCGTACGCCACCTCTATCGGCTCCGCGTAGCGTCCCATGGGAGTGCGCTCCAGCATCACACGGTTGCGCTCCGGGTCGTTGCGACTGGCCTCGGTGAGAGGCGTGGCGATGGGGCCGGGATGTACCGAGTTGCAGCGTATGCCGTCGTCGGCATGCTGTAGTGCAGTGGTCTTGGTCAGCAGGCGGACCGCGCCCTTGGAGGCTTGGTACATGGGGCTGCTCATCTCGGCCCCGACCATGCCCCAGATGGACGAGATGTTGACGATGGAGCCCCCGCCAGCCTCGCGCATCGCAGGAATGGCGGTCTTGGTGCCAAGGAAGACTCCCTTGGCATTGATGTCCATCATCCGGTCCCAGTCTTCCAGCGCGGTGTGTTCCAGCCGGCCCCCGCCTCCGATGCCAGCATTGTTCACCAGCACATCCAGCTTGCCGAACCTGCTGACCGTGGAGGCCACGACGCTCTCCCAGTCCGCTTCGCTGGTGACATCAAGCTTGAGGAACAGGGCCTCTCCCCCAGCTTCGTTTATCTGGGCCTCCACCTGCCTGCCCTCATCCTCCCGCACATCGCCGATGACAACCTTGGCCCCCTCTTGAGCGAACAGCCGTGCCTCAGCGGCTCCCATCCCACGGGCGCCACCACTAATCAGGGCCACCTTCCCTTCCAGTCTCACCATTCCCTCCCTGTCACTGCATTCCCTTCATTGGCAGTGTAACACCGTCATAAGCCTTAATGATCCACCCCACCAACACCATCTCCGTAGCCGATGTTTGGCCCACTGTGATAGTCGTACTTCACGACCGATTGCCCTGCGAGAGCTAAGCCGTGCCCACTCTGGAATTCAAAGGCAAGCAGCGCATCCACACCCACCACCTGACCGTCCTCTACTGGCCGCTAACCCCCCGACACCACTCCAAATCCAAGACATATCGACAATGTTCTAATCACTCGGAAAGCGAAGCGCATTCCTTCGAATATGCGTCGAAGGTACCGAAACGCCTCAGAACGGCCTCAGGCATCACGGCCTCCAGCATCGGCTTCACTCCAGTTGCGTTATTGCCCAGATTCTAACACTACGGCGCAATGCTTCTTCGTCATGGTGCTGCCTGTTATGAGCCTGCCACACTCCCTCCATCCATGACACCGCCCCCTTGCCGATTCCACAGAACTAATGTACCGTTAAGGGTGCCATACCCCGTGCTGGGACGCACGCGTCAACTCGCATTTCGTTGGAGCAGCAGCAACCCAAATGGCAAAAATAACCAAAATGCTAATGGCCCTTGAGAGGTTCAGCTCACCACTCCGGCCGCCATCAATCAACCCGATCGAGAACCCTGCGCCGCAGAACCGGCACAAGCTGTGGCAGTCTCGTTCCAGCTACAAATCAGCTACGGCTGTGGCAGTACTGGCAGTGAAAATAGCTACAAACATCTTCGCCGCAGCTACGAACAGTCTGCCAGTGCAGATACAAAAACACCACCTCTTGCAGTACCCTGTTGCACCCTGCACTACCCCCTTCACCCGCTGCAGCGCCCTCTCCCGATGCTCCGCAGTTTGCCCACCGTCGTGGACCACTACCTGCCTATCGATCAGCCCCTTGATCAGCCTATGTTCAATCCCCGCCGCCAACCGCTTGGGTTTCTCGAAAGTCGCTGTGGCCCGCACCGTATCGGGGTCGGGGGCAGCTTGCGTCCAACGCAGCCTTGGTTTAGCATCGGGCCACGTTTCAGCGAGGCCATACCCCAGGTCCCCAAAGCCCGAGGCCCCCAAGGTAGGAGGTGAGCCATGGCCCTAGTGATTGGTCAGAGTGTCAAGCGAATGGAAGATCGCCCTCATCTCTTGGGTCAAGGGGCTTATTCTGACGATATCCAGATCGCAGGCACACAGTGGGCCCACTTCATACGTAGCCCCCACGCCCACGCCCGGATACGCAGCATCGACACATCAGCCGCATCGGCCCACCCCAACGTGACGGTCGTTCTGACCGGGCGCGATGTGTATCCCCGTTACAACACATACCCCTTGGTCGCCATACCCGGTATACATGTGCTGGCGCCCTATGCCTCTAACCGCCCGCCTTACTACATGATGGCCGTGGACAAGGTGCGCTATATGGGCGAAATTGTGGCCATGGTAGTGGCCCGGGAGCGCTTGGAGTCGAGGGATGCCGAAGAATTGGTGCGCGTGGAGTACGAGATACTCCCCTCCGTGGGCGAGCCTGAGGATGCCATGCGGCCCGATGCCCCTGCCGTGCACGATGGCTTTGCCAACGAGGCCCTAGCATGGAGCACCGCTACCGCCAACGTCAACCAAGCCTTTGAGGAGGCCGAGGTCATCATCCGGCGACGAGTCGTGAACCAGCGCATACACGGCACTCCCATGGAGCCGAGGGCTGGAATCGCGCAATGGGACCACCGCACCAACACCCTCACCATCCACGCCAGTACCCAGACGCCCCATGACCTGAAGGAACAGACCAGCACGGTTCTCCGCCTTCATGAGGACCAAGTACGCGTGGTGGCGCCCCACGTGGGTGGCGGATTCGGACCCAAGGCCCACGGTGACCCGGAATACGTACTGCTGGCAGCCGCATCCATGGAGATAGATGCACCGGTGAAGTGGGTGTCAACCCGCACCGAGGAGTTCCTAGGCATGTCCCACGCGCGGGGTAAGGTCTCGCACGTAGAGCTGGCGTCGACCCGCGAGGGAAAGGTCACCGGTATGCGGGTACGCCATTATGCAGACCTCGGTGCCTACCCTAAGGGCCCCGAAACTAGCCTCTCGATGGGCTCGGTTATGTCCTGCGTCGGGGCTTACGCGATACCGGAAGTAGACTTGGAAGTACACGCCGTGTACACCCACCGCACCCCTGAAGCCCCCTATCGTGGGGCCGGTCGCACCGAGGGCATTCACCTCATCGAGAGGGCTATGGACATCCTAGCCCGTGAGTTGGACATGGACCCGGCGGAGCTACGGCGGCGCAACTTCATCCCTCCTGAATCCTTCCCCTACAAAACGCCTTCGGGCGATATCTACGACAGCGGCGACTACGGCGCGGCTTTGGAGAAGGCACTGCAGGTGTCGGGATACTCCAGCCTGCGCGATGAACAGGCACGCCTGCGCCAGGAGGGCCGCTACTTGGGAGTGGGCATCAGTTCCTGGCTCAAGTCAGGAGGCATCGGCCCTGGGGCCACCGACCCAAACAGCAGCGCTTGGGAGTGGGGCCGCGTACTCATTGATCGCGGTGGAAATGTCACGATATTCACAGGCGCCTCGCCCCACGGCCAAGGCTTGGAAACCACCCTAGCCCAAGTGGCTGCCGAGGTGCTGGAGATACCCGTGGAAAGCATTAGGGTAGTCGCTGGCGACACCAGCTTGGTGGCCCACGGCATCGGCACTTTTGCCAGTCGCAGCATGGCCGTGGGAGGCCCCGCCATACACAATGCCGCTCACAAAATACGCTCCAAGATGATACGCGTGGCAGCCTTCAGGCTGGGAGTGGCCGTGGAGCAGGTGGTCTACGAAGGCGGAGCCTGCTCGGTACAGGGACGGCCCGACTCCCGTGTGACCATGGCAGAGATCATCGGTGCAGCCCACCGGATCGGCGCTAGGCCGGCGGACGTAGAGTACGGCTTGGACGAAAGCTCCTTCTTCCAGCCCACAGGCGTCACCTTCAGTTCCGGCACCTATGTGGCAGTGGTAGAGGTCGACGTGGACACGGGCGACGTGGACATACGGGACCTGTTCTGCATCGACGACCAAGGTGTGGTGGTAAACCCCCAGATTGTCGAAGCCCAGATACACGGAGGAGCAGTACAGGGTTTGGGCCAAGCCATGTGCGAGCAAATAGTCTACGACGACTCGGGCCAGCTCGCCACCGGCTCACTTCTGGACTACGGACTGCCGACCGCGGAGATGGTGCCCTCCTTCGTCACTGAGACCGTCGTCACACCCACCCACCTCAACCCTTTGGGTGTGAAGGGCATGGGCGAGGGTCCTACAGTGGGCATGCCTCCAGCATTGGTCAACGCCACGGTAGACGCCCTTGCTCCTTTGGGAGTGATGCACATCGAAATGCCTCTCACCCCCGACCGGGTACGGCGCGCCATCGAAGAAGCCCAAGGCTAGTACAACGGAACGAGCTCCCACTCTCCGGCGCAACTCGATCCGGAGAGTGGGAGTGAATTGCTTTCTTTCTGCTGATCTTTACATTAAAATTTACGCCCAACCCAACGAACAACCGCGCACTATTCGAACAATCTCTATAGCCCCAGGGAATACGCTCATGATTACTCAGAACGGTGCGAAGGCATCGTCAAAGTTCGGGGTCATAAGGGCTTGGGGAATGCGTTCCCACATCTCACTCGCGCAGTTCCCGCAACAACCGGCCTTCAACAGGCTAGGCCAATCAACGCCAGCCCGCTTTCTGTGGAACATCCGCGAGCTGATAATCGCCACGACCACCTATCTGGTTTACATGTTCGCCCGCAAGGTGATCCTCGGTGATGTGGTATCGGTAGCCACCGACAACGCCCACAAAACAGTGGAACTGGAACAAAAGCTCCATTTCTTCTGGGAGCCCGTTTGGCAGGGTTGGGCAATCGAGCATGCCGAATGGCTGGTGGTTACCCTGAACTGGGCATACATACTGACTTTCTTCCCAGTCATCGCAGCGACTGCAGTCATCTTCTACCTGCGGGACCGTCCTCGCTACGTTTTCTACCGCAACGTGATACTCACCAGCTTTGTGGTAGCTCTGCTGGTGTTCATCTTCTTCCCGTTGACTCCGCCACGCATGTTGGGTCCTGAGTTTGGCCTCATCGACGCTATAGCGGAATACGGACCTGCCATCTACGGCGGCCGGGAGATGGCCTTCTTCTACAACGCCTACGCCGCGATGCCCAGCCTGCACTTCGGATGGACGGTCCTGTTCGGCATCCTATTCTGGAACACTCGAGGACCGCTAGGGGCAACCCTGTTGCTCAAAGTCTGTGGAATTTCCTACCCTGCGCTGACCTTCTTTGCCATAACCCTGACCGGCAACCACTACATCGTGGATGCCATAGGCGGTGCATTGGTCGCGCTGCTGTCACTGCTGATATACAACGGACTCGTGTTCTGGTGGGGACGGACTCGCAAACCTGAGAGAGTGCCGAAGCGAGAGTCGGAATCCCGAGGAGTGCCGAGTCGAGGTCGTACCGCCACAGCATAGGGGGTGCACATCCTGACCGTTCGGCATTGATCCCATCACAGCGGCGGAAACCGATAAGACTGGTTCAGCCCTCATTTGGAATGACGATCGGTCCACCCCAAGAGGAGGGGCAAGCTCATTCCTCTAAATCGGCTGCGCGGCGGGTACGCGGATCGTCCCGTGCTCTACGAAGTTCTCCACCTCTGCAGGGGTGTAACCGGCCTCTAACAGCACCTCGCGGCTATGTTCTCCCAAGTCGGGGGCACGGTGTCTGATACTGCCGGGGGTGCCTGAGAGTTTCACCGGCACGCCGATATGCTTGATGACCCCGAGACGCGGGTCTTCCAGTTCCACCACCATATTCCGGGCCTGCACATGGGGATCGTTGTACACCTGGTCTAAGTTGTAGATGGGCCCGGCAGGCACTCCCGCCCCTTCCAACAAGTCCACCCAATACGACGTCGGCTGGGTGCTCAGAGTCTCTTCCAGGAGATCCGCCAACTCCTTATCCCGTGCCTTCCTGTCGATGTTGGTGGCGAACCGCTCGTCGTTCAACAGGTCCTCCAGACCTACGGCACGGCAGAAGGCCTCCCAAGTACGCTGGTTGGCTGCGCCCAAGTTCATATGCCCGTCCTCAGTACGGAGTGCTTGGTAGGGCGCGGACAGGCGGTGGGCCGATCCCAGGGGCTCCGGCACTTGACCAGTATTGAAATAAGAGGCCGATTCCCAGAAGGTATAGGCAATGCCCGACTCAATAAGGGACGCATCTACTTCCTGTCCCTTGCCCGTCTTCAGCCTATGGATATAGGCGGTAAGGATGCCATAGGCGGAATACATGCCGGCGTTGAGGTCGGTGATGGGTACTCCCACCTTCACCGGCGGGCTATCGGGCATGCCGGTGAAGCTCATGAGCCCGCTCATACCTTGGGCCACCAAGTCGAAGCCTCCACGGTGGCTGTAGGGACCGGTGTTGCCAAAGCCGGAGATGGAGCAATAAATGAGTTCAGGACGAATGGGCTGGAGATCGCTGTAGGATAGCCCCATACGCTGCAGAGTGCCGGGACGGAAGTTCTGCACCATCACATCGGAGCTGGACACCAGCTTCTTAAAAATCCCTCGCCCGGCGTCGGAACGCAGGTCAAGGGCCACGCTGCGCTTGTTGCGGTTGACGCCAAGGAAGGGAGCAGACCAGTCATCGATGAAAGGGCCGGTGTGGCGAATGTCATCCCCGCCCTCGGGGCGCTCAATCTTGATTACGTCGGCGCCCATGTCAGCCAGCAGCAATGTACAGAATGGGCCCGCCATTATCTGGGTGCAGTCCAGCACCCGCATGCCTTCCAAGGCCAACATACCATTCGCTCCGGACATAGTCGTGTACTCCCTCAATGCGCCTGTTTCTTGCTGCGGTGACCGCTGCCCCTATCGCACCTTCTACCTTACTTAACCCTCTCATACTGCTGGTCGAGGGTCGGCTCGTGCGTGCCGGGGTAGGATAGCACAACCGTAACGTCAGGTTAGCTCACCGGTCTGCCGGCCTGCGCGACATACCAGTCGAGTATCTCGCTGCCTGTGCAGAACCAGACTCCTGGATGGCCCTTGATGTACCGCCACAGCTCGTCGTAGTACCGAATGCGGTGGGCTGCCCCGGTGATATAGGGGTGGGTTGAAACGCACATCACTCGGGCGCTCTCCGCTCCCTCTCGGTAGAGGGTATCGAAGGCATCGATAGCCCTGTCCATCAGCTCTCGAGAACGGTGGTGCTGCACAATGTGAATGGGAATGTCGTTCAGCTCCACGGTGTATGGGATGGATACCAGGGTGCCTCTACGCACCTTCATATAGTAGGGCTGGTCGTCGTTCACCCAGTCGCAGACGTACTCGATTCCCTCTTCCGCCAGCAGGTCCGGGGTCTCAAAGGTTTCGCCCAAGCCGGGGCCCATCCAGCCCCGTGGCTTCTTCCCTGCGGCTGCTTCAATAGTCTCCATGCTGCGGCGGATCACATCTCTTTCGTCTTCTTCCAGGTTCATAACCCGCTGGATGAATCCATGCCCCAGCATCTCCCATCCACTGGCCACCGTCTCACTGATAACTTGCGGGTAATGACCGCAAACGGCGGCGTTCACGCTCAGGGTAGCGCGTATCCCGTGTCGGTCTAGAACACTCTTCATGCGCCAGAATCCTACGCGTAGACCGTAGTCGAACCAGCTGTAGTTGGGAATGTCTGGCAATGTAGGCACGCCTTGGGGAGATGGAAGGACGGTGCGGGCCATGGGAGAGTTGATGTCCCATTCCTCCACATTCACCACAGGCCAGACGGCCAGACGAGCATTGTCTGGCAACTTCAGAGTTGGGCGATGGTGAATGGGGGAGTACTCAGCCCTTGGATTCGGCATTATCGGGTCCTCCTAGGGGTTTTTGTCGAGATACGCGTCACGACATATTAGCGCGGGTACTGTTGCCCACGCCACTGGCGATTGGCAGCCCATTCTTAGTAATACGGCATGCAAAACATATCCAAACTGGTCGAGCAATAGAACTTGGTTATGTGCATTAGCACGGGTATACTCAGATAGGCATCACCTATGAATTGGCTTGACGTAGTACTGCTGATTCTCATCGCCGTCGGGGCGATATTCGGTTACCGCTTTGGCTTGATACAGGCGGCTGCCTCCTTTGTGGCAGTCGTCATAGGTATAGCGCTGGCCAGCCGCATCGGGAACGCGCTGACACCCATATTCGAACTCCTCACCGACGACGAGAAGACACAGGAAGTCGGTGGGTTCATTCTGGTGCTGGTAGTAATAGTACTCTTGGGTTTGATCGCCAGCTCGGCGGTGGCCAAGGCACTGGGAGCAATCAAGCTGGGATGGATCAATCCCATGGGTGGGTTGCTCCTCGGCACCCTGCTGGTGATGATGGCCTGCTCCGCAGCCTTGGCCAACGTCCAGGAGTTCTCCATCCTGGCACCAGACGAGACCATTGAGGGTTCTGTCGTAGGGGTGTTTCTAGCTGACAACTTCGATGTAGTGCTGCGAGCCGTTCGCCTCGTACCCAAAGACTTCGGCCGAGTCTAACGCTCGCGTAGGCTTCACCAGGCATCCAAGACCAAAGAGGGTAACGAAACAGGATGCCTCATCGGCGGTTTAACGAAGGAACTCCCGCCAGGATTTGGCAGGAGCTTTGGTGCTGGTTTACCACGTGGCTGCGGTGTCGTCTAGGCGTCCCCTGCTGTGGCGTTGGGGTTATGCTGGGACGGCATGGCAGGAGCGGGGTGGGCCACCGCGGGCCCTGAATATGGAGGAGGCGTGGGAGCGGAGGGCCTAGCGGGCATCTCTTCCGACGGAGGCAACGGACCCTCGAACAACCGGTCCAACTGCTCACCCTCTACTGTCTCGTACTGGATCAGGTACTTGGCGATGCGCTCCAAGCTGTCTTTCTTGTCAGTCAGAATATCCTTGGCTTGATCGTACGAAGTCTGCACCAAGGTGTGCACTTCCTGGTCGATCTCCTCGGCCACCTTGTCGCTGTAGTCCCGCTGTTCCGATATCTCCCGGCCCAAGAAGACCATTTCTTCACGACGGCCAAAGGTGCGGGGGCCCAGCTTCTCGCTCATCCCATATCGGGTCACCATATCCTTGGCCAGCCTAGTGGCCGTTTCGAGATCGTTGCTGGCACCGGTGGTGATTTCTATCTCACCGAAGGTCACAAGCTCGGCAACGCGCCCACCCATGGCAGTAGTCATCATGTCCTTGAACTGCGCACGGGTCCACAGGACGCGGTCCTCAGCGGGCAGGAAACGGGTGTACCCACCCATGGTGCCACGGCTGATGATGGAGATTTTGTGGACCTTATCGGCATGGGGCAGGCTCCAGCCCACCAACGCATGTCCCGCCTCGTGGTAGGCAGTGACCTCTTTCTGACGGGCACTGATGAGGCGACTTCTGCGCTCAGGGCCAGCCATGACCCGGTCCACCGCTTCTTGAAATTCATTCAGGTTGATGGCTTTCTTGTTGGCGCGAGCCGCCAGCAGGGCGGCCTCGTTCACCAAGTTGGACAAATCGGCTCCACTGAAGCCCGGGGTCTGCTTGGCCACCACCTCAGCATCCACATCCGGGGCGAGGGGTTTGCCCTTCACATGTACATCCAAGATGGCCTTGCGCCCAGACATATCGGGGAGGTCCAGGACCACTCGACGATCGAATCGCCCGGGGCGCAGGAGGGCAGGATCAAGGATATCGGGGCGGTTGGTAGCTGCGACAACGATGATATTCACGCCGGTGTCGAAGCCGTCCATCTCCACCAGAATCTGGTTCAGGGTCTGCTCCCTTTCATCGTGCCCACCTCCGAGGCCCGCACCACGATGGCGTCCCACGGCGTCGATTTCGTCCACGAACACGATGCAGGGAGAGTTACGCTTCGCTTGGTCGAACAGGTCGCGAACACGAGCGGCGCCAACACCGACGAACATCTCTACGAACTCACTGCCACTGATGGAGAAGAACGGTACGCCTGCTTCTCCCGCCACCGCCCTAGCCAGCAGCGTCTTGCCTGTACCGGGGGGGCCTACCAACAGGACACCGGTGGGTATCCGGGCTCCGAGGGCGAGAAATCTTTCAGGGTACTTGAGGAATTCGACTATCTCTTCGAGTTCGTATTTAGCTTCTTCCACTCCAGCAACATCGCTGAAAGTGACGTTCGGCTTGTTGACCACGAAGAGGCGGGCCCGGCTGCGGCCGAAGCTCATGGTCTGGTTGTTGCTGCCTTGGGCTTGACGCATCATGAAGAGGATCAGAGCACCAAAGAATATGAGGGGAAGGAAGCTAACCAGGATACGGAAGAAGCCGCCAAAGCCTCCAGAACCCTTGTGGGTAATCTGTATGGGAGTGTCTTTGAGAGAGATACCCTCGCCTTGGAGGAGTTCTTCAAGATCGGCGTTTCCGCCAATGCGGCTCGTATACTTCTCTCCACCGGCGGTGGTGACGGTCAGCTTTTCTGCAGAGACCTCGATCTCACTAATCCGAGGGGGCACAGCGGCCGCGTCAGCGATGACGGTGCTGAGAGGCTTCGGCTCCCCTCCCACTCCCCGGGGAATGAGAATGTAGAAGATGGCGATCACCGCGATGATCACCAGCAGGTAGATAAAGCCGCTCCTCATCCACCTTCCGCTTCCCATGTTACTTCTCAGACACCTTCCCAGCAGGTCTCAAAGCCATAGTATGATGCGTCCACGGAAAAAGCAAATCAGGCCGCGCGAGCAGCCAGCCCTTGGCAAGGGCTAACTCTACCATACCCAACACTGGGCCGCCACTCCCCCCGCCATACCGGAGCGTTCCGCGAGACCGTGGTCTCACGTTTGTATCTGGGACGTGCGGCCATTGGCGAGACTGTGGTCTCACTTTCGTAGCTGGAGCATGGGACCATTGGCGAGACCGTGGTCTCACGTTTGTAGCTGGGGCATGAGACCATGGTCTCACGTTTGTATCTGAGGACGGAGCGTTGTTGCAGCTTTTGCAGCATTCCGTGGCAATCCGGTAGACATACCGTGCAACTCTCGGTGCATACCCGTGGCAATCCCGTGCAACTCTCGGTGCATATCCGTGGCAATCCCGTGCAACTCTCGGTGCAATCCCGTGGCAATCCCGGTGCATTCCCGTGGCACAGGATTGGTAGCTGGCCAGATAGGAGCCAGCTTTGAGGAAGCCAAGAGGAGGAAGGGGAAAATAAAATTGGCTGCATTGACTGCATTGTGAGCATCATGGGCGTGCATACGCATCAACATTATGAACATTCTTCTTCTGCGTTCTCGGGCGCGTTTTCAGGAACAGGGGCTTGGGCGAAAAGGCGCATATGGGGGAAGGCCGGGGCGGTGTCCATCGACATCGGCAGTACGAAGGGAGGGGAAGGGGTGACTGTAGCGGACATACGGCTACGACCTCGGCTGAAACCCGAGGTACGGCTGTGAACCGTGGCGACGCGGGCGGCAAGGGCCGCATCGGGGCAGCTTGCCGTTGGCCGCTAGGTGGTGGCCTCATGAGACCTTTCCGTGCCCCCATTGTTGCTGTTAAGGGCGCTGTTAAGGGCGCTGTCAAGGACTTACGTTCTCCTATAGGATTCCCGCTCGCTTAGCCGGCGCAGGCAGGACTTCAGGCGTCGCCGGGGCGGGATTTTGGGCTGGCCCGGTCAGTAGTCCCGTCACAGCTTTGAATAAGCTCCGGGACCGGGGTTCCCGCTTCTGTGGGAGCGGGAATGCGGGCCAGTGGTTGCCTTGCTCTGTTTTCCTTTCGGTGTGGAATGCCCTTCGGGGGGCTTGGCGTCGACGCGTGAGCTAAATATAGAACGAATGTGTGCGCTTGTCAAGGGGATTTGTGTCACAGGCGGGGTTGGTTCCTTGGGGCTTGTGGGTGGTGAAGGTAGGCTCCTAGCTTGGCAGGAAGGGCGGGGAAGGGCGCCGGTATAGCCGGTATAAAGAGGGGGGCATGTATGGCGATGAAATGAGGATGGGCGCAGGTGATTGGAGTACGGGTACAGGAGGCTGTATTGACTTCCGACAGGGCTGGGCGTAACTTTGAGTGTTGTCACCCTTGCTTGGGGCACCTAGTGAAGCCTCGAGCCGATCTGCCCAGTTTACTACGGAAGGAGCGAGAATTGACCCAGTACGTTCTGATAGAGTCCCGCGACCCCTTTGAGTACGCCGACGCCAACTACATGTACACCACTGCGAATGACCTCGCGGCCCGGGGCAACGACGTAACTCTGTACCTCATTCAGAACGGGGTCTTCTGTACGCGGCGCGGGATAGCCAACAATCCGTTGGCTGACCTGCGGACCAACGCTCCCTCGGTACGAGTTGAAGCAGACGATTTCTCCCTTAGAGAGCGGGGCATCTCCGCCAACGGACTGGTGGAGGGAGTGAACGTCTCCAACGTGGACAATTTGGTCGACCTGCTGGTGCAGGAAGGAAACAAGATTGTCTGGCACTAGCCCCCATCTCAGAATTAAGGAAGCTCTAAATGGCAACTTTGACGATAGCTTTGATGGACTCACCCTACGAGTCGGGAACCACTACCACGGCACTACGTATCGCGGACGCCGCGGTACGAAAGGGCCATAACGTAAATGTATTCGCGTACGAAGGAGCGGTAGCCCTTACCATGGCTGATCAGAAGGCCCATCCCAACCCAGTCAAGGGCACATCCGTCGAGGAACAGCACCACCCCACCACGTCGTCCTGGGTGGCAGGTCTGCTGGGCACGGGCAAAGTCGACTGGATTAACTGCGGTCTATGCGTCGACGAGCGTGGGTCCGGCAACTGGATTGAGGGGGCGCGACGAGGCGGACCGCCCGACCTGCTGAAGTGGTCTAACGAGAGCACCAATACCCTCATCATGGGCACGAAATAGGAGGTTGGGGTGGCAAGCATACTTTCCATAGTCGAGAGAGCCTATCACGGGACCATTGAGGAGCAGGACGACACCATCCTCTGGGTGAGTCACATGATCAAGAACGCGGGGGCCGATCTTTCGGTGCTCCTCCGGGGCAATGCGGTCAATTATGGTGTTATGGGGCAGGACGCGACGGGACTGCGCTTCGGTGATGTGGAGATGGAAGTGGCCCCCACATTGGACACAGACATCCTGAACCTGATCGGCGCGGGTGTACCCACCTATGCCGTACGGGAAGACTTGGAAGACCGAGGCATACGACGAGAGGAGTTGGCGGAAGGGCTGCAAATCATCGGCCGTGGTGAAGTGGCAGCCCTGTACGACTCTCACGACTCGGTCTGGCACTGGTAGCCCTTTTTTTCATGCCCGGGCTGGGCACAGCGGGGCATAACGCCAAGGACTTCCAGAGGCCCCCTCTTCCCGGGGGCCTCTCGTCTTTGCCGCGGGAAACGGTCAAGCACCGATAGCCAAGCACCGAAAACCGGGCACTATCCGAAATTCGACTGCGTAATCTTCGAAAAACGTACACCAACAGGCTGCCGCGCTACTGATATGGATGCAGGGCATCGTGAAGCGAGGGCAGAGCTAGACCGAAATATTCATTTGGAGGCCGTTGGGACTACACATATGGCTTTGGGCCTCTTATAATACCGATTTGGATTTCGGCTCCAGGAGTATCCAGGTGCCTTTTTACCCATATCCATCCTCTGGTCAAAATGTTGCCTCGGCCTCTGGTCAAAATGTGGCCCCGGGCGAAAGCGTGGCGATTGACGTATCCAAGAAGGGCTTGTACGACCCTTCTTTCGAGCACGATGCCTGCGGCGTGGGCGTCGTCGCCAATGTAAAAGGGCGTAAGTCGCACGAGATCATTGAGCAGGGCATCCAGGTCCTCATAAATCTGGGGCACCGTGGCGCCTGTGGAAGCGACCCAGAGACGGGCGACGGCGCAGGGCTGCTGGTGCAGATGCCACATGCGTTCTTCCGAGCTGAGGCAGCCAAGCTGGGGATCCAGCTAGGGGAGCCGGGCGAGTGGGCCGTGGGCATGGTGTTCCTACCGCAAGACCCCCAGGAGGGGCTTTATTGCGAGCAAGTTCTTGAACGGATAACGGCTGAAGAAGGGCAGAAATTCCTAGGCTGGCGGGACGTTCCGGTAAACCCCGATGCCATCGGAGTCGGCTCGCGCCGCCTGATGCCAGTGATACGGCAGGCCATGATCGGGAAGGGCGAGTCCGTTGCTGACGAGGCCTCTTTCGAGCGCAAGCTGTACGTCATCCGGCGCCGGGTGGAGAACGAGGTAGCAGCTTCGGATATCGGCGACCCCCCGTCTTTCTATTTGCCTTCGCTTTCGGCCAACCGAATCGTATACAAGGGCCTGCTGATGGCCCACCAGATACGTGGCTTCTATCTGGAACTGGCTGATGAGACGATGGTGTCGTCTTTCGCCATGGTCCATTCCCGCTTCAGTACGAACACTCTGGGCTCGTGGCGTCTGGCCCATCCCTACCGGTTCCTGCAGCATAACGGTGAAATCAATACCCTGCGGGGCAACATCAACTGGATGGCGGCGCGCGAGGGGATGTTGGCATCGGAGACTTTCGGCGACGACCTCCAAAAGCTGTTCCCCATCATCCAGCCGGGGCAGAGCGATACTGCCTGCATCGACAACGCCCTTGAGCTACTGCTGCACACGGGGCGCTCACTGCCCCACGCGATGCTGATGCTCATTCCAGAAGCCTGCGCTTCGATGGTGGACATGCCGCAAGAGAAGCGGGACTTCTATGAATACTATGCCTGCTTGATGGAGCCATGGGACGGCCCTGCCCTCATCGCCTTTACCGACGGGACGCGTGTCGGGGCTATTCTGGACCGCAACGGTTTGCGTCCCTTCCGGTATCTGGTGACCAAAGACGATCTCCTGGTCATGGCATCGGAGACCGGAGTCCTTCCGGTGCCTCCGGAAGACGTGCTGTTCCGCGCCCGCCTGCAGCCGGGTCGAATGTTCCTGGTGGACCCATCGCAAGGGCGCATCGTGTCCGACGAGGAGATCAAGTCGGAGTTGGCGTCGCGTCACCCCTTCGGCGAGTGGCTTGCCGACAACCGGGTGACGCTGGACGACCTGCCCCCGCCCTCCAGCGTTCAGGAGCCGGACTTCGACACGCTGCACACCCGACAGCGGGCGTTCGGATACACCCAGGAAGAGCTACAGATGATCATGGAGCCCATGGCCTCGGGCGGAGCAGAAGCCATCGGCTCGATGGGCAACGATACTCCGTTGGGCGTGCTTTCCGATCGCAGCCCACTGGTGTTCAACTACTTCAAGCAGTTGTTTGCACAGGTTACCAACCCTCCCCTCGATGCCATACGCGAGGAGTTGGTGACCTCGTTGGAGGGGTACGTCGGCTCGGAGCAGAACCTGTTCGACGAGACCCCGGAGCATTGCCGGCAGC
This sequence comes from uncultured Dehalococcoidia bacterium, assembly GCA_951813255.1. Taxonomy (GTDB): domain Bacteria; phylum Chloroflexota; class Dehalococcoidia; order Lucifugimonadales; family JAAXIE01; genus JAAXIE01. The sequence continues at coordinate 3,215,240 of OX638353.1, read as the reverse complement.
TCAAGCTGATGCGGCCTCTGCTCAGCAACTATGAACTGGAGCAGATACGGAACATCGACCGCAACGGCATCCGGGCAACGACCCTGAGCACCCTGTTCCACCCCGGCGGGGGTGAGGGGGCCATGGGGAGCGCCTTGGAGCGCCTATGCGCTGAGGCCAGCGCGGCTATCGACGAGGGCCACCAGATATTGATCCTGTCGGATCGCGGCGTTGATGCCGACCACGCGCCGATTCCCAGCCTGCTGGCGACTTCGACGGTGCATCACCACCTGACCCGTGAGGGCTCGCGGGCCCGCGTGGGTCTGGTGGTGGAGTCGGGCGAGCCTCGCGAGGTGAGCCACTTCTGTTTGCTGGTAGGTTATGGGGCAGCGGCCATCAACCCCTACCTAGCTTTCGAGACCATCGCCGACATGGTGCAGCAGGGGACGTTGTCGAGCCCGGTGTCAGCCAAGTACGCCGAAGAGAACTTCATCAAGGCCATGGACAAGGGTTTGCTCAAGGTTATGTCCAAGATGGGCATCTCTGCAGTCCAGAGCTACCGCGGGGCCCAGATTTTCGAGGCTGTGGGCCTGAACCAAGAGCTGATAGACCAGTACTTCACGTGGACTCCTTCCCGGATTGAGGGCGTGGGGCTGGAAATCATAGAAGCCGAGGCGGTGAAGCGCCACCAAGATGGCTACGAGCCTGTGCGTCGCGGACTCAACGGTACGCTCGATCCCGGTGGCTACTACCAGTGGCGGGTGAACGGGGAGTACCACATGTACAACCCCCAGTCCATCGCCGCACTGCAGAAGGCCACCAAGACGGAGGACTACCAGACCTTCCAGCAGTTCACCGACCTCATCGATGAACAGAGCGAGCTTCTTTGCACCCTGCGGGGGCTGCTGGATTTCCGTTTCGTCGACGAACCGCTGCCGCTAGACGAAGTCGAGCCGGCGGCGGAAATCGTGAAGCGGTTCGCCACCGGAGCCGTGTCCCTAGGCTCCATAAGCCGCGAGGCCCATGAGACCTTGGCCATCGCAATGAACCGCATTGATGCCCGCAGCAACACGGGCGAGGGCGGCGAGGACTACCACCGCTATACCCTGGACGCGAACGGCGACGACCGCAGCAGTCGCATCAAGCAGGTGGCTTCCGGACGCTTTGGAGTGACCACCAACTATCTGGTGAACAGCACCGACCTGCAGATCAAGATGGCCCAAGGCTCGAAGCCCGGCGAGGGTGGACAACTGCCGGGACGCAAGGTGGACGAGTATATCGGCTGGGTGCGGCACACCACTCCCGGCGTAGAACTGATATCGCCACCGCCTCACCACGACATCTATTCGATCGAGGACTTGGCGCAACTGATTCATGACCTGAAAAATGCCAACCCCGATTCCCGCATCCATGTGAAGCTGGTAGCGGAGGTGGGTGTGGGCACAATTGCCGCAGGTGTGTCCAAGGGACACGGGGATGTGGTGCTGATCAGTGGGGACAGCGGCGGCACCGGGGCTTCGCCGGAGTCTTCTATCAAGTATGCAGGACTGCCGTGGGAGTTGGGGTTGGCGGAGACCCAGCAGGTGCTGGTGGAGAACGACCTGCGGGGCCGCATCGTGGTGCAGACAGATGGCCAGGTGAAGACAGGCCGCGACGTAGCCATTGCCTGCCTACTGGGTGCGGAAGAGTTCGGCATGGCCACGGCGCCCCTGATCGTTATGGGTTGCATCATGCTGCGCAAGTGCCACCTGAACGCCTGCTCGGTGGGAATCGCAACCCAAGATCCGGAACTGCGCAAGAAGTTCGCGGGGCAGCCGGAGCACGTCATCAACTACTTCTTCATGGTGGCGGAGCAGGTGCGCGAAATCATGGCCAAGCTGGGCTTCCACACCATCAATGAAATGGTGGGACGTGTGGACTTGCTGGAGCCCCGGCGGGCGATTGAGCATTGGAAGGCGCAGGGCCTTGATCTGTCGCCACTGCTGTACAAACCCGATGTGCCGCCGGAAGTAGCGACCTATTGCCGTGAAGAGCAGGACCACGGACTGGAGCGCTCGCTGGACCAGACGGTGTTGATAGAGGCAGCACGGCCTGCCTTGGAGCAGCGTATGCCTGTGGAGATTGCGCTGCCCATTCATAACTACAACCGCACGGTGGCGACGACGCTGAGTGGCATGGTGGCCAAGAAGTATGGCGAAGAGGGCCTGCCGGAGGACACGATACGCTGCTATTTCACGGGGTCGGCTGGGCAGAGTTTTGGCGCATTTCTCGCTCCAGGCATCTCGCTGACTTTGGAGGGTGATTCCAACGACTATTTCGCCAAGGGGATTTCCGGTGGCCGTGTGGTCGCGTTCCCGTCCAAGTCGGCGCAGTTCAAACCTGAAAACAACATCATAGTGGGCAACGTGGTGCTGTATGGCGCCACGGGAGGCAAGGCGTTCATCCGTGGTATAGCTGGCGAGCGTTTCGCGGTGCGCAACAGCGGGGCTCATGCCGTCGTTGAAGGCGTGGGAGACCATGGCTGTGAGTACATGACCGGTGGGGTTGTGGTGGTGCTGGGCCCGACTGGCAGGAACTTCGCTGCCGGGATGAGTGGCGGATATGCCTACGTGCTGGATGAGGATGGCGATTTCCGGGAGCGGTGCAACACCGACATGGTGACGCTGGAACCAGTGGTCGACGCAGAGGACGAGGACCTGCTGCGCGGGCTGATTGAAGACCACCTGCGCTACACGGGAAGCGGGCCTGCGGAACGCGTGCTCTCCCATTGGAGGGACAGCCTGCCCAAGTTCCTTAAGGTCTTTCCGATAGATTATCGCCGGGTGCTGGAAGAGAGGCGACAACAAGCTGTGGAAGAGTTGGTAGCCGATGGGTAAGGTCACAGGATTCAAGGAGTTCGGCCGTCAACTGCCCTCTAGGCGACCGGTGCCGGAGCGAGTCCAGCACTTCCGCGAATTCTACGAGCACTGGACTGAGGAGCAAGCCCGGAATCAAGGGGCCCGCTGCATGAACTGTGGGGTTCCCTTCTGTCATAGTGGCTGTCCTCTGGGCAACCTGATCCCCGACTGGAATGACTTGGTGTACCGGGGCCAATGGGAAAGCGCCATGGCGGCACTTTCCACCACCAACAATTTCCCGGAATTCACCGGTCGCATCTGCCCTGCGCCGTGCGAGGCTTCCTGCACGCTGGCAATCAACCAAGACGCTGTGGCTATCGAGCACATCGAGCGGGCCATAGCCGACCGAGCTTTTGAACAAGGCTGGATGCAGCCCCGCCCGCCTCAGACACGTACCGGAAAGAAGGTGGCGGTTGTCGGCTCAGGGCCGGCAGGATTGGCGGCAGCGGCGCAGCTTAACAGTGCGGGTCACTCGGTCACCGTGCTGGAGCGGGACGAGTACATTGGCGGTCTGCTCACTCTGGGTATACCTGGGTTCAAGCTGGAGAAGGAGATCGTGCAACGCCGGCTGGATCTGATGGAAGCTGAAGGCGTGGAGTTCCGCACCGGGGCGCATGTCGGGGTGAACTACCCTGTCTCAGAGCTCAAAACTGGCTATGACGCGATCCTGCTGTCGGGGGGGTCAACGCAGGCCCGGGACCTGGATGTGCCGGGGCGGGACCTGGATGGAATCCATTTCGCGATGGAGTACCTGCCGCAGCAGAACCGGTTGGATATGGGACAGGCCCTAGATGGGGTGCGACGGATTAGCGCTGAGGGGCGTCGCGTGGTGATTCTTGGGGGTGGCGACACCGGGGCTGACTGCTTGGGCACCGCCCACCGGCAGGGCGCTGAGGTGGTGCACCAACTGGAGATTCTTTCGGAGCCTCCCCAGACTCGTTACGCCGGGAATCCATGGCCTGAGTGGCCCATCATCCTGCGTCCCTCGGCAGCTCATGAGGAAGGCGGGCTTACGGACTACTGCGTGGCTACCAAGTCCTTCAGTGGCGACAACGGCCAGGTGTCGCAGTTGCACGCTGTGTATGTGGAGTGGGTGCGTGGGGAGAACGGGCGCCCGACTATGCGTGAGATAGAGGGCTCGGACTTTACGATTGATACGGAGCTAGTGCTACTGGCCTTGGGCTTCCTCCACCCGGAACACGAGGGCATGTTAACCGATCTGGGAGTGGAGTTGGACGATCGGGGGAATATCTCGGTAAACAGGGACAAGGCCACGAGCGTGCCGGGCATCTTTGCTGCTGGCGACATGGCCCGGGGCCAGTCACTGGTAGTGTGGGCCATCGCCGAAGGACGGGCCGCAGCGCATGGGATCGACAAGTACCTTATGGGGTCCACTGGCCTTCCTTGGGTGGCCACCAAGTACGACCGGCGGTAGACCGGGGCTTGTGAGACAGGGTCTATGCACCGCGAGAGTATCTTCTTCTACCTGCGACTGGTCTTTCTTCCCATCGTCATACCTCTCTCCATATTCCGGGCTTGGACCAGCAGTTGGGACTCTTTGGAGCGCACGCATGAAGACCAGGAGGCACGCTTCCGCAGAATGATGGGAGTGTTGCCTCCGCGTCTGAGAAGGCAAGTGGAAGAGGGGAAAGCCGAGGATATCTCCGAAGAGGCCGTGCGCCGATTTGCCGTTCTCCTCGCCGACTACGCCACCATGCAAAAACGCCTCCCTGGGGCCCAAGAGGCCTCCATGAAATCCCAGTACCTCAATGTCCTCGACGCCTGCTCACGGCGTTTACGCGTGGCCGAGTCGCGGCAGCTGCAGGCCATAGAGGCGCTGGGCCCTAGGCGCAATCCTGCAAGAGCCCGCTCCGGTCGTCGCAGGCGCTCCAGATAGCCCGTGCTATACTGGCCTGCAAGATGCACAGCTTTCGTCTGGCCCTAGCGCAGATAAACCTGACAGTTGGCGACCTTGAAGGCAACGTGGCCAAGGCCTTGGAATATGTCCAGAGGGCCCGCGAACTCTCCGCCGACCTGATCGCCTTCCCCGAACTCACTGTGACCGGCTACCCGCCGGAGGACCTGCTCCTCAAACCCTCTTTCATCCAAGCCAACCACGAAGCCATGCGTCAGGTTGCGGCTGCTTCCAAAGGACTGGCCGTGGCCGTCGGCTTCGTCGATGCCGACGATGATATCTACAACGCCTGCGCTCTAGCCCACGATGGCGAGGTTGTGGGGGTGTACCACAAAGTGTACCTGCCCAACTACGGCGTCTTCGACGAGGAACGCTACTTCAAACAGGGCAGGGAATGCCCTGTATTCGTGGTAAACGGCGTGGGCGTCGGACTCAACATCTGCGAAGACATCTGGTACCCATCCGGCCCCACTGCTGTGCAGAGGGAGGCTGGGGCCCAATTGGTGGTCAACATCAACGCCTCGCCCTACCATTTGGGCAAGGGTAGTTTCCGTCGCAAGATGGTCTCCACCCGCGCTTCTGACAACGAGTTGTATGTAGCCTACCTCAACACCGTGGGCGGGCAGGACGAACTGGTCTTCGATGGCGACAGCGCCATCTTCGGGCCGGGGGGCGAATTGGTGGCACAAGGCCCTGAATTCGAGGAGACGCTGCTGGTGGCTGACTTGGACGTGGAGGCGGTCTTCCGCTCCCGCCTGCGCGACCCACGGCCCCGCAAGACGCGCTTGAGACCTTCGGACGTCAACGGGCACTCCAAGGTAGTGCACGTGTCTGGCATAAGCGAAGTCGTCCGACCCGCGTTGCCTTCCGACGGCATCGCCCGGCCTCTGGATCCCGTCGGTCAGGTGTACCGCGCCTTGGAGGTAGGGACGGGCGACTACGTACACAAGAACGGATTCCGCAAGGTGATTATTGGTCTGTCGGGAGGAATCGACTCCGCCCTTACCGCATGTGTCGCCACCGACGCCTTGGGACCGGAGAACGTCCTCGGAGTTACCATGCCCTCACGCTACTCCAGCGAGGGAAGCATCCTCGACTCGCGGGAACTGGCGGAGAACCTGGGCATTGAGCTCTGGGAGGTACCCATTGAGCCAGCCCACCTCGCCTTCGAAGAGATGTTAGAACCCTACCTGCGCGACACCGAGGCGGGCGTTGCTGAGGAGAATGTTCAGGCCCGCATACGCGGCAACGTGCTGATGACCATCTCCAACAAGTATGGCTGGCTGGTGCTCACGACCGGCAACAAGAGCGAACTCGCCATGGGGTACGCCACACTGTACGGCGACATGGCCGGAGGGTTTGCAGTCATCAAGGACGTGCCCAAAACACTGGTCTACGACCTAGCCCGGTGGCGCAACGCCAATGGTCATCCGGCGCCGATTGTGCCTCAAGCTGTGCTCGACAAACCCCCAAGCGCCGAGTTGCGCCCTGACCAGACCGACCAGGACAGTCTCCCACCCTACGAGATACTGGACCAAGTTGTGCGTGCCTACATCGAGGAGGACCGAAGCTACCAGAACATCATCGACATGGGCTTCGACCCATCAATCGTGCGACAGGTCATCGCCGCCGCCGACCGTAACGAGTACAAGAGGCGCCAAGCCCCACCGGGGGTCAAAATCACCCCACGCGCCTTTGGGCGAGACCGGCGCCTACCTATCGTCAACCGGTACAGGCAGTTCTAGGGGGCTGGTCCCGCCTAGTCGGCCACCTCGACGATCATCTCGATTTCAATGGGCACTGTATTCGGAAGACTGCCCATTCCCACGGCGGAACGCGCATGCCGACCTTTTTCTCCAAAGATGCCGACCAGCAGGTCGGACGCGCCGTTAGCCACCTGTGGGGTTTGACCGAAGTCGGGAGCGCAGTTGACCATGCACAGGAGCTTGACGACACGGGTGACCCGGTCCAAATCGCCGATGCAAGCCTTCAGGTTGGCCAGCGAGTTGAGAATTGCCTGCCTTGCAGCAGCGTAGCCCTCCTCGATGGTCACTTGCGTCCCCACCTTGCCCACGGCGGTGTATCCGCCATCGGGCAACCGGTTGACCACACCAGCTACGTACACCAAGTTGCCCGTCTGCACGGCGCCCACGTAGTTCCCACCGGGGATGGGGGGCTGGGGCAACGTGTAGCCCATCTCTTCCAGTTTCTTCTCTACTTCCATGAATTGCCTCCTATTTCGCCGAGCATCCATGGCTCGACGTGCATTTGCTTGGGACCACCAGAGCAGGGCATTTTAGTCCACAAGGCTCACGAGGATAGAGTAGCAAGCGAAGAGACTAACGACGCTGGCGGGACGCCACCGCTCGCCGACCCTCCGCTTTGTTGCGGTAAAGGAGCACAAGCCCCATAGGAGCGAGGATAGTGGTGACGACCGTCATCAGTATTGAGACGCCGAAGATTTCCTCGCCTATAACCCCCTCGGCAAGACCGATGCCGGCGATTATCAGGGCCACTTCTCCACGGGGTAGCATGCCTATGCCGATTCTGGAGCTGCCTCTCATATTGAATCCCGTGAAGAGGGCAGGAAGTATTCCGCCCACAACCTTCCCAACGATGGCCAGCAGCGTTATGACGACCCCGAAGACGATGGTGTCAACCATCGAGGAGATATCCACCAAGGTGCCCATCACCACAAAGAAAACGGGCACCAAAGCCTCGTACACCGCACTCAGGGGCTCCTCTAGTTCTTTGGCCAAGTTGGTGCCGGATAGGGCCAATCCCATGGAAAAGGCTCCGATGATAAAGGCCAAGCCGAAGGTCTCCGCCAACCCCGCAGCGAGGAACGCCAGTCCCAAGAAGAGGGCCACTCGCGCCCCGCGGACGCGCATGGCACCGATTGCCCGAGCTACATAGGGCGCGACCAGGGTGCCGATGACCGACAGACCCAGCCAGAACCCCAAGGCCTTGGCTGCCACAATCCCGACATTGGAAGCGGAGACCCCGCCAGCTGCGTGAATGCCCACCACCACAGTGAGCACAATGATCCCCAGGACGTCGTCCACGACGGCCGCGGCGATGACAGTAACGCCTTCGGATGAGTCCAAGGCCCCCAAATCTGACAGCACTCTGGCAGTTATGCCTACTGAGGTGGCGGTCATAATGGCGCCCACAAACAGGGACTGGACATCGGTGAAGCTGTCAGCGTAGCCCATGGCCACGGTTCCAACGGCACCCAGAATGAACGGTAGCAGAACGCCACCCAGGGCCACGGCAGTAGCTGGACCGGCATACCTGAGGAATACCTGGAGGTTGAGCTCGAGCCCAACGAAGAACAGGAGCACAATGGAGGCAACCTGGGCTATGGACCAGAGTTCGGTGCTGACAGGTATGACTCCACCATCGACCAGTACGGGGAAGGCTTCCCAGCCGAAGATGGGGATTCCGCCCAAGAGGTGGGGGCCAATGATAACGCCTGCCGCCAACTCCCCCAGTACGGGGGGTATACGCAGCACTCTCATACACAGCTCGCCACTCAGCTTGGCGGCAATGAGTATGATAGCCAGCTGGAGTACCAGCTGAGTGACTATATGCGTAACTTCCCCACCCGCGGGGAGCACCGATGGCATCACAGCAAAGAATTATATCATCACTGCCGTTCCCTGACATAGGATTCATCGGCTATAGGCCGCTCGCACGGCGTTCAAACACTCCACATTCGCGGTGACAGATATACCCGAGCCACTCGGCTTGACGCTGGGAAAGGGCTTGCCTACCATGAGCCGATGACCAACATCGTGGTACCTTCAACCCGGTGGCTCTAGCGGACCCGGTCCCGGGCAGGGAGTAAGCAGATGAACGGACGGGCCGGAGTAGTCTTGGCTGGCGGAATTGGCTCTCGTATGAGGTCCAAGCTGCCTAAGGTGCTGCACAAGCTGTGTGGCCGGGAGATGCTCCTCTATCCGGTGGAGACGCTACGCCAGGCTGGCGTGGAGTACGTGGTGGTAGTGGTCTCCCCCTCCAACGAGGAGTCTGTGCGCTCTCTCCTTGGTGACAGCGTGGAGTACGTGGTACAGCACCAGCCCTTGGGCACCGGGCATGCCCTCTTGCAGACTGCCTCTGTGCTGCGCGACCGGGCCGACCACCTAGCCGTCATCGGCGGGGACACTCCTTTGGTGCGCCCCAGCAGCCTGAAATCCCTCCTCGATGTCCATCTTTCTCGCAGGGCATCCATGTCCATCATCGTCTCCTCTGCCGACATGCCTACGGACATGGGACGCTTGGCGCGAAGACCTGACGGACGTGTCACGGGAATCGTCGAAGCCGTGGAAGCCAACGGGGCAACAGTATCCCAAGAGGTGAACGGCGGGGCCTACTGGTTCCAGGCCTCCTGGCTCTGGGCCCAACTTGCGCAGATACCCATAGCAGGCCGTGGCGAGTTCTACCTGACCTCCCTTGCTGAGATGGCCGCCCAGCAGGAGGTTGGCATTGAAACCCTGGAAGTGAGCGAGCCCTCTGAGGTCTTGGGCATCAATGACAGGGTGCAGATGGCCAATGCTGTGGCGGCTCTGCATGGCCGTATACGCGGAGAGTGGATGCGACAGGGGGTCACCATGGTCGACCCCACGACCACATTCATCGACGCATCGGTCCATCTGGGGCAGGACACCATCATCTACCCCAACACCATGATCCTGGGACCATCGCGAGTGGGTTCAGAATGTACCCTGGGACCGGGCTCAGTGATACGTGATTCGCAGATAGGCGACCGCTGCCGAGTGGTCGCCTCCCATGTAGAAGGGGCTGTGCTGGAAGAAGACGTGGAGATGGGCCCCTTTAGCCACTTACGGACAGGCGCGTATATCGAGCGCGGCGTGCACTTGGGCAACTTTTGCGAGGTGAAGAACAGTCGCTTGGGCCAGGGTTCGGCCATGGGACATTTTGGCTACGTGGGCGATGCAACCGTCGGCGCAGGGGTGAACCTAGGCGCTGGGGCAGTCACCTGCAACTACGACGGCGTGGAACACCAGAACACAGTTATCGAAGACGGTGCATTCATCGGCTCCGACACCATGCTGGTAGCCCCGGTACGCGTGGGAGAGGGTTCGATAACCGCTGCGGGCTCGGTCGTCACTGACGACGTGCCCCCGGCTAGACTGGCAGTGGGCGTCCCTGCTAAGATACGCAGGAGCAAAAGGCTCACCGAGAAGAAGAGGTAAGTTACTGACGGGCCCCCGCCCTGCCCTTGAACAAGGACGGGAGTTCTGCACACTTTGGATACTAGCCATTTAGGACAGACGAGCCCAGCCCCGGCGATGGTTGACGCCTTCAAGTCCTCCTCCCTTTCGGAAGGACGCTATCGCAGGGGTACGGCCGCCTGTTTCAGTGTAAGCCCTTCTTACTGTCTCCACGCTCTTCCAATAGCCACTTCCACGGCTTCCCTGGAGGGGTGTGACCATGCCTAGCTTCAGTGGTTGGGGCTCAGCCCTCACAAGGTCCGTACTATCTCCTTTCCGTCGGGGGGACTCTCTAAACGGCGACCGGAGCCGTAAACCGGCTGTGGAGAACGGAAACGGCAAGAATGAACGCGATGAGTTCCTGATCACCAAGGAGATGCAGGAGCGCATGGACACCCGGGAGCGGGCCATGCTCAACGCTATCCTCCGACTGGAAGAAGCCACTGCACGCGAGGTGATGGTTCCCCGCGTTGATATGGTCACCGTGGAAAAGGACTCCAGCCTGAGGCATGTTGCCCAGCAGATGGCGCAAACCGGGCATAGCCGCCTCCCCGTATACGACACCACGCCCGATCACATCGTCGGTGTCCTGCATGTCAGAGACGTGCTGGAGATTCTGGCCGATGCCACTGATCGCAGGGACGTCAAGGACATCATCCGTCCCACCCATTTCATCCCCGAATCCAAACTGCTGGATGATCTGTTGCAGGAAATGCAGGAAATGCACATCCAGATGGCAATCGTGGTGGACGAATATGGGGGCACCGAAGGACTCGTCACCGTCGAGGACCTTCTGGAGGAAATCGTCGGCGAGATTGAAGATGAATTCTCTGCCCTCAAGCAGGATCCCCAAGTGATGAGGGTCCCTGGGGGCGATCTCCTAGTGGACCCTATGGTCAGCTTGGACCAACTGGCGGAGTGGACGGGATTGCCCATTGAGGAACCGGCTTACGACACCATCGGCGCCTACGTGCACGGCGCCTTGGGAAAGATCCCGGAGGACGGAGATGAGGTGGCTCTCGGCGACCTGAAAGTGCGAGTGGCATCTCTGTTGGGAAGGCGAATGCGGAAGCTTCGCGTGATACGGAACCCGCCCTAGCGCCGCCGGATATCCAAGCGCGCGTTTACTCGAAGACAGCAACAGCCCCGACTCCATCACTAGGGTGGCGAAGCCGGGGCCGCTGGTTTACAGCTTCAGGGTATCCAAGCCAGAAGCGACGCTATTTCTCTTCAATGACCCGTAGGGCCTGAGTCGCCACCGCGGACCCTCTGGTGCCAGACGCCTTCACCGTGTATATCCCCGGGTCTATATCGGTGGGGATCGCATGCACTTGGACGTAGAAGGCGCGGTTATCGTTGGCCCGGGCCTCGGTTGCTCCCAAAGGTATGACGATGTTGCCCTCTGGCTCACGCTCGATCTGGATGAAGATCAACTCACCAGGGATGAATCCGGATCCCAAGACTTCAAAGGCAGGTCGCTTACTCTCGGGGGTGATCGCCACCGTATGCGGATGCACTATTATTTCGGAGGTCTGAGGCTCTAGAACGATGCGAGACCATGGCCCAGGGGCGCCTGCTGCCCAAACGACACCGATCGAGAGTACGGCCGCAAGCATGCCTAGAACAACGAATGATACCTTCGTACCCAGAAACCGCCTCATGGGGCCTCCTTACATGTGTCTACCCGGCGGGGGGAACTCAATGGCTCAGAGTCTCCACGCTTGGGGGGCGTGGGAATCCAGCCGTATGTTAGTGTCCCATAGGAATGATGTCAAGCATACTTGACCTCGCCTAGCAACAAAATGCTCCGCAACCCCAAATCATCTTGCGGGCACCAACAGTGTAAGATATCCTCAGTCCTGCTGAGGAGAGGTGGCCGAGAGGCTTAAGGCGCCGCTCTCGAAAAGCGGTATCTCGCAAGGGATCGTGGGTTCGAATCCCACCCTCTCCGCCAAAAACTAACTTTCTTAGCTACAAAATTAGTCTTCTAAAAATCTCGTTACCACTTCTGATACTACTAATGGAATGGGCAAAATTCCTCTTGCCCATGGGAAGTGTGTGGTCGTGCTATTTCCCAAGTGGGTCCAGGCTGAGCAGTTCCAACGCTCGATTCGGACAGGAACAGCCCGCGAGTCGCGTTTGTGAACCTCCTCTTCCATATCTATTGAATACTGCGTGGTCGTCCGTGAGAAACCTACAAAGCTGCTGACGGGTATCTTCGTCTGTTCAGGATATGACACATTGGCAGGCTTGTTCGCCCTCTACTGTAGCCCCATCTAGCAAGTGTTCGGACGAAGGTCGTGGGGCGGTGTTCAGATCGTGGCTCACCATTGCCCAGGAACTCGGCCTGCAAACGCTCCAACCCCTGCAGCGGGGTCAGGTCTTGGAGCGTCCCCACCACCGCCTCTACGCTGTTGTCCTCGGTGCGGACCGGTGTCGCGTTGAACGGGGCCTCCCAGTATGTGCCGGATCGCGGGTGCGACGTCGTCAGCCCTCAAGTCCGCGTTCTGATCTTGTTTCGGCGCCTGTCTGTGCGTCTTTAGTCATCCAGCATGTAATAGAGCTCTCAGAAGGCGATACGGACCCGTGGAGAGGCACATCAAAGACGGCCGAGGGCAGGAGCATCTACAGGCAGCGTGCCCTCAGGTCGCCCAAGTCAGTCGGCACAAGCTGGACGGCCCAAGTCCCAAATCGTCACCTGCTCATGCGGCTGCGAGACTATGCCCGCTGGGAGGTGAGTGTTGCTACCAACCCCACTGGCGCAACGTGGCAAGTGGAGCGCCGCCGGTGCACCTTTCAACTGTCCCGATGAGCAGTGCACATAGGCAAACGGTCTTGACTCCCCACACCCCCCAAGCTGAGGCAGTGGACTAAGAACATATTCCAGCTTCTTGTCTATCGAACAATAATGCCGCCCGGATGAGCCCAAAGTAGTTTTCGTGCGCCTCAAAAATGCCGGAGTCGAGGAACTCGCAGCTTGGATCCGGGCTTTGGTGCAACCCCCCCTTGATGCAAAAGCCCCAAAGCTGATGCAAAAGTCGAGGTGCCACCGTCCCCTCAAGTTGCGGACGATGCGGCCTCTTCGCCACGCTGATGTAGGGCGTTCTGGTCCGACGTGACCTGCTTTGTGATGTTGAATAGCAACACCGTAGCCAAAAGGAGCGCCCCGGAACTCGCAATGTCGACATAGTCACTGACCAGGGAGGTCGCGTAACCTGTCACCCCTCAAAGTGGAAGCGGCGATATTGCCGGGCCACTCCCACAAGCCACGCCGCCCAATACCAGCCGAGGGCACTATGGACACTTGGGCTTCGACGACGACCGCTAGCCACCGACATCTCAGCCGACACTCCGTATGGCCGGAAAAGGCAGACGCCCGCAGCAATACTATGCAGTTCTCCAGCCCTTGGGCCATCCGCCGGTCGATGTGCTCGGTGTAGGGGTCCAGGAGCAACCCCCGTGCCGCCCTCGGCTTGGGGAGCATCGCTTCCGGCGAGTGCAGATACCTGAGCACCGTGTTACGGGCCAGGCCCAGTTCTCGGGCGATCGCCCGCGCCGAGTGGCCCCGGGCCATGCATCTCGTAAATCTCTTTCACATCTCCACCTCTTAGCAATCTTTGCAACCACCTCAGCCCAGTGTGCGGTGATGATGCCCTTGCTACTCGGGTGGCTCAATTCCAACCCGTTATAAATGGCTCAGTTTAAGGCCGTTAATGACAAAGGACGGCAACGTTCAACAACAGGGAGATAGTGCCTTTGAATGAGGTGTGGCGGCATGTAATCGGCAAGAGTGAATTCGAATCGAGTATTCAGCAGAATGGTTGAGCGAACAAAGAATCGAGAGATAAGGAGATAGCAAGCCTGAAGTCCCGCGATAAGACTACTGCAGTCCTGTCACTTGATACACCAGGTTCATATCGAGATGCTGACGCACGAACGCCGCCAGCTTGTCGTATTCGGCGTTCTGGTCGATGTCGTCAGCGGAAGGGGGGAGAGTCACCCCTTTGAGGCTCGCGACATGTTCCAGAATCGAGCGGCGGAGGGCGCGGTTATGGAACAGTCCGTGCAGATACGTGCCTAAGGTGAGACCATCGCCATCAAGCACACCTTCATCTGCGTCGATGCGTTGGCGGGAGCGGTACTCAACCGAAAAGGGGCTGTTGGCTGAACCCTGCACCGAAGTCAGGCCCATGTGGATTTCGTAAGCGGTAAACTGGGCCTCTCGGCACGACTCCAGAAGTCCACGGCTGGCCGTCACCCGCCCGGTGGCTTGGTGAGTGGACTTTTCCTTCAGGAAGGTAGTGGTGGTGGGCAGGAGATCGAAACCGCGAGTCTCTTTCTCAAGCGACTCCACACCATCGGGGTCCAAAAGTGTGGCGCCCAGCATCTGATACCCAGCACAGACTCCTATCAGCGGCGTGCCAGCCCGGCGGGCGGCAAGGATGCGCTCAGCCAGTCCCTGGCCTTGCAGCCAGTGGAGATCAAGGACCGTGGTCTTGCTTCCTGGGATGATGATCAGGTCGGGATCTCCGAACTCCTCTTCTGTGGATACAAAGCGGACCCGCACGCCGGTCTCCTGCCGCAGGGGATCGAAGTCGTCGAAGTTGGCGATGTGAGGCAGACGCATCACGGCGATGTCCACCAAGGCCCCTTCAGCATCGCTGTCTGATGGAGGCAGGCCCAGCGAGTCCTCCTGGGGGATGTGGATATCGAAGAAGTAGGGCAGAATGCCTATTACCGACACGCCAGTATGTTCCTTGAGGAGGCCGAGGCCGGAAGTGAGGAGGGAAGGGTCGCCGCGAAACTTATTGATCACAAGGCCCTTTACGAGAGCCCGCTCTTCCGGTTCGAGGAGCATCATGGTGCCAATGAGTTGAGCGAAAACCCCTCCACGGTCGATGTCACCCACTAGTAAGACAGGGGCCCCGGCGTAACGCGCCACCCGCATGTTGACGATGTCGTGTTCCTTGAGATTTATCTCCGCGGGGCTGCCTGCCCCTTCTATTACTACCATGTCGTACTCTGTACGTAACCGGTCTAGGGAAGATGTGACGGTCTCCCACAGGGTCGTCTTTAGCTGGTAGTACTCGCGTGCCGAAACAACGACTTGCGGACGCCCCAGAACCACCACCTGCGAGCGCCTCTCGCCCTCCGGCTTCAGCAGAACAGGGTTCATCTCCACCTGTGGGGCCACCATGGCTGCCGAGGCCTGCACAGCTTGGGAGCGTCCGATCTCGCCGCCATCGGGCGTGGCGTAGGAGTTCAGGGACATGTTCTGGGCCTTGAACGGGGCGACCGACAACCCGTCCTGCGCGAAGATCCGGCAGAGGGCCGTTGCCAGCACCGACTTCCCTGCATGGGACGAAGTCCCCTGCACCATGATGACCTTGGCCAGCTTGGGACTTGTCATTTTGCCAGTGCTTCCTTGAGCGCGGACACCAAGCGGACGCACTCATCCCGGCGGCGCACAGCGATGCGTACGAATTGGGGCAGTCCGAAGGAGGTGCAATCGCGCACTGCGATGCCCCGGCGCAACAGGGCGCTCCGCAGTCCGGGCGCGTCGCCAACCTTGGCTAGGATGAAGTTGGCAGCCGAGGCATTGGCGGGGATGCCCAAGTCGTTCAGTTCTGCGTGGAGGTAAGCCTTGCTCTCTTGGACCGCGTGCCGCCCAGCAGTTACGTGGGCTTCATCTTGCAGTGCAGCGAGACCGGCAGTTTGGGCGACTGTGTTGACACTCCAAGCAGGTTGAAGCCCACCCACCTTTGTGATCACATCCGGGCTAGCCATCAGGTAGCCCAAGCGGACCCCTGCCAAGGCATGATCCTTGGTCATCGAGTGCAAGATGACAACATTGCCATGACCGAGCAACGGTGTCGAGTCCCACTGATGGCCCGACAAACCGGCATAGGCATCGTCCAAGACCAGCAGGCCATGAGCCCCTACGGCGTCCACGATCTGTTCCACTGCATCGCGCTCAAGATAAACCCCGGTCGGGTTGTTGGGGTTGCACAGGAAGACGAGTCTGGGGCGCAGTTCCCGGATTGTGTTGGACGCTGGGTCGATAGACCACTGAAACCCGTCACGCTCGCTGGCTTCCAAGGTATACAACTCCCCACCGGCCATGACGGCAGCCGCCTCATACTCTCCGAAAGTGGGTGTGAATATCAGGCACCTGTCTCCGGGTTTCAGGCAGGCCCGTGCCAGCAGGTGGATGAGTTCGGTGGAGCCGTTACCCATGAGCAGGTTCTCGATCCCGACTCCCGCGCGGTCTGCGATGGCCTCACGTAATGTTAGGCAGTGGCGGTCAGGGTAGGATGACAGGTCAGCCTCACCCACCGCCTGCTTCACCTTTGCTGAGATCCCCAGTGGATTGATGTTGGAGCTGAAGTCGAGCACCTCATCGGGATTAAGGCCCAACGAACGCAATTCGCCTATGTCCAAGCCTCCGTGGACAGTCCCGATCAAGCTGATCGTCCTGCGCTCAACATCTGGAGAGCCTGCTTACGGTGACGCCCCCGCCCACGACACGCTGGCACCGGACTGATTCCAGACCGTGCAGCCGTTCCCACGCCAAGGAGGCTGCTTGACCAGCAATGCTGCCGTCATCGGGCAGCAGGATACCGATCACGGTACCGCTGTGAGCTACGTTCATGCCTAACGCCCCCACCGACTGGGACAACTCCAGTGCCGCCTCCAAACCGGGTTTGAAAAGCACTTGCTGGTTGGCGATGGCACTGAGTGTGGCGCCCCTTCCGATGCGGGCGATGTCCCGGCACTTGATACCCTCCTCTATCAAGCATACCGCCCGTGCAGTGTCGGACTCCGTGCGCTTGAGAATTTCCTTCCGGTCGACACGGTTGAACTCAACGGTATCCAATGCGCCTCCGAAATCCAGGACCAGAATCCGCATCGGAGGTGGCGGGCCCAGCGTTCGAGCGACTCGCCCGGCTCTGTGGTCGACCAGCGCAATGCCGGGGAACATGATCCCGTCGCTGGGCTCCACGCCAAGGGCGATTTCAGCTATCTGCTCAGGGGCTAGCTCTCGCCCTAGGGCCGATGCAGTTGCAACGATCGCTGCTGCCACGTCAGCAGTGCTGCTGGCCATGCCCTTGCCCCGTGGCAAGGATGAATCAAGGGAGAGGCTTGCTGCCAGTGCATCCTCCTGCAGGTAGTCGAGAGTGGCCTGCACTGCGCGTCGTGCCTTGGGTGAATCCGCTGGGCCCGACACTTCGCCATCACTCGGGAAAAGCTCTACTGTGGCTACGCTGTACATATCTATAGGGCATGTCACCATGCAGACAACACCTTCCACGAGCCCTTGGCATAGTTCGCCACATGTCCCAGGGGCGGCCGCCGACGCTTTCATGGTTGCTTGCATCCGGGTCATGATTCAGACCGTGGCTCCGGCATGACAAAGGGCACTGCGCCGAGGGACTTCATCTCCAACGCCAGCCCTGCCACCATCAGGTAGACCTTGTCGGCGCGTGAGGCAACCGCTTGGTTCACCCGCCCCAATACATCACGGTACCGGCTGCCCAACCGTGTCGCGGGAACAACGCCCAGCCCCACTTCGTTGCTCACCACTATCCAAGTGGCGTGCGAGCTATCGTAGACGTCCAGCAGCCGGTGGACTTCCTCCAGAATTTCGGCTTCCGCATGGAGGTTGCCCTCCTTGGCCAGCAGCAGGTTGCTGATCCACAACGTGAGGCAGTCCAGCAGGCAGGTGTCGTGACCCTCCAAGGCTGAAGGGATGGCCGATGCCAAGTCGTGCGGTTCTTCCAGCGTGCTCCATTCCGGTGGGCGCTTCGCGCGATGCACGCCAATACGCCGCCTCATGTCATCGTCCTGCGCTTGAGCAGTGGCCACGAACAGGACACGGCCTGCCTGCTGCGCCAGCCGTTCGGCAAAGGCGCTCTTGCCGGAGCGAGCCCCTCCAAGGATGAAAATCAACTCCCTAGGCATGCCTTCTCCCAAACATCATCCCGAGAGACCGCGCAGGGCCAAGGCCCCGACCGTGAGAGCAACGGCTATGGCAGCTACCAAGTAGGCGACGTGTATGGAGCGACCGATGTCTTCAGGCTCTGGCTCCCGTAGACCGTCGCCGATGCGGTAGTGCCCCTGTTTCTCTAAGGCCACACCGAGAACCCCTGACATGGCCCCAATGGTCCATCCAGCGTTTGGACTTGCGGTTAGGCCACGGCCTGAAAGCGCCACTCGCCATCCCTTGTTGGCGGGTGACCGGAAGACAGAGCCCGCCCCCAGGATGAGAGCTGCGCTCACTCTCGCTGGCAGTAGGTTGATGGCATCGTCCAGCTTGGCTGACGCCTTCCCCAGATACTCGTACCTTCCTCGATAACCGATCATGCTGTCCAAGGTGTTCATGGCACGGTAGGCGAAAGCTCCCGGCAAGCCCAGCAGGGCGAAGGCGAGCCACGGGCCTACGTAGCTATCGGTGGTATTCTCGGCCACGGATTCTATGGCAGCTGCCGCAGCAAGCGAACGGTCCAAAGTGGCCGTCTCGCGACTCACCAAGCTCCGAAGTCCTCTACGCGCCTCGCCCAAGCTTCCTTCCCTCATCGCGTTCTGGACGCTCCTAGCAGCTTTGGCCAGTCCGGAAACAGCGAAGCTGGTACTGAGGAGGAGTGCCCCGCCCAGCAGGTAGGGGATGCTGCCCAGCTCCCGCAGCGCGTTGGCAGCAAGCCACGCTAGCCCGCCGAAAATTGCAGGCACTGCGATAGCCATGAGTCCGCCCCAAACCAGTGGTGGCAGCCGTCCTGTCTCCGGTGGGACCACCCGCTCAAGTAGCGACACGAGTTTCCCCATCCAGACAACCGGGTGTATGGGGTTGGGCAGTTCGCGTAGGATAAAGTCAATTCCCAACGCTAGGAGCAGCACGCCTGCATCCAAATACCACTCCCCTGGAAACACTCTCCATTCCAATGCCGGTGTTCTCCCTTGCTACCAAGCCCACTCGTGAATTGGAGCAAACAGAGAGTCTGAGAGGCCATGAGCTAGGACCGCGGCCAATGCCAACACCACTGCTTCAACCACCTCGTTGACTGCGCCATACACGTCTCCGGTTGTTCCACCGAGCTGCTTGGCGGCCCACGACCCAACTCCCCACCCGGTAGCGGTCGCCCCACCCCAGAGCACCAGACCAAACGGTCCGGTGAGAGCTAGGGTGGCTACCAGGGTCACGACCAGACCTGCGGCCAACTGCCACCAGCCACTGCGCTCCAGGAACGGCGTGGCGATGCCCCGGCTTCGGACGTACGGAAATACCTGCAGCACTAGTTGCATGGCCCAGCGGGACAGGCAGGGGAAAAGCAGCAGCACCCACATCCTGCCAACCGACGGCAGGGAGACCAAGGCCGCAGCCTTCACCAGCAACAGACCGGCCACTCCGGTAACGGCAAAGGCTCCCACGTGGGAGTCCCTCATAATCTCCAAGCGTCTCTCCCTGTCAAAGCTGCCCAGCAGGCCGTCGCAGGAGTCCATAAACCCGTCGAGATGCAGCGCCCGCGTGAGGATTATGAGCACTACCACGAGAAATACCGCGCCGAGGAATGGAGGGAAGAGGTATGGCTCTTCTCGAAATAGAGGATACCCCCAGTGCATGAGTAGATCGAGCCCCGAGAGAACTACGCCCAAGAGCAGCCCGACGATTGGGAACCACATTCGGGAAGATGCCAAGCCCGCGGGATCCCGTGATCCAACTGGCAGGATGGTGAGAAACCCTATGGCCGAGCCCAGTCCGGTCACGATGTGGCCTCACCGTTAGAGGTCGGGTCAGGATCGCGGTCTGATACACCCGCTTCAGCGAACGTTGCCATTTCCGAAAGACATGCTGCCGCCGACTCTATAATGGGCATGGCAAGCACCGCGCCCGTGCCTTCACCCAAGCGCATCCCCAAGTCAAGCACTGGCGACAGCCCTAGGCCCGTCAATGCGACCCGGTGTCCCCGCTCCGCCGATACGTGAGAGGCGACCATGTAGTCGCGGGCTCTAGGGCACAGGGCATTGGCGACCAAGGCTGCCGCGCTGGAGATGAACCCGTCCACCACCACAACCCGTCTCTGCATTGCCGTCCCCAGCACGACCCCTGCCAGCACCCCGATTTCGAACCCTCCCACCTTGGTCAGTAAATCAAGACCATCGCTGGGGTCGGGAGAGTTCACTTCCAACGCTTGCCTCACGATCCGGGTCTTGTGCTGCAGTTCCTCCGGGGTACGGCCTGTGCCCTCCCCGGTGGTCTCCTCGGGCGGGATCCCCGTCACGGCAGAAGTGATAGCGCTGGACGCCGTAGTGTTGCCGATGCCCATGTCTCCCGTTGCAATCAGGTCGATGCCCGACTCTATGACCTCAACCGCAAGGTTGATGCCAGCCTCGATGCACTGTTCCGCCTGTTGACGGGTCATGGCGGTGCCTTGGCTGATGTCGGCGGTGCCTCGGCCGAATTTGAGGCTACGCAGATCGGGATGACTGGGCAGATCCGACATCACCCCGGCGTCCACTATTACTTGGCGCATCCCCAAGTGCCGGCAGAGCACGCTGATGGCCGCGCCACCTGCCAAAAAGTTCAGCACCATCTGCGCTGTAACCTCTTGTGGGTAGCCCGTGACACCCTGCGCCACCACGCCGTGGTCGCCAGCCGCGACTATGACCGCCTTACCTCCAATCACAGGCTTCTCGGTGCCGAATATGCCCGCCAAACGAATGGAGACCTCTTCCAGTCGTCCCAAGCTCCCCGGTGGCTTGGTGAGATTGAGTTGCCTTGATTCGGCACGCTCCATCGCTTGAACGTCCGCTGGCCGTATCTGCTCAATGGCCTCTCGTATCTTGGCGGAGTTAGTGCCCATGGCATCAATACTCCAAGCCTGGTTGCGCCCTGATGCCCTGTTCCCGGTAGGGGTGCTTGATTTCTCGCATCTCCGTGACCAGATCTGCGAACTCGATGAGTTCCTCAGGCGCGTGCCTTCCCGTAATGATGACGTGCAGCATGTGGGGTTTCTGCTTTAGTACGTCTATCACGTCCTGCACCGGGATCCAGCCGTAGTGCATGGCATAGGTAAACTCGTCCATCACGATCAGGTCGTAGTCGTCCGAGAGAATGGCCTGCTTGCAGTTCTCCCATTGATGGCGGGCCAACTCCTGCGTGTTGTCCATGTCCTTGCTGAGCCAGGTAAAACCGTCACCCATGGCCCCCCAAGGGATTTCCAGCTTGTTAGCGGCCCGGCTTTCGCCAAACCTGGCGCCCGTGTGCTTCAGGAACTGGAACATGTGCACACGCATGTCCCGCCCCCACGCTCGGAACAGGACGCCCAAGGCCGCCGTGGTCTTGCCCTTGCCGTTTCCCGTATTAATCACCACCAGACCCTTTCGGATGGGTGGCGTCCTGACCGGCCTGTGCTCCTCGGTCTCGCTGGTCATACATTCCTCCTATCAGGCACGGAAGCTGCCTCTACTGGGAAGTTGGCCCGATCAGCCACACCTGTGGATAGCCTGTCGCAGCGTCCACTTCCACCGCCGTCTCCACACGGAATACGGCGCGGAAGTTCTCGGCGGTGAGGACCCTTCCCGGCTGGCCCTCGGCTACGACGACGCCCTCGGACAGCAGCGCCAGCCGGTCGCAGTAACGACCAGCCAGCGACACATCATGCATGGCTACCACCACCGCTACCGAACGATTGGCCGCCTCTTCCCGCAATGTCTCCATCATCGAGAGCCGGTGACGCAGGTCCAAGCTGGCCGAGGGCTCGTCAAGGAGGATGGTGGACGCCTGCTGCGCTAGGGTGCGGGCTAAGACGACCCGTTGCCTCTCGCCTCCCGACAAGCGGTCCAACTGCCGTCCCTCGAACCTGAGCGTGTCGGTACGGGCCATGGCCTCCCGGGCGATCCTGCGGTCCTGTTTCCCCTCAAGCTGGAACCGTCCCAAGTGGGCATATCTCCCCATCAACACCGTTTCCAGCGCCGTGAAGGGATGCGCAGTATCGTGCTGGGGCATGAAGGCGATCCTGCGTGCGCGTTCGCTGGCGTTCATGCCCCCAAGGGGCGTGTCCGCCAGGTTCACCGAGCCTGACTCCGGGCGCAGCAGGCCAGCCAGCACCCGCAGCAATGTGGTCTTGCCTGCGCCATTGGGGCCGATGAGGCCCACCATCTCGCCGGGGCGAGCCTCGAGCGACACACCCTTCAGCACGGAAGTCCCGCCAAGTGTCACGACTAGATCCACAGCCGCAATCGTTACTTGGCTGGTGCTCACGGCCACGCAATCACTCCCTGTCATAAGGCTGGAAATCAATGAATGTGGTCCCCGCGAACTGCTCTGGGTACAAGAGCGTCGCCGCCTCTTCGATTCCCCGAACGTTCCAGTGCGAAAGGGTGGTGAAAGTCTTGGAACCCACCACGTGAATCCGGTTATTTACCACGGCGGGTACCGCGACCAAGGCGGGATGCTGGAGCAGGTCTTCTCGCAGTGCATCCCCACCCGATTCCCTGGTCTGCGTTATGAGGATCACTTCCGGGTTCATGGAGACTACTGATTCAATGCTCACTTTTTGGATGCCCTCAAGACCCTCGCGAGTCGCCGCGTTTACACCCCCCGCTGCCTCAATGATTCCACCCTCAGTAGTCCCGCTTCCCGGCACATAAATCTTCTCCGAGTAACGGGTGATGGCTATGACATCAGGACGGCTTGAGTCGTCGTCGGGCAGCACCTTTTCTGAAACCATCGTCAGTCGCTCTTGGATTTCAGCGGCCAGTTCCAACGCACTCTCCTCTGCACCCAGCAGATATCCCAAAAGCAGGATGTTAGGTATGTTCCCTTCCGACGAGTTCTCTAGAGACGGCCGGACTACCGGCACCCCCGACTCCTTTATCAGGTCAACGATGTCTGCCTTGGTGAACTTGGACGCGATGAACAGGTCAGGCTCTTGGGCAAGGACGTTCTCCGCTCCCTTCTCGTATACGGCGATGTCCGTCACCCAACCCACCACGTTGGAGTAGCTGTCGTTGGTGGTGAACTTGCCGATAGCGGCGATGCGATCAGGAGCGACCAGTGACAGGACTAACTCATCATGGCCGAGGGAGTAGGTGAGTATGCGCTCCGGCGGGCCATCCAGCCTTATCACTCCCTCCACTGTCTCCACCTCTCGCGGCCACCCCCGATTGGATACGTCCAGAATTCCCGGCACCTCCGGATAAGGCACGGGCGTCGGGGGTGGAGTGGGTGTAGTCATCGGCATCGTGGCGGGCGTTGGGACAGCGGGCGGCGAGGGCGTCGGCGCGGATGTGGGATTCACAGTGGCTAGAGGGGCCACGGTCACTGGTGTTGGTGTGGCCCTTGTGGCAGTTGGCATGGGCGTGGCGGTCGACATGGGCGTCGGAGTTGGCGTGGCTGTTTGTACGGCTGGAGTGGGCGACTCCTGAACGGTGACGGATGTAGCGACCGGGCTGGGCTCAACCGTGGGTTCCTCATCCGTCCCACACGCCATTAGCGCCAGCACCGCTGTCATGAGGACTACGACTGTTAGAATCAAGAATCGGACTTGCCTGATACCCGTCATATCAACTCCATTTCTCCTACTGCGGAAAACCTCAACGGTCGCGCTTACAACATCGACGCCCGTGCTTTATTCCGGGCCAATAGTGTGAGGAAGAAGGGTGCTCCCACGAGGGCGGTGATAATGCCGACGCTTACCTCCGCAGGCGCGATGACCAGCCGGGCCAGCGTGTCCGCAGCCAGCAGGAACACCGCGCTCCCAAGAGCGCTCAGAGGCACCAGCACACGGTGGTCCGCCCCTGTGACCAGTCGCAGAATGTGGGGCACCACCAGCCCCACGAAGGCGATGGTGCCGGAGAAGGCAACCGCCGCACCCGTAATAAGTGAAGCTGTCAGCAGCAGCGTGTTTCTCGTAAGCCCCACCCGCACGCCCAGTGCGCGGGCCTCATCCTCGCTCACCATCAGAAGGTTCAGGTCTCGCGCCAGAACGATGGCCACCCCCACGCCCAGCACCACGAAAGGAAGGGCGATGCGCACCTCGGACCATCGCGAGGCATCCAAGCCTCCCGCCAGCCAGAACAGCATCTCGCGCTGCGCCTCCAGGTCCTCCGTGAACAGGACGATGGCGGCGATGATGGCAGCCAGAAAAGCGCTGACGGCTATGCCAGCCAGCAACAGAGCCGCCATCGAAAAGCGCCCACCCACCGAGGCCACGGCATAAACCAGCACCAGCGCACTGGTAGCCCCAACGAAGGACATAGCCGGGAGCGCAAGCGTGAATGCTGCGTGAGCTCCAATGGCAATCGCGACCACCGCACCCAACGCCCCTCCGGTGGACACACCGATGATGCCCGGGTCGGCCATCGGATTGCGGAACAGCCCTTGCATGACCGCTCCAGCCACCCCCAAGGCCGCGCCAACAATCAGGGCCAAGCAGATCCGGGGCAGGCGGACGGAGGCAACAATCGCCTCTTCCGTGGCCGTGGCATTCGCTTGGCCCAACCCCAACTGCTCCAGCAGGATATCGAGGGTATGGCTGATGGGAATTGTGTACGGTCCAAGGGCTGAGGCAGTTACAACGAGGACGAAGCCGAGCAGAAACAGGATGCCCGAGCCAGCCGCAAGCTTGAGCAGCACAGGGGACTCGATAAAGGAAGCCCCGACACGCGACCACCATGGGGAACGCTGCGCCGCCGGTGTGCGCGGGGCTGGCCTCTCTTCGTCAGAGCGCAGGTCAGGCGCTCTGGAGTCCGTTGTATGCAACAGAAAACCCCTGCCGCTCTGCTGCGCCAGGGGTTGGATGGTTCGGCTTTGCCTCTCATCGAGGCAGCCTGGCCGCCGCCTGAGGCACTCCCTGGGTAGAAGAGCGACCGCTCAGCCCTGCCCGGCAGGTCTCCTGGCTCCCGGGTCTTCGCCTCTCCCGCGCCTTCCCATCCCTTTCGGGACAGTGGCCTCAGCGGGCGGCTCGCCGGTTACAGTGGCACCTCCGCAGCGGATTCTCACCGCTTTCCCTGTTCACCCCCGTTTGTCGGGGGCGCCGGTAGGGTTGGCCTAAATTTTGGCGCGATGCTAGCAGCGGTTTCCCCGCCTGTCAACGTTGACAAGGCCCGCCTCGGGCACTAGAGTACGGCTGCCCTCATCAAGAGGCGCCCTTTAACAACCGATTCGGCCCACCCGGTATGCCACTACGGCAACATAGGGGAAGGCGGTGAGATTCCGCCACGGTTGCGCCACTGTGATCGGGCATTGACAGAGTCAATAGCTCGTAAGTCAGGAAACCTGCCCGGGTTGAGGTGCTCTGCTTCTGCGCACAACAGAACGGCCCCTTTGGCGTTACCCGCCAATCCGGTAGCAAACCAGAATCCCTGGCAAGAAGTAGAGCTAGGGATTTTTTGTTGCCCAATTTCCGACCTACGGGACCAGGAGGAGCAGGCTCATCCCTGAGACTAGCGACAACGGACTCAACACAATCACCGTCGTGGCCGTCGGCCCCGGCTGCCCCAGCATGCTGACGTTGCAGGCACAGCGCGAACTGCAGCATGCCGACTTGGTGCTGGGATTCAAGACAGTCCTCTATGTGGTCAAGCCATGGCTGGCGGATGCCGAGGTCCGGCCCATGACCTACCGCGACCAGGAAGAGGTCCTCGAGTACGCCGGAACCCAAGCACAGCAGGGCAAGCGGTGCGTCGTCTGCTGCTGGGGCGACCTGAACGTCTCCGCCAGTGAACTGCTGGCTAGGGTGCGCCGCCGTGCTGGCAAAGTGAAGCTGGTGCCCGGCATCAGTTCAGTGCAGGTTGCAATGGCCCGTTCAGGCATCTCCTTGGAGGACGCTGTCTTCATCACCCTGCACAAGCGAGCGGAAGACGACGACTTGGCGGAAGCGGTCCACTACCTGAAGGAAAGGCGCAGGCATGTCATCATGCTGCCCCGCCCCTTCGACCTGATGCCCGCCGGAATCGCCAAGGGTCTGCTAGACGCCGGCGTCTCTGGCGACCTGCCGGTCAAGGTCTACCAGGAACTTTCCCTCGATGATGAGGTCCGTTGGGGAGGCACGCTGAAAGAGTGCAGCGAACTCGCTCAGGAGTTCAGCGACCTCTCGATTCTGGTCTTCCTCAGTGGCAAAACCCCCGTGACGGAGCCCAAACCCTAGGGCAGAGCAATGCAACAGAAGTCCATTCTTCTCATAACTACCGCCGACACCGACCTGCTCACCGCAGAGCGGGCGCTATCGGCCATGCCCGCCGGCTTTCCGCAGGTGGCAGCAATGAATCCGGCGTCGTCCCGGTCCGAGGGAACAACCGGCGAAATCATGGACTTGGCCTCCCAAGCCGGTGTTGTCGTTCTCCGGCTCCTCGGCGGCAAGCGGGCCATGCCCGAGACATTCGACTCCTTGGTACGCCACTGTCGTAACGAAGGTCTGCCCCTTATCGCCTGCCCCGGCCATCAGGAATGGGACGAGGACATCGTCACCGCCTGCACCGTCCCTGTCGCTGAGGTCGAGACCGTCTTCGCCTACCTCATGCAGGGCGGTATCGCGAATTTCCAGAACCTGCTGCTTTTCCTCAGCGACACCTACTTCGGCAGCGCCTACGGCCACGAGGCCCCAGCGCCCCTTCCCTGGGAGGGTGTCTACCACCCCGACATAGCTGACGGCACAGCGATCGACTCCTACACCGCCCAACGCTTCCGACCGGGGCGCCCCTCCATCGGCCTCCTCTTCTACCGCGCCCACTGGATGAGCGGCAACCTCCTTCCCATCGATGCCCTCATCCGCAGGTTGGAAGCGTTGGACGCCAACGTCCTGCCGGTGTTTGCCTTCAGCCTCAAGCACAGCCCCGGCGGCGACGGCCAAGCCAATCGCGCCTTCACTGACTACCTCGTTTTTCCCGATGGCACACCAAGGGTGCACTGCGTTATCAACACCATGGGCATGTCCATGGGGGAATTGAGCGCCGAAGGCCCGGCCATCGCCACAGGCTGGTCTGTGGACTACCTCGACCATCTCAACATACCTATGGTCCAAGCCATCATCAGCACCGGCAGTCAGGACGAGTGGCTCGAGAGTGACCTGGGCCTGGGGCCCATCGACACCGCAATGAGCGTGGCCCTTCCGGAGTTCGACGGGCGCCTCATATCAGTTCCCATTTCTTTCAAAGAGGAAGCCTCGGTCGACGCTCCATCAAGGCTGGACGGCCGGTTGCAGCGCTACGTGCCACGCGAGGACCGCATCGATCTGGTCGCGCGACTGGCCGTCAAACAAGCCAAGCTCGGAATGAAGCCCAACTCCGACAAGAGGCTCGCCATCATCCTCAGCAACTACCCCACCAAGGACGCCCGCATCGGCAACGCCGTTGGTCTGGATACCCCGGCCTCTGCCATCCGCGTTCTCCACGCCCTCAAGGACGCCGGATACGTCGTCACAGATATCCCCGACGACGGCGACGCGCTGGTCCATCGCATCATCGAACGTTGCAGCAATGACCGCGACTTCCTCACCGAGGAGCAACTGAGGCTGGCAGCAGGCCACGTCGATACACGGCAGTATGTCGAGTGGTTCTCCCGTTTCCCCGATGACGTCGCCTCCCAACTAACGGGCGACTGGGGCGCCCCCCCAGGCCAGGTATACCGGACCAACGGCAGCCTTGCCATTGCCGGAATAGGTCTGGGCAACGTGTTCGTGGGGCTCCAACCTCCGCGCGGCTTTGGCGAGAATCCCATTGCCATCTACCACAGCCCCGACATGGCCCCCACCCACCACTACATCGCCTACTACCGCTGGATTCGCGACGAATTCCAAGCCGACGCCATCCTTCACCTCGGAAAGCATGGTACCCTCGAATGGCTGCCGGGCAAGGGCATTGGACTCTCCCCCTCCTGTTATCCCGAAGTCGCACTGGATGACCTGCCCCTCTTCTACCCCTTCATCATCAACGACCCCGGCGAGGGCTCCCAAGCCAAACGCCGTGCCCACGCCACCATCGTCGACCACCTGATACCGGCCATGACCACCGCCGACAGCTACGGCGACATAGCCCGCATCGAGCAGTTGATGGACGAGCACTACCAGTGCCAGACCCTCGACCCCGCCAAGTTGCCCCTTCTCGAAGCCCAGATATGGGAAGTCGTCCAGCAGGCAGAACTCCACCGGGACCTCGGCATTGACTCCCAGCCCGACGACTTCGCTGAGTTCATCCTCGAAATCGACGGCTACCTCTGCGAACTCAAGGATGCCCAGATCAAAGACGGCCTTCACATCCTCGGAGAAACCCCTGGCGACGAACAGATGGTGGGCCTCCTCTGCGCCCTCACCCGGCTTGACATAAGCGGCATCCCCAGCCTTCGCCGGTCCATCGCCGAGGCCCTCGGCGTGGACTACTCCAAGCTGACCGACGACCTTGCCGAACCCCCCGCTACTCCGGTGCCTCATGCGCTGCAGGCACTCGACGATACGCCCGCCCGTACCAATGGCGACCTGCTGGAGCGCATCGAAATGCTCTGTCGCCAAACATATCGCCAGCTCTTGGATGGAGGCTTCCACTCTGGCGCCGTCGGATCTGTTGTCCAGAACATCCTCGGCAAATGCGATGCGCAGACCCAGAGGGTGCTGGAGTACGTAGCTGACACCATATACCCCGCCCTTCTGCGCACACCCGACGAAATCGGAAACCTGTTGCGCGGCCTTGATGGCAAGTTCGTGCCGCCCGGGCCCAGCGGTGCCCCCACTCGTGGCATGGCGAACATCCTGCCCACCGGGCGCAACTTCTACTCCGTCGACCCCAAGACCATCCCCTCTCCCGCCTCTTGGGAAACGGGCAAACAACTCGCGGGCTCCCTCCTGCAGAAATACCTCGAAGAGGAAGGCGCCTACCCCGAGATGGTGGGCATGGTCGTTTGGGGCACATCCGCCATGCGCACCCACGGCGATGACATAGCCCAGATACTGCAACTCCTCGGCGTCCGGCCCGTCTGGCAGCCCGAAAGCCGCCGCGTGCTTGGCATTGAGGTCATCCCGCTGGAAGACTTGGGACACCCCCGTATCGACGTCACCGTGCGCATCAGCGGCTTCTTCCGCGACGCCTTTCCCAACCTGATAAACCTCCTCGACCAAGCCGTGGAACTTGTGGCTTCCCTCGATGAGGCCCCGCAGGACAACTACGTGGTCAAGCACCTCCACGAGGACTTGGCTAAGTCCACCGACCCGGCGCAGGACGCCTCAGAAGCAGATCAGCGAAGCGTGAGCCTCTACCGCATCTTCGGCAGCAAGCCCGGCACCTATGGCGCGGGCATCCTCACCGTCCTCGACGAACGCAACTGGGAAACAGTGCAGGACCTCGCCGAGGTCTACACCGCTTGGGGTGGCTACGCCTACACCCAGGAGCGCCACGGAGTCAGCGCACGCTCCGAGTTCAGAAAGCGCTTCAGCCAGATCGTGGTCGCCGCCAAGAACCAGGACACCCGCGAGCACGACATCTTCGACAGCGACGACTACATGCAGTACCACGGAGGCATGATTGCCACCGTCCGCGCGCTGACGGGACGCAACCCACGCCAGTTCTTCGGCGACAGCGCCGACCCCTCTCGCGCCCGCAACCGCGACCTGCAGGATGAGGCCCGCCGGGTGTTCCGCAGCCGCGTCGTCAACCCCAAATGGATCGATTCCATGAAACGCCATGGCTACAAGGGGGCCTTCGAACTGGCAGCCACCGTGGACTACATGTTCGGCTACGACGCCACCGCTCAGGTCATCGAAGACTGGATGTACGAGAACGTCACCGAAAGCTACGTCCTCGACCCCGACACCCAGCAGTTCTTCCAGCAGAGCAATCCGTGGGCACTGAAGGGAGTCATCGAAAGGCTGCTGGAAGCCATTGAAAGAGGGCTGTGGGAGGAACCTTCGCCCGGGATGCGGGAGAAGCTGATGCAGCTCTATCTCGAGATGGAGGCCCACTTAGAAGCCCGGCAGGAAGGGGCCCGGTACCTCAAGCCCAAGCCCCCTAGCCCGCCATAAGTCGCGGGAGCACACACTCAAAAAACAGGAGGAATCCATGGCAGGCATATTCGCAGGCAGCATCCGTCGGGAGAGCTTGGCAGGACTGGCCCCTTGGTTCCTGCTCGCCTTCGTAGCCCTGTACTTCGTCGGCTATGTCGACGGCAGCGTCCATGGGGCAGCCTTCGGCTCAGTGGGAGCCAACATGGGCTTCGTCCACGAGTTCTTCCACCACGCCCGCCACGTTGCCCTGATGTGCCACTAACTCCATCGTTGGTGGCAATGGCCTAGCCAACACGCGGGAGGGGCCACATCCCCTTCCGGGTAGTTCTAAGTTCCTCCCATGGAGAGGATGGATACCCCATTGACCGGTGCACCTGAAACACCGGGCGGGACTTCCAGTGCGTTGGAGACAATTAAGGAAGGGTGGAGGCAGTAAGTGAAACGGCTTCTGGTCACCTCTGTCGTCATCGGCTTGATTGCCGGCCTGCTCGTCGGCGGGTTTCACAACCTCTTCACGGTGCCCGTCATGGAACGCTCCATCGCCTTGGAAGAGGAGCGCTCCGCCACCCAACCCGCCGCACCTGCAGCAGAATCCCCCAGCACCGAGGTCTCTCTCGGCGTCCAACGCCTCGGCATGACCCTCGGCACTGGTATCTATGGCGCAATCATCGGACTCTTCTTCTCGGTAGGGTTCGTCCTCCTCCACCGCGCTGCCCCAAGCTGGCCCGTCATATGGGTAGCCCTAGCCGTTGGCGCTCTCGGCTTCTGGAGCATGTCCCTCTTTCCCTTTATCAAGTATCCCCTCAACCCTCCCGGCGTCGGCGACGGGGCCACATTGGTGGCGAGGCAGTTGGGTCAGACCCTCTTCATGCTCGTCTCCGCCCTCGCAGTGGGCCTCGCTCTGGACGTCCTCCGTCGCATCAATGAGAACGTCCCCGTTGTGTCGACACGCTTGGCGGGTTACGCGACAATTCTCGCGGCCTACGCCGGCATAGCCTTGGCCATAGTCTTCTCCTTCCCCGGCAACCCCGACCCAGTCCCAGTACCCATCGATCTCCTTGAGCTATTCCGCACCCTCACCATGGTTGGCCACTACCTGACCTGGATCCTGCTTGCCGTGGGTGTCGCCCTCGCTCTCATCTGGCACGAGCGTTCCCAAGCTGAACAGGTCCGCGGACCTGCCCCTGCTGCAGGCGTCCTGCAATGATCCTCCCCGGTGCGAACACCTGATGGCCGGTAGACCCTCACAACAGCGCGGCGAGCCCCGCTTCCCCTTCACCGCTATCGTGGGCCAGACCGCAATGAAGCGCGCCCTGATTCTTAACGCCGTCAACACTCGCATCGGCGGTGTCCTCATTCGAGGCAAGAAGGGCACCGCCAAGTCCACCGCCGTTCGCTCCCTCGCCTCCCTCCTCCCTGAGGTCACCGTGCTCCGAGGCTGCCCCTACAGCTGCCCTCCCGAAAACCGCCAAGGCCTTTGCCAGTGGTGCCAGCCTCAGGACTCCCCGCAAGGAGACGCTCCATCCGTGAGCCGCCAAGTCCGTATCGTCGAACTGCCCATCGGCGCCACCGAGGACCGCCTCGTCGGATCCCTCGACATCGAGCAGGCCATCAAGACCGGCCACCGCACCTTCGAACCGGGCCTCATTGCCTCCACCCACCGCGGGATCCTCTATGTCGATGAGGTCAACCTCCTTAACGACCACTTGGTCGACGTCCTCCTAGACGCCGCCGCCATGGGCCGCAACTACGTCGAGCGCGAGGGCATCTCCGTCAGCCACGCCGCCGAATTCATCCTCGTCGGCACCATGAACCCCGAGGAAGGCGACCTGCGCCCCCAACTCCTTGACCGCTTCGGCCTAGCCGTCGAAGTGGACGGCGCATTCACCCCCAACGAGCGCCGCGAAGTCGTCAAGCGTCGCATCGCCTACGAGTCTGACCCCTACGATTTCATGGACCGCTGGCAGGAATCCGAAGCGGCTGAGCGGGCCCATATCCTCCGTAGCCGCGAACTCCTTCCCAACGTCACGGTGCCCGACGACATCCTCCAACTCATAACCGGCATCTGCGCCGCCTACGACGTCGACGGCCTCCGTGCCGACATCGTCATGTACAAGACCGCCAGCACGATCGCGGCCTACGAGGGCAGGGACCAAGTCGCCCCCGAGGACGTGCGCGAGGCCGCCGAAATGGCTCTGCTGCACCGCCAGCGTCGCCAGCCTTTCCAGCAGCCCCACCTAGCCACCGACCAGCTCGACTCCATGATGGACGAGTTCCAGAACCAGTCCCGCCACCGCGAACCCTCCGGCAATGACACATCAACTCCCAACGACCCCGACGACGGAGACCCAGACTTACCGGAGCCCGACGGCGAATCCCCCGACAGCCCCGACGGCCCCGGCCAGCAGGACCAGTATTTCGAAGTAGGCACGCCCTTCTCCGTCCGTCCCCTCCAAATCAAGCCTCCCGACCACCGCGCCCGCTCCTCCACCGGCCGCCGCGCTAGGACCGTCAGCGGTTCGTCCACTGGTCGCTACGTAGCAGCCGCCGTTCCCGAATCGAAACCCACCGACCTTGCCCTCGACGCCACCCTGCGCGCCGCTGCCCCTCATCAGGCGGTAAGGCGCACTGACACCCCAGACGCCCCAGACAACGCCCTCAGACCCGCCCTGCTCATCGAGCCTTGGGACATCCGCGGCAAAGTCCGCGAGACCAAAACTGGCAGCCTCATCCTCTTTGTCGTCGACGCCAGCGGCTCCATGGGTGCCCAGCGCCGCATGGTCGCCGTTAAGGGCGCCATCCTCTCCCTTCTCCTCGACGCCTACCAGCGACGCGACCGCGTCGGCCTCATCGCCTTCCGTGGGGCCACAGCCCAAATGCTACTGCCCCCCACCTCCAGCGTCGACTTGGCTCAGACCCTCTTATGGGACATGCCAACAGGAGGCCGCACACCCCTCAGTCGCGGCCTGATGATCGCATTGGAAGTGGTGGAAGCTGAGAAGATGAAGGACCGCAGCGTCCTCCCACTCTTGGTTGTCATGTCCGATGGAAGGGCCAACGTCAGCATGAGCGCAGACTCGTCAACGGCACCCTTGTCTGGCGCCGCCAGCGGACTCGCCATGGACGAATCGAAGGCCATGGCCTCCACCATCAGGGATCAGCGCATCCCCTCAGTCGTTATCGACACCGAGACCGGCTTCCCTCGCCTGCGTCTCGCAGCACCCCTCGCCGCAGCCATGGGCGCACCATGTATCACCTTGGAGGAACTCCACTCTGCCACGGTGGCCGACGCCGTGCGCCTCTGTGCGGACCAAGCAGAGGACTCTGTCAAGCCCGGCTGAATACCCGCTACGAGTCCACCAACCCCATATTCACCAGAATGAACGCATACTCCTCCGCCACCTCATACAGCCGGTCGTACCTGCCCGACTTGCCACCGTGACCAGCCCCCATGTTGGTCTTCAGTAGCAGCGAATTGTCATCTCTCTTCATAGTGCGCAGCTTGGCCACATACTTCGCCGGCTCCCAGTAGGTCACCCTCGGATCATTCAGCCCAGCCGTCACCAGAATGGGCGGGTACTCCCCTTCCGTCAGTTGGTCATATGGCGAGTAAGACCGGATGTACTCGAAAACATCCCTGTCCTCTATTGGGTTCCCCCACTCCGGCCACTCGATGGGCGTCAGCGGCAGGGAGTCATCCAGCATCGTGTTCAGCACGTCAACGAATGGCACATGCGCCGCCACCGCTCCCCAGAGTTCCCGCGCCTCGTTCACCACAGCCCCCATCAACTGCCCTCCGGCACTCCCTCCCGCTATAGCGATCCGTCCCTCAGACCCATACCCCGTCTCCACCAGATGCCGCGCAACATCCACGAAATCATTGAACGTGTTCGTCCGCCTGTCCAGCTTTCCCGCCTCGTACCAGTGATACCCCAGATCATCGCCCCCGCGAATATGCGCAATGGCGAAGATGAACCCACGGTCAAGCAGCGACAGCCGCGTAGTGGAAAACGACGGCGGTACGGAATGCCCGTACGCCCCATACCCGTAGAGATACACCGGCGCGCTTCCATCCACCGGCGTGTCCCTCCGCCGCACCACCGACACAGGCACCTGCGCCCCGTCCCGCGCCACGGCCATCAACCGCTCCGTAACATAGTCCCCCGCCTCATATCCGCTCGGTACTTGCTGCACCTTGCGTACTTCCAGCTCTTTCGTATCAACGTGATAATCGAACACCGTGCTCGGCGTCACCATCGACGTATACTCAAGGCGCAGCGTGTCTGTCTGGAACTCCAAATTCGTCTCAATGCCAACCGTATAGGTCGACTCCGGGAACGGTATGTAGAACGACTCCCCGTCTCCGTCGATCAGTCGTATGTGGTCCAGACCCTCAACCCGCTCCTCGACGGCAATGAACTCCCCGAACGCCTTGAAGCCCGTGATGTAATGTTCGTCCGAAGCATCCACCAGTGACACCCACGATCCCTCGCTGGGGTCGTCCACAGGCGTAGTCGCCAACCGCGCGTTCTTGTGCGTGTCGTTCGTCCGTATGACGAATCGCTCCCCTTGGTGGTCCACCGAATACTCGTGCCCCGTCCGGCGTGCCGAAACCAAGACCGGACTCGCCCCCGGCTCCGACGCCCCAATCAGCCTCACCTCGGAAGTAACGTGGTCCCCCGCGCCGATAACGACGTACTCCCTCGAAGTCGTGAGCGAAAGCCCCACGAAGAAGCCCGGGTCCGTCTCCTCATACACCACCGCATCCTCATCCACAGGCTGCCCCAACGTATGCCTGCGCACCTGCCACGGACGCCAGTTGTCATCCAGCACCGTATAAAAGAACGATGCGTCATCGGCCGCCCACACCGCGTTCCCTATCGTGCCCTCAATCTCATCACCCAGCATCTCCCCTATGCGCAGGTCCTTCACCACCATCCTGTACCGCTCAGACCCATCGGTATCTGTGCTGTAGACCAGCAGTGCCCCGCCATTGCCCACCGACAGGGACCCCAGCCGGAAATACTCCACGCCTTCCGCTAGGGCAGGCTCATCCAAAATCGTTCGCGCGTTATCCGTAGGCCCCTCCCGCGCGCGCGCGTCCGCCGCCGGCCACCGCGACCACACCCGGTACTGACTCCCTTCCTGGTAACTCCACTGGTAATACCACTCCCCCCGTCGCCAAGGCACGCTCGACAGGTCCGGCTGTTGCCTCGCCTTGATCTCCTCGAACAGCGTATCGATCAACCCTTGGTGCGGCCCCATCGCCGCCTCGAAATACTCGTTCTCCGCAGTGAGGTACGCCAGAACGTCAGCGTCCTCCACCGTTGGATACGCAGGGTCCCGCAGCCAGTTCCAAGGGTCCTCTATCGTGACTCCATGGTGCGTAATGCTATAGGGACGCCTCTCCGCAAGGGGCGGCTTGGGTCTGCTTTCAGTCATGGTTTTAGCGCCTCTCTCATCAAGCTGCCCCTCTTGTCAAGCTGCTCTTCTTATCAAGCAGACAAAGAACGGCGGCTGGTCGTTCTTGCCACATGTAACCTAGGGATGTCCTGCGAGTGGGAAATGCGCCCGCTCAGGCTAATACGCTGGAAGGTGCAACGGAAGACCCCTAGTCTCTAGTCGTCGCCAGCAGCAGGGACCTTCGCCCTCGCTTCGTGCTGCTCCAACTCCTCAAGCGCATGGTCCTTGCCCGCCAAATTCAGCATCACCGGCACCCTCGGCACTGGCTTGTGCCCGTTGCGTTGCGGCAGGCTGGCTTCCTTGTGAAACTTGGCCGCCTTGGAGTCCGCGTACACGATGCAGCCGATGCACCCCACGTACTCCTTGGGAGCCCCCGACTTCTGGAACAACCTCCGCGCCGTTCGGTATTGCTCGTTGTTCCAGATTTCCTTCACTGAGTGGGTGCGCACATCCCCAAAATCGTCCGATGCATCCGTAAGGTAGCAGCACGGCGCATACCCTCCGTCCCAGTTCACCACCGCACTGCGCCACAACCTCCAGCACCGTGCCCCGTCCTCGGCGTAAGGCTTGCAGAACGGGTTCGCCAGTCGTGCCTCCATCTCCGCCCCTTGGCAACCACTGTCGTGCCAGCTCGATATCCTCCGACCCATGCGGGAAGTCCACCGGCTTGAACGTGATAGTTGTCCACCCCAAGCTCCGTCGCCATCCGCTTCGCATCCTCTACTTGATGGTCGTTCTGCCGCATGACGATGTATTGCCACTCCAAAAAACGGAGTCTTCGAGCCGAACCGCTTCCGCGTCTCCGCGATGAGTTTCAGGTTATCCAGCACCCCGCTCCAAGTGCCCCGTCAGCCGGTACACCTCGTACACATCCTGCGTCGTCCCGTCCAACGACACGATCAGCGCATCCAGCCCAGACCTGACCAGCCTCTCCGCCGGCCCGTCCTCCACCGTATATCCACTGACAGTCTCCACTCTATCATCCTCAATGAGGTAGCGTCCTTGGGGAGCAAAGAACCGAGTATCGTGGAGGATCGGCGAACTTGGGATTGACCTCGCCCCTACTCTCGCGTTGACGCCGAAGGAACAACAGGTATTCCTCACCTACCAAGTAGGGAGGAGACTCCTCGTCGAAGTATGTCGGGCTGCCGCAGAACTGCAGGACCAAGATGTTATCGGATCCAATTTTGGAACGACTCCAGTCATCGTTTATCCGTGACTGTACACGGGAGTTCCGCTGCGATGGGTAGTCAGCGTACTCCACGTCAATTACGGTCGCTATGACCACGAAGTCCGCGTGGGCTTCCATGTCTTCCAGATACTCAAAGCCAAGTGTTCAGGTGATCTGCAGACTTGCCCGCGGCGCCGGTGTGGCCGTCGGAATTAGTTGCCTCACTTCTGGCTCGGATCTTGCAACTGTGTCTGGGAACTTTCCCATAATGGGAGTGGCGTTAGCTTCTTGCTCCACAGGCGGGACCGGGGCAATGCCGATCTGAGGCGCGTGTGGCGCACTGTCGTATGCGGCCAGCGAAGCGTGCCAGCTACTATCACCCCCCAGTATACTCACTTCATCAGTCTTCAATCCTAGCACAAGCCCTTGGCACCGTAATGATGGCAACCGGTTCCGTATGCCGTTGTCCATCCTCCCCGGCCGACGGCATCGCAAGCCCGATTGTCGTCACGGTAGCCTTGTGCAACAGCCCACTTCATCACGGCGCTGAGGCGCTGCCTCACATGCCGAGCCATCTCCCGCTTTTCGTTCTAGATGCGCGTTAGCACCGCCATAACGTTCTCAGTCGTAATGCGGTCGACCGGCTTGTTGCCCAGCCTTGCCATTGCATTGGAATCAAGGCTGGCCTGTCATTGGGCCGCCGACTTACCACCATCCTTCCAGAAAGCACGGTGGAGCGCGATAACCTTGTCCACTGCATCATGGAAAGTGGGGATAGTGGTGACGGCTCCTCTTGGGTCCTTGCCTTGTGCCACGGCCCTAGCGTTGGCCCGTGCCCAGGCAAGGGTTACCACTGGCAAGGAGCCGAGGCCGAGATTGACCAGCTCCCCGTCACTCCGAAGGCGCTGGACCCATGTCCGCGAGACCCCCCTGGTTGTGGTAGACTTGGCCAGCAAGTTGAGATTATGCGCCAATACGTCGCCTTAGCGCCCGGGCGTCGTCACAGCCCTCACGAAGGCCGCCGATGACAGCTTCGGCCAAGGCTTGTATCCCCATCCCGTGCTACCACCCAGTTATCACTTTCCGAATGAGATTGACGAATACAGCGTGGAAAGTCAAGCAGCGCTCGAACTTGCGCCCTTAATCCACCCCGACCCAATAATACCCTAGTTGACGCAATAATTGCCTTGCGGCAATTTTGGAGACCTAATAAAGAAAATTCTGGTAGCACGGTGAGGTTGGTAGCCCGATTCAGCCGCGGTCTGAATCCCTGTCTCGACAGCCAGGCACCGTGCCTCTAGAAGCCTAACATACAAAAATTGCCGCAAGGCAATTCATTCATGGGTTGGTTAACTGGTGGAGCTGATGGGGATTCGAACCCACACTTCCGTGGTAGGGGCACGGTGGTCTCTCCGTTAACCTACAGCCCATGCAAAATTGTTGCGCACCCGGTGGGACTCGAACCCACGGCTCTCAGCTTAGCAGGCTGGCGCTCTGTCCACTGAGCTACGAGTGCGCTGGGGGGCTGAGGGAGCTACTACCACTCCCTCGGTTCCCCAAGTTTACTATAGGAGCGCCGCAACACATGCGTAGTCCTTGCTGCTGATTAGGGAAGGAGAAGAAAGGCTACGCGATAGAAAATTCTAGAGTTGGTGCTGCATCAGGTTCTCTCTTATCGTAGATGCAGTGCCCAGCATTCAATAGGAGGTTAAGCACATGCCTAGGAAACCGTCACAGCACATAGTCCCTCACAAAGACGGGTGGGCCGTCAAGAAAGGCGGAGCGTCCAGAGCAGCCGCCGTGACAGAGACCCAACAGGAAGCCATAGACAAAGGTATTGAGATAGCCAAGAGCCAAGGGACTGAGTTGGTGATTCATGGTAAAGACGGCAAGATCAGGGAGAAGAACAGCTACGGTAACGATCCGTTTCCGCCTAAGGGATGACACCGTGAGAGCCTAGGCCTGGAAGCACAATTGCGGGAGGTGGGACTCGAACCCACACGCCCTGAAGGGCACAGGATTTCCAGGCCTGCGCGTCTGCCGTTCCGCCACTCCCTGTAGGACAACCCAGTGAGTTAGCCACAGGGATGGCGGAATGGATGGGCGTTATATGTCGCTGCAAGTTTCTATCATTCCAGTGGTATATCTCTGTGCATTGAGAATGCTTACGCCCCAGCCGAGTAGATCTAGCTCGTTAAGAGACTCATAGTATTCGCTGGCCTCTTGTACCAGCTGTGCCCACGCTGGTACCGCATTGCAGAGGACTCGTAGCTCTACTGCATTGGTGGCCGGTGCTAATCTGTTTATGTCTACAGACATCTCTTCCAGATTAGCTGCGTGCTTCAGCAGTGTAGCGTCTTTAGTAGACTCAAGGAAAACTAATTGATTGCCTTTAGCAATCGAATAAGCGATCTCGCAGTCAGATAGCTTCTCTCCAGGATAAGACCGGCCTTGTAGCTGCCGATCCAATGTGGTGCGGTCACAATCAAGAAGTTCCTGAGCAGTATGCGTGGCAAGCAATTCCTCAGCAGCGCTCCGAGTCGGTACAGGGCTGGCTGACTGAGGAGAGGCAGTAGGACTGGGGTGTGATGGAGCGGTGGGACTGGGTGTTAGCGTGCCTGTGGGAGTGGCTGAGGATGTAGCTGTGGTTGTATGAGTGGTGGAGACTGCTGTGGGAGTGGTTGTGGCCGAGGAGGTGGTGCTGAGAGCAGTGGGCTCGTCTGTGTTGGTTGCTATGCCTACTATGGTGCTGCACGCTATGACTGTGACTAGGCAACATACCAAGGCAAGGACGAACTTGCGTCGTTTACTTATGAGGAACCCCCTTGTCAGATTTGGGTAGCGGGCTAACTTGCCACAGCAGCCTTGCCCAAGCGAGCTAACAAGGGGGCACGATGGCCCCTGCCAAATCCTATGGCTCGCTATGTCGGGCACCTGAGGCTGCTGTGGCTCCATCACCCTTACATGGCAGGAGCAGAAAGTCAACCGTGTTAAGCAGGGTTTGCATCAGACAAGTAGTTTAATGAGATGGTCTAATCTCGCAACTTCAGCAGCAACATTCGCGTCACATTCCTTCGTTATTGTAGGCTAACAGCCTTCCCATATGGTGTGACCATTGCTATAATATTGGTGTAGAGATTGAGAGAAGGCAATGCCAATGACGCAAGTATCCGTAGCACCCGCAGGGCTCAGTCAGAAGTTCGTGACGCTGTAGCGGAAGGTCAAATGGACGTGGAGCCAGCCTTTGGCACTACCATACGCTACTTTGACCGCGAGGACATGACACCGGTCTTGCGTCAGCTTATCCAGCAGAGTGCAATGCCTCTCCGTGAGATCGAGAAGGACTTTGCCATAGACTCCAGTGGCTTCGCCAGCACGGCTTACCATCGCTGGTTCGACCACAAGTGGGGCAAATCTCAGAAAGAAGCCAAGTGGACTAAGCTCCATGTGATATGTGGAGTAAAGAGCAACATCGTTACCGTTGCAGACGCTACCGCATCACAATCGGCAGACTCGCCGTATCTACCAGAGTTTGTGGAGACCACCAGGCGAAACTTCGAGGTGCGTGAGGTATCAGGTGACATGGCATACTCTAGTAAGAAGAACCTGCATGCCATAGCAGACGCCGGGGCGACGCCCTACATCCCGTTCAAGAAGAATTCTGGCCCCAACAATGACGAGCTCTGGACGAAGATGTACCGCCACTTTACACTCAATGAGGCCGAGTTCAACAAGCACTACCATAAGCGGTCGAACGTGGAGACAGTCTTCTCCATGATAAAGGCCAAGTTTGGTGACGTGGTCAGGGCCAAGACGGACACAGCGCGAGTCAACGAGACGCTGGTAAAGGTGCTCTGCCACAACATCTGCGTGCTGGTGCAGGCCATGCACAACCTGGGCGTCACGCCCAACTTCAGCAAGAACTAGGCAGGAGCAGGCGCGTAATGACATTAGAGTTCAGACAGATACCATTCAGTTATGAAGGCCTCGGTGCGTTCATGATTGCGCTGGGAATGGCCCTAAGGGACAGCGACGAAATTGCGGAGGAGCTAGACCGCTCCATCGAGTACACCATAGAGGCTACGCGGCTAACAAGCGAGCAAGCAGACTGTACTAGAGTCTTGTGCCGGATCCTGCTCCAGCAAGTGCCTTAGCTCGATGGAGGGACGAATGATAGTAGCAACGAAGAAGCTAGAGTGGACCGTGTTTGAGGACAAGAGACTACCGACCAACTGGCGAGTAGAGGCTTTTGGCGAGGATGGCGAATGCTATGTGACGATATTCTCAGGCCCCGATGCTGAGGACAGGGCCAGAAACTATCACGCGTCACTTAGTGGCTAACTTCGAGGTCGACAACCCCGATGCAGCTCTGTGGTTTAGTGTGTGGCGATACTGAATGCCAAGGGCCATCTGCCACAGTGATGTTGACCATCTCGCTGATGTTCATGCATCGCCAGTTGTCAGGTGAGTCCGGCACTATTCGGCCTTGGCTGCTATTGCCTCCAAACTGGTAGCATAGAACCCGTTCCATTCCAGTGGTAGTTCCGATGGTGTGAGGGCACAACTCTCGACTGTGCCCGTGGTATGTCGCAAAGACCTGTTGCTTTGCAACGATGGCGGAGCGGATGATATTGTATGCTGCTGATGGCATGGGTCCTGCCTTCCCTATCTAGTCGTCTGTACTCAGTATAGGGGCTGGCTCCGCCTTGAGGCAATCTCGGCCTCAGCGTTGCACCAGACTTTGACTTGGTGAGAAGCCAGGGATGCACTCTCTGGCCCCCTCGTACAAGGAGATAGGGAATGAATAGGGCGAGGATAATAAAGGTTCTAAAGGTGGTCCGAGATAGTTCTCGGCTCAATGTCAACTTGCCTTTGAAAGTGTCCGGCCTCAGTAGTTCCAGCGTAGAAGCAGCTGTAACGGAGGCTATTCGGAGAAATTACCTTAAGGTAATAGAAAGTGTTGGTGACTCTCCGACCAAAGTGAGACTTATGACCAAGGGCAGGACACTTCTTGAGGACGAAGACGAAGAGGATGATTAGCTGTTTACAGTCCTCCTAGATGGGTCAACCAGCATAGAGGTTTAGAAATGGTAGGCCGGTCTGGCCTCCACGTTGACACTGCCCCGCGGACTAAGGTAGGATATGTGAGTCAGGCAATTCAGCCGACAATTTTGGCAAGGCATGGCGAGGTTCAAGAGCTGGGCTGATCACCTAGCTCTTTTCTTTTGTGGCTAAGCGTTAATCATTTTGAAGGAAGACATGTAGATGGCAGAATCAGGTAAGTGGACTCATAACACCCAAGGACAAGTATTTTCGTGGGGTAAATTCCGTCTATCTCCCGTGGTGCTGATGAGCGGTGAGTGTGATTGGGATATCCAATACGATGGAGCGTCCATGAAGAGGTGCAAGGATCTGATGGAGGCTATGGCTTATGCTGAGAAGCTAGCAGAGCAGCTGGTTGAGGACTAAGCCGTTCTTGCTTTTTGGCTGGTATACGCCCCATCGTATCGGTGCCGGTCTTGCGGCAGCCTCTCCCTAGGTCCAGCTAGGTCTGACGCAAAAATACCTCACTTGACGCATAATTAGCCGCATTATTGAGTCAGAGTTGATTTTGGCGGCAAGGTCAGCAGCGCTCTGGGCGTCTTCATATCCGAGTCGGGCATCAATGGGACCTGCTGAAACACTGTAGGCTTGTGTGAACAAGGGGATCGTGTGATCTTCCGCCAACTACCATCCTTCCCAATGCCTGCCCTCTACCAGCGGACATACCTACCCCTAGCCGGAGGTGCGCAATGCTCGTAGACTTGGTGCATACACATACCAGCGACAACCTGCGTCTCGACGGGTTTCTACGTCGACCTACCAGCACCACGGGCTCGTCCCGGTTCGGCATTGATGTTGCGATCTGCTTCCACGGTGTAACCGGAAACTTCTATCAAGCTGGGGTCTTCGACGAGGCTACGGACCGCTTGGTGGACGGGGGCTGCTCCGTGCTGCGAGTCAACAATCGAGGCCACGACGCCATCAGCATGGGAGCCTACAACAACGCTGGTCGCTCTCCTTTGGGGGCTGCCTATGAGATGGTTGACGACTGCCGCTACGACTGGGACGCGTGGCTTGGATTCGCGATGGAGCAGGGATTCCAGAGCATCGGTGTGTGGGGGCATAGCTTGGGCGCAGTCAAGTCCATCTATTACATGGCCAAGGAGCAGGATCCCCGGGTGCGCTGCCTTATCGCCGCATCCCCTCCACGCTTTTCGTACCGACTGTTTTCCCAATCCCCGGAAGAGGGGACGGAGTTCCAACAGGTGTGCCAGCTGGCCCAGCAGCATGTGGATGCAGGACAACCCGATACGCTGCTGCAGACAGCGCATCCCGTGCCGCTACTCATCGCAGCAAGGGTGTTCCTCGACAAGTACGGCCCCGAAGCCCGCTACGACATTGTGGAGCACATACCCAACCTGAGGGTGCCCACCCTGCTATTCATCGGCACCGAGGAGACTCCCCGGCTCTCCTTCGTGGACTCTCCTCCCGTGATGCGCCAGCTGGTGGGCGAGGTGGAGAACTTCCGATTCGAGTCCATACCCGGCGCCGACCACTTCTACACCAATCAGCGCGACTACGTGTGGGGCCTGGTCAGCGCGTGGCTGCAAGCCCTACCAGAGTCAGCCTGAAGTCACGCCTAAAGCAGGTCTGGACGATGCGCCAATTGGCGGATATGATTGCTGCTCGTCGTTCCCGGAGAGGTGCTGGAGTGGCCGAACAGGCGCGCCTGGAAAGCGCGTAGCTCGGGAAACCGGGCTCGTGGGTTCGAATCCCACCCTCTCCGCCATCCCATTCCC
This sequence comes from uncultured Dehalococcoidia bacterium, assembly GCA_951813255.1. Lineage (GTDB taxonomy): Bacteria > Chloroflexota > Dehalococcoidia > Lucifugimonadales > JAAXIE01 > JAAXIE01. The sequence continues at coordinate 3,171,748 of OX638353.1, read as the reverse complement.
TGCATCCCCTTCATGTCCATTCGATGGACAGCCGCGACATCTCGCCACTAGTGTAACCACGCAGCCTTTGCTAGAATCCCTGCCGCTATGACCGACACCAAATATTGGGTGGCCTTCAACCGCATCCCTCAATTGGGGACAGTCCGCTTTCGTCAACTACAAGAGCATTTCGGCTCCTTTGAGAAGGCTTGGACTGCCCGCGAAGGCTTGCTCCGGGCCGCCGGTTTGGACAGCCGCGCCGTCAGCGAGGTTCTTTCCAACCGTGGCTCCATCTCGCCCGACAATGAGGCGGAGCTTCTAGCCAAAGCTGGAGTCCGCGCGGTCACATGGAGCGACGAGGAGTATCCCGACCGGCTCAAGGAGATAGACGACCCGCCACCGGTGCTATACGTCAAGGGTGAGGTACTCGCCAACGACTGGCGTTCAGTCGCCATCGTGGGGACCCGCAGCGCCACAGCCTATGGCCGGCAAGCGGCCTCCACACTGTCACGCGACTTGGTCACGTCCGGCATCACGGTGGTCAGCGGATTGGCCCGGGGCATCGACGGCGTGGCTCATACCGAGGCTATCCAATCAGGTGGGCGAACGATTGCGGTGGTTGCCTGCGGGCTGGATATCATCTATCCCCCGGAGCATGCCTCGCTTGCCACATCCATCAGTCAGCACGGGGCACTCGTCTCGGAGCACCCGCTGGGCGTCAAACCTCGCGCTCAGCAGTTCCCTCGGCGCAATCGCATTATGAGCGGGATGACACTGGGCACCTTGGTCATAGAAGCAGGCGAGGGCAGCGGCGCCATGCACACCGTGCAGCACGCCTTGGAGCAGGGACGCGAGGTATTCTGCGTCCCTGGCACCATCTTCTCGCCCAAAAGCAAGATGACCAACCTGCTGATACAGCAGGGGGCCAAGCTGGTTCTCACACACGAGGACGTGTTGCAGGAACTCAACCTGTCCTCCGTCCCACAGCAACTGGCTATGACAAGCGTCATCGACCTGCCCGAGGGCGACGAGCGCTCCGTTCTGGAACATGTGTCGCTGGAGCCCCTCCACATCGACGAGATTCGTTGCCGATGCCAGTTGCCCATTGCCTTGGTCAGCAGTACGCTGGCAATGATGGAATTGAAGGGACTGGTCCGCCAGGTTGGCGGCATGAGCTATGTACGAGCATAAAGGGGGCCCGGAATAACATGGCCGCTAGAGCCAAACAGAGCACCAAGGCTGTCAAGAGCACCCCTCGGAAGGCAACAAAAGCCGAGAAGAACTTGGTCGTGGTCGAATCGCCAGCCAAGGCTCGCACCATAGCCCGCATCCTCGGCGACGAGTACATCATGAAGGCTTCGCAGGGCCATGTCCGCGACCTCCCCCAGAAGAAGCTCGGTGTGGACATTGAACATGACTTTGAGCCTCAATACTTCGTCTCCGACACCAAGCAGTCCATCGTCAGCGAACTGAAGAAAGCGGGCAACGCCGCTTCCACAATCTATCTCGCCACTGACCCAGACCGGGAGGGCGAGTCCATCTCGTGGCATATCGCCGAGGAGGCTGGCTGGAACGATGGCGCCACCCCTATTCAAAGGGTGGTCTTTCATGAGATCACTTCCGCTGCTGTGAAGGAGGCCTTCGAGCATCCCCGCGATCTGGACATGCACTTAGTGGGCGCCCAGCAGGCGCGCCGCATCCTCGACCGGCTGGTGGGCTACCAGATCAGCCCCCTTCTATCCCGGCGTGTGCAGCGTGGCCTCTCGGCGGGCCGGGTCCAGTCCGTAGCCCTCCGCTTGGTCGTCGACCGCGAGCAGGAGATTCAGGCCTTTATTCCTGTCGAATCGTGGACCATCGAGACCCAACTGCTCAAGACCGAACCAGGCAAGGCTGCCCCAGGCAAGGAAGAGGGCCCCTTCGATGCAACGCTGCACTCGGTCAAGGGCCAGAAAAAGAAGCTCGCCATCACCAACGAGACCGACGCCAATCAGATCGAGGGCAGCCTCAAGGGCGCCACATACAAGGTGGCGGAAGTGCGTACCCGCGAGACCAAGCAGTCGCCTGCGCCTCCATTCATCACCAGCACCCTGCAACAGGAGGCATGGCGCAAGCTGCGCATGGGCGCCAAGCGCGCCATGGCCCTCGCCCAGCAGTTATACGAGGGTATCTCCCTAGGCAATGAAGGCCCAGTTGGCCTCATAACCTATATGCGGACCGACTCCACCAACGTAGCCTCCTCCGCCTTGGCCGAGGCTCGTGACTACATTGCCAACCGCTATGGCAAGGACTACCTGCCTGCCAAGCCCCGCACGTTCCGTAGCAAGGTAAAGGGAGCCCAGGAAGCCCACGAGGCCATCCGTCCCACTTCAGTGGCCCGCGACCCGGAGAGCCTCCGTGCCAACCTCAACCGCGACCAACTCCGGCTCTATCAAGTAATCTGGTCCCGCATGGTGGCCAGCCAGATGGCAGAGGCCATCTCCGACAACACCACGGCCGATATCGACGCCGTATGTAAAGAGGGTGGCAAGAGCTACCTCTTCCGCGCCACCGGCACGGTCCTCAAGTTCCCCGGCTTCCGGACCCTGTATCTGGAAGGCTTGGACGACGAGGATGACGAGAACAAGGACGCCCTGCCGGTCCTAGCCCAAGGCATGGACCTGAGCTGCCTGAAACTGGACTCCAAGCAGCACTTCACCCAGCCCCCAGCCCGGTACACCGAGGCATCGCTAGTGAAGGCACTGGAGGAGCGTGGCATCGGCCGCCCCAGCACCTACGCCCCCATTGTATCCACCCTTCAGGAACGCAACTATGTAGACCGGGACAGCGGACGGCTAAGCCCTACCGCCCTCGGCACCACCGTATGCCAACTCCTCAATGAGTATTTCAGCGACATCATGGACGTCAACTTCACGGCACGCATGGAGGACGGCTTGGACGAGGTGGCTAGAGGTGAGAAGGAGTGGGTGCCCGTGCTGCGCGAGTTCTACGAGCCTTTCAAGGGCTCGCTCGACCACGCCAGTGAGGAGATGCCCCGGGTGCGTGTAGAAGAACCCACAGACGAGACCTGCGAGCAGTGCGGCCGGGGCATGGTAATCAAGACAGGCCGGTTCGGCCGGTTCATGGCCTGCAGCGGCTATCCAGAATGCAAGAACCGGCGGCCTCTTGAGGAAAAGGCGGCCCCCGAGCCCACCGAGGAAGTCTGCGACCAGTGCGGGGAGCAGATGGTCATCAAGACAGGACGGTTCGGCAAGTTCCTAGCCTGCAGTGGATACCCAACCTGCAAGAACCGCAGGAACCTGGAGAAAAAGGAACCCGACCAGCCTACCGACGAAGTTTGCCAGAAGTGCAGCAAACCCATGGTCATAAAGACAGGCAAAATGGGCAAGTTCCTAGGCTGCACCGGATTCCCCAAGTGCCGTAACATCAAGAATATGCCCGATGAGGCAACCGACGAGAACTGCGACAAGTGCGGACGCCCCATGGCACTGAAGCGGGGACGCTTCGGACCCTTCCTAGGCTGCACGGGATATCCGGAATGCCGCAACATCAAGAAGACCGCAGGTAACCAGAACGACTCCAAAGGGTCATCCGGGGAGCCGACCGACGAGACCTGCGCCGAATGCGGACTGCCAATGGTAATGAGGAAGGGCCGCTACGGAATGTTCCTCTCCTGCACCGGCTACCCCGGGTGCCGCGGGCGCAAGAAGGCGGAAAAGAAGGAAGAGGAGCCTGAACTGGTAGGCACTGAAGTGTAGACCAGTGGGCCCTTTTCCGTACTTAATCGATGTCCATTCGCCAAATCCTACTCGACGAAGACGCCGGGCAGCAGCCACCAGCGGAAGAAGGCTCGTCTGAGCCTGAGCCCAACCCCCGCTGGAAGGAGTTGCTCGACAGCTTCGCCTTGTACCTCACTGGACGGCGCGGCAGCTCTCCCAACACCGTCAGGGTATACACCACCGATCTGGTGCCCTTCTTCCAGTTTCTGGGCCACGAAGGGCTTGAGCCCACAGAGGTAGGCAGGCCCGAAGTGCGCCGCTACTTAGCTTGGCTCTCCACTAAGGCTAAGGAGCAGAGCAGAGGTCGTGGAAAGACAGGCTACGCGCGTTCCAGCGTGGCCCGGAAGCTCGTGGTGCTCCGCGCCTTCTACCGTTACTTGGCGCAGATTGGCGATGTCCCAGCTAACCCAATACCTAACGGACGCTCATTGCAGGTGAAGGTGGACAAGCTGCTGCCTGTATTCCTAGGCAAAGAGGAGACCCTGCGTCTCGTGGACGCACCGGACCGGGAAAAGGCCCTTGGCTCCAGGGACGCCGTGATACTGGAGCTCCTCTATTCCTGTGGACTCCGTCTGTCCGAACTGGCCAGTTTGGAGGTCGCCAGCTTCGAGTCCATTACCCGCGAAATCAAGGTCATGGGCAAGGGCAACAAGGAGAGGGTGGTCATCGTGGGGCGTCCCGCCTCAGAGGCCGTTGCCGACTACCTGGAATGGGCCAGGCCTCAACTGTTGGCCGAGGCCCGCGAGCCTCTGCCATACGGTGAGGACCCCCTCTTGCTCAACCGCTACGGGGCGCGCCTCTCCCGTCGCAGCATCGAGAAAATCGTGGCCAATCACGCCTCTCGCGCCGCCACCCGGCCCGGCGTGCACCCCCATACTCTGCGCCACACCTTCGCTACCCACCTCATGGATGGAGGGGCCGACATACGGGTGGTGCAGGAACTCCTCGGGCATGCCTCTCCGACCACAACACAGATTTACACCCACGTCACGCAGACCCAGGCGCGACAGGTCTACATGACCTCCCACCCCCGTGCCCGTGACGGTGACCCTGACCCCAACCGCCCTCTGGACCCCGAAACTGACCATGCCCTTGACCCTTCCCTTGATAGGGAAGGATAGGTAGCATCCATGTCCCGCTTCCTCCTTATCAACGGACCAAACCTCAACTTCCTCGGACGCCGGGACCCAAGTTTCTACGGCTCGATGACCCTCGCTGATATAGAGAAGCAGGTCACCGAGAGGGCCTCCAGCCTTGGACACGAAATCGGATGCTTCCAGTCCAACAGCGAAGGCACGATAGTCGACTTCATTCAGCAGAACTGGCAGCTCAACCGTGGCATCATCATCAATCCCGGCGCCCTCACCCACTACGGTTACTCATTGCGCGATGCCCTGGCCGACGCCAGCGTGCCCGTGATCGAAGTCCACATCAGCAACATCCATGCCCGCGAAGGCTTCCGCAGCCACTCGGTGGTTGCCCCCATAGCCCGCGGGCAGATTTCCGGGCTTGGCTGGCGTGGTTACCTGTCGGCTCTCGACCTTATGGCATCCCTCGACCAAGAGGGATAGCCCAAGTCTCTCCATGCTATACTCCACTGACCATACCCCGACGTTGTACCCCTGTCTTCACACGACAAGGTGCGGCGCACCTGCTGCGGCCGGATCTGCCAAAAGCTGGGATGAAAATGCTCCGCTGCAAATGAGGTATGTCTCAGCTACGAAAAATATCTCAGGTAGACGAGACGTTACCGCCTCAACCCACTTGGCATAATCCGTGACACCTTACAAGGGAGGGACCTGGATAGCATGAGCACGAGACTGGACAAGATACGGGCCCTGCTCCCCCAGAAGGGCATCGATGCCCTTCTCATATCCATGCCGGAGAACCGGCGCTACATGTCCGGGTTCACCGGCTCCGCTGGCTACCTGTTCATTACGGACAAGAGCGCCATTCTTGGCACCGACTTCCGTTACACCGAGCAGGCGGCAGGGCAGTCTCCCCACTTTGAGGTCGTCCGCATCAGCGGAAACTGGTCTTGGCTGGCCGACCAGATCAAGGACACAGGCGCCACTCGCTTGGGCTTCGAGAGCCACCACATGACAGTCCAGTCCTACCACGCCCTGTCCGACGCCTTGGGCCAGCAACTCGAAGACACCAAGCCTGCTTTGGTCGCCACCAGTGGCATCGCTGAACAGCTCCGGGTCTACAAGGACGCCGAAGAGTTGGCCGCGTTGCAAAACGCGGTGGACGTGGCCGACCAAGCCATGGAAAGCGTCTGTCCCACCATCACCGTGGGAATGACTGAGAAAGAGGTCGCGTGGCGCTTGGAAGTCGCCATGCGGGAACGGGGGGCCGAGGGCCCCAGCTTCGACACCATTGTGGCTGCCGGACCCAACGGGGCGATGCCACACCACCATCCCTCCGACCGGCCCATACAGGCAGGCGAGCCCATCGTCATCGACATGGGGGCCAAGGTCGACGGCTACTGCAGCGACATTACCCGCACCGTCTGCGTGGGTGAACAAGATGAAATGTTCCGACGCATTTACGACATCGTTCTCGGTTCTCAACTCACTGCCATCAATATAGTGAAGCCGGGTATGACCGGTGGTGAATGCGATGAGCTTTCCCGCACTGTGATTGCCGAGGCAGGCTACGGAGACAACTTTGGCCATAGCCTCGGTCATGGCTATGGCTTGGCCGTGCACGAGTACCCTAGGGTAGGGCCCAAGGCCGAGGACATCCTCGAAGAGGGCATGGTTTTCACAGTGGAGCCAGGCATCTACCTCAGCGGATGGGGTGGCGTGCGTATTGAGGACGACGTAGTCTTGGAAGAGTCGGGCGCCCGCGTGCTTAGCAGGTCAAAGAAGTAGAGGGCAGGCTCACAAGTAGGGCCAAGGCCCGGGAATACAGGAGGCTTGCATGACGACCATCGGATTCGGGAACCTGCGCAAGGGCACCATGATCGAAGTAGACGGACAGCCCTTCGAGGTGGTGGACTACGAGCGACACAAGATGCAGCAACGGGCCCCGGTCACGCGCCTGAAACTGAAGAACCTCAGGGACGGCCGGGTCCTCGAGCGCGTCTACCAGCGCTACGACACCGAGTTCCCCGTTGCCGACGTGGAACCCCACGAAGCCCAGTACCTGTTCACCGACGGCCACCTCTACCATTTCATGGACCTCGAGACCTATGACCAGTACCCCTTGAATAAAGAGCAGTTGGGCGATTCGCTGCTCTACCTCAAGGAAAATGACAACGTGGAAGTCATCTTCTTCCATGGCGATGTGCTCAACATCAAGCTCCCCACCTTCGTCGACTTGCAGGTCTCGGATACGCCTCCCGGTGTAAAGGGAGATACTGCCCAAGGAGGCAACAAGCCTGCTGTGCTGGAGACCGGCATAACCGTGCAAGTGCCCATGTTCGTGGAAAACGGAGCGGTGGTGCGGATCGACACGCGCAGTGGGGAGTACACCGAGCGAGTCAGCTAGGTGGCCATCTATTCCGTCTCCCTCGTAGCCCGCTACCTGCGGGAGCTTCTGGAAGAAGACCCGCAGCTCAATGACCTGTGGGTTGCCGGCGAGGTGTCCAATCTGACCACCTCCCAAGCCGGGCACACCTACTTCACCCTGAAGGACGCAACAGCCCAGCTCCGTTGCGTCATGTTCCGCAACAACAATACTGGTGGGAGGCTCCTCGCCAACGGCTCCCTCGTGGTGGCCCACGCCCGCGTCAGCTTCTACGAGCAGCGTGGAGAGGTCAGCGTCATCACCGACGCAGTCATGCCCGAAGGCACCGGCCCCCTCTACCTCGAGTTAGAGCGTCTCAAGGTCAAGCTGCAAGCTGAAGGCCTATTCCAGGAGTCTCGCAAGAGGCCCCTGCCACCCTTCCCCAAGGTGCTGGGAGTAGTCACCTCTTCCACCGGAGCAGCTCTTCAGGACATACGCAAGGTTCTCCAGAGCCACTATCCCATGGTCGAGATCCTGCTGGCCCCCACCATGGTGCAGGGCGAAGGGTCGGCCGAGGGCATCGTGGCAGCCCTGGACGCCCTCAACGACGACGGCCGACCCGATGCAATCATCGTTGCCCGTGGAGGTGGCTCCCTCGAGGAATTGTGGCCTTTCAACGAGGAAATCGTAGGCCGGGCTATCCATGCCAGCGCAATACCCGTCATCAGCGGTGTGGGCCACGAGCGCGATGTCACCATCGCTGACTTGGTGGCCGACGTGCGCGCCCCCACACCCACAGCAGCAGCCGAGATGGCGGTGCCCAACATGGTCGCCCTAGGTGCCCAAGTCGCCTACCTCAAGGAATCGGCTTGGACCGCCCTCTCTCGACAACTGCACCAGCAGCGGCAGGGTGTGGCGACCCTCGTCCAGCGCATGGGCCGTGCCGGCCCAGATGTGGACCTCTGGCGTCGTAGCGTGGATGACCTGACCCAGGACGCTTGGAGTTCCCTCAATCAGCGTCTCCGGCTGCACGGCGCCGAACTCTCTGGATTGGAGTCACGCGTCCGTGCGTTGGATCCAACCGCAGTTCTGGCTAGGGGCTACGCCATAGTGGAGAAGGAGGGCCCGCAGGAAACCGTGACCAGCGTCAGCCAGGTATCCGACGGCGACTCGCTGCGCATCACCCTCTCCGATGGCGCGGTTCCAGCCACCGCTGGCGATACGCCGGCGGCACCCGTGCGCCGTCCCCGCACCCGCCCGCAGAAAGTACTTGCCGGCGCGAGGCTGTTATGAAGAACACCGACCCTGCTGACGGTCAAATGTGGGAGGACCCGCCCGCCGAGGAGGCCCTCACCTTCGACGAACTTCTTCCGCCTCCCGATGATGGGGACATTCCCAACCTTTCGTTCGAGGAGTCCTTCACTCGCCTCAAGCAGGTCGTAGCAGACTTGGAATCAGGCAGCATGACCATGGACCAAGCCACCAAGAAATACGAAGAGGGCATGAAGCTGGCCCAAGTCTGCAACCGCTTCCTCGCCCAGACCGAACTGAAAATGACCGAACTCCGCAGCATCTACCTCGAAGAGCCTCCGGCCTCGCCACCGCTCTAGGCGAAGGGCGTAACCCTGTGCTGAAAGTAGGCTGGTTCTCCACCGGCAGAGGCCCCGGCTCTCGCGGCCTCTTGCAATTCATCCAACAGCGCATCCAGTATGGCCTGCTGGATGCGTCCATTGAGTTCGTCTTCTCCAACCGCGAGCATGGGCAGGCTGAGGGCAGCGACGCCTTCTTCAAGCTGGTGGACGGTTACCGGTTGCCCCTGGTAACCCTTTCATCCCGTAGGTTTGCTCAGGAGCGGGAAGGAAGACTCGCTGACCACCGATCAGCCTACGACCTGCAAGTGAAGCAGCTATTGCAGGATTACGAAGTGGACGTCTGTATGCTGGCAGGCTACATGCTCATCGTTGGCCCCGAGCTCTGGCACAACTGGCCCACGTTGAACCTGCATCCCGCCCTGCCCGACGGCCCCAAGGGCACGTGGCAGGACGTTATCTGGCAACTCATCGAGTCCCGTGCCACTCGCACCGGGGCCATGGTCCACCTAGCAAACGATGACTTGGACCGCGGCCCCGTCGTCGCCTACTTCACCCTCCACATCACCGGCCCCGGCTTCGATGCCCTTTGGCCCCAAGCCACCTCAATCTCCGTGGCTGACCTAAAGCTGTCGCCCGGCGAAGACCTGCCACTGTTCCAGCATATTCGCGAGGAGGGGTACCGGCGGGAACCCTACCTGATCGCGGAGACGTTGCAGGCCTTGGCACAAGGCAGAGTACGGCTAGGTGACGGCACAGTGCGGGATGCTGCAGGCAGTCCGGTGCAGGGAGTATGCCTGGACCAAGAGATTACAGGCCTATTGGGCGTGGCAGACGCCCAAACGGGGCTCGGCCCCACGTACTAGCCACAGGGCAAGAGGACATGGAGACCCTCAGGCAGAATCTCGTTCCTGCCAGACCCCCGGAATCTCCATCCGCTGCCCCATAGCGGTGAGGAGAGCGGGCGGCGCCTTCCGAACAATCGTGTCCGCCTCCACCACGCACCGGACGATCTTCTTCATCGATGGCAATTCGTACATCACGTCCAGCAGTGCTTCCTCGATGATCGTTCGCAGCCCTCTTGCTCCGGTGCGCCTTCGCAGGGCTTCCATGGCGCAGGCCCTGAGGGCCTCATCGGTGAATACCAACTCCACCTTGTCAATGTCAAACATGCGCTGGTACTGCCGGATGATGGCATTCCTAGGCTCCGTCAGTACCCGCACCAGCGTTTCCTCGTCCATGGGGTCCAGGGTGACGGCCACTGGCAACCGGCCAACCAACTCAGGAATCAGACCGAATTGCACCAAGTCATCGGGCGCTATGTGGGAGCCGTTGTTTGCGCCTTGGGCCTCGACAGCGCTCCCCTTGAACCCTAGCGAGTACGCGCTGCCCAAGCGCCGGCCTAGAATCGTGTCCATGCCCTCGAAGGTGCCACCGCAGATGAACAGGATGTTCTCTGTCTTGATGTGCACAAATTCCTGGTACGGGTGCTTGCGTCCGCCTTGGGGTGGCACGCTGGCGTTGAATCCCTCCAGCAGCTTGAGTAGCTCCTGCTGGACCCCCTCCCCTGATACATCTCTCGTGATGGAGCGGTTGGCTCCCTCTTTGCGGGCAATCTTGTCAATCTCATCGATGTAGATGATGCCCTGTTCCGCTTGGGAGATATCCCATCCGGCATTCTGGATAAGCCGCAGCAGAATATTCTCCACATCCTCACCCACATAGCCCGACTCAGTCAGGGAAGTGGCGTTGCACAAGGCAAAGGGGACGTGAAGAATCCGGGCAAGGCTTTGGGCGAGGAGCGTCTTGCCGCAGCCGGTGGGGCCGGCTATGAGGATATTGGCCTTCTGGAGCTCGACCTCCGACTCGTCATCACCATCCCATATCCGTTTGTAGTGGTTGTAGACGGCGACGCTGAGGGCGCGTTTGGCACGATTCTGCCCCACCACATAGTTGTCCAGGGCCTCGTGCAACTCTCGCGGCGTCGGAAGCTTGCGTGGGCGGCGGCCCTGCCTCTTGGAACGCGCATCCTGGTCCACCATCTGTTGGAACACACGGACGCACTCATAACAGACATATATGCGGTTGGGGCCGCCAACCAAGCGGTTGCTTGGGGTCTGGGCCTTACCGCAAAAGGAACACTGGCGTATCCTGCTGGTGCTCCTGCTAGCGGGCACTGCCGCCCTCTACTTCCTTCCCAGGTTGGTACTTCTCAAGGTACGGCTCATCAAGACTGCTAGATCCCCTGGAACTAAGTGTTTTCCGGCACTTCCGCGCCGTTGGCTGAGAGCTCAGACCCCGAGCCTATGACCTCGTCGACGATACCGTATTCCATCGCTTGCTGTGCGGTCAGGTAGTAGTCACGGTCAGTGTCCCGGGCTATCCTCTCGTAGTCTTGGCCAGTGCCGTCCGACAGTATCTGCCGGATCTTGTCCTGCAGCCTCAGAATTTCCCGGGCTGCAATTTCGATGTCGCTGGCCTGACCCGAAGCCCCGCCCATGGGCTGGTGCATATGCACCGTCGAGTTGGGTAGCGCGTACCGCTTCCCTTTGACGCCACCGGTCAACAGCACAGTACCCATGCTCGCAGTCATCCCCACGCAGATCGTGGAAACGTCCGGTCGTATCAACCGCATCGTGTCGTAGATGGCCAGCCCGGAGCTTATGACTCCTCCTGGGCTGTTTATGTAAAGGCTGATGTCCTTTTCCGGGTCCTCCCTCTCAAGGAATAGCAACTGGGCCACGATTACGTTGGCTATATGGTCATTGATGGGCGTGCCCAGGAAAATGATGCGTTCCTTCAACAGCAAGGAATAGATGTCGAATGCCCGCTCGCCACGGGGTCCCGTCTCGATGACCATGGGGACGATGTCTTGGGGTGTGGTGAGGCCGCTGGTTCTACTGAAGTCATAGGGCCTGCCGATATCACGGGGGTCAATTGCCATGAGGGCTGCCTCCTTAGCTCCTGTGCCTATGCCGGCTGTTCGCCTGATGCTTGACCGGTCGCCTGCTCGGTTTCCTGGTCGGATGCTTCCTCGGACCCTTCATCTTCGACCACGTCCGTCGTGGAAGAGGTAGACGGGTCCATTGCGGGCGAGTCCTCCGCACCGCTCTGGGCGATTTCCCCCAAGCGCTCCTGCACCTTGCGAGACAGAATCGCGTTTCTTATTGCGGTTCGTGCGTTATCTGTGGAAAAGGCGTTGCGGATGGCCTCTTGCGACTCACCCGTTCCCGCCATCTGGTCGATCTCGCCTTCCACGTCGTCGTCAGTAACTTCGATGCCCTCTTCTAGGCTCAACTGGCGCAGCACCAGGAAGCGTGTCAGGCGCTCAGCGGCTTCAGGTCGTAGCTCCGTCCGTACCTCTTCATCACTCTTCCCTGCTTCGGCTACGTAATCTTCGGCCTGTAACCGGTTCTCACGTAGAGCGTGGGCCCGGTCTTCCACCATCCGGTCGAGTTCCCGTTGCTCCGTGAGCGGCGGGTACACTACGTTGGCGCCCTCGATTGCCTGTTGCAGGGCCTTCTCCTGAAGCTCCCTTTGGGCTGCCTCTTGAGCGTCGTTGTGCAGTCGGCGCCGTATGTCCTCTTGCAACTCCTCCATGGAATCGTAGCCCTCGCCAATGCCCTTGGAGAACTCGTCGTCCAAGTCCGGGAGGTGGAATTCCTTGATCTCCAGCACCTTGACCTCAAAACGGCATTCTTTGCCCGCTATGGCCGTGTCCCGGTAGTCATCGGGTACTGTGAGGGTGAAGTCCTTCTCCTCACCCGGCCCCATCCCCTCAAGATAGACGGAGAAACCGGGGAATGGGATGGGGTTATCCTGCTGGGGGACAAAATCTACCCCACGTTCCAGCAGGGCGCGGTTTCCCTCGATGGTGCCGTCCACATCCAGGTTGACCATGTCACCGAAGCGCACCTGTCCCTCGCGCGGTTCCCAGACGCCGTTGCTACGCTGCAACTGCTCCAGTACCTCTGTGACCTGCTCATCGGCAATCTCGGTCTCATCGGGCTCGAGACGTATGTCCCGGAAGGCACCCAGGTCCACTTCAGGCTCCAGCGGCACCGTGGCCTTGAAGGAAACCGGCTCCAGTTCCAGGCTGTCGATCTCCGGATCTCCGAATGGCTCCAAGCTCTCCTGTTCCAAAGCTTGGTTCAGTGAGGAGGTGACAATGGAGTCCAGGCCTTCCTGCACCATGGCCGAGCGCCCAAGAAAGCTCTCTACTATGGAACGCGGGGCTTTCCCCTTGCGGAAACCCGGGATCTGCACCCGGTTGACCAGTTGGCGGTATACCCGCTGGAGGTGCTGTTCGATGTCGGAGGGTTCGAGTTCTACGTTGAGGACGACCTGTCGTGCTTCAGATTCTTCTTTGGTAACAATCAACTAGGCTCTCCAAATGAACGGAGGATTAGGGCATTATATCACGCACCCAAGTCCTCTTCCAGCGCGCCGGCTCCAAGCCGCCCCGGCTGGGGCGCCTTGACACCGTCTTTAGGGAGTGTTATTCAAAAGGCGCTACGCACGGCTCTCCGCCGTGCCCACCCATGCTTTTGACCCGTCCTGCTGAAGGGAGCGCACCCCGATGAAGTTCTACACCTTTGATGAGACCACTTATCCCGGTATCCCCGACGATGTGGGCCCCGAGGTAAGGCAGACCAACAAGTTCTGCGACCCCCAGCTTGCGGCAGACACCTATCGCGAACACCTCGAAGAATGGACCGCCTGCGAGGACTTGGGTTACGACGGGGCCTTCGTCAACGAGCACCACTTCACCTACTTCAACATCAACCCCTCCTGCACCGTGCTCGCCTCAGCGCTCATCGCCATGACCAAGCGGATGCAGGTCGGAGTCATCGGTCACGTGCTGCCCCTCCGGCACCCGGTGCAGACCGCTGAAGAGTTCGCCCAAATGGACGTACTCTCCGGGGGTCGGTTCATTGGCGGAGTCGTCCGTGGCGTGCCCCAGGAGTATGTCTCCTACAACGTCGACCCCTTCACCAGCCGCGAGCGCTTTGCCGAGTGCTACGACATCCTGCAGCGTTCCCTCACTGAAGAACTTTTCGATTACGAGGGCAAGTTCTACAACCTCAAGGCCGTCTCAGTGTGGCCCAAGCCCCTGCAGGACCCCCTTCCCATCTGGATGCCCGCAGGTTCCGCCGAGACCATCGAGTTCGCCGCCGAACGACGCATCCCCATCGCTCGCGTCTGGAGCCCCACCGCGGTCTTCCAGGATGCCTTCGAGTACTACCGCATTGTCGCCAAGGAGAAGTTCGGCTGGGATGCCGGCCCCGAGTACGCCATCGGCTCCCGCTATCTCCACGTAGCCGAGACCAACGAGAAGGCCATTGAGGAGTGCCGCGAGGCCGTCATGTACGTGCGCCGCCTCAGCACCTTCAGCCGCCCCGTCCAAGTCCCCGCCCCCGTACCCGGCATCCAGACAGACCGCTCCTTCGAGTACCGCAAGCGTCACAAGGGCCCAGAAATGCCCGTGCCCGGCACCCCCTTCGAAAAACTCCGCGACAACGGCTTCATAGTCTGCGGCGACCCCGATTACGTCGCCGAGTGGCTCGCCAACGATATGGAGACCGCAGGCTACGGTAACTTCCTCGGCATGTTCCGCGTCGGCAAGAACGACCACCTCAACGTGATGAACTCCGAGCGCCTCTTCGCCGAAAGGGTCATGCCCCAACTCCGCAAGATTAACGAGCCTAAAACCGCGAAACAGGGCTCTCAAGTTCAGCCCGTCGCCGCTGATGGCGGGTAGCCGCAGGCAATGACTCTTCCCCTCTTCCCCGACAACAATTACACCCTCCGGCGCGAGTCCCCCGAAGCCTATCGCGAGTTCGAGAACAGCGCCGACGGCATAGCCACCGGCGGTTGGGAACTGATGATCCCCGAGACCGCGGCCGACGGCATCCCTTACCAGTTCATCTTCGTCGGCCCTTCCATGGACTTCAGGGGCACAGCCCTCCGCCTCAACATGGTCACCAAGGACGGCACCCCCATACCCGACGATGCCGACGTCCTGCTCGAAGCCCACTACCACACCGGCTCCGAGCGCACCGTCATGTTCCAAGGCAAGTACGGTGAGTTCAGCGCCATTCCCGATCAGGACGCGGAGGACGCCGCCGTATCCCTTCAGAAGCGGGCCGAGATCGGCGAGCGGTACATAATCCGCCTCTCCGTCAGCACACCCTCAGGCAGTCCCCCCGACCCCGTCTCCGACGACTCCTACTTCGAGTTGGAATGCGTCAAACTCTGGTGGAACGAATCAGCCTAGCCGCACGGCCCGTCTAATCTCCCGCTACTTACGGATGCCTCTACCACGAGGCAGCTAGCCTCCTCCGGGCCCAGTTGCCACAATAAGTCCAACCTGAATGAAGAGGTAACCCACGCATGGGCGCAGGCGATGGAGCGATTTTCACTCGCAAGAGAGTAGACGTAAACGGCCACCAAGTCTCCTATCTGGTCGGCGGCCGTGAAGGCGACATCGAACCAGTCCTCTACCTCCACGGCATGGGAGGCGCCGGCAAATGGGAAGCCTTCCACATGGCCATCGGCACCGTCGCCCACACCTTCGCCCCCGCGCTGCCCGGCTGGAACCAGAGCACCCCGCCCGAAGGCATGGAAAGCGTCCAAGCCTACGCCGACCTCACCCTGAGCTTTCTGGACGCCATCGAGATGGATCAGGTCACCCTGATCGGCCACTCCATCGGCGGCTGGATGGCCCTCTACCTAGCCACCCAGCACCCCGAGCGCGTCAGCCGGCTGGTCCTGGCCGACAGCATGGGCTTGGATCTTCCCAAGAGCCCAGTGGCCGACCTCGACGAAATCGACGAGGAGACCTTCGGCCAGAAGATGTTCGCCAAGTTGGGAATGGTCGCCACCCCCCAAGCCTACGGCTTCGGCGCCGACTGGCAGAACGTGCGCCAAGGCCCCGAGTTCGAGCGCCAGTGGAAGGGCCGCGACATGGTGACCAAGCTCTTCAAAGGCGCCTATTCTGACCCCGCCCTGACATCCGCTGTCACCGCCCTCGATGTCGAAACCCTCCTGATCTGGGGCCGTATCGACGGCATCGTTCCCCTAGCCCACGGCGAAGCCCTGCGCCAATCCATCCCCCAGTGCCAGCTTGCCGTCATGGACGAAGTAGCCCACCTCCCCATGACCGAGAAACCCGAAACCTTCCACCGCCTCCTCCGCGACTTCCTCCTCCGCGAGCAGGACGGCGAAGAACTCCCACACGTGGTATTCTCCTAATGCAAACTAGGGGCACCGAATCGGGGTATCGGATGGGGACCTTTTCTGTAGAAGTTGAAGTAGGGGGACTAAACGGTGGAGAAACCCTCAACGTCATAGCACTGGTGGACACGGGCTCCTCTTATACTGTCCTCGGTCGCGATCTGCTGGAAGCTCTCGGCATCGAACCCACGGAGCGACAACAGTTTCAATTGGGCGATGATACGCTGGTGGAATACGACATGGGTGAGGCTCGATTGATCCTCGAGGGAAGGAGACGAGTCACATCAGTAGTTTTCCGCCCTTCTGGCGTTAGTCCGCTATTAGGGGCAGTTAACTTTACAGGAATTTCGGCTCATCGCCGACTCTGTAAACGAGCGCCTCGTCCCCATGCCACCCATACGCGCCAGCCCCATCTAGACCGCAAGCCCACTCCAACCCCTACACTCACTCCGCCCGCCTCACCTCATGCCCCCCAAACTGGTTCCGCATAGCCGCCAGCAGCCTCCCCGCAAACGGCTCCTCCTGCCGCGACCGGAACCGCGCCTGCAGCGACAGCGCAATCACGGGCGCCGGCACCGCCAACTCCACCGACTCCTCCACCGCCCAGCGTCCCTCACCGGAATCCTCCACATACGACCGCAACCCCTCCAACCCAGCACTCTCCTCCAAAGCAGCCGCCGTCAAATCCAGCAGCCACGAACGCACCACACTCCCGTGACGCCATATCCCCGCCACCTGCGCCAAGTCCAAGCTAAACTCCCCCTTGGCCTGCAGCAACTCGAACCCCTCAGCATACGCCTCCATCAACCCGTACTCCACGGCGTTATGCACCATCTTCACGTAGTGCCCCGCGCCCGCCCTCCCCACATACCCATGCCCCCGGTCCTCCCCAGGAGCCAGCGCCCGGAATATCGGCTCCAATCTCGCATAGACCTCGGCATCGCCTCCCACCATCAAGCTGTACCCCTCAG
Source organism: uncultured Dehalococcoidia bacterium (assembly GCA_951813255.1). Taxonomy (GTDB): domain Bacteria; phylum Chloroflexota; class Dehalococcoidia; order Lucifugimonadales; family JAAXIE01; genus JAAXIE01. Next base: position 3,154,744 of record OX638353.1, on the reverse strand, counting down.
CAAGACCCCAGATGCCTCCGCTGGTCCCCACGTCCAGGAACTCGATCCCACGGTCAGCGAGCACAGCAGCACGGCGCATGCTGTCCTTGTAATTGGAGTTCCCCCCATCAATGACCGTATCGCCCGGCTCAAGCAAGGCCGCCACTTCTTCAATAGCAGACTCCGTGGCTTCTCCCACCGGCGCCATGACCCATACCGCCCTCGGCGCAGTCAGCTTGCCGACCATCTCTGCCAGCGAACCCGCTCCTGAAGGACCCTCCGCCTCCAGAGCCTGCACCGCTTCAGGCCGCGGGTCATACGCCACGACTTGATGCCCCGCCCTCAGAAGCCTCTGCGCCATGGCCCCACCCATGCGCCCCAAGCCAACCATCCCGATCTCCATGGCGACTCCTTCAACGATTTCCAAGTGCTGTCAGCAAACCCGGCCAGCCAATTCACGAATGCTTTCAACCACATCCCCACCCAGACGCACCCACGTCACACGCCTACCCACAGACTGCAATGCCTGCAAGTCACCCAGCGCCTGCGTTCGCGCCAATTGCCCGAATGTGTACGGACGACCCGGTATCAAGACATCATCCCCGTCATCGGCGGTAAGCAGCAGAAACCTACCCGACGCAGGCCCACCTTTATGCAACTGCCCCGTGGAATGCAGATATCGCGGCCCATATCCCACGGTGCTAACCACCCCATACCCTTGCGCAATCCTCTTCCGCAGCACACGCAACTCTGCGTCCAGTCCCGGAGTCTGCCCGCAATACGCCAGGACCGCCACGTACGTACCGGGCTCCACCACAGCTAGCAGTTCTTCCGGGGGGATTTCCGTTTGTGGCGCAGCCAACTGGCCCGTCTCCAGCAACCCCGCCAGCATAGCCTCCGTCATATCCTTGGCCGCCTGCACATCAGGCTGGTCAAAGGGATGGATCCCCAACACCGCCCCGGCAATCGCAGTGGCGAACTTCCATCGATAGAACTCAGCCCCCAGGTCATACCGGTCACGCAACCCGGTCCGCATCATGGGATGCCCTGCACCCGCTAGGGCATCCGCGAACTCATCGCTCTCACCATTCTCGTCCCCCTCGAGCCGCAGGTACACAAACTGCCGGTCATCCCCATATTCCTCCGGCAGCATCAGAGGCTCCCCCACCACCGGCACGATCCCCTTCCCTTCCTTCCCCGTACTCTCCGCCAGCAACTGCTCCACCCACAACCCAAAGCTCGCGATCGATGGAGACGTCACCAGCGTGAGCTTGTCACGCCCCTGCAACGCCAATTCACCCATCCATGCACCCAACTGGGCCCCCGGATTCCGTGATGCTGGCACATCCGCTGCGCAACCTCCAGCCATCCCATTCGCCCGCTCAAGCAACTCCCCAACATCCAGACCAATCAGCGCCGCCGGCACCAGCCCAAAATACGACAGCACCGAGTACCGCCCTCCGATATCCGGCGGATTGACAAACGTGCGCCTGAATCCAGCCTCCGTACCCATCCTCTCCAGCACCGTGCCCGGGTCCGTGACCGCCACAAAGCTCTCCCCAGCCCGCTCTCCACGCACTCCCTCCACCATCTCCCGGAAATGCGCATACAAGCAGTTGGGCTCGATAGTGCTCCCCGACTTTGATGAGACCAGAAAGAGAGTCCGGGCCGGATCAATACCATCGCTCACATGCCTGACAACAGCCGGCACTGTGGAATCCAGCACAATCAATTCCGGATACCCCTCAGCGGACCCAAAAACGCTACGCAGCACCTCCGGCCCAAGGCTGCTCCCTCCCATCCCCAATAGCACCACATGCCGGTAGCCAGCCTCCCCCACCTCGCGACCAAACGCCCCCAGGGCAGACGCCTCCCCACGCATATCTCGCGAAACAGTTAACCAGCCCAGCCGGTCCTCAATCTCCGTCGGCTCAGGCTTCCACACCAAATGGTCTCTCCGCCACATCCGGGAGACCACATCCTCAGCATCCAGCTTGCCCAGCCGGGCTTCGATTCCACCTGCATGGCTACCTGGACTACTGCCCGGTCCCAGACCCCTCAATGTCACGTTGGCCACTCCCCTGCTGGTATGATTCCCCTTCGAGAAACACCGAACGCCATTATAATCATCGGCACCGGCGCCCAGGACGCCGACCTCAAGTCAGGCTACTTCAGGAGGCACCACATGGCAGCTCACGAGCCCGGCGACGTTCACACCCAGTTCTTCGACGCCTTCAACGCACGCGACGTGGCGGCTCTAGCCAGCCTCTACGAGGACGGCGCATTGCTGGTGATGCCCGGTGGCGGGACCATTGCCGGAATAGATGCTATCCGAAAGGCCTTGGATATGGGTGTAGCCAGCGGCCGCACTTTCAGGCATGAGAGCCAGTTGGTGCACCAGTCCGGCGACCTCGCAGTGCTGGACTGCAAGTCGAAGGTAATTGATACAGCCGCCGACGGCACCGTGACTGAGCACGACGGGAACAGCATCGAGGTCGTGCGTCGCCAAGCCGACGGCACTTGGCGGTTCGTCATCGACGTGCCAGGACGCTAGCAACCTACGCCCATACGAAAGCCCCCTTCGAGTTGAAGGGGGCTTAAACTCTCCACGCGAGAGCAGTTGCAGACCAATCTCACCGCTAGAGCATGCGCCGCACTACGCGATCACCTTGCTCCTTGCTCAGACCCAATGGACGGAAGGCAAGCGGCCCGTCCTCCAGCACCGGCTCTTGGTCGCCAAGGTCTTGGGACTCCTTCTTCTGGAAGAAGACACCTGTGTAGATCGTGTCGCCCCACATCATCGCCTTCTCGCATGCCGTCTTCCAGTCGCTGGTGTCGTGCTCCTCGTCCTCCAGCTTGCGCACATGCTCCTTGAAGAAGTCATGGGTGTTGTCCAAATTAAAGGTCACACAGGGGCTGAACACATCCACCAGCGAGAAGCCCTTATGCGTGATGGCCTTCTTGATGGTGTCGGTCAGGTGGCGGATGTCGCTGCTGTACGCTCGGGACACGAAGGTTGCCCCGTTCATGATTGCCGAGGTGATGGGATTCACCGGCATCTCCACGCTGCCAAAAGGTGTGCTCTTGGTCTTCATGCCGAAGGTGCTGGTCGGGGATATCTGGCCCGTCGTCAAACCGTAAATCTGGTTGTTCATCACAATGTAGGTCAGGTCCACATTGCGTCGCGCCGTGTGGGTGAAGTGGTTGCCACCTATGCCGTAGCCATCACCGTCACCGCCTGTGACCAGCACCGTCAGTTCGTGGTTGGCCATCTTGGCCCCGGTCGCAACTGCCAGCGATCGTCCGTGCAGTGTGTGCATGCCATAGGAGTTGAAGTACCCAGGCAGGTTTGATGAGCATCCAATACCGCTGACCGTCAGTATTTCGTGCGGCCTCAGCCCCAACTCGGCGCAGGCCCTCTGGATGCCATTGATGACTCCGAAGTCGCCACATCCAGGGCACCAGTCCGGGTCAACCAGACCCTTGAAATCGCGAGCGGTGAGCTTCACCTCGGGGACTTCTCCCGCTACGTTAACGCTCGTCATCGCTACCCCTTTTTCATTTCAGGCTTGGGATCGGCCCCTGCCAGCCCCGGTAGTTGTCCACACTTGGTCCAAGCCGGACACGCCCACACATGTTCCTTATACCATTATTTCCTGGTAGGGAACGTACCTGTCTGTCTCGCCCTTCAGCAGATCGATAACTCCCTGCACTATGTGGTGTGGGGCGAAAGGTTCTCCGTCGTACTTCCGTACATGCCCGTCCACTGAGAGGCCCGTCTCACTGCGCATGTAGCGGTAGAACTGGCCCGACTCGTTGTTCTCCACAACGATAACCTTCTTGGCTTTGGACAGAATGTCCGTAATCGCATCACCATGGAAGGGAACAATCCACTTGATAGCCAACTGGTTGGCTTTGATCCCCTGTACAGCCAGAAGGTCCAAGGCCTCCTTGATGGTTCCATAGGTGGAACCCCAGCCCACTAGGGTCACGTCAGCGTCTTCCTCGCCCTCTATCTGGGGCGGGGCCACACGCCCCAGCAGGTCGCTCATCTTGCGGGAACGCTTCTCCACCATCATGCGGCGCTTGTGGGGGTTGGTGAACTCGTCGCTGATCAGCATCGAGTCCTCGTCATGCTCGTCCGTGGCCACCACATGCACCTTGCCCTCCAGACCCGGCAAAGCGCGCGGTGATATACCCGACTCGGTGTTTTCGTACCGCTTGTACCCGTCTGTCGTCGAGCCCTCCATGATCAGGCTGCCCCGTTCAATCGTGGGTTGCATGTCGATGTCGTCTGGGTCGACGCTGTACCTGCCTTCCGAGATCAGCAGGTCGGAAATTACGATGCCGGGGCACTGATAGTAGTCTGTGAGATTAAACAACTCCGGCATGGTGTTGAAGGCATCAAGAGCATCGGTGGGCGCTACGATCAACCTCTGGAAGTCCCCTTGGCTGGCGCCCAACGCCTGCCACAGGTCTCCCTGCTCCGTCTTCGTGGGCACGCCTGTCGAGGGACCGGCCCGTTGTACGTTCACGAACACCACCGGTATCTCCATCATGCCAGCGGCGCCGATAGCTTCCGTCATCAGCGCAAAGCCGCCACCCGATGTCCCGCACATGGCCCGGCACCCCGCGTGGGCCGCCCCAATGGTCATGTTGGCCACGCCAATCTCGTCCTCTACCTGCCTCACCATGATGCCCAGGTTGCGGGCGTTCGAGGCCATCCAGTGCAGAATGCCACTGGATGGGCTCATCGGGTAAGCAGCGTAAAACTTCATGCCCGCTGCAGCCGCGCCCATGGCAATGGCCTCATTCCCAGCCCAGACTGCCATCGGCTTCTCGAGTTGGGCTACTTCTTGGGAAAAGGGCTCGAAGTTGGCCAGGGTGTAGTCGTATCCCGCCCGTGCCACTCGGACGTTCTCGTCCACCACCGCTTGTCCCTGCCTCTGGAAACGTAGCTGAAGGCTCTCCTCCAGCACCTCGAAATCCAGCTTCATCAGGGCCATGATGGCCCCCACGGCCACAGTGTTCTGCACCAGCCGGTTCCGGCTCTGGGTCAATTCGCCAATCGGCAGCGGGCACAGGCCCACACCGCGGGCAGCCCCTTCCGCCTTGATGTTGTCGCTGTTGTACACCACCCGCGACCCCGGTCCCATGAGGTTCAGGTGCCGGTCCATGGTGTCCTGGTTCAGGCACAGCAGCAGGTCCAGCCTGTCGCCGTGGCTGTATATCTTCTCGTCGCTGACGCGCACCGTCAGAAAGATATGTCCGCCACGAATAATCGACTGGTACGCGTTGTACGTAGTGAGGTGAAGGCCTCGTCGGACGAATATTCGGGCAAGTATGTCACCGGGCGTCGCGATACCCTGCCCGGCCTCGCCACCTATTCCCATAGCGAAGTCATACATCCCCGAACTCATGCCTCCACTCCTTCCTTGGCGCCACAAAGCACACTAGGCCTCCCACGCCAGCCGCCCACAATTATAACTCGCTACTAAACCTTTGGGGGTGAGTGGACTGCGCGTTAACGGGGGAGTGCCGTAGTTAGAGGAGGTACCGATCAAATTCGACTGTGTCTGAATGCACCGAGTCAGTATACGCGGACACAGCATGGGGCGCAACTAAAACCTCAGCATCCCAAGCCCATCAAAGCCCCCCTTGCTTATTTGTTACAGAACTGTTGTACTATCTCCATTAAGGGATCCGTAAGTCAACCTCCTAAATCCCCGATACCAAGCCTGTCGTGCAGCCCTGAGAATCAGAGACACGCCAAAATGGGAACGATGGGAACAAATTGTGGGAACTGTCACAACTACAACGCAGCTACGAGCGTGGGAACAATGGGAACAAGAACAACGTCCAGCTACGGCGATGTTCCCACCCCCATGCGCCCACTTGTATGCTACAATCCCTCAAAAATCACTCAGCCCTCGACTCGCACTCCCCCTCACTGAGATGCCGATTTACGAATACCGCTGCAAAGCCTGCCGTCGCCGCTCCTCGGTGCTGGTGCGCACTTTCTCCGAAGAGCCTGCCCCTAAATGCGACCACTGCGGTGGGCAGGATATGTCCAAGCTGATCTCCAGGGTCGCCATCCACAAGTCCTGGGGTGACAGCCTCCCCGACACCACAGGCCTGGGCGGTGACGACGGCGACCCCCGCGAGATGGCAGCCTATCTCAGGCACATGCGCCGCGAACTGAGCGGTGCAGTCGGTCCCGACTTCGACCACACCATCGACGAATTGGAAGCCGAGGCCTTCGCCGAAGAACACGGCTTCAGCTCGGACGACAGCTACGACGACTTCGAGTAGACCGGGAGACCTGCATGCCCATATATGAGTACCGTTGCCTCGAATGCGGAAAGCGCTCCTCAGTCCTTACCAAGTCAGTGGGCCAGGAGGTCGAGGCCCAGTGCTCCCATTGCGCCTCTGCCAATATGCGACGCCTCATCTCCTCCTTTGCCCACCATAAATCCGTTGCCACCATCCACCAGGAGTCCGGCCCGCCACCCGGCTACGCTGACCCCAACTACTACAGCGACCCGCGCAACATAGGCCGCAACGTCGAAGAGTCCTTCCGCAAACACGGCATGGATGTCCCCGACAGCGTACAGGAAACTATCAAGGCAGCCCGCGACGGCGATCTGCCCAAGGGAATGGATCTGTGACCACACCCCTCGACACTACAGCTGGCTTGGCATACTTCGCCGAGTGCCTCCAAGCTCTGACCGAAGGTTGGGGCCAACTCGGTTTATCCGACGAACTGGCCCGGAATCTCGCCTCCGCCACCCCCCCCGAGTTGTCCGTTGTACCCCACGAGACCTTGGGCGCCGTCCCCTCCTTCGGCAGCATCTGGGACATGCTCACCACCACCCGCAGCGTCCTGCGCGACCTTACCGTCCGCTTGGGAAACTGGACCCCCGCCATCGGCACCGCCTTGGAGGCCATGCACCGGGAGGTCGGTGCCCGCTGGCGTCAGGACCGCGCCCAGCGTCTCCGCGGCCTCTACTTCATCATCGACCCCGAAGTGACTGCCGGTCGACACCCCGTCGAGGTCACCGCCGCCGCCTTGGCTGGCGGCGTTCGGGTCCTGCAATTACGCGACAAGCTTCGCGACAAGGGAATGATCTTCCCCCTCGCCCGCGACCTGCAACGCCTGTGCCATCAGCATGGGGCCCTGCTCATCATCAACGACCATGCCGATGTCGCCCGGCTCTCGGAGGCCGACGGGCTGCATGTGGGGCAGACGGACCTGCCCATAGGTGAAGCCCGCAAAATGCTGCGGCCTTCCCAGCTACTGGGCCGCTCGAATCCCACCCCCGACCACGCCACTGAGTCAGCGGCCCAAGGCGCAGACCACATCGCCATCGGGCCCATCTACCCCACAGGCACCAAGTCAACTGGTCGCGCTCCCGTTGGCTGCGAGCCGGTGCGTCGCATCAAGGCAACCCTCGCGGCCCAGGAAATCCCGGCCAAAGTCGTAGCCATTGGCGGCATCAACGAAGACAACGTTACCGAGGTGGTGCAGGCAGGAGCCGACGCACTCTGCGTCAGCAGCGCCATCGGCCTTGCCACCGACCCCCAGGCAGCAGCCCGGCGGTTGTCGGACCGCATCGCCTCAGCTGGAGGATAAGGGTGACCGAAACAGGCAGACTCTCTGGCTTGGACGAAGTGGCTTCCATTGCCCACGCCGAACTCTCGTCCAAGCACAGGGCCCGCGAAGAAGGACTGCGCATATCCCGCGGAGTCATACGCCTCTCCGCCAATGCCATCCGGGCAGTACATCGCTTGGACTTCGACACCGCACGCCGCCTGCTTCAGGAGGCCCAGGAACAGTTGGCGGATACTGCCCCCATACTCGAAAACAACCCGGATATATACTTCGCAGGCTTCCTCTCCGATGCTCGCAAAGAGTACACCGAAGGCAACATCACCTTGGCCCTCATCTCCGGTACCCCTCTCCCTTATCCAGCCGATTTGGGAGTGGACGCAGCCCCCTACCTCAACGGCATGGCCGAGTCCATCGGCGAGTTGCGCCGTTTCATCCTCGACCGCCTGCGTCACGACGACCCAGCCGATTGCGAGCCCTTCCTCGGCATCATGGACGAGATATACACCCTGCTGGTTACTATGGACTTCCCGGAAGGCGTCACCGGAGGTCTGCGCCACTCCACCGACGCCATGCGGGGCGTCCTGGAGCGCACCCGCGGCGATCTGACCATGGCCATGAGACAGAGCCACCTAGAAGCCCGCCTTGCCGAGTGGCAGAAATCCCAAGGGTCCTCCTGACCCGGCGCGCCTCCGTGGATTACGAATTCTTGACACCTTGCGGCCGTCATGCTAGATTCCGCAGTTGCCCGTGGGGGCGCAGACAACACTGATGTTATGAGCCCCGTACATAGCCACAGGTGCCCAAAGGGCGCCTGATTTTTTGTCTGCACCCTAGTTCTTTAATCTGGAGGTAAAGCAATTACCGCCATCCTTATAGCCATAATCTGTGGAGCCGTAGCCTTGGCCTTCTCCGCTGCTCTGGCAGCGCGTGTCATGATGGTGGACGAGGGCAATGCCCACATCCGACGCATCGGCGAAGCCATCCGCGAGGGAGCGTACGCCTTCCTCAAGCGCGAGTACTTCGTGCTGGTCCCCTTCATAGTGCTTGTATTCGCTGCGATATGGGTCCTGGTCGACTGGTACTCCTACGACGAAATAATTCCCCGCACTGCCATAGCCTACCTGGCGGGTACTATCTGTTCCGCCGCAGCCGGGTTCATAGGCATGAGCGTGGCTGTCCGTGCCAACGGACGCACCGCAGCCAATGCCATGCGCGGCCTGAATCCTGCCCTGCGGGTCGCCTTTTCCAGTGGCGCAGTGATGGGCATGACCGTGGTGGGCATCGGCCTGTTGGGCGTCACCATCCTTTACTTCGTATATGAGGATATCAACTACGTGGTCGGGTTCGGCTTCGGCGCATCCTCCATCGCCCTGTTCGCTAGGGTGGGCGGGGGCATATACACCAAGGCAGCCGATGTCGGAGCCGACTTAGTGGGCAAGGTCGAAGCTGGCATACCGGAAGACGATCCGCGAAACCCCGCCGTCATCGCCGATAACGTCGGCGACAACGTCGGTGACGTTGCCGGCATGGGGGCCGACCTCTTCGAGTCCTACGTTGGCTCCATCATCGCAGCCATCGCCCTGGCTGGCACGGCTGTTGCCGCAGCCGGGTTGACCGCAGGCTGGAAGAGCCATGTGGCCCTGCTGCCCCTGGTCATCGCCGGAGGCGGTATCGTGGCCTCTATGCTGGCCACCTTCATCGTCCGAAGCGGTGAGCGGGCATCTTTCGGCGAGCTCTTGTGGGCCCTGCGCCGTGGAATTTTCGGCGCCGCCATCTTGGTGCTCGTCTTCTCCTTCCTCGTGGTGTGGTGGCTCGACTTGGACGGCATCATCGCGCCAAACGTGAGCGACTTCGACATCTTCTGGTGTATCGTCGCCGGCCTCGGAGCGGGCGTCATAATCGGCGTGGGCACCGAGTACTACACTTCCTACGACTATGGCCCCACCAAGAACGTGGCCGAATCGGCGGAGACCGGTGTCGCCACCACCATCATCAGTGGCTTGGCATCGGGCATGCAGAGCACGATGCTGCCCTTACTCATGGTCGTCGGAGCAATCTTGGCGGCCTACGTTCTCGCTGACTTCTACGGCGTGGCCATGGCGGGCGTGGGGATGCTCTCCACCCTAGGCATCACCCTAGCCACCGACGCCTACGGCCCCGTGGCCGACAATGCTGGAGGAATAGCCGAGCAGGCCCAACTGGCCCCCGAAGTACGGCAGCGCACCGACGCCTTGGATGCCTTGGGCAACACCACCGCTGCCACCGGCAAGGGATTCGCTATCGGGTCGGCGGCTCTCACCTCACTGGCACTGATGGCAGCCTATGCCCAGGCAGTAGACCTGGATGTTCTGGACCTGCTCAGCGTCACCACCCTCGTCGGCCTGCTCATCGGTGCAATGCTCCCCTCCCTTTTCGCCTCCATGACCATGAAAGCAGTCGGCCGGGCAGCCTACCACATGGTCAACGAAGTGCGTCGCCAGTTTCGCGAGATACCCGGCATCATGGAAGGCACCGGGCGCCCCGATTATGCAAGGTGTGTTGACCTCAGTACCCGGGGCTCGCTGCGAGAAATGGTCCTGCCCGGCATCATGGCCGTCTCAGTCCCTCTGGTGGTGGGTTTCCTGCTGGGAGCGGAAGCCTTGGGAGGTCTCCTCATCGGAGCAGTGGCAGCCGGGTTCATCCTGGCTATCACCATGGCCAACTCTGGCGGCACTTGGGACAACGCCAAGAAGTACATCGAGTTGGGCCACTTCGGAGGCAAGGGTTCTGAGCCTCACAAAGCCGCCGTGGAAGGCGACTTGGTTGGCGACCCTTTCAAGGACACCTCCGGCCCCTCGTTGAACATCCTGCTCAAGCTCATGGCCATCGTATCCCTCGTGTTCGCGCCGGTGTTGCTACAGGTCCAGGATGGGGCAGGCCTCTGGAATCTCCTCTAGCCCAGGGTCGAAAGAGCGGGGCCGCTCGGTCTGGAAAAAGAGCGGCCCCCTCGCCTAAAATAGAAACGATGCGGGTGTAGCTCAGTGGTAGAGCGCTAGCCTTCCAAGCTAGCCGTCGTGGGTTCGATCCCCATCGCCCGCTCCACCTGTTCCCTTCCTAATGACAAACTACCGCCGCAACTGGCTCGCACTCGTTGCCGCCATCGCAGCTGGCGTCCCTGCTGTAGTCGCCATCGCTATCCCTATCATCAACGATTGGGGCGGCCCCTTGGTACCCGAAGCCCTTGGTCGGTTGGCATTGGGATTGGCCCTCATGTCTCCCGCCTTCATCGCTGGTTACGTTTGGCTTCGGCCTGGGAGTAGTGCTGAAGGCCCGCTACTCCTTGCAGCAGTCCTTTTGTCGATGGCCCTCACCTTCGTTGCCATCTTCTCCGTGGGACTCCTGTTCGTTCCTTCCGTTCTTCTCTTGGGGGCGGCAGCGGCTCGTGGGTACATGCTCCCGCCCGGGACTGCCGGACTTCCATTTCTCACGGTAGGCGCCATAGTCGCGGCAGCAATGGTCGGCGTCTCACTGCTTGCATTGAATATGAGTCAAGATGCCAGATGTTGGGTGCTTACAACAGATGAAGGAGGCCAGTACTATTGGGAGGAGCGCGAGCCCAACATCCAACGCTCTGGCAGTACGTTCCGCTCCTCCCAGAGCCTTTCAGTCCATGACATACGCGGCACATGCACTAGCAACGCCATGACCCCCACGGAAGGTGCCCTCGCGCTGACACTGGTCGGAAGCGGCCTTCTCCTGCTCGGGGCGCTGTCACTCCCCAAGGCCCCACCTGTGGGGCAGGAGTAAGGCCCCGCCAAGGTCTGAGCCCATACCGGGTCCCGGCTAATGGACGCGAACGCGTCCCCTCATCCCACGATAGACGGTGTTGAGTCCGATAATGCTAAGCCGCCAAATTGTCTAATCCCCTCGCTCCAAACATCCCCTAAGGTGTAGAATCCCACCTGTCGCAACTCAACCCGCCCCGGAAGGGGGAAGCCCGCCATGAAGCTATGCTTTTTCCACCTGATGCCCTATCAGTTCCTCCCTCCCGATTTTGAGAAGCAGTATGGCAGCGTTTGGGTGGACGTCCCCAATGACCTGTTCGACCCAGCCAAGGGGCACGAACTCTACAACGACTACCTCGATGAGCTTGAATACGCCGAGACCATGGGCTTCGACGGGCTGTGCGTCAACGAGCACCACAACAACGCCTACGGGCTCATGCCCTCCCCCAACCTGATGGCAGCCTCCATGGTGCGACGCACATCCCAGGCAGCCATGGTTGTGCTTGGCAACAGCTTGGCCTTATACAATCCGCCGACGCGCGTGGCCGAAGAATTCGCCATGCTGGACGTCATGAGCGGTGGGCGTCTCATCGCCGGCTTCCCCCTCGGCACCTCCATGGACACAGTGTTCGCCTACGGCCAGGTCCCTGCCACCCTCCGAGAGAAATACCTGGAAGCCCACGACTTGGTGATTAAGGCGTGGACGGAGCGGAAGCCTTTCGCCTTCAACGGCAAGCACACCCAGACACGGTACGTCGATATCTGGCCCCGCCCCTACCAGCAGCCCCATCCCCCCATCTGGGTGCCCGGGTCCGGTAGTCTGGAGACTTGGGATTTCACCATCGATTACGACTACGTCTATTGCTACCTCAGCTACCAGGGCTACAAGGTCGGCAAGATGGTCCTCGATGGCTTCTGGGAAGAACTGGACCGCCGCGAAAAGGAGTTCAACCCCTACCACGCTGGCTTCCTTCAGTTGGTCGCCGTCTCAGAGCAGGACAACCAGATCGACGAGTACAAGGACGACATCGAGTACTTCTTCAAGAAGTGCCTCCACGTCCCAGCGTCCTACGCTAGCGCCCCCGGCTATCGCAGCGAGCGCAGCGTACGCAGCGGCTTGAGTCAAGCGACGGTGGCAGCACGACGCGAACAGAATACCGAGTTCACTTGGAAGGACTTCATCGACGCCGGCAACGTCATAGCAGGTAGCCCCGCCACCGTGCGTGAGGAACTGCGCCACGCCATCAAGGAGCTCAGGGTTGGCAACCTTATGCTCCTCCTTCAGTTCGGCGACATGCCACGAGAACGGGCCTTCAAGAACACCCACCTCTTCGGCACCGAAGTCCTCCCATATCTGCGCGACTTGTGGGAAGAGTACGACAACCGTTGGTGGCCCCAACCCCTGCAGCACGTACGTCAGCCATCTGTGCCCGGCAAGACCGGCTAGGGAAAGAGCATGGTCCCAGAAAAGCTCACTCTCTCCCTCGCAGGCGGGCGCTTCTCAACCAGCCTCTTGAAGGCTGGTTCAGGCGAACCCCTCCTTTACCTGCACGGCGCCTTGGGACCAGCAGGTGGTTGGTCCTCCTTCCTCGACCAACTAGCTAACGACTTCACCGTATACGCACCTTGGTTTCCCGGCTACGGCGAGACCCAAGGCATAGAATATCTGGAAGATACCACCGACCTCGCCCTCTACCACATGGAGCTCATGGATACCCTCAGCCTTTCTTCGGCGCACATTGTAGGACATTTCATAGGCGCCATGGCCGCCGCCGAGGTGGCTGCCTTGGACCCTCATCGCGTGAATAAACTCGTGCTCGCCAGCGCTGCCGGCCTCTGGTTGGACGAGGCCCCGGTGGCTGACTTCTTCGGCATGAACCCCAAGGATCTTTCCGATGCTCTCTGGGCCGATCCCGACAGCCCGGCAGCGCAGGAAGCACGTTCCCAAGAAGAGAACGACGAGACACGCGCGATTCTCGCGCTGGAACGGATTTCGGGACTCTCCGCCGTGGGCAAGTTCCTCTGGCCCATACCCGATAAAGGCCTGAAGCGCCGACTCTACCGTGTGAACGCCCCCACACTCATCCTCTGGGGCGCACAGGACAAGATAATCTCTCCCGCATATGCCCCCGCCTTGCAGAGACTCCTGCCCGGGTCGCAGGTGGAGACCCTTGAAAGCGCGGGGCACCTCTTGATGCTCGAACAGCCAGTGCAGTTTACCGAGCGAGTCACCGCCTTCCTGAATGCATGATGCTAGCCTCTTTTCCAGCTAGCCATCGGGCGCGATAATGGAAGCACACCGTTGGTTTCTGGTGTTTGCCATCTTCTTCGGAATCCTGTTCCTGGCGTTCATCATCACCTGTCGAATGTATGCGCCCATATAGACGCGGCCACTAGAGATGGTGACCCAACAGCACGTTCTGACTACGACATCACCGAGAGGTAGCTAGGTGCAAGACAAACAAGTGGCACTACGCGGCCTGAATTTCCACTACCGCGATTGGGGCGGCAACGGCCCTCCGCTCGTGCTGCTCCACGGCTTGGCATCCAACTGCCGTATTTGGGATCTGACTGCTCCACAGTTAACATCGCGATTCACAGTTTACGCCTTGGACCAGCGGGGCCACGGCCAGACCGAAGGACCCGACCGCGGCTACGATTTCCAGTCCATCTGCAGTGACCTCCAAGCCTTCACGGAGCATATCGGCTTGAACCGCCCTCTGCTGGCTGGCCACTCTTGGGGCGGAAACGTCGTCCTCCAGTACGCCGTCGAGCACCCCGACTCCACCGCAGGAATCATCATGGTGGACGGTGGGACCATCGAAGTGGCCAGCATGCCGGGAATGAACTGGGACAACGCCCAATTGCGGATGGCCCCGCCCGACTTCACCGGAACCACTTGGGACGCCCTGCTGAAGCGCGTCAAGGCAGGAGACTTGGGGACCCTGTGGTGCCCCGAGGTCGAGGAGTTCTTCCAGGCAAACTTCCACATCGGCCCCGCAGGCGAAGTAAGCCCTTACCTGACCCGTGAAAATCACATGCAGTGCGTTCGAGCTTTGTGGGAGCACAAACCGAGCCAGCTATTCCGCAGAGTGGAAGCACCGGTTCTGATAGTACCCGCATGGCGGGAGCCTAGGGGCGACCGGGAGGCGTTGTTCACCAACTCTAAGGTAAGGATGGTGAGCATGGCACAGGACCTGCTGAAGGACTGCCAAGTCTTGTGGATGGAAGAATCCATCCACGATATCCCGCTACAGCGCCCGCAACTCTTGGCCGAGGCAATTATCGCTTTCGCCAATGGCATTCAGGGCTAACGACAACCAGCCCTACGTCCCACCAACTCCTTGGCGCGCGACTCCACGACGCTGTCTTCCAGCGTCAGCACAAGCTGCCCTTTGTCGTCGAGGCCAAAAGACGAGTCTTGGTGAAACTCCTCCACCAAGCCCGCGACCAGACCCTGCAGGTCAGGCTCCGACATGCCGGCAGTGAGCGATAGCATCTCCTGTTGCGGTTCCTGCCTCACCAATCGCTCCACTTGGGCAGTCACCAGTTCTCGCTCCACGGTCTTCCGCTGCATCTCACCAATGGCGCCCAGGTGACGCCCCAAGTAGCAGCCCCCGAAAGACCACACGTCTGCCGGCCACCCTTGGTGCTCAGTCTTGCTGGTACGCTTGGGGTATAGCTGCTTTTCCTCCAGGTAAGCCTTAACCCCTTCGTCTTCAGCGTCCGGATGTTCCCGGTTGAAGATGAAGTGCACCGTGAACATGAAGAAGTCCTTGGGCTCGGTGTGGACGATCATCTGTAGCTCCTGCCCTAACGTGGGATTTGCGGTAATGGGACTACGGCTGCGCCTGTACCAAGCGGTCCAGCAGACTGGCATCTGGCTCGACATGTCCCGCGTCGATATCGTGCATCACGTCTACCGTGGCCTCGTTCACCGGCGTCGCAATGCCCGCTTCCCGCCCCTTGGCTGCCACTAGCCCGTTCAGATGGTCAATCTCGGAGCGCCGCCTCTTGGCCACGTCCTGCGCCATCGAGGCTCGCCAGTCCACCCGGCCACCCCGTGCCTTCAGCATCTCATCCAGTTGGTTGAACGCATCAGGGTCATCGGCTGCGCCCCAAAGGTCCGGGTCCATGCCGCTGATCTCCTCAATCTGATAGTTCAGTGCCTTGCCTACCTGCACTGTCTCTTTGCCGATGTGAATCCGGACGGAACGGGCATCCGGGCTCTCAGCCATGCCCTGCGACCCCAGACCCGACATGGCCGAGACCGCATTGCCAATGCTGTTCTGCGCCAGCTTGGCCCACCGCTCACCCCACAGGTTGCTCGTAGCCTTGGCAGCATCAATGCAGTCCAGCCAACCCGCCACTTCCTGGGCTCGGGGGCTGATGTGCCCGTTCATCTCGCCCACTCGGAACACCACGTGCCCATGGTCACGGCCCACCGACCCACCACGGGTAACGTGCCCCGGCTCCCAGAGGGCCACCTCAATGTGTGAAGCGATGCACCCCAACTCCCGCTGGTAACCAACGATGGAAGCAATGGTCTGGTCGTTCATGCTGTTCTGCGCCGACACGAAATACCCGTCAGGCTTGACGTACCGCTTGATGAAGTGAGTCGCCCACTCAGTGTCATACGACTTCACAGCCACGAATGCGATGTCGAAGGGTTCATCGATACCTTGGGCATCCGTGAGGTGTAACGCCTTGGCAGGCACAGAGAACTCGCCCTGGCTGCCGCTGACTCGCAACCCGTCCCGCCTCAAGGTCTCCACATGCTCAGGCCACATGTCGAGAAACGTGACGTCCATTCCCTCGCGAATGAAAAAGGCCCCGATATAACAGCCCAGAGCCCCCGCACCCATTATGGCAATCTTGCTCACCAAAACCTCCCTTGGGAACCTCTACGGAAGGAGATAACGGTCTATCCGGTCCCGGAAAAAGGCATTATAGCCCTAGTGCTATACTTCCGTCACAAACGGCATATCAGGCTGCCTTAAACCACAGAGACGCTGGAGGACTCCCAATGCCACACGTTGAGATTGACGGCATCAGCACCCACTACGAGGTCCACGGGTCAGGGCCTCCGATGCTCATGATGGCCCACGGCGGATTCAACTCCGTGCTCGCCAACTGGCGCACTTTCGGTGCCTGGACCGCCATCGAACCCCTCGACCACTTCACCCAGAACCATACCTGCATCATCTACGACCGCCGCGAGGCAGGTGAGTCGGGCGGCCGCGTGGAAGCTCTGGGCTGGGACCAATACTGCGTTCAAGCCAAGGGCCTCCTCGACCATCTGGGTATCTCCCAAGCCTACATCATGGGCGGCTGCATGGCCTGCAACCTCGCAGTAGCCTTCGGCCTGCGCTACCCCGAGACCACTCGTGGCTTGGTGCTCCACTGGCCCACCGGTGGCGTCCGCTGGCGCCAGTACGGCGAACGCAACTTCGGCGCGCACCTAGCCTGCGTTCGCGAGAAGGGCTTGCAGGGTGTGGTGGAGGTAGCCAAGGAAAAGGGCGGATTCAACGTCGCGCCCGAGGCAGGCCCTTGGGCCACGGTCATATCCCGGGACGAGGCATTCACCGAGGGTTTCCTAGCCCAGGACGTGGACCTCTACTCTGCCGCGGTCATGGCCACCCAGCGCAAGCTATACGACCGCGACACTTCCCCCGGAGGCGAACCCGAAGAGCTGATGGGGATGGACATCCCCGCCATCGTCATCCCCGGTCACGACCCCTTCCACGCTACCTCAGCAGCCCGCTACCTCGAAGAGTGCCTGCCCAACGTGGACTACAAGGACTACACCGTACCCGAGCAGACGCCCCAGAGAGTGCGTGACTGGATACTGGAATTCACCGCTTCCCACTAGTAGGTTCAGGATTGCAGCAATAGAAAAGCCGCAATACAATATGTCCCAACATCGGGAGGAACAACGGAATATAGGAATTAGGAGGCGATGACATGGGCAGCAAAGTTATCATGGTTCACCACCTGAATGTGCAAATCACAGACCGCCAGCGGACCCGCGACTGGTACGAGAGGGTACTGGGCTGCACCTTCCTCGATCGAGGCGATCTCAACAAGCGCCAGCTACAGTTGAATCTCGGCAATGCCGAGATGCACTTCAGCGAGGTGAACGAGGTGACCCTACATCCCTCAGTACACTTTGCCGTAGAAGTGCAGAACTGGGACGAGATGCTGGCCCACTTGGACAAGGAGGGAGTCGAATACTCCCGCATGGGCGGCGGCGCTGCCTCCCGTCTCATCGGTGGCGACCATCCTCTGTACGGCAACCGCGAGGACAACGGCGAGTTCTACACCTACATCCACGACCCCGACGGCAACATGATCGAGCTTGTCTATCACCCCAACGGCCTGAAGAACTCCAAGGGCCAACGCATGCAACTGACCAACGACCCCCACGGCATGCGCTGGGGCCAGTTGCCCGAGGTCGAGGCGGCCCTCGGTAAGGTATAGCCGCCAACCATCAGCCGGAAACATTGAGGCCACCCCGTCTGGGGTGGCCTCGCTTTTTGCGCTTCACGCGGACGACTGCCTTCTAATCTACGGGGTACCTCCGTAGCAATTGCCTCGCTATCAGTATTCTCTGAATCTCGTTCGTGCCTTCTCCAATTATCATCAGCGGTGCATCCCGGTAATAACGCTCAACCGGGGACTCCTTGATGTAGCCCACACCACCATGGATACGCATGGCCTCCAACGTAACCTCAGCGCAAATCTCACTCGCAAAGAGCTTGGCCATCCCCGCCTCCAGGTCCACCCGCTCCCCCCGGTCCTTCTTCTCAGCAGCTTGGTAGGTCAGCAGGCGTGCCGCCTCGATCTTGGTCGCCATGTCCGCCAGCTTGAGCTGTATAGCTTGGTGCTGGCTGATGGGCTTCCCGAAAGTCTCACGCTGCTGAGCATACTTGATGGAGGCCTCGAAGGCAGCCGTTGCTACCCCCACCGACCGGGCCGCCACATTGATCCGCCCGGTTTCCAGCCCGCTCATCACCTGCTGGAAACCGTGGCCCTCCTCCCCGCCAACCAGCCTGTCAGCCGCCACCCTGTAGTCCTTGAATATGAGTTCACAGGTATCCAGCCCGCGGTACCCCAGCTTGTCCAAGTCCCTCCCAACCTCAAACCCCGGCCCCTTCTCCGCTATAAAGCAGCTAAGACCCCTGTGCTTCGGCGTAACATTGGGGTCAGTTCGGGCCAGCACCGCAAACGTATCGCCATGGCGCCCATTCGTGATGAACATCTTGGTCCCGTTCAGCACATACTCCTCACCATCCTTGGTGGCCGACAAAGACAGTGATTGAACATCGCTCCCTGCATCCGGCTCAGTGAGAGCCAGCCCACCCCTCATCTCACCCCGCGCCATCGCAGGCAGGAACCTCGACTTCTGCTCCTCCGTCCCAAAGTTCGAGATGACGTAGGTCATGATGTGGTGGGTGCCGATGATGCCGCCTACGCTCATCCACCCCTTGGAAATCTCCTCGAAAATCATGGCGAAGGTCGTATAGTCCAGCCCCATTCCGCCCCATTCTTCCGGAACAGTGATGCCGAACAACCCCATACCCTTCATTTGCTCGATGAGGCCCAGAGGCACAATGTCCTTCTGCTCATGCTCATCCGCAATTGGCAGAACGTCACGTCGCACAAAATCGCGCACCATATTCACAATCTGACTGCGTGCCTCTTCTGGGGTCGTGGTTGTCATGAAAGGGCTCCTTGTCAGTGATCAATCATCGGGTAAAACGACCAGTGGATTCTACATCCGAGGCATGGCTAAGGCGACAAGTAAGCCACATGCGCAACGAGCGCCCGGACGCTTGTCCAGGCGCTCGCTTCTTCAGTCCTCTTGGCCCATCGGCTGCGTGAGCCTAGTCCTTGTAGCTCTGTTTCACTCCCACAGCGCCCTTCTGATACGCCGAGAAGGGCTGCGTAACCACCTTTACCTCCGAGTCGACCACCACGTTTACCAAGGCGGGAATGCCCGCAGCGAATGCCCGCTCCAGAGCGGGGCGTATCTGCTCAGGATCTTCCACTCTCTCCACGTAGCAGCCGAACGCCTCGGCCATCTGCTCGTAGTTGCTGAAGCCGAGGAACCGACCCGGCTCATCCTGACGAGAGACCGCACCTGAGGCCCAGCCTGCGTTGTTGCTGATCACCGTCACGAAGGGGATGTTGTTGCGTACCGCCGAGTCCAGCTCAATGCCATTGAATCCAAAGGATCCGTCCCCCGTGAGCACCAGCACCTGCTTATCGGGCCGGGCAATCTTGGCCGCCATGCCGAATGGCACACCGGTCCCAATATTGCCGAAGGGCCCCGAGTTCAACCGGCTGCCCGGCGTGAACGTCGGTATGGACTGGCGCCCGAAGTTCAATATCTCCTGCCCGTCCACAATCAGCGTAGCATCCCGGTCCAGGAAGTCCCGCACCTCGCGGCACAACCGCAGCGGATGAATCGGCGTCTGGTCCGAGGCCATCTGCACCTCGGAGCGCTCCCGGTTGGCGGCGTCACGTGCCCGCAGTTCGTCGACCCAGGGCAACTCATCCCGTCCCTCAAAGACAGGGCGTCCCTCATAGATCAACTGCTGGAACACAGCCTTGCAGTCGCCTATGATCCCCACTTCAACGTCGCGGTTGTGACCGATCTCAGCAGGGTCGATGTCCACCTGTATGAACTTGACGTCGGGCGCAAACCGCGGGGACTGTCCGAACGCCACCATGTAGTTGAACCGCGTCCCCATCACCAGCACCGCATCGGCCTCTGCATACGCCTTCGTGCGTGCACCAAGGAAGCTCATCGGGTGGTCATCGGGCACGATGCCGCGGGTCTGGGGCATCGTGTAGAAAGGAATCTTGCTCATCTCGACGAATTCCTGGAACTCGGTCCCGGACTGGGACCAGTAGGTCCCGGTGCCCGCAAGAATAACCGGCCTCTCCGCCTTGGACAGTATCTCAATGGCCTCTTTGATCAATTGCCTGTCGCCCTCAGCCCGCGCCGTAGTGCGGGGCTTGCTGGGATACACAACCTGCTCCTCGTCCGCCACCTCATCAATGGTGTCCTTGGGGAAGTCCAGGTAGACAGGGCCGGGCTTGCCGGTAGTGGCCTGCCGGAAAGCGGTGCTGATCATCTCCGGTATCCGGTGGGTCTGCAGCACCCGGTCCGACCACTTGTTGATTGGCTTCATCATGGCCAGCTGATCGATTTCCTGGAACCCGCCCATCCCGAACTGGATGGCCGGGCTGGCCCCACCGATGGTCAGAATCGGCACGCAATCAACGAACGCATTGGCTATGCCGGTCACGGCATTGGTGGTACCGGGGCCCGACGCACAGATGCAGACACCCGGCTTGCCGGTGCTCCGAGCATATCCATGGGCCGCCATCGCAGCAGCCTGCTCATGCCTCACATCGACACAGCGTATCCCGAGCTTGTTGGCCTCCACGATGATGGGCGTAATAGGCCCACCCGTCAGGAAAAATATAGTATCCACTCCTTCGTTCAGGAGTGCCTTTGCAGCGATTTCACCACCGCTAACTTCTGCCAAGAGTCCCTCCCTATGCACACAAATTGGGCGGCAGCAACTCACGCTTCGCCCATGTGTAAAGCTAGCACAGTCTATCCTGCCTATCTGGGAGGGTCAAGAATTGCCCCCCTTGGTGGACCCTCTCTAGACCTGGACATCGACGGAAGAGCCGGCCGTGAAGGCCTTAATTCCCGGTACGTGCGCTGTGCTACACTGGTGCCATCAATCGCTATTAGCACGATACCACACGGTAGGCGCTTCTCTTGCTCCTAGTTCTCGACATAGGCAACACCAATGTCACCCTGGGCGTCTTCGAGGCCCAGACCCTCAAGTCCACTTGGCGCTTGGCCACCGACGCCCGCCGCATGCCCGACGAATACGGCCTGCTCATGGCCAACATCATGTCCTATCGGGGGGTCCCCCCTTCAAACATCACCGGTGCCTGCATCTGCAGCGTGGTGCCTCCCCTGATCCCCACCTTCGAAGAGGTCTGCCGCAACTACTTCTCTGTGCAACCCCTCACCGTGTCCGCTGGTGTCAAGACCGGCATCTCCATCCAGTACGACTCCCCCCGTGACGTCGGCACCGATCGCGTGGCCGACGCGGTGGCCGCCCTCAAGCTCTACGGCGGACCCGTCATCGTAGTGGACTTCGGCACCGCCACTGTCTTCGACGCCATCTCCGCCGATGGCAAGTACCTCGGAGGGGCCTTGGCCCCCGGCATGAACCTGTCGGCCGATGCCCTCTACCAGAGCACATCCCAACTGCGCCGCGTCGAGTTGACGCCCCCGGCAGCAGCCATCGGCCGCAACACCGTGACCGCCATGCAGTCTGGCCTGATTTTCGGCTACGCTGGTCTTGTCGAGGGCATGGTAGCCCGCTTCAAGAGCGAGTTGGGCCAGGAGGCCAAGGTCATCGCCACCGGCGGGCTAGCCGACCTCATGGCCGGTGAGACCTCCGTCTTCGACGCCGTCAACCCCGACCTCACGCTCCTCGGCCTCCGCATGATTTACGACCTCAACCATGACCCACATGACTCAGAAAAACAGGAGGACTGATTTATGCCTTCAGTCCTTCAAGACAAGAACATAGTCCTCGGTGTCACCGGCAGTATCGCTTGCTACAAAGCCCTGGACCTCACCAGCAAGCTTGCCCAGCAGGGCGCGAGTGTAGATGTCATCCTCACTACCGACGCCGCCAGGTTCGTCACCCCCCTGGCCTTTCGCAGCCTCACCCACCGCCCAGTGGTCACCGACATGTTCGACACCCATTCTGAACTGGCTGTCGAGCACGTCGCCCTCGCCCGCCGTGCAGAGATACTCGCCATCGCCCCGGCCACCGCCCACACCCTTGCCCGCCTCGCCCAAGGCCTAGCCGACGACGCCCTCACAGCCACCGCCTTGGCCACCGAAGCCCCTCTGCTGCTTGCGCCAGCCATGGACGCCCACATGTGGGACCACCCAGCCACCCAGCACAACATGTCCCTCCTCCGCGACCGTGGCGCCGTCGTGGTCGGCCCCGGCGCAGGACGCCTAGCCTCAGGCCTCGTCGGCATGGGGCGCCTCGCCGAGCCCACCGAGATACTAGGACACATCCAAGCCGTCCTCGGCCGCAACAGCGACCTGGCTGGCCGCACCATCGTCATCAGCGCCGGAGGCACCCGTGAACCCATCGACCCCGTCCGCGTCATCACCAACCGCTCCTCCGGCAAGATGGGCTACGCCTTGGCCGAGGCCGCCCGCGATCGAGGCGCCCGCGTCATCCTCGTCTCCACCGTCCAAGGCTTGGACGACCCGCCTGCCGTTGAAATGGTCCGCGTCGAGACCGCCGAGCAGATGAAGCAGGCCGTCCTCAATGCCACATCGCAAGCCGACGCCCTGATAATGGCCGCCGCCGTGGCCGACTACCGCCCCGCCTCTGTCGCTCCGTCCAAGGTCAAGAAAAGCTCCAATCAGTGGGCCCTCGACCTCGAAAAAACCGACGACATCCTAGCCCAAGCCACCAACCCCCTCGTCCGCATCGGATTCGCCGCCGAAAGCAACGACCTCCTACAGAACGCCCGCGCCAAGGTCACCGAAAAAAACCTCGACCTCATCGTAGCCAACGACGTCACCGCCGAAGGCTCAGGCTTCGGCGCCGACACCAACAAAGTCCTCCTGATCCACCCCAACAACCAAGTAGACGACCTCCCCCTAATGTCCAAACCCGAAGTAGCCCACCAAGTCCTAGACCGCGTCGCTGCCATCCTCCAACGCAAGACCCATCCTGAACCCCAAGACCACCCCTGTCGTCACCCGTAGCAATCAGCCACCTAGGTCATCGCTATGGAAATGCCCGCTACTCCTCCGTTCGTCCTGAGCGGTTTACCCAAGGAGGCCTCGCCGACTATCAGTAACTTGAAGCGACGGACAGGCGTCGGCACACCCACTAGCAGTTTTCAGGCACATACTTGCAGTTTCCCAAGGAAGGGCCTCGCCGACTATCGCAGGTCTATCACTGCGGTAGGCACTCCTGAGAATGGCCAGCGTCTTTGCCGAAACGGGGCATCGACTAATCGGAAGTGCAATGATGTGCGCCGGATGGATGTTTGCATGAATGACGCATGCAATCTGCTGATGATGGAGACCCACGACTCGGAGGACGGTGATAGTGGTGGGCCCGTATACTGGAGTACCACGGCATACGGCCTTCACACAGGCAAGGTATATGACCCGTGGCCATTTGACAGGTCGGTTTTCTCACGGGCGGACTTTATCGACAATGCCTTGAATGTCGACATTCTGACTGACTGAATGGCCCAGAGATGGTTCGCATTCTTATTTTGCTGGGGTTGGCATTGATGGTAGCAGTAATCGTTGGGATTCTGGTGTCCGGCGCGCTCACCTCGGATGTGTTGATTCTTGAGTGACCCCTCTGGGAATTCCGCCCGCGGTCTGGCATAGAACGTGATACGGCCTCCAGTTGGGCGGTGGAGGCCGTATCAACCCAGCTTAGGAGGCTGGAGGCGGAGGACCTGTTTTCAGGGGGATTTCTTTACGGAGCAGTGACCTGGGACCCAGCCAACTACGCGGGCTGCCATCTGAGGAGGCCGGAGTCGTCCAGCACTGAAGGGTTTACGCATGACATGGGCCAGCGGCCCCTCAGCACCAGCGCGATCTCCCTCCCTGCCCTGGTCCTAGCTCCCTCTGCAAATCTGCCCGACGCCGAGGCGACGTGGGCACTCAACGTGACGTTTTCCAAGCCAAGGAGGGGGTTGCCGGAGTCCGGCGGCTCCGTCTCCATCACGTCCAGCGCGGCGTGACTGATCCAGCCCTCTTCCAGGGCTCTTGCCAAGGCAGCCTCGTCCACGGTGGAGCCCCTGCCGGTGTTGACGAAAATCGCTAAGGGTTTCATCATCCTGAACTGCTCCTCCCCAATCATCCTCCTGGTGCCGCCGGTGCCGGGAAGATGGTTTGAGACGATATCCGATCGTTGAAGCAATTCCCTCAGTCCCACTGGCTCCACGCCGAATTGGACCATCACGGTCTCCCTGACGAAGGGATCGTGGGCTAGGATTCGGAGTCCGAAGGGCTTCATCAAAGGTACTACGGCCCTGGCGATGTTCCCGAAGGAGATCAGCCCCAGCGTCTGACCGTAGAGCCGGGGGAACTGGTACAATGCCGGCCTCCCTTCCGCCCAGCGGCCCTCCCGGACCAGTCTGTCCACGGCCAACAGCCGCCGGTGTGCGCCCAAGATCAGGGCCGCCGTGTGCTCGGCCACCTCTTGGACGAAGGTGTCCGGGCAATTGGTTACGGGGATGCCCTTGGCCGTAGCCGCCCGGACGTCCACCAAGTCGGTGCCGACGCTGTCCAGTGCGATGATCCTGCACTTCTCCAACCCGTTGACCACATTCTGGGATAGGGGCATGTCCCTGGTTATGATCGCGTCCGCGTCATGGGCCCCGGCTAGGAACTCATCGTCCGACGCGGCCGGAACCTCGGTAATCTCATAATCCAGACCCTGCAGCCCCTCCATCTCGAACCTGTAGTCGTCAACAAAGTTGGGACGCCCCTGAGCCACAATCTTGAACTCCGCCATGTTGTCCCCCTGTTTTATTTCTGATACCGCGTGTTGATTGCCATTATATCCAACGGATGGGCCAGCACTGACAACGTGCCTTACGTATGCAACCTCACACCGCCCGTGTTCCTCAAGAACGCCAGCATGAGGGCGTCTGCTTTGTCGGGGGATGGCAGGCCCCGGGTACGGGTTTCCTCTTTGGGTTCGATGAGGAACTGGCCCTTGCTGTTGTAGCGGTGGCGCAGGGAGGATAGCTGGCCGGCAAGTTCGGGGTCGTTGGGGATTGCTATCGCTCCCTGGTTGAACAGCTCGTAGAGGCTCCAGTAGCCTTCGGCCCGCAGGTTGGCGAACTGACGCCGTTGCCGGGCGGGCCGTCCTACATTGATGCCCGACACTGGCAGGTCAAGCTCCTTCAGGCGGTCCAATACGCCTGCTCCGATGCCGATTTCGTCCACCACGATCCGTTCGGGGGCCCACTGGCGGTACGCGTCCACGATGCGGCCTGTCAGTTCCATGGTGTCCAGTCCTTGGTGAGTCTGAATGTCCAGGACCCTGTTGGAGTTGGCTAGCAGCAGCACGCTCTGGTCGGGGCCGAAGCGCGCTACGTCTACTGCCAGTACGGTGGGCGCCAGTACGGTGGGCGCCAGCACAGCCGGCTCACTCGCTCCTTCCTCTTCCTCTGCCAGCGGGTCATCATCGCAGCCCTCGGCATAGAGAGAAATAGCCTGCTCGATTTTGCTCAGGGGAATGAGGTTGTCTTGGGGGTGGTCGCAGAAGTTGCCCAGCACCCGCGCTTGGTACATCGGGCTTCCCTCGCCCCACATCGTTCTGCGCTCCGCCACCCATTCGCCTGTGGTCAGCCCAGGGATGACCACGTCCTGTTGCTCCACGTTGGGCGACTCCAGGGCTGATATGGTGATGTTTTGGAAGATACGCCGGTCTTCGTGGAAAGCGCGTCGGAATGTTCCGGAGTCGCTGGTGGGGTTGCCGATGAGCAGCAGCTTGCAGTTGCCCGTGGTCATCACTGCCTCGATGGCATCGTAGATGGGTTCGGTTACACCCTCCGCCTCGTCCACCACGATCAGCATGTTGGGGGAATGGAACCCTTGGAACTGGTCCGCCTCGTCGGTGGACAGGCCTAGGGCAAAACGATCGTCGGCAATTTCGAACCGGGTGTTGAACATCCTGCCACCCAGAAGGTCGGCATGGTTGCCATGAAGACGGCGGATCTCCCGCCAGAGGACGTGCCGGACCTGCCGGGCGGTGGGGGCGGTGGTGAGGACGATGGCGGGGGAGTGGCAGGTGAGGAACCAGAGGACGGCCACGGCGGCGGTGAAGCCTTTGCCGAGGCCATTTCCGGCCTTGACGGCGACGCGCCTGTGGCCTTGGAGGGCCTTCAGCACCTCTTCCTGCTTGCTCCAGAGCTGGACGCCGAGGATATTGCGGGCGAAGAGGCTGGGGGAGCGGAGGCAACGCTCCATAATCAGGCCCTCATCATCCGAGATGGGGAGGGGGGAGCCGGAGAGATCCGGCGTGGAGACGTCCTGCTTGACGGTGGGTCTGGGAGGGACGAGTTTTACTGACATTGGCGGAACCTCTCGGCGATGTCGGAGAAATTGAAGCTCTTGGACTTGTCAGGCGTGATGGGCTGTTGACGCTTGTTGTAGGTAAGGGGCATGTGGGACTTGAGGAGGAACATGAGGAGGCGGTCGTTGCCTTGGATGGCACGCCTGTAGGCTGCGACCTCGAGGTCCTCCATGGACTTGTCTCGGGACTCGAGCCAGGCTTGGGCGAATTCGGGGTCCTCATCGCGCCAGCGGTAGAGGGTGGCCCTGGAGACTCCGGCGATTTGGGCGGCCTGCGTGGTGGGAGCACCCAACTGGTGGGCAGTGAGGAACCTGTGCTGGCTAGCTGAGCGGCGGCTGGCGTCGTAGACGGTCCCCGTGTTGTTGGCAATCTTCTTGGAGGCGCGTTTCTTCCGGTCCTGCTTGCGACTCATCTTGTCACCTCCGAGGTGTGGAATGAGGGGCGGATCTCACTTGTCTCACGTGCGTAGCTGTTCAGCTTGGATTTTGCTGTCTCACGCCGTAGCTGGGAGGCGTGATTTTGGGGACGGGTCTGGGGTGACTTGCAGATAGGGGTAAGACAACGGTCGTAGCTGAAAGTTTGTTTTTCGTAGCTATTTCCTGTCTCATCTGTCTCACGTGCGTAGCTGTTCAGCTTGGATTTTGCTGTCTCACGCCGTATCTGGGAGAAGCAGTTTGGGGGGCGATTCGGGACGAACCGAGGCGCCGAGGGGCGGCCTATGCCGTAGCTGGCGCACTTTTTTTCGGGGGCGGAAGCGGTCTCATTTGTCTCACGCTCGTAGCTGTTCAGCTTGGGTTTTTTTGTCTCACGTCGTAGCTGAGGAGCGTGTCCTTCGACTTCAGGACGAACGGAGAGGTGAGAGAGGGTTGGGGGGCTGAAGAGGAGGCCGCAGCGGGCGCAACGGAAGACGTCGTTGTCGTAACTGAGGGACTTGCGGAGACGGACGACGTCGATGGTGGGGTTGGGGCTGGGCCTGAAGATGAGGACGCAGGGGCGGCAGCGAAAAGGGGTGTTGTGCGTGGGCTGTTGGTCCATGGGGCGGGCACCTCCAAGAGATTTTGGTGGTGGCCCCGGCAGGAATGCGGGCAAAAAAAGACGCACCGGGACCGACCTGTTTGGGGTCAGTCCCCAAGTGCGCGCAATTGACGCACTGTTCTAGTGCATCTAGGAGTATGTTAGAACATATGGTTCGGGGTTGTCAAGGGGTTGGGGGCATTAATGCAAAAATCCGGTACTGGCGTGCATCCAGAGATCACCTCACCGCCATAGTGGTAACTGCTGATCTCCTCTCCGCCGAGTTCGTCGGTCGACTCCACCTCATCCACGGTGACGCTGATGTAGTCGGCCAAGTTGGACTTGTCTTGAACCAGCATCTCCCCCGACAACCGTCTCAGGTCTCGGAGGGCGCTGTCGGCTGGAGTCCCGATGGAGAGCACCACGCGAGACGCGATGGTTCCGTCGTCAAACGACGTAACGGCGTCCTCCACCTCGTCCTGTTGTAGCAGGGCGAAATGAATGGCCTCCATCGCGTTGTCCAAGTCCCGCTCGGAGTAACCCCTGTTGATGCGAGTCTCCACGGACACGCGGGGTGGAGCCTCTGGAACTCCGATATCTCCGACTGTGCCGACGATGGTAGTGCTCCCGAGAGAACTCCGTCACCTTGTGGGTGTACCGGCGCAGGGCGTTGGCCTTGGCAGTACAGTAGGACACCTCATCATCGACCCAATGCTCCTTCGGTCGGAGCAGGTGCAGCAGCGGAGGCGGCGTAATCATGCCCTCACCATACTGTCCACTGCCTCAGAACTGACAGCCACGCAGCGCCTAGGTAAGCCAAGACGAATCCAACACATCCTAGAATGAACATCCCTAGGATCACACACTCGATTTTCTCTCTCGGTGTCATTTGATATCAGGGCTTGACAGGGTTCTTGAGCATTTGTGTATTATCCAGAAGAGCCACCCTAGGCCCAAGGCGGGAACTGCTTAGTATGCAGCCAATCCTGCCAACACAACCTAGGGTGGCTCGTTTCAAATGGTATCTGTCCGGCCGTTTGGATGTCAACAACTGGTCGATGTAAGGAGCGGTCAGATGAAGATGGGACAAGACACTGATCCTGTGTGGATCAACCCTGAAGTCTTTCCCTCAGGAGAGGATGCCATGGTAGAGGTCTTCGTGACTCGAGAGAATAATGAGGTGGTGTGGAGTGGGCCACCTATCCCATATGAGGAACTCACACTATGGGTACGCGAACATGGGGTAGTGCGTCGAGCATCCAGTACTAAGGTGTTCACCCATGAGTCTGACCGGAGGAGGGGCTGGTGGAGGCGTCTGATATCAGCGTTACGTGATCGCTGATATCAGACGCCACAGGTTCAGCACACTATGTTCAGGGAACTCTCTAGGGCATTTCCTGCACTACCTTATAGCTCAGCAAGGTTGTCTCATTTAAGAGGGTTCCACTTTGATCGTATGTGGATTGTCTGTACAGGAGAGGTCGGTCGGTGACTAACTCCACTTCCTTCCTGAACGTCCTTGCTGGTCCAAACTCATCTGCTGGTAGGCGGACTGTGGTCTCATAGATGCTGCTGCTTTGACCATTCAGCGTCCCACTACCACTGGATGTGTAGTCACCATCCCCCAATATCTGCGGGAGTGTCCAGATGTGGGTTATCCATGAGGTTAGATCACTGCCTACCAGAGACGACATTTCCTCTGACCGACCTGATATGAGGTCAGTGAAGACGGTGATCTCGCTTGTACTGCGGGAGGTCGCGACCAGCACACCCTTCTGGTTTCGGGTCTCGGTGTACTCAGCTGACATATTACCGTCAGAGTCCACCTGTTGCCACGATTCTTGAGTCACCACGTTGGGATAGTCACCTTCCAACTGTCTAGTCAGCTGGAACTTCTGATATAGGACGGAGTTTTCGGTGAGACTGTCGATCAGACTGTCGCGCTCGCCCAGGGCCGTTCGTCCTGCCTCTTGAGCAGACACCGTTTGATCTCCACTGAGATAAACCATGTATCCCAGTATCGATCCTGCCATCAGTACAATCAGAGTCACCGTTGCCAGAGCTCGCCTGTTTGTGATGGTTTTCATGACAAATCATCCTCAGTTATCCGGTTGGGATGGTCCATTTCTCGCGCTCCGAAGTGACGGTGCGCTCCCTCAGCTCGATGCTCGCTCCAATGTATGAGTATCGCATGAGGGTAACAGGATGGCCCAATGCCAGACCTGCCCGTCGCCGCCACTATGGTCGTATCCTTCTTCTTCTTGGTGGTAGGCCCCCAGATGAACCATGGTCCAGCCCTGCATGCTTCCTTGCCGGAAGTCTTTGCCATTAGTTCATCGTTCCTGGGTGATGCCTCCGTCACGGCGTTCCCCATGCGTGTGTGTGTGAGCAGCGCCCCAGCGCTGACATTCTACGCGCTTACAACCCAGCCGACGTCGAACCCCGCTCGATCCAATTATGAGGAGCAGGAAGCTTTAAGTGTGGGATCAGTCGTAACGTATATACATATATCCAATGTCAATGGTGGTGAGGCCAGACAGGTTGAGGTGTTGGTCGATACCGGAGCTACCAAGTCCAAGGCTCCTGCGACTATGTTGCATGAACTGAGCGTCCACCCCTTACCTGAAAAGGATATGGTAGTAATTGGCAATGACTCGATCGAGTGGCGGGATGTTGGCATGGTGATGATAGAGTGCCAGGGTAAGAAGTCTCCGTGCCCCATATGGTTTGGGCCGGAGGACACTCAAGTCCTACTTGGGGCCACGTCTTTGGAGATTCTTGGATTCAAGGTCAATCCCATAGATCAAGAGCTTGAGTCCGTCCCACTGAGAGGGTAGCGCTTACTGGAAGTCATCAGGTCTGTCCCGACACTCATATACCCACACACCGCCCTTCACCTCTGCATGTATCC
This sequence comes from uncultured Dehalococcoidia bacterium, assembly GCA_951813255.1. Lineage (GTDB taxonomy): Bacteria > Chloroflexota > Dehalococcoidia > Lucifugimonadales > JAAXIE01 > JAAXIE01. The sequence continues at coordinate 3,124,279 of OX638353.1, read as the reverse complement.
GGTTGCAGTTACCCAGTCCTCGTTCCTCCCAATAGGAATCGTGGTTCTCTCCTTCAAGCATACCCATCACCAAATACAGGGCAAGGAAGCACAGCAGGGCCATGGCTATGAGCAAAGCGATGGGCAGCAAGTGTCGGCGCATTCATTTATCTCGGGTGAGCATTTGGGAGGCGATGTTCTGTCCCACTGAACCTCCGCCTATCGGGTTAAGGAAGGCCCGGCTGCCACTCACAAAGCCTACCAAAATGTCGCAGTGTGCGCGTATCTGGCCAGATAGCACAATGTTCCTCCTCGTACAGCTTGGGTGTATCATGGTTCTTTCTGATGGGAAGGCAAAGGGCCGGAAGGCAATAGCATGACAGAACGAGGACCTGACGAGCGCCCTGGGGCGGATATTCCACGGGCTTATAGCCCTGCCGACGTTGAACCACGTATCTACCAGCTCTGGGAGGACGGCGGCTGGTTCACTCCCAAGATCGAGTCGGGGAAGGATCCCTTCGTGGTGATTATGCCCCCGCCCAACGTGACTGGCGAGCTGCATCTTGGGCATGCCCTCACCGCAGCCACGGAGGATGTTCTCATCCGCTGGCACCGCATGATGGGCGACTCTGCCCTCTGGTTGCCCGGGAAGGACCATGCTGGCATCGCCACCCAGTGGGTCGTGGAGCGCCAGCTTGCCTCCGAGGGCACCAGCCGCGAGGAACTGGGGCGGGAAGCCTTTCTGGACCGCGTATGGCAGTGGGTCGAACTGTACGGGAACACCATCGACGAGCAGCACAAGCGCCTTGGGGCATCCTGCGACTGGTCCCGCCTGCGTTTCACCTTGGACGCCGGCCCGGCCAAGGCTGTCCGCACCACCTTCGTCAACCTCTACAACAAGGGCCTCATCTACCGTGGCGAGCGCATCATCAACTGGTGTCCCCGCTGCTCCACGGCCCTTTCCGACCTTGAGGTGGAGCACGAGGAGCACGAAGGCGCTCTTTACCACATCCGTTATCCGCTGGCCTCCAAGGACGGGGGCGACGATGGTCACGTCACCGTTGCCACCACCCGGCCCGAGACGATGCTGGGCGACACGGGCGTCGCAGTGCACCCGGATGACCAGCGGTACAGCCACTTGGTGGGGCGCGATGCGACCCTGCCCATCATTGGGCGCTCCATACCCATCGTGGGCGATGAGGCCATACAGCCTGAGTTCGGCACCGGATGCCTCAAGGTCACCCCTGGCCATGACCCCGTCGACTTCGAAATCGGGCAGCGCCACAACCTTCCCGCGGTAACGGTGATTGGGCCGAACGGGCACATCACGTCAGAGGGCGGGCCCTATGCAGGGTACGACCGCTTCGAAGCGCGTCGCGAAGTCGTGGCCCAACTGGAGCGGGAAGGCCTGCTGGAAAAAGTCGAACCGTACAACCACTCCGTGGGGCAGTGCCAGCGCTGCTCCAGTGTTTTGGAGCCCCTGATCAGCGTGCAGTGGTTCCTGAACGTGGGCAGCCACGATGACCCAGCCTCCATCGCTGGGCGGGCGTATGCAGCCGTGGCCGAAGGGCGCATCCGCATTGTGCCTGACCGCTTTGGCCGGGTGTATCTCAACTGGCTGGAGAACATACGCGACTGGTGCATCAGCCGCCAGCTATGGTGGGGCCACCGGATTCCTGTGTGGTACTGCCGTGCCTGTGGGGCCGAGATGGCATCGGTGGATGAGATTGGGCAGTGCAGCAAGTGCGGTTCTGCCAATGTGGAGCAGGACCAGGACGTGCTGGACACTTGGTTCAGCTCCGGGCTGTGGACTCACTCAACGCTTGGGTGGCCTGATAACACCGAGGACTTGGACTATTTCTATCCCACTGCGGTCATGGAGACGGGCTACGACATCCTCTTCTTCTGGGTAGCCCGCATGATCATGCTCGGCATTGAGAACATGGGCCACGAGCCCTTCCACACTGTCTACCTGCACGGCCTGATTCGTGACGCCAACGGGGCCAAGATGAGCAAGAGCCGGGGCAACGCCATGGACCCCCTGCTCCTGGTCGACCAGTATGGCACCGATGCCCTGCGCTTCGCTCTCACGACTGGCACTTCGCCGGGGAACGACCTGCGGTTGACCGATGGCAAGCTGGAAGCCAGCCGCAACTTCGCCAACAAGCTGTGGAACGCCTCGCGCTTCCTGCTGGTGAGCATGGAGGGGGCTGATGCCTCCAATGGCCACGCCTCCCCACTGGCCCCGACACACCGTGAAGACCGCTGGATAATCAGTCGCTTGAACCAGGTCGCCGACGCCGTCAACGGTTATCTGGAACACTTCGAACTGGGTGAAGCTCAACGCGAGCTGTACGAGTTCATCTGGCACGAGTTTTGCGACTGGTACATTGAGCTGGCCAAGCTGCGTCTGCGGGACCCTGAATCCGAGTCCCCGCTGCCGGTGCTTGCCCACGTGTTGGAGCAGACGTTGCGTCTGCTCCACCCCTTCATGCCCTTCATCACGGAGGAGATATGGCAGAGGCTCAAGCCTCATGTCCCCAACCCGGCAAGCCTGCCCGATTCCATCATGGTCTCCGACTATCCCAAGGCCGAACGCGCTGCCATCGACGCAGCCGTCGAGGCCGAGTTGAACCTGGTACAGGACATCATCACCCAAGTGCGGAACTATCGCGCCGAGGAGAAGATTCCCGCTGGACAGCAAATCGAGGCCACTGTTGCCATCGACGGGCCGAGTGAGCAGGTGCAAGCGGCGGTGGCAGCATCCTTCTACGAGGCAATATCCTCCGAAGCTGCGGCGATCAAGAGCTTGGCCCGTATATCGGACCTAACGGTGGTCCAGCCCGGAGGCGCCACCCCCAGCACGGACACCACTCAGTATGCTCTCTTCCATGCGGGAGGCGCTGAGGCCCACGGCTACGCCAGCGCCCGTATCTGGCTGCCCCTAGCAGACACGAAGCCCGAAGGTCAGGACCGCATCAAGCTGGAGAAGGAACACAGCGACCTCCTCAAGCAGATCGACAGACTGACGGGTCAACTGGGCAACGAGGATTTCCGCGCCAAGGCCCCCGCGGAGGTGCGGCAGCGGATGGAAAACCAGCAGCAGGCCCACCTTACGCGGAAGGAACAACTGGAGGAGTTGCTGGCGCAGCTGGGGTAAAGATGTTCGGAAGCAGAGAAATGGCTAAGGAGATAGTACAAGAACCCGAAGTCGTCTACGACATCACTTCTGACATGCTGCGTGTTCAAATCGGCGAGTCTCCCAGCACCTACTCAATTGAGGTAGCGGGAGGGGTGGTGTTGGACTACGATGCCGAAGATCATGTCGTAGCCATCGAGATAGACGGGGCGTCCTGGTCGCTGCGCGATTTCTTGCAAAAGGCCCGTTCCATTGCCACAAGCCCCTCTCACCCTCAAGCAGGTGACAATTGATTTCAGGCACGGATAATGATGCCTGCTGGTTCCAACTGGATTAGATATTCACGCTACCGGTTCCATGGGGGTTGAAGGGACGCCATCAGTTGCGCTTCAACAGCGCGTCGGACGTGCTTCTGCCCCTCTACTGGATGGAACCACAGGTGGAACTCTCTACCAGCTTTGGTCTCCTGAAGAATTAGGTTGTTGATGCGACAGTTGGTGTCTTGGCCTCCTTGGTAGCAGGCTCGGGGCGATATCTGCCCATAACCCATGTAACCCCATCGACGTTCCAAGTTCACCGCATCTCCGATGTAGCGGACCTCGGTGCCACACACGAGGGCATAGACTCCGCTGCGCTGCCATCCCTGCCCCACTCGAAAGCGGCAGAAGGGCCCGGAGCCGTATCTGCTAAGAGGCAGGTTCTTCACGTTGCGGAACTTGCGTTGCGGATACTCCTCGATAACCTGACCGCGAGCATCCTGTTCTGGCTGGATGCGGCCGACGTACGAGAATAGCAAACCGCCGAAGCGACGGTCGTTTGAGGATGCACTTTCTTCTATGTCGGGGCGCTCCATGCCGAGAAGGCTCTTGATTGCGGAAAGAATGCCCGGCCCCTGACGTGTAGGAGTCTCCGCCTCCTCCGGAGCAACAGACGGGCGAGTTACCACCTGAGAAGGCTGCTCAATCCGCGAAGGTGCGTGACGACGTCGGGGAGGAGGTGAAATGGCGCGCGAGGAGTCTCGAACAGGCAGGTTCCAAGCCGGATTCCGCGAGCCAATCAGTTGGGCCTTCAAAGCTCGGCGCTCGCCAGCATCTTCAACGGCTTGGAACCACAAGACCAGTTCAGATCCCCGTTTCGCCTCGTCAAGTATCAACGTGTTCAAACGGCAGAAGGTCTGCTGCCCGCCCGCCTCGACCGCTCGCGTCCCTATGTGACCGACGTGCCCCCAAATCATAGCCAGGTTCTTGCACTCGCCCACGTAGTGGGCCACTCCGTTCACTGTCAGAACGTATACTCCGCTACGCTGCCAGTTATGCCCCTGAGCAATCCGAAACCTACAGAACGGACCTCGGCCATACTTGTGGAGTGGCTGATTCGTCTGCGGTCCTGCTTCGATAATCGCGCCCAAGCTGTCGCGTTCCGGCTCGACGCTGCCGACCCGCTCGAAGTTTGACCCTGAGGTACCAGGCTGCATGAGACTCCCCCATTCGCTCAGAGCTTCTGCCCGGAGCATTCTTGCACGCCCCATTTCGCATGTCATCTCATTTGAGCCCCCATAGGTGCCGAGGCTATAATCTCTCTCGTGATGCTGGTAAGTGAAGTTGGCGAGTTCGGGCTTATTGAGGTTCTGGCCGGGGTGATTGGCCCTGACCCTGAGGGGGCTGGGGCCAATGGGTTCCGTCTGACTCTGGGTATAGGTGATGACACTGCTGCTTGGGAGACTTCATGGGCTACCGAGCTTGCTACCACCGATACGGTGGTCGAGGGCGTCCACTTCACGCGGGACACCACACCTTGGGCGGACTTGGGCTGGAAGCTGATGGCGGCCAACGTGAGCGATATCGCTGCCATGGGAGGACTTCCTCTGTATTCACTGGTCACCCTGGGTCTGCCAGCCGACACGCAGGTGGAAGACATACGCGCTTTATATGAGGGGATGCTGGAGGCGGCCCGCAAGTACGACGTTTCCATCGTGGGCGGCGATATCGTTCGCTCGCCGACGATGTTCATCACTCTCTCCCTGAACGGCGTACACTCGGGTAAGCCCATGCTGCGTTCCACTGCCCAGCCGGGTTATCAGGTTGCGGTCAGCGGGTATCTGGGCTCCTCCGCTGGGGGCCTGCGCCTCATGCTGGAGGGCATGGAAGCCGATGCAGAGGCGGACGCCTTCTTGAGACGCGCCCACCGGCGGCCTGAACCCCATGTGCAGCAGGGCCTGCTTATCTCCCAAGCCGGAGTTGGCGTCGCCATGGATGTGAGCGACGGACTGCTGGACGACCTCAGCAAGCTGTGCACTGCCAGTGGAGTGGGCGCCGAAGTACGCAGCGATGCTGTGCCGGTACACCCGCTGTTGCAGAGAGCGTTTCCCCACGATGCGCTGGATATGGCCCTGAATGGGGGTGAGGACTACCTGCTGCTATTTGCGGCTCCGGCTGATGTGATGTCACGGGCCATAGAAAAGCTGGGGCCGCCGGCGGCCATCATCGGTGAGATCACGGACGGGCCTGCTGGTACAGTGCGTCTCCTTGAACCCTCCGGGGAGGCTAGGGACGTAAATGTCCGTGGCTGGGACCACTTCAAGTAGATGGACTCCCCTCTCAAGATAGTCACTCACAGCCCGGAAGAGACCCGCGATCTTGGAGCGTGTCTGGGAAGCGCCGCCAGCGAGGGAGATGTCTTTCTTTTGAACGGTCAGCTTGGCGCTGGCAAGACCTGCCTAACCCAGGGAATTGCCACAGGCTTGGGGGTACAGGCCTACACGCGCAGCCCCAGCTTTGTCATAGCCACCCGGTACCAGGGGCGCTGCACCCTGCACCATATCGACCTGTACCGTCTGGAAGACCCCATGGAGATATGGGATTTGGCCCTCGACGAGGTGTTGGGCAGGGACGGCGTGGGTGTGGTGGAGTGGGCGGAAAGAGCCCAAGGGATGTACCAAGTGGATGCCCTTGTGGTGACGCTGGGGCAGTTGGACGGGCCTTCCTCCCGTCTTGTGGAGTTTGAAGATGCCAGTGGACGTTACCGGCCACATCTGGAAGCGATTCATGGACAGTTCCCCACCCATGCCAAGAGTTGACGCTGGAGCCTGATCACCCTTGGAACTCAATCAGTTATTGCTGGCCATTGATACTTCCACCCGCTACGCGGGAGTCTCCCTGCGCAACCAGGACAGGGTTGTCTGCAGCCTCTCGTGGCATTCGACTCAGAACCATACCAAAGAGTTGCTCCCCGCCATTGAGAGTGTTCTGCAACGCGCCAGGGCGGGCCGTGCGGACCTAAAGGGGATCGCCGTCGCTTCGGGTCCTGGGGGGTTTAGCGCACTGCGCGTGGGCATGAGCGCAGCCAAGGGGTTGGCCATGCCCCACGGCGTTCCTGTGGTGGCCGTGGGGACCCTCGAATGCGAGGCTTGGCCCTATGCGTCGACCGGACTCCCCGTATGCTCGTTGCTGGACGTGGGGCGGAACGAGGTAGCCACAGCCACATTTCAACAGGGGGATACTTGGAGCCGTATCGCGGAGGAACGCATATGCGGCCCCGAAGACCTGGAAACGCTTGCTGATAATTTGACCTCCGACCTCGTGCTCTGCGGCGAAGGCGTCCCTGGGCGCGAACAGCACTTGAAAGAAGCACTGGGAGAACGCGCACTGGTAATCAATGGAGGCCATTCAGGACGCCTCTGGGCTCTGGCAGAGCTGGGGTGGAGCAGACTGGCAGAAGGCAGGACCGAGGACTTGTCCACCCTACAACCCTTCTACCTGCGACGCCCCACCATCGGGCGCCCCGCAACGCCACGGGTCGTTAGCAGCTAGGTAAGTCTGACATTCCCCACGATATAAAGACATAGTTGGATACAGGAGGACCGCCTTGGCGGATAACAAAGAGCGCACTCTGGTGCTACTGAAGCCCGATGCGGTGCAGCGCGGGCTGGTGGGCACCATCATCGGCAGGCTGGAAGGCCGGGGACTACTCATAGCAGCGATGAAGCTGATCCACATGGATAAGGCCATGGCCTCACGCCATTACGAGGCCCATGTCGAGCGCCCGTTCTTCCCAGGCTTGGTCGACTTCATTACCTCGGGCCCTCTGGTGGCCATGGTCTTGCAGGGCCCCAACGTAGTGGAGATGGTACGCAACACCATGGGGGCAACCAATCCCTTGCAGTCATCGCCGGGGACCATACGGGGCGACCTCGCCACTGACATCGGGCGCAACCTGGTGCATGGTTCCGACTCGCTGGAAGCGGCACAGCGCGAAATCGCGCTATTTTTTGAGGAATCGGAGATAGTGGACTACAGCAGGTCGGTGGACCCCTGGGTCATAGAACAGTAACGACCTGTGGCGCTCCCGACCAGAGCCGGTCCAACTGGTAGTGCTCCCGCTCTTCCTCGCCGAAGATGTGGACGATGACATCGCTGAAGTCCAGCAGCATCCAACCCGACGCGGCGCTGCCCTCACGGTGGTGGAGGGGCACCCCTGCATCCTTCATCCCCTTCTCCAAGTCCTCCTGCAAAGCAGAGACCTGCCGGCTGCTGCCCGCGGACAGGATCACGAAGTAGTCGGCAAAGGTCGTCATGCCCCGGATATCCAGCATGACGATATTCTCCGCCAGCTTGTCGGAGGCTATCTCCACCACGGTGTGGGCAATTTCATCAGGGGTGAGGGCCATACAATCTTCGCTTCAAGGGAGTTATTAGTTCCATTCTAGTCCTGCCCGCTGGAAGGGGTCAACGACATTTTCCTCTTGCCAAGGTGCCCAACTTCACCCATAGTAACGAGTGGTGTGTAGCTTCCGTTAGTGACCTAAGTTTCTGTTACCTGTTTGAACATAACTTAGACGCGTCAGATTATCGGTGGTACAATCGCGCCACTCCGACCTTGGAGGTGCACCGTGGGTGCGCGGCATAGTGCCCTAGCAGTCGCTGATAAACTAATCCGGTTATCTATAGTAGACGAGACCCCCATCACGCCCATGAAGGCACAGAAGCTGACGTACTTCTGCCACGCATGGATGCTAGGGCTAGGCAATGGACCTTTGTTCCAAGACGCCGTCGAATCATGGCAACATGGCCCAGTCATCAGGGCACTATACCACGAGCTGAAACACTACGGTGGAGACCGGATCACGGAGCCTATCTTGACGGAGGAGACCACCTTCAGTGATCAGGAAGAGAAAGTGATTCGGGTTGTTTGGAAGCGATATGGGGAACTTGACGGGACTCGCCTATCCCGGATGACCCACGTAGAAAACTCGCCGTGGGAACAGACTTATCGACGGGATAAGCGAAGGCAGATCATCCACAACCACGTTATCAGAGACTACTACGCTGCGCTGATCGAACAACAGCAAGGATAATGACCAGCATTAGGTCCATATATGGAAGCGGCGATGATGAGGAAGAGATATTCCGACTCATCGACCCTGACCGGCATCCCGACGCTCCCGATGATCATGAGGCCCAGCAAGAGCAGGAACGCCTAGCCAGTGGAGACTACGATGACGTCCAAGATAGGCTGGATGAATCGGCGAGCGTACCGTCCAACCTGACAGCCAGATTGCAGGAGCTCTCTGACGTCCAATTAGCGGAGGTCGCTCGTTTGATCGATGACCTCAATGCACAATGATCTTGGCGACTTCTTCAGGTTCCGGTTGTCCTAGAGGCACGCTCGCTCTTTGTATTGCATTTGCCAGAGGGTTCCCAGTATGAACACCACCACAACAGTAGTTGTCGCGATGAGCGGCGGGGTCGATTCTTCGGTGGCTGCACTGCTGCTGAAGAATGCTGGCTATAACGTGATTGGCGTCACGATGAAGCTGTACAGCTTGGAGCAGGCGGACTTGCCCTCCCACTACCGTGGCTGCTGCACCATAGACGACGTAGAAGACGCGCGGGCAGTATGCCGGCAATTGGGAGTCCCCCACTATGTGCTGAACGTGCAGGACCAGTTCCGCAGCCACGTCATCGACTACTTCACGAGCGAGTACGCCTCCGGGCGCACGCCCCATCCTTGCATTGCCTGCAACGACAAAATCAAGTTCTCGTTCCTATTGGAGCGCGCTCGCGCCCTTGATGCAGACTACGTGGCCACCGGGCATTACGCGCGGGTGACCGAGCACGCTGGCCGGTTCTCACTGATGAAGGCGGTCGACCCCACCAAGGACCAGTCTTATGTTCTGTTCGGTCTGAGGCAGCAGCAGTTGGCGCACACATTAATGCCACTGGGCACACACTACAAGGAAGAAACTCGCAGGCTGGCCCTAGAGGCCCGGTTCCCCAACGCTGACAAGCCGGACAGCCAGGACATCTGCTTCATCCCCTTGGGGGACTACCGCGAGTTTCTGTCGCAGCGGCTGGAGGGCAATGCAGGCCGTATTGTGGACACTGCAGGAAACACGCTGGGCCAGCACCAAGGCATCCACCTCTACACCGTGGGTCAGCGCCGTGGCTTGGGTCTGCAAACTGATCACCCCATGTATGTCGTAGCCATTGATGCCGAGACCTCGGAGGTGGTGGTCGGCCCTGAGGAAGACCTGTATAGCGACACGCTTCAAGTCTCAGGCATAAACTACGTGGCGTCGTATCCTCCAGAAGGTCCCACTGAAGTGTCCGTGAAGGTGCGATACAAGGCCTCGGAAGCGCCTGCTATTCTCCATCCCCAAGGAGACCGGAGCGCAGTGGTCCAATTCGATGCCCCGCAGCGGGCCCTGACGCCAGGACAGGCGGCAGTCTTTTACCAAGAAGACTACGTGCTAGGTGGTGGGTATATCGAATCCCAACGCATCCCCGCGGCGGTGGGCCAGCGAACGTAATGCCCTCGCTTGAGTTCGAAAGGTCACTGGAGCGCAAGGGGTATCACCGGGTTGCGGGTGTCGATGAAGTGGGGCGCGGGCCGCTGGCTGGCCCGGTGCTAGCGGGCGCTGTCGTGCTTCCCCAAGGGCTTCCTGATGTGCCCGACTGGCTCGTCGACGTGAACGACAGCAAGAAGCTCACTGCTCGCCAGAGAAATCGTTGCCTTCAGGAAATCAGGAGCCACGCCTTGGGCATCGGCGTAGGCATTGCCCACCGCGACGAGATTGATGCCATCGGCATTGGCAACGCCACCCGCCGGGCACTGTACCGCGCCCTTGCTGACCTGATGCGCCCAGCGGACTACGTGCTGGCCGACTACGTTCCCCTCTTCGAACCCGGTGTACCGTACCAGACCATCAAGAGCGGGGATGGGCTCTCCTACTCGATAGCCGCTGCATCCATCGTAGCCAAGGTCACGCGCGACTCCTTGATGGAAGAAGCAGACCGCAACTACCCCGGTTACGGGTTCTCGCGCCATAAGGGATACGCCACCCCCCAACACCTGCGGCAGTTATCTGACCGCGGTCCTTGTCCCATGCACCGCCGCTCCTTTGCTCCTCTTCGCACCATGCCCCTTTTTACCATGCCAGGGCCAGGCGCGACGGAAATCATGACCGAGGTCTCCTCCTGATGCCCACCGCCCGGAGCCGTACGGGGGCCTTCGGCGAGCACACAGCCCGCAAGCACCTGGAGGCGCAGGGCTATCGAGTCCTGGAAGCCAACTACCGTTGCCGTTGGGGCGAAATCGACATCGTCGCTCAGGAAGACGATACGTTGGTCTTCGTGGAGGTGCGCACCCGGCGACGCCTGAGCTACGGCACCCCACAGGAGTCCCTCTCCAAAGGCAAGATTGCCAGGCTCACAGCCACCGCTGAGACCTACCTGCAGGAACGCGAGCCGGGGACAGCCGACTGGCGCATCGACCTAGTAGCCGTGCTTCTGGCGGCAGACGGGGCAGTTTCCGACCTGCAGCATGTCACCAACGCCATTGAAGAGGGGTATTTCGTCAGTGAAGCTTAGGCCGTTGGGCTCGAGCGGAGCGGACCTACCCAGCATAGGGCTGGGGACCTCGCGCTACCACGGTGGCGCGGGCCCACTCCGTCGGGGTATCGAACTGGGTGCCTGGATTGATACCGCGGAGAGCTACGGCAGCGAAGGAATCGTAGCCGAGGCTGTGGCACACCAGCGAGAGCGAGTTTTCGTGGCCACCAAGGTCTCTCCCGGCCACTTGGAATACCACTCCCTACTGAGAGCGGCCGACGCCAGCCTACGACGCTTGAGTACCGATTACATCGACCTCTACCAGGTCCACTTCCCCAGTACCCGCGTACCCATCGCAGAGACCATGGGAGCCATGGAGACACTGGTGGACCAAGGCAAGGTGCGCTTCATCGGCGTCAGCAACTTTTCGACATCCCAGCTGGTTGAAGCCCAGGAGGCGACCTCACGCCATCCCATAGTGTCCAACCAAGTGCGATACAGCCTGACCCGTCGCGACGTCGAGGCCGAACTCCTGCCATATTGCCAGGATAACGATGTGACCCTGATCGCCCACACACCCTTGGATCGTGGCGGGTTGACGGCCCGGTCTCTCATCACGCGACGCCCTGCAATAGATGCCTTGGAGCAGGTAGCGTCCGAGGTGGGCGCAAGTTGGGCGCAGGTAGCCCTTGCATGGTGCCTGTCACGCCCCAATGTCGTCGTCATCCCCAAGTCGGACAAGGTGGAGCGGGTGGAGCAGAACTGTGCGTCCCCGGACATCGTCCTGACCATGGACCAGATTGAGATGCTAAACCGCGTCGCCTGACACCATAGACGCCGGTAGCCAGGGATGTATGCGCCCTGCACAGTGACAACGTCGCCCAAAAACAAGAGCCCCGGCCATTGCGGCCGGGGCTCTTTTGCAGCAAGCGCTACACTTGGTCTAGTTCTTGCGCGGAGGCATCTCCCAGTAGCTCAGCCAGTCCAGCTCAGCGGGGGCAGCCTGCCAAGGGCCCACCCGGCCACTGAGGGGCCAGACGGCATTCTCAGCATACAGAGGCATGCTGAATACCTGGTCGAAGATGAACTCCGCCAACTCTCCTTGGACCCCCCACCGCGCGTCGGTGTCCAAGGTCGCCCGTATCTTTTCAATGAGCCGGTCAATCTCCGGGTGGTTGACTCCGAACATGTCGTTGGTGTCGGAACTGTAAACTGTGCCATACACCCTTAGAGGCTCGGGGAAGCTGGGAGCATCATTCAGGCCGTATATGTCGTTGGCCTTGCGGGCTTGGCTTATCGTCCGGTAGGACGCTGCCTGCACGTTGCGTAGCTCGGTCTCCAGTCCGATCTGTTCCCACATACCGGCCACGGCGTCTTTCACCAGGAGAAGCGTGCCGGTGCCGGACCTCTTGGCGATGGGCACCTTGAAGCCGTCGGGGTAACCTGCCTCAGTCAGCAGTTCCTTGGCCCGCTCGGGGTTGTATTCCCACGACAGGTCATTTAGGCCCAGTTGCTGCATCCGGCCACGGTTGGCCCAGATGCCGATGTACCACGGCTCGCCCTCGCCAAACGCGATGTTGTTGATCAGCGCTTGCCGGTTGATGGATATGGTCATGGCCTCGCGTACCTTGCGAGCCCTCTCCCAGTCCTCAGAGCCGACCTCCCGATCACAAGACACCCACGGGCGCCTCTGGTCCTCACCGCTGCCATCGTCGCAGAAGTACGTGTAACTGGTTCCTTCCTCATCCACCCTTACCCGGATGTCGCCATTAGCATCAGGATGATGGTGTGGGGAGTCGGGTGTGTAATGGCCGCCACCGAACCACAGCATCTGGACGATGGCCCCAGGGAATACCATGAAGGTCTGCCCCTCAACGGGACTGTCCTTCATCGCTTGGACGGAGTCCGAGTTGAAGATGCCCGTGTCCAGAAGACCGCCCTGGAAATTGGCCAAGCGGGTGGACTCTTCAAGCATGTCGTGCCAGACCATCTCCGCAAAATCGGGGACATGGCGCCAGTGGTCTTCCACTGCCTTCATAACGCGGCGGTCGTCGGTGATATGTTCCACCATTTCCCAAGGGGCGGTGCCTACATCTTCCAGCAACGCCACGTCTTGGCCCACGGCCTCATAGTGCTTCTTGCTGTTCATGGAGAAGCCGGGGATGGGAGCTTGGCTGTACCACGTCAACTCGAACGTTGGAGCTGGGCGGGTGAGCTCCACTGTGTAATCGTCGATCTTGGTCAACGCGCAGCCATCGCACTCGAACACCCTGCGAGTGTTGCCCGACTGCACATGGTTCGAGCCTTCGCGGGCGATCTCACCGATTGACCAGATGAAATCGTCGGCGTTGAACTCACCCCAGTCGCCCGCGGCCGAAGCACCTGCGTGCCACTTGGCACCTTCTTGCAGGTACATGGTGTAGGTCAGTCCGTCGGGGGAGATATCAAAGCTCTTAATCAGCCGGGGGGCCCACTCACCCTCATAGTCCATGATGAAGAGGGTCTCGTGTGTGACCAACTCGGCAAACCGGTTCTTGAAGTAGCCTGCATCATAGAGCGTAGCCACGTAGGGGCCGAGACCCGACATGCCCACGTTGAAGGTTCCTTCGGGCTTCTCGCCGTCCATCATGGCAGCCGTCGGCGCAGGCGTTGCCGGGGCTGGCGCAGGCACCGCTCCGGGGGTGGCCGCGGGTGCCGGTGCTGCAGGGGCTGCAGGGGCTGCCGTCGCGGCGGGCTGGGCAGCCGCTGCCGTCGCTGCAGGGGCAGCGGGTGCAGCAGTGGCTGCGGGCGCTGGCGTAGCCGTTGCCTCCTCACCGCACGCGATAATGACCGCCAACAATAGCAGCAAAATCCCCACTATGGCGGCCTTGGATCCTCTGTTACCAAACATTCAGAGACCTCCATTACAAATAGTTCTTGCCGCGTTGGTCGGAGCAAGCCGAACGCCGAGTGACCTAAAGCGACAGCGTAGGCTAGCAGAGCGCCAATACTTAGTCAAATGGCTCGTACGGGCCGGGACTGACCACTCGAAAAAGAAGAGCCCCGGCCACATGGCCGGGGCTCCGCATTTGCACTCTGGGTTGAGACTGGTTTACTGGCGACGCCGTGGGTGGTCCCAGTAGCTCAGCCAGTCGAGCTCGGCAGGGGAGGCCTGCCAGGAGTCTACCTCAGGCCCAAGAGGCCATACGGCGTTTTCAGCGTACAGAGGCATGCTCAGCACGTTCTCGTAGATGAACTTAGCCAATTCACCCTGTATCCCCCACCGTGCATCGGTGTCCAGCTCGGCTTCCGCGTCCAGGATGAACTGGTCCATGTCCGGGTGGTTGATACCGAACAGGTTGGTCCCTGAAGACGTGTACACCGTGCTGTAAACCCTGAGGGGCTCGGGGAAGCTGGGAGCGTCGTTCAACCCGTAGATGTCGTTTACTTTCCGTGCTTGGCTAGTCACACGGTATGCAGCGGGCTGCTGGTTCTGCAGTGTCACATCCAAGCCCATTTCGAGCCAGTCAGTGGCCACAGCATCCTTTACCAACAGAAGGGTGCCCGTGCCTAGGCGCTTGTTCACGCGAACGGCAAACCCGTCAGCGTAACCGGCTTCTGCCAGGAGTTCCTGGGCAGCGACAGGGTCATAGTCCATGTCGCCAGGGCCCAGCGTATCCAATCCCAGTTGCTGCATCCGGCCACGGTTGGCCCAGATGCCGACGAACCAAGGCTCGCCCTCGCCGAAGGCGATGTTGTTGATGAGGCTATCGCGGTCGATACTGCGCAGCATAGCCTCGCGGACCTTCCGCGCTCGCTCCCACTCAGGGGAGTTGACATCGCGGTCGCAGGAAATCCACGGCCGACGATCGTCAGAGCTCATCTCCGTCGCAACACCGTTTACGATCTCGGAGTCGTCGCAGATGTTCTCAAAGTTACCAATGAAATCGTCGATGTCGTTGGGTATGTCGCCCTCTTCGTTGGGCTGGTGGTGCTTGGAGTCCGGGGTGTAGTGTCCGCCCTCATGCCACATCATCTGGATGATGGCAGCAGGGAAGACCATGAACTTCGTGTCCGGGTGGGTGCCGGAGCTGATGGCATCCTGGATCGCCTGACGTGAGTCCGAGTTGAAGATACCGGTGTCCAATTCGCCAGCTAGGAAGTTGGCCAAGCGGGTGGACTCTTCCGGTATGTCGTGCCAGATCATTTCGGCGAACTCAGGAGTGTGCCTCCAGTGGTCCTCAACCGCCTTCATGTGGCGACGCACGTCCGTGCGGTGTTCTACCATTTCCCAAGGAGCGGTACCCACGTCCTCCAGCAACGCCACATCCTGACCTACAGTGTCGTAATGCGTCTTGCTATTCATGGAGAAACCGGGGATGGGGGCTTGGCTGAACCAAGTGAGCTGGAAGGTGGGGGTCGGTCGCTTTAGCTCAACAGTCAGGTCGTCGATCTTGGTCAGGCTGCAACCGTCACAGCCGAACACCTTTTCGGTGTTTCCGCGCTGCACATGCTTCCCGCCTTCTTTAGATATCTCACCGATGGACCATATGAAGTCGTCGGCATTGAGATTGCCCCAATCGCCTTGGGACTCAGCTCCAGCGTGCCACTTGGCGCCCTCCTGCAGACGAATCGTGTAAGTGAGGGCATCGGGCGAAACATCGAAACTCTTCACCAAGCGGTGTTCCCACTCACCGTCGTATCCCATGACGAACAGGGTCTCGTGGGTAACCAGCTCTGCAAAGCGGTTCTGGAAGTAGCCAGCATCGTAGTTGGTGGCCACATAGGGACCAAGGTTGGCCATGCCGACGTCCAACGTGCCTTCGGGTTTCATTGCCATCATTGCATCGTCGGCTTCAGGCGTTGCCGCTACCGGAGCCTGTGTGGCAACCGGTGTCTGACCGGTAACCGATGGGGGCAGAGTTACGACCTCAGCTGCCGACGTGGCTGTTGCAGCCGGGGCCGGCGCATCCGTTGCCTCTTCTCCGCAAGCTATGATCACCGCTAACAGCAGGAGCAGCACCCCTACTATCACGGATTTGCCTCTCCAAGTACCTAACATCCGTGACCTCCAATCAAGTATGCCAATACCCAGTGAGGCACCCAACATCAAATAGGCGCCCCTCAAGGCGACGGTGTAGGTTAGCAGAGCCTTTGCCCCTCGTCAATCCATAAATGGTCTGTTGTTTACCGCATTCCTGCACACCTGGGAGTACAACGGACCCGTCCCAGCCCTTGTGAGAGCCTATGCCATTGCGCGTAATATGGCGAAGTTGCTCCTTTCGAAACCAGAAGAGCCCCGGCCACACTAGCCGGGGCTCTTTCGTTCGGTCACTTTTTTCGCGAATGCTGCGTTATTACTTCCGGCGTGGCATATCCCAGTAGCTGAGCCAGTCCAACTCGGCCGGAGCTACCTGCCAGGAATCCACCTCGCCACTGAGAGGCCAGACCGCGTTCTCAGCGTACAGGGGCATGCTGAGAACGTTCTCGAAGATGAACTCAGCCAGCTCTCCCTGCACCCTCCAACGCTCGTCAGTGTCATACGTGGTTTCCGCCTTGGCAATGAGGTCATCCATGATGGGGTGATTGACACCGAACATGCCACCACTGGATGAGGTGTAGACCGTGCTGTACACCCGCAGCGGTTCCGGGAAGCTGGGCGCGTCGTTCAGCCCATAGATGTCTATGGCTGTACGTTGCTGGCTCTTCACACGGTAGGAGGCGGGCTGCTCGTTCCGCAGCTTGGTCGTGAGGCCGATCTTCTCCCACATGCCTGCAACGGCCTCTTTGACTGTGAGCAGGGTGCCCGTACCCAGCCTCTTGGCAATAGGTACCTCAAAACCGTCGGGGTAGCCTGCTTCTACCAATAACTGTTTAGCCAACTCAGGATCGTAGTCCATCGGCCTAGGCCCATCAGGCGGCCCCAGCTTGTCCAAGCCGAGTTGCTGCATCCGCCCACGGTTCGCCCAGATGCCGATGTACCAAGGCTCGCCCTCTCCAAAGGCGATGTTGTTAATCAACTCGTCGCGGTTGATGGCCCGGAGCATCGCCTCGCGCACCTTGCGTGCCCGCTCCCACTCCGCAGAGTTCACATCCCGGTCACAGGCAACCCAAGGACGGGTGTCATCACCGTTCTCGCCGTTGTCACACAGATTCCGATAGTCGGAGTAGTGTGGGTCCACCGGCACCTTGACCTTGCCTTCCGCATCCGGCTGGTGGTGCGGGGAGTCGGGTGTGTAGTGATTTGCCTCAAACCACATCATCTGGATGATGGCGGCGGGGAAGACCATAAAGGTCAGGTTATTGACGGGGTCGTCCTTCATGGCCTGTATGGAGTCCGAGTTGAAGATGCCCGTATCCAGCTGTCCAGCTTGGAAGTTGGCCAGCTTGGTGGACTCTTCCGGTATGTCCCACCAGATCATCTCGGCGAACTCCGGGACGTGCCGCCAGTGGTCCTCGACTGCGCGCATCCGGCGGAGTTCGTCGGTCTTGTGCTCCACCATCTCCCAAGGGGCAGTGCCCACATCCTGCAACACCGCTTCTTCCGGGGTCACAGCGTCGAAATGCTTCTTGCTGTTCATGGAGAAGCCGGGGATGGGGGCTTGGCTGTACCAGGTAAGCTGGAAAGTGGGGGTGGGGCGCTTGAGTTGCACCGTGTAATCGTCAATCTTGGTCAGCTCGCACCCATCGCACCTGAACACCTTACGGGTGTTGCCGTTCTGCACGTGCGACCCGCCTTCACGGGCAATCTCACCGATTGACCAGATGAAATCGTCGGCGTTGAACTCACCCCACTCGCCGGGGTTGGTCCTGTTATGCCACTTGGCGCCTTCCTGTAGTCTGATCGTGTAGGTCAGCCCATCAGGCGAGACGTCAAACCCTGTCACCAAGCGGTGCTCCCACTCGCCGTCATACCCCATGATGAAAAGGGTCTCGTGGGTCACCAGCTCAGCGAACCTGTTCTGGAAGTAGCCCGCCTCGTAGTTGGTCGCTACGTAAGGGCCAAGAACTGCCATGCCCACGTCCAAGGTGCCTTCGGGCACGGTTCCGGGAGTGGGTGTAGCGGGAACTGCGGCGGCTGTGGTGGCGGTCGCAACAGGAGTCTGTCCCGTGACCGATGGGGGAAGGGTCACAATTTCCGCCGCCGGGGGCGCGGCGGTCGCGGCAGTTGGCGCCGCTGTCTCCGTGGCTTCCTCGCCGCAGGCGATGATCACCGCCAGCATCAGCAGCATTACTCCGATTATCGCTGCCCTGAATCTTCTTGAACCTACCATCGGCCACCTCCAGTTGGAAGATAAGGACGATACCGTAGATCAATCGCAGCTTATGGAAGTCGAATGCTCACCACAAACAGCGCGACACTAGCATGTACTTCAATGTTAAGTCAATACGTTTTTGATGAACTTATACATTTTCCGTTTCCTAGAGTCATCGTGACGACGACGTTGTACGCTTCCCATGCACCCGAATAGAATGGAATCCATCCAGCGGGCTTTCGGAGACAGCACCATGATGAAATACCCGTTGACCATAACCAGCATCCTGAATCGTGCGCGCATCTACTTCCCGCGCAAGGAAGTCGTCACCCGTCTGCCCGGCAGCATCCACCGCTACTCCTATGCCGACCTCTACACACGCGTCTGCCGCCTGTCGAACGTCCTGTCATCCCTCGGCGTCGAAAAGGGCGACCGCGTCGGAGTCTTCGGCTGGAACACCTACCGCTACCTCGAGGCGTATTTCGCCGCCCCCTGTATGGGTGCAGTAGTCCATACCATCAACATCCGCCTCGCCCCCAACGACCTCGTCCACATCATCAACCACGCCAAAGACAAGGTGCTTCTCATAGACGAGGACCTGCTCCCCGCCATCGAAGCCATCGCGCCACGGCTGGAAACGGTGAAGCAGTTCGTAGTGATGACCGATGACGAGATCGCGTCCCAAGGCCTGCCCAACGCCCACGATTACGAAACTCTCATGGCACAGGCCTCCGACAGCTACGACTTCCCGGAACTCGGAGAAGACGACCCTGCTGGCCTCTGCTACACCTCAGCCACCACTGGGGACCCCAAGGGCGTGACATACTCCCATCGTGGCCTCTACCTCCACACTCTGACGCAGTGCATGACCGACTCCCTCTCCCTCAGCGAGCGCGATGTGATTCTCCCGGTGGTCCCCATGTTCCACGCCAACACCTGGGGCGTCCCCTACACCTCGGCCTTCCTCGGCGCCACACTTGTTCTTCCCGGACCCCGGCCCGATGCCGCCGCCGTCTGCAACCTCATCCAGCAGGAAAAGGTCACCATCAGCCTCGGCGTCCCCACCATCTGGATTGGCGTGCTGGATTACGTCGCCCGCTCTGAAGGTTCCTGCGACTTGAGTAGCCTGCGCTCCCTGGTCAGCGGTGGGTCTGCCGTACCTCCTTACATGTTCCGGGCCTTCGACGACATGGGCATCCCCATGACCCATGCCTACGGCATGACCGAGGCAACTCCTCTCGTCACCATCTGTAACTACAAGAGCCACATGGAATCATGGGACGACGACGCCAAAATGAATGTCCGCGTCAAGCAGGGCCTACCCGTTGCCGGTTTGGAGATACGGCTGGTAGACGAAAACGGCACAGACCTCCCGTGGGACGGTGTGAACTCAGGCGAACTCCTTGTCCGTGGCCCTTGGGTCGCCGGCGAGTACTTGGACGACGAGCGCTCTGGCGACACCTTCATCGACGGCTGGTACCACACCGGTGATGTGGTCACCGTCGATCCCGAGGGCTATGTCCAGATCGTCGACCGGGCCAAGGACATGGTGAAAAGCGGTGGCGAATGGATCTCCTCCGTCGATCTCGAAGCAGCCATCATGGCCCACCCCGCCGTCTACGAAGCCGCCGTCATTGGCATCCCCCACGATCGCTGGCAGGAACGCCCACTGGCCTACGTGGTGCCCACCGCCGAGCACAGGGACTCCCTGGACCGCGATACCGTGCTCGCCCACTTGGAGGACAAGTTCGCACGCTGGTGGCTCCCCGACGACGTGATATTCATCGATGAAATGCCCAAGACTGCCGTGGGCAAGTTCGATAAGAAGGTGCTGCGCCAGCAATATGCCAGCGCGGCACCAACGGCACCAACGACCAGTGGAGGGACGCAATGAAAGCCGCCATCATCCACGAGACAGGCAACGAGGACGTATTCCGCTACGAGGATGTCCCCGACCCTGAGCCCCGCCCCCGCCAAGTGCTCCTCCGCATCGAGTCGGCCTCCGTCAACCGTGGCGACCTCTTCCGACGCGATGGCAGCTATGGCGGTGGCGCAGCGCCCTCTCTGCCCCTGATCATCGGCTGGGACGTTGCTGGCACGATTGTCGCCGTCGGCTCCGAAGTCAGCACCCGGCAAGTCGGCCAGCGGGTGGTCGCCACTCTGCCCCACGGCGGCTACGCCGAGATGACCGCCGTCAACGAGGCAGGCACCGTTCCCATACCCGATGGGGTCTCCTTCGACGAGGCCGCCAGCATCCCCATAGTCTTCCTCACCTCTTGGTTCTCCCTTCGTAACGTCGCCAACCTCAAGCAAGGCGAGACGGCCCTCATCCAGTCTGCAGGCAGTGGCGTGGGCATGGCAGGCATCCAGATCGCCAAGCATATGGGCTGCACCGTCATAACCACCGCCGGCTCCCAGGACAAACTCGACAAGGCCCGCGAACTCGGCGCAGACCACTGCATCAACTACACCGAAGCCGACTTCCTCACCGAGACGATGTCCATCACGGACCGGGCAGGTGTTGATGTTGTACTTGAGGCCGTTGGCGGCGAGGTGCTTACCAAGAGCATCCAAGCCCTAGCCATGAGTGGCCGCGCCGTCACCGTCGGAAACACCAGCCGCCAGCCCGCCACCGTCGAACCGGGCCTCATGCTCAACCGCCTCCTCACCCTTCAGGGCTTCTCCCTAGCCGCCCAGATGAGCTCCGGAGGAGTCATGCAGGAACTCCAGACCATTCTCGACCTCTGCGCTCAAGGCAAGCTCCGCACCGTAATCGACCGCGTCTTCCCCCTAAGCGAGGCAGGCAACGCCCACCGCCATCTAGCGGACAGGAGAAGCTTTGGGAAGGTGTTGTTGCGTCCGTAGAAGGAATCAACATCGTCCGCTCACTGCAAGTGCCTCGAGAGCGGGAGCCGAACAGTAGAACTCGGCTTGGCTGGAACCGCTCCACCATGGTTGCGACTGTCCCGTCTGACGTCATGCCTACCCCTCCGGCGGGCGCAGGCTCTGTCGCAACGCCGCCTCACACCACTGCGCCGCGCACGGTCATATAGTGAACTCTAGTTTGGGGTCAGACCACGACGGGTCATTTCTGAACTTATCAACTCGTAGACCAGAGTGGCCGCTGATTCGGCACGAATAGCGTCGTCCAACGTGGGTTCCTGCCAATCTCCGGGATACCTGCCCTCTACCGCCCACTCCGTCAAGTCCGCCAGATCCGAGTGTGTTTCCTTCACCGACCATCCACTGGGGAGAAGATTGCGCAAGACATCAAGGTCATGTGTGAATGGAAATGCAATGCTCTCAAGTATTAGCCCGGCCTTGAGGCTCTTCTCTGCTGCTTGTTGGGATAGCCAGCAAGCGTGTCGCGACGAAGGCTCGGCAGCCGACATGAGAATGTGCGCAGCCTTGAGGTCTTCCTCCGCAAAGCGGAGCCAGCGGCGGGCTTCGTCTACCGTGGGGTCAACGTCGCTCATAGACGGTTTTGCCTTCACTGAGCGCAGCGTGGAGGACAGTTCCCAACACATGACCACGGAGCTGGATCTCATCTTCAGTAGTCACCACGATGTCCTTGCTAACCATTAGGTCCCCGAGCGCACGGCGCATTTCCACTGTTGCTTGCCTCTTGTCCGTCACCCCTTCCAGTACCACCAGCAGGTCCACATCACTCCACTCGGTGGCCGTGCCCTTGGCGCGAGACCCAAAAAGCATTACACGGCATGGCTGAAACCGCTCCACGATACGCTCCACCATGGTTGCGACTGTACCGTCCGAGGTCATCACTACCCCTCCGGTGGGCGCCGGTTCTGGCGCAACGAGGCCTCGCACCAACGCGCTACCCACAACGTAACGAGGTCGAGTCATGGTCTCCTGTACACCTCTCTTCGATGCCTAACAAAGTGAACGACTACCCTCTGGTCGCCCTCAATGGAATACAAAACACGGTAGGCTCCGACGCGGAGCTTGAACACGCGCTCCCAGTCACCACTCAATGGTTCGTGTCTCAGTACATGGAAGTTATCTGCCAACCACTGCAGCTTGTCGATGACCCGACGCGCGACGGAGGGATCCAAGCGCCGCAGGTCGGCACTGGCCTTGGAAGTCAGTTCAACATCCGGATTCAACCCTCCGGCTCGGGTTCGCGTAGCACGAACTCCGCTAGACTGGAAGTTCCACCACCGTCGCGGACTTCCTTAAGAGATTGCCTGAGTTCTTCCGCGAAGTCATCCCGCAAGGGCAACCCTTCATCAGGATCCCCCAGCAGTTCAGCGATCGATTCGGCGACCGACTCCCGCACGAGGGTCTTGAACTCCCCAATCGTCAAGTCAGCTACTCTGGAGTCAGCCATGTCAGTTCTCCCGTATATGCGGCGAAATAGGTCCCATCGTTAGTGCACAAATGACCCTACTCCGGCGGGCGCAAGCTTTGTCGCAGTGCTGCCTCACACCAGCGCGCAGCACACAACAACTCATCCTCACGGAACGGGGCCCCGATAAGCTGCACCCCGAACGGCAAGCCGTCGGCGTTCAGTCCCGAGGGGAGGGTGATGGTGGGCAGTCCGCAGGATGTCCAGGGGCTCTGGAAGACGGGATCACCCGTGGTACCCAAGTCCCGCGGCGCCACCGCTGGAGTCGTCGGCGTCACCAGTATCGCCCCACCTGCCACCAACTCCCGCATGTCGCGGGCAAAGGCGCTCCTCATTCGCTGCGCCTGCAGGTAGCGCACCCCAGGCATCAGCATGCCCGATTCAATGGTGGAACGCAGCTTCGGACCATACTGGTCAGGGTGCTGACGGAACAACTCCTCGTGGAAGGTGGCGCACTCCACATCCATCACCACGCGGTGCGCCGAGTAGCAGGTGTCGAAGCTGGCAGGCAGCCCCACCTCATCAGCCTCGCACCCTAGGTCAGCAAACTTGTCAAAAGCCCACTCAGTGTTGGCCCGCGTCTCATCGTCGCACACCTCAAGAAAGTGCTGCCGTATCAGTCGCACCCGCGGCGCCATCGGGTAGTTCGCCACGGGCCCCACATAGTCCTGCACCGGCTCATGCGCCGACGACGGGTCATTGGGGTCATACCCCGCCATCACCTGCAGCATCAGGGTGGCGTCGATCACATCGCGTACCAGTATTCCCACCGTATCCAGCGACCAAGACGCCGGAATAACCCCATACTTGCTGAGACGCCCATAGGTCGGCTTCAACCCCACAATCCCGTTGTAGGACGCAGGCCGGCAGGTCGACCCGCCCGTCTGAGACCCCAAAGCCCCCGCACACATGGACGTAGCCACCGCCACAGCAGACCCGCTGCTCGACCCACCCGGCGTATGTGCATGGTTCCAAGGATTGAGCGTCGGCGACGGGTCCGCCGTCGCAAACTCCGTAGTAACCGCCTTCCCTAGCACAATGGCCCCAGCCTCCTTGAGCTTGGCCACCACCGTAGCATCGTACTCCGGCACAAAGTCGGAATATAAAGGCGAACACGCAGTCGTCTTCATGCCTGCCGTATAGAAGATGTCCTTGAGCCCAATGGGCACCCCATGCAGCGCGCCCAGCGACTCCCCCTTGCCGATGGCCTCCTCAGCCCTCGACGCCGCTCCCAGCACCTCTTCCCGGTCCACAGTGACCCACGCCTGCAGGTTCTCCTTGGCATCGATCCGCCCCAGCAGCGACTGCGACAATTCCACTGGCGAAAGCCGTCCCGACGCAATCTCCTGAGCCGACTCTGACAAGCTCAACTCATAAGCCTCGGCCATAGGTCACCTCCATTCGCAATCGGGTCGCAATTGGGTAAACGCATGAGATGGGTCGGGTATGGACGAGCGCAGAAATTCAGATGCGGCGAGGACGCGGGATCAGCTGTTGTCCCCGTGGGTCAACGGCCAATCCGAATATCTCCAGTGTGGTCGCCCCAACCAGGTATTGCCCTTCCGGCCCGAAGATTACCGGGCAGGCCCACTCGTCCCCACCTATGGATATGCGCGCAGTACCATATCCATACTCAACTTCAGTCCCGTCGGCAATCTCAAAGATTCCCAGTCTGTCTCGCCTTATGCGGAGTCCTTCTAGGAACCCCGCTGGCAACATGGTATGAATCGATCCAGTGTCGACCATAGCTGAGGCTTCGGCCAAATCACCGCCTTCGGGGTGGCCGATGCCAATCGTAACGTCGAAGATTCCCATACAGCCCCTCGAAGGGATTGTAGCACCCTGCCGGTCACCAGCCCCTCACTACCTCCCCAAGAAGAACGCCGGCTCCTCCTCCCGCTTGGGAAGATTGTTCGCCACCTGCTGCAGGTACTCCGCAGCCTGCCGCATCGCGGGCCCCATACGACTCGCTCGCTCCTGTCCCCAGAGATCCGCAGCCTTTTCCTGAAGCTCCTGCGCCATGGCCTCGACGCTGCCATCATCACGCATTCCTACCATCTCATTACCCCCATCTCCGAATCAGGACCCCGGACACCGGCACGCACCGGTATGACGGAGGACGCGCCTATTCCTCAGTTATCTGGATAGTCTGTATCACCTGCGGCTCCAGCGGGTCCGACCGCTGCGGCCCACCCACTGCTACGCTAGCCAGCGCATCCAGCACATCCAGCCCTTCCCTCACCAACCCGAACACGTTGTAGTTCGGCGGCAGCGGGTAGTCCTGGTGCACAATGAAGAACTGGCTGCCATTGGTGTTCGGCCCTGCATTCGCCATCGCCAGCGTGCCCCTCGAATAGGGCCGCATCACCTTCTCGTCTTGGAAACGGTATCCGGGACCGCCACGCCCCGTCCCGGTAGGGTCGCCACCCTGGATCATGAAGTCGGCAATGATCCGGTGGAACACCACCCCGTCGTAGAACCCCTCCCGCGCAAGAAACACAAAGTTGTTGACCGTAATGGGCGCCTCTTTGGGGAAGAGGTCAATCACCATGTCCCCATGGTTGGTCTGTATGGTGGCGGTGTAGCTCTTATCCTGGTCGATGGTCATTGGGGGCGGTGCTGAGTACTGAGTAATGGTGCTGCCTCCTTCGGTGATTGGCGTCTCAACTGGTGTGGGAGCTACTGTCGGAGTGGCCGCGCGAGTAGGTTCCTGAGTCGCTAACGGCGTCGCAGCATCCCCACAGGACATCAGAAATGCTGCCCCCACAGCTACGACCGCCAACCTGAACCAAGCTATCCGATTAGTCATGGCAGGTATGATACCATACCTCGAAATCCGCGATTCTCACCCGACGCCCGGTACGGAGGTCCCCCATGAAAGCGGTCTACATCAACGAGGCTGGCGGACCCGAAGTCATGATCTACGGCGACCGCCCCAACCCAGAACCCGAGCCGGGCGAGGTGCTGATTCGCGTCCGCTCCAGTGCCATCAACTTCGCCGACCTCGGTGTCCGCTCCCGTGGCGCCACCGGCGGCTTCCCCCGCATCCTCGGCCTCGACATGGCCGGAGAAGTGGTGCAGGCAGGCTCCGACTCCCTTGGCCTCCAGCCAGGTGACCGCGTCCTCGTCGACAACCGCGTCAAGTGCGGGACCTGCGAGAACTGCCTCCAGAGCATCGACCAGTACTGCTCCAATCAGAAGCGCCTCGGCGCCGACATCGACGGCGGCCACGCCGAGTACTGCGTAGTCCCCGCCATCAACGTCTACCGCTTCTCCGACGACATGTCTTTCGAAGAAGCCGCCGCCCTCCCCATCGCTGGCCACACCGCGTGGCACTGCGTCATGACCCGCGGCCAGCTACAGCCTTGGGAGGACATCCTCATCCAAGCCGCTGGCAGTGGCGTCGGCAGCACCGGTATCCAGATCGCCAAGCACATTGGCGCCCGCGTAATCACCACCGCAGGCAGCGACTGGAAGCTGGAGCGCGCCAAGGGACTCGGCGCCGACGAGGTCATCAACTACAACGACACGCCCAACTTCAGCGAGCGCATCATGGAACTCACCAACGGCCGTGGTGTCGACATGGTCTTCGACGTGGTCGGAGCAGCCGTGTGGGAACAGAACCTCCGCAGCCTCAAGCCCGGCGGCCGCCTCGTCATCACCGGCACCACCTCCGGCAACCGCACCGACATGGACCTCTCAATCCTGCAGGGCCGACCCCTCACCCTCATGGGCAGCGGAGGCCGCCCCCGCCGCACCTTCGGCGAAATGATGAAAGTGGTCAACGCTGGCGGCCTGCGTGGGGTGGTAGGCCGCACCTTCCCCTTGGAAGGAGCCGCCGAAGCCCACCGCACCATGGCCAGCCGCGACTTCTTCGGCAAGCTGGTGCTCAGCCACTAGGAGTCCGGCCTGTGCCTGAAAGAAGGGACAGGAGGTAGCTCACATCGCTGTAAGTTCGCGCTGGGATGAGCCACTTGGAGGGTTAACGGAAGAGATGCTGTGACTAGGGGCAGTGTTCCATGTGGAGGCTTTGGAACCACTTGCTGGCGGCACGGACCTCCAAGCCTATAGGCCAGTCTGCGGCATCATCGGGGTCCTCCGGGTCTCGGCCCCAGTAAACTACCAGGTCTCCGTTCACCACTGCGGTCGCCCCTTTTTTCGTGCCCAGCACAAGAGTGTCCGTGCTTTTGTCGTATCCCTTTCTTCCTAGCGGGAACAGGGCTAAAGCCCCTAACACCTCCACACAAACCACTTCGCTGTAACACGCGTCTTTCGCAAAGTCCAACACGACATGTGCGGCCTCTGAGACCATCTGGTCGCTGCATACCGCGGCCTCGCCTGTTGTGACTAGTAGGGAGTCGGCTACCGGGTCATACGACACCGTGAGATTGCTCATCTCCGTATCTCCACGCGCTCGAAACGGCGATAGAAGTAGTCCAAGCCACCTTGCCGCCATTTTGCTGTCAGCTTCCCGACCGGATGGGACGTGGTGATGAAGTTGGTAGGAGAGTCCTCCTCCAGCGATACTGCCACCATGGCCATCTTACCTAATTCGGGTACCTCTACCATGTAGTTCCGTGACCGCTTGCCAGTCTCGGGGTCCTGACGGTCGCCAGCTATCACCCAATTCTCTAGGATGTAGGCCCTGATCTGGTCGTTCATCTCCGGATGTAGCCCTGTAAACAAGTGGGCGGATTTCGTAAAGATCCGTCCACCAGCTTGAATTGTCGCACTCTCTTCAGTCAAAATCCCGGCCTTTACGGCCCAGGGAAGAAGTCCCCACCCCTCATCAACTGGTCCCGCTGCACATCAATCACGCCCCGCACCCGCGGCATGTACTCGCCCGTCCAACCCGGATGCTGGTACACCGCCCGCATCTTGCGCGACAGGTCGTCCGAGTCGTTGTATGCCCAGATATGCATCACCTGGTTCAGTGTACCTACGTCGCTGTAGAACCACCCCGCCAGCTTCACCCCCAATTCCTCCCGTATCGGCAGCCCCACCTGCTCCACAGCCTCCATGTAAACGGGAATCTGCCCCGGCTTGATGTCGTAAATCCGCATGTCATACAACCGCGGCTCCGCCGACTCCACCGTCTCGTACGACTCCGGCGCAAAGGGCGCCTGCACCGAGATGGAGTCCCGCTGCGACTGCACCAGACCAAGGTTGGCCGGCATATACTCTCCCGTCCACCGCTTGTCGGCACGCACTGCCTCGGCGCCCTCCACCATATGCTTGATGTCCTCATACGCCCAGATATGCACCACCTGGTTCAGTGGCCCCGCCTCCGAGTGGTACCACCCGCCCAGCTTCACCCCATAGTCATTCCGTATGGGGATCGCAATCTCCTTCACATTCTTCATGTAATCAGGCACCCGCCCCGGCGCAATCTCATAAGTCCGAACGTCATAAATCATGATCTCACTCCTCCCAGTGATATGGTCTTAAGTATGGTACCACAATCGAAGGCCCGGCCCGTCGAACGAAGCAACGTGGCGAACAGCGCGCCACTTAGACCATGCCATCTGCGCGTTGACACCGCTGGGGAGACGATGGTACACAAGCCACAACCTTGATAGACAAAGGCTGATGAGTGCGAATACAACCAGTTCTCGTAGAACCTGTCTGGGCATCGGACGATGGACTTTCACAGGTCTTCCATGCGGACGCATTGGACTTTATGCAAACCCTGCCTTCCGACAGCGTGGACTGCATATGGACCGACCCTCCTTATCTTCTGTCCAACGACGGGACAACCTGCGTCGCTGGCAAGCGCACCACCGTTAACAAGGGCACCTGGGACAAGAGTCAGGGCCTCCAACTCGACCACGAGTTCCATCGTAGTTGGCTGGCTGAGTGTCACCGGATTCTTAAGCCAACTGGGACCATTTGGGTGACCGGTACTCTGCATGTGTACTTGAGCGTCGGGATGGCCATGCTCGAGCTAGGCTACCGTATCCTGAACGACATCACCTGGGAGAAACCCAATCCGCCCCCGAATCTCGGCTGTCGCTGCTTCACCCACTCTACCGAGACAGTCCTATGGGCCACGAAAGCCCCTAAAGGTAGTCGGCACAAGTACACATTCAACTACGGGGAGATGCGTCAGGAGAACGGCGGCAGGCAAATGAAGAGCGTCTGGAACATCCTTCCCCCTGGGAGGGACGAGAAGCTTTTCGGCAAACATCCCACACAGAAGCCTCTTGCTCTTGTTGACCGATGTCTCCGTGCCTCCACGACGGCCGGAGACCTAGTCGTGGACCCATTCGCAGGCTCAGGGGTAACCGGGATAGCGGCCCTCCGTTTGAATAGACCTTTCATAGTCTGCGAGAATGAGCCGGAGTATGTGGACCTAACCATCCGACGCCTGCAAGCAGAGTGCGGTCCGTCTCAACCACAGGAGAACCATGGTCTCCAAGATGAGCACCCAGTCCAGAGACGGTTGTTGGAGACAAGAGGCACTTACGTCCCTCATTGCCGATGACAAGCTCTTCCGCGGGATAACAACAGAGGAGGAGGAAGGAACAAATGGTCACTATCATGCTTCCTGGAGAAGCATTAACCATAGACAAGAACATTGGCTTCTCCGAGCCTCTAGGCGACGAAGATGACGGGGAAGGCATCCTTGTCAACATCGAACAAAGGCACATCGATGCCGGACTCGTCGGCTCAATGCACGAGTGTCCGATTGCTCACGCTGTCAACGAAATAAAGCTTGACGACGCCGACGACTGGTTTGTCGATAATACCGGTGCTGTTGTGTCTGAAACTATAATAGCCGATTGGGACTACTACTATTGGCTCGATAGAGCAGGCGAGCAATTCCTACTCGCGTTTGACAACAGGGAGCCAGTGCGACCTTGCCAGATTAGAATTTTGGGCGACCACGTGTAGACCTCGCACTGGCGGAGCCGTGATGATCGGTGATATGCAGGCCACTTATGGTAACTCGCCTAGCTGGAGAGCTATCTTCGATCATGGTTTGATCCATGACCATGACTTCGAAAAGGCACCATACTCATTGTCTGCTCAGCAGATAAAAACCGCGTGTCAGGACTTCAAGAGGACGGCAGAAAAAGAAGTTCGCATCCTGTGCAAGCAAGATACCCGAGAGAGCCGCCCGACGGTCTTCCAAGATAGAGGGCTGTTTATCCTGCCGGTGAAAAACGGCCAGTACACAATTGTCAAGGGTGAAGGATACGTTGATATCCCACCCATCACGTCCGCTCTACTAAGCTACAACAGTACTTTTCCGTTTGAATTGGAGACTTCCCGAGTTGGTAACTCGGAGATGCAGCATCTAGATCACGCGTATGCGCTAAGTCTAATCCGACACTTCATGGAAGATACTTCTCTCGTGCTCACCATTCGAGGCAGAAAATACACCTCCGGATTCAAGTTCATGGTTGGTGGTTTCCAGATCGCTGCGGAGGGAGTCCAAACGGAGGTGGATGCCGGCTATGAGGGAAAGGACAAGGTCGTACTGATTGAAGCCAAAAACGGGAACGCCGACAACACTATCATCAGGCAGCTCTATTACCCTTTCCGACAATGGCAGATCCAGACCAGGAAACCAGTGTACACCTTGTTCTTTCAACGCACAGCTAACGATGAATATCACCTTTGGCAATTCCGCTTTGAAGACTCAAATGACTACAATAGCATCAACCTAGTCAAATCCGGACGTTACCGCATCCAACATTCGCTAGACTAAATTCTATGGACTGTGCCCCCTGATTGGGTCACGAGTGACTGATTACCAGCTCCGCACCGGACCCCAAACTCCGTGACACTCTGCACACATTAGTTCTACAGTAATCCAAGAGAGCGCAGGGGACTGACCCTTCAGGGGCTCCCCTGCGCTCTCTTCTTGCCCCATCCTTCAGGAGGCAGTGCCCGTGGGATCGCAGACAGCCTCAGCCGGTACACCCGACACAGTCGGGCCGCAAAATGCGGACAAATTGCCCTAGCTGCGCAGAAAGGAAAATGCGGACAATGCATACAATTCCAGATACAAAAACATGCGCCACAGCTACGCTGTTGTACGCAAAATTCTCTACCCCGGAGAGGCAGCCCTGCCCCTCTAGCGCCCGATATCCTCGCCCTTTTACGCCCCGCCGTTCAAAGCCCACGCTAGAACCCTCAGGTTGCTTTTGGCCTTCCCTCTGCTAGAATCCAACCGACTTGCTGCCGGCCCCACTCTGTGCCACTAGGAGGATGCCATGGCCTCCCGTGAGGAACTCAAGGCCTGGGTCATCGACGAAATTGACGCCCGCGCCGATGAAATCGTCCGCGCCTCCACCACCATCCTCGGCCACCCCGAGCCCGGCTTCCGCGAGGTCAAGACCGCCAAGGTCGTCGCTGACCGCTTCGCCGAGTTAGGCATACCCTTTCGGCAGGAACTAGCAATGACGGGGCTGCGGGGCGAGATAACGGGCGCAACTTCCGGGCCTACCCTCGCCATCATCGGCGAGCTCGACTCCCTCATCGTGAATGAGCACCCCCATGCCGACCCTCAGACCGGCGCTGCCCATGCCTGCGGGCATCACGCCCAGATCGGAATGATGCTGGGTGCAGCAGCGGCCCTCCGCCAGTCCCGCGTGCTGGAGGAACTCAGCGGCCGCCTGATATTCATGGCAGTCCCCGCCGAGGAGTACATCGAGATCGAGTACCGCGACGGCCTCCGCCGTGAGGGAAAGATCGAGTTCCTAGGTGGCAAGCCCGAGTTCATACGCCTCGGTGAGTTCGACGACGTCCACATGGCCATGATGTGCCACACCACCAGCAACCACGACGAAGGCCAACTCTGCATCAGCGGCACCAATAACGGCACCGTCGCCAAGAAAATCCAGTTCATAGGCCGGGGCGCCCACGCCGGAGGCGCGCCCCACCTCGGCATCAACGCCCTGAACGCTGCCCACCTCGCCATGGCTGGCATTCACGCCAACCGCGAGACCTTCAAGGACGACGACACCGTCCGCGTCCACCCCATCATCACCAAGGGTGGCGAGGCGGTCAGCGCCGTGCCTGCCGATGTCCGCATGGAGACCTTCGTCCGTGGCAAGACCCTCGACGCCATCATGGACGCCAACGCCAAGGTCGACCGCGCCCTTCGTGCCGGCGCCATGGCTGTCGGCGCCAAGGTCAACATCCAGACCATCCCCGGCTACCTCCCCATGAAGCAGGACAACAACCTAGCCGACCTGTTCCGCTCCAACGCCATGTCCCTCGTGGGCGAGGACAACGTCGGCTACGCAGCCCACCGCACCGGCTCCACCGACATGGGCGACGTGAGCTACCTGATGCCCGTCCTCCATCCCTACGTAGGCGGGGCCACGGGCTTGGGTCACGGCGCCGACTACGTGATACGCGACTACAGCTTGGCAGTAATTACGGCGGCCAAGGCCCTAGCCACCACCGCTGTCGACCTGCTCGCCGACGGTGCAAGCCAAGGCCGCAACGTGCTGTCTCGCCACCAACCCGAAATGTCCCGCGACGAGTACCTGAAGTTCATGCGCAACCTAGCCAAAGAAGAGGAGTTCGACGGCGCGGCCTAAGCCCTGCCTGTTTCGATTATCAGAGAGGAGTCTCGATGCCCACCAAGGAGGAACTTAAGCGCAAGGCATGCCAAGCCATCGACCGTCGCAAGGATGAACTCATCGGCATCGCCCGCGATATCCTGGAGCACCCGGAGACCGGCTTCAACGAGCATCGTACCGCCAACATCGTCAAGGACAAGTTCCAAGCCATGGGCGTGCCCTACTCCGACGGGCTCGCCATCACCGGTGTCAAAGGGCAAGTGGACTTCGGTGCCGGGCCCGGCCCAAGGCTGGCTATCATCGGAGAACTCGACTCCTTGGTGGTCACCGAGCACCCTAACGCTGATTCCGATACCGGTGCAGCCCACGCCTGCGGTCACAACTGCCAGATCGGCATGATGCTGGGCGCTACCCTCGGTCTGGTGGATGACGAAATCAAGCCCCATCTCTCAGGCTCTCTCGCTCCCTTCGCCGTCCCTGCCGAGGAGTTCATCGACGTTGAAGGACGCCTCCGAATGCGGGAAGAGGGCAAGCTGGAGTTCCTCGGCGGCAAGCAGGAACTAATCCGCATCGGGGCCTTTGACGATGTGCAGATGGCCATGATGTGCCACACCGCCAGCGACATGGGCGAGCAGTCCTTCTCCGTCGGAGGCACCAGCAACGGCCACATGGTGAAGTACGTGCAATACATCGGCCGCGCCGCCCATGCCGGTGGCGCTCCTCATTTGGGCATCAACGCCCTGAACGCCGCCACTTGGGCTTTGAATGCAATTCACGCCAACCGGGAGACGGTCCGGGAGAACGAGACCGGGCGCTTCCACGGCATTGTCACCAAGGGTGGCGAGGCGGTGAATGCGGTCCCTGCCGATGTCCGGCTGGAGTGGAGGGTCCGCTCCTCAAGCCCGGAAGCTGTGGTGAAGAACAACTCCATGGTGGACCGCTGTTTCAAGGCGGGCGCCTTGGCTGTGGGCGCCAAGGTGAAAATCACCAACATCCCTGGCTACCTCCCCATGCGCCACGACCCCATGCTGCAAAGCCTCTTCCAGTCCAACGCCTCAGACCTGCTCGGGCCGGAGCGAGTGGCCGTGATACCCAGCCGGCGCAACCGTGGCGGCTCAACCGACATGGGCGACCTGAGCCATGTGATACCGGTGTGCCACCCCTATGCTGGTGGGGCCACGGGTCCGGGCCACAGCAAGAGTTACATCATCGCCGACTACGAGAAGGCAGTAATCACCCCGGCCAAGATCATGGCCATGGTGGCCATTGACCTGTTGGCCCAGGACGCGGAGCAAGCCCACGGCGTCCTCGACCAAGCCAAACCACCGATGGACGCCAAGCGTTACATATCCTACCAGCGCCAGCGCGCCGAGATCATCGACTTCGACGGCGCCACTGAGCTATAGGGGCCCTCCCCTACAAGGTGGGATCGAATCCCCTCAGGGCGGGAATGACCTGCTGGCCGAATAGATTGATGGAGCGCATCAGGTCTTCCTCACCAACAGCGCCGATATTGAACTCCGCCATCACCGTGTTGAACATGCCCTCGCCAGCGGCTTCGCGGATGCGGTTGGCCACAGTCTCCGGAGAGCCCACGAAGACTAGGTTACGTTGCAACAGGAAGTCGATGTCCGTCTTGTTCCGGAATATCTCGTCGCTGCGTGGGCCAACTTTCTCCTCAGATTGGGAGAAAACGCCTCCTTGGCGAGGTGTGTTCTCGTACACCTCGCGGGTGCTGGCGATCACCCACGGTGTGGCTTTCTGAATGGCCAACTCATCGGTCTCATCGACGTAGACGAAGCAGAGGTATCCGATGTTGGGTGGCTGTGGGTGTCCCGCCTCACCCCACCACGCTAGGAACTCCTGAATGCGCGGCGACATCTCCTGACGGTCGCTGAGGTGCAGGTAGCCACCGTGGGCACCCTCTTGGGCTAGGAACTGCATCGTCTCCCGCTGGGTAGAGGCGAGCCAGATGGGCGGCCCGGGCTGCTGCACGGGGCGAATGGCGAACTCCACTTCTTCGTAGTTGTGGATGGGGCCGTGGAAGCTGAAGAGACCCGCACCGTCGGTGGGGGCCTCTCGGGCGTGCTTGTAGAAGGCGTTTACAAGCTGCACCGTCTCCTTTGCCCATTCGCGACGTATGGACGGCTGTGCGCCCTTCACCCGGAAGTAGTCGGGATAGACGCCGAAAACCAGGCCCAACTCGAAGCGGCCGTTGGTGATGTTGTCCAGCACCAAGGCCTCTTCGAGGATGCTGATGGGGTCATGCAGCCCTGCGGTATACCCCATGGGCCCCAAACGCAAATGCTTAGTGCGGGCTGCCGCACCCGTGCAGTAGACCGCGGGCGTGGGACGCAGCTTGTGAAAGTGGTGTACCGACTGAAAACCGTAGTCGAAGCCTAGCTCGTCCGCCAATTCCACCTCGCGCCACATCTGCTCGTAACGCGCCGGCGTCTCCATCCCCACCTTGTTGAACAATTGGGAGAAGTGGGCGAACTTCATGGCACTAGTCCTCGATTTCGACGATCATCTCAATCTCCACGGGCATACCCGAGGGAAGGGAGCCCATGCCGACTGCTGAGCGGGCATGACGGCCGGAGTCGCCATAGAGTTCAATCAGCAGGTCAGACGCGCCGTTGGCTACGCTTGGGGTGTCGCCGAAGTCTGGCGCGCAGTTGATCATGCACAGCAGCTTGACCACCTGTTTCACCTTGTCCAAATCGCCGATCTCAGCCTTGAGGGTGGTCAGCAGGTTAATCATGGTCTGGCGGGCGCAGGCGTATCCCTGCTCGATGGTCAGGTCGCTCCCCAGCTTGCCTACGTGAAGGAAACCGCCTTCGGGTATTCCAGCGCCGTGACCGGACGTGTACACCAAGTTGCCGGTGCGCCGGGCGCCAATGAAGTTGCCCGTTGACCTGTTGGGCATAGAAATCAACTCGATCCCCATTTCCTTGAGCTTGGCTTCTACTTGCATGGGGGGCCTCCTATCAAAATGTGTTGCTGGATGGGCTTGGATGAAATGTAGTCGCTCTAGATGTCGAGGCTCTCCCAGTAGCGTCGCCCTTCGACGCGGATGAGCTTGCCAAAGCCCTTGCCGGGGAAGTGGCAGGCTACCAGCGTGGCGTCGTCATGCTCGGCCCGGCTGAAAAGCAGGTGTCGAGAGGTCGCAGCCATCGCTTGGTCCGACTCGAAGATGACGCCCCAGTTGAGTTCAGTAATTTGTGCAGGATGTATCGCAGCATCCCCGATCACCAGTGCATGCTCCCCTTGGGAGGCGATGGACAGCACCATGTGGCCAGGTGTATGGCCGGGGTAGGGAACAGCAGTCACTTCACTGGTGAGGGCTTTCTCGTCGTCGAGAAGGTCCACCAAGCCCAAGCTCTCGAGTGGGCCGAGGGTCTCATCCCAGTACTTGGCCGCTTCCTGCTGGGCTGGCTGTTGGAAGAACTCCCAATCGGCTCGGTGCATCACATGCCGGGCGCTGGGGAAGGTGGCCTTGGCATTGGGGCCATGCTGGCTCAGGTTCCAGCCCACATGGTCGATGTGCAGGTGAGTGAAGAAAACGGTATCGATGTCGCTGGGACGCACCGCGAGCGAGAGCAACTCCGCTGGAAGGCGACCGTCCACTCTCATCATCCCTTGAATGCCGGGGTTTGTGGTGGCATTGCCGATGCCGGTATCTACCAGAATTGTCTGGCCTTCTGAGCGGATGAGATAACAGCCAAAATGGAAGTGGGCTGAATCGGGGCTGGGGAAGATGTCGGGGTAACGCTGGCGGAAGGGGTCCCACGCGGGGGCTGGGACGCCGGGGAAGAGGGCACTGAGGGGCAGGGGAAAGTCCAAGGAGGCGTCGGTCAGCCCGATAACCTCCACGTTTCCTACACGGATTCTACCATCAGGCATGGGCACCTCCTTCTTCTCGCTGTACTTCTGTGGAAAAGAATGCTTTCAGGTGGCTCTGGCGCGAAGACTAGGACAGCACCGCCACGGAAGCGATTTCGACCAGCCAGTCGGGATGTACCAACTCTGACTTGATACAGTAGCGCGCTGGGCGGGTGTTGCCGAAGTAACGGCCGTAGACCTCGTTCATCGCGGCATAGTTGGCGTAATCGGTGATGAAGACGTGATTCATCACCACATCCTCCATACTGCCACCGCCAGCCTCCAGGATAGCCTTGACGCTCTCCAGCACCCGCTCGGTCTGGGCAACGATATCGCCCTTTCCCACCACGTTGCCATTGGCGTCGTTGGGAATGGTGCCGGAAACGAAGATGGTGTTGCCCGACTTCATGCCGGGGGAATATGGTGCAAGAGGCGGAGCCGAACCGGCGGGAATGATGGGCTCTCCTGGCATTGGGAACCTCCTGGACTCGCGATATGAAGGGCTGTCAGCTGAGGACTGGGCACGACCAGCAGATAGGAGACTACAGAATGGAGCCCCCAGGAGGGTCTACCTGCAGCCCGTTCAGGGTATGGGCCAAGCCCCAGTAGTAGCCGGTGAGAATGAGAAGGTCCACCACGCCTGCTGTGCCGAGCTTGCCCTCAGCGGCAGCATAAGCAGAATCGGACACATGGTGGTCACGCTGCAATTCCTGGATGAAGCGCACTATGATGGCATCGTCATCGCTGAGCCCCGCGGGAGCGGTGCGCTGGTGGATGGCCTCTATGGTCGCATCGCTGATGCCGTTTCGCTTGGCACCGGGCACCTGCACCGTCCAGACGTACTCTCCATTAGCCTCGCGGGCAGTGGTGAGGGCTGCAAGGGACTTGGTCTTCTCGTCGAGGCTGTTGCCAAAGCGGACGTAGCCTCCCAAGTGGGCTAGGTTGCCCGCGGCTTGGGGGTTGTTGAATATGGCTTGGAAGTTAGGGGCCACGCCTCCACGACTACTGCCTACTTCATCCCATATCGGCTGGTCTTCAGGCGACAGATCCTCGCGATTTTTCAATGGGACTCGTGCCATTTCGCGCTCCTTCCCAAGTTACAAGCCCGCCAGATGGGGCATGCCCCAACCCAATGTGTTGACGCCGGGGAAGCCGCCAAGATGCTAACATATCGCCGTCGTCTCCGCTATGGGGACGCTTAGGGGCGCATGATATGGACCGTACCGTAGACGTGTTGGCCAACTATGCTTCATCCCTCAGCTACGAGGACCTCACACCTGAAGCCGCACACCATGTGCGACGCAGGCTGCTGGACTCCCTGGGGTGCGCCTTGGGTGCTTACGACAGCGAGCCAGCGCGCATTGCCCGCAAGCTGGCGGGGCAGGTCTCCCATTCCCAGCCAGCCCGCGTCATAGGGTCAGGACAAGCCACGTCACCCGACATGGCGGCCTTTGCCAACTCGGTGATGGTGCGCTACCTCGACTGCAACGATAACTTCTTCTCCGTAGCAGGCGGCCACCCAAGCGACATGATTCCGGCAGCCTTGGCCGTCGCCGACTCCACCCACGCCAGCGGGGCGCAGGCCATGACCGCCATCGCAGTGGCCTACCAGGCCTTCTGCTCTATAGCGGAACAGATACCATTGGGAGAGCTGGGCTGGGATCAGGGAGTGCTCGCAGCACTGGGTTCGGCCTGCGCCGCGTCCAACGTGATGTCCCTTTCGCTGGAGCAGACACGTGAGGCCATCTCTCTAGCTGTGACTCCCAACTTGGCCTTGGGGCAGACGCGGGTGGGCGAGCTTTCCATGTGGAAGGGATGTGCCACCGCAGCGGCCGCCCGGGCCGGGGTATTCGCCGCCATGCTGGCGCGCGAGGGCATGAGTGGCCCTACGGAACCCTTCGAGGGACGACGAGGACTTTGGGAACAACTGGGGTGGTCGGCCGACTTGGAGCCCTTGGATAGTAAGGGCAGCGATTTCAAGGTGGTGGAGCCGGGATTCAAGTATTTCCCCTCTCAGATACACACCCAATCTGCCATCTGGATGGCCCTTGCACTGCGAGAGAGGATTGCACCGGATGATATCCAGTCCATCCATTTGGAGACGTATCACGCAGCTTGGAGCAGCGCAGGGAACGACCCCAATAAATGGGACCCTCGGACCCGCGAGACTGCCGACCACAGCCTCCCGTATTTGATAGCCGTGGCCCTCACCGATGGAACGGTCACACCCTCATCCTTCAAAGATGAACGCCTACACGACCCCAAACTGCGACCTCTGATGGACCGGATAACGATCAGCGAGCGGGCGAGCTATACGGAGCGGTACCCCGAATCCCAGCCGTCGACCATGACGCTGACCACACGTTCCGGGGAGAACGTAGTTGAGGAAGCGATCTACCCGAAGGGGCATCCGCGGAATCCCCTCAGCGACACAGAGGTGGAGGAGAAGTTCCACCGTTTGGCAGGGCCGGTCCTCTCAGAACCCGCGCGAGCCAAGCTGGTGGAGCAGGTGGGCAGGCTGGAAAGGCTGCCGGATCTGGGCACGATTCTCGACCTGACTGCTGCTGTGTCAGGTTGATATAATGTGCCATGTGTGGGAGGTCGAGCAGACCTACCCTTTCTTAGGGGATAACATTTATGCCAACCCCCATTGCCTTTCGCAGGCAGTACCAGCGCCTTCTGCAGGATCGCGACGAAGACATCGACTTGGCCCGGGCAGCGCTGCTGATCAGCGGCGAGATCTATCCTGCCATTGATGTGCAGCGTTATCTAAATGCACTCGACTCCATGGCCACTGACATCCATGTGTCCACGACCGCAAGCCAGGATAGAAGAGAGCTTGCCACTGCCGTCAGCGAGTACCTGTTCCAACGCCGTGGCTTCACCGGCAACCAGGACGACTACTATGACCCCCGGAACAGCTACCTGAGCCAGGTAATGGACCGCCACTTGGGAATCCCTATCACCCTGTCGCTTGTCTACATGGAGGTGGGGCGACGCTTGGGGCTGCCGGCCGAGGGCGTGGGGCTGCCGGGCCACTTCATCGTGCGTATCGATGGCGAGGGGGAAGGTCTCTATGTCGACGCCTATCACCAAGGGCGACTGATGACTGGCCGGGAGTGCCTGCAGTCGGTGCAATCGATGTTCCGGGGACGGCTCAACCTCCGTTTGGAACACCTGCTACCGTACTCCAATCGCCAGATACTGGTCCGCCTGCTAGGGAACCTGAAAATCAACTACACGCGCCAGAGGCAGTTGCGCCAAGCCTTGGCAGTCATGGACCTGATCGTGATTACCGATCCCCGGGTCGCGTCGAACTACAAAGAACGGGCTACCCTGTTCGCCCAAGGGGGCCGTCACAGCCTAGCTGCCGCCGATCTCGCCAAGTACCTGGAACTGGCTCCCAACGCCAATGACGCAGCGGAAATCCAGCGCCAGGTGCGCGCCCTGTGGTACACGCTCACACCCACTAACTGATCTCCCTAGCAGGAGGGAACCCGGTGATGTGCCCACAACGCCCAGCCTCCAAGTGCGACATCTGCGGAGCGACCATGCTCGAGGCCCACTGTAAGCTCCGCTGCCCCAACTGCGGTTACACCCGCGACTGCTCTGACCCCTAGGGTCGCCCTCCGCACCGCTATGAAGGTCCTCATCCTGTACGACAGCCACGGCCCTCAGATGGAGTCCTTGGCCTCGGCCATTGCTGAGGGCATTGCCTCAGTTGGCAGCGCCGAACCCCTCCAGCGCCATTTTAAGGATGCCTCCCGCGATGACCTGCTCTCCGCCGATGCCTTGGTGCTGGGGTCACCCAACTGGAGCGGGATCACTGGCTACCTGAAAGTGTGGCTCGACGAGCAGGGGGACCTGTGGGAGG
Organism: uncultured Dehalococcoidia bacterium; assembly: GCA_951813255.1. GTDB lineage: Bacteria > Chloroflexota > Dehalococcoidia > Lucifugimonadales > JAAXIE01 > JAAXIE01. Next base: position 3,084,436 of record OX638353.1, on the reverse strand, counting down.
AGGGCGCGCTGGCAGGCAGAGTAGGCGCCGCATTCACCACTGGCCGTGGGCGCAACACTGGCATCGAGTTCACTCTGGTAGCACTGATTCACTGGATGCTCGCTTGTGGCATGGTGATTGTAGGCCTCCCTTGGACCGACGAGATGCGCACGTCGGGGGCCTACTACGGGGCAACGGCTGCCGGGCAGGTGACGGCTGAAGACTTGGCGCAGGCTAGACGGTTGGGTACGCGTGTGGCGGAGACGGCGCTAAAGTTAGGGTAAGGGGCTACCTAGTGCCCCACAGGTTTCATTCTCGCTGGTCGAAGGGCCACCACTCCGGGTAGTGACGCAGGTGCATGTGGCGGAAGAGGTCGGGCTGAGCCTCGACGGCTAGGCGCATGGCCTGTTCGATCGGCTCGCGGATGGAGAAGTGGGCTTGGGTTTGGGTGCGCAACTGGAACAGGTGGTAGCACTCGCGCAGGTTCATCTTGGATAGCACCCGTCTCTTGTGGGCGTGAGTAACCAGGTATTGTGCTACCGGACGATGGCGCGTGGCCAACCCGTGAAACGCGTCGCCTGCCCTTCCCATCGCTTCCTTGAACTGCCCCTCCAAGCCCGCCCGTTGGATGAGTGGCGGGACTACGTACCCGTTGTCCACCGTCAGTGGTTGGGGAATGTAGGTCTGCATGCGATGCCGCTTGAACTCGCGGTAGGCTCCATAATCCATGGTCAGGCCGAATGTGAAGTCCACTACCTCGAACTCCCTCGGCGGAGTATCGTGAGGGCCCATTTGAGCCAGGGTGTCGGCAACAACCCCCAACCGGCGCGCTGGACGCATTTGTTGCACACGCTCCCAAACCTGCCGGTATGGGATGCGGGCCGAGCGAAAGAGCAGGGCGGTCACCAGCTTGGCCTCGCCATCCGGGTCATGGTGTTCAAGCGTAACCTCTGCCGGGGTGTCCTCCGGTTCTCCCTTCAGTTGGACCCCTGCATGAAGCTGTCGCTCACGTACACGCTCCATATACGGATTGCGGTCGGCGTATTTGACCAAGGTGGGAGTAATCTGACGCGAACGGTGACGGAACTCCGTGCCTAGCCTCCTCTCCTCTAGCAGGTCGGAAGACATCAGCTTCTGGATGAGGTGCTCAATCGTACGGGCGTTAGCCGTCACACCTACGTTGGTTAGAGTGGCCGCCGGCAGGAGGAAGCGACAGTTGTCTGTGACCACCCGCCTCAATCGCTGAGAGTATCCGGCCTCAGTCTCGGTCTCCCGGCGTGGCATCTCCTCCGGAAGGTAGATACTCGCCTGCGTCATGAAATCATGATAGGTCTGCAGCAGGTGGTCGCAGGTCTCCACATAGGTGCGCCTAGCTTTCGAGTGCAGTGGCAGCTCATCGGGTACATGGTAGGCGTAGCGGGGCAGCACTTGGTAACGGCTGCTTTTCTCGGTGTAGGAGGCGAGGCGGTTGTCCTCCAGTGTATCGCAGGCTAGGCGGGAGATATCCTCCACAGCCATGTGAAGCACGGCGTGCTCGGCCACGGAGGCATGGCCATAGCCCAGTACCCATCGTTCGTGGAAATCGGCGGCTTTTTGGGTGTTGACCTGCTGGGCGATTTCGACGAAGGGTTCAGGGCGACGGGAAGTCATGGCGAAGACCACCGCCAGTTCCTCTTCCGTCAGGCCTCCGGAATTGGTGTCTCCGGCCGTCAACGGGTAGACGCGAGGCTGTGGCGGCGCAACATCGGGGTCGCCAAAGGACAACTGCCAACCTTCACTGCTGGGTAGTCCCCTGTAGGGCTCTTGTGGCACGTGGTCAGCCATTCAGCCCCTTCGGCTACCGGGATTTGGCCCAGTATAGTTGGACAGCCAAGACAAAGCAGAGAACTACTTCCCTAAAACAGAAGCTTGACTGGCTGTTCCAGCAGGGCCTTGACGTCTACGAGGAAGCGGGCTGCCTCAGCGCCGTCGGCCACGCGGTGGTCCACTGACAAGGTGGCGCTCATCATTTGGGCTACTGCCAGTTGGCCGTCACGGACTACGGGACGCTCTTTGACGCTGGCGATAGCTAGGACAGCAGCGTTGGGCGGATAGATGATGGCCGAGAAGCTGTCGACGTCATACATGCCCATATTGCTGATACTGAAGGTGCTCTCGTACTCCTCAGCTCGCAGGGTTCCTCCCTCGGCACGTTGCACTAGATCACGGCTGGCCTCGGCGATCTGCAGCAGGGAACGGTCCTGGCAGCCGGGAACGGCAGCGACAATTAGCCCCTGCTCCAAGGCTATGGCTATGCCGATGTTGGCTGCCGAATGCACCTCCAAATGGTCGCCCCTGAAGGAGGCGTTGAAGCGCCGGTGGGACTGCAAGGTCATGGCCACGGCCTTCACGACTAAATCGTTGACCGTGACGCGTTTGCCCTCTTCCAGGCTCTCGTTGATCTGGCGTCGCAGGGCCATAGCCTGGGTCATATCAATGTCGGATGTGACGTAGAAGTGGGGGGCCTCCTGCTTACTCTGGGTTGTCACCCGGGCGATAGCCTGCCTCATGCGACTGAGGGGCTCGGAGTTGCCGCCAGCGGAAGCGACAGAAGTGGAGGCGGCTGGGAACTCCGCCACAGGCACTGGCTGGGGTTCAGGAGCAGCCGGCGGCGCTCCTTGGGCAGGAGGCTGAGGTAGCACATCGGCTGGCGGAGACGGTGGCTGCTCCACATCTGGGGGTCGCGCAGCCTCAACCGGGGTTGTATCGGCAGCGACATGCGCTTCCGCCGGGACCACAGGCGCTGCGTCGGGCGGAGCGCCATCTTCCCAAGCCAGTATGTCGGCCTCCACGATGCGGCCACTGGGGCCGGAGCCAGGCACACGGGCCAGATCGATGCCGCGTTCCCGGGCCAGCCTCCGGGCAATGGGAGAGGCGCGCACCTCCCCAGAGCCTGCGGGGGTGTTGTCGGCTGAAGAGGGAGACGAGGCAGGCAGTGGGACGGCACCACTGGATTCTGACGATTCGTGGCTGGGAGAAGGTTCCTGGGTGTGTGCAATGTCCACGGGTGGCAGGCTCTCTCCTTGTTGTGTGATGATGGCAATGAGCTCGCCTACGGGAACTGATGTGCCCGTCCCCACCACGATCCGGCCCATTACACCGTTCACATAGGCGGGCATCTCCACGGTGGCCTTGTCGGTCTCGATTTCGGCGATCACCTCGCCGGAAACGATCTGGTCACCTTCATCCTTGAGCCAGCGCACCACGGTGCCCTGCTGCATGTCGTAGCTCATTTTGGGCATCACGATGGATGTAGCCAAGGCTCCTCCCATTGTGCTGGTTGTAGTGCTGTCTCAGGCGTGAACGGCGCGGCCCTCGGCTGCCAGCGCAGCCTCTTTCACCACCTCTGACAGGGTTGGATGCGAGTGTACCATCCACCCCAATTCCAGTGTAGTCCCTTCCAACAGCCGAGTGATTGAGAGTTCGGCCAGCAGTTCGGTGACCTCCGGCCCAACGAGATGGGCACCAAGAAGGTCGCCATGCGCGTCGTCCACTACCAGCTTTGCCATGCCCGCCGTTTCACCGATGGCTTGAGCCTTGCCATTGGCGAGGAAGGGGTACTTGCCTACCCGCACCCTGTGGCCCCGCTCCACGGCTTGGGCCTCGGTGAGACCAAAGCTGGCAACTTGGGGCATGCAGTACGTGGCCCGGGGCATCATCTCGTAGTCCAGTGGTTGGGTCTCCTCCCCCGCCATGTGTTCAGCAACGTGCACAGCTTGTGCGGAAGCCACATGAGCTAGGGGGAGCTTACCGGTGACATCGCCTATGGCGTAGATACCAGGCACGTTGGTGGCCATGTGTTCATCCACCGTGATGTTGCCTTGGTTGGTGGCGACGCCAATTTGCTCTAAACCGAGGCCGTCGGAATTGGGCGTGACACCGATAGCCACAAGCACAACATCGCAGGCCATGTCCTGCTCCTCGGCACCTTCGTTATAGCGGATCTTGAAGTGAGCGAGGCCGTCGGGGCCAGTATTCAGAGGGGTAAGGCTGGAGCCGGTCATCACGTTTATGCCTTCTCGTGAGAAGGCGCGCTCCAGTTGCTGGCTGATTTCCTCATCCTCATTGGGTACCGCCCGTGGCAGGAGTTCCACTACCGTGACGTCTACACCATACGAATGCCACAAGTAGGCGAACTCCACGCCGACGGGGCCGGCACCCACGATTACTGCGGAAGTAGGGAGGGATTGCAGGGCCAAGGCGTGGCGGCTGGTGATTACGGTCTCACCATCGATGGGCAGCGATGGTATGGAGCGCGGCCTGGCTCCGGTGGCGAGCACTATGTTGCGCCCCCGCATGACTTGGCCTTGGGGCGCGACCTCGATGGTGTGGGCGTCCCTTAGGACCGCTTCACCCTGAACGTGCTCGATGTTGTTCTTCCGCAGCAGGTAGGCCACGCCACGAATCTGGCGTTGCACCACGCTACGGCTGCGCTCATAGGCTTTGGAGTAATCGACGCGGAGGTTGTCGAATGAGAAGCCCAGTTCCTCACCCTTTTTCAGGATGGAGATGTATTCAGCATTCTTGAGGAGGGATTTGCTGGGGATGCAGCCCCAGTTGAGGCAGACGCCTCCCAGCTCTTCACGCTCCACCACGGCTACTTTCATGCCCAACTGGGCTGCCCGGATGGCGCATACATACCCACCGGGACCGGCGCCGACTACTAGGAGGTCATAAACAGATTCCATAGACACACCACTACTGAGGATTGAGTGAGGGTATCCGGCTGATGCGGGGATTGGACGCGGGAAGTGCCCAGGCTACACCAGTATCCACAGGCTGGGTATTTCGGTGTCGTTGTTGACCAGGGCGACTTTCTTGTAGGACATCTTGAGGGATCCGTCCTCGCGGCGGAGTTTGTGGGTGGTACGTCCCACCCACATTTCCTGCCAAGTATCGACGCTACGACGGCGCACCTCAGCCAGCGCGAAGTTGGAGTAGACGGTTATGCTGCCGTCGTCCTCCTCATAGGCCTCGATGTTGGAGACGACCCGGCGGAGGCGGGACTGAGGGTCTTGGGCCCAAGCACCACCGCTCTTCAGGCGCACCAGACGCCCAGCGATGCGGGCGCGGTCGTCATAGATGATGGAGACGTCCTTGGTGGGATCGGTATTCTCGCCACCACAGGGTACCCAGTAGATGGCGTCATCGGTCCAGAGAGCTTCCCATTCATCGTACTGGTGCTCGTCCATGAGACGGGCCTCGCGGTATAGGAAGTTCTCAATCTCGTTACGGTCTAGGGCCATATAGAGTCGAATCCTTACATGGGTTGTCTGGGAGGGCAGTCCGGCTTCTTCTTACCCCTCGTTCATCACATCCCGGTAGTGGCGCCAGATGCCACGCTGGGCAGTCTCGCCAAGCACCTGGGTGGTGAGGGAGGGCTGGCCAAAGTCGTCAGGCTCCGTGGCCTCGCCCGCAGTTCCGCGGGTCAGCAACGACCAGTCGTCTACGCTGGCCTTGGTGCCGGTCTGGATGCGGGCGAACATATCGGCGTCGTCGGGGTTGATGAATCCGGCTGGGCCGAAGCCGTTCTCGTGGGCACGGAGACGCCGCGTGTTGACCTCGTCACTGGCCCCTTTGAGGAACGTGGGGTGGTAATAGATGTAGCTCAGGTTTGGGCGCACGGGCTGCAATACGCGGAAGGCATTCCATAGCACCATCAGGTTGGGGAAAATCATGATGTGGGGAGGCCCGCCGGTGGAGACGTACTCGGCTGCCTCTTCGCCCATGCGCTCGGCAACGCGACTTACTACCTCTGGGTCGAGGGTGCCGGTGGCGCCGGTGACCCGCTCATTCAGATTCTCGCCTGTGTTGCGGTTGGCTTGGAAGCGGTCAATGACGGTATGCCCGCCTCCCAAGTCCCGCTGCACCTGATAGGGATCGTCCATGGTGATGGCAGTGGCATCACGGCCGGGGCGGCGAAGGGCAGTCTGGTGGGTGAAGGACACATGGTACTGGTCGGTCAGGTTCTCCACCTGCAACTTCCAGTTGCCCTCAACCCGTGTCTTCTGGCGGCCGGCCCGGGCCAGTACCTCGCCTTCGGGGGCCATGTCGCAGAAACGGTCGAGGTAGGCCTTGGCCTGCCCCAAGTAGTCGTCGAAGCTCTGGCCCACGGGACTGAGGCTGCCGAACACGAAGCCACGATGGGAGGCGACGCGAGGGACGCGCACCAACCCGTAGTCCTCGCGCTTAAAACACTCGTCGTAGCCACCACGCCCTCCATTGAAGGGGGTGCCAATGAGGTGCCCGTCGTTCCCGTATGTCCAGCCGTGGTAGGCGCACATGAACGTGAAAGCGCTGCCCCGGTCCTGCTGGCACACAGTGGCGGAGCGGTGACGGCATCGGTTGAGCAGTACGTGCACTTGGCCGTCGCTATCGCGGGACATGATCACTGGCTGGTTACCGATGGCGCGGGTGATGAACTCGCCCGGCTCTGCGACCTCGCTCTCGTGGCCCACGAACACCCAGCCGCGATGGAAGATTCTGTCCAGTTCTTCTTCGAAAATCTGGGGGTCCTGGTACACACGACCGCTGACCCGTAGGCCATTGCCGGTTTCCTCCACCAGATCGCTGTAGTTGATGACCGTGTCGCTCAGTGTGGCCATTGCGCTACCTCTCTCTCGTGCCTGTCGATGCTGCGGACGCCGTTTGGGTTGGGTTAGTCGTCATCGGAGGCGAGGACCGGTTCCTCACGGGTGCGGTCTTCGCGGACGGGGATGCTGTCGCCGGTGTCGAACCGGGGTTTGCCGGTCATGTCGGCGTACCAGCGGCGCCAGAAGCTGCGCATCTGGAGTTCGTGGGTGCCCTTGGGGTTCTGCTCGTGCATGCCACGGGATATGTCGGACCACTGGACCTCGTCGCAGAGGAACCCCTCCTGGCAGGACTCCAAGGCCTCGCAGTCGTCAGGAGTGGCGAAGCCGCCTGGGCCAAGGAAGGTGAGGAAGCTGTCGAGGCGGCGAGAGAGGGCCCTGCCCTCTTCCTCTCCAGGCACAACCTCCCACGCGGAGACTTCGAGATGGCCGGGGGCCGTGGGCCAGAAGGAACGGACGGTGGTGCCCGCTACATCGTTGATAATCAGGTTGGGGTAGATGTGCAGGTTGCGCGTAGCGTTGGCGATGAGCCAAGCCTTGTCCTCGCCGAACCTGTCGACCAATCTCTGGCGCTTCTGCGCGAACTCCTCCTTGGTGTCCTCGCCATAGAGGGGCGACCAAGCGGCCACCGGCTTGCCGTTGATGGCCTCGGAGGAAAGGACGGAGTGGCCGTTGCCGAGGGCCAGTGTCCTGGACCAGCGGCGGACGTTGGGGCCGTACTTGGTACCCAAGCCAGCCATGTATTCCAAGTAGGTGTTGTGGGTGGGGATGAGGTGGTAGCCGTCGATGCTGTTCTCGACGAGCAGCTTCCAGTTGCACTTCATGACGTACTTGTTGGAACCGGCGACGACGCGCATATCGGTGTCGGCTTGGTCAATCATGAGGTCCATGTATTCCTTGGCACCCGCCAAGTAGGTGGAGAGGTCCTCGGCGTGGGGGTTGAAGGTGACGAATAGGAAGCCGCGGTAGGACTCCATGCGAGGGGACCTGAGGGCCATGTCCGCCTTGTCGAACCCCTCGCTGTAACCTGCCTCGTCGGGCCTGCCGATGAGCTCGCCGCGGTTGTTGAAAGTCCAAGCATGGTAGAAGCACTGGAACACATCGCCATGGCCCTTATCCATACGGCAGATGAGGGCACCGCGGTGGGTGCAGGTGTTGTAGAAGGCCCGGATTTGGTTGTCGCTGCCCCGGGCAAAGAAGATGGGGCGACCGCCTACGTCGCGTCGAACGTAGTCGCCCTGCTTCTCAACCTCAGACTCATGGCCTAGGTAAAGCCAGCATTTCTCGAAGATGCGATCGCGCTCGGCTTCCAAGACCTCCTGAGAGGTCAAGGTGGTGCGGTGGTAGCGAAATACGCCATTTTCGGCGTCGTCTATGACCAAACCATTGGCGTCAACCATACCGAACCCCCCTGAATGGGTTGGAAAGAGCAATCCTAGCCGATTGGGCTGGGGCTGACAAGCGGATGGGAGGTTGCCGTAGCTTGGGACGGGATAGTTGGAGGCATACATCCTCCCGTAGCTGCGCGGCGAGACCCGTTCGCAGCTGGAGAGTGTTGTTTTGTATCTGGGAGTACCCGAAAGTCTCGCCGCACTTGCGGTTGGCGATGGAGGGAGAGACTTGCAGGATGGCCTGCACGTTGCGGGCAGGGTCGTAGCTGAGGCGGGTTTGCAGGTTTAGGTAGCGCCGTAGCTGGAGTTGCAGAGGGCTCGTAGCTGAAAACGATTTTTCGTAGCTAAAACCACTGCAAAATCTGCAATTGTCGTAGCTGGTCAGCTTGGCGATTATCACTGCAACTCCTATTGCGAAGAGGGGGAGGTGGGGCCGACGTCTTGGGGAGCAGGCCTTATGTTCCTTTGCTGCGCGATGCCTCTGTTTCACTTGACCCTCCGAAAAAAGAAAACGCAGGGGACCCGGAAGGGGTCAGTCCCCTACGCGCTCTATGCGTTTACTATAGAACTTATGTACGCTCCTGTCAAGGGCGAGGGCGTTATGGGCCGGGTAGTGGTGAAGTCCGTGTCTTCTCTACTCCGTAGTCCGGGCCGTGGGTTCACGCCTTCGCGGGAATGACGGGGATGGTTCGAGAACTTAACGTCGGGGTAGGGAACGGGGGCTATAATGGAAGTGGCGTTGGATGGGTGGGGCGGAATTACCGCAGGCGAGCAGAGGGATGGTGAGAAGACCATGGCTGTGAGTCTTGAGTCCTACCGAGTGTTTTTCCAGAACACGGCTTATGAAGTGGATGCGGCGGCGAACGAGGAGAAGGTGCGCCGCATTCTGCAGCTAAAGGAAGAGAAGAACGTCCTGATTTTGGGACACAATTACATGCACCCCTTGGTGTTCGGGCTCTCGGAGAGCGGGGCGCGAGGGGACTCGCTGGCACTGGCGCGGTATGCGGCAGAGACGACGTGCCCGGTCATCCTGATGGACGGGGTGCGGTTCATGGCGGAGACGGCGAAAATCCTGAACCCGGACAAGAAGGTGCTTATTGCGAGCAAGCTGGCGGGTTGCAGCTTGGCGGACCCGGTGAGAGGGGATGATGTGCGAGCGCTGAAGGCAGCCTACCCGGGCGTTCCGGTGGTGATGTACGTCAACAGCTACGCGGACGCCAAAGCTGAGGCGGACATCTGCTGCACGTCTTCCAATGCGCTGGCGGTGATCCTTCATGTTGTACGGACCACGGGCAGCGACAGGGTCATCTTCCTGCCGGACACGCTGATGGGGATGAATTTGCAGGCAGAGCTTGACGACTTGGGTCATGGTGTAAAGCTCATATATCCGGGTATGGACAACGGTATGGGGGAGGCGAAGTGCGAGGTGCACGAGCAGTTTACCGTGGAGGACCTGCAGGTCATCCGGCAGCAGTATGACCTTCCGAAGGGGCACCCACGGAGGGGGATTCTGGCCCACTGGGAGTGCCCTCCGGATGTGCTGGGGGAGGCGGACTTCCACGGGAGCACGTCGCAGATGGCCAACTACATCCGGGAGAACCAGCCGGAGCGAGTTTACCTGGCGACGGAGTGCGAGATGGCCTCGAATCTGGCGGCGGAGTTCCCGCAGACGGAGTTCGTGCGGGCGTGCCTGATCTTCTGCAGCCACATGAGGCAGATTGGGCTTGACGGGATACTCTCGGCACTGGAGACGGAGGACCCGGAGAGGCACGAGATCACCGTGGAGGAAGGGGTGAGGGTGAGGGCGCTTGTGCCGATTGAGCGGATGCTGGAGTTTTCGGGCTGAGGGGTAGGCCTAGACGAGCTCTCAAAGGCGGGTTCTATCCCCAGAGTCGTCTATCGATGCGCCAAGCAAGAGTTATAATCTGGCTAATGACAACTATCAATACCGTCGACGACTTCCTTCAAGCCTTGGACGCCAACCCCTCATGGCGGGAAGCGGTCCGCGCCCGTATCTTGGGCGAGGAGCTGCTTCAGTTGCCTATGCGATTTGAGGTATTCGTCCAGGAGCAGCGGGCTTTCAACGAAGAGCAGCGGGCTTTTAACGAAGATATGAGGACTTTCACCGCAGAGCAGAGGGCCATCAACGATGAGCTACGCGCTTTCAACGCGGAGCAGAGAACCATGAACCAAAACTTTCAAACCCGGTTCGACCGTATGGAAAGCGATAACTCCACTCTCAAGGGAGACTACGCCGTAAACAAAGCCGCACGGGACGCTCAATACATAGCAGAGGACATGGGGTTGCGGTTCGTCCGGGTCCTGACTATCGACGACCTCAGCCGTATGGCCGGAAGCGACCTGCCTAGGGACATCCATCGCAGCTTCCGAAATGCCGACCTTGCAATCGAAGCCGCCGACAGCACGGACACGCGGTACATTGCGATGGAGGTTTCCTTCTCCGCCGGCCGTTGGGACTGCGAAAGGGCCATCCGCAACGCTGAACTGATAACCCGGTTCACCGGGAAGCCGGCCCATGCGGCCGTAGCAAGTATGCGGAATGACCGAGAGGCCACGCAGTCGATTGAATCCGGCGCAGTGTACTGGCATCCCTTGGAGAATCGGCTACCCAGTCTGGAATAACTTGCTCTTGGGCATCAACTCGGGAGCGTACCAACGCTTGTCACGGCAGACGCTGATCGTCAACTGCGCCACTTCTACTCGTCGTAGATATCCATCCCACCCTCCTCCGACGGGAAGGTGTCGTCTTCGCCGAAGGCCCAGAGGAAGGCTTTGCTGAGGATTTTGCCGTTGGTGGCGCCGCTGAAGCGGTGATCGCAGTCGGGGACTTCGCGGACGTGGAGGGACTCGGCGGCGCTGGCGCCGAACTGGAGGACGTAGGCTAGGAAGCGGGCGAGGGGGTCGTTGGCACCGTAGGCTACGTAGATTTGGCCGGTGAACTGGGGGATGGCGGCGTAGAAGTAGTCGCCGACGCTGTCGTAGGTGGAGTTTAGGAGAATCCGCTTTATCTCAGAGTAGCGGAAGGCGACGGCGCCTACGGCAGAGCCGCCGGAGGAGAAGCCGGAGAGGTACATGATGGGGTCGGCGGAGCCGCATAGCTGGCGGCGGCGCTCCAAGGCGTAGTCGATGACGTGGGCGAGGCCCTCGACGAGGATGCGGTTCCAACTGGCGTTCTGGTAGGCGTAGGGCTCGGTGGGGTTGACGAACTGGGCGTCGGGGCGGGGCACGTTGTAGGTGACCATGCTGAGCATGCCGCGGCTCTGAAGTTCACGGGCGAGGTTGGCCCAGCGGTTGTAGCGCCCGTCCTTGAGTTCGCCGGACCCGGGAGAGTTCACGAGGATCACGCCCGAGTTGGAGGGATAGGCGGTGACGGGAAGCTCGTAGGGCACTTCCTGCCCTGCGTAGCCCTCCGTTCGTCTGCTCAGGACGGTGTCGAGTCGGCCCTTTGCCAAGGTCATTGACTTCCTTTTGCCATGGTCCTAGACCATGCGGGCGCCGCCGTTGACTCCCAAAAGCTGACCGGTGATGTAGGAGGCTTCGAAGGAGCCGAGGAAGGCGACGGCGGCGGCTACCTCGGCGGGATGGCAGCGGGCCCTGCCGAGCCAGTTGCGCCCCCCCATGGGAGGATAGTAGTCGAGCATCTCCGGGGTGGGGTTCAGGTAGTCGTCACGCTGACCGGCCACTGAGTCGAGGGTGCCGTCGTTGCGGGTCTCCATGCCAGCGGGAGAGACGCAGTTGGCGGTGATGTTCCACTTACCGTACTCGGCGGCTACGGTGGTGGTGAGGCCGACGACGCTGCCCTTGCCGATGCCACCGAGGAAGGTGTGGTAGGGAACGGCGGCCTCGAAGGCGGTGCCACCGATGCTGACGATGCGCCCGTAGTTCCTCTCGATCATGTGGGGGAGGACGGCTTTCATCATGCGGACGGTGCCCCAGACATTGGTGTTCACCGACTTCTGCATGAGTTCTTCGGGGAACTCCAGCAGGGGAAGGCGGGCCTGCATAGCAGCGTTGTTCACCAAGGTGTCGATGCGACCGAACCGGTCCAAGGCCTGCTGTACGACGCCGTCGGCGACGCCGATCTCGCTCAGGTCGCCTCCGATCCACATGAAGGGCTGGCCTGTTTCGTCTTCCATCTCGCGGGCTGCCTTGGGGGCGGTGACGTCGTTGAAGTCGGCCATGACGATGGTGCACCCTTCCATGGCTAGGCGGCGGCATATCACGCGGCCGAGGCCTTGGCCACCGCCGGTGACGATGGCGACCCGTCCCTCGTAGCGGCGGCAATGGACGGGCACGTCGAACTCGGCAGACTCGAAATTCATCCAAGGGTCTTGCTGTTGCGTCATTTCAGGGTCTCCCTCGTTGTTGTGTGGGTATTCGGGTGTCTGAGCCCGTAGCGGGGCATATCATATCAGGAATGGTGGTGCGGGGCGTAGAGTTTGCCTCCCGCCCGCCTTCAGCTACAATCGCGCAGAGCATAGGGCACACCAACATATAATCCATTTGGGAAAATCCTTTTGGGAGCGAGAGATGGACGAGGATACCAAGCAGCGGATACTGGCGCAGATTGATGAGAAGGAGACGGTGGAGTTTTGCAGCGAGTTGTTGCGGATTCCGAGTTTCAAGACGGAGGAGACGCCAGTGGCGAACTACCTGGCTACTTTCTTCGGTGACCGCGGATATGACGTGCAACTGCAGGAGGTGGAGCCGGGGCGGTTCCAGACCATTGCAACGCTGAGGGGGAGTGGCGGGGGTCAGAGCCTGATGCTGAACGGGCACATGGACATCGACCCGCTGGCGTTCGGATTGGTGCGCGATCCCTGGGTGCCCAGCTGGGAGGGGGACAGGCTGTATGGCGGTGGGTCGAACAACATGAAGGGTGGAGTGACCTCGATCATCACTGCTGCGGAGGCGGTACGGAAGTCGGGGGTTGAGTTGAAGGGCGACTTGGTGGTGGCGTGTGTGGCCGGAGAATTGCAGGGAGGCGTGGGGACGACGTTTGCGCTGCGGAATGGGTTGAAGACGGATGCGGCGATTGTAGCCGAGCCGGTGGGGGATGGGGACAACATCATCACGACTCACGTTGGGTGGGTGGAGATGGCGATCAGCACCATCGGGCTGTCGCAGCACGTCAGCCGGTCTCACCTGGCGGTGGATGCCATCGACATGATGATCAAGGCCATTCCCGCCATCAAGAACGTGCAGTTCACTCACACACCACGGGCCGACCTGCCAGACATGCCACGCATCATCGTCGGCACCATCCTCGGGGGACGGGGCAAAGACCATGACATGCGGGGGCCCAATTTCACCTGCGACTACTGCACGGTGGTGGCCGACATCCGAACACTGCCAGGACAAACGGCGGAGATGGTGATTGCGGATGTGACAAAGGTGCTGGACGCCATCAAGGCGGAGGACCCGACGTTCAACTACGAGATTGAGGCACCGCCGCCGGCCCACTACAAGGTGCAGACGGTATATATGGAGCCCTTTGACGTGCCCCAGGACCTGCCGATCGTGCAGTGCCTCTCGCAGAACTTCCACACCTTTGCAGGTCGAGACCCGGACAAGATAGGTGCGGTGGTCACCCAGTCCTACGCTGGCAATGATAGCTGTCACCTGTGGGAGGCGGGGATACCGTGCTGCCTCTACGGCCCCCAGGGAGGGCGCGACCGGCAGGGCGAGCCTGACGGGTTCGTGAGCGTGAGCAGCATGGTGCGGGTGGCGCAGGTGCTGGCGCTGACTTCGGCCGACTGGTGCAACCGAGCAAGCTAGTCGTGGTATAGTTGAGGAGGCAGGGACATCTGGGAGAATTATTGGGAGGGCCACGGTGAGCTCGACTGAGTTTTTCGGGATACTTGCCGCCATCATCTCTGTCGGCGTCACTGTTGGCCTCGGTCTTGCCACACTCATTGTACGAGGCCAGCACCGCAGCGACGCTCGCTTCGACGCCACGGATGCACGCAGCGACGCTCGCTTCGACAGGACCGACGGCCGCTTGTCGGGGGTCGAGACGGGGTTGGCCCGAGTCGAGGGGTTCTTGGCTGGGTCAGGCTTCGCCGTGCGCCGGGATAGTCCTTCGTCCGACGACTGAAGGCACTTAAATCTGCCCTTTGACACTCTTATCCCTCTGACCCATAATCCTGAATCAGTACAGGCGACCCAGCAATCAGTAAGGAGATGACCATGACGATTTCACTTTCACATGGTGGACCCAGTATCTTCTCATCGGCTTCGCGGTCAGACCGCGTGGCGGTGGGTACGATCAATGGCGTAGCGTTCATTGAGCGCAATGGTGACGGGTGGCAGGTCGCCCAGCGTGGACTTGAGGGCAAGCACATTCACGCTGTGGTGGTAGAGCCCACCACGGGCACCATTTTCGCCGGGGCCAACCACGGCTCCATTTTCGCCAGCACCGATGGCGGACAGACTTGGGAGCAGCGGGACAACGGACTCACCGAGGCGGATGTCTACAGCATGGAAGCCACCGTTGTGAACGGCAAGCCCCGCATCTATGCAGGGACCGAGCCTGCCCACCTCTTTGCCAGCGACGACCTCGGCCAGACGTGGACCGAACTGACGGCCATGCGGTCCGTGGACATGTCCAAGTGGGGCTTCCCAGCGCCTCCTCACATCGCTCACACCAAGCACATCAACTTCCATCCCGCAGACCCGCGGACCCTGTATGTCGGCGTGGAGCAGGGCGGCCTGCTGAAGAGCACGGACAACGGTGAGACCTTCACCGTGATTCACGGCATGGATGACGACGTGCACCGCAGCGTGCTGAATCCGGCCGACCCCGACGAGATTTTTGTCACCACCGGCATCGGCATGTACTACACCGGCGACGGCGGGGCCAACTGGGACCAGTGGACGGACACGAAGCATCCCATAGGCGGGTATCCTGACCTGCTGGTGCTTCACCCCCGCAACCCCAGCCTAATGTTCGTTGCTTCCGCTGAGTTCGGACCCGGCACTTGGCGGGAGACCGGCACAGCCACTTCCCGTATCTCCAAGAGCACGGACGGTGGACGCACCTGGACCCAGTTGAAGAATGGCATCAACGAGGTCTACACGGCGTTCGAGGCGATGTGCCTTGAGGACTGGGGTGGCGACAGCTTCTCAATGTTCGCAGCCACCGCCACAGGCGAGGTCTGGAACAGCGACGACGGCGGAGAGAGCTGGCAAGAAATCTTCAATGGCCTCGCCCCCATCTCCAAGGGTGCCCACTATGAGTCCTTCGTGAAGGTGACTGCGTAGAGCACTGCTAGACTACAGTCGGAAACAAAAAAGAGGCCCGCCAGACGGCGGGCCTCTTTTTTTCGATGCCGAGGCGCTACACCATTCCAGGGGCAGGAGTTGTATCCACGGGAGCTATATGCGCCATGTCTGGTTCGAGTTGCAGGGCGTCGGCGATCTTGGTGTAGCTAGAGAACATCTGGGTAACGCCCAAGACTTCCATTATGCCTGCGTGGGATACTCCCAGCCGCCTCATCTCCTCCAAGTGGAAGGCTGTGCCAAAGGTTGAGCGGCTGGTGACTGAGACGCCAAAGGCCAAGGCTTCCTTCATGCGGCGGGTGAGGTTGTTGTCGGAGAAGACGTGGCGGGTGGCCTGCCAGATGTCGGCTAGGTAGCCCGCATCGTGGGCTACCAGGCGGAAGCAGAGAGGGACATCGGCCCGCTGGTAGAAGTCGCGTATCTCCGCGAAGATTTCCTCTATCTCAGGAGACGGTTCAGCTTCACTCACGGGAGCCAAGAGCGCAGACAACGGGTCGTCGAGGGCGAGGGCGTCGGCAACGACGTTGTGGGCGTTGGTGATGCCGACCGTCATGGCTGCCTCGTACCAGAGGGCGTCCTGCCCCATGCCCTGCAGCTTCCCGGCTGCAGTGTGGGCGTGAGTTCAATACTCGCAGGCGTTCATTCCGCTGACCATGGCGGCCACCATCTCTTTTTCGCCACGGGTGAACTCGCCGGGGGCCATGGCACGCTTCATAGCACGCCCATGGGGGCCGCCGAATTTCGGGTCCCACGCCAGCACACGACTCATTGCCGGGGGTGTCTCGAACTCGTGGTTGAACCAGCCAGACGAAAGCTCGAACATTTTCCGGGCCTGCTCGGGGTACTCAGACGCGTCCCGCAATCTGATGGTCGGCATGCCAGCCTCCTTATTCCACGACTCTAAGATGCAACTCACGCAATTGCGCATCGCTGACCGGTGATGGCGAACCGAAAAGGAGGTCGGTGCCACGCTGGGTCTTGGGGAAGGCGATGACATCGCGTATGGAGCCAGCGTGGGCTAGGATAGCGACGAGGCGGTCGATGCCGGGAGCGATGCCCCCGTGGGGCGGAGCGCCATAGTCGAAGGCCTCCAGCAGGTGGCCGAAGCGCTCCTGTATGTCGGAATCTTCGTAACCCAGCAACCTCAACACCTTCTCCTGAAGCTCACGACGGTGGATTCGGATGCTGCCGCTGGCAAGCTCGCTGCCGTTGCAGACGAGGTCGTAGGCCTTGGACTTGATGGAGCCCAGATCGTTGCCGTCGAGCAGGTGTATCTGGTCGTCGTCAGGTGCGGTGAAGGGGTGGTGAGAGGAGTTCCAGCGTTCCTCTTCAGCGTCCCATTCGAATAGGGGGAAGTCGACTACAAAGGCGAATGCGAGGGTGTTGGGGTCGGCAAGACCCAAGCGGTGTCCCATCTCTTCACGCAGGGCGCTGAGGGCGGCGTGGATGGCGTGTGGCGCACCAGCCATGAGAAGCATGAGGTCGCCGGGCTCTGCGCCCATTTGCCGTGCCAGTTGGGCTGCCCATTGGGGATGCATATTCAGCCCCGAGGCCATGCGAACATCGCTTTCGGTTAGGTCGTCGAGGGAGTGCTCGGTCCCCAAGCGGACGTGAGCGAGACCACGGGCACCTCTCTCTTTGACAAAGTCCTCCAACTCTCTCAGTGCGCTGTTGCTGTAGCTACCGCCTCCGGGCACGGCGAAGCCCTTAACAATACCGCCGGAGTTGAGCACCGCTCGGAAGACGTTGAAGTCGGTCTGGGCTGCGAGGTCGCTTACGTCGCTCATCTCCAAGCCGAAACGC
Source organism: uncultured Dehalococcoidia bacterium (assembly GCA_951813255.1). Lineage (GTDB taxonomy): Bacteria > Chloroflexota > Dehalococcoidia > Lucifugimonadales > JAAXIE01 > JAAXIE01. Next base: position 3,067,332 of record OX638353.1, on the reverse strand, counting down.
AGGTCGGGTTTGTCGCTGGCGTAACGGGCCATGGCCTCGTCGTAGGTGATGCGGGGCATGGGGCCGGGCACGTTCCGGCCGGGGACGAGGGTGCGCATCATGGTGAGGTAGAGTTCCTCCGTAAGCGAGAGAACATCCTCTTCGTCGACGAAGCTCATCTCCAAGTCGAGCTGGGTGAATTCCGGCTGGCGGTCGGCGCGCAGGTCCTCATCGCGGAAGCAGCGGGCAATCTGGAAGTAGCGCTCCATGCCAGCGACCATGAGCAACTGCTTGAGTTGCTGGGGTGACTGGGGGAGGGCGTAGAACTCCCCGGCCTGCAAACGGCTGGGCACCAAGTAATCGCGTGCGCCTTCCGGAGTACTTTTGATAAGTATTGGGGTCTCGATTTCGAGAAATCCCTTGGTATCGAGGAAGTCACGTATGTACTTGACCACTTTGTGACGCAACTGGATGTTGGCCTGCATGGTGGGGCGTCGCAGGTCCAGATAGCGGTACTTCAGACGAAGGCTCTCGTCGACATCAGATTCCTCGTTGATATAGAAGGGGGGCGTCAGCGACTGGTTCAGCACCACAGCCTCGTCGACGGCTACCTCCACGGCACCGGTGGAAAGGGCGGGGTTCTCGCTGCCCTCCGGCCGGCGTCGCACCAAACCCTTGACCTGAACCACCCATTCAGTGCGTACCTGCTCCGCCACCTGGTAGGCGTTTGGGGTGTCAGGGTTAAACACCAACTGCACAAGACCCGAGCGGTCGCGCAGATCGATGAATACGACGCCACCGTGTAGGCGGCGCCTGTGCACCCAACCCGCTAGGGTAATACTGGACCCAACATGGTCCTCGGTAACCTCGCCGCAAGGGATATCCTTTAGCAAGCAGGCGCCTCCTGTGCATTCCGGCCCATGGTCACGGGGCCTCATGAGATGGGGTAGGGGTCAGTTTCTCGTAGCCCAAGCCGCGACTAGGCTGGCGGAGAGAGTAGGGTCACAATGGGCAGGTCGTCGAAGCCGTCCCCGTTTTGCCGGTCCAAGTAATCCATCACCACCGGGCGCAACTGGCTTGGATCGCTGACGGGAGCGAGGCACATAGTATCAAGGCAGGCCTCAGCCCATGCTTCCGCGCTTTCGCCGTCCGTAACTGGCGCCTGTCTGATGACCACGTTGGGGTAAGGCAGGGCAGCGGCGGCGAACATCATCTGGCATACAGCATCGCTCCCCCAAGCACCACCCACAGTGACCTCAACGGCTGGGTTCAACCAGCGATACACTGCTAGGGCGCAGGATGCCGCCGCGTCCCCGTGCTGGCCCGCAGGAACGGCGAGGCTTGTCAGCATATCTCCGGCTTGCTGATGCCGGTCAGGATCGTAGGTAGCCCGGCCCAGCCGATCAATCGCTTCTGCGGCTAGGGCATTGCCGTCCACTGGCTGAAGGCGTCGACACAGGGCGCCCATAGCATGGGGATCGAGAGGAGTATCGAAGAGCGCGCCAGACTCCTCATCAACGAGTTTTTTTACCATGTCGTCGGCCACGCGACGGGCCTCGTTCAGATAGCGTTCCGACTCCGAACAGTCATATGCGTCCAGGAGTGCCCGCAACAGGTAAGCATAGTCTTTCAGAAAGGCCTCTGTCCCTATCGTGCCGTCGGGAGCGTAGCTGTGACACAGGCCATTGGCCCACTCCAGAGCTAAAATGCTTTCCAGCACCTCGAGGGCGGTTTGCCGGGCGGAGTTGCGACCCAACGCCCAAGAGGCCTTCAAGAGGGTAGAGCAAGCCAGAGCATTGACGTCGGTGTAGAAGGTGGAGTCGACTGGGGGCTTCGTCTGAGCCTGCCTCCCTGCCAGTGGCTGCCGGTAGTATTCCTCATCGGCATCCTGGCTGCCAAAGAACAGCCCGTGGGTGAGATCGAACAGGCTGGCGCCCGCGTAGTCCAGCACCTCTGAGGCAATATTGGCGTAGCGAGGCTCACCGGTAGCCAAGTAGCCCTCCAGGTAGAGGTCGGTCAGCTTGAGGTTGTCCAACAGGATCTTCTCGTAGTGAGGAACTGACCAGTCTGCGCCCGTGGCGTAGCGATAGAAGCCGCCCTCGTCATGGTCGCGGAGCTCGCCATCCATCATCGCATCCAAGGCCTGTCGTACCATGCCCATGCTGGCTGCGTCTTCGTTGGCACAGGCCCAGCGCAACATGAGGGCCAAGCTGTCGGCGTGGGCGAACTTGGGCGCGACGCCGAAGCCACCGTGTTCTGCATCAAAAGCTGCCTGGGTCTCCTTCACGACTTGCTGCACGAAGCTCAGGTTAACAGCAGCTACGGTATTGGGAGTAGCCGACTTGCTACCTGTCCGCAACCGGGCAGCCCTATCGCTGATACCGTCCCTGTCCTGCCGGTAGGCCTCGACAAGCTGCTGAATCAGGAGGGCAAATTCCCGAGGTGGCGTGTAAGTGCATCCGGAAATCAGGTCGCCTTCCGGAGTGATAAAGGCAGCGGTGGGCCAGCCTCCCATGTTGTAGCGGGCATCGATGTCGGGGCGAAGGTCGCGGTCGATGCGCACCGGCACGTAGTTCTCGTTGATGAGGTTGATGACGTCAGGATCGGAATAAGTGGTCTCATCCATCACATGGCACCAGTGGCACCATACGGCTGATATGGACAGGAGCACGGGCCTCTGCAAGTTCTGAGCGTGTATAAAAGCTTCCGGCCCCCACAGGCGCCACGATATCTCGTGGGCGCGGTTCGCCCTTGGGGAGAAGCGGAAGCTGGAAATGGTCTCAGTCATTGCTGCATCAGGCAAACTTGTATGTGTATGTAGCCTATCACAGGGCTATTGCGCCTTCAACGATGCCTGTCTCGCAGCAATTGCCTTTAGCGTTTGCCCGTTGCTAAAATGCTCGCCACATGTCAAGCTAACCCTAGTAGCCTACGGTCCCCTCCTCTCACCCGGTACGTACAACGAAAGAAAGCCTAGGGGGTGATGTATGTGGCCCCAAGTATCTCTGCGTGAGGTCTCCCGCGAAGACGTTCCCCGCCTTTGCGAATGGCTCCAAGACGAAGAGGTGAATAACACTTGGTACGGCTGTGACGAATCCGGCGCCCCTGTTCATGTGGGCTACACCCCCCAAAACGCAGCCGATTGTTCGAGCGAGGAGTGGGAGCACACCTTCCAGAGCGAGGAGCGGAAGATATACTCCATCTGCAACGCCGATGGGGAGCACATCGGCGAAGGGCAGTTGGTAATGGAGCCTGAGGTCCGCAGTGCCCACATGTTCATCCTCATCGGACGCAAGGATCTCTGGTACCAACACTACGGTGCATCCGCCATGATTCACCTGCTGGACGAAGCGTTCTCGAGCCACGGGGTGCATCGAGTCTGGTTGGCGGTGCCGGAATACAACGAGCCAGCCCGTTTCATGTGCGAACGCATAGGGTTTGTGCTGGAAGGCAGACTGCGCCGGCGGCAGCAGCGTGGAGGTGAGTGGTACGACTCCCTCTCCATGGGTTTGCTGGCCGACGAGTATATCCGGAGGCGCCCCGGCCTTCTGGAGCAGGTCGCCGGGACATAGCCTGCTCTTTCCATTGTCTGACTGACTCATTGGCTACTCGTCCGCGGGAGGGTGGATATGCCTATCATCACGTTCAATGGGCCCATAGGCTGCGGCGGAAACGAGTTGGGACTCAAGGTCGCCGACACGCTGGATGCCGACTATGTAGACCGCATTGTTTTTGCCGAGGCGGCTAAGCGTGTTGGCTCAACAATGAGCGCCATAGCGGAGAAAGAGGAGCGTGTGGTACGGCTGCGAGACCGCATTGCTTTCTTTCTGCAGAACATGCTGGAGAAATCTGCGGTTTCGGGAGCAGCCGGTGAACCGTATTTCAGTCCCGGCATAGAGATGCTTCCCGGAGGCGAGTATAGCGATCTGGCAGAGGAGCCCATCACCGAGGGGCAGCGTCTCAGTGACGGGCAGTTTCTAGCCGCCATGACCGGCGTGGTGGAAGAGCTGGCGTCCTCGGGCAATGTGGTCATCATCGGGCGAGGGGCGAACATCATCCTGAAAGACGCTCCGAGCACTGTACACGTCGCTCTTGCAGCCTCCCCACAAAAGTGCATCGACACCATTGTTGAGCGGGAGCGATTCAGCCAGACCGAGGGAGAGAAATTCTTCACTGAGGCTGAGCGGGCCCGTCAAGCGTTCTTCCGGAAGTTCTTCAAGGTACAGTGCGACAACCCGTCCCTATACCATGTGTGTCTTAACATGGACCGCATCAGCTTGGACACAGCGGCCCAGATAGTGGTGCACACAGCCCGGGACCTAGACGGGTGATCTGCACCGGCACCCGCCGGACAACGCGAACCATCACCGCTGTGGACACTCCGACGGCTGAGCCATGATCCCCCTCGGAGACGCCGATATCCAGCGCCGGACGTTTCCCTATGTCACGCTGGGCCTCATCCTCATCAACGCTGTCGTCTTCGTATACGAGTTCTCGCTGGGCGATCTACAGCAGCACATCTTCATACTGAAGAATGGGCTGATTCCTGCGGAACTCACCTCGGGTAACGAGTTCCAGTTCGCACGTCTTACCGTCCTGGAGACCGTGGACATCAAATCCCCCTTCGGGACTTGGGCCACATTGCTGACCTCGATGTTCCTGCACGGGGGTTGGCTCCACATCATCTTCAATATGCTCTTCCTGTGGGGCTTCGGGGGCAACGTGGAGGACCGGCTGGGCCACGTTAAGTATCTAGTGTTCTATCTAATGGCCGGGTTCGCAGCCAGCATGGCCCAAGTGGGGATCGATATGGATTCCCAGATACCCATGGTGGGAGCCAGCGGGGCGATCGCCGGGGTGTTGGGAGCCTACCTGATCCTGCATCCCTTCAACCGCATAAACGTCCTGATCATCTTCGTGTTTATCACCGCGGTCCGGGTGCCAGCGGTGCTGGTGCTGGGGGCGTGGTTCGTGTTGGAGTTGTTCAAGGGGACCGTGGGAACTTTGGGACCGGAAACGGCGGGCGGAGGGGTGGCCTACTTTGCCCATGTTGGAGGGTTCGTAGCAGGCTTTCTCATGATGGCCGTCTTCAAGCTGCTGGTGCGGGAGCCACTGATACCCCATCGGCCTGGCCGGCCCATCCAATACTGGCGTGGCCGACCCTTGTGCTGAGGCTGGCTACGCCAACTGGTTGAGGCGGGGGAAGATGACGTCCCGGAAGGCCTCAAGGGTGGTGCGTGGCAGCGAATAAGTCTCGGCTGTCCTGATGAGGATGCGGGTCACACCCTGTTCGGCAGCCACCACCAGCCTCTCCGCCACCTCGCTTGCAGTGCCATAACCGCCTAGGACGCCGCAAATCTGCTCTACCATCTCGTCGGACAGGAAGGAAGTCAGCCGCACAACCGCCTCCTGGTCTTCGGCGTGGTACAGGTCGGGATAGGCGTTCAGCAATTCGGGAGGGAAACTCATCTCGGGTACTTCCACTCCCCCGACGCGAAGCAGGTTTACCAAGGCTGGCTGGGTCACCCAGTGAGCGCATACGTGTCGAGCTTGATGCAGGGCTTCTTCGTGGGTCGGCGCTATGTGAGTGGAGATGTCGAACATTTCGAGGAAATCGGATCCCGGAGATACGTCCCTGCCTGAGACGGATGCGCCTTGACTCACGTGGCTCCGTCCCCAAGCGATGGTATTGGGATCCAAGGCTACATTGGCCATGACGCCATCGCCGATTTCCCCCGCTAGCGCCAAGGCACGGGGGCCTCTTGCGGTAAGGATGATGGGAGGCACTTCGCCTGAAGCGTAGGACAAGTGGGAAGGCGCTCCGTTGAACTCCAGTTCCTCTCCGCCGAGGAACTGCCGCAGACGAGCGGTACACTCCCGCATGCTAGCGAGGGTGGCGGGGCGCCGGCCAATGGTCCTGACCGCACTGTAGCCGGTGCCCAGCATCACGTGCACACGTCCCGGTGCCAGCTCCTCTATGGTGCGCACCAACGACGCAATGACCGAGACATGGCGTGTGATGGGGTTGGTCACCGCAGGGTAGAGCATGATGCGAGAGGTGCGTTCGGCAGCGAGGGCCAAGGCTATGAACGCGTCACGAGTCACCAATTGCGTATCAGGGATGCCCACACCAGCGAACCCGGCCTGTTCTGCTTCGACGATAAAGTCGGCCACCTCGTTGACCGGGGCACAGGCTGGGACTCGCAAGATTATGTCGAGGGCCATTGCACTCTCCTTGGGCCAAACTATTCAGGACGTTAAATTTAGCGTGACAGGCGAGTTCAGTCGGCGCTACCTTCAACCGCCGCAGGGGCACCAGCCGTGGTCGCAGGTGCGCTGACCTCGTGCCATGGCGTCACTAGGAGTCGACGGGTAGGTTCGAGTAAAAGTATAAGGGCGGCGCCAGCCAAACTGCACGCTGCCGAAAGTGTGATGGCGATAGTGTAACTGTCTGTAAGGTCAAAGGTCAGGCCGCCAAGCCAGGCCCCCAAGGCCATACCTGCTCCGCCTCCCAACGACTGCCAGCCGTAGATAACTCCCATAGGGGCTTCCCCATAGTACTGGCGATTGATGACGGGAAACACGGACATCTCACCACCCAAGCCCAAACCAAACACAATGCCGAAGAGGTAGTAGTGCCAAGCCTCGGAGGCCCACAGCAGGCCGAGCACAGTGAGCCCCTGAATCAGGAAGCAAATTCCCATGGAAAGCTTGCCTCCCAAGCGGTCGCCCACCATAGGAGCGGCTAGGCGGCTCAGAAGACTGGAGAAGGAGATCGCGGTGATGATGCCAGCGGCGGTGGTGGTCTCCACTCCGGAAAGAGTAGCCATCAATACGACATAGACCAACGGCACCACGTGTCCGACACAGCCTAGGAAGTGGATGGCGATGAGGTTCCAGAAGGCGGGAGTGCGCCTGACCTCGGCGCGAAATACGGCCAAGCGCGCCTGAGTTGTCCTGGCATCAGTGGGGGCGGTGCTCTTCTTGTCGGAAGGTAGTGCGCCATAGGGTTCGAGGCCCATATCGGAGGGCTTGGTGCGGAAGAAAAAGGTGGAGAGCAGCATGATGCCACTCCATGCCATCCCTGCTATCCAGAAGGTGGCTTGCCAACCAGCCGAATTCAACAGCAAGCTCAGGATAGGCGCTGCTATGGCTGGACCGACGCCGTTCAGGCACATCAGGATGCCAATGACCAAGCCTAGGCGCCTGCGGAACCAGGTCATGGCTGTGGTGACCATTACCAGTTGGAACACGGTCAATGCTCCACCAAACAGGACACCATAGGCGATATAGAGGTGCCAAAGCTCGGAGACACCGCCGATCAGAGCCATCCCTCCGGCGAAGAGCAGCACCCCTACTACCAGAGTCTTGCGCTCGCCGTACCGGTCTGCGATCCAACCGACGACGGGTGAACCCACTGCGGCCGTGACGCTGGCTATGGCGTAGGCTGCGCCTAGATCGCCTTGTTGCCACCCATATTGGTCCTCCAGCGGGACGATCAAGACGCCGAAGATATTTCGTATGGAGCCGCCGGCCATCTGAATGACGGACATGAAGGCGACGATGACCCACGCATAGTGGTACTTGGCCGCCATGCTGAATGGGCCGACGCGGTATCGAAGGTTCAAGTCTTCAGGCATAGTGAGAGGCTTACGCGGGTCGATTCAGGAGCGAATCCGGGGACAGGGAAACCATTGTGGCTGCGGTGAAAAGCGTCGTCAAGCGGGCCCGACGGCAGTCTGCGGCCCTTGGATCAAGCAGACCATGGCTTCGTGTGAAGTGAGGCCCTTTACCTCGACCAGCTTTCGGCGCGAGGAGTGACCACGTATTACGCGTACAGCGCTCTTGGGTGCTTTGAGAGCTTGCGCCAGCAGAGCTTCGACGGCGGCGTTGGCCCGGCCATTTCTGGCTGGAGCCGAGACCCTGATATGCAATGCTCCATCCCGGAGTCCGGCGGTGCCATCGCTGGATGCACCTGGGGTTACCCAAATTGAGATTCTGGCAGTGGTATCCAGCATAGACGGCTTTACTCAAGGTCACCTGCGGGGGATGGGGTCCTGCGGAAGATGTGGCTGCGGGCTGCGCGTTCTTCGGCACCTTTTTTGATGAGGTCCAAATGGTCGCGGATGACCGCATCGTACTTGGGCTTGATGTAGAGAAGGGATGCGAGCCAGCCGAGTCCTGGGAGAAAGGGGACCCGATGCTCAATGACGCCGATGTAGGTGATCTGGGTGCCTCCGTTGGCGACTTCGGCTAGGAGGAATTCTTCTTCGGAGTAGGTTATAGGGCCCTCCAGATGGCGGTAAGTGATGCGGTGGGGCGGGAAGAGGCGCACTTCCTCGACGGTGCGGTAGGTCTTCTTGCCGGAGGGGGTGAAGAACTCGGCTATGAGGGTATCGCCGTCCCGCTGGAGGACATTGGAGCGTTCGTTGCTGCCTGGAAGGCGGCCCCTGCCGATGGCGCTCATCATCTGGTAGACCAGTTCAAGGGGCGCATCGATAGTGAATTTTTGCGTGGAGAGCGCGACTTTCATGGGGTGCTCAAGCTGCCTGACCGCCGTCCATCTCGATGACCTGACCGACGATGAACTCGGCGTCCTTGGTACAGAGCCACGCGATGAAGCGGGCCATCTCTTCGGGCTGGCCGGCGCGGCCTAGGGGGATGGCACTGGTGCGCTCGCGCCAGTAGTCGCTACGGGGGAAGCCGTAGAGGGCGTCGTTGCGTGCGGTATCAGTGGTGCCGGGGCTGACGGCGTTCATGCGGATGCCGTGGGGGGCCAAGGCACGGCCGGACTTGGCGGTGAAGGTGTAGAGGGCACCGCTGGTGGTGGCGTAGGCGATGTCGTTCTCGCGGCTGATCTTGGCCTCTACGGAGATGACATTGACGATGCTGCCGGGCTTGTTTTGGGCCATGAGGGCGTTGGCGACGGCGCGGGTGCAGAGGAAAGTGCCGGTGAGCTTGATGTCGAGGACGCCGCGCCAGGCCTCTTCGGTGAGTTCGTTGAGAGGGGCCCAAGCGGCTAGGCGGGGGGCACTGGCATTGTTGATCAGGATGTCGGCGCCTCCAAGTTCGTTCAGGGCTCTATGGACCATGTCGTCGACTTGGTGGGAGTTGGCGACGTCGACGGTGAGGGGTAGGGCGCGGCGACCCATGCGCTGGATTTCTTCAGCGACGCTCTCGACGTCGCGCCAGTTGGCGGCCTGCTCGTCGGCGGGGAAGGTGGAGGGGTCGCGGCCGGTGCCGGTGACGACCACGTCGGCGCCTTCTTCAGCGAAGGCTAGGGCGGCGGAGCGACCGATGCCGCGCATGCGACCTGCGCCGGTGACTATGGCTACCTTGCCGTCGAAGTGGCCCACTTTTTCCTCCTCATTTTCCTCATCAGGTTGTGCCGGAGATGTCACAGTGGGGCGTATATGAGAACGTGTTTTTGTAGCTGACACTGGCAGACCGCGCGTAGCTGAAAAGAGCTTGTTTGTATCTGAAAGTACTGCCAGTACTGCCAGTGCCGTAGCTACGATAGATACGATTGGGGTACTGCCACAGGCTTTGGGGCCTACCGGCCTTATGAGTGGGCCGGGGGGCTGACAGATGTGTCGAATGGTTGCGGATGGCGGCGAGGAAACGGGCAAGGAAGGAGTGTGGAGCTTGGGGCGGGCGGGCTTGAGTTTCCATGGCCGTCCTTTCGAGGGATGGGGCTAGACGAGGGCGAGGCGGGGCCCGTTGAGGGGGCAGTTCCTACGGTGTTCTATTAGATGTTCTAATAGTAGTGGGAAGGGGCGGGGGTGTCAATGGGGAAATGTCATAGTGAGGGTTGGGGTCCTTCGACTTCGTGGTGCGGTCAACGCAGTCTCCGCGCTAAGCCGCTTGGAGACTGGGTTGACCGCACCACTTTGCTCAGGACGAACGGGGAAAGAGGCGTGGGGGTACCGCGGTCTGGGCTGACGGATGCTGGGGTGAAAGGCCAATCCAGGTATGTTCAGACCAATGACACGACTGATACATTATGGCCAACGAATGCAATGTGAGGGTCATTCACTGATGGTTGAGCAGCTGACGCGTCTCAAACTGGAATTCGAGAGGGAGCCTGATGGCGGCTATGTTGTCACTTCTCCCGACATCCCTGCACTCGTTACCGAAGGAGATACATGGGAAGAGACGTGGGCCAACATAAGGGATGCCCTGTCCGCGATCATGGACTTGTACCGAGAAGAAGGGAAGCCCCTGTACGCCATAAGTGACGAGCGTGGCTCAACGAATCACTACTGAGGCGTACTATCCGATATGACCCATGACCTATAGAGGACTGACGAGTAAGCTGGCACAGATGGGATGCTACCAGCTCCGGGGCTAAGGGATCTCACCTGCCAGCGTCAACCCTTTACTTGTTACGCTGCTGCTCCAACTGCTCCTGGTACTCCTGAGCCTTCTCGGGAGGGATAACCTTGTCGGCTACCATCTTCTTCAGCAGATCTTCTTGTCCCTTGAAATATCGCCCCTTCTTGTATACCTCTGCTAACATCTCTCCTCCTTGCGAAAGCAAGTAGGCTAGGGTGATACCTGTAAAGAGAATACCCCCTGCATTCTGCCCGAACTGGACAGCATCCCTTATCGGACCCCCGCCGTAGTCAGTAGCGACTGCTGCCAATGCTACTGCTCCTACACTTAGTATAAGCCCAACTACGACATAATACGGGGTCGGTGGTGCCACACGTCTAGTATACCGCTTTTCCGTTCCTCATTTAGTTGTGTTCTTGACTAGTCTCACTTTGGCATATTTCAAGACCGTACAGCACCATTGCCGGTGGGCGACCTATCCGATGCCTGAACGGTAACAGTGGGGACGTGGCAAAGGTCCAAGACACTGCCGTATCTGGGAAAACCAGCCACTACCGGCTGTTCTATGCTCCCAATCGCCCGCCGCCGGCCGAGCCTCCGGAATTGCCCGAATACGGTGCTGGGAATGGGGACGTGGTTGCCGGGTGGGTGGGGGTCTGATAGGCTGGCGCGTGGCTTTTTGGCTTGATTGCGGCTTTGTTGGGTGTTTGTTGTGTCCCTAGTTCCTGAGAGACGCGTATCCCTGTTCGTCACCTGCATCGTGGACCAGATGTACCCCGAGGTGGGGGAGAGTGTGGTGCGGGTGCTGCGGCGTCATGGGGTGGAGGTGGACTTCCCACGGGGCCAGAGTTGCTGCGGGCAGCCTCTGCTCAATTCGGGGTTTGCGAAGCGGGCGGCTGGGCTTGGGCGCAGGGTGCTGAAGAGCTTTGACGGGGACGGGCCGGTGGTGGTGCCGTCGGGTTCGTGCGCGTCGATGCTGAGGGTCTACTACCCGCAACTGTTTGAGGGGGACCGGCGATACCAGCCGATGGCGGAGAACCTTGCCTCGCGCACCTATGAGTTTGGCGAGTACTTGGTGAAAGTCCTAGGAATCACCGATCCCGCACCATCATTTGACGGGGGCGTGACCTACCACCCTTCGTGCCATCTGTTGAGGGAGGTGGAGGCTTCGGCGGAGAGCGAGGGGCTGGTGCGGGCGGCTTGTGGCGACCGATACACGCCTCTGCCGCAAGGTGAGACGTGCTGCGGGTTCGGCGGGACTTTCGCGGTGAAGATGTCGCATATCTCGGAGAGCATGCTTGAGGACAAGCTGGCCAATGTACTGGCCACTGGGGCGGAGGGGCTGGTCAGCAGCGATATGGGTTGCCTGATGCATATTGGGGGCGGGTTGAGCAGGTGTGGGACCAAGGTGCGTCCCATGCACCTTGCACAACTGCTGGATACGGCAGGCTGATATGGCGGAGGTGAAGACTCAGGAGTTCATGTCGGCTTCGGCAGATGCATTGGCCAACGCCCAGATACAGAAGGCACTGCGTGGCGTCAGCGGGTTCGATCAGGGGCGGCGGGAATGCGTCGAGGAACTGACGTCCGAGGTGTGGGAGGAGTTGCGGGAGCGGGGACGGCAGATCAAGACCAATGCCATAGCCAATCTCGACACTTACATTGCCATGCTGGAGGAGAGGGTCACCGCCAATGGGGGCCACGTGCATTTCGCGAAGGATGCCGAGGAGGCCAACGCGATTGTGGTGGACATTGCCAAGAGGCATGGCGTGAAGCTGGTGGTGAAGAGCAAGTCCATGGCGTCGGAGGAGACGCGGGTCAACGATGCCCTAGCAAAGGAGGGTATCCGCGCGGTGGAGACGGACCTGGGCGAGTACATCGTGCAACTGGCGGATGAGACTCCCTTCCACATTGTGGCGCCAGCCATACACAAGACCCGCGAGGATGTGGCTGAGCTTTTTGCTGAGAAGATTGACCGGCCGGGCTTGGTGGAAATCGAGGACATGGCGGCCGCTGCACGAGATGAGCTGCGGCAGGAGTTTGTACGGGCGGACATGGGGATCAGCGGGGCAAACTTCCTGGTCGCTGAGACGGGCACCTTGGTGATCATCACCAACGAAGGCAACGGGCGTCTCTGCACCTCGGCGCCAAGGGTGCATGTGGCGCTGGCTGGTATGGAGAAGGTGGTGCCCTCGCTGGAGGACCTAGCGGTGCTGCTGCGCCTGCTGCCCCGATCGGCTACGGGGCAGCGGTTGACCAGCTATGTGAGTATGGTGTCAGGGCCCAAGGCAGAGGAAGACGTTGATGGACCCGAAGAGTTCCATCTGGTGCTGATGGACAACGGGCGCACACGTCTCTTGGCAGACGCTGTGTTGCGGGAGGCTTTGAATTGCCTGCGCTGCGGGGCGTGCCTCAACATCTGCCCGGTGTATCAGAAGGTGGGTGGGCATGCCTACGGGTGGGTGTACCCGGGTCCCATTGGTGCCATCATCACGCCGACTCTGGTGGGGGAGAAGCAGGCGAAAGAGTTGCCCTTTGCTTCCACGCTGTGCGGGGCTTGTCGCGATGCGTGCCCGGTGAAGATCGACATACCACGCTTGTTGTTGCATCAGCGGCGCAAGGTGTCGGAGGGAATAGAGGGTGGGCCGGCGATGTCTGGGCGAAAGGACCGTCTTTTCGCTTGGGCGTTCCATTTCGCGATGAGTCATCTCAGCGTTCTGGGACTGGCGCGGCGGGTGGGTCTGCTGGTGCAACTGCCGTTCATCGACAAGGGGCGCAAGGGCGTGGTGACCAATGTGCCATTGAGTCCAATCTCACGATGGACCAAGGGGCGAGACCTGCCCCGCCTGCCGCGCAAGACTTTCAAGCAGCGTTGGGGACAGGGTCTGGGGAAGGGTTCCCACCAATGAAGCGCGAGGCGTTTCTGCAGGCGGCTCGGGAGGCCTTGGGCAAGTCTGGTACAAGCATACTGCCCAAGGACGGGCCATCTGCGGAAGATGCCACGCACTTGCGTGAGAGGGCGCAGGAAGCCTTGGCGTTGATGGAGGATGCCCGGGGTCAACTGGTGGAGGGGCTCTGTCAGACGGCTACCGCACGAGGGTGGCATGTAGCCCGGGCCTCGGACACGGAGCAGGCCATCGACCATGTGGTGAAGGTGGCCGGGGACTTGGGCGCGTCTCTAGTAGTGCGGTCGGCGCAAGAGTTGTTCGACGGACTGCCGGTGGATGGGGCGCTGGCGCAGCGTGGCGTGACCACGACCATCATGGGAGGCGAGGCTGCCGGAGAACGCGAGGCCATGCGGCGGGCTGCCGTCGACGCCCAGTTGGGAATCACCGGGGTTGATTACGCCATTGCAGAGACGGGTTCGGTGGTGCTGCTGCCGAGTCCACAAGTGAGCCGGCTTACGTCGTTGCTGCCGCCGGTACATCTTGCGATTGTGCGGCCCCACGAGGTGCTGGGGACGCTGGATGATTTGTTCCTGCTGCGTCGCCTGGCCTTCTATGAGGCTGGGAAGATGACGCCTTACATCAACTTCATCACAGGGCCGAGTCGCACTGCGGATATTGAGCAACAGATCGTGATAGGCGTCCACGGGCCGGGCGAGGTACACATGCTCATCTGGGACGACGGCAAGGGCACGGGGTAAGAAGGGGTCTTTATGGCAGTACGCATCGGCTTCACTGAGTACAGGCGGCAGATGCTAGACAAGGAGTTGACCCGCATCGTCGGTCTCATGCCCCAACTGGGCATCCAGAAAGTGATACTGACCGGCTCCCACGCACGCGGGGCCACGGGTCCGGGCAGCGACCTCAATTTGGTCGTCATCCAGGAAACGGCCCGGGGTTACCAGTATGGGAGGCGGGAGGACTTCTTCTCCTACCACCTGAACCCTGAAGTCGGGATGAATTACGTGGTGTACACGCCGGAAGAATTCGAGGAGGAGAGCCTGAGCAACCCATCGTTGCGTTATGCCTTGGAGAGAGGAAGGGTGGTCTATGAGTCCGAACCCGAGGGCTGAGGCCCTGCGCTGGTTGCGACAAGCGGAGGCGGACTTGCAGGCCGCCCATTACCTGAACGATGGGAAATGGTACAACCTCGCCTGTTTCATGAGCCAGCAGGCGGGCGAGAAGGGCGTCAAGGCGTTTCTGTTCTCCCAAGGAGCGGAGGATGTGTGGGGGTATTCTCTAGTGGACCTGTGCGAGGATGCCAAGCTGTTCGACCCACAGTTCAACGCGCTGAAGCCGGATGCGATATTGTTGGACAAGTGGCACGACATCACACGGTACCCCAACTTCCTGCCGGGGGGAGCAGTACCTGTCGACCTGTTCGAGGAGCCCGATGCGGGAAGAGCGATGGAGCTAGCCGAAGAGGTGCTTTCGTTTGTGAAGGAGCGGGTGTCGTGAGGCACACCGCGTCTTAGGGCAAGGTCAACTCCAGGCCAAGTGCGCTGCTTGATGCGTCCTGCACTGTTGCTAGCCGCTCTCCTGTCAGGAGTTATGGCGTTGGCGGGTTGCCACGCCACGATGATGCGGGAGAGTCCTCCTGCCACAGTTGGGGAGACACCGGCTTTCACGGCCACTCCCGTGCCAGTAGTGCCACCAGTGCAAACAGCCACGCCTGTCGAAACGCTTGCTGCCGCATCTACGCTGGCGGCTGTTACGATGGCCGGCCCTGTCTCCACACCCACGCCTGTGCCGGAGCCTGCCGCTGTGTCGACGCCCGCTCCTGTCGCCACGCCCACGCGTGTACCAGCGGATATCTCTGTCCTGACACCTACTCCTGTCACCACACCTACTCCTATCCCAACGCCTGATTTCACGCCTACGCCATCTGCAGCACCGGAGGTCAGGCCGGAGGAGGCAAGCGAGGCCGTGCTTGGGGACAGAGCCATTAGACTCGAGCTTGCGACGACCCCGGAAGAGCGTCGGAGAGGCCTTTCCAACAGGACCTCCCTGCCTGCGGATGCGGGGATGTTGTTCGTGTATGAGGAAGAGCGGGTGTTGTCGTTCTGGATGAAGGACACGCTGATACCGCTGGATATTGTCTTCATCGATTGGGAGAGGCGCATAGTGGACATACAGACCATGGTCCCTGAGCCGGATGTGGGCATGGGGGACCTGACGGTCTATCCCTCAGCGGAGCCAGCCATGTACGCCTTGGAAGTGAATGCGGGCGTAGCAGCGGAATTGGGGCTGACGGTGGGGATGGTGGTGGGGTTCCGATAAACAGTTACTGCCGCGGAGGGAGGGGACGGGCGTGGACGGCCTTGGGGGGAGCTAGTGCCTGCCGGCGAGGTACAAGCGCAGGGCGCGGTCGGCGGCGTCGCTGAGGAGTTCGCGGGTGCGGCTCAAGCTTTCGCGAAATGACATGGGGCGATCGGAGATGGGGATGACGGCGGTGATACCGTGTTCGTACACAGCTTGGTAGCCTGTGCCCAAGCTGCCCGCGAGGGCGATCACAGGGACGCCCTTGGCCTTGGCCCGCTTGGCCACGCCTACTGGGGCTTTGTTGAAGGCAGTCGAGGCATCGATGCGGCCTTCGCCTGTAATGAGCAGGTCAACACCTTCCAAACGCTGGTCGAAGTGGACGGCATCGCAGATGAGGTCAATTCCAGGATGGAGGGTAGCGCCGGCGAAGGCAATCAGGCCTGCTCCCAAGCCGCCAGCGGCGCCCGCACCTGGGATGTGGGCGACCTGCCTGCCCATGCTCCGGTCAAGGACATCGGCATACACACCCAGGGCCTCATCCAACTCCTTCACCACCGTGGGAGTTGCTCCCTTCTGGGGGCCGTAGACTTGAGATGCACCAGTGGGGCCGCATAGTGGGTTGGTGACATCGGTGGCTGCGATGACCTCGGCCTCAGCCAGACTCGCGGGAAGGGCTGACGGGTCGATGGAAGCAACTCGCGCCAGTGCGCTGCCTCCCAAGGGGAGTTCACGGCCCTCACTATCCATGAAACGGGCTCCCAAGGCTTGGGCCATGCCCGCGCCGCCATCGTTTGTGGCGGAGCCTCCCAGACCGACGATGATGCGACGATAGCCGTGTTGAAGGGCCTGTCGTATCAACTGGCCGGTGCCGTAGCTGGTGGCGCTGCGGGGGTCGCGGCGGCGCGGAGGCACCAGCGCCAAGCCGGACACCAGCGCCATCTCAATGACGGCGGTCTTGCCGTCCCCCATCACACCCCAGCGGGCGGTGACCTCTTCACCCAGCGGGCCAGTGACCTGCGCGGTGAAGAAGCGCCCGCCGGTGGTTCCCACCAGAACGTCCACTGTGCCGTCGCCGCCGTCGGCCACGGGTGCAAGGATGCACCGGATGCCGGGGTCCGCTAGGTTAACTCCATGGGCGATGGCCTCCGCCGCTTCCTTGGCTGAGAGGTTGCCCTTGAAGGCTTGCGGGGCGATTACCACCTTCATGGTCAGGCATTATACGCCCGCTGGCAGGGGCGTCCTACAGGCGTGCCCGGCTGGGGCTCATGGCATCCGGCCTTTGCCGTAATTTCGCGCCTCTGGTAAGATACGGCCCGTATCAACATAGGAGACGAAAAGCATGCCGCTGCACTATGACGGAGAAGTCCAAATCGTCAAGGTCAATATGGGCCCCTATGACAACAACGGGTACATCATCGTAGACCCTGAGAGTGGAGAGGGAGTCATCATCGACGCCCCTACCGAGGCGGAAAAGCTGCTCGCCGAGGTCGGAGACACCAAGGTCAAGGGCATCCTGATCACCCACGGGCACCGGGACCACACACTAGGCTGGGACGAGATGCGCGATGGCACGCCCGGTGTGCCGGTATCCGTGCATCCCGACGATGCCCACATGATGCCTGCACCTGCTGAGTTGCGGGTAAACGACGGGGACGTCATTGAGTTGGGCAGCAAGACCAAGCTGCAGATCATGCACACGCCCGGCCACACGGCTGGAGCCATATGCATCCTTACCGGCAAGCACCTCTTTTCCGGCGATACCCTCTTCCCCGGCGGCCCTGGCCGCACCGGGGCTCCGGAGCTCTTCCAGCAGGTGAAGGACAGCATTGAGCGGAAGCTCATGCCTCTGCCCGACGACACGCAGGTGTATCCCGGACACGGGCTGGACACGACGATTGGCGAGGCGCGGGAGCAGATACGTGTTTTTGACTCCAAGCCGCATCCCGCCGACCTGTTTGGCGACGTTAGCTGGCTTGGCGGCTAGACTGCACGTCCTATCCACTGCATAGCATCGCGCTTGTCTTGTTAGCGGGCGTGGTGCTGTGCTGAGTCATGTTCCCTGAAGTCATTTAGAGCCACGCGGGGGCGCAATGTACGAACGCACCGTCTTGGGCAATGGTCTGCCTGTGCTCAGTTGCACCATGCCACAGACCCGATCAGTCACGTTAGCTGTTTTCGTTGGAGCAGGTTCGCGCTACGAGACCGACGAGATGGCTGGCCTCTCCCACTTCCTGGAGCACCTGCCCTTCAAGGGCACGCGCGACTGGCCCACGGCCAAACACATCAGCGAAGCGATTGAGGGTGTGGGAGGCATGATGAATGCCTCCACTGACCGTGAGATGACCGTCTACTGGGTGAAGGTGGCGCGCGATCACTTCCCGCGGGCCGTTTCCGTTCTGTCGGACATGATTCTTTACCCTACGCTGGACCCGGTGGAGGTGGAGAAGGAGCGGGAGGTCATACTAGAGGAGCTAAGGGCCAGCAATGACCAGCCGGGTTTTCGTGCTGATTTGCTCATTGATGAAGCCCTGTGGCCGGACCAAGCCATGGGGCGCGATGTGGGCGGGAGCATCGAATCGGTGCGGGCCCTGCAACGGGAAGAGATTCAGGAATACATGCACCGGCAGTATGTGCCCGACAACACGGTCATCGCGGTTGCGGGAGAGATGACCCATGAGGACGCGTTGTCCTACCTTGAGCCGGCTTTTGGAAGTTGGCGTCCCGGCGAGGCAACCTCGTGGCTGCCTCTGCAACCCAGGGACGGCCAGCCGAAGGTACGCATTGAGAGACGGAAGACGGACCAAGCGTACATCTGTGTGGGCCTACCGGGGGTGTCACTCGACCATCCCGACCGTTACGCGATGAACCTGCTCAACGCCATCCTCGGAGGTGGGATGAGCAGCCGTTTGTTCCAAGAGCTACGCGAGAAGGAGAGCCTGGCCTACGATGTCCACAGCTCTGCCAGTTTCTATCGCGACACAGGCTGCATGGTGGTCTCCTGTGGCACCGAGCCTCCTAAAGCCCACCGCGCCGTAACCGCCATCATGGAGCAATTGGGCTGCATGCGGGAGCGCGTCGGCGAGGATGAGATGGAGCGCTCGCGAGAGATGTTCAAGGGCAGGCTGCTGCTGCGCATGGAGGACACGCGTAGCGTCGCCATGTGGCTGGGGGCGCAAGAACTGCTACAGGGAGAGGTACGCACGGTTGACCAAGTGGTGGAAAACCTGTCGCAGGTTACGAGTGAGGATGTGCAGCGTGTGGCCAACGATGTGATCGGTCAGGAGCACCTGAACCTCTCAGTAGTGGGGCCTTACCGCAGTGAGCGCCCCTTTCAGAAGCTGCTGAAGCTGTAGCGGGAAGACGCTGGGCCATCCAGGCTTCCCGCACGAATTGGCCGTCAGTCCGGTTTCGCGGGGAGCGAGTTATTCAAGAGCGGGTTGCCTCTTCCCCTATCCGCTGTTCCGTTCCAGCCAGTCCACTACTGCGGGTGCCGCTTGCCCTATGGCGAGGCGGTTCAGCGCCAAGCCCCAGTGGGAGGCCCCTTCCATGGTCAAGCGGTCATGGGGTAGCCACAGGTCTTGGTAACGGTCGGGGGGCCATTCGCGGTCCCTGCTGCCGGTGATCAATAGCAGGGGGCAGGGCAGCGATTCTATGACGATGCCCCGGCGTCGCTGGTCTCGTGCCATACGCGACTCTTTGCTCAGGGAGGACAGTGCGATGAGCCGTTCCTCCCGCACCAAGTCAGACATACCCCGCTGGGCGTTGGGGTCGAGGCTGGTGATGCCGTATTCTTCAGGGCCGAACTCGCCGGTACGCAGCGGTACGGTTGGATCGACTTCTCTAGCTGGAGCACTGGGGCCTAAGGCTATGCAAGCAGACCAGCCACTGCGGGCGGCTCCCATCATGGCGACGAGGCCTCCCATACTCCAACCGGCCACCACTGCGGGGCGACGCAACTCCTCCAAAACACGACACACGTCGTCGGCATAGTCTTCCATGGTGGTCTGCGAGATGTCCGTGGATGGGTTGCGCCCGTGGCCTCGGAGGTCCATGGCGTAGGACGGCCATCCTTGGTCGGCCAACTGCTGCTGCCAGAAGGTCCATACGCGGGAGGAATTGGCCGCGCCGTGGACCAAGACGAGGGGAGGACGGCCCACGTCTCGATTGGGAAGGGTGGCGCTAAGAGAGAGGGTCAGGGCACACCTTCCGCCTCGCCTCAGGATCCCCGGCGCACCGATCTGATGGAGCTCCAGAGATAAATCAGCCAAATGGGCAGGGCGGTAATCGATAGGGCGAGAGCGCCCCCGGGTGCGTCGTTGCGCCCCCCTGTGTCCAGCACGGCATACCGGAGTGTCTCGAACACGGCTTGAGGTAAGCTCACGATGGTGATGACGCCGAAGATTACTGTCAGCAGGATTAGATAGATCCGGTTCAGTGGACCCGCTCTGTCCTCCGGTCCCTCAATCCAGCGGCGTCCCGCCATGTGGGCTGCCCAGACCAAGGCACCTATAAGGGCGAAGCTGATACCTTCAATGAGGCCTTCGTCGAATGCGCGGTCGAGGCCCAGCCGGTTCCTCTCTTCGTTGTTCTTCGCGTTTCTTTCGTCGCGCTCAGCGAGTATGGCGCTAAGCTGCTGCAACTCCTCGGTGGTTAGGTCGCGACGATCAGCCAGCTCCAAGGGGTGTTGAGGCTGGTTGTCCTTATCTACGGGCAGTTCGACCCAGGCTGGATGGTAGCTGAAGTCTTTCCCGGCTATGCCCGCGGCTCCACCTTTGATCAGCTCCGATGCGCCTTGGGTGAACACCAGGAGGCCAGCGATGATGCCAACGTACAAATAGAGGCGCACGAGGGCCCGCAAATCTACGCTGAAGGAGGCACCGCTGCGCAACCGCATGACCAGGAAGAAGGCGCCACCCACCAGCAGCCCCAAGGCCAGCAGAATGCCGAAGGCTAGGAGGACTATCCAGACGATGTCCATGGCTTAAGGGTACAGCAATCTCGGACAGAATGTATGAAGCACACCCGCAATCCCATGCAACGGAGTGCGGGAACAATCAGGTGATCGAAGACGGGCTATGCCTGCACCGGTTTGAAGTAGGGGACGGACATGGTGTCGCTGGCACGGCGGAAGGTGACTTCGACGGGCATGCCGATGTGGACGTCTTGGGGAGGGCAATCGATGATGTTGGTGAACATCTTCACGCCTTCGTCGAGTTCCACGAGGGCGAGGACGTAGGGTACGTCTTCGGCGAAGCCTGGGGCACGGTTCTGGCGGGTGACGGTGAAGGTCCACACGGTGCCCTTGCCACTGGCCTGTACCCATTTGATGTTGGGAGTGAAGCAGGCAACGCAGACGCCACGAGGGTAGAACTGGTACTCGTTGCAGGAGTCGCACCGCTGAATCAGAAGCTGGCCACGGCGGCAGGCTTCCCAGTAGGGGCGGGTCTCGCCGGACATGGTGGGCATGGGCTTGGTCCAGTCAGGCATGGTCTAGTCCCTCCCCAAGATGACGGTGCCACCGCTGTGGCGGGAGCCGATAGTTCCGCCGGTGCCGTGGCAGAGGACGAGGTTACAGTTGGGTACCTGTCTAGGCGTGCCATCGAACTGGTGACGTAGCTGGCGGGTGCCTTCGAGCAGGAGGAACAGGCCCCGCATGCCTGGGTGGTTGGAGGAGAGGCCGCCTCCATCTGTGTTGATGGGGAGTTTGCCTCCGAGCCGGATTCTTCCGCCACTGACGAAGTCCCCGCCCTCGCCCTTTTTACAGAAACCCAAGTCCTCCAGCGTCTCCACAACGGTGATGGTGAAGGAGTCGTAAATCATGGCCATGTCGATGTCGGAGTGGGTCACGCCAGCCATGGCGAAGGCGTGGGGGTGGCTCTGCTTGGCAGCGATTTCTATCAGGTCGCGCTTACCCGCTCCTTGGTGGGCCAAGGCCTCGCCAACGCCGAGGACCCATACCGGATGCTGCCGACAGTTGCGGGCGACTTCGGGGGAGGCCACGATGACTGCGCCACCACCGTCGGTAATGATGCAGCAGTCGAGGAGGTGCAGGGGAGAGCTGACGACGCGGGAATTGACGACGTCCTGCACGGCGATGGGATCACGGAAGAGGGCGTTGGGATTCATGGCGGCGTGGCTGCGAACGGCGACGGAGACCTCGGCCAACTGCTCGGGGGTGGTGCCGTAGAGGTGCATGTGGCGCTGGGCGATCATGGCGTAGAGGCCCACGGTGGTGAAGCCGTACACCTCTTCGAAGCTGTCGGGGATGGGGTCCAGAATGGGGGCCCTGCCGGGGCGGGATGTGCCTCCGGTGCCGACAGCATCACCGCCGGAACGGGATACGGATCCGTAGGTGATGAGGGCGCAGTTGATGCGTCCGGTGGCTATGGCGCTGAGGGCATGGCCTAGGTGGAACTCGAAGGAGGCGCCACCGACGTTGGTGTTGTCGGCCACCTTGGGGTACATGTCGAGATAGTCGGCCAGAGCCAGACCACTCATGCGACCCAGGCTGGCGGTGAACAGGCCATCTACATCTTTCTTGGAGAGACCGGCATCCTCAAGGGCGGCGATGGCAGATTCGGCGTGAATCTGCATTTCGCTCTTGTCGGGAGCATAGCGGGTTGGGTGCTCGTGGATGCCGACGATGGCGGCGGCCCTGCTAGGACTTACCACGGTGTCTCCTTCCATTCCGTAGGCCGGGCCAGTCCCGGCCTTGAAGCGCGGCCCATGGTAGGCGGCGCCCTATAGGGTGTCAAGGCGAGGCCGGATGCCGGGCGGCGCCTAGTCACCAGTGAGGTCGGACAGGAGGGGAGCTACCTCTTCGGCTAGGAGGCGGAGGGAGCGCTGCTCGAGGGCGTGGTCGTCGGGGTCGTGGGTGATGGTGAGGAGAGTGCCGAAGCCGCCGACTTGGTGGTAGAGGTGGCGAAGGCGGGTCGCCACTGTTTCGGGGCTACCGACTATCCAAGCATGATCCATCATGTATTCGGGGGTCAGCTCATCGTCGGTCATCTCGATGTCCTCTTTGAGGGCGAACAGGCGGCCTTGGGCCTTCATGTTGGGCTTCTGGTGGCGGACGAAGGGCTTGCTCAGAACCTCGGCGGCCTCTTCGCGGGCCTGCTCGTCGGACTCGGAGACGTAGATGTCGCGGGCGATACGCCAGCGCGCCCTTTCGGGTGGCAGCCCGGAGGACTCAGCGCCTTCACGTATCAGGTCCCAATGCTTGAACAGGTCGCGCTCGAGCAGGTTGGAGCTGCTCATGGGTATCCAGCCGCGCTCTCCGGCCAAGCGGATGGTCTCGGAGCCGGGAGAGGTGGATGCGACGCCGATGGGCGGGTGAGGCTGCTGGTAGGGCTTCATGTAAAGGTAGCGCTCGAGTTCGGGATCACCTTGGGTGGCGTGTACCTGGAAGTGCTTGCCGTCGAAGTCGAACTTGCCGTCTTCAGCTTGCCACATGCCGAGGATGACCTGGAGGGCTTCGCGGGAGCGCTCGCCTACGGTGGCGGCGTCGATGCCGAACAGGGAGAGGTCAGTGGTGAGGGCGCGGATGCCGATGCCCCAATAGAGACGTCCCCTAGCCATGTGGTCGAGCATGGCGATGCGGTGGGCCACCTCAGCGGGGTGGTGCACAGCAAGCAGGGTTACGCCTGTGCCGAGAACGATTTGGTCTGTCATGGCTAGGGCCTTGGCGATAAGGAGTTCAGGGGTAGGGGCTGTTTCCCACCGCTCGGTGATGTGTTCACCGATCCAGCACTCGCGGTAGCCGAGCTGGTCGCCGAGGGTGATGAGGTCTAGGTCGCGATCGTAGGAATCGGCGATGGAACGGTGGGGTGGATGGAGCGGCATCATGAAGAGGCCTAGGTTCATGGGTGTTCTCCATTGAGGTCGAATACGGGTAAGGTCGAGTACGGGGCGACTCATGGTAGGGACGGGAGATGAAGGGTGTCAATGGGGGTCTTGGAGTCGCGCATTTTGCAGTCTTTTTACAGCTTTGCAGCCATTTGTGGTGTTCCAATGCTACTCTTTTGCACTTCCCGGTATCTTCCAATGCTATTCTCTTGCATCTCCCGGTATCTTCCAGTGGTATACCCGTTGCAAACTGGGTGTATTCTGTTGCACAGGGATTTGTACCGGCGCAGCTACGGGTCAGCTTTGATTTAGTCAAGGGCTGACGGTCTTTTGTTTTTCGCAGCGGATGCCTGCAACATTTTGTGATGTCGCAGTATCGGGACTGCTTGGGCGGGCATGAGACTGTGGGGTGAGACATGGCGTCTCGCTTTGGTGTCATTGGGGTACCATGGCACGGGCGGAAATCGTATCTGGGCGGGTGCAAAATGGGACAACTGTCGTAGCTGAGAACGCATTTTTTGTATCTGTACTGTGTGCCATCTGTCTCATTGGGGGTAGTTCCAGCTACGAAATGACGGAGAATTATGGGACACGCAGGTACCATCGGAAGTCCACAGGGAAGGCTGGTGGCGCGACAGCAGCACTTGGGCTGCGGAACGAGGGCTGCCTGCAAGGGGCTTTCGCATAATGTGAAGCGTAGAGGGGGAGGAGCGACGGCGTCAACGGGCTTTTGTCAGTGGGGGCGCGGTAAGGGGCCGGTGACAATCGAAGGGCCTTGGTGTGAGGATGGATTCTGTTTACCCAACATCCTGCCTGATATAGTTGGAGGGAAGACATTTGTGCCTGGAGAGGTGCGCTGGCCATGCGACTGAGTCTTGATGAAGATACCCTGCGAATCGAGTTGAGTTGGTGGAAGAAGCTGTTGGCGGTCCACTTCTCCAGCTTGGAAATCCCTTTGGCGCATATTGAGGAGGTCGGCACAGAACGGGTGAAAACTCACTGGAGCGAGCGCCGAATCCCCGGCAGTTTCATCCCTTGCTTGGTAAAGGCGGGCACATACCGCAGAGCTGGGCGAAAGGACTTCTGGTGCGTCACACGACGCCAGCCAGTGCTCAGGCTCGCCCTCAAGGATGAGTACTTCTCTTCCCTCACCCTTGGCATCGAGGACAATGAGCGCTGGCTGGAGGAGATCGGCGAACGGCTGGCTGCGCAGTCGTGACCCGCAGATGACTTTCCCAGGTATGCGAGCACTGCTATCGCGACACTCGTAGATCGGATTCTTCCGCAACTGAATTGGAGTGGATTGACAATCACTGAGGTCTGCTTCAAAATAATTCTCTACCCCCCCTATCGCTTCGCCGGTAGGGTCGAGACCGCCCTTGTGGCGGTCTCTGTCTTTCTGTGGACACCCCGTATTGATCCCTGAAACGCTGACGGACGATGTGGGCACCATCACCAAACCCGATGGGTGGTAGCTCACATGTAACGTGACTTCGTGGACTAACTCTTAGCCACGACTTTCGCTGTTCCGTTGTTTGTAGGGGTCTTGGGTTTTTTATCGGTTTGGGGCTTTGTGGGGGTCTTGCGCTTGCGGCCGTTTTTGGTTGGGGCTTCGAGGGGGACGCCATCGCCTAGGAGGTGACGGATGTAGCGGCCGGTGTGGGAGGCTTCGATGGCCATGATCTGTTCGGGTGTACCCATGCCAACCAGTTCGCCGCCTTTGTTGCCGGCGCCTGGGCCGAGGTCGATGATCCAGTCGGCGTTCTTGATCATGTCGAGGTGGTGCTCTATGAGCACCACGGTGTTGCCCGCGTCTACCAAGCGGTGGAGCACTCGCAAGAGGGCGGCGCAGTCCTCGAAGGAGAGGCCGGTGGTGGGCTCGTCCAGCAGGTAGAGGGTCTTGCCGGTGGCACGCTTGGACAGCTCGGTGGAGAGTTTGACGCGCTGGGCTTCGCCACCAGAGAGAGTGGTGGCGGGTTGGCCGAGGCGAATGTAGCCCAGACCCACGTCACGCATAGTCTCCAGCTTGGGCTTGATACGCGGGAAGTTGTAGAAGAGTTCCAGTGCCTGCTCCACGGTCATGTTGAGAACGTCGGCGATGGAGCAGTCGCGGAACTTGATTTCCAGTGCTTCGCGGTTGTAGCGAGCTCCGCGGCAGACTTCGCAGGGGACGGTGACGTCGGGGAGGAACTGCATTTCGATCTGGGTGTAGCCGTCGCCTTGGCAGGCCTCGCAACGGCCGCCCTTGACGTTGAAGGAGAAGCGGCCTGGGGCGTAGCCTCGGACACGGGCCTCGGGCAGGGATGCGAAGAGCTCGCGGATGGGTGTGAAGGCCCCGGTGTAGGTTGCCGGGTTGCTGCGGGGCGTGCGTCCGATGGGGGACTGGTCGATGTTGATTACCTTGTCGATGTGATCCAGCCCGGCCACAGAGTCGTGGGCACCGGGGCGATCCTTGGCCCCAGATACATATTGAGCTAGGCGCTTGTAGAGGACTTCATATACGAGGCTGCTCTTGCCGGAGCCGGAGACGCCGGTGACGCAGGTGAGGACGCCCAAGGGCACCGTGATATCCACACCTTTGAGGTTGTTCTCACGGGCACCCTTCACCTCAAGCTGACGGCCGTCGGGGAGGCGTCGCTTGGGGGGCAGGGGTATCTGGCGACGGCCGCTGAGGTAGTCGCCGGTTATAGAGCCCTCGGACTCTATGATTTCCTGCATGGTGCCTGAGGCCACCAGATGTCCGCCGTGTTCGCCTGCTCCGGGTCCAAGGTCGAGGATGTAGTCGGCAGCCCGCATCACCGCCTCGTCATGCTCCACGACTATCACGGTGTTGCCGAGGTCGCGCAGGTGCAGGAGGGTGTTGATGAGCCGGGAGTCGTCGGCGGGATGGAGGCCGACAGTGGGTTCGTCGCAGACGTAGAGGACCCCAGTGAGGCCGGAGCCGATCTGGGTGGCTAGGCGGATACGCTGGGACTCGCCACCGGAGAGGGTCTGGGCGGTGCGGTCCAATGTCAGGTAGTCGAGACCGATGCCGGTGAGGAAATTGAGGCGGGCGGCGATCTCCTTGAGTATCTGGTTGGCAATGGCTGCTTCGCGCTCGCTGAGCAGTGGGCCGCTTCCGTTGGTAGCCCCATTCTCTGATGCGTTGGATGAGGGGCTGTGGGAACCGTTAGGGGAGATGTCGCCGGAGGCCCCGTTGTCGCTCAGAGTGCCCATCCACGCGAGGGCGTCGCCGATGGTCATGGCGCAGAGGTCCATGATGCCAATGTCTCCGACCCTTACTGCCAAGGCTTCCGGGCGGAGGCGCTTGCCGTTGCAGGTGTTGCAAGGGCGGGCTGCCATGTAGCGCTCCAACTCGGAGCGCATGTAGTCGGAGTCGGTGCGCTTGTAAAGACGTTGGAGGTAGGGGACCACACCCTCGAAGTTGGTGTCCCAGTTGTAGGTGCGTCCTGCATGGGTGCGGTGGGTCATGGTAAGGGACTCGCCCTTGTTGCCGTAGAGAATCAGTTGGATGGAGTCGTCGTCCAACTCGCGCACTGGGACCTTGGCCGAGAAGTTGTATGTCTTGGCCACTGACTCAAGCAGGCTGGTGTACCACTGGCTGCTGGAGCCGGCGCGGGTCCAGGGGACTACGGCACCCTGGCTGAGGGAGAGGTCCTTGTTGGGCATGATGAGTTCGGGGTCGATCTCCAAGCGATAACCCAAGCCAGTGCAGGCGGTGCAGGCACCGTGGGGGCTGTTGAAGCTAAAGGTGCGGGGCTCGATTTCCAGCAGACTACCACCGCATTGGACGCAAGCGAACTGCTCGGAAAAGGAGAGCTCCTCGCCTCCCTGGATGGCGACTTGGGCGACGCCGCTGCCTTCGCGGAGGGCTGCTTCGACCGAGTCGGCCACGCGGTTGGTCTCAACGTCGTCGCGGATGATGAGGCGGTCCACGACGAGCTCGATGTAGTGCCACTTCTGCTTGTTGAGGTTGAGGTCGCCCATCTCGTCCAGCAGGTGCTCTGTGCCGTTGACGCGGACGCGGGACCAGCCTGCCTTTCGGGCCTCCTCGAAGACCTCTTTGTGCTCGCCCTTTCGACGGCGAATCTTGGGGGCAAGTATCTCGATGCGGCTGTCCTGGGGCAGATGGAGGATGGCGTCTACGATCTGCTGCACTGTCTGACGCTCGACGGGCTTGCCGCACTTGGGACAGTGGGGCCGACCGGCGCGGGCGTAGAGGAGGCGCAGGTAGTCGTATATCTCGGTGACGGTGCCGACGGTGGAGCGGGGGTTGTGGGAGGCGCCCTTCTGGTCGATGGAGATAGCGGGGGAGAGGCCCTCGATATATTCGACGTCGGGCTTTTCCATGCGCCCCAAGAACTGGCGGGCGTAGGCGGAGAGGGACTCGACGTACCGTCGCTGGCCCTCGGCGTAGATGGTGTCGAAGGCTAGGGAGCTCTTGCCTGAGCCGGACACACCGGTAATCACCACCAGCTTATCGCGGGGGATGGTGACGTCGACGTTCTTCAGGTTATGTTCGCGCGCCCCTTTGACGATGATGTCTTGCTGGGGCATAGATACGCACCTCTGGTGTTGTTGGATGGGGGTATTTTAGCACCGGAGAGCCCTTGGCGGTGCGGAAGGGCAGAACACTCGAAGGCCGCGGGCGCGACAGGCATTGCTTGGAGCCCTGCCACCTCATAGTTAGCAAATCCGCGAGACTGCGCGGGGCCCTACTCCAGTTCGAGGAGAGGTTCCCCGGAGGTTACCTGTTGGAGGGGGGTTACGTGGACGGTTTTGACCGTGCCGTTTTCTGGGGCGCGGATGCTCTGCTCCATTTTCATGGCTTCGACGACGCAGACCTCCTGACCTTGGGAGACGCGGTCACCAGGGCGAACACGGACGGCGACTACGCGGGCGGGCATGGGGGAGCGCATGATTTTGTCCTGCACCTGGGGTTCCTGGCGCGCGGGGCGGGGCAGGAGGACGGGCGGTGGGCGCAATTCGTGGGGGGCTTCGGGGAAGCCTTCAACCTCGACCAAGAAGGTCTGGCCCTCGACGCGCACACGCACCGGGGAGTGGGAAGCGTCCTCGATTTCGACGGTAAGCCAGCGGTCGCCGACGCGCACTCTGAGGGTACGTGGGGTCATTGGGTGCTCCTATAGGATCCAATCATGCTTGAGGCGTTGGGGCTTGAAGCGCCGGGACTCGATGTGCCTGGCAGGTGAAATGACGTATGGCGTACGGGGTCTTGAGTTGCTGCGGAGTCCGGGGCGTGGGTTCCCGCCTCCGCGGGAATGACGGATGGGGCCACGGGAATGGCGGAAGGGGCCTGTGCGCGGACGTGGTCCATGAAGCTCCGGGAGCGTATTTCGTGATCGGGCCAGTAGGAGAGGAGTACCTGCAGCAGCTTGCTGACTTCATCCGCCAATTCCCCGTCGAGCTTCAAGCGGTCGGCGTCACCGAGGGTGGTGTTGGCGAGGAAGCGCAGCACCTTGAGGGCATCGAGGGAGAGGGGACGCACCACGAAGCCGGCGGGTCGGCACTGGCTGCAGAGTACACCGCCTGCCTCGGAGCTGAACTGATGGTTCCGGGGCAGCAGGTCCTCTTCACACTCCACGCAGCGGTAAAGCTCGGGCATGAACCCTGACACTTTGAGCATTTGCATTTCGAAGCAGCGTAGCACCACGTCGGGGTTTTTGCACTCCGGGAGCACGCGCAGGCCGTCGAGCAGGAGGTTGTAGATGCTGACGCCGGGGGCTTCCTCCACGGCGTACCAAGAGGCGAGCTCGGCTAGGTAGAGGCCTCGGGTGACGCCCAAGAGGTCATCACCGGCCGGACTGGTCTTCAGAGGCCGGAAGTTGTCCAAGACCTGCACTTGGGAGACGTAGTGAAACTCGCTGCCCCTGTTCAGGGACATCTCGACGAGTGTCAGGGGTTCGAGATGGCCGACGAGCTTGCTGGTAATCTTGCGAGCGCCCCGGGCGACGGCGCGGAGCTTGCCATCTTCGCTGGTGAGGAGGGTCACCAAGAGGGTGGCTTCGCCGAGAGGCTTGGAATCGAGCACGATGCCCTGACGGCGGAAGGAACGAGGCACGGCCATGGGCTAGAGCTCCGTCCGGCCTTGGAAGGCGCGGGTTAGGGTAGTCTGGTCGGCATATTCGAGGTCACCTCCCACGGGGAGGCCGCGGGCGAGGTGGGTGACCTTGGTACCCAGGGGGCTGATATTGCGCTGGATGTACATGGCGGTGGCCTCGCCTTCCAGTGTGGGGTTGGTGGCGATGATGACTTCCTCGACGCCGGAGTCCTTGAGGCGGGCAGCCAGCTCTTTCAGCTTGAGTTCCTCGGGGCCGACGCCGTTCATGGGTGAAATTACTCCATGGAGCACATGGTACGTGCCCCGGTAGCAGTTGGTGCGCTCCACGGCGAGGATATCCAGCGGCCCTTCGACGACACAGACCTGGGACTGGTCGCGGCGGGGGTCGGAGCATACGGTGCAGGGGTCGATGTCGGTGAGGTTCTGGCACTGAGAGCAGAAAAAGACTCGCTCCTTCACTCCAATGACCGCATCGGCCAAGGCCTTGGCTGCATCGGGCATACGTATGAGGTGGTAGGCAAGGCGCTGGGCACTCTTGGGGCCGACGCCGGGCAACTTGTTCAGCTCGCCGATGAGGCGGGCGACAGAAGGCGCTGTGGAGGGGAGATTTTCCATGGTTAGCCGGGTGTCATCCTAGGCTTGACGCGTTCCTCAATTTCCTGCCCAGACTCGATTTCTGCGTGTCGCAGCTCAAAAGTTTTCTGGAGATTCAGCCAAAGTTCAGGGCTGGTGCCAAAATAACGGGAGAGGCGCAGAGCAGTGTCAGCAGTTATGCCTCGCTGGCCCCTCAGGATGGCCGTGACGCGGTTGGTGGGCACGGCCAGTGCGTGAGCGAGGGCGGTAGCAGACATACCGAGCTCTGCGAGTTCGTCGTTCAGAATTTCGCCGGGGTGCACTGGTCTCATGCGATTCCTGACGGCCACGGTCATACTCGCTCTACGTAAGGCCCGGTATGTCGATGCCGCCCGTGAGGGATGAGAAGCGTTCGGATGCCATTTCGTTGGCTTTGCCCAAGGCATCGTTGACGGCGGCCACGATGAGGTCTTGCAGGAGGTCGACGTCCTCGGCAGCTTCGGGGGTAATTTCGACGGACTCGACGGTCTGCTTGCCGGTGACGACGACTTTGACCGCGCCACCACCAGCCGTCCCCTCCACGGTGAGGGTTTCGAGCTCGTCCTGCACCTTCTGGAGCATGGCCAACTGCTGCTGTTGTTGTCCTTGGGCTGCTGCCGGGAGTCCGCCCCCGCCTTGGGAGCGTTGGGCTTGTCTTCTCAAGCGTCGGTTCATTGCGTCTGATCCTCCACAATCCTAGCGCCGAGGTTCTTGGCGTACCGAACCAACGGACTTTCGGTGGCTGGCGACGGGCCATTGCGCCCGTTGGAGTCCTCGGTCAGGACTAGGTTGAGTTCGTAAGCAGTGCCCAAATGCTCCTGCAGGGCCGCTCTGACGGTGCGCATCCCTTGAGGGTCGTCCAACTCCTCTTGGAGACGTTCCAAGTGGGACTTGTGGGCGAAAGATAAGGTGAGTTGATCGCCGGTGGGGGTCTGCTCTTTGCAGGCGCGGAGAAGGGCGCCAAAGTTGAATCGACGGCCCTTAGCCCGGCTCAGGGCTTTCACCAACGCGTCCCAGCCATCGATGGGCGGTGCGGCCATGGAAGCGGCGGGGGCAGACGGGGCGGGGCTAGGACTGGGTACGGCGTCATTGCGGGGAGGTGGAGGTTCGCTGACAGAGCGCGCGGGCTGGCGCGGACTCGCAGCTTGGGGGGCTGGTGTACGCCGTTGTGGTTGGGGGCGCACAGGCGGTGGGACGGGTGCGGCGGTGACCACCGGAGTGTCCAAGCAGGTCTCCACCATGGCGAGTTCAAGGGGCAGGGGCGAGGGGGCGTCGCGGCGCAGGTCGGCGTTAGCGAAAAGGCGCAGGGCCTTGGCGACGCGATCAGAGTCGGTCTTGGAGGCTAGGGAGGACACCTCCGTCATTACGTCAGCGGGCAGGTCCAGGGATTCACCGGCGCCCCATTGGTGCACCATCACCGCACGGAGAAGCTCAAGGGTCTGGCGGTGAAGCTGGCGCAGATCAGCGCCTTCCCACACTGCACGGTTGAGGGCACCGAGGGCTGAGGCGGAGTTGCCTGCCAGCAGGCACTGGACCAGTTCCATGCTTTGACCGGTATCTCCGATGCCCAGAAGCTCCAGAACGCCGTCCAATGTCACGGAGCCGTAGGACACGACGACCTGCTCGAGCATGTTTTCAGCGTCTCGAAGGCTGCCGGCGGCATTGCGGGCCAAGGCCTGCAGGGCCGCTTGGTCGGCAGCGACGCCTTCCTCCCGGCAGACGTGATCGAGGCGGGAGACGATGCCCGTGAGGGGAATACGGCGGAAGTCGAAGCGCTGGCAGCGGGATACTATGGTTGGTGGCAGCTTGAAGGGTTCTGTGGTGCACAGCACGAACAGAGCGTGGGCTGGAGGCTCTTCCAGTGTCTTCAAGAAGGCGTTGGCAGCCTCGGTGGTGAGCATGTGGACTTCGTCGACGATGTAGACCTTGCGATCGCCCTCGCCGGGGGAGAAGTTGACACGGTCGAGGATACTGCGCATGTCGTCGATGCGGCGGTGGCTGGCAGCGTCGAACTCGATGACATCCAGCAGGTTGCCTGCCGTTACCGCTACGCAGGTGGGGCAGACATCGCAGGGGTCGCCGTCGTCGGGCTGCCGGCAGTTGACGGCCTTGGCCAAGAGGCGCCCCGTAGTGGTCTTGCCAGTGCCTCGCGGGCCGCAGAAAAGGTAGGCGTGACCCACTCGCTGCTGGGCCACAGCATGACGCAGCGTAGTGACCACATGCTCCTGACCGGTGAGGTCGCTGAAGCGCTGTGGGCGCCATTTTCGTGAGTAGACTAGGGAGGTCATGGTGTGTTCTCAGTAGACGGCGTTTGATTGGTGAGCCGAGGCTGACACTAGCTGCTCCAGATGCAGGCCAAGGCTTCCTGTTCCCTGGCTTTCATTTGGGTCTCTTCTTCGGGTTCAACATGGTCGAAACCAGCCAAGTGAAGGATTCCGTGGACTATGAGCAGGGCCAGTTCTTGTTGGGTTTCAGCCCGTCGAGCTCGGGCCTGACGCTCCGCTTGAGGGTACGATACTACCACCTCTCCCAAGGGATGGTATTCCTGCCCGGCTGTGGTGTCGGCTGGCCATGGCACGTCTGATTCGGACTCTTGCGGGGGTTCCTCGTCACCTTCCCAATGGCCCTCGTGGTCCCAAGAGAAGGAGAGGACGTCGGTCACCTCGTCGGCCCCGCGGTACTCCCGGTTCAGGCGTTGGACCGTCTCGTCGTCGGCTATCACGAGTCCCATCTGGACTGGCCGGTCCTCAGCACCGTTGTATAGCGGGAGGGCTGATTTGATGCCGGATAGGGCAGTACGGCGCAGCCATTTTCGGGAGAGGGCTGGGGCGGAAGACAACGCGGCCCTCGAGGGATAGATGATGGTGATGTCTACTTGGTGCGCCTTCATCGCCAGTGGGCCAATGGGAGCGACCCAAGGGGATGTTAGCACGGGGTGTTGGGGCCTTCAAGGAAGCGTTGTCCCAGACGAGGGCAGTCCATCGGTCCCGGATGCCCCAGTGCTTGGGACTTCACTCGTTGGGGCTACATGAACGGGTGGAAGCTGGGCTACGTATTCTTCGAACTTGGCGTAGTCGCCGAACTGGGACATCACGTGAACGAATTCGCCGACCGATGTTGTGTGGGCCCGGACAAGCTCGACCTGTCCTTGGATGGGACTGATGGAGGAAGGGCTGGTGCCGTAGGCGCCGTGGAAGGCAAAGTAGGCTTGGTTGAGCTTGCGCAGGGTGTAGCCGTTTTCCACGAAGACTTGCCTTCGTTCTTCCATGTAGGCTTCGGCCTCCGGTATACGTTTCTGCTCAAGGAGGCGGTCGACCTCGAGGCGGGTCTCGCGCATCTCGTCAAAGAAGTTGAAGGCATCGGGATGGTCATGGGTCCCATCGTGCTCAGGGTGAAGGGCTTGAGGCGGGGGCTGGCCGGTGATGTTCTGGTAGACCATGGCACCCAACTCTTTACCAGCCAAATCGGCGGCAGTCTCGTTGAGGGTGGTCATGGTGGCGTTGGAAAAGTAGTTCCAGCCTAGGGGACGGAAGAACCAGTAGTGGTGAAGCCACTCATGGACTGCGGTGACGACGACGTTGTACAGGCCTCCGCTGGCGTTGACCATGCTGGGGTAGCTAGCGACGCCCCCTGCACGCAAGACGAGGGCTGCAGAGTCCTGCTTCCGCAGGAGTTCGTCTTCCAGTCCCTCCATTTCCGACACCTTGATCCTCGTGTCCAGGAGCATGGAGTCTTGTCGCTCGATGCGGTCGCGAGGGGAGACCACCAACACCAAGGGGGCCCCCGTGAAGACGAGGTCCACTGGCGGGAATACGGTGCCCCATCGCGAGGCCAAGTCCTGCTGTTCCAGGGCTATGTTGATCTCGGCTTCCAAGGCAGTTTGGGCCCGTGGGCTCAGCGCATCCAACTCGCGTTGCAGCGTAGCGACGCGCCTCTGGGCATCGTCCCTACCGAGGCTTGGGTCTGTCGCTCCCCTTGCCGCGAGGCGTTCCAGTTCGAACTCGGCGTGACGGAGTTCCTGGGCTAGGGCAGTGAACTCGACAAGCAGCTGGTTTGGGTTTGCGTCGTCGCGCGAGGCCCACGGCAGGGCTCCAGCAAGCAGGCCCCACCACTTGTCGGGCAGGTTGTCGAGTTCCCATTGGACCAGCCGGAACTTGTAGGGGGATGTGGCAATATCCAACACAGAGTAGACCCCTGGGCTGTTGGCCAAAGCGATGATGACGACGGCTAGGAACACCAAGGCGAGTTCCCTGGTGATGGTGCGTATTCTTCTGAGGATGGTCATGTCGTCGGAAAGGGTACGACGGTTGGACTGGCGGGGACTCAAGAGTGTCTCGGAACAGATATCTTCAGATGCGATTGTTGCGCCAGCTACGCTCCATTGTCTAGAATAGGCCGCACGTTTCCGCAGGGCATGTCGTTACTATCAGCCGCCCTCGGGCAGCCGCCCTCGGGATAGTCCCCCAAGATGGAAGGGAGATACGCAATGCCCATTGCCGACGTGAACAAGCTGCGCAATGTTGCCCTCCTGTCCCATAGCGGTGCAGGCAAGACATCCTTGGGCGAAGCCCTTTTGTTCCAGACCAAGACGATAACCCGAATGGGCAGGGTGGACGACGGCAACACCGTCTCGGACTACGAGCCGGAAGAAGCAAAGCGCACCAGCAGCGTGCAGACCAGCCTTTTGCCCTGCAACTGGGAGGGCTGCAAGATAAACCTGCTGGACACCCCCGGTTACGACGATTTTGCCGGAGAGGTGGTCTCGGCCCTGCGTGTGGCGGATGCGGCAGTCATCGTCGTGGCAGCTCCCTCCGGCGTGGAGTTGGGGGCGGAAAAGGGCTGGACCCGGTGTGAAGACGCGGGTCTGCCCCGGATTTTCTTCGTGAACAAGATGGACCGCGAGAACGCCGACTTCGGCCGCACTCTCGCGCAGATACAGGAGCTCTTCGGGCGCAAGTGCATCCCCTTCCAGATACCGATCGGGAGCGAGCAGAGCTTCACGGGCGTGGTGGACGTGCTCAACCTGCCCGCCGATATCCCGGCAGAAGTCGCCGACGAGGTGGCATCGGCCCGGGAGCAGTTGGTGGAAGCCGTAGCCGAGACCGACGACGAACTCATCAACAAGTTCCTCGAGGGCGCTGAGATAAGCGATGCAGAGTTGCGGGCCGCTGCGAAGAAGGCGGTGGTATCAGGTGAGGTTGTGCCCGTGCTGGCTGGGTCGGCGTTGGCGAACGTAGGATCCTCGGAGCTTCTGGATGCCATCGTGAGCTTCCTTCCTTCGCCTGAAGAGGCAGGTGATGTCACCACCTCGGATGGCTCGCCCGTGGAGCCTGACGCTGACGAACCACTGGCGGCTTTCGTGTTCAAGACCAGCGCCGACCCCTTTGTGGGCAAGCTCTCCTTCTTCCGCGTGTACCGTGGCACCTTCCGCAGCAACTCGGAGGTATGGAACGCAGAGCGCGAGCAGTTGGAGCGGGTAGGCCAAGTCTACTTCCCGTGTGGCAAGACCCAAGAGAACGCGCCAGAGGTGGGCCCCGGTGACATAGCCGCCATCGGCAAGCTCAGCGCCACTCTTACGGGCGACACCCTCTGCCAGCGCGAGAACCCCACCTCCTTCGAGCCTGCAGAAATGCCTGTGGGCTACTACACCATGGCCGTAAGCCCCAAGACCAAGGCTGACCTGGACAAGATGTCCACCGCCTTGGCCCGCTTTGTGGAAGAGGACCCGAGCTTGAAGCTGGTGCGGGAATCGAGCACCAACGAGATACTTCTGGCAGGCTTGGGCGACACCCACTTGGAGGTGGCGGTAGAGCGGGTGAAGCGCAAGTTTGGCGCAGAACTCATGCTGAGCCTACCCAAGGTGGCTTACAAGGAGACCATCACCACGACCGCGCGGACCGAATACAAGCACAAGAAGCAGACAGGCGGTCACGGGCAGTATGGGCATGTGCTGCTACGCTTGGAGCCCTTGGACAGGACCGAGGGTTTCCAGTTCGGCACCGAGGTAGTTGGGGGCTCCGTGCCTAGGGAATACTTCCCTGCGGTGGAAAAAGGCGTGGTCAAGACACTGTCGGAAGGCGTCGTTGCCGGATACCCGGTGGTGGATATGAAGGTGGTGTTGTACGACGGCTCCTTCCACGATGTCGACTCTTCGGGGATTTCTTTCGAAATCGCGGCTGGTCACGCAATACGGAAAGGCGTACACGACGCCAACCCGCAGTTGCTTGAGCCGGTGGTGGACCTGAAGGTGCTGGTGCCCGACGCAGTGACGGGTGATGTGATGGGCGACATGAACGGGCGACGGGGACGCATCAGCGGGATGACCCCCCAAGGCGGTGGCATGACGTTGATTGAGGCAGAAGTGCCCCAAGCGGAAGTGCTGCGGTACGCCACGGACCTGCGGTCCCTGACCCAAGGGCGCGGATCCTACACTCAGGAGTTCAGCCACTACGAGGGTGTGCCGATGAACATCGCGCAACGGGTCATCGACAACGCCAAGAAGGTACGGGAGGCCGAAAGGGTCTAAGCCCCAGAGAATGTGACTGGAATCGGGGCCGCTAGGGCCCCGATTCTGTTTAGCCCCCATAGACGGGGAACCTTGGACTCTTCAGTCCTCCAGAGCCAGGATGGTGCAAATGGCTACCAATGCCGAGCCGACTACCATAGGTGAGCTACGCCAGAGCGGGTACAAGGTTGTCCCCGTCCGCGAGGAGATGCGGAACAACCTTGTACGGCACATGCAGCAGAGTGATGCGATGTTCGCGGGTATCGTCGGCTTCGAGGAGACCGTCATACCTCAGTTGGAGAATGCCACCCTAGCTGGGCAGGACCTCATCCTGCTGGGAGAACGGGGACAGGCCAAGACGCGCCTCCTACGGTCATTGGTATCGCTGCTGGACGAGCGCATTCCTGCGGTAGCTGGGTGCGAAATCAACGACAACCCCTTCGACCCCATATGCAGGGCATGCCGCGACCAAGTGACCGATTTGGGAGACAACACGCCCATCTCATGGATTGAACGAGACTCACGGTATTCGGAGAAGCTGGCGACGCCCGACATATCCATCGCGGACCTGATCGGTGAGGTGGACCCCATCAAAGTCGCGGAGGGCCGGTACCTAGCTGACGAGTTGGCGATCCATTACGGGCTGGTGCCTCGCACCAACCGCGGGATCTTCGCCATCAACGAGTTGCCCGACTTGGCGGAGAGGATCCAGGTGGGCTTGTTCAATCTGATGGAGGAGCGGGACGTTCAGATCAAGGGGTACCGAGTGCGGTTGCCCTTGGACATAGTGCTGGTGGCCACGGCCAACCCGGAGGACTATACCAACCGCGGACGTATCATCACGCCTCTTAAGGACCGGTATGGAGCCCAGATACGTACCCACTACCCTCGCACCATCGAGCATGAGATGGACATCATGGAGCAGGAGAGGGCGCGCTTCCCCAACGAGGGCTCCGTGCAGGTCCCGGACTACATGCGGGAAGTCATCGCGGAACTGACAGCGCTGGCGAGGCGCAGCTCGGATATCAACCAGCGATCGGGAGTCAGCGTCCGCGTATCCATTGCCAACTATGAGACGCTCATCAGCAACGCTCTGCGTCGCTCGATACGGCTGGGGGAGGATACGGTCAGCCCAAGGGTGACCGACCTGCCCTTCCTGGTGGCCTCCTTCAGTGGCAAGGTGGAGTTGGAGACCTTTGAAGAGGGCCGAGAGGCCCGCATCATGGAGGACCTGGCAAAGCGGGCAGTACTGAACGTGTTCAACCGCCGGTTCAACCCTGACGACCTAGAGGAGCTGGTGTACCACTTCGAGGGTGGCGCAGCGGTTGAGGCCAGCAGCACGCTGCCGTCGGCCCACTACGCCGCATTGGCCGAACTGATACCTTCTCTGAAAGAGGCTGTCGATGCCTTGGGCGGAGGCGACTCCCAAGAGACCGCCGCCTCGGGTGTGGAGTTCGTACTGGAGGGTCTGCACCTGAACCGCAGGCTCAATTGCGATCGAACTGATTCGGGTCTGAGATACGGGGCGAGAGGATAGCCTGTCCCGCTGATAAGCCATTCGCTGGTTGATATAATGGATGGGCAGGGGGATCCCCTGAATATCGGCAAGTAACTGGCGAGTAACGGCATGAACACGATAAAGACCGGCTTCTACATGATGCTCCTAGCTGGTCTCCTGATGATGGCCGGGGCCCTGACCTTGGGCGAGGTCGGCATCATCATCGGGCTGGCCATTGCCCTGCCCCTCAACTTCTTCGCGTACTGGTCCAGCGACAAGATGGCGCTGAGCATGGCCCACGCGCATGAAATCAATGCCGAGCAGGACCGTGACCTCTGGGGTTTGGTGCAGGAGCAGGCTGATCTGGCCGGACTGCCCATGCCACGGGTGTATGTCATCGAGAGCGAGACGCCCAACGCCTTTGCCACGGGACGCAATCCCCAGAATGCTGCTGTGGCCGTGACCACGGGCATTCGTCGCCTGCTTACCCGGGAGGAATTGGGCGGGGTGCTGGCCCATGAGATGGCTCATGTGGGCAACCGGGACACACTGATCATGACCATGGTGGCGACGGTGGCTATGGCCATCGGCATGATCGCCATGCTAGCCCAGTTCGCCATGCTCTTCGGCGGTCTGCGTGGTGGAGGCCGGGAGGGGGGGAATCCCTATATCGGCATCATCGGCTTGCTGGTGGTCGCCATCGTGCTGCCTCTGTTGGCCACCGTGGTGCGTCTTGCCATCTCCCGAGCCCGGGAGTATCAAGCTGACTCCACAGGGGCGCGCACATCGGGGAACCCTGAGGCATTGGCCAGGGCCTTGGAAAAGCTGGAAATGGGGAACCAGATACGCCCCATGGAGGTAAACCAAGGGGTGGCCCACCTGTTTATAGTGAACCCGCTGAAGGGAGGCGGGCTATCCGGTCTCATGTCGACCCACCCCCCGCTGGCCGAGAGAATCCAGCGGCTGCGCAGCATGAGGGCGGGTTGGTAAGCCCGCAGACCATTCTGGTAACCGGCGGGGCCGGTTTTATCGGCTCACACCTGGTCGACAAGCTCGTTAAAATGGGTCACCGGGTGTTTATCGTGGACGACCTGAGCACCGGGCGGCTACAGAACGTCAACAAGCAAGCCCATTTCATTCACGCCAGCATCAACAACCCACTGGTAGACGAGCTCATCGCCCGCGAGCGGCCCAACGTCGTCAGCCACCATGCCGGCCAGAACAGTTTAACTGTGTCGGTGCGGGACCCGGTGAAGGATGCGACCGTCAATATCGAGGGGAGCGTGCGCCTCATCGAGGCCTGCCGGCGTCATGGAGTGGGCCGTTTTATTTTCGGCTCTTCAGCATCGGTATACGGTGAGCCCCAGTACACCCCCTGCGACGAGGCGCATCCCATCGAACCCATATCGCCCTTCGGGCTCTCCAACCATGTGGTGGAAGAGTATCTTCGCTTGTACAACCTGCTGCACCGGCTGGACTACCGGGTGCTGCGCTACGCAAATGTATACGGCCCGTGCCGGGACCTGCACGAGGAGACGGGCCTAATTGCCTCTTTCATCAGCAGCATGGTGCGCGGGAAGCAGCCCAGCATATTCGGGGCTGGGGACCACGAGCGGGACTTTGTGTACATAGACGATGTGGTGGACGCCCACCTGCGGGCCATGGAAGGCGGGACGGTAGGGGCGTACAACGTGGGCACGGGACACAGCATTTCAGTGAACGACATGTTTCTACTGATGAAAGAGGTCATGAAGTACCGCTGGGGGCCGACCTACGCCCCACAACGCCCTGGGGATATATCACGCATCAG
The DNA here is from genome assembly GCA_951813255.1 of uncultured Dehalococcoidia bacterium. Taxonomy (GTDB): domain Bacteria; phylum Chloroflexota; class Dehalococcoidia; order Lucifugimonadales; family JAAXIE01; genus JAAXIE01. The sequence continues at coordinate 3,027,462 of OX638353.1, read as the reverse complement.
CTTGGACACCTCAAAGGCTAAGCGCGAACTGGGTTGGCGCCCCACCGTTGGACTTGAAGAGGGTATCCGGCGGACAGTTGCGGAGTCGGGGCGGCCAGTAGATTAGGGTAGGGTTGCCCCATGGAGACTAGATTGTAAGGGTCCTCCTCAGTGCGCTATGCGCTGGACGGGGGCGGGTAGTCCTCCAAGCTAAACGGCTGCCCGTTAAGGGTGAGGGTATCATTGAAGAGGTCGGGACGGGCAACGGACTGGCGCACGTAGCAGCCGTTTCGGGCGTTGCGCAGAACACCAGCCACCTTGGCTGGCTCTTCGTGGGACTCAATGTCATAGTGGACGTCAATGCCGTCAGCCCGGGCCTTGACCGTCTGGCGCAGTACGGAACCCTCGGCCCCGACGTGCAGGCCAATGCTGCCCTTCACGCTGTCGAAATGGACCTTCATCATCTGAGCGTACCGCTCAATCTGTGTCATCTCTCAAAACATCAGTGACGACGCGAAGTAAGCAAGGGGTGGCGGGGCGGAGTTGTCACCTCCAATGGCGATGCCCTCGTCGCAGTAGATGGTGAAGCCACGGGCCTCGGCTTCCTTGCGCATACCGCCAGTGATGCGCCCGACGCTCTGCACGTCTATGTTGCGTGAGATGGCGTCCTGTGAACCGGACTGGGCTGGAGTGGTCATCCTTCCCTCCTCGTTCCTGAGGCTATTGCGGGCAAGTCTAGCATGCTAGGTTGGCAGCTACAACGCGTCGAAAGCAGGCGTAAACGGTGGCGTTGACAGTCGCGTTGGGCCTCCGTACCATCGGGACACCTACCTTGGTGGAGTCCTACATGTTCCCTCAGCAGGTCTTCCCTGATACCACTGCCGTAAACGAGCGAGGTCACCTAGTCATTGGTGGCTGCGACGTGACAGAGTTGGTCCTTCGCCACGGCACACCGCTCTACATATTTGATGAGGATACTCTGAGGGAGCGGTGCCGCCGGTTCGTGCAGGATTTCGGGCGTCTTCATGCGGATACGCAGGTGATTTACGCCTGCAAGGCATACGTCAACCCTGCCCTCGCACGATTACTGCTCGAGGAGGGCCTGGGGCTGGATGTTGTATCGGGAGGAGAGGCAGCAATCGCCCGGACCGTGGGCTTCCCTCCGGAGAGGGTCTACTTCCACGGCAACAACAAAGGGCGTCAGGAGCTGGAGGAAGCAGTGTCCTGGGGCATCGGGCGAGTGGTGGTGGACAACTTCCACGAGTTGTCGCTGCTGCAGGAAGTGGCGTCGGGCTTGGGGAAAACCCAGGACATCATGCTGCGAGTGTCGCCCTCCGTGGACCCCCACACGCATGTGTACACCACCACTGGTGTGCTGGACAGCAAGTTCGGCTTCTCCATTGAGACAGGCCAAGCCCAGCAGGCGGTGCGCCAGGCTCTGTCATCGCCCAACCTGCGGGTGGTGGGCCTGCACTACCACCTGGGCTCGCCCATCTTCGAGGTTGAGCCGTACCAGCATGCCATGGGGATCGTGCTCCGCTTGGCAGCCGACTTCCGTGAGGAGGGGCTCAACCTAGAGGAAATAAGCCCAGGCGGGGGATTTGCCATTGCCTATACACGGGAGCATCAGCCTCCGAGTGTGGCCGAGTACGCTGAGGCAATCGTCGGATCAATGAAGGAGACTTGCCAGACGCTAGGCCTGCGCGTGCCCCGGCTGACCATAGAGCCGGGACGCAGTGTGATGGGCACGGCAGGTGTGGCTGTCTACAGCGTGGGAGCTGTGAAGGACATACCGGGCATACGGAAGTATGTCTCCGTGGATGGCGGGATGGGAGACAACATACGTCCCGCCCTCTACGAGGCGCAATACGAGGCCTTGGTAGCAAACAAGGCGGACCAACAGGCCAGCGAACAGGTGACCATCGCTGGGAAGTACTGCGAGTCGGGGGACGTTCTGGTGCGGGACGTGGAGCTGCCACCGCTGACACAAGGTGACCTCATCGCCATACCTGCCTCTGGGGCCTACTGCCCGTCAATGGCCAGCGTGTACAACCTCAACGGGCGTCCGCCCATAGTGCTGGTGAAAGATGGCGCTGACCGGCTGATTCGCCGTCGGGAGACCTACGCGGACCTGATGCTCTGCGACGTGGTGTAGTGGAGGCCGCAAGCCCCCACTCGCCGAGCATCTCATGGGGTCTGACCGGTCACGAGGCCGCCATCAGGGAATTGGACCGGGGCCTCAGGGCGGACCGCTTATCCCACGCCTACCTCATCACGGGCCCGACCCACGTGGGCAAGATGGCCCTGTCCATTCGCTTGGCGCAAGCGGTCAACTGCCTCTCGCCGGAAGATGCTCCGTGTTTGCGGTGTTCCTCATGTCGCCGCATCGGCGCGGGACAGCACCCCGACGTTCTGGTAGTGGAGCCGGGGTCAACCGAAGAAGGCAGAGCGCGCCGGGACATCGGCATTGACGATGTGCGGGCACTACAGCACGCCGCCACACTTAACCCCTACGAGGGCAAATCGCGGGCGTTCATTGTGAACGGGGCCGAGCTGCTCAGCGAAGAGGCGTCCAATTCGCTGCTCAAGCTGCTGGAGGAGCCACCGCCCCGATCACTGCTACTGTTGCTGACCACCTCTGCCGACGGTCTGCTCTCCACCATCCGCTCCCGCTGCCGACGCATTGAATTGCACCCGGCGCCCGTGGTAGACATCGCCGTGCTGCTCCAACAACACGAAGACCTGCCCCCGGACGAAGCGGAGAAGGTGGCCCGCCTCTCGCTGGGGTGTCCTGGATGGGCCATATCGGCTGCCCGGGACCCCTCCATACTGGACGAGCGGACAGAGGAGGCAGGGCGTATCCTGCAGTTGGTGCATGGGGGTATGGAGCAGCGGTTCGCGTTCTCGGCGGAGCTGGCAGGCAGTTTCTTCCGGGAGCGGGATGCTGCCAAGGAACACCTCTACCTCTGGCTACGCTGGTGGCGTGACCTGCTGCTGGTGAAAGAGGGTGCTGGGCAGTACGCCGCCGACTCAGACTACCTGATACAACAGCAGGAGTTGGCACAGGGGCTGAACACAGCCCAGATAGTGGGATTCCTGCAGACCATGGACCGCACACTCGATGCTTTGGATGCCAATGCCAACGCCCGCATCGCCTTGGACGTGATGATGCTGAAGCTCCCTGTGCCTCCTGCGTCTGCCAAGGTAACGGAGCCGGAGGACGGAGATGTGGACCCTAGGTGGGGACGAGCGCGGAGTGGTCCGGGATATCCAGCTTCCTAGCCCTTACTTCCAGTCCAGACCACAGGTCTGAAGACCCTCGGCAGGCCTGCAAGCATGCCCGAGTACCTTACCTAGTTCTAGCTGGCTCTAGATATCTTCCCAAGGGATGTACTGGCGCCACTCTTCTTGAATGGTGCGGTGGTGCAGTATGTAGTAGGGGTTGGGGTAGGGAGCCTTGGGTTGCTTCAACAGTGCCATGCCGGCCTCAGCGGGTGTGCGACCCGCTTTGCGCCGGTTGCATGTGCCGCAGGCCGCGACGATGTTCTCCCAGCTATGGCCACCTGACTGGCGCCTGGGGACCACATGGTCGAGTGTCAGGTCTTTCACCTTGCCGCCGCAATACTGACAGGTATGGCGGTCGCGCAGGAAGATTTCCCTCTTGGAGAGCTTGCGCTTTGCGAAGGGGCGGCGTACCAAGTAGGCCAAGCGGATGACTGATGGGATGGTGTGACTGGAGGTGGCGGAACGAATCTCGCCGCGGCCGTTCTCAAGAAGCTCGGCCTTGTCTTTCTCCAGCAGGAGGATAGCCCGGCGCACGGTGCACACGTTGATAGGGACATAATCGAGGTTGAGCACCAGTACCGGGCTGCTCAGCATATGGCAATTATAGTGATGCGGTAGTGGTTTTCAACACCCACAGGAGAAGCTGTGGCATGGGCCCAAGGGACCCGATACAGAGCAGCCCGCCCGCAGCGGGCAGGCGTGGTATAATGCCGTTTTGCCATCGCGGGATCTCAGAAGCCCCACCCCATGCGTAGGTCCATGAGAAATTGACAAACTCCCACAAGCTCGCCGGAGGAACGCGTGTGAGTGCTGTTGATGAGCTGAAGGTATTCACCGGTAACGGGCACCCACAGTTGGCCCGCGACATATGCGACTACTTGGGAATTCCGTTGGGGAAGGCCGAGGTCTTCAAGTTCGCCAATGACAACTCCTTCGTACGCATACAAGAAAACATCCGGGAGCGGGACGTCTTTCTGGTGCAGCCGACGTGCTATCCGGTGAACGACAGCCTGATGGAACTCCTGATTATGATCGATGCCGCCAAGCGGGCCTCGGCGGGGCGGGTCACTGCGGTAGTGCCCTACTACGGGTACGGCAGGACGGACAAAAAGGACCAGCCGCGGGTGCCCATAACGGCCCGGCTGGTCGCAGACCTGCTGACGGCGGCTGGGGCGGACCGTCTCCTGACCGTCGACCTGCATGCAGGGCAGATCCAGGGGTTCTTCAACATTCCCGTAGACGAGCTAACCGCCGTCCCCATACTGACACGCTACTTCCAGGAAAAGGCTTTGGACAACCTGGTGGTGGTGGCAGTGGACATCGGCATCAGCAAACGTGCCCGCAATGTGGCCGAGCTCATGAACGCTCCCTTGGCTATAATCGAGAAGCGCCGCATGAGTAACGACGACAACAGCGAGGTGATGAACGTCATTGGCGATGTGCGTGGCAGGGTCGCCCTCACATTCGACGATGAGGTGACCACTGGCGGCTCCATGATATCCGCCATCAAGACAGTGCAGGACGAAGGGGCGCAAGAGGTGTATGCCTGCGCCACTCACCCGGTGCTATCGGGCCAAGCAGCCCTGAATGTGAGCAACAGTCCCCTGAAGGAGTTGGTGGCGGCCGACACCGTTCCCGTGTCCGGCGAGAAGAGGAACGGGAAGATTACAGTGCTTTCCGTGGCTCCTCTATTGGGTGAGGCCATCCGGCGTATACACGAGGGCCAGTCAGTGGGCGCCCTGTTCGACCCGTAGTAAGGACTTGGCACCGACCGGAACGCCTCCACCAAGAGGTGGTAGGCAGGTGACTGGCTTGGAACATTGGCCTCGGACGAAGCGTCTGTAAGTGGAACCGGTTTCCACTACTAATTCAAATATAGTATGGGGCTCCTCGAAAGAGGAACACTTAGACAGAGCGAGCATCGCAATGGTCAACCTGCTTCCTAAAGTATTCTCTTCCAAGCCCTCTTCCGACAGCATCAACGACAAGGCGACCAAGAAGCTCCGGCCCATTGTTGACCGGGTCAACGCCTTGGAGCCGGATATGGAGCGTCTGTCGGACGAGGGGCTTGCTGCCAAGACCGTTGAGTTCCGCCAGAGGCTGCTCGATGGAGCATCGCTCGACGACCTGTTGCCGGAAGCCTTCGCAGCCGTGCGCGAGGCGGCGAAGCGCACTTTGAAACAGCGCCACTTCGATGTACAGCTCATTGGCGGGGCCGTCCTGCATCGAGGTCAGATCGCGGAGATGAGAACGGGTGAGGGCAAGACCCTGGTCTCTACCCTAGCCGCATATCTGAACGCCCTCGGTGGTGGTGGCGTCCACTTGATCACAGTAAACGACTACCTAGCCAAGCGCGATCCGGTGTGGATGGGACCCATCTACCACCTGCTGGGCCTTTCGGTAGCATGCCTGCAGCATGAGTCGTCCTACATGTACGACCCCTCGGAAGAGGGGAGCGATCCGACGATGCGCTGCCTGCGCCCTATCTTCCGGCGGGAGGCCTACGAGGCCGACATCACCTACGGCACCAACAACGAGTTCGGCTTCGATTACCTGCGCGACAACATGGCCTTGGAGGCCAGCCAGCAGGTGCAGCGGGAGCGCAACTACGCCATCGTCGACGAGGTGGACAACATCCTCATCGATGAGGCGCGGACGCCCCTGATCATCAGCGGCCCTGCCGAAGAGCCTGTGCAGCTGTACGCCACCTTCGCCAAGCTGGTCCCCCGTCTGAACGAAGGGGAGGAAGAGGACTACACCATCGACGACAAGGGACGCAGCGTTTCCCTTACCCAGCTTGGCATGTCGAAGATGGAGCAGTGGACCAAGGTGGGAAACCTGTACGATCCCGAGAACTACCACTTGGTCCACTACATGGAGAACGCTCTCACTGCCCATGTGCTGAAGAAGCGCGACCGCGACTACGTTGTCCGTGACGGCGAGGTGGTCATCGTCGACGAGTTCACCGGGCGGTTGCAGCCGGGACGTCGCTGGGCCGACGGCCTGCACCAAGCCGTGGAGTCCAAGGAGGGGATGAAGGTACAGCGGGAAAGCATAACCTACGCCACCATCACCCTGCAGAACTATTTCCGCCTCTACTCCAAGCTGGCGGGCATGACAGGCACGGCGGCCACCGAGGCCGAGGAGTTTTACAAGATCTACAAGCTGGAAGTCGTATCCGTGCCCACCAACAAACCCATGATTCGAGAGGAGTTGCCGGAGCAGGTGTACCAGACTGACGGCGCCCGCTGGAAGGCTGTTGTCGAGGAGATCGAGGAGCTGAACAGTATCGGGCGTCCCGTGCTGGTGGGCACCACGTCTATCGAGAAGTCCGAAAAGCTCAGCGAGATGCTGGACAAGCGCGGACTTAAGCACCAAGTGCTGAATGCCAAGCTGCATGAGCGAGAGGCGGCCATCATCGCCCAAGCAGGACGGCCAGGGGCCATCACCGTGGCTACGAATATGGCTGGGCGTGGCACCGATATCATCCTCGGCGGCAACCCCGAAGCCACCTCCCAAGCCCAGTGGGAAAATGACCATCAGCGAGTGCTGGAATTGGGTGGTCTGCACGTTATCGGCACCGAGCACCATGAGGCACGACGCATAGATAACCAGCTACGGGGACGCACAGGACGCCAAGGCGACCCTGGCAGCGCGCGCTTTTACACCTCCCTTGAGGACGACCTGATGCGTCGCTTCGGCGGAGACCGCATCAAGGGCCTGCTGAACGCCATGAAGTTGGACGTCGACACACCCATAGAGAACAAGCTGGTGTCCAAGTCCATCGGTGGTGCCCAAGTGAAAGTGGAGGCCTACCACTTCGACATACGCAAGAACCTGCTGGACTATGACGACGTGCTCAACCGGCACCGCGAGGTGATTTACACCGAGCGACACAAGGTGCTGGGTGGGGCCGACTTGAGAGAGAACATCCTGGGTTCGCTTGTTCGCAACGAGCTCTCGGAGCTTGTCAAGCGCCATATGTCGGAGCGGGACCAGGAAGACCGCAACTACGCTGGCCTGCTGGCTGACTTGCGGGTCGTTTTCCCCAACCTGCCTCCGGACTTGGACAGTGAGGAGGCGTTGCAGCAACTCTCCCCGGCCGATATGGAAGAGTTGCTGCTGGAGCACGCGGACCAGACCTACGTCTCCCGCGAAGAGGAGATGAGCGGAGAGAACATGCGCATCCTGGAAAGGTTGCTCATGCTCCGTTCCATCGACGTTCACTGGGTGCACCACCTGACTGCCATGGAAAGCCTGCGCCAAGGCGTGGGGCTGCATGCGGTGGGGCAGAGGGACCCGCTAGTCATGTACAAGACTCAAGGCCACCGGATGTTCCAAGACATGCTGGAGAAGGTGCAGAGCGATGTGGCACGCTCGGTCTACCAAGCCTCCCTCGGCCCGGCTAACGGTACCAGAAGCCAAGCAGCAGCAGCGCCCTCCAGTCCCATGTCCAAGGTGAACTCCACATCCAAGGCCTCTGGTTCATCTGGTCGCAAGGTAGGCCGCAACGACGCCTGCCCTTGTGGCAGCGGGAAGAAGTACAAACGGTGTCACGGGATGGGCGGATAGCTCCGGGATTCCTGATTGGCCGGGCAAGGCTCCCAACGCGCTTCCCCCCCCGACCTCCGACCCCTGACATTCCCCTATCGACGCCCCATCCTGTCGTCGCTATCATGTGAACATGGGCCCATATTCATTAGCCGGCACTGATCGCCCCGCTCTCACCTTTATGGTCAGCGTAAAAGGTAGTGTCTCCTGTGGCGCCGTCTATCCATCACAAACACGATGCTCCCATGCCTCGAGCATGAAAATTGCAGAAATTGCAGTCGAAATAGCTACAAATGCTTTCACCGCAGATACGGTCAAACTGCAAAATTCAGCTACGCCCCTTCCACACCGCGATTGTCCTCCAGCTACGAGCGTACACCCCATTTGCACTCCAATGCGCAATTCAAACCAAGTACAGTAGATACCGTTCAAAGGACTGCGGTCTAAGAACTGATGGACAACAGCGAAATAGCACAAGTCTTCGAGGAGCTGGCCATCCTCTCCGAGATGAAGGGGGATGTGGTGTTCAAGGTGCGCGCCTACCAGAGGGCCGCCCGCACTATCGAACAGCTCTCGCTTTCACTGGAAAAGGCGGTCAGCGACGAGGTCGACCTCAAGACCATTCCCGGCGTTGGCTCTGCCATCAGTTCCAAGATAAAAGAGCTGGTCACTACCGGGAAGATGGAGACGTACGAGAAGCTCGCTTCCGAGCTGCCTCCCGGTGTCCTCACGCTGATGAATGTGCCGGGCATAGGCCCCAAAACGGCCATGCTGGTGGCAACCGAACTGGGCGCCAGCACCGTGGAGGAGATGGAGAGCGCCATACTGGCGGGTAGGTTGTCCGCCCTGCCACGGATGGGTGAGAAGACAGCGGAGAACATCCTGCGACATATCCGCTCGCTGCGGAGCAAGGACGGACGCACTCCCATTGGACAGGCCCTACCCATCGCCGAATCAATCATCGCGTCGCTGCGGGAGGCCTGCCCCGACGTCCGTGAGATGGAATACGCCGGGAGCCTGCGGCGCTGGCAGGAGACCATAGGCGACATCGACATCATGGGCACCGCTCACGACGCCCAGCCGATCATCGACGCCCTCGCATCATTGCCATCGGTGCAGCAGGTGCTGGTGAAGGGACCGAAGAAAACCAGCGTGGTGGTGCACCCGGGCATACAGGTCGACCTGCGCATCGTGGACGACGACTCCTACGGGGCCCTGATCCAGTACTTCACCGGCTCCCAGCAGCACAATGTACGACTGCGCGAGTACGCGGTGCAGCGTGGGCTTTCCCTTAACGAGTATGGCATTACCGTCTTGGAGACGGGCACTTTGGAGAAGTTCGCCGACGAGACCTCCTTCTACGGACGTCTCGACCTGCCTCTGATACCTCCTGAGGTGCGGGAGGGGATGTGGGAGCTGGATATTGCCTCCCGAGGCGATATGCCATACCTCCTTGAACTGTCAGACATCCGGGGCGACCTGCATGTGCACAGTAACTGGAGTGACGGGCGTGACTCCATTGAGGATATGGTGGGTACCCTTGCTGCCAAGGGATACCAGTACATGGCCCTGACTGACCACTCCGCTGGACTTGGCGTTGCCAACGGATTGAGCATAGAGAGGCTGCGACAGCAGCGCACAGTTCTCGATACTGTGCAACAGGGCTGTCCCATGAAGCTATTCCACGGCTCTGAGGTAGACATCAGGGCTGATGGCAGCTTGGACTACCCCGACGACATGCTGGCCGAGTTGGACGTGGTCATCGCGTCGGTCCATTCAGGTCTGGGTCAGAGCAGCGAGAAGATGACGGCCCGGATCATCAACGCCATGCACAATCCTCACGTCACGGCCATAGGACACCCTACGGGCCGCCTGCTGGGAACCCGCGATGCTGTGGAAGCTGACATGGAGGCCCTGTTGCAGGCTGCTGCCGACACTGGGACTGCCATGGAGGTGAACGCCTCACCATGGCGGCTCGACCTAAAGGACACCCACATCACACGGGCCCGGGAGCTGGGCGTGCCCTTGATCATCAATACTGACTCCCATGCCACAGAAGAGCCGGAGGCGATGCGGTTCGGCGTGGCCATCGCCCGGAGAGGCTGGTGCGAACCGCACCATGTCCTCAACACCATGCCCTTGGAACGGTTTCAAGCCTTTCTATCCACCCCGAAGCCGCAACGACTGCGGGTGTTTGCCGGACTAGGCTGATGACCGCAGCCTCCCAAACGGACAGACCGGCCGAGGGCGCCCTTCTGCACGACCTTCAGAGTGGGAGTGGCCTCAATGCAGAATCAATCGAGGCCATACGTCACCTACGGGAGCAGGTGGCCAATGGCAAGGACTGGGGTATCGCCCTGCTGGAGGCGGCTGGCATGTGGTCCCAAGCGACGGAGGAGCGCGATGGGCGCATCTACGTCTACCTGCTGTGTGAGGAGGCTTTCGACTGGCTTCTCCTAGCCGAGCGCCTGTGCTCAGAGATTGAAGACTTGGTGCCAGTGGGTGATCAGGAAGACCTGCTCTTCCACGGACGACTCCCTCAAGACCCGGCTGACGGGGAGATGGAGAAGTTGCTGGGCTTAACCAAGTTCCACGCATATACCAACTACTGGTACGGCGTGGTAGTGGAAGAGGCCCTGCAATTAGCCGTGGAGCAGGAAGTGCAGAAGGAGAACCGCTCCCGGGGACGTGGCAATACCCAGGAACCCCACACGGAAGACATCGCTTGGACGCGCCTCTACAACGACAAGGCGACTAACCTGCTACGCACCTTCCGCCAAGAGAAGGGCTATCCTGAAGGGGACTCCATATCCCTTACTGAGAAAAAGGAGTTCACCTATTGGCTCTTCAAACGGCGCGTGGGTTCGTGGGATCCCGCCCGTGTAGCCAGCGACACGCGCAAGGCGCTGGACTGCCTTCACCTCATCCGAGGGTAAGGAAAGGACCACAGCTTGAAAACCCTCCTGCTGGCCGACATACACTCCAATCTGGAAGCCCTTGAAGCAATCTTCGCCGATTGTGGGTCCTTCGACCAGATCTGGTGCATGGGAGATGTGGTGGGCTACGGACCAGACCCCGTGAAAGCCTTAGAGGTGCTGCGATCGCACGATTTCCGATGTGTATCCGGCAATCACGACGCAGCAGTGGCGGGGGTTCTGAGTGTGGAAGAATTCAACCATGCCGCTGCATGGGCAGCACGGTGGACCGCGCAACAGCTAGGTAGCGAGCAGTTGGCATTCCTGCGCGAACTCCCCCTGACCCGGGAGGAGGGACCGTTCACTTTGGTGCACGGCAGCCTGCGGGCAGCGCTGTGGGAGTATCTGGTCTCAGTAGAGGCAGCCGCAGCATCTCTGGCGCTGCTGAACACCAGCTACTGCTTGGTGGGCCACTCGCACCTGCCATTCATATGCCGGGAACAGATGGGGAGCGCCCCCAGATTCACTGAGTTCCCCGAGCGGGAGCCGATGCGGCTGGGGGAGGAACGATGGGTAGTAAATCCCGGCGGTGTGGGGCAGCCAAGGGACGGCGACTCCCGTTCCAGCTATGCAATTTACGATACCGAAGAGGGCACTATAGAGAGGCGCCGTGTGGTCTACGACATATCCAAGACTCAGCGGAAGATGGAGCTCGCGGGACACCCTGAGTCATTGATACGTCGACTGGAGTTTGGACATTAGCTACCTGGGGATGGGTTAGCTCGGTAGAACCGACCCCACCAAGTCCCGCTGCCCCCTGACGAACTCGGCAGCAACTATCGGACGCCGTCCTTCCAGTTGCAACTCGTCTAACCCCAACAGCCCGCTGCCTGTGACAACCGCCACAGAGTTGTCGAAAGAGTGAACGACGGCTCCAGGTTGCTCGGAGTAGTTCACGTCATTGGTTACCAAGCGCACCTTGGTCAACTTGAGCACCTTGCCATTCCAATACGTGTAAAGCCCTGGCCAAGGGTCGAAAGCTTGCGCTTTTCGCTTTAGCTGCAGAGCAGGGAGAGCCCAGTCAACCTCACCATCCTGTTTGGTGATCTTACGAGTGAAAGTCGCTAGTGATTCGTCTTGGCCGACAGGACTAAGATTCCCATCCACCCAGCGCGGGAGTATAGACACCATCAGCTCTCCTCCAGCCCGAAACAGACGGTCCGTGAGGTTGCATGCAGTCTCATCAGGAAGAACTTCAGTGGTTTGCTGCGCCACTATAGGCCCGCTATCCATTCCCTCGTCCACCACCATCAGAGTGACCCCGGTAGTGTGGTCTCCTTCCATGAGGGCGGTGACGACTGGCGATGGCCCACGGTGTCTGGGCAGTAGGGAAGGATGAATATTCAAGCAGCCAAGGCGTGGGATCGTCAGGACCTCGTTTGGCAGGATCCTGCCGTAGGCCGCCACCACAACCACATCAGGTTCCAGTGTAGCGAGTTCTTCGTGAGCTGCGGAATTCCGCAGGCTGGCCGGCTGGAACAGCGGTATGCCACGCTCCCTGCAGTATTGGCCCACTGGTGGAGGTGTGAGAGCACCACCCCTTCCAAAAGGTCTGTCAGGCTGAGTATAGACTCCGACAACGTCCGCATACTCAGCACCTAGGAGATACTCTAGGGGAGTTATAACGTATTCCGGCGCTCCCATAAACACAATCTTCACGAAAGGCGTACCCCCGAGTGCATACAGCACCCCATATGATATTCGTCTGTCCCTATGTAGCCTGAGCGTATTCCACGCCGTTTTTCAGCAAGCAAGTTGTGATTGCGCACCTCGCAACACCTACTATGTGAATATGGTGCGTTATCGGTTATGTCGCCTAGGAGAGACGATACTAAATGCATCGTAGACGCCACTATATATTACGTAATCGTTCACACATATCTGACATCATGTTCTAACCCATCACGAATGTTCTATGCGATTGACTATAATCGCAACCAATTTTGCCACACGTGACCAAATCGCGCCACCACACCTTGAACCCCCCGCCAACCGCTGATACGGTCTCAAGGTTGTGTCAGACCCATCCCCTCACTTAACCCCATCACACATTTGGCAAGCAGTCCTCGGTCAGCTTGAATTGCAGGTGAGCCGTCCTGTGTTCGATACATGGCTGGCTGGTACACGAGGCATGTCCCTTGACGGGTCTGTCCTTCTGGTGGAAGCGCCCAATTCCTTCGTAGTGGAGTCCATCGAGAAGCGCATGTACCAGACCGTGTTGAAGTCAGTTCAGAGTGTAGCTGGACAAATGCTGGACGTGCGATTCTACGTCTCTGCTATCGACGAGGTTCCAGTAAGCGCATTGGATATGCCTCTGGCTGCTGACACGCCGGTCCCTCCGAGCCTCAACAACCAGTATACATTCGCCACGTTTGTTGTAAGTGAGTCTAATAAACTAGCTGTAAGCGCCGCTCAAGCCGTCTCTGAGTCTCCGGGCACGATGTACAATCCCCTATTCATATATGCTCCCCCGGGCCTTGGCAAAACTCACCTCATGCATGCCATTGCCTACGCCTCCCATCTGAAGGGGTATTCCGTAAGGTATATCACATCGGAAGGTTTTACCAACGAATTCATCCAAGGGATACGATCCAAGACCACAGACGACTTTCGGACACGGTATCGCTCCGTGGATGTGCTTCTTGTGGACGATATCCAGTTCCTTGAAGGCAAAGAGCAGACACTCGAGGGTTTCTTCCACACGGTCAATGATCTACACACATCCCGCAGACAGCTAGTGATAGCCTCTGAGGAACCACCACAAAGACTCTCTTTCCTAGACCCTAGGCTACGGTCCCGGTTGGAAAGCGGTCTAGTCGCGTACCTTCAAGTGCCTGATATACATACCAGGCTCTCAATCCTACAGGCTAGATGCAGGGCCATCGGAGTCCAAGCTAGTGAAGACGCTCTTCAGTCCCTCTCCAGTATTGATGTTGGCAACATACGGGAGTTGGAGGGCGCCTTCATTCGCGCAGTAGCACTCGCAACTCTCAGGGACGGAACCATCACGCCAGTAATAGCTGCCGAAGCCATGGAGGTAACACGGTCCACTCTCCCGACCCAAGAAGCCACGCGTGTCACTCATGACCAAGTCATATCATCAGTGGTCGACTACTATGGCGTCACCATAAACGACCTCATAGGCCGGAGACGTAGCCAGAAGCTCCTAGCAGCACGCCAAGCCGCTATGCAGATAATGGCAGCTGACCTGCGAATGGGTGTAACTGAGATATCCAAGGCATTGGGCCGGGACCATTCCACTGTGAGTGTAGCTCTGAAACGTATCACTGACACGCTTCCAATGGACCCAGTCCTGCAAGCAGACATCACAGCAATCCACGGCCTGTTGCCTTAGTAATCAACGTAGACAACACCACGTTGATTTCCAAGCTATAAGTGTGGAACTCCTAGGCCTTTACTGCACGAGCTCCTTTGCCCACGATGCTATAATGCAACCGCTCCCCACTACTTCCAACTCGAATCAACAAGTTCAAACTGTACTACAATCCACAAACCAACGGTATATTACTGATATTGCTAACCAAACAGTTTGATTGATAGAGTTCAAATTACTACAGTAGCCGGAAGCGGTGGGAATGGTTGTATCAGCTTCCGCCGGGAGAAGTTTGTACCTCGAGGGGGCCCGGATGGTGGCACCGGGGGTGATGGTGGAAGCGTGTGGCTTGAAGCTGATGACTCTCTGAATACTTTGCTTCACTTGAGTTATGCCCGTGTATGGCGGGGTGAGCGGGGTGGTCACGGGTCAGGCAAAAACAAGCGCGGGTCGAATGGAGACCCGCTTGTTATCAAGGCACCGGTGGGGACTGTGGCATGGAGAAGGGTCCACGATGATGAGCGAGAGTTCATTGGGGACTTGGCGGAGGTCCCAAGGGTGCTTTTGGCATCCTCAGGGAGGGGGGGCAGGGGTAACGCGTCCTTCTCCAGTTCCGTGAACCGGGAACCACTTCTTGCAGAGGTAGGGCAATCAGGAGAGCATGTGTCTATTGAGCTTGAGCTCAAGCTGGTGGCAGATGTTGGTATTGTTGGGGCCCCTAACGCAGGGAAGTCGACTCTTCTGTCCGTTTGTTCTGCGGCTAAGCCGAAGGTAGCTAGTTACCCATTCACTACATTGGAGCCGGTTTTGGGGGTCTGTGAGACGCATGGTCAAACGTTCGTGGTTATGGAGATCCCAGGTCTTGTTGAGGGGGCTCACCTTGGGGTAGGTCTGGGACATCGCTTCCTGCAGCATGCTGAGCGTGTGAGGTTAGTCTGGCACCTTGTGGACGGGACCGAGGATGACATAGTTCACCAACTGGACTTGATCAACGCTGAGTTGGGATCGTACAGCGAGTCTTTGGGGGAGAAGCAGCAACTGGTAGTTATTAACAAGATAGATATTCCGGAGGCTCGGGAGTCTGCCGGGAAAGTCATTCGAGAGATGGAGTCGCTCGGTTGTCCTGTGTATGAGATATCGGCTTCCACCGGGGAGGGGCTGGAAAAGCTAGTGAACGATACTCAAATGCAGCTGGCTTCAATGGATAGGGACAATGGGTCAGTAGACTCCAAGGACTCGGAAATGGTGAATGTGGTCCGGGCACGAGGACATGAGAGCGTGTCGAGGGCTGATGACGGGATCCGAGTGCACTCAGACCGGCTGTCGAGGATAGTTCAGATGATCAACCTTCGTGACCGACGTGTAGTGGATCAGTTGTTCAATGAGATGGTCAGGTCTGGTTTGGATAGGAAGATGGAGGAGTTAGGGGTGCAGCCTGGGGACCGGGTGCGAGTGGGGCGGGCGGACTTGGAATGGAGGTAGTGTGCGTATCGGCCTCTTCGGTGGCACGTTTGACCCCATTCACTTAGGACACTTGGCAGTCGCAGAAGGGGCCTTGGACTATCTCCGCTTAGATGAAGTGATATTTGTGCCTGCTGGACGCCCATGGATGAAGGAGGGCAAGTACCTATCTGATGCCCGGCACAGGCTTCGGATGGTGGAGTTAGGGGTCGCTGGAAGGGACGGGTTCAGCGTGACTGACAGGGAGGTAGTCCGGGAAGGCCTCACGTACACGGTCGATACTCTGAGGGAGATGGCAGACGATTCCGGCGACGAGAATGAATTCTACGTTGTGTTGGGAGCTGACGCCTACTCATCATTCGAATTGTGGAAGGAGCCGGCTGAAATACTGCGCATGTCGACTCTGGCAGTGGCATCCCGGCCAGGCGGTCCCGCCGCGAGATTCGATAAGCTGGACAAGATCTGTCCTGGGGGGTCCAGTAGGGCGATATCGGTTCCAGTGGAGCAGGTGGATGTGAGCTCATCAGATATCAGAAGTCTCGTATCTCGTGGAGAGAATATATCGGACCAGGTGCCGGCAGACGTGGAAAGGTACATAGAGCAACAGGGCATGTATGACGAGCTAGGGGGAAGAAGTGACTGAGGCGGAGCGTATGCTGGAGTTGGCCTTGGAACGTGGGGCACTGAGATACGGTAACTTCACGTTGTCGTCAGGGCTGCGCACTTCTTACTACATGGATGGCCGCCTGTTGACCCTGGACCCAGAGGGTGCGTGCTTGGTGGGTAAGGCCCTGATGGATATCCTGCGTCCATCAGGGATAAAGCGGGTGGGAGGACCTACGGTGAGTGCCGTACCCATTGTGACCGCGGTATCGATGACCAGTCACATGTCGGGCGACCCTATCACTTCCTTTATCGTGCGAAACGAGGTCAAAGGACACGGGACGGAGCAACTCATAGAGGGCGACATACCCAAGGGGGAGAAGGTCGCCATAGTGGATGATGTGTGCACAACCGGCTCCTCCGTGTTCCACGCGATAGAGGCGGTGGAGGAAGCCGGTTGCGAGGTCGGCAAGGTCGTAATCCTGGTTGACCGGCGTCAAGGCGGCAGCGACGAACTGAGGCGTCGCGGATACGACTTGGTGTGCCTGATGCAGGCGACCCCGGAAGGGGTCGTGGAGGTCAACCCTCAGTTCGCCGCTTAGGGGTGTGTGCGCTTCCTAGGGCTCGCTGCTGTCCCAGCTTGGGATGGTGTGATAGCCCTCGTCGGGCAGTTTTACCGTTGCAGTCAGCCCTTGTGCCCTCTTCAAGCGCTGTATGTTGTAGAGGTGAGTCAGGGCTTCGAACCACAGGTGGCGGAAGGTGTACTCGAGATTTATGAAGGCCTTTTCCGGGTCTGAGGGGTCGAGACGTCGCCCGTTGGGATGGGCCTCGGCCATCTGGGCTGCTTGACCGGTATTGGACCAAGGCAACTCCATTGAACGCATAGATGCCACAGTCTGCTTCGCCATTACGGCGTCGCACAGGTCGAGGCTTCCCTTCAATACACCCAGTATAGAATCGACGGTGTGATACTTATCTTCATCCAGCCAGCGGGCACCGGAATTTACGATCTCCAAGGCGTCATCGGGAAGGGGAATGCCTTCTGTCAGGTTGGCGTCTGCCCAGCGGCCCAGCATCCACCTCAAGCCCCCGGACGAAACGTGACTGGCATTGCGCCGAATGCTCCATTCGGCCCACGCCCACTTGTCGGACGTGAAGTCAAGCTGATCATCGGTCAGTCCCGCCAACTCCTGTGAGAGCATGGAGTGGAAGACGCCTACAGTGGGGAACAGGGTGGTCCCGGGAGCATTGTCACTCGGTTGGGTCATGGGGTCCTCCGTCGGGTAGTAAGTACGTGGCTGCCGGAGGCGGAATGACATTTTGCGGCAACCAGCACTAAGTATACCCTGATAGAGGAGAGCTTCCTACACGTCCAGTTCTTTTACGCTCCGGGCGTGGTTTTTTATGAACTCCTTGCGGGGTTCTACGATATCGCCCATCAAGGTGGTAACAGCGTCCTCAGCTTGGAAGGCGTCGATGATATCCACCCGCAGCATGGTGCGCTTATCGGGATCCATAGTGGTCTCCCAGAGCTGCTCGGGATTCATCTCGCCCAAACCCTTGTAGCGCTGGACGTGGACGTTACGCCTGCCGTTAAGCTTGGTTAGCTGCTTTTCCTTCTCGTCTTCGGTGTAGCAGTATTGGGCACTCCTGCCGTTCTGCACGCGGTACAGAGGAGGCTGAGCTATGAAGAGGTGGCCCCCATCGATAAGCTCCTTCATTCTACGGAAGAAGAAGGTTAGCAGCAGTGTTCGGATGTGGGACCCGTCCACATCGGCGTCGGTCATTATGATGACCTTGTTATACCGCAGCTTCGACAAGTTGAACTCGTCACCTTCACCGGCTCCCAATGCAGCGATGAGGGCGCGTATCTCCTGGTGACCGAGAATCTTATCGGGTTGCCTGAGATGCACGCGTTCGATGTTGAGTATCTTGCCCTTCATCGGGAGGATGGCTTGGAAACGGCGGTCCCTGCCCATCTTGGCCGAGCCGCCCGCAGACTCACCCTCGACGATGTATATTTCGCAGTTTTCCGGGTTGCGCTCAGAGCAGTCCGCGAGCTTGCCGGGGAGGGATGAGCCATCGATGGCGTTCTTGCGTATGACGAGTTCGCGGGCCTTGCGGGCTGCTTCCCGAGCCTTCTGGGAAGTGATGCACTTCTCGACTATGCGTTTGGCGTCGGTGGGGTGTTCTTCCAGGTAGTGTGTGAGGGCCTCTCCGACGGCCACCTCCACAATGCCCTTGACTTCGGCGTTGCCCAGCTTGGTCTTGGTCTGTCCCTCGAACTGGGGGTCGGTCAGTTTGACGCTGACCACGGCGGTGAGGCCTTCGCGGACATCTTCGCCGGAGAGGTTGCCTTGGTCATCGCGCAGCAGCTTTTGGCGCCGGGAGTAGTCGTTAATCACGCGAGTTAGGGCGGCCCGGAACCCGGTGAGATGGGTGCCCCCCTCCTGGGTATTGATGCAGTTGGCGAAGGAGAGGACCGTCTCGCTGAAAGCGGCGTTGTACTGGACCGAGGCCTCAACGATGGTATCGTCGATGGTCTTCAGCAGGTAGAAGGGGTTGGGCTGGAGCACCGCTTTGTTGCGGTTGAGGCTGCGGGCGAAGCTGGCCAAACCACCATCGAAGTAGTAGGTGCGGTCGATATCTCCGTCCCGCTGCTCGTTGTGCCACGGGCTGGAGAACCGGATCTCCAAGCCCCTGTTGAGATATGCAACCTCCCTGAAGTGAGAGGTCAGGGTGTCGAAGTCGTACTCAATCTCGTTGAAAATCTCAGCGTCGGGGAAGAAAGAGATTGTGGTGCCGCTTCCCTCGGTCCCCTGCTGGGTCTGAAGCCCACCGCTGGGCAAGCCCTTGGCGTATTCCTGGCTGTAGAGGTTTCCATCGCGGCGCACCTCAACGCGCAGATTCTCCGAGAGGCCGTTGACCACAGATGCACCCACGCCGTGCAAGCCGCCGGACACCTTGTAGGCGCCGCCGCCGAACTTGGCACCGGAGTGGAGGGAGGTCATGACGGTCTCAAGGGCTGATAGACCGGTGGTAGGGTGGACGTCCACCGGTATGCCACGGCCGTCGTCGTGGACGGTAATCCAGCCGTTCTCACCGATGGAGATGTCGACCGACGTACAGTGGCCGGCCATGGCTTCGTCGACGGCGTTGTCGACGATCTCGTAGACCAAGTGGTGGAGGCCGCGTTGGTCGGTGCTGCCGATGTACATGCCTGGGCGTCGGCGCACCGCCTCCAAGCCCTCGAGTACCTGGATGTCTTTAGCTGTATAGTTGGCAGAGGCTCCGTTATCTTGCATGAAGAGTCCTGTTCAGAACGGGTATAGGGCACCATTTACGGCACCCTGAGAGGTCGTGTCGTACGACGGCAAATAGCCTGGAGCGGTAGCGCATTTTGTAGCTATGTAAAGTATATCACTATCTGATGTATATGTGGCGTGATTTGAAGGAGAGGTTTGGGATGTTTGGGGGCACGAGCATGGGGCAGTGTCCAGTTGGTAGCTGGGGACGGAACGTTGTTGCTGCTTTTGCAGCATTCCGTGGTGATCCGGTAGACATACCGTGCAACTCTCGTTGCATTCCGGTGGCAATCCCGGTGCATACCCGTGGCAATCCCGTGGTAATCCCGTGGCAATCTCGGTGCATTCCAATGGCACGGAATTGGTAGCTGGCCAGATAGGAGCCAGCCTTGAGGAAGCCAAGGAGGAAGGGGAAAATAAAATTGGCTGCATTGACTGCATTGTGAGCATCATGGGCGTGCATACGCATCAACATTATGAACATTCTTCTTCTGCGTTCTCGGGCGCGTTTTCAGGAACAGGGGCTTGGGCGAAAAGGCGCATATGGGGGAAGGGGGCGGTGTCCATCGACATCGGCGGGATGAACAGAGGGGGAAGGGGTGAGTGTAGCCGACATGTGGCTACGGCCCCGGCTGAAACCGAGGTCCGGCTGTGAACCGGCGCGGGCGGCAAGGGCCGCATCGGGGCAGCTTGCCGCTGGCTCATGAGACCTTTCCGTGCCCCCGTTGTTGCTGTCAAGGACTTACGTTCTCCTGCAGGATTCCCGCTTGCTTAGCCGGCGCAGGCAGGACTTCAGGCGTCGCCGGGGCGGGATTTTGGGCTGGCCCGGTCAGTCCCGTCACAGCTTTGAATTAGCTCCAGGACCAGGGTTCCCGCTTCTCTGAGAGCGGAATGCGGGCCAGTGGTTGCCTTGCTCTGTTTTCCTTTCGGTGTGGAATGCCCTTCGGGGGGCTTGGCGTCGACGCGTGAGCTAAATATAGAACGTATGTGTGTGACTTGTCAAGAGGATTTGTGACATAGGCGGGTCTTTCGATTATCGAGGATCCAGCCTTATATGTCCGCGGTGAGGGATGGCCTGTCCACGGATCGGGGTCCGGGGCAGGCTCTTAGACTCACTTCGTTTCGCGCTTCAACAGGCTCAGGACGAACGGACAGGGTAGCGGAGCAGGCGATAATCGAATGACCTGCGGATGGAAGGAGGGTTCGTTTGACTTGCCTTAGTGGGTATGTTACAAGGAAATTCATCCCGTTCACTCTTGGGAGGCCCCATGTCCGAGGCGGAAACCCGGCTCTTCGAGTATGGAGAAGAGCGTATAGGCGAGGAGCTAGGCTCCTACGAATATGACTTTACACAAGAGTTGTTGGACCGGTTCCGGCAGGCTGTGCAAGACCCGGACGCACGTTTTGCGACCCTAGCGGTGAAGCATGATGCCACCGCGTTTCGGATGGTGTACCAAGACCCCACAGGGGGGGTCAATGCTGGGAATGAAGTAGAATTTTTCAACGAGCCCATCCCTGGGAAAAAGGTGCGGGTGACCGGGCGCATTGCGGATGTCTATTGGCGCAGGGACAAGCCGTACCTCGTGATAGAGGCCACTGCGGTTGATGAGGACGGGCGTATGCTGGAGAAGATGCGCACGTACCAGATGAAGAAGCCCGAGGAGGTTGGCAAGAAATGGCACTCTCAGGGAACCTAGAGGTAGGCGTGGAGATTCCCCCCGTAACGAAACAGATCAGCCAAGAGACGATCGATTTATTTGAGGCCTGTGGGATTATGGGCGAGCCGAACATCCACACGGACCCCGCCTTGGCGGCCCGCCGATTGGGTACCAACTACCCCATAGCATCAGGCCGCATGTCCGTCACCTACGCCTCGGAGTCTCTGCGCCGTTTCTTTGGAGCGGAGGCGTTCCACCGCACAGGCAATATAAACCTGAAGTTTCTGCGCCCGGTGAAACCCGGCGACTCGGTGACCGTCACCGGACAGGTCAGCGAGACCCATGTGGAAGAGGGAGGCACCCGGGTGATTGTGCAGCTTACCTGCCAGAACCAGAATGGCGACACCACGGCTGCCGGCGTCGGCACGGCACTGGTGTAGCCGGGAACATCACCCTGGCTGGCTTCTAACATTATGGCCGTTGCTGCCAAGATAGACCGTTTCATGCAAGAGGGCGGATGGATCCGTCGCATGTTCGAGACGGGCATCGCCCTCAAGCAGCAGTATGGCGAGAATAATGTCTTCGATCTCTCTTTGGGCAACCCCGTAATTGAGCCACCACATGAGTTCCGC
The DNA here is from genome assembly GCA_951813255.1 of uncultured Dehalococcoidia bacterium. Lineage (GTDB taxonomy): Bacteria > Chloroflexota > Dehalococcoidia > Lucifugimonadales > JAAXIE01 > JAAXIE01. Next base: position 3,005,679 of record OX638353.1, on the reverse strand, counting down.
GAGGAGCTGGAGCGTCTGGCCCGAGAGCCGTTGGCGGGCATGCACCGCTACATGCCGAATGCTGGCTACCTAGAGACAAGGCAGGCAGTGGCAGAGGGGCTGCGCGAGGAAACAGGAGCAGCCTTTTCGGCGGGCGATATTGTGATGACCTGTGGCGCGGCCGGGGCCATCAACGTGGTGCTCAAGACCGTACTCGACCCTGGGGATGAGGTCGTCATTCTCTCGCCCTATTTCGTGGAATACGGTTACTACACGGACAATCACGGTGGTGCGCCTGTTATCGTGCCTACCGACGCAGGGTTCCAACTCGACCTTGCGCGCATCGAGGAGGCCCTCACGGAGCGCTCCCGGGTGATTCTGATCAACTCTCCGAACAACCCGTCGGGGGTTGTCTATAGTGAGGAGTCCGTCCGCGCACTGGGGGACCTGCTGACCCAAGCTGGAAGGCGCTTGGGGACCACGATCTACCTTGTCAGCGACGAACCCTACAGGCGGATCATCTACGATGACCTGGTCTACCCCCAAGTGTTCCCCCACTATGAGCACTCGATGGTAGTGAACTCCCACGCGAAGGACCTGGGGCTGCCGGGGGAGCGGATCGGCTACATCGCCGTCAACCCTGACCTCGGGGACAAGGCCCACTTGGTGGACGGGTTGACCTTCTGCAACCGCATCCTAGGGTTCGTGAACGCGCCTGCCCTGATGCAACACGTTGTCCGTGGTCTGCAGGGAGTGACGGTGGATGTGGGGGAGTACCAGCGGAAGCGGGACTATCTGCACGGGCAGCTGGTGGAGATGGGATACACCGTGCCGTTGCCACAAGGCGCCTTCTACCTGTTCCCTCAATCACCTATAGAAGACGATGCCGCTTTTGTAGCGGAACTACAGGAGTGGAACGTGCTGACGGTGCCTGGGCGCGGGTTTGGCACGCCGGGACACTTCAGGATCTCGTACTGCGTGGAGGACCGGATCATAGAGGGCTCACTGGACGGGTTTCATCGCGTCGCCGAGGCCCATGGTCTGGTGCCATAATGGGAGGCACGGTCAGTCGCTGGCATAACTCAGCTACAGCAGACATATGAAGGAGAGACTGTTATGTCCTTGAGCCAAGAGAAGTTCAACGAGGGGATGACGTCCCAACAGTACTTGGAGCAGGTTAAGGTCAACAAGCAGGCCATGGAGCAGATATACGCTTCGGTTGATACCCCGGCCGAGGTCAAGGCCTTCTTCGACGGTCTGGACGAGCCTCTGCAACTGGCCATCTTCACCGCTGCTTGGTGCGGCGACGCCATCAGCACCGCACCAACGATCATGAGGCTGGCGGAGAGCACCGAGAACCTGAGAATGAGCATATTTGACCGCGACGTGGAACTTGATCTGACGAACAGCTACCTGCCAGAACACCGGGCGGGCACTGTGCCGGTGTTCGTGGTGTTCGACAAGAATATGCGCGAGGTGGGCCGCTTCGTCGAGACAGCCAAGGAGTTGGTGCCCACGCTGGACAAGATGGAAGATGAGGTGAAGCGGGAGACGCTGGCGGCGACGGAACTGGACAAGCCCATGAGCGAGATCAGTGAAAACTCCCGCAACGCCTTCCGCGGCCGGCGTACAGCTTACCGTGTGGACCATGCCAAGGAGTGGGGCAACATCATAGCCACCGCTTTCACCTCGGTGGTTCGGGAGGGTCTGGCGCTTCCGGAAGACAAGCGGCCCGCCGAGGGCGGTACTGAATGGCCCCCGCAATAGTTGGGTCCGAGAGGGCCTGACTTGGTCCCGTAAGGTTTATGCCGGTAGTTCCTCTTAAAGAGGCGGGCTGTGACTGCCCGCTGGTTTATGAGCGGAGCCCGCGTATTGTCATGGCTACCTAAAGCCGGAGTTGACCCATGAACCAAGCTAGCTTGCCCTTGCCTCTGGAGGGCATACGAGTGGTGGACTGTACCCACATAGTGGCGGGGCCCTTCTGCTCCATGCTGCTGGGGGATGCCGGGGCGGAGATTATCAAGATCGAGAGGCCTGGGATGGGCGACCGCTCGCGCCTGAACCGGCCTTACCTGCAGGACGAGGACGGCTCCACACTCAGTGGACGGTTCCTAGCCATCAACCGCAACAAGAAGAGCCTGTCGCTGGATATGGCCCACCCACAAGGCAAAGAGCTGTTCGGCCAGCTGGTGGGCGTGTCGGATGTGGTCCTGGATAACTACGGACCGGGGGCGCTGCGACGTTTGGGCTTCGGTTACGACCGGCTGCAGGCGATTAACCCGGCTGTGGTTTACGCCAGCATCACCGGATACGGCAACAGCGAGGCCCTGCTGGGCCCCTACTCCAACTGGGCGGCGCATAATCCATGCGTGCAGGGTATGGCTGGGTGGATGAACATCACGGGTGGCCCAGACGGCCCGCCGGAGATGGTGGGAGACAACATAGGGGACTCGGTGCCTGCGGTGTGGACGGCTTACGGAATCATGCTGGCGCTGCAGACGCGGAACCGGACAGGGTTGGGGCAGCATGTGGACGTAGCGATGTACGACTGCATGATGATGCACAACACCAGCGTCCTTCCATTCTACCAAGTGGGCGGGAAGGCGCCGGGCCGGCAGCGAGAGAATATGACGAGCGCTCAACTGGCCTTGGAGGCCAGCGACGGGTATGTGGTGCTGGCTGGAGCCATCGGTGAGGATAAGTGGGACGCCCTGTGGCGTCACGTAGGCCGTGCTGAGTTGACAGAGGACCCTCGTTACCTGGGTAGGGACGTGGAGGGGCCGTTCTACCTGGATGTGGTCCGTCCGACGCTGGAGGAGTGGACCAAGCGCCATCCCAAGCGAGAGGTGGCCATCCTGCTGCTGGACCTGGGGTTTTCAGCTTCCATGGTGCAGGATGCCGGAGACCTGATGGCGTGTCCGCACCTAGAGGCACGGGAGATGTTCGTGGACCTTGACTACCCAGTAGCCACGGGCAGCTTCAAGTCCCCCTCCACGCCGGTGAAACTCACGGGATCTGAGGCGATGCCTGTGCAGCGTCCGCCAGCGTTGGGGGAGCATACCGACGAGGTGTTGCAGGGACTGCTGGGGCTTTCGCCCGAAGATATTGGCGCCCTGCGTGAACAGGGCGCCATCTGAGGGGACTCGGGGCAGTGCCTAGGCTCCCCTATCCAGAATTGGAGTCTCTGGTTGGGGCATCCTGGATGCAGTCTGCCAACACACCTAGGAACACCAAGGTCTGTGGGACGGTGCATCGATTGACCACTCGGCGGATCGCCTGACCAATGGCCTTGTCGTCGCTGTAGTGTTCCTTCACATAGTCAATCATCTCGTTAAACTTAGAGTCCGAGATTGGGCCCCGTGGAGGATTCGGCCATAGTAGTCCAGGGGCTTTTTCTCGCACTGTATCCTCAGACGACGGCGGTGCACTAGCTGTAGATGGATTCACGTAAGGGGTCTGCACGGTTGGTCCACGGCTGGTCGTGTCGTCAATGTGCAAGATGTTCTTACGACGCTTAACCAACAGCGTTTGACCCGTCTCTAGCTTGACCCATTGCCACATAAAGCCAAGGTCTCGCGCCTCTATGGGGTCACCCTGTGGAACAACTTGCCCAAGACCCAAGACGTAGAGATCGCCCGATGTGGAGCGGCCAATGGTGTCCGCACGGGACTTCGGTGGTGTCCAGTGAAGCAAGTCTGGATACGGATGGGATGGAGGCCTCCCGCCAGAAGCAATGGCGGAGAGACGTTCTGCGTGAGAGCGAAACAAGTCGGCGTCCAAGACTTCCACTGGAGGGTCGTCTTTAGTGTTAGCACCAAGAATAGCACCTGCCATCGACGCGATCGAATCTGTGTCGGAGCCTAGGGAATTAACAGCCACTATCAAGGCGGACTCCGGATCCTGCTCGCACCAAGTCAGAGCAACGGCTGCTAGCGCAGTCAAAGTTCCACTGCCCCGATGTTCTCTATCCCGTAATCTTAGGGAGTCTAGCATAGCACCGTAGGGGTCGGCCTCTATACCATCAGAAGTATCTGCCAGAGTTTCAATCGCAGACGTGCAGTCGCCGACTGCCCTTTGCCATGCATCTTGAAAAGGACCTGAGTCGCGTTCAAACGCCGAGCGCCAGTACTGAGTGACTTCGATATCGTCGGCGACGATTTCCATGAGGTTAGCTGCTTTATCCACTACTAACTTCATTAGATCACCGGATGATGGAGGCGACCCGGTCGATATAGAATGGGCCAAGGCCAAAGCATGCAATACTGCACCTAGAAGCCCGTTGGGGTTAGAATGTGTGCAGATTGCGTTGCGAACAACATCTGGCAAAAATGTCGTACAATCGGAGGGGTTTGAGGAAGCCCATACATGCGGCTGGATGCGCATCGCTGCCCCGTTGCCGCCGGAAGCAGTCCAGCCCTTGAACGTGTTAGCGAACCATTGGACCCGTGTCTTGGCCAAGTTAGCTGCCGCCGCAGTAGTTCCTTTCCCTCCGCCAAGCTCGTAGCTCAGCCAAACTGGGAGCTCGACTTTGGAGAACGCGTCCACGTCGAAGCCAGAGTGAGTGATGGCTCTACCCGTAGCCAGCCGTAACTGAGAGTCATCCGAATAGCATCCTTGTGGCAGAGTTATGGTGACGCCGCTGCGCCCTCCTATGCGTCGAGTCCATTCAATCGGTCTTGTCAAGGGCTTCCCCGATGTTCGCCTGCGCAGCCCCGCCGAGTCGGTCAATTCACTGATCCAACCCAGCGCATCACCGTACGCTGCCCATAGGACAGACCGTCTAATTCGGTCAAACTCAGGTCTTTCGATTGCTGCATTGGTTTGGTTGTTGTAAGTCTCAATTTGAGTGGGGTCGAACAGTGGTACGTTAGTCATTCAAACACCTCTGGAGCATGTTGGACTGGAATGTCTTTGGTTAGGTCGAGGACGGCTTTGGTTCCTTCGATTGTCTCCGCCGACTCCGGGTGCTGTACGTAAATCCGCTGTAAGCATTTGCAGGACAATTCACCGGGATACAATACCTCGGCTTGACGGTCGGTGGGCCATGCTGTCGACTTGTCGGCCCTGGTGTGTACATAGCCATACCTACCAGGGACGAGGCTAGAAAATAGAGCGTCGAATCCGAGTATACCCTCGTTACGACGACAGCTTTGGTATATGTTGTTGGTAGTGGCGAATACAACGCCCGAATGAGCAAGGATACTTGGAACAAATGAGAGAACCACCCATGGGTTGCCGGGACTGGGATGCCACCTGGAAGAGGCCTCGAACATCCAGTCGTTGATTCGCTCAATAGAGAGGTTTACATAGTCGAGCCACGCAGTGTCCTTGCGAAACGCAGTGTTTGGCTCATAGATGTATTCCAAGTAGCTATCTTCGGGCAATCGCGCTCTACTCTTGACCGCATTTGCGGCTAGAATACCAATGGCACCCTTGGTGGTTGTGAAATGAACAATTTGAGTGACCCCTCTAGTGCTGGCAGCAGATACTACTTCCGGGCATGGCGGTAATTGGGAGATCTCTCTAGGGGTCCTTGGACGGCACAGGGGAGAATGGTGGTCCGGCATGAGTTCAAACCTCTACGGCGTCATAGGTCGTGGGATCGATGAAATCGAAAACAGCAGACCTGTCCCCTGGCTTGTAACCCAGCATAACTGTCTTCCTAGCACGGCCAATGCCCATAGCCACGAGCCGACGGAGGTTGTCGAGTGTACCGTCTCCGTCTTCTTCCCCGTGTAGTGTAAGCTGTTTGCTCAAGCCAGGCATGAGAACATGGTCGAATTCCAAGCCTTTGGCGGAGTGAATGGTCGATAGGGCGAACTGTTCCGGCCCGGTGGGCCAGACTGGATTACGGGTGAGTTCGCAGTAAGATATGCGGCGCTCTTGGAGCACGCTCTTAGTGAAGCCAAACCAGCGACCGCCACGCGGGTGGATTATGGCTACCTCGTCTCCATTAAGAAGTTGCGGCTCCATAGCGTCCAACATACGCCCCAGTTGTACTGAGAAGTTACCGATATACACTATGGGGCGTGGCCCGTCGGCGGCACACTCGGAGGGATCTGGCACCGCGCCATCCGGGTCGGGTGGGAGGCCATGGATGAGGGATGAGGCGAGACGGGCTATTTGGCGAGTGTTTCTATAGTTACGCTTCAAGGTATGTACCATCTGGGGGCGCATGTCGATGCCGACCTCAACCCAAGCGAAAGATTGAGGGTATATGCGTTGAACGGCATCCATGATGAACGTAGTCACATGGTCATTACTCAGATGTGCGCAAATGGCCCGAATCTGGTTGGCTGATAGATCCTGTGCCTCATCCACGACAACTATCTCGTACTGCTTGTTAGGCACACCAGCTGCTGCTTCCACGGCAACATCGTTCCAGTCTACTTTGCCACGCTCGGACTTCAGGGCGGTGTACGGTCCAACTACCTTATCCAGCAACTTCTTGCGAAGCTCTTGCGAAACGGCTGGTGCCCTTCCTCGGCCGGAGCGAGTCGCTCGTAGATATGAGGCGAGGTGGTCTGGATGGAATCTGCCTAACACGTACTCAATCTCGTCCACATAGTAGTCCAAATGCTGTGTCGGTATACCAGCCTGTTGAACTAGGGAGGCTATCTGGTTACGGCGATCTTTGTCGTCAAGCAGGTTCCGGCGGCTTACGAGACTGCGGGCCCAATGGGCAAAGGTATCTACCGTCAGAACCAAGTCTTCAGATTGCTCAACCTGGTCAGATACAAGCTGGGAAATGTAGCCCTGGAGAGTTCGGTTGAATGTCAGCACCAAGACCCGTGTGGGTTCTGAAGAGTCCATTTGACGGCGACGTCGTCGTCGTGCACCGCATAGTTGTCGGAGCCGAAAGAGTGCAGTTGCGGTCTTACCGCTACCGGCGGCGCCGCGGATGAGTCTGAAACCAGCACCGGTGTCCTGCAATAATGTGAGCTGTTCAGGCGTGGGACGGCCCATCCTCAGAGTACGCATTATGCCTCAATGCACTCCCATGCTTCATGCCCCTCGACAATTGGCAATTGGGTGGCGCGGGGGTTAGAGAGGCAGGTAGATGGCTTCACCTGTTTGGGAGCTGCGGGCTACTGCCTCGCTGAACTCCATGTACTGGACGCCTGCGTCGAACGGGGTGCGAGTCACCTTCTCCACGCCGCGAATGGCGTTGACGAACTCCTCCTCGGAGCGCCATTTGTAGCGTGAGGCCTCGGGGTTGGGGACCTCTTTCAGTTCTGTGTCGCCGCGTTTGCCTGCGAATACGTTGGCGTCTTCACAGTGGATGGTGCCTTGGCTGCCGAAGAGCCAGATCTCGTGTTGGGGCCCCATGCCGGAGACGGAGCTGACGTTCATGTGCATCTGGGCGCCACAAGCCAGGTCGGCTAGGATGTCGACCAACTCTGGTAGTCGGACTGAGCGGAGGTTGCCCTCCTCGTCTTTTCGCTGGGTGGTGAAGGTGCGAGTGTTGGCCATCACCTTGGTGGCTGGGCCGAGCCAGCGCATCATCGACTCGTACTCGATGCCCACGCTGAGGGCGTTGTAGCCGCTGACGTCGGCGTCCATTCGCCAGTGGAAGGGTGCGTCGGGGTTGATGAATGCTTGGTGGGGCTGACGGCCGATGGGCAAGGCGCGGATGTCCACGGAGAGAATGTCGCCTAGGAAGCCGCTGTTGATCATCTCTATGAGGAGGTTGTCCACGGGGAATGTGGGCGGGCCGGGGACAATCTGGGTAATGAGGTGGGGCTTGGCGCGGGAGGCATCCAGCATGATGCGGGCTTCCTCAGCGTTCATGGCCATGCGGCCTTCGGTGAGGACGTGCTTGTCGGCCTCAAGGGCTGCCAAGGTCATCGCGCAGTGCATGTAGGGCCAAGTGCCGATGCAGATGGCGTTTGTGTCGGTGGACTCAATGAGGTCGGTCCAATGGTCGTAGACCGTGGGTATCTCCATCTCGGCGGCGGCCCGTTCGCTGGACTCACGGCTACGGTTGACCACGCTCACGACTTCGACATCGGGCATGGCCCGGAGCCCAGGCAGGTTGCGAGAGCGCACAATGCCGCCCGCGCCTACGATTCCAACTCGAATGGCTCCATCGGCCATGATGTTCCTCCTTGCAAGTTGCTAGGGCGGTAAGGGTCTACCGTGCAAGCGGGGGCAGGACACTGGACGCCCACTGGACCAAGTCGGAGAGCACGTCGGGGCTAATTTCGTGGGCCATGGGGTATTCCTTGTACTGGGGCTGGTAGCCCGCCGACTGGAGGAACTCGTTGGCGGCGCGCCCGCGGTCAATGGGGAGCACGCTGTCCGCGGTGCCATGGACTACGAATATGGGCTGGTTGCGCTCTTCGGGGAGGCGGGCCTTCAGGGAGTCGGTATCAGGGAGGGTGCCACTGAGGACGGCTAGACCGGCGAACAGGTTGGGCTGACGCAGACCGCAGCGGTAGGTCATACCCCCGCCTTGGGAGAAGCCGCTGAGGATGACGTTGCCGGGGGAGACCTGGTACTTCTCCATGATTTCCGCGAAGAAGGTGTCCAGAGCATCTTCAGCATTCTGGATGTCCTCAGGCGTTGCTTCGGCACCGCGAGGCGTCCAGCCGTAGCCAACCATGCCTGGGCCTAGCTGGAAGGCCATTGGGGCTTGAGGGCAGGCGTAGACGTAGCCCTCGCGGTTGATAGCGGGCGATAACGAAGCCAAGTCCTGCATGTTGGCCCCGAATCCATGCAGAAGGATGAACAGGGGGTATTGCAGGCTTGCGTCGTAGTCGTCGGGCTCTATTGTCAGGTAGAGCAGGCTCCTGCCTTGGTGCTGCGCAGCCTTCATCTGTTCCGGTGCTCCTTTGTGCGCGGGGGCGTGTTTACTCGTCCAGGAAGGCTACCACGCGGCACATTGCGCCTTCGCCGCCCTCGAAGCGCCAAGGGAACGCGCCAATCTTGCAGCGCTTGTTCAGCACCTGGTCGATGTCGCCTCCGACGTTCTCCACGTGGATGATTCCTTTGCGGAAGGGAGCGCGGTGCATGTAGAAGTAGTCACGCATGGGGAACTGCTCATCCACCGACTTGCCAATCTTGTCCTCGTACTCTTTGCAGATGTCGGGACGGAGGTTGCGGATGGCAGTGTTCATGGGGTGGTCACCGGAGCCGGTGTCGGTGCCAGTCCACTTAAGTTCCATCTCTATGAACCAGTCGGAGACTTCCTTGTAGGGGCCAGGGTGACGACAGAAGTAGGTCTCTTCGTCCTCTGCGCTACCGCCTTGGTAGTATTTGTGGAAGCCAGTGTGGAGGATGAGGATGTCGCCCTTGCGTATGTCGGCGTTCTTGGTGATGTGATCCACTGTGATGAGGTCCAAGGGACCCACTTCATTGCTGATATCCACTACGATGCCGTCGCCATACAGCCGATCTATGGGGACGCTGCCGATGTCCCTGCCTCCGCTGTAGCCATGCATCTCGGAGTCCAAGTGGGTTCCGACGTGGAGAGGAGTCGAGAGCCACTGGCTGACCACGCCTCCCATGGAATGACGCTGGGTGTACCAGAGACGGGGCGAGTCGTAACCCATCCAGGGTGGTGAGTGGATGTTCCAAGGGTGGCTCAGGTCTACTACTTTTTCCATGTCTGTCTCCTCCCGTTTCCTCTTTGTTGAGGGCTAGAGTTGTTCCAGGAATTCGGGGACTGGCCGGCGTTCCTGGCCGCCGGTAGCCATGTCTCGGATGGTAATGCTGTTGGCTGCCACCTCATCATCGCCGATGATGACCACATAGGGAATGGATAGAGCGTTGGCTTGGCGCAACTGCCCTTTGAGACTGCGTCCGGCGGAACCGAGAATGGCGCCTGTGCCCTGTTGACGTATGCGTACTGCTACATCCAAGGCAGTCTCCCGGGCCGCTTGCCCCATGTTGATGACCAGGTACTGGGGGGAGGGATCCTCATCGATTGGGACCTCCTGGCGTTGAAGGTTCAGTGTGAGGCGCTCCAGACCCGTGGCGAAGCCTATGCCGGGTGTGGGCCTGCCTCCGATTTCCTCGATGAGGCCGTCGTAGCGTCCACCGCCGACCAGGGTGCTTTGGCCCCCTTCCTCCAGTGGTTGGATCTCGAAAACAGTGCGCGTGTAGTAGTCGAGACCTCGCACGAGGCGGTGGTCCACTTGGTAGGGAATCCCCATTAGCGCGAGATACTGCAGCAGGCGGTCCCAGTGGGACTGGCAATCATCGCATAGATAGTCCACCGAGCGGGGGGCATCATCGCCGTACTGGTGGCATCCCTCGCGCTTGCAGTCGAGCAGGCGCAGGGCGTTGCGGTCCAGTCTTTGCTGGCAGTCAGGGCAGAGGTTGGCTTGGCGCTCACGGTAGTAGGAGCGCAGCGCGTCGAGGTAGACAGGGCGGCACTGGCGGTCGCCGATGCTGTTCACGTAGAGGGAGACGTCCGAGAGCCCCAGCCTGGACACCAGCCTCCATGCCAACTCGACCACCTCGGCATCCACCGATGGATCGGCGTCGCCGAGTACCTCCAAGCCGAACTGGTGGTGCTCGCGGTACCTACCTGCTTGAGGCCTTTCGTATCGGAAGACGGGGCAGAAGTAATAGAGACGCACCGGTTGGGGCAGGTTGTGCATGCCGTGCTCCAGGTAGGCGCGGCAGATGGGGGCAGTGCCTTCGGGGCGAAGGGTCAGCAGGTCGCCTCCACGGTCGGCGAAGGTGTAGGTCTCTTTTTCGACTATGTCGGTGCCTGCGCCAACGGAGCGGTCGAAGAGACCGGAACTCTCGAATACAGGGGTATCGAGACGGGAGAAGCCGTATTGTTGACTGAGGGTGACGCAGGCGCGCTCGATGTGGCGCCAGTACTTCTGTTGCTGGGGCAGAAGATCGGAGGCGCCTCTGGGAGCCCTGAATTGCAAAGTCGCTCTCTCCGTCTAGGGGATGACTGAACGGGAGTAGGATACTGCGGCCGCCTATGTGTGTAAAGCTGAGAGCGGGCTTGGGGGCGGGTTGGGGAAAGAAGAGACACTGTGTGCCATTGAGGTGTCATCGAGTCTCGTTGTGTCTCGGCGGGGATGGGCTTGCAGATACGAATTGGAGTTGGGTGAGACACCATTCGTATCTGTGGTGAAGAGTTTTGTAGCTGGAAAGTGTGCCATTTGTCTCACTGATACCCTACTCAGATACGAATCGGGTAGTGCTGCGTGAGACAACGAGTGCCAAGGATTGTGCCATAAGTGGGGTGGTTGAAACGTTCGGGCGCGATTGGGCATCCAAGACGATGATAAATTCTTGTTCTTTTCGTGTTTTCCGTTCATTTCCGCCATCCAGGGTTGGGCCAGGTTTGACCGGCCCGGTCCGTCGAGTGCTGGGACTGAGCCAGCGCCGGAGGAGGGGGTACAGGAGGATATGGTGCATAAGTTCTTTTCAGTTCGCAAGAGAGGAATGTCACGGTGAGGAAAAGGCGGGTGCGCCGATGCGACATATAATCGCGGGGGATGATGACATCTAACGGGGAGAAGGGGGTGTACCTGCTGCTGTTGGAGGCGTATGGCCCCTTGGCAGTAGGGAGGTTGGGGGCGCTGACCTTCAGCGGATGGTATGTCTATGTGGGTTCGGCGTTGGGGCCGGGTGGGTTGAAGCGGGTGGAGAGGCACTTCGAATACGGGAAACGGGCGAATGCACCGATCAGGTGGCACGTCGATGCATTGCTGGCTGCGGGTGCTTTGCGCGGGGCCGTGGCCGGAGTGACGGGGGAGAGGGTAGAGTGCCGGTTGGCGGAGGTACTGGGAGAGGGTTTGAGGCAGGCGTTCAGGGGGTTCGGGAGCAGCGATTGTGGATGCCCCACGCATCTGTTTGGAGCGTCGTCGTATGAAAATGCGGTCGAAGAGGGATGGAAGGCGGTGGCAAGTCTGGGATTGATGCCGCATTCGCTGTTACGGAGGTCAGGTGACTAGGACGCGCGTACGGGCGGTTTACAAGGCATCGAACTCGCTAGGCGCTAAACCAGCCTGACGCAAGATACTCCGAAGAGTGCCTGGGGCTATCTCACGATGACGAGGAACGGTAACCGTACGCCGGCCTCCGTCGACGTCCTTGAGCAACTTTACATGGCTACCGTGTTGGCTAACCTGGAAGAACCCGGCACGCCTTAACTTGCGGGTGACTTCCCGATAGGGTAGTGGGTTAATCCGAGGCTACCTCAACTTCAATGTGATGTATCTGAGGTTCGGACGCGAGTGGAGGCGAGAAGTGAAGCTCCAAGGCCTCCTGAAGGTTGGCCAGTGCGTCTTCTACCGACGTTCCCTGGCTCGCTACGTCTACTTCCAAGGCTTGGGCGACGTACCATTCACCCTCTTGCCAGACGCTGGCGGTAAATGCTCTTTTCATAGGTGGTGTTCTCCCAAACTTATCGAAACGGGCCGACGCTCACCAAGCGACTACAGGCTGCTGGGGGATGCGCCGGGCTTGCGGAACATGTGAAGGAAGTTACGACGGTGGGCCCAGTTGTGGGCGCGGCGCAGGGCCACATCCGGGATGGTTTGCCCGCGTTCACAGGTGACTCTGATGGTGTCGTAGCCGGGGCCCACGGGGGCAGGCACATCCGTGATATAGACGGTATGGCAGCCTTGGGACTCAAGGTACTGCTCCAAGGACTCCAAGCCCCGGATTTTGCTGTTACGGTGGCGGTAGATGTTCAGCTCGTAGCTGCCGACCATCTCATCGAAGTGGAGGTCGGCTCCGCCTCCACCACCCTCGCGTACCTGCTTGCGGTTTACTCGTCCTCGTAAGTCCATTGCCGGTCCATTTAACCACCTTCCGGGCTGATGGTGAAGAGGTCTCCTAGTTCAACTCTCTGAGCCTTTTCTGAGTAATCAGCAGCAGAGCGACTATGAAGAGCAATAGGCCAGCCAGGATGGTGATGGCAACTTCTCCGCCTAGGTACTCGGAGGCTAGGCCAGCGGGCAGTACCCCCAATGGCACCAGCCCGAAGTTCATCATGAAGACACTCCACACCCGGCCGCGGTAGGCGTCCTCGGCGACTTCCATGACCAAGGCTTGGTTCAAGGCCCGTCTCCCTGCATCTCCCAAGCCTAGGAAGACCATCAAACCCACAGCCAGGTAATAGAAGGGGAAGAGGGCCAATGACAGCAGGGTTAGGCCGGTGATGGCGCCCCCAGCGAGGAGCAGAAAGCCTCGATGCCACTGTCCGATGGCGGCGATGAAGAGAGACCCAATGAGAGTCCCAATGCCCATCATGGCAAGCAGCAGCCCCATATCGTCGGGGCCCCGGTTGTAGATGTCCACCACGAATACAGGCATGAGGAAGCGGAAGGGCATGGCCAGCAGGGTGGTGCCCATAGCGGTAATCAGGAGAACCGCTACCAAGGGGCTGCGTCCGATGTAGGAAAGCCCAGCTTTGATGTCGGACATCATTGAGGCTCGTCCGGTGCCCTTGGCGTCGATGTGTGGCAGGAAGGTTGTGAGAATCACCGACAGCAGGAACAGCCCCGAGATCATGTAGTAAGCGCCGTCGGGCCCGAAGAAAGCGTAGACATTTCCACCGATAGCTGGGGCCATAACTGTGGCTGCGCTCATGCCTGCAGCGTTCAGTGACATGGCGTTGCTGATTCCCTGTTGACCAACGAGGCGGGGGATGATGGCCTGCCTGGCAGGCATCATGAAGGAGACCAGCGCCCCATGGGCGATAGCCCCGCCCAACAGGTGGTACCAAGTGGCAGTGTTGGTTGTTATGGATAGGCCGATGAACAGTGCCAAGAGGCCTAGAGCTACCTGGCTTATCTGGATTATACGTTTGCCTTCCAGCCGGTCGGCGATGACACCACCGAACAGGGCCAGTACCAGCAGGGGCAGGGCATTGGCGGCGCTGACGACGCCCAAGATGGCGGCGTTGCCGTCGGTGAGTTCGTAGACCAGGTAGGCGCGGGAGAGCATCTGCATCTGCATGCCGCACATCCATGCCAGCATGCCGAACCAGAGCAGGCGGAAGTCGCGGTTCTCCAGTGAGGAGAAGGTGCGGCGCCACGCGGTGCTGGGGGGCCTAGTTAAGGAACCGGGGTCGCGGATTGTCGTATCAGTCCAGGATGACCAGAGGTGAACGGACTCCTGGGGTCCGGCCTACCTGTCGTCCATGGGTGAGGGCTAGAGTGCGATAGATGATGTGGGCGAATTTGGTGAAGGGCAGGTAAGTGAACAGCATGAAATAGAACATTAGATGGAACATGTAGTTCCAGTAGGCGGCGGTGGCGAGTTCGCTGTAGCGCAGTATCTCTACCACGAAACCGGTGATGGTACAGGCGTACAGTATGCCGACGAAGTACCAGTCGAAGTAGTTGGTGCGTCCCACCTCATCGCGCTTGGCCAGCCGTCGCCACGATACCCATGTGAGGCCGAAGAGCAGGAGGCCGCCTCCCAGGTTGCCCAGTATCTTGATGGGGTCCCATGGAACGCGTGCCAACTCCCATCCCAAGATGGTGGAGTATACGAAAGCGCCAGTGGTGGCGGCGAACAAGAGCAGAAAGCCCCACAGTATTCCTGCGTGGGCGTGACCCCTTGCCTTGTTCCTTTTGCAGAGACGGAATAAGCGGTGGCTCAGTATGTCGACTGTGGTGAGCGCAAAACTGGTGATGAAGGGCTTGCGCACCGCTGGCGGGTCCACCTCGTTGTTGCGTATCCCTTTCCAGAAGCGCCAGCCCCCCCATGTTCCGACTACCAAGGCAAAGCCCAAGGAGATGATGGTGAATATGGTGATCCAGATGTGCTCGATAAATTCTTTGAAGAGTATGGGCTTCCCGAATTCGGCCACCAGCTCAGCTTCGTCGGGAAAGTCGAGCCCACCTTGAGGGATGACGTTGGCCGCCAGCACCAGCAGCACTGTTAACAGCAACGGCGGTATGAATGCTAAAGGAAGGTAGCGGAATACACCAGTGATCTTCGACATGAAGTCGGGCACCGAGTACTGCTCGATCTGGTAGTGGCGCAGCACTGCCATCAGGTCGCCGGGCTTGGCGTCGCGAGGGCAGTGGATGGAGCACTCGTTGCACTGGTGACAAAGCCAAGCATCACCGTCGGTCATCAGCCGGTCCGTCAGGCCCCACTGGGCCCACACCATCTCCTTGCGGGGAAAGGCTTGGGTGTCGGGGGTCTCAGGACATACCACTGAGCAGGTGCCACACTGGTAGCAGCGCTGCATGTCGTCGGCCCCGAAGGCGAGGATCTTCCTTACCAACGCGCTGTCGGGCTGGGTGGGTGTTCGTGTGAGTGTCTGACCTGCCATGTAAGTCGGATGCCTCGCAGGCTATACGAATCCCTTGTAGGGATTGGGGCCGATGGACTTCATCTCTTCAACGAACTCGCTTACGAGCTCTGGCAGCTGATTGTAGTCGGTGATCTCCAACTCGACCATCTTCACCCTTTCGGGTTCCAGCATCTGGCGAGTCAGCGTCTCCTGTATGTTGGTCATTCTGCGGGTGGCCAACTCGCTGCCGTGGATGAAGTGGCACTGGTAGTCCTCCCCCGTTTTGCAACCCAGCAGCAGGACACCGTCGACGCCTTCCGAGAGGGCGTCGGTGACCAGCACAATGTTGAGGGAACCCAAGCAGCGCAGGGGCACCACACGAACACTGGCATCGGACTGGAGACGGTTGATGCCTGCCATGTCTATGGCGGGGTGGGCGTCGTTCTCGCAGGCGAAGGCGATGACGCGAGGAATGCTTTCGTCTTCGGGGAACTTGATGGCGCGCACCATACTGGAAAGCTGCTCTACGCTGTAGTCGTCGAAAGAGATGACCCGTACGGGGCAGGCTCCCATGCAGATGCCACAACGACGGCAGCGGGATGAATTCAAAGTCGGGTAGCGTTGTTCGTCGAGCTCGATTGCGCCGAAGGGGCACTCCTCGGTGCAGCGGCCACACTGGGTGCAGCCACGCAGCAGGGTGAAGGGGAGGGACAGGTCGCGGGAGCGGGGGTGCACCGCCTCACCTTGGCTGATGAGCTCCAAGCTCTGCATAGCCTTGAGGGCAGCGCCGGTGGCGTCCTCTGCTGCGGCGTTGGCGTCCATGGGCTCCCGAACACAACCGGCGGCATAGATGCCGGTGCGCCGTGTCTCATAGGGGAAGCAGATGAAATTGGAGTCGGCGAAGCCGTGCTGATTCAAGGGTATTTGCGGTCCTTGGAGGTACTCCAAGTGCAGTACCTCTTCGGCTGCGGTACTGGGGGACATGCCCCGGGCTAGCACCACCATGTCGACCTGAATCTTCAGGTCGCCGCCGATGAGGCTGTTCTTCAGGTCCAGTACCAGGTTGCTCTGGTCGCCTTCGCTGACCTCGGCCACCTCTGCCTTGGTAAGGACCACTCCGGGATGCTGCTGGACCTCTCGGTAGAAGAGCTCCATCTGGCCCGGCGTCACCATGTTGTCGTAGATGATATAGGCTAGGGCACCTGGGTTCTGCTCGGAGACGTACAGGGCTTGTTTCAGGGCCACGAGGTCGCTGATGCTGGAGCCGAAGGAGAAGGCGTTGTCGGCCCTTTGCACAAAGGCGACGCTCTCGACGGCCTTGCGGTCTGAAGGCCGCCGGATGGTGCCCCGGCTGGCCAGTTCCTCCATGGCGATACTGTCTATGACATTTGAGTGTTTCCCGAGACCCAAATCCTCCTGCTGGCTTGAGTCATGGGGTTGCCAGCCTGTTGCCATCACCACTGCGCCAACCTGTATTTCAGATGACTCGTTTCCAGAGTGCAGTGTTACGCTGAACGCCCCCGGCTTGCCGGAAATCTTTGTTACCTCCGTTGAGGTCATCACCTGCACTCGGGGGTCGTTCTGGGCGCGTTCGGCAAGCTGCTGCATGTTGGTTGGTTGCAATTCCCCGAAAGGCGCACGGGTGGGGTAGAGCTTGTGGAAGCGTGACACCCAGCCGCCTAAAGACTCCTCTTTCTCTACCAGAACGACTTGGGAGCCCGCGGCCGAAGCTTCGAGTGCTGCCGTCAAGCCGCTGACGCCTCCGCCGACAACCAAGAGGTTGCGGAGCGTGGGCTCGATCTTTGGTGGGGCTGCGACGGTATTGTGTGCGCGAGCCAGGCCCATGCGGACATAGTCATCGGCTAGGGCTTGGGTTTCCTCTTCGTTGGGGGGCTTGCTCCAAGCCACGCCCTCCCGCACGTTCACCCGCTCCACAGTCTCCACTCCGAGGGATTCGGTGGAGAACACGTCCCAGTTGACGCGATGGGAGCAGGCGACGATGACTGCCTGGTCTGCGCCCTCGTCCTGGATGTCCTTGCGCAGGAAGTCCAAGCCTTCAGGCACACAAAGGGGTCCGTGCACTTTGGCTGGAACTCCCAACTCGCTATCTGAAACCTCGGCAAGGCGATCGGGGTTGAGGCATTCTCCTATCCCGCAGCCGGTGCAGACGTATGTGCGTGGATTGGAAGGCATGGCTATAGGGAAGCTCTTTCTTTAACCTTGAAAGAGGTCTGTATCGCCTTGAGGGCTGCCCCTGTTCCGTCGCGGGTGGAGGAGGTGACGTCCATTGGACGGCGGGACACTCCCGCTACATAGACGCCACTGGAGCGGTCTTCCTCCGCGAATCCGAACTCGTCCACCTGCAGTCCGAGTCCTGGGATGTTCAGATCTTTGGTGTTGGGCACCATGCCTGTGGAGAGCACCAACAGATCGACCGTGGCCTGGACCTTGCGCCCTCCCACCATGTCGTCGGCTTCCACGATGATGTTGCCGGTTGCAGGGTCTTCCTCCACCTTGGCGACCTTGCCCTTGATGAAGCGGATGTTCTCGTCCTGCTCGACCTTGCGATAGAAGGTCTCCATGTTACCCGGCGCTCGTATGTCTATGTAGAAGATGTACACGCGAGAGTCTTCGGGGTATTGCTCGCGTACGAAGGTGGCTTCCTTGAGAGAGGAAAGGCAGCAGATGGCGGAGCAGTAGGGGAGGTGGTTCACGTCGCGTGAGCCAGCACACTGCACGAAGGCCACGCGTTTGGCTGGCTTGCCGTCGGAGGGGCGCAGCAACTTGCCTTTGGTGGGGCCGTTAGGGGCTGTCAGCCGCTCCATCATGACGTTACTGATGACATTGGGATATTGGAAGCCTAGTAGTTCCAACTGAGTGGCATCGTAGGGCTTCCAGCCAGTGGCTACGATGATAGAGGACACCTTCAGGTCGAGTGTGGTGGCAGTCATCCGCAAGTCAATGGCGTCTGTAGGGCAGACCTGCACGCACTTGGAGCAGCTGTCGCCTTGGCAGTAGCCCTCTTCTATAACGTACTTCATGGGCATGGCCATCTGGTGGGGCAGGTAGATCGCCTTGGTTGTGCTCATGCCGTAATCGAACTGATTGGGGCGCTCTTCTGGGCAGACATCTACGCACAAGCCGCAGGCGGTGCAACGGTCTTGGAGGACGAATCGGGGATTGAGCCGCACGGTGACGTCGAAAGCTCCGGGACTACCGGATACTTTCTCCACCTCGGCTAAAGTGAAGAACTTGAGGCGACGGTGTCCGTTCTTGATGCGCCGAAAGTTGATCTCAAGGCCGCAGGAAGGAGGGCACAGCTTGGGGAAGTACTTGTTGAAGCCTGCGACGCGACCGCCAAGATAGGGTTCCTTCTCGACGATGTAGACGTCGTTCCCCGCCTCCATGGACTCGATGGCGGCGGTGAGGCCAGCCATACCACTGCCGATGACGAGGACTCCCGACTCTCTGGCGCCTGCTTCAGCCATGGCAGTGCGCCCTAAGGCACCACTTGGATGTAGGGGCGGTCGCGGAACTCCCACTCGCCTGTATTGCGATCGAAGTAGGAGTTGATGAAGTGCTTCCAGTTCTCGTCATCCAAGTTGGGGTAGTCCCCACGGTAGTAGTAGCCGGGCCAACGCGTCTCCTGGCGATGACGGAGGTGGCGCATGTGAGTCTCGCCACAGTGGGCGCGGTGAATGACTTCCCAGCAGCGCAGCAGTTCGTGGAGATCACGAGCGCCGAACGCAGCGAAGTCCTCTTTGAACATGGCCATCTGTTCCAGCCCGCGATTAAGCATGGGCTCGTTGGTCATGTAGGACGAACCCCAGCCTCCAGCATACTCGTCCATGATCTTCTGAAGACGATGCAGGGCCTGCTTGTGCAGCAGATAGTTGGGGTTGATCTCATCACGAGTGGTGGCACCTCGGTGTTCTTCGAAGCGGATCAGCGGGGCCCAGATATCGCGCTGTATCTGCTCGACGACTGCTCCATCCACATTGGGTGCGTTGGGGAAGTCGTAGGCGAAGTTGACTGCGGCCTTGGCTGCGAGCCTGCCTTCGGTGTAGGAGCCGGATGAGAACTTATGGGCCGACAAGCCGCAGCCGTCGCCAGCGGCGAAGAGGCCCTGCACCGTGGTCATGCGGTTGTATCCCCAGAAGTATTCAGACGGGGACACATCCTCTGGTCCGCTGCACCATGCTCCGCAGGTGCCGGCGTGGGAGCCCATCAGGTAGGGCTCGGTGAGCACCAACTCGGAGTCGGTGACGGCGGGGTCGATGTTATTGGACGCCCACAGGAGGGCTTGGGAGATGGTCATATCCAGGAAATCTTCCCAAGCGTCGCTCTCCACAGCGCGACGTCGCGTGGAGTCGGCTCCCTCCATCAGGTTTTGGAGGGCCTCGGCGGTGCGCATGTAGATGGGCCCCTTGCCCTCCTGGATGTCACGTAGCATGAGGTGGTTGCGCAGGGGGGTAGGCATGGGGGAGGCGTAGGCGTAGGGCTGCCACCCAGCAAGTTCGTGCAGGCGGGTCTTTTCGTACTCTTCGCCGTAGGCGTTGGTGGCCTTGCTGTGGAACATGAGGAAGTACATGCCCACGGGGCCGTACCCGTCCTTGAAACGGGTCTGCACGATACGGTGCTCCATCTGGCTGAGTTCGGCGCCAGCCTGGCCCATGAGGGCGTATACGGAGCCGTTGTTGAACACGGTGTACCAAGCCCGGCCCAAGCCCTCGCCGACACCGTGGGGGCGCCACAGATTAACGGCTCCGCCACAGGAGCAGATTACAGCTTTGGCCTTGAACACGTAGATGATGTTGTCGCGGACGCTGAAGCCCACGGCTCCGGCAATCTTGTTGGGGTCGTCGGCGTCGGTAAGCAGGTGGGAGACGAACACGCGCTCGTAGATATTGCCGTCTCCGATGGCTGCCTTGGCTGCCTCGGCCACGATGGGCTTGTAGGACTCGCCATGAATCATGACCTGCCAGCGGCCCTCGCGCACGTAGCGGCCTTCGGGAGTCTTGAAGAAGGGCAGGCCCCACTCCTCGAACATGTGAACAGTGGCGTCCACATGGCGGGCTATGTCGTAGGTGAGGTCTTCACGGGAGAGGCCGCAGGTCTCGTTGCGGACGTAGTGCACGAAGTCGTCGGGGGTGTTCTCCCCCCATTTCATGCCCATGTACATGTTGATGGCGGAGAGGCCCATGGCGACGGCACCGCTGCGCTCAATGGCAGCCTTTTCCACCAGCACCACGCGCATGCCCTTGAGCTTGGCCCAATGGGCTGCCTCGTAGGCGGCGCCACAGCCAGCCATACCACCGCCAACGATGAGTACGTCGCACTCGACGACTTCGGTCCTGTAGTCCGCCATTCCTACACCGCCTTGTGACTGGGGCAAGTTGCATTGCTCATTTGCATGGTGACAGGGGGCGCGGTAGCTTGATCTATATCCTGTACTGAGACGGAAGCCCGAACGTGTTGCCCTCTACTTAGCCGGGGCGGGCAACTCCTCCACACCCAAGTAGTGAGCTTCAGCTGAAATGCTGGGATCCCTCAGGCTTTCCTCGTTGGGGGTATCGGCCCGCCCGTGAGGGTCGATGGTGCCCCATGGGGTGGTGCGTATGGGGAAGCGGAACCGCTTGAGGGTGCCATCTCGGAACTTGATGGCCCAGATAATCTGCTCGGTGCCCCTGAGAGGGGTTGCAGTGGCGCCCAAGGGCATCACGTCGGCATACCCACGCAAGTCGATGGCCGACTGGGGGCACATCTTGATGCAGGCGAAGCACTCCCAGCAGGCGTCGGGTTCCTGGTTGAAGGCCTGCCCGATGTCGGTGTCGAGCTTCATCAGGTCGTTGGGACAGATGTACATGCATGCGGGGCGGGTCTGAGCCCTGCAACCGTCGCATTTTTCGGGATTCACAAAAGTCGGCATGTTTCTTTTCCCTTTGGGATTCGAGGTCCCTCAACCTCGGTATTTCTGGTAGCACATGTCCTGGGGGAAGGGAGGCCCGGCTAGCCCGCCACCTCTTCGATCTTGTACGTCATGGTGCCCCTAGGCGCGGTGACGTTTACCTCTTGACCGACTGTCTTCTGCAACACTGCCCGGCCCACGGGACTGCTGGCGGACAGCTTTCCTGCGCTGGCGTCGGCCTCTGCGGCATCGACCAAGGTGTACTGGGTGATCTTGCCCGAACTGAGTTCCTTGAGCCGGACAGTATGTCCCAGTTGTACGGTGGCGGAGGTGCCATCATCCCGCCGCAGGACGGCGTGGGCGAGGGTGTACTCGATCTCGCGGATGTCGGCTTCAATCTTGCCTTGGCGCTCTTTGGCGGCGTCTAAGGGAGCGTTCTCACGGAAGTCTTTATCGGCCATGGCCCGCTGGATGTCGCCTACGACTGCGACGCGCTCTTCACGCAATCCCTCGAGGCGGGACTCCAAGTTGTCACGGCCTTCGGCAGAGAGCACTACCTCCCGGCCCGCGGACCTGCCGGACGCCGAGCCTGTTCGCCGGGTCCGGGGCACTCGCAGATGCGTGGCTAGAGACCCTTGGACGATCTTCTTCTTCTTGAGGTACGTAAGGAAGGAGCGCACCGAAACGAGCTTGGCAGTGGGGTCCGATCCCTCGTTGGTTACCCACGCGCCGTACTGCTCAATCTCCTGAGGCGATAGTTCGTCAGCTGACCGGTCCCGTCCGCACCAGCGCACGAATCCCTCAATGGCTGGCTGCTCGGTGCCACGGTCTTCGGCCGGCAGGGTAGCAGCATACTGGGTGGCTGCCTGGCGCAGGCTCACGCTAGACTCGGCCGCCAATTCAGCATCTCCT
This sequence comes from uncultured Dehalococcoidia bacterium, assembly GCA_951813255.1. Taxonomy (GTDB): domain Bacteria; phylum Chloroflexota; class Dehalococcoidia; order Lucifugimonadales; family JAAXIE01; genus JAAXIE01. Next base: position 2,983,651 of record OX638353.1, on the reverse strand, counting down.
TCCCGGTCGAATCGTGTCCGTTTGGCAGTCTTCGCTAGGGTTAAAATTCATCTCGGAGAGCATAGCAGTTTTAGGATGACTTAGCAAAGGCGTGCTGATGTCGGGTAAGCTGAGAACGACGATGGGTCTCTACCATCGGTTTCCACTGGAGGTATACTGATGAAGTCATGGCGTTGATCGCCGTTAGCTGCCCCCACAAAGCTACCTCCCTCGCTTACGCCGAAGCCCTCGATTCCTTCGACGTGGAACTGTGTCACCTTCCGGCTGCCGAAGGACTAGGCTCTATTGGTGACCTCTTAGGTGGTGCAGAAGCCCTACTTATCGGAGGCGAAGCGGACTTGGACGGCACCGGGACGGATGTTCAGAGGGCTGCCTTGGGACAGGCATTGCAGAGGGATGTGCCCGTTCTAGCTATAGGGTCGGGGATGCATCTGTTGAATCTGGCATTCGGCGGAACTCTCCTCGATCGATTGGCGGAGCATGCTCCGGCCTCCGAAGGGGCCGGGGATGTGCGTCACCAAGTGTATGTAACGCCCGGCAGCAAGCTTTCAGCCATACTTGGCCCGGGAGGATTCTTCCGCGTCAATAGCTGGCATCGTCGGGGGTTGCGAGAAGGGCAACGAGCCCCTAGCCTGATGACTTCGGCCTATTCGCTGGAGGATGGTGTGGTCGAGGCAGTGGAAAGCCCGGCTCATGACTGGGTCATCGGTGTCCAGTTCCAGCCGGAGAGGCTGGCTGAGTTGCCTCGGGCCTTCGCAAATCTGTTCACTTGTTTCGTGCAGCGCATTGATCCGTAGCGGACGGGCTGTAGCAGACAGGCCGTAGGGCACATGCGCGCGTACTGCTCAATCTTGGGCCTAGAGTGCAATGGGACGGTGCGGGCCTGTTCTGGTAAAATGCTATTTTCAACCATCTAGTGGTTTGGCTATGGCCAACTACATTCTCTTGGGGGGTAGAGGACTGTGACCACGTCCGGCACTGTGTTACCAGTCCGCATAGACGAGGAGATGCGGACCTCCTATCTCAGCTACGCCATGAGCGTAATCGTGTCGCGGGCGCTGCCCGATGTGCGCGATGGGCTCAAGCCGGTGCAGAGGCGAATTCTCTATGCCATGGACGAGATAGGCTCACGTCCTGGCACGGCTTACAAGAAGAGCGCCCGCATCGTGGGCGAGGTGTTAGGGAAGTACCATCCCCACGGAGATGCGTCGGTGTACGACGCCTTGGTCCGCATGGCGCAGGACTTCAGCATGCGGTACCCGTTGGTGGACGGCCAAGGGAACTTCGGCAGCGTGGATGATGATCCTCCAGCCTCCATGCGGTACACCGAAGCCCGACTGGCGTCTATCTCTGAGGAGCTCCTCGCGGACATTGACCTCAATACCGTCGACGTGGCGACCAATTTTGACGACACGCTGACGGAGCCGACGGTGCTGCCTGCCCGATTGCCCCACATGCTTATCAATGGGGCTTCAGGCATCGCAGTGGGCATGGCCACCAACATCCCGCCCCACAACCTGACGGAGATATGCGACGCCATCACACACTTGGTGGACCACCCAGAGGCTACTACCCAGGCGCTGATGCAATTCGTTCCCGGCCCTGACTTCCCCACCGCAGGAATCATCAGGGGACATTCAGGCATCATTTCGGCCTACGAGAGCGGGCAAGGGCGCATCGTGGTGGAAGCCAATGCCACTATCGAAGATACGCGAGGCAACCGGGAACAGATCATCATCACCGAGTTGCCTTATCAAGTTAACAAGGCCACCTTGGTAGAAAAGATTGCGGGACTGATGCGGGAGCGCCGTGTGGATGGCATTTCCGACATTCGCGATGAGTCTGACCGACAAGGGCTGCGGGTGGTGGTGGAACTGCGTCGCGACGCCAACGCCAGGGTTGTACTGAACAATCTTTACCGGCACACCCAGCTGCGGACAGCTTTCCATGTGATGCTGCTGGCTCAGGTGGACGGCCAACCCCAGATGCTAGGCCTGCGCCGCTCGCTGCAGCTCTTCATTGAGCACCGCCAGCGGGTCATCGTCCGGCGCACCGAGTTCCTACTGCAGAAGGCACGCGACCGCGCCCATATCGTTGAAGGTTTGCTGCTGGCCCTGAACCGTCTCGATGAGGTAATCGAAATCATCCGCAATTCGGCGGATGTCGAGACGGCCCGGCAGAACCTGATGGACGATCTGACCCTGACCGAGGTGCAGGCCCAAGCGATCCTCGATATGCAGTTGCGTCGCTTGGCTGCGCTGGAACGCGAGCGACTGGAGAACGAGCACCAAGAGCTACTGAAGACTATCGCGGAGCACGAGGCGATGCTGGCCGACCCAGCCAAGGTGCTGGCGGCGGTGAAGAGCGAGACCCAAGCCCTCAAGAAGAAGTTCGGCGACAAGAGGCGCACCCAAATCAGCGAAGAGGAAGCGGCGGAACTGGGGCGGGAGGACTACATCCATCATGCCGAGATGGTGGTGACTCTCAGCCAGCGTGGATACATCAAGCGCATACCCTCCGAGACCTACAAGCGACAGCATCGGGGCGGCAAGGGCGTGCGAGGCATGTCCACGCGGGAAGACGATGCCCTGCAGGACTTGGTGGTATCGGATACCCACGACACGCTCATGTTCTTCACGAACCGCGGCCGTGCCTACCCTCTGAGGTGCTTCGATATCTCAGAGGACATCTCCCGCACCACACGGGGCACACCCATCGTCAATCTTCTGCCCATCGCAAATGGCGAGCGGGTCAATGCAGTTCTGGCGGTGCCTGACCTGCGTGAACGAGGCAATGTATTTGTCCTAGCCACCCGTCGCGGTCAGGTGAAAATGTTGCGTCCGGGAGACTTGGCAGGCATACGCTCTAAAGGCCTGATAGTGATGAATCTGAGGGAAGGCGATGAGGTGGTCTCTGCCCGGGTAGTCAAAGAGGGCGGAGATATCTTGCTGATCACAGAGACGGGCCAGTCCATTCGCTTCGCCGTCTCGGATGTGCGACAGACAGGGCGCCAGTCGGGTGGGGTAGGCGGCATCAAGCTGGCCAATGGCGACCAGGTGGTAGCCATGGATGTGGCTCTTCAGAATGGGTTCCTGTTGACAGCCAGCTATAACGGTTATGGGAAATGCACCAACCTAGCCAACTACCGGCGACAGGGAAGGAACGGCCAAGGGATACGGACATTCCGCGTTAGCGAGGCAACGGGTCCCGTGGTAGCTGCCAGGGTGGTGACCGAGGCCGAGGGGCAGGAAATCATGCTCATCTCCGCCAAGGGGCAGGTTATCCGGGTCAGCTTGGAGGACTTCCGTGTGGTGGGGCGCAACACCCAAGGCGTGCGCATCTGGCGCGACAAAGTGGAAGACGACTATGTCGCCTCTCTCACCTGCCTAATGCCCCAAGACCGGGGGAGTGAGACGCCCATTGATGAGCCAGCTCCGGAGGACAGTCCGGTGCCCGTGGCAGCCGCGGCGCGTAATGGAGCCTCTGGTGAGCCGGAGGACTTCGAAGAAGATGATGACGAGGGGCATGATGACGGTGAGTAGTCGCTGCGTCACTCGCTAATCGCGCGGGCTCGCGGGATGGCCGTCATCCACTCGAGCCCAGAACAGGCAGGCGGGATTAGGCCTCAACCCCGTCTGCGCTGTATCTCCACCCCGGCGCTCTCCAGCCGAGCGTCCCGGATCGGCGGCTGCGTCTTCCGCACCCGCACTGTCACAGCATCAACGGGAAAGACGCTCAGCACAGCATCCGCGATATCCTGGGCCACCGTCTCCAGAAGGTTGCGCGGATGCCTCTCCATCATGCGCCTCACCGTGCGGTAGACCTCCGCGTAGTTGATCGTGTCGCCAAGGTCGTCGGACGCCCCAGCGATGGACAGGTCGGCTTCCAATTCAATGTCCACCACGAATGGCTGGCCCAATGTTTGCTCTTCGACATCGTTGCCATGAAACGCGAAGAAGCGCATGCCTTCCAGGATGATGCGGTCAGGCATTTGTCCCTACCGTGCCCTTCCTGCCCTACTTGGGACCGGACGCAGCTTCTATGGCTTCCGCCAACTCCAGCAAGTCCCGGGCCCGCTTAACCACGGGCACATCCACCATATTCCCGTCCAAGGCCACCGAGCCCCTGCCTCCAGCCTCGGCCTCTTCCCAAGCCTGCACCACCCGGCGGGCATACTCCACGTCTTCCGGCCAAGGACTGAACTTGCGGTTGAAAGTTTCGATCTGGGAAGGATGGATGGCAAACTTGCCCTTGTACCCCATGGTCACGGCCTGCTCCACATCCGCTTCCAACCCTTCTTGGTCTCGAAACCGCACGTATACCCCATCAAGGGCAACTACCCGCGCCGCCCTAGCCGCCACGGCCACCTGCGCCCGGGCGTGGTACACCTCCTCGCCTGACTCAGTCCGGCGGACCCCCATGTCCTGTGTGTAGTCCTCGCCACCGAACGCCACTCCCACTATGCGGGGCGACGCCGTGGCTATCTCATAGGCAAAATGTACCCCTCGAGCGCTCTCAAGCCACGGTATCAAGCGCAGCAAGCCCCGCTCCAAGCCGTGGGCGACCTCCAGTGTGCCGGCAATGCGCTCCATCTCCTGTATGTCGAAGGTCGACTCGACTTTTCCCAAGCTGAAGCCGTAGAGATGCGGCCCGATGACCGCCTCCAGCTCATCCCGGGTCAGCCCGGTATCCAGCGAGTTGAGGCGCACCATCAGCTTCTGGCCCCTAGCGCACATGCTCGGACCCACCTGCTGCACCATCTCCCGGGCAGCCACCTTCTCTCCCGGAGGCACCGAGTCGTCCAAGTCGGCGACGATCACATCCGCCGGAAAGTCCCGCGCTTTCTCCAGCATGTTGGCCCGGTTCCCAGGCACAAATATCAGGCTGCGCAGCAGTTCCAAAAAACAGTTCTCCTGTCGGGGCCCCTTGAGGAGTGGCGCCAGCCAGCTACGCCGATTATTGCCCCTCCCACACGTCGGCGATATAATCGCACAGACTTTTCCAAAAGGGTAGGACGTTGGTTAACAGAAACGACTTCCGCAGTGCGATGGGCAGGTTCGCCACTGGTGTCACCGTGGTCACCACCTTGGACGAGGCGGGAGAGGTGCACGGGATGACAGCCAACTCCTTCACCTCGGTGTGCCTCGAGCCTCCAGCCATCCTCGTCTGCGTGGCCCACAACGCCCATACCTACAACTACGTCGAGGACAAGGGGACCTTCGGAGTCAACATCCTGGGGACTGATCAGTTGCCCGTGGGGCAGTACTTCGCCCGCAAACCCGAAGAACGCACCCAGGAAATCGACTGGACCTACTCCACATCCGCAGACGGCGTCCCCATGTTGGACGGCTCCATGGTTTCCATGGCCTGCCGTGTGCTCGGCTCCCACGTATACGGCGACCACACCATTTACGTAGGCTGTGTGGAAGAGATGAGCCTGGGAGAGCACGCGGCGCCGTTGCTTTTCTACGAGAGCCGCTGGAACACCAGCGTCCCAGCCAACGAGTAGCTAGCTCCTAGGCAAACCTGGCTACAAAGTCCTCTATGGCCCGGTTGACCTCGTAGGGTTTCTCCACCTGAGCGAAGTGGCTTGCCCCGTCTATGACAGTCTGGTTCGATCCCGCGATTTTGTCCTGCAAGTAGTTGCTGTACTTCACTGGCGTCATCACATCTTCCGAACCGCAGATGATGGCAGTGGGCAGCGATATCTTATGCACCTTCTCCATGATGTCGAACCGGTCGCAGCACATTAGATCATTGTGCTGCACCGCAGGCCCCACCTCTTCTCCCTTGCGCATCAGCATGTCGTGGACATCCTGGGGCACCTTGTCAAATGTAGAGCGGCGTATGTCCAGCCACTCCCTCAAGTCCTTCACGCCGTCCTCGGCCTGTTTGAGGTAAGTAGGAGCCACCCTTAACCGCGCCCCTGTGCCCAGCAGGATGAGCCCTCGTATCTCTTCGGGGTACATGAGTCCGAACTGCTGGGCGATTGCCCCGCCCATGGAGTGGCCGCAGAGAATTACGTCTTTGTAGCGCCTCGCCGTGATGAAGCCCCGCACCCACTCCACATAGCCTTCGATACTGGTGCACGGCCTGCCTGAAGGATGCCCCGGGAGGTCGAGGCCTTTGGAATTACGGAAATGCCTCATCTGATAGTAGAACGTGATACTCGATTCTCCCGAGCCATGTAAGAACACCAGCTTCATCCTCGGCTCCTTTGTCGCCTAGAGATATAGAGGGAAAAATGCAGCGGGGCCACGCACAGGGCCCGACGTGAGATTCTATACGCCGCTCACCCGGCAGGCAAGACGAGGGGGTGCCGGTGGGTGCAGTTGAACTTGTATTTTCGGTCCGTCGCACCGGGTGATGGCTGGAGAGCGCCATTGTTCGCGCGTCCGCGGGAATGACGGGGGCCGCCAACTACTGTCAGTGGGCCCTCTCCATCACCACCAAGTGCTCGGCAGTCATGCGGGGGTCGGGTTCGCCGGTGGCGGGGTTGGCTCGGTAGAAGAACATGGCGCGGGAGACGATGCTGTCGACTAGGGTGGTCTGGTGGCGCCAGCCGATTTCGGAGAAGTGCTCGACGGCGATCTGGGAGATGGGTATGGGCATGCCGCGGACCGATGCAGGTCCGACGAACAGGAGCAAATGTCTGCGGATGCTCTCCTGCAAGCGGGTGAGAGCCCCGAAAACGCCCCAGAAGTAGCGCTGATAGAGGAGCCTGAGATGGGGCTCCTCTATTTTTTCGAGGTAGTCCTCGTAGGTCCGCGAGTGGATGGAGACCTCGTCGACCCGCTGGTAGGGCATCTCCATGCGGCCGAGGTCTCGCACCTCATCCTCATACCACCCCAGCCACAGCAGATCCATCTTGAACCGGCGGATATACTCCTGGGCCTGCATGTAGGGGGGTGAGGTGAGGAGAATGTCGTGTTCGCTCTCCAGTGGTTGGTTGAGGGTGTTGATGCCACCGACGACGTGAGACTCGACATTGGCGGGTTCCATGGCTTGGTACTGGCGCTGGGACTTGAGGATGTGGGCCACCCCGTCGCGCAGCATGCGGTAGAACTTTGCCTCCCAGTCTTCGTCCAAGAGGTTCTCGATGCGACGCCGGGAGAGGGGGGACTGGGAGAGCTTCTGGCGCTTCTCGTCATTGAAGGAGTAGCGCTGGGTGGCCTTTAGGAGGGGTATCAGGAGCACATCTTTGGCCCCGCCTTGGGGCAGATTGTGGTAGTAGCTCCACGCCCTGCCCAGCATCGGAAGGAATGCTTCGTGATGCCAGTAGTCCACGTTCTTCCAGTCAGGTCGAAAGCCGTCCCGATGTGCCATTAGACCGGGCACAAGGGAGTCGGGGTCGACGTCTGGGGGCTCCATGATCGACAGGGCGTGGAATGTGGGCATCAAAGGGTTCAGGTCCCACAATTCGTAGGGGTTGGCTTGGGTCCGGGCGACGGTGCCTACCGTGCCATAACCAGCGAAGGGGTCGAGGACAGAGTCACCTGAGCGTGCGTAACGCTTGAGCGCTCCCCATACAACCTGAGGCACAAATTTGGCAGGGTAGCGGTAGAGGCCGAAGGTAGCATGACTGGTCGAGGGTATGTGAGAGGCCTCGTCACGGAAGGAGATGAATTCGGATTGGGCGGAGTCGTTCCTGGCTGGGCTCTTGTGGGTGGCTGTTGTGGTCATACCGACATAACCTTTCGGTGCTACCCATGTGGCTGGTGCCGAGTCACGGGGGGACACGGTCACTTTATAAGGGATTTCTCAAGGTTTGAGAGGTACTCATCGTTCCAATTCAGCAAGATGTTCCAGTTGTTGCGGACCATCCGAATCTTCTTGAGCGACACCGAAGTGTTGTAGAGGTGAGCAAAGCGCACCGGGAATAGATACAAGTCAAGGTCGTTCCGGCTTACCCCGATCATGAGGTCACAGTGTTCCTCTGTGTACTTGTACGTCTTAACCCCGGGTATGGTTATCCTGTCCACGCCCCCTCTACCACCGCCGGTCAGGGTCAGGCTGCCTTGGCACGTCTTGACCTGTGCTTTGAGAAGCCTCTCAGGAGACCCTGAACCACTGGTGAAAGCTTGCACCAGCACGTCATAGTTGGCCGTAGTCACACTACAGACCGATACGTCGAACCCCAGACGCATCAGAAGGCCGGTTACCAAGTGCTCGTGGGCAGCTCCCAAGACACTGCCGGACTTGCCGCTGACTTTTCCGGTGACGTCGATGTCGGTAAGCTTACCCAAGGGAAGGTGGTGACAATAGGGGCTACTTGTCAGTTGCCAACGATTGTCGAGATGGCCCCGCTTTATGTCAAGGCAACGCAGCTTACCCTATTAGTGTGCCCCTAAAGGTATTACAGGCTAACCTATCAGGAAGAAATCAGCCCCTCCTGTGGCTGTGTCCAAGGGAGGTTGTAGAAGGGGGCGAAGTAGGGGGCGCGGGACGTAGCCATGCCGCCCAAGGGGACCTCGATGATCACCGGGGCTTGGAGTTCCAAGGCTTGGGGTATGAGGGTTGCCAGGTCTTCGGGGTCATTGGCTCTGAGGCCGACGGCGCCGAAGGACTCGGCGAACTTGACGAAGTCGGGATTGTGCAGGTCCGTCTCATAGGCCCCGTCGAAGATGTCGTCCATGTCCCGGGCGACGTTGCCGTAGGAGTCGTTCCGGAAGACGATGGTCACCACGTTTATCCCGTACTTGACGGCGGTGGATAGTTCCGACGAGTTGAACATGAAGCCGCCATCACCGGTCATGCAGACGACGGGGCGGTCGGGCTTGGCAACCTTGGCTCCCAAGGCGGTGGGGAAGCCGTAGCCTAGGTTGAACTGGTAGCCGGAATCGATGTAGGTCTTGGGGTGAATCACTTGGTAGTGGGTGCGGGCGTAGTAGCCGAACTGGGTGATGTCCCAAACTATGAAGCCGTCTTCAGGTATGCCGCTCTGGATGGCCTCCAGGATTGGATACTGGGGCTCCCTGTCCCGAATGTCGTAGTAGGAGATGAGGCGGCGGGCGGCAGCGACGCTTTCGGTGGGAGAGGGGCGGTCGCCAGCTCCAGCATCCAAAAGATAGGGCAGCATGGCCTCAATGGTTGCCCTGGCATCGCCGTGCAGGGGGATGGTGTTGGACTGGAGGCGGGTGAGTTCGGTGTCGTCGATGTTGATGTTGACCAGGGTTGACGCCTCGCCAGCGGGATTGCCCAACCCGAAGCGGGCCCCGATGCCGATAACCACATCGGCGGACTGCATGACTTCGAAAAGCTGGTTCATCTCCTGACGCTCTCCCCGGGCACTGAAACAGGAACCGTAGGACAGGGGATGGTTGTCGGGGATGGCCCCCTTGCCACCGCTGGAGGTGACCACGGGTATGTGCGTCATCTCCACCAGCTTGGCCAATGCCTCCTCGGCGTCGGACCTAGCCACGCCACCGCCTGCGTATATGAGAGGCAACTGGGCACTGGCGATTACGCTGGCGGCGTGCTCAAGCTGGTCGGGACTGGGCACGATGCGCGAGACGGGAGAGGGGCTGCGAAGCTGCACGTCCTCGCGTTCAACCCCGGCATCAGGGGGGATTTCGATCAGCACAGGACGGGGCCGGCCACTGCGCATCTGCCGGAAGGCCTCGGAAACGGCCCAAGGCACCTCTCTCGGTCGCATTGCCCTCTGACGCCATTTAGTGACGGGCCGGACGACATCGGCTTGGTCCACGATTTCGTGGACTGCGCCCAAGCCCTTGCCGATGGCAGCCCGGGGAATCTGGCCTGCGATGATGAGTACAGGCGAGGAGCGGGCGTAGGCGTTGGCCAAGCCGGAGGCAGCGTTGTACAGGCCGACGCCGGGAACCACAAGGGCCACGCCCGGTTTGCCTGAGGCGCGAGCATAGCCGTCGGCCATATACGTCGTGGCCTGCTCGTGGCGGGTGGTGATCATGCGGATAGAGGGTTCGTCGCGCAGGGCTGCGACGATGCCGTATATCTGAATCCCGGGTATGCCGAAGACTACTTCGACGCCCTCGTTCACCAGCGACTTGACCAGTGCTTCGCCGCCGCTCATTGTCGGCATGCTTCGTTTACCCCCTCCGGCCGTGCCTTGAGCTTAAGACGCTGCGACAGTCGCCGTGGGCCTACACTCCGTCCACTATGACCATGTTGATGTTGGAGGACCTGGTCATGATGTCGTTGAGGGCTTTGAACTCCGCAGAGTCCAGCCAAGTGTGTATCTGGTCAAGACTCCCGAATTCCATGATGGCGAGGCGAGGAGGGTTCCAGTTGCCCATCACGGTTTCAAGAGCGCCGCCGCGGGCGACGAACTTCCCACCGTGGTGCTCGATGGTCGGTGTCACCTTCTCCATGAACTCGCGATACAGGGGCGCGTCGGTAATATCAACGTCGGTGATGACGAATGCAGCCATGAGTTCGCCTCCCTTTAGGGATATGCGTTGCGGCAATGTACTATTTGATGACATGCATCGCAAGGCTACGTATCCGCTGTGCCGACGTACTGATGGGCTGTAGACTGCGATGTCGGGCTTGTGCCTTACGCGATAGCATGCCCTCTGTAGCATCCTCAGAAAGCGGGGATTCGCATGGTTCTCGAGTTCACCGAAGGTCTGGTTGCTTGGGAGATCGCCATTCTGGCGGTGATTTCGCTGGCGGTGGGGGTGCTGGGTGGACTGGTGGGACTGGCTCTGGGGACGATGCGGTTGCCGGCGATGCTGCTGATCGGGATGGACGCGGGCATAGCCGGGGGCACCAACATCTTGGTAAGCACCCTGAGCGCCATGGTGGGAGGGTTCCGTCACCTGCGGGAAGGACGGGTGGACTGGCGCATCGTGCTCTACTTGGGAGTGCCTGCGATCATCGGGGCCTTTATCGGAGGGTTCGCTGCTTCGCTGGTGCCTGTGGGTGTGCTGGTGTTGGGGGCAGGGCTGTTCGTGGCGTGGCAAGGAATTGAGTTCTTCCTGATGGTGCGAAAGGTGAGTCTGGTGACGCCGGGAAGCGTCGTCGAACCTCTTGACCCGCGGTCGGTGTTTCTGACGAGCAAGCGGGGGGCGCTGGAGGCGGTGCTCGGGTTCACGGTGGGACTTGTCGGCGGTGCCGTGGGGCTGATTCTGGGGAGCGTGCGCCTGCCCATCATCATACGGGTGATGAAGGCCGACCCGCGGATTGCTGCCGGTTCCAACCTCATGATCGGGTCCTTCCTTGGGGCGTTCGGGTTCATAGGGCACGGGATTCAGGGTGAACTGGACCTGATAGTGCTGGCGTTCATGGCAGTGCCTGCGATGGTAGGGACGTACTTTGGGGCGCGGCTGACGGGCAGGATCAGTGTGAACGGGCTGCTGCTGGTGATGGCTGCGGTACTGCTGGTGGTGGGGGTGCTGCTGATAATTGATGGTTCAGGGCGTCTGTCATCGGGATAGCAGGGCTTCTGGTTATTCATTCCAGCGTCCCCACCCCTTGACAAGTCCCACACATTAGTTCTAACATACATGTATTGAGTGCGCTGGGGACTGACCCCAATGGTCGCCCCAGCTTTTTATTTGTCACCGGACATGGGGCCACCGCCAAAATCTATTGGCCCCTGGATTATTGGCCCCTACGTCATTGAGAGGACAGGAGACCCGTGAAAGCGCACATCAGGCAACTCCGGCACAACGCCCCGGAAAACCGGCCCTTGCAGCTACGGCATGAGACTAAAATTCCCTATCTGAGCAGCTACGGCCATGAGACAAACGAGACAAAAATCAACCGCAGCAATAACGGCGCCAGCTACGAACATGCCTACACCCGGGCCTCAAAGTCCCCCCGAATCGCCCCCAAAAACTCCTCTTCCAGCTACGGCATGAGACAGGAAATCCCTATCTGAACAGCTACGGCCATGAGACCAATGAGACCAAAATCAGCTACGGAAAAAGCATTTCCAGCTACGACTCTGGTCTCATCCCTATCTGCGAGTGGCCGCACACCCGCCCCGGAACAGCCTTCACCCAGCTACGGCGTGAGACCGGAAATCCCTATCTGAACAGCTACAAACATGAGACCAATGAGACCGGACAACCCTGGGTAGCCCGCATCCACTTGAATACCTTTGCCGGTGAGAGGACCGCACCCAGTGCAGCGGAAATTTGTTCGATGCAATCAGTTGGCCGGGGCGTCTGTCTGGAAACCAGCCGCATTTGCTCCTATGGTATATTGGGCGGGCCAAAGCTGGACACAGGCTGGGGAGGGCCTGCGTCTTCATTCCGACATTTCGAGCTTGGTAACAAGGAGGCGCCGTGATCGACCTGGTGATTCGAGGTGGCATGGTGGTGACGCCTTGGGGCGTTGGTGGATGGGACGTGGCCATCGAGGGAAGCAAGATAGTTGCAGTGGCACAGCAGGGGTCGCTGCCCTCTGACGTAGGTCAGGTAATTGACGCATTGGGCAAGGTCGTAGTCCCCGGCGGGGTGGAACCCCATGCCCATGTGGCCGCCCCCGTGATGGGGATGCCGGGGCAGGAGACGGCGCCGCCGGAGCAGGTGAGCCGTGCCTCGCTCTTTGGTGGCACTACGACGCTGCTGGACTTCGCCATCGTGCGGCCGGGAAGCACCATCGAGTCTGCCATTGCAGAGCGGGACGGTCGGTGGCGGGGCAATGCCTATTGCGACTACGGGTACCACATCATGCTGCTGCCGGAGATCCAGGCTGATGTTCTCAACCCGCAGGTGCGGGAGGCGGTGCAGGCAGGGTATCCCAGCTTCAAGATATTCACCACCGACATACGGCCAGCCCACCTGACCGAGCAGCGCCGGGTCGGTATGGGGCATCTGTCGGACCTGATGGAGCAGGTGCAGGCCAGTAGCGGGATGCTGATGGTGCATTCGGAAGACGACGACATGGTGCAGTACATGTACAACAAGCTCACCGAGGAGGAGCATACCGAGCACTGGAGGCTGCACGAGGTGCATTCCAACATGTCGGAGGATGTGTCTTTCCGGCGAGTGCTGCGGGTTGCGGAGTGGACGGGGTGTCCGGTGTACATGGTGCACGTGAGCGCGTCTCAGGGCGTGGCGGCGATACAGGAGGCCCGGGGCAAGGGCATGCCGGTGTATTCGGAGACGCTGCACAACTATGTGACCTGGAATGCCGAGGCCTACAAGGAGCCCGACGGCATGAAATACCACACCTACCCCTCGCTGAAGTCGGAGCAGGACCGGCAGGCGCTGTGGGAGGGCCTGATGAAGGGCGACATCAACAGCATGGCCACCGACGAGTACTGCACGTCATGGGCCCACAAAATACAGGGCCGGAGCCTGCTGGACGTGACCGGCGGCCACAACGGCGCAGAAACACGCGTGGGCATCACCTACAGCGAGGGCGTTTCCAAGCGGGGTATGTCGCTCGCCCGGTTCGTCGAGGTGACATCATCCAACGCAGCCCGCATCATGGGTCTGTACCCGCGCAAGGGCGCCATTGCTCCCGGCAGCGACGCCGACATCGTGCTCATCGACCCCGGCATCGAGAAGAAGCTGGGCAAGGACGACTTCCACATCAGCGACTACAGCATTTGGGAAGACTTCCCCATCCACGGATGGCCCGTGATGACCATCCTGCGAGGCAAGGTGGTGGTGGACGAGGGTCGTCTGCTTGGGACGCCCGCTGACGGCAACTACATGCCCCGCAAAGTTGATGCCAGAGTGGTGGACCGGCCAGCGGTGTAGAACGCTCCGGGCTCCCTGCCATTGGATACCGAATAGCAGCCCCCTCTCCCGATTCAAGAGAGGGGGCTCCTTTATGCCACGGGAGGAATGAGATGCCTAGGATAGTGCACTTTGAAATACCCGCGAGAGACCCCGATGCCTTGGCGGGCTTCTACCGGAACGTGTTCGGGTGGAAGATTGAGAAGTGGGAGGGGCCAGTCGACTACTGGCTGGTGACCACAGGCGAAGAAGAACTTGGAATCGATGGAGCGCTTCTGCGCACGAACCCCGTCCATCAGGGGACAGTGAACGTGATAGACGTGGACTCGGTGGCTGAGTTCTGCGAGAAAGTGCAGGCCGAAGGCGGCGAGATCGTGACCCCGAGGACAGCCATCCCCGGCCTAGGATACGTCGCCTACGTCCGCGATACCGCAGGCAACATCTTGGGCCTGTTCCAAGGAGACGAGGGCGCGGCCTAGGACCCCAAAAGCCCGCGGTGTGGCGCGCTATGGCGTGGCGCCCCTCGATCGCAGGAAGTTGATCATGCTTTGGAGTTCGTCGATTCGCTGGGACAGGCCAGCGAACACGATGGGGGGCAACCAGCCGTTGGCAAAGGCGCGGGCTTGGATGTCGGCGCCCCGGTCCAGTAGCAGCTCGGCGACGGCTAGGTCGGGGTTCAGCGTTGCCACGTGCAGAGGGGTCACGCCTTCCCAATTGAGGCCATCGTAAGAGATGTCGGCCGTGGCCTCGATGTCTGCGCCTTGGTCCAGCAGCGCCCGCACTTCGTCGGGAGAACCTTCGTAAGCCGCTCTATGCAGAGGCGTTTCGGTGAACCACTGCATGCCTTCCACTGGAGGAGGAGGTGGCGTGTAGTTGAGGCACAAGCGCTCCATGAAGCGTTCGGCTGTTGTGTAGCCGTAGTTGAAGCCCACCTGGCACGGAGTATCGTCCTGCTTCTCCGTCGCGGAGGGGTCTGCCCCGCGGTCCATTAACACTCCCACCATTCCCGAGTCCCTGTTTTCCGCGGCCCAATGGAGGGGCGTGAAGTTCCTGATGCTATCTGCAACGTTGGGGTCGGCGCCCTCCCGCAGCAGTTCCACGGCCGCATCCTCGTTGCCGTAGATTGCTGCCCATAGCAGAGGTGTCCAGCCGCCAGCGCTCTTCGCTTCGATATTTGCCCCCCGGTCCACTAGCAGGCTGGCGACCGCCGCATCGGAGTTGAACATGGCGAGGTGCAGAGGCGTCGCACCAGTCAACTCTGGGGGTCCAAGTTCTGCTCGCTCGGGCTTGACGGTCACCGTGGCATTAATATCCGCGCCTTGATCCAGAAGCTGGCTTACCTCTTCGGCCTGGCTTCCGTAGGCTGCCCTGTGCAAAGCGGTCTCTGTGACCCATTCCACGTCGGCCAAGGGTTCGACTGGTTCCGTAGACGGGGGAAGTACCGTCAGTGTATCGCGGCACAGGACCCTGACTATGGCAAAAGTCCCGGCGCCCTGATTTGCAGCGCCGTAGACCTGGCACGGTGTACGACCCATGTTGTCTGTGGCCATGGTGTCGGCGGCCCGCCTGACGAGGTGTGAGGCCAGTGCGTCAACGTATGCTGCCGCCCAATGAAGGGGAGTAAACCCGTCAGTATTCTTTGCCTCGATGTTGGCGCCCAGGTCCAGCAGGAGTCCGGGGACATCTGGGTCCCCTTCCACCGCCCAGTGCAGGGGTGTCCTGCCATCGTTGTCGCGGGCCTCCAGTTGAGCGCCTGCATTGACCAGCGCCCTCACATGCTCCAATCCTCCCAACCGTGCTGCGGTATGGAGGGGTGTAAGTCCGTTCTGTCCCCGGGCATTCACCTCAGCGCCACGGGCAATCAGGGCCTCGGTGACGGCGGGATTGGTGTTCAAGGCTGCAAGGTGGAGGGGCGTCATGCCGGACCATTCGACGTCACTCCCGTGCCCGGTAAGTCTAATCGTGGCTTGGGCGTCAACATCTGCGCCTCGCGCAAGGCCCAACTGCACCTCAGAGAAATTTCCTTCGACTACAGTGCGGTGCAGCGGTGTCTCACTTACCCACTGGTGATCAAACTCGGTCCAGAGTGGAGTAAGCTGGGGCATGATGGTCGACACGGGCCCGAAAGAGCGGGTCGGCGCCCCGGTTCTGGAATCGATGCGTGCCACAGCTTGTGCAGTGCACAGGCGCTCCAGAAGGGGCGTGCCGGCATATTCTTCGAGGAAGCCTGCGCTGCGACAGGGAGCGATGCCCCCATTGGCTTCGGCCGTAGCATCTGCGCCACGATCAAGAAGGAACTCGACTATATCGTGGGCGTTCTCAAGAGCGAGGCGTAGGGGAGTTTCCTGGTTGCCGTCCTGGGCATTGATATCGGCGCCGTTGTCGAGAAGCAGTTGAACGAGTTCCAAGCCGCCTGTCTGGGCGGCGAAGTGAAGGGGTCCCCAGCCGGTTATGTCGTCGATCGCGTTCGCGTCCGCGCCTTGAGCAAGCAGCAGCCCCGCCAAGGCTGGATCGTCGGATTTGGCCGCGTGATGGAGGGGGGTCTCTCCGAGGTGGTCCCGGACATCGGGATTTGCGCCTTGGGTTAGAAGTAGTTCCACCAGTGCTGGGCTTCCCAAGCTCACTGCTATGTGCAGGGCCTTGGGCTTGCCCTCAGCGCCAGCGTCGGGGTCCGCTCCCTCGGCCAGCAACAGTTCCAGCACTGGCGCCGGCGAGTCGTTGAACATGGCGAGGAAAAGGGGGGTTGCCCCATTCACGTCATTTGCGTCGATGTTCGGGCCGCGGCCCAGAAGTGCTTCCAGCACTGCGACCTCACCCCGCTCTGCAGCTATGTGCAGGGGTGTCTGCCCGTCCTCGTTCCGAGCGTTTACGTCCGCGCCTTCGTCCAGCAGCGCTTCGACCTCGGAGACATCGCCACTGCGCACGGCCGTGTGCAGGGACGTAGAGGCCCCAGTGGTGACCGAGTCAGGGTCGTCGTCCAAAGCCTCCCGCACCCCTTCCTCGATCGCCTCCAAATCGGCGTCCTCCACAAGGGCCTCCTGCAGGGCCTCCTCCACGTCCCCGCGGGTAATCTCCTCGCCCGTCTCGCAGGCAAGGCCAAGAGCCAAGGCGAGGATCATGGTGGCTAGGAGGGCGAGTATGCGCATGTGCAGGTTCATAGCTGGCTCCGCCGGAGACACCATCCCGGGCATCGAGTCTGGTAGGAGATGGCCGATCCGGGAAGGGAGAGGACGGCGACTGATCGCCGGTGGGCCCGATGGGGAATGGGAGAGGTGGGGGAGGTGTTTCGCATGCCGGAAGGAGGACTTAAAGCGGATGATTCGGAAGGAACCTATCAGGCGACAAGGGTGCGGTCAATTGTACGGCGCAAGTGTTGAGAGGGGACAGGGACAGTCTGAGCAGAGTCTTTGGGGCTAGCCAGAGTGACTTGCGCTTTAGTCGTCGTCGGAGGTGGCGCTAACCCCGTCAGCATCCGCATCAGCGTCGCTGTAATTCAGCGCATACAGATGCGCGTACAGCCCGCCCTGCTCCACCAGTTCCTCGTGCTTGCCCATCTGCACGATGCGCCCGTCCTGCACCACCACGATCTTGTCGGCATTGCGTATGGTGGAGAGCCGGTGGGCAATGACGATGGAGGTGCGCCCCTGCAGCAGGTGCCGCATGGCATTCTGGATGAGCAGTTCTGTGTAGGAGTCCACGTTGGCCGTGGCCTCGTCCAGCACCAGAATCCGGGGGTCGGCCACGAGAGCGCGGGCAAAGCTGATCAGCTGGCGCTGGCCGATGCTGAGGTTCCCACCCCGCTCGTGGAGGACGGTGCTGTAACCCTCGGGCATGCTCATGATGAAGTCATGGGCACCAACGGCCTTGGCAGCTTCGATGACCTGCTCATCGGTGGCTGCGGTGTGGCAGTAGACGATATTCTCTCGGACGGTGCCGGAGAAGAGTATGGGTTCCTGCAGCACCATGCCCATCTGGCCCACGAGGGAGGTGCGTTGCACATCCCGGATGTCTTGGCCGTCAATGGCGATACGCCCGCCCGTGACGTCATAGAAGCGGAAGACGAGGGTGGCGAGAGTGCTCTTGCCAGCGCCGGTGGGGCCTACGAGGGCGACCGTCTCGCCGGGGGAGATGTGCAGGTTGATGTCTTTGAGCACCTCCACGCCGGGGACATAGCTGAAGTTGACGGCCTCGTAGTCGACTGCGCCCTGAACATGGGGCATTTGGGAGGCCTCAGGGGGATCAACAACCTCCGCCTGTACGTCGAGAAGCTCGAAGATACGCGCACCGGAGGCCATGGAGCGCTGAAGCTGGGTGAACTGCATTGTCAGGTTGCGGATGGGGTCGAAGAAGCGTTGCACGAAGAGGATGAAGGCGACGAGGACGCCGATTTCCACTTCTACTGCGTCGTTTGAAGTCGCGCCCAATGCCATCCGGCCTCCCACCACGATGACTATCGCCATGGCGGTGCCGGTAAGAAGCTGTACCGGGGGTTGGATCATGCCCGATAGCCTGCTGGTATGGACGGCTGCGTTGAGGTAGGTCTTGTTCAGGCCATCGAACCGCCCCATGTTGACGTCCTGGCGATTGAGGCTCTGGACCACTCGGACCCCGGCGATGTTCTCGTTGAGGGCCCCGTTGACGATGGCAATGGCGCGCCGGGCCCGTATGAAGGCAGGTTTGGCGTACTTCTGCCACACGTACATAACCAGCATCAGGGGCGGAATGACGCTCAGAGAAAAGAGGGCCAGCTCCCATTGCATCACAAACATGATGGCGACGATGCCCACCAAGCTGAGCATGTCGGCCATGGTGTGGACCATGAGGTTGAAGGTTTCCTGGAGTTGCAGCACATCGTTCTGCACCCGGGACATGATGCGGCCCACCTCGGTGCGGTGGTAGAAGGAGGGCGAGAGGCCCTGCAGATGATTGAACATGTGAGTGCGCAGCCCATAGAGGATGCCTTGGCTTACCTTGGCCATACCAAGGTACTGTATGTAGTTAGAGCCAAAGTGCACGACGGTAACGATGAGGAAGATGATCCCCACCCACATGAAACCGGGCGGCACCACTCCAGTCTCCGAGGCTGGCGTTATGAAGTCATCAATGCCCCACTTCACCAAGTAGGGGATGGCCACGGTTGCGCCGGTATAGACAATTACAGCTAACAGACTCACCCAAGCGGCCACCTTGTAGGGCTTGATGTAGGGGGCCATACGTGTGACCACGCGATGGTCGTAGGCCTTACCCATGACCGTGTCGTCGCGCAGGGAGTTGCTGTCTGCGGTAGCCATGGGTTGCCACCGCGAGCCTCCCATGCCGCCATGCATTCCGCCCATGCCGCCGCCCTGCATCATCTAGGCATCGCCTCCGTCGTCGCCGGCAGGCATGGGAACTGCCCCGGAAATGGCAGTAGTTTCCAGCGTAGCGTCCAAAATGACCTCTTCCTGTGGGCGCAGTTGGAGCTCGTAGATGTCCCGGTATATCTCGCCGCGCTCCATCAGTTGCTGGTGTGTTCCCTGCTCGGCGACTTTGCCGTCCTTCATGACCAGAATCAAGTCGGCCCCGCGTACCGTGCTCAAGCGATGGGCGATCACGAAGGTAGTCCTTCCAGTGATGACGTCGGCTAGAGCACGGCGAATGGCCCGCTCGGTCTCCACATCAACGCTGGAGGTAGAGTCGTCCAGAATCAGCACTGGCGGGTTGACCAGTATTGTCCGGGCGATGGCCAGGCGCTGTCGCTGGCCTCCGGAGAGGGTGTGCCCCTGCTCGCCAACGGGGGTGTCGTAGCCATCTGGGAGACTCATGATGAAGTCGTGGAGTTGGGCGACCTTGGCGGCGTGCACTATATCATCGTGGGTTGCGTCGGCTACACCGTAGGAGATGTTCTCCTTGATGGAGGCGCCGAAGAGGAATACGTCCTGCTGCACGATTCCCACGTTGCGACGCAGCGATTCGAGGGTCACGTCCCGCACATCGATGCCGTCTATAGTGACTCGGCCTTGGGATGCATCGTAGAAACGCGGTATGAGGTGGACCAAGGTGGTCTTCCCTGATCCGGGGGCGCCGAGTACTGCGGTGATTTGCCCCGGCTTGGCATCAATATCCACCCGGCTGACTACTGGGGTGAGCTCGTTGTAGCCGAAGGAGACAGCCTCAAAGCGGACCGCGCCCCTAGTGCGGGGCAGTTGCACTGCGTCGGGCTTTTCGACAATGGCCGACTCGGCGTCGAGCACTTGGAATATGCGCTCGCCGGAGGAGATGGCCCGCGAGAAGGCGTTGATGGTGAAGGCAGTCATTCGCACCGGCAGCTGGAGCATGCTCATGTAGGCTAGGAACTCCACCAAGTCGCCAATCTCAAATGCAGGGTCGGTGATGACCTGACGTCCGCCGTACCAGAGGATGAAGCCGGTGACCAGGGTGAAGAAGAAGGTCATGACAGCGCTGTTGGCGCCCTCGGTCTTGTCGGCTTGATATCCTTGCTGGGCCAACTCGCCGGTCTTGTTGGCGAACCGCTTCTTCTCGTATTCCTCGGCGGCGAAGGACTTCACCACGGTTATGCCCGACAGATTCTCCTGCAGGACGGTGACCATCTCGCCCATTAAGACTTGTACGCCGGTCCAGAGCCTGCGGAGCTTGCGCATGATTATGGAGGAGCGAAGGGCGAGGAAAGGCACGAAGGATAAGGTGATGAGCGCTAGGTCCCAGTTGAGGACAAACATCATGATGCATGAGACGACCGTAAGCAGGACTATGTCGGCCGAGCGCACGAGTCCCATGCTGATGTAGCGACGGACACCGTCCACATCGGCGGTGGCGATAGACATGAGGTTGCCGGTGTGTTCGGTGTCGTGGTAGGCGAACCCAAGCCGCTGGTAGCTGTTGTAGAGGCTGTTGCGTAGATCGTAGGAGACCTGCTGGGAAAGGGCCTCGCTGTTGAAGAGGCGGACGTATTCGAGGAGGCCCCGCAGCAAGAACGCTCCGAGGATGCCGAGACCTAGGATGACAATGAGGCTTTGGTCGGCATCCCCATACTTCTTCAACTCGTTGATGGAGTTGCCAAGGAGCTTGGGTATCGTTAGCTGAGCGGCTGCTGCGCCCAGCAGTGCCAAGTAGGCCACGGCAGTCCTTCCACGATAGCGGAAGGCCATGGCGGTTAGTCTGAGGATGATTGCCATGTGTTGAGTGGGGCTCCTAAAGGCACAGTGCGAGGGGGGATGGGCCCTAACTAAGCCAAGAGTTTGGTGAAAGGGTGAGTATAATACGAAAATTGGAAAAGTGAAACCGCTACGGGCCCCAAGCTCTTTCCAATCTTCCGCAGGTGTGCCATTTGCGAAACGGCTAGAACTGTTGTACTATAGGGCAGCAGGTATCTGCCGTCAAGCCCCCAAAGCCCTGCCCGGAATGCCCCGAAAGCTGGCACAAAACCCCCGGCAATAGCGGACCCAGGAAGAGAAGAATGAGACACATGGGAAGAACACATGGGAACAAAGTCTCAGCTACGCCTCAGATACGAGATGCAGGAACACGTTGCCACAAAATGTTCCCGCACTCAGCTACGACCGTCGTGGCGCCATGTTCCCATTCATCTACGGCCCATCGAGAAAATGGGAACAATGGGAACAACTTCAGATACGAAAAACATTTTTCCAGATACGATCGTGTTCCCACCCATCTACGAAAATGGGAACAAAACCAATCCCCAGCTATGTCATTCTTCCCATCCCAACTCCCTGGGGCCCCCTCGTGACCCAATGGCCAACAGAGACCGAGCGCTCAACGAAAGCCAACGTCCACGGCTGGCGCTCCCCCGCCGCGGTGCAATCCAGACTCGACACCCTGCGCCCATCCCCGAATGAGGGCTACACCCTTTATCTAGCCCCGGAACAGCTGCCCTCCCTGCCCCGCCCATTGCTGAAAGCCGTGCCCGACATCGGTCCATCGCCCACAGGGGCAGTCCTATTCGGCTCCGCCAAGAGCCAACTCGTCGTCCTGCCCCCCTTCGCCATCAGCGCCAGCGGCCCCGTCACCGGCTGGGACTCCGGCCCACTGATGTCAACCCTCCAGCGGGAGCGCGACATCGCAGTAGTCCTGCTCAGGCTGGGCCGCTACGCCGTCGGAGTATTCCGGGGCACAAAACTTGTCGCATCCAAGACCGACACCCGCTACGTCAAAGGCAAGCACAAAGCAGGAGGCACCTCCCAGTTACGCTTCCAGCGCATTCGCGAAAACCAAGCCCGGGCGCTGTTCGACAAGACATGTGAGATGGTCCGACAGGTATTCGGGCCCTATGAGGACTCCCTCCATAACTTGGCCCTAGGAGGCGAGCGCCACACGCTCCTGGGGCTCCGCGAGCGGTGCCCCTACCTAGCCCGCTTTGCATCAGGCCTGATTCCCAGAGTGCTGGAGGCGCGCGTGCCCAACCTGGAAACCCTGCAGAAGTGCGGCCCCCGGCTCTACGAGAGCCTGCTGGTGGAGGTGGCCCCTCCCATACCACTACCGGCCGCGTTGGGCGCCTCTTTGAAGGGCGAGGGGCAGGCTGGTAACATCTTCATATGACGATACCCGCAGCTGACTCTGGCCCGGAGTTGAATTCCGCCTCGCTCACACTTTTGGAGTTCGACTTGGTGCGGGAGCAACTGGCCTCCTACACGACCTTCGAACCGGCTAGAGAATTGGCCCGTGCGCTTCTGCCCACATCGGACGGCGAGGACGTATCCTCGCGTCAACAGGAAACCTCCGATGCACGCCGGTTCCTCGAGGAGCGGGGCAACCTCGACCTTTCATCCGCCTATGACCTGACGCCCCTGATACGGCGCGCCGTCCTTGGCGGGTCCCTGCGTGGCGCTGAGCTGCGACAGGTAGCCGACACCATCGGAACGGGCCATACGGCGCGACAGTCTCTCTCAAGGCAGCGCCACCTGACCCGTCTTCACCCCCTATCGCAACTGATCCCGGAGCTGCCGAGCTTCGCACGGGAGCTGGACACTGCCATTAGCCCCTCGGGCGACATTCTGGATGACGCCAGCCCATCACTGCGCGGGCTGCGGGTGGATGCAAGGCAGGCCTACCAGCGTCTGGATGACATGTTACAGCGCATCATGCGTCGGCTGCAGCGTCAAGGAGAGCTGCAGGAGCCAATCATTACCGAGCGGAATGGACGTATGGTATTGCTGGTGAAGTCGGAAATGAGGCACCGGCTACCGGGGATCATCCATGATGTGTCGGACAGTGGGGCCACGGTATTCGTGGAGCCGCTTAGCGCGGTGTCGCTGGGCAATCAATGGCGTGAGTTGCGTCTGGCGGTAGAGCGGGAAGAGGAGCGGGTCCTGCTCGCTCTCTCGGAGTATGTTGCCGCTCTAGAAGATGACCTGACCCTGACGGTGGAACTGCTTGCCCGGTTGGATCTTGCCATCGCCAAGGGCAGGTATTCGCTGGCTCTCGGAGCGACCCCGCCCGATGTAGATACGACGGGCCGCGCTAGCGTGACGCTGGTGGATGCGAGGCACCCGTTGCTCAGTGGGCCGGTGGTGCCCATCTCAGTGGAGGCGGGGAGTGAGCATCCAGTGCTGCTCATCACGGGCCCCAACGCCGGCGGTAAGACAGTGGCCCTCAAGACAGTTGGACTTGCGGTGTTGATGGCACAGGCAGGGTTGCACCTCCCAGTCCGCGAGGCGACCCTGAGCCTGTTTGACGACGTGTTCGCCGACATAGGCGATCAGCAGAGTATCCAACAGTCGCTCTCCACTTTCAGTTCCCATATCAGGACTCTGCGGACCTTCATGGAGCAGGCGACCTCCCGTTCGCTAGTGCTGCTGGACGAGTTGGGCACCAGCACTGATCCAGAAGAGGGTACCGCGTTGGCAAAGGCGGTTCTAGCCAACTTTGCCGAGCGCGGAGTCGCTCTAATCGCGACAAGCCACTACCGTGGAGTGGCTGCCTTTGTGCAGGAGCACCAGCAGATGCGCAACGCCAGCGTGGAGTTGGCTCCCACTACCTTGGAGCCAACGTACCAGCTGAGCCTAGGTCTGCCGGGACGGAGCTACGCACTTGCCATCGCCGCCCGTCACGGGCTGGATGCAAAAGTGGTAGCGCAGGCGCGGGCAATGTTAGGTCCAGCTCAACAGGGGGCGGAGCGTCTGCTGCAGGAGTTGCACCAGGAGAGGCATATAGCGATGCAGATGCGGGAGGAGGCCGCTACCCTGCAAGCGCAGGCACGAGAGAAGCAGAACGAGTTGGACCGCCGACTCCAAGAAATAGAAGACAACCGGGCCGAACTTCTAGAAGCAGCGCAGTTGCAACTCAGGGACCAGAGCGATGCTCTGGAGGCGGAACTGCAGAAGGCGGCGCAGGCGTTGACCCGGCCAAGACGCGGCATGTCAATACAAGCGCCTGCGCCGAGCATATACGACGAGCCCGTTACCGACGATGATGCCGTTGGGGAAGAGCAGTCGCCTTTAGTTGACGTGCCCGAAGCCCCCGCCACGGTAGAAGAGGCACTGCGGCATGTAGCTCAAGTGCAGGAGGAGCTGGCATCTTCCCAGTGGCGTCCGAGACCATCGGAGCGGGGCGACTGGCTGGGAAGTCTGCAAGCAGGAGACCGGGTGTATCTGCGGGGCATCCCGCAGCCGGTGGAGGTGGTCACACCTCCCGATGGAGGCACTCTGGAGGTGCTGCTGGGGGCGATGCGGGCGCGCCTGCCAGTGCATCGCGTGGAGCGTCCTGCAGCTAAGATGCCTTCAAGGCCGGAACGGGTGTTCAGGTCGTCGGGTTCGAGCCCCAGTCTCCAGAGGACCTTAGACCTGCGCGGCAGCCGGGTGGAGGACGCCTTGATTGAGGTGGACCTGTTCCTCGACCAAGCCGCTCGGGTGGGGGCGCCGGAGCTGCGCATCATCCACGGAGTGGGCACAGGCACCCTACGGTCAGCGGTGCGCAATTACTTGGCAAGGCACCCTTTGGTACAGTCGTTCCGGCCAGAAGAGGGGCCGTCCGATAGGGTTACGGTGATTGAGGTAGGGTAGGGCTGACTTTTCCCTGCCCCGCCCTACCGGCCCTGAAAGTGGGGTGGGCGTTTCTCCAAGAAGGCGGTGATGCCTTCACGGAAGTCCGCGGTAAGGCCCATGTCGGCGAGCTTTCGGGCTTCGGCTTCCAACTGGGCAGGCTCTCCCTGGTCGTGGGCTTGGTCCATGAGGGCCTTTACCTCGCCGAAGGCAAGGGTGGCGCCGCGGGCTAGGCGGCGGGCGGCAGTGGCTACTGTGTCCACCAGTTGGTCGGAGGCAACCAATTGGTTTACGAGGCCGATCTCGAGGGCGTGGCGGGCATCCACGACGCGGTTGTTGAGGTAGAGGTCCATGGCGCGACCATGGCCTATGAGGCGTGGCAGCAGGTATGGGGAGCCGCCGTCGGCGGTGAGGCCGATGCCAGAGTAGCCCATCACCATCAGAGCGTCCTCGGATGCGATCCGCAAGTCGGCTGATAGGGCGAGACTGAATCCAGCGCCAGCAGCGACCCCATTTACAGAGGCGATGACGGGCATGGGCAGGCGGCGGATTCGCAGGATGACCTCTTCGTGCAGGCGGGTAGCCAGCGACAGGAGGTGGTCAGAGACCGCCTCCTGTCCGCCTTCTTCCATCACCTGCTGAAAATCGCGAATGTCCGCGCCGGCGCAGAAGGCCTCGCCGACGCCGGTGATGACGAGGCAACGGGCAGACCCTCCGTCCTGCACTTGGCGCAGTGCGTCGGCAAGCGCCCCGCCCATCTGGGGTGTTAGTGCGTTGCGGGCTTCGGGGCGGTTGAGGGTGATGGTTGCCACACCCTCTTCTTCCTGTAGCAATACGGCCTGTTGGGCCAAGTTGCTGCCTCCCTTCAAGCGGCTGGATCGCGCCGAGTATTTGTGGGCATTGTTCAATGGAAGACCACCATCTTAAGCTCGGTCATCTCCTGCACGGCGTAGGCGGGGCCCTCCTTACCCATGCCGCTGTCCTTGAGGCCTCCATAGGGCATGAGGTCGGCACGGAAGCTGGGGCCGGAGTTGATGTGCAGATTGCCCGACTTCACCTCTTTGACGAAGCGCATGGCTGATTCGAGGTCGTTGGTGAAGAGGGAGGCGCTGAGACCGTAGACCGAGTCGTTGGCAAGGGCGATGGCGTCGTTGATGTCGCTGAAGCGAGTGACCGTCACGGCTGGGCCGAACAGTTCTTCGCGGGACACTTTCATTTCTGGTTTGACGTCGGCGATGACGGTCGGAGCGTGCATGGCGCCCTCCCGGTCCCCGCCCGCGACCACGCGTGCACCGCTGCTCACTGCCTCCTGTATCCACTCGCCCACACGGGCTGCATCGGTGTCGCGGATCATAGGGCCCATCTGAGTGTTGTCGTTGATGGGGTTGCCGTGTCGAAGGGCTTCGACCTTGGGTGCCAGAGAGTCTAGGAAGTCCCCATATATTTTGCCGTCTACCAGAACGCGTTGGGTGGAGATGCAGACCTGCCCAGCGTTGCCGTAACCGCTGGCGACGGTGGCTTGGGCCACCTTCTCGATATCGGTGTCGGGCATGACGATGAGGGGAGAATTGGAGCCCAACTCCATGGTGACCTTCTTCAGACCCGCGGTACGGCAGATGTGCTCGCCCACGTCTCGGCTGCCGGTAAAGGTTATCTTGCGGACACGGGGGTCGGAGCAGATGGCGTCGCCGATCTCGCCGCCGGGTCCGCTGATGCACTGGATGGCGTTTGGAGGCATGCCGGCTTCGAGGAGGATTTCAGTCAGCTTCAGGGCAGACAGTGGTGTGTCGCTGGCGGGCTTGATGATGACGGCGTTCCCGGCAGCGATGGCGGGTCCGACCTTGTGGCATACGAGGTTGAGGGGGAAGTTGAAGGGGCAGATGGCGGCTACCACCCCGCAGGGAACGCGCATGGTGAAACCGAACTGGCGAGTAACACCGGGTGCGCCGTCGAGGGGCACCGTCTCTCCGTGGATACGCTTGGCCTCCTCAGCAGAGCCGGTGATGGTCTGCACGGCCCGACCCACTTCGCCACGACCCTCGGTGATGGTCTTCCCTTCCTCCAGGGTGATGGTACGGCCGAGGTCGTCTGTGCGCTCCTCCAGGAGTTGGGCTGCGCGGCGCAGAATCTGATAGCGCTCGTAGCCGGGAATTCGGGCCATCTCCTCGGCCCCCTTTGAGGATGTGGAGATGGCGATGTTTACGTCCTCGGCGTTGCCCCGGGGCACGGTGTCGATTGTCGAGCCGTCGAAAGGATTGATGACCGGAACGGTACGAGGGCGGTCCGACCATTCGGTGCCTACGTACATCTTCATTGAACTTGCCCTCCAGCTAGTTAGTATTTGAGTAGGTGGTTAGCGTTGTTTGGGGCTGTCTTAGGTCATCGAGGTGGGGCGTGTCTGTTGGAGCCCATGATATTAAAAGCGGGATTCCTTTGACAGGGGGACAGGGGGTTGACAAAGGGGGAATTCCAGATAGACTTGCAGTCTACAACTATGTGTTGTCTGCTAGCTTGGCCCTATCTGCCCTCTGACTTACTCCGCAACCCTGTATGCCTTTGTGCAGTAGCCCCTGACCCAATCTGCGTCTAAGGAGTATCCAACATGGCTTTGGCTCCTACTTATAGCGACAGCGGAGTCGTCCCCAGTGTCAAATCGTATGCTCGCATCCCACAGGTCATGGAGGTGCCGTACCTGATCCAGAGCCAACTGCACTCCTTTGAGTGGTTCAGGACTGAAGGACTGCGGGATGTGTATCGCGAAGTTTCGCCCATACAGGACTACACGGGGAATAAGTACGAGCTTTCTTTCTTCGACCACTATTTCCGCGACCCCAAGTATACGCCGGAACAGTGCAAGGAGCGA
This sequence comes from uncultured Dehalococcoidia bacterium, assembly GCA_951813255.1. GTDB lineage: Bacteria > Chloroflexota > Dehalococcoidia > Lucifugimonadales > JAAXIE01 > JAAXIE01. Next base: position 2,956,115 of record OX638353.1, on the reverse strand, counting down.
GAGGTCACCTACTCGGCGTCCCTGTACGTCCGGTGCAGCCTGCTGATGAAAGAGACAGGGGAGATTAAAGAGCAGGAGGTCTTCATGGGTGACGTTCCCATGATGACCAGCAACGCAACCTTCATCATCAACGGCGCTGAGCGGGTGGTGGTGAGCCAGTTAGTGCGCTCGCCCGGTGTCTACTTCGTGGTGCAGAAGGACCTCTCCAGTGACCGGGACCTCTGCTCCGCCAAGCTGATCCCCTCGCGAGGGGCATGGCTGGAGTTTGAGACCAGCTACCGCAATGTGCTGTCGGTCAAGGTGGACCGCAAGCGCAAGGTGTCGGCCACCACCTTCCTGAGGGCTTTGGGGTACGCCAGCGAGGATGAACTGATCCCCATTTTTGAGGACGTGGACACCGATTCGGTGAACCAGTACGTCCGCTCCACGCTGGACCGGGACCCTCTGATTGAGGAGGCTGAGAACGCTTTCAAGGAGGACGATCTCAGAGAGGTATGGTCTTGGCTGCGCCCCAACGATGAATACGATCGAACGAAGGCGAGGCAGATTGCCAGCGCCCAGATGGAGTTCTATCGCAGGCTGCGCCCAGGTGAACCTCCCAGTTTGGAGAACGCCCGTCTGTTGATTCGCAATCTCTTCTTCGAGCCCCGCCGTTACGATCTTGGCAAGGTGGGTAGATACAAGCTGAACAACAGGCTGGGCTTGGATGAACCCGAGACCATTCTCACGCTGAGGGATATCGAGTCCGTGCTCCGTACCATGGTGCGAATCAACAACTCCGACGGTATGGTGGACGATATCGACCACTTGGGCAACCGGCGTGTGCGCGCGGTGGGCGAATTGGTGCAGGACCAGATGCGCGTGGGTCTGTTACGCATGGAGCGCATGGTCAAGGAGCGCATGACGCTAATCGACCCGGAACAGGCCACACCCCAGGCATTGGTGAACATACGACCACTGGTGGCCGCAGTGCGCGAATTCTTCGGCGGTTCCCAGCTTTCCCAGTTCATGGACCAGACCAACCCCTTGGCGGAACTCACCCACAAGAGGCGCCTCTCGGCCCTTGGCCCAGGCGGTCTGTCGCGGGAACGAGCTGGCTTCGATGTGCGCGACGTGCATTTCTCCCACTACGGGCGCATTTGCCCCATTGAGACGCCGGAGGGCCCGAACATCGGTCTGCTCAGCTCGCTATCAACGTATGCTCGTATCAACCCACTGGGATTCATCGAGTCACCGTACAGGAGGGTACTGAAGGAGTTGCGCAGCGACGACCCGGAGCTGTTAGGCCGTACCGTACAAGAGGTCCTTGATCCTGCCATTGCGAAAGCTGCGGGCATCAACATGAAGGCTGGCTCAGTGGTGCGTCCCATTGACCTGAAGAAGCTGGCGACCTTGGAGCCCCAGCAGATTGCAGTGCAGCCCTTCGTCTCCACCCGCGAGGAGGATGTGGTCTATATGACCGCTGACCAAGAAGAGAAGCATGTTGTCGCGCAGGCCAACGTGGTTCTGAACCAGAAGAACGAACTGGTGCGGGACAGGGTGGAAGTAAGGTTTGGAGAGAAGTACATCGAAATGCCTCCACAGTCGGTGGACTTCATGGACGTTTCACCTATGCAAATCATGAGTGTCTCTGCATCACTCATCCCGTTCCTGGAGCACGATGACGCCAACCGTGCCCTGATGGGTTCCAACATGCAGCGCCAGTCGGTGCCGCTGCTCAGGCCTCAAGCCCCATTGGTGGGCACCGGGATTGAGGGGCAAGTGGCTAGGGACTCAGGCCAGGTAGTGCTTTCTTTGGCCTCGGGGACGGTTTCCTCGGTGGGAGGCAACCATGTGACGGTCATTGACCGTGAGGGCAACGAGCACTTCCATCGCCTCGTTAACTTCGAGCGCAGCAACCAGAGCACGTGCCTCAACCAAAGGCCCATCGTGAGGCGCGGCGACGTCGTGGGAAAGGGCGATGTCCTTGCGGACAGCTCTTCCACCGACCAAGGGGAGTTGGCCTTGGGCCAGAACGTAGTTGTCGCCTTCATGAGTTGGGAGGGCTACAACTACGAGGACGCCATCATCCTCTCGGAAGAGCTGGTAAAGAACGACTATTTCACCTCTATCCATATTGAAAAGTATGAGACGGAGGCCCGGGAGACGAAACTGGGTCCCGAAGAAATGACCCGTGATATCACCAATGTGGGGGAAGAGAGCCTGAGAGACCTGGACGAGCGGGGTGTCATCCGCGTCGGTGCTGAAGTGGGGCCGGGAGACATTCTGGTGGGGAAGATTACCCCCAAGGGTGAAACTGAGTTGACGGCGGAGGAGAAGCTGCTGAGGGCAATCTTCGGTGAGAAGTCCCGCGACGTGAAGGACACTTCCCTGCGTGTGCCCCACGGCGAACGTGGCAAGGTAATCGGCGTCAAGGTGATGGAGCGGAAGAACAAGGACGATGTGGCGCCTGGTGTCAATGAGGCCGTCCGCGTTTGGATTGCACAGTCTCGCAAGATGTCGGTGGGCGACAAAATGGCAGGGCGTCACGGCAACAAGGGTGTGGTGGCCCGGATTCTGCCCATGGAAGATATGCCCTACCTAGAGGATGGGACCCCGGTGGATATCATCCTCAACCCCATCGGTGTGCCCTCCCGCATGAACTTGGGCCAGGTCCTGGAGACCCACTTGGGTTGGGCCTCCAAGCTGATGGGCTTCCGAGCCATTAGCCCTGTGTTCGATGGAGCTAGGGACCAAGCGATCGAGGACGCGCTGTCCCGCATCTGGTTCGCTCAGGAGGCTGGAGCCATCGACCCCAGTCCCACCATTAACTCTCCTCGCTTGGATGAGGAGAAGCTGGCTCAGTACCTTACCGAGCGGGGCTACGAGTCCGAAAGGCTGCTGGATGACTCGATAATCGGCGAGGCGTCAGAGGCCTGCCTGCGTGTGTGGCTGAAGGAAGAGGCGGAGATCGATAGCTCCGGTCTTTCCTTCGAGGAGATGCGTGCTGAAGTGACGCGTCTGCACCGTGACCAGCGAATGGCGCCTCCCATCTTCGGCAAGGTGCCTTTGTTCGACGGGCGTACCGGCGAGTCGTTCGACCAGCCGGTGGCAGTCGGCTGCATATACATGCTCAAGCTGATACACCTGGTGGAAGACAAGATACATGCCCGATCCACTGGACCCTACTCCCTGATCACCCAACAGCCCCTGGGAGGCAAGGCCCAGTTTGGTGGGCAACGTTTCGGAGAGATGGAGGTGTGGGCCTTGGAGGCCTACAGCGCCGCCCACAACTTGCAGGAGGTGCTGACGGTTAAGTCCGACGACGTGTCGGGAAGGGTGAAAGCCTATGAGGCCATCGTCAAGGGAGAGGACATCTCGCCCGCAGGGGTGCCCGAATCGTTCAACGTGCTGCTCAAGGAGCTCCAGTCGCTGGGACTGGCAGTGGAGCTGCTCAACGAAGACGAGGAGCAGATGTCGGCTTCCGTGGATGACTTGGATGACCCCTTGGACGATGACGGCGTCGCCGAGCCGATGGGATTGCCTCTAGGAGCGGAAATAACCCTGGACTGATATTGAAAAAGGACGACAGCAACGGGGAGTGTATGTAGATGGTAGCCATTCGCGAACGATACGAGACCCAAGCTACGGACTTCAATGCCATCCGGATCTCCATAGCCTCGCCAGACCAGATTCGCAGCTGGTCTCACGGCGAAGTCACCAAACCCGAGACCATCAACTATCGAACACTGCGCCCAGAAAAGGATGGCCTTTTTTGCGAGCGCATCTTCGGCCCTACCAAGGATTGGGAATGCTTCTGCGGCAAGTACAAACGCATACGTTATCGGGGCGTGATTTGCGACCGCTGCGGCGTGGAGGTCACCCGCGCGAAGGTAAGGCGCGAGCGGATGGGGCATGTGAGCTTGGCGGCTCCGGTGGCCCATATCTGGTTCAGCAAGACCACCCCCAGCCGGCTTGGCCTGTTACTCGACCTCTCGCCACGTGACTTGGAGCGTGTCCTTTACTTTGCCCAGTACATCGTCACTTATGTGGACGAGGAGGCGCGTCAACAGTCTATCGATGAAGAGCAGGATAACCACGGTATCGAGGTTGCCCGCCTGCGCCAAGAACTGGAGAGAGCTAAAGCAGTAATCCTTGGGGAAAATGGAGATGGGGCGAACGGCTCTCATGGCGACTTGGCTGGACTGTTGGACGACAACGACCCGATAGCTGATGTTGACGACCCCGCACAGGACATCTCCACCGTGACGCCGGAAGCTGAGGCCGAAGCAGCCCGCCTAGACGTAGAACTACAGCAGAAAGAGGTCGCCCTCAGCAAGGAACTGGAGGAGCGCGTCGACGAGTTGAAGACGCTGAGGAAGCACCGCCTTCTCTCCGACAGCCGATTCCGCGATCTGAAAGGACGTTACGGTGATGTGTTCCAGGCCCGCATGGGTGCTGAGGGCATCCTCGATATCCTGCGCACCACTGACTTGGAAGAGTTGCGCGAGGTGCTTCACGGGGAGATGCGTTCCAGCAGTGGTCAGAGACGCAAGAAGGCCATTAAGCGTCTCAAGGTGATTGAATCCTTCCGCAAGAGCAACAACAAGCCCGACTGGATGATCCTGGACGTGTTGCCGGTGCTTCCTCCCGAGTTGCGCCCGATGGTGCAACTCGACGGTGGCCGGTTCGCCACCAGCGACCTCAACGACCTGTACCGTCGCGTCATCAACCGCAACAACCGGTTGCGCCGACTGCTGCAGTTGGGTGCGCCCGACATCATCGTGCGAAACGAGAAGCGAATGCTTCAAGAAGCCGTGGATGCTCTCATCGATAACGGTCGCCGTGGTCGCCCCATACAGGGCAGCCACAACCACAAGCTCAAGTCCCTATCGGACCTGCTGCGAGGTAAGCAGGGGCGCTTCCGCCAGAACCTGCTTGGTAAGCGGGTAGACTACAGCGGGCGCTCTGTCATCGTGGTGGGCCCTGAGCTGCAAATGCACCAGTGTGGTCTGCCCAAGCGCATGGCGTTGGAGCTTTTCAAGCCCTTCGTAATGCACCGGTTGGTGGTGCTGGGCATCTCGCCCAACATCAAGAGCGCCAAGCGTATGGTCGAGCGGTCCCGCCCTGAGGTGTGGGACATCTTGGAAGAGGTGGTGCGGGACCGTCCTGTGCTGCTGAACCGCGCTCCCACCCTGCACCGCTTGGGCATCCAAGCCTTCATGCCGGTGCTCATCGAGGGCAGCGCGATTCAGATCCACCCGCTGGTGTGCAGCGCCTTCAACGCCGACTTCGATGGCGACCAGATGGCGGTGCATGTGCCTCTGTCGAGCATGGCTGTGGAAGAGGCGAAAGACACCATGCTCAGTGTGCACAACATGCTGTCGCCCGCTTCCGGTGAGCCTCTGGTGGCGCCCACTTTGGATATGGTGCTGGGCTGCTACTACTTAACCAAAGAGCGCCCCGATGCCAGGGGGGCCGGAATGCGCTTTTCCGACTACGAAGAAGCTCAAGCCGCCTACCATGCGGGCCACCTAGACCAGCAGGCTGAGATCATGGTGCGCGACCCTGAAGAGCCCACAGGCTGGCTCACGACGACTTTGGGGCGCATGGTATTGAACAGGGTTTTGCCCTCCGAGGTGGAGCCTCGCAACAGAGTGATGGACCGGAATGAACTGAAGGAGCTTACCAGCGAGTTCTACCGCAAGCTGGATCACCTGGACGCCGCGGCAGCTTTGGACAGAATAAAGACCCTCGGCTTCCACTACGCATCTACTTCCGGCATCACCATCGGGATGAACGATATTCAGGTTTCCACGCGCAAGCCGGTTGTCATCGCCGAAGCCAACCGTAAGGTGGAGGAGTACGAAGACCAGTACATGCAGGGCCTGACAACCGACGATGAGCGGTACAACAACACCGTCAGAGCTTGGACTGAAGCCAGCGATAGCATGGAAGAGATCGTCAAAGATGAGTTGAGCAACTACGGCGGTATTGAGGTGATGGCCGTGTCCGGGGCCAAGGGAAACATCGCCCAGATCAAGCAAATGGCCGGCATGCGCGGACTGATGAGCAATCCCAAAGGGCGCATCATTGACCTGCCCATCAAGTCCTCCTTCCGCGAGGGCCTGACCGCCTTGGAGTACTTCATCTCCACCCACGGCGCGAGGAAGGGTCTTGCCGACACTGCGCTGAGAACTGCTGACTCTGGCTACCTCACGAGGCGTCTCATCGATGTTTCCCAAGACGTCATAATCCTTGAGGAGGACTGCGGCACCACCGAGGGCGTTCTCATCACACGTCGCGCGGAGGATCCGTTGCTGGCTCCATTGGAGGAGCGGCTTCTGGGGCGCACCGTGGCCCTGCCCATCGTGCATCCTCAAACGGGTGAGGTGTTGGGTGACAGCGCTGAGGAAATTGACGAAAAGATGATCGCTCGCATCAAGGATGCGGAAATCAACCAGGTGACTGTTCGCTCGCCTCTGACCTGCGAGGCGCGCCGTGGGTTGTGTGAGATGTGCTATGGACGCATCCCTGCCACGGGACATCGGGTACAGCGTGGCGAGGCCGTCGGCATTATCGCTGCCCAAAGCATCGGTGAGCCCGGTACGCAGCTCACCATGAGGACGTTCCATACTGGGGGTGTGGCCGGACTGGACATCACGAGCGGTCTGCCCAGGGTCGAAGAGCTCTTCGAAGTGCGAGTGCCAAAGGGCGCTGCCATGCTGGCCGACATCGACGGCGTAGCTACGGTCGATGAGCCAATGGAGGGCCGCCGTCTGCGCATTACCTCGCGCGAGCAGTATCGAGAGGACTACGAGATTCCCGCTGACGTTGACGTGCTGGTGGTAGAGGGTGAATGGGTCGAGGAAGGCATGGCGCTGGCTAGGTCAGTGCAGCCCGAGGCCACAGATGCTGAAGGCGAAGTCGAGGACGCTGGGTCGGAATCGGCGTCAGCCTTGGCCGAGTGGACACCTATGGAGCTGCGGGCAGGGATGAGCGGCCGGGTGGAGTTTGGTGAGGGAAGCCTGTCGGTGATCTACGAGGACTTGGAGGAGCGGGACTATCCGTTGCCCCCCTCTGTCCGTGTGCTTGTCGGCACAGGCGACGAAGTGAGGGCAGGGGATGCCCTCACAGCCGGTCCCCTGAACCCCCACGATATCCTCCGCATCCGTGGCAGCGACGAGTTGCAGCGGTATCTGGTGGAGGAGGTACAGAAGGTTTATCGCTCCCAAGGCGTGAGCATCCACGACAAGCACATCGAAGTGATACTGCGCCAGATGCTGCGCCGCGTTCAGGTGGAGAGCCCAGGCGACGCGGAGTTCATCCCGGGACAGACAGTGGACCGCTTCGAATTCCGCTCCAAGAACGCCATGATGCTGGCCGAAGGTGGCGAACCTGCTACTGCAAAACCGGTTTTGCTGGGAATTACGCGGGCCTCGCTGTTGACCGACAGCTTCCTAGCCGCCGCCTCTTTCCAAGAAACCACTAGGGTACTGACCGAAGCAGTGGTCAGCGGTGCCCGTGACCGGTTGCTGGGCCTGAAGGAGAACGTGATCATCGGGCGTCTGATACCGGCTAGGGTGGAGGCCTTTAAGGAGAAGCCTCTGGCACTGGAGACGGAAGTCCAGGACGCGATCCTTCCCCCCGACTGGTTGTCAGAGGAGCTTGGCTTTGCCAGTCGCCACGAAGGGGATAAAGAGATCGACTCTGCCACGGCGGAAGACCTGACGGACCAACTGTTCGCTCTGCCGGATTCGGACGATGCGGACGAAGAACCGGCAAGTGGGGCAGAAGAGGAAACCACCCCTCGCTAGAGAGAGCTCACGGCCCTGAAGTAAATGCCCGCTAGCCATTTGTTAGCGGGCATTTTTCTTGCTACATGTGGTAGGCTAGGTAATAAATTAGCACAACATGGTGAACAGCGATGCTCGCAACCGACCACTCGGCTCTCACTGTAGACTTGGCTCCCGGCCATTCCCGGGGGCTTCGTTTGTCCAGCCCGGTGATGATCGCCTCCGGCACGTTCGGTTGGGATGGATATGGGCTTGGATTTGATGAAGGGCCGGGTGTGCCCGGAATGCTGGACCTGAGTCGTCTCGGAGCAGTAACCGCGAAGACGGTCACGATGCGTCCCCGCGCAGGCAACCCGGAGCCACGTTGGTATCCCTACTCTTGGAGACGGGTGCCAGCCGAACTCCAACGCCTTCGGGACGAAGGGCTGATTGATCCTGTGATGGCTGACCGTCTAGCGGAGATTACCCTGCTCAACTCCATCGGCCTGACCAATCCAGGTATTGAGGCTGCCCTGCGGGACCACGCACCCATCTGGGCCCGATGGGAGCTTCCTATAGTCCTAAGCATCGCTGGTGAAACTGTGGAAGAGTTCGGCTGCATGGCCGGTATGGTGGGAGACACGCCCGGTATTGAGGCCCTGGAACTGAATCTGAGTTGTCCCAACGTGGAACACGGCGCCTCGTATGCCTTGAGCGCTGAGCTCACCCACCAAACGGTGGCACGGGTAAGGTCCAATACCTCCCTGCCGGTGCTGGCCAAGCTGGCTCCGAACGTGCCGGACCTCGTACCCATCGCGTTGGCGGCCCAAGAAGCTGGCGCTGATGCTCTGACAATCTGTAACACAATCCCTGCCATGGCCATCGATACTGAGACTAGACGCCCTGTTCTGGGCGCTGTAACCGGCGGCATCTCTGGCCCTGCCCTGCATCCTGTGGCAGTGGCCTTGGTCTACAACGTGGCGCCATGCGTCAGTATCCCCATCATTGGTGTAGGAGGGGTGTATACTGCGGAGCACGCAATAGAGTTCCTGCTGGCGGGTGCGACGGGAGTGCAGGTTGGCAGTGCCAACTTGTCCAACTTCTGGACGCCATTGGATGTGGTGGAAGGTATTGCTGAGTACATGGCCAAGCACGATATCGAGCACGTGGGCGATTTGCGTGGACAAGTAGCTCTTCCTTGACACCCAAAACGGGAGGCCCTATCGAAGACCTTCTGGGCGAGAAGGCATCCATCCTGCTGAGTACCTTGATTCCTGCCCGGCTGCGGTACTGAAGACAGGGAGCATAGGCCGTTGAGGCCGTAAATGCGGTAATATGTCCCAGACGCCTCCTCGTTTCTGAGGAGGTCAATCTGGGACGGGATTAACAATGAAGTTCGAACTGTTCTCCCATGTCTCCTGGCCAGAGGACCGGAACCCAACCCAAGTGATCAATGAACTCACCGAAGAAATCAAGTTCGGTGAAGAGTTGGGTTTCTACCGGTCATGGCACGCTGAGCATCACTTCACTCGTTATGGTATCGGCGCCTCCTCCATGGTGCTGGCCACCCACCTAGCAGCCAACACCAAGAAGATACGATTGGGGACGGCTGTGCTGCTTCCCACGCTGCACCATCCCCTGCGCATGGCGGAAGACACTGCCACGATGGATTTGGTGAGCGGAGGTCGCTTGGATGTAGGGTTTGGCCGTGGCATGGACAACTGGGACTACAAGGCCTACAACATCGAATGGAGCGAGAGCCAAGCCCGCTTCCGCGAGGCCATTAACATCATCATAGGTCTGTGGACTACGCCAGACTTCAGCTATGAAGGTGAGTACTTCAACATTAAGAACACGAACCTGGTGCCGCCCCCCCTACAGCAACCCCATCCACCTGTCTATATCGCAGCCACCCGTACACAAGCTACCATGGAGTTCATGGCCAAGACCGGTTATCCCCTGATAGTAGGCCAGCCGCTGGACACCGCCGACGCCATAGACCAGTGCCAGCGGTTCGCCAGGTTGTCCGGAGAGGCAGGACAGCAGGCATCGCTGTCTCAAGTTCCTTTCACTCGCTTCTTCCATGTCGCTGAGACTGAGGAACAGGCCAAGCGAGATGTCGAAGGGCCACTTTCTTGGATGCTGGACATGATATCTTGGCGGCACAGCTACGAGACGGGCAGCGAGGTGTATGACAAGCTGGAGGACTGGCGCAAGACCCGCACCAGCCCCCGGCCCGACCTCGAGCGGATATATGAGAAACGGGCGTTTGTGGGAAACCCGGAGCAGTGTACCACCAAGATCAAGGAACTTGAGCAGGAAGGTATCCAGCACTTTGTTGGGTACTTCTCCTTCGGTGGCATGGAGCATTCCAAGGTGATGAAGTCGATGCAGCTCTTCGCCAAAGAGGTGATGCCCCACTTCGACTAGGTCCGAGCCCAAGCTTGTACAATGAGCCCAAGGTTTAGGAGGGAATTGATGCAGAGGGTAAAGTCACGGGTGTACGACGCGGAAGCGCAGTACGAAATCAAGAGCTTCGACATTGAGTACCGTGAGGGCCTGATGGCGAGGGTCTATCAGCCCCAAGGCGAAGGGCCCTTTCCCGCTATGATCGACGTCCACGGTGGAGCTTGGAACTTCGGATCCCGTCTTAACAACGAGTTGATGGATACCTCTCTGGCGGCCAGCGGTCTCTTGGTGGTGGCAGTCGACTTCCGCATGCCGCCCGAGAACCCCTTCCCAGCCCAGACCGTCGATGTGAACTACGCCATACGTTGGCTCAAGAAGCACGCTGCCGACTACAACGGCAATGCGAGGCACCTGGGTGGCCTCGGTTCATCCAGTGGCGGTCAGTCCATCATGCTGGCTGCCATGCGCCCGCGAGACCCTCTGTACAGGGCTATTCGCTTTCCTGAGGCGCCACGTACGGATGCATCCCTCTCATGGGTACTCGCCTGCTGGGGCGTGCTCGATCCTTACGCCCGCTACATGTACGCCAAGGAGGCCAGCGAGCGACTGGTGCAAGCCACTGAGACCTACTTCGTCACCGAGGACAACATGAAGCTGGGGAACCCCCAGTACATTCTCGAACGGGGTGACGAGACGTCTTTGCCTCACGTGCTCATCACCCAAGGGACCGACGATGACAACGTGCCCCTCTCCATACCGACACGCTTCGAGGAGGCATACCGCGCCGCTGGTGGCAGCATTCGTGTGGAATGGTTCGAGGGCGAACCCCACGCCTTCGCCTCCAAGCCCGGACCGGCAAGTGACCGCGCCCTCAAGCTGATGAAGGAATTCGTAGCAGGTGAATTGGAGGCCCACGCCGCTAGGCGGTAGGGGTGGAGGCCATAGTGGGCCGGCCCGGATAGGGCCGGCCTCCTGACCATCATCTACTTCGGAGAAGTTTGGCTCATCCGCTTACCCGGATGGCAGAGAGTTTTTCTGCAATTCAGCCCAGTCGTCGGTCACCAGCATGTTGGCCCAGTGCCGGTAGAAATTGCGGTGAATCGACTCGCTGAAACGGTACTCGCTGGCCCAGCCCCCTAGTTCGGCATCGTGGCCCTCGTGCCCCAAGCCCATGCTGTAGTTCAACGGGTACCGGCGCGATACGACTCCACGCGACGTGCGGGTGCACTCTTCCCAGTTGTCCATGTCGTCCTGTTCAAAGGTGCCGGAAGGACTGAACCCACGGACGGCTGCTACTCGGAAGGCGTCCTTGGCTTCCTTCGGTGCTGCTGCGTCGGTGAACCCCCAAGCCCAGACCTCAATCTTGTTGGGGCCACGCGGGTGCCATACTCGGAAGCTGCGGGAAAGGGTGCGGACCATGGAGAAGTTGGGGAACACGGTGGCCGTAATGGGATTGACTAAACGGGAACGGGGCCCCAATCGTTCTTCCACCTCGGGCTTGATGCGCTCTTCGTACTCTCGCAGTACAGCCACGGGGGGTTCGGCTACATCATCGGGTCCTAGGAGGTTGGCACAGTGGCCCATGCCTGGCGAGAGAATGCTGCCAGCGTTCATATTGGGCTGGTTGCGGAAGTCTCCTCCAAATCCGGTCCTAGTGGCGGACAGGTGAGTCCAAGGCACATGGTACCCGTCGCCGCCGAAGTTTTCGGCGGGAAACTTCCAGTTGCAGGGGATCACCCACTTGTGCATTCCAGCGAACACCTCAGCGCCACCCTCGCGGCGGTCGAAGAAGGTGTCCAGATACCAGGCCATCTCGCCTAGGTAGGTCAGCAGGGATGGGGCCGACGGATCAAACGTAGCAAAAACCAGGCCCTTGTAGCTGTCCAACTGGGCAACGGGCTGCAGGCCCCACTTCGACGTATCCAGCTCGTCGTAGTAGGCCTCCTTGAGGCTGGGCACGGCTATGAGTTTGCCATCGCTCCCGTAGGTCCAGCCGTGATAGGCGCACACGAAGGCAGAGGCATTTCCCTCATCAGCCCGGCATACCCGGTTGCCACGATGGCGGCATACATTGAGGAAGGCACGAATCGCACCGTCCTGCCCTCGAGTAACCAAGACTGGGTCCTCTCCCATGTAGGTGGAGAAGAAGTCGCCGGGATTGCGTATCTGGCTCTCATGGCACAGAAAGAGCCAGCACCGGGCGAAAATCCGATCCAACTCCTGTTGGTAAATCTCTTCGTCGCTGAAGATGGCGCGGCTAACGCTCCCACTGTCAGCGTCCACCAGAGTGCGGAGGTCGGTCATGGTCATAGCCATCGTCTACATCTCCATTTGAAGGACTGTTAAATAGGATGTCCGCCAGCTTAAGGCCCTTTAGGCTGCCGCCTCGCCGACTGGAGTATAGCATGCAGCAGAATTCGAAGGGCCTATTCATGTGTCAGGGCACCGGCAGGATACCCAACTCCCACAGCATCTCCCGAGACCCCTGCAAGTCAGTCAGGTTTCCTAAGTCTACCTCCGGCGGCTCGAGAGACTCCAGGGGAGGTAGATCCCCGACGGGAGCTACGCCTGCCACTAGAGGAAACTCGGTAGTCTGGTTGGCGATATACCGCTGGATTGGCTCGGAGAGCAGGTATTCGATAAACCGTTGGCCGCGTTCAACGTTTCCGGAGCTGGACAATATGGCGGCGCCCGCTACCAAGACCAGCGCTCCCAAGTCATTACCACCTAGGAAGTGGTTGCGAGCCCCGAATTCAGGTCCTTCCGTCTCAAGAAAGCGTTGTACGTAGAAATGAGTGTTGATCCCTACATCGACCTCTCCTCGGGCTATGCCCAACACCGTCCTTGTGTTGTCGGGATACTCACGAGTGTTGTTGGCTTTCATTCCTTGGAGCCACCTGCGGGCAGCATCCTCTCCGCTGTGCACGCGAAACGCGGTAAGGAACTCGTGGAACGAATCGTCTCCTGGCGTCCATGCCACACGTCCGTTCCATTCCGGGGCGGTAAAGCCTTTGATGGACTCTGGCAAGTCGCGCTCCGGGTTGATGGAGGCCGTGTTGTAGACAATAGTTCGGGCCCGGCCAGATGTACCTACCCAATCTCCCGCCCTAGAGCGGAACCGTGGGTCCACCATGTCTAGGAGTTCCTTGGGCAAGGGTAACAGGATGCCCGATTTGGAGAGGCCTCCTAGGTAAGATGGGTCGGAGAGCCAGACTACGTCAGCCGGCGAGTCCTCCCCCTCCTCCAAAATTCTGGCGTTGGTCTCCACGGTGCTGGCGTATTTCACCTGCACCTCTATGCCAGTCTCCTGCGTAAACCTGTATGCCAATGGTGCAACCAGAGTGTCGAACCTGCTTGTATAGACCGTCAGAGTGGAGGCTTCGCTGCCGCAAGATGCAACCAGTGGTATTACCAGTACTAGAATAGCGGCAGTGATCAAGGCCAACAGGTTAAGGCGACTCCACATGAGGGGGACAGAACTCCAATAGATGGTGTGGATATACATTGGCTGCCCGGCCAGGATTCGAACCTGGGTTAAGGGATCCAAAGTCCCCTGTGATACCACTACACCACCGGGCAACGGGCTCCGCCCTTGAAGTTGCGGCGGACTGGATTAGGCAATTATATCCTATGACACACTTCTGCGGATGCCGGATATCGGGGGCACAACGCCTTTCGACATGGCTTTAGCTTCAGGCTAGAATGGGCTACGTAAGAGCTATGGCACTGGGAAAGGAGTACACGGCATGAGCGAATCAAAAGAGAGGGTCTGGCAGCCCGATGACGGCACGGGCTGGGAGGCCTTGGGCACGGCTGGCGCATTCATCAAGATATTGTGGGAGAACCCTGAGAATGGCGCGTCCATCGCCTTGTTCCGAGTGGACAAAGGAGGCGGGGTGCCCACAACCCACATCCACGCCTCGAACCAGTTCATGTACTGCCTGAAGGGTAAGTACCACTACCCAAACAGCGACATCATACTAACGCCGGGCATGTTCTACATGAACCCCAAGGACAATGCCCATGGCCCCACCTATGCTGAAGAGGACTGTCTGCTCGTGGAGATTTACGACGGTCCGCACTACTACGAGACCCCAGCGTTTGCCGTGCACCAAGGCGAAGCTAGCTAGGCCAGGTACACGGGATTCCCCCATCCGAGATGGAAGCGTAATAAGAGGGCGGGACCATTCACTCTCGCCCTCTTATTTTTCAGTGCTTCTTGGCTCCCGGAGCAGCTAGGCGTTCAGTGCATGCTCGGTGTAGTCCTTGACCTTGTCGTACACCTGAATGCGGTGCCGGTAGTTCTCAAGGACGTATATCCTGTCGTTACCGTCAATGCCCAGGGCGATGGGTCGCCGGAAACCCCACTCCTCGCTCAGGTCTGCGATGCGTCGAGCCTTGATCATGTCGGGGTTCGCCGAGATCAGCGTCTTAGCCCATGGCGATGGCTCGCGGGCGTTGCCTGTCAGCCCGATGAGGAACCTGCCGTCGTTGGGATCGTAGATGTTGACGGCATCGGCGTTCCAGTCGGTGACGTAGATGTCGCCCTCAGAGTCCACCGCCACCCCGGACGGACGGTTAAGCTCACCGGGGCCCGTGCTTGCCCCACCATACGTGGCTAGGTACTCGCCGTTTGCAGTGAACTTCTGTACGCGGCGGTTGCCCCAGTCGGCCACCAGTACGTTGCCATCGTTGTCGAGGCATAGGCCCCAAGGCATATTTAACTGGTCGTTTCCGTCGCCTTGGCTGCCCCACTTGCGAATGAACCTGCCCTGCTTGTCCAGCACCTGCACCCGGTGGTTCTGGGCGTCGGCCACCACTAGATTGTCCTTGTCTACCTTGATTCCCGCAGGGGCCTTCAGTTGGCCGTCCCCGTTGCCCGCGGAGCCGATATTGCGAAGGAACGCACCGTCTTTGTCGAACACCGCGATGCGGTGCAGGAAGTCGTCTGTGACGTAGACGTTCTCCTCGCTGTCGACTGCCACTCCCGTCGGCCAGATGAACTGGCCGTCGCCGTATCCTTGGGAGCCGATTTCCTTGATGAATTCGTGATCTACGTGCATCTTGGTGATGCGCGCGAACAGGGCCAGTCCTCCACGGCAGGCGACGTAGGCGATGCCATTGGGGGCGAGGGCCATGTCCACCGGAGCATAGAAGCCTTGGCCCGTCTGGGCATACATTCCGAGTACATGGCTATGATCCCACACGCGGCCTGTAGCGACAGTAGTCAGCATAGGGCTCTCCTCTCCTCAGTTATCGTGGCGGCGATAGCCATTACGGCTAGACGAAGTCCAGCTGTTCGTAGGTCCCGCCGACGATAGAGGTGGAGTCCAACCCCATCCACTTCTCCAGCGCAGTAGCGTAGAAACCACGGAAGTCGTAGTTGGGCCGCAGATCGCCCTGAATTAACTCATTGGCTTCCAGAGACGGGTACTCGTTGTAGTAGCCGCCCTTGACCGTGTCACCCAATGCGAAGGCCACTCCGGCGGAGCCGTGGTCGGTGCCTGTGCCGTTGTCGCGGACGCGACGGCCGAACTCAGTGAAGACGATCATCAGCACATTGTCCGATGCATCGTGTTCCCGTAGGTCGTCGAAGAAGCTCTCAACGGCTTGGGAGACTTCGGTCCACAGTTGGGCGTGCACAGGCAACTCGGTGGCGTGGGTATCGAAGCTGCCGTGCTGGCAATAGAAGACCTGGGTTCCGACATCAGCCAAGTGGGTCATGGCGATGCCTTTCAGGGCCCGGGCGATGGGGGTGGCAGCGTACTCCACGGTGGAGGAGTACTTCTGAGGAGCCACCTTCAGCACGTCCGCCCCTTTCAGGGCGTCCAGACCGGTGCTCCCTAAGTAGTCCATGACCGCCCCGCGGCCTATGGCCGGGGAGTACATGCGGGCAAAACGGTCGAGGGCTTGGGTGCGCTGGTCGGAAGCAATGCCCGTCAGCAAGCCATAGGACTCAAGCTGCGAGACCGACGCTACCGGTACGCCCTGCAGGCTGAGGGCGCGGGGCAGACCCTGGCCGAAATTCACGGCCTTCACCACGTTTTCGTGCGTGGGGTCCAAGTCGCGTACGGTCCGGCCCAGCCAACCCTCGGTGCCGATCTTGTCGGGCTCGCAGGTGTGCCAGATGTCCATGGCGCGGAAGTGGGAACGCGGTGAGTTCTCGAAGCCGATGCCGTGAATGATGGCCAGCTTGCCGTCGTCCCAGAACCGCTTCATCGGCCCCATGTTGGGGTGGAAGCCCAGGGTGTCATCCAGCGGGATCACTTCCTCTGGCTTGATGCGCACGTTAGGCCGGTTGTCGTAGTAGATGCCGTTGGTGTACGGAACGACACAGTTCAGGTAGTCGTTAGCGCCCGATAGCTGAAGAACTACCAGTACCGGGTCTTTGGTTGTCGATGCCATTTCCCTCCTCCTCATTGGTACTTGGTGTGGGCTCCGTGGGGTTAGCCTGGTCCTTTGACCCGTGACGTGGGGTGTAGTAGGGCAACAGAAAATGCGGACACATCCGTATCTGGTGCGCGCTTTTCCGTATCTGAGAGTGTCCGCATTGTCCGCATTTCCCTAGCTATGCAGGTACGGAGTTTTGTACGCATTTTGCGGATTTAGACTGTTGCTTGCATCACTCATGCGAACTGGTATTCTCGTGTGGCCCCGATCAACGCCATCAGGACACCCACTCTCTGGACTGACTTTGTTACGTCTTCAGGGGTGGCCCAACTGTAGGCCCCTCCTTCGTTGGTCTGGGCAACTAGTTCCTTGCGGGACTGGTCGCCGACTTCAACGGAGAGCAGTTCCAGACATGCGTCCAGCACAGCTTGGGGATGGGTTATGCCTCGGGCCTCGATACGGCCCACTATCTCGCGTATGCCGGGTAGCTCGATGTTTCCCAACCGGTCAGCGGCGAAGTTCACCCGGCGCACCAGTGCTCCACTGTCGATCCACTCGTGACCGGTGTGCCAGCCTTCCACACTGGGCGGGTTGATGAGCTCCTGTCCTTCGAAAGCGCACTCGTTCGCTAAGTCCTGCAGTCCTGGGCGTGGTCCAGCGAAATCGCCCGCAGTGCGGACCGTGCCCACCACCAACTCGGCAGGGCTCTTCACCTTGGTAAACCGCGCTTCCTTGAAGAAGTCAGACAGGAACAGGGCCCGCAGCGTGGCCCGGATGTCATAGTTGGACTCTTGGAATACCTTGCTCAGATATTCGATGGCCGCCGGGTCCCGTGGCGGCATGTCGTTCCAGCTCGGTACCTGGACCTCGTCAGCGACGAAGAAGTTGTACATGTGACGAGTGACGAACTGAGCGCAGGCCGGCTGTTGCACTATGATGTCGATGATGTCATCGCCGTCGAAGTTGCCGGAATGGCCTAGGAACGTCTTCTCGTCGAAGTCATGGTCTTCGGGGCGGAACTCGAAGTGCCAGAAGAACCTGCCGAAGGGGTTCCGGGGGAGCTTGGCACTGATGGTCCACCCGGTGAAGGCCCGTGAGGCCTCTTTGATGTCATCCTCAGAGTAGTTGCCCACGCCAAGGGAGAAGAGCTCCATCAGCTCACGCCCCCAGTTCTCATTGATTGCGCCCTTGTGGTTGTCGTAGTTGTCCAGCCAGTAAATCATCGCAGGGTTGCGAGCCAACTCCTTGAGCAGTGAGGCATAGCTACCCATCCCGTATGTCCGGAACATGGCCAGCTGTTGCATCAACTCGGGTGGGTTATCGATCTTGGAGTTCCCAGTGGCGAAGACATGGTGCCAGAAGAGCACCACCTTCTCCTGTAGGGGCCTCTGTGTGGTCAATAGCCGGTACATCCAGTTGGCTTGGGCTAAGGCTGGCGCTAGCGGCGCCTCGATGCCCGGCATGTAGCGGTACATGAAATCTTCGTCGTCCGCGGCCTGTCTTTCCGGGTTGATCAGTTCGTCTACTGTGGCTTCGTAACCTCTGGCAGCCCGTTCCTCAATCTCCTCGCGCGAGGCTCCAAAGCCGGCGCGACGCATCAGGTGGGCCATTAGCGCTACGTCGTGACTATCGGCCATCAGCTTCCTCCCTATACTGTGAGATTCCCTTGCGGGTGGGGCGTGAATTCCTTTGAGGGGGTGTGAACAGGGAATAGATTCCCTTTAAGGGTATCTAAGCATCAGGGAAGTGTCAACTTGGACTACCGTGTGGACCTGCCCTGCACCAGGCGCCGAGCAGCCAACGGGCCGCCAAAGGACAACTACGGGCATGCAGATTGTGGGACTATGAAGCTTATCTTATACTCGTGGCACATGAAGTTGGGCGTCAGCAGGCCCACGCGGGATTCGCGGTTAGGAGTGAAGATGGCGACCAGTCAGATGACAGACCTCATTCACCTCATCAAGTCCGAAGCCTCGCGCCTGCGCGATTTCATGGCTGGTCTCGATGAATCAGGATGGAACACAAGGAGCGCCTGCGACGGCTGGCGTCTCCGCGATGTAGCGGCCCACCTCACCACGGCCGCCGATACTTGGGCAGGCACCATCACTCGCGGCGTGGCAGGGGATGCCGACCCTCCCACGGGTCAGTCCTTTCTCACCCCAGGCGACCGTGGCTCCGAGGCCACCGCCCAGCGTGCCGTGGACCTCAGCCTCCAGTTGGGCGATAGCCTGCTGGACGAGTTCACTGCGGGGTACGACCGGCTCTTTGTTCTGCTCGATACCCTCAAGGCTGAGGACTGGGACAAACCCTGCTTCCATCGTCGTGGCCCCATGCCCATGCACGACTACGTGGCCCTGAGGCTTCAGGAGTTGGCCTTGCATGGTTGGGACATGCGCTCAGGTCTTGATGAGTCCGCCGAGCTGTATGAGGACACCCTGCCCACGCTGCTTGGGCTTCTCCCACGCTGGCTACGCAATGCCTTTACTCCCGGCTTGGGCCTGCCTACTCCTATGCGTTTTCGCTTCGAGATTCCCGGCCCTCTCCCCATGCGTCAGGACATCTTGGTAAACCACGACGACTTCGTGATGGAGGACTCGGGTGACAGCCGGGCCGACGTAACCGTCCATTGCGACACGGGCAGTTACATTTTGCTGATTTACGGACGCTTCAATCTGGACTGGGCCTCGGTCACTGGCAAGGCCCGAATTGAGGGGCGCCGTGAGCAGGCGACCATATTCACCACTTGGTTCCGGGGGTTTTAGGCATGTGATGAGAATTTCGACTGCGAAAGCACACCAACTGGGGTGCGACTTGTGGAATTGAGGCGCATCGTGTCCTCATGGTGGTTGAATGAGGGCTTTTCCACGTAGAGGCAGGCACGTAGGGCAGCAAGGGGATGTGACGTATGGAGGATAGGGACGCAGACCAGCAAGGCGGGGACAGAGGCGTCCCAATGGCTTCCGAAATTTGGGCTGCGGAGTTGGAGCCCTACGCTGCCGAGTTGGAGCCTTATATTGTCTATGATCAGGTGGAGGGTGCGCAGCGTGCTGCCCATGCCTACTATGACGACAGCGAGGACTTGGGACGATGGGCCGCCGATTTGGTGGCTGCCGCTTCCAGGGCCTCGGGGCTCAAGCTTGCCCCCTTTGATATCCTTCCCATCCAGTATCGCATACTTATGCTGATATACCGGGGGCAAGCGGATACAGCCACTGAGATGGCGGATATGATGCCTGTGGACGCCGGTGCCATAAGCCGGCATGTAAACAAGTTGGTCGAACGGGGCCTGCTGCGTCGCCAGCGGCTCCGCACCGACCGGCGCACGGTCAGGCTATCGCTTTCGGAATACGGTCAGACTTTGGTGCCCCAGTTGGCGGAGCAAGTCGAGCAGAACAACAACTGGCTCTTGTCGGGCATTGCATCAGGGGAGCGCCGGGTCTTCTTTTCCGTTATCGACAAGATACTGTCCAACGCCGAAAAGATGGACGAATGGGGAATAACAGAGGCGTGAATCGGGACAGGAGGAAACACCATGGCAAGCGATCAAGTCCGAGAACGAATTGAAATTGCCCGAGCCAGTGCCGAACGGCTGGAGCAGCGGCTGCGGGCTCTCTCCGATGAGCAGTTTTCCCAAGCCAGTGCATGCGACCGCTGGACGGTGGCTGACGTGACGGCTCACCTTGCTTTCGTGGCCCAGTTCCAGACCCGCATGATTGGCCGTGGACTGGAGGGCGACGACAGCGCACCTGAAGCAGTGCGGCAGCAGGGCCCTGACGCGCCTCCAGCTTCGGAGATGATTGCCCAAGGTGCTCTGAGCCTGCGGGAGCGCTTGGGCGACGGTCTGATGGACACCTTTCACGAGCGCTACCAGCAACTGTTTGAACTGCTGGACTCCATGACCCCCGACGACTACGCGAAGCCCTGCTGGCATCCCCGTGGCGACACCGCCGTCTCCGATTTTGTCGACCTTGTGGTGAACGAACTGGCCATCCACGGCTGGGATGCGCTCTCCCCACTGGACGCCGACTATCACATGGCCCCAGATGCAGTACCTGCTGGACTCGACCTTTGCAGCAATGTGCTGGCTCGTGTAGCACGGGCCGAGCCGCGAATGATGGGTCCGATAAGGTTCGGGTTCGAGCTGACCGGTGCTGGAAGCATGCCGGACTTGGTGATTGGCGGAGGACGTTCCGGGGTCAACGCGACCCTGCACACGGACGGCGAGACGCTCATCCTGATGGTCTACGGGCGCGTGAGTATGGACAATGCCATTTCATCAGGACGCCTGCAGGTCTCAGGCGACGAGCCCTTGGCTCGAGATCTGGGCAGCCGTCTCACCGGGGTGTAAGCGGACAGCCTGCGCTGGGAAGGCTAAATCACCTCCGCCAGCCCTTGCTCCAGTTCATCCGCTGAGGCGAAGCCCTCGTACTTGCGCGTGACGCGTCCCTCGCGGTCCAGGATGAAGACCCACGACTCGTTGAGGTAGTCCTCGAGTTCACTGAGGCCCCAGGTACGCACCGCTGGTGCGTACTCCCCACGATTGAGATCACCCTGGATGGTCTGGGGGTTGTCGTAGACCTCCACATGCACGAAGTCCACGTCCTCTTGGTACAGGTCCTTGATGCCCTGCACCGTCTCCACTTGGGGCCCGCATGTTGGGCTGGTGCAGAATGCGGGACTCGCGAACACCACCAACGCCGGGCGACCGTTATCCACGATTTCCTCGATGCTGTGCTGGTACAGGTCTAGATCAGGCATGGAGGAACTGGTGAGTTCAGAAGGGTCGCCCACGTCGCGTACTGTTTTGGTGGGCGTCAGCGGGGGTTGGGCCCCCAAGCTTGGTGTAAGGCTGGTCTCTTCCACCTGCAGCGGGATGGCTGTGCTCAGCGACTTTCCTTCGTCTTCGATGCTGACTACCAGTTCCCACTGGCCTGGTTGGTCTAGGTTAACGTCAGCGACGTAGTTGCCTCGAGTGCCGTACGGCCATGGATGGAAGGTGGCTTGGACGCTCTCCTTGACGGCGTCGGGTGAGGAAGCGTCGTCTCGGTAGTAGGAGTCGATGCTGGCCATGGGCACTGTCACCAGCGAGCGAGGTGTGGTCAGCAGGAAAGAGACCCTGTTAGGACCTGCACCCAAATCGATTGTTGCGAGAATGGCCTTTAGCGTCGCCTGTTCTGGCGTCGCTTCTTCTGGTGTTGCGGAAACCGCTTCCGGCGCAGCGTCCGGAGTAGCGGTGTCCGCCTCGACGCTAGGAGTAGCCGTCCCGTCGCCACCGCAGGCGAGTGCCATGGCCATCGCGAGTAGCGCCAACGATAGGACACCCCTCTTGACCCATTTGGTAAGACTCATAGCCAACATCCCAATCTCTCTCAACCGGTTATCCCATTGTCAAGCGTTGCTCAGATCCCCTGTGTGTATATCCCGAAGGTGAAGGCGAACAGGGCGAACTGCGGTGAGTTGGAGCTCATGGTCAGAGTGTACGTGCCGTATTCCGTGGCATCCACGATGCTGTACAGGCGGGGCTCATCCACCATGAGAAAAGTCTGCCCGTCCTCGACAACCACGTCCAAGCCCCTGTTCCCCTCGGTTATGGGCGCCCCGTCCAAGGTCACCAGCACCTTGAATGGCTCTCCGCCTGCGTCCGGCGTCAGAACCGCGTTGGCTGTTCTGGCGGTAAACTTCAGGAGCAGGTAGTCGTCGTAGTCTCCCTCCTCGTCGGTGGGCGCGTACTGCAGGTTCTCCTCATTGGCGCGCCAAGGCCCCTTGAGGTATATGAAGTCGTCTTCGTGATCGCTGCCCGGTTCACTGTACTCCCGTACTTGGTCCTTGTTGTCGCAGAACTCGTCGATGTCGAAGACGTACCGGGAGAAGCACCCACGCCCGTACCCTCCATACAGCTCGCGGGTGAGCTTTCGCGCTTCTAGGAAGGCCGGGTCCACCACCTGGTCGGTGGGCAGCTCCGTGTCCAGTGTGAGGTCGGCGCCAGCCTCTTCCAGCAGCTTTCTGATTTCCAGCTCGGTCTCAGCGTAAGAACCCTCGCCGAAGTGTTGGTAGCGGATGATGCCGTCCTTATCGATGAGGTACTTGGCAGGCCAGTAACGGTTGTTGTAGGCGCGCCATGTGCCGTATTCGTTGTCCAAGGCCACGGGCCAGACAATGGCGTCTTCAATCGAGGCATTCTGCACGTTTTCCCGGTCTTCCTCGAATTCGAACTCAGGGGTGTGAATGCCCAGAATCACCAAGCCGTCGTCCGCGTAACGGGCGTGCCACTGTCGCAGGTACGGGAAGGTGCGAATGCAGTTGATGCAGGTGTAAGTCCAGAAGTCCACCAGCACTACATTACCCCGCAGTTCCGAGAGACACAGAGGCTCTGAATTCACCCAAGCTTCGATCCCCGTGATCTCGGCAGCCAGCCTTCCGCGTCCTGCTCCCTGCGGAGGCTCTACGGGATCGCCACAATCAGGGCCGGGTTCGAAGACCATCCCTACCATGCCCGTTTGGTCCAAAGGATCCGGACCGACGGGAAGGGCGGAACCGCCTACTTGCGGCACCTCTTCAGGCAGTGCGTCGGAGACGGCCTTGATGACGATATCTCTCAGCTCCTCAGCGGTGTTTGCATCGGGCTGCGCTTCCAAACCCGCAATGACGTTTTCCTGAACCTCGGCTTTGAGGTCCTCGGGAGCATCCCCCAAGGCATCGGCTACCAGCGCTGCCACCTGCTCGGGTGTCACTGCTTCAGGCGTCTCGAGGGATTGAATGGATTCACTGACTGTGTCTTGCACCTCCTGTGAT
This sequence comes from uncultured Dehalococcoidia bacterium, assembly GCA_951813255.1. GTDB lineage: Bacteria > Chloroflexota > Dehalococcoidia > Lucifugimonadales > JAAXIE01 > JAAXIE01. The sequence continues at coordinate 2,932,770 of OX638353.1, read as the reverse complement.
GTCAGGGGCGTGGCCGTGGGCGACGGGGTCGATTCTCCTGCGCAGGCCATTGCCAACAGCAGCAGCCCCACGGCAGCGACGATTAAGACAATACGCGGTCTCATCCCAAGGTTCTCCTTCTACGTCCTCGTTTTAAGTAGCGTAGGCCAGGGCCTGCTTGTGTTGGGTAAAATAGCGGGGCGTTCAGCCTCTTCAATACAATTCTAACAGACGTTTGCCCCAGTCATAAGTTGACGAGTGACCATTGATACGTCCAGCTTGCGCCACGTCGGACGGAAAGCTAGGATGAATAGCCGCCCACTGCTGGGGTGGGCTGTTGGACATTAGGATGTTTGGAGGCCCGCGCTCTCTTGACCAACCTCGAAAGTACCCTGCGCGAGATTGAACTCCGCGTCAACGGCAGAGCCCATAATATGCCCATCGCAGCGCATCGCACTCTGCTTGAGGTGCTTCGCGACTCCCTCGACCTTACCGGAGCCAAGTCGGGCTGCGACCGCGGCGAATGCGGAGCATGCACCGTCATCGTGGGAAGCCAAGCCGTATATGCCTGCCAGGTGCTTGCTCTGCAGGTGGGCAACCGCCCTGTCGTGACAGTGGAGGGCTTGGCCACCTCTGATGGCTATCACCCGCTACAGGATGCCTTCCTAGCTCGAGATGGAGGCCAGTGCGGCTTTTGCACCCCTGGCTTCCTGATGGCGGCCAAGGCTCTGCTGGACCGGAATCTGGAGCCCGACCGCGACGAGGTTCACCGCGCTCTGGCTGGCAACATCTGTCGCTGCAACGCTTACGGGGCCATCACCCAGTCGGTGATCGCAGCCGCCCGGGCCATGGTGGCTAGGGGACAGACCCAGTGACCACCGCCAACTATGCCATCATTGGCAGGAATGTCCCTCGTAAGGGGCTGCTGGAGAAGCTGACAGGCGAGGCCCGCTACACCTCCGACATGAAGCTCGAGGGTATGCTCCACGGCCGCATCGTACGAAGCCCCCACCCCCATGCCGAGGTCCTGTCCGTCGATACCTCCTCTGCCGCCTCCCTGCCGGGTGTACGGGCAATCGTCACACCCTTCGACGCCCCCCAAGGTCACATCGCTGCTGACCTGCCGGTGTTGGACACTCGGGTACGCTTCGTGGGGGACGAAGTGGCCGCAGTGGCAGCGGACGCTGCTGATACCGCGTCGGCTGCTCTCGACCTGATCAAAGTGGAATATCGTCTTCTGCCCCATGTAGTAGACGCTGAAGAAGCGCTGCAGCCCAACGCTCCCCAACTGTACCCCGACGGTAACCTTGCCACCGGCCGGCCCCTTGTGCTGGAGCGAGGCAATGTAGAGCAGGGACTTGCCGAGGCGGACATAGTTGTGGAAGATGTGTTCCGCACCCCGGGACACTCGCCATCGCCGTTGGAACCCCGTGCCGTGCTCGCGTCTTGGGAAGATGGGCAACTTACCGTCTGGAAGTGCACTCGTGGAGTGCATCAGGACCGTGCATCCCTGGCATCGGCTTTGGAAGTCGACGCTGAAAATATTCGTGTAATCGGCCCACCCTTGGGGGCCGGTTATGGTGCCAAAGATGAGACGCGGCTGGCCGCGTTAGCTGCTGTCCTGGCCCAGCGAGCAGGTAAGCCCGTGCGCATTGAGCTGGGCCGTAGCGAAGAGTTCCTTGCGGGTCGGGTGCGCCATGCTGCCGTCCTGCGTATGAAGGTCGGGCTGAAGAACGACGGCACAGTCACCGCAGTGGACTGCAATGCTGTTCTTGATACCGGCGCATACTTGGCCTCAGGCCCCGGCGTGCTGCGCCGTACCGCGCAGGCTGGTCTCTACCTCTACACCTGTCCCAACGTGCGCTACGAAGGACGTCTCGCCTATACCAACCGGCCAGCAGCCGGGTCCTATCGTGGTCTGGGGGCTCCCCAAGGCCATTTCGCCCTTGAAAGCCTCATAGACCGGGCCGCTGAGCAACTGGGTATCGACCCCCTGGATATCCGTTTGCGTCACCACGTGAGGGCCGAGGGGCAGCCCGGCACCCGGGTGACTCCCCCAGGGGAGATCATTGATACCCAGCCGGTGGAAGGTGGAATCCCCTTCTCCAGCCACGGCTTGGAAGAGTGCCTGCGACGGGGTGCTGGGGCTATCGCATGGCGTGCTAACCGTCGTTTGCCCAATTCAAGCCCCGGCTCTAAGAAGCGGGGCATCGGTATGAGCATGCTCATCTACCGTGGCGGCCCCGGTGGACAGTCCTCCGCCCAGATACGCCTCAACCGGGATGGCAAGATTGAACTCGTATCCGGAATAATGGATGTTGGAGAGGGCGCGTCCACTGCCTTGGCACAGATGGCGGCCGAGAGCCTTGGCGGGGCCTACGAGGATGTGGACACCGTGTTCGCCGACACCGCAACCACACCTCGCGCCCCCAACACCGCCGGATCCACGGCCACCTTCTCCACTGGCACCGCCATCGTGCAGGCGGGCTCTGAAATACGTGAGCGCCTACTGCAGGCAGCGTCGCTGACCATGGACGTGCCCGTCGAGGTACTGGATATCAGGCATGGTCTCGTGTACCTGGAGGCAGACCCGCTGCGTAACATGACGCTCGCAGAGGTGCTGCAAAGCGCAGGGCTGGACTCCATGTATGCCGAGGCCACAATCATGCCCGGCAGTCCTGACCACATCATCAACACCTTTGGCGCCCATTTTGCCGAGGTCGAGGTGGATACCGATACCGGACGCATCCGTGTGTTGCGCTACGTTGCAGCCCATGACTCGGGACGGATAATCAACCCCAATCTTGCCATCAACCAAGTGGAGGGCGGGGTCTCTCAAATGCTGGGCTTCACCCTGACCGAGGACCTTCTTTCTGACGGCCCCACAGGTGTGACCCTCAACCCCAGCTTCCTCGAACACAAGAGCCCCACCATTATGGACTACCCCGAAATCCGGGTGATTTTCGCCGACGTGGTGGACCCGGTGGCCCCGTTGGGAGCCAAGGCACTGGGAGAGCCCCCCTGTGTGGGTGTAGCCCCTGCCATAGCTAACGCCGTTTACAACGCTATCGGCATCCGCTTCAATACCCTCCCCATCACCCCGAATCAGGTATTGGACGCTCTCCGGGAACAGCGAGGAGCCGCTTGAGCCTGCGTCCGTTCCAGTACCTGGAGCCTGACTCCCTTGAAGAGGCGGCCTCTCTCCTGTCTAAGGACGGCGCGCGAGCGCTGGCAGGCGGCAGCGACCTGCTGAGCGAGATGAAGGAGGGTGTGATCGCACCCCAAGCCTTGGTGAGCCTGGCTGGCTTGGAAGACCTGCGAGGGGTGGAAGCGACGTCTGACGGGGTGCGCATCGGTGCGATGTCCTCCCTGGCGTCTCTAGCAGCCAATACCGAGCTCCAGCAGCGCTACCGCGTCCTTACCGAGGCGGCTGCCGGCATTGCGACACCTCAGATACGCAACGTGGGCACTCTAGGGGGCAACCTGTGCCAGAGACCTCGCTGCTTCTACTATCGCAGCCCCCATACCCTCTGCTTGAAGAAGGGTGGGGACTCCTGTCTCGCCTTGCCAGGCAACAGCAAATACCTTTGCATTATCGGAGGCGAGCGCTGCTACATCGTCCATCCTTCCGACATGGCCGTCGCCCTCGTCGCTCTTGATGCCGATGTGGAGCTTTGCGGTCCTGCCGGAAGGCGCAACATCCCCCTGAATGAGTTCTTCACCGGCCCAGGTTCCAACATCAGGGCCGAGAACGCATTGCAGCACGGGGAGGTGGTGGCCTCTGTGAGCCTGCCACTGCTGCCCGAAGGAACTAACAGCACCTACCTCAAAGCGCGGGAGCGGGAAGCTGGGGATTTCGCCCTGGTTAGCGTCGCAGCCGTCGTGGCAGTCGCCAACGGACGGATAACTTGGACCCGCATAGTTCTCGGAGGCGTAGCGCCCTATCCCTTCCGGGCGACTACAGCCGAAGAGTACCTGATGGGTGCTGCAACTGTCGATGTGGATACAGTCGCCGCCGAGGCAGGTAGGCGGGCCATAGCAGGCGCCACGCCTCTGCGCGACAACGCCTACAAGGTGGACTTGGCCGCTAACCTGGTCAAGCTGGCAATCATCAGTCTGCTCTCGGGAGACGATGTCGAGTGGCCTAAGTCCTGAGGGCTCTCGCCGCCGGAGTCACCTTCTACGGGTGATTGAACAGGCTCCCGAAGCCGTTGACCCCACCTATACCCAAATGGCGCAGCGCAGCCCACATGGTCACTTGGTTAGCTGACAGCACGGGCTTCCCCAAGTCCTGTTCCAACGGTTCCAGTACCTCTATGGTCCGCCCATTGGTGCCGCTGATGAACACTGCATCGGCATCAGGGTGGTCGGCGTCTCGCGCGGCCCGGAAGAATTCGCGCGGCTCCAACTGTCCGATGTCCCAGCCGTTTTTGATTCCAAAGGCCTTGTGTCCCAGAATGCGCAGCCCATCTATTGAGGCCTCGAAGTACTCCTTCTCCATCACCAGCAAGTCATCCGTATAGGGACCGACGATTACAATCTTACCCAGCCCCAGTGCCCGAAAAGCATCCATCGCAGCCCCGGCAGTGGTTATGGCACGGCATCCAGCGGCCTCACCCAACATGGAGGCAAGCTCATGGTCGCGTCCGGGTCCGGCGACGATGCTGCCCATGGTATGGGCGAAGACGAGCACATCCGGCTTCAGCGGAGCGATGGCCCCTGCTGCTTGAGGTAGCGACTCATTGGTGGTCTCCAGCACCCGTTGGTCCAAGCCTGTGACGTCACGAGGACGAAACATCCGGGTGACATGCACCGACACGCCCTCCGGGGCCATCCGTCCCAACTCCACTTCCGCCACTGTGTTCGGAGGGGATACGATCACGCCTATTCGTGCTCGCCAACCGTACATTGCCGCGCCTCCCTATGTCTTTCGTCCGTGTATCAGTTCACCCTAACGGGTCGCAGTGGCCCATCGCAGGCTTGCTTGGTAAGATGCTAAAGCTACAGGCTCGAATATCAAGTCGAGTCCACTCCGTTAGTGATAACATATCCAGAGCGTACAACGCCGATGCCGGTAACAGATAAACCATGATCTGCCGACACTGCTTCAATGAGAACGTAGAAGGGGCCGACATTTGCGCCTTCTGTGGTGAGAGCTTGCTTCTCGTGGTGGAACAGCAGGCCGTGGGCACAATCTACTGTACCCAGTGCGGCACGGAAAACCGGGAAGATGCTCTCTCCTGCATTTCGTGCCGGCATATGTTGGCAGAAGTCCCAGAGGTGCCTCCGGACTATCGTCCTGCCCCTCCGCGCCCGGAGACCGGCGAATCTGAGTTTCCCCCCAGGACCCTCATCGATATCATCGGCGAGAGCCTGAGCCTGTATCGCAGACACCTTGGTCCATTCGTCTTGATTGCTCTCTGCTCCTTTTTTGGCGCCCTAGCAGCCTTCTCAGTTTCCAGCCTGTACGTGCTTATTACATCACTGGCCGCGTTGGTGCTTTTCGGTGCTTGGGGGTGGGGCGCCACAGTGGAGGCAGTGTCCCAGCACTACCTCTTGGGCCGAGTAAGGGTGGTAGCCTGCTACAGTCGTGTGATGACTCGCTGGTTCTCCCTGACGCTTGCCTTTCTTGTAATGTCCGTCCCCACATGGATTGGGCCGTTCATTCTGTTGCAGACCGATTGGTACGTAGCAGGCTTGGCGCTGTTTCCCATTGCCTGCTATGTGATGGTCCGCTGGTTCTTCTTTGCGGGGCCGTTACTGGTTGAAAACCGGCAGCCCATGGCCTCACTGGGAAGAAGCAGCGAACTCGTGGGTAAGGACGGCTGGCGCGTCTTCGGCATTGGAGTGGTCTTCTTTCTAGTCTGGACGGGAGCCTCTCTGGTGCTGTCTATCCCAGGCATACTGGTGGACTCCTTTTCACAGAGGGCCGGAAGCCTGCTCTTGGTGCTGGCGGTGGTTTTGACGCTGCCAATCATGTGGATTGGTTCTACGCTGGTGTATTTCGACCTGCGGCAGCGCAGAGAGGGATTCGATATGGCAAAGCTGGCGTCGGAGTTGGGATACGAGGTCAAGAAGTAGGGATGTGGATGGGCCGTTCTTGGCCCAGGGTGCACTACTTTAGTCTCGGCGACCACCCCAAGGGTCTTCCTGCTCCCCCATCGGGTCTTCTGACTCGGCTGGGGCTTCAATCTCGTTGGCGACCTCTTCATACTCAGGCTCGTCGCCAGCCCTCTCTGTGGGGTCTTCCAATGCTTCCGCCTGTTGGTAGGGCACGAAATTGGAGTCCTCGCTAGCAGTGCCTTGGAAGGCTTCCATGGCGATGCGGAACTGCTCCATGAAGGTTTCAGGGTCTCTGGGTGTGATCCAAGCGCCGCGGCCCCGGAACTCCCGCACCCGCAGGCGGGGACCGCTCAAGGGCACTACCATGTTGTCCACGCCCTCTATATTCTCGAACATGATGTGCCGGGTCCTAGGACGCCCGTAGAAGATGAGCAAGCGGTCGTTATACAGGCTGTAGTTCGTGGGTGTGGTGAACCAAGCGTAGATGGCTACGCCGATTCCAACAACAAACAGGCCAGTGACTCCGCCGCTGATCAATATGTCAGCCACCGCTGCGCCCACGCCCAATATCAACATGAAGTTGATGGGCGATTTCTCTTTCGCACTGTGTAGAGGCTGGTACTGTTCCGACATGAGGCGATTTTACCACAAAGAGGCTTTTCAAGCCCCACTGCTAAAGACTCTTAGAGTCATTTTGAGTGCAGCCGTGGTACACTGCCATCTCTTAACCACAGATAGGAGCCACGATGATGGCAGCTACGGCCCCGAGAGGACGCTTAAGAGAAATGCTGGTCAGCGGCCGCATGGTCGTCGCCCCCTTCATATTGAATGCCCTGCATGCCCGGATTGCAGAAGAGGTGGGTTTCGGGGCTGTCTACATGACAGGGTCTGGCACCTCTGCAGAGAAGGGCTACCCCGACGTGGGCTATCTGACCCAGACCGAGATGGTGTCCAACGCCCGTTATATCTCCAACGCAGTCTCCGTGCCAGTAATAGCCGATGCAGACACTGGGTATGGCAATGCCATCAACGTTTGGCGCACCGTGCGGGAGTATGAGGATGCTGGCGTGGCGGCCATCCATATTGAGGACCAGAGTTTTCCCAAGAAGTGCGGCTTCTTCGCCGGCAAGCAGGTGGTCCCGGCTGATGAGATGGTGGGCAAGCTGCGTGCCGCCCTGGATGCGCGACGCGATGCCGATTTCGTGATTATCGCCCGCTGCGATGCCTATGCCGTCAACGGGTGGGAGGATACCGTCGCCCGCTGCCATGCCTACATGGACGCTGGGGCCGACATGGTGTTCGTCGATGGCATTCGTACTGTGGAGGACCTCAAAGCCTACGCCACTGACTTGGCGCACTTCCCCCGTATGTACAACGGCGACCTGCTCCCTACTCAAGATGTGGAGGCTATGGGCTATCGTCTGATGATCTGCGGCTCCACCATCTGGCTGGTGTACCAAGCAGTCCATGATGCCTTCAGCGAACTCAAGCAAACGGGCAAGGTCGACCCTGCCCGTTACGGCACCCGCGAGGATGTGGCCAACCTACTGGGCTTGCCCGGTGTCTACGAAATGGAACGCAAATACGGAGTGCCTGTGTCCGATGGGCCGTCCAATGGGCCGCCCAACGGCCGGTAGAGGTTGTGACATCCCCATGACACCTCCCCGTTGACACCGCCACTCCCTCCCGGCTACCATCAACACAGGCTGGGGACTGACCCCTCGAGGGTGCCCCAGCCTTTTCTGTACCTGCAATCAATTGGAAAGGTAGACCGCTTGGAGCCACCGGTCTTTGAAAGGCAGCACCTGCCGGCAACGACGCAGCCCGTCCGCGCTCAGCTCCACCGGTGCAGCCGGTCATGCAACTCACCACGCTCCAAAATTCGTAGCTGGGGCCTATCTGGATTGGGGAAGGTCACTTGCAGGATTTGCAGGCCATTTAGCTACGAAAAAAGGTTTCCCAGATACGAACACCCTGCAATTCCGGGCAGTTCCAGCTACGAAATCGGGCCCCGTTGCAGTCCGGTTGCAGCGACCTTGAAGTGGTACCACCCTCGCCATCCTCGTGACATACGCTCATTGACGCGCCGCGATGCCTGCCCCTAGAATTGGCCCTAACCTCTCCCCGGCAGCTACGTGGCTTTGACGCAACGTGTCATTTCGGGAACCTCTACCCCAGAAGACGTAGGTCTTGACTCGTCCCTGCGCCCAAAACACCTCACCGATTTCGTAGGTCAGGACCTGGCCAAAGAAAACCTCAGCATCGCCATGCAAGCCGCGAGTATGCGCGGCGAGCCCCTCGACCACGTCATCATCTACGGCCCGCCCGGCTTGGGTAAAACCACCCTCGCCCTCATCATCGCCCAAGAGATGAATGTGGAGATTAAGGTCACCTCCGGTCCTGCCATTGAACGTCCTGGGGATATGGCGGCCATCCTCACCCGCCTGAACCGTGGCGATGTGCTGTTTATCGACGAGGTCCACCGCTTGAGCCGTGTGGTAGAGGAGATACTTTACTCCGCCATGGAGGACTTCTTCCTGTCTTGGATGATGGGCAAGGGACTGGGGGCCAGTAACGTCAACCTGCGGATCAACCCTTTCACCCTCATCGGCGCCACCACTCGCTTCTCCATGGTGAGTGCCCCTCTGCGGGACCGTTTCGGCTCCATTTACCACCTCGACTACTATGAACCGGAAGACATGAGCCTGATTGTCGAACGCTCGTCCCGAATCCTGCAGGTGGACATTGAGGAATCTGCCATCCAGCAGATTGCGCTGCGGTCCAGAGGCACGCCACGGGTGGCCAACCGTTTGATCAAGCGCTGCCGCGACTACGCCTTGGTGGTAGGTGACGGGATCATTAGTGGCGACATGGCCCGGGAGGCCTTGGAAAAGCTGGAGGTCGATGCCTTAGGTCTGGATCGAACGGATCATCGACTGCTCGGGAGTATAATCGACAAGTTCACTGGCGGGCCGGTTGGACTGGACACCCTGGCAGCCTCCATAGGAGAAGAGGCGGACACCATTATGGACGTCTACGAGCCCTACCTCCTCAAACTGGGGTTCCTGGACAGGACTCCTCGCGGCCGGGTGGCCACCCCCATGGCTTACACCCATCTCGACAGAACACCCCAAACGAAGGCCCCCTCACCGCAGGGACGCCTCATCTGAGAGAAGCACAACAATCTGGAGGAACGGAATGATCTACGAGCTTCGTGAGTACACACCCTGCCCCGGTAAGCTTCCCTTCCTGAACAAGCGGTTCGAGGAGCACACCGCTGACCTGTTCAAGAAGCATGGTATGGGCGTGGTTGGCTTCTGGACCGAGGAAATCGGAAATGCCGGCGTTCTCGTCTACATGCTTAGCTACGAGAGCCTTGCAGCGCGCGAGAAGTGCTGGAACGCCTTCCAAGGCGACGCTGACTGGCAACGCATCCGCTCCCAGACTGAGCAGGAAAACGGCCCCATCGTGGCAAGCATCAAGAGCCGCATCCTGCGTCCCACCGCCTACTCCGCCATGCAGTAAGTCATACTCCCCTAGGGCTCCTCGCCTCCCAACAGGCTCTGGGCATGTTCCAAGTCAGCTTCGCTGTTGATGTTGAAGAAGGAAAGCAGACTGGGGTCAGTCGCGATTACCTCGTCGCGCTCCAGGTACGCCACATCGACCAGCGGAAGAAGGTCTCGCAGGCCCGGGAGCCCTTGGGCCAATAGACCTTCGATAGTCGGCAGACAGCGGTGGGAATAGACACCTTGTAGCGTCTGTGGAACTCCCTCTAGCCGCGGCACGCCTGCGTCTCTTCCCCTGGCTGCTTCCACTACCAATTGGAGCAAGCCGGGTTGGAGGAAAGGTGTATCGCATCCTACTAGCAATGCCTGATCGCTAGAGGTGTGCTGTAGCCCCGTGTACAGCCCTCCCAAGGGCCCCCTATCGGGCAGCCTGTCCTCGACCACCATTGTGTCGACGGATACAGCCCTATGTTGCGATAGCGACTGCGACGAGGTCACCACAAGCAGGCGGTTGCAGACTTGGCGCATGGCGTCCAAGACCCATTCCAAGAGGGTCTTGTTGAGCAGCGTAACCCCCGCCTTGTCCTGGCCCATGCGGGTGCTGTGCCCCCCGGCAAGTACTATTCCCGTAAGACTGTCCGTCATCCAAACACCGCGCTTCTGCGACAGCTATTACCATGGAACCAGCATGGTTGGTACAGCTTGACACCCATAGGCCGTGGCAATACGATGCTTCTAGGGTACCAGACTTCTGGCTACCTGATTCCATGAGCGGGGATATAGCTCAACTGGGAGAGCGCGGCGTTCGCAATGCCGAGGTTGGGGGTTCGAGCCCCCCTATCTCCACCAAACTGCCCCTGTAGCTCAGCCAGGATAGAGCGGCGGCGTCCTAAGTCGCGCGTCGGGGGTTCGAGTCCCTCCAGGGGTACCACCTGTTACTGTTGACAGAACCATTCCCCTCAGAACAGTCCCCCCTCCGTGTCCATGCCCGGTATCAGGCTGTCTTCCGGCGTAGGTATCGACGCTGCTCTTGGACTAGGGAGTCTTTCTCCACATCAATGAGCTTCACCACTCACAGTCTTGCCCTGCGTCCGGATGCTTGCCTTCAACATGTCGATTGATGAATCATCTCGGACTATCTGGGCCCCAAAAGCGTAGGCCCACGCCAAATGCGCGCTAGGCGACGGCCGGATTCGTACTGCTTATGTTGTGGTGCGTTAGCCGGGAGTTATTTGCCGTTGCCACCGTTACGGAAGGCCGGAATGACTTCATTGCCGTACAGCTCGATGGATTCCATCACCTTGTCGTGGGGGATGGTCTCAGTCTGCAGGATCAGCATGACCTGGTCGACTCCGATGTCTTCGTAGGTCTTGATAGTCTTAATGCAGCTCTCCGGGTTCCCAGCGATGATGACACCGCGGTCAGCTAGGGTGTTGGCGTCGAGTTGGGCCACGGCGGCCCGCGCGGCACCCGGGCCGCTGTCCAGCGAGATGCCCGCCTCAGCTGCCTGAGACTGGTGTTCCTCGTCGGACTGGCGGAGCCAACGCCCGAAGTCGGCCTTAAGATGTTCCGGCACGCCGCCCCAAGCCTCGAGCAACTCCTCGTAGGCCCCGATCCGGCCCGCGATATAGGGCTTGTCCGGGCCGAAGAAGGTCTTCATGGACTCGGCGCACAGCTCCTTCGCAGCCTGGTCGTCCTTGGCACAGAAAGAGTGGACGTTGTTCCCCCAGAAATCGTTGACCTCGGCGCCCACCGGATCGGCATCCTTGATGGCATCCCGGTATACCTTGACGTGGTTGGCCAGAATGTCCACGGCGTAAGATGCCGACGACAGTACGCCGATCCCCCTCTGCGCAGCTAGGCGGAAGCTCTCTGTCTGCGTGCACGCTAGGTACATCCTCGGGTGTGGCTTCTGGTAGGGTTGGGGCAGGACCCTGCGAGGCGGCACGTTCCAGAAGTCGCCCTCCCAAGAGAACTCGCCGGAGGTCTGCCAAATCTGTGGGATCATTCTGATAGCCTCGTCCCATCGGTCGCGGGTCTCGCGGGGATCAATGCCCTGCCCGATCTGCTCGTAGGCGTTGGAGCGGCCTGTGCCGAACTCCACGCGTCCGTTGGTGAGCTGGTCGACCATGGCAGCGCGCTCGGCGATGCGGACTGGGTGGTGATTCGGCAGGATGGACACGCCAAATCCGATGCGGATGTTCTTGGTGCGCTGCGACAGGGCGCCGAACATTACCTCGGGGCAGGGTGAGCCTGAGAAGCCGTACAGGAAGTGGTGCTCAACGAACCAAAGGTTGTCGAAACCAACCTGGTCGGCCAGCTCGCACTGCTCTAGGGTTTCCTGGTACAGCATGTACCAATCGATTTCGTCGTCATAGGGACGCTGCATTTCATACAGGAGTCCAAACTGCATGGGTTTGCTCCTCTTGTTACTTCATCGAAGTAAGTATACCCGTATGACCTGCGGAGCGGATAGCTGAGGGGCATTAGCGACAAGTAGGGCGGACGTAAACCGTCGAGTCGCAACCGCCAGCGAAGGTCTGCGATGAGAAAACAAGACGAGGTGGTGTCAGCAGGCAATTGGCCCAAAAATAGAGAAGCCGACCCGCTTGCGGGTCGGCTTCTCTATAAAACCTTACTTTGTTGCTGTGACTACTCGTCGGCTGCGTCGGCGCATACCACGCGCACTTCCAAGCGCCAGTCGTCCGCGACCTCAACCAACTCCATGGCGTCGGCTTTCCAGATAGCCTGCGGGGTCCCGGACAAGCCTACCGGATAGGAGCTTACCACTACCACACCGACAGGAGCGTCTTCTGTGACTCCACCCAAAATCCTAGCTCCGCCGCCTATTGCTACTCTGCCGCCTTCGCACCTTGCTTCGTGCGAGGCTGTTGCATCGGTAGCAGCCTCGCTTGCTGTCACCAACAGAACGGCGTTGCTGACACCAGGAGGACCTTGCCGTCCCTGTGGGCCGAATGGACCAGATACTCCTTGAGGCCCTGTGAGACCGCGCTGGCCAGGGAATCCTTGAGCACCGGTAGGACCAGGAGGGCCCATCGGGCCTAGAGCTCCCTGTGGCCCTGACTCGCCCCTAAGACCTGGGGGTCCTTGTAGACCCTGAGGTCCGATCGGTCCTTGAGGACCTTCAGGGCCTGTCGGACCCTGAGCGCCAGTATCGCCTTGCTGACCGGGTTCGCCAACGGGTCCCTGAGGCCCGACAGGTCCTTGCGGCCCCTCAGGTCCTTGCGCACCACTATCGCCCTGCTGGCCTGGCTCACCAATGGGTCCCTGAGGGCCGACAGGTCCTTGAGGCCCTGTCTCTCCACGAGGTCCGCCCGGGTCTCCGGGAATACCCTGAGGCCCTTGGGGACCTTCGGGTCCTATAGGCCCTTGGGCACCGGTATCACCCTGAGGCCCTTGGGGACCTTCGGGTCCTTGCGGTCCACCAGGATCGCCCTGAGGCCCACGAACGCCCCGGCCGCCAGCTACGCCTTGAGGACCGCGCTCTCCAAGGTCGCCTTTCGCCCCTTGAGGCCCCTCAGGTCCCCGATCTCCCTGCGGTCCTTCGGCACCCTGAGGACCTTCTGGTCCAGCGGGCCCCGCTTCACCGGCAGGGCCTTGAGCCCCTTCGGCGCCTTGCGGGCCAGCAGGGCCTTGGTCGCCCTGCTCACCCTGCAGACCCATTTCTCCTGTACACGCTGCTACTAAAAATATGCCTGCGATCAAGAGGGCCACAAGCAACATTGGTCTGCGAATGAAATTCATCCGACTGTCTCCCACCTCGAGAATTTATGTCACTGACACGCCACTAACCATGTTACATAAGACGCCGAAAGTCAAGGGATAACGCATTGAGCTAGGAACTCCCTTCAGAAACCCGCTTGGTATGAAAGCATCCATGCGTGAGGGCGCGGTCTCCGTGGACAGCTCGCAGTGAAGATCCAGCGCCGTGCGCCTCTGAACGTAGTAGGCCAGGGATGGCCAAGTAATCGAGCCTCTCAGTGCCTAATACAAATAGCAGGAGACCCAGTGCCCGGGGCTCATCTCCTTGAGCTCCGGAATTTCTTCGGAACAATGGGGCATGATGAAGGGGCACCGCGTGTGAAAGCGACAACCCTCTGGGGGATTGAGAGCACTGGGCACCTCACCTGTCAGCACAATCTCCTCCCGCTCCTCATCCGGATGCGATGGGAGGGAGGCGGCGAACAGCGCCTTGGTATAAGGGTGCAGCGGGTTCTCGCACAGTTCCAAGCTTTCCGCGACCTCCACGATCTTGCCCAAGTACATCACAGCAATGCGGTGGCTGATGTGCGCTACGGCGGCTAGGTCGTGGCCGATAAACAGGTAGCTGACGCCAAGATCTTTCTGCAAGTCCTCTAGCAGCCCGATAATGTGTGCGCGAATGGACACATCCAAGGCTGAGACCGGCTCGTCCAGTACGATAAGTTCAGCGTTCGTGGCCAGAGCTCTGGCGATGGCGATCCTCTGTCGTTGGCCTCCGCTGAATTCGTGCGGGAATAGGCGGTCCATATCGGGCCGCAGTCCCACCAGTTCCAGCAATTCACCGACACGCCTGTTGACCTCAGTTCGTGATACGTGCTCGTGGGTGACTATCGGCTCGGCCAGTATTTCTCCCACGCGAAGTCGCGGACTGAGGGAACTGAACGGGTCTTGGAATACCACCTGCACCTTGCGCCGGTATTCCATGAGGTCCTTGGGTTTGAGACCTACGATGTCCTTGCCCTCGAAAAGAATCCCCCCGGAAGTCACGGGTTCAGCTGCCAGAACCAGCTTCGCGGTAGTGGTCTTGCCACAGCCCGACTCCCCCACCACCCCCAAGGTCTCGCCACGAGCGATGGAGAAGTTGATGTCGTCGACTGCCTTGACCCAACCCTTTGTGCCGCTGAGGAAGCCGCCGACGGGGAAGTATTTCCTTAGGTCCTTGACCTCTAGCAGCGTGTCAGCCTCGGCCATATTGCTACTCCCCCTGGACCGGATACCAGCAGCGCGCGTTGTATTGACTGACCATGTCTACGTCTTCAGGTTCGTCCCGGAAGCACTTCTCTTGTGCCCGCGGACAACGCGGGCTGAAGCTGCACCCAGGCGGCAGTGAGGACAGGTCGGGAGGTGACCCCGGAATTGCATATAGCGGGTCCTTGCTGCCTAATTTGGGTATGGAGTCCATCAGTGCCTTGGTATATGGGTGTTTCGGCTCGTAGAAGACTCCCCGGCACGACTGCAGCTCTACAATCTTGCCTGCATACATCACCGCCACCTTGTCGCACATCTTGGCGATGATCCCCAAGTCGTGGGTCACGAATATCAGGGCCACACCCGTCTGCTGCTGAAGCTCTTTCAGCAGGTTGAGGTACTGCAGCTGGATGGTGACATCCAGGTTCGTCGTGGGCTCGTCGGCTATGATTACCTTGGGTCCGCCCGCTTGGGCAATTGCGCCGACGATACGCTGGCGCATCCCTCCGCTCATCTGGTGCGGGAATTCCTTCATGCGGACTTCCGGTGACGGTATTCGCACCAAGCTGAGCAAATTAATCACCCGGTCCTTAAGCGCAGACCGGCGTAGGGAACGGTGGTAGTAGGCGGGCTCCGCGACCTGGTCGTAAACGGAGAAGAGAGGGTCGAGAGAGGCCATCGGGTCCTGCAGGATATAGGCGATCTGCCTCCCGCGTATCTCCCGCATCTCGCTGGCTGGCTTGGTGACTAGGTCCTCCCCATCGAGGTAGACGCTGCCTCCGACGATGCGCGCCGAGCCGGGAAGCACCCTGACGATGGCGTGGCAGGTCGTGGTCTTGCCACAGCCAGACTCTCCCACCAAACCCAGTGTCTCACCCTCTTCAAGGGTGAAGCTGACCCCATCCACGGCTTTCACCACGCGGGTGCCACCGAAGCCGAAGAAGTAGGTCTGCAGATCTTTGACTTCTAGGATTGGAGCCACAGTCCTCACCTACTCCAGTTACAAGGATATCTTATGAAGAACGGATGGAAGCTCGCCTCCTCGAACCTCTGGGTCGTGGGGGACGAGCTTCGACCAAACTGAGCCGCTTCTCTACAAGGCTACTACCGGTTCCGCAGTTGTGGGTCCAGACGTACTCGCATCCAGTCACCGAACAAGTTGGCGCTCAGCACCAGCAGAGCAATGCAGATGCCGGGGAATACTGCCAGCCACCAGTTGCCCTTGAACAGGGCATCTTGGCCTTGGAAAATCATTAAGCCCCAGGCAGGGTTGGGTGCTTGTATGCCCAGCCCCAGGAAGCTCAGGTTCGCCTCAATGATGATGGCCACACCCACTATCAGGGTAAAGAATACGACCACTGTGTTCATCACGTTGGGTATCAGGTGACGGGCGACGATGCGCGCTTTGCTCACCCCGTTCACCTCGGCCAGCTTGATGAAGTCGCGTTCCCGCAGTGTCAGAACTTCACCGCGCACCAAGCGGGCATACCGACTCCAGAACACCACCGCGAGGATGACAACGATATCCCATATGCTGTTACTGTCTTTCATGCTGGAGAGGAGTATGGCAAACACCAAAGTGGGAAGTGTCAGCCATGCGTCGGTTACGCGCATGATGACCACGTCCCACCACCTGCCGAAGTAGCCGGCGACGACTCCCAGCACCGTCCCGATGCCCCCTGCCACGAGGGTCCCTACCAGAGACACGATCAACGATATTCGTGCCCCGTACATCAATCGGCTCAACAGGTCGCGACCTTGGTAGTCGGTGCCCAGCGGGGTGGACCAGCTTCCCGTGCGGACGCGCTCTTGGCCAGCAATCACCTGTTTGCTCGTCATGCCCACCGGAGGGCGTTCATCGATGTAAGGGCAGTTATCGAACCCGTAGGCAGCCTGGCACTCCTCGGCAGTAGGTTTCACTCGGGCCAGTGGATCGTGTGGTGCCAGCAATGGCGCAAAGACAGCGACGAATACTAGGAGGCCCAATATTGCCGTGGGAATGGTCGGCGCCTCACGCAGGAATCCCCAAGTGAGCCTAACCCCTCTGGATACCCGGGGTAACCCAACGCGCCCAGCGATCTCTGCCATCTTCTAACCTACCTTGACAGTCGGATTCGAGGGTCGACCCACGCGTACAGGATGTCTATCATGAAGTTCAGGGCAACTATCATTAAGCCGCCCATCAGCACCACGCCCTGCACCATGTTGAAATCACGATCAACCATGCCATTGAACAGTAGCTTGCCTACGCCCGGCCAATCGAAAATGACCTCAATGGCAATGGCCACATTGACCATGATTACCAGGTTCAGCCCAGCCAGCGTCAGCACCGGGATCATGGCATTCTTGAGCGCATGCTTGGCCATGATGACCCATTCTGGGACACCCTTTAGGCGGGCCAGTTTGATGTAATCGCTTCCCATCACCTCGAGCATGCTGGAGCGGGTAATACGGACCATGCTGCCTGAGAAGTACCACCCTAGGGCGAAGGCCGGCATGATCAGGTGGTTCAGGTCGAGGAACCAGAACCCCCATGAACTCGGCACAGCCAAGTCAAATGAGCTGTCCCCCTTCCCGATGGGCGGAAGCCAGCCCAAACCCACGGCAAACACAAGAATCAGCACCAACCCCACGAAGAAGTTGGGCACTGACAGCCCAAGGATGGCAAACACCTTGCCCGTGTTGTCCCACTGGGTATTGACCTTCATTGCCGACAGCATCCCCAGTGGGACCCCTATCAAGATAGAGATCAGGAAGGCTGCCAAGCCCAACTTTATTGAGTTGGGCAGTCGACCGAAGTAGATGTCGGTAACCGGAAGGCTGTTATGGAAAGAGGTCCCAAAGTCACCCTGTATCAGGTTCCCGACATACTTTACGTACTGAATATGTATGGGGTCGTCCAAGCCCCACTTCTGCTTCAGGCGAAGCTCATATTCCGGGTCGGCGCCGGACTCTTCCAACATCTTGGACGGATCGCCAGTGATGCGCACCGCTCCAAAAATGATGGTGACCAGTAACCAAATGGTGATGAGGCTGTAAAGGCCGCGGGTCAGGATGAACTTATGCACGTTATTCCCTTCCGCCTCCAGTTGGCTGACAAGTTAGTTGTTAGTCCTCTGGTCCCCGGTCACTCCCCATGGGGCACGGCTTTGAACTCGCGTACGCGGCGGAGATACACCCCCGCCGCGCCCTGCGAAACATTCCTGCAATTCAGATGCTAAGGAATTCTGTCAGGCTACTCCTGCACCCTCCAGTCTTCCCAAGGGTAGGCGTACACAGACAGCGGGCTGGCCCAATAGTCGTGGAAACTGTCATCGTGGGGCAGCACGTTGGGACCAATGGCATGCACGAAGGGGTTCATATAGAGCGGTATAACGTAGAACTCCTCGATAAGGGTTCTCTGGAACTCTTGGCTTAACTGGTCTCGCTCTGTGGGGTCCAAGCTCTCTTCGTACTGCACCAGTAGAGGCTGAAGCTTTTCCTCATCGCATACCAGCGAGGAGCCTGATCGGCAATCGGCGTAGACGAAGGCTGTGGTCATCTGAGGCCCTGCCAACACACCGATGCTCTTCAAGATGGTGCGGTTGTCGTCGTAGCCGTCCCGCCCTTGCGAGCGCTTGGTCCGGTATTCGGGCCCTTCGTATTGCTCGATTTCACCCATCACGTTGACCGTTGCCAAATCGCCTATGATGGTCTCTCCCATACTGATGTACGGATTGAAGGGGATGAAGCCATCCAGGACTAACGGGTTATCCGGGCCATAACCCTCTTGGGCCAACAATTCTATGGCTCGTTCGGGATCGTACGTACCCGGGGGCAGATCCAGAACGTCAGGCACGTCCGGCCCGACCCAGTTGCCCCATGGAAGCGCAAGCGCTTGCGTCTCCACTTGGCTCAGGAAATTCCGGTTGATAGCCAAACTGATGGCCTCACGTACGTTTTTGCTGTGGAAGGGACTGTCCGCATCCTCGAAATTGGGGAAGAAGAGCAGCCATGGAGCGGAGTAGTTGGGGTCCCAGCGCAAATCGCCATCTTCCGAGGCCTCTAGCACCTGGGGCAGTATGGGGCCGGTGAATCCATAGGCCAAGTCCAAATCTCCGCTGAGGAGGCCAGCAAGGCGAGGAGTCGCTGACCCTCCGATGCCTCTGACGACCAGGTTCTGTACGCCGGGTGTCTTGCGCCAGTAGTCCTCGTTTGCCTCGAACACGAACTCAGACCCAGGGTCTTGGCGTACGAACTTGAACGGACCGGCGCCGATTGGGGCCGCAGTGAAGCCCTCAGGGCCCACGCTCGGATAGTAGTCGGAAGGCACTATCCAGCTGATTCCCGTAGCCCCTCCGTTATACACATGTAGGAAATCAATGAAGGGCTGGGCAAAGTGGAAGATGATAGTGCGGTCATCAACGATTTCAATACCGCCATCAGCTCTGCTGCTGTCCAAGTTGCCTTGGAAGGTGGTCGCGCGAAAGCCTTGGTAGTTCTCATAGGTCCATTTGACGTCTTCGGTTGTCAGGTCGGACCCGTCGTGGAACTTCAATCCATCACGTAGCCTGAACCCTGCCATGGTGAAGTTCTCGTCCATCTCCACCAGTTCGGCAAGGCTGTAGGTCATGATGCCTTGGGGCATGGGCTTGATCAACGCGTCATGGACTATGTAGTCATAGTGCTGCTGGGTTGCTGCAGTTATATGTTGCTGTGGGTCAAGCCATGTCGAAGTTAGAGTAAAGTGGTGCGCGATCGTGAAGGTCCCGTGAGATGTACCGCCAGTCTCGATAATCGGATCGTGGCAGCAGCCGAACAGTGACAGATCCGCGAGTTCCACGCCTCGCAGTATCTGACCTTCGACTCCCTCCATGGCATCAGGCGCTGGAGTCGGGGTTGCGATTCGCGTAGGTTGCGCAGGCGGGGGAGCGGCAGTTGCAGCCGTATCCGCTGGAGCGGGTGCGGCCGTAGCGGCTGGAGCAGCCGTGTCCGCACCACCACCCGAAGCCGGGGCAGCCGTAGTAGCCTCAGCGGTAGCCTCAGGCGTCGTTTCCGGCGCCGCCTCTTCTCCGCAAGCCACAAATACAACGCTCAGGGCGCCAAGGATGACCAATAAGAATACGACTATTCCTCTAGCCAACGTGTCCTCCTTCCCCGTAGTCCGGATTCTTTGAGGCTGGGATAACCTGACGACGACTGTATCTTCAATGCAGCCCTTATGCCATTCAATTCAGAAGGGCTACTATATTACGCATTTCGTCGCATATGAGCGCCTAACCCGCCGTCTTTCATCGAATTTGGAGTCTTGCGAGAGCCCGGCGGAAGATTGGCGGGATGCTAGCATACAGCGAGAAAGAGTGTCAACAAAACGCCGGGCATTGGTGTTCCCTCAACGCCACTCCCCCACCACACCTCAGCCCAAGCGCGAGAATCCCTTGGATGTGCGACTCTGCAGTACCCATGGCACCATCCACCCCATCCCCAGCCCGAGCACCGAGGCGGCTCCGCTGCCTGCGATGACCCATAGCCAAGCGCGCCTCTCGCCCCTCAGCTTCTCCCGCTGAGTGCCGAACACCAACCTGGTACTTTCCACCTGCTCATGATTCCCTGCTCTCTCGGCCTTTATCAAAAGAGGCCTCTCAAAGCGGTCAATCTCGCGCAAGTCCTCGTGGACCCAAAGGGCGAAGAGGAGAGACACCAGCATCGTCGCAATGCCCAGGACCGCCAGTGCTAGTCCCGCGAGTCTCAGTACTCGCAGTTCAGGCCCTCAACCGGCCCCGCAACCGGGGGTCTAGGACATCCCGCAGCATGTCGCCGAACATGTTGCCCGACAGCACGGTGATGGCAATGAACGCTCCTGGGGCCAGCCACAACCAAGGGGCAGTCGCCAACACAGACCGCGAATCCGACAGGTCCTTGCCCCAGGACGGCTCTGGAGGAGGCACGCCCAATCCGAGGAAGCTGAGGCTGGCCTCGGCTATGATGGCTTGAGGCAAGATCACGCTGGCCATCACTATGACCGGCACGAAGGTCTGGGGCAGTACGTGCGCCCACAGTATGCGGATGTCTTTCGCCCCCACGGCACGGGCCGCGGTCACGTAGTCCGACTCCTTCACCGAGAGCACCACTGAGCGCACCAAACGTATCAGGTTCGGTGTCTGCACCGTCGAGACCGCCAATATTACATTGGGTATGGACGGCCCCAAAGCCGATACGATCACCAGTGCCAGCAGCAAGGTAGGTATCGTCAGGAACATGTCCACGATGCGCACCAGCACCAAGTCCACCGTACCCCCCACATAGCCCGCTATCAATCCGATGGCAGTGCCCACCACGACCACCAAGGCCAGTACACCGACGCCTACCATCAGGGAGATTCTTGCCCCTGCGACAGTGCGGCTGAACACATCGCGACCAGTTGGGTCGGTCCCGAAGAAATGGTTTGCGCTGGGGGCCAGCAGGCCGTCAGCTCCAGTGCTTATCGGGTCATGGGTCTGGACTAAAGGGCCCGCTAGGGCTAAGACCAGCAAGAAAATCAGGATAAAACCGCTTGCCACTCCTACCGGCTGTCTTTTGAACAAGCTCCACAGCCTGCGGGAAGAGCGCGAGACGGACGCCCCCCATTGCCTCTCTAGTGTGTCTGTTCTATTGACTTCCATGCCTCTTGCTCCTAGTTCCGCCGCTAATCCCGACGAATTCGCGGGTCGAAGAACCCGTAGGCAAGATCGGTCGCCAAGTTCACTAGTACCACCAAGGCCCCGACGATGAGCAGAGTCGCTTGGATGTACTCATAGTCTCGGAAGTTCAGTGCTAGCACGAATGCTTGCCCCATCCCTCGCACGTTGAAGATGTTCTCCACGATAACCGAACCGCCCAGCAGGTTGAGGGCCAACAGGCTGTACATCGTCAGATTGGGGGCCATCGTGTTCCGCAGGGCATGGCGAAAGGTCACCAAGCGTGACGGCAGCCCCTTGGCCCGCGCCGTCCGTATGAAGTCCTCCCTCAGCACCTCCAGCATGGTGTTGCGCACCATCCGTGTGAGCAGTGCGCTGAAATAGAAGCCCAGCGCCAGTGCGGGCCAGATCATCTGCTGGAAGGCGGGTACCGGGTCTTCCCACAGTGCGAAGTTCCCTACCGGCGGGAACCAGTTGAAATACTTCACCAAAAAGTAGACGATCAGCGTTCCCGCCAGAAAGTTGGGTATCGCCATGCCGCTCACGGCTATCAGACGTATCACGCTGTCTAGGAACGAGCCTTGATAGATGGCCGCCGTCGTCCCGAATAGCAGGGCCACCACCAGAATCAACGCCAGCCCGAAGACCGCAATCTGGAGGGTGACGGCGAACTTGTCCTTCACCACGTCCAAGACGGGCCTGTTGCGGAAGGCCACTGAGTTGCCCAAGTCTCCGGTGACAGTATCGGATATCCAGATGCCATACTGCTTGATCATGGGCTCGTTCAAACCCATCTGCTCCCGCAACTCGGCATGCCTGACCGGGTCAATGCCCCGCTCGGCTGACGCCTTGGCCGCTAGGATGCCCAAGGCCGGGTCGCCAGGAATGATACGCACCAAGACGAAGATGACTATGGACATGAAAAGCAGCAGTATGATGCCGCTAAAGATGCTGCGAATCACATAATTCCGCACAGCTATACCAGCCAATCTGTTGAATCAGCGTCGGACCCTACCCCGTCATTCCCGTGCAGGGGCTTGTCTCCGTGCATACAGGGGCGGGAATCCACAGTCAAGGCCAGCGGACAACTCATGGTCACGGATGTATTCCCTCCCTTGACATCGCCTTCCTCAGGGCCGTAACCCTCAGGATTGCAGTGAGGAGTGGCCGAAGAACGACCACTCCTCACCTCTATTCCGAACCTATGCTGGGCTAAACTGCTGTGACTCCCGTCTACCTCTCCATCCAGATGTCCCAGAAGCGGCCCCAGCCGCGAAGTATCGACGGCGGGTTCCAGTGGGTCTGAGGGCTGTAGGTGTACGGGTGGCCCAGGGTGTGGGTGAACATGGCCCACAGGCCCTCATCCTCATCCTCTAGGAGAATCCTCTCCATCTCTGCCACCGCGCCTTCCCTGACGGAACGGTCCAAACTGGTGGCTTGCTTGTCCCACTGTTCCCACAGTTTGGGGAAGGGGATGTCGCACCGGTTCTGGGGCTGTCCCTCTTCCCACATCACAAGATAAGCGCCAGGGTCGGCATAGTCCGGCGCGATGCGGCTGATAATGAAGTTGAAGTCGCACACGCTCTCCCGTCGTTGCCTCTCGTTGTCGTCCGGGGGAACGTCCGCCGAGACGGTGAACCCGCCTGCGCGTAACCCATTGGCGAATATCTCGGTAGACTGGCGCGTGGCCAAGGCGCCGGCTTGGAGGTATTTGATTTCGAGCCCCGGATAACCGGCTTCCGCCAGCAGGCGCTTCGCCTCCGCTTGGTCCTCGGTCTTGTCGCGGCGCAATCCCGGTATCTGCTCCATCTCTTCCGCCGTGGCCCCACCGAAATCGGGAGGCGTGGCTATGATGGTTTCGCCCGCGCCCAGTTCGATCTTCTCTATCACGTCCCAGCGGTCCAGCGACAGGAAGAAAGCCTTGCGCACCCGGTAGTCCTCGAACGGCTTTCGCCCGTCATCCAGTTCGAAACCGGGGTTCAGCATGTACCACATCAAGCGGGTGCCGCTGGTGGCCCCGTAGTTGAGGCATTCCGCCATCTGTCCCTCTGTGCATTGTGGCTTCGTTCTCTTGGCCTCCAACTGCTGGGCGGGACTGTTGCCTATACCCCAGTACATGTCGGCCTCTCCCGTCAGGACCCACGCGTTGCGGACGTTCTCGTCAGGGGAAAGCAACTGCTTGACCCCGTCGAGGAAGACGCGGTCAGGTCGGTAGTAGTTGGGGAACCTCTCCACCTCGAAGAAGGCTTCGTCCTCATGTTTGCGGAACATGAAGGGGCCGCTGCCATCTGTCTGGAAATCTTCGATTTGGTTGGGGTCCGCGTTCCCGGTGGGGCCTCCCATTTGCTCGATAAGCTCCGTCGGCATCACCGCGAAGTTGTTGTTGGCGAACACGGCCAGCATGTCGGGCCGTATAGCCTTGAGCTTCATTGTCACCGTCGTGTCGTCGGTGGCCTCCAGGCTCTCAACCCACTTGGCAAGGAAGGGGGCCACTGCCGACTCAAAGCTCGGGTGCTGGTAATGGCGGTTCATGCTCATCACCACATCGTCCGCCGTAAGGGCGCTCCCACCGTGGAATGTGGCACCCGGTACCAAGTTGAAAGTCCACGTCAAGCCGTCCTCGGAAGCGGACCAACTCTCGGCCAAGTCCGGCACGATGGTAATCGTGGGTTGGGTCCAGTCATAGTTCACCAGACCGCTGTAAAGAGGCCACAGGGTGTGGTGAGGGTCGTCGGTCGTGTGGGGGTCGAAGAACGCGCGCGGGTTCGAGGCGATGGTGTTCATGACCCCGCCCTGGAGTGCCCCTGGGTCTACTCGCGAAAGTGGGAAATGGGCAAACGTATTCCCGGCTGGCATGGCCGTGGGAGTAGCCGTGGCGACCGGGTCGGGAATCGTGGCAATGGCTTGGTTCACGATGGTCTGCACGTCGGCTGCAGTCAGTCCTTCGGGGGCCGCGGCCAAGGCACTGGCGACGATGTCCTGCACTTGATCCACGGTCAGCCCCTCAGGGGCGCTGCTGGCCACGATGTTGGCAACCTCGCTAGCAGTCAGCCCACCTTCGGGAAGCTCAATGGCCCCGATGGCCGACCCTACAATGTCCTCTACCTGATCGGCAGACAGGCCCTCTGGTGCATCGATGTCGCCGATGGCGCTGTTGACGATGCCCTGCACTTGGTCGGCGGTCAGGCCCTCAGTCTGGCTTTCGGCCAGCCTGTCGAGGGACGATTGGAGTTCATTCAACACTGTGGGGTCCATCGTCGGGGCGGGCATGGCAGTGGGGGCTGGCTCAGCCTCGCCACCGCAGGCGACAATCAGGACTACTAGGACTAAGAGAAGTCCCAAGAGGCCTTGCCTGGGCCCGAATCGTCCTAACATCTGCAAACCCTCCAAAAAGAGAATAGTAGGATTTCCCTAGGGTCAATGGCGCGGTAGGTTAGCATGGCATTCTGCCTAACGTCAATCGTTTGTACACATAAAGCGGTCTAAGATTTCGCGTCCATACGTTGCTACCGTGGCAACGCCATGCTATACAGGCCCCACATGGGGCCTTTGGGCCTCTCGCGTTGGGCATGGAGGTCGCTATGGCAGGGAGCCACTGGGACATGGAAGTCGACGTCATCGCCGTAGGCTCAGGCATGGGCGGCACGTGTGCTGCCATCTCCGCTCAAGCTAGGGGCCAACAGGCCATCGTCCTCGAAAAAGCCGACGTCCTTGGAGGAGGCACCACCTACTCCTACGGCATCGTATGGGTTGGGGAGAACCACTTCGAACCTGAGTTGGGTGTGGAAGATACGCGTGATGAGGCCTTCGCCTACCTCCAGCACCTAGGTGCTGGTCACCAGAACGACGCCAACCTCCGCACCTACATCGATAACGCTCCCGGTGTACTCCGCTTCTTCTGTGACGAAGTAGGTGTCCCCTTCTACGCCGTGCCCAACTTTCCCGACTACTACCACGGCATGGCCCCCGGCTCCCGCGGCCAAGGCCGTAACCTTCAGGTCAAGCCCTTCCACGCCTCTTCCCTAGGTGAGGACCGCCACCGCCTGCGGGTGGCCCCAGCCGTCACCCACCGAGCTACCTTCGAAGAAATCGCCGCTTGGGGCGGGCGCGCCAAGCCCCAAGGTTGGGACCGTGACCTCATCCGCCAGCGCATCGACCAGGACATCCGCACCTTCGGCGCAGGCCTCATCGGACACCTGATACACGCCGCCCTGCAACGCGGAATACCCATGCACACCGACACTCCCACCGAGAGCCTCGTGATGGAAGGTGGCCGTGTCGTGGGTGTGGTTGCCAGGCAACATGGCGCCGACCTGCGCATTCGTGCCCGCAACGCCGTCATCCTCGCTACCGGCAGCTACAACCGCAACGCCGACCTCACCGCTAGATTCAACGAGATACACAGCGGCAAATCAGTCCTGCCACCCACAATCGAGGGGGACGGTTTGACAGTGTCGGGTGAAATCGGCGCCGCCATCAAATTCACTCCCATGTTCCAACAGGACCTGGTATACGCCATTCCCGGCGAGACCCACGACGGAGGCCCCCTTTACCGTGGTGCGACAAATAACGAATCTGGTTTCCCCCACAGCATCCTCGTAAACCTCGACGGTAATCGCTTTGCCGACGAGTCCATCGGACAAGAGGTGGGCGTCGCCCTGCGCAACTTCGACACCCGCAGGCACCGCTACCCCAACGTCCCCTGCTTCCTCGTATTCGACCAGACCTACCTCGACAAGTACGGCCTTGGCAGTGTCCTTCCCGGCCGGGAGGCCCCCGGCTGGCTCACCCGCAGCAACACCATCGGTGGTTTGGCCCAAGCCCTCGGGGTGGACGGCGACCGGCTCAACAAGACGATTGAACGCTTCAACCAATTCGCCCGAGCGGGCAAAGACAAGGACTTCGGTCGTGGCGAGTTCCCCTTCGCCAACTCCGTCAGCGGTGACTTGACCAACACCCCAAACCCCAACATGGGCCCACTGGAACACCCACCCTACTACGGCCTGCCCCTCACCCCCACGGCCACCAGCTCAGCAGGCGTGATGACCAACGAAAACGCCCAAGTCCTCCACCTCCGAGGCAACCCCATTCCCGGCCTCTACGCCTGCGGCAGCACCGCAGCCCACTACTATGGCATCGGCTACCAAGCGGGCTGCGAACTAGGCGGAGGCATGACCTTCGGCTACCTCGCCGTCAAACACGCATCTGGCAGCTAGTTTCGTCCCATGAACTCCCGCACGAACTCCTTGGCAGGCCCCTTGTCGTAAGAGGCGTTCACCACCTGCGCACTTCCCACCGGGTTGCCCGCAAAGTGCCTCTCGTAGTGCACCTGCCTGGAGCCGAAAGCGCTGCACGACACGTCCCACGCTAGGTGGAACAGACGCGCACGGTCGATGGCCTTCGCGGTGTCGGTGGCCATGTATCGGTCAAGAGTAGGCCGGATGACGCTCTCGAAGTCCGCTTGCCCCGGCAGTGCCATCAGACTGCTCGATCCCAACAGATGGATCGCTTCGATCATCCGCGGGTTGAAAATGCGGGCATACAGCGTCCTCACTGAGGCTACCTTGCTATAAGGGGGAGTGAGGACTCCCCATTGGTCCACGTACGCCTCAGCCTCGGAGGCCCTTAGCCCGCCCTTCATCACCTCCAGGTACATGATCAACTCGCCCAGCCGTTCCTGCACATGTGGCTGGTCCTCGTTGCCCAGCGTCTCCGTCATCAGGCACGCCAGCCCCAGCAAAAACTCCGACTTCACTATCTGGCGCATCACAGCCTGATGGTCCCCATGGGCCAGATAGTTGGTATGCCTCGTAAGCCCATCGCACAACCCCACGTCTCCGTAGAGAAACACCCTCTCCCAAGGTATCAGCACATCATGGAAGAAGACGGTGGCGTCCATCTCCTCGAACCGCGACCCCAATGGATGGTCGAAATGTGACCGCCCATAGTCGAAGCTTTCACGGCACACGAACTTGAGACCGGGCGTGTCGTTGGGTATGCAGAAGGCAAGAGCATGGCGCTCCGGGTGCTGTGTTGGCTGCTGCGGTGCGACGGGATAAACGGCAACCTCGTCGGATATGGGCCCCAAGGTCGCCAGCCGCCGGCAACCCCGCACGATCAGACCCGCATCCGTTTCCTTGCGCACATGCAGCATCCGTTCCTCGAACAAGGCACGGTGCTCCGGCAGCGGTGACCTGTTGCGCTGGAAATTGTCCAGCGAGTGGGTGAGAACTAAGTCGTTCTCACGGATGTATTCGAAGTAGTTACGTATATTTCGCCCGAACGCTGGACGCCCCTGCGCAAAATATCCCTCAGCTTCTGCCATGGCCATGAGCGACACGTTCACATAGTCCGGCGTCCGCCCCATCATCCCCGCGCTCGCCAGTGCCCAATGTCGCACCATCTGACTGCGCCGCTCTAGGTCGCCCTGCTCCTTCGGTGTTATGTAGGAGAGACCCACCCTCTCACCCGAGGTGGGTGACACGTAGGTCATCTCCTCGCCAATGACCGGGTCATGTTGCATGTCCAACAGTCCGGCCATTGTGTGTATCCCACGCCGGAATCCGGGAAACGTGGTTACGTCCGTGATTCTCTGACCGTCTATCCAGACCTCAAGGTTCCGCTCCTTGAGACCCTGAATGTATTGTGCCCCCGTTCGGGCTGGCATATCGCTCCTTGTGCTACGCGGTGACGTGGGGTCCAGCCCTCATCTTAACCTCCGCAGTCCAACGACTGAAGAGGCCCGCCAGCTTGAAGTAACTTCCGAATGTATCAGCAAGGCTGATATACTGCACGGCGCACAAACATACGTCTCAGCTTGCCATTGACCACGCTGCCCCTGCGGCGTGATGGCTGAGGGAGCCCGAGCGTGATGGCTGAAGGGGCCTGAGCGTGAAGGCAGAAGGAGAGTCACATGCCATACGTCGGTCAGCCGGTCAAGAGGTTCGAAGACCCTCGCCTCGTCACAGGACAAGGAGAATATGTAGACGACCTGAAGCTACCCGGTATGACGTATGCCTTTTTCCTGCGCAGCCCCTACGCCCACGCCATCATCAAGTCCATCGACACCTCCAAAGCGAGTCAGATGCCCGGCGTGGAGATGGTGATAACCGGGGCCGATTTGGAAGGGCATATATCCGGCATAGAGACCAGGCAGCTCGCAGAATGGGAGATGGACTCCCTCGAGGCGCCCGACCTTCCCGCCTTGGCCAACCGCAAGACCTTCTTCGTTGGCGAGACCATCGCATGCGTCATCGCCACGGAACGCGCCATCGCCCGCGACGCCGCCGAACTCATCGAGGTGGACTACGAGCCCCTCCGTCCCATCCTCGACCCCTCGGAGGGCGCTGACGAGAACTCCATACCCGTCCACGAAGGGTTGGGCACCAATGTCACCATGCGCAAGTATCACGACCGGCAGGGCGAGGGCCTCGACGACGCCTTCCAGCAGGCCGACCGCATTGTCAGTCAGCAGTACAACGTGCAGCGCATCGCTCCCTTCCCCATGGAGACCCGCGGCTGCGTGGCCTACCACTCCCAGGAAGACGACCTCCTCACGGTATGGGCTTCAACCCAAGGTGCTCATCGAGTCCGCAACAAGCTCGTCCAGCTCCTGGGGATACCCAGAGACAAGCTCAGGGTCATCACCAACGACGTAGGCGGAGGATTCGGTGAGAAGGGCGGCGTGTTCCCCGAAGACTTGGTGATAGCCTTCGCCGCCTTGAGGCTTCACAAGCCCATCAACTGGATAGCCGACCGCCGGGAGAACATGCTCACCTTTCACGGCCGTGGCCACACCGTGGATATGGAGGCTGCAGTCCAGAGCGACGGCACCATCCTCGGAATCCGCATGAAGAACGTCGTGGACGGAGGCGCCTTCTGCGGCAACTCCACCACCACCCCTCCCTACACCTCCAGCCACCGCATCGTCGGCCCCTACAGGACCCCCGCCGCCCGCGTGGAAGTGGTCGGCGTGATCACCAACAAGGGACCAAGCGGCGCCTATCGCGGTGCAGGAGGCCCCGAGTCCGCCTACTGCATGGAGCGCACCATGGACCTCATCGCCCGCGAGTTGAACTTGGATCCGGTGGAGGTGCGACGCAAGAACTTCATAGCCCCGGAGTCCTTCCCATATCAGACCCCCACAGGCATCACCTACGACTCCGGTGACTACGAGAAGTCCCTTGACCGCGCCTTGGAACTCTCCGACTACTACTCTTGGCGCGAACGAGCCCAAGCCAGCAAGAACTCCAGCGGCCCGCTGATTGGCGTCGGCCTCGCCACCGTGGTAAAGATGGCTGGCGCCGCCGGCGAAATGCGCGTTGAGGACGCTTGGCTCAACATCGAGCCCTCAGGGAAGGTCGTCGCTCGCACCGGTGTCTCCCCCCATGGCCAGGGCTCCGACGTGTGCTTCGCCCAGATAGTCGCCGACGAGTTGGGAGTCACTCCCTTCGACGTAGAGGTACTCCACGGTGACACCGACGTCGTGCCCGATGGCGGTGGCACCGGCGCCACCCGGGGCATGGCCGTCGGCGGCTCCGCCATGTCCGTGGTCGCCAAGAAGGCTAGAGAGAAGGTCGCGCAGATCGCGGCTCATAAGCTGGGATGCCCTGCAGAAGAGGTGGTGCTGCAGGAAGGGCAGGCCTTCCACGCCAGCAATCCCGGTCAGACCGTCACTTTCCCCGAGTTGGCCTCCTCCGCCTTTGACGAAGAACTTCTGCCCCCCAACGTCGAAGTCGGACTCGATTTCTACGACAAGTTCACCTTGGGAGTCCCCTACTACAACCCCCACTCCTTCGCCGCTCACATCGCCATCGTGGAAGTGGACCGCGATACTGGCGACGTGAAGGTGCTCCACTATACCGGCGTACACGACTGTGGCACCGTGATTAACCCTATGGTCGTGGAGGGCCAGGTCCACGGGGCCATCGGTCCCGGCATCGGCCAGGCACTCGTTGAGGGCATGCAGTTCGGCTCCGAGGGCCAGCCCCTCACGGCCACCGCCCTCGACTACGCCCTGCCCATCGCCGAGGAGTCACCCACCTACGTAACCGACACCATCGAAACACCCTCCCCTCTAACGCCCACCGGCGCCAAGGGTGTCGGCGAGCTTCCCACCGTGGCCGCCCCCGCAGCCGTGGCCAACGCCGTGATGGACGCCCTGTCTCAGTACGGCGTCCGCCACATCGAGACACCCATCACCCCGGAAAAGGTCTTCCGGGCCATCCACGGCCTCGATGACTAACGGAATCGTGATCGGAGAACACCCAAGCAGGAGATGCCAGTGCCGAAAGTAGCCATCGTCAGTTCTGACTTTCGCCGGGCCGAGTTCATGATCGGCATCGCCCCTGACGACTGGGATGTCTTCCTCGTCGACCATGCCCTGAGCGATGACGAGAAGGCCCCCCTCCTTGAGGACGCGGATGCCGTCATCGCCTTCCCCGCCGACGTGTCACCCGACTTGATGAAGCGCTGCCCCAAGGTGAAGCTCGTGCAGACCCTCAGTGCAGGCTACGACCGGCTCGACGTTCGAGGCTTGGGCGAGATGGGAATCCCCGTCGCCAACAACGGCGGGGCCAACGCCATCGCCGTGGCCGAGCACACCCTCGCCCTCATGATCGGCCTCGGCAAACGTACAATGCACCAGTGGGAGAAGGCAGGACGCCAGAGGGCTTGGCGTCAAGGCCTCGACCTGACCCTCACCGAGGTCACCAACAAGACCGTGGGCATCGTCGGCTTGGGTCGTGTGGGTCAGCAGGTGGCCAAGCGCCTTACCGGCTTCGACACCAACACCATCTACTACGACATTGTCGACATCCCCGATGCTATTAGGCAGAAACTAAATGCCGAACCCGTCGAGTTCGACGAGCTACTTCGCGAGTCCGACATCGTCTCCCTGCACGTCCCCCTCACCCGGCGCACCCGCGGCATGATCTCCGACCGCGAGCTTGCCCTGATGAAGCCTACGGCCTACCTCATCAATGCCTGCCGCGGGCCCGTGGTCGACGAAAAAGCCCTGCACCGCGCCCTCGTCGACGGCCAGATCGCCGGAGCCGGCTTGGACGTTCTGGAACAGGAGCCTACCCCCACAGACAATCCCCTCTTCGACTTGGAAAACGTCCTCATCACTCCCCACCTAGCAGGCACCAGCGAGGAGACTAACCAGCGGGCCTCCGACTTCGCCTACGGCAACATCGCCCGCGTCCTTGCAGGCCAAGCCCCGGAATCAGTGGTCACTCCCGAAGACTAGGCCCTCCATCTCGGACCATCGTACAATAGACCTCAAACGGGACGCGGCGCAGCGGATAAGTCCTAACCGTCATTCCTGCGTAGGCAGGAATCCGGACCATCGATAGCTCTAGCGGGGCGTGGCGCAGCGGTAGCGCGCGTGGTTTGGGACCACGAGGTCGCCGGTTCGAACCCGGCCGCCCCGACCAACAAACGTTTCTTGCCAACTCAGACCTAGGAGAACGCCGTGAGTGGTGAGCCACAGCTCTTTCGCGTCAATCCTGGCAGCACTGAATCGGAGCGAATCGAGGAAGTCGACTTCTCCCAACTAGGGCTACGAGAAAGACAAGACATCCAAGAGTGGGTGGCCGCCAATCCCAGCATCTTAGGTGATGATCTCCTCATCATCGACAAGGAGTTTAGCGGTTTCGACCGTACCAACGAACGCCTTGACCTCTTGGCTGTGGACCCGGAAGGTACATTGGTGATTATAGAGCTGAAGAGGGATGACACTGGTGCAGACGCCCATTGGCAGGCCATCAAGTATGCCAGTTACTTTCGTCGAGCTAGCTACTCGAAGATCGTCGAGATGTTTGCTGCATTCAAGGGAATTCCTCCGGAAGCTGCGGAGGATCGACTGCTGGAACATCTTGAAGACTCGAATGCTCTGAACAAGGGGCAACGCATAATCCTAGCCAGCCACCGCTTCTCACCTGAAGTAATGACCGCCGTCGTGTGGCTCAACGAGAAGGCCAAGAACGATAATTTGGTCACTTGTGTCGCTCTGACTCCCTACCGAGATGGCCAGACGGGCTCGTTGTATCTTCAGTCCTCGACTGTTATCCCTTCTCCCGGAGTAGAAGAGGACTTGGTTGGCCTCGGGGACCGCTCTACCGGGTTGCGCAATGGCATCGGCAGCTTGGGAGAGAAGTTGAAAGTTTCGATGGAAAAGAACCGGAATGATGAAGTCACTGAGTTTACCGTCCGAGTACATGAGTTGACTCGGGAAAGGTGGCCTGACAAGCTTTCTCCGGAACATCGAGGTCGGTGGACTCGCGGTGACGCCCGTCGGAGGTGGTGCAATTTTTGGTATGGGCGCCTGCCTTGGGCCAACCATCGACTGTGTTACAGGCTAGACCTCCGTCCTCAGACTCCTGACACATGGCGCGCTGGTCTTTGGATCAGAGACCGTGACGGATTCGCGTTGCCCATTCTTAAGGACGAGCGCCTCCACGATAATCAAACAGCATACAGAAACGGTATCTATTTTGAGGTCGGAGTTGGGGCCCTAGACGATGTCTTCGCCGGTACCATAGCGGATACGTTCCGAGCCTTCATCGAACGAGTCACCCCCCTTGTGGATGAAATTCATGCAGAAGGCAACCTTCAAGCCGTTGATGTTGAGCCCGATGATGACGAAAAGGAAGAAATAGAAACCTAGCTCCGCGGTGATCCCGCCCATTCCCAGCCCACGGCGGTGGCTCCGCAAACTCCTGCCCGCTGGCTTGGGCCTCCCGGTTATCTGGCAAGCCACGCATCCTGCTCGATGTTGGCCTCTTTTCGGCCCCTCTCCTTGATCCACTTGAAGGTCGCCGGACTATCTCTCCTAAGCCACCTTCACATGAGCAAAACCCAAACCCAAGACTGTCCGCACTCTCTCCCCTCGTTCGTCCTGAGCGAAGGCGGCATGTTCTCATCCACCACATCCCCTCTTGACATTCCACGTACATCAGTTCTATATTAAACCCTAGAGTGCGCAGGGGACTGACCCCTCAAGGGTCACCCTGCGCGTTTCTTTCAGCTCACACCTTTCGGGAGACAACATCATGGGAAGCCCAGATCACTACGCCCGCCCCCACCCAACCCCTCAATCTTCCATCAGGAAGGCACCCCATGAAATCCTGCCAGTTGCAGTCCGAATTCCTAGCTGGTCCAGATACGCCACTGGCAGTACTGGCAGACAAATTAGCTACGAAGAACTTCGCCGCAGCTACAACCCGTCTGCAAGCGCAGCTACGAAACAGCAGTTCCTGCAGCCCGCTTTCTATCCCCAAAACAAGGGGAAGCGAGCGAAAAAATGCATCACGCTCTGCAACCTAGCCATCAGCGCTTCGTCGCCTTGGAGACGTGACGGCGGCCATAGCCTCTGCTACCATGACCTCCACTCAACTGCCTAGGGAGAACTACCTATGAAAATCGCCCGCGTTCGGCTGCCCGGCGAAGAGGGCCCTACCATTGGCCTCGTGGACGAGGCCAACTCCCAAATTCTGGACGCCGCGCAGGTGGTGCAGCAGCTTGGTCTCAACGCAAATGCTTCCACTGCTGTCGATCTGGTGCGCTACAACACCGAGCACGCTGGTGCCCTGTCCGACGCTGTGAAGGACCTTTCTCAGTTCAACGCCACTCGCTGGCCCCTCGACTCCCTCCGCTTTCTCTGCCCCATCGAGGCCGCCTCCCTCAAGGACTTCCTCGCCTTCGAGGTGCACCTCAGCAACGCCCGCAAGCGCAACAACATGGAGATTCCTCCAGCCTGGTACGAACTCCCCGTCTACTACAAGGGAAACCACCGCACCCTCGGCGGCCACGATGAGTTCGTCTACTGGCCCCGATTCAGCGAACAGATGGACTACGAGCTTGAGCTTGCCTGCATCGTCGGCAAAGAGGGCATCAACATCCCCGCGGAGCATGCCGACCAGTACATCGGCGGCTACTGCATCATGAACGACTGGAGCGCCCGCGACATCCAGATGAAGGAGATGTCCGTGGGCTTGGGGCCCGCCAAGGGCAAGGACTTCGCCACCTCCATGGGCCCCTGGCTGGTCACCCCCGACGAGTTCGACCCAGCCACCGCCCGCATGGTCGCCAGGGTCAATGGCGAGGTCTGGTCCGACGGTCAGTACTCCACCGTCAACTGGAGCTTCCCCCAGATGATCGCCCACGTTTCCATGGACGAAGCCGTGTACCCCGGCGACGTCCTCGGCTCGGGCACCGTTGGCTTCGGCTGCGGGCTGGAGCATGGGCGCTGGCTGCAGCCAGGCAACGTGGTCGAGTTGGAAATAACCGGTCTGGGCGTGCTCCGCAACCGCCTTGTACGTGTCTTCAAGTAGGCAGGGGAGGCAGACATGCCAGCTCGCACTGGCGCGGAGTACATAAAGGGCCTCAGGGAGCGGCCCCGCGACATACGCATCGGTGGTGAGCGTATCACCGACGTTACCACCTATCCCGGCTTCCGTAACGGTATGCTCTCCATCGCCGCCCTCTACGACATGCAGAACGACCCGGCTACTCTGGATGAGATGACTTATGTCTCTCCCACCACTGGCGACCGGGTGGGAATGTCCTTCCTCATGCCTCAGTGCGTTGAGGATATCGAACGCAAGGGACACGCTATGTCCCGCTGGGCCAGCTACCACGGCGGTATGATGGGCCGCACGCCGGACTTCCTCAACGTCTCCTTCGTAGCCATGGCCGGAGCGGCCGGCTACTATGCCCAGAACCGGCCCGAATTCGGTGAGAACATCGTCCGTTACTACGAGATGATGCGGGAAGGCGACCTCTGCCTGACCCACACCTTGGTCAACCCCCAGCGCAACCGCCGCCCAGCCCAGTACATCACCGACACCCTAGCCGAAGACATCGCCCTCAGGGTGGTGAAAGAGACCGACGCCGGCCTCATCGTGCGAGGGTCCCGGGTGCTGGCCACATTGGGTCCCATATCTGACGAACTCGCCGTCTACCCCTCCCGCTCTCACCAGACCGTGGGAGACGCCAGCCGCTACGCCGTCTCCTTCTCCATCCCCTGCGACGCCCCAGGTTTGAAGTTCATCTGCCGCGAGAGTTTCGACTACGGCCGTTCCCACTTCGACCACCCCTTGGGATCCCGTTTCGAGGAGATGGACGCCGTTGTCTTCTTCGACGATGTATTCGTTCCTTGGGAGAGGGTGTTCCTCTACGGCGACGCGGACCTGTGTAACCAGATGACATTCCGCACCGGCTGGATAGTCCACAGCTTCCAACAGGTGATGAGCCGAATCGTGGCCAAGTCGGCGTTTCTTTTGGGCTTGGCCACCATGATGACCCAAGCCCTAGGCAACGACGACCAACCCCACGTTCAGGAGCGTCTGGGGGAACTGGCCATGTATCTAGAGGTAGAGAAGGGGCTGCTGCGGGCAGCCGAGTTGAACGCCGCCCCCGACGAGTGGGGCGTGTTCAGCCCCGCCTCTATCCCGCTGACGGTGGGAGAGAATATGTACGCCCGCATGTTCTACCCGCGCATTGCCGAGATCATCCACCTCCTAGGTTCCAGCAGCCTCATGGCCCTGCCCGCCCAGTCCGATTTCGAAAGCGAGTTACGCCCTGATCTGGACCGCTACCTAGCTACCGACACCATGGAGGCCATCGAACGCGCCAAGCTGTTCCACCTAGCTTGGGACGCCTCATGCAGTGCCTTCGGCTCTCGTCAGTTGCACTACGAAAGATTCTTCGCAGGAGACGCAGTGCGCAACGCCCAGATTCTGGTCAACGTTTACGACCGCGACCCCGCCATCCGGATGGTGCGCGAATTCCTCGAGCGGGATACCTCAGTCTGAAAGACCTGCAGTCAGTCTCGTGCGCCTCTCGATACCAACGGTCCGTGGCAGGCGCGAGGGTTCTTCACATAGTCAAGCCACTGAACAGTAATGGCAGATCGCTATAAGCTAAGTCTGTTCCAGCGAGGCTTTAACTCTTGGGTCAAGCTGTGGGTCCGATTGGGCCTGCCTCCCAGGAAATACCACCTGATGACGGTCATAGGGCGTCGCAGTGGGCACCCGCATACCATCCCCGTTTCGATGGTTGAGCAGAATGGCCAGCACTGGCTCGTCTGCCCCTATGGTGAACGCGAATGGGTTAAGAATGTACGCGCAGCAGGTCAGCTAACGCTTTCGCGGGGCCTCATAAACCGAGGATGGATGAAGAAGAGGCTGAACGCCATAGAGGAACACGACCCCAACCGAAGCGGCCCAGTCCTGCAAGCCTACTACAGAGGGGAACCCATCACCCGGAAGTTCTTCCGGGCAAAGGCCAACTCCAGCTTGAAGGAGTTCGCTGCTGAAGCTGCCCTGCACCCGGTTTTTCGCCTCGCCGAATCGGAAGGAAACTAAGGTCGATTAAGGGGGGGCTTACGCGCCGGCTGCTGCCAAGGCCTCGTCGATTTTGCCCGTGTTGTAGCCGACCACTAGGTTGTCGCCAATCACGGTGACCGGGGTGGCGCGGTAGCCCAAGCCCAAGAGCGTTTCGCGGGCGTCAGCCTCTTGGGACACGTTGTGCTCGGTGAAGGAGATGCCCTTGCGTGAAAGATACACTTTCACCATGTGGCAGGGCCCTCAACCATCGGATGTGTAGACAGTAATCTCAGGCATTATGCACCCTCCCCTTCTGATCGGTCGGCGCGTTTATGGTCAGCCTTGGACTCGTAGCTGTCGAACAATCCCTGACCGGGCTGTACCGCTTCATCCAAGCTGGAGGCGAAGTCCTCGCCTGCTTCGAACTTGCGAAGAAACTCTTCGCTTACGAAGAACATTCAAATACAGAAGCCGTCCCGCTTGATGTCCTCGTGGTGACGGTCGCAGGGACAAATCTTTTTGCGGTCCTCAACGGGATCGCCAC
This sequence comes from uncultured Dehalococcoidia bacterium, assembly GCA_951813255.1. Lineage (GTDB taxonomy): Bacteria > Chloroflexota > Dehalococcoidia > Lucifugimonadales > JAAXIE01 > JAAXIE01. The sequence continues at coordinate 2,895,722 of OX638353.1, read as the reverse complement.
TGAGGGTCATTCAAGGACAGTAGCGATACCCGAAATCAACTTGGTTCTTTGCCAACCCCTCTTGGACGACCTTTACCACGTCCGGCTCGGGAAAGAACTGGTATTCGCCCTTCTCCACATACTTCTCGGAGAAGGTGACGGTACCCTTCAGGGCTTGGTCCATGGTCAGCTTACGTGCCATGTCATCCCTCGCTAGCCTCTGGAGTCTTAACTTGGGCCTCGGCCAGCCCGCCACTGCGCATCTGGGCATGGGCCGTGCACGGCATTTTGCGGAAGGCCTCCTCCCGGAACCTCAGTTGTTCCACCAACCTGGGCAGGGCCTCTTCCACTTCTTGGCGGCTCTTGCCCTGTTCCACCTCGACACTCAGTACCGCTGCCGTCCCGCATTCGCAACTGGCAGCCACGAAAACCTTGTGCACACCCATTGTCCCCGATAGGTTCGGCTGGAACTCTCGAAGCAGCCTCATCCCGGAATCCTCCGACAATGCCTGGGAGAAAAGCTGCTCCAATGCGGTTTCGGTTACGACTTCTTTAGCTTCCATATGGTGTGGGATTCTCAAGCCGGATGGGGGCGAGATTCGAGGTCACGTTAGGCCGAGTCGCTGCTGCCTAAGTCCTGCTCCAGTCCCCGCAGGAACCTTTCCAGTTCGGGGGAAAGAGGAACGTCTGCCTCCGCCGAGCTGGTACTCGAGCTGGAGGACTCTTGGGAATCGTACTGGGCCTCCAGCTGGCTCAGCACCTGTTTGACCTCCGGGTTCTGTTCCACCGCCGCCGTTAGTTCCTGGTACTGGCGGCGCCCCTTTTCGGAATCGGCCAAGTCTGACGGTATGGGGTAGAAGCTGCCGAGAAGCTCTAGCAGCTTCGCGGTGCCTGCGTGGTCCTCTTCCAGTTGCACGTACTGTGGAAGACGAGCGATCAGGGTCATGTTCTGCATGCCCATTCGCTCCGTCTCTTGTGTGACCATGTAGGTGATGGTAGTAGGACCCTCATACCTGCTGGAACGGACGCCCAGGTCCTGCAGCTTGGCTTCGGGCTCAGGTGAGGTGCCACTGCCACTAACCAGAAGGTCCCGGGTGTGGGGGACTACGTCGTACATCCCCCCAATGAGGCAGTAGCGCTTAGCCCCAAAGTGCTTCATCACCTCGATAATGGACTCGGAATAATCTTCGCCAAGGTAGTGAGGCTCTCGCATATGCAGGAACAGCAGGTCATGGCCGTCTTCCTGCTGCGCGTACTTGAGGAAGGTGTTGGGTATGTTCAGCACGCGCTTACCATTGACGAAGCGCGTACGGGGCCGGTACCGGGTGAAATCGTAGAAGGCCCCAGGCCGGGCTAGTTGCCCCAGGTCTTTCGCCCCAAAGTGCTGTTCCAATCGCCCGAGAGCCAGGGTGCCCACACGCCCCACGTTGATCCATGGACGCAGCACTGCAATGATATGGGGCTCGTTAAGCTCCGGGAGAGGTTCATTGATCTCAAAGGCGCCCATTCGCATAGCTTCCTTATTCTGCCAATTCCCCCTAACGTTTGCAACCTTATGGGGCGGCATGGCATATTCCAGTTGAGTCCAAGGACAACTTCGGGGTGCAGGCCCGACGAGAGGTACCAGTTCCCATGACTACTGAAGACCCCAGACGATTGGCCAGTGATGAAGCTGTCGCACGCGCCTCCCAAGCTTTGGAAACTAGGAACGTGAGCGTCATAGTCGTGGCCGACTGCAACGAGGCCCTGAAGAAGCTGAAAGAACTGGTCCCTCAAGGGGCCCAGTTGCTGGCGGTGACCTCGGAGACGCTGGACGCCGTCGGCTTCACCCAATATGTGGCTGAGGGAGACGCTTATCAGAGCTTGGCTGCCATGTTCCAGGCAGCCGCTACACCCGAGGAGCGGGCCGAGCTGTCCCGCACCCTCGGCTCTACACCGGATTATGTGGTAGGAAGCGTGCAGGCTGTCGCAGAAACGGGCCATGTTGTCATAGCCAGCGCGTCCGGCAGCCAGCTCAGCAGCTATGTCTTCGGCGCCAAGAACGTCGTGTGGGTCGTGGGAACTCAGAAGATTGTGCCCACCTTGGAGCATGCCTTGGCCCGGACCTATGGGTACGCCTTCGACCGCCACAAGGAATGGTCCCCCGCCCCCGCGCATGGGCCATCGGCTATGGGGAAAGTCACCATTTTCGAGAGCGAGAGGTGGCCTGACAGGACGACCGTCCTCTTCGTCAAAGAAGCGTTGGGCTGGTAACCTCGACTCGGGAGGGCTAGGAGGAGAGCAATGAGTCTGTTCCGCATTCAACCCCACGGTCGTCTACAGGAGTGGGTGGCCGAAGAAAAGAACTACTTCAAGGACGAAGGGTTGGCCTACGAGTTCGTGCACGGCATGTCCACCGTGCAGCCTGCCGTCCAGGCCGGCCCCGTCTCACAAGTCAAAGACGGGGCCTTCGAGTCCTACGAGCGCGGTCGGGAAGTCGAAGTAAGCTCCGCCTGTCACTGGGCGGTGAATATGGCCTCCTCGGCAGGCCACGGCCGTATGTGGGGTCATGCCTACTCTATGACGCCTGCGGGTATATTCGTCCCGCCCGGGTCGCCCATCCTCACCGCCTCCGACTTGGCCAACGTCGAAGTATCCGTCGGCTACCATTCGGGGAGCCACTTCTCAACGCTGTTGGCCTTGGAGAAGTTCCTCCCTCCCGAGCACATCAGGCTGCAGTTCGTCGGCGGTCCCAACAGCAGGCTGGAATTGCTTCTGGAGAAGCGGGTGGAGGCAGCCCAGGTTTTCTCCTCCCAGTACTACGTGATTGAGCAGCAGGGCTACCGTAAGGTGGTCGATGCCAGCTTCATGATTGGCTTCCTGTTCTCTGTGGATGCCGATGTCGATGATGTCGCCAAGTACTTCAACGCCCTCAGGCGAGCACAGCGGGATATCGATCTGGACTTGGGGAGATACACGCACTACTACCTGCGCGAACTACCCGATCAATATCACAGCATCGTGGACGTACGGGCCTTTGGCCCCGGCGAGCGCTTGGTGTTCGAGCCCTACACCCGCGAGATGTACGAAGAGACCCATCGCTGGCTTGAGGAGCGTCAACTCTTCCCCGAGAACACAGCGCCTGCCCCCGAATACGCCGAGGTCGTGGCTGTATAGCTACTCATTCACTCTCAGCTTTCTAATCGGTCGCCACGATGGCTGACAACTCAACCTTCAGCTTGGGATGGGCGGCCAGACGGGTGATTTCGATGGTGGCAGTGCCGGGGCGGTGGTCGCCGAAGTACTCCCACCACACGTCGTTCATCTGGTCCTGCTCATCTATATCAGTCAGGTAACGGGTGACCTGCACAATGTCGCCGAAGGTCGCCCCCACGGCGTCCAAACCTAGCTTCACGTTCTCCAGGGACATGCGGGTCTGTTCGGCCATATCCTCCGGTATACTCTCGAACTCCTCGGGCCGGTGGGGATGGTGATGGTAGATGGGCACGCACGTGACACCTGCTAGGTAGACGGTGGATCCTCCCGTCACCCGCACCGCCGGGGCGTAGGGCAGGTTGATGGAAGGGTCGCGGTCGGCGGTGTGTATCACCTCGATCTTTTTGGCCATGGTGCTCCCTCCCGGTTTCATCTCATCGTCTTGATTCAATTGCTACGCCTCATTTTACTTCACACCTGGCAACCCCGTGCGAGCCCACCTACAAGTTATAATTGAAGAGGCATGACAAATCCGACTCTCATCAACGCCAGTCCACTCAAGCTGTTCTTTGCCCTCGTTACTACTGTACTCGCATTTGTAGGCCTCGCGATGGCTTGTGGGGAGGCCCCCACACCTACACCTCCGGTTGCAGTGGTTCTGTCAGCTCCGCAACAGCTGGAGGACATCACTGAGCCAACACTGGATGCCGCGCCACCACGTGCCACTCCTGAGGGCTCGGCTGGGGCCTTCGGCTTCTCTCACTACGTGTTCGAGAACATTGGAGGGGAGGTGATCACCACGCTCGTCGAAGGCCCTGTGGGCCAACAGGTGCGAGCGCCGGTGTCGTACCAGAAGCTCAAGGCCATCCATGAGAATGGCGGCCCCCTCGACGGTCTGGAGATGTCTTACGATCAACTGGGGCAACTGGTGGAGCAGTTGGATGCAGTGAGGGATGCCACTGCCAAGTACACGGACATTGCCGTGGCCTTGGAAGAGGGCTATCTGCAGACCACCGAGGATGTTCCCAACATGGGAGCCCACTTCATCCATCCCGTCAGAGCCTTGGATGGTCTGTTCAACCCTGCTGAGCCCGAAATCCTGATGTACACCGGAGACCAGGAAACCGGCTGGCGCTTGGTGGGCACGTCCTTTGTTTTGCCTCGGGAACAGGTGGGCGACGACCACCCTCAAGCCTTCATTGGGCGGTTGGACAACTGGCATGTGCATTACAGCTTGTGCACGGGACCAAACTCTATCTCTCGGTCAACCACCGCTGAGATGTGTGCCGAGGAGAACGGGGTGTGGCTCCCCTCCTACGGCTGGATGATTCATGCTTGGGTGTGGGACGAGAACCCCATGGGCGTGTTCAGCATGTGGAATCCCAGCGTACCGCCCTTGGTATCCACCGATGAAGTGCGTCAAGCGAAGGATGTCTTACTCCTGTCTGGGGGCGCTTCTGTAGCCACCATCGAGAATTTCAGCTACTCGCCCGCAGAGATAGGCATCGGAGAAACCCTCACATGGACCAACGTCGACGGTGTGCCCCACACTGTCACGGTGGACGCGGGCGGCGAAACTGTCCCCTTCGACTCCGGCCTCATAGGCCCAGGCCAGTCTTTTGCCGTCCGCTTCGACCAGCCTGGCCTCTTTCCTTTTGCCTGCTCCCTTCACCCCTCGATGACCGGCACAGTGTTCGTGGGCCAGTAGGAGCCCAGTCAAGAAGAGCCCAATCAAGCATTAGGTGCCCAAGCAAGAGGATTGGTGTCCTAGATATACAGGGCGCGGCCCGATCCGCCTCCGGCAGCAATCACCTCGCCGGTGACCGACACCGAGAGAGGTGACGCCAGGAAGGTGATCACATAGCCTACCTCTTCCGCGTCGACGATACGGCGGATTGCCGTATCCCCGTACATCTGCTTTTCCGCTTCTGCCTCACTGATCCCTCGCTTTTGGGCCTCTGCAGCCACCAAGCCTGCGGTGCGCTCCGTTCGGGTGCCGCCGGGATGGACGACATTCGCGGTGATGCCGTACTGGCCTAACTCCACGGACAGGTTCTTGGTCAGGTGGGTGATGGCAAGGTTGCGCGCTCCGGCGATGGTGCCCACATTTCGCCCAGCCAACCCTCCAACGTTGATGATGCGGCCGAAGCCTTGGCGCTTCATGTGCTCGGCTGCGGCTCGCGAAGAGCGCAGGTAGGTCATGAACTTGAAGGTGATATCCTCCATGGCGTCCTCATCGGACACCTCCGACAGCGGGCCAGTGGCCTGTCCGCCAGGCCTGCCTGCGTTGTTCACAAGTATGTCCAAGCGCCCGAACGCATCAACTGTGGTTTGCACCATGGCATTCACCTGTTCCGGCACGGTCGTGTCGGTAGGCACGGGAAGAACCCGGCCTCCTGTCTGCTGTGAAATCTCATTTGCGGCTGCTTCCAGCGTCTCCCTAGTACGGGCGCAGATGGCGACACCCACGCCTTCTTGGGACAGTTGAAGGGCCGTGGCCTTGCCGATTCCCACACTGCCCCCGGTTACCAGGGCTACCTTGCCTGCCAGTTGCAAGTCCATGCTACTTCTCCTTGGATTCCAGTTTCGCGAGGGATCAATTCCTCAATGGGAAATCGCGCAATTGTACCATCGGACGTATCGTGCCCGTTGAGCAGCTAGTGGGCTCGTGGTAGATTGCCCAACGTGGGTCAAGGAGTTGGCCCGAAAGCAACATCCAGAAGGCAACCATAGGGAGGACTTATGCCAAGGCAGTACATCAAGGGTGAGAGAGAAGAGACACGGGCCTATTCACGTGCGGTGATAACCCAGGGTGGCACGGCTATCTGGCTCGCGGGAGTCACAGGCGGAATCGCTGCCGACGGCAGCTCTCTGGCTGGGAATTTTGAGGCGCAGGTCCACAGGACTTTCGAGAACCTGCGAACCAACGTTGAAGCCGCGGGGGGAACCCTGGCCGATATCGTGACCATGACGGTGTTCATCACCGACATGCGCTATGGAGACCGCTTCACCGAGATGCGCCGCGACTACTTCACTAACTATCCCGGCAGCGCCCTGATCGGAGTGGAGGCGCTGGCCCGCTCTGAGATGATGCTCGAGATACAGGCCATCGCGGTCATAGGTGACAACTAGGAGGGGTTATGCCAAGGCAGTACATCAAGGGCGAAAGAGAAGAGTCGCGGGCCTACTCCCGCGCTGTGATAACCAATGGAGGCACCGCCATCTGGCTCGCTGGCGTAGGCGGAGGTTGGGATGCCAACGGGAATTCCCAGGCTGGAGACTTCGAGGCCCAGTGCCTCACCACCTTTGATAACCTCAAGGACAGCGTCGAAGCTGCCGGGGCCACCATGGAGGACATCGTCACTATGACGGTGTTCATCACCGACATGCGCTATGGAGACCGCTTCACCGAGATGCGGCAGGACTATTTCAATCGAGGATTCCCAGGTAGCGCCCTGATAGGCATCGAGTCCTTGGCCCGGTCCGAAATGATGCTGGAAATTCAGGCCATCGCCGTCATCGGAGAAAAATAGCCAAGGTCACAACAGGGGCCCCGCATCGAAGTTCCGTTCCCAGCCGTTTGACACTCATAGCTGGCTTTGCTAGCATATCTCGTTGACTGCCCCCGGCGAGGGGTCTCATGCCGCTGGCATTGAAAGGACGATTCAGTGCCTTTTGTGAACGCCCTGCGATGCAAGGAATGTCTGCGGGAGTACCCCGTAGAGCCCATGAATGTTTGCGAGTTCTGCTTTGGCCCTCTGGAACCCGTCTATGACTACGAGGCCATCCGGAAGGTCATCAGCCGCCAGAGCATTGAGCGGGGCCCCTATACCATGTGGCGCTACAAGGATCTTCTGCCCGCCAGCGGTGAGAACCCTGTGGATATCTCAGCCGGTTTCACCCCCTTGGTTAAGGCCCGGAACCTGGGTGAGGAGCTGGGCCTCACCAATCTCTATCTGAAAAACGATTCAGTAAATCCCTCATTCTCCTTCAAAGACCGTGTCGTGTCGGTGGCAGCTACCAAGGCCTTGGAGTTCAATTTCGACACCTTGGCCTGCGCCTCCACCGGTAACCTCGCCTGCGCAGTGGCAGCCCATGCTGCGCGGGCTGGCCTGAGGGCGGTCGTATTCATCCCGGCAGACTTGGAAAAGGGCAAGGTTATCGGGGCAGCGATCTATGCCCCTACCTTGGTCGCAGTGGACGGCAACTACGACGAGGTGAACCGTCTTTGCAGTGAGGTGGCCGACCGCTACCCTTGGGCGTTCGTCAATATCAACATGCGTCCCTTCTATGCTGAGGGGAGCAAGACCTTGGGATATGAGGCGGTGGAGCAGTTGGGATGGCGTGTCCCTCGTCATGCCGTCGTACCGGCCGCTTCCGGTTCTATGTTCACCAAGATATGGCAGGGCTACAACGAAATGGCAGATATGGGCTTGGTGGCAGGGCCGGTTCACACCAGCATGCACTTGGCTCAAGCCGAGGGTTGCAACCCCATCGTAGACGCTTTCGAGTCCGAAGAGAGCGTTATTCGACCCATCAAGCCCGACACTGTGGCCAAGTCGCTGGCCATCGGTAATCCAGCCGACGGCATATACGCTCTCAGGGTGCTCCGCAAGTCCGGAGGCACCGCCTGCGCTACCCCGGAACCCGAAGTGTTGGAAGGGATGAAACTGCTGGCCCAGACAGAGGGTATCTTTACCGAGACTGCTGGCGGCGTAACGGTTTCTGGCCTGAAGCAGTTGGTGCAGCGGGGTATCATTCACAGGGATGACCTCACTGTGGCCTACATCACCGGCAACGGCCTCAAGACTCAGGAAGTAGCTGAGAGCGTCGTGGATCCCCTCACCATCGCCCCTAATTTAAGGGCTTTCGAAGCAGCCCTTAACGGCGCCAATAGCCATAATGGCTCCAACGGTCATAACTAGGAGGACGAGGGAAGCCGCGTGAGCAAGCAGCGGGTCAAATTTACCTTTCCTACCAATCTCGTGACCCGCCCAGTCATCTACGAACTGGGACGGGAGTACCAACTGGTCACCAATATCCGGCGTGCTGATGTGCGGGAAGATATGGGGTGGGTCGTGCTGGAGTTGGAAGGCGAGGACTCAGAAATCATCCGCGGCGTCGAGTGGGTCCGCTCCCTGGGCGTCCGTATCGATCCCGTCAGTGGTGACGTGATTGAAGGCTAGCGTTACCGAAAGCTGGCGCCGAGGAGTCCTCCCAATCGCGGAGGGCATAGCCATGAGGAGGGCTTATACATAATGGCGGTCCAAGTGAACATTCCCACTCCCTTGCGTCGGCTCACTAATGGACAGAATCAGGTGGAGGCCGAGGCCACCAGCCTGGCCGAGCTTTTGAACGCCCTTGACCAGGACTACCCGGGCATGCGTGATCGCTTGATAGACGAGGAAGGCGAGATACGCTACTTCGTCAATATCTATCTCAACGGAGAGGACGTCCGCTTCCTCCAAGGTGCCGATACTCCCATGTCGTCTGGCGACGAAGTTAGCATCGTCCCCGCAGTAGCAGGCGGTACCCGCTAACCCTCATACGCTCCCCCCGAAGCCCATCCGCGTTCGTCGCACTACAAGGTGCCCGCCCATGACTCTGCGCCGTGCCTTTTCCATGCCCGCCCCCTTCGACATTCCCGCGGGAATCCACGGCCCGGATATTCATGTCAGGTGGGGCGTCTCTCCTCGGACTTCATGACCCCTTGACAGTCCCAAACATAAGTTCTATCATTAATGCAGAGCGAGCTGGGGGACTGACCCCAAAGGTCAGTCCCCCAGCTTTTTTGCGGAGGACCCTTCTTGAACGGGATAACCACCATGAGCCCCAATCGAACGAGCCCCACAACTCCGCGGTTTGTGCGGCAGTTTTGTGGCATTTTTCAGATACAAATGCGGCGGTCGATCCCTACAACGCCGGCAGGCTCCCCGTCAACAATAATCTCAATCCAAGTTGCAACGCGGCAACGCCGCCTCAAATAGATACGGAAAATCGCGTCGCAGATACGCCGTTGCCGCACATCAGATACGAAACAGACAATCCGTTGCCGCTCACCAGCTAGGCGAAATGGACGCCTTTGACGCAAAATTCGGTTCCGCACCTTGCGTCTCGGAACACTCAGCCCCGTACAGCCTTCGCTCTCTTCCCAAACTGCGCCAGCCGGGCCGCCTCGTTGGTAGGTCGGTAGCGCTCCATGAACACCCGCCGGAACTCTTGGTACTGCCCTGCTTGTATGGCTCCTCGCATCTGCTCCATGAGTCGGATGATGAAGCGCAAGTTGTGCAGGCTCGCCAGTCTCAAGCCCAACAGTTCCCCGCATTTGAACAGATGACGCAGGTACGCTGCCGTGAAGTGGGTGCAGGTGTAGCAATCACATTCGGCTTCCACCGGATTTGGGTCGGTCCGGTAGCGGCTGTTGTTGATGTCTATCCGTCCGTCCAACGTGAACAGTCCACCGTTGCGCGCCGTGCGTGTGGGCAATACACAGTCAAAGATGTCGACGCCTCGCCCAACGGCCTCCACCAAATCCTCGGGCGAACCCACGCCCATCAGGTAGCGGGGACGCTCTTCGGGAAGCAGAGATGACACTTGGCCCACCACCTCGTACATCTGTGCCTTGGACTCGCCGACAGCCAGTCCTCCGATGGCGTAACCGCCAAAGTCGAGGCTGGTGATGTACTCGGCAGATTCTCGCCGGAGATGGGGAAATACCCCTCCCTGTACGATGCCGAAAAGGGTCTGACGGTCTTCCGCCGACTGGGCAGCGCGGCACCGGGCAGCCCATCTGTGGGTGCGCTGCATCGCCTCTTCCACTTCAGACTCAGATGCTCCGTAGCTGATGCACTGGTCAAAGCACATGGCCACGTCCGCCCCTAAACCCTCCTGTATTCCCACAGCATCTTCCGGTGCGATGCTGTGAGCACTGCCATCAATGTGCGAGCGGAAGACGATGCCGTCGTCCCTCACCTTGGTGAGATTGCCCATGCTGAAGGCTTGGAAGCCCCCACTGTCGGTGAGTATCGGCTTGTCCCAGCCCATGAACTTGTGCAGGCCCCCCATCTGCTGCACCACATCCACACCTGGACGCAGGTACAGGTGGTAAGCATTGGACAGCAGCATAGGTGCGCCCAAGTCGGTCACATCCTCGGGAGTCAGCGACTTCACGGTTGCTTGGGTCGCAACCGGGAGGAACGCAGGCAGGGGGACAACACCGTGAGGGGTAGTCAACCTGCAGGCGCGGGCTGCGCCGTGAGAGGCTTCGAGGTCAAAGGCGAACGGCGCTTGCATGGCACGCCAAATGTAGCGGACTGGTGGTACCGTGTCCAATACCGGCACCCGGCAGTTGGGAGTGTGGAGAGGGTGGTAGTATGTCTCCGCAATAATGCTGGAAGGCCCGAGACGTGAGTGCGCAAAGAAAGGATCGGAGGGTGCCGTGGCTGAAGCCTTCAATTCGTTGCGCGCGGACTTGCCGGCAGTCCTTTGGGCCTTGTTAGTGGTGGGGACTATGCTGGTGGGAGCCACGGTCTTGTTCCTATGGTGGGAAATGTTCTTCAGGTTTGTCGGCGTAATGTGGCGCTGGGTTACGCCCAATAAGTCAAGGTCGCGCCCACGTAGAGACGCTAGAAGATGATCGAATTCCCCAGCAGCGGCGATAGCGTCAACCTGATATGGCTCGTGTCTCTGGGACTCTCGGTGGGCATTCTCAGTGGCTTCTTCGGCGTGGGCGGTGGGTTTCTGGTGACGGGCGGATTGATCGTGCTCGGCGTGCCCGAATTCTACGCCGTGGGCACTGGCTTGGCCCTGATAACCGGCTCTTCCACAATCAATGCTCTAAAGCACCGCAAGCTGGGGAACGTAGACTTCCGACTTGGCCTCTTCATGGTGCTGGGGTCCATACCCGGCGTTGAGACGGCCAAGAGGCTGCTGCTGTACTTGGAAACTCAGGGCTTGGAGGATGAGGTCATCCACTACGTCTACGTGGTGGTGTTGGGAGCGCTGGCAACGTTCCTCCTCTACGACTGGGTACGTGCCGGACGTAAACGTGTTGGTGGAGACGTGGGGCCACTAGGCCCCTTCGTGACGAAGGTCAGAAAGTTCGCCTTGCCTCCAAGGGTGTCGCTGCCCGTGGCTGGCATAGAGAGCATCTCGGTATGGGTGCTGGTTCTCTTGGGCTTCTGCATCGGACTGTTTGCCGGACTCTTGGGAGCGGGTGGCGGCTTCCTGCTAATGCCTGCGTTGGTTTTCCTCCTAGGCATTCCCACAATAACGGCTGTGGGGACTGACCTGTTTCAAGTGATGATCACGGGATCATTTGGGGCGCTGACCTACGCTTTGGACAACAAGGTGGACCTGCTGATGGCGCTGGTGATGCTGGGGGCGGCCTCAGTGGGATCACAATTGGGGGCCGTCGCCACTCGGGCAGTGGATGGCTCGCGCATACGCTTTCTATATGCTTTGATTGTGCTTGCAGGCAGCATCTCGCTGGCCCTGGACCAGATTTCGGAGGCTGGGGAGAGCTTACACTTTCTGTCCACTGTGAGCGCGGTGGCACTCTTAGGATCCGCAGGCGCAATGTGTCTCTGCATTGCAGCCCTTGTGGTAGCATCTAGGATGGCGGCAGGATCCGAGGCTGTGGCAGTGGAAGGTCATGGAGGGGATGGCTGAGGGTCTGGGCGACTTGAGAACAGAGGTATGGGGGGGTTAGGTGTCTACTTATGTGATACTGCTCAGCTACACCGACGAAGGCATGCGGAACGCCGCCTACATGAGCGGGCACCCAAGAGCATTGCGTCAGTTGGTAGAGGAAGCAGGAGGCAAGCTGCCCTACATCTGGATGACCATGGGGCCCTACGATTTTGCGGCCATCATGGAGGCTGATAGCGATGAGGAGTGCGCAGCTATCGTACTGAGCCTCAGCAGCTTAGGCAACTTCCGTACAGTGACCATGCGGGCCTTCAGTGAGGGAGACCTGCCTGCTATTGCGCGCAGGATTCCCTCGTTGGAAGACCAGTACAAGGAAATTCTCCGCGTGGCGTCCGGAGGCAATCCAGACGTGGTGCCTACAGAGTAAGCTCCTGTACCGTCTCCCGGACCAAGTCCGGGGGCACGTCGCGGCGAACCACCGATTGCCCGACACCCTCGAGAAGCACCCACCGCAGGGAGCCCGCCTCAGTCTTCTTGTCGTGAGTCATCTTATCCAGAATTACGTCGGGGTCGATGCCGGGCGCTGACAGAGGCAGTCGGAAGCGCTCCAGCACCTTGCGCTGGCGCTCGACAACCTCTGCCGGTATGAGGCCCAAGGCTTGGGAGATGTGCCCGGCTCCCATCATGCCAACGGACACGGCCTCTCCGTGCATGTAGTGCCCGTAACCCGTCACGGACTCCAGGGCATGGCCTATGGAGTGGCCGTAGTTGAGCAGTATGCGCCTCCCCAGGGTCTCCCGTTCATCCTCGGTGACCACTTGGGCTTTGATGGCCATGCTGCGACGAATCACCTCGGTGGAGATGTCGCCCCGCAGTGACATAAGGTCCTCGGCGTGCTCCTCGAACAAATCGAACAGTTCAGGGTCTAGGATCAGGCCGTGCTTCACCGCCTCGGCCCACCCCTCCGATAGCCCCCGCTGTCCTAGGCTGGAAAGGGCATCTACATCTGCCAGCACCAGCGAGGGCTGGTAGAAGGCCCCCACCAGGTTCTTGCCTTGGGGCAGGTTAACCGCCACCTTGCCTCCGATAGATGCATCGACCATCGCAGCCATGCTGGTGGGGACCTGTACGAAGATCATCCCCCTCAGAAAGGTGGAGGCGACGAAGCCTCCGAGGTCGCCCACCACTCCTCCGCCGAGGGCGACGATGGCATGGCGCCTCTCGGCCCTGATCTCCGCCAGCCATGCGTAGATATCTTCCGCTAGGGCCAGGTTCTTGCTCTCCTCGCCGGGAGGGATGGAGTAGCTGTGGGCCGCGATGCCAGCGGCTTCCAACGAGCGTTGGGCGTGTCGCCCGTAAATCCGGAATACATTTTCGTCGCTGATGATATAGGCTTGCCCTGTTACGCCAAGTTGTTGGAGCCGCGTGCCCAGCTGTTCCAGTACGCCCCTGCCCACGATGATTGGGTAGGAGCCGTCGGAATGGTGGACGGTGGCCGCTAGGTCATTCTCTGCCATAGTGCCCCTCTCGAAGGAATGATGGGAGCCCACAAGGGGCGCCTCTAGGTATGAGGTGTGATTTGGTGAGTCGCGTCTGCATAGAAGCGGAAGGCATCTACCAGTGCGGTCGCGACCTGCTCCAGCGAAAGGCCTTCGGTGCTGATGCTCAGGTGAGCCATGTCGTAGCAGCTTTGGCGCTTGCTCTTTAGTTCCGTAATGCGCTGCAATGGTTCGGTTGCCTTCAGCAGTGGGCGAACTTCGGCGTCAGGCGATGAAGAGAGCCGCTCCCAGATTACCTCTGGGGGCGCATCGAGGCACACCACCAAGCCTGCCTCCAGCATCAAGTCGCGGTTCTCCGGTTCGACGAAAGAGCCACCCCCGGTGCCGATCACGCGGTTATCGCCGGAGCAGACCGAACGGAGGACGTCCCGTTCCATGGCACGGAAGGCCGGCTCGCCGTCCTGGATAAAGATGTCCTCGATGGTACGCCCAGTACTAGAGGTGATGGCCTCGTCGCTGTCCACGAACTGCCAGCCCAACGCTCTGGCAGCCAAGCGTCCAGCTTGGGTCTTGCCCGTGCCGGGGAAGCCCACGAGGATGAGGTTGCGCTTCACAGCAGCCCTGCTCGTCAGTCTCCGGGTGACGAGCGGCTGCGACGCACGACCTGGCGGGGCCCTAGGGTTTTCAGGTAGGCCTCGTAGTTGCGACGCAGTTCGTCCACGCTGTCACCGCCGAACTTCTCGGCAAAAGCGTCGGCCACCACTAAGGCTACCACTGCCTCGCCGATGACACCGGCGGGTGGCACTTGGCATACGTCGGAGCGTTCGTAGTGGGCTTGCACTAGTTCACCGGTGTTCAGGTCAACCGAGGGGAGGGGCTTGCGTAGGGTCGAGATGGGTTTGATGGCGAATCGGGCCACCAAGGGCATGCCGTTGGTCATGCCACCCTCGGTGCCGCCAGCTCGGTTGGTCTTACGCTGCCAGGGTCGGAAGGAGTCGTCACTTGCTTCAATGACGTCGTGCACTTGGGAGCCGAGCATGCCCACGTTCTCCCATCCCTCACCGATAGAAACAGCCTTCACCGCGTTTATGGACATGAGGGCTTGGGCGATGCGCCCGTCTATCTTCCGGTCCCAGTGCACATGCGAGCCGAGGCCCATGGGCACGTTGTCGGCAATGACCTCCACCACCCCTCCCACGGTATCGCCTGCCTCCCGAGCTTCATCTATGCAGTCAATCATTTTCTGGCTGGCCTCGGGGTCCGAGCAGCGTACCGGAGATTCTTCCACGGCTTCCCAATCGATAGCCCCATTGATCTGCCCCGGTATGCCTCCGATGGATATGACGTGAGAGCGTAGTTGAATATCGAACTCTTGCAACAAGCGCATGGCTATGGCCCCGGCAGCCACGCGGGCAGCAGTCTCGCGGGCGCTGGCCCGTTCGAGTACGTTGCGCACGTCGTCAAATCCGTACTTCATCGTGCCGGGAAGGTCGGCGTGGCCAGGCCGGAGACGGACCACGCGCTGAAAATCGACTTCGGTGGGAGTGACACTCATGGTGTCCGTCCAGTTCACCCAGTCCCGATTCTCCATGGTCATGCCGATGGGACTACCCAAAGTGAAACCGTGGCGAACGCCGGAGATGATGTGAGCGTAGTCCTGCTCGATCTGCATTCGCCCGCCACGCCCATAGCCCCGCTGCCTCCGTTTCAACTGGGAGGCGATGAAATCCTCGTTTAAGGGCACACCTGCGGGTATCCCCTCGACGATGATCGCCAACCCCTGACCGTGAGACTCACCTGCCGTCAGGTACCGAATCATGAGAACCCCGTATTCTGGCCTGCGCTTAACCTTTACTGCAGGGCAGCACTGGCCGCCTCGGCCATCAGCGACACAGGTGCCTCAAGGCCGGTCCAAAGCTCGAATGACGCCGCCCCTTGATAGACCAGCATGGGCAGCCCGCCAATGGTGGCGACGCCCGCCCTCTCAGCCTCCCGGAGAAGGGGTGTGCGCGCTGGATTATACACTAGGTCGTACACTAGCCCGCCTATCGGCAGTTGGTCGTAGGTCAGTGGAGAGTCCTTCTCTCCCGGCCCGTGGGCCATGCCCAGTGTAGTGCAATTGATGATAATGTCCGCTTGCTGGCTGGCATCCTTTGATGCGACGGCTTCCAACGACACCGGGTTCGCGTGCGCGCCGTGGCCCTCCAACAGCTTGGCCAAGGCCTCGGCCCGCTCCAGGGTACGGTTGGCGATGCTGATGGAACGTACGGACTCGCCCGCTAGGGCGAGGCAAACACCCTTGGCGGCTCCGCCTGCCCCCAAAACCAGAACGTGCTTATCTTTGGCCGAACCCCCCACGCCCTCTCGGAGGGCCCGCAGAAAGCCAATGCCGTCGGTGTTGTAGCCCTCCAACCTGCCGTTATCGTTGACAATGGTGTTTACGGCCCCCGCCCTGGCAGCCCACGCGTCGACGACATCGAGGAAAGGGATAACGGCTTCCTTATGGGGAACTGTCACGTTGCACCCGAGGGTACCGGCTTCTTTTAGCCCCCCTACGAAATCGGGTACGTCCTCAGGAGTCACCCTCCACGCTTGGTAAGTAGCGTCGATACAGTAGTGATCAAAGGCGACCTGCTGCAGCACAGGAGACAGCGAATGTCCAATGGGGTAGCCGATTATGCCGACACGTTGAGGCATTGGGTCAGCGGCCTCCGTTTGTCGCTACGGGCTGCTCAGGGCGTAGAGCCGGTAGCGGGCGTGGGGTTGGGGCGTGGGTCTCGCCGGTCCAAGTAGGCCTGAAGAATAATGGTGGCAGCAGTGGCGTCCACTTCCCCTCGACGGCGAGAAGGTTGCGCTCCATTGTTTTGCATCAGCCGACCTGCTTCACTGCTGGAATAACGCTCGTCCACTGTCTCTATGGGTAGTTGCGTGTGTTTCGTGACGTGCTCAAGGAACCTTTGGGTCTTTCTTGCTTGGGGGCCAAGGGTGCCGTTGATAGAGATTGGCATCCCCGCCACGATAAGGGTTGCGCGTCGGTCCTGTGCAATCTCAGCCAGGCGGGGTATATCTTGCTTGAGAGACGTCCGCTCCATTGCCCCGACGGGCACGGCCAATGTGCCACTCTCCTCCGCCAATGCGATGCCAATGCGACGGTCCCCGACATCAAGTCCCAAGATGCACATGGTGCTCTCGTATTACCCTTGAGCGTGGGCGCGTCGCACGATGTCGGCGATGCTCTGAAGAGAGGCGTCGAGACGCTCCGGCTGTCGACCTCCGGCTTGAGCTAGGTTGGGTCGTCCACCGCCACCGCCGCCCATGATTTGGGCAGCCTCTTTGACGATGTTGCCAGCGTGCAGTCCGCGGTCAAGCAAGTCATCAGTGACCATCGCGACTAGGGTAGGCCTACCGTCGACGATGCCTCCCATAACAAGTACGGCGCTCTCCAAGCGGGTCTTAAGGAAGTCGCCCATCTCGCGCATGGCTTCGGGGGTGGCGGCCGAAGTCCGGCCTGCCAGCACCTTCACACCTGCCACGTCAAGTACTCCGTCAAGCAACTCTTGTGCCTCACGACGCAATGATTCTCGTTCGAAGGTGGCAAGGCGCCGACGCACTTGCTCCGCATCCTCCATGAAGCTTTCGAGGCGGGACTCAAGGTCAACCACTGGGGTCTGGAGTCTCTGGGCGAGGCGGTCGAGCCGACCGGACTGCTCGACGAACAGTTGCTCCGCTGCCCGGCCGGTTAGTGCCTCAATGCGCCTCATGCCACCGCCGATACCTGACTCTCCAAGAACCAGGAGGGTCCCTACCTGCCCGGTGGCTTGGACATGGGTGCCTCCGCACACCTCAACGCTAAAGGCATCGCTCCTAGCTGAGTTCGCCTCCTCTGCTATGGTCACTACTCGTACCACATCGCCGTAGCGGTCTCCGAAGAACGCCAATGCGCCCTCGCGCACGGCATCGGAATAAGTGGTCTCATGAGATGTGACCGCTAGGTTAGCTCTAACTCGGTCGTTGGAGAGTGCCTGCACGTCTAGAAGTTCATCGCGGGTCAATTGGCTCACATGGCTGAAGTCGAAGCGTAGGCGTTCGGGGGCCACGTGGGAACCCGCTTGGCGTACATGTGAGCCTAGTACCGACCTCAACGCGGCATGCAGGATATGGGTGCCACTGTGGTTTCGCGAGGCGTCCTGACGCCGATGCGCGTCCACCTCTGACTGGACTGTATCTCCCACGGAGACATCACCTTGCTCTACTATTCCACTCTGAACGATCAATCCTGCCACAGGGCTATGGGTGTCCTCCACTGTCACCACGCCATTGGGGCCACGGATATGGCCGCGGTCTCCCAATTGCCCGCCACCCTCAGCATAGAAAGGCGAACGACCGAGCACCACCTCCAACGGTTGTCCTTGCGTTGCGTGACCCACTGAAACGCCATCGACCAAGAGGGCGACGATTATCGACTCCTGCTGGATCAGGCTGTAGCCGGTGAACTCACTATGGCCCACACCTAGGTTTTCGTATGCTGTGAGCATCTCCATGCTGCCGGTGAAGGCTTTCGTAGCGCGAGATTGCTGTCGTTGGGACTCCATCTCCCGCTTGAACCCCTCAATATCCACCTGCAGACCGTGCTCACGCGCGATTTCGTCGGTCAGTTCTGGAGGGAAGCCGTACGTATCGTACAGATGGAAAGTCTCTTGACCAGACACAGCTAAGTCTTCGTTTTGCGAACTTTGGCGGGCCTCCAAGAGGTCTGACAGGATAACGAAACCGCGTTCGAAAGTCTGGGCAAACCGGCTCTCCTCCAGACTGATGACCCGCATGATGAAATCGCGATTTTCTGCGAGTTCGGGGTATGCCTCCTGGAAACGCTGGACTGCGATGGAGGCAACTTCGGTGAGAAAGGGTCCCTGCAAGCCGAGCCGTCGGCCGTACCGGATAGCCCGTCGAATGATACGACGCAGCACGTAGCCCCGCCCCTCGTTGCCCGGGACTACACCGTCCGCAATCAGAAAACATACGCCACGGCCGTGTTCGGCGACCACTCGGATGGCATAGTCGGTCTCGGCGTCATTGCCATACTGCTTGCCGGTGATGCTACAGATACGCTCAACGATGGGCTGGAATAGATCAGTCTCGTACAAATTGCGCTTGTTCTGCAAGACAGCAGCAGCCCGCTCCAAGCCCATACCGGTGTCAATACTGGGGGCAGGCAGGGGTGTGCGATTGCCTCCGAGGTCTTGGTAGAACTGCATGAATACCAAGTTCCAGAGCTCCACGAACCGCTCGCACTCGCAATTCGGGTGGCATGTGGGCATAGGGTCGCCGTTGCGTTGGCAGGCGGTAAGCACCTCCGGTGCGACTAAGAGCCCACAGCCGTGCTCAGGCCCGGAGTCGTAGTGGAGTTCGCTGCAGGGCCCGCAGGGCCCTTCCAAGCCAGCCGGCCCCCACCAGTTGTCCTTGCCACCGTAGCGGTAGATGCGCTCTTCGGGTACACCGATGTCGTCGCGCCAATAGTGGTAAGCTTCCTCGTCATCGAGGTAGATGGTGGCATATATCTGGTCGGGGGAGATACCGAACTTTTGAGTGACCATCTCCCAAGCCATGGCTACGGCTTCCTTCTTGAAGTAGTCGCCGATGCTGAAGTTTCCCAGCATCTCGAAGAAAGTCAGGTGCTTGTGGTCTCCCACCTCGTCAATATCGGTGGTGCGGAAGCTCTTCTGGCTAGTGGTAAGGCGACGGGAGGGTGGCGTGGCCTCGCCCATGAAGAAGGGCTTGAACTGCACCATCCCAGCGCTGGTGAACAGCAGGGTTGGGTCGCCTGCGGGCACCAGCGAAGAGCTGGGCATGATAAGGTGGTCTTTATCCTGGAAAAACTGTAGGAAACTGGACCTTATCCGATCGCCTTCCATAGTTACCCTTCAACAGATTGCATAATAGTCTCGCGTGAGGAGGCGCTGCGTCCCCCATTATACGACATGGCAGCAATCCACCCCATGGGCATCCAACCTTCGACATGCCCGCACACCCGTGCTAATATCAATGTAGACACTGAGGCTGACCCCTAACACGTCGCCACAGTTGTTCCCTCGGCCATTTCCCGGGAGCGGGAAACTTACGGGGGCAATTATAGAAAGGCCCTAGGCCCCCTTGTCCAACCCACCACGTTGACGCTATCTGAGGGCCAGCGTAGAATCGTGCTGTGGGATTACGATGGGAGTGGAAATGTATTCGTCGCATATTAGCAGGGTAGAGAAGGCAAGAAACTATGCCGAAGAACGGGAGCGGGTAACCATAAACCGACTGACCGCAACGTTTCGGGGCAATAACAACACCCATGAGTTGGGGTACGATGCGGGAGTGTGGCGTTGCACCTGTCGCTCCTTCTCAACCCAAGGCTCCTGTAGCCACGCAATGGCGCTCCAGGAGATGCTGGAAGAGGTCTTCCCCTCTGGCGCACCTGAACCAGCGTAGGCCAAAGGCCGACTAAGCGGGCTATTTCCCTAACCGTCGTACTTGCGGAACACCAAGCAGGCGTTCTGGCCCCCAAACCCAAAAGCGTTGGAGAGGACGACTCGCACCTGCGATTCGCGTCGTACGTTGGGAACGTAGTCCAAATCGCATTGGGGGTCGGCGTGTTCGTAATTCACCGTGGGATGAATGGCCCCATCGGTTATTGAGCGCACGCAAGGCACTGCCTCCAAAGCCCCAGCGGCTCCCAATGAATGTCCAATCATAGACTTTGTAGAGCTCACGGGTATGCGGTAAGCCAAGTCGCCGAAGAGCCTTTTGATAGCTGCCGTCTCCACAGCGTCGTTCAAAGGCGTGGAAGTGCCGTGGGCGTTGATGTAGTCCACATCTTTCAAGGTAACACCTGCATCGTCAAGCGCCCACTGCATGGCTCTGCCCGCGCTCTCTCCGGTTTCCTCTGGCTGTACTGGATGGTGGGCGTCGGAGGAGCTGCCGAAACCAGCGAACTCGCAGAGGATGTGGGCATCCCGTTTGAGGGCGTGCTCCAGGGTTTCGGCTACGAGTATCACGGCCCCTTCTGCTGGAACGAAACCATCGCGCTCGGCATCGAAGGGCCGGCTGGCTTTCTCGGGGGCGTCGTTGCGGGTGCTCAGCGCCCGCATGACAGCAAAGCCAGCCAGCCCTAGTTGGCTGATGCCTGCTTCCGCCCCACCTGTCAGCATCACGTCGGCGCCCCCGCGTCGTAACACTTCTAGGGCCTCTCCCATGGCTTGATTCGAGGCAGCGCAGGCGGTGACAGCGGTGGAGTTGTAGCCTCGTGCGCCAGTGAAGCGGCTAACGTTGGCCGCCGCCATGTTAGGCAGAACCATAGGGAAGAAGAAGGGCGACATCCGCATCCCTCCCCGCTCTACCAAGACGCGACAATTCTCCTCCAACGTGGGGAAGCCTCCGTTGCCGTTGCCCAATGAGACGCCGACACGGAAGGAGTCTTCCTTCGATATGTCCAGACGAGCGTCCTCCACTGCCATTAGGGCAGCGGCGACGGCTATTTGTGAGAAGCGGGCCATACGTCGCGACTCGCGGGGGTTGATGAACTGGTCAGGGTTGAAGTCTAGGGCCTCCCCAGCTATGCGACAGGGGTAGTCGGTCGGATCGCATAGTGTCATGGGTCCGATGCCAGACTTGCCCTGTAGTATGTTGTCCCAGAACTGACCTGCAGTTAGACCCAACGGGGTGATGGCTCCCATGCCGGTGATGACCACCCTGGGTCGTGCCATGACCTACAACCTGCCAAGTTCTGGGTAAATCTCGGGCGGTATGTCCTTCACCACCTCACGCACCTCGGCAGCGACGAACAGCGAGCCGGTGGCCAGCACCAAGTCGTTCTCGCCAGCGAGTTCTATGGCCAAGGCCAAGGCTTCAGAAGTCTGCGACATGGCGTGAGCTTCTACGCCGTGTTTTTGGAAGAGGTCGACCAGCACCTCTGGTGAGGCTGACCGGGGATGCCTTGTGGCAGCCACCACCACGGCGGAGGCTGCGGGGGCCAAAGCCTCGACCATTCCCCCCAAATCCTTGTCACGGGAGGCGCCGAACACCAAGACAGCTTTGTCGTAGCAAAAATAATTGGGCAGGGATTCTCGCAGTTGCCGCGCAGAGTATGGGTTGTGAGCCCCGTCGATCACTATCAAAGGTTCTCCCATGCAGTCGGCCAAGACCTCTAACCGGCATGGCCAGACGACAGTGGACATACCCTCCAAAATAGCCTCAGCCGAGACATCGTGCCCCTGCCCTTGAAGCACTTCCATGATGGCTATAGCCATTGAGGCGTTTTCCAACTGATGCGAACCTAACAAGGCTAGCTCTAAGTTATAGACACCATGACGTCCCTGCACTTTCAGAGCTTGGGGAGGCGAAACCCTGAGCCCTTCAGCAAAGACGGGCTCGTTGGCCCGCCACTGAACGTCTTCGCCCACCTCGACGAGCTCCGACCCCACCGCGCTACAGGCTTCACGGATGATCTCCATGGCCGTAACCTCTTGTGGGGCGCTAACCACGGGGACACCAGCCTTGATAATGCCGGCCTTTTCCCAGGTAATCTCCTGAATAGTGTCCCCCAGCACCCGGGTGTGGTCCAAGCTGAGGGACGTGATGACCGACACCGATGGAGTGATGACGTTAGTGGCGTCGAGGCGTCCCCCCAAGCCCACTTCGATCACGTTGAAATCGGTGCCTTCCTCACAGAAATAGGCGAGACTCATGGCCGTGAGTAGCTCAAAAACGGTGACTCTATCCTCACATTGGGCGTTCACCTCCATCATCGGGCTCCACAGCCTGTCCAGCATATCGGCAAACCGGCCCTCGGGGATGGGTTCGCCATTGAGGGATATACGCTCACGGAAGGTATGCAGATGGGGGGAGCTATACAAGCCTACACGATACCCCTGTCTGCGGAGGATGTTGGCGCACATAGCGGCGGTACTACCCTTTCCCTTGCTGCCAGCGATGTGCACCGTGGGCGTACCGCCCTGCAGTCCCCCGAGCTTCGTGAGGAAGGCGTCAATGCGAGTCAGGTCGTACCGAGGCTGGTGGCGCCTCTCCGTGTCGGGGCCTATGTAAGGGGTGCGCTCATTGTCCACCAAGGCAAGCATGCGACTGATGGCGTGAGGGTAGTCCTGAAGCGTGGCCATTAGTCTCCCTGAGGACGAGTTCCCTGAAGACGGGCTGATCTGATGCCGAGCGCCGTCTTCAGCCCGTCCCAACGGGTTATCGTCTTTATGAAGTCGATGTTACCCTCCAAGGGCCGGGGATGGAAGTGAAAGTTTTGGTGCACGGAGTCCGGATCAGTGACATTCGGGAGCGCTGCCATACGAAGTTGCTCCCGAGTGGCAGGGGGAGAAGGAAGGAGGGCTTCCATGACCCGGGCTGAGTTCTGCAGAATAGTAAGAGGAACAGGCATGTAAGCGCGACTCACATTCAATGTACGGCACAGAATCTTCACGATGTCCAGATAGCTCAGGTGCTCAGGCCCTCCGATTTCTACGGGTGCCATTGTAGGCTCGTCGCGTACGGTTATGGCGACGCAGTGGGCCACATCCTCGATCTCAATTGGCTGGAGCAGGGTCGAACCGGTGCCAATGATGGGGACCACTGGAAACGCTCTGACTATTGCGGACAGGGTGCTGATGAACTCGTCGCCAAGGCCGAAGAGGATGGATGGTCGCAGGATACTGTAAGGAATACCTGATGCGACGACAGCGGCCTCCCCCTGTCCCTTGCTGCGTAGGTAGGGGTACGTCGAAGTTCCGTCGGCCCCGATGGCGCTGACGTGTACAAAGTGGCCGACACCTGACTCTGCTGCTGCAGTTGCAACGTTCTGTGTGCCCTGCCCATTGACTGAGTCGAAGGTGGTGCTTCCTCTCTCTCTGATGATCGCCACCAAGTGGACCACGGCGTCCAAGTCGTACATGGCAGATCGTAGGGCCGCTTTGTCTGAGACGCTCCCGTAGTGGACATCCAAGTCGCGGGCTTGGAAGCGGTCCTCGTAGCCCGGGGTGCGAACAAGGCAGCGCACTTCGTGGCCGTCGGTGTGCAACGCTTCTACTGCCCGGCGTCCCAAGAACCCCGTGGAACCCGTAACCAGCACCCGCATGTCCGTTCCTCCAACAGATTCCCAATTTCCCAGCCTAGCAACGGGCTGTAGGGGTGTCAAACCAAGGTAGGCGAGTCTAAGGACGTCGTGTAGAATGCTCGCAAATGGCTCCTCAGGTTCTACTGGCTGAGACAGGCTAAATTCCCTGTATTCCCTTTCTCGCGACAGGAAGGACCCATCACGGGGGTACGAAATGGACTTAGGTATCGCAGGCAAAGTAGCGATCGTTACTGGTGGCAGTCGTGGTCTTGGCCGTGAAGCTGCCATGAGCTTGGCCCGTGAGGGAGTCAAGGTCGCCATCTGTGCCCGCGACCCTGAGACGCTCAAGCGCACGGTTAGTGAATTGGAAGCCTTTGGGCAACCCTCGCTCGGCATTTCTGCCGACGTCATTCAAGAGGATGCTCCCCAACGAGTCTTCGCCGAGACAGAGGAAACGCTTGGAACTGTGGATATCCTCGTAAACAACGTGGGTGGCAGGCGGGGCACCACCCTCACGGAGACCAGCGAAGAGCAATTCCAGGAAGGCTACCAAGCCAACTTATTCAGTGCCGTCCGATTTATGAAGCAGGCCGTGCCCGGTATGAAGGAACGAGGCTGGGGCCGAATCGTCAACATCAGCTCCATCTATGGGCGCGAATATGGTGGGTCGGTGGACTACATGGGGGCCAAGGCTGCCCTCATAGCCACCACCAAGCATATGGCGTTGGAGCTGGCCAAAGATGGGGTGCTGGTCAACTGCGTGGCCCCCGGCTCCATCATGCACCCGGGCAGCTCGTGGGAGCGTTTCACCAATCAGCAATCACCGGAAGTGGTCTCGGAGTTTATCGCTCGCAACCTACCCATGGGCAAGTTCGGGTGGCCTCAACCCATTGGCGACACTGTTGCTTTCCTCGCGTCCGAATGCGCGAGCTTGGTTACTGGAGCCTGCATCAACGTTGATGGGGGTCAAAGCCGGTCTCTATTTTAGGGGCAGTAAGCCTGCCGCCTTTACGGACGTAGAGGGAAAACGGGCCTTGGGTCGTAGACTAAGCGGCCCGAATTTGAGTTCCAGGCCCGTTGTGGTGATGGTGAATCAGCGTAGAGCGGGCCGTCCTTGGTGCTTGTGGTCTGGGTGCTCAAAACCTGCGAAGCTTAACCTTGACACCCTCTGGAGGGTGTACTAGCCTCTTTTTCTACAACATGTTTGCCCATCTCCACGTTCACACACAATATAGTCTGCTCGACGGACTCAGCCATATCCCCAAGCTGGTCGAACGAGCCAAAGACCAAGGCTTTACCTCCTTGGCCATCACCGACCACGGGAATCTGTACGGGGTGGTGGAGTTCTATTCGGAGTGCATCAAAGCAGGCATTAATCCTGTCATTGGTTGCGAGGTCTACGTGGCGCAAGGTAGCCGCCATGACCGGTCTCCTTCAGAAAAGACCCCCTACCACCTGACAATGATGGCCCGGAACAACGCGGGCTACCGTAACCTGATGCAGCTGGTTACCAAGGCTAACTTGGAAGGCTTCTACTACAAGCCTCGCATTGACCGGGAGTTGCTGGAGCAACACCATGAAGGGCTGGTCGTGTTCTCCGGCTGCCCCACGGCCCAGGTGCCCCGTCTAATTAAGGAGCACCGACTGGACGATGCCCGCAAAGAGGCTCTCTGGCACAAGGAACTTTTCGGCGAGAACTACTTTCTAGAGGTCCAGCGTCACGCTCATGTGGAACACCTGGATGCCATCAACGATGCGCTGGTGGTGATGAGCAGCGAGTTGGATATCCCCATGGTGGCCACAAACGACTGTCACTATATCGATCAGCGAGATGCTCCCCTGCAGGATGTTCTCATCTGCATCCATACCAGCACCAACATCAATGACGACAAGCGCTTGAAGATGGAGGACGACTCCTACTATTTGAAGAGCGCCCAGGAGATGGCGGACCTCTTCCCCGACTATCCTGAGGCAGTGTCCAATACCCAGCGTATCGCAGATATGTGTGATGTGAAGTTGGGGTTTGGTCAACTCCACCTGCCCCAGTACCCCTTGCCGGAGGGTTTCGACGACGCTGACGAGTACTTGGCTCACCTGTGCTGGAAAGGGTTCGAGTGGCGCTACCCAGTGGTTCCCCCGGGCGCTAGGGAGAAGCTGGTTCACGAGTTGGACGTTATCCGACAGACACGGTTTGCCAACTATTTCCTTGTTGTCTGGGACATCGTCGACTTCACCCGCAAGAGCAACATTCTGCTTGGGGTACGTGGCAGCGCCGCTTCCAGTGTGGCCCTGTATTGCCTCGGCGTCACGGAAATAGATCCAGTGGAGTACCGCCTCGTCTTTGAGCGCTTCCTCAACATCGAGCGCAAAGAGATGCCTGACATCGACATGGACTTCCAAGATGATCGGCGCGACGAGGTGCTTAGGTATGTCACTCAGCGTTATGGCAGCGACAAGGTGGCCCAGATAATCACCTTCGGCACGCTTGGCACCAAGGCTTCGTTACGGGACACGGGCCGTGCCTTGGGCATGAGCTACGCTGCGGTGGATCGGGTGGCACGATTGGTCCCCTTCCGCGCCCGTACCGTGATGGACGCGGTTGAGGGTAGCCCTGAACTGAAGGAAATATACGAGAACGACTACGCCATCCGCGACCTCGTGGAGAAGGCCTCGGGTTTGGAGGGCACGGCCCACCACGTCAGTACCCATGCTGCTGGCGTAGTAATCTCTAGCGAGCCCCTCACCGAATATGTGCCCCTGCAACGCCCCACCAAGTCGGACTCCAGCGAAATCTCCATGACCCAGTATTCCATGGAACCGGTCGCCATGCTGGGTCTTCTGAAGATGGACTTTCTTGGGCTGACCAGCCTCACCATCTTGGACCGCGCCATCAAGTCTGTCAGAGAGACCCGAGGCTTGGAGATTGACCTGCACCAGCTTCCCTTGGACGATGAAGAGACCTTCCAGCTTCTGTCGTCGGGTAAGACCAGCGATATCTTCCAGTTGGAAAGCGCTGGGATGCAGCGCTATATCAAGGACCTTAAGCCCTCCTCACTGGGCGACATCTCAGCCATGATCGCGCTCTACCGGCCCGGTCCGATGGAGCACATCGAGCGCTTCATCGAGAGCAAGCATGGTCGCGCCGGAATCACCTATCCTCACCCCAGCTTAGAAGATGTGCTCGAAGAGACCTACGGGATAATAGTCTACCAAGAGCAAGTGTTGCTGATACTCCAGAGTTTTGCTGGCTATTCGGCGGGCGGGGCTGACATCGTTCGCAAGGCCATGGGAAAGAAGAACGCCGAACTTATGATGGCGGAGAGGGACCGCTTCATACAGGGAGCAATGAACAACGGCTTCGAGCAGTCCATGGCGGAAGAGGTTTTCAACCTCATTGAGCCCTTTGCGGGTTACGCCTTTAACAAGGCCCACAGCATCAGCTACGCCCTCGTCTCCTACTGGACTGCCTACTTCAAGGCCCACTATCCGGTTGAGTACATGGGCGCGGTACTGAACGCCCGCTTGGACCACCCGGAGCGGATGGCTACCGCCATTAACGACTGTGCTCAAATGGGAATCCCCATTCTGTCTCCAGATATCAATAGCAGTGGGGTCTTATTCACTATAGAGCACGGGCCGGAAGGACCTCGGGCTCTACGCTTTGGCATGTCCGCGGTCAAGAACGTCGGCGAGGGAGCGGTGGAGCCGGTGGTGGCCGAGCGGAACAAGGATGGTCCATTCGTATCTATGGCAGAATTCTGCGGACGGGTGGACATGCACTCCCTGAACCGTCGTGCCTTGGAGAGCCTAGTCAAGGTGGGCGCCTTTGACGCGATGGGGCAGAGGCAATCACTGCTGGACAATCTGGGCCCGATTCTTGCGGGCGCCCAGCGAGACCAGAGAATCAAAAGCACTGGCCAGTCCAGCATGTTCGAACTGATGAGTGGTGAGGAGCAAGAGGCTCAGTCTGCCGCACAAGCCCCTCCCGCGGTGCCCCAAGGTAAGCTCTCTGCCGAAGAGAGCGCATGGGAGAAGGAACTGTTAGGAGTGGCCCTGTCCAGCAGTGCAGCGCAGGTTCTGGCGGATATATCCGCTAACGGCGCCATCGTCAACCGGGACCAACTGGACAACGACATGGACGGCCAGCGTATGAAGATCTTGGGGTTGGTATCCTCGTCGGAGCAGCGGTACACGCGAGAGCAGAAACTCTACGCTATAACCTCTCTCGAGATGATAGGCGGTTCTCTAGAGGTCATCGCTTGGCCTGATGCGCTGGAGAGGACACGGGAGGTCTGGCAGGAAGGGCTGGTGCTGTCGGTTTCGGGCAGGTTGCGTCTTCGAGGCGATCGTCTCTCGTTGCATTGTGATGAAGCTACAGTTTGCGCCTCACGCGAAGAGCAGAACGAGTGGCCTGCGTCGAATGAAGAAGACCCCACGATGCAAGACGAATACGAGCTGCCAGATGCTATCCCGCCCAACGGTAGTGCCGTCACAGAGTCGTCATCAAATGGCTACCACGCCTCATCAGGGAGAGGAGGCGTGGTAGATATGCACCATGATGGGGCTGCGTCCACAGCTTCCGGGAATGGAACGTCCCCGAGTGGGGCGAACCGGGAAGCGAAGGCAGACCGTCCCTCGGCAAATGGAAGCTCCAACGGCTATGGCAATGGTAAGGGCCATGGCTATAGC
The DNA here is from genome assembly GCA_951813255.1 of uncultured Dehalococcoidia bacterium. Taxonomy (GTDB): domain Bacteria; phylum Chloroflexota; class Dehalococcoidia; order Lucifugimonadales; family JAAXIE01; genus JAAXIE01. The sequence continues at coordinate 2,867,612 of OX638353.1, read as the reverse complement.
AATGGACATAATGGGAATGCTCACGGAAACGGCCATACTAACGGCAAAGCCAACGGAAATGGCAACGGTTATTATCGTACAGTTTCGATCAATCTTCAGGAGTCCTCAGATGCTGACGAGGATGTGCAACTCCTGAACGACGTTAAGAAGCTGCTACTGGAGTACCCCGGTTCGGACCATGTGAACCTGACTATCCAGACGCAGCAAGGCCAGTTGCGCATGGAGTGGCCATTGGTCAGCACCACCTATTGTGAAGCGTTGCAAACCTCCCTTGACGGCCTGCTGGGCCAAGGCTCAGTGCGGGTAGAGGATGTCCGTCCCAACGGCAACTAGACCCCAGTCACACCGACTTGCTCCAGCCAATCAGGCTTCATCGTATTTGAGCTACAGACCCGCGTGTGCTAGCGTTAGCCAACCTCTTCCGGAGCGATTTCCATGAGCTTGCAACGTGAGTCACTTTTGTCTAATCGGGTCGAGCTGACAGGGTCGAGCGAGGATGCCTTTGAGCTTTACTACGAGAAAGGTTGGACAGACGGCTTGCCCGTGATCCCGCCGACGGAGGAGCGGGTGCTGCGCTTCGTGGAGGCAGTGCAGCGGGAACCCGGCGAGGTGCTGAGTACTGAGCCTGTGCGCGGGCGCGTGATTACGGTGGAGAAGGTGGCCATTGCGGCGGTGATGGCTGGCTGTTTGCCGGAATACATGCCGGTGGTGTTGACGGCTGCTGAGTGCATGGTGCAGCCGGAGTTCAGCCTGCACGGGACCTCGGCCAGCACCGCGGGGTCGGCCCCTCTGATCATCGTGAATGGCCCGGTCCGCCAAGAATTGGGGTTCGCCAGCGGTCACAACCTGTTCGGGCCCGGTCCTGACAGGCGAGCGAATGCCACGGTGGGGCGCGCCATCAGGTTGCTGCTCGTCAACGCTTTGCAGAACCATCCCGGAATATTGGACCGTTCTACCTTGGGGCATCCCGGCAAATACTCCTACTGTATCGCGGAGGACGAGGAGAGCAGTGCTTGGGAGCCCCTGCATGTGGAGAAGGGTTTCCCCGGTGAGAGCAGCACCGTAAGTGTGGGGGCATCTCTGGGCCCGGTGCAGATTGACATACGTCGTGGGAACACACCTGAAGCCCTGCTGACGGCGGTGGCCGACCAATTGCTCGGTCTTGGACCTCAACATCGTGAGATGATTCTGGTGGTCTGCCCGGAGCACATGGGATTCTTCAGGGATGCCGGATGGGGTAAGCAACAGGTGAGGGAATTCCTGTTCCAGAAGGCTTGTCGCTCGGCGCAAGCCTGGAGCGATGTGTTCAAGGCTGAGGTACCTGAGGCTGGTAGGGAGGACGAACCGATACATGCCCTGCGTTCGCCGGAATCGTTGACACTGCTGTCCGGAGGCGGGCCTGGCGGCCCTTGGTCGGCTTTGGTGCCGCGGTGGTCCAAAGGGATCACGGCGGCGACGGTAACACGGCAGATTCCCGGGGTGTAGGCAGATCCCGGTGTTCCCCCGACCGAGGAGAGCTTGGGGTAGCGCTGGCTTTCGGGGTGGGTGGATTCCGGGAGGGGCGGACTCCCCGGATGGGGATGGAGACGTTTTCGTATCTGTGATTGCATACAGGTGTGCAACTCTCCTAGCTGTTGGGTGACGAACCGACCCTTCTTTCGTAGCTGAGATGGGAAACAGGTGTGCAAGGTCACATAGGCGGACGACCTGAGCAGGGTTTCCATTTCGCAGCTGTAAAATTGCAGACTGTCCGTAGCTGGAGCGAGATTTTTCCTAGCTATTGAGGGTGCAAATTCTGCAATTTTCGTAGCTGTCCATAGCTTGTTATATTGTGCAATTCGGGGCTTTACCGAACAGTTGGGCAAAGCCTTGTTTGTCAGGGCATTTCCCACATGGCGCCTTCTCTATAGGTCCTATAAGAGAAAAGCTGGGGACCTGTAGGGGTCAGTGCCAGCGAACTCTCCAGACTTATTATAGAACGCTTGTTTGGACGCGTCAAGAGGATAGCAATGGTGTCTTTGCAGTCCGTAGCCTCGATGCTAGAATCGGGCTGACTCATCAGGGTAAGGTTCCCATGAAGGAGGCGCAATGACAGCGGAGAAGACGGATATGGTGCTCCTCGACCCCACGGTGGAGGCCTTGCCGGACAACACGAATATGGCGCCCCGGCTGGATGACCTCAATGGCCGGGTGCTGGGGCTGCTTGCCAACGGCAAACGGAACTCGGACACTCTGCTGGATGCGGTGACCAGCCTGCTACAGGACACCTACGACGTTAAGGGCGTTGTGCGCTTGAACAAGCGCGATGTATCCAGGCCGGCGAAGCAGGAGATGGTGGACGAACTATTGGAGCAGTGCGATGCGGTGATTACCGCGATTGGCGATTGAGGGTCCTGCAGTACGTGCAGTGTGCACGACGCAATCAGCTTCGAGAAGGCAGGGATGCCCGCAGCAGCCATTTGCACCGAGCCGTTCATCGCTTCGGGCAACGCCATCGCCAAGATTCGTGGAATTGAGGACTATCCCTTCGCGGTAATTCCCCATCCAGTGGGCAGCTTGGAGGAGGATGGGGTTGCCCAACAGGCGTGGCGTGCGCTGCCGCAGGTGTTGGAGTTACTGCTGACGAAGTAGCGATTCAGTGGGAGACGCACTTGGCGCCATTGACCGACCCCGCTTCGTCCCGGTGGGTGGGGTGGCCATCGCGCTTCCACCAGTGCAACCCGCCTATCAGTTCGTGTATCTGGAACTCCAGAGTAGGGAGTGTCAGGGCGGTCTTCGTTGACGCATTGCATCCAATGCCGTCGCAGTAGCAGATGTAGAGATACGATCTGTCCAGGGAGCCAGTAGAAGCGTCGCAGATCTCTCTGTGAGGGAGACTGATGGCACTGGGGAGATGCTCCTGGGCATAGGCACTGGCGGGGCGACCATTCCAACGATAGATTCACCGTTTGCGCAAGCCTAGAGCGAGGTCCGCCGAGTCCATTTCGCAGGCGAGTTTGCTCTGGTAGTGGTGAAGTTGATCGATGCTCAACTGATGCTCTTGTCCAATCGCTCTTATGGGCAAGCGGTAAGGATCTACAGCGGGTCTAAGGACATCACCGGGTTGCGGTTGGCTAGGTACTGCTCGGTGACGAAGGGTGAGCCGAAGCCGTAGTCCGAGGCGCACTGCCGGACGACAGTCAGGACTTCAGGGCGGAACTTGGCCGGGTCGGGCTCCTCACCACCCTCAAGGATTCGTCGCATCAGGGTGCCGCTGAGTTCCTCTTTCTGGTCGGCATGGCCGCAGAGACCCTCGTAGGCTGACCCCTTGCAGACCGGGCAATACCACCATTCCAAGCTGAGAACTGGCTCGATGCCCAGCGGAGGTAGCTCGGAGAAGATGTGATGGGCGGCGTAGGTGTCGTAATAGCGGCCGACGCCAGCGTGGTCTCGCCCGAACATGTGATGGGTGCAGCCGAGGTTCTTGCGGACGAGGGCGTGAAACACGGCCTCCTTGGGGCCGGCGTAGCGCATGTCCCAGAGGAGCATGGATGTCATGTGCACGTTCTGGCGGAAGTAGCCTGCTTGGCGCACCGTGTCCTGGCCCATGAGGATGGCCTCGTCGATGTAGTCGCCCAGCTTTTTCTCGCCGACGACGGCGTTGACCAGAACGCCGTCGCTGTCGGAGGCGAACCAAGCGCCTTTCATGCTCCATTCATGGCCGGCGTGGGGCACGTTGCGGGTCTGGTGGGCGACAACGCGCTTCCAGCCGCGCTCGGCCACGGCTTGGCGCATGGTAGTGGGGGTATACCAGAAGTCGGCGAAGGGCTGGTGGAGGGTGGGATAGTTGACCAAGGTCACCGGACCGCCGATGAAGCGTTCCTGGTAGGCGTAGGTGCGAGCAACGCCGGGATGGGCATCGTCGGTGGTCCCGTAGACGTGGCGGGCCATGGCTTCCTTGTCGTAGGAGTAGATGTCCTCCACCTCGAGCACGGCAAGGGGATTGCCTTGGAAGGTGAGGAGGGCGGAGTCGCCCACCCGCAGCCCCAATTCGGCGACCTGTTGCGGCGATATGTCGAAGACCACGGGCACGGACCAGATATAACCGCTGGCGAGACGCATGTTCTCGACGACGGAGTGGAGGTCAGCTTGATTGAGGAAGCCCTGTAGAGGTGAGAAGAAACCCAAGGCGATGTTCATGCACTCACGGGCCAAAGGCTCGCGAACAGGGATTGAGGGGAGGCTTTGGATTCGCTGCCGGGCGGCCTCGCCAGTGAGGACGCGCTCGATGAGTTCTCCTCCATGGGGTGACAAGGCGTTATCGACCACGGGTGTCTCCTTCGGGTGTGAGTTTCAATACCGCTATTGACCTTCCCTTCCCCTCGTGGGGAAGGGATTAGTCGTTACTTGGTGGGACGGGTTAGCTGTTTCGAATTAGAACCCGTTACCCCTCGGGGTGGAGGATTCGCCACACCTTTTCGGGACGGATGGGGATGTCGATGTGGGTGACGCCCAAGTGGGAGAGGGCGTCGACGACGGCACCGACTACCGTGGGCGTGGCGGCTACTGTGGCCATCTCGCCGATGCCCTTGGCACCCATGGGATTGTTGGGAGTTGGCGTGACGGTACGGTCCAACGTGAAGCTTGGAAGCTCGTCGGCGAAGGGGACGGGGTAGTCCATAAGGCTGCCGGAAATGAGCTGGCCTTGGTCGTCGTAGACTGCCTCTTCAAGGAGGGCTTGGCCTATGCCTTGGGCGAGGCCGCCGTGTATCTGGCCTTCCACCAGCATAGGGTTGATGACAACGCCGCAGTCGTCAACGGAGAAGTAGCGGTTGAGGGTCACCTCGCCGGTGTCGGGGTCGATGGTAACCACGGCGACGTGGGCGCTGTAGGGGAAGGTGAGACCGGGAGGCTCCCAGAAGGCGGTGGCCTCCAAGCCGCGCTCCACCTCGGGGGGGAGCATGCGCCCGTCGTAGGCCTCGCGGGCTACGTCAGCCCAACTGACGGACTTCTCCATAACGTCCTCCACGTAGAAGCGTCCACTTTCCAGCACCACCTGCTGGGCTGGCACTTCCAAGAGGGCACCGGCTATCTCTGCTGCCTTTTCCTTGACCTTGGCACCGGCTTGGAGGATAGCGGTGCCTCCGACGGCCAAGGCACGGCTGCCGAAAGTACCGGTGCCCTTGGGCACGATGTCGGTGTCACCGTGGACGACGTCGATGTCCTCGAAGGGGACTCCGAGGTCGTCGGCTGCCAACTGGGCAAAGGAGGTCTCTTCGCCCTGTCCGTGGGGCGATGCACCGGTGAGGACGGTGACCTTTCCGGTGGGGTGGAAGCGGACGACGGCGGACTCGAAACCTCCCAAGCCACCCATGGTGAAGGCGGGCCCCATGCCGCATATCTCGGTGGTGACGGTGACGCCTATGCCCATGAGGCCGCCCTGTGCCCGTACCCGTTCCTTCTCGGCACGGAGTTCGCCGTATCCAGAGATTTCCAAGGCTTTGTCCAAGGCCTCGGGGTAGTTGGCGCTGTCGTAGGGCATGTGGGTTGGCGTGACGTAGGGGAAGGACTCGGTGGGGATGAAGTTCTTGCGCCGGATCTCGGTGGGTTCCATGCCAAGTTTCTGGGCGATAAGGTCCATGACGCGCTCGATGATATAAGCGGCTTCGGGGCGTCCCGCTCCGCGATAGGCGTCGTAGGGAATCTTATTGGTCAGCACGCCGTAGGCTTCCCAAGCGAAGTTCTGTACGCCGTACACGCCGGGGGCCATGACTGGCGTAAGGGTGGGAATCATGTGGGAGACGACCTGGCAGTAGGCACCGAGGTCGGCGTACATGCGAAGGCGCAGGGCGGTCAAAGTGCCGTCGTTCTTGTAGGCGGCCTCGACGTACTGGGACTGGCCTCGGCCGTGGGCGGTGGCTACGAAATTCTCCGTGCGCTCCTCAATCCATTTCACCGGGCGCCGCAACTTCATGCTGAAGAGGCAGGCCAAGGAGTTTTCGGGGTAGGAGTTCATCTTCACGCCGAAGCCGCCACCCATGTCGATGACGATGACGCGTATTTTGTTCTCGGGTATGCCGAGGATGTTGGAGATGAAGGTTCGCTCGAGGTGAGGGCTCTGGGTGCCGACCCAGAGGGTCAGTTTGCCCTCGGCCTTTTCGTAATTGGCGACGACTGCCCGGCCTTCCATGGGGACGGCCACCAAGCGGGGCTGGGACATCTTCTCGCTCACAGTGCCGTCGGCCTCGGCGAAGGCTGCATCGGGGTCTCCGGCAGTGCCGGTGTGCTCGTAGCAGATGTTGGTACCGAGCTCGGGGTGGACCAGTTGGGAATCTGCGGCGGCCGAATTCTCCATATCGATAGCCGGGGACGTGATCTCGTACTGCACTTCGATCAACTCAACGGCATCCCTAGCCGAGTTGCGGTCGGCTGCGACTACGGCGGCTACCACTTCGCCCACGAACACCACACGGTCGGTGGCGAGGGGGTAGCGGTCGACGTATTTCATGTTGGGGAACGGGGCGGCGACGGGTAGAGGTTCGTGGCAAAGTTGAGTGCATTCGTCACCGGTCATGACAGCAAGGACACTGGGGTGCTGAGCTGCGCGGGAGGTGTCGATGCTGACGATGCGGGCGGAGGCATGGGGGCTGCGGAGGACCGACATGTAGGTCATGCCGGGCAACTGCACATCGTCGGTGTACTTGCCCTCACCGGTGATAAGGCGTGGATCTTCCTTGCGCTTTACCGAGGCTCCAACGATGCGGGACGGCTGGCCTATCACCATGGTAGTCCTCCTTGTGGCGGGGTTACGCCACCGAATGGGGGCGAAGGTGTAGTCTGATTGGATACGTACGTAGGACAGGGCAATTCTAACATGGGTCCAACGTTGGGGAATGAGGTCCCGGGGAAGGTAGGTGCCTGGGTTACTTCCCGGCTAGATCGCGCTTGGCCTGCTGCCAGAGGGCTTCCTTCTCGTCGAGGGTCAGGTCTCTGAGACGAGTATCCTGTTGGCGGGCGGCTTCTTCCATTAGCTGGTAGCGCTGGGAGAAGCGGGTGTTGGCTTGTCGCAGGGCGTCCTCGGCGTGGACGCCCATCCAGCGGCCTAGGTTGACGAGGGCTAGAAGCAGGTCGCCGAACTCGGCGGCGCGTTCACTGTCATTTGAGGCCTGCCGGATTTCCTCGACCTCTTCGGATACCTTCTCTAGGACGCCTGAAATGTCGTCCCATTCAAAGCCATCGCGAGCTACACGGTCCTGCATGAGCTGGGCGGCGGCTAGAGAGGGGAGGTCGCGGGGGATGCCCTCTACTCGGGAGCGGCGGGTGCCCTCGGCTTCCTTGAGGGCTTCCCATTGCTGCTCCACCTGTCGGGCATCGGTAGCGACAGCGTCGCCAAAGACGTGGGGGTGGCGACGGACGAGCTTGTCGTTGATCTTCTGGATTACATCGGAGGACTGGAATGTACCGGCCTGCTCGGCGATGTGGCAGTGGAAGGCCACCTGAACGAGGATGTCACCCAACTCCTCGGAGAGCTTGGCGGGGTCGGCGGAATCGATGGCCTCCAAGACTTCGTAGGACTCCTCCAGGAGGTTGCGCTTGAGGGACTCGTGGGTCTGCTCCAAGTCCCAAGGGCAGCCATCGGGGGAGCGGAGGCGGTCGACGAGCTGCAGGAGATCCTGAAAAGTGGGGGCGTCTGGAGAGGGTTCTTCCGGTGGAGGCATGAACCGATTATAGGAGGGGGCACGTTGCCTCGCAACGGGGCGGGTGCTACCGTGCCATGCAAGGGGGTGTCTTGGCGTATCTGTGGCGAGGGTTGACAGTGCTGTTCGTGGTAGCTGTGCCGGTATTGTTCATCTGCAGTAGCGTGACGTACGCCTTTAATGAGTTGCGCCTGTACAGCTACGGTTTTGAGAAGTACGACATCTCGCGACGCACTGGCATCACCGATGAGGAGTTGAGTGCCAGTGCGCGCACTATACGCGATTACTTCAACTCCCCGGGCAGTCCGCTTGTGTTGAGGGCCAAGGTGCATGGGGAAGAGAGGGAGCTTTTCACCGAGCGCGAACTGACTCATATGGAAGACGTGAAGAGACTGCTGTGGGGTGTTTATGGATTGGGTGCCGGGGCGATGGCTTATCTGTTGGGGTATGTGGCGGTCTCTCTGTGGAGGAGGGGCCGGAGCGATGGAGTGAGGCTGGCACGTCTGGGTTTATGGGGCAGTGAAGTTACTGTCGCGTTCGTTGTTGGTGTGGGGCTCATCGCGTTGGTGGGGTTCGACAGTCTGTTCCTGCTGTTCCACCAAGTGAGTTTCGCCAACGACTTCTGGCAACTGGACCCGCGAAGGCATTTCCTGGTGATGATGTTCCCTCAAGGGTTCTGGCTGGATGCAACGCTATTTGTGGGGATACTGGCATTGGTGAAGTCAGTCATCTTGGGGGCGGTTTGCGTAGTGGTGTTGCGGAGGAAGAGGTTAGGTGCACTGTGGGTTGCGATCAGGGGCAAGGTGCGCCAAGCGTTCGCTGGCGGGCCTACTTAGCGCACCGGAGGCTGGAGAGGGACGGCTAAACGCCGCAGCCGCAACCTCCGCCACAGCAGCCACCACCACCGATTCCAGTTACGGGCATGGGGAGGCCGTCTTCGGAGGTTGCCGTCGCGGTGAAGAGGGAGATCGCCTTCCTAGCTGGCTGCTCGCAATGGGGACACTCGGCTTGGGTGGCCCCCATGGGCTGAATCTTGTCGAACTTGTGGCTGCAGGTGGTGCAGACGTACTCGTATACGGGCATGAGCTTCGCTCCTCGGTTGGCTACTTGGGATTCTACAGACAGGGCAGAGAAGGGTCAAACACGGCGCGTCAGGCTGCTTGGCACACTTCACAGTAGTAGGTGCTGCGGCCTCGGACGGGGACTCGGGTGATGGGGCCTGTGCATTGCGAGCAGACGCCGTTACGGCCGCGGGGGACTTTGAGGCGTTGGAGGCCTTCGGGTGATTCGGTGGGCGGGCCGTGGTAGGGCATGGATGTGGTCAGAGTCTCGGTGGCTTCCAGTAGCATGGGCTCGATCTCGGCATGCAGGCGGGCTAGCTGTGGCTCCGACAGGCCGGAGCCTGGGGTCAGGGGGTGAATGTTGGCGGCGAAGAGGAGTTCGTCGGCGTAGATGTTGCCGATGCCGGCGATGACGGCTTGGTCGCAGAGCAGGGCCTTGATGGGGGCGGAGCGCTTGGCGAGGCAGGACTGGAGGACGCTGATAGTGAAGCCGGGGCCGAGGGGTTCCGGGCCAAGGCCTGCCAGTAGTGCATCGGTGTCTTGGAGTAGCCAGATTTGGCCCAGCTTGCGCGGGTCGACGAAGCGGAGTTCGCGGCCATCGTCGAGTACGTAGAGGTTGCGGGTCATGGTGGGCCGGGGTGTGGTGGCGTCTTCAACCAAGAGGGAGCCGGTCATGCGGAGGTGCATTACCAACGTCCAGCCTTGGTCCAGTGGAAAGAGGAGGAACTTGGCACGGCGTCCGACGGTCTCGATGCGCTGGCCGCAGAGGGTGAGGACGAAGTCCTCGATGCCGGGGGTCCTGACGGCTCGGGACCAGAAGAGCTCCACGTTCCGCACGGCATGGCCTGCCAGCCCGGAATTGAGCAGGTAGCGACTGGTGGCTTCTACGTCAGGTAGTTCCGGCATGGCAGTGTCTAGGCAGTTGGTCCTTGGTCCAGGGAGTCACGTACCTTGGCAACCCCTTGGCGGAGGGCGTTCAGGACTGCCGAGGTGGGGGTGGGGGCCATGTTGCTGTAGCCCACGCCCATCTGCACCAGTTCACGGGCATTGATGGGGCAGGCGGGATGGTCGACGGGAAAGCCGAGCTTGGCCTTGCCTGCGCGTTGTATGCGGGCTGCAAGGTCTTGCACGGCGGCATGCAGCTTGGGATCGTGAGGGTCGGTGATGCCGAGGGTGGCGGAGAGATCGGTGGGACCTACGGAAACCGCGTCCAAGCCGTCCAAGGCAGCGATCTGGTCAAGCTCGTCGATGGCCTTCTGATCTTCTACCATGACGGCTAGGAAGATTTCACGGTTGGAGCGGGCCATGTGCTCCTGCCAAGGTACTGAGCCGTAGCCCGCGGCGCGACTGCCACCGGCGGCTCCGCGGTGGCCCACGGGGGGATAACGTACCGCGTCGATGGCTTGGCGTGCCCCCTCGACTCCGTTTACGTGGGGAATGTATATGCCTTGGGCACCCATGTCGAGCAGCCGCAGGATGACACCCCAATCGTTTTCAGGAGGCCGGATCACAGAGGTGATGCCTGTGAGGTCGCAGGCGCGCACCATTTCGCTGACCATTCGGAGGTCGTAGTTGCTGTGTTCCATGTCGATGAAGGCGGCGTCGAGACCGGCGATGCCCATGATTTCAATGAGATTAGGGTCGGCGAAGGTGACGTAGCCAGCTAGTGCCAGCTTTCTCTCGGCCATGATCCGTTTGACGCGGTTCTCTTTAATCATGGGACGCTCCTCGGCTGTTCGCTCTTGGATTCCGGCTTTCGCTGGAATGACGGCAGTCTGCTGTGGACCTAGTCCCCGGCGTCGGCGTAGCGGCCTGCCATGAGGCGGTGGGCGCGGCCACTGAGCAGCGCGGCCAAACCGAACACGAGGAAGGCGATGGGTATGTGGAGGAAGGAGAGCCAGCGGACTTTGTCGGAATATTCGCCCAGCAGGTATTGGCCCAGCCACAATGCTACAAGGATGCCGGTCCACGGGAGGATTCGGGTGGCTTGAGGAAAGCGCCCGAAAATGGCCAGCCCCAAGCAGACCGCCACAATGAGGAGCGACGCCGAGCCAACGTGCATGTGGGCGGCCAGGTACCACGATTGTCCCTCGGAGTAGCGTCCTGCAAAGAGGACGGCCTGCACCACGACGCTGAGGGCGGCCAAGGGCATGAGAATGGCGTAGCCTTTTAGCATAAGTTCCCGGTTCATTTCATGTCTCCCCAGTTGCTGCCAGTCTTAACTTCTACGGTGAGGGGTACTGCGAATTCGGGAGCGGAAGGCATCTCCCTTAAAGCTGAGGGCATCTCCTGCAGGACCAGTTCCCGCAGAGGTTCGATTTCGTCGTGGGGGGCTTCAAACATGAGCTCGTCGTGTACCTGCAACAGCAGGCGGGAGCGGAGTTTCTCCTCTTCCATGCGCCGGGCCACGCGTATCATGGCCAGTTTCATGATGTCGGCGGCTGTGCCTTGGATGGGCATGTTGATCGCCATGCGTTCGGCACCTTGGCGCACCACCCGGTTGGTAGCCATGATTTCCGGCATGTAACGCCGCCGGCCGAGGGCCGTCTCCACATATCCACGAGCACGGGCCTGCTCTTTGATACCGTCCAAGTAGCCCCTTATGCCGGGGTACTTACTGAAGTACGACTCGATGAATCGAGTGCCTTCTTCGGGACCAAACTCAGTCTGCTGGGAGATACCGTAGGCCGAGAGGCCGTATATCACGCCGAAGTTCAAGACCTTGGCAATGCGACGGTGGTCCGAGTTCACCTCAGGGAAGGGAACTTCGAACATCATGGCCGCCGTGGCGGTGTGAATGTCCTCGCCATTGCGGAAGGCTTCCAGCAGTACGGGGTCCTCGGAGAGATGGGCCAGCACACGCAACTCAATCTGGGAGTAGTCGGCAGATAGCAGATGCCACTGCTCTCCGTCCACTTTTGGCGCGATGAAGGCCCGCCGTACCTGACGGCCAAGCTCTGTGCGTATCGGTATGTTCTGGAGGTTCGGGTCGCTGCTGGACATGCGACCAGTGGCCGAACCCACCTGATTGAAACTGGTGTGTATGCGCCCAGTACGCCGATTTATGAGTTCCGGAAGGGCGTCGACGTACGTGCCCTTGAGCTTGGAGAGCTGGCGGTATTCGAGGATGCCATCGATGACCGGGTGATGTCCCTTCAGAGCTTCCAAGGCTTGGGCGTCGGTGGTGTAGGCCCCGGTGCGAGTGCGCTTGGTGGGGCCCAGTTTCAACTCTTCGAAGAGCAATTGAGAAAGCTGTTGAGGGGAGTTGATATTGAAGGGACGTCCAGCGTCGTTGTAGACCTGAGTTTCCAACTGGTGCAACTGCTCGTTGATGTCGCGGGCCATTTCGTGGAGCATGCCCTCTTCCAAGGCGACGCCGTTCCGTTGCATGTCCACTATGACCGGAGCTAGGGGCATCTCTACTTTTTCGAACAGATCCCAGACGCCGTCCTTCTGAAGGGCCTCCTCGAAGATGGGCACGAGGCGCAGAGGAAGATCGGCATCGGCGCAGGCATAATCGCGGACCTGCTCATCGATGGGCAGGCGATCGAAGGATATCTGCTTGCTGCCGGTGCCAATGAGGTCGCTGATCTTCGCCATCTCGACGCCTAGGACGTCCAGCACCAGTTCTTTCAGGCCGATGGTCTTCTTGCCGCTCATCTGGGAGGCGACCATGGTGTCGAAGTCCATGCCTTGGGTGCGTATGCCCAACTGCTCCAAGACGGTCATGTCGAAGGTGCAGTTGTGGGCCACCTTGCTGACTTCGGGCGACTCCATGATGGGCTTGAGCTGAGCGAGCACCTGCTCCACGGGCAGCTGATTGCCTTCGCGGTGGCCTACGGGGACGTACCACGCCTTGCCGGTTTCCGTGGCGAAACTAAGACCAACCAGATTGGCCTTCATGGGGTCGAGTTGGGAGGTCTCGGTGTCGAAGGAGACGCGGGGAGCGGTAGTTAGCTCGCGGCACATGGCCGAAAGATGGGCCTCTTCGTCCACTATCTGATAGTTGAGGCCGTCGGCCTGCTCCGTCAGTTTAACTGCCGATTTTTTCTTCTCCGACAGGGGAGGTTCAGGGATGCGGGGAATGATGGTGACGAACTCAAGCTCGCGCATGAAGTCGACGATATCCTGGCGGGAGTAGGTCCAGAAGCGGACTTGGTCCATGTCTAAGGTGACGGGCACGTCCCGGAAGATGGTGGTGAGGATCTTGCCTTGGAGGGCCCGCTCCCGGTGTTGTTCCAAGGATTGGCGCGTTTTGGGAGGTGTGACGGCTTCCACGTTCTCGTACAGCCCCTCAAGGGTGCCGTGCTCGAGGAGGAGGCGTGCGGCGGTCTTGTCGCCTATGCCGGGAACGCCGGGAATGTTGTCGGATGAGTCGCCCTTGAGGGCCTTGAAGTCGGGCTGCTGTTCGGCGGAGAGCCCGTAGAAGCGGGCCTTAACCTCAGCCTCGTCGTAGACGCGCTTGTCCTGAACGCCGGAGTGAATAGCGACCTTGACCCAAGGCGAGACCAACTGCAGTGTGTCGGTGTCCCCGGTGAGTATGGTGGTGGGGACCTCCTGCTCCTGGGCTTGCAGCGACAGGGTGCCGAGGACGTCGTCGGCCTCGTACCCTTCGATTTCGAAGATGGGAACGCGAAATGCCTGCATAAGCTGGCGCACTCGGTCGAACTGGGAGCGGAGCTCAGGAGGAGTGGGGGGCCGTTGCGCCTTGTACTCAGCGAACATCTTGTGGCGGAAGGTGGGAACAGGAAGGTCGAAGGTGATGGCGCAGTGCGTTGGGTGATAGTCCTGGATGGCCCGCAGGAAGGTGTTGGTGAAACCGAACACACCGGTGATGTCCTCGCCTGTGGAGCCTACGGTGAGATTGCCGCGGATGGCGATGGCACGGAAGGAGCGGTAGACCAAGGCGTTCCCGTCGATCAGGACGAGGCGAGGGCCTTCGTCGACGGGCATCAGTGGCGCACCGGCGCTTGCGCCCCTCCTCCTAGTAGTCATCGCGTCAGCCTCCGATGGGGTTATGGCCATTATACGCTAGGAGCCTACTCTTACGGGGAGGGGACGCTACTGAGGACAAAGTCGTGTCAGGGCAGTTTGCGTATGACCTCTTCAGAGAAGCGCTGGAGGTACTCCATGCGGGCGGAGTGCTCGGCAGGGAAGTTGATGAATGTGAGGCCAGCATACTGGACGCGGTCTTCCCGTTCGTTGCGGGCGAGGTTCTCAAGGCAGTCTTGGGGGCTGCCGATTATGGTCCACTCGTGGAGGGGACGGGTGCGGTCCAAGCCGAGGTCGACAACCGAGTTCTCCTGCATGCCCCAGCCGCCGTACATGGCGCCCTTGCGTTCGCCCACTGCCCGCGCCTCGGCGGCTGCGGTCTCGCGGTCGGTGCTCATGGATACGGCACGGTGCATTCCCAGCATGCCGGTGGGGCCGTGCGCTGATGCTTCGCGGGTCTCCCAGTAGATGGAGGCGAGGCTAGAGATGTCGTCCCAGGCGGTCTGGGGGCCGAGGAGGCAGCCATCGGCGTCGTTAGCAGCACGGCGGGTGGCGCGAGGGCTGTGGGAGGCGAACCAGATGGGCGGGTGGGGTTGCTGCATGGGAGTGATGGCCATGCGGGCGCCGTGGATATGCCAGTACTGCCCATCGAAGTTGACCTCTTCTCCACTCCAGAGGAGCTTCATGACTTGGAGGGACTCGTTGAAGCGGCCCAGGCGCTCGGCGCGGTTGGTGTTGAAGGCCTCCAGTTCCAGTTCACGGTAGCCCAAGCCCACACCGAGAACAAAGCGGCCCTTGGAAAGCTGGTCGAAGGTGGCTACCTGCTCGGCAACGTCCAAGGGGTTCATGTAAGTGAGGAGCAGGATGCCGGTGACGAGACGGACCTCCGGGGCTTCAGGCATCAGCCGGGCGAGCACAGGCATGGGCTGCGGCCAGACGGTGGGATGGGAGACGTAGTGCTGGGGGCAGTAGATGGCTGTGTAGCCCCACTCAGTAGCCTTGCGGGCCACCTCCACCGCCTCATCCACTTGCTGGTACAGAGGGCGGCTGGGGTCTTCCAGATAGTCGCGGATATTCAGGCATAGCTCCATGATGGTCTCCCCTTTTTCTCGTAGGTGGGGCCCGTACTAGGAAGTGTTTGTCTTGACGGGCCTAATGGCAGACATTAGATTACCGCCAACCTGCGATTCCCGCTACATCGGGATCCACGATTGCCCGAAGGAGGCAGAATGAAGGTCATAGGTTTCGACCACTTGGTTATGAATACGCGGAACCCGGACCGGGCACTGGCCTTCTATCGCGATGTGCTGGGCTTGGAGATTCTCCGCGAGGAGGAGTACCGGTCTGGCAAGGTCGGTTTCGCCTCGGTGCGAATCACACCGGAGACCATCATTGACGTGCGTCCCTTCAACTCGGATGAGGAGTTCGTGAAGAACGTGGACCACATCTGCGTGCGCATAGCCCCTACCGATATGGAGCGGATGAGAGAGCAGTTGCGCGGCTACGGCACCGATACGGACGACGACATCAACGTGCGCTGGGGCGCCCAAGGCTACGGCGAGTCGCTGTATATACGGGACCCTGAGGGGCAGATGATTGAGCTCAAGAGCAACTTCCAAGGGGAGAAGCTGCGGAGGTTGGGTTGGGATGCACGGCCAGGGCCGAACAGGGTCTAGCCAGCTTGCTCTCTAGTTCTCGTCCACCCGGGGCATGACTTCCCTACCGAAGCGTTCCATGGAGCGCATCACCTTGGCGTGGGGGAGACCTCCGAATCCGAAGTCGCAGCCGTAGTAGCCCACGCCGCACTCTCGGTTGAGCTTCCTGATGGTGGTGGCCACTTCCTCGGGGGTTCCCAAGAGGGACTTCTTGTTTGTGATGCGGTCCATGGTGAACGAGGGGTCGGGGTGCTCGGCGAAGTAGGTGGGGAAGTCGTAGTGCATGTCGCTGCCGTGGTGTACGGTGCGACGGAAGTCGATCATGTTGTACATCCACATCAAGCCCTCGCGGGCATCGTCCACGGCCTGCTGCTTGGAGTCGGCGATAAGGGTGTGGACGAACATGGGGCAGTCCCAAGCGCGCAGGTCGAGGCCCAACTCGGCGGCGTGGGTGTCATAGATGTCCCGCATGTGCAGGTGCTCTTCAACGTCCAGCACCACGCCGGAGATGATGCGGTGGCCGCGGTCGACTGCTTCGCGGGGCCGGTCCTCGTTCCATGAGATTCCCATGTAGATTGGTGGGTGCGGCGTCTGCTTGGCTGCGGGGACTACGGTGATGTCGTTGATGTCGTGGTGCTTGCCTTGATGGGACAATCGCTGGGTCGTCCATAGTTGGGGCAGCAGGTCGAGGGCTTCCTGGAACCGCTCCTCGCTGTTCTCTCGCGGGATGTTCATGTTGGCCCACAGGCTGGGGTGAGGCTCGCCACGTCCCACGCCGACGTCCACACGGCCGCCGCTGAGCACGTCCAGCATGGCAACCTGCTCAGCCAGCATTACGAGGTTGTGGAGAGGGAGGATGATGACGGCGGTGCCGATGCGGATGCGGCTGGTACGGGCGGCTAGGTAGGCGCCCAGCATCAGGGGGGAGGGGGCTAGGCCGTAGCGGGTGAAGTGGTGTTCCGCGAGCCAGACGGACTCGAAGCCGAGTTCTTCGGCATACTGCACCTGCTCCAGCACTTCCTGGTAGGCCTGTTCAGGGCTCTTGGTCTCGGGCCACTGGACGTGGGAGAACATGGCGTACTTCATAGAGGCTCTCCAGTTCAGGAGATTTGGAGTGGGACGCAGCGTCGAGGGGCTGGGCGTGGGCTAACCGCCTTGGCGGTCCGGGGGGTAGCAGCGCAGTTCCAGCTTGTGGCCGTTGGGGTCTTTGAGCTTGAACTGCCAGCCCATACCCTGGGCGCCAAAGGCGTAGTGAGCTTCGCGCTCCTCCACCTCAAGGCCCTTCTCTCGCAGTTCCCGTTGCAGGGCCAGCATGTCGGTAGGCTCGATGACAAGGCAGAAGTGGTCGGCATTCTCGACGATGGGATCGGTGGATTTATCGGGTGGGAGGTCGATGAGGGTGCCGTCGCTGACTCTCACGGAGGGGAAACCGCAGTTTCCCGCGTGGTAGTGGTCGAGACGAAGGACTTCCATGCCCAAGACTTCGCCGTAGAACCACAAGGCCTTATCCAAGTCACGACACTTGAGAACCATATGGTCGAACCCGGTGATCTCGAAGGACATGGCACCCTCCAAACTGTTTCTAAACTGAATTCCAAGGGTGAGCCGGGCCCAAGGTGGGTGGATTCTAGGTTGGAAGCTCGATTTGCGTCAAGCTGAGAGCCGTGGGCTTGAATGTGCGCCAGCCCTTACCGTAGAAAGGCCTAACGGCTTGGGCTAGTGGGATATCAGGCCCATGGCTGACGGGGGCCAGTAGGTGAACCAGACGCGCCCGACGATGCTATCCACGGTGATGGGCCCCCAAATGCGGGAGTCTTCGCTACCGAGGCGATTGTCCCCGAGGACGTAGTATTCATCGTCCGCGAGGCGCAGGGGGGCGCGTGCCTCGGTGGCGCTCTTTCGCGGGACGTAGGGCTCATCGAGGGGGACTCCGTCCACTATCACTGTTCCGCGTCTGATTTCCACGATCTCTCCGGGTAAGGCCACCACCCGCTTGACGTACTCCACACCGGGACGACGTGGCGGGTGGAACACGACCACCTCCCCGCGCTCGGGAGGGTGGAAGGTGAACACTTCGTTGGGCTCGTCCACATCCCAGAAGGGCACCAGTTCGGCGAGGCGGCGCTTGTCGAAAGAGGAATAGGCCACCTTGTTGACGACCAGGTATTGCCCGTCTTGCAGGGTATCTGACATGCTGCCACCCAGTACACGGAAGTTCTGGATAGTCACCGAGGCGATAAAAAACATCAGCATCGCAAGGACGATGGCTTCCAGCACTTCGCGAAGCAGTCTGTACACTAGGGGTACCGAGGGCTAGGGGAAGATTCAGCCAACAATTGCTTCTCTATCTCAACAACCAGCAGTGAGACAATTATAAGGCTGGGACGAATATGCTGTGCCAAGTGATGTCATATCGCAAACCAGAGGACTGTTGGCGGCGCCAAGCCGCCGACTCCAGCCCCTGTGCGACCACCCGGAGAGGGGACGATAGTTGGCTCTAGGCCAGTCTGTCGCTGAGTGCGCCAGCACCACCCACCTGACTCTGAGGGTGGAGGACCGGGCTGGGACGTACTACTGCTTCAATTGCATCATCGAAGGGGTGCAGACCCAGGGTTACAACCTAGCGTTAAGGGTGATGCAGGACAGGCAACTGGCGGAGGACGCGTTGCAAGAGGCATTCCTGTCGGCGTACCGGCGGTTCGGGCAGTTCCGTGGAGACAGCCTGCAGAGTTGGTTGCTGCGAATTGTGGCGAATGCGGCCAAGGATATGCTCCGCTCGGGCAGAGCGCGGCCTGCCTTTTCTCTGGATGCGATGGTGCTGGATCCTCTGGACCCTGACAGTCCGCCAGTGGAATTTGTCTCCGGAGAAGAGTCGCCGGACGACTATGCCTTGAGGCGGGAGGTGGGAGCTGCAGTGCAAGAGGGGTTGGCCCGGCTGTCGGATGACCAGAAGCTGGCGGTGACACTGGTGGATATCCAGGGAATGAGCTACGAGGAGGCTTCGCAGATACTGGGCTGCAGTCTTGGAACCATCAAGTCGCGCATCAGCCGCGGTCGCGCTGGGTTGCGCGACTTCCTGAGTACGCAGGGGGAACTTTTGCCAGAGCGGTTACGTCTGGATGTTTAGAATGCCCAGAATATTGGATTCTCTCTTACTGGGGTATCTCGTGGGCCGGTGGAGACATCCGGGTACGGACGCTTTGTCCGAATACCTGGATGATTTGCTACCGCGCGGACGGCAACGCAGGGTGGCTCGGCACCTTGATGGTTGCGAGCGCTGCAGAGTGGAGTTGGACTCGTTGCGCATGACGGTGGGCCTGTTGCGGCGAGTGCCACAGGTGGGGCCGTCACGCTCTTTTGTATTTGCTGCTCCACCCATAGTGGTGAGGCCGCCCCGCCCGCGGGAGTCTCCCAACTGGGTGTTGGCTGCGGCGGGGGCATCGCTCGCCCTGTTGTTGGCTGTACTGGTATCTGCGGATATGGCCGGTGTGTTGCAGGGAGATGGGAAAGGGGGGAGCCAGGAATCCGCATCCACAATGGCAATGGATGAGGTTCCCCCCGCGGCTGCGCCTATAGCTGAGGTGGCAGCCGCGCCCGCGCCTAGTCCCGCAGCCGGCCCTGCACCCGTGGCCGCTGCCGCTGCGACACCCACGTCTCCGCCGGAGCAGCTGTACACTCGCGCTCCTGTTGAGCCGTTGGGCGTGACCGTCACGGTACAGCATGATGAAGACCATGGTTCGGGGGAGGATGTGGTCGTTGTAATTCCCCAGGGCGATGTCGATATGTTTGAATCCCAGGCCACGGTCTCGCCCGACTCTCAGCCTGAAGAGAAGAAGGATGCTGACTCACCCGAGGAGCCCGTGGCGGCAGCAGCGGCCGCTCCCGAGCCAGAGGCCGCAATGTCCACGCCCTTCACTACGTCGATGCCCGCGCCGCCGGCTGCTCCTTCTTCTACAAGCGTGCCCACCCCACTTTCCACCGGTACTCCTGCCCCTACGTCTCGGGCGGTTGCTACCCCAACCCCGCCCCCGCCCGGGACTGCCGCTCCGACTCCGACTCCTACTCCCGCACCGCCCGCTCCGGCGCCAACGTCGGTGGCAACACCTGCTCGTATCCGCACATCAGTTCCCACCGTTGCGCCTCGCACGCCCGCGCCTACCCCTGTCCCGACATTAGCTTCCACGCCCGCGCCGAGTCCGATGGTGGAAGCGTCGACTGCGACCGCAGAGCCCACGCCTACTCCCAGCCCGACTCCTGCCCCTGAGACAGCGACGCTGGCGGCTGTCCCCACAGGAGAATCTTCCCCAGAGGCGGGACAGCGGATAGCCGACCTTACCTCAGAGGCACAAGCGGAAACTCGGATGCCCGAACCCCAAGTCGCATCCCAGTTGCTCGGAAGTGAGGTTGATGAAGCTGATGAGGGGTCCACGAGCGTGGTCTGGCGCGTGGTGGAAGGACTGCTGGCAGCCCTTGTAGTGATCATGTTGGGTCTGTTTTTTTGGAAATGGCGGAGGAGCGGGATCCTTTGAAGGACCCGGTGTGGATTACCTTGAGGGAACTTTGAAGCACTCGCTTGCGTCTGTAGTCTATGGAAGCTCTGGTAATCGAAATCTAGGAGGAATCCCATGAGACCCGGTAAAGCACTGGCGGCCCTTGTGACTTTGGGAGTGTTGGGTGTGGCGGTAATGGCCGCGTGCACTCAGGCCCAAAGCCCAACTCCTGTTGCAGTCGTGCCTAACGTTCCCGCTCCACAACCGATTGAAGCCTCAAACATGGCGGAGCCACAGACTGTCCGGTTGGAATACACCAGTGGATTTGGAGGACAGCAGAATGGTCTTTGGGCCAGCGGTCATGGCCAAATCAAAGCCTCTCCCGATTTGGCCCTGTTGGAGGTGGGTGTCAGGGCTACGGAGCCCACTGTAGCTGAGGCCAATGCCCAGGCAGCCAGTGCGCTGACGGCGATGATCGATGTGCTGCAGAACTCTGGACTGGACGATGCGGACATCCAGACTAGCTCCCTGAATATACGCCAGGAGACTCAAGGCCGGGAGGTAACCCGGTGTCCCGAACCCGAGGATGAGGGAGAGGCCGCAGCAATGACCCCGGCGGCCGAAGGTCCCACCGCTGCAGTGGCCCCAGCGTCCATCGAGACAGCCATGGGCCGAGCTATGACCTCGATGGTCGCTGGGCTCGCCATGGGCGCACAGAACGAGTGCTACACCACTTACGAGCAGGTGGTCACCGGATACACAGTATCGCAGCAGTTGACGGCTAAGGTGCGAGACCTGGATTCCACCGGGGAGTTGATCGACCAACTGGTGGAAGCCGGTGGTGACCTGACCCGCATCAACGGGATCAGCTTCACCATCGAGGATCCATCACCACTCACGGAACAGGCCCGGGAAGAGGCCATCGAGGATATGCTGGACCGGGCTGAGAAAATGGCGGATGCTGCCGGGGTGAGCCTTGGAGCTTTGGAGTACCTCACCGAGGCGGGCGCGAGCGTATTCAATGCCCGGCAGGAGTCATTCGGGCGGGCGTTGCCCGCAGCGATGGCCTTCGACGCTGCCAGTGTCAGCACTCCAGTCTCGGCGGGCGAGGTGACAGTGACCGCCAACGTCACCGGAGGATTCTCCATCGCCGGGGAATAGAGCCCTCTACCCAGCGCCTTCCTTTGAGGACAACTGGATGGCAGGCGGCCAGCGTTGCGCAGGCCGCCTGCTGGCCGCTAGAATCCGGCCTACGATCACTTATGTAAGCCTTTTCTCACAAGGACGAGACCGATTTTTGGTAGGTGGGTGTCCACTTGGTACTCAGTGACCGCTCCATCAAGGAAGAATTGGAAAGGGGCCGGATTGTTATCGACCCCTTGGACCTGCAGTGCATCCAGCCTGCCAGCGTGGACGTTCACCTCGATTTCAAGCTGCTGGTCTTCCGCAATACTCTCCGCCCCTATATCGATGTCCGTAAGAACATGGACGACCTCACAGAGATGGTGGAGGCATCCGAAGAAGTGCCTTTCATCCTCCACCCAGGCGAATTTGCCTTGGGCAGTACGATAGAAAACATCGAACTCCCCGCGGACTTGGTAGCGCGCTTGGAAGGGAAAAGCTCGCTAGGGCGCATTGGCTTGGTGATTCACTCTACCGCGGGCTACATAGATCCAGGTTGGCAGGGACGGTTAACGCTGGAGCTTTCCAACATGGCTCGCTTGCCCATCACACTTTATTACAAAATGCGCATCGGTCAGATATCCTTCGAGAGGCTGACCACACCTGCGGACCGGCTATATGGCTCGCCGAGCTTGGGGAGCAAGTACCAAGGCCAGACGGACCCGACTGCTAGCCGGTCTTACCAGGACTTTAGCCCTGACCGCAGCGTTTCTAACCTGGGCTGAATGATGGAGTCGATGGAGCGGGCCCTGAGCCTGGCGCGGGCTGCCCTTGGGACGACCAGCCCCAATCCAGCAGTTGGAGCGGTGCTGGTGAAGGATGGCGCCATCGTGGGTGAGGGTTATACCCAGCCTCCGGGACAGGCCCACGCCGAGATAATGGCCTTGCAGCAAGCAGGGCGTCTCGCCCGCGGAGCGACTCTCTATGTGACTATGGAACCATGCTGCACCTACGGGCGCACTGGCCCTTGCACGCGCGTGCTCATCGAAGCTGGCGTGGCCGAGGTGTATATGGCTGTGGAAGACCCCAACCCAAGGGTGAACGGCAATGGGCGAGCGGAACTGCAGGCGGCCGGCATCCCTGTACATAGCGGAGACCGCGCGGATGAAGCTCTCTATCTCTACCGGTGCTTTGCGAAGCACGTCGTGACCGGTCTCCCCTACGTTATCGCCAAGTTTGCTGCCAGCTTGGACGGCAAGATAGCGACCCCCACCGGCGACTCCCGCTGGATAACGGGAGAAGCCTCCCGTCATCGGGCACAGCAGGTGAGGCGAGAGGTCGATGCCATTCTCGTGGGCATCAACACGGTCCTGAAGGACGACCCGCAACTTACTGCACGAGACGAGGCAGGGACTACGCTGGCAAGGCAACCGCTGCGGGTGGTGGTGGACAGTGGATTGCGTACCCCGGCATCGGTACGCTTACTGACCGAGCCGGGGAGGACACTTATTGCGACCATACAACCTGCTGGGTCGGTGCCTCCGGCGGGAGTAGAGATGCAGCGCTTCGCACCTGATGCACAAGGGCGCGTCCCCGTGGGGCAACTGCTGGCAGAGCTTGGACAACGCGGCGTGGTCAGCGTGCTGGTAGAAGGTGGCGGGCAGATCCTCGGTTCCCTGTTCGACGAGAGGCTTGTGGACGAGGTGATGGCTTTCATCGCTCCCATGGTCATCGGAGGTGAGAAAGCACCGTCAGCCGTTGCAGGCGAGGGTCCCTTTGAGTTGGCCAATGCCACGAGGCTGCGCGACGTTAGGGTGGAGCAGTGTGGGCATGATATTCTGGTAACAGGCCACCCTGAAGGCAGGTGCTGATTGTTTACGGGAATCGTGGAGGAAGTGGGGCGAGTTCTCTCCATCGACACTGGTGATGCGGGGCACTTGGCGGTGCAGGCATCTACGGCGGTGCAGGGGCTGAAGGTTGGCGACAGCGTCGCGGTTAACGGGGCCTGCCTCACGGCGGTGGAACTGACACCAGACACCTTACGCGCCGACCTCTCCCCGGAAACCTTCCGGCGGACCAACTTGGGAGATCTGACAGTTGGGAGTCTGGTGAACTTGGAGCGTCCTCTCGCTGCGGGGAACCGCATGGGCGGGCATGTGGTGCAGGGGCATGTGGATGGTACAGGCAGGGTACGGTCCTTCAAGCGTGAGGGCGAAGGCTATATGTTCAGCTTCAGTGCCCCCAAGAGGCTGATGCCCTACATAGTGGAAAAGGGGTTCATATCGGTTGACGGTGCGAGTCTGACCGTGGTACAAAAGGGCGCCGCTACTTTTTGTATCGCTGTTATACCTTACACCCTAGAACATACGGTACTGGGAGACAGGCAGAAGGGCGACAGGGTAAATCTGGAGGCTGACATCCTGGCCAAGTATGTGGAGAGCCTCTTGACCCGCTGATTCGCCGTTGCTGTAGTTATGGAGGGGAACAGGTAATGCCCCTAGCTACGATGGAAGAAGCCTTGGAAGACATGCGGCAAGGCCGTTTTGTTGTTGTCGTAGACGATGAGAACAGGGAAAACGAAGGCGACTTGGTGCTGGCTGCCGAGAAGGCCACCCCTGAGGCTATCAACTTCATGGTATATAACGCCCGGGGCTTGGTGTGTATGCCGGTCACAGGCGAGAGGCTGGACGAACTGAGCATTCCCCTGATGGTGGATTCGAGCAATTCCGCCAAGCACGGGACTGCCTTCACCATCTCCATCGACTACAAGAAGGGCACTACCACTGGCATTTCTGCCCAGGACCGGGCCGCGACCATCCGGGCCATAACCGACCCCGGCGTTACGGCTGACGACTTCCTGCGACCCGGCCACATGCTCCCCCTACGTTACCAGCTTGGTGGAGTCCTAGCCCGTCCTGGACACACCGAGGCAGCCATCGATCTGGCCCGTTTGGCTGGGCTCTACCCAGCAGGGGTAGTGTGCGAGATTATGAGTTCAGACGGTACGATGGCCCGTCTTCCTGAGTTGGAGGGCTTCTGTTCCGAGCACGATTTCAAGCTCATAACCATCGCCCAGATTATCGCCTATCGCCGCCGTGCCGAGACCCTAGTGCACAGTGTAGCCGAGGCCCGTCTTCCGACCGAAAGAGGCCTCTTCACGATGGTGGCCTTCGAAGGGATAGCTGAACCAGGGGAACATATCGCCTTGGTCATGGGCGCTTGGGAGCCCGATGAACCTATTCTGGTTCGTATCCACAGCGAGTGTGTCACTGGTGAGGTATTCGGCAGCCTGCGCTGCGACTGCGGTGCCCAGATGGACCAAGCCCTTCACATGATTGCCCAAGAAGGCAAGGGCGTGTTTCTCTACATGAGGCAGGAAGGCCGTGGCATCGGTCTGCACAACAAGGTGAAAGCCTACCATCTGCAGGATACCGGCATGGATACGGTGGAGGCGAACCACAGCCTCGGCTTCGCCGCCGACATGCGCCACTATGGCATGGGGGCGCAGATGCTGCTGGAGCTTGGCGTACGGAAGGTGCGACTCCTCACCAACAGCCCCCGCAAGATGGTCGGCTTGTCGGGCTACGGGCTAGATATCGTAGGCCGGGAGCCCATAGACGTGAAGGTTAGCCCTGAGAGCATGGCATATATGCGGGCAAAGCGCACTCGCATGGGCCACATGATCGGCTACTAGAAACTCAGGGTCGCAAGGCGGCTACACACCTACCTGGGACAGCAGGTACGCCTGCAAGAACCCGTCTATCTCACCGTCCAACACTGCGTCTGTGTTCGATGTCTCGTGGCCAGTGCGGTGGTCCTTCACCATCCGATAGGGCTGAAGGACGTAACTCCTTATCTGGTTGCCCCACTCCGCTGAAAGATGCTCCCCGCGTAGTCGCGCCATCTCTTCGGCCCGCTCAGTGTTCTGACGCTCCAGCAGTTTGGCCATAAGGATGCGCATGGCAAACTCCCGGTTCTGGTGCTGTGAGCGCTCGTTTTGGCAGGCGACGACGATGCCCGTGGGCAGGTGGGTCAAACGCACCGCTGACGAAACTTTCTGCACGTTCTGCCCACCCGGCCCGCTGGAGCGGAAGAAGTCGGCCTTCAGATCCTGGGGGCGTATGACGATGTCGGGGTCGTTGTCCGCAGCAGGGATCACTTCGACCCGGGCAAAGGACGTATGACGGGCATGGTCTCCATCGAAGGGTGATATCCGCACCAGCCGGTGGACGCCGTTCTCTCCCCGCAGGTAGCCCGTGGCGTACCCGCCACTGACTTCCATAGTGGCGCTGCGTATACCCACCTCATCGCCATGGGAAATGTCGAGCACGTCGACCTTGCGACCGTGCGTCTCGCACCATCGCAGGTACATACGGAGGAGCATTTCGGCCCAGTCCTGTGATTCGGTGCCGCCTGCGCCTGAATATATGGAGATGATGGCGGAACGATCGTCGTAGGGACCGGAAAGAGTGAGCTGCACCTCTTCCCGATCGAGTTTCTGGGAAACCTGGACGGACTCGGCCTGTATCTCGGCAGCCATCTCTTCGTCCTCGGCTTCGATAGCCAAGTCGGCCAGCTCCAGCAGTCCGTTCACTTGGAACTCAAGGCCCCGCCACAGGTGTATTGCTTCCTGCAAACGGGAGAACATCTGCATCTGCCGTTGTGCGTTGGGAGGGTCGTCCCAGAACGAAGGTACACTGGATGCCTTCTCCAAGGCCGCCACTTCTGTCTCCAGTTTGGGGAGGTCAAAGACGCTGTAGCATATCGTCGAGGCGGGCTTTTGTCTCCAGGAGCGGCTGCTTGATGTCATCCATGATCGGGTTACCTCTTGGAATCTAAGTTGCCATGACGGCAGGACGCACTTTGGGTAGGGTGTGCCCGCCAGAGATGGCGTGGGCCATGCGAGTAGTTTGAGGTTGCCTGTAGCCAGTGCAGCAGGAGAGCACCCAGCGGGCGGCCGACGGCAAGTCCACCTTATGGCCTACAGATACATAGAGAGGCGTCACTCCAGCCCGCGACCTGAGGGCCAGACCGATTACCTCGCCCTTATGGGTCAGTTCTGCCGTCGCGCCCCGCTCCTCACCCAAATCATCGTAGTCTCCTATCAGGAGCGACTTGGCGCAGCCGATGGTGGGCATGTCCATGATGACACCCAAGTGGCAGGCCAAACCGAATCTGCGTGGGTGGGCGTAGCCTTGAGCGTCGAGTATGAGCAGGTCTGGAGTGATGCTTAGGGAGTGCAGGGTCTCCAGCAGTACCGGCGTCTCACGAAAGGAGAGGAGGCCGGGAACGTAGGGAAAGTTGGGGGTCTGCTGCGCTAGCGAGACTTCAGCGATCTCCAAGTCTGGATAACTGAGGACTACAACCGCGCCACGCACCACACCGTCGCTGTCAGGGGGAGAAACATCCAGCCCAGCTACGTACCGGACCGCACTGCCGACGCAGTTGCGCATGTCAACCAAGGGTGCGAGTTCCTGCTGGATTTGGCGGGCTTCCTTGGGCGAAACGTCCCACGAATGGAGCTGTTGAGCTGTCACATGGCAATTATAGCAGGCTGGCCGACTACGTTGGGCTTCCGCGGTTGAAGGTGGAGCGACGCTATGATAGCCTATGACTTACGGTCGGGGCGTGGCGCAGCCCGGAAGCGCACCTGCATGGGGTGCAGGGGGTCGTCAGTTCAAATCTGACCGCCCCGACCATTTCCGGTAACAAGAAAAAGAGGCCGCTGGTTTAACAGCGGTCTCTTTACTTTAAGAGCAGCGGGTGAATTGGGTTCCCGCCACCGCTATTGTCAGTAGGCGCTTGTACCAAGCCTGCCAAGTGTCGTTGGCTTGAGCGCGTCCCTTCTCGATCCCCTCTTGGTATTTCCTTCGTAGGTATCTTTCTGCCAGCATTGCGTATCCTTCCACTATGACCACTGTGGTCGCTGTGATCACCACAATTCGCGGGGCTCCAACTCTCCCGCGACTGGTCAATCCGCGGTAAGGTCACTGCCAACACCTTCCTGACTCTGGTTGCCGTCGCACTCTATCTATAGGCGCCATGGGTGCTGTGCGTCAACGGTCAAATGTCAGGGTGGTTGGGAAGGCAAAAGACGAGATGCCTTCCCAACCCTCTGGGTGGCAGGGAGACCGTCCTTCTAGTCCCCGATGATTGCTTGGACTTCTACCTCTACGAGCAGGTCGGGGGCGGCTAGCCCAGCGACAAGGACCGTGGTGGAGGTGCACCTGCCCTCTTCGGGCAGTGCCTCCAAGCGGGCCTCGCGGACGGGGGTCAGGTTTTCGCGGCCCACGACGTAGGTGGTCGACTTCACGACGTCCTTGATGCTGCCACCCACTGAAGCCATGGCTGTTGCTATGTTGGTGTATACCTGCTGGGCTTGGGCCTTGGCGTCCCCTACATGGATGGTGTTGCCGTCCAAGCCACGGGATACCTGGCCTGCGATGAAAACTTGGTTGCCTACTTTGACCACGTGGTTGTACAAGCCTTGGGGTGGCGGGGCCAGTTCTGAGGGATTCAGAAATTCACGGGCCATGATTTCCTCCTTGTTCTTGGGAAGGCCTATGCCTTCTAGGGTATTCCGTTTTTATACCTTACAGTCCGCGGTCGGCTAGGAAGGCCGTCAGGTCGGCGGTGCGGCAGGAATAGCCCCACTCGTTGTCGTACCAGCCCAGCACCTTTACCATCTCGCCCTCCATGACCATGGTGGAGGGGGCGTCGAGGATGCAGCTGTGGGGGTCGGCCATGAAGTCGCTGCTGACCAAGGGCTCCTCGCAGTAGCGCAGGATGCCGTTCAGTGGGCCCTCGGAGGCTTCGCGGAAGGCTTCGTTGACCTCCGCGACGGTGGTGCTCTTATCGAGAGTGGCAACAAAATCGGTCACTGAGACGGTGCTGGTGGGGACGCGGTAGGCGAGGCCGTGGAGCCGGCCCTGTAGCTCGGGGAGCACCAGCCCCACGGCGCGGGCTGCTCCGGTGTTGGTGGGGATGATGTTGGTGGCTGCGGAGCGGGCGCGACGGAGGTCGCTGTGGACTTGGTCGAGAATTTTTTGATCGTTGGTGTATGAATGCACTGTGGACATGAGGCCGTGCTTGACGCCGAAATTGTCGTGGAGAACCTTCACCATGGGAGCAAAGCAGTTGGTAGTGCAGGAGGCGTTGGAGATGATGTTGTGCTTGCCTGCCTCGTACTTGTCGTCGTTGACGCCCAGCACCATGGTCAAGTCCTCGCCACTGGCGGGGGCGGAGATAATCACCTTCTTGACCCCACCATTCATGTGGGCACCGGCCTTGGCCGCGTCGGTGAAGATGCCAGTGCTTTCGACAACCATCTCCACGCCGTATTCGCCCCACGGGATGTTACCGGGGTCGCGCTCGGAGAGGACGCGCACCTCGTGGCTGTCGACGGCTAGGCCGTTCTCTGTGGCCTCCACCTTGCCCGGATAGACTCCGTAGTTGCTGTCGTACTTGAACAGGTGGGCGTTGGTCTTGGCATCGGTGAGGTCGTTCACAGCAGCCACCTCGATTTTATCGGGGTGCCGTTCCAGGATGGCCCGCAACACTTGGCGTCCGATTCTTCCGAAGCCGTTGATGCCTACCCGGGTTGCCATGAAACACCTCCAGAGTCTCGCGGTGCAGGTCGCTGCCACCCAAGCGCAAATGTTTCTCTACGAGGTGGCAGAAGACGCTTTAGGTTACCACAACCGACCTCATCCGAGGGAGTGAAGACCGGAGTGCTGGCCGGCCTCGCAGCGCTTGTGCACATCCTGCTATTCTCTAGGCAGTTATGGGCTCGGAAGAGTGGATGGAACCAACGGAGAGCTGGGCAGTCGGGCTGGAGGAGGACGCAAGTCTTCAAGCCGATGCCTCTCCTCGAAGGCGACGCAGGGGCCCGCAGGTCGGCGAGTGGTATGGGACGCTGGCAATGGTGGGGGCCTTGGTGGGCCTGTTCGTTGCCGGGCTGCTGGTAGCCCTGAACCAAGCCTTCCCAGACGGCGGCTCCGGTGGACTGAATCCCGGTCTCCTGACAGGCATTTCCATCGCCATCATCGTTGGAGCTTCGTTGCTGGGGGCACTGACGGCGGGCGTGCCTCCACTCATCGCTTGGGTCTGGAGACGGCCTAGGGGCTGGAAGGCGCAGCCTTCGGAGGATGCCGAGCCGCCCATCGGAGAGTGGTACGTGACGATGGCCATGGTCGGGGCCTTGGTGGGCCTGTTCGTGGCTGGGCTGCTGGTAGCCCTGAATCAAGCGTTCCCCGACGGCGGCTCCGGCGGGCTGAATCCCGGTTTGTTGACCGGTATTTCCATTGCCATCATCGTTGGAGCGTCGTTGCTGGGGGCGTTGATGGCGGGCGTGCCTCCACTCACCGGTTGGGTATGGAGACGGGTCAGGGGCAGGAAGCCGCAGTATCCGGAAGAAGCCGTCCCTCCCGCGAGTGAGGTACATGAAGGCCTTGGAGATAGATAGGGCGTTAGCGTCTTTGCAAGCATGGGGCAGTCGGCTATGATTGGGCCGTCCTGAGGAGGGAGGGACCGCATGGACTTGGAGCCTCTGATCAAGGACCTCACCGGCATCGACCAGATGCTTATCGTGCTGGGAGACCGGGGCGCGGTGGGCGAGATGCACTTGGACTCTGCCAAGACGCCGGAGTTCAGTGACTCGTATGCGACGTTTTGGGGCGAGGCTTGGCATGTTCACATGAACATGTCGCGGGTGACTGCGGTGCAGTTCGTGGAGGCCGAGGACCATGGGTTCGTGCCTTTCCTCTACTATGTGCGTTTCTCCGATGCCGACGAGGAGACGGTGATGCGCTTGTACTTCCCCAACCCTTGGCTGGACGACGATGAGCAGCGGACCGACTTCCAGCCGGAGAAGCTGAAGACCTTTGAAACGATGCGTGACCGGTATGTGGGAGCCGAGGGAATCACGTACGTACACCGGGAACGGCAGAACGGGTAGCCGTCCACCGGCGGTTGGGTCCGGGCGGCTGCGCCCATCCATTGATGAAGGAGCAACAGGATGTTCAGCAAAGAGCAGATTGAAGGGCTCTTCGACGAACTCAAGCGGGACTACGGCATGCAGCCCGATTGGGAACTCATATTCCGCGACGCCCATCTCGGTGTGGCCTACTCCGATGCAAACGTCGAACTGAAGGAGATCGACCCTCGGGTGGTGGCGGCGATTGAGAAGCACCGCGAGGGATAGCGGAATGGATGTTGTATACCGGTCTACCGGATTTACGGGATGCCAGCGGGGGGGGGCAGGGTGTATGATACAGCAACATTTTCGAAAGCACAGGTCGGCTGTGAAGGCTAGGCATGGACGGGGCCGGGTGGTATGGGCTTTCGGCTTTGCAGGATACAGGTCAAGCTGAAGGCCCGGGACTGTGGTTGCCCTGCCACCAGACTCGGTACGAAGAGGCGGGAGTTGGGGCCTTTGAGCGGGTGAGTTTCCGGCCTGAGAGTGGTATAGATGACAAACAGGACAGAGGTGCCAGGTAATTTCCAACCTATAACCCCCGGATACTGGCTGATGGTCTTGGGGGAAAAGGCGACGAAGCAGTTGCACCGGAGCCTGACGCCCTTCGATATCAATCCGCTGCAATTTGGAATCATGAACATATGCGAACAGAACGGGGCGAGCACGATTACGCAGATGGCGCAGTACCTGCCTTTCGATTCCTCGGCCATCAGCCGTCATGCGGAGCGTCTGTGCGTCAGGGAGTTGCTGAACAGGACGCACTCCTCTGAGGACAGACGTGTGGCCTTCCTGGAGCTTACGGATGAGGGTGAAGCGCTTTTCGAGCAGTTGCAGAGGGCAGCGACAGTGGGTCAAGAGGAGTTGCTGTCGGCTATACCTGAAGACGAGAAGAACACGCTGGTGGGCATCTCGCGCAAGCTGGTGGAGAGTATCGAGCAGCGGCAGAGGACGGGCGACTGCTGAGGGTTTGAAGGGACACGGGCAGGGGCAATCTCTGCCCCTGACCCGGTCAGGGGCAGGCTCTTCGCCAATACGAGGAGTGGGCGGGAACTTACGCACTGGGTTCGCCTGATTTCTCCGGCTTTTCGGTTGGTTGCCAGACATCGCCCCAGGGGACGTTGGGGAGGTTGCGGGAACGTCTTACTTCGTTGATGGTTAGGACTCCGCGGTCTAGGAGTTTGGTTTCGCGGTCTACTTTTTCTGTTTCGTCTTCGTTCATGGCTTCTATGGTGGAGAGGTCGAACTGGGCGCCTAGTGCGGGGTAGCCTAGGCGTGGGAGTAGTTCGCTGTTCAGGTGTTCTTCGAAGAAGCGCATTTCGGGGATTATGGTGTTGCGCCAGAATAGTTTTTCGGCGGTGGTGATGTTGGCGAAGGTGGCTTGCTGGTAGTCGGAGAGCAGGGGCAGAGGGACGCCGTAGGTGCGGCTGATGTCTTCGAGGCTCCAGCGGAGACCTTGGAGAAATTCCATTTCGCGGTGAGTGAAACCCAGGGTTTTGACGTCCTTGATGAAGGAGGCGAGGGCGGGGCGGTGGGCGTTGCCGGGGCCTTGGTAGCGGTCCTCCCAGCGGTGGTAGAAGTCCTCGATTTCGGTGTCGGTCAGCGTCTCCTCGGTGGTGAAGATGACGTCGGGCTGGGCTGAGTTTTTGAAGAAGCTGCGGTTGAAGCGCAGGGCGTCGAGGCCGGCATCCACGGAGAGGCGGACGGGGGCTAGGGGCGAGAGGCCAGCGAAGGGCTCCAGCGGGTTGTAGTAGCGCATCCAGACGATCTCCTCGGGGGTGTAGGCGACGGGGCCGCCGTTCCCCATGTAGACGAAGCCCTTGATGTGGCGCTGTTTCTCCGGGAGGATGCGGACGCGGTCGCTGCGGAGGGGCCAGATTTCCCAGTGGCCGGACTGGTTTTGTTCGAGTGCCCAGAAGGAGGAGCCCCACAGGCAGAGATTGATCTCGGTGGCCCGCCAGAGGTCGCCACGGGTGTACCAGGGGTTGACGCGGTCGAGGAGTTGCTGCACGGGGTGTCCGGGGCCCACTGGCACACGGCTCGTTCCTGCCGGGCTCTCGCCTGAGACTTGGCGCAGGATGTTCAGTGGGGCCCGGGCCATGGCGTCGGCCCGCAGCTTGATGGCGGAGTATACCGAGACCGAGGTGGCGTAGTATTCGCCGTAGACGGACTTGGCCCAGTCTCCGCCGACGCCTGCGGTTTCGTGGACTCGGTCGTAGTCGGAGGCGGTGGCGCGGTTGGCGCGTTGGACGATTGGCGGTTGGCCTGCCACTTCGCCATCTGGACGAACGGCTGGCAGCAGCCTGCGGGCTAGGGTGGATATGGGGTTGGGTCTGGGTCGTTGGGTTTTCATGTTGGTTATCTCCTTGTTGTTCTGGTTATGCGTTGGTGACTTGTGATGGGTGTCCGGGTTACGTGGGTTCCCGCCTGCGCGGGAATGACGGAGGAGGGCGCGTGAATGACGGGGCAGGCACCCGACTGTGCGAGGGTGGTCATATGTGGAGCCTGACGGATCGGTTGTGGCCTAGGTAGGCCAGCATGAGGGCGTCGGCTTTGTCGGGGGAGGGGACGCCTCGGGCGCGGGCTTCGTCCTTGGTTTCCATGTAGAACTGGCCTTTGCTGTTGTAGCGGTGGCGCAGGGAGGCGAGCTGGCCTGCGAGTTCGGTGTCGTTGGGTATGGCGATGGCCTCCTGGTTGAAGAGTTCGTAGAGGCGCCAGTAGCCCTCGGCGCGCATGTTGGCGAAGAGCCTGCGCTGGCGGGCGGGGCGTCCCACGTTGATGCCTGCCACGGGGAAGTTGAGTTCCTTGAGGCGGTCGACGACGCCTGCGCCGACGCCGATCTCGTCGATGGCGATGCGTTTGGGCAGCCAGCGGCGGTAGGCGTCGATGACCCGGCCTGCGAGTTCCATGGTGTCGAGGCCGCGGTAGGCCTCGATGTGGAGGACGGTGTCGGAGTTGGCTAGGAGGAGGACGCTCTGGTCGGTGCCGAAGCGGGCTACGTCGACGGCGAGGACGGTGGGGGCGGGATCCTCGTCGTCGGGGGCGGGTCCTTCGACTTCGTGAGACGGTGAGCCTTCCGACCTTGGCAGGTCTGAGAGGCTCATCGTCTCACTTTGCTCAGGAGGAACGGGGAGGGTAGGACGAACGGAGGGAGATAGGGCGGGGAGGGATGGAGGAACGGGGAGGGCTGGGTGAGCGGGGGGTAGGGCTAGGGTGGCGGTGGGGTGGCGGGCGATGGCGGACTCGATTTTGGAGAGGGCGATGAGGGCGTCCTGGGGGCGGTCGGAGAACTGGCCGAGGACGCGGGCTTGGTACATGGGGCTGTCCTGGCCCCAGAGGGTGGTGCGCTCGGTTATCCAGTCTTCGGTGGTGAGGCCGGGGATGATGACGCGGTTTTCCTGCACGTTGGGGGACTCGAGGGCGGAGATGGTGATGTTGTGGAAGATGCGCCGGTCCTCGTGGAAGGCGCGGCGGAAAGCCCCGGAGTCGCTGGTGGGGTTGCCGATGAGGAGGAGCTTGCTGGTGCCGGCGGTCATGACGGCATCGATGGCCTCGTAGGTTTCCTCGCCGACACCCTCGGCCTCGTCGACGACGATGAGCATGTTGGGGGAGTGGAAGCCCTGAAACTGGTCGACGTCGTCGGTGGAGAGGCCGAGGGCAAAGCGGTCGTCGGCAGCCTCGAAACGAGTGGAGAGCATGCGTCCGCCGATGGGCTGGTGGGCGCCGCGGTGGAGGCGGCGAATCTCGCGCCAGAGGACGTGGCGTACCTGGCGTGCGGTGGGGGCGGTGGTGAGGACGATAGCGGGATGGTGTGTGCAGAGGAACCAGAGGACGGCGGTGGCGGCGGTGAAGCCCTTGCCGAGGCCGTTGCCAGCCTTGACGGCGACGCGACGGTGGTCGCGCACGGCGTTGAGGACTTCCTGCTGCTTGTTCCAGAGTTGGACGCCGAGGGCCTCATGGGCGAAGCCGACGGGGCAGATGCGCATGGACTCGTAGAGGTCGGCTTCGACGAGGGAAGTGTCGCCATCAGACCCATACATGGTGTTGGGTAAGAGAGTCATAGCCATCCGCGCACCCTTTCTGCCAGCTGGACGAGGTCCGTGAGCTTGGATGCCGCAGGCTTGGGTGGTTGCTGGCGTTGATTGTAGGTACCTGGCCTGTGGGCCTTGAGGAGGAACATTCGAAGCTGGCGGTCGCCTTCGATGGCGGAGCGGAAGGTGCCGGCTTCGATGCTTTCGATGAGGTGGTCGGGGCCATTGTCCCAAGCCTTGGCGAATTCGGGGTCATGGTCGCGCCAGTTGTATATGGTGCGCTCAGGGACACCGGCGACGGTGGCGGCTTGGCCGATGGATGCGCCGAAATGGCGGGCCGTAGCGAAGATTTGTTTCATAGCTGCACTGGCAGGATCGTCGTATCTGGCGCGAGGTTTTTTGTAGCTATTTTTACTGCCAGTTCTGCCAGTGGCCTTTCTGTTCAGCTTGCGATTCATTACTGCCACTCCTGGTTTTGATTGCGGGGCTGGCTGGGCGCGGATAGACGGCCGCCTGGGCTGAAGATGAGGTCGCACTGGACGCAGCGGAAGACGTGGTGGTCGTGTTTGCGGGTTTT
Source organism: uncultured Dehalococcoidia bacterium (assembly GCA_951813255.1). Lineage (GTDB taxonomy): Bacteria > Chloroflexota > Dehalococcoidia > Lucifugimonadales > JAAXIE01 > JAAXIE01. The sequence continues at coordinate 2,833,034 of OX638353.1, read as the reverse complement.
CTTGAGGCGTATGAGGACGTCGCTGCGGCAGCGGCGGCAGCGGATGGCGTTGTGCCAGGGGACCAGTGGCAGTGCTTTGGGCTGCTGGACTTGTGGTTCCAAGGGGTACTCCTTCTGCCTGATATGGCTGGATGTAGGGCCTGATGGGGCCCTTTGGGAATCGAGGCAGCCCCGTGAGTGGCGCAAAAAAAGGCGCACAGGGGCTGACCTGTATGGGGTCAGTCCCCATGTGCGCGCAGATTCGAGGAGTTGGGGCCGGCGATTGGGGCCGGGCCATGCTCGCTCTATGAGGGTATGTTAGAACAAGTGTTTGTGGGTTGTCAAGAGGGGGGTGTCATGGGGTGGTTGGGGTGGGCTAAGAAATAGGCTAACGAACCATACAGAGTGGGTCGACCTGCGGCGAGCTGACAGAGTGTGGAATCGAGCGCAGGTCAGCGTCTGAGTCGATGGTGACTGACTTAGCCTGCAATAACTCCCGCGAAACGCTCGATGTCCTCCACGCCTCGCTCCTTGAAGTCGCTCAACACGGGATATTGAGTGTCCGCATTGCGAGTTATATAGAGCCGATCGCGGCTTCCAAGTGCTTCCATATCTTCATGTACAACCAAACTTATGAATGGAAGCCTCGCCTTCTGGAATTCCAACAGGCATATCGCCACGTTCTTTGCCTTGTCGTTGCCTAACACCCCAAAGATATAGAAGTTGCGATTGCGGCATTCGAGGGACCAGTCAGGGCCGATGGGGTACTCAGGCAACGGGGACACATCATCTCTCGGCTCATATTGGACCAGATCATTGGTGACGTAGGTTGCCAAATCCTCATAAAAGGCGCTTCGCACCACCTCCCGGCCCCAATAGCGCATGTTGCACACCTTCTGAGCACAGCCAGCGAATTGCAGGACCCCTTCGTATAATCGGGCCAAAGGTGTGTCCAGATAGAGGTCGCCAGCCTCGTAGCTGACACGATTGTTGATAAGAATACTGTCAAATATGCCTTGGCGAGTGGGAGTGTTAATGTCGAACGTGTAAGACAGCCTCATAAGGGCCATGCCGAAATCACGTATCCTAATGTACTCATCGCCTACAGGACTGTCCTCCAGATAGATGTCCACCATATCGCCGTCTTCATGCAATATGGGCACGATGAGCTGGTATATCCCTTGGCGTCGTTCGTGCAAGTCGACCTTGGACGAAAGAGATTGGCCCAACGTTGCCCTTACGGCTTCTAGGTTCATCTCGGTAGATCCCGTGGATTATTCATCACAACAACGGTAGCTGCGACTCGAAGTAGTCGCTCGCGTTCTCCACTTTCATGTCAGTGAAGAACACTTGAAGGGCCTCCTCGAAGGTTCCATATCGGTCAGTCAACTCTCTATGGCTCTCTTGGGGCTCACGGCTGCCCGAGAGCAACTCAACCTCTGTTATGCGGTGGATGTGTGGAACTGCGAAATGCCCGCCTGGTTGGCGCCTCTCCTCGCCGTGCGGCCCGTTATATCGAATTAGTGTGATCGTTCCTACGGAGGAATCGCCAGTTTGGTATCGCAGACCGATCGAATAATTCTCAATGAAAGTAGAGTGTTGGCGAACAAAAACGACAAAGCGTTCGTCATCTGACCCGGTCAATTGCAGGTTGCACCGCTTATGGAGTCCCTCGTCTCGATACCCTTTGGCAGGCTGCTTGTCGGTAATGGCCTTGGGCATGAGGAGGAGTCCTTCTATCTGTTGGTTCGTAAGCATGGGCGGCCTAGAAAGGCATTCTATCATGGGTCCACTGGGCCAATGATATGGACTTCTCCGCCGAATTTCGGGCTTGACGGGTCGACTTCGGGAGGTAGGGAGATGAGAGGTAGGTTGGGTTGGGGGTTTGGGACCTTGGGCGGTCGGATGTGGAAGGGCCTGCTTTCGCTTGGGACGAACGGGGCAAGGGAGGGGGGATCTCAGCAGTCTACGGCCTCGATTGTTTCTCGGACCTCGGAGGGTAGGCCATCGTAGATGTCGGAAAGGGCTTGGGACGGGCTGGGGGAGCCGCTGGACTCGGCTTCCGCCGATGCGCCCACCATCCCGCTGGCGTGTGGGAATCTGGCTTCTGTGGGTGGCTCTTCAAAGCTGAGGATAACCGCTTGGTGGTACTGACGTAGGACGGGTGGGGGAACAAGGTCTCTGCGGGCGTCGCTAGTCCTGAAGTGGTGGCGCAAAGCCTCCCAAGCACCGAACACGGTGGGGATAGGGTCGAACTCACTGTTTATCCAGCAAGATTCCTCCGCGTATTCACGGACGGCTTCGAGATCATATGCACTGGCGGCGCCGGTTGGGGTGTTCGTGGAGTCCTGTCCTGGGGCTGGCGGTCCGGTGGAATCTGCGGAGTCACCGCCGCAGTTAATGAGCAGGACGGCGAAGAGGACAAGGAGAAGAACGGGGATGAGGTGTGTGGGCTTTGGGTGGGGGGCGGGGTTTGGGACCATGGGAAGCCCCTTGGGGGAGGTGTGGGTTTGAGGGTAGTGGGTGGGGGTGGGGTTGTAAAGGATGGGAGTTCGTTGAGGGTGGATGGAGGAGGATGGCGGTCACCATCCTCCTCTTGCGAGGATGCGCCAGTAGTCGTCCCATTGCTCGGAGGGGGCGTATCTTCTGGGGGCGACGGCGCTTCTCTCTCCTTCCTGAATGCGGAGGTAGTGGTAGTTTCGCTGGTGACGGGGGGCGTGTCCCCTTGGCGTGGCGGTGCTTCTACTCTGGATGCGTGGGCTACTCTGGATGTGTGGACTCAGGGTGAGGCTCGTGACCAGTCTCAGTATGCTCGTTGCTAGGTGGATTATTGTTGTCGTCACTGCTTTCGTTCCGGGGGGGTTGCGACGTGGCGTGGGGGAGTTCTTCTGTTGGGACATTGGTGGCCTCCTTGGTGTCGATGATCTGACCGGTGGTTGATTGGTTGAGTTCATCGTTTTCGGTGGGCACGTAACCGGCCTTGAGGGCGTTGAGCATGGCCATCATTTGCTGCCATGCTCTCTCGGTCATGGAGTCGGGCAGCTCGATGGTTACGGTTTGAGAGCCGCCCATGAGGCGCAGTGGGACGCGGGTGTGGGCTGGGAGTGGTGATTCCGCTGGGCTTGGCGGGGCATGATGGCGATGTGAGCGACCGCGGGAAGGCGCTATTGGCGCATCTTCGAAGGCGTTTTGAGGGGCTTCATCTTCCAGCCCTGATGTTATTTCGATGTTGTCGAGGCTGGCAAAACGCATCGTGCTGCGAAAGACCTCGACAAACCGGGATGCGCCTTCGTCGGAGAAGTCCTCGTCCATGAGCAGCCATTGACGCAGGGAGCTATCGGATGCGTTGGGCATATCATTCCTTGCCTTGGCGAAGAGGGGTGGACGCACTGCGGTGGCCCGGATGGCGTCCTGGTATTCCGGGGAAGAGGGGTCGCGCATGGCGAAGATGAGGCCGGTACGGGAGACCCTGCGGCTCTCGCCTCGCCTGCCGTCGAGGAGTCCGAACTGTCGAAGGGCAGCCATGCGGACACGAACGGGACCGCTACCGCTGCTGTATCCCCAAGCCTTGATGGCGTCTTCGGAATGGAACTCGTTTCTACCCATGGAGTTGTAGAGCTTGACCACGGAGTCGATGGCGTCCTCCAAGTCGATCCCGGGATAGTTGGGGCTGCGGTGTCTCCATCTCAATGTTGTTGTCCTTTCTGGTTAGGCGTTGTGTGGGTAATGTAACATGTAGCCTTGGAAAATGTCAAGATGTTATTGAGGCTAATGGAGAGATAATAGCATTTTGGTTGCTGTTTGCGGATGTGGGGTGATGGTTTGGGGGGTGCGGGGTTGGGGTCAGGGGGTGTGGGGTTAAGTGGGGGGCCGCGAAGGGTGGGTGGGCTGGGCTAGACGGCTAGAGGATGCAGATGCAGCCGGGTAGTTCAGGTATGTAGGCGCAGTAGTTGTTGGGCAACTTCTGGTATACCACCACGTATTTCACCTTCATTGAGGGGGCCCAACTCAGGGATGTGCCTGCACTAATTCGTAGGACTGGGGTTCTGGTACGGGGAGTCCGTCTTCTTTCAGAGTCTCCAAGTAGAGTTCGATGGCTTCAAGGATGAGGGCGTAGACCTCGTCCCTTGTCTCAGCGGCGGCTACACAGCCCGGTAAGTCAGGGACATGGGCACCGTAGCTGGTTGGGCCGTTTTCGATAATCACTGCGTAACCCATTCGACGACTCCTTATTTCAGACCGGCCTGCTTGAGTACTTTGTCATAGGTGCCCGGAGGCATGTCCACACCTGCATTTCCGGAGATGACCACTATGCCTAGTTTCGTTGGATGCTTGTATATCCTATGGCTTCCTTTCGTCCGCGCCAACCTCCACCCGTCCCGTTCCACCAGCCGCGCGACCTCCCTCACCTTCACCATGTCGTAACGATGTCCCTTCGCTGGCTCCGTAATCCATGGTACCCGCTGGGTGTCGTATCTGCTAGGAGCTTGTTGGTGTTGTGGGGGTGAGGCGTGACATTTTGTTGTTGACGTCTGGCAAACGCTTGTTCTAACCTGTGAACACGGAGGCAGACGTGCCAGGGAGGATGGGACAGGGAGCCTCCGGTCAGGGGTGGGACGGACCCCTCAAAGCCCGGGCTATTCCGGGGGGCCTCGGTCCAGGCCGGGAGACCTCGGAGTATGGCCGGGGGAGTCTCCGGGAGTCGTTCCGGGGGCAGGGGGTCCGTCCCCTCCATTTGAAGACTTTATTTGTCAGGCAGTGAGAGATGGGAGGAAGACGGGATATGACGATGAGCGATCACAGAGAGGGACGTGTTGGAAGGGAGTGGGAGATGCAGATGCAGGAGGAGTTGCTGGAGGCGCTGGAGGAGTACCGGCGGGGGTTGGCGGATGCGCCGTGCGTGTTCAAGTGGAGCGTGATGGGGAAGGCTGATGGGAGTGGGGCTACTGCCACTGGGGCTGCTGCTACGGGCGCTGGTCAGGAGGATCAGGGCTGGCAGGGGAAGGGGATGGGAGAGGATGGGGATGCGATGACGTTCGTGGCTTCCACGGAGGAGGTGGACCGGCATGGGGATGTGGTGTCGGTGAATGGGTGGAGGCTGGATGCTTACCGGAAGAACCCGGTGTTTTTGTGGGCGCATGACTACTCGAGGCCGGCGATCGGAAGGTGCACGGAGGTGTGGACGGCTGGTGGTGAGGTGGGACGGGGCACTGGTGTGATGTCCGGGGCGTTGCTGGCGAAGGTGGAGTTTGCGCCGACGGGGTTCGCGCAGGAGGTGGCGGGGCTGTACCGGGGCGGGTACCAGAAGGGAGTGTCGGTGGGGTTCCGTCCGGTGCGGTTTGAGGAGAGGCGTGACCCGCAGACGGGGAAGTTTCTGGGGATATGGTTCACGGAGCAGGTGTTGCTGGAGGTGAGTGCTGCGCCGGTGCCGGCGAATGAGAATGCGGTGAGGCGTGGGTTGTCGTTGGGGGTTGGGGTGGAGGAGGTGCTGGAGGTTTTGAGGGAGGCGCGGGCTGGGCCGTGAGGTGTGGGATTTTCATCCCCATTCCAGGCTTCCTCCTGAGGGGGAAGGGGGTCGTGGTGGGTGTGTTGCTGGTTGGGGGTCCTTCGACTTCGGGGGCGGGTTGTACATCCGACCTCTACCGGCCGGATGTACAACCCGCCCCCTTCGCTCAGGACGAACGGAAGAGGGGGGCAGAAGAGGGGAATAGATTCGGGAATGATCCGCTGCCTTCGCTCAGGACGAACGGATGAGAAGGATAGGGTGGGGGGATGGCGGATGCGTATGACTCACTGTCTCCCTTGGGGCGGCCGGATGTACAACCCGGCCCCTTCGCTCAGGACGAACGGAGGAGGGGGATAGATTCGGGAATGATCCGCTGCTTTCGCTCAGGACGAACGGATGAGAAGGATAGGGTGGGGGGATGGCGAAGGCGTATGACTCACTGTCTCCCTTGGGGCGGCCGGATGGACAACCCGACTGTTCGCTCAGGGCGCACGGAAGAGGGGATTTACTTAGGGGGTGCTGACTCGCTGCCGGTTCTTCGACTGCGCTGTGTTCCGGGACTGAGGGGGAGACAGCTTCGCTCAGGGTGAACGGAAGAGAGGATAAGTGGAGGATCGTGTGGGGGTGTTGTGTGCCAAGTGGTAAGTGAGTTTGGAGTCCCGGGTTACGTGGGTTCCCGCCCCGGACCGTGGTCCGGGGCAGGCTCTTCGCGGGAACGACGGGGGAGATACCCAACAAAAGAAGAGGAAATTCGACAAAAGGAATAAGAGGAGTAAGACGTGAATATTGGGACGCAGGACTTGGAGGTTATCAAGGGTGAGGTGGCTGGGATACGGGAGTTTTACCAGTCGCGGATGGATGCAGAGATACCGCCGTTGCGGGAGGAGGTGCAGCGGATCTCATCGCAGTTGGGACGGATGCAGGAGTCGTCGAAGGAGGGACAGAAGCGGAGCATTCTGGCCAAGTACGTGGACAGGGGGCGGCCGCGGGTGCCCTTTGGGAAGTACGAGGGGTTGGACATGCTGGACCTGGCCTGCGTGCGGAGCTTGCTGACCTCGCAGATGAGGCAGCCGATGGGGTTGAACCCGCGGATGCTGGAGGAGTGGCAGACGAATCTGAAGGCTGCGATGGACAGCACGACGGCGGGATCGGGGGATGAGCTTGTGCCGACGCAAGAGGCGGCGGCGCTGTGGCTGGACGTGAACCTGGAGACGCTGGTGGCGCCGTTGTTCTCGCGTACGGAGATGCCGTCGGACCCGTTCGATATACCGCTGCAACTGGGGGACGTGAGCTGGTACCCGGGAACGGAGAACGCGGCGGTGACGGGGTCGGCGCTGGCCACGGCCAAGCAGACGCTGACGTCGTATGAACTGGTGGGTACGGTGCCGTGGTCGCTGTCGCTGGACGAGGACTCGGTGGTGGCGATGGCGCCGGAGGTGCGGTCGTCGCTGGTGAGGAATGCTGCGGAGGTCATTGATGATGTGCTGCTGAACGCGGACACGACGGCTACGAACAACATCAATGCGGACGGGGCAACGATCTCCAAGAGCGATGCGGGAAAGGGGCACTGGCTGCTGGGGTTCGACGGGCTGCTGCACCTGCCGCTGGTGGACAACACGGGCCAGGGCAACGATCACAACGCCAGCACGTCGGACAGCATGTTCAACGAGATACGGGGCAAGCTGGGCAAGCACGGGGTGCGTCCCTCGGAGCTGGCCTACATCATGGATGTGGACACGTACATACGCAGCTTGGGCATCACCAACTTCCGGACGCTGGACAAGCTGGGGCCCAACGCGACGCTGCTGCAGGGGCAATTGGCTGCGGTGGAGGGTATCCCGGTGCTGGTGTCGGAGCAGATGAAGGCGGCCGATGCGGACGGGAAGGTGACGAGCGGGGGGAACACGAACAGTACGGGACGCCTGCTGATCGTCAACCGAACGCAGTGGAGAGTGGGCTTCCGGCGGGAGCTGACGATAGAGACGGAGCGGGATATCCAGAAGAGGCAGAACGTGATGGTGGTGAGCATGCGGATTGCGTTTGCGGAGCGGACGGGGACGCGTTCGAGCGCGACGCATACTGGGTTGCAATACAACATCACGGCGGCGCCGTAGGGGTAAGGCGGGTTCTACGGGTGTCACGCCTGTCCTTCGACTTCGGGGGCGGGTTGGGCATCTGACCTAACGGCCGGATGTCCAACCCACCCCCTTCGCTCAGGACGAGCGGAGAAATGAGAGGGGGTGTTGCGCTCCGAGTGGTGAGTGGTCGTGGGGACTCGGGGTTACGTGGGTTCCCGCCCCCGTCTGCACGGGGGCAGGCTCTCCGCGGGAATGACGGGGAAGTAGTGAAGGATGAATGGGAGGAGGGGATGATGGCTAATGCTTACGGGAACTTGAAGACTATCAAGTCGGTGTCCTTGCTGGATATTGCGGGAGGGAGTCATGACAGCAGGCTGCTGGAGTTGCTGGAGGATGTGTCGCGGTGGATAGACCAGCACTGCAACAGGCACTTCTTCGCGTTGGAGACCACACGTTATTTCGACGTGGGGGGTGGCAGCAGCCGAATACTAGTGCCGGACCTCATACGGATCACTGCTCTGAAGAGCGATGGGGATGGAGACAGGCGGTTCGAGACGGCGTGGGCGTCGGGCGATTACCTGCTGTACCCGTTGAACGCGGAGCCCACGCAGCCTTGGGGCAGACCCTATACGAGGCTGGAGGTGGGGAATGAGTCTGGGGGGAGGGTGTCCCTGCGAGGCGGGCTACGGTCCCTCAAGGGACGGGCTAGGGTGGAGATCGCTGGAGTCTGGGGCTTCCGCGAGCAGTTGAGCATGTCGGCAGCAGTGGTGGACGGGCTAGGGGTGGATGTCGATGGCACGGAGTTCGGGGTGAACGGGGGCATGCCCTTCAGCGCAGGGGACACGTTGATGATCGGGTCGGAGCAGGTGTATGTGACCGCGGCGGGGACGAACATGCTGAAGGTGGAGCGTGGGGTGAATGGGACGAGGGTGGTGAGGCATGGCGCCGCGTCGCCGATACAGTTGTTCCGGTACCCGGCGGGGGTGTCGGAGGCGTGCGTGGTGCAGGCTGCGCGGTTGTGGAAGCGGAAAGACTTGGCGTTCGGGACAGATGTGCGGGGGTACCGGGCGGCGTTGAACGGGGACTTCGGGCAGTATGACCCGGACGTGAGAAGGATGCTGAGCCCGTACCGAAAGGCTGCGGTATGAGGACCGGAGGCATGGGAGAGAGGAGGATGGGATGAAGCTGTTGACGGGAACGGTCACGGTGGCAGAGGCGGGGACGCGGGAGCGGTTTGCACCGGAGCCGCGGGAGGCGGTGTATGCCGTGGTGTTCAAGGCGAGGCGGGGGAATACGGGGAGCTTCTACCTGGGTGGAGCGGAGGTGTCGGCGGATGCGGGGATGGAGTTGGAGCCGGGGGCGGTGCTGAGACTGGAGTTTCCTCCTGGGAGGGAGGCTGCGTTGAGCGATTTCTATGGGGATGTGGCGAGCGATGGGGACAAGTTGGATTATTTGGCGACGGCGCGGTGAGGGAGGCGTCTAGCCAACGAAGGCAACGGTGAGGAGTCCGCCTAGCAGAGCGCTGGTGATGACGACAAGGCTGGCGAGGTTGGCGTAGACGAGGCGGTCGATGCGCTGGTTAGTTCATCGAGGCGGCGGTTTGTGTCGCGCTGGTTTTCTTCGAGGCGGCGGTTTGTGTCGCGCTGGTTCTCGTCAAGGCGATCGAGACGCTGGCCCATCTGACGCATGCCTTCTTCGAGATGGCGCTGGCCCTCTTCGAGGCGGCCGAGGGTGCGGGCTATGTCAGCAGGGTCAATTTGGGGCGGGGCCTGTTCTGGCGTAGTCACGGGTGAACTTTATCACTTCGCGTGGAGCGAACGTAGAGAGGAGAGGAAATTGGGAGATATCAGCGTATTCGTGAACACTTTGGAGTCGAGGTTGGCCTCGATACCGGGGCTGCGGGTGTATGACCTGCCGGTGACGGCGGTGAACGAATTCCCGTGCGCGATCATTGAGGACCATGACACGCTGGCGCAGTACACGGTGTCGTCGAATGAGGCGGTGTATTTTCTGAGCATCACTTTATTGCACAGTTCGAATGACATAAAGGAGGCGTGGGAAGGGCTGGAGCCGTACCTGTCGGCGAGGGGGTCGCAGTCGGTGCGGGCTGCGGTGGACTTGGTGGATGGGGTGGACATGTCGTATATACACGTGATTTCGTCGTCGAGGCGGAGGCGGATCCAGTATGCTGGGGCGTATTACTGGGGGGCGGAGTTGTTGGTGGAGGGTAGGGCGAGGTTGGGGTAGTATCCCAATTGAGGGGAGGAGGATTGACGAGGACACCAGCGGGTGCTAGGCTAGATTGATAGAACCCCCCACGCCTCTCGTAAGATCGGCGCACCACGGGGGGGCTTCTTTTTGTCAGGTATATGTACATATCCCAATCGCGTTCTATAAACCTCACATCACCGCGTGACCAAGTGCAGCACCTCATAGACTGCGGTATGACCATCGACGACCGGGACGCTGCAGCACGAAGCCTGACACACATAGGATTCCAGCGTCTGAGCGCCTATTGGAGATCTTTCGAGTCGTCGACGCCAAGCCAACAAGGCAACCTCTTCGTAGATGGGACACACTTCCACACTGCCCTGTCACGCTACCTGTTCGACCAACGGCTCAGGTCCCATTTGCTGGAGGCTTTTAGCTTCATCGAGGTTTCGATCAGGACACAGTGGGCACGCCAACTCGCGTACGCGCACGGAGAATATGCCCACCAGGACGCCACTCTATTCAACCGGTATCACTCGGGTAATCTGAAGGAACTCCAAAGAGGTTACCGGCAGATCACGAACCAAGGGAGTACTAGCTTTCATCAACTACCCATCTGGGACGTGATTCATGCCATGTCATTCGGGCAATTGTCCAAATGGTATGCGAGCCTAGGAGACCGCAGGATTAGGCAGGACATATCTCAAAGTTACGGGATGGACGAATCCATCCTCCGCTCCGCTCTGCGTCATCTCACCCGGATTCGCAACATATGCGCCCACCACGACAGGCTCTGGGATTTGAACGTTGCCACTGGCCTCAGGATACCCAAGACACTTGGGAGTAACTCAGCGGCCGCTACGGCATTCAATAAACAAGCTCCAGGCAAGGTCTACAATGCCATAGTCCTGATCACTCACTTAATGGAAGTCATCACCCCCAACGGAGATTGGCCGGAAAGGCTTCTGGAACTTAAGGGTGCATATACGTCTGTGTCAGAGGCCGATATGGGATTTCCAGCCAACTGGGAGGACCACCCCATGTGGCGGAGGCGTGTTCAGGCGAGCGAATGACCGACTTACCCCCGGTCGGTGATGTTGCCGCAGGCTGTCAGGGAAATTGCCGTATAGTCGGTGAAAACCTAGAGATGTGGGGCCGAGGCCGGTGGGTATCGGGTAGGGTGGTATACTGGCGCGCATGTTGTGCTGGGTGAGCCGCTGGCTTTCTTTGATACCGAGGGCGGTGCCAGTGTATGCGGGGGGCGGATGACGTGGGTTGTCCGCTGCTGATGTTCCGGCCCTTGGCCAGCATGGTGCTGGGGGCAATTGTCTTTCTTGCTTTCTTTGCCTTTTTGCTGTTCAGCGTCATTGACGGTCATTTCCTTTCGGCGGACTTCTATGCCGAGGCTCTTTCGGAGCAGGAGGTGTATGACCGTGTTTATGACGAGGTGCTGGTTGACCCGGAGTTGGAGGACACGACCGATGAGTTACTGGGGAACGTGGATGTGCCCCAGGACGAGGTGGCTGATGTGGCGCGGAGAATCATGCCGCCGGAGTATCTGCAGGGGGAGACGGAGCGGGCCCTAGACGACCTGATAGGGTACTTGAAGAAGGACACAGATGAACTTGATCTGTACATCGACCTAGCAGGTCCGCTGGATAACGCGAGCGTGGAGCTTGTGGCATATGCGGAGGACCGGATTGACCGTATAGAGGTGGTGGGGGTCGACGGGGCCACTGTTGGGGGGGATGGCGGGGAGCGAACGGAACCGGAGGCTTCCAGAGGAGAGGCAGAGGAGGTGGGGGTGGGTGAGGCCACGGAGTTGGCGATGGAGGCGTTGGAGAGCGGTGAGCCCATCCGTCTGGAGCAGGTGGAGCTGGAGACGGACGAGGAGTGGACGCACTACTGGGAAGACACGGTGCATGAATTGCAGTCGGGCGAACTGCCGAGCAGGGTGCCGAAGCTGGCAGGGGTGGATATCGAGACGCGGTTGGAGTCGTACGACGAGGCGTTGGAGGAGCTGCGGGAGACGGATGATGTGCCTCTCGAGGTGCTGGATGCACTAGAGGCGCCGGAGACGGATGCCAAGATCCGTGAGGCTTTGCAGCAAGAGGCGCCGGACTTGGAGGCAGAACAGGAAATTATTCAGGATGTGCTGAAGGCGGCGACTGGCGGAGTGCTGCCTTCTCTAGTCGACGATTCGCTGGATGACGTGCGGCGGGAACTTGTCACACCGGACGGAGTGGCATGCGAAGAGTTGCCGCAAGGGGCGGACCTGTCGCAGTGCGCCCGGTACGATTTGTTGGGCTTGGTAGATGAGGACATTGAGGAGAGTGAAGGGCTCGCTGGGACGCGGGACAGCATCCAGCTGATTGGGGCGTTGGGGCCGTGGCTGCCGCAGGTGGTGCTGATTGGGGCGTGTTTGCTGATAGCGCTGGTGAATTTCCCGCGGATCGTGTCGATGCTGCGGTGGCTGGGTCTGGCGCTGGCGTTCACGGGGTTGTTCTTCCTGATTGCCGGGATGCTTGTTGGGGGAACGATACCGGACAGGCTGGGCTCGGGGTTGCAGGATGCGCTGGTGGAGGCGGATGCGCCGGAGAGTCTGGCGGAGATTGCTTCGGATGTGACGTCGCATATGGCAGATGGGCTGTCGCTGACGCTGACGTCGCCGTCGTTGATCATGCTGGTGGTTGGGGTGCTGCTGCTTGGGGTGTCGCTGTTTGTGCGGAGGATACCGGTGGTGCGGAGGATACCGTTTATCAGCACGGTGGTGTGATAGAAGGTTAGCGTTTATTCGCGCTTCCCAGGGACGAATCAGAGCGGGAATTTCTGCCAATGGTGCAGCACTCAGCTAGCTCAGGGTAACGGTAGCAGGGCATCTGCCCCGCACGCACCAGACGTTTAGGGCGGCTAGGGCGAACGGAAGCGATGGTCACCGACGGTGCTTGGGAGTGAGCCTAGGCAATGTTACTGTTTCGATGGCTATATGTATTCGCGGTTGTCCAAAGGGTAGTAAAGGTGAAAAGCGGGCTAGTTGCCATTGCGATTCTCGTCACCATGATCTTGGTCGGATGCTCCGATGATCCGACCCCATCACCAGTAGCCGAGATTCCACTCAGCCCCACTGCCGCGGAGGTAGTTTCACCTACGCCCACACCAGCACCCACCAGTACACCGACGGCCATGGCCACAGCCACACCGGCGCCCACGCTCACGCCGGCGCCCACGGCCAGACCAGCGCCCGCCAGCACACCTACGCCCACGGCTACAACCACGCCGGTGGCCACCAGCGCACCGACGCCGACGGCCACGCCGACGCCGACTAGCATGCCGGCGGCTACCAGCGTACCTGGGGTCACGGCTGCTCCGGAAAATGAGCCCCCGACGCCGACGGGAGAGTTCGAGGACATCGCCGTTTCGGTGGGCGGGTCACCGTGGCCCTTTTTGGCGAGCGGACTGTTCCGGGACTTGGACAACGATGCTGAGGAACTCACCTTCACGGCTACGGTGAGCGACCCTGCCTTGGCCTCCTCGGAGGTCATAGTAGACAGCGAGGGGCATACGGCCATCATCGTCACCGGCACGGCGGCCGGGTCCGCGACGCTCACAGTCACTGCCACTGATCCCGGAGGTCTCTCGGGGGAGCAGAGCATGAGTGTGGAGGTGGACGATTCGGGCTTCACGCTGCTGCCCGGGATCAAGGTCGACAACAACAAAATCGACCTTGGGGATGGGTTCCTCACCCTCACCGACACCTGTACGCCACCCATAAAGAGCACACCGTTCCCGTCGGGCCTTGTCGTCACCATCAACAGCTCGGAATGGCATACCCGCAGCGATTCGTCGTCTGCGTGGATGGAAGTGCCGGAGACGGAAGTCACGACCGGACAACTATGCACATACGCTACCCGGACGGCTGGGGAATACCGGCTCGTCCTCAACGTCACGATCGTCATAGACCCGCACCTGCCTACGGTTACGGGAGAGTTTCGCGCCGAGAACGAGTTCATCGTCGAGGAGTCGACGGGAGAGAACCGGGGACCGACGCTGAACGAGGACGTGATCCTAGATTTCGACGAGTTGTCGGCGGGAGGCGGGCCGCTGTTCACAGAGCCCACACTCTTCTTCACGGACCCGGACGGGGATGAACTCGAATTCTCGTTAGAGCTCAGCGACCCGGCCGTGCTTACCGCGGAGATTGTGACGGATGTGGCAGGGCACCGGTTCCTCGTTTTCAGGGGGACGGCTGCGGGCAGTGCCATGCTCACCCTCACGGCCACGGACCCCGATGGGCTCTCAGCCGACTTCGCGCTGGAGATCGACGTAGATGACGAGGGCCTGACGCCGTTCCCCACAATCGACGTAGCCAACGGCGTCGTCCTGCTCTACGGGCGAAGCTTCGGCACATGCTTGGGACCGTTCATCAACCAGGAGATTGCACGGTACTTCTATACGGTCCACTCGATGAAGTGGCAGACGAGGGCCGATTCGTCGGCTGAGTGGACCGACATTGAGGGCACGACGGTGACGGACGGTCAGCTTTGCCCCTATACCACCAATGTGGCGGGCGACTACCGGATGGTGATGGAACTGAGCATCCAGCCGGACGAGCATGTGTCCGCCCTGCGCGGGTTCTACACGGCCGCGAACACGTTCACTGTGTCGGGTGAGGGGTAGGGGACAGCGTCTTCGTGGCTGCGCGGTGCCCATGGCGATAACGGTCTGATGCCGGGAGGGCCATCGAGAAGATGGCCCTGAACGATTTTGGTTTGGTTTCCATCCAGTATGGTGGCTTACGAGGATGTAGCCCGGTATGGGAGACTTCCCTAGGTAAGAGGCCACGTCAGACGTATTCGTCAGACGTACTGAGGGAGGCATCCCGATGCGCCTCAACACGGTCATGCGCCGGTACCGCAAGTCTCCGGTTGTTCTGCATGGGCGGGCCAGCTGGCGGCGGTGATGATGGCTTTGGTTTTGGGGGCATGTGGCGGTGAATTTCCCGCGGATCGTGTCGATGCTGCGGTGGCTGGGTCTGGCGCTGACGTTCACGGGGTTGTTCTTCCTGATTGCCGGGATGCTTGTTGGGGGAACGATACCGGACAGGCTGGGCTCGGGGTTGCAGGATGCGCTGGTGGAGGCGGATGCGCCGGAGAGTCTGGCGGAGATTGCTTCGGATGTGACGTCGCACATGGCAGACGGGCTGTCGCTGTCGCTGACGTCGCCTTCGCTGATCATGCTGGTGGTGGGGGCGTTGCTGCTTGGGGTGTCGCTGTTTGTGCGGAGGATACCGGTGGTGCGGAGGATACCGTTTATAAGTACGTGATGGGGTGGTGAGGGGCTTGTGTTAGTGGTTCAGATCGGTCGACATTTGGAGCGTTGGGAGAGTTGTAAACGGCATGACCCTGAATCCCGATGGCAAGCATGTCGGTGAGAAGCACAAGAACTACTGGGTGTCGGGAAGCCGAGACAAATGGGCCTATGTACCGGAAGAAATAACCGGCCCTTGGAACCGACCGGTGGATGTTTGGAACCAGTTCTGTGTTGAAGCTCACCTGCGGCACATAGGCACGATGCAGGCTCTTGTTGTACAAAGGACGTTCCTATGAACATGGTAGAGCTTTGCGCTTCTATAGGAAACTCCTTACCCGCCCTGTTCGCTTGCTCACCTGGCCCTCAAGAGGGAGTACGGGTGCGGACGCCGTTGCTGTACCCAGACGGAGGCGTGGTGGATGTTTTCGTTCTGGAGCGTGGCAGCGAATACATTGTCACTGACTTTGGGGACGCTCTGGGCTGGCTTGACCTTCAGTCAGTCCGTCGCCAAAGGTCACCCAAGCAGCAGGCACTAATATTGTATGTATGCCAGACGCTCCGTATCGAATTGGTCCAAGGGCAACTAGTACTTCGCTCCGTTATGGAGGACGCGCTGGGTGAATCCGTGCTGCGCGTTGCTCAGGGGACTGTAAGAGTCTCGGACCTGTGGTTCACACTGCGAAGCCAATCGGTTCAGAATACAGCTGACGAAGTAGACGAATGGTTACGGGAGAAGCAGATCCCCTTTGAGCGCGACGTGCAGAGGCAAGGTAGGTCTACACGGATGTGGACAGTCGATTTTGAGGCATACCTCGGCGGACGGACTTCTATGGTCTTTCTCTTGAGTACCGGCTCCCGTGGGGCTGTGCGCAGGCTGGCCGAGCACGTTCTGTCTGGCTGTGTTGACTTACACCACCTCAAGGTGGCCCAACCTAGTCTCGCATTCGTTTCCCTTTTCGACGACACGGAGGATATCTGGCACCCTGAGGACTTCAGCTTGTTGGATGGGCACTCTGAGATTGCCCGGTGGTCCCGCCCCGATGAGTTCGAAAACCTGCTGCGAGCAACGCTCTTCACGCCCTGAAGCAACAGCCGGCACGGTATCCATTGCTGGCTAGGATGGTTGGTTGACAACGGGCGGGGGCGGGGGATAATTGGCGGCGAAACCCGATTTGTGAAACCTCATCTACGTTATAGGGAGGGATGTCATGAAGGATGATTACACACTGTTGGTGGGAACGGTGCAGGCTAGCATATGGCGAAGCGACGATGGCGGGGATACTTGGACGCGGGCCAAGGGCGGGCGGCCAAAGCTGCCTTGGAGCGAGTTGCAGTGCTTCGACCTTGCGGTGCATCCAAAGGACCCGAAGGTGGTGTACGCCGGGACGAATGACGGCGTGTACCGCAGTGATGACCGCGGGGCCAGCTTCGAGAGGCTGGACTCGGCGTTGAACGACTACGATGTGTGGTCGCTGGCTATCGACCCGGTGAACCCGGACAACATCTATGCCGGGTGCCGGCCTGGGGCGATTTTCAGGACGAAGGATGGCGGGGCCAACTGGGAGCATTGCGCTGCTGAGTTTGCGGAGTATTGCGCGAATGTGAGCGTGCCCCGGGTGCTGACGATGGCGGTGGACCCGTCGGACCCGCAGAAGATATGGGCTGGGGCCGAGGTGGATGGCGTGCGTCGCAGCATCGATGGCGGGGAGACTTGGAGTCGGGTGGAGTCGCTGGCGGAGCCGGACATCCATTTCATCGCGGTGAGCCCTGGGTCCAATGGCAGCCCGTCCAAGGTGATTACGAGCACGGCCCCTGAGGTCTATCTGAGCACGGATGTGGGCGAGAGTTGGAGCACGGTGGGGGCGCGGGAGAACTTCCCGATGACGTTCTGCCGTGGGCTGGCCGTGAAACCCGATGACCCGAACACGGTGTTCCTCGGGAACGGGAACAGCTTCATTGGCGACAACGGCACGGTGCTGCGGTCGACGGACCGGGGCGAGACGTGGGAGAACCTGAACGTGCCGAGGCCGAATTCCCCGATGTGGGTGTTCGCGGTGAATGCTGCCGACCCGGACCTGATCATCGGCAACAGCCATTATGGCGAGCTTTTCATCAGCGAGGACAACGGGGACAACTGGAACAAGTTGGAGCGTGAGTTCAGTGAGATCCGGTCGCTGGCTTGGACGCCGAATTAGTGGTCGATCAATAGGAGTGATGACGGAGGCCGGGGATTATACCCCGGCCTCTTGTTCTCTGTTGCTTGACAGACACATCTTGGGGAGAGGCAGAATAGGTGGGTAATCCTTGGGCCGTCATGTCGCTGGTTGACACTGATGACGTAGCCCCAACGCTGGCTAATTGGATGTTCAGGGGGCTTGATGGCAACGGGTGAGTACGTGACCCACGAGGAGTTGGCGGTCGCGCTGGCTGGGGTGGCTACCAAGGAAGACTTGGAGTGGTTCGCTACTAAAGAAGACTTGCGGCAGATCGATGACAAGCTGGAGGCCCGGTTTTCTGGGTTGTATGCGCTGATCAGGGACTATTTGTTGAACGATGAGCAGAGGGATGACTGGGACCATAGGAATGGAAGCTGAGTAGTTAAGCCTATGAAGACTCGCGTCAGGGAATGGCTCAATAGCCTTGCTGCCAGAGTACCTCAGACTCTGGCATGTCAACTTGGTCTTGAGGCCGATTCGACGGTCAAGATGACCGCCAATGACGATGGCTTGTCCCGCCTACCGGTGAAGCGGGGCGCGGTGAGGCTGGATGCTATTCTGGATGGCATGACCGCCTACAATCGGCACGATGAAGTTGATACAGGCCCGTCAATGGGGCGCGAAACGTGGTGAAGAGTTAGCGTCTGAGGGAGGTGGGCCAGGCCTCGACGGCAAATCGGCGGCCTAGGCCTCGTTCGATTTCGCGCCATTTTGATGCGTCGTCGTCTGTGATGAAGGTTATGGCTGTGCCGGCACGGCCCATGCGCCCGGTGCGGCCGACGCGGTGGGTGAAGAGGAGTTCAGAGTCGGGCAGGTCGTAATTGATGACTTGGCCGATAGACTCGAAGTCCAGGCCCCGGGCGGCCACGTTTGTTGCTACCAATATTGATGCGGCGCCGGAACGGAAGTCCTCCATCACGCGTTCGCGTGCGGTCTGGCTCAGATTTCCTTGGAGGGCTCCTACGGGATAGCCCAAGGAACTGAGGCGCTGGGCGAGCTTTTTGACGCCGTGCTTGGTCTTGCCAAAGACGATGATGGGGGCATCTTCGTCGCGGCGGTTGAGCAGGGTCTGCAGGGCATCCAGCTTGTGATACTTGTCGATGGTGTAGACCAGATGCTCGACGGTGGGAGGGGCTTGGACATTGGCGTCCACTTCCACTGTGACGGGCTGCTGCAGATGCTTTCCGGCGGTCTGGGCAACCCACTCAGGCATCGTGGCCGAGAAGAGGGCTGTCTGACGGTTGCTGGGCGTCCGGCCAATGATGGCTTCGACGTCGTGGGTAAATCCTCTGTCGAGCATCTCGTCGGCTTCGTCGAGGACGAGAAATCGGACTGAACTCAGGTCGAGGGTGCCTTGGCGGAGGTGGTCGAGGGTGCGGCCTGGGGTGCCTACGATGACGTGGGCGCCCCTTTTCAAGGCTATGTGTTCGGTCTTCATGGAACGGCCGCCGTAGAGCAGGGTGACGCGGAGCTGATTTGAAGAGGCAAGGGCTTCTATGACGCCGGCAACCTGGATGGCAAGTTCGCGGGTGGGGACAAGCACGAGGGCTTGGATGCGCCGGACTGACGGGTCGCAGCGTTCGGTGAGGGGTACTGCGAAGGCGAGGGTTTTGCCGGAGCCGGTGCGGGCTTGGCCGATCAGGTCTTGTCCAGCCATGAGGTGGGGAATGGTCTTGTGCTGGATGGGGGTAGGCTCGGTGATGTTCATGCGGAAGATTGCTGCCTTGGTCTCTGGCTTCAAAGGCATCCCGGAGAATACGAGGGCATCCTCCTCACCGGAGAGAACGGCCTGACTGGAGGAAACGGCGGGAGCGGTCGTGGCGGTATCGACGTTTTGCTGCTTGCGGGTACGGGGCTGGCGGGGGGTTGTGTTGATGCTTGGGTCCATGGGGGAGGGAAGCCCCTGACGGCGGGCCTTGAAGCATGCCTGGCAATATACGGGCTTGCCTTGGGTGGGCAGGAAGGGGATGGTTGCGGACATGCCGCATTCATGGCAGATGGCTTGGTGACGGGTACGGTTGGCTGGGCGTGCGGGGACGGGGGTATAGGTAGAAGACATACGAGAACGGACTCCCTAATCTAAGAATAGCAACACAGGTGAGGCAGCGGAGGGTGAACAAGAAGAGAAGGTAGGTGGGGCCGGTCCGTTCTTGTGTCAGGCCTTGGTGCGACAATCATGCGTTGGATGCATTATAGCGGAATGTGACGAAATGCGATACGGCGTGGAGGTCAGGGTATCACGGGTCATCCCGACTGATGGCGTATAGCAGGATGGCTTCGGGGGTGTCTTGCCTTAGGGGGGCTTGGCGGGGTGGGGTTTCGCGCTTGTATCCCAGTTTTTCCAGGACGCGGATGGATGCGGAGTTGTGGGTCCTGACCTGGGCTTCGATGCGGACTAGGGCGAGGGTCTCGAAGGCGTAGGTTGTCATTACTTGCAGGGCGGCGGTCATGATGCCACGGCCCCAGAAGGGCTTGCCGAGCCAGTAGCCGATTTCTGCGGTGTGGCCTGGGTGTGTCTGGCCCCTCTGCCGGATGGTGAGGCCGATGCTGCCGATGGGGCCTTGGGGATCACAGATTGCGAAGCGCTTGGGTGGGTCTACGCCGGTCTGGAGGGCTATCCAAGCCTCGGCATCGGCCATGGTGTAGGGATGGGGAAAGTGGGGGGACAGGTTCTTCGCGACGTCGTAGTCGCTGGCGAGGGCGATGAAGCGGTGGTGGTCGCTGGCGTGCCAGGCGGTGGGCCAGGGTTGGAGGGAGTAGGGGTTGTGGAGGGGGATGGTCATTGGTTGGGTGGGTGTGGTGTTTGGGCTAGATGCGTCCCTTGACCTATATCCTGGTCGCCAAGACGCGTTGTGCCACGTCGGTATCCCCGGGTATCATCCTTAGACTTGGCACTAGGCCAGACATCAGACTTTCTCGGACTGCTTCAGGATCAGCTAGACGGGCGGACTGTACATGGGTTCGGATGCGCCCTACTGGAATGTTCAGTCCTTCAAGAATAATCCACTCATCTGCTTCGCAGATGAATTGCTGCCCACGCCCATCCAACAGTCCGTCCAACTCCGGCCCCCAATGACTCAAGCCTAAGCTGAATGATTTCCACGTGGAGTTGATGCTTTGTCCCTTTACAAGGGTCGCAGCCTCCACGATCTCCCTTTTGTCCTCGCGCGTAAGAGAGAGGGGCATTTCCCCGTAAACTTTACTGTTGTCCTGTAGGAAGTAGAGTGCTTCAACCACCGTGGTAAAGTTCTCGTCAACAAAGGACGGCGTCCGAATGGTACTTCGCATTTCTAAGCCGCCGGGCCAGCGAATCTTGAGGTCATGCGGCGCCCGACATTCGCCTAGCCATCGGTAGAGTGGCACGAGAATAGATGGTAAGGCTGGTTTAGGATTGAACCGAAACTCGGCCTCAAACCTGTTGGCAATCGTGTTAACCGTTAGATGGGTCTCCATCCAGCCGCTATTGTCGGTTCCCGTTAAGATGAATCCCTTGCGACCGCTTCTCTGCTGGGTGAGATGGATTGGGCAACTGGCTAGAATCTTTTCGTCCTTCACCACATCGAGTGTGAGGGTGATGGGGTTGTCTAGACTTGTACTGGTGGACCAGAGGTCGAGTTTTCCGCCAGTGAAGGTCCCGCCCAGACCGGATGGCGCGTCAATCGTTACCCTGTTGACTGATTCCGCGGGTATGGTCACATCAAGCCCGAAGTCCAATGCGTGCTCAACCACTTCGTCGTCTCGCTCGAGGAGGAACTCGACGGTGATGATGATAGGCCGGTCCTCGATAGCTCCTAAGTACTTTGGGTATACGTCAACTCGCACGTCGTCGAAGCTAACGGACATGGCAACGTCCATTGGCCTGCTTTCACTGACGCTTCTCCCCGTAGATATTTCGTAGCGGTAGTAGGGGTCGATCTCATTCAGACGCCCTCGTAGCGGGCGTACTCGGGCGACTGCGTCATGAACGCTAGTTATTCTGGCCTGCTCTTCTCGAAGTTCCCAGAGCAAGCTGTACACCTCATCCTTTGCCCCCTCCAAGAAGTATCGCCGGATGTCCGGGAACATCGCCATTTTCTCGTCAAGCCAGGTCTTCCCGAACCAGTCTATCGGGAAGGGGTAGTTACTGCCGATCTCGTTGAACCAACGCTCCTCTGAGGGACTGTGGTCAATGGGCACTACAAGCGCCCATTCTGTCGGCTCTAAAGTTGCTGCACGCTTCAGGGAACGTTCCACCTGTTTTCGCCGCCGGCGATCCACCCTGCCAGTGAATGACTTTAGCTCGAAGGCGAGCCTGATTCGGATATCTTGTTTGTCGACAATCTGCACATCCCGGCCACCGTCTCCGCCCTTGCCATCTATGCGTCGTGCATCTGTGTGTAGACGGCTGAGCAAGACGGAGACCATGTTCTCGAATGTTTCGGAGTCCAATTCATCCCATTTAATCGACACCCTCTCCCCCTTGGTACTACTCTTTACCATGATAGCGTTGGTTCTTCGTTCTACAAGGCGGGTAACGTGTTGCTACTAAAGACAGACGCTATGACACTCACGCAGGCGTTCACACGAGGATATACACAGAAGACGAGGTTAGGGGTGGCAGCAGGGGGCGGGGCAGGGGCGGAGGTAGAGGCCTCGGTCAAGAAGAACCTAGGCGTGAGATACATCGTACTGCCTGATGGGGTACAAACAAACCTTATCACCACAAACTGAGGGGTGTACGCTCCGAAATCGAGGGTTGGATTGGACACGACTTCAAGTGATGCTGTTGCACAGTCCCGCCGGGCGGTCGGACGGACCGGTCTGGACTACCTGCGCTACGGCCTGAGGATATCGGTGTGGGTACGATGGTTCGCGGTAATTGCATGGCTGACTCAGCTCCACTATCAAGTCAACTTCCCACACCCTGCCTATGTCAGCCACATACTGTTCGCGGTATTGCTGATGGGGCTGAACGGCTATGTGCTCTACCGCCTCGAGACGAAGCGTACAGTAACTTGGCGCTGGGCGCTCGCCCTCAGTGCCCTGGACGTGGTGATGCTTACCGCGGGACTGACGACCTCCAGCGAGTCCGGGAACACATTCTTCGTTCTGTATTACGCAGCCCTCGCCCTGTTCGCCGCAGTGTGCATGTCCTTCAGGACTACCTTTGCCGGGGCCACCGTGGTAGCTGTCATGTATGTGGCGTTGAGCCTGACACCAGAGCCTGGCGGAGGCTTCCGGTTGGAGGAAGGGAACATCCTATTCGCGAGGATCATGACCATGTACGCGGTAGCAGCAGCGGTCAGCTTGGTATCGAGGTTCGAACGGATGAGGTCGGAGTTTGACCGGGTGAGAAGGAGAGAGGCGGTGGAGCGAGAACGGGAGCTTCTGAGTGAGCGCATAGATCTGTCACAGACCATTCATGACACGATAGCCCAGTCGGCGTATACGATTGGTCTGGGTCTTGAGACCGCGATTGAGCTCGCCGAAGCCCAGCAGGACGAGAACCGCAAGGAGCTGCTAACCAAGTTGGAGGCCACCCTTGCGCTGTCGAAGTCAACAATGTGGGAATTGAGGCATCCCATCGACATCGGCGCCATATTCGAAGGGCGGCAGCTGAGCCGAGTGTTGCGGTCGCACGCCTCGACGTTCACCACGATCACGTCGATCCCAACGGAAGTGGTCCAGTCCAACACGGAACCGCAACTTCCCACTGCCACCCGAGGGCTGCTCTTCTCCATAGCTCACAACGCCATGACGAACGCGCTTCGGCACTCGCGCGCAGACAGAATCACTATAACGTTAAGCTTTGATACCACGGTTCGAATATCAATATCGGACGATGGAATCGGCCTTCCCAATGATTACGCAGACCACGGCCATGGTTTTAGGAACATGAGAGCGGGCGCGGAGCGCATGGGCGGCACGCTTGAAGCGGGCCCAGGCGAGTCCGGCCGCGGCACGACCGTGACCTGCGTGATTCCAAACCGTGCAGATCGAGGAGGGGTGTGACTTGGCGTCAACCGCACAAACCAGGGTTATGCTCGTGGACGACCATGAGATCATGCGGGACGGCCTCCGCGAGGTGCTGGAGCGGTCGGGAGATTTCGAGGTAGTGGGGCAGGCAGGAGACGGTGACGCGGCGGTAAGGGTCGCCCTGAATCTAAAGCCCGACGTGATCATCATGGATGTAATGATGCCTCTCAAGAACGGTATAGAGGCGTGCCGAGAGATTATGGAGGTGCTGCCAGAGACTAGGGTGCTCATACTGACCGCATCCTCTGAAGAGGACGCGGTGATAGAAGCAGTCGCCGCCGGTGCAACTGGATACCTACAGAAGTATTCCGGAAAAGGGCAACTGCTATGCACCGTTCGTGACGTTGCCCATGGGGATTACCGCATACCCGCCGACGCCATAAAGGATGTGTTCGCGGAAATCCGGGACACGTCGGGGCAGGCTGGCACACCCGGTGCGGGAAGATTGACCGCACGGGAACTGGAGATTCTGACCCTGTTCAGCCAGGGACTGACATACGCCGATATCGCCAATGTCAGAGGGAACAAATGGGTTACGATCCGTAACGCAATCTACGGCATCCAGAATAAACTGGGCATCGAGACGAAGCAGGAACTGGTTGTCTGGGCGGTGCGTAACGGTCTGCTTGATGATTATTCGATGGGCAATTGACGCTGACGGTCGGCCCTTGGGACCAATCCAGAGTGTCGTGGAGGGTCGGACGCGAAAACAGTGAAACCCCCGTCGAAGCCCCTCCCACCCGTTTTGGGGCGTATGGTTTCTAAAGCTGGCTCTGAGGAGACAATCAGTGCTGCGTCTTAGTGGCTGGTCAGGCACGGCACACGGCCTATTGAAATTGACAGCGGCCACCCTGGCCCTGTTGGCGATGGTGGCTTGCGGGAATTCCACGGACGAACCTGCGCCGTCCCCAACGCCCCATTTCGCCACGGCGCCCGCCGTAACGTCCCCCAGCGCTGATGACCGGCCTGGGTCAGGTATTGTAGTCCTTATTGATGCGACGCCGACGGCCACGCCCGACCCGACGGCCACGCCCGACCCGACGGCCACGCCCGACCCGATAGCCACGCCCGACCCGATAGCCACGCCCGACCCGACGGCCACGCCCGACCCGACGGCCACGCCCGACCCGATAGCCACGCCCGACCCGACGGCCACGCCCGACCCGACGGCCACGCCCGACCCGACGGACACACTTGGCCCGACAGCCACTTCCGTCCCCCGCGCTCCCGCCGAGCCAGAGGACAGGGCCAGTCCAACAGCCCCGCCAACGTCAACGCTTGCCCCTTCGAGTCCCACCGTCCCGATCCCAGTCGCCAGAAAGAGCGAAATCAGTTATCCCAAGGTCGGGTCTGTGATCGACCGCATAATCGCTAGGGTCGAAGCCGGAGAGATTTCGGCAGAGGAGGCCGCTGCGGAAGCCCCATTGCACCAAGGCGAGGCAGTGGGGGTGATCATCACTCTCTCTGGGGATGTGGAAGAAGTAGTGGCCTTTCTGAGAGCCAACGGGGTCTCGAACGTATCTTCCGGCGAGGACTATATCGAGGCCTTTGTGCCGATATTGCTGCTGCCGGGACTCTCCGAGCAGCCCGGAGTACTGAGGGTGCGTATGATTCAACCTCCAGTATCCTCCCAGAGCCCAGCAAGCATCGGCGGCAATGGCCCGGCAGTGCACGGCTCGCCAGCCTGGAATAATGCAGATTACACGGGCCAAGGCATCAAGGTGGGGGTGATTGACGGTGGATTCATCGGACTCCAGCAACTCCTGGGTGTCGAGGTTCCGGCGGAAATACAGGTCAGGTGTTACAGCGAGGGAATAGGTCAGCATTCCCAAGACTTGACCAACTGCGAGAGCAGAGGAGATCACGGCACAGTGGTTGCAGAAGCGGTCTTCGACATTGCGCCGGAGGCTTCACTGTACATAGCAAACTCCCGATCACATTCAGAGGTGAGAGATGCCGTCAACTGGATGATTTCGGAGGGCGTATCGGTCATCAACCACTCGATGTCATGGCTGTTTGACGGACCCGGCGACGGCACGTCCCCCCTATCCATCAGCCCGCTGAACACCGTGGACATGGCAGTGGAGGCTGGGATCGTTTGGGTCAACGCGGCGGGTAATGCCGCTGAGACAACATGGTTCAAACGCGGCCCTTTCTCTTACAGCACGATAAGCGTGGGTGATCAAGAGCGTAAGGTCATCAATTTCGATGGGTCTGATTTCAGCAATGGATTGAATGACCCGAGGGGGGCTCGGGTCCAACTGCGCTGGGACGATAGCTGGAGTGGAGCGTCGCGCGACCTCGACGTCTATGTCAGGAACAGCGCCGGAGATATCGTCGCGGCCAGCCAGGACTATCAATCAGGAGGGCTAGGTCAGGTTCCCTACGAATTCATTCACTACTATGGTTCAGGGGAATTATTGGTGGCCGATTTCAGCACAAGCGCGCCTAGCTGGATTCAGTTGACAATGTGGAGTAGTTACCCGCTCGAACACTACACGGGAACCGGCAGCATAGCGAACCCTGCGGAGAGCGCGAACCCCGGTATGCTGGCGGTGGGGGCAGCGCGCTGGAGTGACGTTAACAGGATTGAGAGTTTCAGCAGCCGGGGGCCCACGCCCGACGGCAGGGTCAAGCCCGATGTCGTCGGAGCGGATTGCGGGGAAGCGGCAACTTCCAGCTCTTTCTGCGGGACCAGTCAGGCGGCGCCCCACATGGCTGGTATGGTTGCCTTGGTGCGGCAGCGGTTTCCCAGTTACACCCCAACGGAGGCCGTCGCCTACATTAAGGAGAACGCGGAGCAGCGGATAAGCAGCCCAGATCCCAACAACACCTGGGGCCACGGTTTCTTCGTTCTGCCTCAGCTCACTGGGGAACTCTCCGGCGCTCCGGCCATCGGCTCGGTGACTGTAGGCGCGGGCTCGCTTACCGTAGCTTGGACCGCGCCATCCAGCGATGGCGGCGCTGCCATCACCGCCTATGACCTGCGCCACATCCGCAGCGACGCCACAAACAAGGACGACGCCAACTGGACCGTGGTTCAGGACGCCTGGGCGACCTCCGGCACACTGAGCTTCGAGCTGACCGGCCTCGATGGCGGCCAACAGTACGACGTGCAGGCTCGGGCAGTCAACGCCGCTGGGGATGGCCCTTGGTCGGCGCTGGCCGTCGGGACGACCACGAGCACCGCGCCGGGCGCGCCAACTGGATTGACGGCGACGGCGAACGGACAGACGCAGATCGACTTATCGTGGAGGGTACCGAGCCAAACCGGCGGCTCGGCCATAACTGGCTATCTGATTGAAGTTTCGGAAGACAACTCGAGCTGGAGCAACTTGGAGAGTGACGCAGACCCCGCCTCCACCAGTTATTCCCATACTGGTCTGTCGGCGGGAACTACGAGGTACTACCGGGTCTCGGCGAACAACTCTACCGGAACGGGCGCAGCGTCGAACACCGCCACTGGGGTCACTGCTCCAGCAGGAACGCCGAGCGCTCCGGCCATCCGCTCGGTGACTGCCGGCGCTGGCTCGCTTACCGTGGTTTGGAGCGCGCCGAGCCAGACCGGAGGCTCGGCCATCACCGCATACGACCTGCGCCACATCCGCAGCGACGCCGCCAACAAGGCCGACGCCAACTGGACCGTGGTTCAGGACGCCTGGACGACCTCCGGCACACTGAGCTTCGAGCTGACCGGCCTCGATGGCGGCCAACAGTACGACGTGCAGGCTCGGGCAGTCAACGCCGCTGGGGATGGCCCTTGGTCGGCGCTGGCCGTCGGGACGACCACGAGCACCGCGCCGGGCGCGCCAACTGGATTGACTGCGACGGCGAACGGACAGACGCAGATCGACTTATCGTGGAGGGCACCGAGCCAAACCGGCGGCTCGGCCATAACTGGCTATCTGATTGAAGTTTCGGAAGACAACTCGAGCTGGAGCAACTTGGAGAGTGACGCAGACCCCGCCTCCACCAGTTATTCCCATACTGGTCTGTCGGCGGGAACTACGAGGTACTACCGGGTCTCGGCGAACAACTCTACCGGAACGGGCACAGCGTCGAACACCGCCACTGGGGTCACTGCTCCAGCAGGAACGCCGAGCGCTCCGGCCATCCGCTCGGTGACTGCCGGCGCTGGCTCGCTTACCGTGGTTTGGAGCGCGCCGAGCCAGACCGGAGGTTCGGCCATCACCGCCTACGACCTGCGCCACATTCGCAGCGACGCCACAAACAAGAGCGACGCCAACTGGACCGTGGAGCAGGATGTCTGGACAGTTTCCGGTGCGCTGAGCTACGAACTGGCTGGTCTCGATGGCGGTGCGCAGTACGACGTACAGGTGCGGGCCGTCAACTCCGCCGGGGATGGCTCTTGGTCGGCCACAGCCACCGGAACCACTACCGCCGAGCTATCCGCGCCCGGCTCCCCGATCAACGCGCAATATCTTCGGGAGGGCTCAACGACGGTCGTAAGTTGGGGCCCGTCGCTAGGAGCCACCCACTACAAGGTCTACCACAGCGACTCCAGATTCCCCCGGTGTTCCCTGTTTTCGTCGGGCACTCTGAGCGGCTGCGAAGAACTTGCCTCTGACGTTTCCGCAACGGCGTACACCCACGACAGCCCGGACGATGACGACAACAGCTACTGGATCACCGCGTGCAACGCTGCCGGTTGCTCGGAGATCGACAGTGGCAACCCGGCTCAATTCGTCGACAACAGGCCCGCGGCCCCTACCAATGCTCGGTATAGCCACGAAGGGTCGACTACCGTTGTTAGCTGGAACCCTTCAACAGGAGCAACCGACTACAAGGTCTACTACGACGACTTCTTCGATTCCGCCTGTCGACTGAGCTCCGGTCGGCCCAGCTTCTGCGAACTGCTGGCTGGGAACGTCGTCGACACGACCTACACTCATACCGGCCCGGACGACGACACCAACTACTACTGGATTACCGCCTGCAACAACGCAGGATGCTCGGACATCGACAGCGCTAATCCCGCTCGGCTCGCTGCTTCAAGCCCTGTGGCGATTGTGCCGGGGGCGCCGACTGGATTGACGGCGACGGCGAACGGACAGACGCAGATCGACTTGTCGTGGAGCGCGCCGAGCCAGACCGGAGGGCCGGCCATAACCAGCTATCGCATCGAGGTCTCCGAGAATGGCTCCACGTGGACTGACCTAGAGGCTAGTACGGGCGACGCAGCCACCAGCTACTCCCACTCCGGCCTGATGGCGGAAAGTACCCGGCATTACCGCGTGTCGGCTATCAACTCCGCCGGAACGGGACCGGTGTCCAACACTGCCGATGCCATCACCGGTGCGGCTCCCGTACCTGACCTCGTGGTGGACAGGCCGACGGTGAATGATGCAACTCCGGAAGCGGAGGCGCGCTTCACACTGAGAGCCGCAGTGCGTAATCAGGGTAACGGCTCATCAGCGTTCACTACACTGCGCTACTACCAGTCCACCGACTCGACAATCTCGACCGGCGATACGGAGGCCGGCACGGACTCGGTGAGCAGTCTCGACGCATCGGAGAGCGGAGACGAATTGATCGTCCTGACGGCTCCGTCGACACCTGGGACGTACTATTACGGGGCGTGCGTGGACGCGGTATCCGATGAGTCCGACACGACCAACAACTGCTCAACAGCCGTTACCGTAACAGTTGGCGCCGCGCCGGCGCCGGACCTTGTGGTGGACACGCCCACGGTGGACACGAGCACCCCGGTTGCGGGAGCGCGCTTCACGCTAAACGCCACGGTACGCAACCAGGGTAGTGGTCGTTCAGGGTTCGCTACGCTGCGCTACTATCAGTCCTCCGACTCGATCATCACGACTGGCGACATGGCAGTCGGTACAGACTCGGTGAGCAGTCTCGACGCATCTGCGAGCGGGGATGATTGGATCAGTCTGACTGCCCCGTCGACACCTGGGACGTACTACTACGGGGCGTGCGTGGATGCAGTATCAGATGAACTCGATACTACAAACAACTGCTCCGTTGCCGTGACTGTCACTGTTGGTGATGTCGACACCGCGCCCGGCGCCCCCACGGGCGTAACCGCCGCCGCCGACGGCCAGACAAGGATCGATCTGTCTTGGACCGCTCCATCGGATGACGGCGGCGCGGACATAACCGGCTACCACATTGAAGTATCTACGGATGGCTCCTCGTGGAGCGACCTTGTAGCCAATACCAATTCCACCTCTACCAGCTACTCCCACACGGGCCTGACGGCGGGGACCACGAGGCACTATCGAGTGTCGGCCATCAACTCCGTTGGGACGGGTACAGCGTCGAATGTTGACAACGCCACTACTCAGGGGGGTAGCAGCATAGACTACGATAGCGATGCCGATGGCCTGATAGAGATTGCCAATCTTGAGCAGCTGAACGCCATCCGCTGGGACCTCAACGGCGATGGCGCGGTTGATACATCCGCCAACTCCTCCAGCTATGCGTTAGCGTTCCCGAACGCGGCACAGGGCATGGGTTGCTCGCCTTCCGTGTGCGCCGGATACGAGTTGACGCGAAATCTGGACTTCAATAGTGTCGGCAGTTACGCCTCCGGCGCGGTCAACCAGGACTGGCGCACTGGAACGGGTTGGGATCCCATCGGCGGGCTCAGGGGCCTCAACAGCCACAACCGCACCAGCTTCAATACCGAATTCAAGGGCAACGGACACACCATCTCCAACCTGTACATAGACTATGCCGATGAGACTGATGACAACTACATTGGGTTGGTTGGCCGTACGCGGAGCGACAGCGTCATCCAGGGAGTGGGTCTGGTCAACCTTGATGTGTCCGGAGGATGGTTTGTCGGCGGGCTGGTGGGAGGAAACTCGGGCGTTATCCGAGACAGCCATACCTCCGGGGAAGTTTCGGGAAGCGGCGAGAATGTCGGCGGCCTCGTTGGGACAAACAGCGATGGTGGCCGCGTCAATGGCAGCTACTCCGCTGCAAACGTTTCCGGGGACAACAGCGGCAATTTTGGCGGTTTGGTCGGATCGAACAGAGGCATTATCAGCGGCAGTCACGCCACTGGAAGCGTCACAAAGGCCAACGCTGCCGGCGGCCTGGTTGGGATTAACTGGAACGGCTCCATAGTCACCAGCTATGCCACTGGGGATGTTACAGGATGGTTCAACGTTGGGGGGCTTGTAGGAAGCAACTTGGGTAACGCTGGGCCAGGCAGCAGCGCCACCATTATCGCCAGCTATGCCACCGGCAACGTGACGGCGAGTTGGCGTTACGCTGGCGGGCTTGTGGGCGCGAACGTGAAGGATGGGGGAACCTCCACAGCCGGGAGCAGAGCTGTCGTTTCCACCAGCTATTCAACCGGCATGGTCTCAGCGCCAAGGGAAGGGGTTGGCGGCCTTGTTGGATCTAATCGAGGCGGCGCCTTGAATGCTAGCTACTGGGACACAACCGCTTCCGGCGGGACAGTAGGTGTCGGAACGGACGACGCCAATAACAACAACGTTCTTGACACGGATGAGACTGCAACGTCGGGCGCGAATGGCAAGACTACTAATCAACTGCAAGCGCCCACTGGATACACAGGCATCTACGCGTCATGGAACATTGATCTGGACGGAGACGGGAGTTCAGACAACCCCTGGGGATTTGGTACATCCCGCGACTACCCGGCTCTCAACGCGGTTTCGCTAACTCGCGTTGTACCGCCTCCGCCGTCAGTCACGGCTACCGCGCCCGGTGCGCCCACGGGGCTGTCGGCCACCGCCGACGGTCAGACAGAGATCGATCTGTCGTGGAGCGTGCCATCTGACGACGGCGGTGCAGCCATCAGCGGCTACAAGATAGAAGTTTCGACCGATGGTTCGTCGTGGAGCGACCTGGTAGCCAACACACGCTCCACCAGCACCAACTACAGCCATACCGGACTGGTGGCGGGCAGCACCCGGCACTACCGGGTTTCCGCCATCAACTCCGCCGATACTGGGCCAGCTTCCAACGTCGACAACGCAACCACGGACTCGGTGCCGGCAACTACCGCGCCCGCAGCGCCCACGGGATTGAGCGCGACGTCCAATGGGCAGACACGCATCGGTCTGTCTTGGACCGCTCCATCGGATGACGGTGGGGCGACCGTCACCGGCTACCGCATTGAGGTTTCTACCGACAACTCGAACTGGAGCGACCTAGTGGCCAACACCAATTCCACCAGCACAAGCTATACGCACTCTGGTCTGACGGCGGGGAGCACGCGGTACTACAGGGTGTCGGCTATCAACTCCGTCGGCACGGGACCTGCGTCCGACGTCGACAACGCAACCACGGCGTCGCCCGCGGCCACCGCGCCGGGCCCGCCCACGGGCCTGACGGCCACGGCGCACGGCCAGACGCGGATCGACCTGTCCTGGACGGCGCCATCTGACAACGGCGGAGCGAGCGTGACCGGCTACAGGATAGAGGTCTCTACCAACGGCTCAAGCTGGAGCGACCTGCAGGCCAACACGGGCTCCACCAGCGCCAGCTACTCCCACACCGGGTTGACGGCGGGGATCACAAGGCATTACAGGGTGTCGGCTATCAACTCGGTTGGTACGGGCCCGGCATCTGATACCGACGCTGCCACCACGGATGCCGCGACGAAGCCCGGGAAACCCATGGGACTGACGGCCACGGCGAACGGCCAGACGGAAATCGACCTGTCGTGGAGCGTGCCATCGGATGACGGGGGGGCGATCGTCACCGGCTACCGCATTGAGGTTTCTACCGACAACTCGAACTGGAGCGACCTGGTGGTCAACACCAATTCCACGGCTACCAGCTATTCACACACGGGGCTGGAGGCGGAGAGCACCAAGTATTACCGGGTCTCCGCCATCAACTCCGCCGGGACGGGCGACCCGTCCGACGTAGCTAACGCCACTACCGACCCGACCCCTACACCCACTCCGACCCCCAGACCGACCGGAAAAGCAGTCACCGGAAACATTACTCAGTGTTCGGGAGAGCAAGTAACGCCAGGTATCGACCTTTACAGAATTACAATCGCCGGTACCGTAAACGCAAACAGAGCGGTCAGAAATGTCAGGGTCACCGGTAGTTTCAGCGATGATTTGGTAGGGATTGACGTAGTTGGAGATATGACGGCGGGAGAATCCGCGTCGTTCAGCATCACAGGATACGTATCAGAGAGTGTGGGGACGTGCGGAGCGGACATAGAATGGTTGGAGATTACGTGATATTTGCTACAGGATAACTCGCGGCCTAGCTCCGGACCAAGGTGACTTAGGGGAATCTTCTGAAATATCACACATGGAGGATCGTAGTGACCGAGGGAGGTGAGCAAATACAGGCAACGAAGGCTAGAAACAAGTCGGTCTGGATTCGTATAGCCATTCTTTCAGCAGTCGGCTGTGGAATCGTTGGCGGAATCACAATTGGCGTAATAGCGTTAGTTGGCACATTTGACTCAGACCGCGGCAAGCTTGTGGCACTCTACGAGGCGACGGACGGGGCTAACTGGAAGGAAAACAGCAGATGGCTCAGCGATGCTCCGATAGAGGAATGGTATGGCGTAACAACCGAGGACAATGGGAGAGTCGTTGAATTGGCGCTAGCCGATAACCAATTGGAAGGAGAAATTCCGCCCCAAATAGGCAAGCTAACCAGCTTGCTGTCGCTATCGCTTGCCGGAAACCAGCTATACGGCCGGATACCGGTCGAATTGGGAGCTCTCGAGCATTTGATAATCCTTGATCTCAGTAAGAACCAGTTGTCCGGGGCAATACCGGCAGAAATTGGCAATCTTCTCAATCTAACCCACTTGGACCTGCACGGAAACCAGCTGGACGGTAACATACCGTACGAATTGGGAGATCTCGCTAGTCTGGAAGGGCTTGGGCTCAGCGAGAATCAGCTGGACGGTGCAATACCGACCGAGATTAGTAACCTCTCCAACTTAACCTACTTGGACCTGCACGGAAACCAACTGGAAGATACTATACCGCAAGAATTGGGTTCTCTCGCCAGTCTGGAAGTGCTTTGGCTCAGCGAGAATCAGCTAGACGCCGAGATACCGGCTGAGATTGGCAACCTTTCCAATCTGACTCACTTGGACCTGCACCGAAACCGTCTGGACGGTAACATACCTGCTCAGTTGGCCAACCTCGAAAACCTCACTTATCTGGACTTGCGATGGAACCGGTTGAGCGGACAGGTTCCACCAGAATTGGACGACCTCGGGATAACATTGCTCCTATTGGAAGGCAACCAGATACATTCGGGAAGAATCGGTGAGGTGGAAATAGGAAATGGCGATGTTGATTTTGGAGATGTGATTGAAGGTGGAATTGAGGCAGGTTTGTGCTTAGCGACGCTCTTCCTGGCATGTCCATGAAATTGTCTAGAACTTAAATGGCGAGTGAATATCAAGAAGGAGATACACCGGTGTGGTAACAACAATTGGCAGATTCAAGTTGTTATGGATTGTCATAGGCATGGTAGTCATTGCCTTGATAGCCGTCAGCGGCGTCCTCTTGGTCCGGGATTGGAATGGTGGCAATCCCGATTCAACGGACCACGCAATAACTAAACCAACGCTACCGGTGCCGGGTGAGGGCAATGTAGTATCTCAGCCCACGCCCAGGACTAGTTCGGCCGAGAGCCCTGCTGCAGTTACCGGTTCGCCCCCGGCAGTGCCTGCGCGGCTGCCCGAGCACGTGCCATTCCCCTCAGGAGACCCGGAACTCTACAGGGCGATTTGGGCTGGCACCCCCGACGATGTACGTGAGCACATCGTCGGGGGCAAGGAAGTCAACGTCAGCAACGAAGACGGCGACCCGTTCCTCTATACCGCGATTTGGAGGGCCGATCCAGACACGGTGCAGATTCTGGTGGAGGCAGGCGCGGAGGTTGACGCTAGGGATTCCAACAATGACCCACTTCTGTACACTGCAATCTGGCGAGACAAGACCGAGGCCTTGAAGATTCTCGTCGCCGCGGGCGCGGACGTTGACGCTAGGGATTCGGACAACAATCCGCTTCTCTACACGGCCGTATGGCGGGACAAAACCGAGGCCTTGAAGATTCTCGTCGCCGCAGGCGCGGACGTTGATGCCCGGGATTCCAACAATGACCCACTTCTGTACACTGCAATCTGGCGAGACAAGACCGAGGCCTTGAAGATTCTCGTCGCCGCAGGCGCGGACGTTGACGCCCGGGATTCGGACAACGATCCGCTTCTCTACACGGCCGTATGGCGGGAAAAACCGGAGGCCTTGAACCTTCTTGTCGCTGCCGGTGCGGACGTAAATTCACGTAGATCCAATGGAGAATCGTTGTTGTACGTAGCAAGGTGGCGGGGCCATGCAGAAATAGAGCAGATTCTCCTCGGTGCCGGCGCTAAGGAATAGTTGCAGGCCACGTTCGGGAAGCTCGATTTGCCTTGACCCAACTTGTCGCGGAGGGACTGAGAGATGAGCGAGCTGCTCACTAGGCGCATGATATCCAGCCGTTCCCTGAAAGTGGTGGCGGGCGGGGTGTCTTTGATAGCGCTCGCTCTACTGGTTATGCTAGCGGTGGGGGTATTTTCCGATGGACTAGGGACGAACCGCGCAGTTGCCACTTCTCCGCCTCCGAACGCCCCGGCGGCCTTGGCGTTGCCCTCCGGAGGTCAGGCCCTTCACGCGGCCATTGCCAAGGATGACAGTGAGCTGATGCGTATTCTGGTTGAAGGAGGTGCAGACGTTGACGCGAGAAACGAGTTCGGGGAACCTGCCCTTCACGCGGCCATTGCCAAGGATGACAGTGAGCTGATGCGTATTCTGGTTGAAGGGGGTGCAGACGTTAACGCGAGAAACATGTTCGAGGACCCAGCCCTTCACGCAGCCATCGCGGGGGACGACCTCGATATGGTAATAATCCTCGTTGAAGCTGGCGCCAATGTCGACGTAAAGAACGGGTTCGGGGATCCGGCCCTGCACCGCGCAATTCTGAAGGGCGACAGCGAAATGGTGTCGCTCCTGGTAGATGCCGGAGCCAACATCAACGGTACCAACGCGTTCGGTGACTCGGCCCTCAGCCTGGGCGTTGACGCAGGTAACAAAGACATCTTACAGATTCTGGCCGACGCCGGGGGCATCCAATGACCCGTGTTGGCAGGGTGGGAGGAGGACAGAAGTGGGTGTTTAGTGGAAGACAGATTGGCGCTTATAGAAGGAACGTCGAGCGAGGCATAATGGGAGCGTTCTTAAGAATGGCAGCCGGCGCTCTGGTGCTGCTAACAATGATGGCCTGGATGGCCTGCAGCAACTCTACCGCAGAACCGGAGGCACCCCCCAACCCGCCGCCCGGTATGTTCGCTAGCCTGCCGACCAGTGAACCTCCGATCGTCGGCGACCGGCCGCCCTCCATCGAACTCAACACGCTGGAGGCCACACCCACGTCCGATCCTACGCCGACAGCCACGCCCGATCCTACGCCGACAGCCACGCCCGATCCTACGCCGACAGCCACGCCCGATCCTACGCCGACAGCCACGCCCGATCCTACGCCGACAGCCACGCCCGATCCTACGCCGACAGCCACGCCCGATCCTACGCCGACAGCCACGCCCGATCCTACGCCGACAGCCACGCCCGACCCTACGCCGACAGCCACGCCCGACCCTACGCCGACAGCCACGCCCGACCCTACGCCGACAGCCCGACCCACGCCGGAGCCGACAGCCCGACCCACGCCGGAGCCAACACCAGAGCCTACGCCCCAACCCACACCCGAGCCGACACCGGAACCTACTTTCACTTGCTCCCAAGGGTCAGG
Organism: uncultured Dehalococcoidia bacterium; assembly: GCA_951813255.1. Classification (GTDB taxonomy): domain Bacteria; phylum Chloroflexota; class Dehalococcoidia; order Lucifugimonadales; family JAAXIE01; genus JAAXIE01. The sequence continues at coordinate 2,796,921 of OX638353.1, read as the reverse complement.
TGCTACGCCCCTACACCGTGCGGTAGATGGTGCCAATACCGACCTAGTCAGGCTTTTCGCCGACTTATGCCCGGAGCATCTGGACGTCGTTAGCGACAATTATTTTTACAGCCAAACGCCGCTCAGCCTTGCGATCGGGCTTGGCGAAGCAGGAATCGTGCTGATTCTCCTCGAAGCAGGCGCGGATCCCAACAAGAAAGTCGATCCTGCCTTTAGAGTGGGGACCCACCTGACTTATGCGATTGGGCTAAACGAGGTGGAAATTGTGCAGATTCTCCTCGATGCGGGGGCGGATCCCAACGTAGTAGACACTGACCAGTTTTACGACCAAACACCTCTCAGCCTTGCAATTGGGGCTAGCGACCAAGAAATGATGCGGAAGCTCATTGCTGCTGGGGCAGACCCCAACAAGAAAGTCAGTCTCGACTTCAGGGTAGGGACACACCTGACCTATGCAGTTGGACTCGGCGATACGGAGGTCGTGCAGATTCTTCTCGACGCCGGGGCAGACCCCAACGTTATAGACACCGAGCAGTTTTACGACCAAACGCCTCTCAGCCTTGCAATTGGAGCTAGCGACCAAGAAATGATGCGGAAGCTCATTGCTGCTGGGGCAGACCCCAACAAGAAAGTCAATGCTGCCTTCAGGGTAGGGACACACCTGACCTATGCAGTTGGACTCGGCGATACGGAGGTCGTGCAGATTCTTCTCGACGCCGGGGCAGACCCCAACGTTATAGACACCGAGCAGTTTTACGAAGAATCTCCGCTCAGTCTTGCCGTAAGGGCTCGCGACACAGGAATGGTGGGTATCCTCTTCAAGGCAGGCGCAGACCCCAACCTCAAGCTCGATCAGTTTGACGACGTCAGTCCGCTCGAAATCGCAACCGAGGAAGGCTACACGGAAATCGTGAAGATTCTCACGGGGACTTCAAACTAGGCAAAATCTCCATGGGGCACACATCGCCCGTTGTCTCGGCATCGGGGCCTGCCTCAGCTAAGGATTGAACTGAGCGATCCGATTGTTGAGACAGCCGTTTGTCCCTGCTAGCCGCTGCCATCCCGTCCTACGGCCTCAATGGTGTGGGACGGCAGCCAGCCTTGGAGTTCGCCGCCCGGCAGCGCGACCTGCAGCCACCCGTGGCGCGAGTCCACCAGCCTCACCTGCGCGCCGCTGTGCAGGGCGAATTCCTCTCTGTACTGCGTCCCCGGCCCGCTCAGGACCTCTACAGTCCGGGCGGTAACCACACCCGTGTTGTCGTAGGGGTTGGCGTACAGCATACTCAGAAGCACCACCATCGATACCAGCATGAGTACGAACGCACCGGCGGCACCGCTCCGCAGAATCGCACTGCGCCGCATGACCGGGCGGAGGATGAGCGCTCCGACGGCAAGCCCGACTACAGCCCATAGCAGCAGCGCAGCTAGGCCGAACTCCCCGGCAGTGGCCCAGCGGCGTCCGAAGTCCGATACGCTCGCGACCAGAGAATCGCTCTCCGCTTGGAGCTGATCCACAGACCTGCTGCGGGCCAGATCCAGGTTAGCAATGATGTCAGGGTCGCGGGGCGACAGCTCCTGGGCTCGCAGGTAGTTCAGGATGGCCCGCCCCAGGTCGCCACTTTCGAGGTAGGTGTTACCCAGGTTGTAGTAGACTGCGGCGTCTAGGTATCCCAGGCCGATAAGGGCCTCATACTGCTGGGCGGCCTCGGCGTACTCTCCACGCTCATAAAGCAGGTTGGCCTCCGCCATGATGTTGCCCGGAGATGGGTCCTGTGCGAAAACGCCAGCCGTCAGCGCGGCTAAGACACTAAACACAGCCAACGGGACGATAAAGAGTCGGCTTGAGCGGTTCATGATTCGAGTGCCTGATCTAGTTCGCCCAAGAGCTGCGAGGCCCGTTTGGCGAGGTCTCCTGTCACGGTGGAGCCGCTGACCGGCGGGGTATACCTAGCTGCCTCGCCAGCGGCCAGAATCTCATCCGCCCTCTCTATCAACTCCGGCCGCAATCCAGCCTCCCTGAGTTGGGAGAGAAGTGCTTCGCGGGTCAGTACGGCTAGCGGCAATTCCAGCCGGGCCGAGAGATAGGACAGCACTGTCTCGGCCGAGGCTACAGCTGGGTCACTGCCGGACGCCACGGCGCGAGCCAAGGCGGCCTCTGCGTCAGGCAAGGCATTCCGCCGCAAGGATGCGGCCCGGGACGCCTCCAGCACAGCCTGTCGTCGTCGCCAGACCAATGCGCCCCCGATGGCCAGTGCCGGTATGCCCCACGCTGCCCAATACCCTGTGCTACCGGTCAGGCCGCCCTCTGCCTGGCGCAACGATGGAGGCACGGCCTTCACGGGCCTCATCAGCGGGCGTTCTTCCTCCGGGGGGTTGCCGGCACGAGGGACAGGCGGGACCGCAGGCAGCCCGTCCGCGTCAGCAGCGGAGATAACAATCGGGGAGGTAGCAGTGTTGACGTACTCTCCAAGGCCCGGGTTGAAGTGGGTGTATCCGATTTGTGCGATGGTCAGTTCTCCGGCCCATTCCGGTATCAGGACAATTCCATAGGTTCGACTCCCGGCGACATGGCCGGCAACGACTTGACTGTCCGTATCGGGAGGCGATTCGATGACCCTCCAGCCGGGAAATTCCGGCCAATCAGGGTCTGGGAGCGTCTCGATGTTACCCTCGCCCGATACCGTTACTTTGAGTTGTACGGGTTCGTTCACCTGCCCGCTGTCGGCGTTCACCTCGGCGGTGATGTTGAACCTGCCGACCGCGCCTGTGAACCCCGCCGGAGCAGCCACCGGCAGAGGGCGCACTTCGACGGTCACCGGAGGGCTCTCCAACAGTCTTGGCGATCCGGCAGTTCCCGTAGAGACTGTCAAGCCGGCGGGATCAATGGCAACCGTTCCCACGATGGTGGGAAACAGTGCCGTTCGTAGCTCGATGACCCTGTACTCCCTAGAGCCAATGGTCTCGGTATATTCGTCCCCCCTCACAGGTTGGCCGTTCCAGAATCCGGCGAAGTCCGGTGGCTCATACCGTACCTCACTGGAGGACAGGGTCACTCCGGAGCTGTAGACACTGAAGAGGTAGGTTATCTGCTGGCCCAGATATGGGGCGTCGTTGTCCACCGAAGCCCTAACGAACAGAGGTCCGTCCTGTGGAGACTGGGCACGGACGGATGGAATAGCGGCCGGTGGCATCGCCGCCAGTGCGAAAGACATGACGCTGAATAGCAGCAGTATGCCTCGTGGACCTAGCATTCTCAGGCCTACCAGTCGAACTCGCTGGGAGGTTTGGGGGATACCAGTTGCTGCTGCCGCCGCTCTTGGAGAGTCTGGGCGCTATCTCCGACCGACTCGAGTATCTGTCGGGCTTGCGCTTCGGTTATAGGCGCATCCTGTTCTTGCTCCTCCGGTTGCTGCTCCTCCTGTTCGTCTTCCTGTTGCTCGTCCTGTTCCTCTTGATTTTGCTGTTCCCCTTGGTTTCCTTCCTGTTCCTCAGGCGGACGCTGCTTCAGCGCCAGTTCCAAGTTATGTTTTGCGTCTAAGTGGCCCGGGTTCATTCGCAACACTTCCTTATATGCCTCAACCGCTTGGTCGTACTGTTGTTGCTGAAAGGATGCATTGCCACGATTGAAGAACCCGCGCGACCGCAACTCGTCGCTGGCGCGTATGAGCGATTCGTCGTAGTCATGGAGGGAGTCTTGATACTTCTCCAGACGGTACAGGGCGTTTCCGGAGTTGTAGTACGGTTCTCCTGAGTCAGGGGCGCGTCGCTGTGCCTCCTGATAGGATTGGAGAGCAGCCGCATGGTCGCCGGTCAAGTAGGGGTCATGGCCCGAATTGTTGACTTGCGCCGTAGTCGGACCGCACGCAACCAAGCAGAACACGAGCACAGGCAGCACAGCGATGACTGTTCGTTCCACCATCTCTAGCCCGGCATCCCTTGGCGTCCTCTAGATCGCAGGAAGAAACGCCCCGCCATCACCTCGGCCAAAGCCAGACAGAGGGTGCCTGCGAGCAGGAACAACTGGAACCGCTCGACCTTTCTTTGACTGAACTCGCTTTGAAGATTATGGTCTTCAAAGGACTGAATCGCGTCGGACAGGTCCGACATTGCTCCGCGGTCGGCGGCGCGGAAGTAGAGGCCTTGGCCTTCTTCGGCAATCCGCTGCAACGCCACTTCGTCTACTTTTGAGATGACGCCGCGGCTTTGGGCGTCTTGGCGGTCATCGGTGATGTTGCCTTGCTCGTCGTATTCCGGGACAGGGCCTCCGTCTTGGGAACCGAACCCCACGGTGTATATCACTACCCCTTCCGCCGCGGCCTGCCTTGCGGCCGCAATAGGATCGCCGTCGTGGTTCTCACCATCGGTCATTATGACGATGATTTCTTGGCTCTCCCGCTGGTTGCTGAACCCTGCCAGCGCCGTTTCAATCGCCTCGGCAATCACAGTGCCCTGTCGGCTGATGGCGTTGGGGCTGGCGTGATTCAGGTACGCTCGGGCAGTGGCGTAGTCGGAAGTCAATGGGAACTGTATGAAGCTGGCGCCGGAGAACAGGACGATGCCGACCTCGTCCCCATCCAAGCGTGAAATCAGGTCGGATATTTCTAGCTTGGCGCGGTCGAGGCGGGTGGTCTGTAGGTCTTGGACTAGCATACTGCGCGATACGTCCAGGGCCACCATCAGCTGTACGCCGCCCTGCTCGACGATCTCTATGTCGCTGCCCCATTGGGGCCGGGCTAGGGCAAGGATGAGCAAGGAGACGCCGATGAACCACAGCACGAGTCGGAGGATGCCCACCCTGGGTCGCGCCGCCAGGTTCAGCCGTTGCATCAAGACCGGATCGCCGATGCGCCGTACCGAGGCGGCGCGGCGCCCGAATGCCCAGCAAACGAACAGCACCAGCACAGGCAGCGCGGCCAAAAGGTACAGGAATTGTGGTTCTCCGAAGCTCATACAAGCCTACGGCAACCTCCTGAACACTGTCTGGGAGAGGAGCAACTCCAGAAGTAGAAGCGCGAGAGCCGGGACCAAGAACCAGGTCAGCATCTCTTCGTAGCGGGTGAAGACCAGTACCTCCACTTCAGACTTCTCCAGTGCGTTGATCTCAGCGTAAATGTTCCGCAGTCCCTCCGTGTCTGTGGCCACGTAGAACTCGGCGTTGGTGATGTCTGCAATCTGCCGCAGCGTTGTTTCGTCCAGCGGGCTCTCTTGGGCCGTTCCGGCCGCATCGGTCCGGCCCACTCCTATGGTGTACACCGTGATGTCAAGCGCCTCTGCCGCTGTGGCAATGGTTATCGGGTCTAACTGCCCCGAGTTGTTGACTCCATCCGTGATGAGGGTCACCAGCCTGCTTGCGGAGGGAGAGTCCTTCAGCATATTGGCGGCGGTCGCCATGCCACTGCCCATGGCCGTACCGTCTTCAATCCCCAGTTGGTCCGCCAGATGCACGTCATTCAGGAGACGGAGAAGGACATCGTGGTCAAGGGTGGGCGGGCTCTGGATGAACGCTTCCTGGGAGAAAACGACTAGACCGATGCGGTCGTACTTCCGCTCCTGGATGAATTCCGCCACAATCCGCTTCGCAGCCTCCAGCCTATTTGGCGCAAAGTCCGTCTGTCCCATGCTTCCAGAGATATCCAGCGCAATGGCAATGTCCACCCCTTCGCCTCGAATGACCTCTCTGGCATCGCTCATCTGCGGCCTAGCAGCGGCTACGATTAGCAGCGCCAGTGCCAAGAACCGCAGCGCCACTACTAAAGGCATCACCCGCAAGCGCAACGACCGGCTGTTCCCGGAGACCAGCGAGGTGTCTGCGTACCTCATGCCTGAGGGTCCAAGGTGCCTCCTCCACAAGGATGGCAGCGCCGCCAGTGCGGGCACAAAGAACAGTAGGAAAAGCACCCACTGGGACTCGAAGCTCAATTCGCTCACGTCGCCACTCTTCGCCGGGAGGCAGCACCAACTGCCGCTGCCTCCTCAAAGGAGAGCCTCGTCTTCTCCACCAGATTCCTTACCTGGTGGGCGGCCTCGTATGCCCGGGATACGGCGGGCGAGTAATCAGCGAACTTTACAAGATCGGCCTCTTGGAATAGCTCGATGACCAGATGCACGCTCTCTTGGTCGAGGGACGATTGCCCAATCGCGGCCCCGATTTCTTCCGTAGACATGTCACTTGCTGCCATCTGGTCCGCATCTCTCAGGTACGTCGCCCCGAGGTAGGAGCGTAGGGTCGCTGCAACGAGCGTGTAGTGTTCTTTCAAGCCGCCGCTACCTGGCAAGTCCAGCCGACCGATGTGGTCGAGGTCCTGGATTGCTGCCTCCCAAGGACTCCTTGCGTCGAACACCGGCCCAGTCGCACGAACTTGTCTATGGGACCTCCGAAGGAGGTAGTAACCCCCCGCCACCAAGGCAGTCAGGAGGGCTAGCACGGCTGGGACTAGAGCGGCAGGCTGCTCCCATAGCGGCGTCGAGAGGTCAGCGGGCGGGCGTAGGCCTCTCAACTGTTCATCGGAGCCGGATAGGACCGAGTTTACCGTGAACCGCACTGGGCTGGGGTGGAACTGCTCCACGCTTCCGTCAGGGCTGCGTACGGATATGGGCAGACTGGGCGTCTCGAATGTGCCGGGTGCAAACAGGGCCACGCGAAACTGTTTTGCGATTGTTCTCACGCCGTCCTCAACGGAAACCGTCTGCACCGAAGTCTGTGCTTGAACCTCGAAAGGGCCCCATTCGCGCTCGACGCGGGGTACAACCACAGACAAGTCCCTCAAATGAGACACTACGAGGCTTAACGTAGCTGTCTCGCCCACCGTTAATTCAGGGCGGTCGGCGGTGAAGGATACGCGGACATCAGTCGGCGGCGCACTTTGCGCCATGGCGGTGTCAACCACCGCGAAGGATAGCGCCACGGCAAGAAATAAGGGGGCAAAATCCCGAACGCCCAAGCCTTCACTTCCCACCGAGGTTGGAAGTGAAAGCCAGCCAATCCTTATGCGCTCCCTCATCGCCCCAACCTTCGTAGCCGGCCTTTGAAGAACGCGCCCAACTCGGCGACGTAGTCTCTCTCGGTGGTGACGCTGATACGGTCCACCCCTGCGGCAGAGAAAACCTCGCGCTTGCCTTCTTCTAGGTGGGAGGCCCTCTCGGCGAACTCCAGCCCCCACTCCTTGCTGCCAGTATCCACCCAGCGGAGTTGCCGGCTCTCTGCGTCCTCTAGTGCGATGATGCCCACGTCGGCGATTTCGTGTTCCAGCGGGTCGTTCAGGTCGAAGGCCACAACGTCGTGCCGCCGGTTGGTTACCAACATGGCCTGGCGGTATGACTCCGGGTCGGCGAGGAAGTCTGACACTAAGAACACGATACTGCGACGTTTGAGCATCTGATGGACCGTGTCCAGCGCCAGCCGGATGTCAGTGCCTGCGCCCACAGGTTGGAACAACAGCAGGTCCCGCACCATTCGCAGGACGTGGCTTCGTCCCTTGCGGGGCGGGACCAGGGACTCCACGCGGTCGGTGAAGAGGAGCAGGCCGACTTTGTCATTGTTGGTTGTAGCCGCGAAGGACATAACCGCAGCAAGCTCTCCAGCCAACTCCCGCTTGAAGCGGTTCCTAGTGCCGAAGTCCCCGGAGCTGCTCACATCAACCGCCAGCATGACCGTCAATTCACGCTCCTCCATATAGCTCTTCACGTAGGGCTCACCGGTGCGGGCGGTTACGTTCCAGTCTATCGAGCGCACGTCGTCGCCTGGGTGGTACTGCCGGACTTCGTCAAACTCCATTCCTCGGCCCTTGAACACCGACTGGTATTCCCCGGCAAAACCGTCGGTGACCAGCTTTCGGGTCGTGATCTCGATTCTCCTAATCCTGGCAATCAGATCGTCGGTCAGCATATTACGGGACTTCCACGCTACTCAGTATGCGTTGCACCATCTGTTCCGAGGTGACATTCTGGGCTTCAGCTTCAAAGGTGGTCATGATGCGGTGTCGAAGAATGTCAGGGGCCATCTGCTTCACGTCGTCGGGAACGACATAGCCCCGACCTTTGATAAAGGCATATGCCCGGGCTGCAGAGATGAGGAAGATCCCAGCGCGCGGAGAAGCTCCGAAGGAAATCAGGTTCGCTAAGTCGCTAAGGCCCGCGGAGCTTGGATTCCGCGTTGCGATCACCAAATCGAGAACGTAGTCCTTTATCTTCTCGTCGACGTGAACTTGACGTACAATTTCCCGGGCACTGAGGATGTATTTAGTATCCACCACTGGCCGCACATCTGGCCGAGTTCCCGACGTCATTCGGTTGATGATCTCCCGCTCGTCGGAGCGTTCCGGGTAGTCCACAACGACCTTGAGCATGAACCGGTCAACCTGCGCCTCCGGCAACGGGTACGTGCCCTCTTGGTCAATGGGGTTCTGAGTCGCCAGCACTAGGAATGGGGCCTCTATCGGGAATGTCTCGTCTCCGATGGTGACCTGCGCCTCCTGCATGGCTTCTAGGAGCGCGCTCTGAACCTTGGCTGGCGCCCGGTTCACTTCATCAGCGAGAATTAGGTTGGCGAAGACGGGGCCTTTCTGGACGCTGAAATCGCCGGTACCCTGGTTGTATATCCGCGTGCCTATCAGGTCTGATGGCAATAGGTCCGGAGTGAACTGGATTCGAGAGAACCCGGCTTGAATTGCTTGGCCAATGGTCTTGACCAATAGCGTCTTCGCAAGCCCCGGCACGCCTTCCAGCAGAATATGCCCGTCGGCCAGCAGTGCGACCAAGGCCCGTTCCACCAATTGGTTCTGGCCAACGATGGCTTTTCGAATCTCGGCATCGAGGACCTGCACGAACCGCGCCTCCCTCTCCACCATTTCATTTATCTGGCGAAAGCCTGCGAGGTAAGTCATAGTGACTTTCAGACTCCTTTGTAAGAGTAGCAGGGTTAGGGGGCCGAGGCAGAATGCATTATCTTGCTTTTGAGCGCATTGTACCGTGTGGACTGCCCTAGCAGAGTGTGGAAAAAGAGTTTTGTGAGTTAGGATGCCAGGGAGACGTAGCGGAGGTGCGGGATCGGCGGCCACTTAAACCAGTATGCCTAACCGGCAAAAACTATTCTTAAGTAGCCTGCTAAGGCAACGGCGACCGGGTGGCACCGAGGCGCGGCCCCAAAGGCGATGATTGGGCCGTGTGTGGAATCGTGCCCTGAGGTCTAGGTGGCCCGCTTCATGGCGGCGTCGTTGGCCAGCATTTCCTGGATTACTGACTCGAAGACGCGCAGATCCGTCTCGCTTATGCCTTGGGTAAGCTGGGCGTTGTAGCGCCTCAGGTTGTCCACGATTATGGAAGTCAACTCCCTTCCCTCTTCTGAAAGCCTCAGCATCACCACCCGCCTGTCGCTGCTCAGGCGCCTTCGTAGCAGGAGGCCCTTGTCGACAACACTGGTCACCAAGCGGCTGATCCGGGAAGAGTCAATAGGGAGTATCTGTACCAACTGGGTAGCGGTGACTTCCTCTCCCCTCTCCATGCAAGTGCGGAGGAGGCTGAACTCGAGGGGGGTGAGGTCGTAGGGGGTGACCTCTTCGGTTATGCGCTTGTCGGTAGCATTGACCAGACTGGACACATAGGCCTCGAAGTCCGCCGTCGGGCGAGCTTGTCCGCCTTGAGACTGCACTACGTGGACTCCTTAACGTCCGGCGCCCGCATTTTGACCCGAACGCCGGGAGTTCTTACAAGAATTCGGCAGAGCTCGAAGGCGACCTCCGAAGAATCCTGTCCTTGTGCGCCGTCATTGGGCCAGCCGCGGGCTTGACGGTCCACCGCCATACCCTGATCCAGCGTCGGCGGCATCACCAACTGTTCATAGTCTACTGGCGCCGGCTGGCGGAGACAACTATTGAACACGCGGAAGGGACGGGGGAGAAAAGAGGAGCGAAGGGTCATTTTCCCGAATCCTAGTTTTCTTCAGATATTGCTATTGACAAGTATTATAACTTACATATAATGCATATGCCAGAGGTTTGGAATGCAATTATTGTGGCTACAAGATACTAGAGCAACCGAAGAGGCCCTAAGGGCATCACGTGGAGTCGGTTGCACGAGTTTCTTCCCATATATGGCGCCAAAGGGCGAAAGGACGGGAGACCGATGGACTCAACCGAGTATAGATATGAGGCCCCGGCCCTCATAGAGGACCGGGGCTGGAACAGCATTGCTCCGGCGCGGCCGACTCTCACCTCGATTCCGCGTCCGGAAGCCTCGCCGAACACATATTACCTTGTACATGTCCGGCCATTCAAGCTGTTCCCTGCACACTACACATGTCCATGCAGTCGTCCTGCGCCTAACTCAAGGCGGTGCCAAGAGTACGGGAGGCAAGGAACAGAAACCGGGATATGGTTCCCGAGTCAAAGCGGAGAGGGCCGGATCGTATGAGTGAGGCAACGTTCAAGCTAGCGCGTGTGAGGACTGCGACGCTGTGGGTAATGGGGCTTGCTCTCTCACTTCTGGTGTTGAGCATTGTTCTTCCTGCTCCCCACCTTGCAGCACAGGAACCGGCCCTTGGATCCGGTCCGCTGCAGGTTTCCATTACCGCAGCCCCATCTGACCCTCTGGTCGGACAAGCGTCCACCCTGAGCACATCCATTCACAACGCCCCTCGGGGCTCTGGACCCTCGTACAACTGGGAGATGCTCATAGGCGGAAGTTGGCTTTCTTTTGGACAGGGTTCCACCTTCTCGTATCTCGCCGGTTCACCTGAGTCGTGGGCCTTCAGGGTGACGGTGACCTATGAGTCAGGTGTTGCTGCCACTTCGGCCCCGCTCACGGTTAACTGGACTGCGTCCGAACCAACTCCCGAACCCACCCCGGCACCCACGCCTGAGCCCACCCCGGCGCCCACACCTGAGCCCACCCCGGCGCCCACACCTGAGCCTACTCCGGCGCCCACACCTGAGCCTACTCCGGCGCCCACACCTGAGCCTACTCCGGCGCCCACACCTGAGCCCACCCCGGCGCCCACGTCAGAGCCTACACCCGAAACCACGCCGGAGCCTGCGCTAGAGGATAACCTTGTACCGTCCTTCTCCCTGGCAGTCAGCGGCTTCTCATTCTCGGAAGGTGAGAACCCCGGAGACAACGTGCTGCCCCAAGCGGACGGCGGCGACGGCGATCTGACTTACAGCCTGACACCAGCCCTGCCCGGCGGCATGTCCTTCAACGCAGCGACCCGCACCATTTCGGGCACGCCTGCTGAGGCGGGCGAATTCACGATGACCTACACCGCTGCGGACGAGGACGGCGACGAGGCCTCGTTCAGCTTCACCATCACCGTGAAGGCGGCCCAGGAGACGGCCCGGCAGACCAATAATCTGCCGTTGGTCCAGAACCTCTCAGTCACCCGCAAGGAGTTCAGTGAGAAATCCAAACCGGCCTTCAACGTGTCTTGGGATGCCCCAAACACCGATCTAACCATCCGCGGATACCAAGTGCACTACTTAAAAGGCCAGGACGACGAGGGCCGCACCCCCGAGTTAAAGGACAGAGCCACTCGCAGCGTAACCCTGAGCAACCTGGCTGCCGGTGGAAATTACCGAGTGCTTGTACGCGTGAAATACTTGGTAAACGGGGTAAACAAGTGGAGCGAGTGGCGCACCTTCGATCGCAGAGCCAACCGCCTGCCCAAGTCTACGGGCACAGTCCTCCACAATTTCACCATCAATTGGGTCAACATTTTGCTTGACTCTGACCCGATGTCCCACTACTTCACCGACCCGGACGGCGACACGCTGACTTGGACGGTCTCGTCGCAGTATCCCGGCCTGCACAGGGCTTGGATGAACGGCAACCACCTGGCAGGAACGATCCTCAACCCCGGCGTCTCCGTCATTACCTATGGAGGTCACGACAAGTATGGCGGCTATGTCTCTCGCACCGTCAAGTACACCGGCGTCGCGACCCCGGTGCGAAGCGTCATGGAGAACTCCTCCGGAGGTACGACAGTTGGCCGCCCGGTGGTGGGAAATCGCTACGACGACGGCGACGATCAGACCGATGACACGCTGACCTACACACTGGATGGTGAGGCTGCGACGGACTTCGTGATCAACTCGGCCACGGGCCAGATCAGCGTGAAGCAGGGCGCGACCTTGGACTACGAGACCAAGTCCTCCTACACCGGCGAGGTGAAATGGACGGTGCAGGGGCAGCAGTCCGTGGCCAATCTGACCATCAACGTCGGCGATATCGCGCCCGACAAGCCCGCCGCGCCGACGCTCGCCCGCACAGAGTTCAGCGAGCAAACGAAACCGGCGCTGGACGTGACCTGGACGGCTCCTGACGCCAACGGGACGACCATCTCGGGTTACGGGGCCCAGTACCGGGTGAAGGTGGCCGAGGGCGAAACGGAGAACGCTTGGACGGCCTACGGCGGCACGCTGGGGGCGACCGCGACAACCCTCAACCTGGCAGACCTGACGGCTGGCGCGACCTACGAAGTCCAGGTGCGCGCCCACAGCAACGAGGGCAGCGGACCGTGGTCCGACGCTGGAGAGGGCACAGCCAACACGTCGCCGAAGACGACCTCGTCGAAACTCCCTGCGACGACGATCCCGTGGGGGGAGACCAAGGAGTTCGAGCTCGCCACCTCCGGGAGCGAGTACTTCACGGACGCGGACGGCGACACGCTGACCTACTGGGCCTCCGCCACCTACGGCTGCATCATTGGCGTCAGCGTCTCGGGTTCCGTGCTGTCCATAACCGCCCTCAATCCCGCCATCTCCCATATCGTTTACGGGGTGAATGACCCCTACGGCGGCCAATCATCTCATACTGTGAAAATCACCGGTTCGGGGAACGTCACCCGGGAGATAGCGGAGAACTCCGCCGCTGGAACGAACGTGGGCGCGCCGATAGCCGCCAGCCCCTGCGGAACTGAGTACATTTCCTACGGGTTCGATGGCGAGGCGGAGACCTCCGGAAAATTCGTCATCGACAACGAAACCGGCCAGATCAGTGTGGCGGAAGGCGCCACGCTGGACTACGAGACCAAGAACTCCTACACAGGCCGGGTGTTTTGGGTGGTGCATGCGGACCAGGATGCCGGCGCCAACGTCACCATCAACGTGACGGACGTGGGAGCCGCCAAGCCCGACGCGCCGACGGTGACTCGCACCGAGTTCAGTGAAGAGACGAATCCGGCGCTGGACGTGACGTGGACCGCACCAGCGGCCAACGGCGGCGCGACCATCGCGGGCTACGAGGTCCAGTATCGGGTGAAGGCCGCTGACGGGAAAAAGGCTAACGCCTGGACGCTCTACGAATACGAAGACCCGGACGACACTGGCAGCCAGATCAGCCTGCTTGCCGCGACGGTCACCAGCATCAACCTGCCGGACCTGACGGCGGGAGCCACCTATGAGGCACAGGTACGGGGGGTTAGCAGTGAGGATGGCGCCGGGCCCTGGTCAGACACTGGGGAAGGCACGGCGAACACGCCGCCCAACACTACGAACGTTTTCCTCAAGGATTTCACCCTGAATTGGGGCAGCGCCGCGCGTGACCCTCGCAGCATGTCGGCCTATTTCGGCGACGCGGACGGTGACACGCTGACCTGGGCGGCCTCATCGCAGTACCCCGGCTTGATCGATGTCTGGTTGGACACCACCCCAGTCCACCTGAATTCAGAGGCTGTCAATCCGGGAACATCGACGGTTAGCTATGGAGCGCATGACGGCTATGGCGGGCATGTCTCTCGCACCTTGGATATCACCAGTGTTGCGAATCCGGTCCGAAGCGTCGCCGAAAACTCTCCCGCGGGTACGTCAGTGGGTCGAACGGTTCAAGGGAAGCCCTACAACGGCGAGACACTGAGCCACACCCTGACGGGTGAGGCAGCGGATGCGTTCGTGATCGACGCGGCCACGGGCCAGATCAGCGTGGCGTCGGGCGCGACGCTGGACTACGAGACTAAGAGCTCGTACACGGGGACAGTGACATGGACGGTGCAGGAGCAGACCTCCACGGCCAGCCTGACCATCAACGTGACGGACGTGGAGGGCGTCGTTGCTGACGCGCCCACGGTAACCCGCACCGAGTTTACGGAGAAGACAGCCCCTGCTCTGGATGTGACGTGGACGGCTGCCGACGCCAACGGAGTGACCATCACGGGCTACGAGGCCCAGTACCGCATCAAGGTGGCCGATGGTGAAGAGGCCAAGGCGTGGACGCTCTACAAATACGACGCCCCCGATAATCCTGGCACCACAATAAGCAATCTGCCGGCAACGACGCTGAGCATCAACTTGCCGGACTTGGATGCGGGCGACACCTATGAGGCGCAGGTGCGGGCGTTGACAGAGCTGGAGGGCGAGGGAGACTGGTCGGACATCGGGGAGGGCACGGCGAACCGGGCGCCGAACAGGATAATGGCGGAGAACCGATACCATGACCACGTTGTCGGCAAGTACGGCATCAGAGGCCATTGGGAAGGAATCCTCGACGGAGTATCCTTCTCTGACCCCGACGGCGACACCCTTACCTTCACATGGGTGTCGGAAAACACTGACGTGGTCCGAGGATCGCTCTGGGATGAGGGCCGGCAGTTCGCAACCAGTTTGCGACACCCGGTCAAGGATTGGGTGGGGGTCACCCTCACGGGCAGCGACGGCTACGGAGGGACCACTTTCGCCAAGTATCATGTCAGGGGCACACGGAGCGAGACCTGGTACGTCAATGAGAACTCGGGGGCCCGAACCGTCGTGGGTCGGCTGTTCAGCCGCACCGCCAGCAATCCGCAGGCGGACGCTAGTTCCCTTTCGCTGAGTGGGTTCCCCAACGGACTCTGGACCATCGATGCGGATCGAACGGGCCAAGTCAGGGTAGCCCGGGGCGCGACGCTGGACTACGAGACCACGAACTCCTATACGGGCAAGATGGAGTACACTGCGGGCGGCCTTGACGCGGTTGTAAACATCACCGTGAACGTGGTCGACGTGGAGGCCGGTAAGCCCGGCACGCCGACGGTAACGCGGACGGCGTTCAGCGAACCGACGGACCCGGCGCTGGACGTGGCTTGGACGGCTGCTGCTGCCAACGGCCTGACCATAACGGGCTATGAGGCGCGGTACCGCGTGAAGGTCGCCGATGGCGAAGAGGCCAATGCGTGGACGGACTACACCATCGACGACGGCAATGGCGGCCAGACCAAGACGCTGCCGGCATCGACGCGCTCCTTCAATCTGCCAGGTCTGAATGCGGGCGACACCTACGAGGCGCAGGTGCGTGCGTTGACCCAGCTGGAGGGCGAGGGACCGTGGTCGGACATTGGGGAAGGCACGGCAAACACGCCGCCGGCTGCCAGCGGTACGGACCTAACTGACGACACAATCACCGTCGGTGTCGCCACGGACTATGACATCAGCGACAAATTCACCGACGCGAATGGCGACACGCTGACCTACTCGGCCTCAGCGCAGTATCCCGGCGTGCTCGCAACCTCGATAACTGGCGGCGATTCAGATACGCTGACGGTTACCGCCGTCAACCCCGCCGCTTCCACGGTCACCTACGGTGCCAGTGATGGGTACGGCGGGTATGTCTCTCGCACCGTGACGATTACAGGCACCGCCAGCGAGACCCGGAGTGTTGCAGAGAACTCGGCTGCGGGCACGACGGTGGGCAGCCCGGTGACAGGCACTCCGTACAATGGCGAGACGCTGAGCTACACGATGACGGGAGGGGCGGCGGACGCCTTTGTGATCGACACGGCTACGGGCCAGATAACCGTTAAGCAGGGCGCAACCCTGGATTACGAAGCCACGGCTTTCTACACCGGCACAGTGAGTTGGAGCGTGCAGGGAAAGAATGCCGACGCCAGCCTGACCATCAACGTGACGGACGTGGAGGCCACGCTCGCCGCTGCGCCCACGGTGACCCGCACCGAGTTTACGGAGGAGACAGCCCCTGCTCTAGATGTGACGTGGACGGCTGCCGATGCCAACGGTCTGACCGTCACCGGGTATGAGGCGCAGTACCGCAAGAAGGTTGCGCAGGGCGAAACGGCCAACGCATGGACGCTTTACGAATACGAAGATCCCAACAACGCTGGCAGCCAGATCAGTCTGCTGCCCGCGACTACGACGAGCATCAACCTGCCGGACCTGGATGCGGGCGCGACATATGAGGCGCAGGTGCGGGCTCTGACCTCTGAAGAGGAAGAGGGTGAGGGTCCGTGGTCCGACACCGGGGAAGGGACGGCCAACCGTCCGCCGAACAGCCTAGGCAGGCGTAATAGTGACGTATCCATCCCGTGGGGAGGATACAAGTACGGCGAGGCGGCAGCCTTCCACTTTACAGACCCTGACGGCGATGCTCTGAGCCACTCAGCCAGTTCTAAGTATCCCGGTTTGATTAGCGCATGGATAGTGGTTGAAGAGTTCGCGTCTTTGCTTAGGATGAAGGCAACCAACCCAGGGTCGTCGACGATTACTTATGGGGCGCATGACGGCTACGGCGGTTATGTATCTGCTCAGAGGTTCACCGCTACCGGCGTGGCTAATCCAATTCGAAGCGTCTCCGAAAACTCTCCTGCAGGCACGGGGGTGGGCCGGGCAGTGGTAGGGACTCCCTACGACAGTGAGACGTATACCCATACCATGACCGGTGATGCGGCGGATGCCTTCGTCATCGACTCGGCCACGGGTCAAATCAGCGTGAAGCAAGGGGCGACGCTGGACTACGAGACCAAGAGCTCGTACACGGGGACAGTGACATGGACGGTGCAGGAGCAGACCGCCACGGCCAGCCTCACGGTCAACGTGACGGACGTGACGGGTCCCGAGAAGCCTGCAGCGCCAACGATGACCCAGAATGATGCCAGCCCCAAGTCGGAGCTGGACGTAAGCTGGACAGCCCCGGACGACTTGGGGTCGTCCATCACGGACTACGACGTGCGCTATCGCGGAGAGGGGCCGGAAGAGTGGATAGACCATTCGTTTACGGGCACGACGACCGAGACTACGCTGACGGGCTTGGAGGCTGGTGCGGGTTACGAGGTGCAGGTGCTGGCGACGAATGCCGAGGGAGACAGCGAGTGGTCGGAGAGCGGAAAGGGGGCGACGGCCCCGGCGACTTTTGAGGAGCAAAGAACCGTGCCCGAAAACACGCCTGCGGGCGGGGCAGTGGGCGATCCGATTCAAGCGGGCGATACCCACGGACATATCCTCACCTATGCGGTGGTGAAAGACATGCTGGTGGCCCCGTCGATGGGGCACGGCGCGGCGGAGTTCATCATAGACCCGGCCACCGGACAGATTCGGCTACATCCGAACGCGGCGCTGGACTACGAGTCGGCCCACAGCCACCAGTTGACTGTGCGGGCGAGCCATGCGTCTGTGGGCTTCCCCGATGACCACATCGTTGACGCCGAGATTGAAGTGACCATTGAAGTGACGGACGTGGACGAGTGGCCGCCGAAACCCGATGCGCCGACGATAACCCGGTCGTCGAGATATCCCTACTCGGCGTTGAACGTGAGTTGGAGCGAGCCGGACATGACCGGCAAGCCACCGATAACAGGCTATGCTCTCTCCTACAATATAAAGGGGGCGACGCAGCGGACGGAGGAGCGCCTCGACGGGCAGCAAACCCATACCACAATCAGGGGTCTGCAGGCTGGCACGACGTATGAGGTGTCGATAAGGGCCTTCAATGACGACGGGGCCAGCCCATGGTCGGACCCGGGCCAAGGCTCGACGGCTAGCGGGAGTGTGAATCCGCCCAATCCCACACCAACCCGTCCGACCCCGACACCCACGCCCACGCCCACGCCCACTGCCACGCCCACCCTTCCGGCGCCGACCCCTACGCCCACGCCCACGCCCACTGCCACGCCCACCCCTCCGACGCCGACCCCTACGCCCACGCCCACGCCCACTGCCACGCCCACCCCTCCGACGCCGACCCCTACGCCCACGCCCACGCCCACTGCCACGCCCACCCCTCCGACGCCGACCCCTACGCCCACGCCCACGCCCACTGCCACGCCCACCCCTCCGACGCCGACCCCTACGCCCATACCCGCGCCCACGCCCACGCCCACCCCTCCGACGCCGACCCCTACGCCCATACCCACGCCCACGCCCACGCCCACGCCAACCCCTCCGACGCCGATTCCGACTCCCATACCCACGCCCATACCCACGCCCATCCCCACATTTACCGCTAAGTCGACTGCTACTACCGGAGAGAATGGAACAGAACATGGTGGGAGGGTCAATACACCGCCACTAATCGTCAAGCCGGATGACAGGATCTATTTCCAGGGCCAGTCCATAAACTCGTTCACCATCACGGTAGTTGACGACGACGATTCGCCCACTGTGATGGTGGAGGGCCTGCCCTCGGGCCTGAACTTCGATCCGGATAAGAGTCTGGTGAGCGGGACCGTCAGGGTCGACGCAGAGGCTCGTGCTTACCTCGCAACCATCACCGCCGAAGACGGCACACACACGGTTACCGTGTCCTTTACCATAACCGTGCGTTCGCCTGTGTCGATCACGGCTGTGCCGGACCAGTCCACATCAACGGGCGGTGCCTCCGGTACCGACGTGGCTGTTCCCGGGTCGTCGAGCCCTGCTCCCCCGCCCGACCCAACACCAGTTCCAGACATGACTACTATCCTGGACATGCCTCCTGCCTCGGCCACTGGCCAGACCGTGCGGTTCCAGGCCGCAGGGGTGGTGGACATCGACTACCGTTCAACGTTGCCAGTTGGTCTGATAGGGGCATTTACGTTGCTGCCCTTCATCATCTCAGCCTTAAAGAAGCGAAAGGGTAGACCCTATCTTCCTATATTGGGATGGCTGACAGCACTCCACACATCCATCCTCGGGAAGTGGACCGGACCAGGCGCCGATCAAACCATATCCGACGCTCCTCGGCCAGCGGTAGACGTTCAAACACGGAGCAGGGCACCTCCCTAACTTAGAACTTACTGTACAGGCCGGTTAGCCCGGTTTTCAGGGCCTAACCGGCCTGTATGTACGACACTATGAGTTGGTCATGGGCCTACCGTGGCTGGATCAAGCGCGTACGAGTAGTGCTCAATTCCAACAGGCAACAAAGGGGAGGAACCCGAGAGGTCACAAGAGCAAACTGAAGCAGGTGGCTCGGTTACTTGCTCAGATTCGGAGGAGGCACGTGATGATGACGGCAATCGAGATGATGAAATACTCCCTTGGAGTGATGTTGGTGGCGGTTTTGGTACTCGGCCTTATTCTGTGGGCGGCCTTATCCGGTAAGTATGTCCGCTCCCGGTCCGCCCAAGAGACTGAACCGGGAACCAAGGAGAAGACACGAATCTATTGCTGCATCCTAACGGAGCGGGAGGCGCTACCCCGGTAGAGTATCAGATAATCCCTCTGCCCGTCCCTCCGAGACAGACGTGAGAACACCCCCCTTCGCACAACCCCTCCCGGGCGTAGATTCTCCTGTAGTAGCTTCCGTTTCTTCCTGATCTCCACGTCAAATCGCCCCAGGCGCGGTTAAGCCGAAAGGCAGGCAGGCGCGCCGTCATACAGGCTAGGGAGTGTGGCCGGGCTCCAACTCGGCGCATTGCTTCGCAGCATCGGTCTCATTTGTCTCTGCCCTCCCTTTGATCCCAATAAGAGCTTTAGCACTCACCCGTTCGGACCGCAACTTATGACACTGGAGGCCTAGTTAGCCGCCGGGATTCCCCACTTGGCCCCTCCCTCTCCGGCATCCAGTAGCCGACTCTGGTCTCCGTGAGGATGTAGGTGGGGTTGTCGCCATCGTCGCCCAGCTTGCGGCGGAGTTTGCCGACGATGGTACGCATGGGCCGCACGTCCCCTTCGTTCTTCTCTCCCCAGACCCGGTCCAGGAGACGCGCGTAGGTAAGCACCCGCCCGGAGTTGGCCGATAGTTCGGCCACTACCCGGTACTCAGTCGGCGTGAGATGCAGGGGACGACCAGCTAGGAGCACCCTGCGCCCGGCATAGTCGACCGTCAAGTCGCCCAGCACGTACGGCTCCAACGGCTCTGCGACCGCCCTCCGGCGCTGGGTTGCCCTGATCCTCGCTGAAAGCTCCGTCGGCGAGAAGGGCTTGACCACGTAATCGGCGGCTCCCATGTCGAAAGCCCTGGCGATGAGATCCTCCCGCCCGTAAACGGATAGGAAAATGACCGGCACGTCGGCCACATCGAGGATGTCCTTCATCAGCTCTATGCCGTCCGTACCCGGAAGCATCAGGTCCAGCAGCACAAGCTCCGGCCTCTCCTGCTCCACAAGACGGAGCACCTCCTCCGGCTCCCCGGTCACAACCGCGTCGTAGCCTGACTTGACGAGGGTGTCGCGGATGTAGCGGAGGTCCTGGGCGTCGTCGTCCACCGCCAGGATGCGCAGACGCTCCTTTACGTGCTGCTCACGTCGCGTCGATATCGAGGGGAGTCTGCCGGCCGCGACGCCCCCTGAGTCCTCGATCGATGGAAGCGTGAAGGTGAAGCAGGACCCCGTTCCCGGGCCGTCACTCTCGGCCCAGATACGGCCCCCGTGCGCCTCCACGATGCCCTTGCAGATGGCGAGGCCCAGCCCCGTGTCCCCTCCCTGCTCCTCGGATTGCGCCCTGGAGAACTTGCGGAACAGATCGCGCAGGCTCTCGGCTGAGATGCCCCGCCCCTCGTCGGCCACGGAGATCGCCACGTGAACGCCGTCCCGCACCGCGCTCACCCTGATCACGGACGATTCCGGGGAGTGCCGAGCTGAGTTGGACAGCAGGTTGCCGAGCACCTGGACGATGCGCCGCCTGTCCGCCATCACCAGGGGCAGGTCCGGCTCGATATCGATATCGAGCTTGTTCTTGCCCCCCGAGTTGGCGAAACCATTCCTCGCTCTGTCCAGCAGCACGGCCACCTCGGCGGGTTCGGGACCGACCGGCAGCGTGCCCGTCTCGATGCGCGCCACGTCCAGAAGGTCGGCGACCAAGGCGTTCATGTGCTCGGCCTGGTCGCTGATGATTCGGACGAACTGACGGACCACGGCGGGGTCGAGGTCGGTCCCCGCATCCATGATCGTGGAGGCGGAACCCTTGATGGAGGTCAGGGGAGTCCTCAGTTCGTGGCTCACCATCGCCAGGAACTCGGTCCGCAACCGCTCCTGCTCCTCGACGTCGGCCATGTCCTGGAGGCTGACGACCAACGACTCGACGGCCCCCTCGTCGGAGAGAATGGGCGTGGCGTTGAGCAGGACCGTGACGCTGCGGCCGTCGGGGACGTAGACGACGATCTCCTCAGCGCGCACTGTCTCGCCTGCACTCAGCACCTGTTCCAAGGGTATCTCCCGCAGTGAGACCACCCGCCCATCGGCCCGCTTGAAGGTCAACACCTCCAACATCTGCTGCGGCGACTGGTCCGGATTCCGCAGGCTGTCGAACATCCTCCAGGCCTCCCGGTTGAAGGACACGGGCGCTCCCGTCCTGGCGTCGAAGACCGCGACTCCCACCGGCGAGGTGTCAATCAACGTCTCCAGGTCGGCCCTGGCCCGCCGTTCCTCGCGATGTCTGCGGGCGTTGGCGATGGCCATCCCCGCCTGGGAAGCGAAGAGCACGAGCACCTCCTCGTCCTCCCGGGTGAACTCCCGATCGCGAGCCTCATGGGCCAGGTAGATCGTGCCGACCCCCACCCCTTGGTGACGGATAGGAGCCACCAGCAGGGAACTCACCGCCACCGGGGGCAGGAACCTGGGCATATCCAGTCCTCCCAAGTGGCTGTCGATGTCCGAAACCCGCAGGGGCTCCTCAAGCCCGCTGAGATACTCGAAGAATCCCCTTCCCTCGGGCATGTCCCACAGCCCCTGATGCTCCTCGCTGGTCAGACCGGAGACGATGAAGTCGGGCGTCTTTCCGCCTTCTCCAAAGACCGTTATGGCCCCGTAGCGGGACGCCGTCAAAACCCGCGCGCCGTCCACTGTCTCCTGCAACACCGTGTCGAAATCCAGGCTCTCGTTGATGCGGAGGCTGGCCACACTCAGGCGCGACAGGCGCTCTTCCAACTCCTGTATGCGTCGGTCTCGCTCGTCCGGTCGGTCCAACTCGTTACCTCTATGTCCTGCTGATTGGGAGTGAATCGGGGTCAAGGTCGACGCGACGCCCGTGCTTGATGCGACCTATGCCCGCCGCGCCGATGACGGCGCATTATTCTATCCCCCCCGGATTTCACGCCCGTAGCATCCGCGGCCCAACGGAGGAACTGACGGCGTGAGGCCCCAGCCCCATATGCGCCCATCCCTACGCCGCCTCGTGGCGGTGCCACCCGCGACGCAGAAGCGACGCACATCGGCCTGACTTCCACACCCCGGGAACTGGAATTCCCGAACGGTCTGCCGGAGGAGGCGCAAGACAGGAAAATCACTGCCAACGATTTGGAGTATCTCGGGGAGCCTGTTTATGAGTAATCCATTGACCAAGGAATCGAGGACAGTTCCCTGGCGGCCATGGAGATAGGGAGGAACGACATCTTCGTGAACACGTATCGGGAGGCAGAGCAGGTTACAGGGCTGCGGCGAGAATCAACTCTCTCTTTGTTCCTATTCCGAATCAATCTCAGAGTCCAGTAGCGCCCTAACATAGTCACCCTCACAAGTCCGTGCTCTTACCGGAGACCCGCAGGTGGCCTGACCTGCTCCATCAGGTCGTCGTTCCAATCGCCCTCCGCCTCCAGAATGGCCTTCGCATCGTAGGCAAAGGCCTCTATGAGATTGTGGGACAGGTACACGTAGGTGCCCGGCTGACGAATGGTGTGTATAGAAGCCGCCGCTGAGCCGGCAGCGATGTCCCATGTCTCCAGGTCGATGGCTGGTGGATTGTTGAAGGAACCCCGCTCCCAAACGTAGTCCCCATGCCCTCCAATCAGGTGGGGATAGGACTGACGGTTGGCCTGCGAGTGGACGATAAGGACGTTCTCGCCCACGTCGGCGGTGAGCTTGCCATCGCCCTGAAGCGCCCCAGTGACCCCGTTGAACACGATGTGGCTGGGGGTAAGTGTCCGCATGGCTTCCAGGTCATCGCCTAGGGAGGCTGCCGGGCTGTCGTAGCGCTTGAACTCGCCGCCCTCGTCACGTGGGACGTAATAGTCCTGTTCTCCGATATAGTAGGCGCGGTCGTAGACCACAGGGTTGCCCGCCGGGTCCTTCAAACCTTCACGGGGCAACACCATGATGGCCCCGTTCATACCGTGGACCACGTGCCAAGGCACCATGGTGCCCCCAGGCGCGCAGTGGTAGACGAAGACGCCGGGTTTGATGGCGCGAAAGCGCAGCACCGTCTCCTGGCCGGGGGCCACGTGGGTGAGTGTCCCGCCGCCGAGGGCGCCGATGGAAGCGTGGAAGTCTATATTGTGCAGCAGTTCGCTGGTGGCGGGGTTGACTAGGGTTAGCTCCACGTAGTCGCCCTCATGCACCACCACCAGAGGCCCGGGTACCGTGCCATTGAAAGTGAAGGCCCAGATGAAGACTCCCGGGGCTATTTCGATCTCCTTCTCTTCTATCTCCATCCGTATCTTCACCACCCTGGGCCGACCGAGGTAGGTCTGGGTGTGGCGCGGCATGCCCGGTGGAGGCACTAGTTCCTGGGTAACGCTGACTAGGCCGGACACGTCTTCGGGCTCCCATACGGTGGGGCTGGCCAAGTACCCCGGGGCCTGTTCACCCGCGCACGACGCGGCACCAACGGAGAGAGACAGGACCACTACAAGTACGGCTACCCCCATGGTTGACAGACGTTCCGGCTTGCGTGCTACCATCTTCACCATCACTTGGATACCTCCCCGGGTTATTGGGGAATCTGTGTCGCCATAAGCTGCACTACCGTGTCCTTAATGCACACCACCTCGCTGTTCAATGGTCCGTCGAGCGACTCTTCATGTACTCCCTTGCTCGCGCGTTCTCGTGACCG
Organism: uncultured Dehalococcoidia bacterium; assembly: GCA_951813255.1. Classification (GTDB taxonomy): domain Bacteria; phylum Chloroflexota; class Dehalococcoidia; order Lucifugimonadales; family JAAXIE01; genus JAAXIE01. The sequence continues at coordinate 2,772,985 of OX638353.1, read as the reverse complement.
ACCGCGTCCCTGAACCTAGCTCCGTGAATGCTGTGGGCCAACGGCTTCGCTTTCCGAGAAACTGGGGTCGCTCATCCCATGTCTCGCCCTGCCGTTGTCGTTGAGTCCCTAGCGTAACTACTTTTCCTAACATTGGTGTAATCTGGAGGGGCATTCGCATTACTGTTTTCTAACCGACATCAGCTGAATCAGCCCCTTGGCGTCTCGCGTTCGAACGCACCGAGTCGTTACCAGCGCCCCATTCACCCTGCAGCCGCACAACGGGCCGGTCGTCGCCCTATGCTCCCTCCAGGCGCTCAATGTGTATCAGGAGGCAAGTCAATCCAACAACGTTCAAGCCGTGGCAGCCTCCCCCTCTATGCTGGCGTGGCAAGCACTCCGGCAAACTGCATGGTAATTCCAAGGACGACCAGAACCATCCCCAGAACGGTCACCCTGAATTTCAGCTTCCATATCCCGGACGGCATGCGCGAGTCCTCCTCCCTGGAGAAGAAAAACAGCGGTGTCAGCCAATCGTCGACGAAGCGCTACAGCCGGGTTTCCCGCTTGACCGGCTCCGGCTGCGACCCCGTGCGGATTATAAGCGAGCTGCCGCAGATGAATACCAGGATGAACACCAGTAGGGCTTTTACGGGCAGACCGAAATAGGCACAACACTCGGATCAACCGAATCAATAGGTGCCCATACTATCGCAAGTCTTCGGTCAGCCTCCAAGTTGCAAAGCATCTGAGCGCAACTTATGATTTCAAGAAGAAGCCCCATATTGGTATCGAGGGCCACCCCGCAATGCCAGTCGAGCACTGGCCGCCATCCTCACAGGAGAATGGGTACTCGGCCTTCGAAGGAGGTAGAAGACGTGAAGCTGCTCTCCTACGAAAAAGATGGCGTAACCAGCGTAGGCGCTGCTGTTGACGAAGGTATCATCAATCTGACCCGTGCCGTCAACGCCACTCACCCGAGCGTCCGCGAAGCTGACTCCGTCCTGCACATCATTCAGTCCGGCATCGACATAGATACCATCGGCGAGGAGTGTCTGGACCGGTTGCGGAGCAATGGCAACCTGCGTCACTACCTCGTGTCCGACTTTACGTGGATGCCACCCATCATCCGCCCGCCCAAGATTCTAGCCTTGGCGCTGAACTTCCAAGAGCATATCGACGAAACGGGCCTTTCGTTCTTCCAAGAGCCCATAGTGTTCGCCAAGTACGGCTCCAACATGCTGGCCCACGAAGGCGAAATCGTTCTCCCTCCTTTCCCACAACTGGTCGATGAGGAAATCGAACTGGGTGTGGTAGTGAGCCGTGACTGCCGTCACATTCGTCCCTCCCAAGCCCCCGACTACGTCTTCGGCTACACCATCTGCAACGACGTTTCAGCGCGTGACCGGCAACGCCAGCGGGGTCAGATGGGCCAGCCCTATGCCTATGCCAAGAACTTTGACACCTACTGCCCCATTGGACCGTGGGTCGTCACCAAGAAAGAGATACCCGACCCGGCCAACCTCGCCATGGAGGTCCGGGTCAACGGCCAGATGCGCCGCCGCGATAACTCCGGCAGCATGATATTCGACACCTATGACGTGCTGGCCTACTGCTCCGACTACACCAAAATGGAGGCGGGAGATGTGATCTCCCTAGGCACATTCGCCGGCCACAAGGAGATCAAGGACGGTGACACCATCGAGTTGGAGATCGAGCGCATCGGGGTGCTCCGCAACAAGGTAGTAGCATCGCGCGAGCCTTGGCCCAACTTTACCTTGGAAGAGCGCATTGGACCCTTGGTGCGGTAACCGGAGTACAGGCGTCCCAGGAAATAGCGCAGTTGACACTCAGCCATGCTAGGGGATAATGAGCGCAAGTCACGGAAAGGACCCGGCCACACGATAAGGCCCACAAAAGTAGGAGAGTGTGACTATGAGCAATGACTTCAGCGTGCTGTTAGGTACCGTGGGAACCGGTATCTGGTATAGCGACGATGGTGGCGATAGCTGGACCCGGCCCCCAGGGATCTGGAATGAGACCAGCGTTTTTGCCATTACCTCCGACCCTCAGAACGACAATGTGATTTTTGCCGGAGCCAACGACGGCCTCTATCGCAGCGACAACGGCGGTCGCAGCTTCGAGCACATCGAGGCCCCGATGGATCAGTATGCCATCTGGTCCGTAGCTGTCGACCCCACAAACTCCAGCAACGTGTTTGCAGGATGCCGGCCAGGCGCCATCTTCCGCTCCCGAGACGGTGGCGCCCATTGGGACAAGACCTCTGCTGACTTCGCACCGGAGTGCGCCAATGTGCGGTGGCCGCGAGTGCTGGCCATGGCCATCGACCCTACCAACCCCCAGATAGTCTGGGCCGGGGCCGAGGTGGACGGGGTACGAGTCAGCACCGACGGTGGCTATACTTGGGCCAAGACCGGTGCGGCCATGGAGCCCGGCACCATGGGCTTGGAACTCAACGACCCCGACATCCACGGCGTTGTGGTGAGTCCCGGCTCCCCCAGCACAGTTATCGTGAGCACTCCCCAAGAGCTGTTCCTAGGCACCGACAACGGACGCAGCTGGCGTCCCCTCGGCGTGCAGGAGCACTTCCCAATGCGCTACTGCCGCAACATCGCTCTCAAGGCCGACGACCCCAACGTGATATTCGTTGGCAACGGGGACGCTGCGATCGGACAGACTGGCACGGTCCAGCGGTCCTCTGACTTGGGTGAATCTTGGGAGACCCTGCCCCTGCCCTGCGTCCCCAACACCCCTATGTGGGCTTTCGGCATGAATGCTGCCGACCCCGACCGCGTGGTCACTTTCAGCCACTACGGCCAAGTGTTCGTCAGCAACAACTCGGGCGATTCCTGGAACAAGGTGGACAGAGAGTTCAGCGAAATTCGCTGCGCCGCTTGGGTCCCCAACTAAGACCCGATCCCAACAAGAGTGAAAGAAAGAGGCCCCGGCATTTGCCGGGGCCTCTTCATATCCAGTAACAGGCAGTCTAGCCCAGCGGACCTTGGTACACCTGGTCCACGTAGGTGTCAGACATTGGCTCCAAAACATCGGGCCACTCGCCATTGACGACGCGGCGCATGCTCTTCGGACGAGGCTGCTCGTCCCAACCCAGCTGCTCCATATAGTAGTAGAGCTGCACCAGGTGTCCGTCGGGGTCCTTGGCGTAAACAGCATAGTCCACGCCCGGATGCAGTTCCGAAGGCATCTCCTTGAATTCGACGCCATTCTCCTTCAGGAAGCTCACTGCGTTGCGCAACTGGGTGTAGGTGGCAACCTCAATGCCGAAGGAGGCACTGCTGGTATCTGAAGCGCAACCTAGCTCTGCTCGCAATTCTTTGGGGAACAGGGCAAGGCTGTGGTGCTCAGCGCCGTTGCGGAGGAACACCAGACGGTGACCGTTGAACTGGTCCTCTTCGGTGATCTTGAAGCCGAGGTGATCGCGGTAGAATGTGACAGCTGCGTCAAGGTCGTCCACAAACAGGTCGACCGGACCGATCTTGGTGATGGCGAAGGGCCGAGGCAACATGATGCCCTCGACATCGTACTTTGCCTCCAAAGTCTCCTGGTAGTGGTGGCCGGCATAGATATCAATGCCCTTGTCCAGAGCTTCACGCACCTCGTCCTCTTCTGACATCTGGGGCAGAGAGGGCTCCTCGTTGAAGCGCCGGTAGTACATGTCGCGCGGTTTGCTGCGACCAAGCCAGCCTATCTGTTCAATACCGTAGTACAGTTCGTTGACATGGCCGTCGGGGTCTACCGGATAGACGTGCCAATTACTGCCGGGCATGTCACGACCGATGCGCTGGATGGGAATGTTGTTTTCACGGAAGTAGTGGGCCCCATGCACCACCTCTTCCAAGGCGCCTGTCTGCCAGGTGATCTGGTTAATGGTCACCTCACCGCCGCCACCGCCGCCAGCGGCGCCACGGGCGAAGGCGTCCATCACGGCCTTGGGGAACAGCACAAAGGTGTGGTGGTCGTGGCCATGATGGAAGAAGAAGCCACGGCCGTCATCTACATGGGCCAGAGTCTCCTCCATGCCCGGAATCCTCTTGAAGTCCAAAACATCGGAACTCTTGAAGCCCAATAGGTTCTGATAGAAATGGATTGCCTCATCCATGTGGCTTGTGTTGAATCCAAAGTGGCCTAGCCTTCGAATCTTGAAGGGTTGGTCCAGCATCACCCCGCCAACGTTAAACTTCTGTTGGGTGGTCGCCATCCCGTCGCTCCTTTCACTCACTGCTCTGCGCGATAGTGCTCGCAATCGTAACTGAGGTTCCTTAGCAGGGTCAAGCTTGGATACAGACGTATACGCCTATGGCCCTTCTCAGTTAACATGGGAGCGTTCGCCTCAATGGCTTACTTCCCTCTTCCTCACCCCGCCATTAGGCTTGGAAGCTCACGGATTCAGCGATCGCTGAATCCCTTCCTGTCCCTTCGTTGGCGAACCCGCTAAGGGAGTTACGTTGCGATACATCCACCGGAACGAATGGCTAGCTTATGGAGTTCTCGTCATAGCGGCCGTAGCCGTATCCCTGCCGTTATACCCCTACCGGTGGCACACGTTCCTGCATATCGCTGGTGCTGTTGTCTTCCTCGGCAACATTATCGTGACTGCTGCTTGGATGGTCATGGCAGAGCGGACACGTAGCCTTCCTGTAATACATTTTTCCGCCAAGGCCGTCATCCGGGCCGACCTGCTCTTCACCTTCCCTGGAGTGCTTCTGATACTCATGAATGGTCTTGCCATGGTGTTCGCAGCTTGGGGAGGGCGGGACGCCATTTATCAACTTACCTGGATATCGGTGGCCCTAGGACTGTTCACAGCGTCCGGAGTGATATGGGTGGGAATCCTGATTCCAGTCCAGCACCGCATGGCGGTACTCTCGGACCCAAATCGCTACTCGAACTCGCCTCCTCCGCAGTTACTCTCCGCCGTACACAAATGGTACTTCTGGGGAGGGCTGGCAACTGCATTGCCTATCTGCTCCCTTTACCTAATGGTTACGAAGCCGTCCTTCGGCTAGGACCCGTCCATCGGACCTGAGCCTCATGCCATACTTCGTGGACGGTATTGGAGCGCCTCAGCCAAATGAGCGACTGCTATGTTGGGACTACCCTCCAAGTCAGCTATGGTCAACGCCACCTTCAGCACGCGATGGAACGAGCGGGCCGAGAGATTGAGTTGGTTCATGGCCATCTGCAGCAACTTCTTCGCGGCCTCCTCCGTTTGACAGAAATCCCACACTTCGCGCGGACCCATCTCCGAGTTGGCTGCCAAAGGTGCGGCGCAGAACCGTTCCCGTTGGCGCAGGCGTGCCGTCTCCACCCGTGGACGCACATCCGCCGAACTTTGCTGCCCCTCCGGCGCAACCAAGTCGTCGTATTCAACCGCTGGGATGTCCACAACTAGGTCGATGCGGTCCAACAACGGACCGCTGATACGCCTCTGGTACTTGGCCACTGTGGAAGGGGCGCAGGTACAGTTTTTCTTGGGATCGCCATGGAACCCACAAGGGCAGGGGTTCATGGCACCCACCATCATGAAATTAGCAGGGAAGGTCACGCTCCCTTGGGCACGGCAGATAGATACTGTCCGGTCCTCCAAGGGTTGGCGGAGCGATTCCAGTGCCGAGTGCCCAAACTCCGGCAGTTCGTCGAGGAAGAGGACGCCACGATGGGCAAGCGTGATTTCTCCGGGCTTGGGAAGACGACCGCCACCAACCAAGCCTGCATTGGAAATAGTGTAATGAGGCGAGCGGAAGGGACGGTCCGCCACCAAAGGGTGCGACGCAGGGAGCATGCCTCCGATACTGTATATCTTGGTCACCTCCATGGCCTCTTCATTGGTCATGGAAGGCAAGATCGTCGGCATGGCCCGTGCCAGCAGGGTCTTGCCACCGCCGGGCGGGCCAACCATCAGCAGGTTGTGGGCCCCCGCAGCAGCAACCTCCAGAGCGCGCTTGGCGTGATCCTGGCCTCGCACGTTAGCGATGTCCACGTCCGCGGAGGCGGGCGAAGCATCGTAGCATCCGGACTTCTCGGCGACATATTGCTCGCCACAAAAGGCCGACAGTTCCAGTTCACCTCGCAAGTGGCCAACCAATTCTGCGAGGTTGTGCACGGGCACTGCGTCCATACCTTTCACCAGGGAAGCCTCCGAGGCGTTGTCCACGGGAACGAACACCTTGCTGAGGCCCTGCTCGCGCCCCACGGCTACCATTGAAAGAATGGCGCTGGTGCGTCGCAAGCTGCCGTCCAGGGAAAGTTCCCCTAGAAACAGGCTGTTGGATACGTCGTCGGTCACCTGTCCCGAACTGAGCAGGACACCCACTGCGATGGGCAGGTCGTAGGCGGGTCCGGCTTTGCGCAGGTCGGCTGGGGCTAGGTTAACTGTGATTCGTCGCATGGGAAATTCGAGGCCCGAATTTCGGATGGCGGAACGAACGCGCTCCCGGGATTCCTGCACCGCAGTGTCCGGCAGTCCAACGATGGTGAAAGCAGGCAGGCCCGGTGAGATGTCCACCTCTACTTCCACAATATATCCGTCGAGCCCCACGACCGCGCAGGTCTTTGATTTGGCAAGCATCAGAACACTCCAAGGGAAGAGGTCGCGGGTGATTATATAGACGGGATTCCAATCGCGCGCGCCCAAAATGTCATGCCTCGCAAATAACGGGCCGCTGAGTCGGCTGGCGCTCCGAATAAGGGCAGGGATCCGGTGTCGCAGCTAGTGCTTCAGTATTGCCTGCTATACTCGCTGCAATATGATTTCTCTAATACGGAGATTCCTCAAAGAGCTGTTCCGCGCTCGCTCCGGCATGCCCAGGCACGTATGGTTATGGCTGGTGGCGCGGAACACTGGGATCAAGCTCCGACGTTGGCAGTTGTGCTGTGGCAACACAGGGGAGCCCGGTTGTTGAAGGGAGCCTGATGAGGACTCCGGAGGAGGCCACCTACCTCACAGGCACAAGTAGAGCCGTCAACTCTCGCACATCGGCTACCTCTTGGAGCATGTGCGTTTTGTTCACAACTTCATCTGCGCCTCTTCTACCAAGAAGCTCTTCGTTGAGGAACATGAACTTGTCTACTAGTTCCTCCCGGGGCACTGGATTTTGCCTGTCTCCCCGCACGATCACCGTCTCGTCCCTTAACTGCCGACCATTCTTCATGCCGATGGCGACACGGGCCGACGGGTAGTCGTGACGGCGCATCGCCATCTCCGGGTCAGTGTCTATCCTCACCTTGGCGGCCAACTGCCGTATTTCGGCATCCGACACTTGATCGGGGTAGAAGGAGGTTATATCGGTACGGCGACGGATCAGTGCAGAGGCCACGGCATGAGGTATGGAAAATTTGGCGCTCAGCTGATTGTCCGGGTCATCGTAGGCCATGAATTCAGCCCCGAATGGTATGGTGGTGACCTCCACCCATTCCACTTCCGACGCGTCGATGGCATATCGCTTGGAAAGTGATAGGACAGCGTCCAAAGTTGGATGGTTGTAGAGGCAGCAGGCATGGAACTTGAAGTAGTTCTGTGCGATGCGGTAGCCCTGCCCCAACCCTTCCACCACCGCGTCCCGGTCAAAGCTCTGCCCTAGAAAGCCATCGTACACGTCTGAAGGCCCATCATTCAGGCCTTGAAACCCGCAATCGGCCAACTGCACGGCCAGCATGCCGTTGAATGCGGCCCGCCCTGGATACAGGTTGCGAATAGTTGATCCGGAGAAGCAGGGCGACCAAGTATTGGCGGGAGTCATCGAGGCGGCAATATTGATGACCCTCTCGATTGCAGGCCCGTCCCAACCCCGGAGCTTGGCCACTGCCACTGCTGTGCCTATGGCGCCCCAAGTGCCGTGGGAATGCACCCGGGGGTAAGCTTGGGTTGCGCCCCCAATTCGCGACAGCACCTCGTATCCCACCAGCACGCTCTCCATCAGCGCCTTCCCGTCAGCCCGCATCACCTCTGCGGTGGCCAGCGCCGCAGGAACGGTATGGATGGCAGGGTGCCCGCCTCCCCATCTGTTGCCTTCATCCACTTCCAAGGCGACTCCGGCAGTGCTGTTGGAGAGAGCAGCCCACATGGGACGGGCTTCTATGCGGTGCCCGATGAGACGGGAGGTACTGAGTTGGGAGGTACCCGCCCCTGATTCGAGGGCTGCCCATTGGGCCAGCTTGAGGTTCTCCGGTTCACGGCTTCCCGCCAGCATCGCGCCCACGGTATCGAGCACGACATCCTGCACAGCTACCAACGTGGGGTCATCCAAGTCTTCCAAGGTGGTCTCTGCAGCAAATTCCGCCAGTCGCTTAAGATAGTTGCTCATGAGCGAGTTTCGCTTTCAGTGAGGATTGGCCAACTCCCAGCTTCCAAATGGCATGGTACACAGTTACATGCTGAGGGTGAAGCCCACCCATCGCTGTTATGTCAGTCATCGGCACACCGAGAGCGGTCTTCAATGCACTTTCAGAACGTTCGTGGGACCCCGCAAAAATTGACAGCCACAACCCCCACTGATAGACTTCTACCTCGGTCATAGAGGCTGTGAGAGCGAGCATATAGGATTCCTCGCGACCACCAGAGACCTTTCTATACGAATCTATACGAAACTTTTTCCATAGTCGATAGTAGCTAGGCTTTCGAATCCATCTCCCAAAACTTCGGATTACATAAAGGCCGGGCCTGCTATCTTCTCTTAAGGAGGCGGCGTGAAGACGACCATCTCGATCCTGAAAGCAGACGTAGGTTCAATCGGAGGGCACACAAGGCCCTCCGCGCGTATGATAGCCTCTGTGGAGAACGATGCTCAGCAGGCCGTGAGCCAAGGGCTCCTGCTTGACGCGTACGTCTCCCACACTGGGGACGACATCGCCATCATCATGTCCCATACCCATGGGCCCAACTACGAGGAGATACACCAGTTCGCTTGGGACTCCTTCATCCGTGCCACGAACATAGCCCGGGACTACGGCCTCTACGGCGCAGGTCAGGACCTGCTTGTGGACGCCCCCTCAGGCAACTTGCGCGGAGCAGGGCCTGCCGTGGCCGAGGTCGAGTTCGACCATGATCCGGTGAAGACCAACCGAGGCCGGCCAGCCGAGTCCTTCATGGTGCTGGCGGCCGACAAGTGCGGTCCTGGCGCCTATAACCTGCCCCTGTTCCTCGGATTCGCTGACCCCATGTACTGTGCCGGGCTGATGCTGCCCAACATGATCAAGGGCTTCACCTTCCATGTCATCGATATGGACAACACCTCCGGCGACAGCATGCTCGAACTCAACGCCCCCGACGATTACTACCATATCACCGCGCTGCTGCGCGACAACGAGCGCTTCGGCATCGACAGCATCACCTCCCGCACACACGAGGGCCAGATGGCCGCCGCCATATCGGCGCAGCGGTTGCACAACGTCGCCGGCACCTACACAGGGAAGGATGACCCGGTGGCCATCGTGCGTAACCAGGGAATCTTCCCTGCCCCCGAGGAACTCCTCTCGCCATTCGCCAAGGCACACTACGTTGGTGGCGACGCCCGTGGCTCCCACGTCATGCCCTTGATGCCGGTGCCCATCAACACGGCTGTGACCGGGATGTACTGCCTGCCTATCGTCTCCTGCATCGGCTTCTCTCTGAGCACCGAAGGGAAGTTCTCAGACTCAATGGTCGACTTCTTCGACAACCCGGCATGGGACGAGGTGCGCCGCAAAGCCCAAGAGAAGGCCTTCGCCATGCGCGACCAAGGCTGGTCCGGCGCTGCCATGCTGCCCTACACTGAATTGGAGTACAGTGGCTTCCGCACCACCGTCACCAACCTCATGGAGAGGTTCGCCGTCCGCGAGTCGACCAATGGCACTGGTCCTGCCGCCGAAAAGACAGCCCAACCCAGCGGCTAGCAGGTCCATGTGAAATCCGGCTTTGACGAACGGGGGTGCGATATCACGCGCCCCCGTTCTGCTATCCCACCGCGTTCTAACTGCATCTGAGAGTCTGACACGTATGACGAGCAACGGGTCTCAAGGCCGACAACTTCTTATCGCCACCCACAACGACGGTAAGCTGCGAGAGTTCGTGACTCTGTTGAGAGACGTGCCGTTCTCCCTCACGTCCCTTCTTGAACAAGGCGTGTCCGAAGAGGTGGAGGAGACTGGCACAACTTTCCAGGATAACGCGATCATCAAGGCCCAAGCCTACTCGCAACTGACAGGCCTGTTGACCTTGGCCGACGATTCAGGTCTCGAAGTCGACGCCTTGGGGGGAGACCCCGGGGTCTACTCCGCTCGCTACGGGAGCGAGGGCCTCAACGACGAAGGGCGCGTCGACCTGCTGCTGCACAATATGCGTGGTGTCCCGTGGAATCTCCGCAGCGCTCGCTTTCGATGCGTCATAGCCATCGCGGCTCCCAATATAGAACCTGTAACGGTAGAAGGGACAGTGGAGGGTATAATACAATATGAGCCAGCAGGAGACGGTGGCTTCGGTTATGATCCCGTCTTCCTGTTACCGCAGAAGGGCTTGACCACCGCCCAGTTGCCCATGGACGAAAAGAACTCCTTGAGCCATCGCGGGCAGGCAGCACAAAAAGCCGCTGCCCTCTTCCGGGATTGGCCCGCCAGCTAGTGTGCCACCAGTTATGACACCACTGATTGACAGGATGAACCGCCCTCTGCGAGACCTCCGGGTGTCGGTCACCGACCGCTGCAACTTCCGCTGCCCCTACTGCATGCCTGCCGAGATTTACGGAGAACGGTACCAGTTCCTCCCCAAGCCCGAGTTGCTGGCCTTCGAGGAAATCACACGGCTCGTGGGGCTCTTCGCTCAGCTTGGCGTCAACAAGGTTCGCCTAACCGGCGGCGAGCCCCTCGTCCGCGCCAACCTGGAAAGCCTCGTAGGCATGCTCTCACAGGTCGATGGTGTGGACGACCTGACCCTAACCACCAATGGCTACCTCCTAGCCCGTCAAGCCCAAGGCCTCAAGGATGCCGGCCTCGGACGCATCACTGTCAGCTTGGATTCAATGGACGACGAAGTCTTCGCCCAGATGAACGGCCGCGGTTACGGCACCGACCGTGTCCTGCGGGGCATCGAGCGTGCCAACCAAGTGGGCCTCCATCCCATCAAGATTAACTGCGTGGTGCAGCGTGGCGTCAACGACCACACCATCGTCGACCTCGCTCGCTATTTTCGTGGCACAGGCCACATCATCCGCTACATCGAGTACATGGACGTGGGCAACATCAATGGCTGGGACCCCAACGAAGTTGTCACCGCCGCCGAGATCGTCGACGCTATCAACGCCGAATTCCCCTTGGAAGCCGTGGACGCCAACTACCGTGGGGAGGTGGCCAAGCGCTACCGTTACCAAGACGGTCAGGGCGAGATAGGCATCATCGCCTCCGTCAGTCAACCCTTCTGTGGAGACTGCACCCGTGCCCGTCTCTCCACCGACGGCAAGCTCTTCACCTGCCTCTTCGCCGACCAAGGCAAGGACCTGCGTGCGCCTCTCCGCGCCGGCGCCACAGACCAGGAGTTGTTGGATCTCATCTCCGGTGTCTGGGGTGCACGGACCGACCGCTACTCGGAAGAGCGTTCCGACTTGGTGGCCGCAGGCAGCCCTCGCCGTAAGATTGAGATGTACCAGATCGGCGGATAGCGGCCCTTGGCCAGCACACCAGAGGTCACCATCTACACCGACGGCGCCTGCATAGGCAACCCAGGTCCCGGTGGTTACGGCGTGGTTCTGATACACGGGTCGCAGAAGCGGGAACTATCCGGCGGGAATCGCCTGACCACCAACAACCGCATGGAGATTCTTGCAGCCATCAAGGGTCTGGAGGCCCTAACCCACCCCTGCTCAGTCACCCTCTACAGCGACTCCCAGTACTTGGTGAACGCCATGGAAAAGCGATGGGCCGAGCGGTGGCGCAAGAACGGGTGGATGCGCACAAAAACGGAACGCGCCATCAATCCCGACCTGTGGCAGAAGCTGTTGGATCTCTGCCAAGGGCACAACGTGAAGTTCCGCTGGGTGAAGGGTCACGCAGGCCACCCCATGAACGAACGCTGCGACAGGCTCGCTAACGGCGAAGCGCGCAAAACTGGCCAGCCCCCCGACACGGAATACGAGTCCACCGCACGGAGGTCGAGATGACTCAGCAACCTACTCCTTCAGGACTTACCCACCTCGACCCCCAAGGCCGTGCCAGCATGGTGGACGTGGGCTGGAAAGAGCCCACCCGCCGCGAGGCAGTCGCCAAGGGCTTCGTATCCATGAAGCCCGAAACCCTCACCCGAATCCAAGAAGGGTCGATGGAGAAGGGTGATGTCTTCGCCGTAGCCCGCTTGGCTGGGATCATGGGGGCCAAGCAGACCTCCCAACTCATCCCCCTCTGCCACCCCATGCCCATTGACCGGGTAGCCGTCGACCTTGAGCCCGACCTAGAGCGTCATGGCGTGGAGATCACCGCGACCGCCGCCACCTCGGCCAAGACCGGCGTGGAAATGGAGGCCATGACCGCCGTCTCGGTCGCCGCCCTAGCCCTCTACGATATGTGCAAGTCAGTCGACCGCGCCATGCGCATCGATGCCGTCCGCCTGATCAGCAAGCGAGGTGGCAAGAGCGGGGACATCATCCTGGAATGACCCTTCACTCTAGGTAGAACCTCAATGCCTCCAGAGCCGCCTGCGCCCACATCACATACTCTGCGTCCGTCAGTGCCAAAGGCACTAACTCCTCCGCTGGGTTCGGGTCGCTCACCACCTCCGCCCCCGGCAAGAGCCTAAGCACCAGCTCATACAACTCCCCGTCGGGGCACACCACCACGCACCCCCGGTCCACATCCACCACACCACCACCCAGCTCTAGCTCCACCTCCACCGCCTCCAACCAGTTCCGCCCCAGAAACGTAGGGAAAGGCCTCACTAGCCCCGCCGATTCGCGCAGCCGTGCGCGCAGGGCATTGGCAGTGTTAGCGAGGTCATGAGACATAGCAGCCACGTTTGACAGGGAGCATAACCCACAGCTACAGTATTCTACATTGAGGTCATTGTCAGGCGGCTGGTCGGCTGGCCTCAGGGGGCAACGTAGCTCAGCGGCAGAGCGGGCGCTTCATAAGCGCTAGGTCATAGGTTCGAATCCTATCGTTGCCACCACCACTTCCACACCTTCTACCTTTCTTGCCTTTCGCTCGCATCCGCCTCGACTATTGCCCATAACAAGAGAGGCCAGCCATGCTGGCCTCTCTTGTTTAGCCTACTCTGCGTAGTTCGCCCTACTTCCGGGGCTCTTGCAACTCCAACTGGTTGCCAGCCGGGTCCCGCAGGAACACCTGGCGCAGGTTACCTACCAGACCGTCGATGAGCCTGTAGGGAACGCCTTCGGCATCCAACTCGCGCATGGCGTCGTCCAGCGACTCCACCTGCAGGGCATAGTGCACCTGGATGGGGTCGTGGGTCTCGCCGGTGGGCTCGCAGCCGATGATGTGGACCTGGGGCTCGTCGGAGACGCCATCCGCGCCCAGCCATGCACCAGGCATGCCGGGTATTTCCGGCCTCGGGGCCATCTTCATGCCCATCACACGGGTATAGAAGTCGTGGGTCTCGTCGTAGGGCATCGTGGGAATGGCGGTGTGTAGAAACTTCGTGACCTTCATTTCTGTGATCTCCTTGAACGCTTTTGTGGCAAATATGATAACCCAAGGCGAATCTTTTCCCAACCCTTGGGTTGCCCGTCCAAGCCCCGCCTAATCGGGAAGGACGCAGATAGCCTCAATCTCGATTTTGAGGTGGGGCTCCACCAGACCCGCCACCTGCACCCTCGTACTGGCGGGCAGGTTGTCGCCGAAGTAGCGCACGCGCACCTCGTGGGTCTTGGCCCCCGCAGCATTGTCGATCTCCGTGACGAAGCTGGTGATCTTCACGATGTTACTCATCGTGCCACCCTCGGCTTCCACGATGTGTTTCATCCGCCTCAGGATCACCTCGGTCTGCTCGGCCATGTCGCCGTGCTCCGCCTCGGTGTCCCGAGCTGTAGCCCCCGAGAGGAAGAGCATGTTGCCCGCTCGTACCGAATGAAAGTGGGGAGCGCCGGGTGCTGGTATCTCAGCGTAGTTCTTCCGCGTGATGTCCATAGGGCGCCTCCTCAAGTGGACTTGCCAAGTAAATTCGGGAGTGGGCCTGCCGGTATTTTGCCCTTACCTGCATGGTGCGGCAAGCTCTGCGACTTGCGCCCTTTGAAGGGCCACACCTATAATGGTCGTCTGGCAACTTCATAGGGGCGGTTAGCTCAGCGGTTAGAGCGCCTCGTTCACACCGAGGAGGTCAGAGGTTCAAATCCTCTATCGCCCACCATGCTGAGTCCAGGGAAAGCAGTCCCAGCCGAGGTGGCGGAACGGCAGACGCGCTACGTTCAGGGCGTAGTGTCCTTACGGGCGTGCGGGTTCAAATCCCGCCCTCGGCACCAACGATCCGCCACGGGTTCCGGCCGTTGGACTCTGGCATCATGAAGATACGCGCTTGTAGCTCAGTTGGATAGAGCGCAGCCCTGCGGAGGCTGAGGCCGTGGGTTCGAGTCCCGCCAAGCGCACCACTTCACATCTCACTCGCCCCATGTCCACCATCCCGCTATTCACCATGGGGCAGCATGGAATACTGCTGTGACAACTCCCCAACGCATCACCAACGACCGCCTTAACGCCTTCTGCAACGATACAGAGGCATACCTTTCAGGTAGCCCCACCGGCCCGCTGGCAGGACTTGCCTTCGCCGCCAAGGACATTCTCGACGTGGCCGGGCACGTCACCGGCGGGGGCAACCCCGACTGGAAGGCGACCCATCCTCCATCTGAGCGCACCGCTTGGGTGGTGCAGACCCTGGTTGATGCAGGGGCCACCATGGTGGGCAAGACCCATACTGATGAGTTGACCCGTGGCATCTTTGGCGAGAACGTTCACTACGGCACGCCTGTCAACGCTAGCGCTCCCGACCGGGTCCCGGGCGGCTCCTCCAGCGGCTCGGCTTCCGCCGTCTCCGGCGGACTCGTGGACTTCGCTCTCGGCTCCGACACCGGCGGCTCGGTACGCATCCCTTCCTCCTTCTGCGGCCTTTACGGCCTGCGTCCCACCCACAACCGCATTCCGCTGAACGGCATCCTCATTCAGGCCCCCAGCTATGACACTATCGGTTGGTTCGCTCGTGATATCGAACTATTCGCCCGCATCGGCGACGTGCTCCTGCAACATTCCAATCGAACGGAGATGCGCCCGCAGCGTCTCATCCTTGCCCAGGATGCTTTCGAGCTGGCCGACCCAGCTACAGTTGAGGCCCTCCAGCCTCATGTGGCCGCCGTGACCGCCCTCATCGGTAACGTCCAAAACGAGCGCATCTCCCATACCAGCCTCGCCGACTGGGCCCAGCGGCAACTGGTGTTGCAGGGGCGCGAAGCTTGGGCGTCGGTGGATGAGTGGATTGACGAGGTGAATCCCCGCTTCGCCTTCAATGTAGCGGAGCGGTATACCATGGGCCGCTCCTTCACCGATGAGGATGTGGAAGAAGCCCAAGAGGTGAGGACACAAATCCGGACGCGGGTCGGTGAGTTGCTGGGCGATGATGCCTTTATCTGCCTGCCGACTGCCGTGGGCCCGGCGCCCCTGAGGGGTGGCACCCAGCAAGAGCGTGCCGCGCTCCAAGTCCGCAACAGCCGCCTCACCACCATAGCCGGCAACTCCGGCTCCCCCCAGATCAACCTGCCCCTAGCCCAAGTCCCCCTACCCGACGGAAGTAGCGCCCCCATAGGCCTCTCCCTCATAGGCCCCCGCGGCTCCGACGAAGCCCTCATCTCCCTAGCCCAGGAACTCGCCCAAGCATCTTCCTAGCCCCGTCACCCCCCAACCGTAGTTCCTGCGGCCCACCCCTGTCGTCCTGCGAAGGCAGGAACCCACGTACCCAGACCCGCTACACCCATCACTCCCCCAAACCCAACTACCCACCATCACCGCCATGAAAATAGCCCCCCAAGTCCACCACACCAATATTTAGCACGAAAAGCCGTTGCAGGGGGCGTTCTTCCTGTTCTTGGCGGTCTTATTGGCCGCATTTTTCTTTCTGTTCAGCTTCCGAGTCATTATTTTACCTCCGAGGTGTGGAATGAGGGGCGGGTCTCACTTGTCTCAAGTGCGTAGCTGTCCAGCTTGGATTTTGCTGTCTCACGCCGTAGCTGGGAGGCGTGATTTTGGGGACGGGTCTTGGGGGACTTGCAGATAGGGGTAAGACAACGGTCGTAGCTGAAAGTTTGTTTTTCGTAGCTATTTCCTGTCTCATTTGTCTCGCGTGCGTAGCTGTTCAGGTTGGATTTTGCTGTCTCACGCCGTAGCTGGGGGACGTGATTGGGGGGCGATCCGGGGCGGATTGGGGCGATTCCCGGAGATCCATGTCGTAGCTGGCGCACCTTTTTTCGAGGGCGGAAGCGGTCTCATTTGTCTCACGTTCGTAGCTGTTCAGCTTGGGGTTTTTTGTCTCACATCGTAGCTGAGGAGCGTGTCCTTCGACTTCAGGACGAACGGAGCGGGCAGAAGGGGTTGGGGGGCTGAAGAGGAGGCCGCAGCGGGCGCAGCGGAAGACGTCGTTGTCGTAGCTGAGGGCCTTGCGGAGACGGACGACGTCAATGGTGGGGTTGGGGCTGGGGCAGCGGCGGCAGCGGAAAGGGGCGTTGTGCGTGGGCTGTTGGTCCATGGGGCGTGCACCTCCAAGAGATTTTGGTGGTGGCCCCGGCTGGAATGCAGGCAAAAAAAGACGCACCGGGGCCGACCTGTTTGGGGTCAGTCCCCAAGTGCGCGCAATCGAAGCACTGTTCTAGTGCATCTAGGAGTATGTTAGAACACTAGTTTGGGATTTGTCAAGAGCGCTGCGTCACTGGAAGTGTATCAGTTTGGTGGCAGATATGGAGGGGACTGGAATCAGATGCGAGACGGCGGTGACGCAGGGGAGTGGGGCATCAACCTCCAATCCATTGACAAACTACGTACGTGCGTTCTATAGTCACTTCAACCTCACACTGAGGAGCCCCCCATGGCAACCATCCACATCCTCGGCGCCGGCACGCCCACTCCCACGCCAACCCGCTTCGGCTCGTCCTATGTGGTCGAACTGGACGGCCAGTACCTGATGGTGGACTGCGGCCCTGCCGCCACCCACAAGCTGGTCAAGGCTGGGCTGTGGCCCACCAACATTGACCATCTCTTCTTCACACACCACCATTTCGACCACGACATCGACTACCCCTGCTTCCTGCTCTGCCGCTGGGACCAGAGCATCGGCAAGGAAAACCGACTACAGGTCTTTGGCCCAACCCTGACCGAGACCGTCACAGAGAAAGTCCTGGGGGAGGACGGGGCTTTCTCCCACGACTGGAAGGCGAGGGTGAACCACCCCCTCAGCCAGCGGGTGTACATCAACCGCGGTGGCACCCTGCCCCGCAAGCCTCCCGATGTGCTGGCCCGGGACGTCGGCCCAGGCCATGTGGCTTCCGGAACCGACTGGCAGATGACTGCCGCCCCCGCCGAGCATGTACAGCCCTACCTCGACTCGCTGGCATACCGGCTGGACAGTTCCCACGGCAGCATCGTCTTTACCGGCGACACCCAGCCATGCGCCTCGGTGATGGAACTGGCACAAGGGGCCGACCTGATGCTCTGCATGTGCTGGGACGACCAGGAAGTGATGCAAGAGAGCGGCGAGGCCGAGGGCCAGTGTGGCACCACGGGAGCAGCCCGCATGGCCCAAGAGGCAGGGGTGAAGCGTCTGGCCGTCGTTCACATCGGCCCTCACCTAGCCTCCCACGGCCCCATGGAAAAGGGCATCGGCGACATGCGGGCCATCTACGACGGCAATCTCATCTTCGCCGACGAGCTATCGACGCTGGAGTTGTGACATAGCTGAGCTACACCCCTGCAGACAGTTGCCCAACCCATTCCCGCTACGCCGCAACCCCAACGTTATGTACAGGGTTGCAACGACTTCCCATTGCGTATGACAATGGCCGACAGTGTCCGCCAAGCAGGGGGGCAGTGTAGCCTTGAGCACTGACGCTCTTCCGTCTACGGGATTTTCGGGAGGAGACCCGCAGATAAGGGAGGGGATTTATCCAATAGTGAGTGCGTCAGGCTGATAGCAGAGCATCCAGACCCGGAAGCCCAAGGAGGGACAAGTGGATATTCCACGCCTCAGCAAGCCAAGCACCATCAAAGTGAAGCTCAGCGGCAGAACCCTCGTTGCCATGTCGGTCCTTGCTCTGGTGGTGCTGGGGGCCATTCTGATACAGACCGTTGGGACCGACATGGGATTTCCAAAGCTGGCCCACAAGACCGCCACGTTCACGGCTAACGATGGCACTGTAACGATCGAGAGCAGGGATGTGTTCATCGGCCAACCAATCTCAGACGGCATAGACGAAGCCACAGATTGGATGAAACTGGAGTTGCATTTCATATTCAATCGCATCAAAGATGCCATCAATAACACAATCCTATGGATTAAGAAGATACTGCTCTGGGTACCATGGCCGGCACTCATAGTCGGCGTAGGGCTCTTAGCGTGGCGTATCGCCGGTCTTGCAGTGAGCATCTTTAGTGCGATTGCACTTTTGCTGATCGGACTGTCGGGTTTGTGGCCAAGCGCCATGGAGACCATTGCTCTGATGGTGACATCCGTGGTTGTCGCTGTCGCCGTGGGTTTGCCGTTGGGAGTCATGGGCGCTCGCAGCGACAGAGCGGACGCCCTGATGCGGCCTATCCTAGACGGCATGCAGACAATGCCCAGCTTTGTTTACTTGGTGCCAGCCATCCTCTTCTTTGGCTTGGGCAACGCCCCCGCAGTGATGGCCACCGTCATCTATGCAGTGCCGCCAGCCATCAGGCTGACCAATCTGGGCATCCGCCAAGTACCCTCGGAGACCGTCGAGGCCGCACGGGCCTTCGGCGCGAGTCCACGCCAGCTTCTGCTGAAGGTGCAGTTGCCATTAGCCTTGCCCACAATCATGGCAGGCATCAACCAGACGACGATGATGGCCTTGGCAATGGTGGTAATCGCTTCCATGGTGGCCGCTGGCGGCCTAGGGCAGGATGTTCTGACTGCCATTGGTGGACTAAAGGTTGGTAACAGCATCGTTGCCGGTCTGGCAATAGTTTTCCTAGCTATCATCATTGACCGGATTACCCAAGGGATCGCGCGGGCCCAAGCCAAGGCTACGCAGGCATAGTGGTGGCCGGCATAGGTGCAATACTGGATATGCTCAACCCTTAGAAGCAGGGTGAACTGAGATGGCTATTACAAAGGCAAAGCTGATCACAGCGGACGAGTTGCTGGAGTTGTACGGCAAGGGTGTGCGCGGTGAGTTGATACGAGGGGTGCTTTGCGAGACGATGGCAACCGGTGGTGAACACGGCGAGATAGTAATGAACCTCGGCGGAGAGTTGAGGAACTTCATCAGACCTCGGAAGCTGGGCCGACTCTTTGGCTCGGACACCGGGATTCGCCTTGAACGCGACCCCGACATGGTCAGGGAGCCGGACATCGCGTTTATATCCACTAACAAGATTCCGCTAGAGACGCGGGTCAGGGGCTTCTATGAAGCGGTGCCGGACTTGGTGGTGGAGGTTGCATCGCCGGGCGACAGCCGCGCGAAGCTCAATGACAGAGCTCTGATGTGGCTCCACTATGGAGTGCGACTGGTGTGGGTGGTGCATCCTGATGACCGCACCATCGACGTTCACCGGGAAGGCCAGAAGGTTGTCGTCCTCGGAGAGGCTGACAACCTTGACGGCTTGGAGGTTCTGTCCGGTTTCACTTGTCCCGTGAGTGGAATCTTCGACATTTGAGGGGGATTTGGCCCCACATCTGTCGCCTACTGAGGGGCATTATGCAAGCAAAAGAAGAGGCGGGGGTCATCCCCGCCTCTTCTTTGTGCATCTACCGTGTCCGACCAGTATTAGCTTGCTTGGGCTACTAGCGCGGCCTTAATCCGATCGGCAACGTCGGTTGGAACCCAAGGGGTCCAGATTGATTCCCGGTTGGTCAAGAACCAGATAGCCGTTTCCTGTGCAGTTGCATCGGTCTGGTCTCTGTACGAGAGAGCTTCTCCGATCTGTTCGTCGGTGAAAGACCAGCGTCGAAGCATCTCAATCACTTCGGGTGCTCTCTGAATCATCGAAGGGTGAACGGCGATTCTTACCGGACCAACCCCATAGGGGCATCCATCGCCAAATGCTTGGCCCACGCCGCAGGGGGGCTCTTCAAGGCGAGTGAGGTCCAAAGTGTTCGCGGGAAGGGTAGGCCCCCACAGGTATCCGAGCCAAGCCTCTCCCCTGTCGTAGGCACCTTGAAGTGAGGCAAACAACGCAGCTCCACCATCGGCAGGCTTGAGGGTGATAATGTCATCAAGACCATAAGCTGTTACCTGACTGGCATTGACAGCATGGCAGCCCCAGTCACCGGGACATGTCCACAGAATGACCTTCCCATCCTCTTGTGGAAAGATGTCCATGTGGTCCCTGATGTCCTGCACAGTTCGAAGTCCTGCATTGGCCTCGGCGGTGTGGGTGGGTATCACGAAAGCGCTTTGCCATTGCTCGTTCAAGCTATTGCCAACGGGTATCACATTTCCTTCATCCAACGCCGGCAGCCAGACATCGTCCTGGTTGGGCAACCATATTTCGAGAGTGACGTCTACGTCGCCGCCGAGCAGTCCTTGGAACAGGGGTATGGTGGCCCCGGCTTTTTCGTCTACCGGGTACTCGTATCCGTGTTGCACCATGAATTGGGCGAGCGCGCTTTGGATCTCAGCAGTACCCCAGTTGAGGGTGGCGAAGGTGATGGTGCCCTTTTGCCTCTGTTCTTCCATCGCAGCGTCGGCCAAGGCCATGGCGACGATTTCCTGAACCTTCATGGCGGTGAGGGCTTCGGGGTCTTCGGCGGCCATGAGGGCGTTATCAACGATTTCCTGGACCTGCATGGCAGTCAGGCCTTCAGGCTGGTCGCCCATGGCGCCGGCCACGATGTTCTGGACCTCCATGGCGGTCAGTCCCTCAGGGGTCTCGATGGCTCCGATAGCGCTGCCGACGATGGCCTGCGCCTGCTCAGCAGTCAACCCCTCCTCGGGGATTTCCATGCTCATGACTGCTTCGCTGACGATTCCCTGAACTTGAGCCGAGGTCAGGGCCTCAGGCTGGGACATGGCCAAGTCGTCAATCGACTTCTGGACAATGTCCTGTACCTCCGTGGCCGTCAGCCCTTCGGGCTGGGACATGGCCAACTCGTCGATGGACTTCTGCAGGTTGCTGAGAGCCTCGTCGTTGCTGTCGCTCGCACATGCTGCAGCTAGGAGGAGCACCACGACCATCAGGCTTCCCATCACCAGCAGGGGATTGAATCTAAGGGCGCGCTTAAGCATTTAGAAGTTCCTTTCCGATGTTTTGAGAAAGTTGAGATTGAATCACAAAATCGGCCTAATGGGCCATAGCCAGAATCACATCGTCGCGATGCACCTCCCCCACCAGCTCATCCTGGTGGTCAAGCACTTGAATGGGCTTCTGGTGTTCCATAAGCATAGGTATGAGTTCTTCCAATAGGGTCTCGGTACCGCAAGAGGGGCCTTCGCCATCGACGCCATTGGTGCCGTTAGTTACATGCTCTTTCATGACGTTTCTCGCCTTGAGGACCGACTCCTTGCGAACGTCCCGAACGAACTCGGTGACGTAGTCGTCGCTGGGCTCCATGACAATCTGTTCCGGAGTGCCCGACTGCACAATCTCGCCGTCGCGCATGATGACGATCTGGTTGCCGATCTTCAGGGCCTCGTTCAGGTCGTGGGTGATGAAGACCATGGTCTTGTGGAGGTCCGATTGCAGCTTGAGAAGCTCGTCCTGCATGGTGCGACGAATGAGAGGGTCGAGGGCGCTGAAGGGCTCGTCGAGGAGGAGTATATCGGGGTCGACGGCCAAGGCCCGGGCCAAGCCGACCCGCTGCTGCATACCGCCGCTGAGTTCGCGGGGGTAGTTCCTTTCCCAACCTTGGAGACCCACCATGTCGAGGACCCGCTGGGCCGTCTCCTCACGCTCGTCCCGGCCGCTTCCACGAAGCTCCATCCCCCAGACGGTGTTGTCCATGACGGTGCGGTGGGGGAAGAGGCCGAAGCGTTGGAAAACCATGGCAACCTTGGTACGACGAAGCTCCGTGAGCTGGCTATCGTTGCAGGCTAGGACATCCTCGTCATCGATGTAGATTTCGCCTTGGGTGGGTTCGATGAGGCGGATGAGGCACCGAATGAGAGTGGACTTGCCGCTGCCAGACAGGCCCATGACCACGAATATTTCGCCTTCGGGCACGGAGAAATTGACATCCTTGAGGGCGACCACGCAGCCAGTTTCCTCTTGGACCTCGCTACGCGACCTGTCCTGCCACTCGGGAGCGATGATCCTGCCGGGGTCTTGTCCGAAGACTTTCCAGAGGTTGTTGACTGTAATACAGCCGTTAGCGTTCTCCATTGAACACCCCCCACGAGGCAAAAAGAAACCTCGAAGTACGGTAATGGGTCTGGTTCACCATACTAACAGGAGTTGTATCTGTCAACCGTTGTCCCTTGCGGGGGCACAAAAATGGCCGGAAGCGTGTGGAATTCTACTTTACAAAATGTAGCAGGGCGGAGTATAATAGTGGCTCTGACCGACCTCGTAGAACTTGGCGAGGAAGCGGTCTTTTTCTTGTTATGCAGGGGGATGATGATGGCCCAGCCTACCTACCTCACGAAAGAGGGCCTGGAACGGCTGAAGGAGGAGCGTGACCACCTTTTCACAGTGCGGCGGCATGGGGTGGCGGAGCGCATCCAGCGAGCCAAGGAGATGGGTGGCACGGTAGACAACGCGGAGTATGAAGAGGCGAAGAACGACCAAGCCTACATCGAAGGCCGCATCCTCACCCTCGACACCCTTATCACCAACGCCCGCCTAATCGATGAAGAAGCGTCTTCCGACGTGGTGCGCATCGGCTCCACAGTGGAAGTGGAAGACGACAAAGGTCGAAAGAGGCAGTACAAGCTTATCGGCAGCGCCGAGGCCGACCCATCACAAGGCAGCATCTCCTACGTATCTCCCATCGGCAAGGCCCTGTTGGGAAAGCGTCCTGGGGATGTGGCTGATGTGTCGGCACCCGCAGGGCAGATCCAATTGAAAGTAGTGAGCATATCCTGAGGACGGGGGCAGTTTCCCATGGTTAGAGGGGACTCCCTCCTGCAAGCACGGCGGGAAAAGCTGGAGCGTCTCAGGGAGTTGGGAATCGACCCCTACCCGCCCCGTTATCACCGGAGCCACACAGCCGCTGAGGCGGTCTCTTACTTCCAAGAGCAGGAAAAGGACGCTAGCTACGAGGGCCGTACTGAGCCTGTTTCTGTGGCTGGGCGAATCGTGTCGCTGCGTTCCATGGGCCGGGCCGCCTTTCTGGATGTGCGGGACGGCACCGGGAAAGTGCAGGCCCACCTGCGCCGTGACCTGTTGGGCGAGTTCTTCCAAGTCAGCCGGGCACTGGACTTGGGGGACTTCATCGGGGTACGCGGGCCTCTGTTCCGCACCAAAACCGGAGAGATTACGGTGGAGGTTGCTGAGTTTGTGCCGCTAAGCAAGGCACTCAGGCCCCTGCCGGAGAAGTACCACGGCCTGCGGGATGTGGAGCAAAGGTACCGGCAGCGGTACCTGGACCTCATCTCCGACCCGGAGGTGATGGATGTCTTTCTGATGCGGAGTCGCATCATATCGGGCATCCGGCGGTTTTTGGACGGGCAGGGTTTCGTGGAGGTGGACACGCCAGTGCTGGTGCCGGTGGCAGCGGGGGCCATGGCACGTCCCTTCGTCACACATCATAATGCCTTGGATCAAGAATTCTACCTGCGGATTGCCACTGAACTGTACCTGAAGCGTTTGATCGTGGGCGGGTTTGACAAGGTGTACGAGTTGGGCCGCGTCTTCCGCAACGAGGGGTTGGACCAAGACCATAATCCTGAGTTCACTCTGCTCGAGAGTTACGAAGCTTACGCAGATTACAACCATGTAATGAGCATGGTGGAAGAGATGATGGCGCAGGTGGCCATGGAGGTGTTGGGGAGCACGTCCATCACTGTTGGCGAGAACGAAATCAGCTTGGCCCCACCTTGGCGTCGCCTCTCACTGCGTGAGGAGTTGGCCGCACGCAGTGGTATTGATATTGAAGAGCATCCCACAGGGGAGAGCATGGCTGCCCGCTTGAGGCAGCTTGGGGTGCGCAGCGAGGGTAGTGAGAGCAGGGGGCGTCTTATCGATAAGGCGCTGTCGACCTTCGTCGAGCCACATCTGATACAGCCAACCTTCTTGCTGGACTACCCTGAAGAGATGTCGCCTCTTGCCAAGGGCAAGCCCGACATGCCGGGGTACGTAGAGCGATTTGAGGGCTTCATCGGTGGCATGGAAGTGGCGAACTCTTATTCGGAGCTCAACGACCCCGACATACAGCGAGAGCGGTTTGAGGAGCAAGAGCGTCAGAGGCTGGAGTACCGCGACGAGGAGGTCGAGCGGACCGATCACGATTTCCTCATCAGTATGGAGCACGGCATGCCTCCCACCGGCGGCTTGGGCATGGGCATTGACCGCCTTGTCATGATTCTGACCGGCCAGCAGACCATACGTGATGTCCTGCTTTTCCCCCAAATGCGCATCAGGGAGTAGGGCCGCCCTTGGCCCTTCTGAGGTAACAGCAGATGCTATCCATTGAACTCATTCGTCAACAGCCTGACATGGTGCTCCAAGCCCTCCGCGACAGGGGGGAAGAGGCCCCCATGGGCAGGTTACTGGAGTTGGACGAGCAGAGACGTCAACTGATACACGAGGGAGATGAGTTGCGCGGGAGGCGCAACTCGGTTAGCCGGGAGCTTGGGCGGTCCTCTGAGAGACCGCCGGAATTGATCGAGGAGATGAGGCAAGTCGGCGACCGGATTCGTGACCTAGAGCAGATGGTCAAAGACCTGGAGGGGTCACTGGAGGAGCAGTTGCTTGCGCTCCCCAATTTGGCGTTGCCTGATGTGCCCTTGGGAGCAGGGGAAGAAGACAACATCGTTATCAGCACTTGGGGCGAGCCTCCAAGCTTCGATTTCGAGCCGGCGGCCCACTGGGACCTCGGCGAAAACCTTGGCATCATCGATTTCCAGCGCGGGGTCAAGCTGTCTGGCTCGCGCTTCTTCACGCTGAACGGGGCTGGCGCGCGCTTGGAACGGGCGCTCATCAGCTGGATGCTGGATGTGCACACGGAGCGTGGGTACCGCGAGATGCACCTGCCAGCCTTGGTGAAGCAGTCCACGATGCTGGCTTCGGGCAACCTGCCTAAATTCGGCGACAATCTATACCACGACGAAGAAGACGACCTTTGGCTGGTGCCGACGGCTGAGGTCCCTCTCACCAGCCTGCATGCCGACGAAGTGCTGCCGTACGAATCGCTGCCCCTCTACTATGCTGCTTACACACCCTGTTTTCGTCGCGAGAAGGCGGCGGCTGGGCGCGATACGCGGGGTATCAAGCGAGTGCACCAGTTCGACAAGGTGGAGATGTATAAGTTTGTTGCTCCGGAACGCTCTAACGACGAACTGGAGTCACTGCGCGAGGATGCCGAGAACCTGTGCCGACAGTTAGGCCTGCATTACCGAGTGCTGCAACTGTGTACTGGAGAGTTGGGGTTCGCGTCGGCCAAGTCCTACGACATTGAACTATGGGGCGCTGGCTCACAGGAGTGGCTGGAGGTCAGTTCCTGCTCAAACTGTGTGGACTTCCAAGCCAGGCGGGCCAACGTGCGTTGCAGGCCCGAAGGAGGCGGGAGGCCTATCTTCGCCCATACACTCAACGGATCTGGGCTCGCCCTGCCGCGCCTGATTATCGCCATCCTGGAGAGCTACCAGCAGGGCGATGGGTCGATCTCGGTCCCGGAGGTGCTCCGCCCCTACATGCGGATGGATGTCATCACCGGAGGGTAGGGGCATCGCAGCGGTTATTCCCGGTCGCGGGTGAGGTGGGATGAAGGCGGTGGCATTCACCTACGAAGAGGCCCGGTCTGTACTGAAGCAACTGGTTTCCGATCACGGCTGCAAGAAGCGTATTGACCTTGAGGTCACTCCCTCGCTGAAGAGGACTCTTGGGCAGACGCAGCAGAATCGGGGCAGCCGTCGCTTCCTTATTCGATTATCCGCCTATCTCTCATACGACGAGATGCAGGATACGCTGCGCCACGAGTTCGCCCACGTGATGGCGGGGTTGAGAAAGGGACACGGGGAAGGCTGGAAGGAATGGGCGAGGGCTGTGAGGGCAACGCCCGAGAGATGCGCACCAGCCTATCCTGCGCTAGTCCCTCTGCATACGTACACTTGTCCCAAATGCACAGACCTCGTTATTCGCAAGGTCAATCGACTGCGCTTGGAGGCTGGGTGGTTCTGCCTCAAGTGTGAAACGCCTCTGGGCCAGTTCTCATACGCCTACGTGGAGCCTACGGAGGCAGATATACCCCCATCCACCAAGTGGTGGCTCCCGAAAGGCTATATCCCACCATTGCTCTAGCTGAAGTGCTTTAGCTGAAGACCAGCTTCCATGGCTTTCTTCCAGTGTATAATGCATTCCAACTATCTATCCGAATCACCATCCGCGTCGAATCCATAACGACAAGGCAGGTACTGTATGCCCAGAGTAGCACTAGATTTAAACAACGCCGAAGATCGTGCCAAGGTCAACGGCCAGTGGCGAATGGCCCCCGGACTGGTGCCAGGAGAGGGCAACGAAGGGCTCGTTGCTCAATTGGCGGGCAGCGCAGCAAGGCTGCCTGATTACGACGACTCCGGTTGGGATGTATGGGACAACATCCGTCACAGCATCTCAACAGGTTTCACGTTCGCTTGGTACCGCATCGCCGTGGAAGTGCCAGCGGAAATCGACGGCATCGATCTGTCTGGCATGCGTGTCTGGTTCGAGACCAACGTGGACAACTACGGTGAGGTCTGGGTCAATGGCGATATAGACCGCACTACCGGCGTAGTCGTCGGGATCAACGCCCCACAGCGGGTGGAGGTCAGTGGGTCTGCAACCGCTGGCGACAAGCACGTCATTGCCTGCCTCGTTGGGAATGGTCCGCTGGCCGAGCCCCGCGGTGGCATCTGGATGCGCTACGCCACGCTGGCCTTCGAGTCTCCGGGCTAGTTCGGTGGTGCCAGGCACTGGAGCGCTTCTGCTCCGCCTGCAACCCACGGGCCATTATTCCCAATCTATATCCATATCCATGTCACACCGCATTTCCATAGGGGGGTGAATCCATGGCAATGGCAGATTTCGGCACATACGACCTTTTCCAGTGGAATGTGATTGCCAACGTTCCTGAGGCAGTGGATGCCTATGATCAGCACATGCGAGAGGTAAAGCTGGCTGAGGAGGTGGGCCTCAAGTACCACTTCATCATTGAGCATCAAGGCAACAATATCGGTCAATGCACATCGCCTGCGGTATATCTGTCAGCCTTGGCACAACAGACCAAGACCATCCGTTTCGGGGCGATGATTTTCCAGTTGCCCTTCTACAATCCCATTCGTTTAGCGCAAGACGCCGCTACTCTTGACCAGCTTTCCCGAGGACGGCTGGAGTTCGGGGCTGGTTTGGGAGTATTGGAGCACGAATTCGTACGCTGGAACATTCCCTTCGAACAGCGTCGGGCCATGTCGGAAGAGGCCTTGAACGTCATCGAGCAGGCATGGACCCAAGAGACTGTCACGCACGAGGGGAAGTATTGGAAGTTCGATGAGGCCATCCCGGTGCCCAAGCCCTACCAGAAGCCACGACCGCCCATCTGGTTCGGGTGCCACAGCCCTACGTCGTTCGAGTACGCGGCCAAGCACAACTATGACGTATCCCAGAACCTAGATATCGATCCGGTGATTGCAGAAAAGTTCGACTACTGGCGTCGTTGCTGGCAGGAGCATGGCCACAAGACCGAGATGCCTCGTACCTTCCTTACCAGGGCCATCCATGTCGCCGAGACCGACGAGCAGGCCATTGAGGAAGCGGCGCCGCATATCGTGAAGGCCTACTCCTACGGTATCGAACGGGTCCAGAATACCCGAATCGGCTACCGGGGCACCGAGGGCACACCCACAGACCAAGAGCTTGTGCGGGTATTCCAAGGTATGACCACCGGCATCGATTTTTGGCTCGAGCATGGTCTAGCACATGTGGGCAGTCCCGAGACGGTGGCACGGCGGCTGCAAGAGCAACACGCCAAGATCGGGTTTGACGTTTTCTGCGGGCGCCACCGCTTCGCCGAAATCCCCACCGAGCAGGTGGAGAAATCCATCCGGCTCTTCGGGGAGAAGGTGGTCCCGGCCCTCTCCTAGGCTGGCCCATCGCCTAGAGAAAGCCACAGACTGTAGGCTTGCCTTCGCGACAGGCCCCACTTTTGGGAGACGGTTGCTACCGCTTCCCTGGCCTTGATCCCGGCATCCTTGAGGCGGCGCAGTTCCTTGGCGGCTTCATCGGGGTCGGATTGGACCGGACCGACTGGCGCACCTTGCAACACTAAGGTGAACTCTCCTCGCGGTTGCTGAAAGTGGTCGAGGGCCTCTGACACAGTGCCCCGGAAGACCTCTTCGTACATTTTGGTGAGTTCGCGGCACACAGCAATGGGCCGGTCCCCAAATGCTTCCAGCATGTCCTGAAGGCATGCCTTCACCCGGTGTGGCGCCTCGAAGATGACCAGTGTTTCGTGGGTGGCAGCAACCACTGCCAGCTTTTTCCGCCTGTCGGCAGCCCGTCTCGGCAGGAAACCCAAGAACAGGAATGAGTTGGCCTCGAAGCCGGAGACCGCCAGTGCGGTGGTGACTGCCGACGCCCCGGGCAGGACAACTACAGAGAAGCCACGGTCCGCGGCCAGCGCCACCAGTTCACGGCCTGGGTCGGAGATGACGGGTGTACCCGCTTCGGACAAGAGGGCGAGGTCGGCCTGCTGCAAGGCCTCGATCAGAGAGGGCAGTCGCGCCATCTTATTGGCCTCAAAGAAGCTGACCAGACGGGCTTTCAAGCCGTAGTGGTTCAGCAGCCTGCGGGCGGTGCGGGTGTCCTCGGCGGCCACCAACTCGACCTCCTTCAACACACGCAGGGCGCGAAGGGTGATGTCTTCCAGGTTTCCTATGGGAGTGGCGATTACGTACAGGGTGCCCAACCGTCGCCTCCTCAGGTCCATCCCTGAAGTGGATTGTAGCCAGTTTGCGCTATGGGTGTTGGCGCGCTCATAACTTGCCCGCGTCCTTCGAACAGGCTACCGCTAGCGTTCCACCTTGTTGACGCATTATCATGGGCCAGTATTCATACTACGAGGTTTTACCCTTGGCGACAGTGAGGTCAAGCGCTGGCGAGTCAGCCAGTTCGGGAGGACAGAGGCTGCGTGACTTCG
Source organism: uncultured Dehalococcoidia bacterium (assembly GCA_951813255.1). GTDB lineage: Bacteria > Chloroflexota > Dehalococcoidia > Lucifugimonadales > JAAXIE01 > JAAXIE01. The sequence goes on along the minus strand of OX638353.1, from coordinate 2,743,506 downwards.
TGCAGCGTAACTATCTCGCCATACTGGCTACGGTCTACCCCAGTGGCGGCCCGCAGGCGCTGCCGGTCTGGTATGACTACGATGGGGCCATTTTCACCACCGCCACTGATGCAGCCGCCGTAAAGGTGCGCAATATTGAAAACAACCCTCAAGTAGCCCTGTGCATCACGGACACCACGCGCAATATACGTTCACTGACCGTCCGCGGTCGTGCCGAGATTGTGCCGGACAACGATCTGGCACAGGAGTTGCACCGCCGTCTCTCGATACGCTATTTGGGCGAAGAGGAGGGTGAAGAGTGGGCCGACTCCCTAGCTGACGAAGAACTGGTGGTCCTCCGCATCATTCCTGAGCGCTTCATCTGGACGGGTTAGACCGTGATCCGAGAAGCGATCGAGGCCTTGGTAGCGGGCAAATCCCTCACGCTGGACGAAGCCAGCGCAGTAATGCGCGAGGTGATGGACGGGGAGGCCACTCCAGCACAGATAGGGTCATTCGTCACCGCACTGCGAGTGAAGGGGGAGACTGCCGAGGAGATGGCAGGTATGGCCACCATCATGCGGGAGAAGGCCCTGCACGTAGAGGTGGACGGGCTGACAGTGGACACGGCCGGGACCGGAGGGGACGCCAAGGGGACGTTCAACATCTCGACGGCCGCTGCCATCGTAGGCGCTGGCGCTGGTGTCAAAATGGCCAAGCACGGAGGCCGGGCCGCGTCCGGGATCTGTGGCAGCGCCGATGTACTGGAAGCGGCAGGCGTCAAGATCGACCTCGGGCCTGAAGGCGTCAAGCAGTGCATAGAGGAAGTGGGCATCGGATTCATGTTCGCCCCCACCTTCCACCCTGCAATGCGTTATGCGGCGCCCGTGCGGCGCGAACTGGGCATACGAACCGTATTCAACGTCATGGGGCCTCTCACCAATCCTGCTGGGGCAGGAGGCCATTTGCTCGGAGTCCCCGACCCTGCTTGGGGTGAGCGCATGGCGCAAGTGCTGAACATCCTGGGCTCGACCCATGCCATGGTGGTGCACGGGGAGGACGGGATGGATGAGCTTACCCTGGGGTCAGCCACCCGTGTGTGGGAGGTCAAGGGCGGGCAGGTGAATGCCGGGACAGTCACGCCGGAAGACGTTGGACTCGCCAGGGTCACCACGGACGAGATACCGGGAGGTGGCCCGGAGGAGAGTGCGGCCATACTGCGTCGCCTGCTGGATGGAGAGCGGGGACCGCTGCGACAGGTAGTACTGCTGAACGCTGCTGGCGTACTGCTGGTGGGCGGAATGGTGGACAGCCTAGCTGATGGGGTGCCCATCGCGGAAGAGGCCATCGATTCCGGCAGAGCCGCCAAGACCCTCAAAGATCTGGTGAGTCTGAGCCAGCAGCTGGGCGCCGAGTAGCCCTAACAGGGAGCAATCGCTTGACCATTTTGGATACGATAGTGGCCGCCAAGAGGGTGGAGCTTGATCAGCAGAAGGCGTCCATCCCCCTGACCACACTGCGCCAGTGGTGCAGCACCGCGCCAGTCCCCAGCGGGTTCGCTAAGGCGCTATCGGGCGAGGGCGTCAGCCTTATCGCCGAGGTAAAGAAGGCTTCGCCGTCTCGAGGGTTGCTGCGGGCCGATTTCAACCCGGTGGAACTGGCTACCACATATGCGAGCGCAGGGGCATCGGCCATTTCTGTGCTGACCGATTCCCATTTCCAAGGCGAGGTGGCTCACCTAACGGAGGTCAAGGGCGCTTTGGGCCAGACTACTCCCCTGCTGCGGAAGGACTTCGTTTTCGACCCGTACCAAGTCTATCAGTCGCGAGCTGCCGGGGCCGATGCCATATTGCTCATCGTGGCTATGCTGGAGCGTGAACAGCTCGCTGAACTGTATGCCTTGGGCACAGAGCTATCACTGGACTGCTTGGTGGAGGTGCACAACGAGCAGGAACTGGAAACCGCAACCTCCGTGGGCGCTCAGATAATTGGAATCAACAACCGCGACCTACACACCTTCAATACTGATCTGGCAGTCACGGGCCGCCTAGCCCCACAGATCCCCACAGGGAAGACCATTGTCAGCGAAAGCGGCATCAGCGGACCCCATCACCTCGCACAGCTTGGAGCTATTGGGGTTCACGCCGCCCTGGTCGGCGAGGCGCTGGTTACGCAAGATGATGTGAGGGCGGCTGTGCAACATCTGCTGAGCACATCTGCCGAGTCCCGTCAGCCTCTGACCACAGAGCCCCGGTAAGAGCCGATCCCATGCTGGTCAAGATTTGCGGCATCCTCCAGCCCTCCGACGCCTTGGCGGCAGTAGAGTCGGGGGCCGACTTGGTGGGCATGGTATTCGTGCCGGGACGCCGTCGCAAGAGGGAAATCTCCGCTGCGCAGGCAGTGGTGGCAGCCCTGCGAGAGTTGGAAAAGTCTCCACCTACAGTCGGACTTTTTGCCGACCAACCTCTCGAAGAGGTCAACCGGGTCGTAAGTGAGTGTGAACTTGACATGGTGCAACTCTGCGGCCATGAGTCCTTGGAGTATTGCAGTCAGATGGCGGTACCCGTTATCAAGGTGTTGCATATCCTGCCCTCGTGGGACGTGGAGCACGCCGTGGGACTACTCACGGAGCAGATAGAGAGCCTGTCGGAACAGGGACACTGGGTGACACTGGACCGTCGTGTTGAGGGGCTCCAGGGGGGTACGGGCCAGTCCTTCAACTGGCAAATTGCGCGTGAGTTCTCGGACCGGGGCTACCGTTTCCTGCTGGCAGGAGGTCTGGACCCAGATAATGTAGCCGCCGCCGTGACCGCGGCTCAGCCTTGGGGTGTGGATGTCTCGAGCGGAGTGGAGACCCAAGGGGACAAAGACCCCGATAAAGTCAGGGCTTTCATAGCTGCGGCGCGCTCGGCCGCCGGATCAGCGCAGGGTGATAGAATGGTCGGACTATGACCAATTCATCGGCGACCGCATCACTGCCCGACTCTAACGGGCGCTTCGGCTCCTTCGGTGGCCGCTTCGTCCCCGAAACCCTTATGCCAGCCTTGGAGCAACTGGACCAAGCCTATCGCTCTGCGCGAGAAGATGATGAGTTTCAAGGCCAGCTTACACACCTTCTGCGAACCTACGTGGGACGTCCCACTGCCCTCTACTTCGCATCGAACCTCACCGAACGGTCTGGAGGGGCTAAGATATACCTCAAGAGGGAGGACCTCGCTCACACAGGCGCCCACAAGATCAACAATGCAGTGGGCCAGGCGATCCTGGCCAAGCACATGGGCAAGAACCGCATCGTGGCTGAGACGGGGGCAGGACAGCATGGCGTCGCAGCCGCCACAGTGTGCGCCCTGTTAGGTCTCGAATGCATCGTGTACATGGGCTCCGAGGATATCCGGCGCCAGTCGCTCAATGTGTATCGCATGAGGCTCCTAGGTGCCGAGGTGCGGGCGGTGGAGTCGGGCAGCCGGACACTGAAGGATGCCATCAACGAGGCAATCCGTGACTGGGTGACCAACGTGGAAACCACCCACTACTTATTAGGCAGTGCCGTGGGTCCACATCCATACCCGCGTATGGTGCGCGACTTCCAGTCCGTCATCGGCAACGAAGCCCGGGAGCAGTTGATGCATGCGGAGGGACGACTGCCGGACTACGTAGTAGCCTGCGTGGGTGGTGGGAGCAACGCCATCGGCGCGTTTCACCCCTTTCTGGGCGATGAAACAGTGGACCTCATTGGCGTGGAGGCTGGCGGTACGGGGCAAGGTGTGGGGGAAAACCACGCCGCTCCACTTAACTTCGGACGCCCCGGTGTGCTCCACGGTTCCATGTCCTACCTGATGCAGGACGATGATGGCCAAGTCTCGGAGGCGCAGAGTCTAGCGCCCGGACTCGATTACCCTGGGGTTGGCCCTGAGCACGCATGGCTGAAAGAGACGGGCCGTGCGACCTACGTAAGCGTCAACGATCGCGAGGCGCTCCAGGGTTTTGATTTGCTCTGCAGCACCGAAGGTATTATCCCTGCTTTGGAGCCCTGCCACGCTGTGTACTACGCCTCCAAGCTGGCGCCTCAGCTTGACTCCGACAAGATCATCGTCGTCTGCCTCAGTGGCCGTGGCGACAAGGACATCCACATCGTAGCGGAAGCCACTGGCGTAGCGCTCTGATCCTAGCGTCACGTCTCCTACTTCAGCTTGACACTGCAATGGACCCGCAGATACAATCGACGGTCGAGGTTTTTGATGGATTACGCCATTTTTCGTACAGGCGGCAAGCAATACCGTGTCCGCCCACGGGATGTTATCGACGTGGAAAAGCTGCCCGTGGACGCGGGTGCCCTCATAGAGATGGGCGAGGTCTTGGCCATATCTCGGGACGGCAACCTTGAGATAGGCCGTCCTCTGGTAGAGGGGGCTAGGGTTGTAGCCGAAGTGCAAGCTCAGACCCGCGATAACAAGATTATCGTCTTCAAATACAAGCGTAAGGTCCGCTACAGGATCAAGAGGGGACATCGCCAGTCCTACACCCGCTTGGCCATCCGCGAGTTGCTGTTGGAAGGCGAGGAACCTGCCGAGGACTGGGAGCAGACGGCAGTTGCCGTCCTGGATGATGACTCCGACGAATTAGTGGAAGAACCTGAGTTGGAAGAAGACGAAGAAGAGGCCGTCGACGAACTCGACGATACGGAAGCCGAAGACGATGTCGAGTCTGACGGCGATGGCCCTGACGAGGAAGGAGCACCCTAATGGCCCACAAAAAGGCAGGCGGAAGCTCCCGCAACGGTCGCGACAGCAACTCCAAGCGTCTGGGCGTCAAGCTGTTTGACGGGCAGCAGGTAAAGCCGGGCAACATCATTGTCCGACAGCGTGGCACCCGTATCCATCCCGGACACAACGTAGGCTTGGGGCGAGACTTCACGCTCTTCGCTCTTGCTGAGGGCCGGGTCAAGTTCCAGTGGGCTGCCAAGGGCAAGCGCAAGGCCAGCGTCCTTCCCGAAGGTGTCAGCGAATAGGACAGGGCGAATAATCGAGGACAACCGATGAAAAAGGAAATTCATCCCGAATACTTCACCACGGCGCTAATCACCTGCTCGTGTGGCAACACGTTCACCGCCGGAGCCACCAAGTCCAGCCTCAGGGTTGAGGTGTGCAGCAAATGCCACCCCTTCTACACGGGCGAGCAGAGGATCGTGGATACCGAGGGCCGCATCGAGAGGCTGAGGCGGCGCTTCAACTTGGACAGATCGGCCTCCTAGCAAGCATTTTTGTGGTGGCGCTCCTCCCGGAGCGCCGGCTACAGTTTCACCGTTAGCCCCAGTGTAGGCGTAGCAAGGGGGTCCCATTTGTCATCCGAGCCCCGTTTCTTCTATGGGGGTCAAGCCGTTATAGAAGGCGTCATGATTCGGGGCCGCCGCCACTACAGCCTTGCTGTAAGGCGCGCCGACGGTGATGTCGACACCCTCTGCGAACCCCTTAATCCCCTGTTCACCGGTGCTTGGCGTCGCATCCCTTTCATCAGGGGGATCCTCGTTCTCATCGAGACCCTCTTCCTGGGGATCAAGTGCCTCAACCGGTCGGCAGTCATGGCTACGGCCGACCAATTGGACGATGGCGAGGAGATGCCGAAGTGGGTGCTGGCGGGCACAGTTGTCATCTCCATGGTCTTTGGCATTGGCCTCTTTTTCATTCTGCCCCTGTTCGCCGTCAGGGCATTTGATCACGCCATCACCTCCGACATTCTAAGCAACTCCATCGAAGGCATCATCAGGCTGGTGATACTCGTTGCCTACATCAGCATCATTGGCATGATGTCCGATGTGCGGCGAGTATTCGCCTACCATGGAGCGGAGCACATGGCGGTGCATACCCATGAAGCGGGGCTACCATTGGATGTGGAGCATGTACGACGTTTCCCCACGGCCCATCCCCGGTGTGGCACTGCGTTCCTACTGACTGTGATGGTGGTGGCGATCCTCGCCTTCGCTTTCCTGGGGAGGCCCGACCTAGAGTGGCGCATCGCGTCGCGGATAGTGCTGATACCAGTGATCGCAGCGTTCAGCTACGAAATCATCCGGTTCTGTGGTGCCCACGCCAGCAACCCAGCCACCAAGGCCGTCACTTTCCTAGGACTGACGCTGCAACGGCTGACCACCCGGCAACCCGATGACAAGCAGATAGAGGTTGCCATTCACGCTATGGAGACCGCCCTAGCCGCCGATGAGGAACGCGAGCCCCAGTTTGCGATAGCAGGCAACAGGGAAGGGGATGCATCTAATGCGCCCGGTACAGCCACCGAAGGGATGCCTCCGGCAGAGGGTCCCTGGCCGGTACCCTAAGTTAGCCCCGGGAGGCTTCGGCCACCAGGTTGCGCGTGAACTCCGCGACTGTGGTCTCAGCTTTTTTGCGTATGAGGGGTTGACCCATCTCGCCAAGCTTGCCCATGAAGGTGAGGTCGGAAGAGAGGGAGAGCTCCGTTTCGCTGTCAGAAAGATCGTTGAGGCGCATGGTGAGGCGACCACGGACCGAACCACCTACACGACGGTCTGACCCTTCCACTTGGAGCAGGGCCTGCCAGGCGTTCCGGTCTGCTTCCAGTATGGTGAGGTTGCCGCTCATGCCGAGACTGACGGGGCCGACACGGACACGCAGGGCACCGCTGTAGGAGCCATCGCCATTAGGGGTCACTTCCTGAGCACCGGGGAAGCACTTGGCCACCCGCTCCACGTCCAACAGCAGGTCCCATAGTTGAGGGCGAGGTACGGGAACGGAGCTAGTGTGTTCGAAGTTCAACGAACTAGCGGCCTCCCTGCCAAGCCTGTTGTACAGCACGCTTGGTGAATACCACGGCCATGTCCCGCTTGTATTCGGCAGAGCCGCGGAAGTCGTCCAAGGGGGAAACCAAATCTGCCACGCCCTCGGCGGCGTTGGCCACGATCCCATCCATGAGAATCTTGTTATTCAGGGCATCTTGCGTGGTTGTGGCCACCACGGGCGTAGTGCCCGCGGATCCCAGCACCACATGGGCCGCTCGGCATAGTCCCGCTTCGCCCATCTCCAGCACCGCAGCCACCGAGACGGTGGCGTAGTCGTCGGCAGTGCGTGGCAGGAACTTGATGAAGGCTCCGCGCGTATTGGCCGGAGGTATAGGAATGCGCAGCTCGGTAACGACTTCGCCAGCTTGCAAGGTGGTCTCGTAGTAGTCCACGAAGAAGTCGGACAACGGTAGGCTCCGCTCGCCTGAGGACGAGCGCAGCACGACTGAGGATCCCAAAGCAATCAGGGTGGGCGGGGGGTCTTGATTGGGGTCGGCATGAGCAAGGCCACCACCGATGGTAGCCATGTTACGAATGCGCACGGTGGCGACGCGACTGAAGGTATCAGCAACAAGGGAGGCGCGTTCCCGCACCAAGGGCGAGGTCTCCACGGCACGCATGGTGGTGAGGGCGCCGATGCGTATCTGTCCGTCCTCTTCACGTATGTAATCGAGGCCGGGAATTTTGGCCAAACTCACCAAGTGGGCAGGCTGGGCCAGACGCTGTTTCATGAATTGAATGAGCGCAGTGCCTCCGGATATCAAGCGGGCGTCATCACCGTGCTGGTCCAGAAGCGCGAGGGCTGACTCCAAAGAGGCGGGTTGGTGGTACTCGAACTCCATCATGAGCGTTCCGCCTGCATGGCCTCGGCTGCCTTCTCCACCGATTCCAGAATCTTGTAGTAGCCGGTGCAGCGACAGAGGTTGCCCATCATCCAGTCTTTGATTTCCGCTTGGCTGGGGGATGTGTTCTCATCCAGCAATGCTTTCGCAGCCATGATCTGACCGGGGGTACAGATGCCGCACTGGAAGCCGCCGTAATCGATGAAGGCCTGCTGCACGGGATGAAGGCGGTCGTCCTGGGCCAGCCCCTCGATGGTGGTGATGTTGGCGTCCTGAGCTGCCACGGCGAGCATGATGCACGAGGCCATCATCTTGCCATCGATGAGTATGGTGCATGCGCCGCATACGCCGACGCTACACGCTTCCTTGGTGCCGGTGAGGCCCAAGTCGTATCGCAGGAAGTCTACCAAGGTGCGCTGAACGGGTGTCTCCGCCTCGCGCTCCACCCCGTTCACCGTCAACCGGACCGTTGTGTTCATAGATGTGTTTACCCCTGTCGGGATTGGCCTCTCAGCTACGGAGAAGCCTGCCTGAATGTTCGGCCATGGTATACTACTGCCCATTCACTGACAAGCCAATTACTGGCATCAGGAGGCAAGCTGTGGCTACCACTTTCTCCTCAGTCGGACGCTCCTTTGTTCATGGCGAGGGGCCGGAAAAGGTTACCGGGCACACCGTGTACGGAGTGGATATGACCCGTCCCGGCATGTTATGGGGAAAGACGCTGCGCAGCCCGTTGCCTCATGCCCGCATCGTCTCGATCGACACGTCCCGCGCCAAACGCGTCCCCGGCGTACACGCTGTGTTGACCGGAGATGATGTACCCACGACCCGTGTGGGGCGGTTTCTGAGGGATATGCCAGTTCTGGCGCAAGAGCGGGTGCTGTTCATCGGCGAAAAGGTGGCAGCGGTTGCAGCAGAGAGCTTGGAGGTGGCCGAGGAGGCGCTGCTGGCCATTGAGGTGGAATACGACGAACTACCAGCTATCTTCGATCCAGTGGAGGCCCTGAAACCTGGGGCACCCATGCTGCACCCGGACGTTGCCACCTACAGGGGGCTAATGAACCAACTCGACGGACCGACCAACGACTACTGTTTCGAGGCACGCAGCATGGGTGACATCGAACAGGGTTTCGCCGAGTCGGACCAGATTTTCGAGCATACCTTCACGACCCAGTTGGTGCATCAAGGCTACCTGGAGCCCCACGCCTGCCTGGTGGACATCGACCAGTCGGGCCGGGTGCAGGTATGGGCCAGCAACAAGTCGCCCTACCTGCTGCGAGAGCAGTTGGCATCCGGGGTGGGCATTCCCGAGTCCGACATTGTGATAGTGCCCTCCAACATCGGAGGGGACTTTGGAGGCAAGGGCGACTTCATGGATGTGCCCCTGTGCTATCACCTAGCCAAGGCTTCGGGACGCCCGGTGAAGATGGTGATGAGCTACCTTGAAGAGCTTATGGCTGGGAACCCGAGGCATCCGTCGGTGATCACCGTGAAGACGGGAGTCAAGAACGATGGCACCATGGTGGCCAGTCATGTCTACATGGTGTTCAACAGCGGGGCCTACGGGTCCTTCAGTCCTCGCGTGTTGCTGCCGGGGGCACGTCGCGCCGCTGCCAGCTACCGCATTCCCAATGGCAAGGTAGAGATGCACATGGTCTATACCAACGCCATCCCCTGCGGTCACATGAGGGCGCCGGGCGAGGTGCAGGCTGTCTTCGCTGTGGAGTCTCACATCGACATGATCGCCCGGGAGATGGGGCGTGACCCCTACGAGTTCCGCCTGCAGAATGTGGTGCAGGAAGGGGACACCTCGCTGGTGGGCGACGGCTACTCAGAGGTACGCGGAGAGGAGACGTTGGTGGCAGCCGCTGACGCTGGCTCCTGGGGCAAGCCATTGCCTACCAGTAGCGAGGGTAGCAAGGCCGTTGGCCGTGGTTTCTCCTTTGCCGAGCGACGTTCCGGGCCGGGAGAGACCACTGCGACCCTCACCCTTGATGCAGAAGGGCGCGTCACCCTCCATACCCCCGTGTGGGACACAGGAACAGGCGCGCAGACCATCCTTCAGCAGATTATTTCCGAAGAGCTGACCGTGCCGGTAGAGGAGGTCCGCTTGGACATCCTCGATACGGACCAACTGGAGTTCGACACTGGAGTGGGAGGCACCCGTACGACCAACACATCGGGCGGGGCAACCTACCGGGCTGCCCAAGCCCTCAGGGACAAGCTTGTTGAGATGGCGAGCGGGATGCGCCAGTGGCCAGCCGATCAAGTTACGCTGCGGAATGGCATGCTGTCGCGGCAGGGCAGTAACGAGGGAGCCCTCAGCTTACAGGAAGTGGCGGCCCATGCCATAGCCGAAACGGGCGAACCCCTGACGGGCCAGGTGCATCATCGCACTGTGGAATCCGACGTCACCTCTTTCTGCGCCCAAGTGGCAGATGTGGAGGTGGATACCGAGACGGGCGAAATCAAGGTGACCAAGTTCGTCACCGCCCACGATGTGGGCACCGTCCTCAACCCGCTGGCGCACCAGGGCCAGATTGATGGGGCTTTCATGCAGGGCTTCGGACAAGCCCTCATCGAGGAGATGCAGACGCAGGACGGCAGGGTCTCCACCCTCAGCTTGGGCGACTACAAGCTGCCTACCGAGAACGATTTGCCTGAATTGGTGACCATCCATGTGAGCGAGGGACCCTCCGGCCCCATCCCCTACCAAGGCAAGGGCATCGGCGAAGCTCCCATCGGAGGCGTCGCCCCGGCGATCGCCAACGCCGTCGAAGACGCTGTAGGTGTGCGCATCACCGACCTCCCCATCACGGCGGAGAAGGTGCTGCGGGCGATGCGCGAGAAGGGCGGGTAGGTCTCGCTCTACTGATTGGGGCCGTCTCGGTTCTCGACTGTTCGGAAGGTCAGCGACAAGCGGCGCTCACGATTCCTCCGGCCGCTGGCAAGAATCTCGCTCTTACGTGGTGCAATCCCGTGTTGCCACTTGGACCGGGACGCACCGGTCAACAGGACACAGGAACCGCGTTGCAGCAGGGCTGGCTGCTTGTGCTTCCAGTCGCTTGAGAAGTCCATCTCCCAATCATCCAATAGGGAGATTGTGCACACGGTCGGCCCGAACCCTTGGTGGTCGATATGCATTGCAATGCCTTGACCGGGCTGATACTCGTTTACAATGACTTGTTCTGGGACCCTGTCGAATTGTCCGGTCTCCTCGTAAAGCCTGTAGGCCAAGTTAGATAGCCAATCAGGTAAAGCTCCGAGATGCATGTCCGGCGTGATTGCACGGGCCTTATAGTCGTAGCGCCAGCCATAGTGCTGGACGCGGCGAGCCAAGTCGCGACGCCACTCGTCTACGGCGGCATCTACTCGTTCGACACACTCATGCTGCTCTTCGGGAGTAAGGAACCCCGCGACGAACTTGAGGCCTGGGACGGACGAGGCTTCCTGCATTTCTGCTTGGCCGCTTAGTGTGTAGTTGATGTGGTCAGGAGTGACGAGGCCCCTAGGTTCATCTATGGCCTCGGCGTTGAAGAAGGACAATTGGGTTTGCATGCGGATACCTCCTTCAGGATGCGAGAGCCAACCGTGTCAGCTTCGCGCGGCCATCGTCGTTTATGGGAGTGGTCTGGATATGGACATCTTTGGAAAGTATGCCCTCTTCCCTTAGGTTGCCTATCAAGTTTGACCAAGCCCTCGCCAATTCTGAACGTCTCCCAGAGGCGTCGACGGCTATCAAGTCGCAATTGCTATCAGGTTTCATCAATATCATGATGTCGGACAATACCCTTGTAAAGTCCCTGATGGCATAGGGACTTTGGGCATCGGCTTGTACCAACACATGACCGAACGTAATGATGTAATCTGTACGGCCTTGGTAGTCTCCTTCTAATTGTTCACAAAGGGCATCCGTGTCGCAATAGTAGCTAAGCAGAGGATAGTCGGGGATATATCGTAGAAATAGCTTCCTGCACTCATGAGCCAATTGCACCATAGCGAGACAGTGATCGAATCCATATAGGGATAGTCGGTCGTATTCGATGCCATGCCCCTTGGCCCAATCCAAAAATACCCAGGAGAACAGCCCCGCCCCGCAACCCAAGTCTACGTGGGCAACACGCCGCCGACGCTGCGGGAATTTGTCCATCAGTTCCTTGTACCGATCATACCGGTAGTGAGGGCGGCCCGACCGTACTAGATACCAGAAAGTATGACGAACCACCTCCTCCCATCCGGCGGTGGCCGACACTACCGGTTCTGCTCTAGAAACGGATAGATTGCTTTGCCGCACAATCTCGGCTAGCACTGCCTGATAGCGATCTCTGAGCACACTAATCCTAAACTCGGAAGAGCTTTTCCGCTGTTTTCCCCAGAACCTAGGCCTGTTTGTTAGTGATGCGATACGTAGTCTCGCACCATCTCGAGGGCTGCGTAGGCTGTTTGCTCCTTGGTGTTCATGCGGTCGCCGTCCCACTGGAAGTCTTGTGCAACCTCGTGGCCGTCCCGCGTGGCCAGACCGATGTAGAAGAAGCCGAGGGGCCTGTTGGAGTGGCCTTGAGCGGGGCCGGTTACTCCCGAGGTTGATATGCCGATGTCGGTGTCCATCACTTCCCGCACCTTGCGGGCCATATCCAAGACTACCTCAGGGCTGACGGAGGTGTACTGCTGCTGTAGCTCATCGGAAACGCCCAGCAGCTTGCGCTTGGAGCCGCCGGAGTAGGCGATGACGCCGCCCCAGAAGTAGGCGGATGCGCCAGCGGGAGCGCAGAGCAGGTGGCCCACATAGCCGGCTGTGCAGGCTTCGGCCACTGATATGGTAAGGCCTTTCTCGGTAAGCACCTGGGCCACTTCGTTCACGATATCTCGCATATGTAGGTCCTCCTCAGTGTTCCGGTCGTTGACCTTGCAGACTTACCTGAATCCGCGCTGCACCCAGCGCAGGCGTTTCGCATCAATCACTAGCTGGAGTTGCAGTGCGGCCGTATCTGGAGACAACTTTTTTGTATCTGCCCAGACTGCAATTTCTGCAACGGAGTATCTGCGACACGGAGTCTCGTTGCAGTATTGGTGCAATTTTGTCTAGAGGCGCTTCTTTCGAACCATCCCGTCGACATCGGGCGTGTTGGGCGCATATGTTCTTATACCATGACTGGCGGGACAGCGATAGGGGCAATTGTCAGGGCTTGCCGGCTTTGGCCTTGGCAAGCACCCGCTTGGCCGAATCATAGTCGCGAGCGCCCCCACGCAAAATAGGCGGGACCAGATAGAAGGTGCGGACCCCAGCCTCACGCAACCCATGTATGGTCTCCAGAGCCATCTCCACCCCGGACTCTCCATGTTCCAGCCGGTCACGAATCTCCTGCGGAATGCTGCTGAACATCACCCCTCCCTGCACCAGCACCTGAACGCCCCAGAAGATGGGTATCCCGATAGCGGTACCGGCGATGGAGAGATACGCATCGTGGAAGGCAGTGACCTCGGCGGGGTTGAATACCGGTTGTGTGATGAAGAAGTGGGCACCAGCCTGAACCTTGCGATGGGCGAGCATGGCCTCCGCCTCCACGCCCTTACTAAGGTCGATTGTGGCGCCGATACAGAAGTCGGTGGGCTGGGCCAAACTTGAGCCACGAAAGTCCACTCCCTCGTTCATCCGGGCTATGGACTCGATGAACTCGGTAGCCTTGAAGTCGTTCACCGCCGTCATACGCTCCAAGTCGCGCTGGCTGAGCGCATCGCCAGCGAGCACAACCACGTTCTGGAGGTCAAGGGCTTCCGCCCCCAACAGATGACTCTGCAGGGCCAGCTTGTTCATGTCGCGGGGAGTGAGGTTGAAGCAGACGCCAACGCCTGTCTCTGCGTGTATGACGTGGGCCAAGAAGGCGGAGTCGATGCGGACGGCACGCCCTGGGTTGTAGGCAACGCAGATGAAGTCTGCGTCGATTCCCTGGGCGTCCATGACAGCAGCACGCCCACCCCCTCGGGTGGGTGAGACGTCGCACAGGAATACGGGGCTGTCTCCCGCTTGTCGGAGCCTATCGGTGATTTTCAAGGGCGGACCCACGCTGCGCTCAAGGGTGGGGGGATGCTATCGGCGAGACCTCATATATGTCAACAGAAAGGTGTCAACGAGGCTCATGCAGCGCAGGTATGCTAGAATTGCCCACGAGCCATACATCACTGACTTGGAGGAAGCACATGGCGACACCCGTGGATGTCACAGTCTGGCATGACTACACTTGACCCTTCTGCTACGTCGGCCTGGCTAGGCTCGACAAGGTTGGAGAGGAGATACCTCTCAACGTAGACAGGAAGTCCTACTTCCTGCGACCCGATCAGCCCGCCGAAGGCGCCCCCCGTCGCATGTTCGACGGCGAGACCGAGACGGATCTTGCGCCTGCCATGCAGGAACGGGCCCGTGGCGTAGGCCTCGTGATGAAGCGGCCCTCGGTGGCCCCCAATACCTCTCTGGCACACCAAGCGACGGCCTATGCTAAGGAAAAGGGCTTGGACAATGAGTTCCACCATGCTGCCGCCAAGCTCTATTGGGAGACGGGTGCCAACCTGGGTGAGATGGCGACACTGCAACAGGTTTCCCAAGAGGTCGGCTTGGATTGGGGCGAACTTGAAGGCCGGCTACAGTCGGGCTACTACCTGCCCAACGTCACCTCCGATTACGACGACGCCAAGGCGCAGGATGTGGGCGTAGTCCCTACTTACATCGTAAACGGCGAATACCTCAAGGGAGATGTGAGTTTGGAGGACCTGCAGGCCGCCATCCGCAAGGCCTCTGCCTAGACTACTGCCGCCTCTAACGGATACCCCATAGCGTGGCACTGGCAGCGGCAGGGATGCGTGCTTACCAGCTCGTAAGCTGAGGTCGCTGCCAGCGCCCCTTGGGCTGCTGCAGTTACGGTCTGCTTTAAGTTGCCCGACCCGTCAGTCAGGTCTCCGGCAGCGAATACGCCCTCCACGCTGGTGCGCATAAGCTTGTCCACCACTATCTCGCCCTGATCATTCAGGGCGACGCCCACGTCCTGGCCCAACTTACTCCGGGGATCAGCCCCGATCTCCACGAACAGGCCGTCCAATGTCAGTTCGTGTGAGCCATTGAGTGGCCGGTCCAGCGACACTGCGTCCAGCCCGGTTTCCCCCTGGAGAGCAGTGACTTGGGTGCTGAGGAGCACCTCCACGTTGGGTGTATCTTCAAGCATGCGCAGGGCTATGGGTTCGGGCCTAGTCAGCCGGTCCCCACGATAGACCAAGTACACTTTTTCGGCGTAGCGGGCGAGCAGGATGGCCCCTTCCACCGCGGCGTTGCCCCCACCAACCACGCCTGCCGTCTTGCCTCGGTATAGAGGGGCGTCACAAACAGAGCAGTAGGAGACCCCTCTGCCGGTCCACTCCTCTTCCATGGGCAGGCCCAGCTTGCGGCGCTCTCTGCCGACGGCCAGAACGACCGACTTGCCCCGGTACGAAGCTTCCTCAGTCTCAGCTTGGAAGCAGCCCGGCAGGCGAGTGAGAGCGTCGACCTTCTCGTCAATGATCTCCACACCGTACCCCTCCACCTGCTCCCGCATCTTGAGCATCAGGTCGAACCCGTCAATGGACGGAAAACCGGGGTAGTTCTCGATGGCGCCGCCTATGGCCGTTTCGCCACCGAACTTATCGCCGAAGACTACGGCCTTCATCTGGTAGCGGGCTGCATATAGCGCAGCACTGAAGCCCGCTGCTCCTTGTCCGACTATGAGCACGTCGTATTGGGGCACCTGCCCTTCCATGAATAACTCCTTTGTTTCGGCCTACTTCCATTGTACGCCCTGCACAAGTGTCTCCCGTTGAGCACTCTCCAAGGTGACAACTGGTCTTTGGGGAAACAGGAGAGCCTACGCGACTAGTCTGAGTGGCAAGCAGACGCGCTATTCGTAACGGAGGGCTTCAGCAGGGTATATACGGGAGGCTTGGCGAGCGGGAAGGAGTGTGGTGGCGAGGGAGAAGATGTAGGCGATGGCGACTATGATGACGATCTGCACCCATGGAAAGGCGAAGGTAAGGCCTTCCACGCCCTCGAACTCGCGGACATCGTTGACAATGTTCCATGAGATGATGCTGCCTAGGGCAACTCCTATGGCAATCCCCAGCAGAGCAACGAAGGATGACTCGGTGAGGAAGCTGAGCAGCACCATGCGACGCCGGTAGCCGATTGCGCGAAGGACGCCAATCTGCTGGCGCCGTTCCACCACCGCACGCAGGCTGACGACACCCAAAGAGGCGATGCCCACCAGCAGGCCCAAGGCCATGAAGCCGGTGAACAGGTAGTTGAAGGCCCGTTGCGCTGCTGATCGCTCTGCCACCACGTCGGCTAGGACTTCCGCTTCCAAGCCATTGTCCCGGAATGTCTCCTCCAAGGCTTCCGAAACCGCGTTGGCATCCGCACCCTCAGCTACCTGCAAGCGGTAGTTGGTGAGGGGAACTGGGAACGGAATCGTGGCTTCAAGGTAGCCACGCCCGGAGAACATGCCAAAGCTGCCTTCGTCCAGGTCCTCGGCCAGCACATCCATCACTGCGATAACGGTGAGACGCACCTGCCCACCAGTACGCGGCTCTCTCACTTCAATGTCGAAGGGCGCCATGCCCTGGTCCTCGTACTTCACGCCCTCCACGTTGAAGGGCGCCCAGCCGGTGTTCCCCACCCCTGTGCGGCTTGGCACAGCCGGCGCATCCACTACCACCAGATTGGGGTCCTCGTCCAAGGCCCGCCATACGTCCGACAGGTCCGGGCCGTAGTCGTCAGCAATTATCTTGAGACGGTGCTCCGTGTTCAGCAGAAAGCCATCATCGGCCGCTTTCAATATGTAGGGGCTCCAACTACGCTCTTCCGCTTCGACTTGGCGCACCTCGATGGGGATGAAGGTATAGCCGCCTACGGCCTCGATATCTTCAGCGGCCAAGCCGGGAGCTTCCGCGATGGCCTCCTCCAGATCGCTAATGGGTGTGTTGACGTTGACCGATGCATCCAGGTCCCAACCACCGGAGAAGAGGTCTGTATCGGTGCCAACGCGCCCGAATGCGCTGGTAAGAATGGACATGACGATGAGTGTGAAGATGACGAGGGCGAACATGGCTAAAGTCAGACCGGTGCGGAACTTAGAACTCATGGGATACGCCACGGCCGTCACCATGACCGGGCGGAGCCTGCCAAAACCACCGCTGGCTAGTGACAAGCCTCGCAGCAGCAGGTCGGAGTTGTACATCACCGTCCACACGGCAGCGGCCACCATCGAGATGCCGGATACAAAGAACATCTCCGGCCCGCCACTCAGGTCTCCGGACACCTTGCGCAGCAGGTCGAAGGGCATTACCCAGAAGGCCAGTGTCACCAGCCCAATGAAGGTGAAAGCAATGCGGTCAACGATGTCGGTGCGGAGGGCGGTACGTCGCAGCACAACGCGCAGCATGAGCCCCAACCCGATGATCATCAGCGTCACACCGAGCCTGAACCAAGCAATCTGTGTATCAATGCCCGCGTAAGTAAGGAGCAGCCCCAGGAGGAAGGTAAGCCAGCCTTGGTACACCGGCGGCCACAGCAGCCGCCCAACCGACGCCATGGCAAGGGAGGGGATCGACAGCAGCGACCACACCAGCTTTCCAAGGGCATCCAATACCCGCGGCACCTGGAGAGCAACAAGGGCCCCTATAAGCGAATGAGGAGTCGCAGCGACTCTTCGCACATGAAATATCAGCGTAACAAACCCCTGCCTCCAGCCACCGCTGGATATGGCGACTGGCTCGGATGGCAGGTCCCTCACTGCCGATACTATATTGAGCCGGCTTACCCTGTAGGCGGACAGGCCCACGGTAATGAGAGTGATCACCATGGCGAGACAGTAGGCCACCACGATGCTCTCCGGTTCGAAATGCCTTGTCATCTGGAAATCCCCGGTCGTTGAACCGGCTGCCTGAAAGATGCGGTTGGCGATGACGACGATAAGAGAACTAACACCAAGGCCCAGTCCAACGCCTATGGCAGCGGATATCACCGAGTAGGCTGTCCCCTCGAAGACAAACATCTGAACCAGATGCACCCGGCGCGCGCCCACCGCCCGGGCCATCCCCATCTCTGTGCGCCGGGCCGCAGCCAGCATCACGAAGATGAGGAAGATTAGCAGGACACCAACGATGACGGAGAAGAGGCCCATGATCAGGAAGAAGGTGGTGACAAAGCTACCGACCTCGTCGGCTTGCTCGAGCACTTGGCGCTTCACATCCAGCACGCGGTACTCAGCCAGGTCGGCGAACAGCGTCCCGGCTTGGGTCTCCAAACCCGTCTCGTCCTCGGATAAGTCGTCCGACTCCACCTCGGACAAGGCCCCTAGGACTTGCTGCTGTACGTCTTCATCGGCGAGCAGGGCCACAAGCTCATCCCCTGTTCCCTGAGACCGAAGGTATTGCACCAAGCGGGTCTGCTTGGACGCCTCTCCATCGGGACCGGGAGCGCTCTCGGCTTCCAAGGCGGCCATCGCTGCTGGGGTTGCCAGCAGTTCCTTCAGCTCGGCAGCTACCTGCGGGTCGGCGAAACGCACTCGCAGCCGATCGGTGACCTCTTCGCTGAAGTTGACTCCCGTCCGCTCATCGCCGAGGTTGGAGACGGCGATGTAGTTGATTTGGCCGTCGCGGTGGAAGAGTTCCTGTGTCCGGGAGAGCGACAGAAGAAGGGTGGGAGCGTCTCCAGCCAAGCCGCCCTGTTCCACGACGCCCTTGACGGTGAACACCGTGGTCTCTGTCCCCCCGATCTCGCCGGGGAGGTTGAGAGACAAGCGGTGTCCAGCAGCGGCCTTCATCTCCTTGGCGGCTTCCTGATTGATATACCCTTCATCGGGCGCCAAGGCTTCCAGTCGCGCACCGCCGCCCGATGAGAAGACCAACCCGCCAAAGCCTTCCAGATGGTTGGGGTCGACCCCTGCGATGCGGAAAGCACCCTCACTGAGGTTCGTGTCGAGGTTCACCGCAGGCACGGTCTCGCCTATGCCTGGAGTGAGGCCGTCTATGGCTGGGAGGCTGCCCAGTTCGTCCTTTAACTCTTGAAATCGCTCGTAGGGGACGTACGGGTTGCTGCCAAAGGTGTCGGCTTCGGTGGCGCGGGCGGGCACAATGATTTCGTCGATGGGTCCCAGGACCTTGACTGCTTCTTGGCGGATGGAGTAGCTGATGGTGTCGCCGGTGCCAAAGGCGGCTGAGGTGATCACCGCGCTGAGCATGATGCCCACGATGATGAGGATGGTCTGGGTCTTGCGCCGGGGTATGTTTCGCAGTCCCAGCTTGACGAGAACCGGGTTACGCCAGCCTCGGTAGAAAATCAGCAGGAGTGCTGGCGCGAGCATGGCCAGCAGCGCGAACATGAAGACGTTGATGGAGATGCCGAAAAGCTCTTCCATTCAACAGGCTCAGGTATCGCCGTTAGCCACCGGGACTGCTGCGGGCGCGGATATAGCAGGCCCGCCCGGCGCTGAGACGCCTGGTGCCGGGACAGCAGGCGTGCCGAACCACGTGGCCGATGAGGGGTCCAACTCCTCACGCTCAATGACTCCATCACGCATCCGCACGATGCGGTGCGCACGGCGCCCTACCTCCAGCGAGTGGGTGACAACCACAAACGTCTGCCCATTCTCGCGATTGAGGCGAATCATCAGATCGATGATATCGGTAGCCGTTTCCGTGTCGAGGTCGCCGGTGGGCTCATCGGCCCAGACGATGGCAGGCGTGTTGACCAAGGCGCGGGCCAGCGTTACCCGCTGGCGCTGCCCTCCCGAAAGCTCGCCGGGCAGGTGATGTGCGCGGTGCGCCAAGCCCACCAAGTCCAGCAACTCCAAGGAGCGACTCCGGGCCTCCCTCGGGTTCGTGCCGGATACGAGAAGCGGAAGCTCCACATTCTCCACCGTGTTGAGCACAGGCAGCAGGTTGTATAGCTGGAAGACAAAGCCCATGTTCTGGGCCCGGTAGTCGCTGCGATAGTCGTCGGGCAGGTCGTGGAGCACCACCCCATCGAGCAACACCTGCCCCTCATCAATCTCGTCCAGACCTGACAGGCAGTTGAGCAGCGTGGTCTTGCCACAGCCGCTCGGACCCATGATGGCAACGACCTCTTGGCGCTGCACCTTGAGATCGATCCCGCGCAGGGCGTGCACTTCCACGGCACCTGCGCGATAAGTCTTGCGGATGCCCGAGGCGTCAATTATCAGGTCTTCCATACCATCCCCTCAGCGGGGCCCCTCCCTATGCCGGCAACAACAGGTCGCCAGCCGCTGGGAGTTGTGGTGGTAGGCTGGGAAGACCTAGTCGAATCAGAGGAGCAGACCTATAGCTTGCCCACGCCAGCGTTGGCGCAGTCCTCGTCCTCCTGTGCAGTTCCACCGCCGACGCCGCAGGCCCCTTCGCAAACACCGTCCCGCATGATGGGCACGGCGCCCTGGCCGGGAATCATGTGGCCTTCGGTCGCTGCAATACCCCGGAGGGTTACGCTGGTGTCATACCGCTGCTCGATCATGACGCTGGGCCGCCCGAAGGCCGCGGAAGCCACAGCCTTGCCCTGGGAGCCATACACGCCTCCCCAGATTGCGCCATCCATCCGATTGAACGCCACCAAGCGTCCACCCGAGTCGACCACAGCCGCGCTAATCTTGATGCCAAGACGCTCGGCCTCCGCTATTGCTCCTGCAACGATCCTGTTTGCTTCTGCCATCGTAAGTGCCATGTTCCTGCCTCCAAATTATCTTATTCAAAGATGCTCAGGCTATTCGTTAAGCACCCAAAAACTTGGCGATGTAGCTCTTCACCACTTCCACCAGCCTGTCAGACTGGGGTCCTGGGCTATTGCCGAAACTGTGGGGCTGGTCTTGGAAGGGTTCAAGCTGAGCCTTGCCACCCGCTGCGTTGTACAACTCACAGAACCGCTCGGCCCGCTCGAAGGGTACATTCGTATCCGCGGTCCCGTGTATCACCAAAGTGGGAGGAAGTACGCACTTCTCCCCACGCTCCAGCATCTCAACGGGGTTGGCCTCATGCATCGCCTCTTCGCCGAGGAAGTACCCCAGGTTCTTGCCCGACAGTTCATCGTTTCCAGCCTGTTGGGAAACCATGTGCCGGACATAGGGGTCAATGACGGGCCAGCAGACGCCCATCCAGCCTACAGTGGCATCAGCATCGCCCTGCAACGGTATAGCGCCGTAACGCGGATCGTTGGGACGCATAGCCGACAACGGCAGGGTATGCCCACCCGACGAGTACCCGATGGCCCCCAAGGTGGAGGGGTCACCATTGAACTCCCTGGCGTGCTGCTTGATCCACCGGGTGCCGTAGTTCGTGTCCTGCACTTGGGCTGGGTAGGGGAATTCAGGCGCCACCCGCAGCCCTATGGCAGCCACCAGTACGCCGCTGCGGGCAATGGGCCGGGTGGTCACCGGGTTGTTCTCATGATTACCTGCGCTCCAAGCCCCGCCATGAATGCTCAGCAGCACTGGGAAGGGGCCCTCCCCCTGTGGCTGGTAGATGCGCACCATCCGGGACTCACCTTGGTAGTTCAGGTACTCAAGGTCGAACTCGCGGACTTCAAACGTAGCATTGGGATCGTACCGCACGCCTCTCTTGGTGGTCATTCTTCCTCACTTTCGGCTTACAAAGCATTGGGAGCGCTCTTTCATTCCTAGGAGTCGAGCGAAATAAATCCTGGTCTGGGGCCGGACCCCCGCCTCTGCATGGCCGTCGCCATGTCCTCCACCGCTTGCGGGCCCGCCCGGGCTAGCGCCTCCTCCTGCTTGGCTTGGTCACTCCAGCGGTAGCCAACAACCTCTGAGTAGAACGGCGTGAGGCGCACGCCCTCTCGGCGACGCTCACGACAGTCTAGGATGTAGTCCAGCACGTTCTTGATAGTAGGCGGGTCGGTCCAGTCGGAGCGGAATAGCACACGGCCACTGGCACGGGCGACGATGTAGGTCATGTTCGGCAGCGTACCGTACATATCGTGGCCGGTGCCCATAACGTCATCCACCAGTATGGGCCGCTCAATACCAAGTATCTGCTTGAAAGCCATGGCTTGGGATACTTTCTGCTCAATGCTGCGGTGGGCTGGGTAGTGCTCCCCAGGATGAGCCTCGCGGGTGTAGACGAAGATGGACTTGAAGCCCTTGGACTCGTATTCCTTGGCCATGGGCTCCAGCGCTGGCGCCGCCAGCGAGCAGTAGGGTCAAGTGAGGGAGCCGAACTCAATGAGCAGGTCCTGGTCCTTCCAGTAATCGCTGAGTTGGACCGTCTCACCCGTATCGAGAAGCGTGGCCTGGAAGTCGGGAGCCCTATCTCCCACCTTCATGTGCTCGCGGAACTTGGCAAAATCCGAGGCACTGGACCCGGGGCCAAAGTTGGCATAGTTATACGTCTCAATCTCGGTCATCGTAGCCATGGCTCTGAGGCACCTCCTCGAGACAGTCGGGTAGTCTGCCAACACATGAAGGAGTGATACTTAGTCGGCTGGAGCTGAGGCTTCTCTGGACTCGGACCTCTGGAAGGCAGGCATCACTTCTTGCGCAAAGCGCTTGAGTTGCTCACTGAATTCCTCGAAGGGCATCCCCTCAGGCCAGTGGAGCACGAGGTGTTCCAGCCCTGGGTACTTCTCCTCGGTCTCCTTGAGATAGGAGACGAACTCTTCCGATGGACCGCATATCCAAGCCTTCTGCTGCACCCCGTCCTCAATATGCGGCAGACGTGCCGGCGCGCCAGGCGTGCCCCAAGCCCGGCCCTGCTCGTCGGTGTACCGTACGAAGCCAAAGGGGGCGAACCACTTGTAGCGCTCGTCGTGAGACTTCCGCACCCGCTCCATCGCCTCTTCCTGCGTATCGGCCAAGCAGAAGCCCACGTTCAGTGCCAGACCCTCACCCAGAGCCAGGTCCCGCCCGTGCTTGGCAGCATAGCCTTGGTAGTCCCGGAAAAGCCGGTCCACCAGCATTTCGCCAGTGAGCCCCACCATTGCCTTGATGCCTTTGCTGGCCATCCACTCCAAGGTCCTGCCGCTGGCGATGGGCTGCCATATCTCCACTGGTTTGTGCGAGGGCCGGGGCACCAAGGTGATGTCCTGTAAGTCGTAGCCACGATAGGGAACATTGGCGGGTATCTGGTAGTACTTGCCTTGGTGGCTGAAAGAGTCTTCGTTGAAGGCCTTGAAGATGATCTCCATCTGCTCTTCAAACAGTTCGCGGTTGGCGTCATTGTCGATGACGGGAGCGCCGAAGGTCTCCACCTCCCGGCTGTGGTAGCCACGACCCACGCCAAAAATGATGCGCCCGCCAGTTAGGAAGTCGGCCATGGCATAGTCTTCGGCCAAGCGTAGAGGGTGCCACATGGGGGCAATATTGAAGGCGCAGCCGAATTTCAGGTTCTTGGTCTTGCCAGCTAGATGGGTCCCGAGAAGTATCAGGTTGGGCAGGCACTCGTACCCTTCCCTTTGAAAGTGGTGCTCCGCAGTCCACAGGGCATGGAAACCCAACTCATCGAGCAGCACGGCCATCTTTTCCGCGTTGGCCAATCCCTCGGTGAGCCGCTCGTTGGGATATCGCCTCTCGTCCGCCGGTGTGCCGTCGATGCCGATATTCTCCAACTCAATCTGGCCGACGTACAACACGGAAAACTTGTCGATCATGCCTTGCCCCTCCCTAGCGGAAACAATCCGATTATACTACAGCCCACCCCCCAATCCGTAGGATCGAAGAACCATAGCGGCAACAGCGGAACTGGGCAGAACTGGCGTCTCAACCCCTGCGTAGTTGACCATAACCCCTTGCTATACTCGCCACATGAGCCTCGGTCCCTTGATAGGACTTGTGGCACGCCTGCGGGTGGCCACAAGGGTCCCTCCCATCCTCCTCCTTGCGTCTTTGCCGATGCTGGCGGCTCTTGCCTGCGAGTCTGACACCAGCCCCATCACTTTCATATCTGAGCGCGATGGCAATCCCGAAGTCTACGTGATGCAGCCCGACGGATCGGAGCAGGTCAGGCTGACATCCACTGACGCCCTCGACTCGCGACCCCTCTGGGCTCCCAACGGCACTTCGGTCGCTTTCATGTCCCAGAGTTCCGACGCCGATGCAGAGATCGTACGCACCACCGCCGACGGTGCCGAGCAAATCAGAGTAGCAACTTCCCCAGGCATGAACCGCCAGCACGTATGGTCCCCCGACAGCGCACGCATAGCCTTCGTGTCGGACCGCAGCGGCTCCCTCGAGATATGGCACCTAAGCGTGGACGGTTCTGACCTGCGCCAGTTGACCCAGGACTCCACGGGAGTGGACCTCGGCCACTGGTCGCCCGATGGCGCATCCCTCCTCTTCACAACCACGGAGCCTGCCGGCATCGTGATGAGGAACCCCGATGGGGTCAATGTGGAGCGACTCACCGAGCATCCTGATCAGTCTCCGCGCTGGTCTCCCAAGGGAGACATGGTCGCGTTCGTTTCCCCAGGCGACGACGGCTTGCGTGACGTCTTTGTTATGAACGTAGATGGGAGCGAACGCAGGGCGCTGACCCAGAACGATGGTGACAATTACCACCCTAGATGGTCGCCGGATGGCAGGCGTATCTGCTATGTATCCACAACCGACGGCGACGCCGAGATATTCGTAATGGACGCCGACGGGAACAATCAGCAGCAGTTGACCAAGAACGAGGCAGAGGAATCTTCACCGGTGTGGTCTCCCGATAGCAAGCGAATCGCCTTCGTGTCGGACCTGTACACCGAGACCGAGATCTTCACCATGGAACGCGACGGCACAGAGCAGAAGCGCCTAACCAACAATGACTTCGAGGACTACCAGCCCGATTGGTAGGTATCTGGGCGAATCGCACGGTGCCACGACGAGATACCTAGCGAACCTATACACCCAAATCCCACAGGTATATACTCCCAATAGTGTTCCCCTCCACCGAAAACGAACCTTCAGGAACACCCCTCCGCTCTCGCCTAGGGGTACTCACAAAGCACCCGACTATCGCCATAGATGGTCCCGCCGCTTCCGGCAAGACGACAGTAGGCAGACTGCTGGCCCGTAGACTAGAGTTCCAGTTTCTCGACACTGGCCTCATGTATCGCGCCTTGGCATGGACTGCCATCCGCAAGGGTCTTTCGCTCTCCGATGGCGCGGCACTGCGTCAGTTGGCCAGCGACGAGACCTTCGAGTTCACCGTGCAGGAGGGCAGCGCCTCCTCCGATGAGCGAGACCCACGGTTCTACACCCCGGAAGTCGACTCCGGGGCATCCCAAGTGGCGCAATGGCCCGAGGTGAGGACAGCCTTGGTTAAGCAGCAGCGCGACATAGCTTCCAAAGGCTCCATCGTCATGGTCGGACGGGATATTGGCACCATAGTCGCACCCAATGCGGACCTCAAAGTCTTCCTTGTTGCCTCCCCTGAAACGCGGGCGCGGAGACGAATGCTGCAAGTTGGCGATGAGGGAGGCTACGGCCGAATACTGGCCGACATCAAACAGCGTGACCAGCGTGATACCCAGCGCAGCCACTCCCCGTTGGTGGCGGCCGACGACGCTCATAAACTGGATACCGAGGGGATGGACGTGGAGCAGGTCGTCGACCGGATCATTTGCATGATCGGTGCTGCCTGATGGGCGTCTACTACCACTTCGGCACCGAGATGGCCCGCGTAGGCATGGGGCTATTCGCCCGAGTCGACCGGCAGGGCCGGGAGAACGTGCCAAGGCATGGGCCGCTGATTGTGGTCTCCAACCACATGGGCAATTCCGACATCCCGCTGGTCACCAGCACCGTAGGTCGTTATATCTTCTTTATGGCTAAGGACAGCCTCTTCAGGGGGCCGGTGCGGAACCACGTGTTGCGGGGTTTGGGCGCCTTCCCGGTGAAGCGGAACGGAAACGACCCGGAGGCATTGCTGTGGGCCATGCAGCAGTTGGACCGCGACAGGTGCGTGGGCCTGTTCCCTGAGGGCGGTCGCAGCTTGGAGGGGCAGATGCGACGGGCCTCTGCCGGTGTGGCCTACCTAGCCCTGAAATCCCAAGCCCCCATATTGCCCGTCGCCTGTTGGGGCAGCGAGAAGATACGCCCTCTATGGCGTACCCTGTTCGCCTTCTGCAATATGTCGGTAAGGGTGGGCCAGCCGTTCACCCTGCCAAAGATTGAGGGCAACGTCAGCCGGGCAGTATTGGAGCACTTCACCGACAACATCATGGGCCGTATAGCCATCATGCTTCCTGAACAGTACCGCGGCTACTACTCCCTGGAACGGATGCGGGCCCAAGTCAATGCCTCAGACAACGGCTTCCGACAACAGGACGGTGACGAATGGAACGGGACCCTGGAAGAAGCGGAACAACCAGATTCGGCATCTACCTGAATGCCCAAGAACTCAAGGTAGTCCGCATCAACTCGCCGTACTGGTTCCCTGAGGAGCCTGAGTGGGTGTTTCTCACCCCGGAGGTCAACGCCACACTGTTGCAACTGCGCCAGATGGCAGGGGAGCAGGGATTGGTGGAAGACCCGGATGCGCTGACTTGGGGCAGTCTGCCCTCGAGGGAGTGACGGACTGACGAGCCCAGAGACCGACGGATGAGAGACTAGTCAGGCGCCAATGGGTTCCCAGGGAACATTCCGCCGCTTGAACAATGCACTGCCCTCATCCATGCGATACGGGCAGTTCCGCTACTACTGGATGGTACTGCTGGCCCAGGTGACGGGCCACCAGATGCTCCTCAACTTCACCATGGGTTGGCTCATGTACGACCTGACGGGTGAGGAGCTGGACTTGGGTTTCTTGGGGATGGCCATCGCCCTGCCAGCCTTGGTCCTCAACCTCGTAGGGGGAGTCCTAGCTGACCGGCTGGAGCCCAAGCGCATGGTCACTCTCGCCCAAGCCACCTCCGCGAGCGTGGTCGCTCTCTTGGCCTTTCTGGTTCTGACCGACCGGGTGGAAGTATGGCATGTGCTGGGGACAGCGGTAGTCATCGGGGCCGTTTCCGCCATCGACCAGCCCAGCCGCTCCAGCATATTCCCACGCCTCGTGCTGCGTGAGCACATCTTGAATGCCGTTGCCATGGAGAACATTGTATGGAACGCGGTGCGCATTGGCGCTCCTGCCGTGGCTGGCTTGGTCATCGAGAACTGGGGGATACACACTTCCATGTTCTGCACCGCCGCCGCCTTCTACCTGATGTCCGTCGTGGTGTCGCTGCTGAACCTGAGGGAACGACCACCGGCACAGGGCAGGGTGGTGCAGCAGGTGCGTGAGGGCTTCCGCTACGTGCGGCAGCACACCGTCTTCTCTCTTGTAATGTTGCTCACCTTCTGCAACAGCCTCTTCGGCATGTCCTACATACACCTCATGCCTTCCTTCGCCGACGAAGCCTTCCACGTGGGCGCCGCTCGCGTCGGTTACCTGCTGGGTGTCGCCGGCGCGGGGGCGCTGATGGGTACGATTCTGATCGCCAACCTGAAACCACATCACCCCAAGGGGCTGGTGATCGTGGGCGCCGCAGTCAGCTACGGAATATGGCTCATCCTGTTCTCCCTGACTGCGTGGCGCGGAGACTACCTCCTGGCCATGGGCACCCTGTTCTTCGTGGGCGCATCCTATTCCACCTACCTCGTGGGAGGCATGAGCACCCTGCAACAGTTGGTGCCCGACCGGCTTAGGGGCAGAGTAATGGGCCTCTTTGGGGCCACATGGAGCCTCGTACCCCTCGGCATGGCTATGGGAGGCACGATAGCCCAATTCACCGACGCTGCCACCGCTGTCACCATCGGAGCCGTTATCATCTTGGTCGTCGCTCTGGGGGTGCTGCTGCTCAGCCCTGAAATGCGCGGCCTGCGAGGGTACGTGCCGGGTCTAACACCGGAGCGAGCAGGTGAACGCACACAGGGACGAACAGCTGATCCGGCCAGACCCGCTCGCTGAACGAGCTTCACCCCAGGATGGTATCCGGAGAATCGTACCTGGAGAGGGCGCAGCTAGCTGCGACTGTTGGCCAGCGCGCCGTACGTGGCTACACAGAAGGGGACGCAAAAAGTCAGCGGTATCTTCCAATAGAGGTCCGCATCCCACGAACCGCCAAACATGATGGTCCCCTGGTTGATGGCCGTAAGCACCGATCCCACCACCAGGGACGCTATAAGGGAGCGCCGTATCATCGGCCAGTACAGGAAGCAGCACCGCAAGCAGCGCGCGTGCTCCGAGCTGCCCTTCTTGAAAACAAATCGGCGGCCCCTTTTCAGGGGCCGCCGGCATGCTTCACAACCTTGCTCTATATCGGGTGGCTGCACTTATCTTACGCCAAAGGCAGGACGATTATTTGGCGTTGGCAACCGCCTCTTGCAGCGCTCGCCGGGTCATCACCCTAGTGAGGTGGGCACGGTATTCACCGGACCCGTGGATGTCCTCGTTGTAGAGAGTGACAGCACGGCTGGCCATGTTGGCCGCCCGCTCAATCTGCCGATCCGAGGGATCGCGTCCCTCCAAGGCCCGCTCAGAAGCTCGCGCTCGCACAGCCTTGGGGCCCGCTCCGGTGATTCCGATGCGCACCTTCTCGCAGTTGCCGTCCCGTCCCAAGGTCACTTGGGCGGCGACACCGACGATGGCGTAGTGGGATGCCTTGTTGGCGAACTTCTTGTACGACTCGCCCGTGCGGGCAGGAGCAACCGGGATACGGATCTCGGTGAGTATCTCGTTGTCCCGCAGACGGGTGACGAAAGTATCGACGAAAAAGCGCTCTGCCGGGGTAGCCCGAGTGGCCCGGCTGCTGCGTGACTGTATCTCAGCTTCCAATGCCAAGACGGTAGCGGGCATGTCACCCGCGGGGTCGGCGTGGGACAGGGAGCCGCCTATGGTGCCTTTGTTGCGGACCTGGATATCGGCAACCTCCGCGGCCGTAGCAGCTAGTCCTGGACGCTTCTGCTGTACCAGCTCCGAGGACATGATGTCCCAATAGGTGGTCATGGCCCCAATGGCCAAGTGGCCGTCTTCTTCACGGATGTAGCTAAGGCCCGGGACACGCCGCAGGTCAATGACAGAGCCGGGACGGGCTAGCCGTAGCTTCATCATGGGGGTCAGGCTGTGGCCTCCTGCCATGATTTTTCCGTCTTCCCGGTTCCTACCCAGCAGCCGCAATGCGTCCGCCAGCGTGGTGGGTGCGTGATATTCAAACGAGGCAGGGATCATTTCGTACCACTCCTCATGCGTTTTGCCAGGGCGGACGCCAAGTTATGGCGACATCTTGTTAGCAGCGTACTGGATGGCCTTGACTATGTTGTGGTAGCCGGTGCAGCGACACAGGTTTCCTGCCAGTCCATGGCGGATTTCCGCTTCAGTAGGACGGGGGGTGCGCTCCAGTATCTGGTGGGCAATCATGATCATGCCCGGGGTGCAGAAGCCACATTGCAGGCCGTGCTCTTCCCAGAAGCCTTCCTGAATGGGATGAAGCTCATCGCCCTTAGCCATGCCCTCGATGGTGAGGATGTCCGCGCCATCAGCTTGGACCGCGAACAATGTACAGGACTTCACTGCGCGCCCATCCACATTAATGGTACAGGCGCCACACTGGCTGGTATCGCAACCCACATGAGTGCCGGTAAGGCCCAATATGTCGCGCAGATAATGGACCAGCAGCAGTCTGGGCTCTACGTCGTTGGTGTACTTGGTGCCGTTGACGGTCATTGTAATACTGGGCATTGGCTACACTCCTCCCAAGCTGGGGATTCCCTATACTAGGGCCACTCCCTGACCCGCAACCTCTGGCGGGAAACCGTCGGCATTCTACTTGAGGCACTGTTGCGAGTCAATCGCAATCCAGTTGCTTCCAAGCTCCGGGCAGGTAGCGGAGCATCTACCTTTGCTGCACCAAGCGCACTACCTCATCACCCATAGCGCTGGTGCTTGCCGTGCCTCCCAAGTCTGGAGTTTTCACAGTTCCCTGCTCCAGGCAGGTCTGGACAGCCCGATCAAGAGAGGTCGCCGCTTCTGTCTCTCCCAAGTGCTCCAGCATCAGCGAACAGGCCAAAACCGTCGCCAGCGGGTTGGCGATGCCCTTACCGGTGATGTCGAAGGCCGCCCCGTGGACCGGCTCGAACATGGAAGGGAATTCCCTCGTGGGATTGATGTTGGCACTGGCTGCCAGACCCATGCTGCCGGTGATGATGGCAGCGATGTCGGTCAGGATGTCGGCAAACAGGTTGGAGGCTACAACGACATCAAAGCTCTCAGGCCAGCGAATGAAGTCCATGCAGGCACGGTCCACCAGCAACGACTCGGTCTCGATGTCGGGGTATTCGGCGGCAACATCGCGGAAGACCTCGTCCCAGAAGACCATACTGAAGGCTTGGGCATTGGACTTGGTGACAGAGGTTACCTTTCGCTTCTTGTTCCGTTTCTGGGCGTATTCGAACGCAGCCCGGATGATCCGCTCGGTGCCGTGGCGGGTAAACACACCCGCCTGCACTGCCACCTCGTGCGGGGTACCCGGATAGAGTCTGCCTCCCATTGGGGCATACTCCCCCTCGGTATTCTCTCGGAACACCACCATATCGATGTCCCCTGGGGCCTTACCAGCCAGAGGGGACGACACGCCTTGGTAGAGATAGGACGGGCGGAAGCACACGCCTTGGTCCATTCCCCGCCGTATGGGGAGGATGAGGCCATGCAGGGTGACGTGGTCGGGGATATTTGGGTCGCCGACTGCGCCGAAGAGAATGGCATCGTGGGGCATCAGGCGTTGCAGCCCATCCTGGGGCATCATCATCCCGGTCTCGCGGTAGAAGTCGGAGCCCCAAGGGAGGTCGGTGAAGTGGAATTCAAGGTCACCGCGGGAAGCGGCAACAGCCTCCAATGCCTTCTTACCTTCCGCGATGACCTCCGGGCCTATCCCATCGCCTGCAATGGCAGCTATGGTGTACGAGGGCAAGTGAAGCCTCCTGATCGTGGTTAGAGGGGACGGCCTGATATATTGATACTATGGGCTAGGTCTTGCAAGATGTAGGCCGTAGTTCCCTACCGGGTGATAGTAGCCTGAGCGGACTTGAGGGTAAAGTAAGGCGGGTGAAGGAAGACTCACGGCCGACTCAGTGGGATGGGAGAAGAGAAGCGATGAACCGGCTATGGTTGTTGGCAGGACTGCTGGCGGTGCTAGCGGCGGTGTTCAAAGTCAGCCCTTGGGCGCGCCGCAAGATGGGTACAACCACAAGGGCGAATGTGGGCCGGTGGCCACCCGGTAGCCGAAAAAGTTAGGGGGCCTGAACGGCCCCCTGCTAGGTCTGCACAACTGGACTGGCCTCTTAACGGCCCTGCAAGGTGTCGGAGAGGTTTCCCAAATCCGGCGGCCGGGCGCCGAACACTTCTGCGTACTCAGGGCGGGGGAAGAGGTCGCCGTTGGGGACCTTCATCATCTCGGAGTAGATCTCCAGAAGGTTCCCGTCAGGGTCCTTAAAGTAGAAAGAGCGGCTGCCGCTGCCACCCATGAAGTTGGCAGGCGCGCCCATGGAACCCTCGGGGCCGTGAATCATCGGACCGAGGATGATGGGCACGCCCTTACGCCGCAGGTCGGCGAGGGCCTTCAGCCACTCGTCCCGGTCCGCGACCTCCATGGCAATGTGTTGTAGGCCGTTGTAGCCGAGATTCCTAGTCTCATCGTCCACCTCAGTCGGGTGGGTGAACAGCACAATGTTGTGGTGGTCCTCGTTGAACCGCATGAAGGCGATGGCGCCATCTTCGCCCATAGGCCACTTCCCCGTGAGGGTGAGGCCAAGGGTCTGGGTGTACCAGTGCAACGAGCGGTCGAAGTCGGTCACCTGTATGCCGACGTGCCCTACCCGGCTGATGTCGAACGATTTGGCCATGACAGTTCTCCTCGTTTCGGAGGTGCTCAGAGGGACTAAGCGCGCCTACTTCTTGAAGACGTCGGCGTACTCGGCCCTGGGGAACTGCTCATCGTTGGGCACCTTCATCATGTCGGCGTAAATCTCCAGGCGGTTGCCGTCGGGGTCGTTGAAGTAGAAGGAACGGCTGCCGCTGCCACCCATGAAGTTGCCGGGGCCCATGGAGCCCTCGGGGCCGTGGATCAGGGGACCCTGCACGATTTCGACGCCCTTGCGTCGCAGGTCGGCCAAGGCCTTCAGCCACTCGTCGCGGTCCTTGACCTCCATGGCGATGTGTTGCAGGCCGTTGTAGCCGAGGTTCTTGGTCTCTTCGTCCACTTCGGTGGGATGGGTGAAGAGCACGATGTTGTGATGGTCCTCGTTGAATCGCATGAAGGCAATGGCGCCATCCTCGCCCATGGGCCACTTACCTGTGAGAGTCAGGCCGAGGGTCCCGGTATACCACGCAAGCGAACGGTCAAAGTCGGTTACCTGGATGCCCACATGCCCAACACGGCTGATGTCGAAGGTCTTGGCCATGGTATCTCCTTTCGAATCTGTGCCAGCCACTCCCAGCTAGGCACATTCCTACCTCGGTAGTGTTTGCCAGTCTACGGCGGGGGTATAGGCGTGTCAAGTTGGGCTATCCCAATCCAAGCTGGCAACCTCCCGCTATGTGCGCTACTATGCTTGGCATCCGTGGTAGAGGGCCGGTGGCCATGAAGAGCAAGGTTTTGCAGAGCTTCGATGAAGCGGTGGCCGACATTCCTGATGGGTCGACCATCATGGTGCCGGGGTTCGCTGGAGTGGGTGTCCCTCGCAACCTGCTGGCTGCATTGCACCGGCAGGGGGCCAAGGACCTGACGGGCATTTGCAACAACCACGGCGGCTATGACGGCCTGATCGACGTCGGCAAGCTCATCGAGGACGGGCGGGTGCGCAAGATGGTCTGCGCCTTCACCGCAGCCCCCCATCCCTCCCGCGCCTTGGCATTCGAGAAGCTGGCAGAGGCAGGGGAGATCGAAGCTGAACTGGTGCCTCAAGGGACTCTGGCAGAGCGCATCCGGGCCGCCGGCGCGGGCATCGGGGCCTTCTTCACCCCCACGGGCGTGGGCACCGAGACCGCCGAGGGCAAGGAGCACCGCGAGTTCAACGGGCGCATGCACGTTATGGAATACCCCCTCCGAGCAGATTATGCACTCCTGCGGGCATACCGCGCCGACAAAGCAGGCAACCTGCAGTTCCGCCTCTCTGCCCGTAACTTCAACCCGATCATGGGAATGGCAGCCACCACCACCATCGTTGAGGTTGAAGAGGACTTCGTGGAGGTGGGAACCTTCGACCCGGACCATGTCCACCTGCCCAGTATCTACGTACAGCGCATGGTCAAGATACCGCCCGACGGAATCTGGCACGGCGCTTCACGAGTGAATTAGGGGCGAGAGGGATAGAGTGGAGTTCCAACATATCGAATATGGAAAAGGCTCTGGCGAGAAGTCGAAGCAAATGGAGACCTATAATTTCCATAAAGCATCCGCTGTTCTGGCTGAATACGGGTTTGATTGCATCCGACTATCCAATGACTGGCAAGGTACCGACTTCCTCGCTCACCACCCAGATACGGGCAAGACGCTGAAGGTGCAACTCAAGACCGGCCTCGTGATAGACAAGAAGTACAAACACCGCCCAGACCTGTACATGTGCTTCACTCTCGACAGAACCGGTGCCACCTGGTACTTGGTGAAGCACCAACGCCTCATGGAAATAGTCAAAGAACACAGTCCTGAGAAGTTCGACTTGAAGAGCTGGGAGAACAAGGGAATTTACTGGACTTGGACAGCGTCCACGGAGGTACGGGAAGCACTCGAAGAGTTTGCCTACCGGTCATGCATGGGCGATTTTGGTTTCCGGGAGTGTAGAAATGTTCTGAAGCAAGATGGTCGTACGATGGTGGAAGAGACCTGTGGCAAGATGATCGGCCGAATAGAAAGCCTCTCCGAATGTGCATGGGAGAGCAAGACAGTGGGATAGGAAGAAGGGGCTAAATGGCTACTGAAAAGACACCCATCGACCGGCAGACTATGGCTAGCCGTCTGGCCATGGAGTTCCAGGATGACTGGGTGGTGAACCTGGGGATCGGCATACCCACCCTCTGCTCCAACTACAAGCATACGGAGCGGGAGATCATTTTCCAGTCGGAGAACGGGGTCATCGGGTACGGGGCCCTGAGCCCCGAAGGTGAGGAAGACCCCCATCTGGTGAACGCCGGCGGTCAGCACGTCACCCTGAACCCTGGGGCTGCCATCGTACACCATGCCGACTCCTTTGCCCTGATACGCGGCGGTCATGTGGACGTAACGGTGCTGGGGGCCTATGAAGTGGCCGAAAACGGTGACTTCGCCAACTGGAAGACCCTCGGACGCAAGGGCGGGGGCATCGGTGGGGCCATGGACTTGGCCGTCGGTGCCAAGCGGGTGTTCGTCGCCATGGAACACACCACCCGCGAGGGTGAGCCACGCCTGCTGAAGCGTTGCAACCTGCCTCTGACCGCCGTGGGCGTGGTAAAGCTGGTGTGCACCAACCTGGGGCTCATTGAAGTCACACCCGACGGCTTCGTTCTCAAGGAGATTGCGCCTGGGTACACTCCCAAAGAGGTGCAGGATGTCACCGACGCTGAATTAACGGTGGCGTCCGACCTCAAGGAGTTGCAGGTCCGCTAACTACCATCCCAGGAAGAGGCCACCGTTGACGTGCAGTGTCTGCCCAGTGACGTAGGCCCCTTCGTCTGACACGAGGTAGCGGCAGGCGCCAGCGATCTCATCGGGCCAGCCGGCTCTCCCCAACGGCACCTCACTGTGCGCTCGGGACTCGGGCACCCCTTCCGGATACCAGGACGCCTCGTGGACTGTGTCTATCGTCCCCGGTGAAATCACGTTCACCGTTATGTTGTGCGGCGCCATCTCCAACGCTAGGGAACGGGCCAAGCCGGCCAGACCCATCTTGGCTGCGGATACGTGGGCACGGTTGTTGCCACCCCGGTAGGTGCCGGAGCCTGTCATGTATATGACCCTGCCCCATCCCTTCTCAACCATGGACGGAATGGCTGCTTGGCTACAGTAGATCGCTCCGTCCAGGATGATGCTGCGTATATGCACCCACTCATCGTCCGTCACTTCCAGGAAGGGCCGGTGGGGCCGAATCGCAACGTTGCTGATCAGGATATCGATGCCACCGAATTCTTCGACTGCTTGAGCCGCCATGGAGTCCACCGATGCCCTGTCGGCCACATCTGCCAGCACCGGCAACGCTCGTACGCCAAGCGCACGCACCTCTTCAGCAACGGCATCAACCTCGGCTTGATTGCTCCGTGCGTTCACCACGATGTTGACACCCTGTTTGGCGAGGGTGAGGGCGGTGGCTCGCCCGATATTACGGCCTGAGCCAGTGATCAGGGCGGTCTTTCCTTCAAGCGGCATCGTTCTCTTCCTGCTGTCAGACCCCGGTCAGGGCCTTAGATTTGGTTGGAGACGTTGTTGTTGACGAACTCGTAGATTGCGCTGAAGTACTCATTGAGGCCGACGAACAGCAGATCATTGTGGCCTGCGCGCGGGATGGTCAGCAGGCGTTTGGCGGGGGATGTGAAGGCGTGAAACATCTCTACGGCTTGGTGCAGCGGGGCTAGCGTATCGACCTCGCCGTGAATCACCAGGACAGGCAGCGTGACGCCGAACACCATTTGGCGATACGCTTCTTCCAATTTCTCGGCAGTGTCCTCATCCAGACCGTAGACGAACTGGCCCAGCGTAGGGCGGCCGCTTTCCACTATCAGTCCCGCAAGGTTACCGGCCTCTCTGCTGGCCAGCTCGAAGGCAGGGTGTCGCCCCATGGAGCGTCCCATGACGAATATATCCGGCGAGCGCCCCGACGCCTCCAGGTGACGTTGCAAGTAGCTGAGAACCTCATGGGCGTCGGACTGCATTGAGCAGAATGATGGGGAGCCCTGGCTCTGGCCATAGCCGCGGTAGTCGACCACAAAGAAGTTGAGATCTACCTGGTTATAGATTGGAGCGATTTGGTCGTAGTCGCCAATAGTTTCGCCGTTACCGTAGAAGAAGAGGAGCGTGGGCCGGGCCGGGTTGCAGGGAAAGAAACGACAGGAGAGGGTAATGCCGGGCTCAACTTCAACTTGGTGGTCCTCGGCCCCCGTTGGGGTGGGTGTCCAGTTGCGGCGGGGGTAAAAGGAATTCTGAGAGACCTCGGGACGGTCTAAGGCAGAGAAATCGGTGGGAGCCATAGGGAATCTCCTAAGTAACGACGCCTTGTCGCGCCGCATTATACACGGCCCAAACGGCGCCTCTCCGTCGTTGCTGCCCCCTTGTGTATAATGGCGGACACCCCACCTCAGGAGGCAGCCATGCCCTATTCGGGGCTGAGCTTGGAAGGCAAAGTGGCATTGGTGACCGGCTCGGCACGAGGTATCGGCCGCACCCTCGCCTTGGGTCTAGCTGAGGCGGGCGCCGACGTGGCCGTATCCGACATGGCCCCACGGATGGAAGAGGCTCATGGTGTGCAGGCTGAAATCGAGGCCATGGGCCGGCGCAGTGGCGCCTACGAGGTGGATGTCCTGAACGTACCCGCCATGCGCCAGTCTGTAGACCAACTGGTAGCCGACTTCGGCCAGCTCGACATCTTGGTGAACAACGCTGGCGTCCGTGTGCGACGGCCCGCCCTCGAAGTCAGCGAGGACGACTGGGACCGTGTGCTGGACACCAACCTCAAGGGCCTTTTCTTCTGCGCCCAAGCAGCCGCCCGCCACATGGTGCCCCGCGGCAGCGGCCGTATCATCAACATCGCTTCCCAGTTGGGAACAGTCGCAGCCCCAAACCGCTCCGCCTACTGCGCCAGCAAGGGCGGGGTCGTGAACCTGACCAAGGTCCTAGCCTTGGAGTGGACCGCCTTGGGCGTAACCGTCAACGCCATTGGCCCAGGCCCGACCGTGACCCCCGGGCTGCTGGAGACGGACACTCGCTCCGAGGAGGAGTTGCAGCGGGACTTGGAGGCCCACATGCCTCTCGGCCGCCGTATGCAACCCGAAGAACTCGTGGGCGCATGCGTTTACTTAGCCAGCCCCTCCGCCAGCGCCACCTCCGGCCACCACCTCATAGTCGACGGCGGATGGACAGCCATATAGCCCGCCTTTTCGGCCACCTTTTCGGCCACCGTCGTCCGGTGCTGCTCTTCAGTGGCCTCGTTGGCGTCTACGGATTCATCATGAGTTTTCTGGTGGCCACATCCATCGGCCTCAACAGCTACACTTTGCAGGAGCTGGACTCCATCGAACGCCTGCAGGAAC
This sequence comes from uncultured Dehalococcoidia bacterium, assembly GCA_951813255.1. Lineage (GTDB taxonomy): Bacteria > Chloroflexota > Dehalococcoidia > Lucifugimonadales > JAAXIE01 > JAAXIE01. The sequence goes on along the minus strand of OX638353.1, from coordinate 2,706,612 downwards.
TTCTCAGGGGAGTGGTAGCCGTGGGAGCCATAGTGGGCGCGGTCGCAGCCTTGGTGGCCGTCATTCACCCTCCCGCTGCCGTCGCCCTGTTTATACTCGGAGGCATCATCGCAGCCATCGGTCTCGGCCTCGTGGGGTCTGGGTGGGCATTGGTTGCCGGACCCAGGGTTGAGTATTTCCTCGGCCCCGTCCCCGTCGTGCACTGGGCCACAGCAGGACTTCTGGCGCGTCCTAACTTCAGTCCTCTCCTCACCTTCCCCTTCCGGTGGGGACGGAACTCGGCAGGCTCGCAGGGAGCCAGAAGCCAAGCGGATGGACAAAATGACTCGGAGGTGTCGTCGTGAGATTCGGAGTGATGCTGCCCCACTATCGTCATGTGGCCGACCCAGACGGTATCTTCCGCATCGCACAGGAAGCCGAGGCCATGGGTTTCCACTCAGTATGGGTCAGCGACCATGTGGTTGTGCCCGATGATATGGTGGAACGGTTCGGCCAAGGTTACTACGACATGTTCACTGTGCTGGGCTACGTGGCCTCCATCACCAAGCGGGTGCAACTCGGCACCAGCATCGTAATCATGCCCCTGCGCCATCCCCTCCACACAGCGCAGGTAGCCGCCACGGTGGACCAGCTCTCCAAGGGCCGCCTCATCCTCGGCGTGGGAGTAGGTGTGGCCAAGCGGGAGTTCGAGTGCCTGAACGCCTCTTGGGAGGACCGGGGGGCAATTACCGACGAGGCAATCCAAGCCCTGCGACACGCGTGGACAGTCGACCCAGTGAATTTCGAGGGCAAGTTCTTCGACTTCTCGGGTGTGCAGTCCTACCCGCCCGTATACCAGCAGCCCCATCCACCAATCTGGGTGGGTGGTGGCAGCCGCCGCTCGCTGCGCCGGGCAGCCGAACTCGGTGACGCTTGGGGACCGACGCGCCCCAGCTTCCAGTTGCTGCAAGAGAGCATCCCACGTCTGCGGGAGATGGCGGAAAGAGCGGGGCGCGACCCCAACAGCATCAAGCTGGCTGCCCGTCACCCCATGAAGGTGATGGACGAGACCCCATCCCATCACATAGAGGTCACCATGCCGTCCCACGGCTCCCCGGAAACGTGGCCTCTGGTGGACACGGCGCCCCGCATCGTCGAATCAGTGGGACGCTTCCAAGACCTGGGCGTTCACCACCTCGTCATGGACACCTTCTACAGCCTGCCCGACCTGCACAACGAGACCATCGACACGCTGGTCGCCACCATGGAGAAATTCGCGAGGGATGTGATTCCGCAATTCCCCGAGGAGTAGCCTAGGCGATTTCCGCTCGCGCAGGAGATTGTGGAGTCTACGGCACCCTGGAGTGCCAAAAGAGAAGCCCTCCTAAGGAGGGCTTCCGCAGGTCCATGGCCGTTCAGAGGATTAGTCGCGACCGCGGCGGGCGAGGAACTCCGTGAACGAGTCCTCCACCGTCCAATTCTCCATCTGGCGGAGGTACTCTTTCTCGCGGCTCCACATGTCCCGCCATGTGGAGCCGATGTCCTCGGTCAGCATCATCTTGATGCCTTGGATGGACTCGGGGCGGTGCCCGGCGATGGCGACGCCTATCTCCATCGCCTTCTCCATCACCTGATCGGCAGGGACTAGGTGGTTGAGCAGTCCAAGCCGGTAAGCCTCGTCGGCTTGGACATGGCGGCCCGTCATCAGAAGCTCTTTCGCGATAGGCCAGCCAACGATCATGGGCAGGGTCCAAGTGGTGTTGAGTCGCCCGTAAGCAGCAGCAAGAAAGCGGAAGACGGTGCGCTCGCAGCCAACCCGCATGTCAAGAGAGGTGGCCAGTACCCCACCCCCACCATAGGCGAGGCCGTTCATGGCCCCGATAGTAGGCTTGCGACAGGAAGCCAGGTGCCAGGACCAGCCAGCGCGTATTTCGCTGCGCTGCGCAAGCTCTTCAGGCGCACGGTGCTGGTCACTGCGCTGCTCGTGTATGTCGCCCCCAGCGGTGAAGGCCTTTTCCCCGGAGCCCGTGACGATGATGGCGCCGATGGTATCGTCCTCTTCCAGCTCGGTGATGGCCCCATCAAGGTCACCCACCAGTTGGTAGTTCATGGCGTTGAGAACCTCTGGCCGGTTCAGGATGATGATACCCACCCCCTGATCACGCTCCAGCAGGACGGTCTCGTAGGCCATGGCGCCTCCCTATTTACTGATTTAGATGGTGACGAATTGCGGACTCTCAGTGCATCGGGATTGTAGCCAGCAGCGGTCAGTGCGTCAACGCGAACACGGGCTGTGATATGATGGCCCAGCTTCAAAAATGCCATCAATCCCCGATTGTGTCTAACCCGGATCATCCAGGAGGTGACTCTGTGGACGTAGAGGCGATACGCGCCCAGATACCGGCGTGCCAGAGGCTGACCTATCTGAACACAGGCTGGCAGGGCCCATCGCCTAGAGGAGTGGTGGAAGCTGTCATGGAGTGCATGGAGTACGAAAGCTTCGACGGGCCCACCACCCGCGAAGTATTCGCCGCTGGCCGCCTCCACATGGTCAAGGCCAAGGAGCAGGCAGCCCGCCTCATCAACGCCACTCCCGATGAGATCGTCCTCACTTCCAGCACCACTGAGGGCCTCAACATCATCCTCAATGGCCTCGACTGGAACGAGGGCGATGAGATCATCGTCTGCAATCTGGAGCACATGTCGGTCATGGTGCCCTCCCTCGTTCTGAACCACCGTTTCGGTGCGCAGGTCAAAGTGCTCCAGTTCGCTCCCGCCGAGGAGCACGAGTCCATCCTCAGCCAGATAGAAGCAGCCATCACCCCCAGGACCCGCATGGTCTTCTTCTCCCACATCCAGTATTCCACCGGCCTGCGCATGCCCGCCGAGGGAATACGCGCCATGACCAAAGACCGGGGCATCCTGATGCTGGTGGACTCGGCCCAAGGGGCAGGCCACATCGCCTTGGACATGCGTAAGCTGGACCCCGATTTCTACTCCTTCTCCGGCCAGAAATGGCTGTTGGGACCGTCTGGCACCGGCGGGCTGTTTGTCCGGCGTGACCTGGTGCCCCAGTTGAAGCCGGTGCGGGTCTCCAGCCGCTCCACTTCCTTCCACGACCACTTGGGCAACTACGAAATGGAAACGGACTCCATCGAGAAGTTCCCGACCACCAACCCCAGCCATCCTCTATGGGCAGGCTTTGTCGATGCCGTACAGTTCAACCTGAACGCAGGGCCAGCCGAGATCGAGGAGCGGATCCTCAGCCTCTCCGACGCCTCCAAGCGCCAGTTGTCCGATATCCCCGGCGTGCAGGTCACATCACCCACCGAGGGCCCCGGTCGCTCCGGGCTCGTGACCCTCACCGTGGAAGGCGCCGAGCCACCGAATGTCGTAGATCGCATGTGGGACGAACACAACATCGTATGCCGGCAGGTCAGCTACCCGCCCGCGGTACGCCTCTCCTTCTCCTTCTTCAACACCGAGCAGGAAGTTGCCAAGGCCACTGCTGCCATCGGCGCGATCGCGAAGTCCCCATAGCGCGCGCAGGGCCACTTGGAAGCTGTCACCGTCAAACTCGTCGAGACCGCCTCTGAGATGGAAGCGGCCAAGGCCATCCGTATCCGCGTGTTCGTCCACGAGCAGGCCGTCCCCATCGAAGAAGAGTTGGACGAGGCGGATGCTGACGCCATCCACGCCCTCGCTCTACTGGGCACTCTGCCCGTTGGCACCGGCCGCTTGCTGACCCTCCCCAACGGCGAAGCCCAGATCGGGCGCATGGCGGTAGACCTGCCGCACCGTCGGGCGGGAGTCGGCACCCTAATCATGGAGAAATTGGAGGAGGAAGCCCGCCGCCTAGGCCTCGCCCAAGCCGTCCTCCACGCCCAGACCTACGTCAGGGACTTCTACGCTCGCCAAGGCTACACAGAGGAAGGCGACCTCTTCATGGAAGCCGGCATCGAGCACATCTCGATGCGGAAGGCGCTTTAACGTCTTCCAACGATTCGGAGGGAGCCGACTCCGCGACTCGTGACCAAACTCACACTGCGGTTAGGAACTTCATGGGCTACCCTAAGCCCGTAGTCTCGCGTGCCTTGTCTTATCCAAACGTGGCCGTGGCTGTCTGAGAGCCTGAACAGAGCCTGATGAACCTCGCGGTATGCAGAAATACTAAACTGCCCAAGGTCTTGGACGTCATTGGCCGTCTGAGTTTTGAGTTTGACTCCATCCCCTTCGAGAATCAAAACCTCGAAGGCAGCAGCCAACCGCTCGCCGCGTGAATCACGTCCAACAAACTCCCCCAAGTCAATATCGGTATGGTTGCCATCGTCAGCGAAGAGAATGCCCAAATCACGGAGGGCTGAGCGGAACTTACCCGTCGCCTCCTCACCGAAGAAATGGGATAGGTGCCTCACTCTATGCGTGGTCAAATCGCAACCTCCCGAATCCTAGCCCTCAGTTTACTGTTACACCTACACCTGGCAGCCCACACCCAGCTCTCCGCAGAGGTCTCGTATCCAGGTGACCACCTCGTCGTGGAGGGGGATGCCGTTGGCTTGGCGGTCGCGTTGCGCCTCGGCCTCGGCTAAGCCCGGAAAGAGCACGCGGTCAGCCCCCGGCGCCGGAGGCGTCTCCCGCAGCGTTCGCAGGAAGCGGTCCATCGCTTCCTTGAACTCGTTGGTGTCGGTGAAGGCTTCGATTTTGTAGGCCGACACCATGTGATTGAAGTTGGGACGACCAGGGAACATTCCGAAGGAACCGTCGGAGAGCAGGCCGCACATGATGTCCACCACGCAGGCTAGCCCGTACCCCTTGTGTGAACCCGCCTCACGGGTGCTGCCCACTGGCAGCAACCCACCATCCGCCTTGCCGTCGGACTCATCCAGAATAGGTGTTCCCGCCGCGTCAGCCAGCCACCCAGGCGGAATCATCGCCTCCAGCCTTCGTGCCAGCACAATCTTGTTCTGGGCTACCACCGTTGTGGCAGCATCATAGACGAAGGGTGGCTCCTCCTTGGCAGGAGCAGCAACGGCAATGGGGTTGGTCCCCAACCGCGGCTCGGCCCCAAACGTAGGCACCATGCGCGGGGGTGCGCTCGTCATACAGGTGCCGATCATATCCCTCTGCAACGCCATCATCGCATGGTAGGAGGCCATCCCTAGGTGTCGGCCGTTGCTGATCGTAACCATGCCGATACCCGTATCGTCGGCCTTATCCATGGCCAATTCCATCGCCTTGGGAGCAATGATGATTCCCAGCCCGCGGTCGGAGTCGATGGTCGCGGCCGCAGGCGTCTGTCTGACCACCCGCCATTGCGGCCGCGGGTTTATCTCTCCCCTGTTGTACCCGTTGACGTAGCTGCGCAACATATTGGACACGCCATGGCTGTCCACACCCCGCACATCAGCCGTCACTAGCACATCAGCCGCCAGCCTCGCATCCTCGGTGGGCACGTCCACCTTCTCGAAAATGCCTGCCACCGTCTCCCGCAGGGCATCAGGCCCCACCCGAACGGCGTGATCGTCTTTGACTTTGAATCGTTCTAGCATGGTTTTGGTCCTTCTTTGTAGCCTTAGAGGTTTTCAGTCAGAAGCTGCAACTCATCCAGCACTTCTGAGAACGTTGGGAACTGCCTACGCTCGAGGATTTCGTGAAAGATTTCTTCGCCGGTCACTGGGTCATATATGCGATGGTGATATTCGTCGTGATCCCGGTGGAGGTTGTGGTACTTAAGGAGGAGGTGTTGGCCCGGCATCCAGGCTATGTAAGCATAGGAGTGGCAACGAACGCGCAAAGGTTTCCTGACCAACGTGTTTCGAACCTTTTCTCGACTTGCAGCACTACGTTCTTCCGGCAGTAGACCCTGCCAGTCAGATAGATGACGTCGCCAGCCCTATGCTCGAAGGAGAGCGTGTCGGGCTCGTCGGCTATAAAGGGGTGCTCGCTCAGCCGGGCGTCGTGGATGGTGCGGTAGTGGTCCCAGGAGTTCCAGTCGTGGGGGTCTTTTTGCGCATCAAGAGAAGCCCTTGATAATCCGCGTACCATATGAGCACCTCGGCGGTGGGGCGGATTGCGTCCAACTCCAAGAGCGTGGCCATCTTCTCGCTGGACATTTCGTAGCGGTGCTCGTATACACGCAGCTTGGCCTCGGTTTCGGCCAAGGCTTCTTCACGAGAGAGGTACCGGACAGGGATAGTTCGCTTCTTGACGGTAGCCACGCGAATCTCCTCCTAGACTCCAGTCAACTCAGCTGGTGAAGTTACTGGAGCTTCAGCAACATTGTAGCAAAGAATCCTGGATTCTCTCACCTTGGGGACATCAGGGCCTAGTCACATTGTTGACATCATTGGACGGTGAAGAGCGATGCTACATGGCCTTGCTTGCGAGCACGGCGAACATGGGGTCGGAGCTTTCGCCGGAGGGGTCGCCTTGGGGCGGGACGTAGAAGCCTTGGGCTTCCGTGAAGTTGCCCGCTTCATCCAGGTACGTTGCAACCAGACAGCCCCGCTGCTGGTCGTTGCACACCAACCAGATGTAGACGGCCTTCGTGTGGAACATACGGTTGGAGTACAGGACGAGGAACCGGCCACCGGGACGCAGTATCCGGTTCACCTCGCGGAAGGTCTCCACGGGGTGGGTGATGTACTGCATGGAGACGGTAATCACCACCGCATCGAAGCTCTCATCGAAGAAGGGCAGAGTTGTCTCGTGATTGGCATCGTAGATGAGATACTCATCAAGGTCGGGGTTATGCTCCATCTCCACCGCGTTCAGGCCCAAGCCCACCATGCGCTTCTTGGGGTGCTCCTTGGGCCAGTGCGAGCGGTAGCTGCTGAACAGATCCAGTACCTCGGAATCAGGCGGAATCAAGCGACCCAGCAGGTGGGAGACCGCAGCGATGGCACCGTCGTCTATATGCACCAGCAAGCGGGGCTGCCTGTAGAAGAGGGGATCGTCGCTCTCATCCTGGCGGCGGAAGTGGTCCCGGGCAAGAAGTTCCTCCCGGCTGAGGTCCCAATTGGTGCTGAGCGGCAGATTCGCGACCTCCAGGACCTACTCCTCGTCCCCGTATTGCTCTTTGAGAGCCTCCACCACACCTGGGTCCGCCAGCGTGGTGGTATCCCCCAAGGCACGTCCCTCCGCCACGTCCCGCAGCAGGCGGCGCATGATCTTGCCGCTGCGAGTCTTGGGAAGTTCAGCAGTGAAGAAGATATCGTCAGGCCGTGCCATGGACCCGATCTTGGTGGCCACATGCCTCTTCAACTCGTTCAACAGGTCGTCCGTGCCGTCGATGCCCTCTTTCAGCGTGACAAAGGAGACCACGGCCTGACCCTTGATCTCATGGTTCTTCCCTATAGACGCAGACTCCGCAACTGTCGGGTGGTCCACCAGCGCACTCTCCACCTCCATGGTGCTGATGCGGTGACCGGACACATTGATCACGTCATCCACCCGCCCCAGCAGCCAGAAGTCGCCATCAGCATCCCGCTTGGAACCGTCAGCGGTGAAGTAGATGTTGGGATAGCGGGACCAGTACTGCTCCACAAACCGCTCAGGGTCACCATAAATCGTCCGCAGCATGGCAGGCCAAGGCCGCTTGATCACAAGATACCCGCCAGCACCCAAGCCCACCGAGTTCCCAGCCTCATCCACCACATCCGCCAGCACCCCAGGGAAGGGTCGCGTGGCAGAACCGGGCTTGAGCGTCGTGATACCCGGCAACGGGGCAATGAGTATCATGCCCGTCTCCGTCTGCCACCAGGTATCGACCACGGGAACACGGTCCCCGCCAATGTTCTTGCGGTACCACACCCACGCTTCGGGGTTGATCGGCTCGCCAACTGAACCAAGCAAGCGCAGGCTGGACAGGTCATGCCGCTCGGGATACTCCTCACCCCAGCGCATGCACGTGCGTATCGCAGTTGGCGCGGTGTAGCAGATGGTGCAGCCGTACTTCTCGATGATAGACCACCAGCGGTCACGGTCCGGGAAGTCGGGCGACCCCTCGTACATCACCGTAGTCGCCCCATTGGAAAGCGGCCCGTACACGATATAGCTGTGGCCTGTGACCCAGCCGATGTCGGCAGTGCACCAGTAGACGTCATCTTCCTTTAGATCGAATATCCACTTGGCCGTGGCATAAGTCCCGACCATGTACCCAGCAGTCGTATGCACGATCCCCTTTGGCTTGCCCGTCGTGCCCGAGGTATACAGCATGTACAGCATATCCTCGGCATCCATCGGTTCCGGCTCGCACTTCTGCGACGCGCCCTGCATCAGGTCATGCCACCACTGGTCGCGCCCCCCCTGCATCAATTCATCCGCATGACCCGTGCGTCGCACCACCACTACCTGCTCAATAGTGGTATCGCCAGCAATGGCCTCATCACAGTTCCGCTTCAGCGGCACGATGTTGCCTCTCCGGAAACCCCCGTCAGCCGTTATAAGCAGCTTCGACTGGGAGTCCTCAATGCGGTCACGGATCGAATCAGGACTGAAGCCACCGAAGATGACGCTGTGGGCCGCCCCGATACGTGCGCAGGCCAGCATGGCAATGGGCAATTCCGGCACCATGGGCAGGTAGATGGTCACCCGGTCACCCTTGGTGACACCCAAGCCCTTCATCACGTTGGCGAACTGGCACACTTCCCGGTAGAGGTCCCAGTATGTATAGACCTTCCAGTCGCCGGGCTCTCCCTCCCACACGATGGCCGCCTTATTGCGGCGGGTCGCCAGATGCCGGTCCACGCAGTTGTAGGACACATTGGTCTTCGCGCCCACGAACCACTTCGCGTGGGGCGGGTCCCACTCCAGCACCGTATCCCACTTCCGGAACCAGCTGAGCTCATCAGCAAACCGGGACCAGAAGCCCTCGAAGTCCCGCTCCGCTTCCTCATATACATTGGGGTCGTTGATGTTGGCCTGTTGCGCGAACTCGGGAGAAGGGGGGAAGGTCCTTCCTTCCTCCAACAGCGCTTCAATGCTGGCAGCCTGCTCCGCCATGGGTGAACCTCCGGGGCAGCCGACATGTCTGTCAGTCGGCCATATCGGTAGTGGGTGAATACGGTGCGGTTGTAGCACAAGCAGGTGTGGTTGTAAACGTGGTGTGGATAGCTGGCAGCAGACATAAGGCTGCTATAATTCGACCGCGCGCGAATAACCCATCACTCAGACAGGACTTAACTTTGACCTCATACCGGCAAATTCTCGAAGGACTAAACCCCGCCCAGCGCGAGGCAGTTGAGACCGTCCAAGGCCCTCTCCTCATCGTGGCCGGCCCTGGCAGCGGCAAGACGCGGGTCATCACCCACCGCGTCGCCTACCTGATGGGTGCTTACGGCATCCCTCCCTACCGCATACTGGCCGTCACATTCACCAACCGCGCAGCCCGTGAGATGCGAGAGCGCTTGGACCGCTTGGCAGGCCCCGACGCCCGTGACGTTGCCATGTCCACCTTCCACTCCTTCTGTGTCCGGATATTGCGTCGCGAAGGGCATCACATCAGCCTCGACCCCGGTTTCACCATCTACGACGACGATGATCAGGGCAGCGTGTTGAAGGAAGCCATCGAGATGGCCGACCTCAGCAGCAAGCAGTTCCCGCGGCGTGCCGTCCAATCCGTCATCTCCAAGGCAAAGAGCAGCATGGTCGACCCTCAAGCCTTGGCTCGGACGCCAGCCAACTATTTCGAGGAACGGGCCTCTCGCGCATACCAGCGCTATGAAGAACTGCTGGCCCGTAATAACGCAGTGGACTTCGACGACCTCTTGTTGAAGGCGGTGCAACTGTTCCGTACCAACGCCGAGGCGCTGGAGCGATACCAGACCCGCTACCAGTACGTCATGATCGACGAGTTCCAGGACACCAACATGGTGCAGTACCAGTTGGCCAAATTGGTGGCAGGCGGCCACCGGAACATCTGTGTGGTGGGCGACCCCGACCAGTCCATCTATTCATGGCGCAACGCCGACATACGCAACATCCTCAGCTTCCAGAACGACTACCCCGATGCCAAAATCGTCAACCTTATCGAGAACTACCGCTCCACTGGCAATATCCTCTCCGCAGCCCAAGGCGTCATCGCCGGCAACCTTATGTCTCTGCGGAAACCTCTGAGCACCAGCCGCGATGGCGGAGTGCCCATCATCGCCACCGAAGCCCACACACCCGAGGAAGAAGCAGACTTCGTGGTCGGCCAGGTGAACCGCTTGCAGAAGGAAGAGGGGGTCCCTGCCCGCGATTGCGCCGTCATGTACCGCATCAACGCCCAGTCACGGCCCTTGGAGGAGGCATGCCTGCGACGTGGGGCCCGCTACAGGCTGGTGGGCGGGACACGGTTCTACCAGCGTAAAGAGGTCAAGGACCTCATGTGCTACCTCCGCCTTCTGGCCAACCCCAACGACGCCGTCAGTCTGCGCCGCGTCATCAACGTCCCTCCCCGCGGCTTCGGCCAACGCTCTCTGGAAGACTTGGAGCGGTGGGCAGCGCACCAGGATGTCCCACTGTTCAACGCCATCCAGCAGATGTCGAATGGCGAAGCAGCCAGCCCCTTGGGCACTAGGGCTACAGGTACCCTCCGTAGCTTTCACCAGCTACTCCAAGGTCTCGCCGAACTTAGCCGGGAAATCGATGTGGTGGAATTGCTGGACACCCTGCTGGAGCGCATCAAGTACCACGATTACCTTCAGGAGAAAGTCGAGCATCCCGACGAGCGCTGGGAAAACGTCATGGAGTTGCGGACCGTCGCCCAGGAGTTCGAAGACTTGGACCCGCCCGAGGGCCTCTTCGAGTTGCTGGAGCGCTTCGCCTTGGTCGCCGATGTGGACAACTACGAGGAGGGTGAGGACGGAATGACTCTCATCACCCTCCACCAAGCCAAGGGCTTGGAGTTTCCAGTCGTCTTCCTCGTGGGTATGGAGGAGGGCTTGCTGCCCCACATCCGCTCCTTCGACGACGAGAATCAGATGGCCGAGGAGCGTCGGCTGTGTTATGTGGGCATCACCCGCGCCAAGGACCGCGTCTTCCTCACACGCTCCTTCCGCCGTAGACAGGGCTACAGCGGTGGCGGTGGCCCCAGCATACCCTCCCGGTTCTTGCAGGACATACCACGCGATTTGGTGCAGGCCCCGGAACGCCCTCAACAGCAGCCACAGTCCGCATGGGGCAGGTGGGCTCCCGCCACACCCGCCGAACCTGAAATCGACCTGAAGCCGGGCGACAAGGTCGTCCACAAGATGTTCGGTCAGGGCATGGTCATCAATACCGTCGTCGTCAACGGCGATGTCCAAGCCACCGTTGCCTTCGACGAAAAGAACGGCGTCAAGAAACTCCTCCTAGGTATGGCCCCTCTGGAGAAGCTGTAAGACCCGGACCCGTCAACTCAGCGACCTGTTGGACTCCCGCCCTCGCCCATCCTCCAACCAGCTACTACACGCCCATCATGCCAATTACCCATTGACCAGCCCCACTCGATCCCCTATGGTTGCCCCAACGATTGATCCGCGTGTGGTAGCTGCCATGGTCAAACGAGATAAGGCATTCCACGCAAAACAGAACGGAATACGCAAGGCGGAAGAACGCCGGAAAGGACAACAGTAGGGTGACTAAAGAGATATGGGAACAAGCCCTAGCCGAGGCAACCGGCGAGGCCCAAGTCAAGCCCTCCAAGCCCAAACGCACTATCACCCTGCCATGGGTACTGTCGTCCTGGCATAGGGCTGGAGTCACCATTGGCCTCATAGTGCTGGTAACCCTTATCACCATCATCCTAATATCTCCCCTTGGAGGCCCTGCCGCCGCTCCTGCTGGTATCCTAAACGATGCAGCAGGCTTGGCGGTCTGCAATGGTCCCGAAGCACTGTTCATCCAAGAAGGGTGCTAACTGGTGGGTACGACCTTCGATCTTGAAAGCTTTGAGATGATTAGAACTATGGGTCTGAATGCCTTTGTTTCTTCCAGACCAATCAGGCTTTCTTGCCTTTACTCAACCCGACGATAGGGAGAACATTTGAACAGTGTCTGCCATTCAGAAGACAATGGCCCCAGCCACGAATCCCAAGCGGAGCAGCCCGGTCCCGCCAAATCCGCACTCTTGCAGTCCCGGCCAGCCACCAAAACAGATACGAAAAATTGCTAATCCCGCAGTTTTCGCAGTCCTCTCAGATACAAAACAACCTCGCCACAGCTACAAATCGACTGCGAAAACTGCGAAAAAAGGCCTGCCAGTGGAGACCGGATGCGGAGGCCAGTGAGATGCACGTTCTGCCGCCAGCGAGGTGTAGGCCCCACGCCCTTAGGTAAATTGCGATTTAACTCCCATTCAGAAGCCCCGGCACACTCTTCCCTGATGCTCCGCATCACAAATGAATTCGACACTGTCGAATTCATTTTTCAGATACGGCCCAGCTACGACCAGCAGAGCAGCATTCGACAAATTCGACACTTCCCAGATACAAAAAATCAAATCCCAGCTACGACCAGTGTCGAATTAAGAGACCGGAACTCGGTACTACCTCCATCCCTGTCAGGAGGAGGCCGCCCACCGGGCCACGGCTCACGCAGCTCCCAGGCATGACAATCGAAAGGCTCTGCTATCTCTATAGACTTTACGCAACATGCGGCCCTATCATACGCGCGATGGCTACAACTGTAGGCGTGGACCAGGCGCCTGAAGAGCTCGTCTCACGGCTTCAGCAGTACCTGCCGGAAGAGCAGGTGTTGCGAATTGAGGCCGCCTACGCCTATGCCAGCCAGTGCCACGAGGGGCAGACGCGGCGCTCGGGCGAGCCCTATGTGCAGCACCCCCTGAATACGGCACTGGTGCTGGCCGACCTGCGTCTGGACGCCGATACTCTCTGCGCCGCCCTCCTCCACGACGTGATGGAGGACTGCGGGATCACCTACCAGGACTTGGAGAAGGCCTTTGGCGGTGAGGTGGCCCGCTTGGTGGACTCGGTCACCAAGCTCACGCGGATGGACTACGAAAAGCTGGGCCGCACCTACTCCGAGGACCGGCTGAACGACGAGAGCCTGCGCAAGATGCTGGTGGCTATGGCCAACGATGTCCGCGTGGTTCTCATCAAGCTGGCAGACCGGCTGCACAACATGCAGACCTTGCCTGCTCTGTCGCCGGAGCGGCAGAAAGCCATCGCCCAGGAGACGCTGGACATCTACGGCCCTCTCGCCCATCGCCTGGGTATATGGGACATGAAGTGGCGCTTGGAAGACCTAGCCTACCGCCACTTGGAGCCGGAGAAATACCACCAGATTTCGGCGATGCTCGCTACCAAGCGCACGGAGCGGGAAGAGTATGTGGAAGGTGTGGCGGAGGCGTTGGCCACAGAGTTGGAGCGGTCCAACATCAAGGCCCAGGTAACCGGCCGTCCCAAACACATCTACAGCATTGCCTGCAAAATCGACAAGTATGAAGCACAGCAGAAGGCCAGCACCGACATCTACGACCTGTACGCCCTGCGTGTGCTCGTGGACAGCAAGACCGACTGCTACAACGCCTTGGGGACAGTCCACAATCTGTGGCGCCCCATACCAGGGCAGTTCGACGATTACATCGCCAACCACAAGGACAACATGTACCAGTCCCTGCACACCACGGTGAGGTGTGAAGGCGGAGTGCCCCTAGAGGTGCAGATACGGACTCATGAGATGCACCAAGTGGCGGAGTACGGTGTGGCAGCCCACTACCGCTACAAGGACGGCAACTCCTCGGACATGCGCTTCGAGGAGAAAATGGCTTGGCTCCGTCAACTGCTTGAATGGCAGCGGGAGGTCACCGCCACCGACGAGTTCCTGGAAACGGTCAAGACTGACCTCTTCCCCGACCAAGTCTTTGTTTATACACCCAAGGGAGACATACTCGAGTTGCCCACGGGCTCCACCCCGCTGGATTTCGCCTACAAGATTCATACGGAACTGGGCCATCGCTGTGTGGGTGCCAAGGTCAACGGCAGGCTGGTGTCCTTGGACTACCAGTTGAAAAGCGGCGATACCGTCGAAGTAGTCAGCACAAAGGTGGCCCGGGGCCCACGGCTGGACTGGCTAAACACCAACCTAGGGCTGCTGAAGTCCGCCTCCGCACGGCAGGAAGTGCGTCAATGGTTCCGGCGCCAGCAACGGGGCAGCAACATGCAGCGTGGCCGGGAATTGCTGCGCCGCGAACTGAAGCGCCTCGGTATCTCCATGGAAGAGGGCGAAGTAGCCCACGTCTTTGGCTACGGCAACTTGGATGAGTTCCTGGCAGCCTTGGGGTCCGGCATCATCGCCGAGAGCCAGGTGTTCGGGCGGCTCACATCCCTGCAGACAGGCCCACGGCCAGGTGAAGGCCCGCAACCGGCTGAAGTGCCCATCACCAGCCCGACCTCGGGCATCCAGGTGTTGGGTGTGGGGGACCTGCTGACGCGCATCGGACGCTGCTGCAACCCTCTGCCCGGCGATGAGATCGTGGGGTTCGTCACAAGAACTACTGGCGTTACGGTACACAAGACGGGATGCCCCAACCTCAAGAACGAGGATGAGCCCGAGAGACTGGTGGAAGTGCAGTGGGGCCACAGCAGGCAACTCTACCCTGTGAGGGTAGGTATCCTCGCTTGGGATCGGGTCGGTCTGTTGAGCGACGTTACCACTCGCGTGTCGGCGGAAGGTGTCAACATCGCCGCAGTGATCACAACGGAGCAGAAGGACGGCACGTGCACCCTTTCCCTCACGGTGTACGTCACCGGCACCGACCAGCTCAGCCGCCTCTTCTCCAAACTGGAAGGGGTCAGGGGCGTGATCCGGGCGGTGCGCGACAACGGTGGGGAGACGCATGTTGGTGAGAAGGCGAAGAGCCCTGCCACCGACAAGAAGACCCCAATAAATGATAAAGTTACTGCCACGAGTTGAACGGCCAAAAAATTATTGGTCATAAGAATTGGGAGGTTCTAATTGCCCAGTGAAAGGTCGGCGCGCACGTCAGAGCGACGCCGAGTGAGAAATCGTCAGACCCGCAGGGCCACCCGCACCATTGTGGCCAGCGCCACCACTTCCCTTCGAGACGTTGGGCCAGAAGAAGCCGAACCCGCTATTCGCCAAGCCCTCCGGGCCTTGGACCGGGCAGTGCGAAAAGGCGTACTACATCGCAACAATGCCGACAGGCGCAAGTCCCGGCTGATGGCCAAGGTGAACGCCGCTCACAACGCCTCTTGAACATGTTCTAGCCTTCTGAACATGTTCTAACCGTGACATTTCTTCGTTGACACCCTCCTTTGGCCGTCGTGTACAGTTGACCCAACATCAGAACAAGGGGAGGGGCGGTTATGAAAGCGCGAAGAGGCCTATCAGCAAGGCAAGAGCGGATGCTGGAGTTCATACGCCAGTTTATCTTGGAAAACGGACTCCCACCCACGGTACGGGACATACAGACGGCCTGTGAAATCAGTTCCACTTCGGTCGTAGACTATAACTTGAGGCTGTTGCAGCGGGACGGCTACCTGAACCGCCGACCGGATGTAGCCCGGGGCATTGAGTTGGTGGGGCTAAAGACCTATAGCGAGCCAGACGCTATAACTGTCCCCATCGTTGCACATATCGCTGCGGGACAGCCTCGTCCGGCTTTGTCCGACAATAGGTCCGAAAGTCTCGGCGTGGTGACGGTGCCGCCGGAGATGGCACCCGTAACGGGCGACCACTACGCCCTCAAGGTGCGAGGCATGTCAATGATGGATGCCTTCGTCACTGACGGCGATATCGTGGTGCTGGAGAAGGTCTCCATGGCTGGGAACGGGACGATGGTAGCAGCGTGGTTACGGGACGAGGAAGAGGCGACGCTGAAACACTTCTACCACGAGGGCCAGCAGGTTCGCCTGCAACCCGCCAACAGTCAGATGGATCCCTTCTTTTACCCCGCCGACAACGTAGAAATCCTGGGCAGGGTTGTTGGGGTAATACGGATAATGAACTAAGCTCCCGGCCTTACTAGATAGCGCCCGCGGCCGCCCCCGCAGAGGGGTCGGCGCGGCGCTACATGTGGTCCTGCCAGGATTGAATACGGCGGGAGCTCTTCGGTAGTGAGGATGGCGGTGCAGTGAGGTTTTCAGTCGGAGGAGGGGAGCTGGCGGGGCTGCTGCAACTTCATCTCCTCACCACAGCACATCACCGCACCTTCGCCAGTCTTGGTACACAGTATGCTGGTGCCGCACTTGGCACAGGTATATCGCTTGCCCAGCTGGTTCGCCACCTCAGGTCACCTCAAGAAACGTTACACGAATAGAATTTCAAAAGACGAGACTGCTACTTGAGTTCTAGAGATTTCTGACAACAGGTCAGTTCGCCGTCACCACCCTTGGTGACGATGAACTCGGCCCCGCACTGACGACAGACGTACCGCTTCCCTGTCTGATTTGCCAAAGCAGGCCTCCCTAGCTCTGTATCTCGCTGATTTGGAACTCGGGCTTGATGTCGGTAAAGTTGGGGATGTCGCCCATGACTTGGCGGCCGGTGGCCTTGAAACCCTCGTGCACGCCATCCACGGTATCGAAGGTCAGGTGGGCCATGACCACATAGCGTGGTGGTGCATTGGGGTCGGTATCGGAGATGCCCTTATCAACCTCCACCGTTCCCAAGCCGTAGGGCCTGAGTGCCTCGCTGGCCATTGGGATGTGCTTGTTGATGTAGTAGTCTAAATCGAACTTGCCGCCTTCGACGTTCGGGTAAAAGACGGATACCCTTATCATGTCGTCCTCCTGCAGGTGTGGTCCCTCGTAGCAGGGTTCGCGCGCCGAACGGCCCTGCGCTGACGGTCAATGGAAACCCGAACAGCTATCTGCGGGACGCATGGCAGCGTACGCGAGGGCGAAAAAGCTGTCAAGTTCCCTTGGAAATGGCCCAGAAACGGCAAATCCCTTGTGAGGCCCCAAGCGCTACGCTAAACTTGTTACGAAACTTAATGATAGGCATGGGGCTTAGTGACTGCATCACATCTTGGCAGTATTGAGGGCAAGCTTAGGAGTGCGGAGACGCGCTTCCACGAGCTGGAAGAGTTGATGGCCCACCCCGATGTGGCCAACGACCATGAGAAGGTGCAGGAGCTGGCCAAAGAGCGTTCGAACCTTGAAGACACCGTCGGCTTGTTCCGGCAATGGCGGAAACTGGGCGGACAGAGGCAGGATGCCCAAAGCATTCTGGATGAGGGCGGTGACCCAGCCATGATAGCCCTCGCCCAAGACGAGATAGACGACTTGGACGATCGGCTGCTGAAACTGCGGGGCGACATGGAAGTGGCCCTGCTGCCCCAAGACCCCAATGACTCCCGTGACGTAATCGTGGAGGTCCGGGCTGGGGCCGGCGGGCGTGAGGCGGCGATTTTCGCTGCGGACCTGTTCCGCATGTACACACGCTACGCCGCCCTGCGCCGTTGGGAAGTGGAGGTGTTGGACACGAGCCACTCGGACTTGGGCGGGTTCAAGGAAATCGTCTTTGAGGTGAGTGGCAAGAACGTCTTCAGCCTGATGAAGTTCGAGCGTGGGGTGCACCGGGTGCAACGTGTGCCGGTCACCGAGGCCATGGGGCGCACCCATACCTCCACCGCCACAGTCGCGGTGCTGCCAGTTGTGGACGAGGTGGATGTTCATATCAATCCGGACGAACTGCGGATCGACATCTTCCATGCCGGGGGCCACGGGGGCCAGAACGTCAACAAGGTAGCGACAGCCGTGCGCATGGTGCACATACCGACGGGCACCGTGTCCATATGCCAGGACGAGCGCTCCCAGTTCAAGAACAAGCAGAAGGCCATGGCCATTCTTCGCGCAAGACTGTACGAGGCGGAGCAGACCAAACGGCACGGCCAGATTTCTCAGGCTAGGCGGGCGCAGATTGGCAGTGGGGATCGCTCGGAAAAAATTCGTACCTACAATGTGGCCCAAGACCGCATCTCAGACCACCGCATCAGCCAAAATTTTCACGGCATCCAACGAGTGTTGGACGGGGAGTTGGCGGACATCATAGTAGCCCTCCAACAAGCGGAGCGAGTGCAGCGCCTAGCCGAGGACGCGTGCTGACATCCCCTCGTTTGACTCTGGAGCCCA
Source organism: uncultured Dehalococcoidia bacterium (assembly GCA_951813255.1). Classification (GTDB taxonomy): domain Bacteria; phylum Chloroflexota; class Dehalococcoidia; order Lucifugimonadales; family JAAXIE01; genus JAAXIE01. The sequence continues at coordinate 2,688,553 of OX638353.1, read as the reverse complement.
CGCAGCGACCTACGGGTCCAGCACGGCGCTGCAGCGGATACCTGACCAACCTCACCCGTTTCCGCAAGGGACCGGATCAAGAGCCCTCTCCATTCAGGGGAAGGTGACAACTTGACCATACTCCGAGAGGTCATCCAGCAGTTGGAAGCGCCCATGGCCGCAGCGGACATCCCCGATGCCCGCTTGGAGGCCGAGGTGATGGTCATGAACGTGATGCGGGTGCCACGACACCGCATTTACGCGTATTTTGAAGAGGAGGTCCCGGAGGAGGCCGAGAAGGTGCTGGGAGAGTTGGTGGAGAGGCGCCTGAAGCGGGAGCCTCTGGCCTACATCATGGGGCACAAGGAGTTCTACGGCGTCGACCTGCTGGTGGCGCCGGGGGTCCTGATTCCCCGACCCGAGACAGAGGGGCTGGTGGAGCAGGCGCTCTTCGCGTCCATGATGCGCATGGAAGAGGGCAGTTTTGTCATCGCCGATCCTGGCACAGGGTGTGGGACCATTGCTGTAAGCCTTGCGATCCATCTTCCGGCGGCCCACATTGTGGCTACTGACCTGTACGAAACGGCCCTGAGGGTGGCGGAGGTCAATGTGCAGAGGCACAACGTGGCCGATCGAGTGACATTGTTACAGGGCGACCTGCTGGAACCCCTACCACAGCCCGCGGACCTAGTCGTGGCAAACCTGCCATACATCCGTAGCGAGGTGATCGACACGCTTCAGCCTGAAATCCAGTTCGAGCCCCGCGAGGCCTTGGACGGCGGCCCAGATGGCTTGGACCTGATCAAGAGACTCCTGCAGCAGGCTGCCACCAAGCTAAAGCCAAATGGTGCGATACTTCTAGAGGTTGACCCTGAACAGGTGGCGCCAATAGAGGTGGAAGTGGGAAGCCTCTTCCCTGGCGCGAGGGTCAGCGTGGAACGGGACTTGGCAGGCTTGGAGAGAGTTCTAACCATCGACACGGCTGCCGACTGGTAGACTTCGCACAAGCTGAGCACTTCAGTCGCCGGATGTTCCCCCGCCGAAGCGGCGCTGACGCTCCTTAAGGAAATCCTCAAGGTCACGCACCACCTCATCAGGCTGAGGTATCTCGAAGTCTCGCGACTCTGCGGAATCGTATTTTTCTTCCAGCTTCTCGATGTAGGACGATAGCTGGGAGTCCTCTATGACAGCGGAACTCACCTGATGGTGGTAAGTCACGGAGGCTTCTTCCAATTCTTTGAGCTCTATGGAAGCGGTGAGCAGGCCGGAAAGCGCCCGAACTAGGGCGTGGCTTACGGTGTAGTTGGGAGCGGCGTGCAGGTAATGAGGGGTGTGGCCCCACAGGGTTGTGAAGGAGATATCACGCTTGCTGCATGCCTCCATTACGGCGGATGTGATACCCGTGGGCCCTTGGTAGCGTGAAGGCCTTATACCATGGTCCTCGAGCGTCTCTATCATGTCCTTGTTGTTGGAAGAGCCGGTTAGCAGTATCTCACGGGTATGAGGAACGGCATCCAGCAGGGCGCCGATGTGCACCACCTTGGATACGCCGCATCGCTGGCCCAAGTCGATAATGGACTCGGCATAGGTACGCCACTTGAGACTGGGCTCCACCCCCAAGAAGAGAAGGGCACCGGCCCCAGACATGGCGGTGGGGCTGTAGAAAAGCTCGTTGGCAGGCCAACGGATGCGTCTCAGACCGTCCCGATTCAGACTGGTGTACGGACGAACCTGGGAGAAGTCGTAGAACTCTTCCGGGTCGAGGTCAGCGAACTTCTTGGCATCGAACAGTTTAGCCAAGCGACTTAGGGCTGCTGTGGCAGCCTCCCCTGCATCGGCCCAACCGGCGAGGGCCGTCACCAGCAACGGGGTCGGCACGCCAGGCATTTCCTGGATTCTGAGGTGCTCCAAGCTCCCCTTTCATCCTGGGGCGGATCGTAAGAGCTCCAGAGTCCAGTGTAACATCCGCTGCCCATCCTTCACAATGGAACCTAACGCAGTGGGTGTTCCCACCGACGTGTTCTATTCGGTGAGCAGGGGAGCCAGCTTGGCTACCAATTCCTCTGAAGGGGCGATGATGAGGGCCACGGAATCCGCCGATCTGTGCAGGTGCAGGCAGCGTCCCGGGCGATTCCAACGACGGAAAGCATCGCCGGCCGCTGTGTCAATCCATCCGCCTTCTTCCCCAGCTAGTTCAGAATAACCGTCGAAGAACTCGGCGGCGTCTTTCGTAGAGTCCCATTGAAAGGCCCAGAGGAGTACGCGTCCATCGCCAGCGTCGCCGTACAAGACGAAGGCGTCACCCCCCCAACCAGCGGCGGCCTCTGATGCATCTCGGGTGCCTAGCTGGGAGCCCAGATGGTGCCGGATGAGGAACTCACCACCGACACTGGAGTAGATGGGCGTCCAATTCTCCCCCAGTGTGGGCCCGGCGTCGGGGAGGGTCACGAGCAAAGGGGCCTCGCCTTCCAGATACTTGGCAGGGTGGATCACCTGTTCCGTGGAACGTGGCGGATCCCGATAAGCCTCGTTAATGCCGGACCAATCTTCCTCGCCGAAACCGAGGGTCAGCATTTGCAGACCGGCTGCATACGGAAATAGCAGAAGCTCTTGAATAATCTTGGGAGCGCTGTCGTAAACGGGCGTGTCGGGCACATCGGGCAAGGGCAGCGAGTTGGCCCGCAGGTACCGCAGCTCCAGAAGAGTGGCATCCCCTTCCGCCAAGGCGGACACGGCCAGACCCCGGTCGAGGTCGCCAGCAGCGTCTTCCAGCAGGGATTCAATGTCGAAGTGCTGTTGTTGCAGGGCGTGGGTGAGTTCGTGGGCTAGGGTAAGCTCCTGTTCTGAGCCGATGGTGTCACCTTCGAGCCTCACTACCAGCCTGCCGTCCTCCGTATCGTAGGCTCCAAGCACGCCCTCGGATAACAAGGCAAGATACAGTTCTACCAAGTCCACATCCGGCTCAATCAAACCGAGGATGGAGAGGAACTCGTCCAACTGGCGCAGCTCCCCCCTTTCCTCCTCTCCCATCATCCCAAACAAGTACCCGTTGAGTTCCTGCGCGGAGAGGTACTCCGCCTCCACCGGCTCAAGGAACTGTAGGCGGCGCAGTTCGGCAACATCGGCTTTCACCCTCGCCAAGACTTGTTGGGGTGTCTCGGCGGATGAGCTGGCCGGAGTCATCACTCCCGGTGTGTCACTGCCACAGGCGGCCAGTAGCAGCACGATGGATACGATTACTGCTGAAAGCGGACCTCTTGTGGCCGCCTGACGAAAGTTAGGCCCTGCCATGGAAGGGTGGGTACCGGTCGCTCATGAAGCCGAGATATACACTCAGCCGCATTTCCCAGCGGAAGTACGCCTCCACGAAGCGAAACATCCCTTCTGGGTACCGGCCAGTGAATAAGATGACGAAGAAGCCGATAACCCATACAACGCTTACGGCGATGCCATAAAGGAAGAGTGCGATTCCGTGCGGTATCCCAGCGTATATCCACCCTAGGAAGAACTTGAGTAACAGATGCCCGCGGGACATGCTCTGGGGATAATCTATGTACAGGAGTACGGGGTGGTCCGGCCCATGTCTGCCGGAGAAGGGCGGGTACCGGTCGGTCATAAGGCTCAGGTAGGCGTTCAAGCGCAATGACCAGCAATGATACCCGTGGGCGATATTGAACAACCATTCCGGGTACCTGCCAGTGAAGAGGATGGCCACAGCAGAGATCAGAGATATGATGGCAACCAGAATGCCATAGAAGGTGAGGATGATCCCGTGGGGTATTCCAGCATATAGCCAGCCAAGGAAGGCCTTGAGCAGCAAGTGCCCGCGAGACAATCGCTGAGGGTACTCAATGGAGAGGGTCACGGGGCCACCGTTAGTGTCCTGCATCACGACACTGACTTTCGGCGACTTTTAGGTCGCGGGACAGATTGACGCGTGGATGGTGCCGAGGGTGGGACTCGAACCCACACCCCCTCGCAGGGAGCGGATTTTAAGTCCGCCGCGTCTGCCATTCCGCCACCCCGGCCCAAACGACTAATTGGAGCATATCAAAAAAACCGGAGCCTACAATATTGACAGGCTCCGGCACGTTTTCTGGAGTTGGAGGCGACGGGCGGATTCGAACCGCCGAATAGAGGTTTTGCAGACCTCCGCCTTAGTCCACTTGGCTACGTCGCCTTGAATCGTTGGTGGTGCCGAGGGCGGGATTTGAACCCACACGGGCTTACGCCCACCACCCCCTCAAGATGGCGTGTCTACCAGTTCCACCACCTCGGCCGTCAAGGCCGTGCTCTGAGGGTCTAAGCATCCCCATAACAGCAATATGCCATCTGAGATGCCGGATGCAGCATTCTATCTGCAGACTCCAAAGGGTGTCAACAGAATTGGTCGGCTATTACCCGACCCCAAGACTCTCACAAAAGCTCCAATGGCCCTCAGTAAGCCCGGCATCACGAAGATGCGGGATTAAGCAGTAACAGGAAGAATTCACGGTTGCCAGCGTCACCCACAATGGGAGATGCGGTAAGGTTCCGGACTATGAGCCGGTTTTCGACAGCCCATGTGATGACGCGAGCCAAAACCCGAGCGTGTATTTTCGGGTCTCTAACCACCCCGCCGCGGGGCACCTCTCCGCGCAGGGCCTCGAACTGGGGTTTGACCAGCGTTACCACGGGCGCTCCTGGAGGCAGGTGCAGCAGTACATTGGGCACGACTTTTGTGAGGGAGATAAAGGAAACGTCGATTGTAGCGATGTCCGCCAATATCTCCGGCGCGAATGGGTAGTGAGCGTTGACGCCCTCCAGGACCGTGACCCTAGGGTCAGTGCGGAGAGAATGTGCCATCTGCCCGTGGCCTACGTCGACGGCATGCACGGCGGAGGCACCGCGTTGCAGCAGACAATCGACGAATCCCCCAGTGGATGCCCCCACGTCCAGGGCGACCAAGCCCTGCACGTTCAAGGAGAAGTGGTCCAGAGCATGGGTCAGCTTGATGCCCCCACGGCTAACGTAAGGCAGGCCCCCTTGCACAATCAACTCGGTATCCACGTCCAGTGTAGTACCAGCCTTCAGGGTGCGTCCTGATGCCGGACCTGAAGGGACACGCACCAAACCGGCCATGATCATCGCTTGGGCCTGCTGACGCGTGGGAGCCATACCTCGCTGCACCAACAGCAAGTCTGCTCTTGTTCTTTGAGGCTTGCTCTTAGAAGAACGCGAGTCCAAATTGACACCCCCACCTAGCGGAATTATAATGCGTGGCCGAGTGGACTGATGCCAAAACGAACTTATCAACCCAAAAAGCGTCGCCGTCAGCGAGTGCACGGCTTCCGGGCCCGTATGAGCACCCCGGGGGGGCGGGCCGTTTTGCGTCGCCGCAGGTTCAAGAGCCGACATCAACTGACGGTCTAGAGAGCCCACTCGCCCATGCAGCGACGCCACCGCCTGACAGGCGACAAGCGCTTCGCATCGATTCATAGAGAAGGGCGCTCATGGGCAAACCGCCACTTGGTGCTTAAGGCCTCGCCTAATGAAACCGACGCAAGCAGGTTTGGCTTTTCCACCAGCCGTAGAGTGGGCAACGCGGTCATACGGAACCGGGTCAAGCGGAGATTACGAGAGGTCATAAGGTCCAGCCAAGTGAAGCCAGGCTGGGACATCTTGGTGATGGGGCGCACCCCCGCAGGTATGGCCGATTTCCATCAGTTACGGGACGCCCTGCAGAACCTGCTCCAAAGGGCGGACCTCTTGGACGCAGGCTCGCCACTAGAACCAGCGTCATGCCGGGCGAGCGAACCCATCATGCGAGATCTTACATGAAGGCTGAGTTCGTAAGCCCACCAGACCGGAGCAAGAGTTGTTGAAGCAAGGCGCTCTGTTCGCGCTGAATCTGTACCAGAAGGCTGTTTCGCCTTATTTGCCCAGCGCTTGCCGCTACGAGCCTACCTGCTCCCATTACTCACGTCAGGCCATAGAGCGGTATGGCATGTTCAAGGGGTGCTGGTTCACCCTGAAACGATTGTCACGGTGCCACCCGTTGGGAGGAAAGGGCTACGATCCCGTACCTTAGATTCGGAAGTCCACGATTATTGGGCCCGTGAGGCATAATCCTTCAGTTGTTTCTTGACTGTTCTTGAAAATCATCATCCACGTTCTCCCGACTAGGAAGCGTACAGCACCTTTGGCGTTGGGTCTCTCAAAGCCATGGTGCCTTGCGGCCTTGGCGATTGCCCTTCTTATGGCAACGGCCTGCACTGGCCAGCAGTTCAGAGTGGCTGCGAACGGGTGGACCGCCATGGCGGCAGAGCAGATCGTGGCTGCCGACGGAACTGCCACTACATCGCGTCTCTACGTCGGTACGCGCGAGGGAGAGGTACTAGCCCTTGACCCGGTGGTGATGAACCAAGCCTTTGTAGGCACCAGCACCTTCGAGCGAGCACAAATCGAAGGCTCCGGTCTGGTCTGGAGTTTCAAGCCCGAGACGGATCCTGAGTTGGGAGGGGTCTTTGGCCGTCCAGCCGTCGACGCGCAGCGTGTCTACGTAGGGTTCTCCACGCAAGATGGGGAAATGGGCATGCTTTATGCCCTGAAGAGAGACCGCGACCGCAGGAATCCAGCCAACCTAGAGCAGGGGGAGTGGCAGGCGGAGGTGGAAGGGAAGATCGTGGGCGGGCCGGTACTTGCTCCGGACCTCGGTCTAATAGTCGTGGGCTCGGACACAGGAATCCTTTATGCCTTTGAGGCGGAAACGGGCATCCCTGCATCCTGGCGCCAATTCCCCTTGCCCGGTGACGCCATTGGCCCTATCTGGACGACACCCCTTGTAGTAGGAGACACCGCATACTTCGGGTCTTTGGACCACAACGTACACGCCATCTCGTTGAACAACGGAACGCCGGTGCCAAGCTGGCCGTCACCCACATCGGGAGGCATAATCGCACGCCCCCTACTGATGGGCAACCAGATGGTGGTCGGTTCCTTCGACCGCAACCTGTATGGCATAGACATTGCTTCAGGAAGTAGCAGGGTGCTGGCCTCGGCAGACAAGTGGTTCTGGGGTGGGGCTGTCACCGACGGGTCAAACGCCTTCGTTTCTTCTCTCAACGGCCAAGTATTCGTGCTGGACCGGGATGGCAACAAACTGCGGGAGTTCGTCGTGCAGGGGCCAGTGGTGGCCCAGCCCACCACAATCTCGTCGGGTGGGCGCAATTGGGTGGTCGTGGCCAACGAGGACGGTGGATTGTACCTGATCTCCGATGCTGAGCAGTCGACGGACGCAGATGGAGGGTTGTTGTCGGAGGTGGTGATTCTCGAGGGCTCGCGAATCAAGGCGCCTCTGGTGAGCGTAGGACGCGACCTGTTCGTCAGCAAGGAAGACGGCGTGGTGTGGGCCTTGCGGTTGACGGGCAGTACATTCGAGAAGCTCTGGTCATTGGACACGACCACGTAAGCTGGGGCGATGGGAATTATAGAAGTCATATTCAACTTCTTTGTCATTGACCCGATGATCAATGGTCTCGCCCTGTTGTACTACGTGTTCTTCGAACAGTTCTGGCTTTCGATAATCATCTTCACCATTATCGTGCGCTTGGCGACACTACCCCTAACGCTCAAGCAGACGCGGCAGATGCGTGCGATGAGTTCCCTACAACCACGCATGCGCCAGATACAGGAACGGTACGCGGGCGATCGCGGGCGAGCTTCCCAAGAAACCATGAAGCTATATCGGGAGGCTGGGGTGAACCCCCTAGGCTGCTTCGGCCCCATGCTCATCCAGTTGCCGATATGGATAGGGCTGTTCCAAGCGCTTCGCGTGACGCTGCCCACCGACCCCGACTCGTTCATCGGCTTGGCGCAGCGGTTCTACGCTTGGCTGCCTCCTGTACACGAGACTGTGCCGTTGAATAGCAACTTCCTGTGGCTTGATTTGGCCAATCCCGACCCCTCGCCTTTCATACTGCCAGTTTTGGTGGCGGCCTCGACATGGGCCCAGCAGAAGATGACCACAATGCCAGCTATGGACGACCGACAGGCCTCCACCAACCGCATGATGCTGTGGATGATGCCCCTGATGCTAGGTTTCTTCACCCTGTCTTTCCCGAGCGGCCTGGCACTCTACTGGATTACATCCAACATCATTGGGGTGGGAATCCAGTACTTCCAGACTGGCTGGGGACCGCTCTTCAGCAGGTCGTCGCCCACCCCGGGACAAATCACCCCTCCATCCGCACCGGAGTCCGGAGAGAAAGAGAGCGATACCGATGGAAGCAACAGAAGTGATAATGTCCGCACGAACCGTCGAAGAGGCACGCGAACTGTGTCTCAAAGAACTCGGCGTAGATCTGGAAGAGGCCGAAGTAGAAATTCTAAGCCACGGTAAGCCGCCCCGGTTCCTGGGGCTGGGCGCCGAGCCAGCGCGCGTCCGGGCGAGGCGAGTGGTAGCAGGTTCGAACATTGCCCCCACAGCCGTGGAGATCGTGACGCACATACTGCAGTCGGCGGGAACATCCACGACAGCCACCTTGCGCACTGCCAACGACCCGAATACCGGGGGACCTCTCATCGATATCACCGGGGAGGACTCGGGCCTTCTCATCGGTCGCAAGGGAGAGACCCTGCGCGCATTACAATTCATCGTCAACCTGATGGTGCGCAAGCGGGCCGGTGAGATGAACAGCCGTGTAGTGCTGGATATCGAGAAGTACCGGGAACGTCGGAACGAGTCCCTGCGGGCCATGGCAATGCGGGTTGCCGACCGGGTGGTCGCCAGCGGCCGAGGCATCGCCTTGGAACCGATGTCGGCTGCCGAGAGGCGGGTGGTCCACATGGCCTTGGCGGACCATCTCCGCGTCATGACCCAGAGCGCCGGCTCTGGAGAAGAACGTAAGATAACCATTATGCCCAAGGGAGGCAGCGGGCAAGGCTCATCCCACGGTCCGGGAAACCGCGACGATGATGAGTAGCCCATCGTTGACCACGGCTCGGGCCAGCCATATCATTCCAGAGTGATTCGCTGGCCGATCACGCACAGCCTCGCCAGAATGGGGGATCCTTAATGGCTCCCAGCAAGGTGGACGACCACCCTAAGGACGAATGTGGGGTAGTGGCCGTTTATTCGCCGACGGGCGACGCCGGCCATATCGCACACACCGGGCTTTTCTCACTGCAACACCGGGGGCAGGAGAGTGCGGGCATCGCTGTCTCCGATGGCGAGACGATACGCATTCACAGCGATATGGGCTTGGTTAATCAAGTCTTTCGCAACGGCGAACTCAAGGCGCTCTCTGGCTCCATGGCCATCGGCCACACGCGTTATTCGACCACAGGGTCCAATCAACAGTGCAATGTGCAACCGTTCCTTGTTGATGGCGCCAACGGGCGCTTGGCCCTAGGGCACAATGGCAACATCGTCGACCCTATTGCACTACAAAAAAGACTCACGAAGCAGTGGGGGTGCGAATTTACTTCCACCACCGACTCGGAGCCCATAGCTTACTTGATGGCCAACGCCCCCGGCGCTACATGGGAGGAAAGGGCCAGCTACTGCATGCGTACCCTGCAGGGAGCGTATTCGGCAGTAAGCCTCACACCGGATGCCGTAATGGGGTTTCGCGACCCCCTAGGCGTACGTCCACTGTGCTTGGGCAAGTTGGACGGCGGCTGGGTCATGGCCTCGGAGTCGTGTGCTTTAGACCATTTGGGTGCCACCTTTCTGCGCGAACTGGAACCGGGCGAGATAGTGATCATCGACAACGACGGTCTCCGTTCCACGATCTGCACACCAGAGCAGTCGAATCGTGCCCTGTGCATATTTGAGTACATCTACCTAGCCCGTCCCGACAGCATGCTGAGCAACAGGCTGGTCTACTCCACCCGCAGTGACATGGGCGCTCGCCTAGCCCAAGAGCATCCCACCGACGCCGATGTGGTGATTGGTGTGCCCGACTCGGCCACGGCGGCCGCTGTAGGGTATGCCCAAGCTTCCGGGATCCCGTACAGCGACGGGTTGGTGAAGAACCGCTATGTGGGGCGCACTTTTATGGAACCCGATCAGAAATCGCGGGACTCGGGGGTGCGCCTCAAGTTCAATCCGTTGCCTGAGGTAGTGCGCGACAAGCGGGTGGTGCTGGTGGACGACAGCATCGTCCGTGGAACCACCACCCCCCATCTTGTGGCGTTGGTGCGACGGGCCGGGGCGGCGGAGGTACATGTGCGCGTCTGCTCCCCGCCTATCCGCTGGCCCTGCTACCTGGGTGTGGACATGAGCACCCGCGCGGAGCTCATCGCTTCCCATAAGTCGGTGGATGAGATTCGCAGCTTCATTGGGGCCGACAGTCTGGGCTACCTTAGCATGGAGGGGTTGCTGCAGGTGGTGGACGGCGTGCAAGGTGGTTACTGCGACGCCTGCTTCACCGGCCACTATCCCGTACCGGTGCAGTTAGAGCTGACAGACAAGCTGGTGCTGGAGACTGCCAAGAGCCCGGCAAAAAAGCGCCAAGCCTATGGATGAAGCAACCCTTGACCCAAGACGGTGACAACTACCTTGCCTCCGGCGTCGACGTCCCTGCCTTGGAAGGCCTGAAACAGCGGATCAAGGCTTTCAGCGTTTCTACTCAGCAGGGTATGGCTACACAAGGTGCTAGGGGCTTCGCTGGCCTGTACCCCCTGACGGGCTACCGAGAGCCCGTGCTGGTGGCCAGTGCCGACGGCGTGGGGACCAAGCTCAAGGTCGCCTCGGCAATGGGCCGGTGGGAGTCCTTGGGGGCCGATTTGGTGGTCCTGAACGTGAACGACGTCCTGACTTGGGGCGCACATCCGTTGTTCTTCCTTGATTACCTTGCCGTAGGTGAACTGGATGTGGATGCCTTGGAAGCCTTGGTGAGGGGTATGGCCTCGGCCTGCAGGGACGTGGATTGCGCGCTCATAGGGGGCGAAACAGCACAGATGCCCGGCGTTTACGCTCACGGTGACATGGATATGGCCGGGTTTCTCGTGGGCGCGGTGGAGAAGGACGAGATGCTGGATAGCTCCACCGTTGCACAAGGGGACGCGATCCTGGGCGTGCCTTCCAGTGGGCTGCATACTAACGGCTTTTCTCTAGTACGCCGCGTCTTTGGATTGGACGAGGATGTTGCGCCCTTGAATCAGCACTTCGCCGAGTTGGGGCGCACTTTAGGCGAGGAACTGCTGGTCCCTCACCGTAGCTATTACCCACTGTTGGAGCCAGCCTTCCCCTTGATCAAAACCATGGCCCACATCACCGGCGGGGGACTGCCGGGCAAGCTGCCTCTGGTGTTGCCCGAGGGCACGGCAGCGAGGCTGAGCAATGCCTCATGGCAGGAGCCTGCCATATTCGACTTGATACGGCGAACCGGCAATGTGGACACGGACGAGATGTACCGTGTTTTCAACATGGGGCTCGGAATGTGCATGGTGTGTTCACCTGAGAACGCGGCAGAGGTTGTGGACGCCATACCAGATGCGCGGATAGTGGGAGAGGTGATACCTCAAGAGGGCGAGCGACGACTGTACCTCGATGGATAGAGAGGACCGATGAAGGCGCTCATCAGCGTTTACGACAAGACTGGCATAGTTCCCTTAGCTAGTTCCCTGGCTGATATGGGAGTGGAGCTCATTAGCACCGGAGGCACTTTCCGGGCTATTGAGGAGGCGGACCTCCCGGTGAAACAGGTCTCGGACTATACCGGCTTCCCTGAGGTGATGGAAGGGAGGGTCAAGACTCTGCACCCCGCCATCCACGGGGGACTGTTGGCCCGACGGGACAAGCCCGAGCACATGGAGCAACTGCAGCAACAGGGGTTCGACACCATCGACATGGTAGTGGTCAACCTCTACCCCTTTCTGGAGGTCGTGCGCAGGGACGATATCACCTTAGATGAGGCGCTGGAGAACATCGACATCGGCGGGCCGACCATGCTGAGGGCAGCCGCCAAGAACTACCAGTGGGTGACAGTGGTAGTGGACCCCAACGATTATGAGTGGGTGGCAGCCAGCCTGGCTGAAGGAGGTCCCTCACTGGAGCAGCGACGTGGCTTGGCGCAGAAGGCGTTCCAGCATGTGTCCTTTTACGATTCGGCCGTAGCCTCCTATCTATCTGGGGAGGACCTTGGTGATGAGCCCCCTGAGACCTTGAACTTGGCGTACCAACGGGTCGCTCCCTTGCGCTATGGCGAAAACCCCCACCAGAAGGGGGCACTGTACGCACCGGCCTTACCATCGACCACCGGGGTCTGCCAAGCAGAGCAGTTGCACGGGCGGGAGCTTTCTTTCAATAACTACATGGATGCCGATGCTGCTTGGCGTACCGTCAGTGATTTTTCGGAGCAGGCGGTGGTGGTAATCAAGCATGCAAACCCATGTGGTTTGGCCTGTGACGCAGATATGGCCCAAGCGTACCTGAAGGCGTATGACGGCGACCCTGTATCGGCATTTGGTGGGATCGTGGGCTTCAACCGCCCTGTTACTGCTGCCACAGCGCAGGCTATGTCCCCCATCTTCTACGAGGTGGTGGTGGCCCCTGGATACGAGCCCGAGGCCTTGGAAATTCTGCAGCAGAAGCGCAACCTGCGTATCCTGGCCGTCCCGGATGGCCCTTCGGGCGCCTCGTTTGATATCCGGCCCCTGTCGGGTGGGCTGCTGGTGCAGACGGGCGACGTGCTGGATGAGGACGCCTCGTCTTGGCAAACAGTAACGCAACGGGCTCCCTCCAGGCAGGAGAGACTTGACTTGGCTTTCGCATGGCGGGCAGTCAAGCATGTCAAGTCGAACGCGATCCTGCTGGTCAAGGATGGGGCGATGGTTGGCATGGGCGCAGGCCAGCCCAACCGTGTGACCAGCGTCCACCTTGCTTTGCGAGCCGCGGGCGACAAGGGGCCGGGCTCGGTGCTGGCGTCGGATGCCTTCTTCCCGTTTCCGGACGGGCTGGAACTGGCGGCCCAAGGCGGGGTGACTGCTGTGGTGCAGCCGGGAGGCTCCATACGGGACCAAGAGGTCATCGATGCCGCCAATCAAGCCGGGGTTGCCATGCTGACCACTGGGGTGCGTCACTTCCGCCACTAGTCAGCAGTTCCGGCGGCGGGACTTGAAGGCGCATGGTTGTGGATTTACATTGGGAGCTACCCTTCCCGCCGGATAATGGGGCGGAATCAGGAGGCGAGTCATGACCAACACTGTGCTGGTAGTCGACATGCTGCGGGGATTCTTGGAAGAGGGTCATAATCTTTATTGCGGGCCCGACTCACGCGCCATCATTCCGAATATTCAGGCACTGTTGCGGACGGAGCGGGAGGCGGGCTCCACCATTCTGTTTATCGCCGACCATCATGACCCCGACGACCTGGAGTTCGAGATATTTCCTGTGCATTGTGTGAAGGGAACGGCTGAGACTGAGGTGATTCCCGAGCTTCAGGAGTGGGTGGAGGAGAGCAGTATCATTCCGAAGAACCGATACAGCGGGTTCTTCAACACCGACCTGGAAGCAAGGCTGAAGAACCTGAGGCCGGACAAGTTGATTGTCTGCGGCGTGTGTACTGATATCTGCGTGATGCACACCATTTCGGATGCTCGAAACCGGGACTACCCGGTGGAGGTACCGACTGACTGCGTGGCTTCCTTCGATCCGGAAGCGCACAAGTGGGCGCTGGACCACACGAGGAAGATACTTGGGGCGCAACTGGTGGAGCCGACGACGGCCTAACGCCTTTACGATTGGGCCTCTGGAGAGGCGGTAAAGCTGATGCGCAGGACAAACTTGCTCTCCGGGCGTACCGCTGCCCATTGAGCCACGCGGTGGCCCACTACCCATGCCAGCCTGCCACCACCGAACAGGAGAGGGATGGAGTCCCGCTGGGCGGCTGGCACTTTCTGGTTTACGAAGAAGTCCTGCAACTTCTTCTCGCCCGGCATGCCGTAGGGGTGGAAGCGGTCTCCCCGGCGGCGGCTTCGCACAGATAGGCCGGGGGTGTGGTGGGCGATGCCGAGGATGGCGGTGAATGGGTCGCGGGGCACTTCTGAGGTTGCGTCGGTCCATTCTGCCGTGACATTCCAGCCGGGGAGACGAGTGGTCTGTGGAGGGCCCCCAAGGTTGGGAAGTGCCAGCTGGTGCTCGCCTTGGAAGTGGGCCGAGGGGATGGCAGCGGGGCGGCTAATGGTTAGCTTTTCGTGAGAGGAAGAGGCCTGCAGGCCCAAGGGTAGGACCGCCTCGCTCTGATGGCCTTCCTGCAGGAGAGCCATCATGGCGTCGATGTGGGAGGCTTGGAGGCGGCGCCTGCTGCCCACGAGGGTCTCATAGCTTTTTCGCAAGAGCCTCACCTGTAAGGCAACGGGCAGGGATACTAGGGAAGCGCGGTCGAGGGTTACCTTGTCTGTCTCGGGGTGGGCCAAGAGCGTCCACGCGTGTGCCGCCTGTTCCTCCAGATAGGCGGTTTCTTGAGAAGCTGTCTGCGCCAAGCGGACGAGGGCCTCTGAGATGCGGGGGTTGTACTCACGGAGGGATGGGAGGAGTTGGTGGCGGATGCGGTTGCGGGTGAACCGGGTGTCCTGGTTGGCGGGGTCTTCTCGGTAGGGGATATCCCAATCCTCGCAGTATTGGCGGAGTTGGTCTTTGGTTACGGTGAGGAGGGGGCGGAAGAGGTTGACCTGTTGGTGGCCGTTGGAGCTTTGCCAAGTGCTGAGGGCGTCCATGCCGCGGAGGCCATCGAGGCCGGAGCCACGGAGCAGGTGCATCAAGACGGTTTCGGCTTGGTCGTCGGCGTTGTGGCCCAAGGCGACGGCGACGGCGTCTATGGATTCGGCGGCACGGCCCAAGAAGCGGTAGCGGAGTTCGCGGGCGGCGGCTTCGAAGGAGGAGATGCCGTGTTCGCGCTGGTAGGCGATGGGGTCGGCGTGCTCGGTGATGAAGGGCAGGCCGAGTTGTTGGGCCATGGAGGCGGCGAAGCGGGCGTCCTCGGCTGCTTCGGGGCGGAAGTTGTGGTCGAAGTGGGCTACGTGGAGGGTGAGATCCAAGACCTCTCTGAGGTTGTGGAGGGCGTGAAGGAGGGCGGTGGAGTCGGCACCTCCGGAGAGGGCCACCAGAAAGGCGCGGCCATGCAGACGGTGGCTGCGGACGGACTCGGAGGCCGCGGTTTCCACCACGGCCCTGCTACGTGAGGGACGGGGCATGGCTCAGCCTCCTGAGGCGGGGAGGCCGGTCAGGTGGCAGCGGTCGTTGAAGTGGAGGAGGTGGCGATAGCGTTCTCCGATGTCGAGAACGGTGAAGGAGCCGAGATCGACACGTATGCGATGGAAGCGGGAGAGGGGCAGGCCGAGGAAGCGGCTGACGATGGCGTTGATAGCGAAGTTGTGGGATACGGCGACTACGGTGGCTGTCAGGTCGCCGGGGGGGTAGGCGGACTCGATGTGCTGGGCGGCGCGCCATGCCCGTCGTTGTAGCTGGCGGAGGGACTCGCCGCCGGGGAAAGAGACGCGGCTGGGGTTGTTGTTCCAGGTGTGGAAGACCTCGGGGTAGTTTTCGCGCATTACGGGGCCGGTGATGCCCTCGAGTTCGCCTAGGTGGATTTCCTTGAGGCCGTCCAAAGGGGTGACTTCCAGGGAATGCTTGCTGGCTATTTCCTGGGCGGTGCTGAGGGCGCGGGGGAGGGGGCTGGAGTAGATGGCGGAGATATCGTGGGTGGCGAGGGCTGTGGCGGCGCAGCGGGCCTGCTGCAAGCCCAAGGCGGTGAGGCCGGTATCGCTCTGGCCTTGAAAGCGGCCTTCGGCGTTCCAAGGGGTTTGGCCGTGGCGTACCAGTATGAGCTTCAAAATGTTCCTGTCTTCCGGGCTACGCGGGGCGGCGGGATGATAGCACTGGGGCTGGGGGGTGTCAAAGAGGAGGAGGGGGGCCACAGGCCTTTCCCCGATGGCCCTTCGACTCCGTGGTGCAGTCAACACAACCTCCGCGCTTAGTCGCTTGGAGGCTGGGTTGACTGCACCACTACGCTCAGGGCGAACGGAAAATCCAGAGTTGGAACGACCCCTATCGGGGGATGTGGGTACCAAACGGGCCGCCTTCTGGATTCCGGCTTTCGCCGGAATGACGGGGAGGCAGGGCGAGAGGATGTCTATCATCGAATGACTCCGGGTTATATGTGGAGTTTGACGGATGGGGATGGGGGGAGGAAGGCGAGCATGAGGGCGTCGGCTTTGTCGGGGGAAGGGATTCCTCGGGCTTTGGCTTCGTCCTTGCCTTCGATGCAGAGTTGGCCTGCGCTCTTGAATTTGTGGCGGAGGGAGGCGAGCTGACCTGCGAGTTCGGGGTCGTCGGGGATGGTGATGAGGCCTTGGGCGAAGAGGTCGCGGAGATGGAAGTAGCCTTCGGCGCGGAGGTTGGCATAAGTCTTGGGCTGGCGGCGTGCGGGGCGGGAGACGTTGATGCCCTTGACGGGGAGGCCGAGTTCCTTGAGGCGGTCGAGGACGCCGGCGCCGATGCCGATTTCGTCGACGACGATTCTGTTGGGTGACCAGCGGCGGCAGGCGTCGACTATATGACCGGTGAGTTCCATGGTGTCGAGACCTTGGCGGGTCTCGATGCGGAGGACGGAATCGGGGGATGCGAGGAGGAGGACGCTTTTGTCGGCGCCGTAGCGGGCGACGTCGACGGCTAGGACGGTGGGGGCATGGGAGTCCTCATCACCGGGTGAGGATCCTTCGACTTCGTGAGACGGTGAGACTTCTGACCCTGAGCGGGTCCGAAGTGTCACCGTCTCACTTCGCTCAGGACGAACGGAGGGGAGGGTGGGGATGGCGTTGTTCCACTGGTCGAGTGGGTGACTTGTAATGGAGTCCGGGGTTAC
Source organism: uncultured Dehalococcoidia bacterium (assembly GCA_951813255.1). Taxonomy (GTDB): domain Bacteria; phylum Chloroflexota; class Dehalococcoidia; order Lucifugimonadales; family JAAXIE01; genus JAAXIE01. The sequence continues at coordinate 2,671,724 of OX638353.1, read as the reverse complement.
GTGGGTTCCTGCCTCCGTAGGAACGACGGAAGGGTGATGGTGCCGTGGGTGGCTTGCAGTGGAGTCCGGGGAGTGGGTTTCGGCCTCGGCAGGAACGATGGAAGAGTCGTTCCAAGGGGCGCGGCGGATGGCTTGGTCGATGTGGGCGAGGGAGATGAGGGTGTTCTGGGCTTGGTCGGAGAACTGGCCGAGGACACGGGCTTGGTAGATGGGGCTGTCGTGTCCCCAGATGGTGGCGCGTTCTTCGACCCATTCGCGGGTGGTGAGGCCGGGGATGAGGACCTGGTTGCCAGCGACGTTGGGGCAATCGAGGGCGGAGATGGTGATGGTGTGGTAGAGGAGGCGGTCTTGGTGGAAGGCGCGGCGGAAAGCACCGTCGTCGGAGGTGGGATTGCCGATGAGGAGAAGCTTGACGTTGCCGGAGGTCATGACGGCTTCGATGGCCTCGAAGATGGTGTCGGAGACGCCTTCGGCTTCGTCGACGATGATGAGCATGTTTGGGGAGTGGAAGCCCTGAAACTGGTCGGCTTGGTCGGTCGAGAGGCCGATGGCGAAGCGGTCGTCGTCGATGTTGAGGCGGGTATGGAAGAGCTGGCCGCCTGGGCCATGGACAGCACCTTGGTGGAGGCGGTGAATTTCGCGCCAGAGGATGTGGCGCACCTGGCGGGCGGTGGGTGCGGTGGTGAGGACGGTGGCGGGCTTGTGGGAGGCGAGGAACCAGAGGGCAGCGGTGGCGGCAGTGAAGCCCTTGCCAATGCCGTTGCCGGCCTTAACGGCGACGCGGCGGTGGTCGCGGAGGGCGTGGAGGATTTCTTCCTGCTTGTGCCAAAGCTGGACGCCAAGGATGTCCTGGGCGAAGCGGACGGGATTGTCGCGCATGTGCTGGCGGGCGGTGTCCCACCGAATAGGCAGGGTGGGGCGAGCGGAGGTGTCTACTGCCATGAGCTTACAATCCCTTCGATGACGTCGATGTCCATGCCCGTGGGGGCAGGTTGGGCAGGGCGGGGTCTGGCGCCGTAGAGTTCGGGCTTGTGGGCCTTGAGGAGGAAGATGAGGAGTTGGCGATCTCCGTGGATGGCCTGCTTGAAGGCTTGGGCTTCGATGCCTTCGAGGAGATGGTCGCGGCCTTGGTCCCAGGCTTGGGCGAAGCCGGGGTCCTGGTCGCGCCAGTTGTAGATGGTGCGTTCGGAGACGCCGGCGAAATCTGCAGACTGGGCGACGGTGGAACCTATGCTGTGGGCTGAAAGGGCTTTCTGTTTCATAGCGGGATTTGCAGTCTTGTTGTAGCTGGAGGGCTGGTTTTGGTAGCTGGCGGGACTGCAATTTCTGCAATTTTTGGATTTCTTGTGTTTGGAACTCACAGGCGCACCACCTTTTTCTCTCTGGTTAGGAATTCCGGGGTTTGAGGGTTCAGCGGTTTGGGGACGGGTTGCGGGGGCTGAAGATGAGGCCGCATTGAGGGCGGCAGAAGACGTCGTTGTCCCGCTGGCGGGTTTTGCTGAGGCGGATGAGTTGGGCGCGGGCGCAGCGGCGGCAACGGATGGCGGGGGTGGGTTGGGACCGAGCCTGGGTTGAGGTTGCATGGCGTCTCCTTCCGGGAAAATGAGGTTCCCCGGAAAAAGACAAACGCGGCCGGGGACCTTTTTGGGGTCAGTCCCCAAGCGCGCGCTACATAGCAAGGCGGGCCTGGCGTTGGGTGGGCCGTGCTTGCTGTATGAGGTTATGTTAGAACAGGTGTTTGTGAGTTGTCAAGAGGGGGGTGTCAGTGGGGGGGTGGTCGTTTGACGCAAGTCTTTAGCCACACTTAGGATTATTGAATGCGTTGGCGTCGGGTTCTATCTATTGCCGGGTGGTTTGGTGGAGGATTCGGACTCCTTCTGTTCATCTTCGGAGTCCCTGGGCATATTGACGACACTGTGACATGGCTTAAGTGGTCCAAGGCAAGCGGTGCATCCATCGCACTGCTTCTCACTTCTGTTGGCCTTTTGCTAAGTGGGCCACTCCTATGGACATCTGGATGGTGGTATCCAAGGTTACACCAGTCTTGGAATGGTGGTCGTAAAGCATCCATTGCGTTGACAGAATCCAATGAGGATTTGATCAGATTTAGGAGCTGCCTACCGCACGTTGAGCGATGTCGTAGTCTCATTCGGCCATATACGGGAACAATCGGGGTGCCCAGCATTGCGCTAACGATATTCCAAGGGGGAAGCGACGTATTTGCTGAGATCGCTACTGAACTGGAATACTTGACCCAACAGTTAAGTGTGGTGGGAATACACAGTCCTGACATTTGGGGCGAGGAAGGTAATGACTCGTTGGATAAAGTTCATGAGAGGCTCAGAACGTGGAGCAGACATTTGGCAAGGTTAGAGGCAAAGATTCATCAAGGTGATCTTGAAGGTGCGCGCTTCAACTCAAGGGACGATTAGGCAATGGCTATAACAAAATGTGTTGTTCTGCCATTGTTCCGTCGGATACGAACCTAGGAGCATTGAAGGCCTGCCACGGGGACTCCCGACGAACTGATAGCTAAGCGCTGTTATAGCGGGAAGTGCGCTTCCTTTAGGGTCATTCGAGTGTCCCGGTCCTTCGACTTCGTGGTGCGGTCAACACAGCCTTCAAGCCACCAAGCGCGGAGGTTGTGTTGACCGCACCACTTCGCTCAGGACGAACGGGGAGGAGGGTGAAGATGGGTTGGATGGGGGAACGAGATACTCGCTAGTTAGACGTACTTTCCCTCTGTTGCTGGAAGCTGCTTTGTAGGGGGGATTTTGCTGGGCTTCCCAATCTTTCCAATATCAATTGGCATATATTCATGCCTGGAGTGAGTACGCAACGAAATATCCCGTTGTTAAGGATTTCCAGACGTAGCTGGCCTTGGAAGGTGGCATGGACGGTAGGGGCCGTCTGGTGGACGGATATGCCCAGTCTGGCTAAAGAACTTCTCCCTTCCACTCTCCCCGATAGGTAGTTAGGCAGTTTGATGTACTCTCTGGTATATGCAAGGACAAGCCTATTGGGTTCCAACAGAAACGACTCACCATCTGGCACATGTTCGATATTGGAGTAGTCTCCAATAAGGCCTTCGATATCCGCCTTCATTGGGTCGACAGTAATGGTAACCCCTGGGCGTGGCAGTCTGACAACTGTGAAATGGTTACCAAGTCTAAGATCGATGGAGGAAGGGGTGACCTGATCAGGAGAGATGTCAGGTTCGAAGGACAGCTCCCCGATACGAATCTCCTCCCATATCTCCTGATCACTAAGGACCAACGGAAGTAACCGGATTAGAGAACGTTAGGACAGAATCCTTTTCGGAGTCCAGTACAAGAATCCTAGGCCCCGAGGTAAGAGTCTCTACAGGTATGTCTACCAGCAGACCTTCATCCACGTCTGCGATTATGACGGCTTGGAGGAGACGCCTGTCTGGATCGATAAATCTACTAGGAACAAAGGAGATGAAGCCTTTACCGTTGGCGTTGAAGGACACCAAGAACTCCTCGTCCCTAAGGCTTCGGACATCTCCACAGTTTATCCAGACGGGCTCGGGCTCGTCTCTCCACTGTGGCACCTTAGGGATGCTCATCGTTACTCTCCTATCTCCTGCTTAATGGAGGACTTTAGCATCTAGCGATTCCCTGTCAACGAAGAAATGGCACGTTAATCGTACGCTCGCTATATCTATGTTAGAGCGAATGGTGTAATCCGTCTCGTTATGCAATTGGCTCAAACCAATAGATTCTGCTCTGAGCATCGGACCTAGGACGAAGGGGGAAGGAGGGTGTGGCTACAGGGGGTGGATGGCGCCGTGGGCTTGGCCGTCTTCTATCTGCAGGAGGCCGATGGATGGGGTGGTGTTGAAGCGGCGTTTGCCGGTGGTGCGACTTTATGCAATGTGTTGCTTGTCAGTCATGAGCGTGGACGAAGATGGAGTAGCCATCCTTCGTTTGTTGCACTTTCATGGGGTCCCAGCCGACATGCACCTGCATTCCTTGGGCGTGGGCCTCTTTGGTGAAGTTCTGGACCTCTTTCCTGAGGGCCGTCAGGGTAGGGGCGGTAAAGGTTTTCATCAGTCCACCCATTTCGGGTGCCTCCCAAGGCTGGATGCTGATAAGTATACGGACTGCCCAACGCTGCTGTACACAGCGGCGGGAAGGGTTGGGCGGGGGTTATAGGGGGAGGAGCTTGCCTTGGGCTTGGCCGTCGACTAGGTGGAGGAGGCCGATGGAGGGGATAGTGTTGAAGCGGCGTTTGCCGGCGGCGCCGGGGTTGAAGAAGAGGATGTTTCCGACCTGTTTCTGGAGGGCGATGTGGCTGTGGCCTGAGATGACGACTTGGAGGTTGGCGTCGGAGTAGGGTTTGAGGAGACGGCTGCGGGGGCTTTTGGGGACTTTGACTTGGTGGGTGAGGTAGATGCGGCAGCCTTCGAGGTCGAGGGTCACTTCTTCGGGGTAGAGGGACTCGGGTGGTTGGCGGTCGTTGTTGCCGCGAACGGCGGTGACGGGGGCGATGGAGGAAAGCTGGCTGATGATGTCTGGCTGGTCGTTGACGTTGGGCTGGCCGATGTCGCCGACGTGGAGGATGTGGTCGACGCCCTTGAGGAGGGGGGCGACGCGGGGGTCCATGTAGCCGTGGGTATCGGATACGACGCCTAGGAGCATGGGGTTCTCCCGGAGGGCGGATGGCTGCGTGCTATTATACGGGAAACTCGCTTTGTCCTTTATGGGGTTCAAGATCACAGCGCACCATGCAGGGCCTCTGGATTGCGGCTTTTGCCGCGATGACAGGGGTTGTGCGAGGGTTCCTGGTCTCAAGAGTCCGGGCCTTTGTGGGGAATTGCGGATGCCCTGTGGGGTCAGGAATGAGTATGAAAGGGACGCGCTGGTGGAAGGCGGGGTCCTTCGACTTCGTGGTGGGGTCAACACAGCCTTCAAGCGACCGAGTGCGGAGGTTGTGTTGACCCCACCACTTCGCTCCAGGACGAACGGGAGGGTGAGGGAGGTTGGGGGAGTGGGACGTGGGTTCCTGCCTTCGCAGGAATGACGGAGGGGGGCGAGTTGGGGTGTCGTTTCGCTGGTTGGTGTTGGGATTGTAATGGAGTGAGGGACGTGGGTTCCCGCCTGCGCGGGAATGACGGAGGGGGGCGAGTTGGGGTGTCGTTTCGCTGGTTGGCGTTGGGATTGTAATGGAGTGAGGGACGTGGGTTCCCCCTGCGCGGGAATGACGGGGGGCGCGGGAATGACTAGGAGGAGCGCGAGCTGAGGCAGGCTTTGGGGTTCACGTTCGTTGCTGCGGTGCTGACCACCGGCGGTGTTTTTCTGTTGGATGGGATATTGTTGTTGCCGGCTGCGGTGCTCTTCTGGATGGCGTTGTCCCAGCTATTGCCGGCGGCGGCGTACTTGGTCCAGAGGTCGGACGGGATGGGGGGAAGGTTGTTCCGGAAGAGGCCTGACGGCACGATTCCGGCGCTGTGGCTGCTGGGGTATCTTCCGTTTGTCATCAGCCGTTATGTGAACGTGGTGCTGGTGCGGGTGGCGACGCGGGAGCCTGCTGCCACCGACTTGGGACGGGGGATTCTGGTGGGGGGGCGGATACTGCCTTGGGACAGGCCGGGGCTCTCGAGGCGGGGGGTATCGGCGGTACTGGATGTGTGCGCTGAGATACCACGAGACCCTGGGACATCGACTGATGCGCCGAACTATTTGGCGGTGCCGGTGCTGGATGCGTCGGGGCCGACGGTGGAGCAGCTTTCGCGAGGAGTTGATTGGGCGTTGGAAAGGGTGAAGAACGGGGAGGCGGTGCTGGTGCAGTGCACTCTAGGTCACGGGAGGTCTGCGACGTTCGTGGCTGCGATGCTGCTAGCCACCGGCGTAGCGGATAGCGTGGACGATGCAGTGCGGCAGATGCGATCACAACGCCAACATGTGGGACTGAACAGGCCACAGCGCGCGAGCTTGGACCGGGCCTTGGCGGCGGGGGCCATAGCCGTGGATGTTTCTTCTCCAAAAGGAGGGGCTCCTCTGGGCGGATGGGGCTCTGATGGCGAAGGGACCTAGCGATGGACTACGTTCAGGCAGCGCGTAGCAGGTGATCACAGGGGCGGTAACCCTCTCCAAGTACCGACGCTGGCTGGTGGCGCTGTGCGCGGGGTCGGGCTTGGCGTTGGGGGCCATGGACACAGGGGTGAACGTGGCCCTGCCTGCGATCACGGAAGACTTCGGGACCGACATGCAGACGATCCAGTGGATCATCGTGTCGCATGTGGCGGCGCGTGCCGGGCTTTCGGTGAGCGCTGGCAGTTCGGGGGACCTGTTCGGGCTGAAGCGGGTGTTTCTGGTGGGGGCCGCTCTGAATACGATAGCCCTGCTGGCTGTGGGTCTTACGCCTGATCTCTATGCCATATTCGGGCTCAGGGTGCTGCAGGGGATAGGGACGGGGATATTGCTGGCGGCTTCCCCGGCAGTGGCGGCGCAGGTCTATCCGCCGCACCAGCGGGGCGGTGTCATGGGCATTGCCTTCTCCAGCCAAGCGCTGGGGCTGCTGGCGGCGACGCTGGGGGCGGCGGTGCTGGTGGAGTTCCTTGGCTGGAGGTGGATATTCCTTGCGCGGGTGCCGATCAGCGCGGGTGTCTTTCTGCTGGGGTGGGTGTTGTTGCAGCGTGACAACCGTCTGCCCCAGGGCAAATCGCTGGACGTGATGGGAGCGCTGGCTCTTTCGGGGAGTCTGGTGGCGTTGGTGATCGGGCTGCATGTGGGGGGCCGCGAGGGCTGGGGCAACCTTCTGCCAATTACGATGCTGGTGTTGGCCCCTGCGCTGCTGGTCTTGCTGTGGCATGTGGAGCGCACGGCGTCGTGGCCTGCGATGGACATGGCGCTGCTGAAGATACGGGCGTTCGTGGGACCGTGCGCGGCCGTGATGCTGGGGTGGACGGGCGTCTTCGTGATCTGGTTCATCTTCCCGTTCTATATCACGGACATCCTGGACCGGGGCGCTCCTACGCTGGGGGTCATGCTGGGAACGCTGGCTGCCGGTATGTCGACGGCCGCTTTGATGGGGGGCTGGGCGGCGGACCGCGTGCAGCCGCGTCATGTGGCAACGACGGGGCTGGGTGTGCTGGCGGTGGGCTTGGCGTCGATGGCTTTCCTGGACCAGCATTCCGAGATATGGGTGGTAGCGGTGCGGATCCTGGTGACGGGGTTCGGGCTTGGACTGACGATGGCCACCATATACGCCCTGACGCTGGACGGAGTACCTGGGGCGCGGGCAGCCACGGCTTCAGGGGCCCTTGGGGTGGCGGAGTCGATGGGGAGGGTCATCTCGGTGGCGGTGTTCGGCAGCCTGTTTGCGATACGGATGGGGCACCATGAGCTAGGGCTGGGGATTTTGCCTGGGGTGGACGAGTTGGACCCAGAGGCTTTCGTCGCCGCTTCGCGGGAGGTGTTCCTGATTGCGGCGGGGCTGGCTGCTGCGGGGATGGTCGTCCTGGCGGGAATGTTGACGATTGGACGCCAGGACGCTGTTCAACAGGTGCGGAAGGGACGCAGATGACCTTCTGCTATAATCCCGTTGCGTTGCACCTTTTTCAGAGCACACACCTGTCCTCCGACCAAATACTGGTCCTCCGAGCGAATACCGGCTAGCCCTTGGCGATAGCAGGGAAGTAGGCCCACTTGCCCCTGTGGATGATCCTGGCGTTGCTGGTCCCCTTCACGTTGGGGGTGGTGAACGTCATCGACAAGCTGGTGGTGGAGAAGTTCTCCCCCAGCATTTTCTTCTACGCCTTCTGGATAGGCGTGATGGAGATACCTGTCGGCGTGATCCTTCTGCTAGCCGTCAGCACGGATGGATTTGACGGCTCGGCCATAGCGGGAGGGTTTCTGCTGGGGCTCGTGCGGTCGGGCAGCCTGATAATGCTGCTGAACGCGCTGCGTAACGGGCAACTGGCGCGAGTAGCTCCTGTGTACTACCTGTACCCGATCATGGTTGCGCCGATGAGCGCCATCTTCCTGGGAGATACGCTGGAGCTAATCATCTGGGTGGCGATCCTGCTGTCGGTGACGGGCGCAGGGTTGGTTACATGGCAGGGTGGCGACGGGGTGGCGTTCGACGGACAGGGTGGGACGCTGGGCGCGGTCTTCCACCGGATGCGGGGGTATTTCAGCCAACCCAAGGCGCAGGGCTTCGCGCTCATCGCTGCGTTTCTTTTCGCGTCCTCCAGCGTTATAGCGTCTTATGTATTGGACAGCGAGCCGTTCTGGGATGTGTTCGCTGCCTCGCGCATAGGCTTGGGCGTGGGAGCAGGAGGAGCGGCGCTGTGCACGGCGAACGTGCGCCGGGGCGCCTTGGGGATGGTGCGCGTGCCATCGTACATGGCACTGGTGGTGCTGAGCGAGATAACGGTGACCGGGGCGATCCTGCTGAACCTGCGGGCCTTGGACCTAGGACCGGCATCGGAGGTAACGGCCATCGGGGCGCTGCAGCCCGCGGTGATACTGGCCTACTCGGTGGCGCTCTTGATGTTGTGGCCCCGGGCCTTTTCCGATTGGGTCACGACCAAGAGCATGGTCACGCAGCTACTGGGGATAGTTGCGATATCCCTGGCGGTGGCGCTGATTGCCTTGGCGCAGAACTAGTTGAGCAGAGGCGCGCTCAGTCGGCGGCTGCGACTTCGACCTGGCCGACGAATTCGGTTACCAAGCGGTTGAAGACTTCGGGGTGTTCGAAGTAGGGGGAGTGGCCGCAGTCGGGGACGATTTCGAGCCGTGAGCCGGGGATGAGATTGTGGGCTGCTTTCATGATATGGGGCGGGAAGACAGCGTCTTCCTTGCCGACGATGAGCATGGTGGGAGTCGTCATATTGGCAAGCTCGCTGGCCTTGGGTCCCTCGCCGCTGGCGAAACCGGAGGTGGGGTCGGCGGCACGGGGCGGGTTCAGCCAGTTGATTTGCAGGTAGAGGAAGGTCTTCACGGGGTGGTTGTCGCGGAATGAGCGTCCCAGGGTGCGATCCAGGGTGTCGGTGGGGGCTTGGTGTTCTCTCACCAGCCCGGCAACGCTCTCGTCGCCTATGCCACCGGTGGTGTCGGACAGCACCAGACCGCGGGTTCGGTCGGGGTAGGCAAGGGCGAAGGGGAGGCAACTGAGGCCTCCCATGGACTGAGCCACCAGGAAGGTCTCCTGAATGCCGAGGTAGTCCAGCAGGCCTTTCAGGTCGTCAACGTAGGCGTGGCGTCCGGGACCGGCGGGAACGTCAATGGACTGGCCGAAGCCTCTGTGGTCGAAAGTGATGCAGCGATGGGTCTTGGAGAAGACTGCGACCTGCTGCCACCAGCTCATGTGGTTGCCGCCACGGCCATGGGCGAACACGATAGCAGGGCCTTCGCCATTGCTCTCGTAGTAGAGGTCTATGCCATTTATAGGGGCCTTGGGCATGGCTTACCTCCTGCCCTTCAATCATTATCGTCAATGTTTTTAGGAGGCTGCTGCGGCAGCAGGGGCCATAGTAACAGAAGAAAGCGGATTAGACATCCCTTTGTTATCCGAGGCATTGGAGGGGTGGTGGCTGTCTAGTCTGTAGCTTCGATGCCCTCGAAGAAGTCGGGGGAAACCACTTCACCTTCCTGCACGGACGGGTAGCCTCGTACGAAGTGTTCCTGGCCCAAGGTTGCGGCTAGGACTTCGTGGGGCACGCGCCAGTAGGGGGAGTCGACCTGCAACTGGGTGAAGTGGGAGCGGATGGATGCTCTCTTCTGCTCCAGATGGGCAGAGACGTCCATGTGAAGATGTATCTCCTCGGGAGGCACGCCATCGTCGCGGCGTTCGGGAGGGGGCAGGGGGACATCCACTCCCGATTCGCGGAATAGTGTGGCCTGCGTCATTCTGAATCCGCGGGGACGGCAACTGTAGAAGAGCCGGGCGGGTGAGTGGAGTTGGAGCCCATCGGCGAGTTGTTGAGGGAAGGCGTCGGGGTTTGCCGCGAGGTGAAAGGCTGCCGTGGTATGGTCGGACATGGCGATGTGGTCGGGATGGCCGTAGAGGCCATCTGGGCCGAAGGTGAGGACGACGTGGGGGCGGAAGCGCCGGATTTCGGCTACCAAGGGCTTCACTATTCGTTCCGCAGGAACGTTGATGAGGGCCCGGGGGTGGGTGTTGGCCTTGTCACCCTGCATGCCGGAATCGCGATGACGAAACAGGAGGGGCGCCTGCAGGCCCAAGGCAGTACAGGAGGCCTTCAACTCCTTTTCGCGCACATGGGGCAGCGTTTCCCGTGTAGCGGAGCCGGGTTGGCGAATCTCGCCTTCTTCTCCCAAAGTGGAGCACACCAAGCGGATATCGACCCCCTGTGCAGCATAGCTGGCAAGAGTGCCTCCGACAGGAAAGGCTTCGTCGTCGGGGTGGGCAAGACAGACCAGCATTCGATGGCTCATAGAATTTCCCTCTTGTTTCTCCTTAAGTTCCGTTAGAAAGGTCACATCTCTATTGCAGGCGTGGTTCTCGCACTCTAACATGTAGTTAACATGGCTACTGCGGGTAGTTTAGCAGACAACATCGCTACAAATGTACGCCCGATGCTGGCATCGCTAGAACGGCATCCCTTCGATTCGCCCAACTACCTCTACGAGCTCAAGTGGGATGGGATCCGCGCGTTAGCAACGGTGCAAGGCGGCAGGACCACTCTGACTGACCGTAATGGTCGCGACATCACGCACGTATTTCCTGAGCTGGCGCAGATCAAGCTGCAAGGCAAGCATAGCGGGACCGTGCTGGATGGCGAAATCGTGTGCTTGGACAAGGAGGGGCGCCCTTCGTTCCAGTTGTTGCGAGAAAGGTTGATCAGCCCCAACTCCCGCTCCCGGAGCATCCACACCAACTATATCGTGTTCGACGTCCTGTACGTTGACGGCGCGCCGGTGATGAACGAGCCGCTGCATCGCCGCAAGACCAGACTACACCAACTCCTGTCGTCCAGCGAACTGGTGCAGCCCTGCGCTTACATTGAGCGGGAGGGCGAGGCCTTCTTCCACGCCACGTGCCAACTTGGCTTGGAGGGCATAGTGGCCAAGGAGAAGTCCAGCGTTTACTCGCCGGGAAAGAGGAGCAGCGCTTGGCTGAAGATAAAGCGCTGGCGGGAGTGCGAATTCGCCATAGGGGGCTATGCCTTTGGAGGACAGCGGGGAGAGCTGTTCGCCTCCCTGCTGCTGGGCCTGTACAACAAACAGGGACTGCTGGAATACGTCGGCAGCGTGGGGGCGGGATTCACCAAGCCCCAAGCCAAGCAGGTGTACAAATCCTTAACTGGCAGGCATACCGAAGTATGTCCCTTCAATGTGCTGCCATCCATGCAGAAATTCCTGTTCTGGTGCAAGCCGGAACTGGTATGCCAGGTGCAATACGGAGAGTTTTCGACGGACGGAAAGCTGAGATATCCGGTCTACATGACCATGAGGGAGGACAAGGCCCCACCTGATTGCACGCTTCAGGATGCGCCGGGCTGGCCCGAGAAACTCCTGGACCGCGCCTGAAGAAGCAGTTTTTCTCGCTGGTGGGGCCGATCACGGGTTACAAGAGGAGGACATCATGGCCCGACGCGCTATCTGGAAGGGGGCCATCAGCTTTGGGATGGTGGCCATTCCGATCAAGGTATACAACGCCACGGACAGCAAGGACATTGCATTCGTAACGCTCCATGCCTCATGTGGCAGCCGCATCCGGCAGAGGCATTACTGCCCGCACCACGAGGCAATCATCGACCAGTCGGAGGAGGTGCGGGCCTACGAGTATGCCAAAGAGCAGTACGTGGTGATGGAGCCGGCGGACTTCGATAACCTACCCGTGCCCTCCAAACACACGATCGAAATCTCGCAGTTCGTACAGCTTGAAGTCATAGACCCCTTGTATTACGAGCGCAGCTATGCCCTGGAGCCTGAGGGTGTGGGGGTCAAGCCCTTCTACCTGCTGAAGAAGGCGCTGGAAAGCACGAACAGGGTGGCGATCGCCAAGGTATCGCTGAGACAGAAGGAGCACCTCTGCTGCCTGCGTCCTTATGAGCAGGGCCTGCTGCTGGAGACGATGCACTACCCCGATGAGATACGGGGCACGAATGAGTTGAACCTGCCCGAGGAGCAGGCTGCGCTAAGCGACGCCGAGATCGGGATGGCGGTAGCGCTCATCGACCAGCTAACAGCGGAGTTCGCTCCGGAGGCCCACGGCGACCAGTACCGGTACGCCTTGGAACGAGTCATTGAGGCCAAGCTGGGGACTCCTCAGGCCGTGACTGCGCCGCCGCCAACACCGCAAGGCAAGGTGGGCGACCTCATGGAGGCGCTGCGGGCCAGCATTGAGGCGGCCAAGCAGAGCAAGCCAGCCGCTACTGATGCACCGCTGCCTGTGGAACTGGTTGAGGAACAGCGCGAAGAGGAGACAGTCCCGGAACAGGTCGCTGCCGAGGCGGTTGTCAGCTAGCGATGATCCTGATCGGGACCTCGGGCTACAACTACAAGGAGTGGAAGGGGAACTTCTATCCGGCAGACCTGCCAGCGTCGAAGATGCTTGGCTACTACTCGGAGCGCTTTTCCACGGTGGAGGTGAACTACACCTTCTACCGCATGCCAAACGAGAAGGTAGTGGCTGGGTGGGCTAGGGAGACGCCGCCTCAGTTCACTTTCACACTGAAAGCTCCGCGCCGTATCACCCACGACGCCAAGCTTGCCAACTGCCGGGAAATCACTGAGATGTTCTGCAACCGGGCTGGGGTCTTGGGGGACAAGCTGGCTGTGCTGCTCATCCAGCTTCCGCCGTCCTTCCGCAAGGACCTGCCGGTGCTGGATGAGTTCCTCACGTGGCTGCCCCAAGATATGCGGGCTGCATTCGAGTTCAGACATGCCTCGTGGAACGACGACGAGGTGTTCGAAAGGCTGAGGGTGCGCAACCTAGCGCTTTGCATCACCGATAGCGAGAAGGGCACCACACCGATTGAAAGCACCGCCGACTATGGCTACTTGCGGCTGCGGGACGAGGGGTACGAGGCGTCTGACATCGACGGCTGGGCGGACTCGATAATGCAGCGAGGCGAGGTGTGGCGGGATACGTACGTCTACTTCAAGCACGAGGACGAGGGCAAGGGGCCGGAGTTCGCGCAACAGTTGGAGCAGAGCCTGAAAGCTCGTTCCAAGTAGTCGCACGACGAGGCTCTGGCTGTCCAGAGGGCCTGTCCAGAGGCCTGCCCATCAGGTTTCCCATGTTAGAAGAGTACCGTCGCAAGCGAGACTTCACCGCCACTCCCGAACCGGGTCCTGAGTCGCCTTCGACCTCGTGGGGGCCACTGAGGTTCGTCGTGCAGAAGCACGCAGCGCGGGGGCTGCACTACGACTTCCGGCTGGAAATCGATGGCGTGCTGAAGTCGTGGGCGGTGCCCAAGGGGCCATCGCTGGACCCGGCACAGAAGAGGCTGGCGGTGCTGGTGGAAGACCATCCACTGGACTACGGCAGCTTCGAAGGGGTGATAGGCGAGGGCAACTACGGAGCGGGGCAGGTGATAGTCTGGGACACGGGCGTTTATTCACCCGATGAGGACGGACGCCTAGCGTTTGATGACCGGGATGACGCCCAATTGCGCATGAGGCAGGGCGTGGAGACAGGCAAGCTCTCGTTCACCCTGCGGGGCCACAAGCTGCAAGGGTCGTGGACCTTGGTGCGCACCACCCGTGGTCCCAAGGACTGGCTGCTGATCAAGCACCAAGACGAACACGCCACGCCGGAACGGGAGGTGCTGGACCAAGAGCGGTCGGCGCTGACGGGCGTGACTGTGGAGGAGTTGAAGGCGGGCAGCCCGGTACCTTCGCTTGAGGTCAAAGCCGGTGTTCCAGCCGCGTTCCCCGACAGGCTCAAGCCGATGCTGGCGAGGCTGGCTGACGGGCCGTTCACTCACGCCGACTGGCTGTTCGAGCCCAAACTGGACGGCATCCGGGCGGTGGCCTACCTGCAGCGTGGGAAGGTCACCCTACGTACGCGGGCGGGCAATGACGTCACCACTCAATTTCCGTGGCTCGTAGACTCGCTTGAAGCCCAGCCCCATGAGGAGATGGTGCTGGACGGCGAGATCGTGGCCCTTGATGATGCTGGCCTGCCGAATTTCAGCCTGCTGCAGCGGGTGCGGGGAGACCAAGGCCGCGTTGTGGGACAGCGTCCAGAGACGGCAAGTCCCCTTCTCTACTACGTGTTCGACATGATGCACCTTGATGGGTCGGACCTGTCGTCGTGCCCGTTGCACCAGCGCAAGAACTGGCTGCAACGCACCGTCGTTCCCAGCGAGCATCTGCGCTTGGTGGAGTATGTGGAGGCGGAGGGAGAGTCCTTCTTCCAAGGGGCGGCGCAACTGGGGCTGGAGGGGATGGTGGCGAAACGGGCCGACAGCCCGTATGAGATGGGGGCGCGCAGCCGCCACTGGCTGAAGGTGAAGGCGTTACAGGCGCAAGAGTTCGTTATCGGGGGCTACACCCGGGGCGAGGGGCACCGGACGAACACGTTCGGGGCTCTGCTGCTGGGAGTGTATGAGGGAGACCAACTGCGCTACGCGGGACGGGTGGGCAGCGGGTTTGAGCTGGCGACCATTGATGAGCTGCTATCGGTTATGAGGCCCCTTGAGGTCGACGACGCGCCCTTCGAGGCCAATGCCGAGTTGGAAAAGAGCGACGCCCAGTGGGTGCGCCCCGAGCTGGTGGCGCAGGTGAGGTTTTCACAATGGACGGACGATCACCGGCTGCGTGCGCCAGTGTTCATGGGGCTGCGCAGCGATGTCGAGCCCAAGCAGGTGCACCGCGAGCATACAGAAGCGGTCTCCTCCAACGAGCTTCAGGTGCAACGCCCTACGCCGGTGTCGGACGGGGAGCTGGCGAAGACAGTGCTGGAACAACTGGAGGGCGATGCCGACCGAATCCTGGTGGAGGTGGCAGGCCACCGCATCGGCCTGACCAACCTGAACAAACCCCTGTGGCCGGCGACGAGCGATTGGCCTGCCGTCACCAAGGGCGACATGATCCGTTACTACGTCCGCATCGCGCCTGCTCTGCTGCCCCACCTGCGCAACCGGC
Source organism: uncultured Dehalococcoidia bacterium (assembly GCA_951813255.1). Lineage (GTDB taxonomy): Bacteria > Chloroflexota > Dehalococcoidia > Lucifugimonadales > JAAXIE01 > JAAXIE01. The sequence goes on along the minus strand of OX638353.1, from coordinate 2,656,635 downwards.
CTCTGACGCTGACACGCTACCCCAACGGTATAGAGGGCGAGAGCTTCTACCAGAAGCACTGGGCACAAGGGGTACCCGATTACGCGGATACGGTGGGCGTGTTTTCCTCCCACAACGAGGGGGATGGCGAGTACGTCTTGGCGAACAACCTGCCCACACTGATATGGCTGGCGCAGCTGGCGGATATCGAGTTGCACCCATGGCTGTCACGGATACTGCGGCAACCAGACGCGACAGGGATCCCTGACACTTTTACAGGCTCGGAAGAGGCTATCAAGGCCAGCGTTCTGAACTACCCGGACTACGTGGTGTTCGACCTCGACCCCTACACCTACTCCGGCAAGGAGAAGGCGGGGGACGAGCCGGAACTGAACCGCAAGGCCTTCAGCCAGGCGGCCGAGGTAGCGTATGCGCTGAAGGAAGTGCTGGACCAGCTTTCTCTATCCTCGTACCTGAAAACTTCAGGGAAGACGGGCCTTCACATCTACGTGCCGGTGCTGCGCCAGTACGATTACTCCATCACTCGCAGGGCGTGCGAGGTTATCGGGCGCTACCTGATGCAGCAGATGCCGAACGACATCACGATGGACTGGACGGTAAGCCGTCGCAACGGCAAGGTGTTTCTGGACCACAACCAGAATGTGCGCTCGAAGAACATGGCGTCCATCTACTCGCTGAGACCCCTAGCGGGAGCGCCGGTATCGACGCCCCTGAGGTGGGAAGAACTGGGGAATGTGTACCCGACCGACTTCACCATTGAGAGCGTTCCACCAAGGGTTGCAGAGCTGGGCGACCTCTGGGCGGATGCCGTGACGGCCAAGCACGACCTGCGGCAGCTTCTGGACCTGAGTTCCTGAGGGCAGGCCCCTACCGCTGCTCCCGCAGGAAGAGGAGCACCATGGGGACTGCGGACACCACCACGAGAGCCAATCCCGCCATGGCTGCTTGGGCGAAAAAGGCCTCAGAGGCCGCGGACCAAACGGAGGTGGCTAGGGTCTGGAACCCGGGAGGGGCCAGTATGAGGGTCGCGGGAAGCTCTTTCATGGTGAGCAGGAAGACCAAGGCGGCCCCGGCCAATATGCCGGGGGCCACCAAGGGCACAGTCACAGTAAGGAGCCGGCGCACGGAGCCAGCGCCCAAGTTGCGGGCCGCTTCCTCCACTTTGGGATTGACTTGGAGCATCGATGTACGCGTGGCCCCCACTGATGCGGGCAGGTAGAGGACCACGTAGGCGAGTATCAGCAGAGGAATCGTTTGGTAGAGGGGTGTGGCGTAGCCCGCGCCGAAGAATACCAGTCCCAGGGCCACGGCAATGGCTGGCAGGGCAAACCCCATATAGGAGGCGCGTTCCAAGAGGCGGGTTATGGCCCCGGGATAGCGTACCGCGAGTATGGCTACGGGCAGGGCAGCGGCGGCCGAGACAAGCATGCCGAGGCCTGATACGTAAAGGGAGTTCCAACCAGCGCTCCATACGGGGGAGAGTTCTTCGCCTGAGTTGATGCCCCGCACCAGCCAGTACACCAGCACTCCCAATGGCACGACCAACGAGATAACGCAGACCAGCGCACAGTAGGCCAAAGCGGGCCAGCGCCAGTGCCCGAGGGCGGTCCGCGAGGGGCTGGAGGATACACGGCCAGAGCTGCGGTAGTAGCGGCCGGAGCCTCTTGCCAAACTCTCGCCCAGAAGGACCAGCACCGCCAGAACAAGCAGGGCAAGGCACAGGCCCGCCGCGAGGTCCCGGTCGAAGGCCGACTCGTACTGGATGAATATGGCCCTAGTGAAGGTCTCGTAGTCGAGCAGGGATACTGCTCCGAAGTCGCTGAGGGTGTAGAGGGCCACCAGCAGGCCACCGGAGAGGAGGGCGGGACGCAGCAAGGGAAAGGTGACCTTGAAGAAGATGGTCCAGCCGCCGTAGCCCAAGCTGCGGGCGGTCTCGTCCAAACCGTGGTCCAGGCGCCGCAGGGCCGCCCTGAGGGGCAGCAACACGTAGGGAAAGCTGAACAGCACCAGAGTCAGCGTGGCCCCTGGGAGGCCATAGATATCGGGAAGACGCTGGATGCCGAACAGCGTCTCCAGCAGATCCTGAAGCATGCCCTTGGGCCCTAGGATCACGACCACCAGGAAACCGCCGATGTAGGAGGGCACCACCAAGGGAAGAATGGTGATGACCTCCCACGCTCGCCGAAAGGGTAAATCGGAGCGCTCGGTGAGCCATGCCAAGGGAAGGGCCACAAGGACGGACCCGACTGTGACGGTCAGGACCAGCAGGCAGGTGCGTACCAGAGTGTCCAAGGTACGGCCGCGGAAAAGCAGGTCCCAAGTCTCCTCCCCTGCGCCCAGAGCCCGCAGTAGAAGGTATGCCAAGGGCAGGGCCATGGCAGCGGCCACGATGCAGGCTGGGGCCCAAAGCAGGGCGGGAGGCGTATTGCGGCCGCCCGCACGCCCTCTCCCTGGCAAGGAAAGCAGGTTGCCGATGGTCACCACAGGTCAGGTTTCCGCTTGCGTGCGCAGACTAGATTCGAATGGCTGTATGTCATAACTAAATCAATAAGTACCTACTAAACAGCCGAATGACTGTAGCCAAAGCGTGTCACACTGTCAATAAAAGGGATTCGTTCTTCCCTCATATGGCGCATGTAGGTCAGGACGACTCCGCGATGTTAAAATTGCAGGGTTACTCACAGCGGGAAGGCTCAAAGAGGGGGACCACTGCCATGATGCTAGGCGAGCCAAAGCCAGAGGTCAGCGTCGTCACCGAGAACTACCTCCAAGCCATCTACAAGCTGGGAGAGCGCGATGAGGCAGTGTCGCCGACACGGTTGGCCGAGGTAATGGATGTCTCGGTAGCCACGGCGGTAGGCACTGTGAAACGGCTGACCAGACAGGAAATGGTGGCAGTGGCGAGCAACAAGGAGGTCTCCCTCACGAGGAAGGGCCGGGACGTTGCTGAATCCGTCGTGCGCAGGCACCGACTGGCGGAGAGGATGCTCATCGAGATGCTGGGGTTGGAGTGGTACAAGGCCCACCGCGAGGCCCATCGCTTGGAGCACGCCATCTCGCCTGATGTGGAGCAGAAGCTGGTGGAGGCATTGGGACACCCGGAGACCAACCCCTATGGTCTACCCATACCCGGCTACAGCAAGGGCTCGAAGAAGATGAAGCCCTTGGCGGACGCGCGGGAGGGCGAGAGCATGACGGTGAGCCAAGTGCCGGAAGAGGATATTCAACTGCTGACTTATTTCGATGAAATCAACGTGAAGCCGGGCGCGGAAATCCTGGTAAAGGAGTCAGCCCCCTTCAAGGGAACGGTCACCATAGATGTGAATGGGGAGCATGTGGTGCTGGGGCTGGAGGTGGCGCGGAAGATCCAAGTGGCCGCGTAGTCGGTACTTCGGGTCCCCTCTACCGGTCCGGGGACCCTTCTCTGAGTAAGATTGAGTTCATGGGTACATTTACTGTAACGGTAAAGGTACATAATCCAAATGATGCCAGCAGGTCGGATGATATAGATCTGATGGTGGATACTGGTTCCAGTTACACTCACCTGCCTACCAACCTGTTACAAAGGTTGGGCATTTCTACGCCGAGAGAGAGGAAAATAGAACTCGCTAAGGGCAGTATAGTCATGCATCGTGTGGGCGAAGCAGTTATTACGTATAAGGACGAGTCTTGGGTCTGTCCTGTGGCTGGCATTGAGCAAGGCAGACCAGTATTGGGCGCTATTACATTAGAGATATTGGGGCTATCCGTAGACCCTGTTAAGGGACAGCTAATCCCAACTACTTATCAACTAGCCTCTAGAATATCGGCAGTAGACTGAACGTCCCCTAAAGGCCCGCGAAGAATGACGACGTGTGGGTGATTAGAGACACAGGGAATAATTCCCTTGAAGGGCTTCGCTGGCGCCCTTTAGTCGTTTGCGGACCAGATGGTGCGGTACTCTCCCTGTCCACTTATGACGGCTACCATTTCCTGACGCTCCAAGCGGGCCAGTTGCTCTATGGCTTGGCGCAGCTCGCGCATGGCCTCGCTGCTACCGGTTGCGGTGAGCCTCTTGGCCAAGGCGTCGGCCACACCCAAACTCACCAAGCTGGTGATGTATTTGGGCCAAGGGATGACGACGAGGTGGTCGGGACGGGCGAACTGGGGGCGCAGGCGGTGGACAGCGCGTATGCGTTCCTCGAGACCGCGGGTCTGGGGCATGGCCCGGACCATGGGCCCCGCCTCAGACGAGGTCCGTGTGTCCACCACCAAGCTGTGGCGGATGATGGGGAACAGGAGGGTGATGACTTCAGACGACTCGATGGTCTGAAGGACTTCGTTCATCTCCACTGGAAAATCCGCGTTCATGCGGCCCTCGCAGTGTCTCAGGACTCCAACAGTTCGCGGACTGCCTCGGTGAAAGCAGGCAGAACCTTCTGCCAGTCGCCCACCACTCCGTAGCGACACTCCTTGAAAATGTTGGCTTCGCTGTCTTTATTTATGGCGACCAGAACCTTGGCGCCGGAGCAGCCTGCCATGTGCTGGCTGGCACCGGATATGCCCACGGTGATATACAGGTCGGGGGTGATAGTCTTGCCGGTGAGGCCCACCTGCCAAGCCGGAGGCACCCATCCTGAATCGACTGCAGCGCGTGACGCGCCGACTCCGGCGCTCAACACGCCTGCGAGTTCTTCGATCTGGGTGAAGGGCTCCGGGCCTCCGAGCCCGCGTCCGCCGGAGACCACGATGCGTGCGTCCTCCAAACGGACACCCTCGCTCTCCTCAGCTACGACGTTGATCACCCTGGCCTTGGCCATGGAGGCATCCAACTCCACCTGCACTGGGACCACTTCAGCTTGTCGGGAGTGGTCCGGGTCCAGTGGCTCGTAGGTCTTGGGGCGGATGCATGCCATTTGGGGGTCCGCAGTGCAGGCTACAACGGCAATTGCGTTGCCGCCGAAGACCGGGCGATTGGCGAGCAGGCGGTGGCCGTCGCTGTCCCACTTGACCTCAAGACAGTCTTGGGCCAAACCCACACCGAGGCGGGCTGCGAGTCGTGGGGCCAGCTCGCGCCCGATATTGCTACGTGCCGTCAGCACGACTTGGGGCTCGGTTTGACGACACACGCCCTCCAAGGCTGCGAGGTGGAGGTCTATCTGATAGTCTTCCAGCAGAGGGTCTTGTACAGCGTACGCTTTGTCGGCCCCAGCCGCGCCGGAACCGGAGGCAGCCTCCTGCGCTGTCGAGCCCGCCAAGGCCATTGCCAGAGGAACACCGGCATCATCGGCCACTTGGCGGCCTGCTGCCAGAAGCTCTCTTGTTGTGGGGCTGATATGGCCGTCGGCAATCTCGCCGACTACCAGCACCTCACCGGGCATGTTTCCCCCTGCTACCGGAGTAGTCTTGTTGTTAGATTAATTTTGCTTCCCTGAGCTTGAGGGCCAAGTTGCGTCCGGCATCTTCCTCGGTGTCGCCATCGACTATCTCGCACTCCTTCTCGGACACGGGAATAAAGAGGTCGAGGAGTTCGAGTTGGGGCGATGCAACCAAGGACTCGATGTTCAGGTCCTGCGCACTCATGATGGTGGGCTTCTTGCGGGTGGCGGCCATGATCCCACGCAGGGTGGGATAGCGAGGCTGGCCCAACTCGTTGCTGACGGTGACCAAGGCGGGTAGCGGAGCCTCGATGACCTCGTAGCCTTCGGGGATGATGCGTTCGACGGTGACTTTGCCCCCGTCAACCGTGACCTTCTTGCCCAAGGTCACACAGGAGACGCCCAAGCTTTCAGCCAAGGCGAGGGGGACTTGGGCGTTGTCCCAGTCGGAGGCTTGGCGTCCGCAGATTATGAGGTCGAAGTCGCCCTGCTTGCGGATAGCTTGGGCTAGGACGGCAGCGGTGCTGAAGCTGTCGACGATGTTGTCGAAGGCGTCGTCCTGTAGGAGGACGAGTTCGTCGGCGCCCATGGAGAGGGGCTTTTTCATGACGTCGAGGGAGAAGGCCTTGCCCATGGAGATAACGGTGATGCTGGCTTCCTGGCCGTCCTTGATCTGGAGGGCGGCCTCAACGGCGTTCTCGTCGAACCCGTTGACCACGGGCGGGATGTTGGGAGGGGTAACCACGGTGCGGGCGTCGCGGTCGACCCTGAAAGCCGATTGGGGCATTTCGGGGTCAATGACCTGCTTGGCCAAGACGATGATGTTGAGAGGCATTTTGTCTCCAAGGAAGGGCGGTAAGCCAAAGGAAAATATAGCATTGGGCTATGGGAGTGTCAACGAAAAGGGGGCTGTCGCAGCTATGGAACGAGGGGGGTCAGCTATGTATCGGCGCCGCCGCGGTACCTGCTGTAGATGAACAGCACCAGCAGGGGGACCGCCAGAATGAAGGCGGTGAGGATGATAATCATACCCACTGGGCCAAGGGGGACTATGGCGTCGATGCGCTCCATGATGGCTTCCAGCAGCTCGGGGTCGGCAGCGTCGGCGTGGTGGGGCAGGAGGCGAAACAACACCATTGGGTCAGTCGCCCCCGGATGGTGCGGCGGCAGGCCTGAGTTCCTGGTACTTGGATGAGTACTGCTTTTCCTTCACGGTGAAGGCGATGATGCTGGCGACAAGCAGCAGAGACCCAACGACAGCGAAGGGCAGGTTGTAGGAGCCGGTGACGTCGCGCATGATGCCAGCGAACTGAATGCTTGCTGCGGCGCCAATCTGGTGACCCAGGAACATCATGCCGGATATGGTGCCAATGAACTTCACGCCATAGACGTCAGCAGCCAGGGTAGTGGTGAGGGGGGCGGTGGCGATCCAGGAGAAGCCCACAACGATGGCGAAGGCCCAGATGCCCCAGTGGGCGGGGGCGAACAGAGGCACGGTGAGCAGCACGAGGTAGGCCAAGCCACGACCGGCATAGAGGAAACCCAGGACGTTCTTCTTGGGGAACTTGTCGGCTAGGGCAGAGGCGGCGTAGACACCAAGAACGTTGAAGCCGTTCATGACTCCGAAGGCCAAGGCTGCGCCCTCCAGGGACATGCCCAAGTCCTTGGCGTGGGGGATGAAGTGGACGGACATGACAGCGGTGGTGGCACCGCATACGACGTAGGCGCCGGTGAGTTGCCAGAAGGGCATGGAGTGGAAGGAGTCGGTCAGCTTGTCGACCTCGAGAGGGCCCCTTCCTCTAGGCCCGGTCCCTGAAGCGTTCTGTAGAGGTTGGGTGTCGCCATCAGGGTTCAGGCCCATGTCGGCGGGGTCGTTGCGGAGGAAGAGGAAGGCGACGGGGAAACCTATGGCAAGGACTATGCCCCCTGCGAAGAGCCAGCCGACCTGCCAACCGAATTGGCTGATGAGGTAGGCGAGAAGGGGGACTATGATGAGCCCGCCGAAGGAGGCACCGCTGGTGCAGATACCCAAGGCGGTGGCGCGACGGCGCCGGAACCATCGGGTGAGTAGCGCGCCTGCGGTGTTGATGGAGCCGGCGCTCATGCCCATGGAGGAGACGACGCCGAACATCAGGATCAAGTAGACGATGTTGGGGGTCATGAACAGGAGCAGGGTGGATGTACCGAGGATGACCAAGCCGGAGAGAATCACGATCCGGCTACCGAAGCGGTCGAGGAGGCGGCCGACGAAGGGCTGGAACAGGCCGTTGAGGAGCATGCCCACGGTGGCAGCGATGGAGATGGTGGAGAAGTCCCAGTCGAAGGCTTCCTGCATGGGCGGGATGAAGGCGCCGAAGCCTTGGCGGGAGCCCATGGTGACCATGGAGAGGAGGAAGCAGGTGGCTACGAGCACCCAGCCGTAGAAGAGGGGGCTGCGCTGTCCTGGGACCAGGGGGCGGGAAGAGGGCGTCTGCGTGGTGGCCTCCTATATGTGTGGGCGTGGGCCGATTTCTGAGTTTACTACTTGTGAGAGGCGGGTGGCTATGGGGCGTTGGGGCCGGAGTTGCCTGCGAATCTCCGTGGCGGGATGAGAACATTGCCGTAGCTGGGCGTTGTTTTCCTGCCATTTTCGTAGCTGCGTGGGGACATTTTCACCCAGATAGGAGCGAGGCATGGTACGTATGAGCCAAAGCTGCCTTAGTGCGGAATGTCATTGACCACGTTCAGTTGAGGCTGCGTTGGCGCAGGTGGCACTGGCGGCCCAGGCTAGTGAGGTGAGCATTCGCACTGGGTCGAGTATTTGCCAGATGACGCTGTTGTTGACGAAGTAGGCATTGGCGAAAACGAGGGCACCTAGGGCTGCAGAAACTGCTCCGGCCGCTTGCCCGGCGGGGAGGCCGGAGCGCCACAGGGCCACGGCGGCCACGGTTGATGAGCCGATGAACAGGGGATTGACGGTGCGCCACACGTTGCCCCAATGGTCGCCGAACAGGGTGGTGTAGGCGTTGGCGAGGACTACGAAGGCCAGTATTCCCAGAGCAAGACTTCGCACCCAGGGGACTCGCTGGGTGCTGAACCAGAGCCACCAGACTCCGCAGATGCCCATGAGCAACGGGGCGATTTGCCACAGCTTCCAAGGCCAATAGGAAACGGACATCCCGTCGGGGTCGACGAGGACGGTCCTCTCTGTCCAAGCGAAGATGGCCAAGGCGAGGAAGGCCGCAGCGGCGACGACAGGGATGGGGGGCAGGTCTCGGGGAGCAAACGGTTTAAACATGGCCAACCATTCCGCGCTGCTTGTGAGCGTCTAGTTTACGGTAGCGGTTTCGGAGTATGGGGAGCAACCTGCTTTGTTGCAGGCCCTGACTGTGTATGCGGTCGTGTCGTCGAGGAAAATCAGGACAGTGTTCTGGGCGTAGTCCCGATATTCGGTGTCCGTGGCGCTGAACTCGGCGTCAAGCTGCCATTCATCGCCGCCGGGCGTGCCCTGATATACCTGATAGTAAGTGGCGCGGGACGAGCTTTGCCACGTCAACAGGGCGTGGTCGGGGGCCCAGTCCACGTTGACCTTTCTACCGACCAAGCCAACAGGCGTTGCCGGCGCGTCGACGGGGCCTTCGACCTCCGTGATTACGCCGACGGCATCAGAATGGTCGTATGAACAACCACAGCCGTTGCATGCCTTGGAAATGTAGTAGTAAGTGGTACTGGCGGCCAGGTCTTGGTCCTCGTATTCGCTAGAGGGGATCCCAGACTGAATGATCTGGTACGGGCCAGATTCTCTGGTATCGCTTCGGTGGACTTCGTAAGTCACAGGCTGCTGAATGCGGTCCTGATCGAACAACGGGTCGTCATGGAACTGGAGTTTGGCGGTATTCGCTGTCCTGTCGACGGCTTGGAGATCAGGTTCGCTTGGCGGGCTATCGCTCCTCACGTTGCGCAGACCTTGGGGGATACACCTAGTGGCATCATCCTCTCCGAGATCGAAATAGGATCGGTCGGTAAGTTCGGACGGTACCTCGCCGGTCAACTGGTTTCCTGAGAGCCAGAGCAGTCGCAGCCGCTTCAGGTTGCCGAGGTCTTCAGGTATTTCGCCGGTTAACTGGTTGTGTTCGAGGTCGAGATATCCAAGGTCTTCCAGATTGGACAGTTCGGGCGGTATCCCGCCGGTAAGCTGGTTTTCCGCGAGGGAGATTTTGACAAGGTTTGATAGGCTGCCGAGTTGGGGTGGTATCCGGCCAGTCAAGCGGTTGTTCCAGAGGTCGAGACGGATCAAATTGGCGAGGTTGCCGAGTTCGGGCGGTATCTCGTCGCTGAGGTCGTTGGCTGAGAGCTGCAGCAGTGTGAGCTGTTTGAGGTTGCCGATTTCCGGGGGTATATCGCCCCTCAGTTCGTTTTCTGGAAGGGAAAGTTCCTCCAGCATTACGAGGTCTCCGAGTTCGGGCGGTATCTCGCCGCGCAGCTGGTTTCGAGGAAGGATCAAACGGGTTACTCGTCCGCTCCTGTCGGTGTAGACGCCTCGCCATTGTTGCAGCGGCCTGTCACTGAGCCAGTCCGTGCTGTGATGCCAGTTGGGGCCGTCCGTGGCGTTGTAGAGGGCGACCAAGGCGTCCCTATCAACAGAGGACTCGGAAGCGGATGTCACGATAGTGAGGGTCGGCTGAGGGGCACTTCGCTCGTCAGATGTTGGCCGGGTTGTGGGGATGGTGTCATCGGGCGCGACCTCGTATGCCCCGTCGGAGGTGAGACCTTCACAGGCGGCGAGGGCTAAGGCCAAGATCAACGCTGCGACGAGCCGTATAAGACCCTCCATGGAGACATCACGGCGATGCTGGCGCGCCAGGTGATGTTTTCCAAGTTACTCGCCGGCTGATTTGGCGGCGTCGGCTGCGCTGGTGCCGGCTATTTTGCCGAAGACTGCGCCTGCGGCTAGGCCGGAGCCTCCGGGGTAGTTGTGGTAGAAGAGGCCGCCCACGAGTTCGCCAGCGGCGTAGAGGCCGGGGAGGGGGACGTCTTCTTCGTCGAGCACGCGGCACTGGTTGTCAATCTTGAGGCCGCCGAAGGTGAAGGTGATGCCACAGGTGACGGCGTAGCCGAGGTAGGGGGGCGTGTCGATGGGGAGGGCCCAGTTGGTCTTGGGGGGCTCGATGCCCTCGGTGTGCTTGCCGTCGAGGATCGTGGGGTTGTACTCACCATCCTGGACGGCGGCGTTGTACGCAGCGATTTCCTGCACCAAGCCCTCGCGGTCGATGTCGAGGCGGTCGGCAAGCTGCTCGATGGTGTCGGCAGTGGCCATGGTGACTTGGGGGATGTGGTATTCGTCGCGGAGGAGGTGCTTGACCTTGTCGTCGAAAATCTGGAAGGCGACGCGCTGGGGCTGCTTGAGGACCTCTCGACCGTAGGCGACGTAGGTGTAGTTGCGGAAGTCGGCGCCTTCATCGACGAAGCGATGGCCGTTGACGTCGACGATGAGGCCGAAGGGATAGGAGTGCTTCTGGAAGAGCTCGGTGACGACACGGTCACCAAAGGCGGGAGCGTTGAGGTCCCATGCCACGGCGTGACAGCCGCTCCAGTGGCCGTGGGACTGGGCGCCGATGTCGAGGGCCATCTTGATGCCGTCGCCGGTGTTGTAGGGGATGCCACGGACCTTGGCAAGTTCCCAGCCTTGGCCTAGGTAGCGGGTGCGCATCTCGGCGTTGGCCTCGAAACCGCCGCAGGCTAGGACAACGCTGTGGCAGCCTACGTCCTCGAAGCCGTCGGGGCCTTGGACGGTGATGCCAACGACACGGCCACGGTTGTCCTGGATGAGGCGGACGCCCTTGGTATGGTAGCGGACCTCGACGCCGTTGCGTTCGGCGACATCGAACTGCTGGTCGGAGAGGCCCTTGCCAGCGCCGACGGCCTCGACGATGAGGCCGCCCCAGAAGCGGTAGCGGTCGCCGACCTTGAAGGCTTGGCGGCCGAAGGAGAGGACGAAGCGGACGCCCTTCTCCTGAAGCCAGCGCAGGGTGGGACGGGCTTGGCTGACGAGGATCTGGGCAAGCTCGGGGTCGGAGAGGCCTTGGGTTACGCGCATGAGGTCTTCGTAGTACTGGTTTTCGGTGTAACGCCCGACGTCGATAGAGGCTTCTTCCTCGGCGCCCATGTCGGGGATGAGCTCCTTGATGTCGTCGATGCCCTCGTAGGCGAATCGGATGATGCCGCCGGTGAAGTAGGTGTTGCCGCCGCGGAAATAGTCGGGGGCTTTTTCAAGCATGAGGACGCTGGAACCCTGCTCGCGGGCGGCTATGGCAGCGGAGAGGGCGGCATTGCCTGCGCCGACCACCACTACGTCGTAATCAGTTTGCAAGGGGGCGTTTGCCAAAGGACCACCTCCAGATGACGAGGAAAATGAAAAGGACACGCGTCCAGGCTGGGATATTATGGCCAGTGAGGATAGTCGTGGCAACCAGCGCAGCTTGCGAGGGGTTCTCGTTGACTACGGGATGGGAATCTGTTAGCTTCTGACTGCGCCAATGGGTTGTCACAAACCCAGCTTGGTGCATATACTTGGGCACTAGCTGATGGACTGGGCCGGTGAGCCTAGCTTGTGAGCGTTCCTAGCAATGGTGTGTCCACGAAGTAAGGAGGCGGGATGGTTCGTACCCGAGCTCTACGGTTTCTTCTGATTCTAGGCCTCGTCGCGCTACTCATACCTGTGAGCTTGGCCCACGCGGACGGGCACTCGGGCTCGGGAACGGCAGTCATCAGCGATGCCGTGATACTTGGTGACCCCTTTGCGGGTGATACCCCTATCGATGTTGCCAGCGGGATGATTACCGTTGCGATGTCGGGCGTGAAGGAGCCTGCGGAGGGCACGGCCCTTGAGGGCTGGCTGGTGACCGATGATGGCTCGCGCAAGCATTCCCTGGGCATCTTGGAGGTCTCGGCGGACGGAACCGTTAGTCACGAATACGTGACGGACGCAGAGGAGAACCTGCTGCTCACGTTCAACACCTTTGTCATCACCTTGGAGCCGGTGCCGGATGACGATCCCGAGCCTTCCGGGGAGATAACACACGCTACTATCTTGGACGGCGAAGTCTTGGAGCAGATCAGACTTCTTCTTGATGAGACCGGACCGGCTGCTGGGGTCAACCTCGTGGGCAAGGCTGAAATGGCCGCAGGTCATGCGGCGCAGGCACAGGCCGCGGTGTCCAGCGGAGATTTGGACGAAGTGAAGGCACAGCTAGACGCCATGAATGCCGTCATCAGCGGAACTGAAGAGGATCCTGGTATCGCTTGGCTTGCTGAACAGGTCGTCTCCGCTGCAACCGTGGCGGGTGAGGCTGCTCCCGACGATGAGACCGTTGGGGGCGCGAGCGATGCCACTGTTGAGGCGGCAAACAGCGCCGCTGACAGTGCTTCGGCAGCTACTGCGGCGGCAGCACTCGCCAGCGCAGCAACATCGACCCAAGTGGCGACCCTGCACATCGGGAACGTGGTCAACCTTATAAGCGAGGCTGCGAACCAAGCCGGCATGGCATACACCGGCACGCAGGAGATGGGAACCTACGCGGTGGCAGCGCCCACCACTGACCTGCCCGCCACTGGCGAGCCGATCGTCCCGTTGATGGTGCGGTACGGTCTCATCGCGAGCATCGTGCTGGTACTGGTGGGCTCGGTGATGTTCTTCGGGTCGAGGCGTCGCTCGGGCGCATCGGCTGCCTAGCAACTTCCCATAGCTACAGGGCCATAGATAACCAGATTCAAAAAGGGGTCCATCCTGCAAGGGGTGGGCCCCTTTAGTATGCCTGGAATGCTGACACTATCCGTCTTCAACTGGACCATGCGCCGACTATTCCGACTGGATACCTCGCGACGGTTAGTCCTGCAAGCCTGGATATTTGTCATGGGCCTGGCGCTGATAGCGGGTTGCGGGAGCGCTCCGGCGGAACCTGGAGGGGTTGTCACTGCTGAAGCTGACACCTCCATTCCAACTTCCTCCCCACTGTCCACAGAGCCGGAAGCAGAGCCGATATCAGGGCTGGAGCCTCTGGAATTGGGGGCCGCCTTCCCTTGGCTGGAGCGCATGAAGAACATGGTGCACCTGACGCATGCGAGCGACGGCAGCGGGCGATTGTACGTGGTGTTGCAGGAGGGGCGGATCATGTCGTTTGACCCGACGACGGAGGGCGACCCGGCGGAAGGGACGGAGCCCGACGTGTTCCTGGACATACGGGACCGGGTAAGGGTGGGAGGTGAGCGGGGGTTACTGGGCCTGGCCTTCGACCCTGAGTACGCGTCCAATGGGCGCTTCTACGTGAACTACACAACGCAGAGCCACACTGTGGTGGCGAGGTATACCTCGGACGCTTCGGGTGGGAGACGGGCTGATCCCGGAAGCGAGTTGGTGATAATGCGAGTGCTCCAGCCCTTTCCGAACCACAATGGGGGCACCATAGCTTTTGGGCCTGATGCTTATCTGTACATCGGGTTGGGCGATGGGGGATCAGGCGGTGATCCGCTGAACAGCGGGCAAGACTTGGGGACTCTGCTGGGGGCGATGCTGCGGATTGATGTCTCCGAGGCCTCGGAGGAGCGTCCGTATGCGATACCGGCAGACAATCCCTTCATAAATGACGATGCCCGCCCGGAGATATGGGCCTATGGGTTGCGAAATCCTTGGAGGTTTTCGTTTGACCGGGAGACGGGCGATCTCTGGGTTGGAGATGTGGGGCAGAACAACTGGGAAGAGGTGGATGTGCTGCAGGCGGGGGGAAACTATGGGTGGAACCTGATGGAGGCAAGTCATTGCTTTCCTTCCGGCGTGCAGGACTGCGATGGAGAGGGGCTAGAGCCTCCCATTGTGGAGTACTCGCTGGATGGTCCGCGGTGTTCAGTGATCGGCGGGGTGGTCTATCGCGGGCCTAGCCTGCCGTGGCTTGAAGGGGCATACTTGTATGCCGACTATTGCAGCGGGGAGTTGTGGGGGCTGCGCTATGACGGCGTGCAGGTTACGCACCATGCCCTGCTCAATGACTCGGTGCGCAGGATTACGGCGTTTGGAGAGGATGAGGATGGCGAGGTGTACATGCTGTCTTTCGACGGGAACATTTACCGCCTCGCAGAGAGCAAATAGGTCCGGCTGAGGATTCCTACAAGACAATCACCAGGACTGGAGTAGAGGACGTGGCATGGAGTTAGCGGGAGCCATTGCCGGAGTGGTGCTAGCCTACTTTGTGGGGTCGATTCCATCGGCTTACCTGCTGATCAGGTGGCTGAAGGGGATCGACATACGCACGGTGGGCAGCCGGAACGTGGGGGCACTGAACACCTACTCGCAGTTGGGACCGGCTGGGGGCGTGGCCGTGCTGGTCGCCGACGCTGGCAAGGGTGCGGTAGGGTTCTTCCTGCCGGCATGGCTGGGCGCTCCGGAGTGGGTATCGGGTTTGGGGGCAGCAGCGGCGCTTGCGGGGCACAACTGGCCCATCTTCCTGAAGTTCCGTGGGGGCAAGGGGGCAGCTACGGTGCTGGGCATCGGGCTGGCCCTGTCACCCGTCTATGCTGCCATCGTTGTGGGGGCCGCCGCTCTGCTTATGCTGGCGACGCGCCACTTGGTGACGGCAGCGTTTGCCGGGTTCATCGCCTTCGATATCGCGGTGACCGTGACATGGCAGAGCACTTTTGTGGTGGTTATGGCGTGGTCTATGACCGCGCTGGTGGTGTGCACCTACATGGCCCGGTCGGCCCAACCCATCATTGCTGCGTTGAAGGAGCGGCGGTGGAAGAGCGTGGTGTTCCCGCGGTAACGGCCGGATCCAGACCCGGTAGTGTGTCAATCTCCCACGGCCCCCACGGCGTAGAGGAGTCCTTTACTCTGCTCTCTTGAGGTGCTCGGGCCGCCGACGTTCTTGGGCAGCTTGGGCCTCATTGATCATGTTGCTGAGATAATCGCGGAGCGTCTTCGCTCCGGACAGAGGGAACGAAAACGCAGTTCCATCGAAGTCCAGATAAATCAGGGGTTCGGCTTGAGGATCGGTGGGCGTAGTGAAGTTGATGTTGATCGTACCCATGCCAGCTTTCCTAGGCTAGTGTACTTACCAGGACGGATATAGCAGCAGCGGCAACCGCCGCGATTGTCAGCACCGTGGCGATCATCCAGCGGGTCATCCGTGTTTCCATCTGAGCGAGGTCGGTCTTGGTAGCCAAGTGAGCGATTTCCGTTTCCAGCCTCACCACACGGGTGTCCATATGGCGGTACTCGATCTCCACTCGGACACCTTTCGTCATGCCTCTCTAAACCCAGGCTAACACAGAGTTGGTTAGTCTCACCAACTTGCACCAGTTTACCAAATGCTACCCGACGCGTCGGGCGATTGACCAGCGGGCGGCCTGCGGAATACAATGTTGGTTACTGTCCTACACACGGCCCGGTGGTGTAGCTGGTTAACATACTGCCCTGTCAAGGCAGAGATCGTGGGTTCGAGTCCCATCCGGGTCGCCACCAACCCCCTTAGCCTCGTCCTTCCCAAGACCACCTGTTAACCTTTCGATACTTCCTTGCAAGAAGCGTGGCGTTGGGCCGTAGGGCACCCTCCCAGCAACTGTTCGATGGCAACAGTTGCTGGGGGAAGCACCCTTGCAGGAACTTAGGGTCCCCCGGCCATACCGCAGGTGAGGGCGGCTTGGAACAATGCTCCCATCTGGGCCGGATCTTCCGAGGGTTCAGAAAGGGCGGCCAAACCTTCGGGACCCAGTTCTTCCAGGAAGCATGCTATCTGGTCGGGGTCGCCCAAGCCCGCGGTTGCGGCCTCATCGGCATTCAGGCACTGCATAAAGGGTATCATCGCGAACATGGAGGCAGGGCCCGCCGGCGCACCGGTCACCTGTGACCTCAACTGTCCTGCAACCGAGGCTGTTGCGCCTTCATTGTCGAGTTGGCTACTCAGGCAGGCTTGGCTTTCAGGGCTGAGTTTCCCCGCCATGCCAAGTGCAGTACCCAGCGTGATGCGCGCTACCGTCCGGTCACTGAGACAGCCAAGGAGGGCCTCGCCAGCCGGGCCGGAGGGGCCAGCGGGTCCCATGGCCATGGCAAGCTGGTCCGCGGGCACTGCGCCACTCACGCATGAGGCTTCGTCTGAGGGCAACTGGTCGAGGAAGGCTTGGGCGTTGCCATCGAGTGGCGGGATGATAAGGACGCTGGAGCCAGGCATGGATGGGCCCGGCGGAGTCACCGGGGCTGGGGGCGGAGGCGTACCGGCAGGGGCGGGCTCAGGCATGGCGGTGGGCTCTATAGCCGCGGCGGGCTCCATGGCCATGGCGTCTCCACCGGGGCGTGCGGCGACCAAGACCTCGACCCGCACCTCGTCTTCAACGCTCACTACGGGCCCTGCGATGGGCTTCCCTATCTGGAGTTGATCCCAGGTGAAGGCGGTGCGTCCATGGAGGTAGACCACGTCACCGTCATCCCGGGCAGTCACCTCGAAGGACAGCGGGGTGACGACTGAGCCTATGGTGAGTTCACCATCCACCGTAGCATCTACTTCGTCGCCATCGGTGAAGCCCGCAGGCAATTCGTTGAGACCCTGGACGCTGAAGGTACCTGTGGGGGTATCGGGGAACATTCTCTGGCGTATGTACCTGTCCCTAAAGGAGCTGTCACTAGACATCGAATGGAGGTCGATGTCAATAACTGATTCGCCGCCGTCCAAGCTGACGTGACCTGAAAGGACCGTGGTGCGTACAACGGCGTCGTTGGGCAGGGACAGGGATTGCAGTTGCTCGGTCACGGTGAAGGTGGCTTGGGAGCCGTCGCCGACTTGGAAGACGATGCCTTCAACGTCTCCGATCTGGCGTGGACCCTCTTCAACAGGGGCTGGCTCTGGCATAGCTTCCGGGGTCGCGTCAGGGGTTGGCTGACTTGTGGCAGCTACAGAGGGCTCAGCGGCGGCTGTTGTGGCGGCTGGGGTTGATGTAGGGCTCTGGGTGGCCTCTTCATCGTCGCCACCGCCGCAGGCAAGAAGGGCCAGAGTGAGCAGGAGAGTGGCGAAAAGGATGATGAGGGCAGGGATGCGGGCAGCGGGTCTGTTCCGTAACATCAGATATCAGCACTCCTTAGGATAAATCGTGTGCGGTGGTGGTGATGGCGCTGGCGCGGGGAGGCAAACTCAGTTCTCCGCTTTCCTGGTCGCCTTGGGTGATGAGGGCTCCGCCCAGCGCGCCGGCGGCTGCTATGGCAACCAACGCAACCCGCCAACTGCTCAAGGGGCGCAAGTAGGGTTCGAGCATCATTGAGGCGGCGACGATGCCGAAGATAATGACGGCGATGGGGACGCCGAAGGAGACGGACCGGTCCAACTGGGTGTTCATGGCAAAGGCGAGGCCGATGGCTGCCGCGAAAGCCAACGCCCAAAGCAGGAGGAACCGCAACCGTGGGTTGCGCCCGCGGGTCAGGAGGACCCACAGGACCCCGGCGGCGAGACCCACGAGCAAGGCGCCTATGGCCACGAAAAGGGTGTTGAACAGGGCGTCGTTGGGTGAATGGAGAGGCAGGGAGACCAAGACAGACACCAGCGCAGCCGCAGCACCACCGATCAGTCCCTGGGTCAATTCCTCACCTCGCACATCCTGCCGAAGGGCGCCTTACGGCGGGTACGAGCCGTCGGGGCTGCGGCGGGTGAAAATCTCGATGCTGTGCCCGTTAAGCTCATGGAAGTAGATGCCGCGCCCGCCCCAAGTGTCGTAGACCTTCATGTTGTCCTGCGCGAAGGGTTCGCTGCCGTAGGACAGACCTTCGGTCTTGACCCGGTCGAAGATGGCGTCGAACTCTTCGTCGTCCACATGGAATGCGTAGTGCTCGTGGGCAATGGGGTCGCGCCCGTCATCGAAGTCGAAGAAGAGGTTGTCATTGATCTTGACCGGCGCGAAGTGAGTAGGGGAATTGCGCTCTACCTCCAGCCCCATGATCCGGGCGAAGAACTCGGCGGATGCCCACTTGTCGCTGGAACGGACAATGGTATGATTCAGTATCGGTGCCATCCTTTCCCTCCTCCTAGAATTACAGCCGTACCCTACTAGTTTAGCGGAAACGGGGTTATGTTGACATGGCCTCGTGGGGCGGGTTGACCGATGTTGGATCAGCGGGGGCAGGATGCATTGGGCAGACCAGTCCCGTTGACGCCTTGCCAGGTAATTCGATAGGCATTTTCGGCCTGTTGACCCTACAGCCTGGCCCAAGGGATAATGGGTGCCACACTTGTTGTTCCGTACAGGAAGCAGCTATGACAAACCGATTGGATGTACGGCTGGATGCAGAGCACCGACAGCGGTTGGAGGAACTGGCCCGAGAGAACGGAGTACCCATCTCCGAAGTGGTACGCCGCCTCATCGACGGGGCCTACGCAGATATTCTGCGTAACCGTCGCGAACTGGCAGTGGAGAAGTTGATAAGGTTGAACCTAGAAGACTCCCCGGACCCTGACAGCCTTGCCCGCGAATTGGAAGGAGCACATGAACCCGGCGGTCTTCATTGACGCCAACATTCCCATCTACGCGGCTGGCAGGGACCATCCGTACAAGGAGCCATGCTCCCGTATCCTGAGGATGGTAGTCCATGAGCCAGAAGCATTCGTAACCGACTCTGAAGTCCTCCAAGAACTGCTGCATCGCTACTTGGCGTTGGGCCGATGGGCCTTGGGTCGGGAAGTGGTGCAGGCTTTAGCCGAGATTATGCAGGGTCTGATCGAGCCAGTGCACGCTGAGGACGTCATGAGGGCGATTGGGTTGGCGGATCGTTATACGGGGGTCAGCGCCCGAGACTTGGTGCATGCGGCGGTTATGCACCGGCTCGGAAGTGACCACATCATCTCGGCAGACACCGACTTCGAGCGGCTGGAGGGCATTGTAAGGCTGGACCCGGCCCGAATCGACGAATGGGCCGATTTCGTTCTGGCTGTCCCCAAAGACTGACCGGATTATCGGCCACTAATCTTCCGACAGGCCTAACCATCCGAGAGCAGTCCTGTTGACACCTTGCCGCACGGTTAGATAGGCTTTCCCGGCTACCTGACCCAACTATTCAACCCAGAGGTACTAATGTTCAAAGCTGTGCCCAGCAGAGTCAGCCTTCCAGAGATGGAGGAGGGCGTTCTGCAGTTCTGGAAGGAAGAGGACATCTTCCGTCGCACTGAGAGTGAGCGAGAGGGCGGCCCCCGCTTCATGTTGTATGAAGGACCGCCCACCGCCAACGGCATGCCTGGGATTCACCACGTATTGGCGAGAGTGTTCAAGGACATCATCTGCCGATACAAGACAATGAAGGGGTACCAGTGCCTGCGAAAGGGTGGCTGGGACACCCACGGGTTGCCAGTGGAGTTGGAGGTAGAGCGAGAGCTGGGTCTGACCACCAAGCGGGAGATTGAGAACTACGGCATCGAGGAATTCAACCGTCACTGCCGCGAGAGCGTGTTCCGGTACGTGCGCGAGTGGGAGCGGATGACCGACCGGGTGGGGTTCTGGGTGGACATGGAGGACCCCTACGTCACCCTGCACAATTCCTACATCGAGACGGGCTGGTGGATCATCAAGCAGCTGTGGGACCAGGGCCTGGTGTACCAAGACATGAAGGGAACGCCCCATTGTCCACGATGCGTCACCAGCCTGAGTTCGCATGAAGTGGCACTGGGGTATGAGGAGGACACGCCGGATCCATCAGTGTTCATCAAGTTCCGGCTTACGGGATGGGACGTATCACGCGGAGATTCAAGCGACGTTTACGGGTGCCTGACGGGCCACGGAGACGTGCACTTCCTAGCTTGGACGACAACGCCGTGGACGTTGCCGGGGAATACCGCGCTGGCCGTAGACCCCGATGCTGAATACAGCTTAGTACAACAGGAAAGTGGTGACAGGCTGGTGCTGGCATCGGCCTTGCTGGATGCAGCCGTGGGCGAGTCTCATACGGTGCTGGAGAGATTCAAGGGGCGAGAGCTTGTAGCCCTCACGTATGAGCCGCTGTATGACCCCAGCGAATATGGCATGGACATCAGCCGTTTCTCCGAACGCGGTCTGCTGGAGCGCACCGACGAGTTCCAGCCTAGGGTCATCGATGCTGATTTCGTCTCCATGGAGGACGGCACGGGTATCGTGCACATTGCACCTGCCTTTGGTGATGAGGACTTGGGTGTGGGACGGCAGCAGCAACTGAACTTCGTGCAGAACGTGGACCTGCTGGGGAACATCACTGGCACGTATCCCTTTGCCGGGAAGTTCGTCAAAGAGGCTGACGAGGACATCATGGCCGACCTTGCCGACCGGGGGCTGTTGCACCGGCGTGAGGTCTATCGCCATACCTATCCCTTCTGCTGGCGCTGCAATACGCCGTTGCTCTACTACGCCAAGACCTCCTGGTACATCCGCACCACGGCGGTGAAGGACCGGCTGGTCAGCGGGAATAGCGAGATACACTGGAATCCCGGTTATATCCGCGAGGGGCGGTTTGGCGAGTGGCTGCGGAACAATGTGGACTGGGCGGTGTCGCGGGAACGGTACTGGGGCACACCCATCCCCATCTGGCATTGCGACGGCTGTGGCTACGACGAGTGTATCGGCAGCGTGGCCGAGCTTGCCGAGAGGTCGTGGCGGGGAGCGAACCTGGATGATTTGGACCTGCACCGCCCGTACGTGGACGAAATCACCATCTCCTGCCCCAAGTGCAATCATACGATGCACCGTTCGCCGGAGGTGCTGGACGCTTGGTTCGATTCGGGGGCGATGCCCTTCTCGCAGTGGCATGTGCCCCACGATGTGACCACGGAGGGGTTGAAGGCGGACGGCAGGTTCCCGGGAGACTACATATGCGAGGCGGTTGACCAGACCCGTGGCTGGTTCTACAGCCTGCACGCCTTGTCCACGCTACTGACCCACGAGCCCTGCTTCCGGAACGTGATTTGTTTGGGCCTCATCCTGGACGACAAGGGCCAGAAGATGAGCAAGCATACCGGCAACGTGGTGGACCCGTGGAGTGTGATCGATGCCCATGGGGCCGATGCCACCCGCTGGTACCTGTTCACGGCGTCGGCACCCGGCGAGCCAAGGCGCTTCTCCGACTCGCTGGTGAATGAGGTGGTGCGGCGGTTCCTGCTGACGCTGTGGAACGTCTACTCCTTCTTCACCACTTACGCCTCGCTGGACGACTTCCACCCGGACCAGATTCCCGCCGACTGGAAGCCACGGGCCGAGCTGGACCGCTGGCTGCTATCGGAGTTGAACGTGCTGGTGGGCGAGGTCACTCAGTCCTTCGAGGAGTACGACCCGACCACTGGTGGACGTCGCATCCAGGAGTTCGTAGACAGGCTGTCCAACTGGTATGTGCGTCGCAGCCGTCGCCGCTTCTGGAAGAGCGACAGCGACGAGGACAAGCTGGATGCCTATGCGACACTTTATCGCTGCCTCACCACGGTGGGACGCTTGCTGGCACCCTACACACCCTTCGTGGCTGAGGAGATGTACCAAAACCTGGAGCGAACGGCGTATCCCGACGCTCCCGCCAGCGTGCACCTGGCCTTGTTCCCTGAGGTGGATGCGGCATTGATCGACCAGCCTCTAGTGGAGCACACGCGCCTTGCCATGCGGCTCGCCAGCCTCGGGCGCAGCGCCCGGTCCAAGTCGGGCATCAAGGTGCGCCAGCCGCTGCCACAAGTGGTCATCGGACCTTGGCAGGCAGCGGACGAGGGTGCACTGCAACTCATTGGCCCCCAGTTGCTGGACGAACTGAACGTGAAGTCGTGCGATGTTTCCTACGGACCCTCGGAGATGGTGCAGGCGGCCCGGGCGCAACTGGGAGACCAGCCTGAGGGCGTGGTGTCCGTGAACTGGAGTGCCGGCGGGAGCAACGGAGACGCTGGTGAGGAGCACCGCTATTCCGTCGCCTTGGACCAAGCGTGGATGGTGGCGATTGACACCACGCTGACGGACGACCTGAGAGACGAGGGGACGGCGCGCGAGGTGGTGCACCGCATCCAGAACTTGCGCCGGTCGGCAGGCTTCGAACTGACGGACCGCATCACCACGTTCTATAGTGGCGAGGGGCTGGATGAGGTGCGCAGGGTCATGAATGAGTACGCTCCCTACATCCAGCAGGAGACCCTGTCGAATGAACTGGTGGAGGGTGCTGTGCCCGAAGGCATGGCCACGGAGACGCTGAAGGTGGAGGGAGCGGACGTGGTGTTGGGGGTGCAGAGGGTGTAGGGGGAGTCCGGCTGACTCACGTATACTGCCAGTCTTTGGCCTACGTAGCCTCGATGCGAGTCCACGCTATTCCATCCACCTGCTCGAAATGACTATCCGAAGAAATCAAGTAAGCACCCGTCTCCATCACATGCGCTGCGACCCACATATCATTGGTCGGAATAGGCTTCCCCTTAGCTCTCAAGGACGCGCCTATCATCGAGTAATAATTTGCTGTAGCCTGTCCTACAAGCACTACCGAAACGCCAGCACTGCCCAAATACAAGCGCAATATATCCATGTTCTCTTGAAGGCGCGTCCCTCTGCGAAAGCCGTACATCAACTCGCCGATTACGACAACTGAGAAGAAAACCCTATCCGTACCCCGTACAAGCTCACCAACTCGCTGGTCTCCACGCATCAGGAGAGAGTAGGCATTGGAATCCAGGAGAACACTCATTCCCAAATTGACTCGTCGATGATTTCCATATCCAGCAAGGCGGCGTCAAATTCGTTGGCTTCTTGGTCAGTCCAAAGTCCCATGAGGTGATCCAACGATGAGCCAATTGTGCCAGCGCTATCCGCAGTGTTGGTCAAAGATGCGCCCGTTCTAAGCAGTTTAAGAGCAGCTTCGTTCAGGGAAATGCCCTCGCTCTTGGCAAGCACATGTAATGTCGTTGAAAGCTCGTCGTCTAATCCTGTGACCGTGAGTTGCTCCATCTAACGCATTCCCTCCTCGCGCGATACTAACACATGCCCAAGCACCCTTCCCGGACTACCCGGCACTCTGCGCAACTGTCTCCCGCTGCATCTTGAACACTGGTTGCAACCCTTGCTGCGCTAGCGTGAGCACCTGCGGCAGCAGGTCTTGCGGGAAGGGGGCGCCTTCGGTGGCGCCGTGGACTTCCACGATTTCGCCTTGGCTGGTCATGACCACGGTGAAGTCGACTTGGGCCTCCTGGTCTTCGGCGTAGGTGAGGTCGAGGAGGAGTTCGCCTTCGATGAGGCCAACGCTGACGGCGGCCACTTGGCCGGTCAAGGGTGGGGGCTGGCTGATGACACCTCCATTAATGAGAGTGCGGCAGGCTAGGTTGAGGGCGACATAGGCGCCATTGATGGCGGTGGTGCGGGTGCCTCCGTCTGCTTGGAGGACGTCGCAGTCGACTTGGATGGTGCGTTCACCGAGGGCGGTGCGGTCGGTGATGGCACGAAGGCTGCGACCGACCAAGCGCTGGATTTCGGCGGAGCGCCCCCGTACTGTGGTCTCGCGCCGCGTGCGGGTGAGAGTAGAGCGGGGGAGCATGGCGTATTCGGCAGTGACCCAGCCGGTACCGGCACCGCGCAGGAAGGGCGGAACGCGCTCCTCGACAGAGGCTGCGCAGATGACGCGGGTCATGCCCATCTCCATCAGTGCCGAACCCTCGGCGAAGGCTTGGTAGCCGGGTTGCAGATTCAGGGGGCGGATCTCGTTGTTGGCGCGCCCGTCAGACCTCATGAATGATTGTGACCTCCCATAGATGACCTGGACCTGAGTATAGCAACTGGCCGCCGGGTTAGCGGTCGGTATGCAGCCAGAGCCTCTGCCCGTCGGTGGAAAGACGGATGCTGCCCCTGTCGGCAGTGGTGAGGATGCGTTCGCTGGGAAGGACATCCTGCAGGCGGGCCATGGCGAGCGGTGAGGGATGGCCGAAGGCGTTCTCCCTGCCAGCGGAGACCACAGCGATGTCCGGGCTTACCGAGCGGAGGAAGGCTGGAGTGCTGGAGGTGTTGCTGCCGTGGTGGGCCACCTTGAGGATGGTGGAGTCGAGGCTGGAGTAGTTTCGCAGCAATTCGGCTTCTGCTTCGGCCTCGATGTCGGCAGCGAGCAGAAAACTGACCTCACCATAGGCCAGCCTCAGCACGGCTCCGCTGTTGTTGGGGCTGGACAGGCCGTATTCGCGTGGCGGGTGCAGGACATCCAGACGGAGAGGCTCGCCCAAGTCGATGGTCTGGCCCCGTTCCGCTGGGACGCGGATCAACTGACGGTCTGCTAGAGCCTTCTCCCAGCCTGCATAAAGCGGGCTCTCGGAGTTGAAGCCTCCCTGCATGACTCCTCCGACGTCGTAGTGGCCCACGACATCCACCAAGCCAACGAAATGGTCTTCGTCACCATGGGTCAGCACCACGAGGTCCAAATCACGGTCCCAGAAGCTGGTGCGATCGTCCAAGTGGCGCAGGGCAGTGCGGGCCGCGGGGCCTCCGTCAACCAAGATGCGCTTGCCTGCGGGGCTCTCAATAAGGATGGAGTCGCCTTGGCCAACATCGAGGAAGGTGACGTGCAGCCTGCCATCGCCGCTGCTGGGGACCCTGACCCATAGCACCACGGCCACCCCTGCCAGCAGGACGACAAGCATGATGCGGGCGATGGCCGGAGCTAGGCTGGGACCGGTTGTGGATTTGGGGGCTGCGTGCTGTTGGGAGGGTGAGGGACGGAGTTGGCGGATCCACGCCCATGCTGATGTTATCGATGCAGTCCTCATCTTCCTTGGCGATGCGACGAGTAAAGTGAGTACGACGTAGTAGGCGACCACCAAGACTTCGGGTATACCGGGTACGGCGAAAGTGGACCCAGGCACACGGGCCACCAAGTCCACCAGTTCCAAGGTGTAGGTAAGGGGTATCCATGCGTACCAGCCTACGAGCTCCCCCAGAGGGCTGTAGGCCAAGTCTGCTATCACGGCTAGAGCCGAACCACCTAAGAGGAAGGGGATGGCGGGCAGGGCGAGGATGGTGGTGGGTATGCCCAAGGTGGGAACTTGATGGAAGTTGAAGGCTACCAAGGGAAGAGTGGCCACGGTTGCAGCAACCGACACTATGAGACCACCGCGGACGTAGTGCCAGACGGCAGACCAGAGGCCTCCTTCGAGTTCGTTGGGGCGACGGTCCCCCAGCCACGGCAGGATGAGGGCGATGCCGGCTACCGCTGCAAAGCTTAGTTGGAAGGAGACCTCGAGCAATGCTCGAGGCTCCAGCCCCGCCATTACAGCGGCTGCCAGCAGGATGGCTGGCAAATGGCTGCGGGGACGCCCAATGGCCAAGGCGCAGAGAAAAACGGTCGACATGATGGCGGCCCTCTCCACTGGAGGGGCCAAGCCTGTAAGGGCAGCGTATCCCCACACGGTGGCCAAGGGCGCGAGCAGGTACAGTTGGCGACGACGTCCAAAGGCGAAGGCACTGGCGCCGAGGGTAAGGAACAGCACGATGCCCACGTGCAACCCTGAGACAGCCAGCAGGTGTGAGGTCCCGCTGGCACGGAAGTTGTCTCCGACCTCGTCGGGGAGTGCATCCCGCTTCCCCAAGAGGAGGGCTTGGGCAAGGGCGGAAAGGGTCTGGGGCAGGATCTTGTCCAGACGGGAAGAAGCCCCTTGCCTGACTTGGTGAAGCAGTGCGCGCACTGCCTTCCCTTGGCCTTCTCCAAGAAACTCGACATGCGGGAAGGCTGAAGTGTAGTAGATGCCCTGCCTCTCCAAGTAGGCCGGGTAATCGAAATCGCTAAAGGGCTTGGGCTCCTCCAGTCTGCCTCGAAGCACCAGTCCGTCCCCATAGCGGAAGTAGGGCCGATCGCGGGCCTGAACTAAAGGTGAGGGCGGACGGGCGATAACCAGAACCTTGGCGTCGAGAGGTTCCCAAGAGTCGTATTCGCGCTCTTCACCGTCGGACACTCCGTAAGAGATTCGTTCGGCTTCGAATACGAACCGCTCCGATGCACCTGCAAGCTCGGGACCACTGGTCACCGTGCCTGACAACGCGACCTCCCCTAGAGGAGCAGGGATGAGCGAGGGTCCAGGGAATAACTCAACACGGAGTACACCAAGCAGCAAGACCAGTCCGGCTAGGGACAGAGGAATACACCAGCCGGCCCTCCTCAATAGAGGCACGACCGCCGTCAATGCCAGTATGAACAGGCCAAGGGTTGGCAGTGGGACGTCAAGGAGGATGCCAGCAAGCAAGCCGACTACCCACGCAAGACCGAGGGTTATCAAGGCCATGGTGGTGCGGTCACGCTAGTCATGAATGGGGACAAAAGAAAGCGGGCCCGCCTCCCAGGGTGCGCCATCCGATGGAGATGGCATATTAGGGGCGCGCCCGCTTTGCGGCGTCGATAGCGCCGGGTCTAGCGAACGGCTTCCAGCTCCAAGGGCTTGGCCGTGCCGCCGGTCTCGCGCATGTAGTTCTTGGCCTCTTCCTCGGACATCATCTCGCAGAAGATCTCCAGACGATTGCCGTCGGGATCGAAGAAGTAGACGCTGCGGGTCAGGGCGTGGTCAGTGGTGTGGTCGATGGTAGCGCCCGCATTCAACAGCCGACCGTACAGCTGCTTCAACTCCGGCTCGCCACCCTCAATCTGCATGGCGATGTGGTTCAAGCCCAGAACACCCTGCTCGGCACCCACTGGGGCCTTGAACACAGCAATGTCATGGTGCTGGTCGCCGAAGGAGAGGAAGGCCATGTGCCTCTCCGTGTTGTGGGACATGAGCTCCATGCCCAAGGCCTCGGTGTAGAACTTGATCGACTCGTCAACGTCCTTAACGTTGAGTACCACGTGTCCAACCTTGTTTACTCGTGGCATTTCGTCCTCCCTGTGTTAAATGGGTTGGAGACCAGTATACCCTGCGCCAGTGGTCAAGTCCAAGGCAGCTAGTCAGCGCCGACTGGCTCCAAAGCCAGAGGCTCGTTCCGACCACCGCCCTCGCGCAATATCTGTCTTGCCGTTTCGGGCTCCCACTTCTCGGCAAAAATCTCGAGCCGGTTGCCGTCAGGGTCAGAGAAGTAGACGCTGAGGGTGGTGCTGTGCTCGGTGGTGCGCTGCACCTCGGCTCCGGCGTTCAGAAGCCGGGTGTACAGGTGGCGCAGCTCTTCCAAGCCGCCGTCAATCTGCATGGCGATGTGGTTCAGCCCGATTCCGCCCTGCTCGGCCTCCACCGGGGCCCTGAACAACGCTATGTCGTGGTGTTGGGTGCCGAAGGAGAGGAAGGCCATGTGCCTTTCGGTATTGTGAGACATCAACTCCATACCCAAGGCTTCGGTATAGAACTTGATGGACTCATCAACGTCCCGGACGTTGAGCACCACATGACCGATTTTGTTTACTCGAGGCATGTCGTCCTCCCGATACGCTAGATTGCGGGGAGTATACCCCCAGAGAGCCGAGTGAGTCCAAGCGCCAGCTTGCTACTCCACTTGGCCCGAGAACGTAATCCAGTAGCGGTCTTCCCCGACAAGGAATGTCATGCGGATTCGCCTCATATCAATGGGAGTCCTCATGGTAAGGAATATCTCCCAATGGGCGGACTCCAACCGGACCGGGGGCGACTCCTCCGTGAGCCTCAGCTTAGCGTTGAAGCTCTGGGTGCGACCAATGTCCCGGCGAATTCGTTCCTCTTCGACTCCCCGGTAAGAGGGCTCCAGGAACGCCAGAACCTTATCGGCGTCGTAGCTATTCCAAGCATCCCAGTAGGCAAAGGCAGTGTTACGAACGAGTTCTGACGCATCATCATGGGGAGTGGACACAAGGGAGCCTCCATGCCGTCGGTGTTAAGAGTTATGGCACTGCCGTGACCGATGTAGTCGTCTCTCCTGAAGAGCCTCCTTGGAATCTGCTCCACAAGAGGTGCTGCCTCCCCGCATCCCACCGCGCATATGCACAGCACGTCTCAATCGTTTCCGCAAGCATTAGTTCGTTGCGATCCTGCAATCGGCGGTGGTCGAGTCCTTGAGTGATCGGAGGGAAGGGCGGCGGAACTCTCTTATCGCACGGCAATCAGATCGCGGAGGGACTCGAAGATGCCGGGACCGATGCCGTCCACTTCCATGATTTCCGCAGGCTCTCCGAATTTGCCGCTCTGGTCGCGGTAGGCGATGATGGCTTGCGCCCGGGTGTCCCCGATATTGGGTAGCTCCTTCAAAGCATCAATGTCAGCGTCGTTTATATTCAACCTGCCCGCAGCAGACCTTCCATTACTCGCAGGCACTGGCGTAGGAACCTCCCCAAAGCGTGGGATGTGCAGGTGGTCTTCATCATGTACACGCAGGGCCTGATTCACTGCCATCAGGTCGGCATCGACTGTGGGTCCTCCGGCGACCACCAGCGCATCCACCAGGCGATCGCCCTCCTGCAGTTGGTAGACACCGGGGCGGGCCACAGCGCCGGATACGAAAACCCTGAGCTCGGGCGGTGGCGTAGGCGGCGGCAGGGCCACCTCCACCCCAGGCGATGAGGTCGGTATTGCCCAGATGACCAGCCCGGCCACCACTGCCGCGGTTGCCACAACTGCGAGAATCCAAGGGTAGAGGCTACGGTTCGGTGACGCCACGAAACCCTGTCTGGGACCGCATGATTGTTGGCCGACCCGCATGACTCTCTGTAGGAGTGTAGGAGGAGCCTGTTGGGCCAAGTTGCCAGCTACGGATGTCGCTGATTATAATTGCGCCACTTCCTGGCCGAAAAGGGGCCGAAAGGGGAATAATCGTTGAGCACGCCTTATGCCTTCTTCCAGGGTCAGTTCGTTCCTTTGGAAGAGGCGAAGGTGGGCATTATGACCCACGCCCTTCATTACGGCACCGGCATCTTCGAGGGTATCCGAGGCAACTGGAACGAGGAAAAGGGAGTCGTCTACATCTTTCGCCTGCGGGAGCACTACGAGCGACTGCTGCGTGGGTGCCGCATGCTCATGATGGACATACCCTACGATGCCGACGAACTGTGCAGACTGACCATCGAGATGGTGGAGCGCTCCGGCTTCAGCGAGGACATCTACATCCGCCCCCTCGCCTACAAGAGCGAGGAGAAGGTGGCCAACCTCAAGCTCCAGGAGTTGGCCGACGACTTCTGCCTGATGAGCGTCCCCTTTGGCAACTACCTCGGCACGGACACCCTGCGCTGCTGCATCTCGTCATGGCGCCGCGTCGACGACACCAGCATCCCCGCCCGCTTCAAGATTTCCGGCATCTACGTCAACAGCATCCTCGCCAAGACCGAGGCCACCCTAGCTGGCTACGATGAGGCGATCATGCTGAACCAAGACGGCCATGTCTGCGAGGGCACCGGCGAGAACATCTTCCTCGTCTCAGGAGGCAAGCTGCACACCCCTCCGCTGGAGGAGAACGTGCTGCCCGGAGTCACCCGGGACACGGTGATGCAGCTTGCCCAAGCCGAAATGGGCTTGGAAGTAGTGGAGCGCAGCATCGACCGCAGCGAGCTTTACATAGCCGACGAGATTCTGCTCACGGGCACGGCGGCCCACCTCACTCCCGTGATCGAAGTGGACAACCGCAAGGTGGCCGACGGCAAGACCGGCCCAATCTCCAAGCAGCTTCAGGAGATGTACTTCGAGATCGTGAAAGGGCGCAACCCCAAGTACCTCCACTGGTGTTCGCCCGCCACCCCGGTGAACTAGACGCCATGACCCAGCCGTCCGGCTCCGCTCTCACCCCTGAAGTCGCCGCCATGATTGGCGTCGAGGGCGAGGTCGTCGAGTGCTGGGGCGTGGTGGACGCGGAGTACCTGCGTCGCTTCACCCAAGCAGTGATGGACCCAGACCCTCGCTACTGGGACCCCGATTTCGCCGGTTCAACCCGCTACGGCAAGATCATCACCCCGCCCATCATGGTCAGCTACATGGCAGGCCGGCTGCCCCCGTCAGAAGAAGACCCCATCACCCGTGCCTTCCAGGAAGACCCCCAGTCCGACGGCATCGGCGGCGTGACTCACCCCGGCGAGCTGCCACGGATACCCACCGACCTGATGCGCATCCTCAACGCAGGCAACGAGTTGGAGCTGTACCAGTACCCCAGCATCGGCGACAAGATAAGCTACCGCCATCGCTACTCCGACATCCGCGAGCGTCAGGGCCGCGACGGCAACCCCTTCCTGATAGTCACCCGCGAGACCGCCTTCCGCAATCAGGATGGGGCGCTGCTGTGTATCACGAGGGCCTCCACGATTCGGCGGTAGGACGTCGAGAGTGCTCAACGGCTTGAATATGACGGAAGATGAGGTCGCCGAGCCCTGCTACTACTGCGGAAGCGCGCTTGAACCACGATACGACTATTCCTGCCCGTCGTGCATCCGGGAGACCTGCGACAATTGCAGCCAAGCGTGCCAAGAAGAGGAATGTGATGCTATCACTTGCTCCCGTTGTGTAGAGCGGCACTTGGCAGCCCATCATACGGACCTGTTATGAACATTGATTCTGACAGCCAATCCTTGGCCCAAGAGGGACTGCGCCAAATTGAGACGGCTATCCTCCAGTTATTGGACGCGAACCCGCAAGGCCTCAGAAATGCCGACATCGCCCGGAACCTAGGTTTGAGCTTCGACTTCGGGGGAAACTACAAGAACCACGTGACCTATGGTGTCCTGGGGAGCCTGATGGCTCAGGGAAAGGTTAGCCGCGATGAAGGGACTAAGCTATTCATAAGTAAAGGCCGGGACACCTCCGCCTTTGATACCGCTACATCGGGACTGCGGCGCATAGAAGAGGCTATCCTGCAATTGCTGGAAGCCAACCCCCAAGGCTTGAGAAACGTCGACATCGCCGGCCGTCTTCACCTGCGTTCCGACTTCCGAGGTGGACAAAAGAACTACCTTACCTACACGGTGTTAATGAACCTGCTGCAACAAGGCAAGGTAGCTTGGCACAAGCCTAGCAAGACCTATACCAAACTCTGACGCTGACTAACCTCTGGAGATGAGAACATGTCAGGCTTGCGTCATCCTACCGCTCGCTGACCTGAAGTCCCTTCAGCCTTCGAGACGGCAACCCCTTCATAACGGGTATGTGTATAGCTCCCATTGGAGTTCTCCCTGACCAAGATACCCGCAGCCTCGTGTCCCTCCCCCCTCCCGAAGCTTGCCCACCACCTTCAGAGCAGGCATACTACTCCCCACATCACAGGTGGCCCAACACAAGTGAGTGGAGTGACAGACCATGCCCCTTCCTCTGGAAGAGTTGCTGAAGCTGCCCCCGGAGCAGATTCTCGAGCATAATGAGAAGCCCAATGGGGAGCAGTTGCGCCATAAGGCGCAGACCTTCTATGACGATGTCAACGAGGGCGACGAACTGCCCAAGTACATCTACAAACCCACTCCAACCCATCTATTCCGGTGGAGCGCGGCCATCGAGAATTGGCACCGCATCCACTACGACCTCGATTTCGCCCTGAACCACGACCGCAACCCCGCGCTGCTGGTGCAGGGATCGTGGAAGCAGAGCGTGGTGCCTCAGTACCTCAAGGACTGGACCCTGCCCGACGGCTGGCCGTGGAAGGCCTCCTTCGAGCACAGGGCCATGCTTGTCCCCGGCGACATACTCATCATGTGGGGCCGTGTCACCGGCAAGCACGAGAAAGAGGGCTTGGGGTTCGTCGACCTTGAAATCGGCATGAAAACCCAGAACGACATCGAGAGCATGCCGGGACGGGCCACGGTCGTCCTGCCAATTCGCGGTGGCCGGCCAATACCCTACCCCTTCGTGCCACCACAAGAGTGACCTTTCCAAGACCCGATAATTAACGGCTCTGAAGACTGAGGAGATCACCTTGCCCCGATTCATCGCCTTCCACACCATACCCGACATCACCGAGGAGGAGTTCCGGGAGAAGCTGGACGCAGTGTCCAACTGGCGTCCCAACCCCCGGACCACCATCCTCAAGGTCTACTGCAATTTGTCCGAGGGCAAGATGGTGTCGGAGTGCGAAGCGGTCGAGCAGGCCCACTTCGAGGAGTGGATCGAAGCCACTGACTGGCCTGCCGACTCCATTCATCAGGTCGACTTGGTTCAACAGGTAGGCAACATCTGGAAGCTGTAACACTGGAAGTGGGGGCGCATCAAGAAGGCGGCCCACACCCATGGTTTCCACATCACGAGGTGCAACATCCCTGAAATGACTGGTGCTCAAGCCTTGGTGCGCTCTCTCGTCCGCGAGGGAGTCGGAGTAGTATTCGCCCTGCCCGGCGTGCAGGTTATGGACGCTTTCGACGCCTTGTACGACGAACCCAGCATCCGGGTCGTCGTCCCACGCCACGAGCAGGGCGTGGTCTACATGGCCGACGGTTACGCCCGCAGCACGGGCAAAGTGGGCGTAGGGCTGGTGGTGCCCGGTCCGGGAGCGCTGAATGCTGCGGGTGCCTTGGGGACAGCGTACTCCTGCTCCTCGCCCGTGATGCTCATCAGCGGCCAAGCCCGCACCCACGAAATCAACACCGGCGTGGGCGTCCTGCACGAGGTGGACGATCAGTTGGACTCTTTCCGCCCCATCACCAAGTGGGCCCACCGGGTCATGAGCGTTGGCGAGGTCTCCGACGGCGTGCATGCCGCCATGGAGCAGTTGCAGACGGGACGGCCACGCCCAGTCGAATTCGAGGTCCCTTGGGATGTGTTGTATTCCACCGGCGATGTGAACTTGGCTGAGACCGAAGTCTTCTCTCGCGAAGGCCCCGCCCCTGACGACATACGCCGGGCCGCTGACATGTTGGCAAGTGCCCACCATCCTCTCATCTGGGCTGGCAGCGGCGTGATGCTGTCCGACGCCTCCTCCGAACTGCTGGAGCTGGCCACTACCCTCAATGCCCCAGTCATCACTACCCCCGAGGGCAAGGGCGCCATACCTGAGAACAACCCCTTGGCGCTGGGCTCCTTCTACTACGCCCACGGGTCCTCGGTGCGGGCAATGCCCCAAGCCGACGTGATACTGGTGGTGGGCAGCCGTGCCCACACCCTGATGCCCCGTCCTGAATGGGCTTTCCAGCCCCACCAGAAGATCATTCAGATTGATGTTGATCCCGAAGAGGTGGGGCGCAACCTCTCCCTCGAAATCGGCATCCCGTCTGACGCCCGGCTTGCCCTGCAGGCGGTCCTTGGATACTTGGGAGGCGCGACCCACGCCAGCCAGTGGACGGCTGCCGAACTCTCCAGCATCAAGTCGGAGGCTGCACAGAGCGTACGGGCCAATGCCCCCCTGCAAACGGAGATGCTGGACGTCATCCGGCAAGAGTTGGCTGACGATGCCATCGTGGTTGCTGGCGTGACCGACATGGGCTACTGGGGGCACCTCGCATTCCCGGTACACGAGACCCGCTCCTACCTCACCTCGGGCTACTTCGCAACCTTGGGGTTCGCCCTTCCGACGGCCATCGGGGCCAAGATCGGGAATCCCGACCGGCAGGTGGTTGCCCTCTGCGGTGACGGCGGTTTCACCTACGCCTGCAACGAACTGGCTACGGCAGCCCATGAGAGGGCCAATGTCGTCGCCTTGCTTTTCAACAACGGGGCCTTTGGCGCCAGCCTTACCGAACAGCGCGACCGGCTGCGGAGCCGCTACATCGGCACCTCCCTGCCCTCTGTGGACTACCAAGGGTTGGTGCAGAGCCTTGGCGCCAAAGGCATGAAACTGGACTCGCCACAAGAGCTGCGGGATGCCCTCCGCGACGCCCTTCGCCAAGACTCCCCCGTGGTGGTGGAGGTGCCCATACCCCTGCACCTTCCCCCATTCCAAGTGGCGCCTCCCACGCCATGACCGGCAACAACTCTATGCGTCCAAGGCAGGGTGGCTAACGTGCCTTTCGGCAGGCGGCACGGCGTGGCCGTGGTGGAACTGACAGGCGTCATCGGCAACGCAGTCCGCGTACCCGCCTACTCACGGATATTCGATGCCGTGCGTCAGAGTCGCCGCTTTCGCGCCTTGGTACTGGACATCGATTCCCCTGGTGGAAGCGCCGCAGCTTCGGAGGCCCTCTACCACCACCTGCTACGGGTCAGCGAAGTCAAGCCTGTGGTGTCGTATGTGCGGGGCACCGGCGCGTCGGGGGCCTACCTCCTGAGTTGCGCCGCCCAGAGCATCGTAGCCCTGCCCTCCTCGCTGGTGGGTTCCATCGGCGTGATCTACCTCAGACCAGTCATGGAACAGCTACTGGAACGTCTCGGCATCGCGTTCACCGTGCACAAGGGTGGCCACCTGAAGGACATGGGCGGCTTCTGGCGCACCGATACTGCGGAGGAAGACGAGAAGTTCCGGGCCCTCATCGATGAGGTGCATCAGAATTTCATGGATGTAGTGTCCAAGGGACGCAAGATGGATGCTGAGCGGGTGCGGGCCCTAGCCACCGGCGAAGGGTTCACGGGAAGACGGGCGAAGGAGGCGGGACTGATAGACGAGCTCGGCGACTTCCACGTCGCTTTGGAACTGGCTGCGAGGTTGGGCGACACCCGTCCCCGACCCACCTTCATTCGTCCCCGCCGCCCCTTCCTGTCGCGCCTCACCGGCGCCCAAGCTGAGACTCCCGCGAATCTGCTGGCGATGGACGTCCAACGATTGTTAAGCGGTGGGTTGTACTACATGCCCGCGAGTCATGTGCTGAGCGGTGGGCTGTCGGGAGAGTAGAGCAGTTCACACCGCCCCCCACCAGACGACATCCTCTCGCCTCTCCTTGCCTT
This sequence comes from uncultured Dehalococcoidia bacterium, assembly GCA_951813255.1. GTDB lineage: Bacteria > Chloroflexota > Dehalococcoidia > Lucifugimonadales > JAAXIE01 > JAAXIE01. The sequence continues at coordinate 2,621,597 of OX638353.1, read as the reverse complement.
GACGACGGAATGTCATTCTTATAGCGTAACGCTCATGTTACGAATAGGAGTGGAAGCCCCGGACTTCACCGTACCCCTGGGTTCCGGCGGACATTTCAATCTCCGCGAGCACAGGGGCAATAATGTAGCCCTCTTCTTCTTCCCCCGGACCTTTACACATGGTTGAACGCTAGAGGCTGCGGAGTTCCGCGACAAGCACCATGAGTTCCTTGAGCGCAATGCTGTTGTTGTGGGAATCAGTCCCGACGCTGAGGAGCGGGTGGCCAGATTCGGGATGACTCTGGAGGTGCCCTACGAACTGGGCAGCGATCAGACTCGAGAGTTATGCAAGCTTTACGACGTCCGAAGGCGGTTCGGTCTGGGTGTTTCCCGCGTGACCTACGTCATCGACGTGAACAGCATTATCCGGGCCGTTTTCCACAACGAATTCTCCATGACGGGCCACGTCCGCAATGCACTGAGGGCACTGGACGAGATGCAATGAGTGGTGATCTCCCAAAGGGCGGTCCCGTCGCTCCGTCCCTCACCTTGGCTCTCGTGTCGGTTGTAGAACCTTGTGTTCCCTCAATAGTCGTACAAATACACAACGACATAGACCGGGAGACAACGCTGTGTTGCTAAATGATGTCACTGACGATGTTTCGAACCAACTACAGCAGCAGTCTGGCCTTGGGGTGCAGATTACTGCCAAGAATGATGTGCCAGAAAGGGGTCCAACTAATGGAGGCGTCTGGTTTCAGATACCAAGAGTTACGGCAGTTTTCGCAGACCTAAAAGGATCTACAGCACTAAATTCTGACAATCGGCCTAAAGAGGCAGCTCATGCTTACACGTATTTCATAAAGGCAATGACTGTGACTTTGGACCGATTCGGTGCCAAGTATATCGATATCCAAGGAGATGGAATATTCGGGCTATTTGGTGGTTCCGGATCTACCTTCTCGGCAGCCGCTGCTGCAATCACAATGAGAACGTTATCCGAGCGAGTCGTTGCAAAGCTGTTCGACGAAGCTACATCAGTAGATTGGGAACTCACCGTTGGCGTGGGTGTCGACTACGGCACGCTGCTTGTCCGCCGCTTAGGCTTGAGGGGCACAGAAGAGAATGAGGTTTGGGCGGGTAAGCCCGTAAATGTCGCCGCCAAGCTGAGCTCAGTAGCAGGGCCAAATGAGATCGTGGTCTCAGAGCGGGTCTTCCAACAATACGAAGAAGCTTCCAATATTCGCAAACGGGCCCTCATCTGGTCTTGTGGCTGCTGCAACGGAGACCTGAACGGACTCGGCTTAGACTTGCTGGCTGGAGAAACCACCTGTCTATGGGACGAGGAAGGAGCCCCGGTGCACATGGGGCTTGACTTCGACACAGTCTTTAAGCTGCAGTCCACATGGTGCGTTAAGCATGGGGCAGAGTTCTGTGAAGCTATCATCACAGGAAAGCACCCAAGGTGAGTCGTGGAAGAGCGTCTTAAGTCTCATTACGAATCTTTGGGCCGTGTCATTCGATTCATACGACTGGCAGATGCCAAGGCGGCCCCGGTGCTCGCGCTACAGATTGCCCTCGTGGGGACGTTGGTGGCCCGAATTGAGAACCTTCAACCAATAGCTTTCGGTGAGAATGGAACTTCGGAACAAGTAGGGCTGGTTGCCGTTGCTACGCTCTATATTGCATCAGCGTTGGCAGCTGGAAGCGTGGCGGCTTGGGTGTATAAGCCGAGGCATGGAAGGACAGGTGAATCTCTTATCTACTTTGAAGACATCGCGGCCATCAGTCTTGACACTTTCAAAGGCAGGTCCAAGAACCTGTCAGATGAAGAGATCGAAGACCAACTCCTCCAACAAGTTCACGCCGTATCCCAAATAGCCAGCACCAAGATGCGAAAGGTCGACTGCGCCTTCGTCTTGAGCGGACTAACTGTGGTTCTATGGCTGGTGTTGTTGGGTTGGGGGAGCATCTAGCCTCAGATAAGTTGCCACCCCAGCGGTCATAGGTACAGAAGCCGCCTTGACACCCCTTTGGAGCCATCCGTAAACTGCGGACGCACGTTCGCCGAACGTATCACTAGTTGAAGGGTAAGCAGCTTGACCTCCCAGGTAACCGTTATCACAGAAGACATTCGCAACCGGTCCATCGGCACAGAGTCGCCGCCCGTCACGCTGGAAGTGGAGAAGGGTGCCATTGCCCGCTTCTCCGAAGCCATCGAAGACGCCAACCCGCTATACACCGACGAGGTGGCAGCTCGCAGAAGCCGGTACGGGGGCATCATCGCCACACCCACCTTCCTCAGAAACCTGCGCACGGAGCGTCTGGAATTGCCCTTCGAAGAACAGCTTCAGCGGGTGTTGGACGGTGGCAGCGAGTGGGAGTATTTCGAGCCCGTACGCGTGGGTGACCGCATCACCGCCATCAATCGTGTGACCGACGTATCGGAGCGGCCAGGCCGGCTGGGTACCATGGTGTTCGTCGCCACCGTGACCACCTACACCAACCAGTTGGACCAGGTGGTGGCGACCCAGAAGTCAACCCTCATCAGGTACTAGGGCCTCTACCCAAGCCCGACCCTGACCTTATATCGCTGAGAGGGACCTTGAAGCAGGCTTGCAAGTCTGCCAACTCTTTATGGAGGCCGTAATGGCGCAGTTGCAGTGGCAAGACGTTGAAGAGGGGATGGAAGTTCCTACCTTGGTGAAGAACCCCACTACGCGGCAACTGGTGCGCTACGCTGGGGCTTCAGGCGACTTCTACGAAATCCACTACGACAAGGACTTCGCTATCGGCAACGACCTGCCGGGCCCCATACTTCACGGTGCCCTGAAGAACGCCTTCCTCGGCCAACTCATGACCGACTGGATTGGTGAAGAGGGTACGCTGCGCCTGCTGAGTTGCCAATACCGTGGCATGGACCAGCCTGGAAAACCCCTCTACTGCAAGGGCAGAGTGACAAGCAAATATGTGGAAGAGGGACGCCACTTGGTCGATTGCGAAATTTGGATAGAGGACAGTGAGGGGAAGACTACCACGCCCGGCCGGGCGACTGTGGAGTTGCCTTCGCGAGAATAGACGTCCATCTTACAGGATTCTGGCGACATTCATTGAGTGGCCGGGCGTGCCCCGGTCAGGAGGAACCATAAATGGCAGACATTTTGCTCGATAAAGTGGCCATCGTCACCGGGGCCGGACGCGGCATCGGCCGTGGGGTAGCCCTGCAGCTGGCGGCCGAGGGTGCCAAGGTGGTTGTGGTCGACCCGGGCGTGAACGTGGATGGCTCCGGCCAAGATGTGTCTCAAGCCGACGAGACGGTTGCGCTCGTACGCGCTGCCGGGGGCGAGGCCATCCCCTGCTACGAGTCCGTCGTCACCATGGAAGCCGGCGAGAAAATCGTTCAGACCGCCGTGGACAACTTCGGCAAGCTGGATATCGTGGTCACCTGTCACGGCATCCTGCGCGACCGAATGATTTTCAACATGACCGAGCAGGAATGGGACGACGTCATCGATGTGCACCTGAAGGGCACATTCACGGTTGTCAAACACGCCTGTATCCTGTTCCGTCAACAGCGTTCCGGCCGCATCATCACCTTCAGCTCCGAATCGGGCTTGGTGGGCAACTCGGGCCAAGCCAATTACGGCGCCGCCAAGTCCGGCATCGCAGGCTTCACCAAGGTGGCAGCCAAGGACATGGGACGCTACGGCGTGACCGCCAACTCCATCGCACCCCGGGCCTCCACCCGCATGGTGGCGGCCGTTCCAGACTCTGCACGTGAGGCGCGGGCACGCGGAGGCGTAGCAGCCATCACCGAGGGTGAACTGGAGAACGACCCCGACGACGTTGCGCCTTTCGTTGCCTTCCTTGCCAGTGACTACTCCGCCAACGTCAACGGCCAGACCTTCCTCGTCTACGGCGGACAGGTATCACTGATGTCCCAGCCACGCCCGGAGCGTTCTATCTACAACCAAGGTGGCTGGGACATGGAGACCCTTGCCCCGCAGGCGAGAGAGTACCTGACCAAAGACATCTACAACCCTGCCCCTGCTCCTGCACAACCGCCAGGGCAGTAGTCCGAAGTAGTAGGGCAAGGCATTTCCTGACCCCAACATATACATGACAACTGAGGACTGAACTGATATGGCAAACCTTTTGCAAGGCAAAACCGCTATCGTAACCGGCTCCGGCAGGGGCATCGGCCAAGGAGTGGCCCGCCTAATGGCAGCCGAGGGCGCCAATGTGATAGTGGTCGACCCCGGTGTGAACGTGGACGGCAGCGGACAGGACGTAGCCCAAGCCGACCAGACGGTGAACCTCATCAAGGAGGCTGGTGGAGAGGCACTCGCCTGCTACGAATCGGTAGCCACCATGGAGGCTGGCGAGCGGATCGTGCAGATGGCCATCGACAACTTCGGCAAACTCGATATCGTGGTCACCTGCCACGGCATCCTGCGAGACCGCATGCTCTTCAACCTAGGCGAGCAGGAGTGGGACGACGTCATCGCCGTTCACCTCAAGGGCACCTTCACCCTTATGAAGTACGCCTCCATACTCTTCCGCCAACAGCGCTCCGGCCGGTTCATCACCTTCAGTTCCACCTCCGGCCTCTACGGCAATTCCGGCCAAGCCAACTACGGCGCAGCCAAAGACGGCATCGCTGGTCTCACCCGCGTCGCTGCCCGTGACCTCGGTCGCTACGGAGCCACCGTCAACTCCATTTCTCCCAGCGCATCCACCCGTATGATCGGCGAGGTACCCGACGAGGCCCGCCAGCTTCGCGCGTCCCGTGGCATCGCCCCCGGGGGGAGCCTGCGCGGCGTTGCGGAAGATGTCGCCCCCTTCGTGACATGGCTCGCCTCCGACGAGTCGGCTCACGTCAACGGTCGCATCTTCAACGTGACAGAGGGTCTGGTAGCCCTGCTCAACGAGCCGGAGCCGGTGAAGACCATCCACAAGAATGGTCGCTGGACAGTGGAAGAAATCATCAACGTCTTCCCCGCCACCATCGGAGTCGAGCTGTACAACCCCGCGCCAGTGCCGGTGTCTTCGGCCTAGGATTCTTCCATCAGTAGGTCTTATCCCGCTCGTCGGCAATCTATTTCAGGCCTATAATTGGCTTTCTCATCAGTTGGATGAGGTGTATCGTGACCGGCATAGAGGTCAAAGGTCTTTCCGAAGAAGTCGTGGAGAGGTTGGAGAAGCGGGCCTCCGCCAACAATCGCTCCTTAGAAGATGAGATACGGCACATCTTGGAAGAAGCCGTAGGTCACGACATCAACATGGCGGAAAGACAAGCAGAGTTCCAGACACTAGCGCGCAAGCTGAGAGCGAAGACCAAGGGCCATCGCCCATCTCCGCCCGCCGAGGTCATCATCCGGCAAGATCGGGACCATGGGCATAGAGATGGCTCGTGCGACTGGTCGTAGACGCCAGCGTAGCTGTCAAATGGATGGTTACCGAGGTAGACTCAGCAGCTGCGGATGGCTTGCTGGACGGGCGACACGAACTGCATGCCCCACGCCTCATGCTCTACGAGATCAGTAATGCGTTGTGGGTCAAGGGGCGCCGAAGAGGAATAGAACACGACGAGGCCATTTTGCTGTCACAGCATCTGCTCGATTTCCCGATACACTGGGACGACAATTGGCCAGCCTTACCCACTACAGTTGGTCTCGCTTTGACCTTGGGTCACCCAGTATACGACTGCGTTTACCTCGCCCTCGCACGCCGTATCCAAGGAACCCTGGTAACGGCCGATGCCCGTTTTTCCAGAGTGGTGGCATCAACCGAGTACCGAAATTCCCTAGTCATGTTGGGCGACCCAGTCTTGGAAGGTTAGCTCCCCAAAGCCTTCCCAAGTGGGTTAGCTGGTAACCTCCGCCACCAGATCATCCCGCGCAGCATCAGACCATGACGCCTCATGCGGCACCATCACTGACGCAGGCCGTATACGATAGCTGGCAGGATCAAGCCCAGGTGCGGGCGTCCCCTCGCGCAACGCTAGAGCAGCATTGACCAACTGCCGGCGCACCCGTACCAAGCCGATATCGGCAGTGCCCAGCGTCTCCTGTGTGCGGTCGTATATCTTGCCCTGCGTCTCCTGTATTGCCCTGTCCTGCGCCCCCACACCAGCCACTCCGAAGAAGGCCCTCGTGCGGTGGGCCTCCCAGTCCATGTGGTAATCATTGCCGTAGTTCGACCGCAGGCGGATGTCGCCGTAGGCTTGGTTGGTGGGTGGCTCATAGTCCAGGATATGGATCCCCAAGCCGTTGACCATGGCCGTGCGCTCAGACTCGGTTATGGGGCGGGTGGCGCTCCAGGTGATGCACCAGTTGATCATGTTGTGATCGTCTGAGGGCACCCAGATGTGTGCTTGGTAGACGGGGTCATACTGCACCTCAATGGGCGGCATGGTGTGGAAGGGCATGTGAAACTGGGTGATGCGCCAGTAGCGGTTGCCATTGCCCGCCCGGCGCCCTGCAGCGATGAGCACGCCGTAGTCGGTGTCCAAGGTGTCCAGCAGGGGCGCCTTCTCCATGGTCATGGTGAGCCCGAACCCAGCCTCGGCCTTGTCCAGCTCCCGCAGCTGGGACTCACTGGTCGTATCCAAGGGAGCATGCAGGAACGAGACATGCGCCGGGTCGATGCCGCCCTCCATCGCCTGCAGCCAGTTGCACTCGACGAAGAACTTGCTGACCAGCAGGTGGTCGGCAGGCACCAAGCACCACTCCAAGTCCGGCATCTCAGGAGGCTCAGCCTCCGCTCCCATGTAAGCCCAGATGACGCCCCCCGACTCGCGACACGGATACGCGGGATGGCGCACCTTGTCCTCGAACTGGCTGCCAGCAACCTGGTTGGGCATGTCGATGCACTGCCCGTCCAGCGCATAGGCCCAGCCATGGTAGGGACAGCGCAGGCATGAGTCCTCGATGCGGCCGAAATACAGCGAAGCCTGCCGGTGCGTGCAGTGCTCCGCCATCAGCCCAGGCTGTCCGCTCTTCGTCCGGAACACCACCAAGTCTTCACCCATCAACCGCACTCGCTTGGTGCGGTCTCCTGCCGTCACTTCGTCCGAAGTCACCACCGGAATCCAGTACTGCCGTATCAGGTCGCCCATGGCAGTGCCCGGGCCCGCGCGAGTCAACAGTTCGTTCTCATCTCTGGTAACCATCGGTGAAGCTCCTTGCAGTGTGGTAAGAAGCCAAGGGCTTGTCCGAAGCCAACCCTCTGATCAGCTCAGGGCCCAGATAGGCAGCATAGCTATCGTTGTGCCACAACCGTTGTGAAGCAACTTAGCCGAGCACAAATAAGGTGTCAAGAACGAAGCCTATTGGGAGCCGCGGGAGCACTTGGGATTGCTGCCCTAGGGAAAGTGGCTGCTGTCCTAAGGCGTCCCAGAGCCTTCGCGCCGCTCCTCGTAAAGCTGCTCCCAGTCCGCTCGATGGATCTCCATCTGGAGGAAGACATAGCCCGTGCGCCGGACCGTCTTCACTGGTACGAAGCCACACTTGCCGAAGCACTTTTGCGCGCGCTCGTTCCACTCCAAGGTATGCAGGTAGACGCGCTGCAGTGCGCCAGCAATGAACATGTGGTCCAGGAGTAAAGTCACCGAGTCGTAGCCGTACCCGTGACTCCAATAGTCCCTGTCGCCGATGACAATGCCCAACTCAGCCTGCTTGTTGACCGAGTCCAGATCGTAGTACATGCAATTGCCGATGTACGTCCCGTCCAAGGCCTCTATGCCAAAATGGTCCGAGCCCGGAGTGGGCCGGGCAAGCTGTTCGCGAAAGATGCGGAGGTAGCTCTGGAAGCTCATGGTCAGAGGTAAAGTAGCGTCAAGGGCGGCCACCTCGGGATCGGTCCGCCACTTGTAGTCCGCCTCAGCATCCTCCAACCGCTTGGAACGAAGGAGGACCAGAGTTCCCTTGAGCTCCAAGCTAGCGCCTTCCAGTCTTCTCTTGGGCCGGCCAGTCTGGCGCAACCCTGTCGCGTATCATCGACACAGCCTTTTCCAGCAGCTTGGCCTCGCTGGCATAGGCAAGCGTCCTGATGCCCACGTCAGCGGGAAACCAGCGTACCTCATCGAACTCGGGGTCGTGCTCGTCGGTGCACCCGCCGGTGGGTAACATCAGATAGAAATGAACGGTCTTGTTGAAACGTGTCCGCTTGTCGGGGCTGAGGAACCAGTAGTTGATGTTACCCAGAGGTGCTTCAATAACCGGATGCAGCCCCGTCTCCTCCCGCACCTCGCGCAGGGCCGTCTCCTCCAAGCTCTCACCCGTATCCGGGGTACCCTTGGGTAAGCTCCAGCGGGTCGGCTCGTTACGCCCGCAAAGGATTGTTTCGATCTGTTTGTCTTCGTCCACGCGGTAGAGGATGCCTCCTGCGGACACCAGCCTCTCCACGCGCTGTCTTGGGATCTTTCCTGGCACCACAAACCCTCCAAGGGCTAGTTTGGCCCGCGACATTCTACGGGCGGCAAATAGCCGCGTCAAACCAAACTGCACCGGAATACCCAAGAAAAGGCGACAGAAACCGTCAGCTTGACAGTCGGTTTATGATACAAAAGGAGTATCTGTCAGGAGGCTGGAGCATGGCGACACAGGCCCAGGGGTTGTCTCTCTTCGAGGCAGCGAGGCGCATGGGAGTCCCGTTCCAGCGTGAGGTGGAGCCCCAGGACAAACAGGTCACCGTCCATGGGATGAACTTCCACTACCTCGACTGGGGGACGGAAGGACGCCAGCCCTTGGTTTTCCTGCACGGCAACTCTCAACAGGCCCACAGCTGGGACTTCATCTCCCTCGCCCTCTGCGGCGACTACCACTGCATGGCCCTCGATGCCCGTGGCCACGGCGATAGCGACTGGGCCTCCCAAGGCGAGTACACCGTCGACGCCTACGTCCGGGACTTGGGAGGTTTCGTCGATGCCCTCGGCTTGGAGCAGATCATCCTGGTGGGCCACTCCATGGGAGGGCGCACCTGCTACGTCTACACCTCCCAGCACCCTGAAAAAGTGAAGGCCCTCGTCATAGTGGACTCCGGCCCCCGTGCCATATCCGCTGGCATATCCCGCATGGACCAATTTAAACAGTTGCCCGACCTCCTGGACACCTACGAAGAGTTCACCGACAGGGTTATGGAATACACCGGCAGGCCACGCGAGCAGGTCGCAGGGGCCCTGAAACACACCATCCGCCAGAAGCCCGATGGCAAGTGGACTTGGAAATACGACAAGCTGCTGCGTACCCCCGGCGGCACCCCTCCCGGATGGGAGCCCGACAGGCTCTGGGAGTGCATCCAGAAGATTGCCTGCCCCACCTTCATTGTGCGTGGCAGTGATAGCGACGTGTTTGGCGAAGACACCATGGAGCGCATGCTCCAGACCATCCCCGGCAGCCAAGCCATCACCGTGCCCAATGCTGGCCATCTCGTTGCAGGAGACAATCCCTCCGGCTTGGTTGAGGCCCTGCAGGGCTGGCTTCCCTCGGTCACTTAAGAACTTCCCCTCTCTCCGATCAATGGCATCAACTCCAGTGTCCACAACCGCACCTGATAGCGCGGCAACCGGGTCAGCGCGCGTCGCCTGCCGTGGGCTATACAAGTCCTTCGGCACTGTGAAGGCCGTCCACGACATCAGCCTGACCTTGGAACCCGGTTTGGTCCTGTCCATCGTCGGACCCAGCGGCTGCGGCAAGACCACTCTCCTCCGCCTCCTTGCTGGTTTCGAGATACCCGACCAAGGAGAAGTGGAACTTGCCGGCCAGGTCGTCAGTGGCTCGGGTGCTTGGGTGCCTCCCGAGATTCGGCAGGTGGGCATGGTCTTCCAGGACTACGCCCTCTTCCCCCACATGACCGTAGCCCAGAACGTTGAATTCGGCCTCATGGGCTGGGCCAAATCGGACCGCTTGGCCCGCGTGCGCGAGTTGCTCGAAGTCGTTCATCTCGAACCCTTGGCCCAACGGCGGCCCCACGAACTCTCCGGCGGTGAGCAGCAGCGTGTCGCCTTGGTGCGTTCCCTAGCCCCTCGTCCTGTTGCACTCTTCATGGACGAGCCCTTCAGCAACCTGGATACCAAGCTGAGCGAGGAGCTGCGCCGTGAGGTGAAGGGCATCGTCAACCGGTTCGGCATGACCACGATACACGTCACCCACGACCAGGAGCAGGCCCTCTACATGGGGGATCAGGTAGCTGTCATGCGCGCTGGGCATCTCGAGCAGGTGGGCACTCCGCAGGAGGTATTCCACCGACCTGCGTCACCCTTTGTAGCATCCTTCTTGGGAGTAGCCGGTTTTCTCCCAGCCATCGTCAGAGGCGGCGGTTTCTCCACTGAACTCGGCCCATTGCCAGGCGAGAGTTCCTTTCCGGTAGGCTCTCACGTGCGCTTGATGGTCCGCCCCGACCAGGTGTCCCTCAGACCGCTGACCGAAATAGGGGAATGTGTGGTGGAGGAAAGGGCCTTCAGGGGTATAGACTATCTCTATACATTAGCCTTACCTTCCGGCACGCGCTTGCATTCACTACAGCACCATGAGGTATACTACGAAGTCGGTGAGCGGACCGGGATATCTGTCCACTTGCCTTCCCCACCGGTATGTTTCGAAGAGGACGGCGCAGACTAAGACCCGTCCCGACAGGAAAGGGGCTTTCATGGCTAGCGAAGAGATCACCAAGGTAAAGAGCGACTCAACCGTTGCTCCCGCAGCCGGGATGAACGTCTACGAGGCCATCTACCGTAGGCGCTCCGCATGGAAGTACAAGGACAACCCCATACCCAGAGAGACCATGGAGCGCATGCTGGAAACCGCAGTCTGGGCGCCCAACCACCGTCTGACCGAGCCATGGCGCTTCTTCGTCATCGAGAAGGACACCAAGGCCAGGGAAGCCGTAGCCGAGCTTGCCTACCAGCACCAGATGGGGCGTTTCGACAACCCGCAACGGGCCGAGTCCACGAGGCAGGCCGTCATGGCTCCGCCGGTCATCATCTATGTCTACAGCACGCCCGGCCAGAGCGACGAGGCCACCAAGGAAAACTACGCCTCCACCATCTGCGCCACCTACAACGTCTCCCTCACCGGCGCAGCCGAAGGGTTGACGGTCACTTGGGAGACAGGCGGGGCCACCCGGCACCCCAAGTTGAAAGAGACACTCGGCGCGGAGGAAGAATGGGACCTGGCAGCCCTGCTCTACGTGGGCGAGCCCGACGAGGACATCGTCACCCAGCGCACCCCGGCACAGAACTTCGTCAAGTGGCTTGACTAGCAGCCACCAGTGCCCTCGATTCCGCGCTCCTCTCCGAATGAGAGGCGGAACAGAGACCCAGCACCCCATCAATAAGAGCGACGTCCTGATAACCGCAGGACGTCGCTCTTATCGCGCAACCATTAGGAGACTAGCCTCACCCAGCAGGTACATCGATGCCAAACACCCAAGGCACGCCTTGGCCTAGCCCGTACCCTATGGCTGCCGCCGTCGCCCCCACCAGCAGTATCTCCAGTCCCTGCAGTAAGGGTACCTTGCGTACCAGACGTCCCTTGCCCACGCCCAAGGCAAAGAGCCCTGTCAGCGCGCTACCGGTCGAAACGCCTATCGCTGTGTACCCGTCGAGGAAGAAGAAGGGGAAGATGGGCACCATGGCCGCCACTATGAAAGCCACGCCCATCACCATGGCATCCTTGAGCGGGTTCGCCGTGACCTCGGCACTCAAGCCGAGTTCCTTTTCCACCATCGTGCGCAGCCAGAGATCACGGTCGGAGGCGATGTGTTCCGCCATGTTTTGGGCCTCCCTCATCGACAGGCCCTCTCTCTGGAACATGACGACCAACTCAGCTAATTCCTCTCCGGGATGGGCGTCCAGCTCCTCGGCCTCCTTGGCGATTTCCGCCATCTGAACGTCCCGCTCAGCCTTGGACGACAGATAAGCCCCGCTGGCCATGGATACCATTCCAGCCAAGGCAGCCGCCAGTCCGGCCACCAGCACTCCAGTGGTACCCCCCAGCCCGGAAACCGCCACTGCCGTCACAAGAGCTACGGTACTGAGCAGCCCATCCTGCGCCCCGAACACCACCTCGCGTATGCGGCCAAACGCCTCCACACGCCAGCGTTCGCGCTCCAACTCCCGGGCGGCAGACGTATAAGCAGGAGAGTCTTCTGGGTAGGCTTCAATATGATACGGGCCTTCGTACCTGAGCAACGTCTCCGGGTCGAGTGCCTGAGATTCCTCTTCCTCCGGTTCCGCTTCTGTACCGTCGGCGAACCGCGTAACAGCCTTCAACCTAGTCTGCTTGATCTGCAGCTTCTCCAACGCCCGGCTGAAGACCTCCAAATGGTGCTGCTCCCGGTCCATGGCTATAGTAAGCGTCTCAGCCGCATCCAGCCGGCCCTCATCCAAGGCATCTTTGATCATGCGGGGGTAAAGCATCGCTGCTTCCTTGGCCTCCCCTTCCATGACCGCGCGCAGGTTCTCGACGCTGGACTTGATATCTCCGGCAACCCGCAGATGATTGATGCCATGAATAGTCTCAGCCCCCGCAACCTCCTGGAACACCTGCGCCACTTCAGGATGGCCCTCTTCCAAGGCCTTGTGAGCAAAGGCGTTGTACTTCAGGTTGGCCATCGCCTCGCTGATGATTGAGTTCCACAGGTTGCGGTCTGTCTTGGAAAGGGTGCGTACATCTGCCATTTCTTATTCCTGAACGAGGGCAACTTCAGTCCCTGCCAGTCTCGTTAGATCAATCATAACACGGCCCTCTCTTGTCATAGGACGACTGGCCGAGAGACCCACGAAGAAGGGAGGAGCATACCGCTTGAAGGGGTGCGGGACTATTCAGAGTGGAGGGGGTAGGGGTGTCCCGAATGGAACGCCAAAAAGGGGAATAAAAAAGTGCCCCCAGGGGGCTTCGATCCCCCGATCTCCACCTTGAAAGGGTGGCGTCCTGGACCAGGCTAGACGATGGGGGCACGGCGAACCGTTAGGGGCACCTGACCATTATACGCGGGATCACGGATACAGCGCCAGACCCTCCAGCGCAGTGGTCTCCGGGAACCCGTACATCACGTTCATATTCTGTATCGCCTGCCCCGCCGCTCCCTTCACCAAGTTGTCCAAGCAACTGATCACCATCAGCGTGCCCGTTCTCTTGTCCACCGCGGGGTACACCAAACACATGTTATTCCCCGACGTATGCTTGGTATGCGGCGGCGACGCTGGCACCTCCACGAACGGCTCGTCCGCATAGAAATCCGTGTACAGCTGCCGTATCTCCTCATGCGCCTGCTGCCACGACCCGAACCTCCCCGGTGTCAGCGTGGCATAGCACGAGTTCAGGATCCCCCGCGTCATCGGTATCAGGTGCGTCAGGAATGTGACCTGTGGCGGCGTCTGCGCCACTCCCGCCAACTCTTGAGTGATCTCCGGCAGGTGCCTGTGCCCCCCCACCGAGTACGCCATCACGTTCTCATTCACTTCCGAGTAATGCGTGGTCAGACTCAGCCCACGTCCCGCACCCGACACCCCCGACTTCGCATCCACGAACACTCCCGTCGGCTGAATCAACCCCTCCTTCACCACCGGGGCGAGTGCCAGAATCGCGCTCGTCGGATAGCACCCCGGGTTGGCGATGAGCCGCGCCTCCGCCACCTGCTCCCGGTGCAACTCCGTCAGCCCGTACACTGCCTCCTCCAAGTACTGCGGCCCCGGATGCTCCACCCCATACCACTCCTCGTACTCATCCGCCTTCTTCAGACGGAAGTCGGCACTGATGTCCACCACCTTCAGCCCGTCTTCAATCAGCGGTATGCAAGCTTCCGCACTCGCCTTGTGAGGCAGCGCCGAAAACGCCAGGTCCAGTCCGTCCTCCAGCTCCGGCTCAATCATCAAATCAATGCCCGACAGGTGCGGGAAGAACTCATCCAGCCTCTGCCCCGCCCCGCTGCGTCCCGTCACGCACGCCAACTCCACATGCGGATGCAGATACAAAATCCTAGCCAGTTCGCTCCCCGCGTATCCCGTGACGTTAACGATTCCTACCTTCACGATTCCTCCCGGCCCTGTTCCGTCTGCCCCTGTCCTGTCTGCCCTCGTCCTGCCGGAACAGACCTCGCACGGCTGCCAGATGCCTGCAACTTCTTCTTGCTGGCCGCCGCTTTTACTTTGGCCTCCGCCTTCTTCTTGGCCGCCACCGCAGCCTCCCGCTTCTTCACCCGCAGGGCCTCCTGCTTCTCAAACCCCGGACGTGAAGGGCACCGCTCCTCCAGCACGCAACGCGGACACAGCGGCCTCGGCGCCTTGCACACCTGCCGGCCATGCGTGATCAGCGCCACATGCAGGGGGTACACTTGGTGGTCCTCCACCATCTCCTCCAGCATGTCCTGCGCCTTCTCCACCGTGGTCTTGGGCCCCACCAGCCCCAATCGCTTCACCACCCGCTCAATGTGCGTGTCCACCGCCATCGCCGGCATCCCCAAGGAGAAGCACAGGATGATGCCCGCCGTTTTCGGCCCCACCCCCGGCAACTCCTTTAGCCACTTCTTGGCGTCGTCCAAGGGCATCTCGCGCAGGAAGCTCAAATCCAGGTTCCCGCACCGCTCGATGATCAGGTTCAGCACCTGCTTGATCCGCGGTGCCTTGATCTTCGCCAGCCCGCCGATGCTGATGCACTCCTCGATGACCTGCACATCTCCCGCAGCCAGCTCTTCAAAGGTCTCGAACCTCTCCATCAACCGCGCAAAGGCCCGCTCAGAGTTCCGGTCGGAGGTGTGCTGCGACAGGATGGTGAACACCACCTCGCTGGTGGCATCGTACCGGGCCTCCCAAGGGAAGGGAGCGTACTCCCCTTCCAGCGCCCCCAGCACCTCTTGGGCGTTCAGAGGCGGCGGCCCCTTGCGTGAAGTCCGCTTTGCCCTAGTTGAAGGTTCCTTTTTTGTCGAGGCGGGTCTCTGCTTGGTCGTTGTCATCGCATGTCTGCATTGCTCGAATAGGGCAAACGATACCATGGGAAAGGCTGCCGTAGAAGACCACAACATACCCAAGCCACAACTTGACTCTATCGCAGCCCACTGGATAAGGTATCTGTGGGGATAGCTACAGCATTGGGAGGACGCGCATCCAGCCCCGACATCGTCCCAGTGCGCCCAGCCCCTGCGGCCAGCCCCCAATACTCAATGCGCCAAAAACAGAAAAATGGAGTAGATAGCCTTGTCGCTGGAACTGTGCCTGACCGAGCTTGAAGACGAGGATGCCCCCCTCAGCTATTCCAACCTCATCGAGCTTTCCGACTTGGTCCCCGACGAGATGCCCCTGTTCGTCCGCTCCTGGAACCAGGTCTCCTCCGAAAGACGGGCCCTCGTCGTCGGGCGTCTGGTCGAATTAGCCGAGGAGAACGCCCGCCTCGACTTTCACACCGTCCTCAAGCTCGCCCTTGCCGACGACGACTACGATGTCCAGGAAAAGGCCATCGCAGGCATGTGGGAAGGTGAGGACCGCACCGTCATCCCCCTGATGCTCAACATCCTGAATTCTGATGCTCCACCACAGGTGCGGGCTTCCGCTGCCAGTGCCTTGGGCAAATACGCCCTGTTGGCCCAAGAGGACAAGATTCTGCCCAAGGATGCCCAACTGGTGCAGGAGGCGCTGATGCGTTCCCTGCAGGATGACAGCGACACCGTGGAGGTCAGGCGCCGGTCCTTGGAAGCCGTCTCCCCTTTCAACACCCCTCGCATACAGGAGCACATTCGCTGGGCCTACGGTAGCGGGGAACAACTGCTCAGGAGAAGCTCTATCTACGCCATGGGCAAGACCCAGGAGACAGCTTGGATGCCCGCCATCATCTCCGAACTCCGCAGCCCCAACGCCTCCCTGCGCTACGAGGCCGTATGTGCCTTCAGCGAGCTCGGCGAAGAGGAGGAAGTGCACCACCTCATCCCCCTGTTGGAAGATGACGACTCCCAAGTGCAGATGGCTGCCGTCAGCGCCATGGGCAACATCGGCGGCTCCTTGGCCAAGCGGGCCCTGCGACGCTGCCTGCGCGATGCCGACGACATCCTCCGCGAGGCCGTCCAAGAGGCCCTCGAGGAGATCGACGTCGGCGAGTTCTAGCGGGCACCCGTCCCTGACCCCTCCTGATCAGACCATGGCAGACCTCTCCGAATCAGAAAAACAGGCCCTAGCCCTCATGCGGGTCGCCCACCTCGCCACCGCCGACCCCCAATCCGTCCCCCACCTCATACCCATCTGCTTCCACTACGACGGCCACCGCTTCTACAGCATCCTCGACCAGAAACCCAAGCGCACCGCCGTCACCAACCTCAAACGCGTCCGCAACATCCTCTCCAACCCCAACGTCGCCCTCGTCATCGACCACTGGCAGGAAGACTGGCAGGGCCTCTGGTACGTCCTCGTCAACGGCACCGCCGATCTCCTCTATGAAGGAGAGGAGCACCACCAAGCCCTAAACTCCCTCCGCCAAAAATACCCCCAATACCGCACAATGGACCTAGACACCAACCCCATAATCCGCATCACCCCCACCCACACCATCCGCTGGGGCCACCC
Organism: uncultured Dehalococcoidia bacterium; assembly: GCA_951813255.1. Classification (GTDB taxonomy): domain Bacteria; phylum Chloroflexota; class Dehalococcoidia; order Lucifugimonadales; family JAAXIE01; genus JAAXIE01. The sequence continues at coordinate 2,605,066 of OX638353.1, read as the reverse complement.
TGCCGGATAACTCCGTCAAGTTTGTGGGGGTGGCCGTAAACTGTAGAATAGACACAGGATTGGCAGCCTAGTCCAAACACGGAGACGCCATGAAGGATTTGGTGTTGGAGCTAAAGTCGAGCGAAGGGGCCCCCATACAAGGGGCGTCAGTCTTGGTAGCCTATCCGAATGGCACATATCTGACGGCAAGTACTACCGTTGACGGAAACTACCATGTTGCCCTCTATCGGACAGATCAGCCCATGAAGGTGCTTGCGGCTGCTGAAGGCTACCTTCCCTTCAAGGACACTATTGATCCCAACCGCACGGAGCCAGTCCATTTGGAATTGATGCCGTCCAAGGATGAACGAAAGGGCCTGCTTTTCACAAGGAGCACCGGATATATTCCTGGGGTCGAAGGACGCCTCAATCCGCACAGAGACGGTTATGTTTACGCTGATAACATTGCCATCAACGGACGACTCGCAACACCTGCCGCGCATTTTGAAATAGAAGAACCCCTCCATCTCATTGACGTATTCGGCGTAGAGACAACGATCCGATTCCTAGAGGTTGAGGGGCAATTCTCGCTCATTGAATACACCACGCCTAAAGCATACGCTGGGGAATGATTGTGGCCACGGCTGAACAACACATATCCATCAGCAATCAGTTCCTTGAGCAGTCTGAAGACGAATTCCGCAAAGGGGACTTGCTCCAAGCTTCCGAGAAAGCTTGGGGAGCCGTTTCCCACTATGTCAATGCCATTGCCCGGCAACGCGGTTGGCCTCTCGGGTCCCATAGACACCTCATAGACAATGCCAGGGAGGTCTTCACTCGGGACCCGGACAACGCGCCCCATCATAGGAGGCTTCTGCGTTCAATTGAGGCTCTCCACGCTAACTTCTATCAGGCGTTCCTCGACGAGGAGTCAGCGGGAGAAGGGATAGAGGATGCCAAGGAGCTTATTGAGGCATTGAAAGCTCTCAACCCCCAAGTCTAGGAAGCTTACGGGGGAGTACATGTTCCTGACGTGTTCACTCATAAATTCTAATCCCCACCCCCCATGACACCCTCCGCTTGACCGCATCTCCACCCCCCTACTAACCTCAAATCAAGAAGCACGCAGGGGACTAATCCCTCAGGGTCGCCCCTGCGACGATCCTTGAACTTTGTTCAGCATTCTCAGCATTGAACGGGATGACGATTTAGGGGTGCCGGATGGCCTCCCCGGACTAGGCTTCAAGCCCTCTGCTCTTGGCTTAACACGCTGAACAAATTGTACAGCAGCGTCTTGTCTGTTTGTCTGTTGGCCACTTCCTCAGTTATGAGCCATATCGCTATATCAAAGTCCTTAGAGTTTGTGGAATACGATCCTCTCGCTTCATACAAATACCGCGAGGTTTCAAACAACAGAGAATACTCGCTCAAGAATTCGTCAAAAGTTAGATTCTGCACGATCGGAGTACGACCGGGCATTCTTCCCCACTTGGCCCTTAAGTGCGCCTTGATATCCTTGTTTAAAGAAGAGCCTTGAGAGATCATGTGTTTCTTCCGAGTTGCTATCGGGGCTCAAGGTTCGATACAAAACTTTTATTGCTAGCTCAAGTGTGAAAGATTGGGTCAACTGCAATATCTGCACGAGCCCGGCTAACTGAGTATCATGGCCCGGACGTAATCCTACCGACGCTATAGTTAACTTCTCGCTGCGCGTAAGTAAATTGGTTCTCAACACGTCAAAAATCAGCCGGGAGCCCGCCCATATTTGTACGAGTTCAGTTTCAATAGCTACTGGCACTATCCCCTCAGGCACTTCAAAACCCCAAGGCAAACCAAGAGGTCTGTGTTTAACGCTAATGGCCTCTGTGCCAAGATCCGCTCATCCTGCATTAAGAGGATGAGTGTCAGGTATCCGTCACTGTCTCATCTTACGAGAGGCCAATAGCGGAGTGGCCTCTTAGTTTAGCTGGCAAAAGCTTCTGTAGAAAGTCCGTGCCTCGCCAGTCCTGCTCCTGCAGCACCTAAGCGGTGCGTTACAATCCGGGCCTGAGAGGTTCTATTCAGTTCCAATGAGCCGCTTTTGGACTCCAACCATCAATACACGCCCCCTCCCCACCCGTCACCCCTACGCCACCCGCTCCTTGACAACTCCCACACATCCGTTCTACCATTACCCCCAAGAAGCACGCAGGGGACTGACCCCTCAGGGTCACCCCTGCGTTTCTTTTCAGCCAATGCAACGCCCCTATTACGACAGATATCGGGAAATAGTGGAAATGAGCGGAACAAACATCGCCCCGCCCCAGGACCCCATTCCAGTGAGATGCAGGCCCTTTAACAGCCGGAAAAGCCCTCAAATGCGGCCAAACTCTGCAAGCTGCTTCAGCTACAAACATGAGACCAGTGAGACCAGTTTCAGCCTCCCCAAACTCTCCCCTCAGCTACGACGCTCCCTCCCCCGCCGCCCCCGGTTCGTCATGTTTCCCTGCCCCGCCAGATACGAAATACCACCGAATGAGACCACGTTTTCCAAGCTACTCAGATAGGGCAATGAGACCAATGAGACCAATCTCAGATACAAAAAGTTACATTTCAGCTACGATCTTGGCCGCATTAGCTACAACATGCCCCCTTGGTCGCCTATCCCATCAGATACGAAATGCCCCCCAATGCGGCCACACCCAGGCAAGCTGACTCAGATACAACCATGAGACCAATAAGACCGCCACTCCCGTCGATGCTTGACCCGAGGTCTCATGTGATAACCTGTCCCTCGAATACGCCCAAGAACACCCCCCAATGATATGAAGAGGAGGCCCAGCCGTGGCTAGCAGCGATGGCTCCTACGAAGTCCTCGTCTGGGAGGACGTCATTACCCCCGCCCGCGACGGCATCGCCCTGTCCAACGATGTCTACTTCCCCGCCCGCAACGGCACCGCCGTCCCCGACCCCCTGCCGGTGCTCCTCGAGCGCACCCCCTACGGCAAGCGCGAAGCCGAGCGCGCCGAGCGCGCCCGCTACTTCACCCGCCACGGCTACGTCGTCGTCATCCAGGACTGCCGCGGCTGCTTCGACTCCGAGGGCGACCTCTACTTCCTCCGCGACGAGGCCGCCGACGGCTACGACGCAATAGAGTGGATCGCTGTCCAGCCGTGGTGCAACGGCAAGGTCGGCACCTTCGGCACCTCCTACGCCGGTTGGACCCAGACCAGTACCGCAGCCCTCAACCCGCCCCACCTCGCCTGCCAGATACCCACCATGGCCGGCTGGAACGCCCACACGAGCACCGTCCGCCAAGGTGGTGCCTTCGAGGTGCGCTTCATGGCATGGGCTTTCTGGCACTCCGCCACCAACCCCAACCGCCGTCTCAAGTCCAACCCCGGCGCCAAGGACACCCTCGACCACACCGACTTCCGCGACTGGCTCTCCCAGCTACCCCTGAAGGAAGGCCACAGCCCCCTGGCCCAGATCCCCAACTACGAACGCTGGCTCTTCGACATCTACACCAAGGCCGACTACGACGACTTCTGGCGTCAGCCCGGCTTCGGCGTCGAGGAGTACCTCGAGCAGTATTCCGATGTCCCCACCTACTTCGTCGGTGCCTGGTACGATTCCTACACCTTGGCCACCACCGACAGCTTCAAGGCCCTCGCCACCCACAAGAAAGGCCCCATCCACGCCATCATGGGCCCTTGGACCCACGGCACCTACACCACCGAACTCAGCTACTCCGGCGACGTCGACTTCGGCCCAGGCGCAGCCTTGGAAAGCTTCGACGACTTCCACCTCCGCTGGTTCGACCGCTGGCTCAAGGAAGGCACTCATCAGCCACAAGGCGAGTCGCCCTTCACCTTCTTCGTCATGGGCGGCGGCACAGGTCGAAAGCTCTCATCCGGGCGCATGGACCACGGCGGAAGCTGGCGTCACGCCCCCGAATGGCCCCTCCCCGGCACCCGCCAATCCTCCTACTACCTCCAAGCCGACGGAACCCTGAACGGGCAGCCGGAAACCCAGCGTGCAGCATCCTCTGAATACGAGTTCGACCCCAACAACCCCGTCCCCACCGTCGGAGGCAACTTCTCCTCCCTAGCCTACGTCAAGCAGCTGCCCGCAGGCGTCGCCCCCGAAACCGTCCCCCGTGGCAGCCGCACCGAGATGGTCACCCCCAACGGCGGCTTCAACCAGCACGAGGGCGAGCGCTTCTACGCCTCCAAGGAGCCCTACCTGCCCCTCTCCAGCCGCCACGACGTGGTCGTCTTCCAGACCCCTCCGCTGGAACAGGATCTCCTTGCCATCGGCCCGGTAGAGGTCGAATTATGGGCCTCCTCCACCGCAGTCGACACCGACTTCACCGCCAAACTCGTCGACGTCTACCCGCCCAGTGCCGACTACCCCTCCGGCTACGCCCTCAATATCGGCGACGGCATCATCCGCGCCCGCTACCGCGACTCCCGCGAGAAAGCTGAATTCATGACCCCCGGCGAAATCTACCGCTTCACCGTGACTCTCTTCCCTATCAGCAATCTCTTCGCCAAGGGTCACCGCATCCGCCTCGACATCTCCAGCAGCAATTTCCCCCGCTTCGACGTTAACCCCAACACCGGAGAGCCCTTGGGCCGCAACCGGCGCACCCAGTCCGCCATCAACACCATCTACCACGACAGCGAGCACCCCTCCCGTCTCATCCTGTCGACGGTGCCGGAGTAACCGATGCCTAGAGAACGAACATGACTGACCAGCCTGAACGCATCTACGAATGGGACGTAGCCCAGATCGGCGACGAAGCACCTGCCTACGTCTACGAAGTAACCCGCGAGAACATCGCCGACTACTGTCGCGCCGTCCGCTACGAGAACCCCATCTACACCAGCGACGGCGCAGCAAGACAGGCGGGCCTGCCCGGTGCTATAGCCCCGCCCACCATGATGTATACCTACGCCCCCCAACGCCGCTCAGCCGTCATCGAAGCCCAAGGCTACATCGCCCCCGAACAGTCCCAGTCCAACCCACGCAGCACCCCCTTCGTCTCCACCAAGGTCCACTTCCAAGGATCCTACGTGCAACCCGGCGACACCATCACCAGCATCACCCGCGTATCCGAGAAGTCCGAGCGCAGAGGCAACAAGTTCCTCACCTTCCACGTCTCCGCCACCAATCAGCGCAACGAACCCGTAGTCGAATACGACTACGTCTGCCTCTGGGAATACGCCGGAGGCAACAAGACAGGCAGCTAATGCGCCCTACCCCAGCTTCAAGACCTTCCGCGCATTCTCCAGCAATATCTTCGCCCGCACTTCATCGCTCACGTCCCACTCGTTGAACTCCTGCAACCACCGTTCCGGAGTGATCAACGGCCAGTCCGACCCGAACAGCACCTTGTCCCGCAACCGGCGACTGCACTCCCGCACCAAGCTCTCCGGAATGAATCGAGGCAACCAGCCCGACAGGTCCATGTACACATTGGCCTTATGCAAAGTCACCGCAATCTGCTCCTCCACCCAAGGCCAACCCGGATGCGCCATGATGATCGTCAATTGCGGGAAATCGGCCGCCACATCATCAAAGCACGGTATGGGCGCGCTATATTTCAGCTTCAGCCCCGACCCACCCGGCGTCCCCGACCCAGCCCCCGCATAACCCGAGTGGAACAGGACCGGTATATCCATCTCAACGCACTTCTCGTACAACGGGTAGAACCGCTCATCGTTCGGGAAAAATTGCTGATGTACAGGATGGAGCTTCAGACCCTTCAACCCCAGCTCCGTGACCGAGCGCTCCACCTCCCGGATGGCAATCTCCCCCTTCCATGGGTCAATGTTGCAGAACCCGATGAACTGCTCCGGGTACTCCCTGACAATTGAGGCAACATAGTCGTTGGTGTCCGGGAGGTCTCCGGTGGTCGTCTCCGTATCCACCGAGAAGATTACCCCAAGCATGTCCAACTCCTTGTACCTGTTGGCCATGTCCTCCACGGTAGGAGGCGGGGGCGACCGGAAGTACTCCCGCAGTTGGGCGTCCACTGGCCGGTCCGGCAACCCCGGCTGCCGCGGAACGTGCATGTGCATGTCGATAGCCTGCATTCTGAGCCTGCCTTTCTCGGTGCTGATAGAAGACTTGGAACGGCCATTGTAGTGGTAGCGCCCATATGGAGAAAGCGTACTCGCAAAGTAGATCGACACGGCAAGGGTTGCCCCTGCGCTGGTACGTGCTTACCATTGGATGGAGGCGCAGATTGCGCCACAGGAGGCTATTGAATGCAATTCGGACTATTCCTCGAGTGGCCGAACCCGGCCCTCCGCAACTGGAAAACCCTCTTCGAAGAGGGTGTCGAACAGATCCAGTACTCCGAAGAGTTGGGATTCGACTACTGCTTGGTCGCCGAACACCACTTCTCCAACTACGGCAATTCCCCCTCGCCACTGCTACAGGCCCTGCATATCGGCCAACGTACCAAGCGCATACGCATCGGCACCGCAGTCCTCGTACTTCCCGTATGGCAGCCCTTGCGCCTAGCCGAAGAGGTCGCGGTCCTCGACAACCTCATCGACGGCAGGTTTATCTGCGGCATTGGCCGTGGCTACCAACCCCACGAGTTCGGCGGTTTCGGCGTCACCATCCCCGAATCACGCAAACGTTTCGACGAGAGCCTCGAGGTCATGCTCAAGGCGTGGACCCAGGATGAGTCATTCGCCTACGAGGGCGAGTACGTCAACATCCCCCGCGAGGTGACTGTCTGGCCCAAGCCCATGCAGAAACCACATCCGCCCCTCTGGCTCGCAGGCACCAGCGTAGAGTCAATGCAGGTCTGCGCCCAGTGGGACATGATGCCTATCACTGCAGGTCTGATGGGTCTCCAGGGAGTCAAGTCTCACGTAGCGTCCCTCGTCCACGCCCACCAGGACTTGGGCAAGCCCACCGACGGTCTGGAAGTCGGCCTCCAGTGCGTCACCCACGTAGCAGAAACCGATGAAGAAGCCCGCGCCCAGCTGCCCTACGCCCGCTGGCAGAACCGGGCGGGCAGAGCCCTCAACCGTCTCGAGGTTTCCAACGGGCGCGTCTCACCCGGCCCCTTCGAAGGCGAACTCGACGACGACGATTTCATGAACCGTCTCTACTTTGGCAGCCCCGACACACTCATCAAGAAGTTCAAGCAGGCCGCCGCCACGGGCGTCACTCACGTCAGCCTGTGGATGATGTTCGGTGGCATGGAGCACGAAAAGCTGATGCGGTCAGTCCGCCTCATGGGCGAAGAAGTGATCCCCGCCCTCCGTGACATCCACCCTCCCGCCGGCCTAGTCGAGGAGCTGGCCAGCGAACCCGTGGTAACCACCGACCAACTCCAAGCCGCCCGCGCCGGCCTCCCCGTGAGCGGGCCGCTGATGACGTAGGAAGCGATGATGGAGAAAGCTGAAAAGGAGGCCTACTAGCATGGCCACAAGCGCCAACAACGGGGAAACGTCCCCCAAGCTGCTCTCCCAACCCATTCTGGTGCCCCTAGACGGGACCGACATCGCGAAAGAGATCCTCCCATACGTGTCGCAGCTTGCCCTGAAGGAGGATACCCCTCTGGTGCTGCTTACCGTCGTCGACCCCGATGATATCGAGTACCCGACCGGATCGACAGGAGGACGAGAACCCGTCCACAGGTACCAGATAGAAGAGAACATAAAAATCCAAGCCTTGAGCCAGCTGAATGAGGTCCTCGAAGGACTGCAGGCGAAAGGCTTGCAGGCACAGGCGACGACCGCTGTGGGAAGACCCGCCGAAGAGATCATGCGGGCTGCGACTGCTGAGGGATGTGGTCTGATTGCGATGTCAACCCGTGGCCGAAACGCCATCGGACGCGGCATCCTAGGCAGCGTGACAGACAAGGTCCTGCATTCTTCCAGCGTGCCCGTCTTGACATTCACCCCTTTAGAGTCTGCTGACCCCCAAGACGAGCATGCCACAACCCTCTCTACCGCCGTAGTCCCTCTCGATGGCTCGGCACTTGCGGAAACCGTGTTGCCCTATGCCGAGGAGTTGGCCCGCGTTCTCTCGCTGGACATCCGGCTCGTCAGGGTCGTAAAGACGGGGCATCCATTCAGTTACCCCGAAATGGCAGCGACGCTGCCAGACCCTACTGATGAGCTAGTACGTGAAGCTCGATCCTATCTTTCGCGGATTGCCCAAGACCTGAGAGCCAGCGGCACCGGCGTCCAATCCCAGGTGCTGAGAGGCGCCCCGGCTTCTGCCCTGCTCGACTTCGCCCAAGAGACGCCTCAAAACCTCATCGTGATGACGTCTCACGGACGCTCTGGACTCTCAAGGTGGGTGCTCGGGAGCGTAACAGAAGCCTTGGTCAGAGGCTCGGGTGACCCGGTGCTGGTAGTCCAGCGTTAGTTGCGGAGGCGCCTGAAGGAACGGCAAGCGGAGTCCCCGCAGGTTTAGCATCGTAGAGTTCAACACAGCGAAGGAAGCGCTTAGTGTCGGAGGGGTTGGGCTCCCCGACTCTTCCAGCATTGGGTACCTACATCTGGGCGTGGTTTGAATTGCCCGAACCAGTAGCCGGACGCTCCCAGCCAAGATCAACCAAGCGGTACCGCCTGCACCCAATCGCCTTGGCAAGATGCTGGCAGCGCCGCTTGGATACCAGAGAGGTTGCCTCCAAAACTGAGTTGGCCCTTCGGCTAGGCGTCACGAGGGCTCGTGTGAGTCAAGTACTAGGCGTTTTTGCGCCTGGCCCAGGAAGCCCAATACATGGCACTCGCCTTCGGGGACTTTCTTAACGGGAAACGGCTTAGCGGTCAGACGCTACGGTCCCTAGCAAATCTACCGGTGGAGGAGCAGATGATTAAGATCAAAACGTTCTGCACCGACACGAACTGATTACGTGGTTCGAATCTTCTAGAGTTGGGCCTAACTTGACGGTAGGCAGTACCGTTTTTGAATTGGTGATGGCCTTTTAACTCGTCACATGAAGAGTTCGAAACCAGTCGGGTGGAGTAATCCGGCGCTTCCTCCTGAAATTCCAAGCCCACGAAGCGACGGAAGGCCATCCGGTCGTTCAATGCTTCTTCCATCTGTGGGTCGGAGAGGTTGTACGACTGCTCATGCAGCAGCACCTTGAGCATCATCACAGGCGGATAGCTCGGTCTGCCTTCCTTCGCCGAGTAGGGTCCCAAATCACTCAGGTAGTGAACCACTGAGTCCGCCAATCCCCGCTCCTTGAACTTGGCTAGCCGGCCAAGTGCTGGCTCCCATGGTTCAAGAATATAGCAACTACACCCAACTCTTTCACTGGTCCAGGGCCAGCGCCACGTGCACCCAGCGCACCAGATCCCTACGCAGCGGTTCCCGCTGAATGTGCAGCAACGCCCTTCGCCTCCATCCCAGTACCCCTCCCGCTCCGACTGGCGCAGCGGCTCCATGTTGGGGACAGAGTGAGTTCATACTTGCCGATCATTTCTATCTCCATCTCCATGATCCGCCGCCTGACCCCCTCCTGATCGAGCTTGGTGCCTAGGCCACGCTGTTCCGGCAAGAGCCCTGCAAATAAGTCCTGTAGCGAACCTCTCTCGGCCATTGATGTGTCACCCTAGGGCGTTGCGAATGGCGGCGTGGGTAGTCTTCGCCGCCTTGACCGTTCCCGCCTAGGCACAGACCCTGCGTTTTCTGGAATTGCCATAGCATCAGTCTCACGCCGGCGAACGACACTGTTTCGTCTAATCGCAAAGCAAGGACCTACGCAACTGATCTATAGACGGTCTCTTATATCGACTTGCATTGTTATTGCAGTTGGTCGTGGTTTGGACTATAGGAGGGCTTTGGAGGTGGTTCCTCTGTGGCACTGCCTACGATTTCCAAGAGTGGGCTTACGCAGACTGAGACAATCTACGATGCAGACAGTACATCAAAGGGACTGCCCCGGCCCTCGCAATCGGGCCCGTAGAGCCAGTTTTGGCGGAGTTTGGCGTAAGGTTATAAGAAGTCATGAGAAAATCGGGCAATAGTTATCAATTGATTATACATAGCTAGGTATACTACTAGCTCAACAATTGCCCGAAAGAACGGGGGGACTAACTTCGGTTCTCGTCCCAGCGTAAGTCTGTGCCCGTCATCGACGCCAACTATCAGAGGAATTCTCCTCGCGAGATTCCAGAAAATCCTGTGACGGGCCGCAGGTTCTGTACTTGAGGGAGGCAGGTCATGTCGGACACCCCGAATATCCAACCGACATCGGCAACACCTGACTACACGATGGGGTTCAGTGAAGAGATGCTGGAATCTCTGCGGCGATACACCGCGGAGGCCAGCGCCACGTATCTGCTCCCTTATCTGAGGCCTGGGCTTCGGGTCCTGGACTTCGGCTGCGGGCCGGGCACCATATCGGTGGGGCTGGCCAAGGAAGTAGCCCCTGGGGAGTTTCACGGGATCGACATGGAGGAGTCGCAGATAGATATAGCTAGGGCGGTCGCCAACGTGTATGGGGGAAGCAATATGACCTTCCACATCGGCGACGTTACGGACATGCCCTTCGAGGACGGCTTCTTCGACGTGGCCCACTGCCATAACGTGTTGATGCACATTCCGGACACTGCTGCCGTGCTGGCCGAGGTGAAGCGCGTGCTGAAACCTGGGGGAGTGATTGGGTGCCGGGAGATGATCTGCGAGTCGAGCTATACGCACCCAGACTTCGGCATCATCAGGAAGGCATGGGAGATGTTCGAGGATCTTCTGGCGGCGGACGACGCTCACCCGCAGATGGGCAAGGAGATCAAGAGCCATCTGCTGAACGCCGGCTTTACCAACGTGAAGGCTACCGGGTCGGTTGACATGTACAGCGCCCCTGCCGACGTGGAATTCATATACAAGTTCGCCAACAGGTGGTTCTTGTCTCCTGAGATAACGGAGGCGGCCATCAAATATGGGGCCGCGACCCAAGAGTTGTGCAACAGCATACGATCGGCCTACGACAGGTGGAAGGTACACACGGGGGCGATTTGCGCCGTGGCATTCGGCGAAGCCGTTGCGGGGAAACCCTTGGTGTCGACGTCCAGAACCTGACCCAGGACGCCAGATCCTTCTGCAACACTCGCTGCTCCAAGACACCCGACCCGTTGTCACTTCCTGCGGGTCGCCACTTGCCTCTCACGGACCCACCACCCCTCTACGAGTATCGTTCTATCCTATCCCATAAACCTATTTTTCAGCATCCAGTTAGGTGCCCACCATTCCGTTGTCGCTGACTGGGGCGTCAGTATGGAGCCCCATAAACTCAAGAAGTGGAAGACGGACTCTTCACAAGAAGGCATCGCGTACTTCTACACATACGCCCGCCCTGGCAGACCCCCGGGGGACCGAAAGGGCGTGTCTCGGATCAGATCGTCTCCGCTTGGGTAAGGGGCTTCCTGGACCTCATACTGCAATAGTCTCCCTGTTGGGCCGCAATCGAGGTAGCGAGTTCTCCTACTATTCGTTTAATGGTGGCGTTGACACGTCCCCGGAGCGTGGAAGTAAACCAACCTTTGCAGAGTGGCTCGACACACACCATTCGGAGCGAAGGATTCTGGTCCGCGAGCATCCGAACATATGACTACCAGCCAATTCCGCGCGAGAGGCTCGCCGCAATCGAGGCTGAAGTCCACCATCTGACTTCGGTAGCCCGGATAGTTGTCGTAGTGGACTCCGGTGGGGATGATGCGTACAGGCAAAGTATGCTGACACATGAAAGCGACTATGATGGATTAGGGTTATTTCGGGCCTGAGAACAGGGCCCTACGCCAGCGCATCTGCCCCAATTGTTCGAATCAGAATTACGCACTTCGGCACACACGTGAACATAGTAACAGCCTGTGTATCGGCATAGGGTATCTATATCGCCAATTATGATATCCTTTTCATATCTAAGGGCCCAGGCGAGTCGTGGCGGGACTGCGTGCCGGACACAGAGGAGAAGCAATTGGACCGCAACAGCCAACCGGAGCGGGAGACCCAGGCCCTGCGGGAGCGGATCGCCGCGCTCTCCACGGCCATCCTGAGGGTCAACGCCAGCCTGGACGTCGACACTGTGCTGCACGAGATCGCCGAGTCCGCCAGCGCCCTGACCGGCGCCCGCTTAGCCGTCATCGCCACCATCGACGAGGCCCGGGCGCTGGAGCACACTGTCCTCTCCGGCTTGACGCCGGAAGAGACGAGGCAGATCGAGGGGTGGACCGACGGCCTGCGGGTTTTTGAGTCCCTGAGGGATGTGCCATCGCCCCTTCGGGTGGCGGACATGCCCGCCTATATCGCGTCCCTGGGCTTCAACACCCACGGCGTGATCATCAACACCTTCCTGGGGACGCCCATGCACCACCGGGGTGTGCAGGTGGGTAACTTCTTCCTCGGCGAGAAGCAGACCGGCCCCGAGTTCACCGACGAAGACGAGGAGGTTCTGGTGCTGTTCGCGGCGCAGGCGGCCTCGGCCGTGGCCAACGCCCGCACCCACCGCGCCGAGCAGAGCGCCCGAGCGGACCTGGAGGCCCTGATCGAGACCTCGCCGGTGGGCGTGGTGGTGTTCGATGCCCGCAGCGGGCGTCCGGTGTCGATGAACCGGGAGGCGCGGCGCCTGGCCGGTGGCCTGCTCCCGGCGGGCCACCCGGCGGAGGAGGTGGTACAGGTAGCCACCTGCCGCTGCTCCGACGGGACCGAAATCGTGCTCAGCGAGTTTACGCTGCCCCAGGTACTGGCCGAAGCCCAGCCGCTGCGGGCCGAGGAGGTGGTGACCTCGGTCCCCGACGGGCGAAGGTTCACCGCCCTGGTCAACGTGACTCCCATCGCCGCCCCCGGCGGCGATGAGGTCAAGTCGGTGGTGGTCACGCTACAGGACCTGGCGCCGGTCCAGGAACTGGAACGGTTGCGGGCGGACTTCCTGGGCATGGTGAGCCACGAGTTGCGTGGGCCGCTCACAGCCATCAAGGGCTCGGCTGCCACCCTGATGGAGGAGTCCGACCGGCTGGACCCAGCCGAGCGGCACGAGTTCCACCGCATCATAGAGCAGCAGGCCGACCACATGCGGGGGCTCATCGGCGATCTGCTGGATGCCGGGCGCATCGAGGCTGGCACCCTCTCAGTGGCCCCCGAGCCCTCCGAGGTGGCCGTGCTGGTTGAGGGGGCACGCAGCACCTTCCTTTCCGCTGGTGGGCGGCATACCGTGCTCATCGACCTGCCGCCGGACCTGCCCCGGGTGATGGCCGACCGGCGCCGCATCGTGCAGGTGCTGAACAACCTGCTCTTCAACGCCGCCCGGCACTCGCCCGACTCCGCCCCGATCCGGGTTGAAGCCGAGCGCGACGGCTCGCACGTTGCCGTATCGGTCCAGGACGAGGGGAGAGGCGTGGCCCCCGAGCGGCTACCCCACCTGTTCCGCAGGTACGCCCTCGACGGCGAGGACGGCGGCCGGGCGGCGGCCGGTATGGGCCTGGGGCTCATCATCTGCCGGGGGCTGGTCGAGGCCCACGGCGGCCGCATCCGGGCCGAGAGCGGCGGGACCGGCCAAGGCGCCCGGTTCACCTTCACCATCCCCGCGGCCGAGGATGCCCGCCCGGGCGACCTCGTAGGCACCGCTTCACACTCGCCCGGCACAGCTCCGGCGACGAGCGAGACCGCCCGGATCCTGGTAGTGGACGACGACCCGCAGACCCTGCGCTACGTGCGCCACACCCTCACCGAGGCGGGCTACGCCGTGGCGGTTACGGGCGACCACGAGCAGCTCTCACGCACCGTACGTGCCGAGAGGCCGCACCTTGTCCTTCTGGACCTGGTGCTGCACGGCGCCGACGGCATCGGGCTGCTGCGGAGCGTCCCCGAATTGGCCGGTCTGCCGGTGGTCTTCATTTCCGGCTACGGCCGGGACGAGACTATCGCCGAGGCCCTGAGAGCGGGGGCCACCGACTACCTGGTCAAGCCCTTCTCATCCGCCGAGCTGACTGCCCGGGTGGGGGCGGCGCTGCGCCGCGCTAATCGCCCCGAGCCCTTCTCCCTGGGCGGACTGGCCATCCACTACGAGGAGCGACGGGTGACAGTGGCCGGGTGCCCAGTCGAGCTGACCGCCACCGAGTACGAGCTACTGCGGGTGCTCTCGCAGAACGCGGGACGGGTGGTCGACTACAATACCCTGCTGGGCCAGGTCTGGAGCAGACGAAGGGAGGGGCAGGTCAACGTGGTGCGCAACTTCGTAAGGAAGCTCCGCGCCAAGCTGGGCGACGACGCCCAGAGCCCGGTCTGGATTTTCAGCGTGCGCGGCGTCGGCTACCGCATGCCCGGCCCCCGCGACGCTTGATGGGCCGTCTGATCGTGGGCAAAGTGTCCAGAGTGTCGAGTTCTCGACACACGCCAAATCTGCGCCGCACCTGTGCTCGCCTCGTTCGCCGTATCCGGCGGCCGGGCACGGGTGCATTACAACTCGCGCCAGCATACCACTTGCCGTTTTACCGGCGGGGTTCACTGACCAGGATGACAGTGCTCACCCATTCAGGGACAGGCGAATGGTCACGGTGGAGCCCATTCCATGCCCAGCGCTCTTAACGTTGACCGTGCCGCCATGCACGTCGACAATGGCGCGGGTGATGGCCAGTCCCAGGCCGGTTCCGCCGGATCCTAGGCCGCGCGACTGGCCGGTGCGGTAGAAGCGGTAGAAGATGTTGGGAAGGTCTGCGGGGTCCATGCCGATCCCGTCATCGGCGATGGAAATGGCCAATACTTGGCCTCTATTCGCTGTCGCCTTGACCTTCACGTGACCACCGGCCCCGGTGCAATTCAGGGCGTTGCCGACGACGTTTCCCATGTCCCCGGAGTTGCCGCCGACAACCTCGGTGGGCTAGGAGGCGCACATTGCCGGGAACTGGCAGACGACCAGGAACAGCCGGTGAGTCAGCCTGCCGTCGATGGCGGCTACGTCGGGGTTCTGCAGGAGCCACAGTTCCAGGCTCTCCGGCCTGCTGACCGGGGGATGGCCCGATGGGTCGGACACCAGGTCCCGGGAGGACCACAGTTCCACCGCTGGGGGGTGCACTGGCGTCGGGAGTGCAGAAAGTCGTCGGCGTGAAACCGGACAGGGTGTTGTGGGCCAGTTCCCTGGCCCAGGCATCCACGGCCACGACCACTTGACCCGAGGGCTCAACCTCCTGGTCCGGGTTCTCGTAGGAGGTGCGGTTGCCGATTCTCAGGTTGCGGTCCTCCTCGTGGGAATAGCAGTCCACGCCCGAGAGCCCGTGCTGGTCCTTGCGCCGCAGCACCCGTTCGCGCTACTAGAACCTTGGAACCGATGTCAAAGGCACCCTGGCGGGTCGTATCAAGCGCATGTGGCTTGAGAACGAGGACTAAGGCTTCGCCCAGCATGCATTGGACTTATCTAGTGCGTCCCCGTGAGGAAATCCCAACTGCCCGGCCCTTGTATGAGGAATAGTAACGCCTTAGACTCTGTTGGTAGCCGATGCATGTTGGGGTATAATGACCGTCTTCAACCGGAGGGCGCTGCATGAGAGAGCATGACCCAGAAACTCACCAAGCTCACGATCATGATGCCCACGACCATGACGCGCATGCCGGGCACGACCATGGGGAACAAGACCACGATACCCATGCGGGCCACGACCACGATGCGCACGCGGAACATGATCATGACGCTCACGCTGGCCATGACCACGATGCTCACGCTGGCCATGATCATGATGACCATGCGGGCCATGACCACCACGGGCACGGTCACCACGACCATGCCCACGACTTCCGGAGCGCCAGTAAACGCAGCCTGTTTTTAGCGTTGGTCCTGATCACCGGCTACATGGTGGCCGAGGTGGTGGGCGGGGTGCTGTCAGGTAGCTTGGCCCTCTTGGCCGACGCCGGGCACATGTTGACCGACGCCGCTGCCATTGTTATGGCCTTGGTGGCCATTTGGATTGCCCAGAAGGATGCCTCTCCCGAGCGGACCTTCGGCTTTCAACGGACAGAAGTCATCGCAGCGCTGGCCAATGTTCTGTTCCTGTGGCTCGTAGTGGCTTGGATTTGCTATGAGGCTTACCACCGTGCTTTCACCGAGGAGGGTGTAGAAGTAGTTGGGCTCCCCGTTCTGCTAGTGGGTATCGGTGGGTTCGGCGTTAACCTAGCTGCTGCTTGGATACTGCACCGCTCCTCGGGCGAAAGCATGAACGTGGAAGGCGCCTTTCAGCACGTGATGGCTGACCTTCTCGGGTCCGTGGCTGTCATCATTTCGGCGGCCCTCATCATGGCATTCGGCTGGAATATTGCCGACCCCATCCTGAGTGTGGTCATCGCAGTGCTCATCCTGTTTAACACCCGCAAGCTAACGGGTACTATCTTTCATGTGCTGCTGGAAGGGGCTCCCGCTCATATCGACGTGCTCAAGCTTTGCAGCGACATCGAGGAAGTCGAGGGAGTAACCCTCATCCACGACGTCCATGTGTGGACGATAACGTCGGGTAATGAGGCCTTCACCGCTCATGTGCTGATGGATCCTTCTTATCAGGGGAGCCGAGAGGAAATGCTTGACCGCATATGTGCCGTTGCGCGGAACAACCACGGGATAGCGCATGTGACCGTGCAGTTGGAGCAGTCGGTAGCGGATTGCACCGAAAACCACCATGTTGACCACTTGGCGGCCATCGTGAGGGAGGCGAATAAACCCAAGCGGTTCGTGTTCATATAAAGAAGGGCACGCCCACGAGCGTGCCCGGATGGAAGTTCACCACCATACAGAATGAGGCCCCCGTACTACGGGGGCCTCAAATTTACTGAGTTCTCTACGAGTACAGTCGTCTAGTGGGCGTGGGCGTGGTGCTCGTGGGTGTCGCACTCGTGAATGTCGTGGACGTGTCCCGGCTCATCGGCATGATGGCAGTGGGTGTCACACTCGTGGGTATCGTGGGCATGCTCGTCGGCATGATGCTCATGGGTGTCGCACTCGTGGGGGTCGTGGACATGTCCCGGCTCGTCGGCATGATGCTCGTGGGTGTCGCATTCGTGGATATCGTGTTTGAGCATTGGCTCCCTCCTACGCTTTTCTTGCCTCAAAGGAATTAAACAGTAGCAGAAAGCCTTCGTCTAGCCATCCGATACCGATGTAATACTTTCTGATAATGGCAGGGCGATTGTCAAGTGGCTTGGCCTAGGGGATTTGTGCCTAGTTGGACTCCTCCAATTCATCGAAAGTGGAGGGTATCTCTGGCTCAAGCATTTGGCCAGCATCCACCCTCTGCCGGGTGGTGTCCAGTGCGAGGTGCAGGTCGTCTGCAGCGGGCGTGTACGTCTCTCCGGTGCGTAGGAATAGAAGGCTGGTCACAGGCTGTTGACCGGTGGCCTTCTGCAGGGCGGAGGCATACAGAGCCAACTGCGGAAGGTAAGGTTCGCCGGCCTCGGCCAGAGTCCTGCCTCTCAAGTCATCAGTCTTGAAGTCCAGTACATGCCATACCCCGGCAGTCTCGTATGCCAGATCGATAGTCCCGTGCACCGGCACACCCTCCCAGTCCCAAGAAAAGGGGAGTTCGAAGTAGGCCCGCGTGTTGACATCGCGCAAGATGTCAGCCAGGGAGCTGGTGTCCAGCAAATCCAGCATAGCACTGACTTCCCGCACTACCTGTACAGTTGCCTCCTCACTCAAGGGGCTGACCAGCGTTCTTACCAACTCTTCGACCGATGGACGCGTTTCACTGGTGAACCAGACTTCAATCGCCTTGTGGGCCAAGCTGCCTCGCACTAGGCCCATGCCATCTCCATGTCGGCCATAAGTATTGACGGAGATGGGGGCTTGTAGAGCCGTCACCGGTGTGCTAGAGCGTAGTGGGATTACCCGCGGGCGGGCTACCAGTGGGGGCATGAAGTCTTCTTCATCACGTTCATCGGGGACCTTCAGCGGACTGGGCGGCGCACGTCGGGCGATGGCCTTGGGGTCGACCGGCAGAGGTGGGCGAATTTCCACGCCATCCAACGGCGATATTCCGAGGGCAAGTTGAGCTGCGGTAAACCAGGCGCCATCTTTCTCGGAGCTGTCGCCGCTTATGTAAAGTAGGTCACCGGCACGGGTCGCTGCTACGTAGAAAAGCCGCTTGTGTTCGGCGGAGTCTTCCGCTTGGTCTTGGTCCATCAAGTAGGCATAGAAGCCGGGGCGCCGACGGTTTGCGCTCTCCTCTATCGTCGGATTGAGAGTGAGGGACACACCCTCACCGCTGCGCCATCGCACGGACTCGTAGCTACGAGGCGGCAAAACATGGGCTTCGGGCACGAATACGATGGGGAACTCCAAGCCCTTGGCCCCATGGACCGTGAGCAGACGCACGGCATTCGAGTCATCCAGCACTGCCTGTCCTTCGCGGGTCTCAAGTTCGTCGCGCCGACGTCGCACATAGGAGACGAACTCATCCAGCGAATGGTCGTTCAGGGTGCGGGCCAAGCCGGCAAACTTCCTTATATTGGCTAGAGCCTGATCGCCTCCCTGCAAAGGGGCCCAAGCTGCCTCGAAACCCGTCAACACCAAGGCCTGCTCCAGCAACGCATCGGGAGCTGCGAATGGGACTTGGCCGCGCAGTTCACTTAACACCTCGGAGGCGCGGATGCACATAGACCGAGCTTCTCCGAGCACGGTATCCGGCGGATTGGCTAGGGTTTGCAGGGTATTGTGTCTGGCTGGGCGCAGGGCCAGCAGCGTCTCGTCGTCGATCATGAAGAGGGGCGACCGAAGGGCCCCCACCAAGGCAATATTGTCGTCGGGTTCGGCCAGCCAACCCAAGACGTTCGTCAGGTCGAGGACCTCTTGCCGGGTGAAGAACCCCAGCCCGGAAGGAGTCCGGTAAGGGACTCCGTAGCTCTCCAAGGCTTGCTCGAAAGTATGGGCGTTGGTCAGCCTGCGTAGTAGCACCGCCACGTCTGAGGGCCGGGCGGGGCGCAGTTGTTTCGCATCGCGGTCCCAAACTGGAATCTCGTCCCTCAACAGCCGGTCTACCTCCTTCGCCACCGCGTCTGCCTCCACTTTTCGACGCTCAGGGTCCTTGGCGTCGGACCCTTCCGCCTTCTCGGTTGAAACGGGCATCAGCACGAAGTGGGGAGACCGCGGGGCATTGGAACCACGACCCGTCATGGACTGCATGGGGGCCTCGAACTCTGCCTGAGGGTCCTTGAACACTGCGTCAAAGAGGATATTCAGCGTCTCCACCAACGTGTCGTGGGCACGGAAAGACTGGCCCAACGCGCGAATAGTCCCTCCCACGGACTCAATCTCGCGGTGCAGACGGATGAAGTTCCGCACATCGCCGCCACGGAAGCGATATATCGCCTGCTTCACGTCGCCTACGAAAAAGCGCTCAGGGCCGGTTGAATTGGCCTCCGCTCCACGGGCCAATAACCCAAGCAGCTCAATCTGCGCTGGATTGGTGTCCTGCAACTCGTCCACCATGAGATGGCGAAAGCGCGCGCGGTAAGAAGCGGCGACGAGAGGGTGGTCACGCAGCAACCGCGTTGCCTCGATCTCTAGGTCTAGGTAATCGAGGGCTGCCAGTTCCCGCTTACGGTCGCGATACCTCCGACAGGCCTCATTGAATAAGGACCGGAGCGACACCAATACTTCGAGGGCAGTCTCATCATGTTCGTTCCAGCAAGGGAAGGAACCCACATGGTTTGCGGTATCTCGAATACCGCGCATGATGCCCTTGACCGCTTCGAGGTCGACGGCCCAGTTCTTAGCGCTTCCTCCCCTTAAGCCGATTTTGGCCCCGGCCCGTTGCAAACGGTCCAACAAGTCCGACCAACCGCCTTCGCAGGGATCGCCCAAGACCTCCAGGGAATCGTGCATGTTCCCGGATAGCGCGTCTTGGCCCGGACCAGTGTAGGCATCCCGCAGCCACTTCACGTCATCCGCGAGCTGTGGTCTCAGTTCTTCCACTGCGACGGCTATCATGCCGTCCAGCAGGCCCCTGATGTGTTCGCGACAACTCTCTACGCTATCACTGCTATCTGCTCTGTCACCGAACATTGCCCGGAACCCGGACTCCACCTCATCGCGGCGTCCCACCATCAGGGGGAGGTTGAGGGTCGCGTGGTAGACGCTGAGTTCCTGCAATGCCAAGGCACGCTGGTCGTTGGCATCGGCGGCCTCTTCTAAGGCGTCAATGCAGGCTTGAGACCTTTCGAACTCTGCCTCGTCTTCCGCAAGGATACGGGCGGATGGGTCGATAGAGGCTTCGACAGAGTGCTCACGCAGAATCATGTAGCAAAGGGAATGGATGGTGCCGATAACGGCTTCGTCGATGTCGGCCCGGTGGTGCGCCAGTTCGGGGCGGGTGAGCAACTCGCGACGCACCCGTTCCCGCATCTCCATGGCAGCCGCGTCGGTGAAGGTGACAGCGGCAACCTCCGAGACCCGGTGTTCTTGGAGCAGCGAGACATAGCGCTCCACCAGCACGCGAGTCTTGCCGCTGCCAGCGCCCGCAGTGACCAGCATGTCGCGGCCACGTTCGGCAACGATGGCGGCCTGTTCGGTCGTCAGTCCCAGGTTTTCCATCGACTGAACTGGTTCACCCTGCAGATATGACGCATGCCACAATAGTGGGGGCAGGCAGGAACTTGAGGGTTGACACGGAAATCGCCGGAGTCTACAGCATCGCGCACTCCGCCCGCCACCTCTACGATGTCGTTCAATGCGGCAGCACCCTTGTCATTCGACGAATCGAGCTCCCACCACTTGATGTTGGGCCTCACCCAAGCGTAGCGGGCGATGACCCTGTTGGCTTGTACTTCCTCCCGTCCCAAGTACCCATAGAGCTGCAACTGGACCCGGCGGCCGTCCAAGACTTCAGTCTCACTTATCGGCCGCCCCGATTTGTAGTCGACGATCACCACTAAGTCGTCTCCTGCATCGAGACGGTCAATCTTGGCGACTACCTGCAAGGGCGGGTCCAATGGCAGCGAGGCGACGATGTCCTTTTCGGCCCCGATGATAAGGTTGATGCCCAATTTCTGGCTGTGCTCGGCCTCTTTCCACAGCAGAGCTTCCAGTTGGGGAAGAGTCTGGTCGGCATCAACACGCCAAAGGGCAGCACGGCCGAAGCCATGCCGGGTGGGTGCGCTGTTCCATATCTCCCGCCCGTTCGCGCGAAGGCGGACCAAGGCTTCTGGCACCGTGGTGGGTGTCAGCGGTTCCCCTCGTTCAATAAGGGACTCAAGCGCGTCACCCAGCACTTCGTGAATGACGGTACCCCGAGTGGCGGAATCCGCCCCGTCCATCTCTTGTTCCAGTTCTCGCAGGCGCAACCCGTAGTTGCCGAAGAATTGGAACGAGCACGTCCTGTAGGACTCAAGCCTGCTGGCGCTCCACTTCGCATCGGCTTCGGTAAGCCACGGGACCTGTCCTGCAGAGAGCCGACCTTCATGCAATCCGCCGTGACTGAAGGAGCGTCGGCGACTTTCAACATTGGCTGCTAGGCGCACTACTGGCCATGCACCCTCCCCAAGGGGGCGAAGCCGGCCTTGGCTCGCCCACTGCTGAGTGCATGCGATGGCCAGTTCCCGGCGTGAACTGGTGCGTTCCGGCAGAGGCGCCCGCGCTTCAATGGTCTCCTGCGAAGCCTCCGACTGAAAGTAGTAGGACTCAGAGGCTGGACGTCCCCGGTCGTCGAGTCGAGTCTTCCACAGGGCAAGGGTGCGATCGGCCCTCGTAGACACCGATTCCCAGAGTTCGTCCTCCGTCAGTCGGGCTTCGGGAGGAATTCCCAAGCCTGCTGCATTAAGAGCGTTTCTGGCAGAGGTGCTCAATAGTCCGGCCGAGGTTCGCGGCGCGGGGAACTCCCCTGCGATCAGCCCGCCCACCGCCACAAAGTCGAAACGCAAGCCATGGAGCGTGTGCATGGGGGCCATCAGTACTCCGCCAGCCTCACGTATCACCACGGAAGGTGCATCCAGCTTGGCCTCCACACGTGCCCGGAATGAAACGAACTCCTCAGGGTCGCCTCCCAGTGCCTCATGGGTCGCCGCCAAGTCCCGCAGGTAACCGCGTAGCGCGTCCATCTCCACATCTACGCCTGGATTCTCCCGGGAGGACGCACTGAGCAAAGATTTGGCGCCGAACAATGCTTCTTCTAAACTCCGGGCGTGCTCGCCCGTGGTCGCGGCAGGTTGCTCCAGCAACCCCTGCAGGGCATCGAGGGCAGCGGACATTCCAGCCGAGGTCCGTCGCTTGGCCTCTGACTGCTCCTCCGAGGAATCTTCCTTTTCCGACTCGATACGGAGGCCATCCAATGCCCGGCGAATGGCCTCGTCTCCCGACCAGATGTGGTTCTCCCGTGAATGCTTGTTAAACCTGGCCACGTCTTCGGGATAGAGGTTCCACTGGCGAAGGTCGACAAAACCACTGGACAACACGGCCGCTACGTCCCGCACTCGCCAACCGTCTTCCTCTAGGTGCAGCAGCCGGCGCAACCACACACCCAAGGGGCGTGAGTTGAGACGCTCTCCCGCTGCAGGATCAAGGGGCAGGTTGTATTCAGCGAAAATCTGGCGGGCCAGTCCGAGGTATGGTGATGCCTGGCGGAACGAAACGGCGCAATCCGACGGCCGCAGGGTCGGTTGCTCAGTAAGTCGCTGCTTGATTTGTCGCGCCATGGCCCGCAACTGCCCTTCGCGGTCGGCGGCTTCACCGGCGATGACGGTCGGAGGATCGTTTGTCCGGTGGCCCTGAGTTTCGACAGGCTCCGTGTCGGGAAACAGTCTCAACTGCCCCCCGCGGTCGGAGGTCTCACGCGCTATGACAGCCCGAGAATCATCGGGTCCATGACCTCGAGGTTCCGGCGAGTCCGCCTCGGGCAAGAGCCTGAGCTGCCCCTCCCGATCAGTAGCGTCTCTCGCTAGGACGTTCGAAGATGCGCCATTCGCGCCTCTCTCGAGGTCCAACACCTCCACGTTGGGGAACAGGCGTAACAGACGCTGGTAGTCATGGGCTGAACGCGCACTGGCGTATGGGTCAAGGCTGATGGTGATATCCGCCCGCTCCGCCAAAGCCTGCAACAAGACCAGTTCCGCGCCGCGGAAGAGGTGGAAGCCGTCCAGCACGATAACCGCAGACAGCTCAGCGTCAGCCCTCACGACCCTAGCTGCGGTCAGGCCAATTTGCGCTGGGTGTACCCACTCACGCTGCTCAAGATCATCGGCGTAGGCGGAATATATGGCACTCAAGGCTACCAAGCTGTCCGACCCTGCTATGCTTGAGGCCTCAGACAGGGCTTGAGGAGTGATCACTTCGGATAGTAGGTCGGCCACGGCGCTCCGAACAAGGTTCGAGAGCCCCTTCGTTCCTGAGATCGGCCGGAAGTAGACCGCCGGGCCCGACTCGACTTGTGACCTGATGGTGCGGGTCAGAAGCTCGTTGACCAGTGCGTAGGAGCGCATCCACGCGCCCGAAACCAACCCAAGGCTAAACTGGCTGATAGTCTCCACTCGGAGCCCTAAGGCCACACCGCATCGCTCTACGAGACGCCGTCGGAACTGGTCCCCGTGACGCACCGTTGGCACCAGCGCCACAGCCGTCCCAAAGGGATTATCGCTATACAGGCCAGCCAACTGCCCCACAAGGGCTTCCGTCTTACCGGAGCCAGGCCCGCCTGTGATGAGGGTGACGTTGGGCATGGGTTGATTCTATCGTAGTGGGCTGTGGTGTGGGCATCTGCCAACGGCGGCTAGCCCTATTCTTGAGGAAGTCGCCCTTCTTGCCTCAGATATAAGCGGGCCAGCCGGATCTCCTCGTAAGAGAATTCTGGCCCTAGGCACTCCCAGACGGCCCGGAGGAAGATGCTGCCACAAGAATGAAAGGCCTGCTCGATTTCAGATAACCTTTCCGGCGACGGCAAAAGGTGGGTGAGGTCCAGCGGCTCCTCTTGGTCGCTGATGCGCTCCAAGTGGCCCACGATGGTCGTCCGTGCCAAGCCTCGCTGTTGCGCTGCATCGCCTATCGAGAGACCTTGAGAGAGCAGTTCTCGCGTTGCCTCATAGGTCGCACCACGACCTCGCGATGGGCGCTCGCGTCCTACCGGCTCATTGCCCACTTCCCATCGGACCAGCCTGTCATACGTCACAGGAGGCAAGCCGTTGGCCTCAGCGTATTCTTGAATGACCTTCAGGAAAGCTTGCCCGTACTGTCGCAGCTTCACTTCACCAACACCAGGTATGCTGGCGAAATGTTCCAATGTCAGTGGCACAGAGGCGGCGATATGGCGCACCGTGACATCTCCGAACACGACGAAGGGCGGAACATTGTTAGCTTCAGCCAAGCGGCGTCGGAGGCTTCGTAACTCTTGGAACAGTTTCTCGTCATAATCTCCCGATTCGATTGGCTCACTGCTCCGCCGGCTACGGTGATGGCGCTCCTCATCCTTCGGGGATTGCGGACGGGGTAGGGCCAGCCGCTTTCGCTGCTGCAGGAACTCTCGCCCTTCGGGCGTGACCGCCAGCACCGCATACTCCCCCTCTTTGCGCACGAGGAACCCGCGCGCACGGAGTTGCCCGACTATCTCGCGCAACTCCGTGCGGTCGAAGTCCCTGACTATCCCATACACACTTAGTCGGTCATGTCCCAGATCAAGGACCTTCTTCTCTCGGCTTCCTGTCAGCACTTGTATGATGTGCACCGCGCCGAACCGCTCTCCGGTGCGGATGATCGCGGATAGTATCTTCTGGGAGATCTCGGTGGCGTCGAAATCATCAGCGGTCCGTAGGCATACATCGCATCCGCCACAGTTCTCTTCGGTCCACTCCTCCCCGAAATACTCCAGAAGGATGCGACGACGACAGCTTGCCGACTGGGCGTAGTCAACCATCTGGGATAGCTTCTGCCGGGCGTGGGACTGTTCTGTCGGGCTCTCCATCTGATTGACGAAGTAGTCCTGCCTTGCCTTGTCGCCATACCCGAAGAAGAGGACGCACTCGCTGGGCAGTCCGTCCCTGCCGGCACGCCCTGTTTCTTGGTAGTAGCCTTCAAGGGACTTGGGGATGCTGTTGTGGACCACCAAGCGGACGTCTGGCTTGTCGATGCCCATGCCGAAGGCTACGGTAGCTACTATGATGGGCACCCGGTCCCGCACGAAGTCCTCTTGGTTCTGGCGCCGGGTCTGGGCGTCGAGTCCGGCGTGGTAGGGACGGGCTTCAAAACCGCGTCTCTTCAAGCCGTCCGCCAATTCTTCCGTCTCGCGCCTCGATAGGCAATAAATGATGGCGGATTGACCCTTCAACTTCTGCATCATCGACATGAGCAGGGATATCGACTCCGACTTGGGGTAGACGGAATAGCTGAGATTGCCACGGTTAAAGCTGGAGAGGAACACTTGGCCTTCGTGAAGGTCAAGCTGACTGATAATGTCCTCCCGCACGCGTTGAGTGGCCGTGGCAGTAAGGGCGATTACCGGCACTTGGGGGAAGTCCTGCCTCATCTGTAGCAGATTACGGTAGTCAGGCCGGAACTCGTGGCCCCACTCCGATATGCAGTGTGCCTCGTCTATGGCTATTAGGTTCAGGTCCAGACTGTGAAGGAAACTACGGAAGTCGGGCAGGGCCAGCCGCTCCGGCGCTGCATATAGCAGCTTGATATGTCCTTGACGTATCTCTCCCTGTATCTCCTCCATCTCCCAGCGTGATTGGGCACTATTGATGGAGCGGGCTGGAATGCCATTGACGTTCAGGGCATCCACTTGGTCCTTCATGAGTGCGATGAGGGGCGAAATTACCAAGGTGATGCCTTTGAACATCAGCGCGGGCAGTTGGTAGCAGAGAGACTTGCCAGCCCCCGTCGGCATCAACACCAGGCTGTCACGGCCAGCTAGGACGTTATCGATTATTTCTTCCTGCAAGCCCCGGAAGCTGTCGTAACCGAAACTGGACTTGAGGACAGTCAGTGTGTCAGCGTCGGTGTCCACTGAGATGGTAGTCCCTCCCGTGCGATTGGCCGCAGGGGGATGGTAAGAGCGGCGACGATTATATTACTCCCTATCCTTTGTTGCAGTCAGCGAGGGAATGTCAGTGCTTGAAGTCCACCAGTCGGTGTAGTTCGGCCATTCTTCAGATCCCCACTCGTTGGCAGTGCAGCCTACCGCATAGTACGATGCATCGCAGAATGTCTATATGCCCAATGGAGGGAAGCGCAACTTGACCGAATGGCTGGCCCGCATCTGCGCTCGAAAGGCGGTCTTGGTCCTCGGAATCTGGGCGGTGCTCGCCATTGTCGGTGGTATTCTGGGGGACGACGCCGAACTCGGCCTCAACCTCGGCCCCGTGGATTTCCTCGATAGTGCGACCACGACCGAGTTCAAACTTGGCGGTGGTGCAGAAGCGCCCCGTGCTGAACGTCTGCTACAAGACCGGCTGCGCGGCCCCAAGCCTAGGACCGAGATCGTCATTGTCCAGTCGGACTCCCTGACTGTCGAAGATCCCGAGTTCGCAGCTAAGGTAGTCGAGTTGGCCTCCCAACTCCAAGCCCTAGGCCCCGAGACCGTCTCGACTGTCGAGCACTACTTCGTCCCAGAGCAGCTTCTCCCACTGCTTACCCCGGAACAGCTTGCCCAGCGTGAGCAGACCGTGTCCGCCGATGGCAGGACCACGATAATGCGGCTGACTTTAACTGGCGACTTTGACCAAGCACTGAAGAACGTCGAGCCAGTCTTGGATGTCGTGGACGAAGCGGATGGAGAGGACGGGTTCCGCGTCCTGATAGTGGGCGACGCCAGCATCTCCCACGAGCAGAACGAATTGGCGGAAAGCGACCTTCGTCAGGGAGAGCGTATCGGCCTGCCGGTCGCGCTGATCATCCTCGTGGTTCTCTTTGGCACCATCGTTGCGGCCTTGATGCCTGTCGGCTTGTCCATCGTTTGCGTAGTGGTCGCCTTCGGCATCACCGCCCTCATCGGCCAGGTTTTCGACCTCATCTTCTTCGTCACTCTGATGATTATCATGATAGGCTTGGCCGTGGGCATCGACTATTCACTCATCATAATTTCGCGTTACCGTGACGAATTGGCCCGCGGCTTGGACGTGCAGGCGGCCATTGCACGCGCTGGGGCCACGGCGGGTCGGACAGTGCTTTTCAGCGGTCTGACCGTCGTGATTGCCCTCTGCGGCATGCTTATAGTCCCCTTCTCCTTCTTCCAGTCCCTCGGCATCGGGGCAATACTGGTCGTCCTCGTCGCCCTGGCCGCTACTCTCACCCTCCTGCCAGCCAACCTGGCCTTGCACGGAACGATGATCAATCGGCTGCCGGTCCCATTTTTCGGCAAGAGGAGTACCCAGCCCGACGACCCTTCCAACGCCTCGGGGCATGGGTTCTGGGACCGGATTACGCGGGTGGTCATGCGCTTCCCCCACATCAGCATCGCTGTCGTCGCTGCTCCGATGGTCGTGGCCATCGTTTTCTACTTCCAGATAGATACCGGGCTTAACGGTGTAGACGTGTTCCCCGAAGGTGCGCAGAGCAGAGAAGCCTTCGAGGTGATGGAGCAGGACTTCTCCTTTGGCTTGGTCTATCCAACTGAAATCGTCATAGACGGGAACATAGGTGAGGATGGCAGCCCCGTGCGGAATGCCATAGTCAAATTGCAGACTTCCCTGGAAGGAGACCAGCGACTGGTACTGGCTTCTCCTGAACCGCTGGTCAATGACGCGGGTGACCTAGCTGTGGTCACCCTTTACATACAAGGTGAGTCCCGCAGCCAGGCCACTGTCGACGTGGCTACTGTCATCCGCGAAGAGTACATCCCCGCCGCCTTTGAAGGCGTCGAGGCTGAGGTCTTGGTTGGTGGAGTGACTGCTGAGACTGCTGATGTGTTCTCCACGGTGAGCACCTACACCCCTATTGTCTTTGCCTTTGTCCTAGGGTGTAGCTTCCTGATATTGATGCTGGTCTTCCGGTCTCTAGTCATACCCATTAAGGCCGTCATCATGAACCTTCTGTCCGTGGGCACGGCCTACGGATTGCTGGTGCTGGTATTCCAAAAGGGTGTGGCAAGGGACTTGCTCGGCTTCCAGGAAGCCGAGGTCATCGACGCTTGGATACCCCTCTTCCTGTTCTCTATCCTCTTTGGCCTATCCATGGACTACCACGTCTTCCTCCTGAGCCGTATCCGCGAACGCTTTGACCAGACAGGCGACAACGCCGAGGCAGTGGCCTATGGCCTCCGTTCCACGGCGGGGCTCATCACCGGGGCCGCCCTTATCATGGTCGCCGTGTTCGGGGCCTTCGCTGCCGGGGACACCATCATCAACCAGCAAGTGGGATTCGGCCTGTCGGTGGCTATATTCCTCGACGCAACCTTGGTGCGGTCGGTGCTCGTTCCTGCTACTATGGAACTGCTAGGCAGTAGGAACTGGTACCTGCCATCCTTCCTGCGGTGGCTGCCGGACCTGCGTGTAGAGGCGGAAGAAGGAACGGACCCAAGGTCATCGGAACTGGAGCGTTAGTTCGGAGGGCACAAGCACGCTATGATTGAAGCGTCGACAATACCGACTGACTACAGGCCCGGTTATGTAAAGGCGCGCCTAGTCTCTCCCCGGTTGGCGGATAACTATGTCGCACACACCCTGATCGGAGACCCCATCGGCGAAGCGATGATGGCTGACTTCGCGGAGCTTGGTCGGGAAGAGTCAACGCGCCTCATCCAAGCAGGCATGGATAACCCCCGCGGGACCGCCCTTCACGATGCCCCTGCCTCTGTGCGCGCATTCTTCACAGACGCCGAGACCGCCCCCGAATGGCTGGATCTTTCGGCCTTCCTACCGGGCGTTCGAATGTTCCACAGGAATTCCAGGTTGGTCCTAGCAGCGTTCGTAGCTGGCGTACTGGTGGAAGGCTTTACCACTAATATCGCCAAGTCCTTCTCCATCACCGGACGCGTACGGGACCAAGGCGAGCGGCGTCTGAAAAACAACAACCGGCACATGATGGACATCTTCTTGCCCGGCGGTTTGGAAAGAGAGGGAGACGGCTGGAAGCTTTCCGTCCGCATTCGCATAATCCACGCAAGGATAAGGCTGCTCCTGTCGCACTCAGATCAATGGGACACCGAGGCATGGGGCTTGCCCCTCAGCACCGCACATCTGGGTTACGCCATCGCATCATTTTCGGCAAGGTTGCTGAAGCACATGAAAACCTTGGGCGCTGACTATAACGATGAAGAGTACGCCAGCTTCATGGCCGTATGGCGCTACTCCGGCTACCTGATGGGCATTCCCGATACTATCCTGTACCGCGAAGGGGCCGACGCCCTGGAACTCTACGAAATCGGCGGTATGTGCGAGCCCGATACCGAGATTGAGTCCATCGAGATGGCACACGCCCTGGTCAACTCCGCACCCTTGATCGCAGGCGTTACTGCCCCTGATGAGCGGCGCAAGCTGGCGAGCTATGTATTCCGACTTTCACGCGGACTCGTCGGTAAGACTACCGCCGATAAGCTCCGATATCCCAAGGTCTCCTCCTTTGGGGCTGTTCCGTGGTGGTGGCTCCAAGAGCGTTATGCTCAGATATTGGCCAAGTTGGTGCCCGGACGAGACCAGGAATACAATTTGAACAGGTTTACAGGTCTGATTGAGACCGCGGTATACGACGAAGCAGGAATCAGCTACAGATTGCCTGACCACGTATACGCCGAAGAGTCCAGCAAGTGGTAGTGGCGAGGAGTCCTCGTCCGATGTTCAATCCCGGTAGCGGCGCCGTTCGTCGATGAACCGCTCCAACAGGGAGTAGACGAACAATAGCTCGCCGTCAAAGAACTTGCCTATCATCAGTCCCGCCAAGCCTAGCACTCCCACTACAATAGCCTGCCAGACTCCCAGCCAGACCAGCACAATGCCCATTGCCAACCCGATGGCCAGTCCCTTGGATTTTGCGTCGCTCATGACCTAACCACCCATCAGCTTGGCTGTGTCGGCTTTGTCGTACCGCACCCTTGCAACATCCACTCGTAGTACCTGCAGGCCCGTCAGCCCCTCTACCGTCTCCTTGATCCGCTGGCTCAGGTCGTCGCGCACCTCCTGTATGTTGCTGCCTAGGTTGACCCTAGGATAACAGGTGATGATGACCCGGGCAGGAGCGATCGAACGTCTGCTCTGTACCTCTACTCGACATCTAAGCCCCGATACTTGCCTGTTGCTCAGCCCCGTGCGCTCCGCTAGGTAGCGAACGCTGTCCTCATCAATAGAGAGACCTCCATCTCCGGCAATGCTGATAAGCAGACTTACTGCCCTTTGTCCGGCGCCCAATTCCATCACCAACACCGCCAACATCACTGCCGCGACCGCTATGGAAATGGCTATCGTCGTAACCTCGGCTGGCCCACTGTAGGCGGCCAAGTCCTCCAACTGTGGCTGGAACCAGGACGCTTGAACGAGGGTTCCGTTTGGAGAATAACTGCCGCCGGGAAGGAAGTCGGGGGCCACCGCCTCGGTCGCCACCAGGAGGGTCATGAGCGCGGAGACGATGAGGAACAGGGCCAGCAGGGAAACTATGATTTTATTCCACAGGCCCATTTTGATTCTCCCTCACTCGCGCCTCTCACGTGGCGCGAGCAGGCGGCCCCAATCCAATGGGGCCGCCCAGATATTGTCTTGCGACGGTGATTCAACTCCTGGGTAGTGCTTATTACTCCACCCGGTCCGAGTGTCCTTCTGGGAAGTCTATGCCCACCACGCTGATATTGATCTCCTTCGTGATGAGTCCGGCCATCTCCAGCACCCGTCGCGCCACCGTCTGGCGCACATCAATTACGATGTCGGGGATGCTGTAGCCGTAGTTCACTCGCATGTCCAAATCCAGGATGGCTTCCCGCTGCCCGGCTTCCACCGCCACGCCCCGCGCCTTGGACTCCCGGCCCGCCACGCGCTCCGCCAGTATGCGTCGGAAGGAACGGGTGCCTAGCGAGGATACGCCGTCCACCTCCTGGGCCGCCAAGCCTGCGATGGCTCCGATGACGTCATCCTCAATGGTCGTTTCGCCACCCACCTCGATCTCCTCGAACGAGGTAATCACGGACAGATGGGACTCCTGATCTTGCGCTTGGTCTTGCACAGTCTGTTCAGTCATTTTCTCCTCCTCGACTGATAGATAACTAGTGCTGGTCGTTACTGATGGTTGGGCCCAACACGGGCACTTCCCTTTAGGTCGACCCTTACTCCACCCTCCCCGGCATGCGGGCGGGGAAATCCAACCGGGCCACATGGATATTGACTTCCTTGGCGGTGAGGCCGCAGTACTCCAGCACCCGGTTCGCCACGTGCTGCCGGACTGCAACGGCTGTCTTCGGTATACTGAAGCCATAGACCACCTTCAGGGTCAGGTCCAGAATCGCCTCCTTGCTGCCGACCTCGGCTGCCACCCCCCTAGCGGTGCGCTCCGACCCTCCAAGCCTCTCGGACAGAACCCCTCTCAGGGTCCTGAGGCCCACCTCCGCCACGCCCGGTATGTCCTGGGCGGCACGGTTGGCGATGGCAGCCACCACATCCTCGTGGATGTTCGTCGTGCCCGTTATCTCGAAGGCCTCAATGTCAGTGATATCGCTTCCGTGAGGCATCAACTCCAGCTCTGTGATGGTAAGGCGGCCCAACACCGAGGCTCTCTCGTCGTCCCTGACCTGCTCCGCCACACTGGCCTCCTTGCCATTCAATGTCTGTGATTCCAACATGGGATTGTCCTCCTTCTTCAGGGTTTCCGTTGAGGGCCCCAGGAGCTTGGGAATCGGGCCACTTGGGGCCCTTTGCACCAAGGAACAACGTTGTTCCTTGGTCTGGACATTCGCAGGCTCTTCAGGCCTCACTTACCAGATTAGCGGGCGCCATGCACTGGCAACAGACCCAATCCGACTATTTCGGCATTGTCATGCGGACTATTTCCCATGGGGCCGCAGGGACACCAACGGGGTAGGCTCGATTAATCGCCCCGTTCTACGGGGGTATCGTCTTCCGCCGCCACTACCACCTCCGCGTCGGGAAGTACTCCCCCTCGTTCAGGGCGCAATATGCCGGTCTTTCAAAACATCATGAGGAAAGGTCACACGCGCACAGACAGCATGTTGCGGGTGTGCGCGGCAATCGCTAGGGCCTAGCTCAGGTTGGTGGAAGGAAGCGTCAGGTTCCGTACTATTCCAGACTGCAGAGCGTACGCGGCAGCCTGCTGGCGGTTTCGCAACTGCAATTTTCCGAGGAGGTTGCGCATATGCACCTTAACCGTATTCTCGGCAATCACCAAAGTCTCGCCAATTTCGGAATTGGTGTAACCTTGGGCAACCAGGTGCAGAATCTCCAACTCACGCTGCGATAGGTCGTGCGCCTGCTGCGAGTCGCCTTCCTTCCCCGGGCCATTGTCGTCGCTCCTGAAGAGGTCGGAAAGAGAAGCAACCAGAGGCGTGGACACCAATACATGCCCGTCACCCGCTAGGCGCAGCGACAGCGCCAGCTGTTCCGGGTCTGTCTTCATCGATACGAAAGAGGTAGCCCCAGCCCGCATCGAGGAGTCCAGCAGAGACCAGTCTTCGGAGCCCGCGATGACCGCCACCGCGATCTCTTTCCCAACCCTCTTCACCTCGCGGATAGCTTCGTCCAAGTCTAAGCCGGGGAACTCAGAGTCCAGTAGAAGGAGGTCGGAACCCTCCGCGGTGACGCTGTTCACGATCTGCAACGGATCGGACACCTCTGCCACTACCTCGAAGTCGCCGTACTTGGCCAGCAGAAGCGCGAGGCCATGACCGGTAGCAGCATTGCGGTGAGCGATGATCACCCTCATCGTTTGGGTCTCCGGATGTGGAATTAGGCTTAACCCTAGGCTAATACTTTAGTATTAGTATGTCAACTAGAATTAGTCCTGTATATCCCCATTGCTTCTGCCGTTCCGCGACGCCACTAGCTGCAATGGTTTCCATAGCCTTCTACCCCACCGCAATCCCTTTCAGCCACGCCCGGCATCTCTTCATAACGGAGTCTACAGTTCCCCCAAGCCAACACCTCCGCTATAGTATGCCTACCATCTTCCCACTCGTATCCTATTGGGAGGCGCACCCATGCGATTGCTCGAGCTCACCATGCCCCTGAACCATGAGCATATGGCGGACGAGGTGTTCCCCACCGCCACGCCCTTCATCGTCGCCCCAGGCGGGCACCCTCTGAAGGGCTTCTCGCTGGGGATAGAAGCTGGTACCTGCCTGACTTTGCCCTCCCAGTTCGCCGAGACCCGCAAAACGGCACGTATCCATGAAGTTGAATTGGAGAAGCTGACCCTTCGTGAGGCCGCAGTCCTCGACCTCCCTAAAGATGGAGGTCCCGACGACGGCGAGATAACCGCCGCCGACGTGGACGCAGCATGGCGTGCCGCCGACGTGCGCTACGGTGATGCCCTCCTCATTCGTACTGGATGGGGTGATAAGGACCACTACGAGCGCCCCGGCTCGAAATACATGGTCAGCTCACCCTACTTCTCCGAGGCTAGCGCTCAGCACATGGCGGCCCGCATGCGGGCTAACGGCAACGACCTTGTCCTCGCCGACATGGCCGTCATCGCCATGCCCCAGGAGCATCTCACCCGGGAATGGTTCCCCATAGCTCCTCGCCCTGACCCTTGGCCCTCGCCTAAGGCGGCTGGCTACCTCCGCTCCTACACACCGGAAAAGGCATCTGCCGACTACGGGGCTGCCATTGCCCTTGCATCAGCCGGGATCATGACCGTCAAGCGTCTGGTCAATTGTGCCGCCATCCAGCAGAAACGAGTCCGCATAATCGTAGGCCCCCTGAAGCTCATCCGTGGCGTGGGCTCCACCTGCCGCGTCGTTGCCATAGAAGATTAAGGAGGCGCTCCAATGCGTTTCGTAGACCTCTCCATGCCCATCTGGGAAGGCGCCGGCTACGGCGAGATTCTGGCCACGCCCAACTGCTCGGTCCAGTTCGCCGAGTACATGTTCTACGACGTCAACGGCATGCGCATGACTCACCTGAAAATCGACGACGAGTCTGGCAGCCCCTTTATGACTCCCTACCAAGGCTCGCCCCATCGTCGTGGGCCCCTCCGCGAGGGCAACATATACACTTGGCGTCTCGACGAGGTGCCCCTTGAGCGCCTTATCCTCCGGGATACCGTAGTGCTTGACGTCCCTGGTGAGGATCAGCACGTCATCACCGCCGAGGAAATCGACTCTGCCGTGGCCCAAGCCGACTACCGCGAGGGAGACGATGTACTCGTCCGTACCAGTTGGGCTACCACAGAGAAAGCCTTCGAACTAGGCAACGACTACTGCATCCACTCTCCTTCTTGGAGCTATGAGGCCTGCTTGCGCATGGCCGAAATCATGGAAGAAAAGAAGAGCGGCGTCTTCATGACCGACGCCGCCCTCATCATGACTCCCGCCTACCAGGGTTACGCATGGTCCATTGGCCCCGATCGCATCGTCCCCCGTCCCAAGCCTTGGCCCTCGGCCGAGGCCCGCGAACGCCTCATGGATCTCCCCCCCGGCGTCTTTTCGCCCGCCCCGCCATCGGTGGGCCTTGGTGGCTACCGAGACCTCGTCATCAAGACCATCGCCATCTGCAAGTGCTTGGTTAATGCCAACCAGCTCACCTCCAACCGGGTCAAGATGATCATCCTACCCATGTTCATCAAGGAAGGCGGTGCCTCCCCCTGCCGCTTCATTGCGGTTGAGGAGTAAGCGGAGTCTGCCCCTGGGCGTCTCCGTCTAGATGGAAGACCCCCTTGTCCTCCTGATCGTCGCGGGCTCGGCCCTCGTCGGATTCACAGTGGCAGGCGTTGCGGGCATTGGCGGCGGCATCATCACCTTACCCGCCCTCATCTGGGCCATTGGAGCCCGGGATGCCATTACAGCCCTCGCCTTCACCCAGATTCTGGCTGCCGCCGGCCGGATGTACTTCAACTGGTCCGACATCTCCTGGCCTGTGGTTCGCTGGTTGTGTTTGGGTGGTATTCCCGGCGTGATCGCGGGCAGCATCGTCTTTATCGCAACCCCGCCCGATATTCTTCCCCGGTTGCTCGGGGGAATCATTTTGCTGGTAGTCTTGTTCCGCCACACTCCCTGGGGCAAAGGCAGACGTGTGCGATTGCGCTGGTTCGCCCCTGTCGGGGCGGTTACCGGATTCCTCAACGGAATGGTGGGAGCAGTGGGGCCGCTCCTCGCCCCTTTCTACCTGGGATATGGTTTGGTGACGGGTGCCTTTATAGGCACGTCGTCCTTCAACGTCATAATCACCCAAATACCTCGCCTCGCAGTTTACGGGGCCGACGGCCTGTTGACGTTGCGCATTCTGGTCATCGGCCTATCCATTGGACTCATCGCCTTCGTCGGAGCCTACTTGGGGAGTCTCATACTACGGCGAGTCTCTGTTGGAGCCTTCCCGATCATCGTGGAGGTCGTTCTGATTGGTACTGGCATCCTGCTAATAGTGCGGGGCTAGCGTCGGCATCTGGCCTTCGTGCGTCCTGCCCAAAACCAACCTAGGGACGACCTGACGGAAGACTTACCTGTTGAGCCAGCACATCAGGGGCGGCTAACGCTCTACGACGCCTGTCTCCTGCGCCCGCGCTGATGCCTGCCCTGATACTTGCTGGTACTGCTGCCGCCTCGCTTCGTCGGGCCTCACTGGCAGGGATCGCATCTGCGGGCTGAACAACCCCACCAAGATGGCGACTACCACGATAATGATCGCTCCAATGGCAACCGCCCAAGGGGCGCTGTCTAAGGCTTCCGCCACCGGCCCACCGAAGGCTAGACTCAGCGGGCCAAGGCTCCACGTGACTCCATAAAGGCCCATTATTCGCCCGCGCAAATGGTCCGGCACCAAGCTCTGTATGGCTGCTATGCCGCCAGTGATGTACAGGGAGTGGGCGATCCCAACGAAGACGAGTATGCCCATGGAGGCCGCATACATCTTCAGGTTGGCAGTGAACGCGAACAGTACCAGCCCCAACCCGTAAAGGACCGCGCCAGCCAGTATGGCCAGTCCCAGTGGGTGCTTGTCTTTCATGTTGCCGATTATCACTGTACCCGTGATCGCCCCGATGCCCGCAGCTCCTAACAGCCAGCCTATGCGCTCTGCTCCTACCTCCAGCACTTCTTTGGCGAACACCGGCATCAGCCCGATGTATGCCATCCCGAACATGCTGTTGCAGAAGGTCAGCATCATGATGATCGAGAAGACTGAGTGCTCTCGGACGTACCGGAGCCCCGCTGCAATCTGGCGGGCCACTTGGCCTTGCGCTGGAGGCCTCTGCCGCAACTGCAACACCGATACCACCGCCCCCAGCAGGTAGAAGCTGCCCGCTGACGCCAGCATGGAGGCTGGTATGCTCACCCGGTCTATGATGATGCCCGCGAATAGTGGCCCTAGAATCCGCACTACGTTCCAGACGATGGACTCCATGGCCACCGCGTTGACGATGTGTTCCCGCTGTACGAGTCGGGGAAAGATCGAAGATCTGCTGGGCGAATCGAAAGCCTGTACAGTACCGATCAGCCCTGCCACCACCAGTATGTGCCACGGCTCCACCCAGCCCAGCATCGTGAGCACCGCCAGCCCGGTGACCCCGGTCGCCGATGTGGCCTGGGATCCTGTCACCAAAAACTTCGGTTCGAACCGGTCAGCCATTGCGCCGCCTAGCACATTGAAGACGATCGCAGGGGTCGCTGTAGCCAGCCCGAGGTATGCGAGGTCAAGTTTCTCGCCGGTCAACTCGAACATGAGCCAGCCCAAGGTGAACGCAAGCAGCATCTGGTGCCCGGTCACGCCTACGAGCAGGGCAACCCAGTAATAGCGGTACTGTCCGTACCGCATCGAGATGGGCAGGCACGAGTTCACCCTCGCGCCCAATGTAGCGATTCCGTTCGCCATGGAATCATTACGCTAGCACCGCCAGCGGCGGAGGTCAAACCACCGCGCTGCGCGACCGTGTCTCACGACCACAACAGTCCAACTGCCGGGCGGCAGGGCTCTCTCGCGCAACGGGGCCAGCCTCCCGGAATCTGCAACCAGCAGGTGCAGCCACCTATGGCAAGCTGTAGAATGTGCCCGACGCGAACCGCGCAACATCTATCACGAGAGGAGCCCCTATGTATCAGACAGACCAGTACGAGGGTATGCTGGCCGAGACCGTCTCCATCCACGGCCACAACGGTGACGTCATCAATGCCTATTTGGCCCGCCCTTTGGGCACCGGCCCCTTCCCAGCCATGGTGGTCATTCACCACGCCCCCGGTTGGGACGAGTGGTACCGCGAGGCCACCCGCCGCTATGCCCACCACGGCTACGTAGCAATCTCTCCCAACCTCTATGCCCGTGACGGCCACGGCACCCCCGAAGACATCGGCGCAGCCGTCCGCGCTGGTGGTGGAGTCCCCGACGACCAGATGGTCGGCGACGTTACCGGCGCCATGAAATATCTCCGCTCCCAAGCCTACATCAACGGTAAGGTTGGCCTGTTCGGTACCTGCTCCGGCGGTCGCAACACCTTCCTGACTGCCTGCCGCACTACCGGGTTCGACGCTGCCATTGAGTGCTGGGGCGGTCGCGTGGTCATGCCCGAAGCCGACCTCAACCCCAAGAATCCAGTTGCTCCCATCGATTACACCAAGGACCTGTCATGCCCCCTACTGGGCCTGTTCGGCAACGACGATGCCAGCCCCACCCCGGAGCAGGTGGATCAGCACGAAGCGGAACTGAAGAAGCACAACAAGAACTACGAGTTCCATCGCTACGACGGCGCTGGCCACGGCTTCTTCTACTACCACACCCCAGCCTACCGCCAGGAGCAGGCCGTAGACGGCTGGCAAAAGATTTGGGCCTTCCTCGGCAAGCACCTAGGCTAACTCAAGCCCAAATCTGAGGAGGAAACTCCAGATGTGCACAGCTATAATCGAAAAAGCTGACATTACCGGCAGCGGCAAAGGCACGAGTGGCTGGTTCAAGCTCAACAAAGTCAACGTCTCCTACGACCACCCGTACCACGCCCACTTCGAGCACACCCTCAACCTTGACTTTGTGAATGAGGCAGAGGGCCCTGCTGCCCGGGTCGCCGTCGAACTGAGCGCCGAGTCGGCCCGGCAAATGATAAAGGCCATCCAGGAGGCATTGGACCGTGCCGAAAAGGGCGGCCATATCATCGAGGAGTTGATGTCCGCACGGTAGCCCTGCCACAAGTCAGAAAGGGCAGCCGCATCGGCTGCCCTTTCTTCACAACACACCCACAAGAATTTGGAGGCATCCACATGCCGTACGCCAACATCAACGGGGCCAACCTCTACTACGAGGAGTACGGCAGTGGGCCGCATCTCATCCTCACACCGGGAGGTCGCGTTGACCGTGAGGAACTGCGTCCCATTGCAGCCCTGATGTCTCTCCACTGCCGTGTGATCCTCCACGACCGGCGCAACTGCGGACGGTCCGACGTGATAATCGGCAGCGATCTCTCAGAGCAGCACCAGTGGGCCGAAGATATGGCAGCCCTGCTGGACTACCTAGGTGCATCCCCAGCCTACGCCGCTGGTGGCTCGGCTGGCTCCCGCACCTCTCTGACCTTGGCTGTAAGGCACCCTGAAGCTGTTAAAGGTCTCTTCGTCTGGGAGGTCAGCGGGGGGCCCAACATCGCCGCCGTCACCTCCCCCAACTACTACGGCCAATTCATTGAGGCAGCCCAGTGTGGCGGCATGGCCGCCGTGGGCGAGACCGAGTTCTTCGCCCAGCGCATCAAAGACAACCCTGCCAGCGGTCAGCGTCTGCTCGATATGGATCCTCAACAGTTCTGCGATGCTATGGGCCTCTGGCAACAGGCCTACGTAGTGCCTGCTCCAGTCACCGAACTCACTGAGGAGCAGTTGGCCAGCATCCGCTGCCCCTTAATGATTTTCGAAGGCAACATCCCCGACGAGGTGCACCACCGATCGGCTGCCGAAGCCCTGCACCGCCTTGTACCCCACTCGGAACTGTATCCTTCGGCGTGGACCCACGAGGAGTGGGCCGTGGTGGGCCAGCACGACAACACCTTCCCCGGCCTCGCCGCCACCAACCGCTACTCCATGAAGGCGCCCTTCTATGCGGAGCAGTTGGCGGCCTTCATCGCCCGAGTCGAGGCCAGCCAGCCCGTGGCCGCCGACTAGCCTTAGCTGGACGGCCGCAAGAGGGTACCACCGGATATCGGCTGAAAGAGGTTGAACACTGCCCCCTGAGGGTCCTGAAGCACTGCCACCCGTCCCTCTCCAGGGACATCCCAAGGGGCCACCAGTACCGTAGCCCCCAGCCCTTGTGCTTGGGCGGTCTTGGCGTCGGCATC
The DNA here is from genome assembly GCA_951813255.1 of uncultured Dehalococcoidia bacterium. Taxonomy (GTDB): domain Bacteria; phylum Chloroflexota; class Dehalococcoidia; order Lucifugimonadales; family JAAXIE01; genus JAAXIE01. Next base: position 2,565,777 of record OX638353.1, on the reverse strand, counting down.
ATCCACACTGAAATAGACCACCCAGCAGGGTGGAGCCCCATGCATCTCCGGGGTGATCTGAAGTACTCCCGCCACGCTGCTGCCCCCGGCGCGCAGTAGGTAATAGCCCATGGGTGCGCTGGTGAACTCTGTTCCTAGGACAGCACCATAAAAGGCCCCGGCTTGCGCAGGATTGTTACTCATAACTTCATTCCAGATCAGCGTTCCCGGATCGCCCTTGACCTCGCACCCGATGTGCGCCTTGGGTTGCCACACCGCAAACACGGCCCCTTCCGGGTCTCGCAGCATCGCCATGCGCCCAGCCTCAAACACATCGAAGGGCCCAGCAAGCACCGTGCCGCCTGCCTGCTCCGCCCTTGACGCTGCATCGTCGGCGCTATCAACGGTGATGTAGGTGGTCCAGTGCGAAGGTATCCCTTGTGAGGTATCGTCTTCCATCTGCTGGTACATGCCGCAGACGGCACGTCCCCCTCGCCTTTGCATGTAGTAGAAGCTGTCAGGCCCCGTGGGCTGCGGGTCGTTCTCCCACCCGAACAGGGCGCCATAGAAAGCCAGCGCTCGTTCCGCATCCGTCGTCGACAGATCGATCCACGACGGCGTTCCTTGAGAGTAGCTGGTCACCTCAGGCATGCTTTCCTCCCTGGTTGTTGCCGCCAAATGTTGTTGCGCTCCGGATATTATCTGCGGCTTACGATATGGGGCACTGGGCAGATGCCATGGCCCCCTACCAAGTGACGAGAATCCGATTCTCCTTGGACATCACTGCGCCGCTGTCCTGTTCTACCGACACAACCAAACGCCAACGGACGGTACCTCCCCGGTCGATGTATGGAGGGAGATCGGATTCGATGTCCAGTTTTACTTGGCAAATCTCTGTTGCGCCTTTTTCGAGTGACACGTTACTTAGGAAGATTTCCTGGCTGTGCACCGAGATATTCTTGAACTCTTCGGTAACTCGCTTGGGTATGCGTAATTGGGGAAGCGGCGGCCCGCCGAACCGCCCTGGCGTCACGGTCCGGGACGCAGGCACCATTACCGTGTGCACCTCAATGAACTGCTCCCTGCACACCAACTCGACTCGCGCATGGGCCACCTTGACGTTGCTCCGGGCCTTCAGCGAGACCTCAACGTCGACGGTTTCACCCAGTCTGTATTCATGCTTCTCGAAGTCTGCGTTTATTTCTAGAGGGCTAAAGAGTGCGAACATAATGATCCCGACACTATGACAGAGCTTGAGTCACTTGGTGTTCATGCAGGGCAGGGAGCACCTCGCGACCAAAGCGCTCAATCTGGTTCATGAACATGGAGTGGGGCATCGAGCCACGGTTGAAGTGGAGCATGAGCACGTTGGTGCCCAAGCTCTCTGCCAGCTCGATTATGGAATCGCGGACATCGTCGGGGTTGCCAAAACAGAGACGGTCCTGGTGCTCAATGTTCTCCATTGAGGCGTCGCGGAAGGTCTGTATGCTGTTGAGGAAGTCCTCCCGGTTCTCCGGGCTAAGCCACTCCAGGTTGCGCTCACTGCGGTAGCCGGTGGCCCGCTGACGTTCAACGTTGGCAGTGTTACCGTGGCCGAACAGAGTGCGGTAGAAGTAGACCATGTACGGGCCCGCCTCAGCTATGGCCTGCTCACGGCTGTCGGCTATGAAGGCGTTGGCCGTACCTATGATGTGCTCCGGTGTGAGGGTATGGCCGTTCTCCGCCAATTGTCGCCCGTAGTAGCGCACCATGTCTTGCCTGCCAGCCAGCGTTCCCAAAGCTCCGGGGGAGATGGGCACATTCTCACGCCCGGCCCAGTCCAGGGTTTCCTGGCTGGCGCTCACCGGTATCCACACCGGCGGATGGGGCTGTTGCACTGGCCGGGGCCAGATAGCCACGTCGCTGTAGCTCCAGAAATCGCCTTCGTAGGAGAAGACCTCCTCCGTCCATGCCCGCTTGATGATCTTGTAGGCTTCCTCGAACCGGGCCCGGGACTCGGACATGCTCACGTTATAGGCGAGGTATTCGCGAGGTATGCCACGAGCGAAGCCGGAAATGAGACGTCCGTTGCTCAGGCAATCGAGCATGGATAGCTCTTCGGCTAGCCGCAGGGGCTCGTGGATGGGCAGCAGGTTGCCATATATCAGCATCTTCATGCGCTTGAGCCGTTGCGAGGCAGCAGCGGCCATCACATTCGGCGAGGTCATCAAGCCGTAGGGCGAAGTGTGGTGCTCGTTGAAGCCCACACCATCGAACCCAAGCTCCTCCATTAGGCACCAAGCCTCCAAGTGGTCCTCGTAGTTCTGGACTGCCAGTTCGGGCTTGAAGTGTTCCTTGGTCAGCGGATACGGAAGCTCCCCATCCTTCTTCAGGTGGTCCAACTGTTCCGGGTATGCAAGGAAATCAAAGCCGAAAATCTGCATTCAAGCCCTCCAAGCTCGTGGGCTGCGCCTAGTAGTCGCGATTGTTTGGCATGCACTTGCGCATGTCAACCGTCATCCCAACCGCACGGGTTGTCCGGCCTTGGCTGCCCGGTAGGCCTCAAGCACAATCTCCAAGTCGTACAACCCCTCGTCTGCTGATGGCATGGGTGTCCGCTCCTCGGCGACGGCATCGTGGAACTCCTCGACCATTGCAACTATACCCAGCCTGTCATCCGGAAAAAGCCAGCGTTGTCGGCTGGTGGTCGTCTCCAACACGATGCTTTGCCCCCCGGGATCGAACGTGAGCTTGCCACGGCTGCCCGACAGGGACACCGAACCTCTCGGGATACGTTGGGTGGCGGCCCAACTATAGTTGATGAAGCCCAAGGCCCCGCTTGGCAGACGTGCAGTCAACGCAACCCCGTCCTCGCCTTCCATCCCTTCCATCCCTTCCATCGCGTGAGGCAACCGGACTGCCGACACCTCCGTGGGGCGGCCCGCTAGGTGCACCATCATGTCCACCAAGTGGATGCCTCCGTCTATGAGAAGTCCCCCGCCCATCATGTCCGCCGATGCACGCCAGCCTCCCAGCCTGAAAGGGCCCTCTTGCTGGAACTGGGCCAACCGCAAGTCGCCTAGCAGTCCCTCGTCAATGAGTTGCTTGCTGTGCTTGACTATCGGCAGGAAGCGGGCATTCTCGGCCACCATGAGCACCCTCCCCGCTGACCTAGCCGCGTGGATCATCTGCCGGGCCTCATTCGGAACACAAGCGATGGGTTTCTCCACCAACACGTGCTTGCCGTGGGATATGGCCAGCAGCGCATGCTTCAAGTGCAGATGATGCGGCGTGCAGACATAGCATGCATCGATGCGTGGGTCAGCGACGGCCTCCTCGTAGCTTCCGAAGGCGCCGTGTCCGCCGTACCGACGGCAATAGGCTCGCGCCCGGCGCAGGTCGCGGCTGGCGAAGTAGAGCCGTACAGCCGGGCCGTTCTGTCCCCGCAGTTGGCGGGCGAAGGTCGCTGCGTAGTTGCCACAGCCGAGAACGCACAGGGAAAGCTCCACGGATGTGGCCTGTGGGGCTGCCCTAACCAGGTTTCCTCGCCCGGACGAAGCTACTGGTAAAGCGGGAAACGATTTCCTCCTGCTCCTGCCTCGACAGATGGGACAGGCTCTTCCAATACCCCGCGTTGTCTTCAGCACCGCACAAGCTGTCCAGCGAGTACCGCCGGGTGGTCTCGATATCGATTTGATGGAACCCGGCGCCTTGGAGCTTCGCGGTGTATTCGGCATCGCTGAGGGCCCCGGCGATGCAGCCGGACCATGCTTCGAGATCACTGCGCAGGGTGTCGGGGATTTCGCCCCGGACTACGATGTCGGAGATTGCAATACGTCCGCCAGGCTTGAGGACGCGGAAGGCCTCTCTGAGGACCCGGTCCTTGTCGGGGGAGAGGTTGACGACACAGTTGCTGATGATTACGTCCACCGAGGCATCGGGCAAGGGCACATTCTCCATCTCGCCCTTGAGGAACTGGGCGTTGGTGACGCCTGCCTTCTCCTGGTTGGCGCGGGCCACCTCCAGCATCTCATCGGTCATGTCCAAGCCATAGGCCGTACCGTCGGGAGCAACACGACGTGCGGAAAGCAGCACATCCAAACCTGCACCGCTGCCGAAGTCCAGTACCGTTTCGCCGGGCCGTAGCTCAGCCATCGCGATGGGATTCCCACACCCCAAGCTGAACACTTGGGCATCGTCGGGAAGCCAGCGCAGGTCTTCAGGTTCGTAGTTGCCCCCGGATATGGCACGGTCAGCAGGGTCGCAGCAGGCGTTACCCGACAGGTCATCGGCCTGCAGGGCGCGCCCAGCGTAGTAGTCGCGTACCGTTAGTTTGATGGTTTGATCACTGCTCAAGGACGCCCCCCTTTAACTTACGTCGACCAAGTCTAACAAGGCTTCAGCGTCGCAGAGGGCATCGTATTTGATTAGCTTGCCATCGATGTCGAAGGTGGCCTCACATGCATAATGGACGTCATCGGCCTCCAAACCCTCCCATTCCTCCTGGGCCTCCTCGACGCTGGTGAATTCCGAGATTCCCGTCAACCGGAACTGCTGGTCATTCTCTTTGGTTATGGAGTGGCCGAAACGTTCGCAATTGGGCGCATGGCAGTCATCATCGACATCCATCTGTTTGAGGATGCCTGGTGGCAGCCCTTGCCAAAGGTCGCCTGCTACGTCATGCAGGGAGAGAGCTTCTGCTGCAACTTCAAGGTCACCGGTGAACCGCGCCAGTACGTCTGCAACCATCTCTTCGCCCTCGTCTGCGAAGAGGACCGTCTCACCCTGAATGACGACTGCCCATCCGAACCGGGTCCCTTCTTCTAGCCAAAGTTCATGGCCGTAAATCTCGTCCCTCAGGAAATTCCACTCTTCCAGCGTGTCCCGCAAGTCGCCCGTGGCCACGCCGCCAAGAAGGAACAGATTATCGTCCCCATTGTTGAAATCACCGAAGGCGATGTTGTCCAAGTCCGCGATATTGATGCCGAATCCACCGAAAATGACCGTACCTTCCCACCTGTCTTTCAACCTTCCTCGCACTTCTCCATGATTGGCCAAGGCATCTATAGCCTCTTGGACATCCAGGTAAAGTACGTTGTCGGCCCCTACGGCTGGCATGAGTTTGAGGATATCGTCGGGGGACAGGTCCTCAATTGTGCTAGGGGAGCTGTTTGCAAAGCCACCGGGTTGAGTGTCGTCCTCAGGCTTGCCCTCGCCGGTTTCGTCCTGAGGCTTCTCGACTTCACCAAAGGCGGCAGTCGTTCCAGCCTCGGTAGGGGAATCGCCATTCCCATCCCCGCCACCACAGGCGGTGAGCAACAACAGCAGAAGCAGCCCGGTGGCCCACGGTACAGCGACTTTCAGCAGGCGGTGGTCCACTATACGCATCAAGGGCCTCCTCGGAACGGTAACGGGAGGTGAGGCGTGAGGATTCATCCGCGTTTACCGCTTCTGGATGAGTTCGATGCTGACCTTGTCGGGGGCCTCGATGAAGGCTACCCGGCCGCCGGAAGGCATGGTCCAAGGGTCGCAGATGAACTTGACGCCACGGGCTTTCATCTCGGCGGCGGCTGTGTCGAGGTCGTCGACGGTGAAGCCACAGTGGTCGAGGCCATAGCGGGGCTCGGTGGACCCAGCCACGGGGTTCTCGCCCTCGGCCCTGCCGGAGATGGTCATCAGGGGCTGGCCGTTTAGCTCCAAGCGGATGGACTTGGTGGTGGAGAGGGGGTTCACCGAGCCGACGGTTGCGCCGAAGTTGTCGCAGTAGAACTTGGCTGCCGCGTCGGGGTCCTCGCTCCGGAAGTGCAGGTGATTGCAGACGAACTCCATGGGTATTCCTCCTTGTTCATATTCGGGTTGGGGCAATTGTCAGTCGAAAGGCGTTGTTGCGCAAGTTTCTTTCGCTGTCAGCAGTGTGGACAGGCTCCATGAGGGCGCCGCGCAATGGTACCAGTCCGTAGCTGAGCGCGGCAGAGGCCCTAGCCAAAATCAAGTATTTCGTGACTAAAACGCGCCGCGCTTGCCGCGTAGTGCTAGCTGGTTCACTTGCCGCGCAGTGCCGCTGTTTCGCATTGCATCCTCCGAAAGCCCAAAGAAAGGCAGGGGTGACCTCGAGGGGTCAGTCCCCTGCCTGCGCTCTATGAATAAAGATCAGGTGGAGGGCTGGAGGGTGTCAACTGGGAAATGTCATGCGGGAGAAACCGGGATACCTTGCGCGCTCGGGGGGGTGGAGTGGCCTCACATCAACCTTCCAGGTCACCAAGTTCTAGAAGGCGCCGTCGCAGCCTGAGGACTTCTTCCTCCGCCTGTTGCCGGGCTGTGGCCTCGCGGTCCGCTCTCTCGGTCTCCTGAGAAGCCCTTTGTGACGCGCGGTCAGCCCTTTCAGCCTCTTGGGAGGCCCTCTCGAATTCCACCTCCTTGGCGGCAGCTACCTCATCGTCTGTGAGCAGATAGAGACCTGTGGCAGGGTCATACCAGCGCAACTGGCCGTGCTCCCAGCACAAATAGAGAGCCAAGGCTTCGCTGTAGCCTCGACAGTGGCTGTCGTCCGTCCATTCCACCAAGATAGGTTGATAGCGGCCGGCCACAAGATGGTCGCCGGCCAATGCCGCGTCATGGTAGCGACCTCCCGAAGGGTCGAACCTCCAGTATTCTGCTACCAGGTAGCGTTCGTAGTCGTCACGCTTCTGGGTGTAATCGCGAAACCCCGTGTTCTTAGAGGCCACTTCCAGAACGAAGTCCGGCGGCTTGCCGACCAAGCTGATGGCATACCCGTTCCGCACATGGAGGATGGCTTGACGGTCTACATTGAAGGCTATTGTGAGGTCGGGAATGCGAACGCCTGCGCCATAGGTCACGGTTGGAGCCACAGGTACCTCACCCATTACTAGGGTGGTGTCAGAGTTGCCGTAGTGCCGCCGCAGGACGCCTATATAGCCTTGGTCGTGGAGGTAGAGCATGTTCTGCATATCGTCTCTTGGAGGGAAGTCGGGGAACCGTTCAGTGGCCCCGATGGCAGTCCCAAGTCCGACGGGCTTACTAGTCATGACGGACCTCTCTCAGTGATATGCCGCGAGTGTGAGCGTCCAGCCAACTCACTATACCACGCCCTCCGGACTGGAAATGTTGTGCTGCGAGCTTCAGTCCACGAACTCCCCACGCGTCCGGGCTTCCTGGATGGCTTGGTGGACGCGTTCGGGGGTGGCGGGCGTGTGGGTGATGCGGACTCCGACGGCGTCGTAGATGGCATTCAGGATCGCGGGTGTGGTGGGGATGGTAGCTGGCTCAGCCACACCCTTGGCCCCATACGGCCCATTGGGGTCTGGCACCTCCACGATGTGACACTCGACATCGGGGACATCCATGGAAGTGGGGACTTGGTAGAAGGCGAGGGACCCGGTACGGGGGACGCCTCCGTCGAGGATATGCTGCTCGTACAGGGCATAGCCGAGGCCCATGGCTGCTCCACCCTGGATCTGACCCTCGACGCCCGCGGGGTTGATGGCCCTGCCAGCGTCGGTGGCAGACACGAGACGTACTACCTTGACGTGGCCTGTCTCGGTATCGACCTCGACTTCCGCAAGCTGGGTGGCCCATCCGTAGGTGGCGTACGCGTCGCCTTGGGAGGTGTAGGGGTCGACATCCTTGGTGGTGATGTCGTGCCAGCCGTGGGTGGAGGTGCGACGGCCAAGCCGGTGCATCTCAAAAGCTATGTGTGGGACAGAGTCGAGGGGTTCGCTCTCGCCAGTGCGGTATATCTGGCCTTGGCGTGCTTCCAAGTCTTCAGGAGGGACATCGAGGGTATCGGCTGCCATTTCCAGCAGCAGTTCGCGCATTTCGTCGGCTGCCTTCTGCACGGCGACACCCTGTACGAAGGTAGAGCGGCTGCCGGAGGTGGGGCCAGCATCGGGAGTGCTTCCAGTGTCGGCGGCGACCACGCGGATGGTGTCCGGGTTGATGCCCATCCCCTCGGCGGCCACTTGGGCCACGATGGTGATAACGCCTTGGCCCATCTCGCAGGCACCGGAGTAGACCGTGGCGCTGCCGTCCTCAGCCAACTCAATCATGGCCGAGCCAATGTCGGCCCGGTTGAACCCGTAGCCAATGCCGTAGAACATGGAGCCAACCCCGAAACCGCGTTTTTTGGTCATGGTGTGGTAACTCTGGTCATGCTTTGAGATGCCTACGACGATACGACCGTAGCTTGTCTCCTCAAATAATCCTTCACTCTAGCCGTCTTGGCTCCTATTACTTCACAATGCCCCGGATCGCTGTCCGTGGGACTCAAATATATTTCCTGCCCCATTTCCAGGTACGCTTCAACCTTGAGTGACACTACTACGAACCGTTCGGGCTCTCCGCTCAATGCGAGAAGCTGTTCCGCCGTTGTGATACTGGCAAGACTGACGGAGTGTCGGTCAGGCTCTTCTTGGTCATTCGCAAATGCCTTGCCAAACAGGGTGCCCTTCTCCCGGTTGTAGTGGTCAGACCAAACGCGCCTAAGCACTACTTCGGTGGAGGGCACTGGGTCACCGTCTGGCAACGTGACTCAAGACCTCCACGAGGTTAGCTATGTTCACTATGCCATCACTCGGTGCTCCGAATTTTGGGGTCAGAGCATACGTGGTCTGCTCACCTGGCACAATGTCGATATATAGGTCGGCCACCTCCGTATCCCACTGGATGCCAATCCCACCATCCGCACCTGGTGCCACCCAAGGGGCAGGCGCGTTGACGATCACCCCTGCAGCAAGGAACCCCATGGCCTCTTGGATGACTTCTGAAGAACATGGGAACTGCCGAACTTCCTGTTCCGCTTGAGCAATCTCTTCATTGACAGCTTTGGGGCACATGATGGTCAACCGCCCGAACCGTGCCACCTCGAACTGCTCTTCCGAGCCTACCCGTCCACCCATCACCTCTGTAGGTGGTTCCCACTGAGTTATCTCCAAACCCTGTATGTATTGAAGCGGCCCGTGTGCTTCTGCGTTAACCATGGCTCCTCCTTGCACGGATCTCGCGTTGTCACAGCCTCGCCGTTCGGTGTATTCAAAGCTGCTATTCCGTTGGTGCAAGCATACTGCCAGCCCACTTGCGCCATAGGGCTTATTACTTACGATAATATCATATCGCGAAGCTTAGCTCGGACTCAGCAGGGAGGATGACTACGTCGGTCCGGCTTCCAGCCTTACCGATTGAACCTCAGACCTTCATCTTCCATGTATCGCTGGATGCGCTCCACTGTGGCCTCAATGCCGCAGCCTTCGTTCATCACTTGGCCGGTGCCCGTGGTCAGGCCCGGCTTGAGGCAGTTCATGCGCCGGAACTCCAAGGGCGACATACCAAGCTCACGGGCCAGCTTGTCCATCTGGGACTCGTGGGCCACGGCGGCCTGCAATACTCCAAAACCTCGGAACGCCCCTGAGGTCAGGTTGTTGGTGTAAAGCGTGTAAGTATCCACCCGGATGTTGGGTACGTGATATGGCCCACAGGCGTGGATGCCAGACTTCTTGATCACGAAGGGGCCGAGGGAGAGATACGCCCCTGTGTCCCCATAGATATCACCGTCCACGAAAGCAAGTGTGCCGTCAGCCCGCGCGCCGGTGCGGAACTTCATCAAAAAAGGGTGTCGCTTGGTGTTGGCGATCAGGGAGTCGGCGCGGGTGTACACGAGACGCACGGGCCGTCCCGTCCTGAGGGCGAGCAGGCCGACGTGAATCTCGGTCGTGATGTCGTCCTTGCGCCCGAAGCCGCCACCGATGGGGGCTTGCAGCACGCGCACCCGGTTCATGGGGAGGCCCAATGCAGGCGCAATCTGGCGACGGTCGCGGTAGGGGTACTGGGTCCCGACAACAATGTTGAGGACGCCTGAGGGGTCGAGATACGCAAGCCCGGCCTCAGGCTCCATGGGTACGTGGTCCATAAGCTGGGTCTGGTAAGTACCCTCGACGGTCACGGCAGCCTCGGCCATGCCCCGCTCGAGGTCCCCCTTACGCACCGTGGTGTGCTGGAACAGGTTCCCACCCTCGTGTACCGCCGGAGCGGTGGGGTCGAGGGCATCGTCCACTGTGAGTATGGGGCGCAGCGGCTCCAAGTCCAGCTTGATGCGGCCCAGGGCTTCCTCAGCCTGTTCCTCGCTCTCCGCTGCCACCAACGCGATGGGGTCGGCTGCAGTGCGCACCTTGCCCTCAGCCAGCACGCGCTGGTCCTGCACCGCGTTGCCGTACCTGTTGACGCCCGGAACATCGGAGGCAGTCAAGACGGCGCGGACTCCGGGCATGGTCTCAGCTTCGCTGGTGTCGATGCCCCGGATGATGGCATGGGGAACGCCAGCCCATAGCACCCGGGCATGCAGCATCCCCGGCACATGCATGTCTCCGACGTACTGGGTAGAGCCCAGTGCCTTCTCCATGGCATCGATCTTGGGCACGCTCTGGCCGATCCACTGCTCCTGGCCTGTGGCCTGTTCTGTGGTCTGTTCGGTGGGTGGCGCAATGATGGTGGCCATAAATTAGCTCCGTCCTCGGACTTCAGCAGCAGCGCTTCGCACAGCATCGATGATCTTGGTGTAGCCTGTGCAGCGACAGATGTTGCCTGCAATGGCTTGGCGGACGTCATCCCCCGTGGGGTCGGGCTGCTTCTGCAGCAGAGCGTAAGAACTCATGATGATCCCGGGAGTACAGTAGCCGCACTGGATGCCGCCGAGGTCGACCATCTGCTGCTGCAAGGGGTGGGGCTGTCCTCCACGCGAGAGGCCCTCGATGGTGAGCACGTCCCGACCAATGGCATCCCCGATGAGGATGAGGCATGCCAGCACGGGCTTGCCATCCATCAGCACAGTACACGAGCCGCACTCCCCCTCGTTGCAGCCGACCTTGGTGCCGGTAAGCCGCAACTCCTCGCGCAGCACTTCAAGTAGGGACTGGTGCGGTTCGGAGGCTACGTCCCGCCACTCGCCATTGATGCTCAGACCGTAAGCTGCTTCCGCCATATCGTCCTTCGTCAAACCAGGTTCTACGCCCCCAACGCCCTCGCTATTGCCGTCTCCAGTGTGCGTCGCACCAGCACCTCCACCAAGCTCCGGCGGTAGGAGGCACTGCCACGGATGTCGTCTATGGGAGAACACTCGCCCGCTGCCAGCGCACCGGCTTGGGCCAGCAGTTCGGGGGTGGGCTCCCGTCCCAGCAGGGCCTCCTCCGCTCGCCCCGCGCGCATGGGCGTGGGGGCCACAGCTCCCAAGGCGATGGCAACGTCGTCCATACGCCCGGTACCGGGCTCCAAGGTCACTTGAGAGCATGCCGAGGCGATGGCGATGTCCATCGCATCACGGGGGGTGAAGCGCTGGAAGCAGCTGCCCGTCATGGAGGCAGGCTCAGGCACATCCACGCCCAGCAGAAGCCCTGTCGCCCCGACGATGGAGCGACCAGGGCCAACGAAGAATTGCTCAACAGGGATAGTGGAGGGGCCACCAGCGCCATTGACGTAGGTAGCCGTAGCGTGCGCTGCCAGCAGAGCCGGGGCGCTGTCGGCCGCAGGCGAGGCATTGCAGAGGTTGCCACCGATGGTGGCGAGGTTCCGCAACTGCAGCGAGCCGATAACCTTGATGGCCTCCACCAATGCCGGATAACGATCGGCCACCTCCGTAGAGGCTTCCAACTCGCCAAAGGGCACCGACGCCCCGATGCGCAGACCTTCGCCGGGGCCCGCACTCCACTCGGTCATTCCGGGGATGCGCTTGACGTTGACCAAGCCGTCATAAGCCACAGCGCGCCGTCGCAGGTTGATGAGGACATCGGTACCGCCTGCGAGGGCCTTGAAGGTGCCGTGTGGGCCGCGGAGAATCTCCACGGCCTCGTTGGCGGAGTTGGGTTCGTAGTAGCTGAAGTGCATCGCTGGGAGTATAGCATGATGACCTCCAGACACTGAAAGAACCGCGCTTGACAGAGGCGAAGTGTTCGGGGATGCTGCCCCAAATGTTCCAGCTACTGCGAGACCGCCCATGAACCCCGGAGACCACCCATGAATCCGGGTGACTTCGTAGAAGCCCGTCGCCGCTTGGAGGCCAAGACCCGCTCCGGCCCCAAGCTGACCACCATGTCGCAGGCCGCCAGCTTGGTCAAAGATGGCGACCTCATCGCCATCGGTGGCTGTCTCTACTCCCGCACGCCCTTGGCCATGCTGGCCGAGGTGCTGCGTCAGGGTCGGCGCGACCTCACCCTTGCCCGCAACCTGATGTGCTACGAGGGCGACTGGTATATGGCGGCAGGTGCCGCTGACAAGCTCATCACCGCTTGGTTCGGCATAGGGCTGCGCTGGGGCTTGTCGCGCGTGCTGAGGGACGCGGTTGAGGGCGAGCAAATTCTATTCGAGGAATGGAGCCACTTGGCGTTGGGACTGCGGTTCCGTGCCGGGGCCATGGGAGTCCCCTTCCTGCCCACCCTGAGCCTGCTGGGCTCGGACCTGATGAATGTGGGGCAGGTCAAGACCATGGCCTGTCCCTACACCGGCGAGACCCTTGCGCTGGCCCCTGCCTTGTTCCCCGACGTGGCCCTGCTGCATGTCCATCGTGCCGACCGGCTGGGCAACTGCCAGATCGACGGATACCCACACATGGATGCCGACATCGCCTTGGCGGCTACCACGGTGGTGGTGACTGCCGAGCGTATCGTGGGCGACGGTGAGTTGATACCCGATCGTACGGTGATACCGGGTTTCGCGGTGGACGCCGTTGTCGAGGTGCCCTACGGGTCTTTCCCCCACGAGTGTTTCGGGTTGTACGAAGCCGACTTCAGGCACTTCGATGAGTACGTGGCCTACGCCAAAGATGCTGAGGGCGTGCGGTCGTACTTGGACAAGTACGTTCACGGCGTGGCCGATCATCAGCAGTATCTCGCCCTTTTTGGCGAAGAAGCCTTGGAACGCCAGGGACGCTTGGCACGGGAGTTGGTGGGATGACATCCTCGGCCGCTGAATCCCTCGGATGTACCCCCCAAGAGTTGCTCGCGGTCATGGCATCGCGTCAGTTGGAAGGGGTCTCCTCCGTATTCGCCGGAGTGGGGGTGCCGTTACTGGCTGCCGCCCTTGCCCGCAGCACCCACTCGCCTGACCTGATAATCGTGGTGGAGGGCGGGTCCATTGGTCTCGACCCCAAGCCGGGCATGCTGCCCATCTCCACCAACGAAATGCGCACAGCCCACCGTGCCACTATGCTGCCCGGGATAACGGACACCTTCCTGTTGGCCCAGCGGGGACTGCTGGAAGTGGGTTTCGTCGGCGGGGCCCAGGTCGACCGGTATGGCAACCTGAACTCGTCGGTAGTGGGCAACTACGTGGGTCCACGAGTGAGGCTGCCGGGCAGCGGTGGGGCCAACGACATCATCACATCCTGTCGCAGGGTGATCGTGGCCACCATGCACGAGCCACGTCGCTTCGTTCCCAAGGTGGACTTCATCACCAGCCCTGGGTACCTGCAGGGTGGGGACTCTCGCAGAGAGGCCGGTCTGATTTTCGGTAGGGTTAGCCGCGTCGTAACTGACCTCGCCATCCTGGACTTTGACCTCGGCACTAAAGCCATGCGCCTCGAAGCGTTGCATCCTGGCGTAACAGTGGAACAGGTGAACGCGAACACTGGGTTCGAGTTGCTGATGGCAGAGAATATAACCATTACCGACCCGCCAACCGACCACGAACTAGCAGTATTGAGGGAGTTGGATCCCCCGTCATAGCCAGTCTGTACCTGCGAGCGATAGCAACCGAGCGTTAGCGACAAAGGAGCCTTCACATGCCCACACAATTCGGCCTTGCCCTGCGCAATTTCGTGGGGCCGGGTGAGACCCCTGATATCGATGCGATGCTGGGCTATGCCAAGCGGGCCGAGCAGTTGGGCTTCGAGTCGCTGTGGGTATGGGACCATATCCTCCTAGGTGTCGAGCCTGCCTTCCCCATCTTCGATTCGTTGACGACTTTGACGGCTATCGCCGCTGTCACCGAACACATCAAGCTGGGCACCAGCGTGCTGGTGCTGCCCCTGCGGAACCCGGTGGTCACGGGGAAGATTCTCACCACCCTCGACCACGTATCCAAGGGCCGCCTGGTCGTGGGCGCCGCATCGGGCTGGTATGCCCGTGAGTTCGACGCCGTGGGTGTGCCCTTCAAGCGCAGGGGCCGCATCTTCGAGCGGAACCTCGACCTGCTGATGCGTTTGTGGACCGAGGACGCGGTGACAGTGCAGGTGGACGAGCACAACCTGCGACAGGCAGTGGCCGTTCCCAAGCCGTTGCAGAAGCCCAGGCCACCTGTGCTCATCGGCGGGTACGTGGAAGCAGTCCTGCGTCGCGCGGCCCGTGTGGGAGACGGGTGGCTTACCTACTTCTACACACCGGAGGGCTTCAGCAACTCTTGGGCCAAGGTGAAGGAGTACGCCGTCGAATACGGCCGGGACCCCAACACCCTGACCTCCACCAACCAGTTGGCCATCTATGTGGGGCCACCCAAAGCCGAGGCCGATGCGCCCATGCGTCACTGGCTGGAGACTGAGTGGGACGTGGCCAAGTGGAGCGATTCCACTATCGACCATGCCATACGGGGCACCGCGGAGGAGTGCGCTGAGCAATTGCGACCACATATCGAGGCGGGCGTCGACCGCATCGTCCTCATCCCCTACCGCTACCAGCCAGAGCAGGTGGAACTGATCGCGCGCGATGTGCTGACGCTGGTGGGAGATGGGAAAGGCTCGTAAGAAGTGGGCGGCGCTTGCCGTCCTCGCCTTGCTGGCATTGGCAATAGGCTGCGGGGAGTCCTCTGGAGCGAACACAGTGGTGCCCAGCGCCACCCCTGAACTCGCCCCCACACCTGCGCCCAGCCCCAGTACCGCCTCAACCACCACCACCCCAACGCCACTGCCTCGTATCCAACAGGCGACTGCTGTACCGGTTGAAGTGAGTCCGCCAGCAACAACCCCACCTGCCACTTCAACCGAGGATGTACCCGTTCCAGCGCCCCCTATTACCAGTCCTGCCTCGATCATTCCTGAGAGCCCGCAACCTGCTCCTCTGGAGGATGTGCCCACGCCGGTTCCGGCCCCAGCGCGTACTGACGCGTCTCCATCGACACCGGCGCCCACGCCTGTCCCTGCTCCTGAGTCAACAAGAAGACCCGCGAGCTATTACATCAGCGTGGACCTCCCTGAGCATGTGGTCTACATCACTTGGAAATGGGGTCGGCAGGAAGATTCGGGTGGGGCGCAGATGGACGGGTTCAGAGAACTTAAGGTTGATTTCACAATCCACAGTGATCCTGGTAATTTCGCTGAGCGACAGGGAATGTACCTGATGCTAGGGGAGGGCACGATCTCGGACACCGCTTACTACTTTGGTCTGCAGACTAATGTCTTGGGCCGTGGTGGGCGCTACCGGGGCAAGGGGTTGGTCTTCTCCCGTTGGGACGAACGAGACCTGTCTTTTGCACGGGTTGCCGGTGGCGAAGAGGGTTGGTCACAGTCTTCCGGGCACGAGGGTGACTTCATAGGTGTCAGGCGCACCTACGACTGGAGCGAAGGAGACTACACGGTCCATCTGGCACCCGATGGGGTCGATGATGATGGCGAGTGGTACGGGGTCTGGATCACCGATCTCACCAACAATGTCACCACATGGGCCGGGTCTCTGAAGTTCCCGTTGGTCGATGGGCAGACGAGGGTAAAGCCCCATGTGTACTCGACTCTCGAGATATATGGCAGCGGCCGGATTCGTCCGCTTGACATACCGGAATGGCACGTCAGTCTGGAGAGACCGTTGGGCGATGACAGCAAAGCAAGTTCCGGGGAGACTGGTTACTCCAATTTCGGTGGTAACATCCCCAACTCTGATATCCAATACGACGCCGGTGACGATGCTGTCCATCTACGTGTGGGCGGTGACACGGAAAAGGTGGGTACACCCGGGGATATCGCATTCCCGTGAGGGCATCTCCTCGGTAGGGGAATCAAAGGAGGCTTCATTTTAGCCCGCCCCGTGTGAAGCCCGGTTGAAGCCCGACCTGCAGTTAGTAAGGCAGATCCGCTAGAGACCCTCCGATTCAATGGCAAGCTCTTCAACTGATTCTGTTGCATTTTGCAGGGGGGAATGTAGGTGAATAAGATCCCGTGGGGCAAGGACAGGCTGAGCGGGCGGATGGTGCATGTTGACAAAGTTCCTAACGGAAAGGCGTGTGGTGCTATCTGCCCAGCGTGCTTCCAACATCTAATCGCCAAGCAGGGAACGGTACGGGTGCCCCATTTTGCCCACCAAGGGAACGCGGCGGGTTGCGACCGCTGGACGCACGACACGGCCGTAGAGCTACTGTTTCAGCGCATCAATGACGCTCTCACTGAAGGAGACGACCTATCCATGAAATGGAAATGTGAGCAATGCCGCTGCGTCCATAGTGGCAACCTCTTAAAGAAGGTCGACTTCTGCAAGAAAGAGCAGCCTCTCAACGGCGGCCGCATTCGACCCGACCTTGTGCTGTACGAGAGCGGCCAAGTGAAAACCTTGATTGAGGTGGTTGATACCCACGCGCCGGAGCCCGCAGTCTGTGAATATGCTGAATCCAACGGCCCTTTGCTGGTGATCAATGTCACACATGGACTTGACCCCGCTCCTGTGATGCAGGCGTCGCCTTTGGAGCCCGACCAGGTACTCTATGTGCAGGGGTGCCCGTGCGGCTGGTGTCAGCATTGCAATAAGGTCCGCAATTGTGAGGAGTACCACAGGTACTGCAACAAGTGTGAGGAGTGCGTGAGGGATGTAGACGACCACGGTGGTTATGGTTCCCACGGGCATTGCAAGGAATGTGGCAAGGCCATCGAGGGGCGCGAGAATACTTACGGTCATCACTATTGCTGCTATGTACGCAGGCGGTACGGTTTGGGGGCCTGCCCTGACAGAGAACATCACCATTGCAAAACGTGTGGCAAATTGACCGGGCGTGGCATGTATGGGTTTTACGAGGAGTGTTATTCCTGCAACCAGCAAGCGAGCAAGCAACAGGGGCAAGAGCGGGAGTCACGAGCACTAGCCCTAGATGCGAAATGGTATGAGGTTAACCCCGATTGGCCGAAGCCAACTTTTTGAGGCTAACCAGCAATTGTGACAGAACCCCTCAACTCCACGTCCCCTTCCCCTTGACAGCGCACGGACATACGTTCTATCATAACTCTAGCGCGCGCAGGGGACTGACCCCTAAGGTCACCCCTGCGCGTCTTTTTTTGCCGGAAATTTCTAGGGAGGCAAGACAATGCAGACTCAGCCCAGCTACCCCCAAGATGCCCAAGTTCCCCAAGATGGCCCGGAAATTCGACACTGTCGAATGACCTCTGCAGATACGGCCCCAAAGCTGGACGGTCCCGCCGATTCGACAGATTCGACACCGTCCAGATACGAAAAAACACTTTCTAGCTACGACCAGTGTCGAATAGAACGCCAAGAGAAGTTCCTCGCCGCCCAGAAATTGGGCGCTTCCACCACCGACGCCGCACGACTGGCTGGTGTCCATCGCTCCACCCCATACGTCTGGCGCTACCAAGACCCCGAATTCGCTCAAGCATGGCGCGAGTCCCGCGATACCCTCATTGAGAATCTCGAGATGGAAGCCTATCAGCGTGCCCTCAAAGGTAACGACCGCATGCTCGCCTTCCTCCTCAAGTCCCACAAACCCCAGACCTACAACCAGCGTCAGCACAAGCCTGCGGACGCTGCCACTATGCCCAAGAACATGGTCGAGCTTATCGAGAAGCTGCGCGAGTGGATCTAGACACCCTTGATTTCGTTGTTAGGGCCTTTGCCCTGTGCTATAGTCCCGCCAAATCCTAGATTGCATACGAGGAGGGCCTGATGCCCACTGGACCTGAGATTCATAACATGCGTCTCATCTCCCACAACGACCTGCAGGGGTACGGCAATGTGGGAGAGGGAATGGCCATACAGCAGTTGCCCAACGGCCGACGCATTCTCTGGCTGGCCCACGAGACTGTCATAGACTTCACCGGCGTCGACGTGACCGACGTGAAGAATCCAAACGTCATCTTCCAGTCCGAGTTGCCCCACCGCGAGATGCGCTCCAACTCCCTCGCATTGGTTGGCGACATCCTCTACGTGGCCCACCAGAGCGCCCGCCCCAACATGAAACCCGCAGGCGTGGACATATACGACGTCAGCGAGCCCGAATCACCGCGCATCATCGGCAACTGGGACGGCTCCGGCCCCAACTCCCGTGGCTGCCACTGCCTGTGGGGCATCGACGGCCAGTACCTGCATCTATCGTCGGGCACGCCCGACATCAACCCGCGCAACGCCAAGGACGACCAGATGTATGTGGTTCTGGACGTCAGCGACCCCACCAAACCCTCCGAAGCAGGCCGCTGGTGGATCCCCGGCACCCTCGAGGGCGACGATGAGCCCGCCCCGGAGCGTCACCCCGACTTCGATTCCGGCTTCAGCATGCACAACACCAACGTCTATCCCGAGCGCCCGGATCGTGCCTACTGCGCCAACAAGGATGGTGGCGTAGTGATTCTGGACATCGCCGATGTGGGCAACCCCAAGCAGGTGGCCCGCCTCGACTATCACCCGCCTCTGCCCGGTTTCACCCACACAGTAGTGCCCCTGTTCAAGCGGGAACTCATGGTGGTCACCGAAGAGTCGGTGAGGGACTCCGGGGCTGACTGGCCCAAGCTGACGTGGGTAATGGATATGCGGGTCGAGAGCAACCCAATCATGCTCGCCAGCCTGCCCATGCCCGACGTCAACGACTTCTTCAGCCGGCCCGGCAGGTTCGGCGCGCACAACGTGCATGAGAACCAGCCCGTGGATACGTCCTTCATCTCGGAGGAGTTGGTGTTCGGCACCTATTTCAACGGCGGGCTGCGTGTCCACGACATCACCAACCCCTTCGAGCCCAAGGAAATCGCCTACTACATCCCCGAAGAGCCGGTGGGCGAGACTCCTTCCTGGCAGGAGCGCCCCTTGGCAGGCGTGAACATCAACGACGTGTATGTCGACGAGAACCGGCTGGTCTACGCCGTAGACCGCCAGACGGGTGGCCTCCATATCCTGGAGCTCACCATCTAAAGAGTCCAAGGGAGTAGGACGCCATGCAGTCTCCCCGTCTCCGCCGTTCGCGCCGCAACCGCTGGTTGGTCGGCGTGTGCGGCGGATTCGGTGAGCGCTACGGTTTCCCGCCCCTCATGCTTCGCCTTGCCCTGATCGCTGCCGGCATCTTCTTCACAATCCCAGCGGTCTTCGCCTACCTCATCGCTTGGCTCTTCATACCTGCGGAGCCGGAAGATTTTGAGCCTTGGCCGCCGCCTGAAGACTCAGAAGGGGGTGATGAGCCAGGATGGACTGAAGAGCCTTCAGGCGAGTTGGGCTCCGCTGATGCTCCGGAATCGTCCGCACCACAACAGGGCGATGAAACTCCCTCCGACCCATGGGCGAGAGAAGATCGAAGCTCCTTCTAGCCAGTTGGCCCACGCCCCTAGTCGCTGGATACTGCCGACGGACGCCGCCAAGATAGCGAGGCATCTATGATTATCGACACCCACGTCCACGCATCCCCTTACTGGTATGAGCCTATCGAGACCATCCTCGATCAGATGAACCGCAACGACGTGGACAAGGCGGTCCTCATCCAGTTCCGAGGCCAGTTCGACAACGATTACCTGATTGAGTGCGTCCGCCGCTTCCCAGGCCGCTTCTCTGCTACTGTCGTGGTGGACACGCGCAGCGAGGACGCCCCGCAGGAGTTGGAGCGAGTGGCGTCCCAAGGGGCGGAGGGCGTGCGCATCGGGCCCAGCGTGCGCTCACCGGGGTCTGACCCGCTCGCCATTTGGCGCAAGGCCCAGGAGCTTGGGCTGGTGGTCAGTTGTGGTTTGGGCAATGCCGACGACTACGCGTCGCCGGAGTTCGAGGAAATCACCAAGGAAGTTCCCAACCTGCCCATCATCATCGAGCACTTGGGCTTCATCCGGATGGAGAGCAAGCCGCCTCACACCACCTACCGCCGGATCCTGGGTCTCTCCCAGTATCCCAACACCTACATCAAGTTCCACGGGCTGGGCGAGAACAACGCCCGCCCCGATCCCTTCGTGCAGCCTTTTCCCTTCCCGAATCTCGCCCCCTGCATCGAGATGGCCTACGACGCCTTCGGCGCAACGCGAATGATGTGGGGCAGCGACTTCCCGCCAGTAGCGGGTCGCGAGGGCTATCGCAACGCCCTGCGCCTGCCCATGGAGCACGTCAAGTTTCGCAGCGAAGAAGACAAGGAGTGGGCCTTCGGGCGAACGGCGGCCAACTTGTGGAAGTTCGCTTCGTAGGGCGCGGACCCAAGTGAAATGCAGGCCTTGAGGAGCCTTTAATGCAGATGGACATAAAGTGCCCACGCTGTCAGGCCAACTTGGAACTAGAGAAACACAAGGGCATAGATGTAGACCGCTGCCCCGAATGTAAGGGCATGTGGCTGGACCACCACGAATTGGGTCACTTGGAAGACACGGTTGTGGAGACGGGGTTCGCCAAGGGCACGATGTGGATGCGCTCTTTCGGCAGCGACCTAGCCTGCCCGCGTTGCGCCGAGCACATGAACTGGTTCCGCTACCGGCGGTTTGACTTGGAGATTGACCACTGCCCGCAGGAACACGGCTTTTGGCTCGATGCTGGCGAGGAGCGCCGCGTACTCGAAATCATGGAGGAGCGTAAGTCGGATCTGAAGCGTTCCAAGTCTGCTCAAGAGGACTGGGACAAGTTCCTCAGTAGCATGGGGAACACCTCATTCATGGACAAGATCAAAAGGATGTTCGGGGGCCGCCGCTAGGCCTCCGGTATTACCTCGCAGTACTCCGCCTCCACGGGGCGTGACCAGAGGCTGCCGGCGCTGCCTGCCCGGGCCTTGCGCTCGGGGCTCTCCAACCAGGCATGGTGGTCTTCCTTGCGACGCCATACCACCACGGTGGTGATACGCAGGGGGTCGTTCTCGGAGATGAAGGTCTGGCGGGAGATGAAGCCAGGAAAGGCCCGCATGGCTCGCCCATTCTCCAGCAATACGGAATTTGCCTCGTCCAGCTTGTCGGGCAATGCCCAATGGTTGGCCAGTTGAGCAATCACAGTCGTTACTCCTTCGGAACTGTTTCGGATGGCATTTTTATTTTGAGCAATTGTAGCAGGTCACGTTTCCAAGCAACGGCGTATGTTGAAACTAGACACCCTGCGGCTTATGCTACGCCTACCCAGCAGCCCATTTGGGGGCTATGTCAGACGGCAGCAGGACCACTAAGAGGAGGTGAGCCATGGCTACTGACGTTGCGGGCTTGGTTTCCACTAAGGACGGAATGCTCAGCAGGCGCATCTTCATCGAGGACGACATCTACCAGCAGGAGTTGGAGCGCATATTCGCCCGTTGTTGGCTCTTCCTGTGCCACGAGAGCCAGATACCCAAGCCTGGGGATTTCTTCTCGACCTACATGGGCGAGGACCCAGTACTGGTGACCCGCGATTCCTCTGGCAAGATAGGCGCGTTTCTCAACGTGTGCCGCCACCGGGGCAATCGGGTGTGCCGGGCTGACGCGGGCAATGCTTCGGCCTTCGTCTGCGCCTACCACGGCTGGACCTATGGCAACGACGGCAAGCTCATCGCCGTGCCCAGCCTTAAGGAGGCCTACTACGATGAGCTGGACACCTCCAAGTGGGGCCTCGTGCCCGTGGCGCAGTTGGAAAGCTACAAGGGGCTGGTGTTTGCCACCTTCGATCCAGAAGCCCCACCCCTGAAGGAATATCTTGGCGAGATGACTTGGTATCTGGATGCCTTCTTCGACCGTCGCGAGGGTGGTGTCGAGGTGTTCGGCGGCATACACAAGTGGATCATACCCTGCAACTGGAAGTTCGCTGCCGAGAACTTTGCAGGAGACGTCTATCACCTGCCTTGGAATCACCTGTCCTCGATGCTCACGGGCGTGACCACCGCCGCATTTGACGGCCAGCAAAAGGGTGCCAAGCTGCAGGGTAAGGTCGTGTGTCCGGGGAACGGGCACGGTGTCATCGCCCGTGGTTCTGGTGATTACTCCGACGCCTTTGTCCCTGAAATATTCCAGTACGACGCTGCCGTCAATGACGAAGTGGCCCAGCGATTGGGGCCTCGCCATCACATCACCGATCCTATTGTTGGCACGGTGTTCCCCAACTTCTCCATGCTGCGCAGCGTTTCTTACATGATGCGGGTGTGGCACCCACGGGGCCCCGACAAGATTGAGGTCTGGTCCTGGCATTTCGCGGACAAGAAGGCTCCGCCAGCGGTCAAGGACGCGGTGCGGGTTTCGTCCCTCCGCGCCTTCAGCCCAGGGGGAGGCTTCGAACAGGATGACATGGACAACTGGGGGGAATGCACCCTTACCTCTCGCGGACTTGCCTCCCGAAAACTCCCCATCAACCAGACCATGGGGATGAGCCGCGATGAGTTCAGTGAGGAGTTAATGGCCTACGTCAGTGACAACCCCATAAGTGAGATCGCCCATCGCCAGTTCTACGACTATTGGGCTAGGGTGATGAACGCTGAAAAGTGGAGCGACGTTTAGCTCTAGGAGAGACTATGCCCGATATCGTCGTCAACGGCTGTACGATTCGATACCAGGAGCAGGGCTCCGGCCCTGCGGTGGTGCTTACCCCCGGAGGTCGCTGGGGCGGATATGTGCAGGAGGCCGTGGCTTGTCTGCTGGCCCAGAGCCACCGGGTGATCACATGGGACCGGCGCAACTGCGATGGTGCAGCCGACATCATCATCGGTGGGGAGCTGAGCGAGGCGGAAATCTGGGCCGATGACCTAGCTGCGCTTATCACCCATCTCAACATCGGACCCTGCCACGTAGGCGAATACGCCGGGTGCCGGACCACTCCGTGGCTTGCCCTCCGTCACCCCGGTCTGGTGCGTGGCATGCTGCTGGCCTGGCCCTCGGGCGGCTCCTACCCCGCTGAACGACTGCCACGGAACTTCTACCAGCAGTACATCGAGGCTGCCCGCAACGGCGGCATGGAGCAGGTGGCTGCCACCTCAAACTTCGCCGATTCCATGCAGCACAACCCCGGCAACCGGCAGCGCCTGCTGGATACGGACGTGGACGCGTTCACCGAAACTATGGGCCGCTGGTCTACCGCATTCACGGGCAGTGCCGACCTCCCCGTGGCAGGATGCACTGCCACCGCTGACCAGTGGGCCTCCATCGACCTGCCTGCTGTTGTGGTAGCAGGCTGCGACCCTGTTCATCCTACCGAGGCGGCCGAGGCAATAAGTGGGCTGATGCCCAACTGCACCTTTCACGGCCCTGTGATACCCTTGGATGAGTGGGATCAAGTTTTCGGCAACAACCCATACCCAGTGACCTCCAAGCTGCAGGGTGAGCGGGTCGCCCCGGTGTGGCTGGAATTCCTGGCTAATCAAACATTGTAGGACTAGTAATTGTGAGTAGTGAAGACAGCGTCCGTGCGGTTGAAGGGGATGCACTATCCCTCGGCTCCGGACTATACATCGATGTAGAAAACCTCCACCCCGACGGGCAGACGGTAATCGAGGCGCTGCTGGATGGCTGGCCGACAGACTGGCCGGCGCCATCGTGCTTGACACTGTATACCCGCGCTGACCAAACGGAACTGTGGCGTCTGTGGGCCCAACATCGTTTCGGCCACCTGCATGTTACGGCCCACGGGACCCAGCATTTCAG
Organism: uncultured Dehalococcoidia bacterium; assembly: GCA_951813255.1. Lineage (GTDB taxonomy): Bacteria > Chloroflexota > Dehalococcoidia > Lucifugimonadales > JAAXIE01 > JAAXIE01. Next base: position 2,542,079 of record OX638353.1, on the reverse strand, counting down.
TTGGTCCTCCACCAAGAACTCCGCTGATATCGCCATTGCCATCAAGGCCATGGCCGACCTTGTCACTGGGAGGGTGTGCAACGCGGTGGTGCTGAGCGACGACAGCGACTTCATATCGCTTTACGTTGCCATCCGGGACGAGGAGGGGATACCCCGTGTAGACGGCCGCCCCCCCTTCCTGTGGGCGGTGACCGACCGCAAGGGGCCACTCTCCACTACCGTTGAGCAGTTCTTCCCGCCCACCCACCTGCACATAGTTTCGCCAGAACGGGTACGCGCTCTCAAAGCAGCGGAAGCAATGAAGCAGCTGCAGAGTCGATCCCCTGAGCCGTCGCACATGTTACCGCCCACAAGGGCACCCGGCGTGGCTGCATCGCCCGGCGTGACTGCATCGCCCGGCGTGGCTGCATCGCCCGGAGTGGCTGCATCGCCCGGAGTGGCTGCATCGCCCGGAGTGGCAGCATCGCCTGGAGTGCCTGCGTCGCCTGGAGTGGCTGTGTCGCCCGGAGTGACTGCGTCGCCTGGAGTGGCTGTGTCGCCCGGAGTGACTGCGTCGCCTGGAGTGGCTGTGTCGCCCGGAGTGACTGCGTCGCCTGGAGTGGCTGTGTCGCCCGGAGTGACTGCGTCGCCTGGAGTGGCTGTGTCGCCCGGAGTGACTGCGTCGCCTGGAGTGGCTGTGTCGCCCGGAGTGACTGCGTCGCCTGGAGTGGCTGTGTCGCCCGGAGTGACTGCGTCGCCCGGAGTGACTGCATCCCCCGGAGCGGCTGTGTCGCCCGGAGTGACTGCGTCGCCCGGAGTGACAGTGTCGCCCGGAGTGGCTGCATCGCCCGGAGTGACTGCAACGCCTGGAATGCCTGCGTCGTCCGGAGTGGTGACACCTGCCACCATGCCGGACGACACGCCTTCGGAACCTCCTAAGGACGCGGATGCCCCGGCGCCCAAACCAAGCGAGGTCTTCCGCGACATGGCTAAAGCCGTGGTCGAAGAGCTGCCGGTCGGCACATTCAAGAGTGGGGACGCTCAGGCGATTATCAGGAAGGGCTGGCCCACTCACCAGATGGCCAGGGCATCAAGCGGTTCCTTCGGAACCCACTTCAAGGACCGTGTCTGGCCCGCGCTGGAGACTTTCGGAGTTAGAATCCCCAACCCCAACAAGAAACCCATCCAGTACGAGAACACTGCGGAAGCGAAAGAGGCGGCAGCACTGGGTCCGGCGAGTCCCTAAACCATAATATTCATCCCGCCCACGATTGCTTCGCCCAGCACGGTGTCGCCCTCGAGTGCTACCTTCCCTTGCGACATGGCGTCGTAGGGGTCCCAGCGCCCGCAGCCTAGGCAGGCGAAAGTCTCGGCGTCCATTGTGAGGGTGACTGTAGGGGATGGGGGCTCAAGTTCCAGGCGTGCGCCTCGGCGGTCTTGGACACCTACGGAGACGGTCTGGCCCGCCTCGCCGGTGATGCGGAAAACGACCGTTGTGCCGTCGGGGGCTGAGGCACGACGGGCTACGACGTAAGGCATAGCGAGGGCGGTGCGGTCGATGGAGTGTTGGGCTACCGGTCCTCCCATGTGGCCAGGCTGGCGTAATGCTCGGCGGATGTCCTGCTCGTGTATCCAAGCGTCGAAGATGCGAATGCGCAGGAAGTCGGCCATGGTGCCTAAGCCGATGGGTGTCTCCGTCTCGGCAGCGAAGTCCTCGGGAGTCATTGCCCGCAGCCCGACCACGCGCTCGGCTGTCACCTCAAGGAACTCTTCCAAGACTCGCCCTCCTGACCAAGGGCGACGCCAGTCCACCTGCTCCTCGTTGCGTGCACCGATCTCGTTGCGCACATGACCCGTCTCTGATGGTGTGTGTTCAGGCCCAGGCCTCCCCAAGATGCGAGACTCGCTGCCCACGAGATGGGAAATCTGGTCCTGCACCGACCAGCCGGGGCAGTCGGTGGTTGTCTTCCACTGCTCCTCGGAGAGTCCTTGGCACAGAGATTCGATCGAATGCCACACCGCTTCCATCATGTCTACCAGTTTCTGGTCACTCATGTTGCACCTCTGGGCGGTCTCTCTTGGGGATAGTGTTTGTGCGCTAAGTCCGGTCAACCTACCAGAACGCCCGCATCACGACGCGTCTACCTCGGCTAGGAAGTTGCGCAGCAAGTCGTGGCCCACGGTTGTCATGATGGATTCGGGGTGGAATTGTACCCCCTGTATGGGGTGCTCCCTGTGACGCAGGCCCATTATCAATCCGTTCCCGGTCCACGCGGTAACTTCCAAGCACTCGGGGACAGTGTCGGCGTATACCGCCAAGGAGTGATAGCGAATGGCAGGGAAAGGATTGGGCAGGCCCTCCAAGACTCCCACGCCCTTGTGCCGTATTTCCGACATCTTGCCGTGCATGATTTCGCCCGCCGGTCCAACCGTGGCCCCGAAGGCCTGCCCCACGCACTGGTGACCGAGGCACACCCCTAGGGTCGGTATCTGTGGTCCCATGCGCAGGATCACATCTTGGGAGATGCCGGCCTCGTGCGGAGTGCAGGGGCCGGGCGAGACCACTAGGCCTTGGGGCTGCATAGCTTCAATCTCGTCCAAGGTGATCTTGTCGTTGCGCTGCACCACCACCTCAGCCCCCAGTTCGCTGAGGTACTGGTACAGGTTGTACGTGAAGCTGTCGTAGTTATCGATGATGAGAATCATGCCAACAGCTCCACGAATTCGAGCCAGTTGCCGTCGGGGTCTTGGGCGTACAGGGCCTTGCGAATCGCACGTCCGTCCTCGGTGAGTGTGGCTGGAGGGTTGGTGAACTGCATGCCCTTCTGGTCCAGTTCATGGTACAACTGGTCGATGCCCTCCACATAGAAGGCTAGGTGAGAGGCTCCCAATGCATTCTTGGGCAGTTGGCCCTCTACGCTGGGAGGTACGACGTACTGTATGAGTTCCAAGGCATGGCCGTTGCCCATACTGAGGAATGCCACCTTGAGATAGGCGTCAGGGAAGCCCAAAAGCTTCTGGGCGAACTCACCATGACGCTCGTAGCGCCCGATTATCTCCAAGCCCAGAGCATCCTTATAGAAGCCGACGGAGCTTTCCAGGTCACGCACCACGAAGCCCGTGTGGAAGAAGGACTTGAGCATCATTGCTCCTTTCTGAATGGGGCTTGGCCGAATATGGGGACTGTCAGTCCCGTCCCTCTGCTCGGTCGATGGCCCGCAGCAGGGCCGAGGCCTTGTGCCACGTCTCTTGGTACTCTTCTTCAGGAACGGAATCGGCGACGATTCCGCCCCCTGCCTGCACGTAGGCCACGTTCATGCCGAGTGTTTCACTGGGGCGCATCACGATGGTGCGAATGGTGATGGCAGCGTCCATGTTGCCGGAGAAGCTGAAGTAGCCCACCGACCCGGCGTAGGGCCCGCGAACCTGTCCCTCGGACTCGGAGATGATCTCCATGGCCCGTATTTTGGGTGCTCCGGATACCGTACCTGCCGGGAAACAGGCGCGCAGGGCATCGTAGGCGGATAGTTCAGGCTTGATGTCGCCCGTCACATGGGACACAAGGTGTATCACGTGGGAGTAGCGTTCCACGTCCATCAGTTGGGGGACTGAGACCGTGCCGGGTTGGCTGACGCGCCCTATGTCGTTGCGCCCCAAGTCCACCAGCATGATGTGCTCTGCCCGTTCCTTCTCGCTCTCTCGCAACTCCTTCTCCATGGCCTCCGATTCGGACGCATCACTGCCGCGGGGACGGGTGCCGGCTATGGGGTGGGTAGTGACTCGGCCATCCTCAAGGCGGACCAGCATCTCCGGCGAGGTGCCAATAATCTGGAAACCGTCCAGTTCCAGGTAGTACATGTAGGGTGAGGGGTTGATGGTACGCAGGGCGCGATATATTTGGAAGGGCTCTGCGCAGGTGGGCCGGGCGAACCGCTGCGAAAGCACCGCCTGGATGATATCGCCGTCGTAGATGTATTCCTTGGCCCGTACCACCGCTCGCTCGTAGTCTGCCCGGCTGAAATTGGATGAGATCTCGGGTGGGGTGTCGCTGGCTGGTTGTGTAATGGCAGGCGGAGCGGCGAGGGGCCGGGCCAGCCTGTCGACGAGTGCGTCGATCTTGCGGGCGGCGGTCGCATAGGCGGCCTCAAGGTCGTCGTCCACGCGGACGTGGCTCAGCACCTTGATGGTGTGACGCAGGTGGTCGAATACCAGAAGGGTGTCGGCGCAAAGGAAGATGGATTCGGGGAGTTGCAGCGGGTCTTCCTCAGGAGCGGGGACGCGGGGCTCGAAGTAGCGCACGGCATCATAGGCCACGTAGCCTACTGCGCCACCATGAAAGCGGGGCAGCTCGGGTAGGGGGACGAGCTTGTGGCGCTCCATCTCTGCCTGCACCGGCAGCAGTGGGTCTATGGCGCCCTCGGGCTGACCAGGTCCGCTCTTCAGCACGCTGTACGGCTCGGTGCCGATGAAACTGTAGCGGGCCAGTCTCTCTCCGCCTTCAACGCTTTCCAGCAGGAACGAGTAGGGCGGCTGCGCCACCTTGAGGTAGGCAGACACAGGGGTCTCCAAGTCGGCAGGGACCTCACGGTAGATGGGCACGAGATTGCCCTGCGACGCTAGCTCTCTGACATCTCCCAACGAGGGATAGTAGGTGTTGGCCATCTATTCTCCGGCTCTCTCTTTCGTCACTGCGTTCGTATATGTCCCAAATACAATAAGCCCCGTCCCTAGGGACGGGGCTTATTCCGTGGTGCCACCCTAATTGCCGAAACGCAGTATAACTGTACTTCGGCATCTCTACCGATGCTCCCGTTGAGGGAACGTCTGGGGCTTGATAACGGGGCCCAGACCGGCTCAGCCTACTTGGGTGCCTCAAATTATTCGAGGGGTGACGGTCCGTTCGGCCTGCAGCTCCGAGGTCCATTCAGGCGATGCGCTGGCGCCGGCTCACACCTTACCCGGCTCTCTGGGCCCCGCTTTGCGCCCTACTAGCCCTCTTCACAGCCATTGTTATATTGAAGGCCGCAGTATAGGGACGGCCAATGTCGGGTGTCAATTGGCCCTGGTGGGAGGCTAGAGGCTAATCATCCGCCATGGCGACGGCGGGGGTGGCGCTGCGGGCTTCGACGGGGAGGTCGTCTTCCCAGTTGGGGGAGATGAGGCGTTGTGAGGTGGGCTCCAAGGCTATCACCAAGGCGGCGCCGCCTAAGCTGGTGGCCAAGCTGAATATCAGGATCGCGGTGTAGGAGCCCGTAAGGGCGATCATCATGCCCGCTGCCCAACTCACAAAGGCGTGGGCTAGCAGGGAGCCGGTGTTCTGCCAGCCGTAGAGGGTCCCCATGGGCCCGTTGCCGTAGTACTGGCGGTTGATGACTAGGTAGCCTGTCCATTCGCCACCGAAGCCAAGGCCGAAAATGGCTGAGAAGAGGAAGAACTCCCACACGCTGTCGGCCCAGAAGAGTAATACGACTGGCAGGCCCTGCAGCAGCAGGCAGGTGGCCATCACGAGCTTGGTGCCCCTGCGCTCGCAGAGGATGGGTGTCACGAAGCGGCTTATGATGCTCACCGACGAGATAATGGTGAGGGTGAAGGCGGCGGTGCCAAGGCTGATGCCCCGGTCGTCTACGGCCAAGGGCACCAAGAACAGCATGATGATGCCATGGCCGGCGCAACCCAGTCCGTGGATGCAGGGAAGGTTCCAGAAGGCCTTGGTGCGCCTCACATGCTGGTTGAAGACCTTGAGGCGTATCTTCTCAATGGACTTGCGAGCCTTCTGGCGGGCTTCGTCACCGGGTATCCATCCGTAGGGTTTCAGGCCCATCTCTTCCGGCGTGTTGCGGAGGGGTATAGCCAGGAGCAGCAACGAGGAGCCCAGTATGGCGCATATGAGCAGGAAGGAGTTCTGCCAGCCCAGATTCCCCACCATGAAGGGCAGCAGCGGCGCGAATACGGCCGAGCCAATCCCCGAGGCCGCCCACAACACTCCAGTGCCCAAGCCGAGACGACGGTTGAACCACAAGGCTACGCCAGCCATCAAGGGGACCATAAAGATGACCTGGGCGATGCCACGGAGTATGCCGAAGGAGAAGTGAAGGCTCCACAGATTGTCCATGAACGCCACCAGCACCAAGGTGGCGGTGTAGAGGATCGCACTGAAGAGCATCACCTTCCGGGCGCCGTACCGGTCGCCCAGCCAGCCGGCAATGGGCGCGAAGAAGGCGGCAGCTAGGTAGAAGAGGCCGAAGGAGAGGCCGATGTCCTCGATTTCGAATCCGAACTCGTCCTGCAGGGGTGTGACCAATACTCCCGCGGCCCAGCCGACAGCCAAGCCGATCATCTGGGCCATGGCTAGGGCGACCACTATCACCCACACGTAGTGGAAGGGCACCACCCGACTTATCCAGAAGGATGGTGCGTTCAGGGCATTCAGCGCGGACATGTACCCATGCCCGCGCTTCCTCTTCTAGTTGACAGGGCCATCACCGGGCCGACATCAGTTCGGCCCAGTGGCCATAGAAAGAGCGGTGGTTGCTCTCGGAGAAGCGGTAGTCGCTGGCGATTCCTCCGAGATCCTCGCGATAGCTCTCGTGGCCGACGCCCATGCCCATGTTCATGGGGACCCTGCGGGAAACCACACTACGGGCAGCGTCGGTTACGCCCTGCCAGTTGTCCATGTCGTCCTGTTCGAAGGTGCCGCTGGGGCTGAAGGTGCGAGTCGCAGCGAGGCGGTACGCCTTCTTGATTTCGGGTGGAGCTGCCTTGTCGACGTAGACCCAAGCCCATATTTCCGTCTTGTCCGGGCCTTTTGGCTGCCACACGCGGAAGGTGCGGGCGGAACCTCGCAGCAGGGCGAAGTTGGGGAAGACGTTGCCTACCACGGGCTTGATCATGTCCATCCTGGACCCCAGCCTCTCGCGGACTTCGGGGAGGATGGACGCCTCATACTCCAGCACTTCGGGTATGGCTACGTCCACGATGTCGTCGGGGCCCACTGCGCCGATGCCGTGGCCGTGGCCGGGGGAGATGGCGTGGCCCATGCCACTGGGGGTGACGCTGGAGCTTTGGCTGAACGATGTGCGAATGGCGGAGAGGTGGGTCCAGCCCAAGTGGTAGGCGTCGCTGGCGAAATTCTCTGCGGGGAGTTTCCAGTTGCAGGGAGCGACCCAGCGGTGCATGCCTCCGACGACCTCGATGCCTCCTTCGCGCCGGTCGAAAAAGGCATCCATGTACCAAGTCATCTCACCCAGGTAGTCGAGGAGAGGAGGGGCATTGGGGTCGAAGGTGGCGAACACCATGCCCTTGTAGTCATCAAGTTGGGCCACTGGAGCGAGGCCCCATTTGGAGGTGTCCAGTTCGTCGTAATAGGCTTCCTTTAGGCTGGGGACGGCGATGAGCTTACCGTCGGTGCCGTAGGTCCAGCCGTGGTAGGCACAGACAAAGGCGGAGGCATTGCCGGAGTCGGCACGGCACACCCGGTTGCCTCGGTGGCGGCAGACGTTGAGGAAGGCGTGAATCTTGCCGTCCTGGCCGCGGGTGACCAGCACGGGGTCCTCGCCCATGTAGGTGGAGAAGAAGTCGCCGGGGTTGGGGATGGAGGTCTCGTGGCAGAGGAAAAGCCAGCACTTGGAGAAGATGGCTTCCTGTTCCTGCTCGTAAATCTCGCGGTCGTTGAAGATGCGGCGATCCAAGAGACCCTGCTTCAGGTCGACCATTCCTCGTACGTCGGTGGCCACTATTGCGCCTCCTGATGGGTTATGGGCTGGGTGCTCCAGTAAAGGGCATACGATACTCCACCGAGGGGCTTTATGCCAGCGGTGGGGGTGCGATGTGGGAACAATGACTTAGCCGGGGATTGCGTTTGTTCCCATTTTCTCTGTGGGTCGTAGCTGAGTGGGAACACGCGCCGCGATGATCGTAGCTGGGGTGTATCTGAGGGGTTGTTCCCATCGTTCCGAGTTGGTCGCCTTCACCGGGGCATCCGACTGAGAACGTGGCGGTTGGACTTCCATTGATTGGCTCCTCGCCAAGAGAATATGGCCCGGGAAAGCGCGCTGGGGGTGAGTTATTGGGGGTCCTCGGATCGGGGTCCGGAACAGGTGGCTCCAGTGCGGGCTAGGTTGAGTACAGAACAGACGAGTCAAGGCTGGGGTGGCGCAGACGGGGATATTGGTGCATGTTATCCTTGCGGGAGCGGCGTATCTGACTGGAGGAGCGCCTTACTCGGCCGCGATGGGCGGCTCAACTGGGAGGACATCAATTGGGAGTAGTTGGAATGTCGGGGAGCCTGCGGGAGGGCTCGTGGAACCAGAGACTGTTGAAGCTGGCGATGGAATCGGTGAGGAAGATGGGAGTGGAGGCGGTGGAGTTCGATCTGGACCCGGTGCCCCTGTACAAGGCTCCTCTGGATGCTGATTATCCACCTCCGGCGAAAGCGTTGCGCGAGGCCATCGCCGGGGCTGATGCCGTGGTGCTGACCGCCCCCGAGTTCAACAGCACCGTTCCGGCGGTGATGAAAAACGTGGTGGAGTGGGCCTGCCGTCAGCCCACTGTCATACCGGGGCAGGTGTTCTATGTGATGGGGTGCACGCCGGGGCGGTCAGGCTCCATGCGCATGGCAGAGCACCTGACATCGAGTTTGGAGTCCGAAGGCGGCTGGGTGATGGTTACACCCCGGGTGCTCCTGCCCCATGTGGACCAGGTGATCGGGGCGGATGGGTCCATCATTGATCCTTCGGTTGGGGAGCTGATTGACCAAGCCATGGCGAGGCTGCTGGATACTTCTCGCCGGCTGAAGGCTTGATCTGCTGGGAAGTGTAACTGACAGGAGGTGCGCCATGCCGTGGCTCCAGTTTATCACGGAGAGTGAAGCTGAGGGCGCATCATCCTGTTTTTGCCCTTGAGCACCTACTGTTGAGGCTACAGGTCGGGCAATATCTGATACCAACCTGAGCCGAAGAGGAGGCCGTCGTGGCGGAGAACCCAGGCGTGTTTGTATTCCTGGTTCCCCGTCTCGAGGTTGAGGAAGAGGTAGTCTACCCACAACCCTCGATTGTCCGCCGTCAACATGACATCGCCGAACCGGTAGCCTGCTGAGTCCACACCGAGATCGCCCTTCAGGTCTCGGCCCAACTGGTTGGGGTCGGCGTGGGCGATCAGTTTGTCGGCTTCGTCGAAGATGAAGACGTACCACTCACCGTCCACGCTCTCTGGGGAGTTGTAGTAATTGACGGTGGCCTCCCTGCCTTCGGACTCATAACGCTCGATTGCGTTCAGCACCATTTCCACGGTGAACTCGCCGCGGTCCGCTAGATGAAGAGTAACGTCGGCGTCGTTATCAGACGACTCGCCGGCTGGTGCGAGCATGGCAATGATGGACACGGCAAGCGCTGCGATGGCAATGACGGTGGCGAATCCACCTAGAAGCAGGGCGTTACGCATTGTGTGCCTCCGGACGAGGGAATTGGCGGGTGGTGTCCGTGATGCAATGGACGGGATTTCTCAGTGGACGATGTGGAGGTTGCGGCGGGCGAGTTCGGCGGTGTCCTCTTCGCGCACGGAGTGGGGACGGTCGGGTATGTCGGCGAAGGCCTCGTGGCCGAAGAGGGGCGTGGTGAAGTAGCGCATGCCGGTGTCGTTGATCATGGTGACGATGACCTTGGTATCGGGCAAGGCTTCGGAGAGCTTGTTGGCGGCGGCGACGTTGCAGCCTGAAGAGATGCCACAGAAGACGCCTTCTTCGCGTGCGAGGCGGCGGGCCATGTCTATGGACTCTTTGGAGGAGACGGTGACCACGCCGTCGACGTAGTCGAGGTCGAGGTTGTCGGGGATGAAGCCGTCGCCGATGCCTTCAATCTGGTGGGGACCCCAGCCTCCGCCGGAGAGAATGGGGCACTCGGCAGGCTCGACGGCGTAGATGTGGACGTTGGGGTTGTGTTCCTTGAGGTACTTGCCGACGCCGGAGACGGTGCCACCGCTGCCCTGGGAGGCGACGAAGACATCGGCGCGTCCGGCGGTCTGGTCCCAGATTTCGGGGCCGGTGGTCATGTAGTGGGCCTCGATATTGTCCTTATTGGAGAACTGGGCTGCTTCCCAGTACTTGCCGGGGCTCTGCGCCTTGAGTTCTTCGACCTTTTCGAGACAGAGGTCGACGTCGCTCTCGGCGCCGGGGGTGAGGACGAGTTCAGCGCCGTAGGCCCGCATGCAATCCTTGCGCTCCTCGCTCATGCCTTCGGGCATGACGATGACGACCGGGTAGCCGCGGACGGCAGCGATCATGGCTGTGGCGATGCCGGTGCTGCCGGTAGAGGCTTCGAGGATGGTCATGCCGGGACGGAGGTCGCCCCGCTCCTCGGCACGCTGGACCATGTGGCGCAGGATGCGGTCCTTGAGGCTGGAGGTGGGGTTCATGAACTCCAACTTGGCACTTAGCTCCTGAGGGCCGCGTGCTACCCGGCCGAGGCGGAGGAGGGGAGTCATTCCTGCCGCTTGGGTGATATCTTCGGCTATGTGGCTTCGGGCGTTCCAGTCGACCATTGTGATCGTTCTCCTGAGGTTGGGCTCTTTCCGAGGATGTGTGACTGGCTAGATGTTGGGGATGACCTCTTCCACGAGTTGTTCCAGATGCTCCATGTGGTCGAACATGGGGTTGAGCATGACCATTTCGGCGCCGCCGTTGACGATCCTGCCGAGTTCCTCGGCGACCTTGGCGGAACTGCCCCAGACGGATACTTGGGAGCCCAAGGCTGCGTTGTGGTAGCGGTTGTCGAACCAAGTGGTTATGCGCTGCTCGGCCCGTTGCTCGTTGTCGTCGACGGCGAGGTAGACGCGCTTGGAGATGGGGAAGGTGGCAGGATCGCGGTCTGCTTCTTCGAGGAAGGTGTTGAGTTGCTGGACGCATTCCAGGAAGCTGGCAGTGGTGCTGGAGCCGGCGCCCATCCAGCCGTCGCCGTGGCGCACGGCTCTTCGCAGCGCATCGGGGTGACGGCCGCCGAACCAGACGGGTGGGTGAGGCTTTTGTATTGGCTTGGGTTCCATGGCGACGTCGTCCAACTGCCAGAACTGGCCCTGGTAGTTGGCGAGGGGCTCGGTCCAAAGGGCTTTCATAACGTTCAGAAGCTCGACGAAGCGCCGGGCGCGGCGGTCGGTGGTGATGCCGAAGGCGGGGTACATATTCTGCCTGCCTCCGATACCTACGCCAACGGTCAGGCGGCCGTCGCTGATCTGGTCGAGGCTACCCAAGGCTTTGGCGAGTTGGATCGGGTTGCGCAGAGGCGCTACCATGACGGAGACGCCCAGCCGTACCTGAGTGGTGAGGGCTGCGACGTAGCTAAGCTGGGTCAGGGGTTCTAGGGAGGGGTCATCGCCGGTGATGTCCTCCTGGGTCCAGAGGCTCTCGTAGCCAAGCTCCTCGGCCCGGGTGACGAACTGCCGGACGAGGTCCATATCGGTGGGGCCTTCCTGGAAGAACTGGGGCATGGCTATGCCGACGGGCACCCGACCTGCACTGGCCATTCTTATGCCTCCTTTGTTGGACTAGGGTGGGGCTTATCAGTCTTAGATGGGCCTAGTGGAGTCTACTGTGTTGCCACGACCAAGGGGGTCTCATACAATGGCGCGCAACAGCCCTGTCCGGTAATTGGGAGCCATTGGGGCGCGTTGAGCGGCCTTTCTGAGCCGATGGGGTATCCGAATTCGTCGCAATTATGGAGGGAGGCCGAGAGGATGGCAAGGTTTGATGGCAAGGTCGTAGTGGTCACAGGCGGGGGTCTCGGCTTCGGCCGCGCCTACAGCCTCGGCCTAGCCGCTGAAGGGGCCACTGTTGTGATCGCAGACGTGAATATGGACAACGCGCTGCAGACCCAGGCTGCCATAGAGGAGCTTGGAGGCAAAGCAGTGGTGATCCAGACGGATGTGAGTGATGAAGCGAGTGTCATAGCGATGCGAGACCAGGTGGACAGGGACCTGGGTGGCATCGACGGACTGGTGAACAATGCTGGGATCTATCCAGTGCTGGAGATCGACAGCGTGACCAAGGAGCACTGGGACCAGATATACAACGTCAATGTGTGGGGCAGCTTCGTCACGGCCCGGGCTTGTGCGGAGTCGATGAAGAGGCGTGGCGGCGGAAGCATCGTCAATATCTCCAGTGGCACGTTCCTGCGACCACCCCCGAACCAGCCTGCCTATGTGTCGTCAAAGGGTGCGATCATAGCGTTGACGCGCTCGCTGGCTACGGAGCTTGCCGACGACGGCATCAGGGTCAACACGGTGCTGCCGGGTCTTACGGCGACGCCGGGAATCATGGGAAGCCCGGACTTCAGTGAAGAATACATGGAGAGTCGCGTCGACCTGCAGCTAATCAAGAGGCAGGAGCAGGCGGATGACACTGTGGGGGCTGCGATGTTCCTGCTCAGCGACGACTCTTCGTTCGTCACCGGACAGTCTATGCTCGTGAACGGTGGCGGTAGCATGATATAGCGTCTGGCCGGATGGGACGGCCGGTTAATCGGGCCAGAGGAGGGCGCAGTGGGAAGACTGGATGGCAAAGTGATAGTGGTCACAGGCGGAGGCCGCGGTTTCGGGCGTGCCTATTGCCTGCGTTTCGCTGCTGAGGGAGCGACCGTGGCCATTGCAGAGATGGATGAAGAGACGGGTAAGAGCACCCAAGCCGAAATTGTCGCAAATGGGGGACGGGCTTTCGCCTATCCGCTGGATGTGCGAGATGAGGACAGCGTCACAGCTATGCGTGACGCTGTTGACCGTGACCTTGGGGGCATCGACGGCCTCATGAACAACGCAGGCATCCTGCCTCCCATGGCCTTGCCAGACATCACCAAGGAGTTCTGGGATAACGTTTACAACACCAATGTGTGGGGCAGCTTTATCACAGCCAGGGCTGTGTCGCACTCCATGCGACGTCGCGGTGGAGGGGCGATCGTGAATATCGCGAGTTCAACGTTCTTTAACCCATCGCCAGGGAGTGCTGCTTATATCTCGTCCAAAGGGTCGGTTATTGCCCTCTCGAGGGTGCTGGCCTCGGGCTTGGCCCCCTATGATATACGGGTGAACTTCATCTACCCTGGACTGACGGCTACGCCGGGGGTCATGGAAGGACGCTTCACTTCTGATGATTACTTCGATTCCCGGGTGCATAAGCAGCTGATAAAGAGGCGCTCCGAGATCGAAGACGTGGTGGGAGCAGGAGTGTTCCTGCTCAGCGATGAATCCGCCTTCATGACCGGTCAAGGCATACCGGTCAACGGCGGTATCGGGATGATCTAAGTACCGGGGGTAGTCTGACGCCAGTTGGTTAAATCAGGGAGGTCGTAAACATGGCAAGGCTGGATGGCAAGGTTGTGCTGGTCACCGGAGGGGGGCAAGGTTTCGGGCGTGCTTACTGCTTGGGTCTGGCCCGGGAGGGGGCAACGGTAGCCGTGGCCGACATCAATGAGGATACGGCCAACGAAACGCGGGCAATGGTGGAAGAGCAGGGGGGGCGAGCCATTGTGGTGCCTGTGGATGTGAGCGACGAATCGTCAGTCCTTGCCATGCGGGATGCTGTTGACCAGCAGTTGGGTGGCATAGACGGGCTTGTGAATAATGCTGGCATATTTCCCCGGATTGAGTTGGCTGAGATTACCAAGGAGATGTGGGACCGCATTTATAACATCAATGTGTGGGGAAGCTTCATCGTGGCCCGCGCGGCTTCGCATTCGATGAGGCAGCGTGGCGGTGGGAGCATAGTGAACATCAGCAGTTCCACTTTTCTGACGCCTCCAACGCAGCATGCTGCTTACATGAGTTCCAAAGGAGCGATCATGGCCCTCAGCCGGGCTCTTGCTACAGGGCTAGCTCCGCACAATATCCGGGTGAATACCATCCTGCCTGCCCTGACCGGTACGGAGGGCGTCATGAGTGAGCCCGGTTATCAGATGTGGTATTTGGAGCAGCGGGCACAGATGCAACTCATCAAGCGTACAGCTGGGGCGGATGATGTGGTGGGGGCTGCCATTTTCTTTATCAGTGACGAGTCCGCCTTCATGACGGGGCAGTCGCTTTCGGTCACAGGCGGTACCGGTATGCAGTAGGCTAGGGGGAGGCTGTCTACGTGCCGTTGCGTGAGGCCAACCTTTCTAGGATTGTTCTGGACCTACTTCCAGCAACTTTTTTGCGATGTTCCTAGCTTCGTCGAGGTCTTCGACGAAGCGATCGCTGGGAACCTTTTTCAAGACATTGAGGGCCGAGAGGGTGGTGGCGGGGAGGCCTGAGAGGCCCATCACAACACAGTGGGTTTCCTGTGATATGGCGGCGTCAATTAGCTGTTCCACCACCAAGGCGGCGCTGTCGTCCATGTAGATGGTGTCGGAGAAGTCGAGGATGACTACCTCGTGTTCCCGGATGTCCACGCTGATGGTGCTGATCAGCTTGGAAGCTGATGCTACGGAGAAGGTGCCTCGCAGGCCTACCAAACCGACACGGGCTGCGAAGGCGTCGTCTTCAAAATCGTCGAGGTCAAGATCGGTGTCGTCATCAGTGACGCTTGCGTTTCTCTCGCCCGCTTGTGTGCCTAGGAACTGGGAGTCCAGGAGTGGGGTGGAGACGACCGCATCGAGTTCCAAGCGTTCGAACTGACGAGCGCTGGTCACTGCGGATGCAATCATTCCGACGGCAACGGCGGTTACCAAGTCGAGGAACACCGTGAGTCCTAGGGTCATGAGCATGACCAACAGGTGGGATCGCTGCACTACGTGCATGCGGGAGACGAAGCGCCAGTCGACGGTGTCCAAACCGACCTTAATCAGGATTCCTGCTAGCACGGCGTTGGGGATCTTTCCGACGTAATCGCCGAACTGGAGGACCATTACCACTAGGATGACGACGCACAGGATTCCTGCTGCGGGAGTCCACCCGCCCGCTCGTATGTTGGCCACGGTGCTGGGGGTGGCTCCTGACCCGGGCAGTCCGCCTATGAAGCCGGTGAGGACGTTGCCGATGCCTTGCCCCAACAGTTCCCGGTCAGGATTGTGCCGAGTACGGGTCATCGAGTCGGCTACCAGGGAGGTGAGCAGGGTGTCTATGGAGCCTACCAAAGCGATGACCAAGGCTGGCTCGACGGCACGGAGCAGAGTGCCCCAATAGAGATCCGGCCAGTGGATGGTGGGCAGGTCGGTGGGTATGGCGCCGATGGTGGGAGCGCTGGTGAGCCACAGGACCCCCATCAGGATCCCTATGACCAAGGCGGCGAGCGTGGAGGGCAGATACTTGGAGAACCTGTTGGGCCAGAGTACAGCTACGGCAAGGGTGACGACGGCTATTGTAAGGGCACCACTATCGAACTGGCTGAACACCTCAGGGAGGGTCCGCATGGCTCCGACAGGCCCTCCCACGGTCACATCAGCGCCGATGAAAGGGCGAGTCTGCACTAGGATAATGATGATGCCCACGCCAGTCATAAAGCCAGAAATCACGGAATAGGGAGTGTAGGCCACGAACCGGCCGATGCGCAGCAGACCTAGGAGAATCTGTATAAGTCCGGCCATGATGACTATGGTGAAGGCAGCGGCGAGGTTGTCCGCATGGCTCGTCACGATCACCGCCATGGCTACTGTCATGGATCCGGTTGGCCCGGATATCTGGGAACGGGTGCCTCGGAAAACGGCGGTGAAAAAGCCCACTGCAATGGCGCCGTAGATACCGGCTAGAGGTGATAGACCGGCAGCACTTCCAAAGGCCAAAGCCACGGGCAATCCGACAACCGCCGAGGTGATGCCTCCAAAGACATCCCCACGAAGGGTCGAGAGGTTGTAGTTGAGTTTATCGAGCATGGAGGCTGGTAGATGCAGCAGACGGCCTCATCGCGGTACCGATGTGTAAATGCTCCTATGGGTGTTGCACTATTCCTATCTGTGCCAAACCTAGGAAGTCTTGCAATTGCCAGTGATCAGTCTGCCAGGCGTCGAGAGTTGGTCTCAATTTATCGAGTCGTTGCGTTAGGCTAGTCGCCGAAAAAGAGAGGCTAATGGTCGCTTTGCACTGAGTATGCGGGCAACCCAACACTACCCGGATTCATTTGACCGCGAGCGGTATTCGGCAACACCGTCATCCAAGGCGGCCCAAGGGAGGAGCGCGCATTTGATGCGGATGGGGAACTTGCGAACTCCCTGCAGGGCCTCCAAGTCTCCCATGGCATCCAGTTGCTCGTTGTTGAGCTCCTCGCCCCGCATCAGATCACGGAAGGCCCCGGAAAGTTGCTCCCCTTGTTCCAGGGTCTTGCCCCGTAGAAGGTCGGAGAGGATGGAGGCTGAGGCTTGGCTTATGGAGCAGCCGTGGCCCCCCTGGCTTACCTCATTGATGAGCCCGGCTCCATCTAGCTTCAGTTGTATGACGACCTCATCTCCGCAGAAGGGATTGAAACCGCGGGTTTCGATGTCGGCAGCGTCCAAGGCATGGCGGTTCCTGGGACTCCGGTAGTGGTCTAGGATTACCTCTCGATAGAGGTCGTCCAAGTCTCCAAAATCGAACGGCTCAGTAAGCACAGTCCAACCTTATCAGCTACGTTTGAAGTAGGTCAACGCCCGTTTCAGGCTTGCTACCAGCGCGTCCACATCTTCCTCGGAGTTGTAGATGTAGAAGCTGGCGCGGGCAGTGGCGGGCACATTCAAAGTGCCCCTGACCAAGGGGATGGCACAATGATGGCCAGCGCGTATGGCGATTCCTTCGGTGTCCAGCATAGTCCCAAGATCGTGGGGATGCACATCGGGAGCGTAGAAGGAGACGATGCCACCACGGACGGAAAGGTCTTCGGGTCCGTAGAACTCCATGTCCTCTTTCAACTCGGCCATGGCTTCCAAGGCATAGGACGTCAGCTGCTTTTCGTGGGCGTGCACGTTCTCCATGCCCAGTTCCTGCAGGTAGTCTACGGCTGCGCCCAAGGCGATGGTGTCGGCAATGTTGGGCGTGCCTGCCTCGAACCTCATGGGGAGGTCGTTCCAACTGGCATCCTCCAGTTGCACGTCCTTCACCATCTCCCCGCCACGCAGGAAGGGCTCCATCTGCTGTAGGAGAGCGTCCTTAACATAAAGCACGCCGATGCCGGTGGGCCCCAGCATCTTGTGGCCGGAGAAGGCCATGAAGTCGCAGTCCAGATCTTTCACGTCCAGCGCCATGTGCGGGACGCTCTGAGCGCCGTCCAGTAGGACAGCGGCACCAAGGGCATGAGCCTTGGACGCCAACTCTTTCACCGGGTTGATTGTTCCGAGGACGTTAGACATGTGCACTAACGAGAGCAAGCGGGTCTGGTGGTTCAGGAGTTGGTCCAAATCCGAGAGGTCCAGCGTGCCGTCGGCTGCGACTGGGATAAAGCGTAGCTTGGCCCCTTTTTCGCGGGCCAGCTTCTGCCAGGGCACCAGATTGCTATGGTGCTCCATCTCCGTGAGCAATATCTCGTCGCCGGGACCGACGTTGGCCAAGGCCCAGGTGTTGGCCACGAGGTTTATGCCTTCAGTAGTGTTGCGAGTGAAGATGACGCTCTCGGTGCTGGGGGAGCCTATGAAGCTGGATATCTTTTCCCGTGCGCCCTCGTAACGCTCAGTGGCCTCCATGCTCAGAGCATGCACGCCTCGATGGACGTTGGCGTTGTACCCCTCGTAGTAGTCCACCAACGACTGTATTACGCTCCGTGGCTTCTGGGAGGTGGCAGCGTTGTCGAGGTACACCAGTCGCTTGCCGTAGACTTCCTTGGCAAGGATGGGAAAGTCCTCCTTGATGGAGCGTGCGTCCTTCATAACACCTCTTGAGCACGGTATCGCAGAACCGTGCCGTTACTCCTCGATGCCAACTTCTATGTGGTTGCCGTCCATTCGCACGGGGTAAGTGCGGATGGGGTCGCACTTGGGGCCGTCGGTCAACTCACCCGTCTTCACGCTGAAGTATGCCAAGTGCACGGGGCAGACGAGTTCGTCGCGCACCATATCGCCATAGTGCATAATGCCACCCGCGTGGGTACATACATCGTCCACAGCGTAGACCGTGCCCTCGACATTGCAGATGGCCATGCGGTAGCCGGGCCACGGCCTTACGCCCTTCACTTTGCCCGGCGGTAGTTGGTCGATTGAACCGACCCTGATATACCTTACAGCCATCGAACCTTTCCTCCCGTCAGTGTCTGCCTGGCGCTATTGTTCAGGCTCATCCATTTGGCCGAGGCGGTCCAGCACCAGTTCTCCTAGGCTCTCCTGTAGCAGAGCATTGGGAATGGTGCTTACTACCTCGTTGGCAAAGCCTTGAGTAAGGATGGTGCGCGCTTCCCGCTCGTCCAAGCCGCGACTACGCAAGTAGAACATGGCCATTTCGTCCAGTTTGCCACAGGTAGCCCCATGTGCACAGCGGACGTCGTCAGCGTAAATCCAGAAGGCAGGCTTGGCGTCGGCCTCGGCTTGGTCGGAGAGCAGCAGGTTGCGGTCCTGCTGCTTTGCATCCACCTTCTGGGCATCGGGGCGTACCGTGATACCCCCGTGGAAGGCAGTGCGCGCCTGACCGTCGAGGATACCCTTGTATAGCTGTCGCGTCGTGGTGTGGGAGACTTGATGGTCCACCAGCACCTGGTTGTCCACGTGCTGCGTGCCGGATGCCAGGTAGAGGCCGTTCAGGATGGAGGAAGCGCCGACGCCTCCCAGGTCGACGTTGAGGTTGTTGCGGACTAAGGCACCGCCTAGGTCCAAGGCCACTGATGTGAAGAAGCTATCGCGCCCCATATCCACCTCGGTAGTGTGGATGTGGAAGGCCTTCATGCTGTCCCTTTGCACCCGATAGAGCTGTACCAGAGATGCGTCACCGAGGACCACTTCGGTCACGGCGTTGGTCAGATACCGACCTTCCTCCGGGCCTTCAAAGCATTGCACCAGTTTGATCTCGGCCTGCCTCCCCGTTACGAGCAGCACGCGCGGTTGTACCAGCGCATCAGAGTGTTCCTTCGTGGTCAGGAAATGAACGAGCATCGGCTCGGCAATGGCCATTCCGTCGGGCACATAGAGGTAGGCGCCTTCGCCAAGGAAGGCGGTGTTCAGTGCAGTCAAAGCATGGTCTTGGAAGTTGGCGTGACGGGCTAGGTGCTGCTGCACGACAGGGCCGTCGGCGGCCAAGGCATCGGCTAGACTTCCCACCTCGACGCCTTTGGGCAGACCCACCGTGGACGACAAGCCCTCGGCGTAGTAGCCGTCTACGAACACCAGATGGTTCGACAACCCCAGACGGCCAGTGGGGAGCGACGCTTCAGCAGCACTGGGGGACGCCACGGGCATCGGGGCGGCTTCAGCGATGGGACGAACGTCAGTGTATTTCCATTCCTCGTTGCCACGGCGGGCGGTGGGGAAGCCCAACTGAGTGAACCGGTCTATCGCCTCGCGTCGTAGATCCCGCAGCCAACTAGGTTGATTCCGAGATGCTGATTCCAAGGCGTCGAAAACCTCGACGTATCGCTGTTGTGGGGGAGCGGTCTGTTGGATCGTCATGGGCTAGACCGTTAAGCTCCGCCTTGAGGAGTGGAGGCCCATTCGTCGATACGGTCGTAGCCTTTGGACTCCACTTCCAAGGCAAGCTCGCTGCCGCCCGACCTGACCAAACGGCCGTCCATGAGCACATGCACCGCGTCGGGCTCCAAGTAGTCCAAGATTCGCTGGTAGTGGGTGATGAGGATGAGAGCGTTGTCGGGACGCCTCAACTGATTGATTCCCTCGGCCACGATGCGCAGGGCATCAACATCGAGTCCCGAATCAGGCTCGTCCAGCACGGCAAGAGTGGGCTCCAGCACTGCCATCTGCAACACCTCGGCCCGCTTCTTTTCGCCACCCGAGAAGCCTTGGTTGACGTAGCGCTTCACCATGGGAGGGTCCACGTCTACGATTTTGAGTCGCTGCTGAAGCATCCGGTCGAACTTCAGCACGTCCATTTCTTCTTCTTCACGGCTCTTGCGTATGGCGTTGTAGGCCCCGCGCATGAAGTGGTCGAGGCGGACCCCCGGAATCTCGACCGGATGCTGGAATGACAGGAAGACACCGGCTCGCGCGCGGTCCTCAGGGGCCATGGCCAGCAGGTCCTGGCCTTGGAACAATATCTCACCTTGGGTCACGGTGTATTGAGGGTTACCCGCCAGCACGTTGGCCAAGGTGCTCTTTCCAGAGCCGTTTGGGCCCATGACTGCGTGTATCTGGCCTGCCCCCACTTCAAGATTCAAGCCACGGAGTATGTCGATATCGCCAATGCTGGCGTGCAGGTTGCGAACTTCAAGCATTTACGTTCCTCTTGATCCAATAAAACGGGTACGGTATAGGTCGGTTCCGAATGTGGGTATACCCATTGCTACGGAGAAGGGCAAAGGGGTTGTCCCTAGCCCACCGCACCCTCCAGATTCAGTTCCAACAGCCGGGTTGCCTCTACTGAGAACTCCAGGGGCAGCTTGCGGAACACCTCACGACAGAAGCCGTTGATAATCATGGAGTGGGCGTCTTCGGAGGATAGGCCCCGCTGCTGGCAATAGAAAAGCTGGTCCTCGCTCACCTTGGAGGTAAAGGCCTCGTGTTCCACGTCGGCGGTGTTGTTTCGCACCTCCACGTAGGGTGTGGTGTGAGCGCCGCACTTATCGCCTATCAGCAGCGAATCGCACTGGGTGAAGTTCTTGGCGTTTTCGGCCTTGGGCATGATGCGCACGAGCCCACGGTAGGTGTTCTGACCGTGGCCGGCAGCGATACCCTTGGAGACTATGGTGCTGCGGGTGTTCTTGCCCATGTGAATCATCTTGGTGCCGGTGTCGGCCTGCTGGTAGCCCTTGGTAAGGGCCACGGAGTAGAACTCGCCCACCGAGTCGTCGCCTTGGAGTATGCAACTAGGGTACTTCCAAGTGATGGAAGACCCGGTCTCGACTTGGGTCCACGATATCTTGGAGGCGCGGCCTTGGCAGCGCCCCCGCTTGGTCACGAAGTTGTAGATGCCACCCTTGCCGTCCGCATCACCGGGATACCAGTTCTGGATCGTGGAGTACTTGATTTCGGCATTGTCCATTGCCACCAGTTCCACCACTGCAGCGTGCAACTGGTTGGTGTCGCGCATGGGCGCGCTGCACCCTTCCAGATAGCTTACGTAGCTGCCTTCGTCGGCGATGATGAGGGTCCGCTCGAACTGTCCGGCTTCGGCGGTGTTGATTCGGAAGTAGGTTGAAAGCTCCAGAGGGCAGCGCACACCCTTTGGTACATAGCAGAAGGACCCCTCTGAGTAGACGGCCGAATTCAGGGCGGCATAGAAGTTGTCGGCGTAGGGCACCACGGATCCCAAATATTTCTGCACAAGTTCGGGGTACTCGCGTATGGCCTCGGACATAGGGCAGAAGATGACCCCATGCTTGGAGAGAGTCTCCTGGAAGGTTGTGGCTATGGAGACGCTATCGAAGATGGCGTCGACGGCGACACCAGCCAAGCGCTTCTGCTCTTCGAGTGGTATGCCGAGCTTGTCGAAGGTGCGTAGCAACTCATCGTCGACCTCATCCAAGCTCTGTAGCAGTTGCTTTGGCTTGGGAGCTGAGTAGTAGTGCATGTCTTGAAAATCGATTTCGGGGTAGTGGACGTTGGCCCAGCTTGGCGTCTGCTTCTGGTCGGCCTGGGTCCGCCAGTAGCGAAAAGCCTTCAGGCGCCACTCCAGCATCCAATCCGGCTCTTCCTTCTTGGCGGAGATCCAGCGGATGATGTCTTCATTCAGACCCCGGGGAGCGGTTTCCGCCTCGATGTCGGTGACGAAACCGTACTTGTAGTCTTGGTCCGCGATTTCCCGTAGCGCGGAATTTCCCGTGGTCATCCACCATCTCCTTTAGCCAAGGGAAGCATCCGGGAGTTAGCTCCTCGAGGCGCTGCTATAGCTGACGGACATAGGAATGGGTACACACGTCCAGCCCACGATTCTATCAATGGGCCCTCGGAGTGTCAATAATTGTTGACCGACAAAGTCGACTTTATAGCTCGACCGTGGTTGACCAACTACGCACGCGGGCTAACCCGGGACTTCCCCAAGGCACCGGTACAGCAACCGGTAGTACCTCTCCTGGTCCACCTCTGTTACGAGCATCACCTCGCTGCCTTCAGGGTTGAGCAGCGTCTCACCCAAGCGGCTTTCGCCCTCCGCACGTACCGTGAGGCGTGTAGGTTCAAGTCGTACTATGGTGGGGTCAATGGCGACGGCTATCGCGAGGGGATCGGGCAGGTGATAGGCTTCACGGTTGGAGTGAACCCGGAACCAGTTGGAGACGATGCGTGCCGCCAGCCGCCCCAGGAGGCCGCAGGCCTCCAGTCGACGCATATCTTCCCGTTGCAGACCTACCTGCAGGCAGGCGCCGAGGTGAACCAAGGTTAAGGGTGTGCCTCCATCGAGAACGCGGTGGGCTGCCAGCGGGTCGCCACGGAAGTTGAACTCCGAGCCGTGTGGGAGCACTGTGTCGGGCACGCCTACAGCTCCTCCCATGACCACTAGTCCTCCCAATGCGTTAGCTGCTCTTGGGTAAAGGGCGAGCAGGCGAGCGATGTTGGTGAGCGGGCCCACAGCGATGAGCCTAGGCGGGTCGCTGCCCGCAAGCTGGTTGGCCAAGTAGTCCACGGCATTGCCTTGGGCTGCCTCTGTCTTGGGCTTGGGCAGGCGAGTGTTGGCCATTCCGCCGGGACCGTGAAACTGGTAGGCGTACTCGTACTTGCCCGAGAGAGGCCTCGATGCGCCCCGCACCACCGGGATGTCTGTCCGCCCTACGTGCTCCAGTATCGCCAGTGTGTTGCGCGTCCCCCGAGGCATCTCCACGTTGCCCCCGACGATGGTAAGGGCCCGCACCCGCCAAGCGTCGTGGCCCAAAGCCATCAACAGCGCCACGGCGTCGTCGGTGCCGGGATCGCAGTCGATGATCACAGATGGTTTTGTGGCGGCGGTCTCACTCATAGTCACCCCATAGTGCCCGATAAGAATTCGGCCAATGCTTCGCGTGACGAATACCGGGGGTGAAATCCCATCTCCTTACGCACGAGGCCGGTGCTCAGTACCATCGGATAGCGCACGAAGTCCAAACCGCTGGCTGGGGCCTCCTTCTGCAGGCCGAACTTCCAACTCAGGTGGGTTGCCGTGTATGCCAAGCTGGGAGTCAACTTGAGCAGCCTGGCTCCAGTGCTGCGGACCACCTCGGAATAGGGCACCACTCCAGAACCCGCTACATTGTAGGTGCCCGGCTTGGGTTTGGTGACCGCCATCGCCAGTACCGACGCCAAGTCGTCCTCGTGGATGAACTGCCATGGTGGGTCCTCACCCCAGACCCCCAGCAACACCCGCCTGAACAGAGAGGAAGCCACACGGTTGCCTTCAGTGGGCCCCAGCACAACGCAGGAACGCAGCACCGTAACCCCCACTTCAGGCATTTCGCTGGCGACCCGGCCGATGATCTCCTCGCAGCGCGCCTTATCTTGAGCGTAAGGAAAATCCTCCAGAGGCTTGAGAGGCTGCTCCTCAGTGATGGGTATCGGATTCTCCCGCCAAGGGCCGTATACGGTGTGACTGCTCAGGTATACGAAGTTGGCGACCCTAGCCAATCGGCACGACTCCAACACACTTCTCAGTGATTCCAGATTCGTCGCTGGCATCCCGGTATCACCCTGCTCCGGAAGCATGGGGTATGTGAAGGCGAGATGTACTAGTGTGTCGATGCGATGCTGATGCAGGAGCGCATCAAATGGCTGCGTGACGTCCAATCGAGCGGCCTTGATGTTGTGCACTGGACGTCGAAGGGGCTTGGAGTCGATGGCAAGGACTGTGGGTAGTTCCTGTTCGGCCAGATGCTCAACCAACCGGGACCCAACGTAGCCGGCTGCGCCGGTGACCGCTACCGCCGTGTGCCCATCAGCCATCGGCCACCACATCGGTGAAATCGAACTTCAAAATCCCCAAGCCGGGCACCTCGAAACCCATGCCGAGGGTCTGGCGACCGGCAGTCAGAGTTTCCCCATCCACCGCAATCACCGTGGCCTTGTTCACCGCTAGCGCGAACGGAGTGTCCCTAGTGACCTCGTCGAACCTGTGTCGCACTTCCTCAGCATAAAAGTAACAGTGGCGGATGTCAGTCTCTTGGCCATTCACGGAGATGGGCAGCAACTGGCGGGCATAGCCCGAGGCAAGCCTGTTGCACAAGCTGAACTCGAAGCCCTCCGGGGTGTTACGCAGGCTTCCTCTGACGTAAATGCGGCGTAGTACAAAGCCAGGAACCGTTACCATTAATCTCTCCGGATGGGACTGCGACCACCGACGCCTCGACCGTGCCGCGCCTCCCAACACAATTACCAACTCCTACAAGGCTATCACCATATGTCAAACGATGGGTGGAGGCGAAAGCCCTTGCGGCTCAGCCGAGATTGTGCAGTCCCTGGGCCATTGCCAGCCAACGCTCGTAGTGGAACTCATAATCAGTGGCGGATGGCGGATCAGGGTAGTAAGTGAGAGGCGTGTCGTCGCTGTTGTCGATCGCCTCCGCCAGACTACCGAACAGCTGCGCAGCGACGCTTCCCGCAGCCGCTGCTCCTCGCGATGTGGCCTCGAGGTGAATGCTGCATTGGACGGGAGTGCCCGTGACATCGGCCACTATCTGCATGAGCACTGGGCTGGATGCCATCCCTCCCGCTGCGCGAATCACGCCATCGCCAGGGCCGGCCACCTCTTCCAAAGTGGCGAAGTTCGCCTTGATGGTGAAGGCTATACCCTCCAGGGCGGCTCGCATGATGTGGGCGGGAGTGGCTTTCTGGAAGGTGAGCGGAACGGGAATGGTTAGTCCTCCATTTGTCAGGCCCGCCTTGGGTGCAGTCTCGTGGGCTCCCCCCAGCTTGACCATCACCCCTTGGGCTCCGGCCTCCACCTCGCCCGCCATGGCGTCGACCATCTCCATCGAGGCTTCTGCACCAACTATTAGTTCCTTCATCCACTGGTAGACTTGTCCCAAGTCCCCTAGGTTTGCCTCTGCTACCCACTTCCCCTCGAGGGCATGAAGGCCAGTCCAAGTGCGCTTGCCGGGGTCGAAACAGGGATTGGATACCACCTGCTGCAGAGCGCCACTCCAGCCCAGGACAGCCGTCTGCTGTCCGGCTTCCATGGCCCCCAACCCGAGCAGGGCGCACTGCGTGTCCGGCCCGGCGATGGCCACCGGAGTGCCAGCAATTAGCCCCCAGCTATCCGCCATAACCGGCGTTACTCCCCCGAGCGTTGCCCCGGCAGGGCACAGGGGAGGCAGCCACGAACTCTCCAATCCCAGTGTCTCGTCCACGCGACGGGACCGGGAGCGAAGAGGAACGTCCAGCAGTCCTGCCTCGGCATCGATGGCAGGTTCGGAAACTCGTGCACCGGTGAGCACGCATCCGAACCACGAGGCCAAGGGCAGGACGGTATCCAGTCTGTCGTAGAGATCGGGATGCACATCGCGGAGCCAGTGGACGCGGGAGGATGCCAGAACGAATGCAGGGAAGTGCCCCGTCAGGGCGTACACCTGCTTGCCGCTCTGGTCATCGATAGCTGCTCCTTGGAAGACACCTCTCATGTCGAAATTGGGGCTGCACAATAGCGCCTGCCGGTCGGCGTCCAGCAGAACAACCGCCTGCCGCTGGCTGGTAATACCCAAGCCAGCCACCTCTGTGGCTGAAGCTCCCCGTTGCCGAAGGACCTTGGCCACCAGGTCGCCCGCTTGGGCGATAAGGGCTTGTCCGTCGAACTCCCAAGTGATGGACGAGGAGTTGGGCGGCGAGTAGTAGGACATGGGGCTGTGGACGATGGATACGGGACGCAATGATGTGTCTGTAAGCACACAACACATGGAACTCGTCCCCACATCCAAGCCCAGCAGGTACTCAGACATGGCGGGGCCCACCGGGAAGAGTCTCCACGTCAGAGGAGGAGCAGAGGCGGCGGACCCGACGGTTGGAAATCAAGGCTGAGGCGAAAAAAAGCGCATGGGGAGCAAGGTCTCGGTCCACACCCGCGCCATGACGAACAGTTTCTCTCTCTTGGACAGCGACGGCCTTTCATTGAAGACGTTGAAATCGGCCGCCTCAGCCCGATCCAGAATCCGCATGTATATCCCTGCCATCACGGCAGGACAGGACCGGGCCCGGCGGGAAAGCAGCGGCAACAAACGCAACCCGGACTGGAAATAGCCGCGGGCCCGTTCCACCTGAAACTGCATCAACTCGCGGAAAGATTCGTCCATCTCGCCGGCAAACAGCCTTTCTTCGCTATACCCGAAGCGGTCCAGGTCCTCCTGGGGCAGGTACACGCGGTCGCGATCGAGGTCCTCCTCCACATCGCGGATTATGTTGGTAAGTTGCATCGCCAGTCCTAGGTCGATGGCGAACTCACGGGCCCGTGGGTCGGTGTAACCGAAGATCTCGATGCAGATCAGGCCTACCGCCGAAGCAACATGGTAGCAGTAGGCCCGTAGCTCCTCGAAATCCCGATACCTCGTGGTGGCGAGGTCGCTCTCCACTCCGGTAATGATGTCCTGGAACAGTCCTTGGTCAATCCCATAAGTTGCCGATGAGTGCGCCAGCGCTTGAAAGACTGGGCCTAGCTCCCTGCCATCCGGTGACGCACCGGAGAACGCAACCTCAAGCTGCTGCCGGAGTCCGCTGAGGAGTTCCAGCTTCCTCGAGGGCTGATCATCCTCATCCACCGCGTCGTCGCACAAGCGGCAGAATGCGTAAGTGGCGTATATGGCACGGCGTTTCGCAGGCGGGAGGGTAATGAAGGCGTAGTAGAAATTCTTGGCCTCGCGGCGGGTCAGGTCGCGACACCAGTCATATGCTCGGTCTACGTCCTTGGGCGGTAGCGCCACTTGCGACACGAGAACTCGCCTTCCGTCCTGGAGATGACGTCCTCTGGAAAAGTTCGCGCCGGCTATTCTCCCATTACCTGCACTACCACCTCGCGTGGCCGCGGGTGGTCGAGCTCAATGAGAAAAACGCTCTGCCAGCGCCCCAACTGCAATTGCCCTTCGATGAGTGGTATGCTCTCGCTGGTGCCCAAGAGAAGGGACTGGCAGTGGGCATGCCCGTTGGGGCACTCGTCCTCGGTCATGTTCACTGTGCGTATGGTGAAATCGTTGTGCCGATAGTTGGCATGACGAGGCGCCATACGCTCAAGGAAGTCTTCCATATCCTGCAGCAGCAACGGCTCGTTTTCGTTGATCTTGATCGCCGCCGTGGTGTGCCGCGAGTAGACGGTGATGGTTCCGTTGGAGAGATCCGCGTCGTCCACGCACCCTCGCACTTGCGCAGTGATGTCTATGAACTCCGTGGTCTTCTGCGTGGCGATGCGCATAAGGTAGGCGCGGGTTTTTAGAGCTCCATCAGTGCGACTGATGCACTCAGGGGCAACGGGAATTACTATGGGGTTCTGCGCCGTCTTCTGCATCGTCAGACACGCTCCTTCTGGTCTGGTGTGGTGAGGGCCGTCAGGCGTCGGTAGCGACCCAACGCCATAAGAGGCCAACAGTTTCTATACATGTGGTAGTTGATCATGAACCCAGCGGACATATCCAAACCTTGATGACCACGCTGGCCCTCGCCGGGTAACTTCTCAGGTTTCTTGCCGATTCCATAGCCGGGGAACCCTGTTCCTGTGTAGTAGGGCTCGTCCCACGAGCCGTCCTCCAGTTGGGACTGGACCAGGTATTGGGCGCCCCGTGTTAGGGCGGGGTGGTCCAGCGCGCCTGCGGACAGCAGTCCCAACAAAGCCCACGCCGTCTGGGATGGCGTGCTCGGGCCAACTCCCGCCATAGAGAAGTCGACGTAGGAGCCGCACGTTTCACCCCAGCCACCGTCGTCGTTCTGCTTTTCCACAAGCCAGTCCACTGCCTGCCCGATGTAGGGTTCGCTCATATCCTCGCCGATGGCCTCCATGGCCATAAGTACGGCACTGGTGCCGTAGATGTAGTTTACTCCCCATCTACCGAACCAGGGGCCTTCGTCTTCCTGCTCCTTCCGCAGGAACTTCCAGCCCCGCTCAACCGCAGGATGACTCTTGGTATAGCCCAGCTTGCCCAGCATCTCGAGTACATGGGCGGTAACATCGGCACTGGGAGGGTCCAGCGTTTCACCAAAATCGGCGAAGGGTATCTTGGCTATCAGGCTTAAGGTGTTGTCCTTGTCGAAGGCGGCCCAGCCCCCCTCTTTACTCTGCATGCTGAGCACCCAGTCGACCCCCACGCGAACTGCCTCCCGTCGCTGGGCGTCTTCGATGCCTGGAAGAGTGGCATTGTGGAGGGCGATGAGCACCTCGGCTGCATCGTCGATATCAGGGTACAGGTCGTTGTGGAACTCGAACGCCCATCCTCCGGGTTCGGCTTGCGGGTTCTTCACCTGCCAGTCGCCGCCCCTGCGTATCTGCTTGCTGATGAGCCAGCGGGTTGCCTTGTCTGCTGCTGGGTGACCATCAGCCAAGTCTGATTCCTGGAGGGCTAGGAGCACTAGGCATGTATCCCATACCGGAGACACACAGGCTTGCACCCGGCAGGCGTCCACGTCGTCGATGGTGAAGGCGTTGAACCCGTCCAGACCCTTCTGTATAGCAGGGTGTTCCTTGGGGTATCCCAAGTGCTTCAAGGCGATTAACGAGTAGACCCAAGGGGGCTGGATGCCACCCCACGAACCGTCCGCTTCCTGGTGCTCCAGCACCCACTGGGCCGAGCGCCGCACAGCGATGTTGCGCGCCGGCTTGATGGGTAACGACTCGTATATCCGCAACAGCCGGTCCAGCCAGTACAGGGCGGGAGCCCAGCCCAACGTGCCAGGCGGCTTGGCCAGCGAATAGTCGATTTGGTCCCTAGGCGCAGGGAAGAGTTCGTCGATGGAAGCCTCGGCTGGGATTTTCTTGCTGGGCCTCTGGCTCAGGATGATCAACATCGGCACGATGGTGGCCCGCGCCCAACTGGAAAACTCGTAGATATTCACCGGAAACCACTTGGGCAGGAAGATCAGTTCGGGGGGCATGACGGGAGTGCCACGCCAGTCCCACTGACCGAACAGGCTCAGCCATATCTTGGTGAACATGCGGGTTGCAGGGACGCCGCCACGGGATAGGATAAAATCCCTTGCTTTCCGCATTTCAGGCCTCTCGGGCGACACTCCGCCCAGCTTGAGAGCGAAGTAGCACTCCACCGAGGTGCTCACGTCGCCGGGTGCTTGGTAGTACTGCCCCCAAGAGCCGTCCTCACGTTGACACCTGAGAATCTGATTGGTGAGCTTCCGCCACCGCTCGGGGTCAACCTGCTCCAGGAAATAGGTCATCAGGAGGTACTCAGCTTCCATGGTGGGGTTCGACTCCAGTTCTCCCCACCAGTACCCCTCGTCGTATTGCTCGCCCAACAGGTAGGACTGTGACCGCGCGATGGCCCCTGACACCGCTTGGAAGACCCACTCACTGCGCATTGCCCGTTGGGTTGCCATTATCAGGCACCCTCAGCTGACAACGTTGATCGCGATCCGACCGCCTCTAGTAGTCGCGAGCAAAAAGTGGTGGCAAAGGAGCCTAGACACTTCTGCGCTCGTGCGCCTTGGAAAGCCAGACGCACCAGCATCGGGAGACGCCACGACTGGGCCAACAACCGTAGAGCCATGGATAGCCCTTGACTGTATGCCAGATTTCCGATGGCGGCGGGCAGGTCCTGCTCCACTGGGTCGAGAATCACTCTGGCCGAAAGGAATGGTACCCCTGCACGATGGGCTTCTTTGGCCAACCAATAGTCTTCCATTGCGCACGAGAGAGCCCCCGTCTGTCTGCCAAAGCTCTCCTTTTCCGAAGACTTAAGCGCGGGCTTCAACACCGTGAGTGAGGGACCAATATCATAGGGTATGCTAGCCTGTTGGCAGGCTTGTGCCGCCAATTCCAAAAACCGCGGCTCGCTGTGGAAGACCTCCGTTTCACCTTCAGCCAATAGCATCTGTGACAAGATAACCTGGCCTAGCTCGCAGGGCTCTTGCAGTCCACAGGCGAAACCCATGGAAACCAATGCCGAGGGGGCAGGCCGACCTTCGAGGGACGAGGTCCATACTGGTCCGGCAGCGGCCCCAACACTAAGCTTCCTGATCCGGTACGCCAAGGGCAGCTTCGCCCGTCTAAGAACTCGCTCGATGCTAACCTGCTCGGTCGCCATCGCCGCCACCAGATCGGGCGAAGCTGCCCTTGCCGAAACGTCCTGATTGCTGTCTGGCCCTTGGTCCGTAGGAGGAGTGGCCGAGTGTGTCATTCTATGCAGCCGTGATTCCCGACTTATGTGCTGCGCCCGACTTGACCAGCGTCACCCAGTCTTTGGGGGACGAGATGGCTTGGAAGATGGTGGCCGACTCGAACCCGCAGTGCATCATGCAGTTCGCACAGCGTCGGTCCTTCCCTACTCCGTAGTTGTCCCAGAGTTCCTTTGCGTAGAGGTCTTCTAGGTTGTCGGTATGGCGGTCGGCAAGCGGATAACAGGGCTCGCGCCAACCCATCACCGTATATGTAGGGTTGGACCAAGCCGTGCACTGGTACTCCCGCTTGCCCCTCAGAAAGTCCAGATACAGCGGGTTGTTATACAGACGAAAATCCTTGACTTGGTCCTTATCCAGCACCTGTTGAAAGACGGCTTGCGATTCCTGACGGGTCAGGAACAACTCCTGGTCCGGTGCATCCTCGAAATCGTAGCCCGGTGAGACCATCGATCCCTCAATGCCCATGTCGGACATCGTACGGAAGAGGGCGTGCACATCCTCCACGTCGCTTCCCCGGAACAGGGTGGTGTTGCTGCAGACGCGGTACCCACTATCGAGGGCTGTCTCAATCGAGGCCATGGCCTTCTTGAAGACGCCAGCCCGGGCCACCGATTCATCGTGCCGCTCTTCCATCCCGTCCATGTGGACGACCCAACAGAGGTACTTCGAGGGTGGCACCTTCTTCAGCACCCTCTCAAGCAGGATGCCATTGGTACAGCAGTAGACGAAATACTTTCGGTTGATCAACTCGGCAATGATCTCGTGAATCTTGGGGTGAATGGTGGGTTCACCTCCGGCGATCGAGACGATGGGCGCGCCCGAGGCCTCTACAGCGGCCACGGCAACCTCCGTCGTCATCATGCGGTCCATCACCGGCTTGTATTCGTGGATGCGGCCGCAGCCGATGCAGGAGAGGTTGCACATCTCCAGTGGTTCCAGCATCGTCACCAGCGGGAAGCGGGACCGACCGCGCAGGCGATTCTTCAGAACGTAGCCCGCCAGTCGGAAGGAGAGCTCCATGGGCCTCTTGGCTCTAGGCATTTCCCCTCGCTCGTTCAACTTTCAGCAGATTTTCAAAGCAGATTTCCGAATCAGTAGTCCCGGCTGGTCAGGAAGTCGACTAGATGCCGGAACTCGTCTGTTGCCCACGAGGGCAACGCCACCCTGTTCAATTCCTCGACGGCCTGTTCCGCATTGCAGTACACCAAGTCGCGCGCCGCCTCTTGCGCACCCACCTCATCCAGGATGCCCAGGACCTCGTCCACATCATCCCGAAGCAGCTCTGTCTTCTGCAACACGCCGATGAGGCGTTGGCGCGTGGAGGATGATGCGTTGTCGAGGGCATACGCCAGCGGATAGGATTTCTTCTTACGCAGGATGTCAGCCCCAACTGCCTTACCGGTAGTCTCCTCTTCCCCCCACACGCCCAACACATCGTCCCTGATCTGAAAAGCGCGGCCCAGACGGGAGCCACTGCGACTGAAGGCTTCCACTACGGCTCGGTCATCCGAGCCAATCGAGGCCCCGATGGCCATACTACAGCGTATGAGGGCCCCAGTCTTCAAGGCGATCATACCCAGATAGTCGTCGACGCCAACTTGTACATTCTCTTCGAAGGAGAGATCCAAGCACTGCCCCTCTATCATCTCGAGGTAGCCCTGTAGGATCAGTGCAGAGACACCCAAAACCGTACCTGCAGGCAATCTCTGCAAGGAGAGACGATGGGCCGTGGCATCAGCAAGGGAGAACATCGCGTCACCAGCTACCAATGCCCTTGGGACACCCCATACGGACCAGACGGTTGGCCGGTGGCGTCGCTCCGCATCTCCGTCCTGAATGTCGTCGTGTATGAGCGAAAAGTTGTGGACGAACTCCATAGCCGCCGCCGCAGGCAGGGCCGTTCCCCACTGCCCGCTCAGGGCTTCGCAACTGAAAAGGCAAAGGGTAGGCCTTAAGGCCTTCCCTTGGGACTCCGCTCCAGCTACAGGAACGCCGTGGCTGTCCACCCAGCCCATGTGGTACTTGAGGAGGTCATACAGCTGGGGTGAACTCTCCGGCATGGCGGATCTTAGCTCCACGGCCAAAGAGTCCCGGTAGCGCCCGAACATTCCCGGCAGTTGCGCATCAGTTGTGACGACGCTAGCACTCGGAATTGTGGACATAGTAGACTCGCATCAATGCCAACGTGGCAGATTATGCCTCGTAAGGCGATGCAGCGGATGTTAGCAGTGGCCATATGTAGTGTCAAGCTTTTTCCAGTGCGTGCTCATACATAACTTTCGAAACTTTTGCCTCGCGAAACCGGTGGAATATATGGACAAGCAGGAAATCCGGGAGCGGGTCTGGCATGCGATGCGGGAGGAGGGAGTGGCGCGATTTCCTGGGGCCCGTGGGCGTATACCCAACTTCACCGGCGCAGAGCAGGCTGCCCGGCAATTGGACTCGCTGGACTTCTGGAATGAAGCACAGGTCCTGAAGTGCAACCCCGACCTGCCCCAGCGTCCGGTGCGATGGCTCGCACTCAAGGAGGGCAAGACCGTTTACATGGCTGTGCCACGCCTTACTTCCTTGCAGTGTTTCGTGGAACTGGACCCGGAAAGGCTGGGTAGTCACGCCTATGCGGCCTCCAGCATCAAGGGCGCCTTCCAGTTCGGCCGTCCAGTCACTTTGAGCGAGATGCGCCCTATCGACCTCGTGGTCTGTGGGGCTGTGGCCGTGACCCGTAGCGGCGCACGGTTGGGCAAGGGCGGCGGCTATTCAGACTTGGAGTACGCTTTGGCCCGCCAAGCTGGCCTGCTCGGCCCCGACACACCCATCATCACCACCGTGCATCCTGTACAAGTGGTTGAAGGAATTACTCTCACCTCTCACGACATTCCTCTGGACTATTTCGTCACTCCGGAAGAGGTGGTTCCCTGCACTGAGCCCCCGCCTCGCCCTCAAGGTATCCACTGGGATGAACTGGAAGACGAGCAGATCAGCGCAATTCCTGTGTTGGGAGAGCTTCGAGCGAATGCAGCCGGTCAGACCGGCCACCCTTCTTCCTGATAGGCCATATCCCAGAACATGTACTCATAGCGCAGGCTGGTAAGATAGGCGTCCTCCACCTTGGCGGCCTCCTCCGGCCCTAGAGGGGTGGCCACTCGGTCGGCTAGGGAGCGGACCCAGTCGGCCAGCTTCTTGAACTCAGGGTCCACGTACATCTCGACCCACTTGGCGTAGAGAGGCGCGTGCGTCGGGATGCCTTGGCGCTGTAGGTGGTCGCCGATCTCCCAGTAGCCCCACTGGCACGGCAGGAACGCAGCGACCAGTTCCGCGTAGGTGCCTTGGTGGGCCACATTCAGCAGGAAGCGGGTGTAGGCCATGGTGGTGGGCGCCATCGGCGTGGCCTCCAGTTCTTCATTGCTGATGCCGAACTCGCTGCAATAGCTGCGGTGCAGGTCCATTTCCACGTTCAATGTGCCGTCCAGCAAGCGGGCAAACCAGCCCATGGTCTCCAAGTCGGGTGAACGGACTGCAGCCAGCGCGATCACCCGGGCGTAGTCAATCAGGTACAGATAGTCCTGGCGCACATAGAACCGGAATTTGTCCACATCCAGCGTCCCGTCACCGATGCCTGCGACGAAAGGGTGTTGGAGGATGGCTTGGCGCACGGGCAAGGCTCTGTTTTCCAAGTCGTCCATGAAGCTCATGCTTGCCTCCGGGTGGCTAGGCTAGGAGTATACTAGACCCGTATTCTCGAAAATAATTCTCGCTCACTTGACAATAACGAGGGATATGAGCCTAGGCGCAAGACAATTGTTGCGGGAACTGGGGAAGATTGTAGGACGTGACAACGTCCTGCATCATCCTGAAGACCTGCTGGTGTATGAATACGACGGCTCCATCGACAGGTCTGTGCCACAGGTGGTGGTGTTGCCCGCCAACACAGAGGAGGTCAGCCGTCTGGTGGCATTGGGCTACCGCCACGGCATTCCCATTGTGGGACGAGGCTCGGGCACGGGCCTCAGTGGTGGAGCCATTGCAGTCATGGGCGGCATACAGATCGCCCTAGCCCGCATGAACCGCATCCTTGAGGTGAACCGGGAAGACCGGCTGGCTACGGTACAGCCCGCAGTCATCAACCTGAACCTCGACAACCGGGTGCGGCAGTCGGGCATGCGTTACGCCCCAGACCCTTCCAGCCAGCGGGCGTGCAGCATCGGGGGCAACGTCGCTGAGAATGCCGGAGGTCCTCATTGTCTGGCTTACGGCGTCACCACCAATCACGTGTTAGGACTTGAAGTGGTGCTGGAAGACGGCTCCATCGAACGGTTGGGAAGCCGCACGCGTGAGGCCCTAGGCTACGACCTGCGGGGTGCTTTCGTCGGCTCTGAGGGCACCTTCGGCATCGCCACCACTGCCACGGTGCGACTGCTCCCGGCCCCCCCTGCCGTCAAGACTTTCCAGGGAGTATTCACCGACGTGCCCTCGGCCTGCAACGCCGTCTCTGCCATCATCGGGCGGGGCATTGTGCCAGCCGCCATGGAGATGGTGGATGCCCTGACCATCAAGGCAGTCCAAAGCGTGATGGATGCCGGATACCCCGACAGCGCCGGAGCAGTGCTGCTCATTGAGGTTGAGGGGACTGCGGACGAGGTGGACGAGCTTGAAGCCGAGGTGCGTCCGGCCCTCCACGACGCCCGCTCCACCGATGTGCGGGCTGCCACCGATGCTGCGGACCGGGACCGCCTCTGGTCGGGACGCAAGGGGGCGCTGGGGGCCTTGGGTAGCTTGGCGCCCAACTATTATCTTGTGGACGGCGTGGTGCCCCGCACCCAACTAGCAGCGGTGCTGGAAAAGGTGGAAGAGATCTCGAAGGAGTACAGGTTCCCCATCGCCAACGTGTTCCATGCGGGTGACGGCAACCTCCACCCCTGTATCCTGTTCGACGAGCGACGCGAAGGCGAACTGGAGCGGGTCACTGAAGCGGGGGGCGAACTCTTGAAGATATGCGTCGATGCCGGTGGAACCCTCAGTGGCGAGCACGGCATCGGCTTGGAGAAGAAAGCCTACATGCCCTTGGTGTTCACCGACAACGACATGGAGACTATGCTGAAGGTGCGGCAAGCTTTCGCCCCCAATGGAACATTCAATCCGGGCAAGATCTTCCCCGGCGGACCGGAGCTTACCCACAACATCCAACCCCAAGCCGTGGCCATGGCCGGCCCCGGTGCATACGTGTAGGTCTGCACCTTGGCCTCCGCCACTTCAAAGCCAGCGGACTTCCGGGACGTGGTCGATACCCAGTCGTTCCTGCCCGACTATCGTTTGGCCGAGTACGCTGTTGACGGCGTCACACCCTCAGTTGTGGTTGCTCCCCAGAGCGTTGACGAGCTTTCGAATCTGCTCCGCGTCGCCTCCGAGCGTGGCCTACGAGTCGTCCCTTGGGGTGGCGGAACGAAGATGGCTCTGGGCAACCCGCCTTCCGGGGTGGATGTGGTCCTACGGACGACATCGCTGAATGGTCTGATTGCCCACGAGGCTGCTGACCTTACCGTATCGGTGCAGGCGGGCATGACGCTTGCCTCATTGCAGGAATGCCTTGCAGAGCAGGGCCAGTACCTGCCGCTGCAAGCGCCCGTGCCACACCGCAGCACCATCGGTGGTGTCTTGGCCACAGCCGCCTCCGGTCCATGGCGTTTGGCCTACGGCAGCCCCCGGGACTGGCTCATTGGCAGTTCGGTAGTGCTGGCCGACGGCACCCAAGCCAAGAGCGGCGGCCAAGTGGTGAAGAACGTGACGGGCTACGACCTCAACAAGCTGTACACCGGTTCCTTGGGCACGCTGTCGGTGATCGTGAGCGCCACCTTCAAGGTGTCTCCGGTCCCAGCGCAGGCCAGCATCATGTCGGTGGCCTTTGACTCGGTCGAGAGCGCGATGGATGCGTCCCAGAAGCTTCTTGCTGGCCCCTACCTTCCCCGCGCCCTCCAGTTGGTCGCAGGGCGACCCGGCTCCTGGCTGCCACAACTGCCTCCGAGCGATGCTGTAGAGGCCTACCTACTGGTGGAACATGCTGGCGGAGCGCAGGCCGTCTCAGCCAAGATTGTGGACACCCGGAATCTGTTGGTACAACATGGCGCCGCCTCAGCGCAGGAGCTTTCCGGCGGAGATGTGTGGCAGACGGTTACTGACATGGGATGGGTTTCAACCCATCCCCGAGACCTTGTGCTCCGCGCCATGACCCAACCGTCACTCCTCCCAGCGTTAGTCTTGGGTCTTCAGGGGTCCGATGCGCCCCCACGGATGACAGCCGATCCAGGTTACGGCTTGATCCGCTTGATGTGGCCTGGGCATGAAGCCACCCTTTCGGAGGATCAGATGGTGGAAGCCGTTAACCAACTCCGCTCTGCCGCAAAGTCCTTGGACGGACACTTGGTGGTGGAGCAGTGCCCCTTGGCGGTGAAGCAGCAGGTGGATGTCTGGGGTGATGTCGAAGGCTCTGGCCTGATGAGGCGCATCAAGGAGAGGCTCGACCCCCAAGGCATTCTCAACCCGGGCCGTTTCGTGGCAGGGATTTAGCATGTCGTCACCCGCGTCGGCCCAACGCCCGCCCGGCTTTTCCGGGCCCGACATCCCAGAGGAAGCCGACCTCTACCGCTGCGTACACTGCGGTCTTTGCCTTAGCTCCTGTCCCACCTACATGGAGACCGGCCGGGAGACCCAGTCACCGCGAGGGCGTATCGCCCTGATGCGGGCTGTGAGCGAGGGACGTCTGGAGATCACGCCCCGTGTCGTCTCCCACTGGGAGACCTGCTTGGAATGTCGCGCCTGCGAGGCCATGTGCCCTTCCGGCGTGCCCTATGGACGCCTCATGGAGCGGACTCGCGCCCAGGTGGCCCGCAAGCACAAGCGCTCGTTCATGCAGAAGGTGATGGCGCAGGTATTTCTCCGCTGGGTGCTCCCCCACCAACGGAGACTGTCCCTTGCCTTTCTTCTATTGCGTCTCGACCAGAAGAGTGGCCTTCGATGGCTGAGGCAGCAGACTATTCTACGCGTGCTGCCCCGTCGAATCGCCAGCCTCGAGGAGCAGTTGCCCCGCGTCACGGGTCGCAGCTTCGGGCCTCGCCGCGACGTTTATCCTGCCCAAGATCCGCTACGCATGAAGGTTGGGCTGCTCTCTGGGTGCGTCATGCCTCTCATGCAAGGAGACACCATGGAGGCAGCGGTTCGGGTGCTGACTCGCAACGGCTGCGAGGTGTCCGTATCCATGGGGCAAGGGTGTTGTGGCGCATTGAATGTTCATGCTGGAGACCTGGAGACCGCGAGGCGGCTGGCCCGTCGCAACATCGACACCTTCCTGAATGCCGGTGTGGAGCGCATCGTAACCGTCTCCGCAGGCTGCGGTTCCGCCATGAAGGAGTACGCGCAGCTTCTGCAGGATGACCCGGTGTATGTGGAGAAAGCAGCCCGCTTCGCCGAGATGACCGTGGATGTGACCGAATTCCTAATCTCCCTGCCCCTCGACCCACCACAAGGCGAATTGCGGCTGCGCGCTACCTATCAAGACCCCTGCCACTTGGTGCATGCCCAGCGCATCAGCCAGCCGCCGCGAGAACTTCTCCGCAGTGTACCCGGTTTGGAGTTCGTGGAGATGGAGGACTCCAGTCGCTGCTGTGGCGGCGCTGGCACCTACTCCATGCTGCAACGCGACCTCTCGTCCCGCCTGCTACGCAACAAGATGGAGAGCGTGCGAGCAACATCCCCGGACTTGGTGGTCACTGCCAACCCAGGCTGCATGATGCAGTTGGAGACAGGGGTGCGCACGCGAGGCGTCGATGCCTATGTGATGCACGTCGTGGACGTGCTGGACATGGCGTATCAAGCGGAGCGGAGCCCCTAGCCCGGCCCTCCACCTTGGCGCGTATCTTCGCCTTCGCGGCCCGACTCAGACGGCCCATCGACCGCAGTTGTGCCTTGGTCTTCTGTCTGTGTGCCAAAGAAGAAGCCCCTGATGGCTTGGCTGTAGCGCTGGTAGAAAAGCCCGGTGCCAAGCAGGAGCACGCCCAGGGTGACGAAGGCGGCCACCCTGTAGCCTCGTTCCAGGAGAAACACATCGAATATGAATAACTTGATGACCGGCACCCCTAGCAGGACCATCCCTGCCAGCCTGATTTGGCTCGACCGCAGAGCGATTCCGGCAGCGATCACAGCAATGGCGTAGAAGGCCCAGAACACCGTCAGCGAAAGGTGCTTGGCGCTCAGGTAGTCCCCTCCAAGTGCAATCTCCCGGCTGTCGAAGTAGTGGACCATTTCCTGGCTCAAGGCCCACACCGCGACCACGTTCAGGGCGATCACGAACCCGGGGAACGCGTAGGATTCCCATTCGTGCAGGGACGACCGTTCCCGTCGGAACAGGTAAGCCAGCGCAGCGAGGACCGCCAGTACGACCACGACGGCTAGGAAGTGGTGGTTCAGGAAGATGACGAAGCTCCGGGGATCCAACTTCACAAAGAAGGTGTCGACCAACAGCAGCTTCCCCACAGCCACCGCCATCAGGGCCAGCCCTCCCCATCGCGCAAGTTGCACCCCGCGCCACAGGCCCACAACGGTCACAATGAAGGCGTACAGGGCGAAGGTGATGGTCAGGGCCAGATACTTGCCGTTATCTGCGGTCTGCGAGTCCATGAATTCCCTTGCCCAAGCAACCCGGTAGTCGAAATAGTCGACAATTTCCATGCTCAACAGCGTCAATGTAAGCACGTTGGCCATCACCAAGAGTGAAGGTGTGGCGTATTGCTCCCATGCCTTCGTTGCTATGTGCCCTGCGCGCCAATGGGCGCCTGCCCGCCAGTGGCCATGCGCCCACCAATGGACCGCGCCAGCAGCGTACAAGGCGGCGATCACGGCCACGAATGCAATCACTCGCTCATTGAGCACCAGCCTGAAACCCTCCAAGTCCACCCGAGCGCCGAATATGAGAAGGTTGCCCACGGCGAGCGCCAACACGCCCAGCCCGAATGCGCGCGCATGCCACCTGCCCACCAGGAACCCAGCCCCGACCAACGCGACGCCCTCGCCCGCCCAAGCAACCGTCAGCCAATAGTCGCTGAACTGAAGTGGGGCGGAGATAGTCAGGAACACCATCGCCACCGGCAAGGCCATCAAGGCCATATCCGAGGCGCCCCCCGAC
The DNA here is from genome assembly GCA_951813255.1 of uncultured Dehalococcoidia bacterium. Taxonomy (GTDB): domain Bacteria; phylum Chloroflexota; class Dehalococcoidia; order Lucifugimonadales; family JAAXIE01; genus JAAXIE01. The sequence goes on along the minus strand of OX638353.1, from coordinate 2,502,635 downwards.
CGCTTGACCGACGCATAGGCCATCAGCCCATGGAAGAGGGCCAGCCCAAGCCCGATCAATCCAAACCAATCCTCGTAGTCATCCCACAATATGAGGAACGTGAGCCCGAAGAACCCGGCAGCGTTGGCAGCGACCAGCGCCATGTCCAGAGGGCCTGGGGCCCTCTTCCACAGCAGGTGGAACAGGGTCGTCGCTCCCGCGAACACCAGAAAGACAGCTGTGAGAGCGCTCTGAGCTAGAAGAGGACCGTAGTCTGGGAACTCGTTAAGCCAGTAGGCGAACAGGCCGTAGGAGCCAATCCACCCCAGCAGTGTGAACCACCGCCAGTTGCGGAAGGTCGACACCCCCAGTATTCCGATGTCCACCAGCAGGATGTAGACCAGCACCAGTCTGACATCAGGCAGGCTTGGCCCCAGCAGTAGTGGCGCAAGAAACGCTCCAACGATACCCAGCACAGCGATTACCATTGACTCGTATCGCAGGGCCAGCACGCCGGCCACGGCGACCACCAAGGCTAGGAACAGGAACGCTAGGTCGGGCCGGATCAGCTCGTAGAGGCCGTAGGACGCATAGAGGGCCAGGTAGAGGATGGCCGCACCGCCTGCCGTCACAGGCTGGGACCATCGGGGGACGCGCCGGGAGGTATATTCTCCAGCCCCCATCAGCGCCAAGCCGACACCTACACCTAAAAGGACTCGCCCCGTATCGCCGATCCAGTTATTGTCAAAGGCGAGTTTCAGGAAAAAACCGATTCCCACCACTAAAGCCACTGCCCCGATGATGGCAAACCAGTTCCGTCCCAGCACCTGCTCCCAGTCAATGGAGCTGCGTTGGGGGCGGACATAGCGGGACGGCGACCAGCCCTCCCAGGCACTCGCACGGGGAACTCCACCTCTCATTGCTGGCTGGGGTGCGGTGGGCGGAGTTCTTGGGAACATGGTGGGAGTTGTCGGTAGTGGGTTTGACGGAGTGGCGGATTGTTGAGTGGACGCCGGGGCGTCTGGGCCCGGCGTCGTGGGTTGGGCTGACGTCCCCCCTCTGCCTTCCAGCCGTGATATGCGCCCCTCAAGGCGTTGCAAGAGCGCACTGGCATCGTAGAGTTCGCTTCTCGCTTGGGCCAGTTCAGAAAGGAAATCCGGATGACCTTCGCTGGCTGCGGGAGCCCCAGCATCCCCAGGGCTGTCCTCCGCCAGTGCGAGACCACAACCGATGCAGAATCGGTTGCTGGCAGCGTTTAGCTGTTGGCAGTTGGGGCAAGTGATTTCGCTCAAGGCCCGTCCCTGATTCCAGACTCACCGCATAGGAGGGACTGTAACATCCCACCGTTCCAGGGCCTCGAAAGGAAGTACTGCAGGTTGCCACAGGTTACGGGCGTGGCAGCCGATACATTACGGGATTGCGCTAGGCTGCGACCAGCGACCGCTGCGCAGCGGCTACGCCGCTGCCGGGCTCAACTGCGAAGCCCTCACCCGGTAGGATTCGCTCCAGTGACGAGAGCAGGGCGAGGACGTTGACCTCGCGACAGGAGTCGCCCATGAGGCCGATACGCCAGATGCGTCCGCGCGTTTCGCCCAATCCGCCCGAAATCTCAATGTTGTAGTCGTCCAGCAGGCGGGTACGTACGTTGGTGTCCTCTACGCCGTCCGGTATGACAGCGGTGGTCAATGGGTCGAGATGGTGTGCCGGGTCAGCGAACAGGCCGATGCCCATGGCCTGTAGACCTGCACGGAGGGCGGCCGCGCAGCGGGCATGACGCTCGATACGGTTTTCCAGCCCCTCCTCTACCATCATCGCCAGTGCCTCGCGCAGGGCATACATCATCGAGATCGGGGTCGTGTGATGGTACGCGCGCGTGTTTGACCAGTAGGTCTCCAAGTCAGCCATACCAAGATAGTAGCTCTGCACCGGCGTCTCCCGGTTCCGCATTGCATCAGTGGCCCGGGGCCCCAAGGTGACGGGGGCCAGGCCCGGTGGTGCGCCTATGCACTTCTGAGTAGCGCTGTAGCAGATGTCCACATCCCAGTCGTCGACGGCCACCTCGTGTCCACCGAGGGACGAGACGGTGTCAGCGATGATCAGGGCATCATGACGGTGGGCCAAGGCGCAAAGCTCTTCCAAGGGCGAGAGGATGCCAGTGGAGGTCTCTCCATGGACCACGCCCAACACCTTCACATGGGAGTGTCGCTTGAGTTCCTCCTCCACCACGTTGGGGTCGATGGCGGTGCCCAGCGGGAACTCCAGGGTATGCACGTCGGCCCCGCAGCGACGGGCGATGTCGGCCATACGCCGCCCGAAAAACCCGTTGATGGCGATTACTGCCGTGTCACCCCGCTCCAGCACGTTGCACAGCGAGGCTTCCATGCCACCTGTGCCGGTGGATGAGAGGGGAAGGGTCATTTTGTTGGAGGTGCGGAAGAGGCGGCACAGCATGTCGTACACATCGTCCATGCACTTGAAGAACACGGGATCCAAGTGACCTAGTACCGGCTGGGTCATGGCTTGCAGCACCCGTGGATTGACGCTGCTGGGGCCCGGCCCCAACAGGAGCCTCTGAGGGGGTCGAAACTCTTCCACACGCTCGCTCATATGATTCCTCTTCCGTCAATACTAATTGGAGTAAATTGGCTCGAACACCAATTCGGGCACTACGACTTCCCACGAATCGCAACGCAACCCGGTCCGGTACTCGGGCTCAGAACTCTCTCGGTCCCATGTGGCGACGGCCAGCACGGCGGCTGAGGCGCACCGCATTCCGCTGGGTGCTTGAAACCCGCTGGCTAGCCTTCCTACGACCGTCCCTTCGTCGTCCATCAATTCCCAACGATTCGACTCGACTCCCACATGCAGCACGTCACCCGGCCCCAGCCCAGCAATGGCATTATGTACATGATGGCCGAGCGCGTGGTATCCCGCAAAGCTCAGAAACACATCCTTCAGATTGAAGCTCCTGTACTGACGAGCGAGTTCCTTCGACGCTGAAGGATTTCTTGAAGGTGAGCGATACAACACGAATGGGTTGTCCACCAAGGCATCCTGAATTAGATGCGGCCCCGGAAACCGTCCGAGCGTCAGAGTCTGGCACGCACGTGTCATGGCTACATAGTACAGCCGCCTCTGCGTATCCACATCATCACCCTGACCTAACCGGTCCCAGCCGCCGTCCAGCACCGCAACATGGTCGAACTCCAGCCCCTTGGCCCCGTGAGCAGTCGTTAATAGGAGTCCGCACTGGAGACGCCGCATCTCCCGGGCCCATTCCGCCAGCCATTCGATGAAGGCATCGACCATCGTTGTAGCATCTCCGGTCTCCCCCTCATACTTGGTTATAGCTTCCTGAAGCAGCTCCGTCCAAGGGTTTGCGGTTTGCTTGGTCACCCATTCGTTCAGGTCCGAAATTGTCACCAGTCGAGTGTTTCGGCTTCGCAGCCAATTTACTAGCCCCTGAGTCTCCCGTAGGCGCCATACGCCGGAGAACCCTTCATTCCCCATCTGGACTGGTATCCCCTCAAGTTCGCACAAGCTGCGCACAGGCTCCAGATAACTCCATTCCCGGGCTACCACTGCACAGGACGCCCAGTCCCAATCGGAGGCGAGGCCCGATAGCCTGCGCAACTCGGTGATAACCGTCTGAGCTTGGGAAATAGGAGTGTCGCCAACGGGCAGCACTTGGACGTGACCTTGTGTCACCGGGTCTCGCAACGCCCAGTCTCCGCCATCCAGCTCTTTCGCCCGTCGGCGGTCAACGTGAATTGGATGGTCCACCTTCATCCTCTCACGGGTTGGCCCGATAACTGCGTTGGCAGCAGCGACGATGTGGCCTGTAGAGCGATAATTGTCTGTCAAGTAGACTGGACGAGCTTTGTAATCTTCTTTGAAACGGCGGATGAACTCTACTGAAGAACCCTTGAAAGCGTAGATGTTCTGGTCGTCATCTCCCACTGCAAAGAGGCTGAGTTTATCGTCCTCTTCGGCAAGAGTCCTGCCTGCGAGAGCGGAAACCAGTTCATACTCGTCTTTGCCGATGTCCTGATATTCGTCCACCAGAATCCAGCGAAAGCCCAACAGCAGACGCATCCTCTGTTCGTCCGCTTCTTCAGGTGGCAGTCCTTCTCCACGCAGCAGACCGACGGCGTCTCGGAGAATGCCCTGAAAGTCGATATCACCGGGGCGATTGGCGCGTCCCGAAAAGCTGGCCCCAACCAGCCGCATCGCCAAGGCATGACAGGTGAGCACCGTGACTCCTCGCGCTTCATCGCCAATGAGCTCCGCGAGGCGGCGACGTATCTCCACTGCCGCGTGCCGGTTATACGCCAGAGCGATAATTCCACGAGGGTTCTCCCGTTTCACTCGTATCAAATACGCGATTCGGTGTACCAGCACCCGCGTTTTCCCCGAGCCAGGTCCGGCCAGAACCAGCACGTTAGCCTGCTCCCGGTCATCCGCCACGATGCGTCGCTGGATAGGATTCCTCAGGCTTTCCACGATGGCACGCCATGATTCCGGCGTGGTCTGGCGTGAAATACGGTCCCGATCTGGCAGCCAGCGACGTAGGAAGTCCACACGTTGAAGACTGAAATAGTCCATGGCCAAGCGAAGAGCGTCGGCCATCGCACCAAGGCCGCGCTGTACATATTCCGCCATCACGTGAATCTGGACTACCTGTTCGTCGTAGTGGACCTTAAGGGAAGCAAAGTCGGCGTTGGCAAAGCCGCGTCTTTCCGGCTTCAGGAGTATAGTCATGGCTGGACGGAACACCGTCAGTCCCTTGTTCAGCCTGATGACCTCCTGCTCGTGCAGCCACAACAGGGCCCTGTCCATCAGCATGGCAGGATCTCTGACCTCGTTGGTAAGCATCATGTCCGACTTGATGGCCGCCAGCAGCTTGCCCAGCGTCGTTTCCGCCAATAGGTCCGTACCATGGCTTCCCGGCGGCAGGCTTTCCAGCAGATGGTCGAGCAAGCGACTTGCGGTCGCGCGACGAAGTTCGGCAGTCTTCTCCAATGCCGACCATTCACGCTGCAATGTTATCTGCATCGTCTCCCGGTCTCGCCCCCGCACTCCGAGGCTTCCCCCGCCCCCGCCCTCATCCCGGCCATCGGCGGCTACGCTGCGTACGATGCGGCGCAGGCGCTCCGGCAGGGCATGCCCATGCCCTTCATCCTTGAGTCGTTGGGATGCGAGCCGAAGGTGCAGTGGGGAGGTGTCGCCCTTCTGCATGTCCGGGTAAGTCTCGCGTAGAAGGCCTATCAGTCCCTGTTCCAAGGCTGACGCCTCTTGGAATCGTTGCCGCGAGGAACGCTGTACGCCCGTGTGTACGAATCCCGTCAACGCCATATCGTTGCTGGCAATGCCCAATTGCTCCAAGTCGTGCAGCGCAGCCCGTACACCTTCAGGGCTTAAGCCCGACGCCACCATCAATTCGTCGGTGGAGATGCCCTCGTCCGGGTCCGCTTGGACCATTGCCTCGCAGATGTGCAGCAGTCGGTGGCGGTAGTCATCGGAAATGCCAGCCTTCCGCAGCTTCTCCCGGGCCTCCTCGACAGAGCCCACTCGCAAGGAAGAGGGGAATACCCGCACTCGGTTCTCCTCCCGCGTCAGAAGCTCCGCCTCTTCCAGCCACGCCACTGAGGTGCGCACCCTTGTATCGTCGGTAACGGAGTCCCGTTCAAATTCCGTGTCCGAGTCCTCCCGCAGAATTTCACCCGAGGTAGCCACCACCTCCCCTTCCGGATTGTCCTTCTCGTGGGAGCGACTTTTTCTGTCGAGGTTTCGCAAAGCTTTCAGTACGGCTTGGATTTCCCGCCTTGTCAGTCGGGAACGGGCCGACATGCCGAACTGGCGCTCCACGTCATCTTGCGTATAGAGGAGCACACAACGCGCCGTCTGCTGGTCGCGTCCCGCCCGCCCTGCCTCCTGCAAATAATTCTCCAGCGAGCCGGGCACATCGGCATGCACCACCAGACGCACGTCCGGCTTATCGATGCCCATGCCGAAGGCGTTGGTGGCGACTATGACTCGCAGGTCACCATTGATGAAGCTCTGCTGGACATCCTTTTTCCTCTCAGGCGACAGTCCTGCATGGAAGTGGTTGGCTTCCATGCCGCTTTCTTGTAGAAACTGCGCTATTTCTTCGGTCTGCCGCCGGGTCGCGCAATAAACGATTGCGCCTCCGCCCCCATCCCCGGGAAGGTCAGCCGCTAGGACTTGGTGAATATCGGCCAGCTTTTGCGCACTGCTGGTCTGCTCCACTACGAACTCAAGGTTGGTGCGACGGGCTCCTCCGGGAAAGAACTTCAACTCAATGTTCAGTTCAGTGCGGAAATAGTCCACGATTTCGGCGACTACATCCGGCTTGGCGGTTGCCGTCAGACACGCCACTGGCGGAGTCGGCCCCTCTGCCGCTCGTTCACGTATGAAGCGCCCGACGTAACGGTAGTCGGGCCGAAAATCGTGCCCCCATTTCGACAGACAATGGGCCTCATCCAAGACCCATGCGCCAATCTCCCGTTGGGCCAAGATTCGACGCACCGATACGCTGCGAAGTTGCTCCGGCGAGATGATGAGGATGCCAGCATCCCCCAAGCGCACCCTGTCTAGGGCATCGGCCCGTTCTGGCATGGACAGAAGCCCATTGATGGTAACGCACGAGCCAACGCCTTTTTCCTCCAATCCCTTAACTTGGTCTTCCATCAGGGCGACCAGGGGCGATATCACCACTGTCAGAGTCCCTGTCTTGTCATAGCGCGAAAGGGCTGGTATCTGGTAGCAGAGGGACTTTCCGGCACCGGTAGGCATCACGCCCAGTACATTCTCTCCCGCCATCGAAGCTTCGATTATGGCCTTTTGCATGGGCTGGTTTTCGTGTACCGGCTCTGGACGGAAGTCGTCAAATCCGAACCAGCGATTAAGCTCCTTCTTGGCGTCGTGTCTTTCCCGGCACCACTCACAGGAAGCATCAGTGCAAGCCGTATCCCGCAACTTGTGCACTAGCTCCCCCGCACCGGGAAACTGGTGTCGGACCCACGGAGGCATGACCGAGTTGCCTCCCGACACCGATAGCCACGCCAGCGCATAAGCCAGAGGCCAGCCATCCCGTGCAGCGCCCGCTAGGGCTTCATGGGCCTGCGTCCGACAGGATTTCCCTTTCAGTAGTGTATGAATCCCATCAGAGGCCTCAGCGTCGAACGGCCTCGACGACTGCCGCAAGGACGTGAAAACCATGTCGAATCCTCTGCCGTCGTCGCCGGCCCCGCGCTTCACGCTGGTCAGCCAGTGCCAAGCTGCTAACAACGCGACCGGCATGTCGCGCAAGGCGTTCTGCTGGTCGGTAAAGAGGCTTAACGCCAGTCGGGCATCCAGTTCAGGGTCGTTCTTCCGCGCCCGTTTGAGCTGGCCGTCTTGATAGTGCTTGACCAAGTGATGATAGGGATTACGGGGGAAAGCCAAGGGATTCAGCCAGAGCGTATCAACCCTTGGCAAACGCAACAGGTTCAGTTGAGGATTGCGGGCCTGTAGATGGGGCAAATCGAAGAGTATTAGGTTGTGACCCAGCAGGAAGTCCGCTTCTTCGGCAAGCTCGTCCAGCTTGTCCAAGGCCGTACTCAGCCCCTCGCGGCCCGTAGGAAAGACCAATGACCGACCTGTATCGGGGCATACACCTGCCAGAGCTCGGATTCGATTGTCCTGGCTAAGCTCAATGTCCAGAGAAAGGCAGCGGCACAACATGCGGCTCCCCTCTTCGGGCGTTGTATGTCTGATAGGATTTTCCCCGATATCCATCCTGATCCAAGGCTTCTTGAGACTTACAGAGCAGGAGAGGCCCCCCCATCGAGGTTAAGCGCCACGCCGTTCACGAAGCTCGAGCGGCCCGAGGCCATGAATGCTATGACGTCGCCCGCCTCTTCCGGCTCGCCAACACGGCCCAGCGGGATGTTCTGGTTGCGTGCCCCCCGGGCCCACACGTCTTCGAGGGTCAGGTTGGGGTCGTCGCCCTTCAGACGTTCGTAGCGGCGTTCCATCTGCCCGCTCTTGATCAGGCCGATGCAGATGGAGTTGACAGTGATGTTGTCCTTGCCCAAGTCCTTGGACAGCGCCTTGGTGATGGCGTTGCCAGCAGCCCGCGACGCTGCCGTGGGCATGGAGCTTGCTCCCGGCGTCTTGGAGCCGATATTGGTAACGTTGATGATGCGACCGCCACCCGCTTGTCGCAGGTGCGGTATGGCCAGACGGGTGAACCGGATGGAGGCCCATACCTTGAGGTCGAGGTCCGCCTCCCACTCCTCGTCGCTGATGTCCTCAAAGGGCATGGCTGCGGAGGATCCGGCGTTGTTTACCAGTATGTCCAGCTTGCCGAAGTGGTCGACGGTTGTCTGCACGGTGCGCTCGATGTCCTCGGGCTTGGTGACGTCGGCTTGGATCGGTAGCACCTGCGCCCCCGTCTTCTCCCTTACCTCCAAGGCAGCCTCCTCCAGCACCTCACCACGCCGGGCGCAGATCGCCACATGGGCGCCCTCACGCCCCATGCTGATGGCCGAGGCTCTGCCGATGCCGTAGCTTCCACCAGTAATCAGGGCTACCTTACCGGTCAGTCCCAAATCCATAGCCGCAAACTCCTTGTGCCGACTGTCAAGTCAGCTACGTAATTGCGGCTATTATACACCTAGCTGGTACGAGAGGTTGGCCTGCCCAGTTGCCGGGTCGCCACCGGCAGCTTGGGCAGCATATCTGAGGCGAGGGTGCCGGCTTGGCCCAGTTGGGCCCGCACCATCTCCGCTGCCATTCCATGCAGATAGACTCCGGCAACGGCCGCGTCGGTGGGAGTTACCCCTTGTGCTAGGAGCCCGACGATTATTCCCGACAGCACGTCCCCGGTACCTCCCGAAGCCAGACCCGGGTTGGTGAAGGGGCTCAAATAGCAGTGCCCGTCTTCCGATGCCACCACCGTGTGAGCCCCCTTCAGAACGACCGTTGCCCTCCAAAGGGCGGCGTACTCCCGGGCCACCTCCACTCGCCTTTCCTGCACCGCGGCAGTGGTGAGGCCGGTCAGGGTTGCCATCTCGCCCGGATGAGGCGTCAGAACCAAGGGCTGGGAGCGTCCCTCCCACCATTTGGGCAGGCTGGAGAGGTTATTGAGGCCGTCGGCGTCTACTAGCAGTGGACGCGACAGTTCAGCCGTCGCCATCACTACTTCGCGCACCAACTGTGCGCCGCCGTCGCCACGCCCCATACCGCAGCCAATGGCAATCGCGTCGTAACGTCCCAGCATGGACCGGCACGCCTCGCCTGAAGCGCCGCACAAACGACCCTCGTCGTCCTCCGGCAGGGGCAGATGAATCACCTCGCTAAGCTTGGAAGCCAGCATGGGGTGGATACTCTGAGGGGACGCCACCGTCACCAGACCCGGTCCCACCCGCGCAGCAGCCTGCGAGGCAAGGTAGGCGGCCCCTACGAAATGCCTCGACCCACCCATCACCAAGGCATGCCCGAAGGTGCCCTTATGGGAGTCCGGAGGACGGCGTGGGAGCCTCGTAGCAGCCGCCTGCGCCGTCGTCAGCTCCAAAGTAAGTTCACCGGCCATGCCTTCTGCCGCCGCTTCCGGGATGCCGATGTCCAGCACCTCCAACCGTCCCACACTCTCAGCGCCGGGGAAACGGAACTGGCCAACCTTGGGGAAGCCCAAGGCGGCCGTCACATCCGCGTGGGGACAGGCGGGGTCCACTTGGCCGGTGTCAGAATCCAAGCCTGAGGGCAGGTCAAGTGCAAGCACTTGCAGGGAGTGCCCAAGGGCGCGTACATCCCGCAAGACTCCCATCGCCTCGCGCAATAAGCCCTCCATGGGACGCGCCCGCCCCGTTCCCAGCACAGCGTCGATCACCAAGGCGCAACCGGCCAGGTCATGTTGTAGCCGGGGCAGATAGGCCTCGTCGATCATGTCTTGGAGAAAGATCCCCTCATGCAGCGCAAGCTCCCGTTTGGGGTCGCTCTGGAGGCGTCGTCCCAGGACATGTACCGAAACCTGCGCCCCCCACCGCTGCAGGTGACGGGCTGCTACGAACCCGTCGGCGCCATTGTTCCCCGGCCCCACCATCACGACTATGCGCTGCCCTGCGGCGCCGCCTAACAGCAAGCGGGCGCATCGGGCCACCGCAAGCCCAGCCTGCTCCATGAGGTCGTCGAGGCTGACCCCCAGCGGGATGCACGCCTGCTCCAGACGCCTCATCTGGTCGGCGGTGACTATCTTCATGCTCGGGGACTCATCGGCAGGACTTCATTCCGAGGGGTCGGAGTGACCTACGACCATCGCCACAGCATTGCCCTTGGTGTGGGACATGCTCAGGGACAGATGTGAAAGTCCCAAGGAGTCGAAGCGCAGAAGGGCACGCCCCGTGAGGAGTATCGACGGAGCCCCGCTCCGTGCGCGCACCACCTCAATATCCTTCCAACTCACCCCACGCACGCCAGTGCCCAAGGCTTTCATGGTGGCTTCTTTAGCTGCAAAGCGGGCGGCCAAATTTGGTGCGCGACCACGGCAATAAGCCTGCTCGCCCTCTGTGAAGATGCGGTCCAGAAAGCGCTGCCCCCACCGGTCCAGCACTTGCTGCACCCTCTCCACCTCAATGATGTCGACTCCGGTGGTAAGCATCGGGATTTAGTTAGTCCGGAGTGAGGGCCACCTTGGAAAGCGTCCCTATCCTTCGTGCCCTACTCTTGATGGAAATTCACCTGCCAGTTGATGCCAAACCTATCGGTCAAGGTGCCGAAGTAGGCTCCCCAGAACATGTCCTGCATGGGAAAAGAGACCGAACCTCCATGGGACAGGTCCCTGAAGACGCGGTCAGCCTCCTCTCGGCTGTCCGGGCTTACCGATAGCGAGAAGTTGTTGCCAACGGTGCGCGGCGGGCCGAATTGCGATGGAATGTCACTGCCCATGAGCACGGCGGAACCGATGGAGTACGACACATGCATCACGCCGTCCATCTCTTCTTCGGCAACGCTAAATTCGGGAGGTGCGTCCCTGAAGGTCTGGATAATAGAGAACTCGCCTCCGAAGACCGAGCGGTAGAAATCGAATGCCTCGCGACAGTTGCCGTTGAAAGACAGGTAGGTGTTGAGCGTCGTCAAGTGTCACCTGTGATGAGTCTGGCTTATGGCAGAGCTTATCAGCGCCGCCGACACCGCGCAATCTTCACAGCTTCGTTGAGACAGCTATAACCCCATGCTATGATGCCTCCTTCGGGGGTAGATTTGGCCAAGCTGCTCGATGGTAATGAGGCGTCCAAGGCCCTGCGGACGCAGGTGGCTGAGGGCGTGCTCCAAATGCAGGAGACGTACGGCGTGACGCCTGGGCTGGCTGCTGTTCTAGTGGGCGACGATCCGGCTTCGGGTGTGTACGTCCGCAACAAGGAGCGCGCCTGTGCCGAGGTCGGCATCTTCAGCGAGGTTTTCCGCTTGGAACAGGCCATCACCGAGGAAGAGTTGCTCCAGACTGTAGCCAATCTGAACAACGACGCCCGTTTCCACGGCATACTGGTCCAGCTTCCCTTGCCCGACACGATTGACCCGCTGCGCATCATCGAGTCCTTGGACCCCGTAAAGGATGTGGACGGAATCCATCCCGTCAACCTCGGTCGCCTCGTAGGCGGTACGCCTAGGTTCGTGCCCTGTACACCCGCGGGAGTCCAGCAACTCCTCCTCCACAATGGGTATGACCCCGGAGGCAAGAGGGTGGTCATCTGCGGGCGCAGCCAGATCGTAGGCCTGCCGTTGGCGCAGTTGTTGATGCAGCGGCGGGAAGGAGCGAACGCCACCGTTACCGTATGTCACACTCGCACGCCGGATCTGCCCAGCATTACCCGCCAAGCTGACATTCTGGTGGCTGCCATGGGGCGGGCGGGGGCCATCACTGCCGATATGGTGAGTCCCGGCACGGTGATCGTGGATGTTGGCGTGAATCGTGTCCCCGACCCGGAAAGCAAGCGCGGGTACCGGCTTGCGGGAGACGTCGATTTTGCGGGCGTGTCCGAGATAGCCGAGGCCATCTCGCCAGTGCCCGGCGGAGTGGGCCCTATGACCATCGCCATGCTGCTGGTAAATACCCTCAGCGCCGCCCGTTATTCCATTCACGGCATTCACTGAGTCACGATGCCCGGCCTTGATGGCATAGCCAAGCTGCTGCTCCTCACGGGAGGGTTGATAGCCCTCTCGGGCGCAGGTCTGTGGCTGCTGTCCCGCCTGCCCATCCTCGGCAATCTGCCCGGAGACATATCCATAAGCAAGGGCAGCGTCAATATCTTTATCCCCATCGTCACCATGATCATCGTCAGCGTGGTTCTCACGGTGGTGTTGAACATCGTAGCCCGAGTCTGGCGTTGAGGCTGGACGGAAACGTCGGCATGCAGACCAGCGATTTCGATTACAACCTGCCCGAGCATCTCATCGCTCAGTCCCCGGCCCAGCCAAGGGACTCCTCGCGTTTGCTGGTCCTTAGCCGCGATTCCGGCACCACGCAGCACAGCCGCTTCCGCCATCTCGCCAGCCACTTGCGCCCAGGCGACCTCCTTGTCATGAACGACAGCCGCGTTATTCCTGCCCGCCTGATGGGTCGCCGCCCCGCTACGGGCGGCAAAGTAGAACTGGTGCTGCTCCACCGCCTGCCTCGCCGTTCTTGGAAAGCCCTCGGTCGTCCTGCCAGGGCCCTTCAGCCTGGCGCCACCGTCATCATCGAAAGCGACGCCGGTGATGCTGGTGAGGCGAGGGTCTTGGAACGCCGGGACGACGGCACCTGCGCCGTCGAGCTTGAGCCTGAAGAAAGGGTGCTTTCCGCCGGACACACCCCGCTGCCACCCTACATCCACCAAATGCCTGCCGACCCCAACGATTACCAGACGGTCTACGCACGAAATGACGGCAGCGCAGCCGCCCCCACCGCAGGCCTCCATTTCACTGATGCCTTGCTGGAGGGCTTGACCGAAAAAGGGGTTCACCTAGCTTGGGTCACCCTCCACGTTGGGGCCGACACCTTTCGGCCAGTCAGCGAGGATGCCCCTCAAGCCCACAAGATTCACGGCGAATACTTCCAGCTTTCCCCGAAAACCGCCGACGCTCTCAACGCGGCCCGCAGCGAGGGACGCCGCATCGTCTGCGTGGGCACCACTTCAACGCGAGTGTTGGAGCAGGTAGCCCAATCCGCAGCCCAGGACGGCAGCCCGGTCCAGCCAACGGAGGGCTGGGCCGACATCTACATCCTGCCCGGCCACCAATTCCAACTGACCGACGCCATGATCACCAACTTCCACCTCCCGCGCACCACCCTGCTCATGATGATCTCCGCCTTCGCTGGTCGCGACCTCATCCTCCAAGCCTACGCCGAAGCCATCGCCCAGGAATACCGCTTCTACTCCTTCGGCGACGCCATGCTCATTCAGTAGGACCCCCACCCGTCAACACGGCACGGTTTCCCTCGTCATTGCGGCGTAGCACCTTCTGTCGTAGAAGTTGGGAAAGCAACTCTCCCCGGTGAACCGCCATAAACCACCAGAAGCAGGAGGATTAATCGGAGAGTTCGAGGTTGCGCGGGCACCGGAGTCGCCATCATCATCGCCGTCTGACCTCTCGCGCCGTTGTCGTCAGCGGTTTTCTTGCAGGCGCCGGAGACCGCGGGCACCTAATCCCGTCTGACGCGGACTGAGAATTGCCGCCAGTGTGCCGGGGGCTAAGTCTTGCGCGTAGTCAGGAACGGTGGTCGAGCGGGTGGCATTGATGGAGGCGTCCCACTTCTCCAGGTAGAACCCATGGTTGGCACGCCGTATGACCGTCCAGCCATCATCAATGAGGAGCCTGATGAGGTCACGCCCCGATATGGCCATTCAAGGCTCCTATGCTGGGACGCTGGTCAGCGCGGGACCAGGCATGGGTTCCGCCAGCGCGGCCGTCTCACTGTTCTCCAACTGGATGCAGTCGGGAATGGGGTAGACCGTTGCTCCCTGCGCTGTAAGCCAGTCTGCGAGGCTCGTCCGGTCTGCCGTCCCGTCCATGTACAGCTTGACCATGCCCAGCAGTTGCTCGCGGGCTTCCTCGGCGGTCTCGCAATAGCTGGTGCCGGTGGCTGGCTGGGCGCACAACCCATACCACCCCTTCTCATCCTGCTGGAACCGGAGGGTGAGGCGGACAAAGTACCGCGGTTTGCCCTCCTCAGTGATGAAGAAGTAGACGCCTTCCGCTTGGACTTTCTTAGCCATTGACGACCCTCTTGCGTGGGAGTTTCTGCATCATAGGTCGGGCCTGCTGAACTTGGCAAACCCGCGGAACATGCCCGCCGCCCCATTCCGGCGCCTCACCTCCCTACGTCGCCCACTGCAACAATTGCAGCACATTCCCGTCCGGGTCCAGCAGCGTGGCCACCCAGCCTCCCCACTCCTCCTGTTCCGGCGGACGGATGAATTCGATGCCCGCAGCCGACAAGCGCTCATGCTCGGCATGTATATCATCCACGCCGTAGTGAATCATCGTGCGGAACGGGTCGGAGGTGGGGCCCGATACACGCTCATGCTGCCCGAGGTTCAACCGCATCGGCCCGAATACGAAATTCACGAAGTCCCCATGGTCCCGGTGCATCTTCATCCCGAGGGTGTCACGGTAGAAGGACACCAGCCTCGCCAAGTTGTCCGTCCAGATGGTGACCCCCACCAGCGAGTCGATCATGCTTTCCTCCGCGTCGTCTCACGCTTCCGGCGATTATACGCGAGGGCCCGAAGGCCTGCCCCCCTGACACTTGCCCGTTGACAGGAGCCTCCCTTCCGCTCTAGCCTCAATGCAGAAAGTCCATCCCAATCAAGGTAGTGTCGGTGGCGAAAGAGGCAATCCAGACCACGATCACGATGAAGGACAGTAACAGGGTCCGCAGTCATGACCCCCAGGCTGGGCAGCCCGATTCCGCGAAATCCGCTGTCTTGCAGTCCGGAAAAGCCACCGTCCAGATACGGAAAATTGCAAATCCCGCAGTTTTCGCAGTCCTCTCAGATACGAATCTACCTCGCCACAGCTACAAAGCGACTGCGAAAACTGCGAAAAAAGTCCCGCCCGTGGAGACCAATTGCGAAGACCAATGGATGCGCGTTTCGCCTCCGGCGAGGCGGTCGTAGACACATGAGGAGCTATCAATGGAAGACGTGGTAATCGTAAGCGCAGTCCGCACCCCCATCGGGGCCTTCGGAGGCGGGCTGTCCTCCATGTCGGCGGTGGAACTCGGAGCCCTCGTCATTGAAGAGGCCTTGGAGCGGGCCCATGTCGACCCTGCTGAGGTGGACGAAGTGCTGATGGGCAACATCCTAGCCGCCGGGCTCGGGATGAACCCCGCGCGCCAAGCCGCCATCAAGGGTGGGCTTCCGGTAACCGTCCCCGCCATGACCGTCAACAAGATGTGCGGCTCTGGACTGAAGACAGTAGCCCTAGCCGCCCAAGCCATCAAGCTGGGCGATGCCGACGTAATGGTGGCCGGAGGCATGGAGAGCATGAGCGGGGCCCCGTACCTGCTGCCCCAAGCCCGGTTCGGCCATCGTATGGGCCATGGCGAGGTCGTCGACTCCATGCTTAACGACGGCCTCTGGTGTCACTTAGCCGACTGCCACATGGGCATCACAGCCGAGAACCTAGCCGACATGTACGAAATCTCCCGCGACCAGATGGACGAGTTCGCGGCCCGCAGCCAGCACCGCGCCGCCCGCGCCATGGAGGGAGGCGTGTTTGCCCCCGAAATCATGCCGGTCAGTGTGCCCCAGCAGCGGGGCGACCCCAAGCTCGTCGACACCGACGAGCACCCACGCCCCGACGTGACCAGCGAGCGCCTCGGCCGCTTGTCCCCCGCCTTCAAGAAGGAAGGCACCGTGACCCCAGGCAACGCCTCCGGACTCAACGACGGCGCATCCGCCGTGGTCGTGATGTCAGGCACCCGGGCATCCCAACTGGGCCTGACGCCCTTGGGAGTGGTGCGCGGCTACGCCTCTGCTGGCGTGGAGCCTCACATCATGGGGATCGCTCCTGTTGCCTCCAGCAACAAGGCCTTGGACAAAGCGGGACTGTCCATGGATGACATGGACTTGGTGGAACTGAACGAGGCATTTGCTGCCCAGTCGCTCGCAGTTGGAAAGGTCTTGGGGCTGGACTGGGACCGCACCAACGTCAACGGAGGCGCCATCGCCTTGGGACATCCCCTAGCCGCCAGTGGCACCCGCATCCTGACCACACTGCTGTATGAGATGGGTCGGCGGGAAGCTGACCATGGCCTGGCCACGTTGTGCATCGGTGGAGGTCAAGGAATCTCGCTGGTCATCGACAGGGCGTAGAAAACGACTCCGAAGTGGCAGTTGACGCTCCGCGGAGCAGCCGATATCCTGCCGCATCGACGCAACGAAACTAAAGGAAGAAATGAGGAGGTCTCCCATGGGATACCGGTTCAATCACCTTCACCTGAAGACGCCTGACGCCAAAAAGACAGCCGATTGGTACGTGGAGAACTTCGGGGCCAGGATCGTCTCCGAAGGACAGAACTCCGATGGCCAGTCCACCTTCCGGATGGATCTCCATGGCGTCCCCTTCAATGTAACCCCCATGATTTCCAGCCAGGACGCCGAGCGCCAGACCTTCGGCATGGAGCACATCGCCATCGACACCGATACCTACGAGGAAGACATCACCCGAATGAAGGCTGGCGGCATCAAGATACTTGAGGAGAACATCCTGCCCGACGGGCGCCACATCTGCTTCTTCGAGGGCCCCGAAGGCGTCCAGGTCGAATTTCTGGAAATCAAGGCCTAGCCAGCAGCGTCAGGCAGCCTCATGGGCGAGGTGGCGGACGCCGTCCGCCACCTCGCCTAATGTCTTCACAGTGACATCGGGAACGACTTCGACAGGCTCGCGCCGGTCGTCGTAGGTCTCGATCCAGATCGTATGCAGACCAGCCTCCTTGGCCCCGAGAACGTCATTGCGCAGGTGGTCCCCCACATGCACCGTCTCGTCGGGCTCCGCACCCAACTCCTCCAAAGTCCGTTGGAACATGGGGACCGATGGCTTGGCAAGGAGCATCTCGTCGGAATAGGCCATGACGTCGAAGTATCGTGCCAGTCCCTTCTCAGCTAGGAAGGTGCGAAAGGCGTAACCCGGCGTCATGCCAGTGTTGGAAATCAGCCCCACCCTGTAACCGGCGCCCTTCACTTGTCGCAACACCTCCTCCGCCTCTTCATGTACCCGGGGCGGAAAGACGTAGAAGGAATCGCAGTAGGCCGAGGTAATCTCGGTTATGGTGTCCGCTGGCAACTGCTCGAGTAGTCCTTCTTCGATATGCCCGATGAAGAATGCTACCTGCTGGCCGAAGGAGACGTCTCTGTTCTCCTCGCGGATGGCGTGGCAGGTACGATAGCAGGCCCGGTACGCCTCCCGCACATGTTCTGGGTCGAATACCCGGCCTGACTTGGCCAAGGCTGCCACTGCCCCGTCGAGGCGCACCTGCATACGTGCCCTGCCCTGTTCCTGGGTATCCATGAGCAGCGTCTGCCACAGGTCGAAGGTCACCGCGGTAATCTTGGCCAAGAGCCCTCCGCTCACACCGGGATATCGTTCGGTTATTCTACAACGCTTGGGAGACAGGCCAATCCGGCATTGGGTAAGTCCGAGCGCGTATAATGGCGCCTATACACCAGCCTAGACTGGAGGACAGGATGGCGCAGCAGTTAGGACGCTCCTCCTTAGTACGCGGAAAACAGGTCGTAGTTCGTGCAGGAGTCGATAACGAGTCCAGCGAAGTCATATTCGATGGTGCGATCTTCCAGCGTAATGGCGTCATAGAGGATGTGGGGGACTATGCGACGCTGAAGGCAAGACACCAAGCCGACGAGGAGATTGGTGGCCCCAACTTTCTGGTCACGCCTGGCCTGGTCAACGCCCACCATCATGGTAGAGGCATCACGACCATACAGATGGGCACCCCGGACGACTCGCTTGAGGCATGGATCGTGAACGGCTGGGCACGTCGCCCCGTCGACAACTACCAGATGACGCTGTATACCGCCCTCCAGATGCTGGAGTCGGGCACCACCACTGTGATGTACAACCACACCTCGACGCCCGTGGCCACAGTGGAGTCGGACGTTGATGAGGTGCTGCGAGCCTTCAATGACGCTGGCCTCCGGGTGGCTTTCTCCGTCTACCACCGCACCCAAAACCGTGTGGTGTACGGCGACGATAAGGCCTTCGTCGACTCCCTTCCTGCTGACTTGGGAGAACGGGTCTGGCGTCACTTGGGCGCTGGTACTCTCACCGACGACGAGTACTTCGGTCTGACGGAGCGTGTCTACGCCAAGTACGGCACTGACCCTCAGAGCCGGATTCGCGTCCTCATAAGTCCCTCCAACGTCCACTGGACCAGTGATGACTTCCTCCAGCGAACCAAGGAGTGGGCCCAGCGCTACCAGACCGGGATCCATCTGCACTTGGTGGAGTCCTACTACCAACGTCACTATGGCACCCGCCACTGGGGCAAGACTCCGCTCGCCCACTTGGACGACCTTGGCTTCCTGGGCCCGGAGGTTTCCTACGCTCACGGTGTGTGGCTTACCGAGTCCAATCTACGTCTGCTGGCAGACCACGGGGGCACCGTCTGCCACAACGCCAGCTCCAATCTGCGCCTTAAGAACGGCATCGCACCCGTGAACCAGATGTTGCAGCACGGCGTGAACGTGGCCATTGGCACCGACAGCGACGGCATCAACGACGACGACGACATGGTCCAGGAAATGCGTCTCGTCTCCAAGCTACACCGGCAGCCAGGTATCGGCGCGCCCGACCTCAAGTCGGCCCAGGTACTGAAAATGGCGACAGTCAATGGCGCTGCCCCCACCTTCTTCGAAGGACAGGTGGGCAGCCTGGAGGTGGGCAAACGGGCAGACATGGCACTTACCGATCTGTCTCACATCGAAGAACCCTACATGCATCCTGACGTAAACCCCGTCGACGCCTTCATCCACCGGGGCAAAGCGCGGTACGTCGACACGGTAATCATCGATGGCGGGGTAGTGTTGCGGGAAGGCAGGTCTACAAGGGTCAACAGATCGGACCTGATAGCTCAGGTGAAGGAAAGCCTGTCGGCCCCCCTACCAGAGCGGGTTCGGGAAACGGAACGCATGGTGAGGGAACTGCAACCCCATGTCGAAGCCTTCTATACCGACTGGACCCAGGAGTAGGCACTCAGGGAATCTGAGGAGCATTCAATGCGAGTGACCATAAGCAACCAAGCCCGCAGTCACCTTCTAGCCAAGGGAGGCACGGTAGCCCTTGACCTTGTGATGACCGTCGGCTGAGCCAGAGGCCCCCAGGTGTCCGTGGACACCTACCTGCAACGCAAGGACACCTCCACCTACCAGGTCGTAGAAGGCGAAGGGGTGCAAGTGCTGGTTTCACCCATGCTGGCACAACAAGCGCAGTGGATACACGTCGACCTGCAGAGGTTCCTCTTCTGGAAGAGCCTCTCGGTATATGCGGAGACGTAGCCACACCAAGCGGCCTTGACCCTCGCGCGGAGGTCAAATACACTCCCAAGCCATGGAGCTTAAGGACTATATCCGCGATGTGCCCGATTTCCCCAGCCCCGGAATACTCTTTAGAGACATCACGCCGCTCTTGGCCGACCAAGCTGCCTTCCGGTACGCCATAGACCTGATGGCTGAGCATTACGAGGACAAGGGCATCGATACGGTGGTGGCGATCGACGCCAGAGGGTTCCTGTTCGGCGCGCCTCTAGCCTATCGCTTGGGCAAGGGATTGGTGCCGGTCCGCAAAGCGGGCAAGCTGCCATATCACTCCCTGCAGGTTGCGTACTCGTTAGAGTACGGCGAGAATGTGGTGGAGATGCACCGCGATGCCGTCGCCCGCGGACAAACTGCACTGGTGGTGGACGATCTGCTGGCAACGGGAGGCACCATCCGTGCTGCGGCTCAACTGGTGGAGCAGGTGGGTGGCACGGTAGCCAGCATCGCCTCAGTGATCGAACTTGTCGACCTCAATGGGCGTGAAAAGCTGCAGGGCTACGATGTGTTCGCCCTGATGCGATACTAGTAATCGATGGGACAACATTTGGCCCTTGGGAGGGCTTGCCCAGTGTAACCCGCCTCACGAAGGAGAAAGAGATGCAGGACACGACAACCATGGGTAATGTGGAAGTTCTCTCGGTGCTGGACATGTACTCACCGGGCAGAGCCGTCGATTTCTTCTTTCCTGATGTGCCCAGGGAGTCTTGGGAGCCCTACCGGGAGTCCCAACTCGATGAAAACGGGGAAATTGCGCTGCCCTACCTGCTGTTTGCCCTGCGCTCCCAAGGTCAGACCATCATGATCGACACAGGCATGGGGCCGGGTCCACATCCAAGCCGGGCCAATCGCACGGGGGACCTCATCAACCAGTTGAAGCGCCACGGCATTGGCCCGGAGGACGTTGATGTGGTGGTGCACACTCACCTGCATGCCGACCATGTGGGCTGGAACGTGACATACGAGAACGGCCAGCCTAAGGCCACCTTCCCCAAGGCTCGTTACTTGGTGCCACGAGCGGACTGGGACTATTTCACCCAGCCCGATGTGCTGGCGGAAGAACGGAACCAGCATTTGCGCGATTACGTTGTGCCTTTGGAAGGTCTGGGAGTGATGGACATCATCGACCCCGGACATGTGATCACTTCCGAAGTGACCACCCTGCATACACCCGGTCATACACCCGGCCATATCTGCGTGATGATTAACTCGCAAGGGCAAAGCGGTGCCGTCGTAGGCGATGTGTTCCACATGAGCGTGCAGATTGAGCACCCCGACTGGTGCGCTGGCGTCGACCTCGACAAGCCTACCGGGCAGCACAGTCGCGAGCAACTGCTGGAGCGCTCCGAACGCGAGGGTATGGTCATCGCCGCAGGCCACTTCGGCGTGGACGACCACTTCGGGCGGGTTGTCCGAGTCGAGGGGAAGCGTTACTGGCAGGTCCTGTAACCCGCTACCCCTCGTCCACTATAGTTGAGGCCGACGATGATGCCACTCGGTGGCCTGCTCGTATGCATGGGCCGCCCGCAGCACCGTAACTTCATCAAAGGGCCTCCCGCCTAGCTGCAGGCCGATTGGCAACCCTTCCTCGGAAAACCCGCAGGGTATGGTAATCGCGGGGAACCCATTGATGTTGAAGGGACGGGTGTATTGGGTTAGGGCTGCCGTTACTCCCATAGTGGCGTCGCCCACCTGAGTCTCGGTGGCTAGCAGCTCTGGGGCAGTGATCGGGCATGCAGGCCCTGCAATCAGATCGACCTCCTCCAGCAGCGCACGACTTTCCCGGCGGAAGAGGGTGCGGGCCTGCTGCGCCCTCAGGTATTCGTCAGCGGATAGGAAGTAGCCCGCCTCCAAGCGCAGTCGAACCGGCGGATAGTAGAGGTCGCCCTTCTCTCGTACCAGCTTATGATGGTAGGCGGCGGCCTCGGCCATGAGCAGCACCCCCGACATGGCTTGGGAATGGTGGTACATGGGCCACGACACCTCTTTCACCTCTGCTCCCATCTCCCCCAGCATGTCGATAGCGCGGCGTACTGCAGCTTCTACCTGGGGATCGGTGGGCACTTCAAAGTATTCCTTGGGCACGCCGATGCGGAGCCCACGGATGTCGCCGGTAAGAGCTGAGGTGTAGTCGCTGCTGGTTCGCTCAGATGAGGCGGGGTCCTTGGAGTCGTATCCGGCAGTAGCGTTCAGCACCAAGGCGCAGTCCTCCACTGACCGCACCATGGGGCCTGGGTGGTCGAGCGACCAAGCCAGAGGCGTAAGGCCGTGGCGGCTCAGCAGGCCATAGGTCGGCTTGATGCCAGCCAAACCGCAAAGGGCAGAGGGTATTCGTATGGATCCCCCGGTATCGCTGCCCATGGTGATGGTGCATTGGCCAGCGGCCGCTGCCGAACCGGAACCTCCGCTGGACCCGCCAGCGACCAACTGGGGGTCATAGGGGTTGTGCATATGCCCATAGTCGCCGTTCTCGCCCGTGGGGCCATACGCGAACTGGTGCATGTTCAGCTTGCCCATGAGGACGGCCCCAGCCTCCCGGAACCGGGCCATGACCGTGCAGTCGTAGTCGGGAACGAAGTCGTCGAAGATGCGGGACCCGGCAGTGTTCTTCACGCCTTTGGTGTAGTAGAGGTCCTTCAGTCCTAGAGGCACTCCGTGCAGGGGCCCGCGATAGGTGCCCGACGTAATCTCCTGCTCGGCGACACGCGCCTCGGCCAGTGCCTGCTCCGGCAGCAGGGTGATGAAGGAGTTGAGGACGGTCTCGGTCTGCTCGATGCGCTGCAACTGGGCCTGCACCACCTCTACCGGCGACACCTCTTGTCGCTGTATAAGACGGCCCAAATCACCCGCGGTGAGGTAGCACAGCTCAATGGGTTCCATGGATAACTCCTTCTACATAAGACGGGTATTGGACCGGGCTACAGTTGGCCGTCCGGCATGTACACCATTTCCGGCTCCACTTGGCTTAGGTCAAGCTGGTTGATGGAGCCGAGACCACGCAGCGTCGCGCGCACGATGGGGAAAAGCTGTTCCATGTGGGGGCTGTTGAGGTCCAAGCCCGCAGCTTTGGCCATTTCCTGAAACTGCTCTTTGGTCATTTCTTCTCCGATGGCCATGTGTGTAACTCCTCATGGGGTTTTGTCAGGTGTCGCCAGCATATGATCATATGGTCCGAGGTAAAGCCCTAGCGGGGGAAGGCCTCGCGCACGCCACCGTCGACAGGGAGCATTGCGCCTGTGGTCTTGGCGGAGCGGTCGGAGGCTAGGTAAAGCGCTGCTTCGGCCACGTCTTCTGCCAGCACTCGCTGCTTGAGCAGATTGCGTTGCCGGTAGAAGTCTTCCAGTTGGTCCACCGTTACGTTGTGGGCTTGGGCCCGCTGCTCTCGCACCTCTTCAGACCAGAGTCCCGAACCCTGGAATATGGCGTCCGGGTTAATGATGTTGCAGCGTATACCGTGACCGCCGTTCTCGATAGCCAGCACCCGCGCAAGCTGGACTTCGGCTGCCTTGGAGGCACTGTATGCGCCGAAGTCGCCTCCCGGGGCTGGAACATTCTTGGTTCCCACGAATACCAGGTTCCCCCCGATGCCCTGCTGGCGCATTATTTTGACGGCTTCCTGGGCCACTAAGAAGTGGCCGGTGGTGTTGACGTCGAATGCCTTCTGCCATAGGCCGAGAGACATCTCGTGCATTGATCCCGTGGGTGCGATGCCGGCGTTGGACACCAGGATGTCCAGCCCGCCATAGGTCATCACTGTGCGGCGGAAGGCCTCGATCACATCTCTCTGATTGGTGACGTCCATGGCCAACCCTAGGCCTCGGTCCATGCCATAGCCCTCGACAATCAGAGACGCAACTGCCTGCACTCCTTCGGAGTCCAGATCGGTGACAACTACGTGCGCGCCTTCCGAGGCCAGGCGCAAAGCGATGGCCCGTCCTATGCCAGCAGCGGCCCCAGTAACCAGGGCCACTCGGCCTATCAACTCTCCTCCGTGGGGCGCCAAGCTCAGCTTGTACAGTTCCAAGGGCCAATACTCTGCTTCGAAGGCATCTCTTGAGGAGAGGGAGGCATATCTATGGATCCCTTGGGCTGCACGGATTACATCAATGGAGTGGCGGTAGATATCGCCGGTCACCAGAGCTGCGCGAGCATTGGTACCTGTTGTCCACATGCCGAGGCCGGGAACAAGCACAACGCGGGGATAGGGGTCGAGAATGGCTGTGTCGATGGACCCGGCAGCAGAGGTGTGCTCTCCGTGCCAGCGACGGTATTCCTCTGCGTACTCGTCCACTGCAGCGGGCAGCTTCGCCAGCAGTCTCTCCACGTCTTCCGGTCTCTCGTTTTCCAACCAGAGGGGGAGCCTCTTGGTCTGGATGATGTGGTCCGGAGTGGCGGGGCCTACTGCGCTGACCTCGCGCCCTATCTGCGAACTGACCAACTGCAATACGCTGGGGGAGTCGTCGTAGCGGAGCAAGGTGAACTGCTGACGTGACACTGCTCCTCGAAGGGCGGGTGCGATGGCGGACGCAACACGGTGCCGCGTCTCCGTGTCCAGAGCGTGTGTCTTGACTGCTCCGAAAATGCGCTTGCCAGCAGACTGTCGGGAGGCATACTCCTCCGAGTCTGAGACCAAGGCGATATGGTTGTCGTAGGCCTGCTTGGCGGTATCGCCCCAAGTGAATAGGCCGTGATTGGATAAGACGACGCCCTTGATGTGTGGGCGTTCCCGGACCAGTGTGCCCACCAGCTTGGAGAGGGTGAAGCCGGGCCGAATGTAGGGTGCGGTGGCGATGGCATCACCGTAGACATCTTTAAGTATGTGGTCAGATGCAGGGGTGTTGGTGAGGGCGATGGCTGCGTCGGCGTGGGAGTGGACGACGACTGATGCGGGGATGAAAGAGTGCAGGAGGGTTTCGATGGACGGCCTGCGGGCGTGCGGGTGGAGGGCACAATGCTCCAGGTAGGCGACCATGTCCTCGTCGGGCATGGAGTCCAAATCGAAGAGCGGTTCGATGTCGTCCAAGCGCAGGGCGACGAAGTCCTGTGGCGTGGCGGTCTTGAGGTCGGAGCCGCTGCTCTTGATGAGCAGGGTACGCGTGTCGCGTCCGCGAAAGTCGGGTTGGGTGGTCTTGATGGAGGTGTTTCCTCCGCCCCAGACGACGAGGCCAGTGTCGGCACCGATGAGGCGGCTGAGGTACACCAACTCTTCCAAGCCCGAAAGGCCTTGGGCTTGTGGCTCAGACCAGCGAGAGTCCATCGGCGTTCGCGGCGGCTTTCTCAGTTGGACTCGGCTTTGAGTGTCTGGAACAGCTCGTGGGCTTCTCCGGCACTGGCACCCTCATGGACGATCTGGCGGATGGCCCGGATCATGGGTACGGGGTGTTCGTTCTGCCAGATGTTGCGTCCTAGGTTCACGCCGATGGCTCCGCGTTGCATGCCGTCGTCGACGAACTCCAAGACTTCCAGTTCGGTGTCAACCTGGGGGCCTCCGGCCATAATGACGGGCACTGGGCAGCCTTCGACCACCTTCTCGAAGTCTTCGCACCAGTAGGTCTTGACTA
>OX638353.1:0-2472500 GCA_951813255.1 uncultured Dehalococcoidia bacterium | reverse complement strand
ACATCGAGGAACCAACGGAATACGTTGATGTCCGATGAACGTTGAAGGGGGAGGCAAGTCATGGTCTCAGTGACGTCGCAAGAGAAGTTCGTCACGGTCAATAACCTGCGCCTGAGGTATCTGGACTGGGGGACTGAGGGGAAGATGCCCTTGGTGTGCCTGCATGGACATACGGGGCAGGCGCATATCTGGGACGAGTTCGCCGAAGCCATGGCGCCTCACTACCATGTGCTGGCGTTGGACCAGCGGGGCCATGGGGAGAGCCAGTGGGCTGATACGGGGTACGAGCGAGACCGGTTTGTGGAGGACCTGGCTGCGTTTGTGGACGAATTGGGGTTGCAGCGGTTCGTGCTGGCAGGGCTCTCGATGGGTGGCTGGCATTCGCTGCTGTATACACCGGACCACCAGGACCGGGTGGAGCGGATCATCATCGTGGATATCGGGCCGGAACCAAGCGCGCGGTCTGTCGCAGAGCGGGCCAACCGTCCCACTGCACCGATGTTGTTCGCGGGCTTGGACGACGCAGTGGCGTGGATGATGGGGACGAATCCATGGGCAACACCGGAGCGCACGCGGCAGGACGCACTGGACAAGATGCGTCAGAGGGACGACGGCATCTGGACGTGGAAGGCGGATGCGTCGCTGTTCAATATCACGCTTACGGACCTGACCAGCCGTGAGCTGCAGGAGCGTTACTGGAAGGCTATTGAGGCCATCACCTGCCCGATTCTGGAAGTGCGTGGGGCGGAGAGTACTCTGGTTTCCGATGAGACGATCCAGCGGATGATTGCGGTGGGGCAGAACTTCAGCTCGGTGGATGTGCCGGGGGCTGGGCATGTGGTGACGGTGGACAAGCCGCAGGAGTTTATCGAGGTGACGCGGGGGTTTTTGGGGGTGAAGGGGTAGGGGAACGGGAGGGTAGTTAGTTGGGCCGGTACAGAGAACAGGAGGATTCACGCAATGCCCTCACGATATGTGGCCAGCCTCTCAGCGGATCAACGGCAATCCTTGGAAACGAAGTTGCTCGGGATCCAATCTGGGAAGTGTTTCATCTGCCGACTGGTCATCGACCCGCAGCTGCACCATGGAGAATTGGAATTAGACCACATCATCCCTCTAGCCTTGCGAGGGAATGACGCGGAGAACAACCTTGCTCTGACGCACCGGTCCTGCAATCGCGATAAGGGGGCGTCTGACCTAAGAGTAGCCCGCTGTCTTGCAGAACTTAAGTCGCTTCAACAAGCTGCCACCGAACGTGGCGATAGAGGGGCTAACCTTGGAGATGTGCTCGGACAGTACGGTGGTGGACGAGCCGCACTGTCTCTTAGACTGAACGACGATACAGTCGAATACGCGTTTTCGCATATCGGCAACAATGAACCTCAATCCAGCCGTCTGTACTCGGACCAACTGAGCGGTGCGCGATACTTCTATTGTCTTGCGCCCCTAGCGTACATACACCATGACGATTCCATAAACCCGCGTTCCATAGGTTCCAATATCCGTGGTCTTATTGAGGAATTCCTATATGGCCGGCCCCAACTTCATGTAGGGCTTGGTTGGTGGTCGGCCGAAGGGAGTCAAGGTAAGCTAAAACTCTTTGATGGCCAACACAAGGCGGCGGCACAAATCCTTTTGGACGTGAAAGAGATACCGGTGCGTGTGTTTGTGGAACCAGATGTAAATGTTCTACGACAGGCTAATACAAATGCCGGCAGTAACCTCCGTCAGGTTGCTTTCGATCAGGCGGTCATGCGTCACCTCGGCAGTTCTCTCTATAGGGATCGGGCGGAACAATACCAGAGAGCTTACACTCTTCTCGAGGATGACTATAGTTTCAGCGAGCTAGATCTCGTCCAGCATTTCCGCGGAGAGCGTCGGCAGATGGAGCGCTACATCGTTGATGCGCAACGAGACGCGATAGCCCGCAACGGGGACAATCGACTGCTTGAGTTCGTGGAGTGGTCCGGGAAGGGCAATGATCGACCTATGGCCTATTCAACGGTGGAGAGCTGCTTCTTCCAACTATTGTGCACGAAGGCCCTAAGCACTCCAATAGACCAAGGGTCCGAGCGTGAACTAGAACGCAGGCAAATGACTGAGTTGATGAGTTTATTTGCCGATGTGTTTTACATCGGACATTGGGACCACGATATCGGCGGGCGGCAACTCGAAAACCGTATACGTAAGGGGGATAAGATTCCCGACGGACATATACGAGCTTGGCGGATTTCACGGGAGGAAGTTGCTGTAAATGTGATGCGTTGGGTACGTCTGGTGATTGAAAACCATTTTGCGGTAGCCATGCGGCGAGTAGACAGAGATCGTCTGCTATTGGAAGAATTCCCACAGTCCCTCTGGGGTAACATACAGACCTTTCTCAATAATCTTTCAGCTCTGCCATGCTGGATCAACCCTGAACTCAGTGCCACAGTATTCGGCCCTAAGCAAAATTTGGACTATTGGCACTCTGTATTCAATGTGGGGAACTCGCCCGGAGGTTTGCCCGTGATCGCTAGCGGCCTCGACTTGCATAGGATGATTGTCCCTGCGTAGCGCGGGGCCGGAGGGATCTAAAGAGGCCTCCACCTTCGGCGACGGTCTTGGTCCCTCCTAGGCTGGGTCGGGTTCCCAGCCCCAGGTGCGGGGGCCCCATTCGGGGGTGAAGACCTCTCCGCGTTTGATGGCTAGGACGGGGATGAAGGCTTTTTCGGCTGGCAAGCTGCCGCCGACTACGTCTTTAACCACCCAGTCGCCGTCGCGGAGATCGAGGACGGAGACGTCGGCTTGGCGGCCTTCCACGAAACTGCCTAGGCGGTGGTCCTGGGCGATGGCCTTGGCGGGGTTGGAGGTGCACATGGTGACGACCTGCTCGAGGGTGAAGCCGAGGGCTAGGAAGCGGGTCATCATCTCGACCATGCTGTGCACGGTGTTGACGCGGCCGGGGACGGTGAGGTCGGTGCTGATGCAGTGGGGCAAGAGGTCCTGATCCATGACGCGCTGGCCGACGTCGAAGCTGAAGTTCATCCTGCCGTGGGCAGTGTCGAACCATACGCCACGGTCGCGGGCTTCGCGGGCTTCGGGTACGAGGTGGCCGTTGATGTCGAGGACGCCGCCGGGGTTGGCGGTGAAGAGATGGGTGACGATGTCGCCCTCCTCCATGATGGGGAGGAGTTCGCGGATGACCTCGGCGGGATAGAGCTTCTCGGTGTCGCCGATGTGGACCATGAGCTTGACGCCGCCTTCCTTGGCGGCGCGCTTGGCGAGGCGGGGCATCTCCATGCCGAAGACCTCGAGGGCGGGGGAGACCATGCGGGCCTTGATGCCGGGAACGATGTCCTTGTATTGCTCCAAGGCGCGGAGGGTGTTGTCGAGGTTGATGCTCTCCTCGGCGATGATGTCGGGCATGGTGGTGAGGCCCGTCTGGCAGATGTGCATCAGCGGGATGATCTCGGTGTGGCAGTGGGGCATGATGAGAGTGGGGAAGGCGCCGATGTTGGCGCAACCAGCACTGCCGGCATCGACGAGGGTGGTGACTCCGGCGTAGACACCGGCTACATCGGGGCTGACGCCGGTGGCATTGACACCTTCAAGTACGTGGACGTGGACGTCGATGATGCCTGGGGTGACGATCCTGCCCTTGACGTCGATGACCTTGGCGGTGTCGTCGGTGATGTCGGTGCCAATGCTGGCGAACTTGCCGTCCTTGATGGCGATGTCCATGACGCCGTTGCGCTGGGTGGAGGGGTCGATGACGGTGCCGCCTTTGAGTATGAGGTCGTACATGGGGTGTTACTCCTTATGTGGCTGAGATCTCCCTGAGGATGCTGCTGGGGATTTGGTCCAAGGTGGTGCTAGGGGGACTCGTTGGCGATGTCCAACACCCGATGAACGTAATCGCTAGCGGTAGCGCGGCTATTCTCCATAGGATCAGCGTCACCGGCAAAGAGGTTGAAGACCCCATGCCCGTAGAATCTCCAGTGGAATTCCTGGGTTATTTGAAACCGAAGAAACAGGGACTCGTCATCTCTCTCTTCGGACAGATTTCTAGCAGCGTCGACCAGGTTGCGGTGTGAGTTCGTAGGCCAGCCCCGTTGCTTGGCGACGGCTATGGTAGCGTGGGCGACTGCGCCCCAGAGCTTCTCGCTGCCTTGGAGAATGTCTCCGGCCTCGAACTCTTGCTCGGACTGCTCCAAGAAGGTCAGGGCGGTATGAATGTGCTCTTCTACGGTCATTTCCCGGGTGGTCATGCAGGATACCTACCAAAAATCGGTCTCAGTTGAGGGTGCAGTCTAAGGGCCGCTTGAACTTTACCTGATGGTCGTTCAGTCTTCCTTGATGGCGGGGATGACCTTGGTGCCGAGGAGTTCGATGGATCGCATGGTGGCCTCGTGGGGCATGGGGCCCTCGTTGCCGTAGATCAGGATGTAGCCGGGGTCGAGTTCCTCTCGTACGTACCGCAGCTTGTTGATGACGGTTTCGGGGCTGCCGACGATGATGTTGTGGGCGTCCTGGAGGTCCTGGTAGCTCATGCGCTTGCCCATGGTGCCGGTGCCGATGAGGGGGCGGGTCATCTTGATGCGCATGGCCTCGCGGGACTGGTAGCCGGGAGGGTCGTTGAACTCGACCGGTCCGCGGTTGCGGTGGGCCTCAGTCCAGAGGAAGTGCTTGCCGAGTTCCTGGGCCTCTTCGTCGGTGTCGGCCACCAGCAGGCGCATGAGGTAGCCGAAGTGCTCGGGGCCGGGCTCGTATTCGTGTTCGCGGGCTGTTTCGAAGTAGATGTCTTTGAGCTGCTTGGTCAGGTCAAGCAGGGAGCCCAAGTTCATGTAGGGGTACTGGTGGCTGGCGGCCCAGATGACGCTTTCGGGGCTGCCGGTGCCGGGGAACCAGATGTCGGGATGGGGCTTCTGGATGGGCATGACCCACGGGTTCACCATGCGGTGGTGGTAGTGCTTTCCCTCCCAGCGGAAGGGGCCGGGCGTGGTCCAGCACTTGAGGATGAGGTCGTGGGCTTCCTCGAAGCGATCGCGGTTTTCGGTGGGGCTGATACCGGCATGGAGGGTTTCGACTGCTGTGCCGCGGACGAAGCCGGAGATGATGCGGCCTCCGGAGATGCAGTCGAGCATGGCGATTTCTTCAGCCATGCGAACCGGGTCGGTGGTGGCGATGACGTTGCCGAGCATGGCGATCTTGGCCCGCTTGGTGACCTTGGCTATGACGGCGGCGTCGACGTTGACGGAGGGTTTCATGCACCAGTAAGAGGAGTGGTGTTCGTTGGACATGATGCCGTCGAACCCGACCTCATCGGCCCATGCGTACTGGTCGTGGTAGTTGTTGTAGAGGGTATGGGCTTTTACCGGGTCGAAGTGGCTGTTGGAGAAGTGCATACGTCCCGATTCGTAGCTCTCCAGGTCGTCGTCGGTGACGTGACCGTAGGGTTGTTCGGAAAACCAGTAGACCTCGACTGACATGTGCTGCTCCTGACCCGGCCCCTATTTCAGGCCCGACAAAAACTGTGTCACTGTGTCCAAGAATTCCTGTGGTTTCTCGACTGCGGGCGAGTGACCGCAGTGGTCGATGACCTTGAGGGTGGAGTTGGGTAGCGCCTGCTGGTAAAGCTCGCCACAGTTCAGTGGGACTATGGCGTCTTGCCGACCCCATACGATGAGGGTGGGGGTGTGTACCTTGGCGAGGTAGAAGGGAAGGCTGGGATTGAACATGTAGGGTTTCCAGCAGAGGTGGGAGGCCATCTCGCGGTTGGCGTGTTCCACGATCTGCTCTTCGGGTGAGGGCTCGCGGGTGTACTGGTCGTAGTTAGGGACTTGGCTTGGGTCATGGAAGCGTTGCTTGAGGCGAGTTTCGGAGGAGACCATGAAGATCTCAGCGATCTCGCCTTGTTCGGGTTTGATGCCGACGGCGTCGATGAGTATCAGGGCGCGGAGGTTGTGATGGGTCATGGCTGCCATTTCGGCGGCGACCCAACCTCCCATGGATGAGCCCATGAGGATGTAGGAGTCGAGGCCGAGGCGCTGTACGAGTTCGAGGTTCATGTGGGCCACATCGGTGATGGTGTTGACCCAGTCGGGGCGTTCGGTGTTGTTGAAGCCTGCTTGGGATGGGGCGTAGACGGTGTGGGTGGCGGCCAAGGCTTGATGGTAGGGTTGCCAGCCGGGATTGCCTCCGGCGCCGTGGAGGAATAGCAGAGGGGGACCGGAGCCCCCGCTGAACATCTGCACCTGGACACCGGAGACTTCGATACAGGTTTCGTTGGATGTGGTAGTAGTCATCGTGCCGCGCATTGTAAGTGAAGACTTCCATTGGCTCAACGCGGCTTGGTTGTTGCACCGACCATGGCATTGCTCGACAATGCCCCAAACCGTCATGAAGGGGTGAGACCATCGCAACTCAGTCGGAAGTCGTGGTAGTCGGTGGAGGCATCACTGGGTGGGGCATTGCCTGGATTCTGTGCCAGCGTGGGGTGAGTGTCACCGTGGTGGAACGGGACGGCGTGGCGGCGCATGCGTCGGGGATGGCGGCTGGGGTGCTTAATCCGTTGGATGGGGAGAACATTCCTGGGCCGTTGCAGCCGCTTGCACTGGAGGGGTATCGGCGTCATCTGGAGTGGTGGCCGCGGTTGAGGGATGAGACGGGAGTGGATGTGCAGGGGAGGGTGGTGCCCCTTCTGAGGGTGGCGTTCGGGGATGAGGTGGAGACGCTGGATGGGATGGATGCCATGGATGGCACCGCGGGGTTCAGCAGGAGTCGTGTGTCGCCGTCGGAGATCCTTGGGCTGGAGCCCAGCATCAGTGATCGGGTGGCAGGTGGCGTGGTTGTTGAGGGGATTGGTTCTTTAGATAGTTACCTGCTGACGGTAGCGCTATCGAGGGCAGCGCAGAAGATGGGAGCCCGGTACGTGCAGGACACGGTGATTGGATTGGAGCGGTCTGAGGGTGTAGCGGCGGGGGTCACGCTCTCCCAGCAGACTCTTGCCTGTCAGGCGGTGGTGCTGGCTATGGGGCCGTGGAGTTCTCATGCTGAAGCATGGTTGGAGCACGCGGTGCCTCTTTATCCGCTCAAGGGTGATTTGCTGCGGATGACGACTGAACAGCCGGCTGCGGACATTATCATCTATCACTCTGCGGGACTACTGTCGCGGAAGCTGGATGGGCTGCTGTGGGCTGGGACCACCAACGAGGAGGCGGGGTTTGATGCCCAGCCTTGGGAATCGAGCCGGGAGCAGATTGTGGAGGGGGCGTTGAGGGTGGTGCCTGCCTTGAGGGATGCGCGGGTCGTGCGGCATACGTCGTGCCTGCGGCCGCAGACCAGTGACGGGTTGCCGATTGTGGGGCAGGCCTTGGGATGGGAAAACGTTTTCATGGCGACGGGTGCGGGGCATAAGGGGATATTGGTGGCGCCGTCCATGGCGATGGCGGCTGCGGACTTGGTGACTCGAGGTCGTACTGATATGCCGATTGATGGTTTCGGGGCGGAGCGATTCGCCGGCAGCAATTAGTCTTTTTCAAGGTACGAATCCGGGGGCACTGGTCACTCGCAGCACCAAGTCGATGAAGTCCTGGGCTGGGGTCGAAAGCACTTTACCCGGTTGAGTGACGATGCCAGCCTGCTCCAAGGGCAAGAGGGTGGCGAGGCTGATTACTCCCAGTGTCTCCTCGTCCTCCGGTTCCACGGCAAGGCGGGGGCCCACAGATACGCCCATGCCCAGGGCGACGTAACGCTTGATCATGTCCATGCTGTCGAGCTCGACCACAACGTGGTGACGCAGCCCGCGGCGTCTTGATTCCGCTTCCAGCATGGCGTGGGTGTGGGTATTGGGACCCATGAGGACGAGGTCGTATTGGGAGATGCGTTCCAGACTCAATTCCCCATCGAGTAACGGGTGATTGAGCGGAGTGATGAGAACCCGCTCATAAGGGAACAGGGGTTGGAAGTCGCAGTCGGGCCCCACCTCAGCTCCGGGGATGATTCCTAGGTCCACTTCTCCATCTTTTACCATTCTCAGTATTTCGGGCCGGTGGCCTGTGCTGATTTGCAGGTGAACGTGGGGATATTCGTCTCTGTAGGCGGTTACGAACTTGAGGAGGGTGTGGGGAATGATGTCGGGGGTCGATGCCACGGAAACAGGTCCGTGCCGCTCTGCATCGGCAGTGCTGGCCTTGAGTCCTTCGATGCCGTCGATTAATGGACCTGCCAAGCGGGCTAGGGCTGCGCCTGCCAAGGTTGGTTGTATGGGGCGCTTGTAGCGGTCGAACAGCACCATCCCCAGTTCTTCTTCAAGTTTTTGGATGTGGGTGCTAACGGTGGGTTGGCCGATGTCGAGGAGTTCGGCCGCCTTGGACATGCTGCGTACCTCGGCGGTGACGCAAAAGCTTTTAAGTTCGCGCAACTGCATGAATGCATCCTTAGTATCATTTTGACAGATAAATTATATCGTGCTCTATGTCTGTACATCATGTAGATACTGAAGGATACTACTAGTGAGCAGTGAGGCACTAGGAGGCCTCCAGACAAGGAGTAGAGACATGGTGAACAAGATTTTCGGAGCACTGTTAGGACGGAGAACCACCGGGTTCCAGGACTACTTCGAGGGCACAGTGAAGATTGGGGAAGGCAGGCCCAAGATTGACGAGGCGCGCAAGGACTTTCACCGGATGTTGCGCGCCCAGAACCCTTTCTCCCACGTGTAAGGTGGACTGCCCCGTTGACGGGGTGGGGAGCAGAAGAGCCGGGGTCTTCAAGACCCCGGCTCTTCTTTTGGTGTGCATGGACACCTCATTATCATATAACATGATGTATTATATTGTATGCTATCTCTGTACATCATGTATTCACTGGAGGATACTGCTAATGAGCAGTGGGGCACCAGGAGGCCCCCGACAAGGAGAAGAGACATGGTGAACAAGATTTTCAGAGCACTGTTAGGCCGGAGAGCTTCCGGGTTCCAGGACTACTTCGAGGGCACCCTGAAGATTGGGGAAGGCAGGCCCAAGATCGACGAGGCGCGCAAGGACTTTCACCGGATGATGCATGCGCAGAACCCCTTCACCGGCTTTTAGGCCAACAGCCCTGAAGGCAGACCGGAAAGGGCCGGGGTCGCCAAGACCTTGGCCCTTTCTCTTTTTCATATCCTGGTCGTATGGTCCCTCAAGGTGTCCCCATGCCGGACAACTCCAGGATCTGGCGTAGCTGTTCGACCACGCTGGCGTAGAATGTCGCAGGGTCCCCCTCGGGGGGGAGATACGTCTTGGGGAAACCGTCCTGCAGCGCGGTCACGCCAGCAGCATCCAGTTGCTCCTGCACCTGCTGGATGAACTCCTCGGATGGCTCGCCGAGCTTCTGCAAGGTCTGCACCACTGCTGGATCAGTGGAGGTGGACGCCAAGTCGCTGATGGATTGTGCCAAGTCGGCAGACCCCTGTTGTCCCAAGACCTCGGCCAAGATGCTGCTTATGACCTGCTCCAAAGGCTCATTGCCGGCGAGATGTACTGCTTGGGCTACTGCCAGGAGTTCGGGGCCTCCACGGCCTTGAGCTACAGCAAAGAGGAGAGCCTGCACTGTATCCGCCACTTGGAGATCGCCGGCCCCTTGTACGGCTGCCAAGGTCTGGCCGACCAGTTCGGGAGGAAGGGAGTCGAGGCTAGATATGAAGCCTTGGAGCAACTCACCCATGGCTGTTTTCAATTCGGGATCGCCAGAGTCTTGGACGGCAGCGAGGAAGGCCAAGACCTGGGAGCCGGAGATGCCCCAGCCGTCGGCCAGCAGGCCTCGGGCTGTCTCAAGGTGTGCAGCTTGTGTGAGCCTGCTTTCCAGTTCTGCGGTCTTGGCTTGCTCCGTCTCCAGCTGGGCGTTGACGCTCTCCAGTTGGGCGTTGGCGGCATCCAATTCCTCTTGGGGTACACCGCTGTTGCACCCGGCGAGGCCTAAGAGAAGCAAGGGAATGAGGGATATGGCTAGCAGGAATGGAATGTGTATTTTCATGGGCCAATAGTACGATAGCTTGCCAAGGAAATGTCAAAGCAGATGGGCTGGGAGTTCCTGCCTTGCCCCATTCGGGTCTTTCCCCTGAGGGTTCTTTAGGAGGAGAGGGGGCCCTCAGGGGAAGAGAGGAATTGCAGAGGACTCTAAGCGGCGACTGCCATTTCATCCATCTCTGCCAGTTCTTCGTCATAACGCTTGAGGATGCGAAAAACTGTTCTCGGACTTATGTCGAACTGTACGGCTACCTGCGGGGCCGTCATACCGCCTTGCCGGAAGGCATACACTATTTGCCGGTCCCGCTCGGAACGCTTTTCCCGACGCGCCCACCTGGGATTGTCGTACTTGCACTCTGGCAGCGGGCACTGCAAGCATGATGGAGAGATCTCGCAACCCGCATCGCGGTAGACATAGAAATCCTGCAGCACATCGGGCATGGACCTGACCCTAGCCTGTGTCATTGTATCCCCCCAGAACAAACGTCTTGCCTATGATAGAAACGGTCGTTCTGTTTGGCAAGGGGGTTATGGACCGATTTAGAACTAATTTATCGTTCTCCAAAGGATTGTTCTTTTTCTGTTTCGCAGTTTGACGATGTCGAGGCCACGGGCTATATTCAGGCGACAGTTCTGCCGATAGCCTTCAGCACGCCGCATCCCCACCCGTACAGGAGGTGACGTGCCAGCCAATCTTCCTCCTGCATATTTCGAGGCGGAGCAGAAATACCGCTCCGCGAAGAGTCCTGCCCAGAAGGTCGCGGCCCTGCAGCAGTTACTGTCGGCCGTACCCAAGCACAAGGGCACCGACCACCTGAGAGCCGACCTGCGCTCCAAGCTGTCCCGCGCTACTGAGGAGCTGGAGAACCCCAAGCGTGGCGGAGGGACGAGCCAGTACCAGCCCTACGCGATACGGAAAGAGGGGGCTGGGCAGGCGGTGCTGATCGGACTGCCCAATGCGGGCAAGTCACAGTTGCTGGCGGCCCTGACGGGAGCACCGGCCAAGGTGGGGGACTATCCTTTCACCACCCAGCTACCGATGCCGGGGATGCTCCGTTACCAGAACGTGCTGATCCAGCTAGTGGACACGCCTGCGATCAACGACAACGATGTGCAGACACGGCTATTCAGTCTGCTGCGCAACTCGGACATGTTGCTGATCGTAGTGGACCTCTCGGGTGACCCGCTGTCGGAGGCGGAAGAGGTGATGGAAGAGTTGGAGAGGTGGGGCTACCGGTTGCTCCGGACTGACGAGGATGTCGACCCAGAGGACCTCAAGGTGCAGAAGCATGTTCTGCTGATGGGGAACAAGGCTGACCTGCCGGACGCGGATGAGGCATTGGAGATGCTGCAGGAGTTGTACGGGGACCGATTTACCGTGGTGGCGGCATCGGCAGCGGATGACGATCTACTGGCCGGCTTGGGGGAGGCGGTGTTCACCGCGCTGCGCCGGACGCGTGTTTATCTAAAGGCTCCCGGAGGCAAGCCGGACTACACATCCCCGTTGATCGTGGAGACGGGAAGCTCGCTGGAGGAGGCGGCCCATTCGCTGCACAAGGACTGGGGACGCAAGTTGAAGTATGCGCTGTTGTGGGGGTCGGGGAAGTTCGATGGGCAGCGGGTGGGGCGGGAGTACGTTCTTCAGGATGAGGATGTGGTGGAGTTGCATGGGTAATCTTCTCTACCCGAATGCTGGCATGACTTCTTGGGCGAAGAGTTCGATGGCTTGGAAGGCGTCGGCGCCGGGCATGCCGGGCCACTGGCAGCGCATGATGAGTTCGTCGACTCCGGCGTCGGCGTAGGCTTGGACCTGCTCGGCACATTCGGCGGGGCTGCCGACGATGAAGCGGCCTTCGAGGACTTGGTTGAAGGAGGAGGCGATGCGGTCGGCTTCGGGGAGTTCGGTGTTGTGGCCGAGGGATGCGCGGTGGCTGTACATGGCCTCGACGTAGGGGCGGATGGTGTCGATGGCTTGGTCGTGGGTGGGGGCTACGTACATTTCGCGCCATGCTGAGGCCTTGGGGGTGCGGTTGGCTTTCTCGGCGGCCTCGCGGTAGAGGGGCATCTGGCGGCGGATGGTGGTGATGGTGGCGCGGGAGCTTACGAGCCAGCCGTCGGACTCGCGACCTGCGCGGATGACGCCGGGATCCATGTTGGCGCCGATGTAGATGGGTGGATGGGGTGACTGGACTGGGCGGGAGGCTCCGGGGACGTCTTCGAGATGGTAGTAGGCGCCTTGGTAGGTGACTCTGTCCTGGGTCCAGAGGAGCTTCATTACTTCGAGGCTTTCGCGGAATCGAGGGAGGCGCTCGGTACGGTCTATGGCAAATGCCTGGAGTTCGTGGGGTCTCCATCCGAGGGATGCTGCGAGGACCAAGCGGCCTCCGGCGATGGCGTCGAGGGTCGAGACCTGTTCGGCCAAGGCTACTGGGTGATCGAGGGGCAGGAGGGCTAGGAGGCCGAGTTCGAGGCCTTGGGCCTCGGCTGCGGCGCGGGCCAGTAAAGAGGAGGCGTGCCAGCCGTTGTTGAGGAAGCCTCCGCCCATCCAGAGAGAGTGGTAGCCGAAGTCGCGGGTACGCCGGGCTTTGCCGAGGCGGTCTTCGAGGGCTTGAGTGCGAGATTCGCCGGGGAGGTTGCCGCCGTCGAGGATGATTCCGAACCGCATTAGAACGCTCCCAAGGCTAGGGTCAGGGTGAGGGCTGCTGCCAACGCGAGGATGGGGAGGAGACCGAGGCAGCCGCTTCTGCGTCCCCATGGGTCGGAGGTTGCGTCGTCAGGGCCATCCTCATCATAGTATGCCTCGTCATAGTGATTTTCGGGCAGGGTGCTGGTGTCCTCCCAAGCAACCATGTTCTTCCAGGTGCCGTCGCCTAGGGCGTAGCTTTCGAACATTACGGCGAGGGTTTCCTGCATGACCTCTTGACGGCCGCGGAAGTGCGTGGCCTCGATCTCGTCTCCGTGCTCGGCGACGGCCTCGGCGTATTCGACTGCGAAGTAGTCCGGGCCGCCGGTGCCTTGAAGGAACAGGTCTGCCGACTGGCCGGTGTCATCTTCGATGATGGCAAAGGAGCCGGGGCCGCCCTCGCATGTCCGCAGGGCAGCTTCGATGACCTCGCGGGTGGGGTTGGCTAGGACGCGACCGTCGCCGAGGGTGAGGAGGACCGTCATGAGGCCGCCTTCTCTTGGAGGTGCAGGAGGAGGGCGTTGCGGGCGTCGACGGAGGCGGGGTGGACGAGGCCGCCGGATGCGATGAGGGAGGTCATCTCGTCGCTGAGGAACTGGACGATGGCTTCGTCCAAGGTCTCCATGGCAAGCTCGCGAATTCTGGGTATGTTGGGGAAGCGGTGGGCTTTGTGGGGGTCCATCTTGTCGGCTAGGAAAACGGCCTTGGCCACGTCGCCCAAGCCTGTGTGGGCGGTGCTGTGCCAGCAGACGGCCTCGTATATTTCATCGTCTTCCAAGCCGTCGACCTGCCGGAGGAGTTCGGCGCCCACGGGACCGTGGAGGAGGAGGGGGACTTGGTGTTCGACAGGGTGGACACTTACTCCCAACTCATCGGCGCGTTCAAGGAGTTGCTCGCCCTTCATGGCGCGGGCTACGTCGTGGGCTAGGGTGGCTAGGAGGGTTTTTTCCATGTCGAGGCGGTGACGCTGGGCCAGCAGGCGCGCTTCGGATTGGGCGCGGTGGATGTGATCCTGCAGGCCCTTGGGCAGGGCTTCCACCCTGCGGGTCACTAGGTTCTCGATGGGGGAGGGCACGTTATCCCAGGTCTGCCAGCTTGTGGCCTCCGAGCAGGTGCATGTGGAGGTGGGGGACGGCCTGCCCGGAATCGGGTCCTTGGTTCATGATGACGCGGTAGCCGCTGACGGTGACGCCTTCGCGGCGGGCCATTTCCTCGGCGACGACGAATAGCTGGCCCATGATGGGGATCTGGCCGGCGGCGATGTAGGCGAAGCCGGTGAGGTGCTGGAGGGGGATGATGAGGAGGTGGACGGGGGCGCGAGGGGCGATATCGCGGATGACGTACACGCGGTCGTCGCGGTAGATGATGTCGGCGTTGGGGTCCTGGGGGATGCGACAGAAGATGCAGTCGGTGCTGGCCATCCTTACTCCACTTTTTCTAAGGTTGTATTGGCTTGGGGCGACTATGTAGACGGGCTAAAGGAACCTTGTTCATCGACATTATTGCGTTCCATGATGTGACCATCGTGTGCCATCAGCTATAGCTGGAGCGGGCCGCTGTGTCTCCAATTCTTAGCTGAGTGGAACATCGGTCGTGTTTTGAGGGAGGGATAGGTAGCGCACGGGGCGTTCAATCTGGGCCAGTCTGTGGGGAGAGCCGTCCGTGAGCGCATGTCCATATGATAGCGACGAAGGGGACGGGCGTCGATAGGGGCGTGCTATAGTCAGGTGGTGCAACTGCGGTTCTATATCGACCCGGAGACGGGACTTCCGCACATTTACCGTCACCGTGTGGAAGAGAACGAGGTCGAAGACGCCCTGTCTGAGCCGGGTGAAGACAGGCCCGGCAGAGGGGGTGCGCGTGTTGCCATTGGACAGACGCGCGGGGGGACTTTATCTGCGCGTCGTCTATGTGCGTGACCCCGGTGTGGACGGTGTCTTCGTGGTTATCGGGTACGAACTCCGGGGGCAAGTGCTCACTGCTTACCGGCGTCGCAGGAAAGGAAGGAACTGATGACGAAGACCAATAACTTCCCGGCTGGTTGGGATGAGGCACGCGTCCAAGACCTCGTCCGGCAATATGAAACGCAGACCGATGAGGAAGCGATAGCAGAGGACGAAGCTGCCTTCGAGGATGGCGGTCAGACGGTGATGGTGATTCCCACTGGCTTGGTGCCAGCCGTGCGGGGTTTGCTGGCGCAATACGAGACCTCTTCGGATTCCTCTCTTAGTTCGGAATAGAGGATTGCCCCTCAGGGAGCGTCACGGGCTTCCAACTGCTGTTTGCTTGAGTACGAATGTGACTGCCCTCTGTGGAATAGGGGCGTTCCGCATTGCAATGGTTTCAGCAGAGGAATGGACTTGTTTTGGATGGTCGTTACAGCCCCAAGGACTGGGCCATGAGTTCGCGGTGGTAGTAGCCGTCGCCGTAGGCGGTTTCCTGCATGCGGGCGCGGCGGGTGTATAGCTGGAGGTTGTGTTCCTGGGTGAAGCCGATGGCGCCGTGGCACTGGTGGGCGGTGGCGCAAACGCGCTGGTAGGCGTCGCTGACCCATGCCTTGGCGAGGGCTACCTCCTGGGAGGCGTCCTCTTCCGCGGAGATGCGCCATGCGGCTTGGAGGGCTGCGAGGCGTATGCCCTCGACGTCGGTGGCCATGTTGGCGCAGTGGTGCTGGACGGCTTGGAAGCTGCCGACGGGGCGCCCGAACTGGACTCGGTTCTTGGCGTACTCGACGGTCATTTCGAGGACGGCGTCGGAGCCTCCGGCCATCTCGATGCACTTGGCGACGGCGGCGCGTTGGAGGGTGTTGTTGAGGACGGGCCAGCCGGCTCCGACTTGGCCCAAGACGGAGGAGGCTGGTACGGAGACGTCGGTGAAGGTGATACGGGCTTGGCGGTCGGAGGCGATGGTGAGTTGGGGAGTGACCTCGACGCCTTGGCTGGCGGTGGGGACGAGGAAGAGGGTGATGCCCTCCTGGGGGTTGGTGCTACTATCTGAAGTGCGGGCTGAGGTACGGGCGGCGACTATCAGCAGGTCGGCTATCTGGCCGTCGGGGACGAAGAGCTTGGCGCCGTTGAGGAGGAAGCCGGTGGGCTGCTCCTGGGCTTGGAGGCGGATGCCACTGGGGAAGTAGGAGGCGGACTCTTCGAGGACGGCGAGAGTGAGGAGGGCTTGGCCGCGGCAGATGTCGGGGATGATCTGGCGTCGCTGGTCGTCGTTGCCTGCTTCCATGACGGTGAGGCCGCCGAGGACGACAGTGGAGAGGAAGGGGACGGGTGCTAGGGCGCGGCCCATTTCTTCCACGAGGACGGCAAGGTCGAGAAAGCTGGCGGCGGTGCCGCCGTGTTCTTCGGGGAAGGGGAGACCGGTCCAGCCGAGGGTGACCATCTGGTCCCATAGCTCGGTGGAGTAGCCGCGCTCGTCCTTTTCCATGGCGCGCACGACATCGGTGGTGCACTCGCGGGAGAGGAAGTCGCGGGCGCTGTTTTTGAGCATCTGCTGGGTTTCGTCCAAGGCTAGGTCCATTGGTTACTCCTGTTTCGGGGGGTGTCAGTGCTCAGTGTTTTGGGCTGGAGGATGGGAACGATGACATAGCCGGGGATGGTATTTGTTCCACGGATATGGTCATGCCCTGGGTAGAGAGAGGCCGCGGGAGGCGATGATGTTACGCTGGACCTCGGAGGTGCCTGCGGCGATCTTGTGGGAGAAGGAGACCATCCAGTTTTCGGGGATGCGGCCGTCCATGGGGGCGTTGCCGTCGATACGCAGGAGGCGACCGTAGGGGCCCATGATGTCGAGGCCGGTGGTGGTGATGCGCTGGAGGGTCTCGGAACCGAATACCTTGCTCATGGAGGCCTCTTTGTTGGGGACCTGACCTTGACCCTGCATCCAGGCTACCTCATAGGCGAGGAGGCGGGCTACGTCGTTCTCGATGTAGCGCTCGGCGAGCATGTTGCGGACTTTGGGGTCGTCAGAGAGCTTGCCGGTGGAACCCGGGGTCTGTTTCACGTAGGTGATGAGTTCGTCGAGGAGGCGGCGACCCATGGCTGAGTAGTCGATGCCGGAGCGCTCGAAGTCGAGAAGGGTGACGGCGACGTACCAGCCGCGGTTCTCCTCGCCGACGAGATTACGCTGAGGGACGCGGACGTTGTCGAAGAAGACCTGGTTGAACTCGTGGCTGCCGGTGAGGTTGTGGATGGGGCGGACGGATACGCCGGGGGTCTTCATATCGACCAGTACAAAGCTGATGCCGCGGTGCTTGGGGGCGTCGGGGTCGGTGCGGACGAGGAGGAACATCCAGTCGGCATGGTGGGCCATGGTGGTCCAGATCTTGGCACCGTTAATCACGAAATCGTCGCCGTCCTTGATGGCACGAGTCTGGAGGGATGCCAAGTCGGAGCCGGATTCGGGCTCGCTGTAGCCTTGGCACCACTGGACCTCGCCGTTGGCGATGGGAGGGAGGAAGGCCTTCTTCTGCTCCTCGGTGCCGAAAATCATGAGGGTGGATGCGAGCATGCGGACGCCGAAGATGTCACGGCCGGGGGTGCGGTTGTAGGCCATTTCCTCGTTGAAGATGGCGGACTTGACGGGGGAGGCGGCTTGGCCGCCGTGTTCCTCGGGCCAGTGCATGGTGAGCCAGCCGCGTTCGGC
Organism: uncultured Dehalococcoidia bacterium; assembly: GCA_951813255.1. Classification (GTDB taxonomy): domain Bacteria; phylum Chloroflexota; class Dehalococcoidia; order Lucifugimonadales; family JAAXIE01; genus JAAXIE01. The sequence continues at coordinate 2,455,178 of OX638353.1, read as the reverse complement.
CAGCTTCTTGCGCATCTCGCGGGTGTAGTCCCAGTCCCACTCCTCGGGCCAGCGGCCGCCGCCCTGCCAGCCGTCGGGCAACTCATCTCCTATGAACTGCAGGAGCTCTTGGCGAAAGGTCTGCTCTTCGGAGGTAAACCTGAAATCCACAGGGGGCTCTCCTTTCAGTAAAGGGGGGTCACTAGCGAGGGGTCAGAGGCAAAGGGGATATGAGCTTTGCCAGCATCCCCAAGTAGGAGACGAGAGGTCGAAACGGGCCTTGGGGTATGGCTAAGGGTTGCCAAGTGAAACACAGGTTACGGTGCGCACGACACCGCCGACGGAGTGAATGGTATCGGTGATCAGGACACCCATGCGATTTACGTCGGGAGCATTTATGGTGGCGATGATGTCGTAGGGCCCGGTCACGACATCCACGGACTGAATGCCCTCGACACCCCTCAGAACGCCGGCTACGTCCCTGGTCTTGCCGACGGAAGTCTCCACCAGAATGTAGGCGAGATTTGCCATGGTTTCCCCCTGTATGACGGGGCTTGGAGCGCGAGCGATTGTTTCTACCTCAGGGCCACCTCAGGGCCATGTCAGGGCTATCTGGGGGGCTTGGCGTATTCTAGGGTTGAGGGTATGGGGTGTCAAACCAAGCGGTTAGTGCAAGGAGGGCAGCCAGCGGGCGATGGCTTGGCCTATCTCGTCGGGGGAGTCCTCCTGGATGAAGTGGAGTCCCTGGGCAGTTATTTCCTGCTGGTTGGGCCAAGCGCGGCAGAACTCTCTCTGGGGGCCGGTGAGAATAACCCCTGGGTCGGCGTTGATGAAGAGCTTGGGGATGTTGCTAACGGACAGCCACTGCGAATAGTTGTGCACAATCTCGACGACGCCGGCGGGCTCGCCGTCCAAGGGAATCTGGCGGGGCCACGTCAGAGTGGGTCTGCGAGACTCGCCGGGGATGAGGTAGGGCCGCTTGTAGACCTCCATCTCCTCGTCAGTGAGTCCCCGCATGACACTGCCCGGAAGGATGCGCTCGACGAATACGTTCTTTTCGAGGACGATTTCCTCGCCTGCGGGAGAGCGCATTGACTGGAAGAGGGCGCGGGAGCGCTCAGGCCATTCCTCCCATGATAAAGGGCGCACGATGGCTTCCATGTAGATGATGCCCTTGAGGCGGTCTTGGTGGCGGAAGGCCCAGTCGAATGCCAGGGCTGAACCCCAGTCGTGGCCTACGAGGGTAACGTTCTGGTTCAGGTCCATGGCGTCGAACCAGGCATCCAAGTAGCGGGCGTGGTCGGCGAACCGATAGCTCCCGTTGGGGGCTTTGTCCGACTGGCCCATGCCCAACAGGTCGGGGGCCAAGCAGCGAGCTATGCCGGCGACGCGGGGGATGATGTTTCGCCAGAGGTATGACGAGGTGGGGTTTCCGTGGAGGAATACTATGGGGTCTCCCTCGCCGGTATCGACAGTGGCGAGTTGTACATCGAGGGCTTGGACTCGCCGCCGTGGATAGGGGTCGTTAGCGGGGATCGGGGTATCTGCCATGCGCCGCCACCTTCCGTGCTGGTTGGTTTGTGAGTCCATGTTATCAGGTTGTTTCGAGTGTCGGGCGGGTGTCCGGGGCGCATCGAGGTGATGGCTGACGGTGATATAATTCGCCTCCCATGGACTACCTTCCCCTCTTTCGCCGCGGCTTGGATGACCTCGGCCTTGCGCTGACTGCCCGGCAGGTGGACCAGTTCCAGTGCTACTACGAGGAGCTTATGGACTGGAACCAGCGGATGAACCTGACTGCGGTGAAGGACTATGAGGGAGTTCAGGTGCGCCACTTTCTCGATTCTCTGACTGCTGCGCCGTATGTCAGTGATGAGATGGAAAGCCTGCTGGATATCGGGGCGGGACCGGGGTTCCCGGGGTTGCCTTTGAAGATTGCGTTCCCGCGGTTGCAGCTGATGCTGGTGGACTCGGTGGGGAAGAAGACGGGCTTCCTGAGGCACATCGTTGAAGAGTTGGAGCTTTCGGATGTGGAGGTCCACACGGGCCGTGCCGAGGACCTGGCGTTTCATTCGTCGGCGCGGGAGTCTTTCGACGTGGTGGTGACGCGGGGCGTGGCGGTGATGCGGGTGTTGATGGAGTTGACGCTGCCGTTTTGCCGTACTGGCGGGACGGTGATGACGTGGAAGAAGGGGGAGCTGGAGCCGGAGATATCGGCGTCGCTGCATGCGATGGAGGTGTTGGGGGGAAGGCTGCGGGAGGTGGCGGCGGTAGATGCGGAGGGGCTGCGGGACGGGCGGGTGATTGTGCTGGTGGACAAGTTGAAGGCGAGTCCGGAGAAGTTTCCGCGCCGGCCGGGGCTGCCTCAGAAGAGGCCTCTATAAGCGCCGTTAATCCGATTGGCCCTTTCGCCATGACTGGGCGTCGTCGCTACACTAGGTGACGATGTATTACGCATTGGCTACTCCCATCCCCGGATCGAGTCCGTGGCAGGCTCTAACCTTTCCTTTCGGAAGGAAGGGATATCCACCAGCTCGGCTATGAACTTGCTATCTCAAGTGCAGAGCCGCTTGCCGGCTAACCGTCGCCGATACCTGGGGCTGACGACGGTTATCCCCTTTGGCTTGGCTGCCTTGGGGCTGGCATTTCTTGTCACGGGATTCGACGTGGATCTTGCCGGCACTTGGGCGCGGTTAAGGGCCAGCGACCCGCTGCTGTTCGCCCTCGCGATTCTTGTCCACTACGCCACCTTTCCCTTTCGGGGGGCACGATGGCGAGCGCTGCTAAAGAATGTGCAGCCCGAGGGAACGCGAGTCTTGGGTGTGGCCCATTGCTCGGCGCTGATGCTCATAGCCTTTTTCGTCAACTCTTTGGTCTGGTTTCGTTTAGGCGACGCGTACCGGGCCTACGCCTACGCCGATCAAACGGGAGAAAGTTTTCTCCGTACCATCGGTACCGTGCTGGCGGAGCGGGTGCTGGATGTGACGGTGGTGTTCCTGCTGGTGGTAGCTGGCGCAGTGATGCTGGCTATCGGCGGTGCCGATGCATCATGGCACTTCGTGGTGACAGCAGCCGTCGTGGCAGCGGCGCTGATGGGGGTGCTGATGGCCATGGCGGTGTTCCGATGGGGCTTGGCGGACCGTCTTCCGAGCCAGCTGCGCGACTTCTACAACCGATTCCACCAAGGGGCTATTGGCAGTCTTCGCCGACTGCCTCTCACAATCTTTCTGAGCCTGCTAAGCTGGCTTGCCGAAGTGGGGCGAGTCTACTTGGTGGCGGAGGCTGTGGGGGTCGAGATCAGCCCCGGCCTGGTCGTACTGGTGGCAGTGGCCAATGCTCTGTTGACCCTTATACCTCTGACACCCGGGGGTCTGGGCTTGGTGGAGCCGGGCCTTGTGGGGCTGCTGATGATATCGTTACCCAGGTCTGAGGCATTGCCTGTGGCGTTGCTGGACCGCTCCATCAGCTTCCTCAGCCTGTTGGTAGTCGGTGGCGTTGTGTTCGTTGCTTATCAACTGCTCAAACGAAAGTGGGCGGTGCCTCAGGCCGGGGCCGCCCAACAGGAGTAATACCATCCTCTACACAGCCAGCTTCTATCAACCGGATAACTGGCACGGGGCGGTCTATCGCGTATCCCGGTACCATCCTCGGGGTCGTCGCGCACAATGGGAGACGCTGAGGATGTTCTATCCTGCTGTAGACCCGCTGCGGGCGTACCGTGACGGGAAGATTGATTTTGAGGGCTTGGGCGCGGCGTACGTGGAGGAGTTGGAGAGGGCGTATGCGGAACAGCCGGAGTTGGCGCAGTGGGTGGCTGATGCGCCGGGGCTTGGGGATTTCACGCTGCTGTGCTATGAGCGGGCGGGGGACTTGTGCCACCGTCTGGTGTTGGCGCGGTGGTTGCAGGAGAAACAGCCGCTGTTGCGGGTTGCGGAGCCTTTGAACTAGGGCAGAAGCGGGCCGCTAGGGCGGTGTATAATGCGCCGACGTTCCGGGCGCTTGCAGCCCAGTTATGTATTGGAAGGCAGACATGACCCTTCGCCCCATCAGTTTGTATGACCTTGAGGCCCATGCCCAGACGGCATTGCCGTCGGCTGTCTGGGACTTCATCGCCAGTGGGGCTCAAGATGAGTTGACGCTGGACCGTAACCGGAAGGCGTTTGACGATATCGTGCTGCGGCCGCGGTTTCTGGTGGATGTTTCGGAGCGGGACCTGCGGACTACTGTGTTGGGGGAGGAGATCAGCTTTCCGGTGATGCTGGCTCCGACCGGAAGCCAAGCTCAAGCTCACACTGACGGGGAGATGGCGGCGGTTCGCGCTGCCGGGGCGGCTGGGACGCTGATGGCCCTGAGCACGCCGTCGAACTATGCCTTGGAGAAGGTCGCTGAGGCGGCTACTGGGCCGTTGTGGTTCCAGTTGTATCACCGGGGCAAGGACCTGACTTCGATGCTGGTCAAGAGGGCGGAGAAGGCGGGGTACAAGGCCGTGGCGATTACGGTGGATACGCCTCTGCCGGGTCCCAAGGAGCGGGACTTGCGCAACCGCTACCGACGTCCTGCTGGGCTGGAACTGGCCAACTTCACGGGTGAGGCGGCTGGATTGGGCGTGGAGCCGGGCAGCGCGGCGGCGGCGCGATGGGAGATGCCGGAGTCGACGCCATTTCTGTGGGAGGACATCAAGTGGCTGCGGGGCGAGACGTCGATGAAGATTGTGATCAAGGGCTTGATCACGGCTGAGGATGCGCACATGGCGGCGGAGCATGGGGTGGACGGGATCGTGGTGTCGAACCATGGGGCGCGTCACATGGACAGCACGCTTTCATCAATAGAGGCGTTGGCTGAGATGGTGGAGGCGGTGGACGGGCGTGCCGAGATCTTTTTGGACTCGGGGATACGGCGCGGCAGCGATGTGCTGAAGGCCCTAGCCTTGGGGGCTCGCGGCGTGTTCATCGGGCGCGCCATCTCCTGGGGGTTGGCTTGGAACGGTGAGGAAGGTGTGAGGCTGGCGTTGGAGATATTGCGGGTGGAGTTTGACCGCGTGCTGGGTTACTGCGGTTGCACGGGCGTGCAGGATGTGCACCGCGGTCTAGTGCAGCTTCCCAAGTAGCTTCTTCCACTATTCACGTGGTCGACTACCCATATGGGAATCTTACTCAAGCGGGCAACAAGCTGAGCGAGGAGAAGAGCGATGACCGCCAAGGCCTTTATCTTGATAGAGACCTCCGTGGGCAACTCCCGCCGAGTGGCCGACATGATGAGAGGGATACCCGAAATCGAGGCGGTGGATGTGGTGACTGGCCCCTATGATGTCATCGCTATAGTCAACGCAGACGATATGGCGGCGGTGGCGGACTTGGTCACGGGCAAGATACACAGTGCCGGGGGTGTCACCCGGACCACCACGTGTGTGGCAGTCGGAAGGTAGTGATTGAATTACTGACGGCGCTCGGCACGACGGGCAATGGCTTTGATCATTCCGCCGAAAATCCAGGCGTGGAAGAGGTAGAGGGCGTACCAGTAGGTTAGACCGGGGAGGCCCTTGGGAATGAAGGCGGCGGTCTGCGCCAGATGGGTGGAACCGTCGGGGTCTTCCCAGACCTCAAATTGGAGCCATGCGCGGCCGGGTAGTTTCATCTCAGACCTGAAGCGGACCAAGCGGTCGTCGGTTACTGCCTCGACGCGCCAGAAGTCCAAGGCATCACCTACGCGCAGTTCGTCGGGGTGACGGCGGCCCCGGCGGAGACCAGCACCGCCCAGAAGGCGGTCGAGCATTCCGCGTAGGCGCCATGCCCAGTTGGCGAAGTACCATCCACGCCGCGCGCCTATCCCGGAGAACGTGCGGAACACGGAGTGGGCCGGGGCTGCGACGGTGCGTTGGCGACGCTCGATTATCATGCCCTGGCTGGATTCCAAGCGGGTGAGTTCTCCTGATTGTGTTGGGGCTCGGGCGGCGTCGCTCCATGCGGTCTCGATGCGGCCAGCGTCCAAGTCTTCAATGACCTTGGCTATGGCGGATGCGTAGTCCTGGGGTTGGATGTGGGGGAAGAGGCGCTTGGCCGAGTCGTCGGTGACGACGACGTGGTTGCGGAGGCCGTCGACCAATGCCCCGGTGATGCTGGCTGGGACCGGCGTTGTCCAGTGCACCCAGTAAGAGGAGAGGCGGGGTGTGAGTACGGGTACGGGCAGTAGCAGTCTTCGCAGGCCCCTTGCGTTGGCGTAGCCCAGCATCATGCCCTTGTAAGTGGTGACATCGCTGCCGCCAATCTCGATGATGCGATCCCGGCTTGCAGGGGTGTTCAGGGCGGAGACCAGATAGTCGAGGAGGTCGTCCACGGCAATGGGCTGGATGCGGGAGTAAATCCATTTGGGGCAGACCATGATGGGAAGGCGTTCGACGAGGTAGCGGATCATCTCGAAGGACATGCTGCCTGCACCGACGATTACGGCAGCCCGGAACTCGGTGACTGGCACGCCGCTCTCGCGGAGGGCGTCCCCGGTTTCCTGACGGGAGCGGAGATGGTTGGACAGGTTGGACTGAGGGTCTCCCAGGCCGCCGAGGTAGATGATGCGCTTGACGCCTGCGTCTTTGGCGGCTTGGCTGAAAGTGTGGGCGGCGTGGATGTCCATGTCCCTGAAGGCAGAGCCGCTGGTCATGCTGTGAATCAGGTAGTAGGCCGTGTCCACCCCGGATAAGGCGTGGCACAGGGCGTCGGGGTCGAGGGCGTCGCCTACGGATACGTCCACTTGGTCTGCCCAAGAGCGGCCGAGCACGCGGGACTTGTCACGGACGAGGACCCGGACATGGTGGCCTTCATGCACGAGGCGAGGGGTCAGCCTGCCGCCTATGTATCCGGTGGCACCGGTGACCAGGACCTTTTGGGGCTCGATAGACTGGAGTTCTACCATGGGAAGGAGTTAAGAGGAACGACCCGGATACTTTGTATTATAGGGCATAGCGGTTGAGCCGAGGGGCTGCATGACTTCGGACAGCGTCAGGGTAGAGATGTGTCAGGCTGAAAGGCCAGACTATGGGCTCCCGTGAGACACGTAAAGGGAGTAAAACCCTACTTCAGTGGGCTGGTCCATATGTAGTCGTTGTCTTTGGCGTCGCCGTGGCATTCCTGGCAGCCCATGACCATGCCCTCTTTTTTCCACCGTGCCGTCGGCTAGGACCTTGAGCCAGTACCAGTCGTTGTGGTCGGGGTTGTAGCCGATCTTCTTGTACATGACGGTGGTAGCGGCGAGTTCGGCTGCAGGCGTGTAGTTTTCCTTGAGTACGATGGCTCCGTCAGGCATGACGCCAGCTTTGCTTTTGGAGAGCTTCAAGTGCGGCGGGGTTGAGATAAGTGGTCAGGAGCATGCCGTGGGGGGGGGCGTCGCCACGATACAGTTCACCGAGGCCGGGCCAGAGTTCCCAAGATTACTGGTAGTCGACTTCTTCCAAGTATGCAATGACGGAATCGGACGATGTTGTGGGCAAGGCAGGTTCGTCGGAGCCGCAGGCTGTTACGGCAACGATGCCGACTACCAGAAGAAGAGCGAGGATCAGGAATCCGAGAGGATGCTTTGACATTGGCCACCACCTCCACACGCCATCATGCGTCCCTTGTTCGGACGACAGACCGTCATGATATCGCGCAATTGTTGCCCTCTGCAATATTGTGTTAAGGGCGCTCATCTTGCGCTGAAAAGCAGGTCGGGGAGCCAGAGGGCGATCTGGGGGAAGGCAAGGACCAAGGCAGTGGTGACGGCCATGCAACCCATGAATGGCAGTACGCCCACCCAGACGTCGGAGATGGTGCTCTCGCGCAAGGGCTGACCGGTGCGCTCGGCTTCCTCTCGATCGACGTCGCGACGCACTCCGTGGAGGACGTAGAGGTTGATGCCCTCAGGCGGGCTGATGAGGGCCGCCTCCACCAGCAGAACCATGATGACGCCGAACCAGACAAGGTCGACTTCAGCGGCCTTAAGAGTGGGTATGAGGATGGGCACGGTGGTGACCATCATGGCGAAGCTCTCCATGAAGGTGCCCAAAATCAGGTAGAAGACCACCAAGGCTAGGACCAACTGCCAGTCGGTCAGGTTGAGCCCGACAATGGCCTCAGCGATTTGCTGGGAGGTACCCAAACGCGCAAAGGCGTAGCTGAGGGTGAAGGCGGCCATGAGTATCAGGAAAATCATACCGGTGGTGCGAACTGTGGAGATGATGGCTTCCTGCACCATGCGGGTGTTGCGTGCCATTACTTCTCGCAGGGTTTCTGGCGAGGGCAACTGGGCACTGCGCAGGGTAGCTTGGGTGCTCTGGGTGAAGAGGTATATGAAGGGTGTGCGTCGCAGGACGCCTCCAAGCAGAGGCGTGAGCACCTCACCGGAGTTGAGGGCGACGGCGAGGATGAATGCGCCAGATACGCCGAAGGCTGCTGCTTCGCTGGGAGCGGCGATGCCCATGTAGATGACGCCGAGTACGAGGAAGATGAGGACCATTACGGGTAGGAGTTGGAAGGAGGCCAGGAGCCTCGCTCGCCAGCTTTCCCAACTGGTGAAGCTCTCGCCCGTTTCGCGCGGGGCCATGCCTTTCCAGATTAAGGCCATGATGCCGATCATCACCATGAAGGTCAGTGACAGGAGGACACCGGGGATGAAGCCTGCGATGTAGAGGCGGCCGATGGACTCCTCGGCGAGCACACCGAAGAGTATGAGGCCTATGCTGGGTGGGATCAGGATGCCCAAGGTGCCCCCGGCTGCCAGCGACCCGATGACCATGCGCTCGGAGTAGTTGCGCTGACGGAAGGAGGGCAGGGAAGCGCGGCTGATGGTGGCAGAGGTGGCTACGCTGGAGCCCGAACAGGCGGCGAATATGGCGCAAGACACGATGTTAGTGTGAATGAGCCCCCCGGGGAGGAACCATATCCAGCGGGAGATGACGGCGTACATGCGCTCGCCCATGCCGGAGCGGTTCATGAGTTCGCCCATGAGTATGAAGAGGGGGACCGCGACCAAGATGAAGTCGGTGCTGCCCCGCCATGCGATGGCCGACATCTGGTTCCACAGGGGCTTGTCGGAGAAGAAGAACATGACGATGAGGGAGAGGCAGCCCAAGGCGCCGGCGACGTACATACCAGCGGTGAAGAAGGCCCCCATGAGGCCGAAGGCGACGCCTATGACCATGCCTTGCCCTCCGGATGCCTATTGGTGAGGGAAGTCTGGCATGGGGCGCGGTGACAAGTCATTTGACCGCGTCTACGCTCGTGGCGATGTCATCTCCGCCGAGGGCCTTGTGGATGCGGGGGAGCCATCGTTCGGCGAGCATAGATAGCATCATCTGGAGAGCGGTAATGACCAAAAGGGTGAACCCCAGAGCGATGACGATCTTGGGTATGAAGAGGGGAGTGAGAGGGTAGTCGATGCTTACGGTCCCGCGCTGGTAGTCGCTGATCACCTGGCTCCACATCTTCCAAGTGATGACGTATGCGAGGAAGGCCACACCCAAAAGGGCAAGGAAGTCGGATATAGCCCTGATGCGAGGGCCCATTCTGGGCAGAAAGACATCGATACGGACTTGGGCACCGGAGCGGAGGGACCAAGCGAATCCCCAAGTGACGGCCATGGCGAGCACGTACCCGCTCATGGCGCCACTGCCGGGGGCAACGGGCCCACCGAGATTCCGAGCTATTGCTTGGTAGGTGATGAAGAAGGCGAGGAGCAGGAGCTCAGCACCGCAAAGGTAGCCAAGGAGGAGGTATAGTCTGTCAGCCTTCTGTGCGAGGGCGCGGAACGCCAGCAGAAGGTATAGAGCTGGCGTCCTGCGTCCTGTATAGGTCGACAAGCTGATGGAGGCGATAGCGCCCTTTCCGGCTTACTCTCGAATTCGGGATGAGGGGCCTACAGGTGTCAACTCGTACTGATTACCTGCAGCCCACCGACCTCTGCCCGGTTGCCTCTATTCTACCTACTGGGTCCCTGGGCCCTTGGTGATGGGTACGTTCTTTATAGTGCCGTCGTCGTTGACCCACCAGCCGGTGTAGGGGCTGGCCTTTTCGTTGGAGGCGTTGATCACAGCCTCGTTCCTGCCGGGGAAGCCTAGCCGGCGGAGCCAGCCGGGGTAAACGTGTTCGGGGACTACCACGTTTCGTATGTGGTCCAGTATTTCTTGGGAGAAGGGCACTGGCTGCACACCTAGGGCCATATTGATTTGCAGGCCTACGACATTCTCGAAGGGGGCGAGGCGAAGGGCTTCCAACTCGGCCTTGGCGCCCTCCTCGATCAGGATTTGTTGCAGGTCTTCAGGGATGTCGTCCCACAGGCCCTTGTTAATGACATTGTTGGTGTAGCCGAAGCCGATCACGGGCCCCGCCATGTATTCGGAAACCTCGTACAGTTTCTCGGATAGGGAGGGAATGATGGTGTATGCGGCTGCATCAACCTGGTCGAGTTCCAAGGCCACATAGGACTGACCTGCTCCGAGGAATTCGGCCTCGGCACCCATGCCGACGATGAAGTCGGAGATGGCGGCCCCATGAGAGCGTATGGTGATGTCTTTGAAGTCATCGAGGGTGACGAGGGGCTTCTTGGTGAAGAACCAGTTGTCGGACCCGGCGAACCAGTTCCGGTTCAATACAGGGCTTCCGCCCGTGGCATCCAGAATTATCTGGTCCACCTCGGGGGCGACGGCAGTAAGGATGGAGTAGGAGGTCTCCCAGTCGGCGGACGTGCCCCAGAGGGCCTGTATCTCGAGGGCGGGTAGTGAGCCAGCCACGTAGCCAGCGTAGATGTTGGCCATGTCGAGGGTGCCATCGCTTACTTGGTCCAAGGTCTCCGGGCCAGCCAAGCCCAACTCGGGGAAGCTAATCACGGAGAGCTCCACTTGGCCGTTGGTGCGCTTGGAGAGGTTGGGGGCAAGGTACGCCTGGATGAGGACGCAGGTAGGCAACTGACGGACGATGCAGGCGTGCTGAATCTTGATGCTCTCACCGGAGGATGTGAGAGGAGTGGGGTTGGTGAGTTTTGCCTTCTCGATCAGGCCCTTGTAATAGTCGCTGGAATAGATGAACAGGTGGCTGTCGATGCCGAGCTGCGGGACACCGAAAAGGGCAGCTGTGGCTCCCTGAATGTATTCGGCCTCGGAGGCCTCGAACATCATTCCTGGATGAGGCGGTGGTCCGAGGAGTTGCATGGGGTCGCCAACGAAGATGGCTCCGGGGCCGCCAGCGTGTTCCGCTGCGTATGCGATGAGAGCCTCATCCAGAGCGGGCATGGCGGGAGCTTCTGTGGCGGCTGAAGCAGGTGGGATGGGCGGCTCGGTAGCCGGAGCCGCGGTTGTGGCTTCCGGCGTGAGAGCGGGCGTTGCTGGACGGGGCTCAGCAGGAGCGGCAGTTGTGGCAGCCGGTGTTGGCGCAGGAGTGGCCGTGGTTGGCGTTGCTTCTGGGGGTGCAGCCGTGGTGGCCGCGGCTGTTGGCTGAGGGGCAGAAGTGGCGGCGGGGCTGGCTTCGTCATCACCGCCACAAGCCGCTAGGCCCAAGGCCAGCAGCAGAGACATAAACACATATAGACATCGGAGTTTCATCCTTGGCTTCCACACTTCCATCGGAGTTATCCGGGCTCTCTGCGCATAGTTCGTTTGAGCGCAGATCAATGAATCACGCTTGTCACGGAACATCAGCTAGCGATGCACCGAGACGATAAACAAGCGCACAACGGCGAGTCAAGGAGACTGGCTGTTCGAGCCTGTTGATTTTTCAGAGAGACAGCTTGCAATGTCGGCAACCAACTTAATAGCCCAAGAAGAGTAAGCGTCTGGCTGGCTTGGCGCGGCGTGGCATTATAGCCTCTTCGTTGTCCCACTGGGATTCTAGCTACCTCAAGCCCGTGCCATCCCTCTACCTCCTCTGGTTCCAAGGTAGGTTCGGGCAAGGGCTGAGAAGCCCACGACCAAGCCCATCAGCAGACGTAGAACGAACTCCAAGCCAATGAGGAATCCCACGTAGTAGAGGATGTTTTCACGGTAACCGTTGGCTTGTTCCAGAACATTGAGGGAGGAGGAGACCTCGAAGAAGGAGGCGTTGATGATAAAGATACCCAACACGGCGAAGGGCAAAATCTTCGCCAAGTCCCGCGACAACTCTTCGTTGTAATAGGTGGTGACACGTATGGCGCTGACCGTGGCTAGGGCTGCGAGGAGGACTTGAGGGAATGCCTGTTCCTTGGAGAGGAAGGCTAGGATGAGAGTAAGTACGGTGAACCAGAAGATGGCAAACAGGGGGAATAAAACAATGTATTTGATCACGTACATGACCAAGTGCAAGAACACCCTTATGACGTGAAATCGGGATTTCTCGAACTTGGACAGGTCCATTTCGAACATATCGCGGGCAGCAACGAAGCGGTAGAACTTGAAGATGAAAACGGCATAGAAGACCATGCCGAGAAGGTAGAGGGCTGCGGGCCATAATAGGTCAAAGGCGTCGTTTACGGACAGCCCATTAGGAAACAGGGGATTAAGATCAACGGGCATAGTCTATCCTCGGTCTGTGTACTTCTGGAAGGTTGATGCCAAGTTTGGAAGGAACGCGGTGGGCGACACCGGGTTAATTCCCATACATGCCTCAGTTCGCGCTGGACGGGTGTTGTGGGGTGTAGTCCAGCGTCGGGCGACGAGTTCGCCTCATCCGCCAAGTGGACTAGGTGGCTTGACGGAGGCGATTCTAAGTAAACATAACCCGCTCCGTCAACGGGACGTGGTGCGAGTCTGTGGGATTCTTCAGTCCGGCAAGTCAGTCCGGCAAGTCCAGAGAGGCGGTGGTCGAGAGTCCTCAATGCCTGAGGGTGACGGATGGGAGCGGTGTGCTTTGCTTTGGAGCGTGGTAATCTAGTGGTTGCAACCCTTCTTGCTTGTCACCTTTATACAGGGTTGTCTGGACTGTAATGGAACTGTTGGATGTCCTGCTCCGGATAGGACTGCTGATCGTCGTAGCCAAGCTGGCTGAGGGGATTCTAGGGCGCTTTGGTCTGAACTCAATCGTAGCCTATACGGCGACCGGCATCATCTTGGGACCGGCGACCGGTATAGTCGACTTAGCTTCTGAGACGCATCTCTTTCTGGAGATTGGCGTCTTCGTCCTCTTCTTTCTCATTGGGCTGGACGAAATCGATCTACGGGGATTCCTGTCGACCATACGTGGCCGGTATTTCGTAGCCGCGGTGATGTCGGTGCTCATATCGCTGATGGCTGCCTTGGTGGTGACTTCCGATCTGTTTCACCTGGACTTCGCGTTAGGACTGCATTTCACGGAGGGTCTGGCCTTGGCAGGCATCCTCTCACTTTCAAGCCTAGGCCTTGTGGTGAAGGTGCTAGCCGATGGCGGGCACCTAAAGGAGCCCTTAGGGCTGAAGATTTTCACTACAGTCATCATCGCAGAGGTACTGGCTCTGCTGGTTGTAGGATTCACCATAGGAGAGCATGGCCATGGTCTGAGTTGGACGGGAGTACTGCGCATTTTGGGGCAGATCGCAGGGTTCGTAGTGCTGGCGTGGGTACTCTCGGCACGGGTGCTTGCGCCGACGATTGGGTACCTGCAGCGCTTTCTGAACGTGCCCGAGCTCTCGTTCGGGCTCCTCTTTGGCGGGCTGTTTCTCATGGTGGTAGCGGCCGAAGCTATTGGGTTGCACGGCTCAATTGGTGCGCTTCTCTTCGGCACTGCCTTGTCAGGACTGCCACAGAGGGTGCGTGTGGACATCATGCCTGGAATGCGCAGTGCGTCGGAGGGCCTTTTCGTCCCATTGTTCTTTGCAGCGGCTGGGTTGAAACTCGACCTATCCTTTCTGGATCTCCCAGGCACCACTATTGCGGCGTTGGTCCTGGTTCCTCTGCTCGGCAAATTTGCGGGGTCGTTCATCAGCACTTATGTGACAAGACTGGAGGCCCCCTTTGCCTTGGCCACTGGTCTGATGGCAAAGGGGGTTGCGGAGATAGCCCTATTGGTGGTCATGCTGGAGTCCGGCGTCATCGAACAGGATGTCTTTTCCCTGCTGGTGCTGATCATGTTCGGATACATCCTTCTCATGCCGCAAGCGATCAGCTTTGCGGTAAACAGGGCCAAGCTATCGGATCCGCCAGAGGGGCTGCCGGATGCGGTACCGCCATCCTTCGCCCGCTATGCGTTGGAGGGTGTGCAAGTGGGCAGTGTGCTTGACAGGACCCGCAGCTATCCCTCGCCAGAGATCTCGGTGAAGAGCTTTGCGGACGAGTGGATAGTGCCGGGACAGCACGACTACCTAGTGATGGAAGATGGGGAAGTGTCGGGAATCCTCTCCATGACCCGGCTGAGGTTCGTACCAAGGGGTTCCTGGGAGACGACGCCTTTAGGGAATGTGCTGCGGTTGCACACTCCTTTTGCGTGGCCAGAGGAGCCGATCGACGATGTGCTGGAACGCATGTCCAGTCATTCTCTGACAGTGGTGCCGGTACATGATCGCGACTCGGGTGAGTTTCTAGGTTCCGTGACGAGTCACGATGTGCTGGACTTGGTGGTCCTGATGGCTGAGGTGGAGGAAGAGATGGCACAGAGGGGTGGGCCAGGGAGTCCTAACGGCCCGTCGGGGTAGCGACGTCTCGCTAGTTCAAGCGTGCCTCATTGACAAACCACCCGTGTTGGCAAAAGATATCTGGTGTCAATAATCTGATGTAAACAACTTTATGGGAACTCAACTCGGTGGGGTCCCTCATTGGAGACGGTACAAGTGAAGCGCGTTCTAACCGTGATGCTGCTCCCGCTCTTGGTGGCCTTGGTCCTAGCGTGTGGTGGTGATGATGCTACGCCAACACCAATCGCAACAGCCGCGGTTGCGCCCACGCCCATCGTTACGGCTACTCCAAGTCCTACCCCGGCACCGACACCTACGCCCGCATCCACTCCAACTCCCGCTCCGACCCCTGTTCCTACCCCAGAACCAACGCCGACCCCGGCTCCCACGCCAGAAGCAACTCCGCCACCTACGCCCCGTCCCACGCCGATGCCGACTCCGGAGCCGACTCCGGAGCCGACCCCGAAGCCGACCCCGAAGCCTACTCCTGAAGCAACACCTATACCTGCTCCTGAGCCGATTGGGAGCTATGCAGTGTTCGAAGATCCGGAGATAGGTATCCGGTTCGACTATCCCGAGTGGTGGGAGGCGAATAAGCAGGCCAGCCAGTTCGTCTGGATGCGAGCGATCGACCCCATGAACCCAGACTCTCGCCTGCTGCTGTTCACGCTGTTCCATGACGTCGACACGCCCCTCAGCGACAGGCTGGAGGACGCGGTGGAGATATTCATCAGGGAAGAGGTGGCGGACGGACTGTCACCGGAAGTGGAGGTTGTGGGCACAGCGGCCCTAGCGGATGGCACTGAGGCTGAACGCGCGAATATCAGCCATTCGGGTGGGCAGGACACGGTGGTGCTTCACCGTGTACAGGTGAGCGCACGCGAGACGTTCACATATGTACTTGTGCTGAGTGCCTATGCAGACGAAGCCCAGCGCTTTGGGAGAACCTTCGATACGATCTTGTCCAGCTTGGAGACCATTGAGCCTGCCATTTATGGGATACCCCATGACCGGGCTTTCATCATGCTCTTGGGCGAGCCTCAGACTATGGATCCCGCCCTAGTCAGAGAAACCACTTCCCACCTCTTTGTGAGTAATGTGTTCAGCGGGCTCGTTCGATTCGACTCTTTTCTCAGGGTTATCCCCGACTTGGCCGAAAGCTGGGAGGTCGATGAAACGGGCACTATCTACACTTTCACACTACGTAGGGGAATATACTTCCATGAAGGCCGTACCATCACGGCCCACGACTTCAAGTACTCCATAGAGCGTGCCTCTGATCCAGAGTTGCACAGCGATACGGTGCCCCTGTATCTGGGTGATATCGTGGGGATGCACGAAAAGCTGGAGGGGGAGGCTGGTGAGGTGGCTGGGGTGGAGGTAGTGGATGAGCTGACCTTGCGCATTACCATCGATGCACCGAAGGAATATTTCTTAGCCAAGCTCACCTACCCGGCAAGCTCGGTGGTGGACCGGGTTGCAGTGGAGGCGTTGGGCCAAGACTGGTGGATGGAGGATAGGATCAACGGCTCTGGTCCGTACCAGATGCGGGAGTGGCAGCAGGGCCGCGTAGTGGTATTGGAACGGTACCGGGGCTACCACACACCCGTTGAATTGGAGTATCTGGTATCGCCGCTGAGAACCTTGCCAGGTGCCAGCTTGTTGGACATGTATTTGGGTGAGGCGTGGGACGCAGTTTTTGTGCGCGCCAGGTCACTTGATTTTGTGCGTGAGCATCCATTGCTGAGTCAAGACCTGCAGGAATTTGACCAGTTCACCAGCTCCTTTGTAGTAATGGATACGACGCGATCACCGTTCGATGATCCTAAGGTGAGGCGTGCATTCGCCATGGCCGTGGACCGGGAGAGGCTTGTCGAGGAGGTATTGGAAGGAGGCGTGAAGCTAGCCAACGGATTGTTGCCTCCAGGTATACCGGGCTACCACACATCGTTGCGAGGCATCCCCTATGATCCGGAGATGGCGCGTCAATTGCTAGGGGAGTCCCGGTATGGCGACAATCTCCCTGAAATCATCTACACAGTACCTCGGGGAGGAACTAATTCAATAGTGAGGTTTATGATTGATGCATGGGAGGAAGTGCTTGGAGTTGAGGTGAAGACGGAGCCGGTGCCGGACGATGAGTACTTCTACGGGTTGGAGGCTGTTGCCGAGCACCTGTATTCATATGGATGGGTGGCGGACTACCCTGACCCGGAGAACTTCCTCGACCTGCTGCTGCACTCGAGTCGCCACGATGCCCGGTACATCAACGAGGAGTTCGACAACTTGGTGGAACAGGCTAGGACGGAGAGGGACTGGGATGTGAGGCTAGGGCTGTACCAACAGGCAGAGCAGTTGCTGATGGACGATGCAGGCATCATACCACTCTATCACCGCCAGGACTTCGTTGTGGTGAGGCCTCACGTAGAAGGATTCAGGATGCTGCCAATCGGCCAGCCCGACCTGACTGGGATCAAGCTGAATCCCATCGAACAATGAGGGTAGAAGCTTAGCTGGTAAATGAAACTGGCCCGTCGACCCGACGGGCCAGTTTCCGTATAGGGCTGTCCTGCAAAGTGGTCATAACGGAATCAATGTCCCCGTGAGCCGAATAAATCGGCACTGCGTTCACCAGTGTAGTGATGTCCCTGCCGTCCGGCCTACAGAAGACAACTTCTTCGGCCCGTACGGTTTCCCCAGTGGTCAGGACACGGACCACCGGCAGATCAGCGACAGGGGTCTCTCGCCCATCGGGTCGCCGGAAGGTGAACATTGGGGCTACCTCTTCCCAGTCCTGGTTCGGCAAGTCACCCAGGATGTGTTTCGCCTCCGCGTTCATGGCCAGTATGTCCCCGCTCTTGGCATCGGTGACCGTGACGCCTACGGGTGCGATCTCCGTAAATGCTTTCAAATCGGCGTTGATGCGAAGTTCCTCCCCGTGTCTGCGCGCGTTGGAAATGGCTGCTGCTGCTTGGGCTGCAAACAAGGTGATGATCTCTTCATCATCCGGCGTGAACTCGTCGCCTCCCTCTTTTTCGGTGAGGTAGATGTTGCCCAAGTGGTTTCCTTGGTGACGGACTGGCATACCGAGGAAGGTCTTCATCGGGGGGTGGTTGGGAGGGAAGCCGACTGTGCTTGGGTGGGTTGCAATGTCCGAAAGGCGTACTGGCCCTTCGACTTCGTTCAAATACCCGAGTACGCCGAGGCCTTTAGGCAAAGTGTCCATCAACTCGCGCTGATTCGGGTCAATTCCCGTGGTAATGAAGTCCTGTATTCCCCCGGTCCTGTCGTAGGTGAGAAGTGCGCCGTAGCGCGCCTGTGAGTTCACGCGCGTGGGTCACCACTGCCTGCAGGACAGTGGTGGAATCCAAGTTCTCATTGATGTGAAAACTGGCCTCGCTCAGGCTAGAGATGAGGCGCCTCAGGGCTTCATTATCACGTCTGAGCCTGTCGGTTTCAGTGAACCCTTCGCCAGGTGAGTTGGAGGAAGGCGTGGGTCCCTCGCGGAAGGCATTTGAATGCCAGAATGTGGACAGCACCCATACTTGCGCGGCCATCGCCCGGCGAGGGTCAAGCGAGTAGCTATATTGGGCTAGAATTCCGCCGGGCGGGGATTTCTGCGCTGCATCTGATCAGCTTGTTAAATGCATCACAATACTCTCCCGTTCTCTTTTCGATCTATGTGGTGGCGTGATCGAATCACTGCAACTAAGAAGGGCCTGGAAGCACCCAAGACTTCGGGGTTATGCCGTGGCGGATTGATGCGAGGTCAATGGCGGGGTCGACCAAGCGGGCGGTGGAGCGGCCGTTGAAGCTCACGAAAGCATCTGCACGGACTTCCACGGAGCGATGACCTTGTCGGGTGAAGTCGTCGCGGATGATGTGGGCCGTGGTGAGAATGAGGTCGGGTTGGTAAGCCGTGCGCTCGACTTGGGTGGGCGTCAGATATTGTTCGGGAAAGACCAAATGCTCACCATCGATAGTCGAGCTTTTCACGCGGAACCGCACCAGCCCCGCCTTTTCGGTGACCAAGACCCGCCATGAAAAGTGGTATCCCTCTTCAGTCCAGCGCACATTCCCTGGATATGCCAAGTGTCGCAGTGGGAGCAGAACCTGGACGACTAGGAATGTAACGGCGAGCATGAAAGCTACCTTGGTTGGCCACAAAGGCACTCTCTGACCGGGCTGGCGACTCGGGTCGCTGGAGGATTTAACAGGAGGCGCCTGTTGCCAACGAAGCCGCCTCGCCAAGCGTTGCGGCCAGTCTGAGTCAAAGAATATGAGGGTTGCTCCGATCATGATCCAAGGGAACATACCGATAGCAGGGAACAGCAGTGCCGTAGTGATGTGGAACAGCACCAGGATGGTGTATGCGTAGGGACGGGCCTTGGCCCACAGGAGCCACCCCGCGATGCTCAAGTCGAAGATGGCGCCAGCCCAACTCATGGCATAGGGCAGCCACGGTTCGCGGAGGAGGGCACCGAAGAGGGGTGTGTCAGTGCTGTTGTAGAGCCAGATGGTCAGAGGCTGGGCATCCAGCAGCCAGTCGGTGTTCAGCTTGGCAATGCCCGCGAACACGTAGACCAACCCCAGCTGCGTGCGCAACACCCATAAAGTTGCGCGCGGGACGCTGGGGAGGTCTTGGGCAGTGTTCTTATCATTCCGGTGAAGGCGGGAGTCAAGTGAGTGTGTCCGGGCCATGGGGAGGAACACCATGATGAGACTGAGGAGGCTGACAAGGTAGTAGTGATTCAGGTATGTGGTCTGGTCAATGAGTTCCAGATAGGTGAAGAGCAGGAAGAAAGCTAGGATAGAGAGGCGGTAGCGGTACCCCAGGACCACGCCTAGGCTTGCTACACCCAGCAGCACAAAGTGGAGGTACATGCCCCAAGCGGGCCATGGCTGCACCCATCCAAAGCCCAGATAGGTGAGATGGTATGCGGGTTCGACGTACAGTTCGGAGACCCACCCGTGGGCCAAGAACCGAACCACTGCGATGAAGCCGAGCAGACCGAAGATTATCCGGAAAGCGGCCAAGGATGCTGGTGAGACGGGCTCAAGTCCAGCGCGTACGAGACTCCCGGCAAGGGAGTGGGAACGAGCGCCGGGTGCTAACGAATATGAAGAGGGCGCGGCAGGTGTGGCAGAGGCGGTCATCGGCGGATGAATCTAGCGCAGGCTATCGCCGTCGGTGTCGGTGAATCCTACCGATACGCCAAGCAAGCTAACGACTTCGGTAGCCAAGGTCCGTTGCAAGTCGGACAATTTGGCATGGACGTCGAGAACCTGGCTAGGGCGCTCGGCTATGGCGACCCTCAAGGGACCTTGAACGGCGTCGATGGACGCAAGAGCTGCTATGGACTGGTCCCGCATGCTTTGGTCTGTATCCTCTGATAGAGGAAGCACCAAGTCGGAGATGCCTAGCCCTTCGGGCCCAACTCCCTCGTAGACGGCCTGCATTCCGAGTATTTCATGGCGGAGGTCCTCCAAGCCGTTGTCGGCGGCTGTGCCGGGAATGGCGGAAAGGTCAGTTCCGCCTTCTCGCAGACCCAAGGCCGAAGCTAAACGCATGTCCACCATGTCGCGTATGAGGAAGAACTGAGTGCGCACGACTTCGGCCACACCGTCGCTGGGGAGCAGGGCGATGTTTGACCGGCCCGTCAGGTAGTCCTTGTAGGGCGGAGTGCCGTCCGTGCCGTCGACCCATGCTTCCAAAATGGCGCCGGCTTCGTCCCGAGCGACGGTGGTGAGGGCAGTCAGGTAGGCGCAGCTCTGGGGAGAGGATTCCAGAGATGGCAAGGATTCCTGGTCGAACAGGACGTACTCAATGGCCCCGAGCCCTCGCTGGTTTGAGGCCAAAGTTTGGGCTATTTCAGTAGCCGTCAGCGCGCCTTTTCGGGCCAGGAGTTCTTCGATGCCGTCGGTATTTGTGGGCGACCAGTCAAGGAGACTGCGGGAGCGGCGGTCCATAACTGGCCCGAACCAGAGGGCCTCGGACCGCATCCAGGATGCACGGGCGTCGCGCCAAGCTTGCCGGGCGTTCTCTAGGGAAGATTCATCGGGTGACTGGCACAGGGCGTGAGATGTATCGTCCAGATGCTCCATGTTTCGGGCAACGGCTTGGAATGTGGGGACGGCGATCTCGTCGGTAATGCTGGTTAGGACATCCGTGTCCGAGGGACTGTTGGAGCCACAGGCTATTACGAGCAGCAGTACCACAGCGAGAAGTAGTGTAGCGAGTTTCACGTTACAGTGACTCTAGGAAGCGCAGTAGGGCGTCGCGCTCTTCAGCGGTCAGGCCCATGAAGCTCTTACGGGACTCCTCGGCCTCGCCTCCATGCCAAAGGATGGCTTCCTCCACGTTCCGGGCGCGTCCGTCATGTAGGAACATGGTGTGACCGTTGACGGTGTCAACCAAGCCGATTCCCCAGAGGGGTGGAGTGCGCCATTCGGAACCTGTGGCTTGACCATCGGACCGGTTGTCAGCGAGGCCAGGGCCCATGTCGTGCAAAAGCAGGTCGGTGTAGGGAAAAATCACTTGATTTCTTACGGGCGCCAGCGGGTGGTCGCCTCCTGTCTCATGCCGGGTGGTATGGCAGAGGGAACACTGGGACTGAACGAACAGGCGGGCGCCATGCTGTACTGTCTCATCCTCCGGGTCGCGCATGGCGGGCACGGCCAGGGTCTGTACGTAGGTGGTCACCCTGTCCAAGCGCCTCTCCACTACTTCCGGTGTCCCGCCGTTGGGGGCTTCCTGGCACGCCCCCTGACTTGCTGGGCAATTCTCTTCGGGAAAGATGCTGGAGGTAATGCCGATGTCGCCCAGGAATGCGCCCGCGGCCTGCTGTTCGAGAGTGGGTTGGTTGGCTTTCCAGCCAAAGCGCCCCAGAGTCGACGATCCCTTCTTCACGTCCCAAACATAGTTGGGACGACCGGAGATTCCGTCTCCGTTGGCGTCGTCGGGATCAGCAAGGCCCAAGATGTTGGCTTCAGGAATGGCCTCCAGCAGCCCCATGCCAATGATGGCGGGAGCGATGCGCGGGGAGACCTGTACTTGGGCGTGCATGGGACCGAAGGCGAGGTCGGCGATGCTGTAGGTGGGCTGGCGCAGGCTGTATTGAGTGCCGTCGGGATACTGACCTTGGACTTCCTTGTAGCTGATGACGATTTGTCCTTCCGCAGGCACCCCGAGGATGGAGCGGTCTTGCAGTTGGCCGCCGTAGGTTGGCTCGTCGATGGGGCCGTCGGGCCCCGGAATGCTGAGGCGTAGGAGCAGGCCCCGCTCCGGGTCACCTGGATGGTCAGGCGGCTTGGCCCTGCCGTCGAGGGCGTGGCACGACGAGCAGGATATCGCGTTGTGGGTGGGGCCCAAGCCATCCCTTGCTTGGGTGCTGGCAGGGGCGATTACCCAGTTCTGGGTGAAAAAGCTGTCGCCCACTTCAAAGGCTGTCCGTAGGTCGTTGTCCAGGTTGCGGGCGGACAACTCGAAGGCGCTCCTGTTTCGCGTGAATGCGGTGGTATCACCACCCAGGCGGACGTCATAGACCGTGGTGAGGTCGATTTCGTCGCCGCTCCCGCAGGCGACCACGACCAATAACAAGACCGCTGGCAGCAGTAATGCCTCCAGTGGTCGTGTTATTGGCCCAATCGTGAGAATGGAATTATGCATGTGAGCTTAGCTGACGCTAATAGTTATACCCACTTTCTGCGCGGCGCTCACGATTGTGTCGGTCTGGTTTTGGAGAGAACGGATGGTTTGCAGCACTGCCTGCCTGCCGGGAGATGTGTCGGAGACACCCTGTTCGAGGAGGTCGTCAAATGGGTTGGGGATGGCTTTGGCCAGTGCCACTGACGCATTGATTTCGGCCTCCAGTGAGGCTGCCAGTTGAGGATCTTCGGCGGCTACCAGGTCCTTGATGCCTGCGCCAGAGACATCGCCGTAGTTGCCTGAATATACGCGCTGGATGCCTACGGCGTTGGCCACGATGTCGGCGTTGGTGTTATCAGAGAAGCAGGAATGTTCGTCTTCCTGGGACCGCTCTTCGTATGCAACGACCATGCGCTCGCCAGCGAGTTCACCGCGGCTCATCTCGCCGATACCGGTGATGATATCGGTGAGGGCTGAATCGGCATCCTTGGATACGAACTGTCCGCGGAAGTTGCTCTGGCCCGGAGCCCAGGCTTCCACCATATCCCGCAGGTGGCCGATCAGGACGTCGGATGCTGTGGCAAGGTAGGTAGCGCGACGGTCCGCGTTGGAGTTGGTGGTGTAGTCCTCGAGGGGCCTGAAGCCCGGGCCGTCCGGGTTCATATCCTGGCCCCAGAGGAGGAACTCAATAGCATGCCATCCAGTAGAGACGTTCTCCTCAGCGCCGTCCTCATTGATTGAAATCAGCAGGTCGGCATCGATGGTGGGGTATTCGTCGGGATTATTGATGACGCCGGCATTTGAGTTGCCTTCCACGTAGTCGATGTAGGACTCATCCAAGGGCCAAGCATTGATCAGGCCCTCGGGGCCGTCTTCCTCATTGTCGATGGGCCCGTTGTAAAAGCGGTAGATCTCGGTGACCCCGTAATCGTCCCGAGCATAGAGCCATGCCCGCTTGGCGGCGTCTAGCCTCACCAGTGACGGAGCAGCGAGGAAGTTGTCGATGGCGCTGTCCATGGTTATGGCAGAGTTCAAACTGCGGACGTAGGAGGCGTGTGCACCTGCCGCATAGTTGTCGATCACGGCAGCCTTGAGCTCATCACTCACACCGGGTGCCGTTGCTCCCTCGCCATCGTCATCATCACCTGCACAGGCTGCTAGAGCTAACGCGGAGATAAGCACGGCCAATAACAGTAGGATAAGTCTGCGATTCACTATGCACCTTCTTACTTGTTAAGTATCAACTAATATCCGTAGAGCGTCGGCAGATATTATAGGTCTCTCGGCATACTGTCAATGGGCATTGTTCCATCTATATGGTGCAGTGCTATCTCACTAGTCCAGCGAATGAGTGTGCAGTTGTCGCAGCAGATAGTGCATTCCCGACGGTCAGGCGGTGTCACCTCGCCATGCTATGATCCCCCAATGAACCGGGATCCTGCCTCCACCCAACAAGCAGCGCTGCCTAGCAATCGAAGAGGTCTTTTCTGGGGTTGGTGGATCGTCCTTGGCGCAGTGGTGGGCCAGTTCGTGGCGATGGGGGCCGGTGGCAGTATCCTCGGAGTCTTCCTCCGTCCCATGACGGCGGAATTAGACTGGACTGCTGCCCAATACACTGCTGGAGCGTCGGCCGCTTTTGTTGTGGGCGGTCTTGCCGGGTTTCTGGTTGGGCCATTGGTCGACCGTTATGGAGCGCGCCCGTTGATGCTTGCGGGGGCGTGCGTCTACACGATTGCATTCCTTGCCATGTCGCGCGTCGATGCGCTATGGCAGTTCATCCTGCTCTCGATGCTTGCCGGCGGGGTGGGCTTCTCGCTGGTGGGAAGCCTGGTTGTCAATGTGACGCTCTCCAAGTGGTTTGTTGTGAGGCGTGGTTGGGCTATCGCGCTCGGGTCGTCAGGCGTCTCGCTGGCGGGCCTAATCATGCCCGTTACCATGACGAGTGTCGTGGATTCGATGGGGTGGCGAAGCGGCTTTGTCGTCTTGGCGATCGTTATCTTCGCTATCGTTGCACCGGTTGCGCTCATGATGCGGAGGCGTCCCGAGGACCATGGGCTTCTGCCCGATGGCACCTACGGTGGCGCGCAGGCAGGTAGTGGCGGTTCCGAAAGGGCTTTCGAGGCACAGAGGCGGGATGCCGCCAACTCATACACGCGAGGCGAGGCACTCCGCACACCCGCCATCTGGCTCCTTATCCTGGCGTACGGACTGCACACCATGGCGATCATGTCCGTTCTTGTGCATGCCATTCCCTTCATGACCGATACCGGTTTCACTCGCACTGAAGCAGCCTTAGTCATAGCCCTGAATGGTGGGGCCAACCTTTCGTCCAAGGTCTTTTGGGGCTACTTCTTGCAGCGCGTGCATGTGCGCTACCTGTCTGCAATATCGCTCTCGACCTGTGCCGCAGGCGTTGTGCTCATGCTGGTATCGGCGCACACGGGCTCTCTGGGTCTGATGTTCTTCGCCTTTTTCTGTTGGGGGTTCGGGTTCGGCGGTACGGTGCCCCTGAGCGAGTTCATCTGGGCCAAGTACTTTGGCAGAGTACACATAGGCGCAGTGAGGGGTGTCAGCGTGCCTTTCACCATCGTGTTCCAAGCGATGGGTCCTGTGATTGGTGGAATCTATTTCGACGCCACTGGGGCGTATGGAGGCGTGTTCGCTGGCTTCGTCGCAGCCCATCTCGTAGGCGCGCTGGCGGTCCTCGCCTCTCGCGAGCCACCGCCAAAGCTGGTACCGATAGCGGGTTAGCTTCAGATGGGGAAACCCCCTTCGGGATCGGGCATGTGGAGGTCTTCGAGGAGTTCGCGGAAGGGCTTTGGTATCTGCGGAAGTTCAGCGGTGCGGCTGACGTTCGGGATTGGGGGAGGCTCGCTGTCCGAGATGAAATCCCCGTCTATGAAGATGGGCAGCCCTAGATGGACTGCCAAGGCCAGGGCTGCAGCCGCGTCCACATCTACTTCCTTCAGCCCGTCGGCAGTGACCAAGCGCAACAGACCCTGCACTTCGTCAGGGCGTTCCGAATTCTTGATCACCACATGAGCGACATCGGCGCCCAAGGCTTGGGCAATG
Source organism: uncultured Dehalococcoidia bacterium (assembly GCA_951813255.1). Classification (GTDB taxonomy): domain Bacteria; phylum Chloroflexota; class Dehalococcoidia; order Lucifugimonadales; family JAAXIE01; genus JAAXIE01. Next base: position 2,429,899 of record OX638353.1, on the reverse strand, counting down.
CGCAGGGCGAGGTGGTGGAGCTGACAGTTGTCGGTGGCCAGACCTCGCATCTCTACGGCGAGCATTCGCGCCTGCTCAAGCGGGAGTTGTACCACGTAGAATGACCGGCCATCCTTCAGTCGCAGGAGAAGCTCGCCGCCCGAGCCGGACGCAGTCCTGCGTACCAAGTGTGGAAATACAGGTGTCATAGCTGCCTCCGCATGTCGTCGTGCTGTTGAAACGCAACGTTGTTAGTGTTGGCACATAGCATTGCTATTAGTCTAGACTAATGTGAAGTAGTAGTATGGTCGCTGTTGATGACAGCGTCAAGAGCAGGGAATCTTGGCGAGCCAAGGCGGAATAGTCCCCGGGGTTTTACTGTCTACGTTGAGGGACCGTAGGTGGGAAGAGAGGACGAGGTATACGTGATGGTGTAGACACACAAAATCGGGCGGGCCATTCAAGGGGAGGCCCGTTACTGTGTGCGGTCGGCTACGGCTGCGGGAGAGTGGGCCGTCAGGGATTCGAACCCTGGACACCCGGATTAAAAGTCCGGTGCTCTGACCAGCTGAGCTAACGGCCCTTGGGCTTCTATGGTACCACTTGTCTGTGGGGGCTTAACAGGGGATTGGCGTCGCGGTGGGCCGGACTTGGTTGACCCTCCTCACGCTTGGTGCTAGCCTTTCGGCCACGCTTCATATTCAGGACGGCAGGCACTAGTGAGCAGTCCCTACGGATATCAACTGAGGTTACCTATTGGCTCCATCGGTACATAGCCGGGCCCGTTCCGGCGTAGTCGAAGCGGCCAAGGCGCTTCGACCGCAAATCGAGGCATGTCGTCAGGAGATGGAGGCGGGACGGCAGTTGCCCCCTCAGCTGGTTGAGGGTATGGCCTCTTCGGGGCTGTTTCAGCTTTTCTTGCCGCGCTCCATGGGTGGGCCGGAACTGGACCTGAAGACAGCCTTCCACGCCGTGGAAGAGGTCTCCAAGGTCGACGGAGCCGTGGGCTGGTGCTCGGTGATCTCCGGGGGCGGTTCGGTGCTGTTGGGGTGGTGCCAGCCCTCGGTGGGGATGCATTTTTTCGGGCGTCCTCCCGACTTCAAGCTGGCGGGCAGCATGCGGCCCGAAGGCTGGGCGAGGCAGGTGCCCGGAGGCTACCGGGTGACGGGGCACTGGGGATTTGGCAGTGGCATCACCCATGCCAACGTGGTCGTTTGCGCCTGCAAAGTCGAAGCTGGCGATTCGGCGAGAGGGTCGACCGATGCGCCCCAGATACGATTGCTGCTGTTACCACCGGAGGCAGCCAAGATACATGACACTTGGTCGGTGGTAGGGATGTCGGGCACGGGCAGCCATGACTACTCGGTAGAGGACTGGTTCGTGCCGGAGGAGCACACCTTCTCCCTGAATGATCCACCAGTTGAAAAGGGGCCTCTGTATCATCCGCGCCTGATGATGGTGGCAGTTTGGACTCCCTATGTGGCCAATTTGCTGGGGATGGCGAGGGGCGCCATGGATGCCTTCATCGAGCTGGCCACTGAGGCTGGTTCCACCCACTCGACGGCTACCCTGCGCGATCGGAGCGCGGTGCAGGCGGTGGTGGGGGAAGTTGAGGGCATCATACGCAGCGCGAGGGCGTATGCACTGGATGCCCTCGACAAGGCTTGGCAGGCGGCTTCCCAAGGCGACCCGAACCCCACGCAGGAGATTGCCCAAGCGCGGCTGGCGATCACCCACTCATCACGGCAGGCAGTGAAGGCGGTGGACATGCTGTTCCACGCGGCAGGCACTAATGCCGTCTTCCGCAAGCACTCGCTGGAGCGGTCCTTCCGCGATGTGCATGTGGCCATACAGCACCTGGCAGGCCACGCCTCCCATTTTGAAGCGGGTGGAAGGGTGATGCTGGGGCTGCCTCCCGGAGACACCGGCTGGTAGGGGGCTACCCGCGACCGCTCGCGTCCGCCCTTCCCCCCTGAGGAGGAAGGGGTACAGAGTCCCTAGCTGATTCGGGTCGCATTTCGATGGGTTGGGGCCTTCTCTACATCACCTCTTCGCGGCTCTTGGTGAGGAGGTCGAGGGCGGTGAGGGCATAGACCTTGGCGCATATTTCCAAGTGATCGGTATTCACCACCTCGCCGTATACCGGGTCGTAGGCGGCGTGGCCGCCGGGGACGACGCGGGAGATGCCTGCGGGGCCGTAGGTGATGCTGGCGGCGCCTATGTCGGCGAAGACGTGGTTGTCGCTGGAGACGCCGAAACGCTCGGCCTCAGGCTCGAAGGGCTCCTGGCCGGTGACCAAGCGGTGGCTGGCGCGGGCCAGACTGGGCAGGTACTCGTTGTGACCGATCTCGTAGCCATTGGCCACCATGTAGATTTCCCACTCAAGGCCCAGATCCGGGTCGCGGTCATTCATGCGTTGCACCAGGGACCGCACCTCGCGCTTTACGGCGAGTATGTCGGTGCCGGGGAGCAGGATGACATCGACGTAGGCGTGGCAGAAGGCAGCCACCAGAGGAGGGTTCTGGGGCACGCCACCCTCGATGGCGCCGACGTTGACACGGGGGCGCATGAAGGGATGAGGGAACATCTCCTGGTACTCGGACTCCCATGCACGGATTTCGGGCAACACCTTCTCCATTTTCATGAGGGCGTCGACGCCGTACTGACGGTAAGAGGCGTGCTGCACCACACCACGGGTGGTCATACGGATAAACATGTAGCCGCCGTTGGCAATCTGCACACGCAGGCCGGTGGGCTCACCGTTGATGACGATATCGGGAGGCTGGCCGTGGCTGGCGAGGTAGCGGGCCCCGTAGCCTGCACCACGACACTCGGCGCCTTGGTGGGCACCGATGGGAGCGCGCTCGATTTCACCGACCACGCCGGCGAGGCGCACATCGCCCCGGGGCTGGATGCCAGCCTTCATCAGCATCTTGGTGGCCATGTAGTAGCAGGGGAAGGCGGACTTCATGTTGGAGGCACCGATGCCGGCGATCCAGTTGCCGTCGACCATCTGAGCTTCGGGCTTGCCGATGCCGGGGGCGTAGTCCATGTGGCCAAGGAAAAGGACATCCGGGCCGTCTCCCGAGCCGTTCCAAGTGGCAATGATGTTGTTCCGGCCGGGCTCGACCTCCTGCTTCTGTACGGGCAGGCCCAAGTCGGCAAAGCGGGTTGCCAGGTAGTTCCCGATGGCCTCCTCGCCTCCGGTGGGGCTGTCGATGTTGACCACATCCTTGGTCATCTGGACCAGTTCTTCCTTGTCGAGGAAAGAAAGAACTCGCTCTTGCAGTGCATCCATTGTCACCTTGTTACCTCCGGCTTAACTCTGAATTTCGTACCCGCTACTGGGACAGCTTGGCGTGTGTGCTCGGGTTTTTCTCCCTTGTGGATTTCCGCCCCGGACGGGGCCCGGAGCACGATCTTCGCAGGGATCCAGCGTAGCAGGGAGAGGGTAACGGGGCAACCCGAAAATGTCAGTGGGCCATGGTGTCCCACTTTGGTGCCAGTTTGTACTACGTTGTATCACAGGAAGGGCAGAAATCGTATCTGGAAGGGGTACACGTGAGACACTCTTCGTAGCTGGAAACACTTTGTTTGTATCTGTAAGTTGTGCCATCCGTCTCACTTGGGGTCGGTCCAGCTACGAAATGATGGCGTCTTACGGGACACATCAGTACCACACACCGGCGCGATTTGAGAGGCTGCGCGGAGGGTGGGACGGCGCGACCGCGACACTTGGGCTGCCGAACGGGGGTATTTTTGAAAAGGGGTTTGGGTAACCGTTGTTGGCGCCCCTGCTGCGAGTGTCCTGTCTGAATGTGCCCTTAGAGTCATTTGTTGAGCGTAGAGGGGGAGGGGCGAGAGTGTCAACGGGCTAGTGTCATGGGGGGAGAGGCATCATGTTCGTTAGTTAGAGTAACGCTGGACCTCTGCGGCACCGAGTTCAGCGTGGAGATACCGGCGGAACTGGGCAGCCTCAGTAACCTGAAATGGCTGTATCTCAACGGCAATGAGTTGAGCGGGTGCGTGCCAGGCAGCTTGGAACAACAGTTGGACTTTAGAGACTCTGACCTTGGCGGCCTGCCCTTCTGCTGAAGGCACCCGGCCTCAGCCCGCCTGCGACGACGCCCTCTCGCGGGTGCGTTGGGAGGAAGGCCGGGATGGCGCCGTGATCTACTGGGCCGCGGGGACCGTGGTCACTTGGTAGGCGTGGAGGTCGGGGAGGACCTCTTCGGCGAAGCGGCGTATCACGCGCATGTTCATCTCGTGGGGCATGGCCCCCTGGTTGAAGTTGAGCATGATGGTGTTGGCGCCCACGGCCTCAGCCTGCCTGATGAGGCTGTCACGTACTTCCTCAGGGCTCCCGGCGCACCAGCGGTCGGAGTCCTGCATGTCCTCGAGGGTGACGCGACGGCGGACTTCACGGGCATCCATGTGGGCCTTGAGGCTATCGGGGCGCAGGTGCCCCAAGTCCTCCTCGTTGGAGTAGCCTTGGCGACGGGCTTCGTTGAAGCTGAGGTCGCTGCCGTGGCCGAAGAGGGTGCGCCAGTAGTAAAGGGCGTAGGGGCCAGCCTCCTCCAAGGCCTGCTGACGGCTGTCGGCGACGTAGCAGTGGACCCGCATTATCAGGTGGTCCGGGGTGATGGCGTGGCCGTGCTGGTCCAGTGATTCGGCATAGTGTCTGACAATGTCCTCGGTGACGCTGCGCACCGAACCCTCGCCTGGGGTTATCGGTATGTTCTCCCGGCCTGCCCACTCGATGGAGGACTTGCTGACGCTCACGGGCATCCATACCGTGGGCCGGGGCTGCTGCACGGGGCGGGGCCAGATGGCGACGTCGTTGTAGGACCAGAACTGGCCCTCGTAGGAGAAGGACTCGTCCTGCCAGGCGTGCTTCATCACCTCGAAGGCTTCCTCGAAACGTGCCCGCGACTCGCCCATGTCCACGTTGTAAACCATGTACTCGCGGGGGATGCCCCGTACTATCCCAGCGATGAGGCGGCCCTTGGTGAGGCAGTCGACCATGGAGATTTCTTCGGCCAACCGCAGAGGGTCCTGAATGGGAATCACGTTGCCGTAGATCAGCAGCTTCATACGATTGGTGCACTGGGAGGCGGCTGCAGCCATCAGGTTGGGCGAGTTCATCAAACCGTAGGGCGATGCGTGGTGCTCGTTGAAGGAGACGCCGTCGAACCCCAACTCGTCCATGAGGGACCATGCTTCCAAGTGCTCGCGGTAGTTGCTGACAGCGTGCTCAGGCTGGAAGTGGCGCTTGGGCAGGGGATAGGGAAGCTGGTCTCCCTCCACCGCATCGTGCAGCTGTACCGGATAGCTTACGTGGTCGAAGACGAATACCTGCACCGTTTCCTCCAGCCGTCCAGCCCCCTCCTCCTGTCTGGACTCCTTTGCCCGTAGCGGGAGCGGGGTGGTAACCTTCATCGCAAACCGACGACGCCGATGATGCAGACACATGAAGCGAGCTGCTGCGTCGTGGGCTTGTCTATTGTAGGCGCGGCCTAAACGGTGTCAACGCCGCCCCCCCACCGGCATTGGAAAAGCAGTCAGGAGGTATCAAGTGTCCAAAGAAGAACAGGAATTCCATGCGATAGAGAGCGTGCCTTGGACTACCCCGCCCGGAGGGTCGGGGGCCGCAGCCGAGGGAGTCACGGAAAAGATTCTGAACTGGGACCCGGACAGGGGCGTCGGGAGCAGGCTACTGCATTTTGAGCCGGGCTCCGAGACCGATGAGGTCATCTCCCACGACTTCTGGGAAGAGGTCTACGTCCTGGAGGGCGGGCTGCATGATAAGAACCTGAACCAGACATTCACGGCGGGCATGTACGCCTGCCGCCCGCCGGGCATGCCCCACGGGCCTTATACGTCGTCTGACGGGTGTACCACCTTCGAGGTGAGGTATTACGAGTAGGGCCTCGATGGGAGGCAAGAGCGGGGCCGGAAGATTGGCGAGGTCTGATAGAGCACTGGCAATGGGCGGTCAGGGATAGGGGATGCTGAAGACGGCTACCTCCTGGGTAGTGGCGTACTGGGTTTGGGCGATTTCTGCGTATGCGGTGACCACGACGGGTATGGCCTCGCCCCTAGTGGCGGCCGCCAGAATGGCTGCGCGACGCTTCGCCCGGTCCACATCGCCGTCTCCCAAGGTGATGGAGGTCTCTGCCAGCAGGTACCGGTTGTCCTGAGATGAGACAATTGCATCGGTGTTGTATAGCTCTTCCACCTGCTCGATGGTGACGTGTCCATCGTTTGCGGCCCGTGCCATGGCGCTGTCGAATTGCGGAGCTGACCGGAAGTGGTTGGAATAAGCCAAGTAGGGATCGACCAAGCCGAACTGCTGTCGACTGCGCTGCAGCACCCTGTTGAGGACCTTGCGTTCGTATTCGCTGCCCTCAAAGTTGCCGAAGCGGCCTTCGAGTCGGTCCATACGGCCTTCGATGTTCCCCATACGGCCTTCGATGTTTTCCATACGGCCTTCCAGCCGCTCCACGTTGACGTTCAGCCGCTCGACGTTGGCCTCCAGCAGGGCCAGCCGCTCGTTAACTTGCCGGTGTGTCTCCTGTGTTAGCTGGACGAACTCGTCAAACCGGGCGGGCAGGGTCAACATCTCTTCAGTAAGGACGATGTTGCGAATTTCCTGAACGGATTCAACCAACTCGGCAAGCCGGGCGGGCATGGCCAACAGTTCCTGCCCCAACAGGATGCTGCGGATGGTGTCGGCCCATTCCGGCTGCTCCCTGAGGATGCGGGCCAAGTCGGCTATGTCGTTAATGGTGGTCATTGCCGCCAGTATATTCTTTCCGCCAGCGGGTAGCTACGGATGCGCAGGCAGGCCGCTCTTTCCTACGACGCCCTTCCCTACTGGGCTGTGTAGCCCCCGTCCACTATCAGGGGTGTGCCCGTAACGAAAGACGACTCGTCAGAGGCTAGGAAGAGGGCGGCGCTGGCGATCTCGTCTGCTGTGCCTAGGCGCCCCATGGGGTGCAGGGCCTCAAGCTTGCCCTGAGCCTCAGGGTCCTGCTCAATCAAAGACCGTGTAAGGTTGGTGGCGATGTAGCCGGGGCAGATGCAGTTCACGCGTATGCCCCTTTTAGCGTAGTCGATGGCTAGGTTCTTGGTGAGTTGAAGCACGCCACCCTTGGAGGGGACGTAGGCATTGAAACCGCCGCCCAAGCCGCCACTGTATCCCACAAGTCCCATGATGGAGGCTAGGTTGACGATGGAGCCGCCACCAGCCTGCTCCATCTGGGGCACGGCGTGCCAGCACATCAGGTAGGTGCCCTTGAGGTTGACTTCTATCACGCGGTCCCAGATTTCCTCAGCCGAAGCCCCAGGGTACATGGCGTTACGTCCGGTGATGCCGGCGCTGTTCACCAGCACATCCACGCGCCCGTAGGCATCGATGGTGGCCTTGACCATGCGTTCGGCATCGCCGGAGTTGGAGACGTCGCCGGTAATGATGGAGGCATCGCCGCCTGCGCCCCGGATAGTCGACTGGGTCTCTGCAGCGGTGGTCTCATCCACGTCTGAGACCATGATTTTGGCGCCTTCGCGGGCGAACATCTCAGCAGAGGCCCGTCCTATGCCGGAGCCGCCGCCTGTAATCAGGGCTACTTTGTTCTCCAGTCGCATCTCTTCACCGGCAGCCCGCTATGTTGGGCTGCTTCTCCATTCCTCGGAATTGCTTCCCAAAGTATTGGTCGCCATGGTGCACGTCAAGCAGGACGTCACCTAACCCGTACATTCTCGGAGCGAGTCTTCATGAGAACTTCATAAAGCGGCCGTACAATCAAATGGTCCACTGGGAACAAATATCGTATCAATGTCGTCTTGAGGGAAATCCCTCTAAGCGGAGAGACCATCATGACTAGGGTGTGGGGCGCGCTCAGAATCGTACGACCATGGCAGTGGCTTGTGTTGCTCATCCTGTTCGGCGGGGCAGCTGCGGCCACTTACTTCAGTTACCAGTGGGTGTCAGACTCGGAGGACGGTACCCTTGCCGAGGACCAGCAGCTCATCCCCGTGCAGCGCGACGACTTGGTGACCTCCATCTCCATCAACGGGAGCATGGTGTTCCCCAACACGGAAAGCGCGAGCTTCGAGACCCAAGGCACCCTCGGAGAGTTGGTTGTAGACGAGGGTGATGCAGTGGCTGCGGGTCAGGCTGTGGCCTACCTGGATGATGCGACGGTATCGTCGCTGGAGGAGGCCTTAGCCAAAGCCCGCTACGATGCTTCGGTGGCGGAGGAAGCTCTGGCCGAGGCGATGCGCCCCCACAGTGCGCTGGACCTGGACCAAGCAGAGGCCAAGGCGCTCAATGCGAAAGAGGCGGTCAGGGAAGCAGAAGAGAAGCTGCTGGCGCTTGTGGAGGTTACGGAGCACCAAATCGCCACGGCAGATTCTGCCGTTGCCGACGCCGTGTTGAAGATAGACACCCTGGAAGACGAGATCGAAGCCTTGGCGGGGCCTGACTCAAGTGAGGTCCACGACCTGACGTTCGAGATACAGTCGACCCAAGTGGCGCTGGAAAACGCCCGTCGCGATCAGTTGCTTGCAGTGGAGGAGTGGGCAGAGAAGGTTGATGCTGCGCGGGAGGTCATAGGCGACGCACTAGAGGAGTACCAGGAGCCCTTTGAGAGATGGCTGGGCGTCGATCCTGAGGATGTCGATGACTCCATATCTCCTGAGACCCTGCTTGCCCAGTGGGGCGCAGACTTGGACGCCCTGTTCGACCGGAGCGACTTGGACGACCGGCTGATTGATCCTCCGCCAGCCGATGATCCTGCTACCGCATGGAATGAGGGGACCATCTACGCCTTCACCCACCTGTCACCCTACGACATCCGGGCGGAATGCGAAGAAGAACTCACCGACCCCAACATCTTCTGCATCCTCGACGAGATGTCGGAGGCTTGGGAGAAGCTCGTGGACGCCCGCTCCGCCTTGGCCGACCTGGAGACCCCGGCGGCTACGGCCCTTTCCAAGGCTGAAGACGCCGTAGCCAAGGCCGAGGAAGCGGTATCCGATGCCAAGGACAAGCTCTCGGACCTGTTGGGACCGCCGGATGCTCTTGCCCTGCTGAGCAAGGAGAAGGAACTGGCCGCCGCCCGAACGGCCCTCACCGAAGCCGAGGCCGACCTCGCTGCCCTATTGGAAAAGTGGGGCCTGAGCGCGGCGTTGGGTACGGATTCCCTTGAATTGGGGCTGGGCCGAGGATTGGACACAAGCCTGCTCACTGATGACATAAGTGAGGAATTGCGGACGGCGCTGCTGGCTGGACAAAGGGACGTTGAGGATGCGGTGCTTGCCCTGCGTGAGGCCGAGGAGGCTCGGGAGGACCTGATGGAGCCGGCAGACCCACTGCTGCTGGCACTACGGGAGGCTGAGGTGACCACTGCGAGGGTGGCGGTGGAAACGGCTGCTGACCGCTTGAGGAGCCTGACCCTGGTTGCCCCCATTGATGGCGTTGTCACCGATATAGCCGCCGAAGTTGGGGACAGCGTCAACCCGAGCACATCCATCCTCACGGTAGTGGACCCCACTGTTATCGAGATGGAGGGCGCGGTCGATGAGATTGACGTCCTGTACGTGCAATTTGGGGCGGAGGCCAATGTCACCATGGACGCCCTGCCCGGCGAGATACTGCCGGGGACGGTGTCGTACATCGCCACCGATGCCATCAGCCAGCAGGGTGTGGTGACCTATGATGTGAGCGTTCAGGTGGAGGCGCCTCCAGGAATCGAGCTGCGGTCGGGTCTGACGGCCATTGCTGAACTGGTGCTGCGCTCCGAGCCCAACGTGCTGCTCGTGCCCCTGCAGGCCCTCCGGGGCAGCTTCAACCAACCCACTGTAATTGTCTCCTCCGACGGAGCCCTGACGGAACGGGCTGTTGCCACCGGCTCCAGCGACGATTTCTGGGTCGTGATAGAAGATGGACTGAGCGAGGGCGAGTTGATCGTGATGGAAGGCATCGAGGGGGCCACAGACTTTGGCTTCGGTGGCTTCCGAGGCATCGGCGGTTTCGGTGGCGGTGGCTTCCGACCACCGGGAGGCGGGAGGCCATGATCAGGCTGGAGGACGTGACCAAGGTCTATTCCATGGGAGACGTCGAAGTCCATGCCCTGCGTGGAGTGTCCTTGGAGATACAGCAGGGTGAGATGGTGGCCATCATAGGTCCTTCAGGGTCAGGGAAGTCCACCCTGATGAACGTTCTCGGATGTCTCGATGTGCCTACATCCGGGCGCTATTTCCTTGAGGATGAAGAGGTGGAGTTACTCGGCGACGACCGGCTGGCAGCGATTCGCAACCATCGCATTGGATTTGTGTTCCAGTCCAACAACCTGCTTCCCCGAGCCACAGCCTTGGCCAACGTCGAACTGCCTCTTCTCTACAGCAACGACAGGCACCGGCGGCGACGGGCGATTGAAGCACTGGAAAGGGTTGATTTGGCTGACCGGGCGAACCACAGACCAAGCCAGCTATCCGGGGGTCAGCAACAGCGCGTAGGCATCGCACGCGCCTTGGTGAAGCAGCCCGCCATCCTTCTTGCCGATGAACCTACCGGCAACCTTGATAGCGAGCACAGCCTCGAGATCATGCGCATACTACAGTCCCTCAACAGGGAACAGGGCCAAACGGTAATCATTGTCACTCACGAGGCTGAAATAGCGGCCCAGACCGGCAGGGTTATCTCCATGCTGGATGGTCTGGTGGTCAGCGACCGGCCTACAGGCTACGGCCACCCCGATGAGGCAGCCGCATGACACCCTACACCATCCTCACCACCGCTTTGGTGTCGCTCAGCACCAACAAGCTCCGTGCCGGCCTCACCCTGTTGGGTATCGTCATAGGTGTCGCCGCCTTCATCACTCTGATGGCCATAGGCAGAGGCTCCCAGCAGAGCATCACCGAGAGGATTGAGTCCCTCGGGTCCAACCTGTTGTTCGTCACCCCACCATTCAGCATAGATGGTTCGTCAGGGCTAACACTGGAAGACGCCGCCGCCTTGGTGGACCCTGTCTTCACACCCACGGTTGTAGACGTCTCGCCTGAAATCAGCACCTTTGCCCAGATGGTCTACGGCCGTACCAACACCTCGGCCCAAGTAATCGGCGTCACGCCCAGCTACGAATCAGTACGCTTGACTCCCGTGGCCTCGGGGCAATTCATCGCACAACACCACCTGGACAACCGGACTACAGTGACAGTGCTAGGGTCGGAGCTTGCCCGGGAACTCTTTGGCTTCAGGGACCCGGTGGGCCAGAGCATGCGTATGAACGGCCGACGGTTCACGGTGATCGGTGTGTTGGAGCCGAGGGGAGGCACCGGCATTGGGCAGCAGGACTTCCAAGCCCTCGTCCCCATTACCACTGCCTATTACCGCCTCAGTGCCCAGCGCACCACTCAAGGAGGCATCACCGTCCAGAGCATCACCGTTCAGGTGGTGGACGAGGAGTCGATGGATGCCGCCACCCGGCAGATTGATACGGTGCTGCGCCTGCGTCATCGCATCACCGGCCAGAGCGACTTTACTATCGTCAACCAGCAGGACCTGATCGAGACCGTGGAGGAGACCACGGAAACCTTTGTCATCTTCCTCGGGGCCATCGCTGGCATATCGCTCCTTGTGGGTGGTATCGGCATCATGAACATCATGCTGGTATCGGTCACCGAGCGCACACGGGAGATAGGCATACGCAAAGCTGTTGGGGCAAAGCGCCGTGACATCCTCTTCCAGTTCGTGGCTGAGGCGACCATCCTCAGCATAGGTGGCGGTGGCGTGGGCGTGCTTCTCGGCTTAGTGCTCTCCACCGTGTTGGACGGTGTGACGCTGGGCAACCAGTCCTTCGTCACGGTCACCAGCGGTGACATCCCGGTTCTTGCGATGATTGTGTCCGCCGGCATAGGACTCTTCTTCGGCATCTATCCCGCGATGAGGGCTGCCAGTCTGCACCCCATTGAGGCCCTGAGATACGAGTAAACGACGCGAGCGAAGCTTAGGAGCGACCCATGTCCAACAAAGCATTCCTGTTACTAGCCATCCTAGCCATAGCACTGGGTGGGGCTTTGGGAGGCATCCTGATTGTCGTTCTGGACGACACGGGTGATGAGTCGCTCCCCATAGCCTCCATTCCAAGTCCGGGAGGCACAGGAGACAGGCCTAACCTTGAGAGACTGAGCGAACTCACTCAGAGAGCGGAAGAGGGCGATGCCAGCTCTGAAGACCTGGAACAACTGGGAGAGCTTGCGGCTCAATTCCCCGGTGGTCCCCCCGCCGGAGCCTCCCTTGGAGGTGGCTCTGACGCCAGCATGATAGGCACAGTCCAAGGCTTGGAGGGCGACAGCCTGGCCCTCAATACCCCTGTGGGGCCTTTGGAGGCCACCGTGGGCGACGACACCGAAATCCTCTCCATCGCCGAAGCCGGAGGCGCTCTGGAAGACCTCACATCCGGCCTCCGCGTGACCCTCACGGGCGAGAGGAACGAGGAGGGGCTGCTGGAGGCCACATCCGTCAGGGTCATCCCAGAGGGGTTGCAGATTCCTCAGAGGGGCCAATTCGCCGGTCAACTGGAACCGGGAGTGCTGGCAGGGCTTGCTGGCCTGTCCGAGGAAGAGCGGAGCGTGCTTGCAATGCAGGCAACCATCATGGCTGCCGCGGCCCGCAGTGGTGGCAATGTGACCGTGGAGTCTCCGGAAGAGGGCGTAACGGTGATCACCGCTGGCGATGAGCCCCCTGACGGGCCAATTGCAGGAGCCTTGGCCATCCCCGGTCGAACCAGGGCTTTCTCCTTCCAAGTCCCCTCCCAGGACGGCGGAGCCGCTGCCAGTGCACTTACCGGCGTCATCGAATCAGTCGCGGATGGGGTACTGGAGCTGACCACGCCACGGGGCCCTGTACGGGCCTCCATCACGCCAGACACCGCTATCACCATCTTCAGTGAGACTGATGGCGCCTTGGAAGACGTGACGTCAGGCGTGCAGGTCCTGATATCGGGCCAACCCAACGAGGCTGGGAATCTGCTGGCCACCAGTATCACGGTCATTCCCCAGAGCCTCGCGATACCGGTTGACCGCCCCTTCGGAGGGCCAGGAGGCGGGTTCGGTGGGGGTCAGGGAGGGTTTGGTGGTGGGCGTCCGGGGGCGGGTCAGTAGAGGAGGTTGAAGTTGGGAACGACGAAGATGGAAAGAACAGCCCTATTGCTAAAGGGCTGCCCAAGGTGTGGCGGGGACGTGTCGCTGACAAGAGATATTCACGGTCCCTACATCACCTGTTTGCAATGCGGACTCCTGAAGGATGTTGAGGACAATGTGGCCTCGGCAAGGCCAGTGCTTCATGTGAAGCGGGAAGCTCGCGCTCAGCCTCGGCGCCGTCCGAACGGTGCGGATAAGCCGTAGCCCGTCCTTCGACTCCACTGCGTTAAGGTCAGGACGAACAGGGAATGGGATTACGCTCAGGACGAATGCGGAATGGGGTTGGGTCGGGACGGACGAGGAATGCGGTCGGGCCCGGGACGGCGGGAAATGGGGTTGGGATCGGAGCGCACGGAGGAACAGCGGCAGCGCCCCTTCTTGCCAATACACTGCCGTAACCTTTATCTTCTAGCTGCTGGTGTTGTTCCTTTGGATCGCCAGCGTTGCATTCCCGGCGAAAGGTCGAGATGCCATGTGCGGAGTCTGCGGGATACTTCACAAGGGTGGGGCGGGGGCTGGCCCGGCACCCATCGGCGACTACCTGGTCAAGATGCTGGACTCTCTTGCCCACCGGGGCACGGACTCCACCGGTGTGACCATTGCTGGCCAACCCAAGGAGCAGGACCTCATCCTCCGATTGCGCATCGAGTCGGAGCATGCCGACACGCTGCTGCAACGGGTGCGACAGGTGGTCAGCGAGGTGGGTGGAGAGGTCGTTTCCCACAAGTGGGTGGACGACTACCTGCGCCTCTCGGTGCAGTACGGTGGCAGGGATGAGGCCCTGCCCTACCACGCCCGGCCCCTGCGCTCCGGCGTCCGTATTGGGGGACGCGCAGAGAGCATAGCCGAGGCCCTTGTGGGTCTCGAGGGCGTGGAGGTTCACAGCATCGGCGAGTGCTCCGAGGTTATCAAGGATGTGGGCACCGCCTCTGAACTGCAGCAGCGCCACAGTATAGGCAGCCTCAGTGGCTCCCATGGCATCGGCCACGTGCGAATGGCCACCGAGAGCCGGGTGGACATCACCCACTCCCACCCCTTCTGGGCCAACCCCTTTCCGGATGTCACGGTAGTCCACAACGGTCAGCTGACCAACTACCACAAGCTGAAACGGGCCTACGAGGACCAAGGATACGAGTTCCAGACGGAGAACGACTCGGAGCTTATTGCTGTCTATCTCGCCGATGCCTTGTCCAAGGGCGCGACCTTGGAGGAAGCACTGCGCCAGTCGCTGTCGGACTTGGATGGCACGTTCACCTTCCTGATTTCCACCAAGGACGGCTTGGGATATGCCAAGGACCAGTGGGCAGCCAAGCCGCTGGTGGCCATGGAGACCGACGAGTACGTGGCCATCGCCTCGGAAGAGGTCGCCCTGCGCAGGGTGTTCCCCGAGGAGCAGGAGCTGATAGAACCCCAGGAGAGCGAGGTCATGACTTGGTCGACGTAGACGCCGCCTCGCTATCCACTCGCGAACTTAACCAGCGCATCAAGGAGTTGGCGGCCTCAGGAGAGACGGACATTCGAGTCATCAACCCGCAGGCCCGCCACAACATGGCCGTCTGCGTGCTGGCCTCCTGCCGCATTACCTTTGAGGGTAGCGTGGGCTACTTCTGCTCCAGCCTTCTGGATGGCCCCGAGGTCACCGTCAACGGCAATGCCGGGTGGGCGTTGGGAGACAACCTAATGGGGGGCAGCGTCACCGTCACCAAGAACGCGGGGGCGTCGGTGGCAAGCTCCATGCGTGGGGGCCAGGTAACCGTCCACGGCAACACAGGAGCCCGGGCTGGCATCTCCATGAAGGGCGGTACCCTGCTGGTGGAGGGCAACACCGGCTTCATGACCGGTTTCATGATGCAGAAGGGCAAGATCATCGTCTGCGGGGACGTGGGCGATGCCGTGGGCGACTCCATGTACGAGGGCGAGATATACGTCGGTGGGGAGGTGGGCTCACTGGGCAGCGACGCCCAGTTCGATCCCATCTCCGAGGACGAACTGATCACCCTCTGGCAGACGCTGGAGCAGCACGGCATCAGTGACCGGCCCCAATTCAAGAAGATCGTCTCCTCCAAGAAGCTGTACCACTTCGACCAGTTGGAGCGGCTGGAGAAGACCGTTATCTGATGGGCCCAGCGGCCGTGTGGCCAAGCTGAGCCAGCAGGTCATTGCCCGCTAGGTAGTTGAAGGGAGCCACGCACTATGGTAATGGGTCAGAGTCAGATTTGGTCGCCTTGGATTATGGACGACATCCACTCCAAGGCGGAACTTGGTCGCTACCGGGTGCGGGGGTTCAGCTCCTTCCAGAAAGTCACCCACTTCGACGACCTGGTGTTTCTTTCCACCGGCCTCACCCGGTTCCCCCTTGAGGGCTACAAGGAACGGTGCAACACCCAGACAATCATCGGGCACCGGTATGCCCAGAACCCGCTGGTGCTGGATACGCCGGTCTACGTGACCGGCATGAGCTACGGGGCCCTCTCCCGCACTGCCAAGACTGCGCTGGCCCGCGGGACTGCCATGTCGGGTACGGCCACCTGCACCGGCGACGGCGGTATGCTTCCCCAAGAGCGAGAGGAGGCGGCCAAGCTCATCTACCAGATACTCCCCAGCCGCTACGGCCTCAGCCCACATGACATGGTCCGCGCCGACGCCTTGGAGATCGTGGTGGGGCAGGGCGCCAAGCCGGGCACGGGCGGCCTGCTCATGGGCGTCAAGGTGCTGGACGATGTGGCTGCCATGCGTGACCTGCCCACAGGCATCGACCAGCGCAGCCCTACCAGGCATCCCGACTGGCTCGGCCCCGACGATCTGACGGTGAAGATTGAGCAGTTGCGCGAGGCCACCGACTGGCGCGTCCCCATCCACGTCAAGCTCGGCGCGTGCCGGGTCAGTGACGACGTGAAGCTGGCGGCCAAAGCAGGGGCTGACGCCATCGTGATTGACAGCATGCTGGCAGGGACCGGTGCCTCGGCTGAGATCCTGCTGGACCACAGTGGCATACCCACGGTGCCAGCCATTGTGCAGGCGCGGGAGGCGCTGCGGGAAATCGGCCTCTACGGAAAGGTCAGCCTCATCGCATCGGGCGCGATCCGCAGCGGTGCCGACGCCGCCAAAGCACTGGCCCTAGGCGCCGACGCTGTGGCCATCGGCTTGGCCGCCCTCATAGCCCTCAACTGCAACAAGGAAATCGAGGAGTCCGACTTCGAGAACGAGATCGGCGTACCCGCCGGCATGTGCCACCACTGCCACACCGGCAAGTGTCCAGTGGGCATCACCACCCAAGACCCGGAACTGGAGAAGCGTCTCGGCGTTCAAGAGGGTGCCGAACGGGTGGCCAACTTCATCAACTCCATGACCATGGAGATGGCCCTCCTAGCCCGCTCTCTAGGCAAGAGCGATGTCCACAGCCTGGAGCCGGAGGACATGGCGGCGCTGACGATTGAGGCGTCAGCGATGGCGCGGGTTCCGCTGGCGGGTACGGATAGGGTGTTTGGGTGGTGATGTGGTGCCGGCTTTCGCGTTACCAGTATCCGTCGATGGACCCTTTGACCTGAACCTCACGCTGAGATGTGGTCAGGGACATCGCTGGAGGTGGAATAGCAAGACGCAATTGTGGAACAATATGATTGGCTGCGAGCCGGTCAGTATTGGCCAGCCCAATGGCGCGAACACAACGATTCATTGCACAACTCAAGCGAATCATCCCAAGGTGGAATATTGGCTGAGGCGTCAATTTCGCTTGCTAAATAGCGACGACCATATCGGACCCACGTACAACTACCTAAAGCGCGATCTCCGGATGGCTCCTCTCGTTACGCAGTATTGGGGCTTACGCGTGATGCGTGTCGATTTTTGGGAGTGCTTGGCATTCTTCATGGTATCTGGCGGTATGGCGATTAACGCTGGGAAGACGATCATAGACAATATCGCTACGGTATTTCACGGTAAGACTTACCCCTTCCCGACGGTCGATCTCGTTGCGACATTAGGAGGGCGAGGCAAGTTAAAGGCAAGATATCCTAGGAAGGGACCCCCTGTTCATGAAGCAGCCCGAAATATTCGTGTTCAACAGTTAAGGTTCAGCAACTTAGTATCACCGCCGCAAGCACAAGAAGTACTGGACGACTTGGCTGAGTTGCGTGGCATCGACGATAAGGTAGCAAACTGCGTTTTGCTTTTTTCACTTGAGCAATCAAATGGCTTTCCTGTAGACCGGCATATATACCGTGCGCTCGAATGTCTCTATGGCACGAAGCCAGGTTTTCCGAAGCAGGTTCGAAGTCAGTTGGATGCTAAGGAAGTGCGCGAATGGGTACAGAAGAAGAATCTTTTCGGGCCATATTCTGGCTATGCCTCCCAATTTCTATTCAAGCACGGCTCCGAATATCACCGAAAGCGCAGTATGAAATGCCACAACCAATCTGCTACGGGGTGAAACACACATGCCCACACGAGAAGAAATCACCCAACGAATCCAAGCTGACGGCATCCGCTTCCTGCTGGCGCAGTTTGTGGATATGAATGGGAGCGCCAAGGTGAAGATGGTGCCGGCCAACTGTTTGGATGATGTGGCCGACGTTGGGGCTGGGTTTGCCGGGGCTGCTGTGTGGGGGATGGGGCAGGGGCCTCACTCTCACGATATGCTGGCCCGCATCGACCTGGACACCTACACCCCTTTGCCGTGGGCTGAGGGGGTGGCCCGATTTGCCAGCGACCTGTACGTGGACGATGAGCCTCATCCATTCTGTCCCCGGGTTAATCTCAAGCGGGTGCTGGCGCAGGCACGGGGCGAAGGATACCTGTTCAACGTGGGGGTCGAACCGGAGCATTTTCTGGTGGTGAAGAACCCCGACGGCTCCATCTCGCCTTGGGACCCTGCTGGCGCCGAAGGATTGGAGAAGCCCTGCTACGACTTCAAGGGCCTCTCCGGGGCCATGGGCTACCTGCAGGAGATGATGGAGGGGCTGAACGGGCTCGGCTGGGATGTGTACCAGTCAGACCACGAGGATGCCAACGGCCAGTACGAAATCAACTTCGTATACGCCGACGCCCTGATTACGGCGGACCGTCACACCTTCTTCAAGATGATGACCAGCCAGGTGGCGCAGAAGTACGGGGCTATCGCCACCTACATGGCCAAGCCCTTCGGCAACCGCACGGGCAGCGGTGCCCACATCCACTACCACCTTGCCGATTCGGAGACGGGAGAGAATGTCTTCCTTGATGAGTCGGACCCGCGCGGCTTGGGGCTCTCCGCTCTCGCTTACAACTTCATCGGAGGCATCTTCAAGCACGCTGAAGCCCTGTGCGCCGTCACCTCTCCCACCGTGAACTGCTACAAGCGTCTCCAAGTCGGGCAGGCCCTGTACGGCTCCCGGTCCGGCTTTCTGTGGACCCCAGCCTCCATCACCTACGGCGACAACAACCGCACCCAGATGGTGCGCACTGCTGGGCCGGGCCACTTTGAGGACCGCACCATCTCGGCAGGCTGCAACCTCTACCTGGCATTGGCAGCTTATCTTGCAGCAGGGCTGGACGGCATACACAACCGCCTCGATCCCGGCGAACCCAACCTGGGCAACATGTACGCGGTTGGCGTGGAGGAAATCGTCCGCCGCGGGATCCGTCTGCTGCCCCAGTCCCTGCCCGAAGCCCTGGACTACCTTGAGCAGGACCAAGTTGTCTTGGACGCCTTGGGTCCCATCGGCCCTGAATTCCTAGGCCTCAAGCGCGACGAGTGGAACCAGTACCACCGTACCGTGGGCGCTTGGGAAACCGACCGCTACCTGACCCTCTTTTAGGGAGTGACGTCACGTGGCCTTCTGGCTGGCATGCCCCGGTTGCGGTAGAAGAAGCGTGGAAGAGTTCCGCTTCGGCGGCGAGGTACTCTCTCGCCCCGACCCCGACGCCCCCACTGCCGAGTGGAACGACTACTTCTACAATCGCAGGAACGTCCAAGGGGTGCAACGGGAGTGGTGGTACCACCGCTTGGGCTGTCGTAAGTGGCTCATAGCCGAGCGCGACACGCGGGATAACACGGTGGTGAGCACGGCGTGGCCTGGTGGCGTGAGTAAGGATTAGTATCCGGCAAGCCCAGCCGTGTCGTCCCTTCCCATCTGAGGTTGAGGGCCTTACACTTAACCCTAGGATCACGCGATGACAACGAATGCCGCTACTGAATACCGCCAGCAGGCCAGAGAATTTCTGGCCAAGGCTCGCCAGTACCTTGCAGACGGCGACCTGCATCAAGCCTCGGAAAAGGGCTGGGGGGCCGCTTCGCATATGGTGAAATCGGTAGCCGATGCGTTGGGTGAGTCCTACGAACGCCATGAAGAATTCCGCCGGGTAGTGGCGGTGGCCGGTAGTCGATTGGGTAGTCGCCGGTTGATAGTGCGCCTTGCTCACTCAGCGGAGATACTTCATAGCAACTACTACCAGCGTACGCGATTCCTTGACTCCGACGACATCGCCGATGACTTGGGCGACACAACCGATTTGCTTGATCTTCTGGAACCGCTGACCCTTCGCTAGCCCTCGCGCCACAGGCGTATAATGCGCCCGTGAATGCCAACCGCCTTCCACCACGTCCGTCCCAAGTGACATCACCCTCGCGTCGCGTCTCCTTCACCTTTGAGGGAAAGCGCATTGAGGGAGTGGAGGGCGATACCGTAGCGTCGGCCCTGTATGCGTCGGGCGTTCGCACCTTTACCCGCAGCTTCAAGTACCACCGACCCCGCGGCCTGATGTGCGTGTCCGGCAGCTGTCCCAACTGTCTGATGAATGTGGATGGCGTGCCCAGCGTCCGCACCTGCATGGAACCGTTGCGCGAGGGCATGGAGGTGCGGCACCAGAACGCTTGGCCCTCCCTCAAGCACGACTTCCTCTCCATTTTCGACCGCTTGGACAAGCTTCTCCCCGTCGGCTTCTACTACAAGCTGTTCATACGCCCCCGTTTTATGTGGCGCAAAGCCTCGCCGTGGATTCGCCGCTTCGCCGGGTTGGGTAAGCTGGATGTAGACGACCCGCCCGGAAGCCACTACGAGCACCTACACCAGCACGCAGACGTAGCCGTCGTCGGCGGTGGGCCCGCTGGCCTGTCGGCTGCCACTGAGGCCGGGAGGGCTGGTCTGAGCGTCACGCTGGTCGATGACCAACCATCCTTGGGAGGGCACCTGCGGGCTGACTCCCACGTATACCGGGATACGCCATTGATTGAGGGAGAGGGCCGCGCAGGATACGAAATTGCACAAGGACTGGCTGGTACGCTCGAAGAGCTTCCCAACGTTCGAGTTCTCGATAACGCTAGTGCCTTCGGCCTTTACGAGGGGAACCTCCTCGGCATCCTGCAGGGCAAGCGGGTAATCAAGCTCCGTGCCGACTCCATAATCGTAGCTGCCGGGGCCAAGCAGATACCCTCTATCTTCCGCAATAACGACCTTCCGGGGATCATGCTGGGCGCAGGAGCTCAGCGTCTGATGAACCTCTATGGGGTTAAGCCAGGGCGTCGTGCCGTGGTGGTGGCCGATGATGACGCGGGCTACCACTTGGCGGCCGAGTTGCTTGAGGCCGGGATACAAGTAGACGCCCTCGTCGACCGTCGAGCAGTAAACACCGAAAGCCCGAAGCAGACCAACCTGAATCAGGCTGGGGTTGCGACCCACCTAGACCACCGCGTCGTCCGCGCGCACGGCACACGCCATGTCCGAGGCCTCACCATCGCTCATAACACCACGGGCAAGAAAACCCGCATATCCTGTGACCTCGTCTGCATCGCAGGTTCGTACCAGCCCGAATCAGCCCTGCTGCAACAGGCAGGATGTCGCATGATGTACGATGCCGACTTGGGAGAGACCATTCCCACAGACCTGCCCCAGGGCGTCTACGCCGTAGGGGATGTCACCGGTATCCATGACCTGTGGCCGGTCATCCTCCAAGGCCGCATTGCAGGTCAGGAGGCAGCGGGACGCGTCGCAGGACAGTTACCCCGCATGAGGGGTGACCTAGCCAGGGCCAGTGAGCACTACCGGCTTGGCGCAGTCGAAACGGGAGTCCGGGGGCAGTTGTCAGGCATTGAGCCCAAAGGTCTTAAGAAGAGCTTCGCCTGCTTCTGTGAGGACGTGACCGCCAAGGACGTGGCCGATGCAGTGACCGAAGGCTACGGCGACATCGAACTCCTGAAACGCTATAGCACCTATGCCATGGGTCCCTGCCAAGGGCGCATGTGCCAAGCCAACGTCCGTGTCCTCTGTTCCCGCGAGTCCGGCCAGCCCATGGAGGAGGTCCTTCCTACAACCTCCCGCCCCCCTGCCCGCCCTGTGCCTTTGGGAGCATTGGCTGGCCCTGGCCACATGCCGGTGCGTCTCACTCCTATGCACTACCTGCACTTGGAACTCGGCGCGGAGATGGGTGACGTGGGTCAGTGGCGACGACCCCACCACTACACCACCATCGAAGAAGAGTGCCGTGCCGTCCGCGAACGCGTCGGCATCATTGACGTGAGCACTTTGGGCAAGCTGGACGTGCAAGGCACCGATGCTGCCAGCCTGCTCGACCGTGTCTACACCAACACCCACTCCAACCTAGCCGTTGGGCGCACGCGCTATGGCGTCGTCTGCTCCGACTCCGGCGTCATCATGGATGACGGCACCGTCTCCCGGATCGGCCCCGAGCATTTCTACATCACCACAGGCACGGGCAACACCGATCTGATGGAGGAGTGGTTCAAGTGGTGGGGAGCTGCGGGTTCAGGCTGTGTGCACGTCACCAACGTCACCGCCGCCAACGCCGCTGTCAACGTCGCCGGTCCCCGCGCCCGCGAACTGCTCAGGAAGCTGACCGACACCGACCTTGCCCCTGACTCCTTCACCTACATGACCCACCGGGAGACTGT
This sequence comes from uncultured Dehalococcoidia bacterium, assembly GCA_951813255.1. GTDB lineage: Bacteria > Chloroflexota > Dehalococcoidia > Lucifugimonadales > JAAXIE01 > JAAXIE01. Next base: position 2,407,830 of record OX638353.1, on the reverse strand, counting down.
TGTAGCTGGCGTGCCCGTCCGCATGATTCGCGTCGGCTTTGTCGGCGAGACAGGTTGGGAGTTGCACTGTCCCGCCGACTATGGAGAGTACCTCTGGACGACCATCATGGAGGCTGGGCGCGAGTTCGGCATCGCTCCCTTTGGTGTGGAGACGCAGCGGGTGTTGCGCTTGGAAAAGAAGCACATCATCCCCGCGCAGGATACCGATGCCGTCTCCAACCCGCTGGAAGCCGACATGGCATGGGTGGCCCGCATGCAGAAGGACGACTTCATCGGTAAGCAGGGCATCCGGGCAGTGCAGGAACGGGGCCTGCGCAACAGCTTGGTCGGCTTCGTCATGTCCGACGGCGTCGTGCCCAGAGACGGCGACCCCGTAGTTGCCAATGGCCAGCCCATCGGCCGCGTTACCAGTTCCCGCTACAGCCATGTGCTGGGGAAGAGCATAGGCTTGGCATGGGTTCCCATTTCCATGGCTGAAGAGGACACAGAGATCGGCGTGCTCGTGAATGGCAAACCGGCGCCCGGTAGGGTGGTAAGCCAGCCCTTCTACGACCCCGACGGCGGCAGGTTGAGGGAATAAGCCTGTGGCTGGTCTGCTTCCACAACGCCTTAGCCCACTGCACCGCCGCCACATTTCACTAGGCGCCCGGATGACCAGCGAGGCTGGCTGGCAACGCCCCGCCCACTACGCCGCTGCCCAAGAAGAACAGGCAGCAGTGCGGGCGGGTGCCGGCCTATGCGATATCACTCCCGTAGGTAAACTACTGTTGCAGGGGGCCAGCATCGACGCCTCGTTGCGGGCCCTCCTGCCCGACGTAGAAGTCCCGGCTCCGGGAGGCGTCACTCGGCACCAGGACGGGCATCTTCTCTGCCGCCTCGCTGTCGATCAGCTTCTGCTTCTGACTCCACCCGATGCCACCGATGACATGCGGGCAACGATGGCTTTCACCCAGCAGGACAGTTGCGCCCATTTCGTCGACATGACCTCTGGTCTGACGGGGTTGTGCCTCGCTGGCCCTAGCGGCCAGGACATCCTCGCCAAGCTCACTGACCTTGACCTATCGCTGCCTGCCACCTCCGACATGACCTGTGCCCAGACCAGCCTCTCAGGCGCGCAAGCCATGTTGGTGCGGGCCGACTTTGGAGACATCCCTTGCTACCGCATATTCGTATCGCGGGATCTCGGTAAGTTCGCTTGGGATGTGCTGACGGAAGCGGGTTCAAGTGAAGGGCTGACCCCTTTTGGCGTTGACACCCTCCGTCTGCTGAGGGAGAGCGCCTGATGTTCCGCCTGTTCAAGAAAACACCCATGTGGAGGCGCCATCCATTGCGCGACTCCTATGACGTGGTGATTATCGGCGGAGGAGTGCACGGCCTCTCCACCGCCTACTACTTGGGCAAGCTGGGTGTGAAGAACGTGGCAGTGGTCGATCGCGGCTACCTCGGAGGCGGGGCCAGCGCCCGCACCACGGCCATCATCCGCGCCAACTACCTTACCCCGGAGGGCATTCCCTTCTTCCGTCACAGCCTTGGCCTCTACGAGAAGCTGGCGCAGGACCTCAACTTCAACTTGATGTTCAGCCAGATGGGCCGTCTGGACCTGGGTCACACCGAGTCTGCGATGTTCGGCTTGCACATGCGCACCGAGTTCAACAAAGCATTGGGCGTCAACAGCCGCCTCATCGGCGCTGATGAGGTGAAAAAATTGGTGCCCATCATCGACCTGCGAAAGGGCAAGCAGTTCCCCATTCTAGGCGCGATGTACCACCCGCCCGGCGGGGTCATTCGTCACGATGCCGTGGTCTGGGGCTTAGGCAGCGGGGCCGACAGGCTGGGGGCGGAACTGCACCCTCACACCAACGTGACTGCCATAGAGCGGGACGGCTCGTCGGCATGGACCGTGCGCACCGACAAGGGAGACATCCGCTGCAAGACAGTGGTCAACGCCACTGCTGGGTGGTGCTCCACCATCGCTCGCATGGTGGAGCTTGACCTGCCCATCGTGACCTACCCCTTGGAAGCCTGTGTCACCGAGCCGCTGAAGCCCCTGCTGCACCGCACCATCTCCTCCGCCAACCTGCACGTCTATGCCTACCAGACCGACCGGGGCGAGGTGGTCATCGGCGGAGCGGTCAACCCCTATCCCGGCTACAGCGTGCGCTCCACCCTTCCCGCATTGCAGACGCTGACCTCTCACCTGCTGGAGATGCTGCCCTGCCTGCGCGAAGCCCGCATCCTGCGGCAGTGGGCGGGTCTGTGTGATATGACACCGGACTACGCCCCTCTCATGGGTGAAGTCGATGGTATGCCGGGCTTCATCCTGAATTGCGGTTGGGGCACGTGGGGCTTCAAAGCGGCGCCGGCAGCGGGCGAGAGTGTGGCAACCCTGATCGCGTCGGGTTCCAGGCCCGATCTCATCAAGCACTTTGGTCTGGAACGGTTCGCCGACGGGCGCTTGGTAAACGAGCGGGCTGCTGCCCCAGCGGCGGCGATCCAGTAGCTGCGGACCGGTCCTCTCTCTGTGCTATCATATTCCCAGCTCCCATAAGGCCCCACTGGAGACTTGGCATGGCTACCGTCAACAGGAATGAGGCATCAGCGGCGCAGGCAGGCGTGAAAGCGCCTTGGTACGACCTTATTGACGACCCTGTGCCTCCCGAGGATGCCATGCAGCAGGACGATACGCTCCACTACATCATGTCAGGGATCAGGGCGCGTTACGAAGACGACCCGACTGTTCTGGTCTCCGATGAGACCAACCTCATCTATGACTCAGCCCGTCCCGGTTCGGTCGTCGTCCCCGACGGTTATGTTGTGTTCGGCGTGGATGCACGGACGATAAAGCGGGGGCGCCGCAGCTATCGTATCGAGGAGTGGGGCCAGCCTCCCGCTTTCGTGTTGGAGGCGGCCTCGGAGAGCACGGCATCCAATGACCTAGGCCGGAAAAGAGAAATCTATGCTGCCATGGGCGCCGGAGAATACTGGCGGCTCGACCGTACGGGTGAGTACTACGGCGAACCGTTGGTTGGGGAGCGCTTGATAAATGGAGAGTACCAGCGGCTTGAGTTGCATACAGCGGAGAATGGGGACGTGTGGGCCCGCAGTGAAGCGCTGGGCTTGGACTTCTACTATCACGTAGACGAAGACGGCTTCGGCGAGTTTCTCTTGCGGGACAGTGTGACGGGCGAATGGATAAACACCCTCGGACGCGAGGCCTCTGCCCGTCGGGCCGAGGCGGCTCGTGCCGACAACGCCGAAGCCGAGGTCCGCAGACTGCGACAACGGCTTCACGAACTGGGCCACACTGATGGACCCCAGAGTTAGGATAGATGCCCTAGCCGTCCACGCTTGGGCTCGAACGGAGCATTAGCAGGCTTGCCCACTGGATTCCAACTAAGCGTCGTAGACCAGTCCCCCGTGCGTAAAGGAGGATCGGCTGCCGATGCTTTGCGAGAGACGGTACGACTGGCCCAGATCGTGGAAGATATGGGCTACAGCCGCTACTGGGTGGCGGAGCACCACAACTCCGGTGCCTTCGCCGGGACAGCCCCCGAAGTGCTCATCGGTCAGATTGCCGGGGCCACCAACTCCATCCGCGTGGGCAGTGGCGGCGTCATGCTGTCCCACTATTCATCGCTGAAAGTGGCCGAGCAATTCCGTGTGCTGGACTCCTTCTTCCCCGGACGTATCGACCTTGGCATAGGGCGCGCTCCAGGCAGCGACCGGGTCACCTCGGCGGCCCTCGTGTATCCGCGCCCGCAGGCGGACATCAACAAGTTCCCGCAGCAGGTGTCCGATCTGATGGGCTACCTGACGGGCGCCACAGTAGGCGAACAGGCCTTCGCCGGCATAAGGGCCCAGCCCGGCTCCGAGCCTGAGTCAGTCCCTGAAGTCTGGCTTCTGGGGTCCAGCTTCTACAGTGCCCAACTGGCTGCCGTATTGGGTCTGCCGTTTTCGTTCGCCGATTTCTTCGGCATGACCGGCTTCCATGGCCCGCAGGCCGTCTCGGTGTATCGGGAGGAATTCAAGCCATCCCCTTTCCTGGCTGAGCCCAAGGTCAACGTCACCCTTCAGGTGATATGCGCCCCCACCAGTGATGAGGCGGAATATCTGGCCACCAGCCGCAGGATTGACCGGCTGCGCATGGCCTTGGGCGAGCGTCAAGGCCTTCTGCCACCGGAAGAGGCAGCAGCCTATCCTCTGAGGGAGGATGAGCGCGTCTACATCGAGCGGAACACGGTGGGCAACATCGTTGGCAACCCCGAGCAGGTTGAGGAACTCATAGTGCAGGCTGCGGCCCGCTACGACACCACCGATGTGGGCATCGTCACCAACTGCTACGAGTTCCAAGCCCGGGTCACCTCGTATAAACTGGTGGCGGAGAGGTTCAACCTGCCCTCGCTAACCGCTGCCCCGGCTCCCTCTGAACCACTCGCCCGTTAACGCCGCTATACATAAGGAATTATGCGATCATGACCATGCCACGGACCAATTGGTACAGCGACCACCCGCCCGCATGCACTTGCAAGACCTGCGAGGAGCGGAGGAACATCCTTCAACGGCATGGCAAGCTGGGGCGCAATGAGCCTTGCCCCTGTGGCAGTGGCAAAAAGTACAAGCGGTGCCACGGCGGATAGAGCAGCGCCCGCGCCCTCAACCATGTCGCTACCAGCGTAGCACTCTCTTATCTCCACCACCTTGGCTTGGGAGCGTAGCTACTGCGGACTACAGCCCTGCCGCGTCCCGAACCCTGATGCGGGCTTGCCCTCTAACCATGCTTCAAGAGCGAACTTACCGCGACTATGCTGCGACAGACTGACGCCCTGACGACCTACCTCCGCGAATACCGCGAGACGGTTCACAGCCACGCCCACGACCTGCTTGGAGTGTTCAGGGCAACCCGCGCTCTTGTGGGACCCCAACGCGTCGCCTATCCCGGTAGCTTTGTACACCTCACTCCGTCACTGGTGTTCCCGCAAGTGTGCTACATCGACTCGGTCAAGGGGTTCGGAGCCTCCATGCAATGCAGCGACCTGAAGCTGTGGCTAGAGGCACACAAGGAGTACACGGAACCGGTGAGCCTCTCGGCTATCGAAGCCGCCTACGCGCGAATTCCGCCCGAACTCCTAGCCGGCTTTGGCCTGATGGTCTCGCTCAACGCAGGTCCCGTTTCCCAAGAGTGCAAGCCATTCTTGGCCCTAGGCGGTCACCTGCTTGCAAATGACGGCCACTACGATGCAGCCCGCGCCCAACTCGATACCGACTATACGCTCGTAGCGGCTCTCAACGCCGGCGGCGCCATCGAAACGGACGAGGAAGGGTTGCGCCACTATTTCGTCAGCAGCCGAGGGCAGTCGTTGACGCATGAGATGCTAGCGGAAAATCAGCGGCGCCCCCCAAGCAGGGCACGGTACAAGATGGCCCGTGTAGCGGACGCTTTCCTGTTCCGGTTCAAGTAAACATCCATATTGACATTGAGGCTCCCCGGAACTTGCTCAATCTTGTTCAGGTTCGCTCTGCCAGGTTCCGAAGGAGCCGCCAAACCGCGGGGCACAAAGAACTGCGGACTGGTCGGCCTCTACTCCACTACCAAGGCCCCAGCCAGTGTCTCCCCCCGCTGCTCCGGCTTGTAGTAGGAGTACACCTGCGAGACGACCTCCTTGGCCCGCACTGGGTACTTTGCCCTCGCTTGGAACGAGTACCTCAACTGCTCCCCCGGGGCCATGTCCGCGATGTACAAAATTACCTTCCGCCCCGCCACTTCGTACCTCTTCAGCTTCTCATACCTCTCCACCAGCGACTCGATGGTCTCCCGCACCGGCTCGAACCCGGTGGGGACTGCCACATCAAGCACCACCATACCCGCCATGATTGGCTCCGGTGGGTTGAACCGTATCGACGCCGTCACCGTGATCAAGTCGTCAACGGCAACATGCTCCGTCCCGTAGTCCACCTCTATCTCGAACACTTCCTGCGTCTTCGTGCCCACCTCCGGCACCGAGAACCTCAGCACCGACTGCACGACCACATCGCCTCTCCCAGTGGACCCCACCGTCACGTCACCATCTAGAGGCACCTCAAACGTCTGCAGCACGTCAGCGTTCTCCGAGGTTATCCTCACTTCCGCGGTCCACTCCCCGCTCTCTACCGTCACTGTTGCATCCACATCCGCCCGTGACTCGGTCGCAAAAGCCGTCAGCGCCTGCAACCCCACCACCGTATCCTGCGTCGACCCAAAGCCCCCATACGCATTCCGCTGCCCTGCCAGCCACTTTGCAGCTCGCCCCGCATTTACCAGGTCCCCGCGCTCTACCAACGCCAGCAGCGCATAGCCCGTCGTCTCGATGGCAGCGCTCTGAGGCGGGCGTCTCCCGTCATACTTCGGCACAATCCCAGACCCGCCCCCGGCCCAGTAGATGGCATCGCCGTCCATCTGGGCCAAGGCCATCAGCTTCTGGTGCGCATCATTCCTCGAAGCACTCCCAGCCAGTTCCATGGCGTAAGCGGTGATGGCCAGAGAATAGGGGTCCTCCATACCCTTCAGCCGCCCTTCCAAGTAGGCTAACGCTCTGTCAGCAGCCGCTTCACTCTCAGCCTCCAGCAACGCAATCGCCACGTATGCCGTCAGCGCATCCTTCCCCTGCAGCCCGCCCAGCAACTCCTGGTGGTGCAGGAACCCCACGTTCTCGAACGACCCATCCTTCTGCTGGTGCTTCTCAATCCAAGCCGCCGCCTCATTCAGCACCCGCGGGTCGATGTACATCAACCCCTGCGCCTCGGCAAAGGTCTTCAGTACAAACGCCGTCAGCCACAAACTGCCCTCTTTGTCGTTGTCTCCGAAAGCCGAGAAGCTACCGTCCTGCCTCTGGTACGTCAACTCCCGCTGGTATCCCACCAGCATCAGGTGCTCCGCCTTGGCCATCACCTCCGGCTTGAGTTGGCCCGTCTCCTTCAGGTACTGCGCCACGAACACATTGGGCGCAAACAGGATCATATTCTGCTCCCCACACCCAAAGGGCATCTGCAGCAGCCCCTCCAGACCCTCAATCGTCTGCGTCATCAAGCTGCCCGTCAGCGCCACATAAGCCCTCCCCGACCCGTCCACAGCGTCTGATGGCAATCTCGTGCTGAACTCGTATCTCTCCCCTGCACCCAGCACCCGGTTCCCTACCTCCTCCACCGGCACACCCTCCGGCTCCACCAGCAACTCCTTGATCACCGCATCCGCTGCCTCGGTGCTCCGCGCAGTAATCTGGATGGGGACGCTGCCCAGCTCCTTCAGGCGCACGCTGAACTCCAACCCGCCGATGTCACTGGCCCCCACCATCACCCTCTTGCTCTCTTCGCCCAGCAGGTCAAAAGAGTCGTTGCGCTCGATGTCCACGAATATCTCTTGCGCCGTGTCCAAGTAGTTGAACAGAGCCACTTTCACCGGCAACTCCTCGCCCCGGATGGCCGAGTAAGGCAGGTCCACCGTCAGGAAGAAGGGCTGGAACACCCGCAACTCGTCCTCCCCAATCCCCAACCCATGGTCCTTGGACATCCCCACCGCCCGCAGCATCCACGTCGTGATGCTGTCTGGCGCCTCCACCTCCACCGTGGCTGACCCGCTCATATCAGTAGTCACGTCCTGCCATATCCACGTCTCCGGGAAGAACTGCCGCACGCGCTGCACCTCCGCCAAGCCTTGCGCTGCGCCATCCCCGGCCTCCGGTATCGGGGCAGCAGCAACCTCTATGGGTAGTGCCACGTCAGCCTGGACCGCCTTGAGTACCATCTCCCGTCTCTCCTTCTCAAACTCCTCCCCTGACGGCACTTCTTTGTTGGTGAGTACCACCACGCCTGCCTCTCCGAAAGTCTCCGACGCCCCACGGGTTACAACCGCATCCACAAACCACGCGTCGATGAAGCTGGCATCATGCAACTCAACCTGTGGCTCTAGATAGAGCCTCTCCAGTTCATTGAACACCTGCTGAAGGTTCAGCCGGTTCTCTGCCAGGATGAACACGCTCTTGTCCACAGCCACCAACCCGACGCGTGACTCCCCCTGCGTCTGTATGCCGATGTCCACGCCGCTGCCCGGCCTGACTTCATCCTCGCTGAAGTCCACCTGCACCTCGTGCGGATAGGAAGCCTTCACACTGAACGGCAGATAATCAGCAGCAATCTCGTTGTTTGGCAGGATCTGGTACACCAGCAGCCGGGATGAGGGAGCCATCAACTGGTTCGCAGTAAACCGGATATCCGGGCCCGCTGATACGCTGCTGAACAGCACTGCGCCTCTCGATAGCACCTCGTAATAGAAGTTCCGCGCCTCCCGCGTCGAGTTCACCTTGAAATGGACTTCATCGCCGACTCCAATGTCTGCCGTGGTAATCTGTTCCAAATGGATGAAGTGCCCTGATGGTGAGTGACCGGCTCGCTGGATGAGTGGCGGGGCGCCCACCACCTCCAGCGTCATTGAGATAGCATCCGGCGGTGCCGTGTCTTTCAACAACGCAGTTCCATTGGTGGTTGGAAAGTCCACAGCTTTCGTCAAGATTTGGTCGAAGTTCTCGTCCAGATAGGTGAAACTTGCCCCCACGAGCTTATCGACCGGCTCCCCATCCGGCGTCTCCGCTATCAGCAGGTATCCCATCTCCAGACCCGGCTTGAACACGTTGCTGTCAGGTATCATCTTCAATACCACTGGCGCAGCGGCCACCGTGAACAACTCCGTAGTGTTCTCCGCGTATCCCGTGCTCTTCTCGCGGATGGTCACATCCAGGGTGATGTTCCCCTGTCCTCCCGCCTGGGGCACCCCCGCCACGAAATTGACCGGCGGCAACTCGAAAGCTGCCTCGCCATCAATGGGCATGGTGAGGCGGGCGTACTCCTCCCACTGTCCCACATACCGCGACGCCACGATCAGCGCCTCACCCACCACCGGCTTGCCGAACGAGTACTCCCCCTTCACCGTCCCCTTGATTGGCTCGTCTGCCAGCACCCACTGTCGCTCCGTCTCCACCGCCACCTCGTACTTAGGCAGCACGTACTCTTCCACCCGCACATCCAATTGCGTCTTCCGGTCCCCCGTCAGGGCCGTCAGCTTCCACACCCCCAAATTCGGCTCTGTGGATAGCGGCAGGTCAACCGTCGCCATCCCATAGTCGTCCGAGGCTACTTGCTTCCTGAACACCTTGATGCCCTTGGCATCCTGCACTTCGATGACGGCATTCGAGGGGAGAGGCTTGAGCCCCGTGTCCAAAGTCATCAGCCGGATATGTACCGTCTGACCCGGCTTGTAGATGGGCTTGTCCGTCTCCACCAGCAGGAGCACCGCATCCTCCACCTCCACAGGAGCCCGCTCACGCTCGTCCACACCGTCCACCCACACTTCCAAGTTGTAAGTCCCTGCCTCTTGGGGCACGGAAAGATCGACACTGCCCACTCCCTCAACCTGTCCCGAAGCGCTGCTCACTTCCGCGCCATCCCTGTACAGGACTAGGCGGACGGTTCCCGCAGCAGGCTCATCACCACTGAATAACGACAATGACACCTGTTCCGTGTAGCCAGCGCGAAGGGTTTTGGGCGCCACGGCGACGAAGCTGTCCGGTACCAGCGTCAGGTCGACCACCAAGCGTGGAACGGGTACGGCGACAGGCGTCGGGCCAACGGTAGGCATTGGGCTGGGAGTCGGGCTTGGGATAGCAGGCGTGGGGGGCTTAGGGGATGGCGTTGGCACTGTGCCAACCGTTGGAGCGGGTACGGCGGTGGGCGTCGGGCCGACGGTGGGGCTTGGCGGCGCGACTGCGGTAGAAGCTGGTGTAGAGGTCGCTAGGGCAGGCCCATGGATCACGTCCGGTTCTGGCCCGCCGCAGACCACCAGTGTCACCAACAACAGCACCCAGATAGCAGGCGCCAACAGTTTCCTCATCGTCCCCGACTCCTCCTCATGTGCCCAATATTACACGCGTACCCTCTCACCCATACGACGTCCCAGCCGTCGAGAAGGTTCCAATTTCAAGAAAGTTGCCGATGAGACTCCGGCAAAGGTCTCCCAAATCCATGACCTTCCACGATTCATGCCTGCGTCCGAAGGGCCCAGAACGCCCCGGCATAATCCCAGTCTTCAGAGTGGACTTGCGGAAGACCCATACTCGAATTGACCCAACCGCCCTTGGGTGCTAGGGTTCTGGTGCTGGCTTTACCAATGTGAACACACTTCCTCCTGCGAGGTGCCCTATGGCCGAGGCTCAGATAACCATCCAGAGAGACATGGAGTTCGGCGTACACGACGGCGACTCCCTCACAGGCGACCTCTACTCCCCGGCCGAATCGGCGGACGGTCCCGGCAACTTCCCCGCCATCGTCGCCCTGCACGGCGGCGGCTGGAAGCTGGGCTCCTCCCAGAGCTACCAGTACTGGGGACCCTACTTGGCGGAACGCGGATACGCCGTCTTCTCCGTCAACTACCGCCTGTTACAGGGCGAGAGGAACCGCTATCCAGCCTCGGTACACGACTCCAGAGCAGCAGTCCAGTTCCTCAAGAGCAGGAGCGAGGAGCTGAGAATCGACCCTGACCGCATCGGCCTCATAGGCGATTCAGCCGGAGCCCACCTCAGTGCTTTGACCGCGTTGGCGGGCGATACACCTCTCTTTGCCGACGCCTATCCCGACGACCCCTACGCCGGAGTGAGCACCTCGGCCAAGGTGGTAATCGGCATCTACGGCGTATACGACATGATGGCCCAATGGAACCACGACCAAGTGAGCCGCCCCTTGGACCAGATTACCCAGAGCCTGTTGGGGAAGAGCCCCATGGAAAATAAATGGCTCTTCTACGAGGCCTCCCCCATGACCTACACGACGGTGGACAACAATCAGACAGCCTTTCTTGTCGTGTGGGGCGATGAGGATGACATCGTCGACCGCCATTCCCAGTCCGAGGCCTTCGTCAACTCACTGAAACAGGCTGGGTTCTTCACTCGTACCGTCATCGTACCGGGCGCGCCCCACTTCTGGATGTCCGACCCTCTCGACGAACCCCGCAGCCACCCCGCCTTCCTCGCCCCGCGCCTCCTCCGCTTCCTCCAGGACAGGCTATGATGGCGCTCTTTTCGATTTGAACATGCGCATTCCGAGGGCATCAAGAATGAACAAGGCATATGGACAGCAGGGATGTGATCCGGAGGTTGACGCAAGAGGGATGGTACCTGCATCACGTTAGGGGCAGCCATCATCGATTTGCCCATGCAGACAAGACTAACCGGGTGACAGTGGAGCATCCCCGCAGAGATATACCAACTGGTACGTTGAGGAGTATCTTCCGACAGGCGGGTTGGGACTGGACGAGCGGGAGAGAAGGATGAGATACACAATCGTGGTACACAAGGACCCCGGCAGCAGCTACGGAGTCACTGTGCCGGGTCTGCCGGGCTGCTTCTCCGGTGGTGACACTTTGGGCGAAGCATTCGCCAACGCCCGCGAAGCAATCATGTGTCATATCGAGGGTTGCTTGCTGGAGAACCAGCCCATACCCACGGAGTGCCCCTTGGAGGAGTACCAAGCCAACCCGGACTACGCCGACGGGATGTGGGGCTTCGTCGACGTAGACTTGTCTGGTTTGTCCGGGGCATCGCTGGGCAAAGCCGTCGACCTGAACGTTACATTGCCCGAGCATATCGTCACCGCAGTAGACAGCGCGGCTGCCAAGTCCGGCGAAACGCGCTCTGGGTTTCTAGCCCACGCGGCCCTGGCAGAGGTCGAGCGCAGGCTCGCATAGAGTTGCCACAAGAAGGAAGAGGCCAAATGCTCCCCGAAAGCGTAGTCGAATTCGCCAAGACCACTCACCGCGGTGTGCTCAGCACCTTCCGCCGTGATGGTTCCGTTCAGATGAGCATCATCAGTTGCGGGCCATTCCGCGATGGCATCGCCTTCACCGTGACCGAAGACCGCGCCAAGCTCAAGAACCTGCGACGCGACTCGCGCTGCACCCTGCTGGTGTCGAAAGAAAGCTGGTGGGGGTTCGTGGTGCTGCAGGGCAAGGCCCGGATCATGTCGGCGGACAACACCGCACCTGAGGAGTTCCGTATGGCCCTGCGCGACGCCTATCGCGCCTGCTCCGGCTCGGAGCATCCCAACTGGGATGAATACGACCAAGCAATGCGCGACGACCGGCGCTCCATAATCGTCGTTGTCCCGGACCAGATTTATGGCACGGCTGCCTGACGGGACCCTTGTATCTCAACCCATACATACAGAGGTGAAATGATGGCTGAGCCTGTTTCCTACTTCAATGGCGAGTTCGTACCCGACAGCGAGTGCAGGATCCACATCTCCGACCGAGGCTTCCGGAGGGGCGACACCATCTACGACGTAGCCCGTACCTTTGGCGGGAAGGTGCACCGCCTCGGCGAGCATATCGACCGGCTCTATCGCTCGGCCAAGTACGCCCGCATCGACACTGGCATGACCATGGATGAGATGGAGGAGGTCACCCACGAGGTCATACGGCGCAATCCTCCCCCTGAGGGCGGTGACTGCGTGGTCTGGCACACGATGGTGCGAGGCTACGCCCCCGCACCATCCCGCATCAACACGCCCGCACCTTCCACGGTGTGCATCCAGGTAAAGCCCATCGATTTCCGGGACTTTGCCCACCAGTACAGCGATGGGGTGCCTGTAATCTTCCCGAGGACTCGCAGCTACTCCTCCAATTCCCTTGAACCCAAGCTGAAGCACTACAGCCGCATGAACTTCTCCATGGCCGAGCTGGAAGCCACTGACATGGACCCCGAAGCCCAAGCGGTCCTGCTGGACTTGGATGGGTATATCTCCGAAAACACATCGGGCAACTTCTTCATTGTCACCGACGGCGTGATACGCACCCCCAACGACCGCAGCATTCTGCAGGGCGTGTCGCGTCTGGACATCTTCGACTTGGCTGAGCGCTTGGGCATTCCAGTGTCGGAGGAAGACCTGCAGCCCTACGACGCCTACACCGCAGACGAGGCGTTCCTCACCAACACCATCTATTGCGCCCTGCCCGTCTCCCGTATCGACAATCGTTCTCTGGACAGCGATGTCCCCGGTCCGGTGGTGCAGCGGATTCTGGCGGCGTGGAGCGAATCCGTTGGAGTGGATATCGTGGACCAAGCCCAGCACCAAGCAGGTCTGAAGGCGTGATGCAGGTCATGGTTGGCTACCACCGGTGAGTTCCCAGCCGAGTGGTGAGCCAGTTGCCGCTCCCATAGAAGACCAGCCGACACGGTACCGGTTCGTCATCGGGACAATGTTCGCGGTGACCACCGTCACTGTGGCCATGACCCAGTTTGCGGTGTCCCCGGTCCTGCCTCTGATCATTGACGACTATGACATCAGCCGGGGTACGGCAGGCCTTCTGACCTCGGTGGTCCCGCTGATGCATGTGCTGATGGGGATACCCTGCAGCCTGCTCGTTGGAAGGCTCGGGCCCAAGACCCTCATCACACTGGCAGCTTTGCTGGCGTCGGTTCCAGCCCTGACTGTTTTTGCCGACAACTTCTACATACTGCTGCTGACCCGCCTCGTCTACGGGTTCAGCTTGGCTCTGCTCATGACAGCAGTGGCCCCGTTGCTGATGCAACGTTTCCGGCCCAGCGAACTGCCGTTCATGACCGGCATGTTCCTCGCCTCCATAAGCGTTGGCGTCTCCATCGCCTCCTTCATCACCCCCCGGATCGCTGCCGAGCTTGGCTGGAGGGCATCCCTCAGCCTCTTCGGTTGTGCGGCCCTGGTCGCAGCCATTTGCTGGCAGCTTGTGATGCTGCGTGAGGGCAAAGACTCCCCGGTCGCGGCCCGCCACCTACCCTTCGGCATGTTCTTGCAAACCCTCCGCTCTCGTACTACTGCACTGCTGGCGGCTGCAGATGCCGGGCCGTATGCCCTGTACACCGCCTCCCTTGCTTGGCTGCCCGCCTTCTATCACGAGGTGCATGGGACCACCCTTGAGGAGGGCGGCGCCTTGACGGGAATCATCTCCCTGACAGGTGTCTTTACACTCGTCTTGGCCAGCTTCCTCGCAATGCGGGCGGGCAGACGACGACCCTTCCTGGTGCTGCCGGGCGCTCTGGCTGGCTTCGCCGGACTTGGGAGCATTCTTCTAGCAGGCACGCCCGGCGTCTACGTAGCTGTGGTCGCATTGGGGTTCGTCTCCTGGTTCTATCTGCCCGCCCTGCTCACCATCCCCATGGAACTGCCCGGCGCCACCGAGACCCAAGCCGCCGTGATGCTGGGCACGCTGCTCAGCGTCGGCAGCATCTTCACCTTCGCCGCCCCATTGGTAGTGGGTATCTCCACCGACTACCTAGGCACCTACATCCCCGGCCTAGCCCTCTTCGCCGTCCTCTCCTGGAGCCTGCTGGTCTCCGGCTTGCTCCTCCCCGAAACAGGGCGAGTGGGCCCCAAGGCATCGTACAATGTATAATGAACATAATATCTCCCACACGCATCGTCACAAAGGAGCAAATTGGCGTCACGCCAACCCTTCCCCAAAGCTAGTATGCGTGCTCAAGCGATGTTTATGTTCGCACTTGTGGGGGCGACTGTCGACACTACCAATTTGGAGGGTACCCTCCGCCCCTACTTTTTGGAAAAGCTAAGCTTCCATGTGAAGTATCTTGCCCGATCGGGTTTGACGCCAGAGATGTCGGACTCTCAGATGGAGGCCGTAGAGGCTCTCCACAACTATTTCTTGCAGATGCTCCATGGATACCTCATGCAGATCGAGACGCAATCTCCGCAAGACGTTGTTGAGGGTCTGAGGAAGAGACGGTTGTGGGAGCAGATTCTGAATCAGTGGCTGTGAACAATCCAATGAGTCGACCTTAAGGCAGTAGCCCGCGCAACACCTCAGCTACCGGGCCTGGATCATCAATCTCCTGAATCCGTACCTTGTGCCTTGCTCCGATCCCGCTAGCCACCACGATGCTCCCCCTGCCTGAGATCATCTCGATGAAGCTTCTCGTCTCCGAAATCGAGTTGATAGACGCCACAGGTATCTCGATCGTGTCCAGCCAGAAGAATCTGTACATCTGCACAGCCCGACGGTTCGTCACATAGTAGGTGGTATGGTGGTTTATCCAATAGGTAACCACGCCGCGAAAGTAGAAGTAGATGGCTACTATAAACGGGATGAACGGGTACACATACGGTAGGGTGGTGAACTCCAACATGTACCCTGCTGCTGCTAGGAATGGAAGGCTCATCGCCATTCGGGCGAAAGCGGGACGCATAGAGGGGTGCCGGAATACGAGAGCTTCTTCTCCTGGCATCAGATTCAAATTGGGACGGGAAATCACAGTTACATAGACCCCAACCAAGACCATTAGCCCCCCCACCAGCAACACAACTAGCGAAGCCTGGTCCGATAGGTCATCGTTTATCAGACCGAACATACCCACGGCGAAAAATGGGAAGCCCACCAACACGCTCACAACCAACCGTATTGTCACAGCAGCCGAGCAGACGAGTTGAATGAACCAGGAAATCAATGGACACGCCCTACCTTCCCCGGAAGAGTTGGATGCCAGTAGCGACTAAAGTCACTAGCAACCCAATAAGCGAGAGGGTTACCGGGTCCAAGATGTCGAAAGGTAAGTCATCGGTCTCAGGCGTCGGAACCGAGTTCGAGAAGAATCCTCGACGGACTTCTGACTCTGGTGAAGATGATGGGGAAGGCGAAGCAAGATCAGGTGTGGGTAAAGAGGGAGTGATGTCAGGTGTAGTGCGGGTTACAGCAGTCGTAGTGGAAGTAGCCGGTGTTGATCTTGGTGTGACAGCGGCTCGTACTACAGAAGGTGCAGGTGTACTCGTCTGTAGCCCCGGTGGCATCCATCCCTGAGATCGGGCAGCGTTGAGTTCAATCTGCAACCGCCCTCCTCGTTTTTGGTCTTCCGATATGCCGCGCATCCACGCCAACACCTCAAGCTCTTCGGAAGTCCCTCCCAGCCACTGTTCCCCAGCTAGTCCCCCCCAGCAGGTAACACGGCCGCTTGCCCTCACACCGCAAGCCTGGAAAGAGCCGACACTGACGGACTGGAATGTGCCAGAAGGGGGTGGTGTTCCTTGATAAAATTCGTTAGAACCCCAACAGGCAACAGCTCCGTTACTTCTCAATCCACAAGCGTAGTCGAAGCCGACGCTGACTGAGTCGAAGTTGCCGGCTGGAGGCATGTTTACACCACCAAGATTCTCCCCCCAGCAGGCTATGCTTCCGTCTCCCTTTAATCCACACGTATGGAAGTCGCCGGAGCTGACTGAAGCAAAGCCACCAGCTGGGGGTCTTGCTTTCGCACTCGGAGTCAATCCCCAACAGATGACAGAGTCTCTGGTATTCACACCGCACGTGTGGTTGATGCCTGCGCTTACTGAGACGAAATTATCATCTGGTGGCGACGATTGGCCATAGTAGTAAACTCCCCAACATACGACCGCTCCGTCACTCTTAACCCCGCAAGCATAGCTCGACCCTGCGCTGACCGACATGAAGTCCGCGGTCTGTGGAGGCATGCCCCTCACGTCTTTACCCCAACAAGCGACGGTCCCGTCCTCCCTTACTCCGCAAGTGTAGTCGCTGCCCGCGCTCACCGACGAAAAGGGGCCTTGATCACTGTAGACGGCAGCCCAACAGATTACCGCTCCGTCCGTCTTGACAGCACAGGTATGGGCCCGGCCCACGCTGACGGACAAGTAGGACTCAACCTGTTGCGTTGCTGCTATTGGATGGGGCGTAGCGCCCATTGACATAAGCACTACTATCCCAAGGGCCATCAAAACCGCAGCGCATCGAAGACTCTCACGGGCCTCCGGTCGCGTCATCGAACTCGAAGCCATAATACTCTGGCCGATACTATCTTATAGGCGCGAATAGCACCCCCTACCGCATCGTAGCCCCGCCATCCACCGCCAGAGTCTGCCCCGACATAAAGGCACTGTCAGAGGAGCACAGGAAGATGGCAGTCCCCACCAGGTCCGTAGGCAGTTCGCTGCGCTTGATGCTCCGCGCCTGCATCCGCTGGCGGTCCCCTTCTAGGCGGGCCTCATCAGGATCTTCCACACTGATGGTCAGCCCAGGGGCGATTGCGTTGCACCTGATATTCCAAGGTCCCAGTTCCCGTGCCAGCACCCGGGTGAAACCGATGACTCCCGCCTTTGATGCCACGTAGTGGGCCACATTGGCTGCCCCGAAGTGGACTGTACCGGAGCTGATGTTGATGATGCTGCCCTCGCCCTGCTCCTTCATGTAGGGCGCCACTGCCCGGGCGCAGAGAAAAGTTCCCCGCAGGTTCACCGCCATCAAACGGTCCCACTCCTCCACTGACACTTGGTCGAAGGGCACGCGGCTCATCGAGGGACGCTGGAACACCGCAGCGTTGTTGATCAAGCCGTCGATGCGCCCGTACCGGTCAATGGTCACCTTGGCCATGTTGTCCGCCTGCTGAATGTCGGAGACATCCGTGACCACGCTCATGGCTTCATGCCCCGCATCAGTCAGGGAGCGCACCAACGCATCGGCTGCCGCCGTGTCGATGTCAGCCACCACTATCTTGGCGCCTTCGCCTGCCAACCCCTCGCAATATGCCTTTCCGATGCCTTGCGCTCCTCCGGTGACGATTATCACCCGGTCATCCAGCCTGCCCATCTCTTCCTCCTAGTCGAACTAACCGTCACTGCCATGAAATAGGGAGCGCGGGCCTTCAGCCAGCAGTCGCTGCGCCATTCAACAGCTCTTCCGCCACCTTGCGGGCCGTCTCCCTCAGTAGTACACGGTCCGCTTCAGGCGTGTCAGCCGGGGGCGCATCCACCATGGTGTCGCGGCAGTAGGTGGGCAGGATCCCAGGGTCCTGACGGAGTACCCCCTTGGGGTCTTCACCTTGCTGGACGGCGCGAATGCCACGTCTGATCAAGTTTCGGAGTAGGATGATGCCTCTGTCCGTGCTACCCAGGTGCTCCAAGGCATGACGCGCGATGGGCCGCTGGCTTGATTGAGCGTCGTAGTCGCCGGGCATCCTCTGGCGCTCCTCATAGGGACGCTCGGACGTCTGGCCGAATGGCAGCCCCTTAGGCGCCTCCAAGCCCTCCGCTGTGTGGTTGAACCAGAAGAGTCTGGTGTTGGTGTCGTCTATTGGTGTGGCGAAGATCCCCATCTCAGGTCGCCCGCCAAAGTCTCCCTCGCGGAACAGCACGCCGCTGGGTGGGAACTGGTGCAGCGTCGGAGGCAGGAAATCGTTGATGCGCACCCATACCTTGTTCCCCACACGCCGGGTGTCGAGGTACATCAGCCCCACGGGAGTTTCCATGTACTCCCATTCCGGCATCTCCGCGAAGTCCCCTGTCACCTGGGCCGCTTCGGGGTCCTCGTTGCCGATGGTGTGCAGGTAGAGGAGGTGGGCCGGGTCCATGCAATTCTCCTTGACCTGCAGCCAGTTGCAGGGGAGCTCACAACTGTCGCCAGCCCAGGAATGGTAGTCCGCCCTCTCGAAGGTATCGTACTTGGGGAAAGCGGGACGCTTGTCCGGCGGGCCCATGTAGGCGAAAACTAAACCCTCGTACTCCAGGGTGGGGTATGCCCCATGACAGAGCCGGTCCTTCAGCGTGGAGTCCGCTGGCTCCCCAGGTGTCTCCAGGATGCGC
Organism: uncultured Dehalococcoidia bacterium; assembly: GCA_951813255.1. Classification (GTDB taxonomy): domain Bacteria; phylum Chloroflexota; class Dehalococcoidia; order Lucifugimonadales; family JAAXIE01; genus JAAXIE01. The sequence goes on along the minus strand of OX638353.1, from coordinate 2,389,176 downwards.
CCGTCAACGTCGAAGAGCCAGCCGTGATAGCAGCAGCGCAGCCCCTTCTGGCACACTATTCCGAATTCGAGGGACGTGCCACGATGGGGGCAGTGCAACTCCATCAAGCCAGTACTCCCGCTGCCATCGCGGAAGACCACCAAGTCCTCGCCCAGGATACGTATCCGCTGGGGTAGGTCCTTGAGATCGTCGGAGCGGGCGACGGGTACCCAGAAGCGGCGCCAGTACTCGCCACAAGGTGTCCCTGGGCCCACATGGGTAAGCTCGTCATCTTCCGAGGGGACCTCGCGGTGGAAGTAGCCTCCATAGGGTTGGGACAGGAACGGTGCCCTGGTCGTCATGGTTCTTCCCCCTTCCGCCTCTTACAGGCCGGGCGACCACTAGGATTGTCCCGCGGCCTGCCCTGCCGTTTGATGGAGATCTTGCCGGCCCTAATGCATCTTGGGCATCACCTTCTCGGCGAACAGCCGCATCGACTTCTTCACCTCTTCATGCGGCACCAGCCCGCCCAAATTGAACCAGCAGATCGTCTCGTCGTTCCGCAACGCGTGGTTCACCTTGTGCAGCCTGTCCTCCACCGCGCTGGGCTCGTCATACACAGCCGTATTCTGCAGGATATCCTCATACGGGATGCTCAGATAGTCAGGGTACCGCGGCCCTCCTGCCGCCGCCGTCTCCGTGGAGGGTCGGGGCCCCGGCCCAAGTATGCCATCCACCTCTCGCATGTAGCTCATGGTGCTCACCTTCGCCAGCTCTTGCGCCCTTGCTCCGTCTTCGTGCACGAACACCGGCATTGCCAGCGACACCTCCTGTTCCGGGTGTCCGTGCTCCTGCAGGGTGTGGCGGTATGTAATAAGGCCTTCCTGCAGCCGCGCCAGAGGGTTGATGAGTATCCACGTGAACACAGGCAGGCCCAACTCCCCCGCCAATGGGAATGTATCCGCGCTGTTTGACGCCATCCTCAGCGGCGGATATGGCTTCTGTGTCGGCTTCGGGGCCACGGTCACGTCGTTTATCTCCCAGAACTTGCCCTTATGTGTGACGTGGTCCTCGGTCCAGACCCTCTTCAGTATGTCCAGCGCCTCCATGAACCGTGGCCGGCTGTCCTCCTGTGGTACCCCGAAGCCATGGTGCGCCAGCCTCGTGCCCCGCCCAATGCCGAACTCCAACCGTCCGCCCGATAGCACGTCGCATGTGGCGGCATCCTCCGCCAGATTCACCGGGTGGTGCAACGGCAACAGGTTCACCGCTATGCCCAGCCGGATGCGCTTGGTTCGCTGCGCCGCCACCGCCGCCAGCATCAGGGGCGAAGGCATCACCGAGAAGGTGCCCCTGAAATGCAACTCCGCTATCCACGCCCGGTCGAACCCCAACTCGTCCGCCAGTTCAATCTGTTCCAGGGTATCCTGGTACCGCTGCGCCACCGACTGCTCCGGGGCGCACGGCACCTGGTAGAAGACGCCAAACTTCATAGACCTTCGCTCTCCCTAATCAACAGAAAGGTCCCTATGGGACCCTCATTTTGCCCCATGTTACCCCCAGCAACTCGCATAGTACAGTTCCGCTAACCTAGGGACTTTCACTTCTACACTTGTGCTATCATCCCGCCGCCAGAATCGGTTCAAGGCCAATATGGCATCAGGCAGCGCCCAATGGGCGGTAGAAGGAGTCGCCAGCATGTTCGCTACCATCGGCAGAAGTTTCCGCCTCGTCAAACTCTGTCTCCACGTTCTCGCAGTGGACAAGGAACTCGCCTTCTTCCCCATCTTCTCCTCCATCGGCGTTGTTCTCGTGGTATTGGCCTTCATGGGGGTCAGCATCGGAATTGGCGCCCTCGACCGCATTGATGAAGGTGCCTTTGGCGCTGGCGATATCGCCGTCGCTTTCGCCTTCTACTTCCTCGCCTACTTCGTCATCATCTTCTTCAACAGCGCCCTCGTTTATGCCGCCCACGAGAGGCTGGCCGGTGGCGACCCCAATATCCGCTCTGGCCTCAATGGGGCCCTTCATCGCATCATCTCCATCTTCATCTGGGCCGCCATTGCTGCCACCGTCGGCCTCATCCTCCAGATTCTCAACCGCATAGCGCGCGACCGGGGAGGCATCACCGGTATCATCGGTCAGATAATCGTTGCCCTCATTGGCGCCGCCTGGACTCTGGTGACCTACTTCGTGGTGCCCCTCATCGTCATCGAGCACAGGTCCGTCGGCGACGCCTTCCGCACCTCTTTCGGATTGGTCCGTCGCACCTGGGGCGAGCAAGTGGTGGCCAACTTCGGCCTCGGCATCGCCGCCTTCCTTGGCTACCTCATAGCAGCAGGAATCGGCGCATTGCTGTTCCTGGTTCTTTCACCCATTGGCACTGCCGGAATAGTTACAGCCGTTCTGGTTGGTGCGGCCCTCGTAGCCTTTGTCGCAGTCCTGTTCGCCACGCTGGACGGCATATACAAGGCAGCCCTCTACAACTACGCCACCAACGGCGAAGTGCCCAGTCTCTTTGACGGTGACGTGGTGCGCGAAGCCTTCCGCCCCCAGTAAGTTAGCCTCGTCCCATTCGTAAGTACGCCACACAGCAGCCCTTCCCCTCAAGGGGGGAAGGGCTGTCCTCCCGGACGTGGTTGTTAGGCCAGTACCCCCTACCCGTCATTGACGCCCTCATCCCCAAACTTCTAGACTCCCACCATCTGACTAGCGCAATGCGGTAGTGCCCCGCAGATGAGAGGTGACCCATGGCTGATGGTCCTGTAAACATCTTCGAGTACGAAGAACTCGCCAAGGAACGAATCAACAAGCCCGACTACGACTACATCGCTGGCGGGGCCACCGACGAGATAACTATCCGCCGCACCCGCGCCGTCCTCGACTCCATCATGCTGCGTCCCAATATGATGGTGGACATCAGCCAGCGCGACCTCTCCACCACCGTTCTCGGCCAGCCCATCAACCTGCCCCTCATGCTCGACCCAGCAGGCCACCACTCCATGGCCTCCGATGAGGCCGAGATAGCCACCGTCCGCGCCGCTGGCGCCATGGGCACCGTCATGGTGCTCAGTTCCCACGCCTCCCGCACACTGGAGGATGTAGCTGCCGAGGCCTCCGGCCCCATCTGGTTCCAGCAATACCTCTTCAAGGACCGCGAACTCACCCTCGAGATGGCCAACCGCGCCGAGGAAGCAGGCTACAGCGCCCTCTGCCTCACCGCCGACGCCAAGGTTCCCCCCAAGCGTGAGCGCAACATACGCAACAACTACGTCGGTGGCGTCTCCCCCAACTACTCCAAGATAGATATGGGCACCCACACCTCCACTTTCGGGGCCGACGCCCCCGCGGGCCCACGCGACATACGCGACCCCGCAGCCACGTGGGAAGACCTCGACTGGCTCGCCTCTAACATCCGCCTGCCCGTGGTCGTCAAGGGCATCATGCGTGGCGACGACGGCCGTCGCTGCGCCGAGTATGGCGCCAAGGGCGTAATCGTCTCCAACCACGGCGGACGCTATCTCGACACCACCTTCGCCAGCATCGAAGTCCTCCCCGAAGTCGTGGACCAAGTCGAAGGACGCATCGAGGTCTACCTCGACGGAGGCATGCGCCGTGGCACCGACATCCTCAAGGCCCTAGCCCTCGGCGCCCGCGCCGTCCTCATGGGCCGCCCCCTCTTCTGGGGCCTAGCCGTCGACGGCGAAGCCGGCCTCCGAGCCGTCATCACCCTGCTCCGCGACGAACTCAACGGCGCCATGGGCATGTGCGGCCGCCCCACCATCAACTCCATCGACCGCAACATCATAGGCACCGTCTCCCCACTGCTAGGGTTGTTTCCACAATCTGCAGACTTCAGGTAGCATGACGCGGATAGTTCAAGTCCACATCGTCCGTAACAAAAAGGGGAGCTATAGTAATGGAGTTAGGCCGAATCCATCGGCTGAATGACCTCAAAACCGTTTGGCCCAGCGAACCCGGGGATTTCGACCCGTGGCTCGCGGACAATTTGGACCAACTGGGCGAAGCTTTGGGGTTGGACTTGGAGTTGCAAGGTAGGCAGGTCTCGGTAGGGCCATTCTTACTGGACATCTTAGCCAGAGAGTCTGCGACCGGCAGGCCCGTGATCATCGAGAATCAATTGACCAAGACGAACCACACGCATCTAGGCCAGTTGTTGACCTACGCCGCAGGCTTTGACGCCAAAGTAGTGGTTTGGCTTGCCAGTGAATTTACGGACGAACATCGAGCTGCGCTAGACCTATTGAATCGCCACACTGACGAAGAGATAGCGTTCTTCGGCGTGGTGGTAGAGGTCTGGAAGATCGGGGACTCACTCCCTGCCCCCAACTTCAAGGTAGTGTCGGCGCCGAATCAATGGGTAAGAGGCAGTCCCGTGACCGACGACCCCCAGAACGCCTATAGGAGCTTCTGGGAAACCTTCCTAGTCAATATGACCGACGAGGAGAAGCAACACATCGGCGCTAAGGGGCAACCGAGTGCTAAGAGCGTCTACTACTGCAAAACATACCCGCCGCCTGGTCAGGGTTTAATCTCTTTCGCCTCCTTTGGCAGGAGCGGACCAAGTGTTGAGATCTACTTTAATGGCAAGAACAAGAACTGGAATAAGGGACTGTTCGACGAACTCCGCAAGGCTCAGAATGAGGTAGAGGAAGAATTGGGCCTTAGTCTCGATTGGCGTCGGCTCGACAATAATGTTGCTTGCAGGATTCTGGCGCCATACCCAGGCCCGGGCATCCCATCCATTGGATCTGACGCTGATACTTTGAACAAGGTACGCCGATGGATGATTGACACACTGTTGGCCTTTGATGCCGTGTTTGGCCCACGCCTCATCCAAGTTGCCAGCACTATGGCCGCTCAAGAGGTGGGGGAACTTGAAGAGATATTGAACGGCGTCGTAGACCAGTAGTCCACCTCCCATGACATTGCCCGTTGACACCAAATCCCATCCCTCCCTAACCCGCGTTCAGGCTGGAGACTGACCCCTCCGGGGTTCCGTGGGCATCAACACCGCCTTCGAGACAACATTCACCACCATGGACGACGGATGAGGCCTGCCGCCAGACCGACCCCTCCGGGCCACTGTACCCCCGTGACACCACGCCCCTTCCGCCCCTGCCCCGCGGTGCTATACTTAGATGACCAGCCCGACTCATAGCGAGGAGGCCCCGATACCCTTACCAATGGCCGCGGGAATGCATGTCACCATGCAACAAGACGTCCCCCAAATCGTACCTGCAAAACCATTCAATTGCAGAAATTGCAGTCCTAATAGCTACGGAAAATATCACGGCAGCTACGACCACACTGCAATAAAACGGCCAGCCAGATACGAAATATCGGACACGCCTCCACGAAAATGCAGAGTCTTGCAGCATACACTGCGTCCATGTTCTCCCCCCACCTAACGCCAACGACGGAGATAACCAATGAGACTCGCCAGCCGCATGGATGACCTCGGCACCGAAGCCGCCTTCGAAATGCTCGCCAAGGCCCGTGCCCTCGAAGCCCAAGGCCAGCACATCGTTCACATGGAAATCGGTGAGCCCGATTTCGACACCCCCGAAGACGTCGTGGGTGCCGGCACGGATGCCCTCAATCAGGGCTACACCCACTACGGCCCCACCGCTGGCTTGCCGGAACTCCGCGACGCCATCGCCCGCGACGCCGGGCCCGTCCGCGGCGTCGAGTTCTCCCCCGACTCCGTTGTCGTCATGCCCGGCGCCAAGCCCGTCATGTTCTTCACCATCCTCGCCCTCGCCGAGCCTGGCAACGAGGTCATCTACCCCAACCCCGGCTTCCCCGTCTTCGAGTCCATGGTCCGCTTCTGTGGCGCCAAGGCCGTCCCCATGCGCTTCCTCGAAGAGAAGGCCTACCACCCCGACCTCGACGACCTCGAAGCCAACATCAACGAGAACACCCGCCTCATCATCATCAACTCTCCCCAGAACCCCACCGGCGCAGTCTTCAGCGCCGACGAACTCGGCGCCATCTCCGAGATGGTGCGCAAGTACGACGACCTCTACATCCTCTCCGACGAGATATATAAGGACATCGTTTACTCCGGCGAACACTCCAGCATCATCGGCATGCCCGGTATGCAGGAACGCACCGTTCTGCTCGACGGCTTCTCCAAGAGCTACGCCATGACCGGCTGGCGCTTGGGCTACGGCATATTCCCCGAGCCGCTGGTCGAACACATCGTCAAACTCTCCGCCAACAGCGTCTCCTGCGCCGCCACCTTCACCCAGCGCGCAGCCCTCCAAGCCTTGGACGGCCCTCAAGACCGCGTCATCGCCATGGCCCAGGAATTCAAGTCCCGCCGCGACCTCATCGCCCGCGGCCTGCGTGACATCCCCGGCGTCACCTGCCCAGACCCCGAGGGCGCCTTCTACGCCTTCCCCTCCATCAAGGGCACCGGCATGACCAGCGCCGAATTCGAAAACCGCGCCTTGGAATCCGGCGTGGCCCTCCTCTCCGGCACCGGCTTCGGGGAGTACGGCGAAGGCTACGTCCGCCTCTCCTACGCCACCTCCCAAGACAACATCAAGCTTGCCTTGGAGCGCCTGCGTAGCATGGTGACGAAACAATGAAGCATGGGCGCCGGTAGTGCGCTCATTCAGTGACTGTTAATTGACAACAAAGGACGGCAAACGGTAGCATCGCAATCACATTGCTCCCAACAAGAGCCCGCCAACGAGGAGGAGAAATGACCGCAAAACCTATCCAGTTGAGCCACGTTAATATGTTCGTAAGGAACAAGGAGCGCTCCGAGAAGTTTTACGCCGAAGTGCTGGGCCTCACGGTGACCAATCGCATGCCCCGCATCACCTTCCTGTCCGCCAACGAGGCCACCTCCCATGAAATCGCCTTGGTGGAAATCGGCGACGATGCCCCCGGCCCCGAGCGCGACCGCGTGGGCTTGAACCACATGGCATGGCAGATGGGCACCTTCGAAGACCTCAAGGAGATCTACCGCAAACTCAAGGCCAACGACGTGGAAATCACCCGCGTCAGTGACCACAACATGTCCCTCGGTGTCTATTTCAAGGACCCCGACGGCAACGAAAACGAGGCCTACTACGAGCTTCCCAAGGACCAGTGGCCCGGCCCCGGCGACGACGGCAACATCTTCCGAGGCCACAACCCCTTCCCATGGGACGTGGAAGATGACACTCCCGTCGACTCCCCGCGCCTCACCGTCACGCTAGGCGTGTAGCTAATCCCCCAAGCCCTTATTCGCCCCGAAAGCGGGAAATACAAGGAGGGACCATGGGCGCCAAAGCAATACAACTGAGCCACGTGAACATAACAGTCAGCGACGTCGCACAGGCGGAAGAGTTCTACTGTGACGTCCTAGGCCTCACAGTCATGTTCCGGCGGGGAAGCGCTGCCAGCTTCCTGTCCGCAAACGAAGCCTGCAGCCACGAGATCGCCCTCATACAGGCCCGCCCCGAGACCCCTGGCCCCGTCGAGCCCGGCCGCCGTCTCGGTCTCAATCACATGGCATGGCAGATGGGCACCTTCGAGGACCTCAAGGAGGTCCATCGCAAGCTCAAGGCCCGCAACGCCGAGATCGTCCGCATCGCCGACCACAATTTCTCCCTGGGCATCTACTTCCGTGACCTCGACGGCAACGAGAACGAGGTCCACTACGAGCTGCCCCTGGAAGATTTCCCTAGGGACGAGACCGGGTTCTCCCGCGAGAATCCCTTCCCCTACCAGCTCGAAGATGACACGCCGGTGGATTCGCCGGTGCGAGAGATTTCCCTGGTATAGGCCCGTAGCCACGCACTCGGTGCTCGCAAGACGACGACAGCAGACGATGGAGGGGTTAACCTGAAGGTCGAGGTTCTACTCTTCGCCCTGTACCGCGAGAGGGCAGGCACGGGCAGTCTGACCTTGGAGCTGCCCCAAGCCGCCACGGTCGGCGACGCCGTATCGCGGATGCGGGAAATGTACCCGCGGTTGGCCCCGCCCTCAGTCAGCATCGTCGCAGCAGTCAACACCGACTATGTGGAACACGATCACCCTCTCTCCGAGGGTGACCAGATTGCCCTCATCCCGCCCGTTAGTGGAGGCTCGCGCTGATTCACCTCACCTACGACCCCCTGGATCCCGACGAGATCACCGCCAAAGTTCGCTCCGAACTCAACGGCTCCATCATCACTTTCCTCGGCACCACCCGGCTGTTCAACGAGGGGCGCAAGGTGCTGTACCTCGAGTACGAGTCCTATCCCGAAATGGCAGCCAAGGAACTGGAGAGGGTGCGTCAGGAAATCCGCGAGCACTGGGGCATCAGCGACGTGGCTATTGCTCACCGCTTGGGCCGCCTGGAAATCGAAGAGACCAGCATGATAGTCGCCGTAGGCTCTCCCCACCGCAACGAGGGTTTCCAAGCCGCTGCCTACGTGGTCGACCGGGTCAAGGAAAGCGTCCCCATCTGGAAGAAGGAATACTTCGAGGGCGGCTCTCACTGGGTAGCATGCGACGACCACGAGATCCACGAACACCCTGCTCCCGCTGAGCCGGCCCTTACTGACTAGACTCCCGGCTCGCAGTGCCATTCTCCGTCCCCCCTTTTTCCCGGAATCCCTTGGTCAACGCCCCTTCTTCTCTTGCTTACGCGCATCCAATGGTGCATACTATGCATGGTCCCTTGGTGGTTAGAGCGGGGTGGACCCACCCGTTCCCATCCCGAACACGGTAGTGAAACGCCCCAGCGCCGACGATACTGCTTTGGTAACGGAGTGGGAAAATAGGCCACCGCCGGGGGGTCATCCGCAAAAGCTGCGAATTCGAAGGCTTCTGCCTTCCCCGTGTCTGTGCCCTGTGGTATCTTAACCTTGACCTAGATTGTTAAAATATTCACAAGCGGCCAGCAGGGAAACCCTAACCTGAGCAAACGAACTGCGTTTTCCCGCTTTTCGCTTGCCGGACTGACAAGCTAGGCCAATATGCTAGACTTTACCAAACATCATGGTGAGTCGCCGGTATACCGGAGGGACGCAAGACCCTCCTAACGAAAAAAAACCCAGAAGGGGGTCACCTCGATGGGAAGCAGGTTCGAGAAGTTCTCCGAGCGCGCGAGGAAGGTCCTTTCCCTCGCACAGGAAGAGGCGCAGCGTTTTAACCACAACTACATCGGCACCGAGCACATCTTGCTTGGCTTGGTGCGAGAGACCGAAGGTGTGGCTGCGCGAGTGCTCGCAAATCTCGGGGTGGACCTCAACAAGGTGCGCTCCGCAGTGGAGTTCATCATCGGCCGGGGCGATAAGCCCGCCCAAGGCGAAATCGGCCTGACCCCTCGTGCTAAGAAGGTCGTCGAGCTCGCCGTGGACGAGGCTCGGCGCATGAACCACACCTACATCGGCACCGAGCACCTGCTCATCGGGCTGCTCCGTGAGGGTGAAGGCGTGGCCGCCGGTGTGCTGGAAAGCCTCGGCGTCAACCTCGAAAAAGTTCGTGGAGAGACCCATCGTGTGCTGAGCCAAAGCCCGGCCCAGTCCGCTGGACATTCCGGGCGCTCCCAGACCCGCACACCTACCCTGGACCAGCTTGGTATCGACCTGACCCAAGCTGCCCGGGCTGGCAAGCTGGACCCTGTGGTCGGCCGGAGCCAGGAGATTCAGCGCGTCATCCAGATACTCAGCCGTCGCACCAAGAACAATCCCGTGTTGGTCGGAGAGCCCGGCGTCGGCAAGACCGCCATAGTTGAAGCCCTAGCCCAGCGCATCATCAACAGCGAAGTCCCCGATTCCCTGCAGGGCAAGCGTTTGGTGACACTGGACATGGGAGCCTTGGTAGCCGGCACCAAGTACCGTGGAGAATTTGAAGAGCGCCTCAAGAAAGTAGTCGACGAGATCAGGAACTCAGGCAACTGCGTCCTGTTCATCGATGAGATACATACTATGGTGGGCGCGGGCGCTGCCGAAGGCGCAGTGGACGCCGCCAACATCCTCAAGCCCTCCCTCGCCCGTGGCGAGCTCCAGTGCATCGGCGCCACCACCATGGATGACTACCGTAAGCACGTCGAGCGCGACCCTGCGTTGGAGAGGCGCTTCCAGAGGGTGGCTGTGGAAGAGCCCAGCGCCGCTGAGACCGTCGCCATTCTCATGGGAGTGAAGGGACGCTACGAAGAGCACCACCACCTCACCATTGGCGAAGATGCCGTTCAAGCGGCCACCACCTTGGCATCCCGGTTTGTCTCCGATCGCTTTCTTCCCGACAAGGCCATCGATGTGATGGACGAAGCGGCCTCCCGCGTCCGCCTGCGCACCAGCAGCACCCCTCTTTCAGTGCAGGAAGCCAGAAGCGTGTTGGAGAACGTTCGCAAGGAGAAGGACGACGCCATCGCCAATCAGCAGTATGAATATGCTGCTGAACTGCGTGACCGTGAACTGCGACTCATGGAGAAGCTGGAAAACGACCAGCAGGAGTGGAAGGAAGACCAGGATCGCGACCAGCCCGCCGTCACCGAAGAGGACGTGGCGGAAGTGGTCAGTATGTGGACAGGCATTCCCGTCGCCCGGTTGGCCGTCGAAGAGACTGCCAGGCTCCTGCACATGGAAGACGAGCTGCACTCGCGAATCATCGGTCAGGACGAGGCCATCGTCAGCATCTCCAAGGCCGTGCGCCGGGCCCGTGCCGGACTCAAGGACCCGCGCCATCCCATCGGTGTATTCCTGTTTATGGGCCCCACCGGTGTGGGTAAGACCGAGCTGGTTCGTGCCCTCTCCGAGTTCATGTTCAACAGCGAAGACACCATGATCCGGTTGGATATGTCCGAGTTCCAGGAGAGGCACACCGTAGCCCGGCTCATCGGTGCGCCCCCCGGTTATGTGGGGTACGACGAAGGTGGACAGCTAACCGAGGGTGTGAGGCGCAAGTCCTACTGCTGCATCCTCTTGGACGAAATCGAAAAAGCCCACCCCGAAGTGTTCAATATCCTGTTGCAGATTTTCGACGACGGCCACCTGAGCGACGCCAAGGGCCGTAAGGTGGACTTCCGCAACTCCATCATCGTCATGACCAGTAACTTGGGTTCTGACCTGATAACTCGGGAAACGGGTATCGGCTTCTCCATCAAGACCGATGACGGGAAGCAGGAGCGCATCGGCTACGAGCGGATGAAGGATAAGGTGCTGGAAGAGGTGAAGCGCTTCTTCCGCCCCGAGTTCCTGAATCGTGTCGACGCCACGGTGGTGTTCCACGCCCTCAGTAGGGAGCACATCCACTCTATCGTCGACCTCATGATTGACATGGTCCGCGCCGAGTTGGACGACCATAAGATATCCTTGGAAATCACCGAAGCCGTCCGCGACTACCTGTCCGAGAAGGGCTACGACCCCGTATTCGGTGCCCGGCCCCTGCGCCGCCTGATTCAGAACGAGATCGAGGACAAACTTTCTGAGGAAGTGCTGGGAGGCAGGCTGAACGCCGGAGAGACGGCTTACATAGATGTGGAAGACGGCGAGGTCGTCATCAAGTCCAAGGTGCCCGTCCTGTCCGAGGTCTAAGCCTGTCCGAGGCCTAGCCACACCGGCTGGCCGCTACTGGTGCAAAGCAAACAGGGCCCGCGTCGTCAGGCGCGGGCCCTGTTCTATGTTGTCGGCCCCGTCTCTTCCCGAAGCGCCGTGCTATACCCTGACATTTTCGCCTTGGCGCACGGCTCTATCTCTGTTATACGAAGGTGAGCGTCCCGGCCCAGCGTGCCCCAGACACAGCGTCTTCCGGCCCATCCTGTGCCCATCTTGCATTATTGGGGGTGAGCTTGCCACGACCCCGAGTCCGCACCGCCTATCATTGCGAATCGTGTGCCTACCAGAGTCCACGTTGGATGGGCTTTTGCCCAAGCTGCGATCAGCGCACTCCGCTGGTGGAAGTGCAGACCGCGGTCAGTGCCAGCCGTCTCGCGTCTCGCCCTGTGGCCGTTGCCAGCGAGGAACTCTCCCAAGTGGTCGCCAACAACCAGCCACGTCTGACCGTCCCCTTCGACGAACTCTCCCGCGTGCTTGGAGGTGGCTTGGTGGCAGGCTCCGTCGTTCTGATGGCGGGAGAGCCGGGTGTGGGCAAGTCCACCCTGCTGCTGCAGACGGCCCAGCATGTGGCCCGTAGCTCGGGCCGTGTCGCCTACGTCTGTGGTGAGGAATCTGCATACCAAGTCAAACTGCGCGCCGACCGTCTCGGCCTCAGTGGCGTGGGCGTCCAAATGCTGGCTGAGACCGACGTAGGCTTGGTGCTCCAGCAATTGGAGGCCATGAAGCCAGCCATGGTGGTTGTGGACTCCGTCCAGACCCTGCACCAGCCGGATGTGGGTTCAGGCCCAGGGAGCGCTGCCCAGGTTCGGGAATGTGGTCTGATGGTCACCCGTTGGGCCAAGGAAAACTCAGTGCCCACAGTGTTGACCGGGCACATCACCAAGGACGGCAACGTCGCTGGCCCCATGATTTTGGAGCACATGGTGGATGTGGTCCTGCAACTGGAGTCCGATGAGGTCGGTCACTACCGCCTGTTGCGCAGTGCCAAGAACCGCTTCGGCTCCACCAACGAGATTGGCGTCTTCCGTATGGGTGGCCAGGGCATGGAGGAAGTCCCCGACCCATCCTCCACTGTCCTCTCCCAGCGTGGCGAGGGCGCCGTGGGGTCGGCCATAGTGCCGGTGATGGAGGGCACGCGCCCGCTCTTGGTCGAAGTCCAAGCCCTCACCTCTCCCACCGTCCTGCCCGTCCCTCGGCGCATCGCCAACGGTGTCGACTTCAACCGTCTCCTGATGCTGGTAGCAGTGCTGACGCGCCGCGTCGGGGTCAACCTCTCCACTCAGGACGTAATCGTAAACGTGGCTGGTGGCTTCAGAGTCCGCGAACCCGCCGCAGACTTGGCCGTCGCCCTAGCCATCGCCTCCAGCACCCGCGACGTTCCTCTGGATTCCGGCATGGCAGCATTGGGCGAAGTGGGCCTCAGTGGTGAGCTACGAGCCGTCCCCCAGACCGAGCGACGCCTCTCCGAGTTGGGGCGCTTGGGCTTCTCATCCTGCACCCTCCCTGCGTCATCTCACGAAAAGCTCAGCAACCCCGGCATGCAGGTGCTTCAGGCCTCAAGCCTCAGGCAGGCCATAAGCCGCAGCCTCGGCAACCGCAAAGTAGAGCCTCCCTTCGCCTAGCTCCCGACGTCGGAAGTCGACCGTGCACGTTACAGCGCTTCCATGCTCCCGAGCGGTTCGCCAGCCTGTGGTTCGCCAGAACTGATGTGTAAGATATAATCCCGACAGAACTACCCCACCGGGCCGCAAATCACGCCTTCCCGACTTCACCCAGGAGGTGCCCCATGCCCGACCCCAGCGAACTGGAACGCTACCAGCAGATGACCGTGCGCTCCAAGCAGGCATGGGAGAACGCCAAACAGCACCTCCCCGGTGGCGACAGCCGCACCAGCATCTTCTGGGACCCCTATCCCGTCTTCGCTGACCACGGCCAAGGCTGCCGTCTCTGGGACATCGACGGCACTGAGCGCATCGACTTCGCCAACAGCATGACCAGCCTCATACTCGGCCACGCCGACCCTCAGGTGGTCCAAGCCATTCAGGAGCAGGCCACCAAGGGCTTCGTCTACAACGCTCCCAACGAACATCAAGTGGAACTCGCTCGCCTCCTCTGCGAGCGCATCCCCTCCTTCGACATGGTCCGCTTCACCAACTCCGGCACCGAAGCCACCATGAACACCCTCCGTGGTGCCCGCGCCTTCACCGGCCGCACCAAGTTCGCCAAAGCCGAGGGCGGCTATCACGGCACCCACGACGCCGTCGAAATCAGCGTCCGCACTGACCCCAGCCAAGCGGGCCCCGCGGACCGCCCCCAGCCCGTCCCCGGCGTGGCAGGCCTGTCCCCTGAGGCCGTGGAGCAGGTCATCATCCTCCCTTACAACGACACCGACGCCACCCGCCGCCTCCTCGAAGAGCACCGTGGCGAACTCGCCGCCGTCATGGTCGAGCCCGTACTAGGCGGCTCCGGCATGGTCCCCGCCGACCCCGAATACCTGACCATGCTCCGCGACTACACCCGCAGCGACGGCTCCGTCCTCATCTTCGACGAAGTCATCAGCTACCGCGTCGCCCCCGGCGGCTCCCAGGAATACTACGGCATCACCCCCGACATGACCGCCCTAGGCAAGATCATCGGAGGCGGCTTTGCCGTCGGCGCATTCGGCGGACGCACCGACATCATGGCCCAGTTCGACCCCACCCAAGGCCCCAAAGTGCAACACTCCGGCACCTTCAACGCCAACCCCATGACCATGATTGCCGGCGCCACCACCCTCAGCCAGATGACCCCCGAGAGCTACACCCGCCTAGCCGAACTCACCGAGCGCCTCCGCGAAGGCATCCGCCACGTCGCCGCCGAACTCGAAGTCCCCCTGCAGGTCACCGGCCTCGGCTCCCTCTTCGGCATCCACTTCACCCCGGACCCCGTCCGCAACTACCGCGACGTCTACGCCAGCAACCGCGATCTCCGCCAGCGCGTCTTCTGGGGCCTCATGAACGAGGGCATCTTCTGCTCCCCCAACCTCGTCCTCTGCCTCTCCACCCCCATGGGCCAGCACGAAATCGACGCCTTCATCGAAGCCTTCCACAAAGTCCTAGCCCGCAACCTCCCCGGCTAGTGCTTAGCTAGGAAGTTGACGACCGAAGGTTGGTTCTCCTGCGGTTAACGAGGACTCAGAACGTCCGATAGCACTAGTCCGTTATAAGACATTTAGACTTATAATCATGCACTTAAAAGGGCATCAACCGAAGGAGACGCATCTCGATGACTAAGGATGATGTAGTTCCCGTTGACCCCAATGAGCTTCTACAGGCTTTTAAGAAGCAGATGGCTATTCTGAATCGGTTTCATCGGGAACAGGCTGAATTAGCGGAGACTTACCCAGGGTGTTGGGTTGCGATGGGGGTAGATGGCGTCATATCAATCGCCCAGTCGCCACAAGAAGTGCGAGCGGAGGTAGACCGGCAGGGGTTGAGAGGCAAGGTTATTGTTAGGTCGTTGCGCCCCGAGCCGGTGGTGTTCGGTCGTGATTAGCGGCGACTTCTCTGAGGACAGGCGGGCGTATATTATGGGCCACCTGTTCATCCCAAGCTTTCGAGTGCAGGGAGCGGTGCTCTTTCTGTTGGACACCGGCTCTAGGGAGACTATGTTGCACGCTGAGGATGTGTTAGACCTAGCGATGCCAGTTGATCGGCTACGGGCTGAGTGTTCGTTAGTCGAGATGACAGGCATAGGAGGCCACTCTGTTCCATACTTTAGGGTGCAAGCGCGATTGGCTTTTGTGGACGAAGAAGAGGGCCCCCCATATGTACAAGCAACCAAGTACTACAACATACCATTGTTGATATGCGACCCCACCCATGGAGGAGGGCTGCCGTCGCTCCTTGGCATGGACGTATTACAGCATTGGGTCGTAGACTTTGATGCCAACAATGGGACGGTGCATTGTAAGCCGCGCTATGCCGACCTGACCTTGTAACTCCTTCTTGTACTCTTCTGTGAACTCGTTACAGAGGCGCGACCTCACCCCCAACTACCCTCAGACACATCGCCCCCCGCACGAACTCCTCCCCCAGCGGCTCCAAGTCGGTGGTCGTAATGATCACCTGCTCATAACTGCTCGCCCGCCGCAGCACCTGCGCCCGTCTGCGCCCGTCCAACTCCGACAGCACGTCATCCAGCAGCACGATCGGCCCGTCACCTCGCAGGTCCGAAAGATACGCAGCCTCCGCCAGCCGCAGCGCCAGCGCCACCGTCCGCGCCTGCCCCCGCGACGCATACGTCCCCATGTCCACGCCCTCAGCCAGCAACCGCAAATCATCCCGGTGCGGCCCCACCGCCGTCGAACCCGTCGCCAGTTCCCGCCCCCGCAACGCCCGTAGCGCCTCCCCGAACACCTCCGCCACCCCAGCCCGCAACTCCTCCCGCCCCTCAACACCCATCCCGTCCAACGCCAAGGTTGGCCTGTACACCAAACTCAACCCCTGCCCGTCCGACAACTCCCCATGTATCAACGACGCCAGCTCGTTCAGCCTCTCCAGCGCCTCCAACCGGTACGCCAGGATGCTCGCCCCCGCCGTCACCAACTCCTCATCCCAGAACGCCAGCTCATCATCCCCCGCCCGCTTGTCCTGCACCAACCTCAAAAGCTGGTTCCGCTGCTGTATCACCCGCTGGTACCGCTGCAAGGACTGCAGGTACGCCCCGTCCGCCTGCGACAGCAGCACATCCAGATACCGCCGCCGCCCGCCCGGCGACCCGTACACCAGCTCCATGTCTCCCGCGTCGAACAGCACCGCATTCACCACCCCGATCAGCTCCGCAGCCCGCCTCCTCACCCGCGCCACCGTCGCCTGCTTCTGCACCCTGAACGACGCCTCCTGCCCCAGCCCGCCCTGCCCCGGCGCGCCCTGTCCTGCTGGCACGCACTGGTACCCCACCGTCACCCGCTCCCGCCCCGCCTTCCGCTCCACTATCCCCGCCACCATCGCCTGCCCCGTCTCTTCCGCCGCCTCCCAGTTCACCACCTCCCGCTCGTTATCCGCGCGAAAAGAACGGGCCACGGCCAAGAGATAGATCGCTTCCAGTATGCTGGTCTTGCCTTGAGCATTCGGCCCCACCAGCACGATGGGCCCCGGCGGAAGATCCAGTTCCAACTCCCGTATGTTCCGGAAGTTGGTCAGATTCAAGCGTGAGAGGTACAAGGTGGTCAGCCCTTGATGGTAATTGCGGCCCATGCCGCAATCCAGAATGGGCTCAAGAGCCAGACAGCACTCAACGAAAAATGGGGGATCACTGGCAAAGGCGGCACCGGCAAAGCCCGGTAAACCATTTGCTCAGCCCGGACTCGACTGAACCCGGACCATCCTAGTTAGAATCGGCTTCCAAGCTCCTGATGCGCTCTTCCAACTCCCGCACACCGCCCTCGTCGCCCTCCAGCAGCCTGTAGCACCGGTCCAGGTAAAGCTGCGTCAGCGTCGCCCCCTTCGCCGGGTCAGCCTCTATCATCGCCCTCAGCAGCTTGTTCACATCGTAGTTGTCCGGCATGTGGCGCGCCACCGCCACGATGTCGTCGCACGTCTCCTCTTGAAGCGCGCTGTCCTTGCCGTCCAGCGCAAACCGCAGCTTGCCCACCAGCTTGGTCAGCTCCTGCAGCCGGTCGCTTTCGTTCATCAACCCGTACAGCACCTCGTTCACGTTGAACGACTGGTCCCCGCTCTCCTCCACTGCCGACGGCTCAGCCACCGCCCCGGCAACGGTCTTCTGCGGCTGGCTCTCCGTCCAAAGACGCTCGTATTCCTGCACCGCGTCCCCCGCCATCTGCATCATCTCCGGCAGGTCGTTCGTCGGCACCGTTCCCCCGCACACCAGATCGTCCGCCCGCGAATCCGACAACCGCTGCAGGTACTCATAGCTCTCCACCTGCTCCGGCACCGGAGGCAGCGAGAAGGCCTTCAGCTCCTTCATGGGGTCGGCAGCCAGGTGCGCTGTCAGAAATGGAGGAACAAACTTCGAGAAATCAAAGGCTATCGGCAGGGTGATGGCATAAATCGCCAGCAGGGTCTCAGGATCATACCGCGCACGGAAATAAATGATCGCATGCCCACGAGGCAAGTTCGGGTTCCCACTATCAAAATCTAAGGCCATCCCAGGCCCCCAATCCAATCGGGCTACCCCCAATTATAAGCCATCCCCCCAACCCCACACTACCAACCCCACCCGCCCCTTGCACCACCTCACGAGACTCACACAGCACCACCCCTACCCAAACTTGGTCCGCACACCCGCCATTCCCACCCAGAGCCTGCCCTCGTGCAGACGGGAGCCGGAATCCAGAGGACACCATCCGCCAGCACCACCCCTAAACAAACCGACCCTCCCCATCATTCCCGCGAAGGCGGGAATCCACGGCCTAAACCCACAACACAAGTCGGGTCTCTAAAAGTCAGCCCAGCCCACCCCCGTCATCCCGGCGCAGAGCCTGCCCTCGTGCAGACGGGGGCCGGAATCCAGAGGACACCATCCGCCAGCACCATCCCTAAACAAACCGACCCTCCCCATCATTCCCGCGAAGGCGGGAATCCACGGCCTAAACCCACAACACAAGTCGGGTCTCTAAAAGTCAGCCCAGCCCACCCCCGTCATCCCGGCGCAGAGCCTGCCCTCGTGCAGACGGGGGCCGGAATCCAGAGGACACCATCCGCCAGCACCATCCCTAAACAAACCGACGCTCCCCGTCATTCCCGCGAAGGCGGGAACCCACGTCCCAACCCCATAAAACAAGTCAGCTCCGCCAAAAACAAGGACACCCACCCGTCATTCCGGCGCAGGCCGGAATCCAGAGGACACCATCAGCCAGCACCATCCCTAAACAAACCGACGCTCCCCGTCATTCCCGCGAAGGCGGGAACCCACGGCCCAAACCCACAACACAAGTCAGTCACCCCAAAAAACAAGGGACACCCACACCCGTCATTCCGGCGCAGAGCCTGCCCTCGTGCAGACGGGGGCCGGAATCCAGAGGACACCATCAGCCAGCACCATCCCTAAACAAACCGACGCCCCCCGTCATTCCCGCGCAGGCGGGAACCCACGGCCCAACCCCACAACACAAGTCATCTCCCCCCCAAAAGAAGGGACACCCACCCATCATTCCGGCGCAGAGCCAGCCCCCGAGCCGGGGGGCCGGAATCCAGATGACACCATCAGCCAGCACCATCCCCAAACCAACCGACGCCCCCGTCATTCCCGCGAAGGCGGGAACCCACGGCCCAAACCCACAACACAAGTCAGTCACCCCAAGAACAAGGGACACCCACCCCCGTCATTCCGGCGCAGAGCCTGCCCTCGTGCAGACGGGGGCAGGAACCCAGAGGACGCCATCAGCCAGCACCGTCCCTAAACAAACCGACGCTCCCCGTCATTCCCGCGAAGGCGGGAACCCACGGCCCAAACCCACAATGCAAGTCGGGTCTCCCAAAAGGCAGCCCAGCCACACCCGTCATCCCGGCGCAGAGCGTGCCCTCGTGCAGACGGGGGCCGGAATCCAGAGAACACCATCAGCCAGCACCATCCCAAAACAAACCGACACCCCCGTCATTCCCGCGAAGGCGGGAACCCACGGCCCAAACCCACAACACAAGTCAGTCACCCCAAAAACAAGGGACACCCACCCCGTCATCCCCGCGCAGAGCCTGCCCTCGTGCAGACGGGGGCCGGAATCCAGAGAACACCATCAGTCAGCACCATCCCTAAACAAACCGACGCTCCCCGTCATTCCCGCGAAGGCGGGAACCCACGGCCCTCACCAACTGCCATAGCACGGACCCTGTCCCCGATCCCCCTCACACGTGCCAGCACCCCATCCAAGTCGCCCGAAATGTCCAGAGTCTCAACTACCATCGTCTTACCCGAGTGTCGAACCGCGTAAGTCCTTCTGTCTACAGGTTCTCCCTCCGCGTACACCAGCATCCCACCCGGCAGATCAAGGGCTGTTACATACGCCAGCAGTTGATACAGGTCGCTTTCAGGAACGTTCCTCTCGCTAATGTTCTTGTACTTCGCATCGCCCACGAACCGACAAGTGCGTCCCCGGCTCCAGACAAGGTCCGGCCTTAGGCGAATGGAACCGCCGACATCAAGGGAATCAACTGTCCGCTCTCCAAATGTGGCAGACGAAAGTCTCAGCTCTTCCCGCAACGCCACCGTAACAAACTCTTGAAAGACCTGATTCATATCCATCAAGAATCCCGGCGATCTCACTCTACCCCTGTTCGACTGAAAAGCACTCTTCTGCAGCACGAGCCGCGACAGCGCGACCACACCTTTGTAGTGTTCATTCAGCCTGTCGAACGAAACCTCCGGCACATTATTCGCAGGGAACTCCGCTAACGACACGTTATCCAGCATCGCAGCAACCCATCCCAACCCAATACGTGCCTTCTGCGAGCGCAACCGCATTCCGCCCAACCGCACTACCGCCGCCTTCACCAATTGGTTCGCTAAGATATCCTCCGTGAACTCGTCATACCGCACCTCCACCGGCACCGCCATCCCGAACCGTCGCCTCAACTGGTCCTCAAACCGGATGCGCCCACGCACCCCATACAGCGCCTCTTCCTCGGTCCGGTAGCCATGTAGCAAACCCGCGGTGAAAGCCCTGTGCGCGTGGGCAGAAAGAGCCAAGCCAATGACATCAGGAAGCGCGATGTCTTCCGAAAAGTCGAAGTCTTCCGGCTGGAACTTGATTTGGGAGACGGCGTAGCATGCCAGCGACAGCAGTTGCGGGATGCCAATCTTCGGATGAATAACCACCGATAGGTCGCCAATCTCCACCGAGCCGACAGTGGAGCCGGGTCTTAGATAATACAGATCATCCGTGTCGTGAACGTGGTTAATGTCAAGCTCAGTCGGCTTGAAGACACTGCCCAGCGCCTCTCTCTCCAAGCGAGTAAGCCACACCTCCGCGCTCTGCTGATGTTCAGTGAGGTCAATCCGTCGCACCGGCATCACAAATCCGTCACTGCCCGAACCTAGCCACACGCCCCCAACTCGTCATTCCTGCGCGCCTCAACCGGTCATTCCTGCGCAGGCAGGAATCCACGGCCCGGACTGCCTTGCCAAGTCGCGCCTGCGGAAACCACACAACCTTGCACCTTCCTATACCCCCTCAATTGCACCGCCCTCTTCGGTACCGTGACTGCGCAACCCTTCCAAATCAAACTCGTCCAACCGCTCACGCTGCCCATGCAACCGCTCCGCAATATATGGCAACACGTTGTGCTCCCACACCAACCTCACCATCCCTTCATCCAGCCTCGGCTTCATGAAATAACTCGGCCCAATCGCCGCATCCTCGTCGCTCAGCAGTCCATTGGCCCTTTCCACCACATCCGCAACCCAACCCATTGCTGGCGCGTTGGCTGCAAGCCACTTCCTCAGCACATCCTTGACCGGCCATGCATCCGCACGAAACTCCATGAAATGGAACCGCCGCCGCAACGCCATGTCCACCTGTGCGATTGATCGGTCGGCGGTGTTCATTGTGCCGATAATGTAAAGGTTCTCCGGCATTCCAAACGGCTCATCGGAATACTGAAGAGTTATCTCATGACCCCGATACTCCAATAGGAAATACAGTTCACCGAACACTTTGGCCAGAGTTCCCCGGTTGATTTCGTCGATGATCAAGTAATACTTGTGGTGAGGGTTGTCCGCCGCGAGCTTGGCTATACGCTTCAAAGGCCCATCCCGTGTCTCGAACCCACCTTGTCCACCCACAATTGGCCGAAAACCCTGTATGAAGTCCTCGTATGCATAGGAGGGATGAAACTGCACCAGCGTGACCCGCTCTTTGCCACCTGCCAGGTGCGCAGCCAAGGCCTGCGCCACAAACGTCTTGCCCGTTCCCGGAGGCCCCTGGAAGATGATCTGCTTCTTGTCCTCCAATAGCCAGTGTATGTCCTCGAGAAAGTCGGCAGTTAAGAATAGGCGGTTCGCGAGATCCGCCAGACTTTCTTGGAGGTCTTCGGTTTCTTCCCCAGCCTCGTCGGTCACATCCCCACGGCCTCCAACCACAGCAAAAACCACGGACTGCGCATCAAGACGGTGACGAAGCGTAAGTCCCCTGTGCTCCGCCTCTTCTATGAACCTGTTGAGAAAGCCAAGGGCGTGCTCGTACAGTGTGCTCGGATCGTTATTGTCTGGCTTGTCATACCTAGTACGTTCATATGCGTCATTAAAGGTACTGGTCATGAACGGGGGGTATAGGTCCACGTCGAGTGCCATGAGGAGAGTTGAACCCAGGCGTGCTCGTACGCCGCTACCATTAGCTATTGCTGAAGAAGGAATCACATCCCTGAACTCGCGAATGCGTTGTCCCAAAGGCATGTCGTCCTCAGCCCAAATCGCTTGCATAGCCAGCAAGCCGTCATCTGGCGAGTCTTCCAGCCAATTCCCGAAATTCTGTAGCGTTCGCCAGTTCAGAAGGTTACCGCTTCCGTGCTCCCCACCCCTGTTCCGTAGCGCGTCCACGACCTTGTCCTGCCAACCCTCTTCACCGTTAAACACCGCCAATCGGGCCCCCGCTAACTTCACCGCGATTTCCATCTTGTAATTGATTTCCTCTTCCTCCAGCTTCCCCGTGCCAAGATACGCCTTGGCTCGCCGCACAAATTCATCCCAAGGGTCGGACGGGGGGCCTAAGCCGGCGATAGCTCGAAGCTGAACTTCGGCCTCCTCGCGTTGCAGTCTACGGACCGTAACACCTCTGAGCTCGATTTCGTCCTTCAAGTCTGCGCCAAGCTCCCCCTTTGGTACATCTTTCCGGGACCACTCAACTGGACGTCCGATCACATGGCTGGGCCGCTCCGAGAGATGTGTATATTCTCCTGAGACAACGCCAACAGCAACTTGCTGTTTCGGCAGAGGCATGACAACTACGTCCCCGAATTTGATACTGTCCCTGAACCGGAGAATTTCTCGTGCAGCCTTGGTGATGTTACTTTTCTGTGCTTGGGGTCCAAATAACTTCCGGAGTAAGTTTTTCAGTTCATCCTCACTCATATCGCGGATATCTTGCCTTATATCCCAGTCGACAGACATCATGCCCTCTGCGAGAGCTTCTGCCTCATAGTCACCACCTCGTACAAGCCAAGCCGCCATTACCCTCCTCCTTGGATTGAGCCCACTCTATCTGCCCTCACCCTGAACTCCCCCAGCACCTCCCCAGCCCCATCAATCTCAATCGCCACAACCTTCCCATCCCCGCCGTAGTCCAGCACTTATTCCCTCAGCAACCTCAACCGATTCTGCGCTATAGCTCCAGCCATCTCACCACTTCCCTGTCAACGAATGAGTTGTGAATGAGGAGAGGCATAACTTCATCCGGAAAGCGGGTACTGTAAGCCAAGCTGCCGCAAGAAAGAGCGAATAGTGCCCACCTTCAGGTCCCTGCTTCCCCAGTCAGGGATGGACGCGCTTTTTCCGTTGGCGTCGTTCCTCCATCGACGGTGAGACCCTCTGTTCTTCCTTGGGACTTCCTGGCATCCCATACCCGCCAGTATTCTGGCCAGCTCTCGGTATCTCACGCCGGGAGGAGGATGTCGATGGTAACCGGCTCCGTTGATGCGTCCATCGCATAAAGCTCTG
This sequence comes from uncultured Dehalococcoidia bacterium, assembly GCA_951813255.1. Taxonomy (GTDB): domain Bacteria; phylum Chloroflexota; class Dehalococcoidia; order Lucifugimonadales; family JAAXIE01; genus JAAXIE01. Next base: position 2,365,984 of record OX638353.1, on the reverse strand, counting down.
CCGGCAGGGGACGGCCCTCGTCCTCGTATATCTCCAAGACCGTTTGCCAAGCATCCAAGACGTTGGGCAACACCTCGGCCGCAGTATCTGCCTCGGTGATAAGCTCAGGCACCAAGGGCGATGTGATAACCCACCCGCCTTCCGGCTGAGGCTCAAGCCGGAGGGGCAGGCGTACGGAATTCGCCAAGTGGTCAGACCCGTTCTGCGGAGCGGTCATGCTCTCTTCCTTTGGAGCGGCGCCGTTGAACTTTGTTGCCATGGTAGCGAGAGGAAAAGGTGGGGGTCAATGTCGGGCCTCCTATCCTCCATGACACCAACCCCTTGCCAAACATCCCGAACTAATGTACCATACCCAAATGATGAACGAACGGCACAGATCCGTCAGGAACTCCCCGATTCGCCTTTCGCTCCCCGTTCCCCCAGAGCGAGTCGAAGGGCCTGTCCAGAGCGAGTCGAAGGGCCCAAATCGCCCCCCCCAAAACATCCATCAAAGGGGGCCGTCAAAAATGTCACACTGTGACATCTCTCCAGCTACGAAAGTGTCACAAATGTCACACTTTCCAAAAATCTGTGACATCCCCAGATACGAAAAAATGTCACACTTTTCGCGTATCTGGCCAGCTAGCAAAATGTCACAAATGACACACTTTTCAGCTACAAAAAACAAATTTTAGCTACGATCACTGTGACATTGTGACATTTCCCAACCCCTTAAAGGAGCCACGAAAATGAAATACGGTGCCATGATCCCCAACCTCGGCGCAGCCGTCGACCCCGTCGAGATCGCCGCCCTCACCCAGCAGGTCGAGGCCGAGACCCGCTATGAGACCCTCATGGTCAGCGACCACATCGTCATGCCCACCGAGCTTCACTCCCGCTACCCCTACAACTCCTCCGGCATCCCCGCCTTCACCGCCGAGCACGACATCCTCGAACCCTTCACCCTCCTCTCCTTCCTCGCCGGCATCACCCAGCGCGTCCGCCTTGGCATCTCCGTCCAAGTCCTCCCCTACCGCCACCCCGTGGTCAACACCAAGATGATCAGCACCCTCGACGTCCTCTCCCAAGGCCGCATCATCGTCGGCGCAGGCGTCGGCTGGCTGGAGCAGGAATTCCAAGCCACCGGAGGCGACTTCCCCAACCGCGGCTCCGTCACCGACGAGCATATCCAGCTCTTCAAGCTGCTATGCACCGAGGAGGAGCCCGTCTTCCACGGCCAGCACTACCACCTCGAAGGCTTCAAGATGAAGCCGAAGCCTATCCAGAAACCCCACCCGCCCATATGGGTCGGAGGCACCACCGGCCCAGGCAAGCGTCGCGCCGCCCGCACAGCGGATGGCTGGCACGCCGTCGGAGTGAACCAGGAAGGCATCCGCAAACACCGGGCCGACCTGATCGGCTATCTGGACGAACAGGGCCGAGACATCTCGGACTTCACCATCTCCCTCCGCACCAGCCTCGAGTTCACCAAGAACCCGCTGCCCGAAGGGCGCACCCCATGCACCGGCACAACCCAGCAGATAATCGACGACGTGAAGCTCTACCAGGAAGTCGGCTTGGACCACATGTCAGTCGGCCCGCGCACCACCAACTTCCAAGAGGCCATGGAGTACATAGAGCGCTTCGCCTCGGAGGTCATCCCCAAGGTCGAAGGCTAGCCGAAAGGCTCAGTCAGACCACCGCGGGTACGAACCAAAAATCCGCAACATCAAGGTACGGGAGCGGACGTTCTCAATCGCCTCCCTCACCACCGGGTCCTCCCGGTGGCCCTCGCAATCAATGAGAAACACATACTCACCCAGGTTCAGCTTGGCAGGGCGCGACTCAATCTTGGCAAGATTAATATCCCGCTCCGCAAACTCCCGCAAAGCCTCGTACAGCAACCCCGATTTGTCATCGGCAAACGAGAAACAAAGCGAGGTCTTGTCATCGCCCGTCACCGGGCTGTCCTGCCCAGCCAGGACGACGAAACGTGTCACGTTATGATCGCTATCCTGAATGCTCTGCGCTAGCACCTCAAGGCCGCGAAGCTCGGCGTTCCGGCGGGGGGCAATGGCCGCTGCCCCCTCCACCCCCTCGGCCACCACATCGGCGGCCGCCGCATTGCTCAGCGAAGGCTCCAGCCGCGCCTTGGGAAAACACCGCTCCAGGAAGCCCCGGCATTGCCCCAGCGATTGTGGGTGGGAATACACCACCTCGATGTCAGCCGTGCGGGTCCCCGGCCTCACCAACAGGTAGTGCTCAATGGGCAGCACCAACTCCCGTTTGATGAGCAATGTTTCCTCATGAATCAGCAGGTCGAGCGTGGCGGTAACCGACCCCTCCAAGCTGTTCTCTATCGGCACCACACCCTCTTCCGCCATCCCTGAAGAAACGGCAAGGGAGACAGCGGCCACGGTGGGGAAGGACTCCAGTTCTCCCTCTGGGTCGTAGCGGATCGCAGCCTCTTCAGTGAACGTGCCTCTAGGACCCAGATATGCAATTCGTTTGGGCATCAAGCCATGCTCGTCAATACTTCGTGCAACATCGGCTCCTCATAGGTGGTGGTTACTGCAATTACCTCATCGTTCGCGCTAAGTATCAGCGAGCTGGACGGAAGATACGGCCCGTCTTGCTTCACCAGCAGCACAATGAAGCTGTTGGGAGGCATCTCTATCTCCTCCGGCGACCTGCCCACTGCCGCCGAGTCCTCCGGCAAGGTGATGCTCACCATGCGTACTTCAGCAGACCGCAGGTTCATCAGGTGCTGCAGGGTGCGTCCCGGCAACTCCTCCTCAATGGTGCTGAGAATCTGGTGTGTCCTGTTCACCACCACGTCCACTCCCAACACCTTGAAGAGAGGGTCATTCTCTGGCTCCTGGATCACAGCGATGGTCCTTGGATTGCCGGGCCCGCTCTTGGCCATCTGGCAGGCAGCAAGGTTGTCCTCATCGCTCGCTGTGGCCACCAAAACGTCAGCCCTGTTGATGCCCGCCGTTTTGAGCACCTGCACCTTGGTCGCGTCACCGTGCAGCGCCACGCTGCCCAAGTCCTGGCGTATATCCTCGCATCGGGCCTTTTCCTTCTCGATGATAAGGACTTCATGGCCGATGGCCAGAAGCGCCCGCGAGAGGTGGTAGCCCACATGTCCGTATCCCACGATGATAACGTACACTCTGGTCTACCCTTCCAACCCCGAGGTTATGCCGTCCACCAAGGCCATTGTGGGACTTATGATGGTGAGGCCTAAAGCCTCGTACACCTTCTGACGGTGTGGGTCGCGTATGGAGCAAAATACCTTGGGAATATGGAAGATGCGTTGCGCCACCTGCGCAGCCATCCCGTTGCGGCTGTCGCTGTCGGTAAGAGCCATGAAGGCATCCGCATTGCTCAATCCTGCCTGACGCAGGCTGTCCAGCATGGGCTCCCGGTACCGCAGTCCCTCCACATTGTCCAACCCCGCAAGCTCTTCCACTACGTCAGGGTCGCCGTCGATGGCCACGACATGGTGGCCCTGCTTGGCTAAATCAGAGGTGAGATGCCATCCCGCCTCTTGGCAGCCCAGTATTAGTACGCGCATTTCCTAGCGCCCCGGCCTGTTGTTGGCCTTAAGCGGTTCCCGCCATAACAGAACCGGACACTGGGCGTTCTTGAGCACGTATTGCACCGTATCGCTCAGCACTTGTGAGCCTCTCTTGTAGCCCGCCGCCATGGTAATGAGGTCGATATTGCGTTCCAGTGCCTCCTGCACGATGGCAGGCCCGGCATGGCGCGCCTGCACTAAGGCAGTGTCAGCGGGGCACCGTTCCTCATGACTGAGGGCATCGATGCGCCCTAGAGCGCTTTCAGCAGCCGCGATCTCTCGTGGCAAATTGGCGTCAAGGGGGTATTCGAGTCCCAACTCTATGACATACAGGGCGTGCACTTTGGCCCCATCCAAGCGCCCCATGCGGCAAGCGAGTCGGACGGCCTCTTCTCCTACCTTCCGACCCGTCACCGGCACCATTATCCGCTTCACTGCCAACGCAGCTACGCGGCTATTGCGTTGGGGCGAAAATCTAAGCTGGCGTGCATGAAGTGGCGCACTCTCTTCTGCTTACCGCAGCAGCTTCCTCATAGACCGAGCTTGCCCAGCTGTTCGCTTGTGCCTGCTACGATGAGCACATCTCCGGGCTTGATTTCCTCGTCCTTCGAAGGGGCCAACAGCACGTCCCGGCCACGGCGAATGGCTAGCACCGATACGCCGTGCTTGTCTCGTGGGCCAGCCAAACCGGCTTCCTCCAGAGTCTGACCCATAGTGGAGCCTGAGGGCCTCAGCTTGCTGATGCCGGTGCTGGGCGCAATCTCCATGTAGTCCAGTTCGCCGGGGTTGAACTCGGTGTGGGCTAGGCGGCGCCCCATCTCCTGCTCAGGGTAGACCACCTTGTCGACGCCTACTCGCTCCATGGTAGCCCCGTGCACATCATTGGCCGCTCGGGCGATGATGAAGGGAACTCCCTGGCTCTTGAGCAGGACGGCGACGACGATGCTGGCCTGCATGTCGGAACCAATGCCCACGATCCCAACATCGAAGTTCGAAACTCCCAACTCTGCAAGCACCGACTCGTTGGTGGCATCAGCCTTCACTGCGTAGGTGACGCTGCCCAGAAGCTCGTTAACGTTGCCTTCTTCCAAGTCGATAGCAAGTACATCGTGGCCCGTCTGGTACAACTCACGGGCAACGCTGGTGCCGAAACGGCCCAGCCCAACCACGACTACCTGCTTCTTCAAGGGACAGACCTCTCGCCAGTGCTAGCCTATTTTAACCCTTTCCCGCACGTAGCGATACAAAGATGCCTCACCTCTGGGCAACAGCGCCAGAGCCATCGTCAAGGGCCCCAATCTCCCCAGCAGCATCAGCGCCATGAACAGCCCCTTGCCCGTCACCGTGAGCTCCGCCGGAGCCCCGGTGGAAAGCCCCGTAGTTCCGAAGGCGGATACCGTATCGAACAACAGCCGCCTGAAGGGTATGTCCTCGGTAATGGTCAGTATCAACATGGCAAGGAAGGCCACCGCCATGCCAAGTACGGCCACCGTGACCGCGCGGTGCACTTGGAATGAGTCGATCTCGCGCCCAAAAGCCTCCACCTGCTGCCTGCCACGCAACGAGGAAAACACCGCGGCGATAATCACCGCGAAGGTCGCCACCTTGATGCCACCAGCAACTGAACCCGCTGCCCCGCCCACGAACATGAGGAAGGGGTAGAAGAGGAGAGTGAACTCCGATGCTTGACCGAAATCGATGGTGGAAAAGCCTGCCGTCCTCCCGCTGATGGAGTGGAAGATGGCTTGGTAGACCCGCTCGGCTAGAGGGAAGGCACCCAGCGTGTTCTCATTGCCGAACTCGGTGAACAGTATGACTACTGCTCCCAGCACGTAGAGGAAAAGGCTGGTGGTCAGCACCATCTTTGTGTCCAGAGACAGCCGCGAGAAGTGACGATGGCGGGACACATCCACCAACGTGGTCCAGCCTATGCTCCCCAGGATGATGAGTGTGGCCACGAACCCCAAGAGAGGCAGGTTTCGGATGAAGGAGCCTCCCAATATACTCGCCTCGTCGGGCAGGATGCTGAAGCCTGCATTGTTGAACGCCGACACGGAAAGGAAGGCTGCTTGCCACATCGCCTCCCCTGCATCGAAGAACCCCAGCAGTCGCCACCACAGCACGATGATGCCCAGGGCATAAAAGCCCATGACAATGAGAATGATGTTCCGCGTCACCTTCACCAAGCTGCCCATGCGGTCGACTCCCATCGCCTCCCGCATGAGGATGCGTTCCGCCAAACCCAAACGACGCCCGGTGATTATCAGCAGGAACGTTGCCATCGTCATGAACCCCAAGCCACCCACCAGCATCAGGACAAAAATCACCCCCTGCCCAAAGGAACTCCAGTGAGCGCTTGTGGGCTCAACGATGTGCCCGGTAACGGTCACCGCCGAGGTCGAGGTGAACATGGCTGTCACGAAGGAGGTGGAACCTTCCCCATTGCTGGCTGCTGGCAGCCATAACAACAAGCCGCCAACAATGATTAGGGCTGTGAACCCGCCAAACAATATGTATGGCGCGGTGATGAAGCGGGGAGGATGCCTGACGGGAGCGTCATGTATAACGGATGGCATCACCTCGCTGACGCGAGGTCGCCGGACTACCCGGTCGCCGATCCTATGTTGTCGTTGGTCGGCCACGCCGACTTCCTCCCGGCATTGGCTGGCCGCCGGTGCCGCGGGACTCTAGGTTCGCATTTTTGCCGGTGTCAATCAGGCTTGCCATATCTTCTAGCGAAAGAGGTCTCGGGCTGCGGGGCGGACCAAGGCCTGTGATCCGGAATCACCGAGCGGGTAGCGGTACCCTCGTACGATGGCGACAGGCACTCCCAGGGTCTTGCCTGTGACCAGTTCCGCGGCGCAGGCAAGCTCGTCGGCCACTGCGATCATGGTGGTGTACAGCATCTCTCCGTAAGCGTCCGGCGTACCCCGGTAGTCGGCTAGGGCATGCATCCCAGCCACTCCGATAGCCACGTTAGTCGCCCCTTCCCTCCAAGGTCGGCCAAACGTGTCCGATATTATCACCGCCACGTCCAAGCCCTTGGCCTCCGCGACCCTTCGTCGTATCCGCCTAGCCGATTCGTCGGAGTCCAACGGCAGCAGGGCGACGGTGCCCGACCCCCCTGGAATGTTGGAAGCGTCCACTCCCGCATTGGCGCATATGAAGCCGTGCCGTGTCTCGCTGATGATAGTGCCTCTGTCGTTGCGTACGATGCGGGCGCTTTCCTGTAGCACTGCCTCAGTATGGCGCGGGTCGCGGTGTGTCCCTTCGGAGAGGGCCAGTGCCAACGGCGAGGCGACGATATCCTCCAACTGCACCACTCTTCCCTCAGCCTTGGAGACTATCTTCTGGGTCACCACGAGTACGTCCCCAGCTTCCAACTCTGCGGGACCGGTGCAGGCCTCCAGTAGAAGGGCCGGGATGTCGTCCCCGTTCTGCACCTCGGGCATACCTTCCACAGGTATCACTCGTATCTCGCCTGCCATCAACCGTCCCTCAATATCCACGAGTCGCGTGTGTCCTTCTCTCATCCAGTGTAGCGACCCCAAGGGGCCTGTGCTACAATTTTGCGGTCGTGAGCGCCGAGGCTAGGGTATACACCAAGACAGGCGATACGGGGCAGACTGGCCTCCTCTACGGCGGCCGCGTCTCCAAGAACAACCCCCACACGGAAGCCTATGGCATGACCGATGAGGCGGTCTCGGCGATGGGCTTGGCCCGTGCCTTGTCCGAGGATGCCGAGATCAAGGCCATCCTGAAGCAGTTGCAGCGAGAGATGTTCACTGTGGGAGCCGAGTTGGCCACCCACCCCGACCACTACGACACCTATCGCCAACACTTCAGCCCGGTAACCTCCGAGATGGTGACACACTGGGAGGAGACCATCGACCGGCTGCTAGCCGCCGCGCCATTGCCTCCCGTGTTCATCTTGCCCGGCGCCTCCGGCGCCTCGGCCGCCATGGATATGGCCCGCTGCATGGCCCGCACCGCGGAACGCCGGGTCGTCGCTCTCGATGAAATCGGAAGCCTCACCAACCCCGAAATCCTGCGCTACCTCAACCGGGTAGGCGACCTCCTGTTTGTGCTGGCCCGCTATCAGGACCGGGACCTGCCTCTGGAAAAGGTGACCGGCGACCAAGACTGACGTGGCCTCCGTCGTGCTTCTTCCCTTCACCACCAGACCCTTCCGTCTCAACAGGATGGCATCCCCATGAGCCTAGAAGTGTTCGTAGTCGACTATGAGATGGGCAATCTGCGCAGCGTTGCCCGCGCCTTGGAACGTGCTGGCGCAAAGGTCAGGGTCAGTAGCGACCCGCAAGCGCTGGCTCAAGCCACTGCTGTGGTCCTGCCCGGCGTTGGCGCTGCTGACGCTGCAATGCGCGCCTTGCTCGCCCGCGGTCTGGTAGAACCCATTCGACAGTATGCAGCCGCTGGACGCCCCTTCATGGGGGTCTGCCTCGGCCTGCAACTACTGTTTGAATCCACTGAAGAGGGCGCGACTCCTTGCCTCGGCATCGTACCCGGTAGGATCAGAAGGCTCCCCGCTGGTCTGAAAGTGCCTCACATGGGCTGGAATTGGGTCGACTTCCGCGGGCAGCACCCCCTCGTTGAAGGTCTGGGAACTGGGGGTTACTTCTACTTCGTTCACAGCTTCTTCCCCGACCCGGAGCAACATGACTGGGTGGTGGGCCACACCGATTACGGCATCACCTTCTGCAGTGCAATCGGTCGAGGCAGTCTGTTTGCCACTCAATTCCATCCTGAGAAAAGTGGACCTACAGGCCTGAGGATATACGGCAACTTCGTGGCTTCCGCCGCCGAACAGGCATCCCGCTCAGGACCGCTGGCCGGCAGCTAGCGTCATGGAAGTCATACCAGCCATCGACCTACGCGCGGGGCGCTGCGTACGCCTCTTCCAAGGTGACTACGCCCAAGAGACGGTCTTCTCCGATGATCCCTCTGAGGTGGCCCGTCGCTGGGAGGCGGCAGGCGCACCACGAATCCACGTAGTGGACCTGGATGGGGCTCGGACAGGTCAGCAAGCCAACCGTGACGCCATCGGTGCCATCGTCTCCTCGGTAAGTATCCCTCTGCAGGTTGGCGGTGGCGTTCGTACCGTGGACGATGCCGAAGGCTTGGCATCACTGGGAGTCGATCGCTTCGTGTTGGGCACGGCAGCCATACGTGACCCGGGCTTGGTGGCCCAACTCTGCCACCAGTTCGGGGGTCAGCGGATCGTGGTCGCGGTGGATGCTCGCAACGGCCAGGTAGCCATCGAGGGCTGGCGTGAGGACACCAACGTTACGGCCTCTGACCTGGTTGGCGAAATGGCAGCACTGGGAGTGCCCCGCTTCCTCTACACCGACATCTCTCGCGACGGCACCCTTAGCCAGCCTAATTTCGAGGCCCTAGTCCATCTCGTCGGTAGCACCGGAAGTGCCATCCTCGCCTCTGGGGGCGTGTCGCGTTTGGAGCACCTGGTGCGTCTGTCCGAGCTGGGCTCAGAAGGCGCCATCTTGGGGCGCGCCCTCTATACCGGAGACATCGATCTACAGCAAGCGATTCATGCTGCCTCGTAGCAGGCAGCATGCGTCTACTTGTCCTGCCCGCTGAGGCTACGCCTGAAAACCTCAGAGAGGTCGGCAGTAAAACCGGGAAGGACGGGCGAGGTCAGGGTATCGGCCGGTCCGTAGTTGGCGACGTCGGCCAGCGTTGCGTCGGCACGGGCCATCACCCATATCCTCTGACCGTCAGGGTCAACCACCCAATACTCCTCAACGCCGTGTTCAGCATAGAGGTCCATCTTGGTTCGCCAGTCGCGGCTGGCAGTGGACGGCGACAGTATCTCGACCACCAAGTCTGGGGCCCCTTGGATATTGACTTGAGTGAGGATGTGCATTCGGGCGTTGGAGACAAACAGTAGGTCGGGTTGAACAACGCTCACATCAGACAGGACTACGTCCAAAGGAGCGTAGAACACGGTACCAAGCTCCCGATCCTCCACGAAGCGATTCAATAGCAGGAACAGACGGCGGGATACGGCTTGGTGTATGGATGTAGGGGATGGGGCCATCATCAACTCTCCATTGAGTAGCTCCCATCGCTCATCGTCGGGTGTGTTGCAGTAGTCAGCATATGTGAGCTTGACTGTGGGTTTGGCTTGGGCCATCGTCCCTCTCCTGTGAGTCGGCCGACTATCGAGGGTCCATATCGAAACATAGCATAGCACACACCGCCCTCCGGGAAGTCCCGTCACAGTTTGCGCGTCCCAAGCTGCTGTTGTACATTGAATCCTTCGAGAAACCAACGTTGGCGTGAGAATATGGTCCAGCCCGAACGACATGACCCAGACCCGATATCTAGATGGCTATCGCCCGAAAGGGTGCGGGAACTTGACCCTTTCAACGTGATTAACTACATGCCTATTGATCCCTATGATAAGGTGGCCGATATCGGCTGCGGCCCCGGATATTTCACTATTCCTTTGGCCAGATACCTGGTGCACGGCCGCCTCCACGCCTTGGATACCGACGAGGAGATGGTGGAGGTGGCCCGCAGCCGCGTCACCGCTGCTAGGTTGGGCAACGTAGAGGTGCTGGCCTGCCAGCCCACTGAGTTCCCCATCGAGCCCGGCTCGTTGGATGGCGCCTTCCTGTCTCTAGTGGTGCACCATCATGGCTTGGACCGCGAGGCCTTCCTCAAGGCCGTGCGTGGACTGCTTCGGGCCAACGGGTGGTGCACCGTGATCGAATGGCACGGTGAAGGCGGGAATGACTCCCATTCGCACGACCATCGCATTGAACCCGACGACCTGCGGGAGCTGGCCCGTTGCGCCGGCTTTCGCTTTCAGGGATGGCGCAAACTGAACGACACCCTGTACATGGCCACCCTGAAGAAGTAGCCGTGCTCACCAAGCGTATCATCCCCTGTTTGGACGTAGATGCAGGTCGCGTGGTCAAAGGCGTCAGCTTCGTCGATTTGGTCGATGCGGGCGACCCCGCAGAGCTTGCCTCCCTCTATGACCGAGAGGGAGCCGACGAACTGGTCTTCCTCGACATTACAGCCAGTTCCGACCAGAGGGACACCATGGTGGATGTGGTGCATCGTGTCTCGGATCAAGTCTTCATCCCCCTTACCGTCGGCGGGGGCATCCGCACCATCGATGACGTGCGCCGCATGCTACGCGCGGGGGCCGACAAGGTGTCGCTCAACACAGCCGCTGTGAACAACCCCGGCTTGGTCGTGGAAGGCGCTGCCAACTTCGGCAGCCAGTGCATCGTGGTGGCCATCGATGCCCGCAGTACTCAGGGGACTGAATCGTCCAAAGGAGACCTCTTAAGTCTGGATAGCGACTCCCGTTGGGAGGTATTCACCCACGGGGGACGCACTCCGACCGGGATGGATGCCGTGAAATGGGCACGGCACGTTGTAGAATTGGGTTCGGGAGAGCTGCTCCTCACCAGCATGGACAACGATGGCCATCAGGAGGGCTACGATCTTGAGTTGACCAGTGCCATCTCCGGGGCGGTTCCGGTGCCCGTGATCGCCAGTGGTGGGGCAGGCAGCTTGGAGCACCTAGCCGATGCCCTGTTGCTCGGCAAAGCCGATGCGGTGCTGGCCGCCAGCATCTTCCATTTCGGGACTTACTCCATCACACAAGCCAAGGAGCACTTGGCATCGCGGGACATTCCGGTCCGCCTGTGAAGCACCTCAATGAATAACTAAACCAAGTATCACAAGGAGCGTTCAGCAACACCCATGCCAAACATCACCGCCATAATCTTCGACATGTACGAGACCCTCGCCCACAACTCGCCTCAGCTCTGGCTGGAGACCTTCCAGCGCATATGTGCACGGCAGCAGTTGACAGTGGACCACGAGGAGTTGTACCGGCGTTGGAAGTCCTACGAGATGAACTTCCGGCACGAACGCCTGAACCTGGAGGAACCTGAAAAGAGCCCACCCTTCCTCAGCTACGAACAGGCTTGGGCTAGCTGCTTCGAGCGTGCCTTCAAAGACATCGACCTTCAGTCCGACGCCGCGGGCGCAGCACGTATTGCCGTCGAGCACATGGGTGAGCGTGACATATACCCCGATGCCTTGGAAGCTCTTCCCGATATACGTACCCGGTGGCGCACTGCCCTCCTCTCCAATGCCGATGACGACTACCTCAACCCTACTCTCGCCCGCATCTCCGGCCAGTTTGAAGCCGTGCTCTCCTCGGAGCAGGCCCAAGCCTACAAGCCCCACCCGCGCCCTTTCCTCCAAGTTGCCCAGGCCCTCGGAGTCGAGCCCTCTGAGTGCGCCTATGTGGGTGACAGCCAGTTCGATGACGTGTTGGGAGCCAGCCGGGTGGGTATGACTACCATCTGGGTGAGCCGCCACGGGGCTGACCCAGACCCCAACCTGCCCGCTCCTGACTACCAGGTAAGCAGCCTTACTCAGATTCCCACTCTTCTGGGCAAGTGAGGAACACATGGACATGAAGCTGAACGAGCGTGGGCTGATACCGGCCATCGCCCAGCACATCGAGACCGGCGAAGTGCTCATGATGGGGTACATGAGCCCCGGCGCACTCAAGCGCACTCTGGAAGGCGGTCAGGTCTGGTATTACAGCCGCAGCCGCGAGGACCTGTGGCATAAGGGAGAGGTGTCGGGCAACTACCTCAACCTCAAGGAGGCGTTGGTAGATTGCGATGCCGACACCATCCTCATGAAGGTGCTTCCCGACGGCCCCACATGCCACACTGGCGAGCCTTCCTGCTTCTTCACCCCCCTCGAGGGCATGCCGGAAGGCTTCCAGAGCGAAGATGCCAGTGCCGAAATTCTGGAAGAGCTGTTCTCCACGATTCAGGACCGCAAGCGGGACCTGCCTGAAAACAGCTACACCGCTCAACTCCTTCAAAGCGGCGTTGGTCGCGTGGCCCAGAAGGTCATCGAAGAAGCAGGCGAAACCGCGCTAGCAGCCGCCCAGGACGACACCGACAGCCTGCCCGCTGAGGCCGCCGACCTCTTTTACCATGCCCTCGTTCTGCTGGCCGCCTCTGGCGTCACCCCCAGCCAAGTGTGGCAAGAGTTGCGCTCGCGCCGACGATAGGAGACATCTCAAGGACCGTTGTTCGTGAGGCTACCCACAGGGAGCGACCTCCTTCAAAAGCTAGTCGACGAACTCGGTGGTCGGGTTGTCAGTTGGGAAGATGGTGAACATGCGGGCCTCGGCCCCTGTATGGTTCACCAGCTTGTGGGGTGTGTTGGGTGGGGCAAGCAGCGTGTGGCCCGGCTCTACTATGCGCGACTCGTCGCCTACCACCATCTCCACGCTGCCTTCAAACAGCACGATGGCCTCGTCCGTGGGATGAGTGTGCAACCGCAGGGCAGACCCGCCGTCCATCACCAACTCGCCCACTGTCAGATTTGCTGCTCCTGCATCCTTATTCACAAACCGTCGCGCCCGGCGGCCCTCGGCCTCTTCATATGGTGTGTCGCTGTTATTGATGATCGGCATGAGTCTTCCTCCCTATGGTCTCTCAGTCTGTTCCCGCGCTGTCGGGCAGATTCTAACGACGGCAGGTAAGGCCGGCAACGTTCACGCCACCACACCCCAATGAATCGCTACCGTCCCGAAAGCCAGCAACTGTGAACCAGTGTCCTTGAGTCCTACAGCCCCAAACAGCTCCCGCACCCCCTCCCGGGTAAGGAAGTGGTCCACTGAGCGCGGCAGATACGTGTAGGCCCGACGGTCGCCAGCTACCAGTTGTCCTGCCAAGGGTACCAGCCAGTGGAAGTAGGGACGGAAGAGGGGACGCAACGGGCTACCCTGCCGCAGCGGGATGATCTCCAGAATCACCACCTTCCCCCCCGGCTGCACCGCCCGTGCCAGTTCAGCCAGCGTGGCGTGAACATCGGGCATGTTGCGCAGCCCGAAGCCTGAGGTGGCGCAACAGAAGGTGTTGTCGGGAAAGGGCAATGAAAGAGCGTCTCCCACCACCAAGCCCATCCTGCCCTTGGACTTGGCGCGGGCCATCTGCACCATCTGAGGCACGATGTCCAACCCCACCACGCCACGTATTCCCGGCTGTCGAGAAAGTGCAATGGCGAAATCACCTGTGCCGGTGGCAATGTCCAGTGCGATGCCAGGAGGCCCGGCAGCGGCTATACGAGCAGCCCGCGTGCGCCAGCGGTAATGCATCCCGCCGGTCATCAGGGTGTTCATCAGGTCGTAGCGACGGGCGATCCGGGCGAACATCTCCCGGACGTAAGCCCGCCGCTCGTCGCCGGACAATTCAGCCCCGGATATCTCGGACATCAGCGGCGTCAGGCCTCGTCGGGCCGGTACTGAAGCCCCTGCTCTAAGGCCTCATCGACCCCGAGGGCCACCAATATTCGGCCCACCACAAACTGCACAATGTCCCCTATGCCCTGTGGCCGGAGGTAGAACGCGGGGTCTGGAGGCAACACTACCGCCCCCATGCGACTCAGCGTCAGCAGGTTCTCCAAGTGCGTTGAGTGCAGCGGCGTTTCCCGCGGCACCACCACCAGCTGGCGTCGTTCCTTCAAGCACACATCCGCTGACCGCAACAGCAGGTTGGAGGCCAGACCGTGAGCTATGGATGCCACGCTGTTCATGCTGCACGGAACCACCACCATGCCACGTGTGGGGAAGGTGCCACTGGCTATGGGGGCACGCATGTCGCTGATGGCATAGTGGCGGAAATGGGGGTGCTCCCGCCACCGTGCCAGCTCTTCGTTAAAGGGCTGGTCCATCTCCTCGTGCCACACCAACCTCGCGTCGTTGGAGCACACAAGTATGGTGGGCACGTTACGCAGCAGAAGCTCATCCACCGTCGCTTTGGCCATCAAGGAGCCACTTGCACCCGACATGCCCACGATGACCGGCTTGGAATCACTGGAGGTCATAGCACCACTGCCAGCGTGGTGAATAGCAGCAAAGTGAGCGACACGACCGCATTCAGCTTGAAGGCCTTGGAGATTCTGGTCAGGTCGCTGACCCGCACCATGGTGTGCTGGAAAGTGACGATAGTCACGGCCAAACCCCAACCGATGAAGTAGAGGTACGACAACTCCATCCACAACCCCACAGCCAAAAGGCATGAGAGGGTGAGAAAATGAGAGCACCGCGCCCACAGGATCGCCCTAGGTATGCTGAACCTGCGGGCTATCGACTGTACTCCATAACCCTTGTCAAAGTCATAGTCCAACGTGCCGTAGAAGACGTCGAACCCTCCAACCCAGAATGTTACGGCAAAGGCCAATAGTATCGCCTCAGGGTCGAGGCTGCCAGTAATGCCGATCCACGCCCCTGCAGGGGCCAGCCCATCCGCGAATCCCAAGGCGTAGTGGGCCCCCCAAGAGTAGTACTTAACGTAAGAGTAGCCGACCACGATGACAGCCGCCACGGGCGCAAGAGCCAGCGCCAAAGTGTTCAACTGCGACGCCCCGTAGAAGAACACCCCCAGAGATACCAGCATCACGATCCTCATATCCCAAGGGGTCAGCGTGCCTTGTGGCAGGTGTCGGCCCTTGGTGCGGGGGTTGGCGATGTCCTCCTTGTGATGAATCAGCCGATTGGCCGACATTGCCAAGGTCCGCGCTCCCGTCATGGCCACGTTAATCCATAGAAATTGCTGCCATGTCGGCCACCCGTCGGCTGCCAGCAGCATCCCTATGTAACCTATGGGCAGGGCGAACATGCTCTCCTCGAACCGGATCGCCGCCAGCACTAGGTTCACTTTCGAGGGGAGGGCGAACAGTCCCGCCCGTTGTGGCCGGGCGGTTGTCATTTGTTCCCTTCGCTGTCTGGGGGGTCTCTATCGGTGCCAATGGCTTCACACAGGCTTCGAAGTGCCGTTGAGTACTCAGTTAAGCGTGCATAAACCTGGTTTGCCAACTCTTCGTTATAAGTGTGGACACTGAGGTTGCGGTCTTGAGCCATCCGCGCCCATAGCTGCTCGTCCCCCAACAGACCGTAACCGAACGCCTCTTTCAAGCAGTCTCTGGGAGAGCGGCATGTCAAGCCTCGGAGCCGTAGATAGATCTGAATCACCTTCCAGGAAAGTTCAAAGCACAGCTCGAATCGCTTGATACTTGAGTCTCTGACGATGCCACTCCGAGGCTCCGAAAGGGATTCCTCAAAGCGTGCGATAGCTTGCTGGAAGTCGGCGAAGCGGCGGTCATCTTGCATACAGCAACTCACCGTGTTCCAGAATGGCCTCGCGGAACCCTTGGTCTACTGTGTGCATGTCTACTAGGTCGACTTTGCGCAGGGTCAGTAGGTCGTCTACCGCTAGCGCCATGTCGGTGTACGCGCCAAAATCCAGCAGTGAGCCAGTGTCGAAGGCTATGTCGAGGTCCGACACATTTAAAGCTCTGCCCTGAGCCCAAGAGCCGAAGAGGTAGACGCGCAACGGCCCGTCCGGCACGTGGCGGCGGATGACATCCACGACCTCGTCTATCAGGGGCTGGACGTCTCCGCGGACACCTGGAGCGATATTCCGGTTCACAGCCCGTACTCCACCCACTTGCGGTCTACCATTTCCTTGATGGCTTCATCCATCACTATGTCTGGGGGCCACTCGCGCTGCCGCCCTTCTCCGGGGATCTTGTTGGTGGCGTCAATGCCCGCCTTACCCCCGAACTTGGGCATCACCGATGCATGGTCCAAGTCGTCGATAGGCCCGCTGCTCAGCACCAAGTCTTGGGATGGGTCGATATTGTTGGTAGCGCGCCACGCAACTTCCGATATGTTGTGCACGTCCACGTTGTGGTCCACCACGATGATCAGTTTCACCAGCGACATCAGCCCCATGCCCCAAAGACCGTGCATCACCTTGCGCGCCTGCCCAGGATATTCCTTCTTGATGGAGACGATGACCAAGCTGTGGAAGCCCCCCTCGGCGGGCATGTTCATGTCTACCACTTCGGGCAAAAGGGTGCGTATCACCGGCATGAACACCCGCTCCGTTACCTTGCCCATCCAGTAGTCTTCCATCGGGGGACGCCCCACGATGGTGGCAGGGTAGATGGGATCCCGGCGGCGGGTGATGCAGGTGGCGTGGAACACCGGGTAGGTATCCGGCATGGAATAATATCCCGTATGGTCGCCGAACGGACCCTCCATGCGCTCGTCCCCGAGAGTCACGTATCCCTCGATGACCACCTCGGCTTGTGCGGGAACCTCTAGGTCCACGGTCTTGGCCTTTACTAGGTCTACACCCTCCTCGCGTATGAAACCTGCTACAGCCATTTCGTCCATGTCCGGGGGCATGGGCGCGCATCCGGTCCAGATGGTGGCGGGGTCGCCGCCCAATACTACCGCCGCCTCTATCCTCTCCTGTCCCTTCTCACTGCCTACACGGTAGTGGTGGGCACCCACCTTGTGGGTCTGCCAGTGCATTCCGGCAGTGCTCTTGTCGAACACCTGCATCCGGTACATGCCAGCGTTGCGGACCCCGGTGTCGGGGTCGCGCGTGATGACCAAGGGCAACGTGATATATCGCCCTCCGTCCATGGGCCAGCACTTGAGAATGGGCAGGCTGAACAGGTCCACGTCGTCCTCGGTCTGCACCACTTCCTGGCACGGGGCATTGCCCACCATCTTGGGTTGGAAGGAGGCCAAGCGTGCTAGTTGGCCCAACGCCCGCATCTTGTCCATGATGCCCTTGGGGGGCTGCTGGGCCATGGACATAAGCTGTTCCAGTCGGCCCACAAGGTCGTCAAGATGCTCGACGCCCAAGGCCCATGCCATCCGCTGCTGGGTACCGTACATATTGATGAGAAGGGGCATGTCGTACCCTTCCACATTCTCGAACAGGAGGGCAGGGCCGCCCGACTTCACCGTTCTGTCGGCAATTTCGGTGATCTCCAATTCCCAGCTCACCGGGGTGATGATGCGCTTCAGGTCACCCTTGCTTTCGAGGAAAGCCACGAAATCCCGCAGGTCCTTGTATTTCACGCCACAGCCTTTGCATTCAAAGTTTGGCCGTCCTCAGGTCCTACAGGTCCATGTAGACTACGACTGCCGCGTTAGCCATAACCGTCGCATCGGTGCCGTCCTCGCTGGGAATTTCAAGGCCACCCTGCACCACCTTTACCGTTCCCGTGCCATGGGGTAGGACACTCGCCACTTGGTCCTTGTCCACGGCATCGGGCTGCGGGACGCCAATGGTGACCTCTACCTTCATGTCCTCCACGCTCTGGCCAACCGCTCGGGCAAAGCCAAGGCTGTTGTGCCACAGGGCATCACGGACTGCTCGTTGGGCAGCCTTGGTGTAGTCCCGCCCGTGCAGATCGGTCCCCAAACCCATCTCTACCACGCATCGCTTCAGTGCCATTGGTGTTGTCCCCTCTCCTAGCGCCGTATCTGGATCGACGCCTGCTTCTCAGGTGGGTTCATTACACTACGGCCACTGGCGTCAATACAAGCACACTTTTTGACAAGGACTGGGGCCACTGATATTCTGGCAGCCGATTCATCAGCTTCAGGGCCAGCTTTATGGAGAGCAGGTAGTATGGGTTGGGCTGAGACCATGGTGGACGCTCTCAAGGAGTCGGACACCTCTCTGATCGCCTACGTGCCCGACATCAGCATTGATCGGGTTACCTCGCTTATTGCGCAGGACCCCTTCTTTCATCTGGTGTCGGCGACCAGGGAGGAAGAGGCCATCGGCATAGCCGTGGGCGCTTACGCAGTTGGACGCAACGCCGCTGTATTCATGCAGTCCAGCGGCTTTGGCAACTGCGTCAATGCCCTCGCCAGCCTCTGTATCCCGGCCCGCACACCCATCCCCTTCTTCATAAACCTCCGCGGCGAGATAGGCGAGTTCAACATCGCGCAGACGGCCATGGGCAGGGCAACGCGTCCCATACTTGATACCTTCGGCATCACCAACTACACCCTCACCGACGAGTACAGGCTCGACTCGGTTCTCAAGGGGGGCATCAAGCTCTGCCATGCTGCCCGCCAACCCGTGGCCTTCTGTATGACTCCTTTGCTTCATGGAGGCAAACTTGCATAGGTTCGAGGCCATGCAACTGCTCATGCAGCAAGTCGGTGACGAACCCGTTGTCGCCAACTTGGGCCCCACCACCGACGAACTCTGGAATGTCGTGGACCGGCCGCGCAATTTCTACACCTACGGCTCCATGGGTCTTTGCTCCTCTGTGGCCTTGGGCATGGCCCTCTCCACTCCCGACAAGATAGTTTCCTTCGACGGGGATGGCTCCCTGCTCATGAACCTTGGGGCCATTGCCACCATTGGACGGGAGATGCCCCGGAACTTGGTGGTGGTAGTCTGGGACAACGAGGAGTGGGGGCAGACTGGGCACCAAGCCAGCCATACTGCCAAGGGCACTGATCTTGAGCAGGTCGCCCGCAGTTGCAGCATCCCCAAGACTGCTACCGCAGACAATGAAGAGGACTTGGTGACGGTGTTCAGGCAGGCCCTCTCTGAAGAAGGGCCCTGGTTCATAGTTGCCAAGATCGAAGAGACGGACGAAGAAGCCACCTTCGCCCCCAATGAACCGGAGATGTACCTCCACCGCTTCCGCCAGACCTACCTCTAGCCAACTTCCTTCCATTCCCCCCTCAATGCCCATACGTCGTTGCAGCGAAGCCTCAATCTGGAGACCCCAACCACGGTATTCCTCCTTGACACCATCCGGCCATACGTTCTATAATTCGAACAAACCGATAGTGGATCCGTTCTCAAGGAGGCCCCTTGTTCATTCCCTTGCCCGATACGAGGCTCGCCCATTTCACGGTGCAGTCCCAATCTCGGCCAAATCGTATTTGAAACCGGCCAAAATTGCAGAAATTGCAGTCTTTCCAGATACAAAAAACTTATTCTCAGATACGACTGGTCTGCAATCTCAGCTACGGAAGTCCGTAAGTCATGCACACCGCCTCAGCTACAAACTATCGCTGCCTTGCAGGATTTGCTGTAAGACAGCTACGGAAGTCCGTAAGTCATGCACACCGCCTCAGCTACAAACTAATTCCTGACTCGCAGCATTCGTTGCAGTCCAAAATCCGGTTCGGCATCTGCCACGGTCTATTCCTGGGACACCGGCGCCCCTCAATCCGACGGGTAGATATGTCCGCATATTGACGGGAAGCGGCCGAAAGTTGTAATTTGATTAATGGCCCCGTTTGGTCGGGGCCACTGTGATTGAGGCAGTAGTCAGCGCCCCAGTGGCGCAATGGCAGCGCAGCCGATTTGTAATCGGCAGGTTGGTGGGTTCGAATCCCCCCTGGGGCTCTCCCCAGTGCAGGAAAGCATCGGCTCCCGGCCCTAGGCCATATTGCGCCTGAAGCGTGCTATGGCTAAACTTAAGCCTGAGCGGAGGGGTGGGTGAGTGGTTAAAGCCACCAGACTGTAAATCTGGCGCCCTGTCGGGCTTCGTAGGTTCGAATCCTACCCCCTCCACCATACAAAACTTAGTCACCAAAGGTGAATGCCCACATAGCTCAGAGGTAGAGCACGTTCTTGGTAAGAACGGGGTCGGCGGTTCGACTCCGCCTGTGGGCTCCAGAGAGATTTCAGGAGGAATTTCGTAGATGGCAAAGCAGCGGTTTGACCGGAGCAAGTCCCACGTCAACGTGGGCACAATTGGACACGTAGACCACGGAAAGACCACCCTCACAGCGGCCATAACGCGCGTGCTTGCCGCCGCTGGCGAGGATGTGGCCTTCCGCGCCTTCGACCAGATTGACAACGCTCCCGAAGAGAGGGAGCGCGGCGTCACCATCGCCATCGCCCATATCGAGTATCAGACACCCAATCGTCACTATGCCCACGTCGACTGCCCCGGTCATGCTGACTACATCAAGAACATGATTACCGGCGCAGCCCAGATGGACGGGGCAGTGCTAGTTGTCAGCGCCCCCGATGGCCCCATGCCACAGACTCGTGAGCACATCCTGCTCGCCCGTCAGGTGGAAGTGCCCCGCATCATGGTGGCCCTCAACAAGGTCGATGCCATGGACGACGACGAACTGCTCGACTTGGTGGAGCTTGAGGTCCGCGACCTTCTCAACCGCTACGAGTTCCCAGGCGACGACACGCCCATCGTCCGTGTCAGCGGTCTCAAGGCCTTGGACTGCGGTTGTGGCAAGCGTGAGTGCGAGTGGTGCGGCAAGATTCTCGAGCTGACCGACGCCATGGATGACTACATCCCGGTGCCACCGCGCATCACCGACCGCCCCTTCCTCATGCCCATCGAGGACGTGTTCGGCATCAAGGGCCGCGGCACCGTCGTTACCGGCCGGGTGGAGCGAGGCACCTTGAAGACGGGTGAAGATGTGGAGATCGTCGGATTCGGCGAGACCCGCAAGACCGTTGCCACCGGCTTGGAGATGTTCCACAAGACGCTGGATACCACCGAAGCGGGAGACGCAGTGGGCGTGCTCCTGCGTGGTGTGGACCGCGACCAGGTGGAGCGAGGCGAGGTTTTGGCCAAGGCGGGCACAATTGCAGCCCACCAGAAGGCCAAGGCCAGGGTGTACGTACTGTCCCGGGACGAGGGCGGTCGGCATACCCCCTTCTTCACCGGTTACAAGCCCCAGTTCTACATTCGCACGTCCGACATCACCGGTAGTTGCGCCCTCCCGGATGGCGTGGAGATGGTGATGCCCGGCGATAACATCGACATGGATATCGAGTTGATCTCCGCCACCGCGTTGGAGGAGCAGATGCGGTTTGCCATCCGCGAGGGCGGGCGCACCGTGGGCTCCGGCGTAATTACGGAGGTGTTGGACTAGTATGGCAAAGAGAAGCAATGAAGCCAGGATAGTAGTGACCATGGCCTGCACCACCTGTAGGGAGCGGAACTACATCAGCGAGAAGAACAGGCGTAACGACCCTCAGCGCGTAGAGTTGAGGAAGTTCTGCTCTCGCTGTCGCAGTCACACATCCCACAGGGAAATGCGGTAGCGTCTTGGCGCGAATGACGTCTCAGGGACTTGTTCGCCGCGGCGGTATTGGCCGCGGCGGTGTGATTCGCTTCTTCGGGGAGGCCATAGGCGAGCTGCGCAAGTGCGTATGGCCCACCCGTGAAGAGGTGGTGCGCCTCACCGGCATTGTGATTGTCATTGCCGGTGCTATTGGCTTTGCCTTGGGAGTCCTGGACTTCATATTCACGCAGACATTGACGAGATATCTGTTTTCCTAGCCGGTTCCGGCCGATCCAACCTTGCGGGTCGGTTGAGCTACGGTAGGAAGGGGCGTTATGACCACCAAGTCAGATATAAACGTGGACGACGGCGCGGTCCGTTGGTACGTCCTGCATGCCTATTCAGGCCAGGAAGACCGGGTGAAGAAGAACCTGGACCAGCGCATCCAGAGCATGGATATGCAACATAAGATTTTCCAGGTGGTGGTTCCGTCCGAAGAGGAAGTTGTGCTCAAAGACGGTAAGCGCCGCCCGGAAACCCGCAAGGTCTTCCCCGGATATGTGCTCGTTCAGATGAGCATGGAAGACGAAAGTTGGCGCGTGGTGAGGGAGACTCCGGGAGTCACCGGGTTCGTCTCTGCCCAAGAACCTGGCGATCCCCGCCCTCGCCCCCTCCCGTTGCCAGATTCAGAGGTTGAGGGCATCTTAAGCCAGATCGAAACAGGCCCGCCCAAGGTGAACGTGGGCTTGGAGCGTGGGGAATCGGTGCGCATCGTCGCCGGGCCCTTCGCCGATTTCATGGGTACCATAAACGATGTGGACGCCAACAAGGGCAAGGTGCGTGTGCTGGTCTCCTTCTTCGGCAGGGAGACACCCGTGGAACTGGACTTTCTTCAGGTAGAAAAGGTGTAAATGGCCAAGAAAGTACGGGCTATTGTTAAGCTGCAACTGCAGGCAGGGAAGGCCACTCCGGCCCCGCCTGTCGGCCCCGCATTGGGCCAGCACGGCGTTAACATCATGGCCTTCGTCAAGGAATACAACGAGAAGACTGCCAGTCAGTCCGGCACGGTGGTCCCTGTGCACATAACCGTGTTTGAAGACCGCTCCTTCACCTTCGTCACTCGTACCCCTCCGGCTTCGGAGTTATTGAGGCAGGCGGCTGGCGTGGAAAAAGGGGGCGACCGTCCGGGATTTGCTCCGGCGGCCACCATCCCGCGGTCCGCAGTGCGGGGTATTGCTGAGTTGAAGCTGAAAGACCTGAACGCAGCCTCGGTGGACGGGGCTATCAAAATCATCGAAGGCACTGCCCGCAGCATGGGCATTGATATAGCAGAGGAATAAACTATGCCCAAACATAGCAAGCGCTACAACCAACTCGCCGAACGCATTGATGCGGACCGGGAGTATACGCCTGAAGAGGCCTTGGAACTTCTTTCCGAAGAGAGCTCGATCAAGTTCGACGAAACGGTGGAATTGCATCTTAAGACAGGCGCCGATGTGCGACACGCCGACCAGCAGGTGCGTTCTGTTACCGTGCTCCCCCACGGGCTGGGAAAACCCCAGCGGGTACTGGTCTTCGCGCAAGGCGAGGCGGCTGATATGGCCCGGCAAGCTGGGGCTGACTATGTGGGCGACGACGATCTGATCAAGCAGATTGAGGATGGCTGGGTCGAGTTCGACGTAGGGCTGGCGGTGCCCGACATCATGAGTAAAATAGGGCGCTTGGGCCGGGTGCTGGGACGCCGTGGCCTGATGCCGAACCCCAGAACCGGCACCATGGTGCAGCCACGTGACCTAGGGCGGGTCATCGATGAGGCCAAGAAGGGGCGTCTGGAGTTCCGTACAGACCGTACGGCCATCATCCACTGTCCCGTAGGGAAGGTGAGCTTCTCCCAGCAACACTTGCTTGAAAACCTGTCCTCGCTGGTCGACTCCATCCAGCGGGCTCGGCCAGAGGGCGTGAAGGGCGCTTACCTTCGCAGCGCCTACCTCACTACCAGCATGGGACCAGGCGTAAAGCTTGACTTGGGAGCGCTCGTTGCGCTAAAAGAAGGGCTGTAAGCCGTACCATCGTTCCTGTATAAGATGGACCTAGTGGCTTGTGGGCAAGTCCCAAGTGGGAAAGCTAACAACCGCAATAGCAGACAATTAAAATAGACGCATACGCTGAAGACAGCGGGTCCCTGCTCCACCGGAGCGGGGTTAAGCCGATGGGCCCGCCGAGGCGCTGAGGACTCCCTTCGGGCGCATCGCGCCGAAAGTGATCCCTGGGCCACGGCTCAGGGATTTTTTGATGACCTCAGTGTAGCCATCGTCCCAAAAAGACGGGCCGCCAGCGAGCCGGTTTGAAGGAGAAAACTCCGTGCCGACACAGAAGCGCATCGACCAGACCCGGGAAATTCAGGAGAGGCTGAGCCGTTGCACCATCGCAGTGGCGACCGACCCCACAGGCCTCTCCGTCAATGTGCTCAACGATTTGAGACGCCGGCTGCGTGAGCGTGGCATAGAGTACCGCGTGGTCAAGAATACTCTCACGTATCTAGCAGCGGATGGGGCTGAACTGCCTCATCTCAAGGACTCAGTACAGGGCCCCACGGCCCTAGCCTTCGGCTTCGAAGACCCGGTCCAAACGGCCGCCGCCATAGATGAGTATGTGCGGACCACGCGCGTGCAGCTTCCCATACGTGGAGGCATACTCGGCCAGCGCGCCCTCAGTGCGGCAGACGTAACCAGTTTGGCCACCATGCCCTCTCGAGAAGTGTTGGCAGGACAGCTGCTGGGGCAACTGCAAGCGCCCGTAGCCAACCTGATGACCCAACTGGAGTCCCCTCTGCAGGGCCTTCTGGGCGTCCTCAACGGTCCTGTCTCCAACTTGGCCAACCTGCTTCAGCAGCGGACTAGGCAACTGGAAGAGGGGGCGTAACGTCCTCGGTTACAGCGGAGAGAATGCCACGCTGCAGCTGGATTGAGACCACAAAGAGACTCTCAGACATAGAAGGAGGTAGTTATGACCAAGGATGAGGTGTTGGAAGCCATCAAGGAGATGTCCGTGCTGGACTTGGCGGACTTGGTGAAGTCCCTGGAGGACACGTTCGGCATCAAGGCCGCCGCCCCCATGGCAATGCCCATGGCCGTTGCTGGTCCCGCCAATGGCGGTGCAGCTGCCGCTGCAGTCGAAGAGGAGGAGCAGACCGAGTTCAACGTGACGCTCACCGACATCGGCTCCAACAAGATCAACGTCATCAAGGCCGTGCGGGAAGTCACCACCCTGGGTCTGCGCGAGGCCAAGGAGTTGGTGGAGAGCGCCCCTGCCGCAGTCAAGGAGGCCATTCCCAAGAGCGAGGCTGACCAGGTGAAAGCCAAGCTGGAAGAGGCTGGAGCTACCGTAGCCATCCAGTAGGTTTCTCTCTGGTAGCCTCCACTTCAAGGGCCACTTTGTTAGTGGCCCCGATGGGGTGAAGGATGAGCAAACGCAAAAACCGGGAGCGGTTCGCCGCTCTCAAGACAGACAATCCTGCGTATCAGGGCTTTCGAGGCTATGGGGTGGGTTCACCAACCCCCAGCCCGGAAGCCTTGATGACCCTGACCTGTAGCGTGTGCGGGCGACGTCGCAACGTGACGCAAGAAGTCGCACGAGAACAGGGCGATGCCTTTGTCTGCCTCAGCTGTCGAGAAGAATCGGAAGAAGCTGGGGGATCTGTGGCGGCCGCCGATGGGGAGACTGCCTCCAGCTAGGGCATCTCTCTTCCTGCGTTGATCGCACAGCTTGACCGCCGTGTGTAACGGGCTCTACTGAAGGTGGGACGTAGGGGTCCCCTACCGGAACAAGGGAAGCAATTCGTTGAGGTAGTCGTAGGCTTGTATTAGCTGTGCGTCGCTGGGAGAGCTTGGCAGCGAGGGGACTTGGATATCGGGCGTGATGCCTCCATCGCTGATGAGGCGTCCATTGGGGGTATGCCATCGCGTAACTGCGAGTTGCATCGCCGAGCCGTCTCCCAGCGGGAAGTAAGAGAGGCCTGCAGCCTCTCCCTTCGTCTCAGTACCTATGACCTTGGCCCTGTCGGCGTCCTGAAGCGCCCCAGCGAGCGCCTCGGAAGCGTCGGCGGTGGAACCTTCCACCAGAATGGCCATTGGGACATCATCCCCAGCAATGGTTCCCTCGCCCTCGATCATGTGGTCGGTTCGATTACCAAGGCTATCCAATTCATACATGAAAGTCCCTGTAGACAGGAACTCCCCTGCCACCCTGCGGGCGGAATCCACTTGTCCCCCAGGGTTGAAACGCAGGTCAAGAATCAGGGCCAGCATGTCGGCGGCTTTCAGCCGCTCCACTAGATCCAGCACTTCCGTGGGAGTGGTGTCGCTGAATTCGGAAACGTAGATATATCCGATAGCCCCCGGTAGCAGTTGTACGTCCACCGTGGGTACATCAATAGTACCGCGGGTAATGTCGAACTCTAAGGGCCGCTCTTCATCAGGCCGAGCCACCTTCAGGTGGACCTTGCTGCGGGCCGGACCTCGGACCAGAGCCACCGCCTCATCGGCGGACAGATCCTCCAGCGATCGGCCCTCCACCTCCACCAGAACATCGCCTTCACGTATCCCACCTACATCTGCGGGGCCGCCACGCATGGGGGAGAGGATAATCTGGCCGTCGACCACGTTGACGAATGCGCCGATGCCTTCGTAGGCATCGTCAGTTTCCTCTTGGGCGCGGTCGTAAGCCTCAGGAGTCAGGTACCTGGTGGAGGTGTCCCCCAGTCCGGCGACCATCCCGGAGACGCTGGCGACCGCGAGGGCATGTTCGTCCAAGTCGGGGTACTTCAACTGAAGCGACTCCCAAGCCTTCCAGACGTTCAGTAGTTCTGCAGGAACTCCGCCGGGGACACGGCCTCTGGTGGCGTCCAACTCTGTGAGGAAGGGGTAAGCCGGCTCTTCTACATGGGCCAGCATGGCAGCGATGATGGACTCGCTGACCGCCTCCGAGTCCACCGACTCTGCGTCGACGTACGACTCGTTGATGATGTCCCAGGCTTCCCATATCAGGCCCTCTTCCCCTGCTGTCTCAGGCATAGGCCGCGAGCAGGCCGCTTGGGTCATCAGAACCCCGGCGACCGCCAGGAAGACCAAGACGACCTGTGCCATCCCTCTTGCCCCGACGGCACTGGAAAGAGGGTGCAGGAAGAACGCAAATATTGCCCTTGTCATATGGCCTACAGTTTACCATGGCCTGCCTTGCACCTCCCAAGGTGCGCTGGATACAATGATTAGTCGATCACACATTCAACCTGCGGAAACAACCGTCAGAAAGCGTATCCACGAATGCACGGTGATAAACCTGGAAATATGTCAGTCTTTTACAAGGGAATATTGCTCTGTGTCTTTGTGCTGCTGTTGGTCGCTGCCTGTTCCAGGCCGGCCCCTGGTAGTACAAGCGGTGAGAGCAGTCCCACGTCAACCCCAATAGAGGCACCCGCTGCGGGTACCACAGCCACACCGGTTCCCGCCGGAGAGGCCCCCGTGGCAGAGCCCCTGACGGAAGAGGACGGCAGTGCGAGGCTCGTACGGCTGTGGGCTGACCCGCCAACGTTGGACCCGCACCTGACTACGGATGCCACCTCGGCGACCATTATCGTCGAGATATTTGGCGGGTTGGTGACCATTGACCCCAACCTACAGATTGTGGGCGATTTGGCGAGTCACTGGGAGGTTCTCAACGATGGGAAGACATATGTCTTCCACATTCGCTCCAATGCCACCTTCCATGATGGCCGGCCGGTGACTGCCCAAGATGTGAAGTGGTCCATGGAGCGGGCTACCGATCCCGAGACGCTGTCACTGGTAGCTGACCAGTACTTGGGAGACATCATCGGAGTGGAGGCCAAACTAGAAGGCGAGGCCGATGAAATCTCTGGTGTCCAGGTGGTGGACGATGTCACCATACGCATCGACATCGACGCGCCCAAGAGCTACTTCCTAGCCAAGCTTACCTATCCCACAGCCTTTGTCGTAGACCGCAATCAGGTGGGAATCGATGATCGTTGGTTCCGCCGCCCCAATGCTACTGGCCCCTTTAAGCTGGCTTCCTATGAGCTGGGCGAGCGGATGGTGCTGGAGAGGCACGACGGCTATCACCTGGGCGCGCCCCGTCTGCAGGCCGTCGAGTTCATACTCAGCGGCGGCACTGCCATGCTGATGTATGAAAACGATGAGATACACATAACCGGCGTTGGGCTGGCTGACCTAGACCGGCTCCTCGATCCCACTGAAGAGTTGAGCGGCCAGTTGCGTACCGCTCCTCCACCCTTCGATACACGGTACATTGGGCTGAACGTGAACGAGCCCCCCTTCGATGACCCCAATGTGCGTCTGGCCCTGAATTACGCCATCGACCGGGCGGAAATCGCTGACATAGTGCTGGGAGACCTGGTTGTTCCCGCCAAGGGCATCCTGCCTCCCAACTTCCCAGGGTACAACCCGGATATTCCGGGCTATGAATATGACCCGGACAAAGCCCGGCAGCTTCTAGCGGAATCCAAGTATGGGGACGATCCCGAAGCGCTGGGCCTCATCGTGCTGACCACGGCAGGTAGCTTCGGGGCCAACGTGGGCCTGGATACCCAGGTGATACAGGAGATGTGGCGCCAGAACCTTGGCATTGAGGTCGATGTGCAGCAAACCGACTTTGCCGTCTACCTGCAGGACTTGCATAGTCGCATCTTCCAGATGTTCGAGATCGGCTGGATTGCCGACTATCCCGACCCGGAGAACTTCCTAGACATACTGTTCCACAGTGAGAGCAGCAACAACCACACCGGGTACAGCAATTCCCAAGTCGACTCCCTGTTGGAGCAGGCAAGGCTGGGCGACCCCGAGGAGCGTTATGCGCAGTACCAAGAGATCGAACGGCTCATTCTCGCCGATGCTCCGTGGATACCCCTCTGGCATGGTGGAGAACAGTATATCCTGGTGAAACCCAGCGTGAAGGACTACCACCAGACCCCGTTGATCATCCCCAAGCTGCGGTACGTCTACATCGAGGAATAGGAAGCCCAGCGGGGCGGCGCCATGTGGGTGTACATTGGTCGACGCCTCTTATGGGCACCGGTTCTCCTGCTGATAGTGTGCTTTGTCACCTTTTTCCTAGGCAGCGTGGTGCCCGGCGATCCTTTCCAAGCGCGGCTTGGACCCAGGGCCAACCCCGAAGCCGTGGAGCGCCTGCGGGAGGAACACGGCTTCAATGACCCGGTACTCGTCCAGTTTGGGCGCTATATCTCCAACGCTGTCCGTGGCGACCTAGGGGAGAGCTACGTCCGCCCGGGCACGACCGTCGGGGAACTCCTGGCAAGAAAGATATGGGTGTCCTTCCAGCTCGACCTAGCGGGTATGATCGTGGCTTTTGCCTTGGGGATCCCCCTAGGCCTCTACGCGGCCGTGAAGCAGGGCACATGGATTGACCCTCTGATTATCAGCACCACCCTGCTCGGGATGTCGTTCCCTGTCTTCCTGACTGCTCCGGGCTTGATCATGATTTTCGGGTTATGGCTGGAGGTATTGCCCGTGCAGGGTTGGGGAGGGTTCTTCGATGCCCACATCATCCTGCCCGCTTTCGCTATTGGCATCCCCGGCGTGGCCGTGCTGGCCCGCTTGACCCGGGCCAGCACCTTAGAGGTGATGTCTCAGGACTACGTCCGCACGGCGCGGGCCAAGGGCTTGGGCGAGACGGCCGTCCGAACCCGTCACATCCTGCGGAACGCCCTCATACCAGTCGTCACCGTTCTTGGCATGTCCTTGTCAGGGCTGCTGATCAGCTCCGTGATAATCGAGTTGTTCTTCGGTATCCCCGGAGCGGGACAGCTCGCCATCGAGTCCCTTTTCCAGCGTGACTACCCCGTTATCACCGCCTTGGTCCTGATAGGTGGCGGGGCCTTCTTCCTGACCAACCTTCTGGTGGACATCGTCTATCCCTTCCTCGACCCGCGCATAAGCCTTGAGCATGGAGCCCCCGGTGGCTAGCCAGAGCGAAGGCCTTGCCCAAATCACGCTGTCCCAGACCCAGACCCAAGGCTATTGGCGCCAAGCTTGGCGGCGCCTCATAAGAAAGCGTATCGGAATCATATGTCTGGCCATCATCGTAGTCATCTATCTGGCTGGAGCATTAGCAACCTGGGTGACCCCCTACGGTTACAACGACCAGAGGCTCACCGAGCCCGATGAGTCTGCGAGATTCTGCGCACTCTGTGAAGGCCCGTCCTTCAGCCATCCCTTCGGAACCGACGCATTGGGAAGGGATCAGTTCACTCGGGTTATATTCAGCCTGCGCACCACAGTCATTGTAACCATCGCAGGGATCGTCACCGGCAGCCTGTTCCTTGGCATTGGCTTCGGTCTCGTGGCTGGCTACTTTCGTGGGTTGGTCGACTCCCTCATCAACCGCATCGGTGAATTGTTTACGGCCTTTCCCACCATACTTCTCGTGATTCTACTCGCAGCCTCGGTACGTCCACCGGTCGTTGATTGGGTGCGTGATTTTGGCGACGTGGGGCGCGACCTCATCCGCCTAGGAGTCGTGGACTACTTTATTGTGTTCGGCGCCCTCTCCGCCTTTTCCTGGGTTGGTATGATGCGCATTGTGCGTGGTCAGGTGCTCTCAGTGCGCGAGAACCAGTACGTGGACGCTGCCATTTCCGTGGGCGCCAGCAACTGGCGTATCCTTCGCTCTCACGTCCTGCCCAACATCCTCAGTCCGGTCATCGTACTGGTTTCCATGGGCATGGGAACGATTGCCGGCTCGGAAGTGTTCCTTAGCTTTATCGGTATTGGCATCCAGTCTCCAACGCCGAGCTTAGGCATCATGATGTTTGAGTACGGGAGCGTGTCAGTGCTCAGGACCGAGCCTCACCTGCTTCTGTTCCCAGCAGGCGTTCTTGCCCTGCTGCTGTTCACATTCAACCTGCTGGGTGATGCCCTGAACGATGCTCTGAATCCCCGAGCGCGTTAGTCGCGTCGACGCAGCCGGAACAAGAGCGGCCCAAAGAGGAGTCCTAGAGCGATCATTCCGACGGGAATGGTAGCTTGGGCATCGGGGGCAGCAGCGGAGCAACTGGACCCTACGCGGCCTGCAGGCTCCTCTTCCGCGGCAGCCGTCTCAGAAGCTGGCTGCGGAGCAGGCGGCTCGGGAGCCGGAGCGGGTGTGGTCCCAGCGGAGGGTTCATCGGATGCACTGCGCCGTTGTGCTTCCAACTCGCCGGGCGCTGGTAGAGGTTCCAACCCAATCTGCAAACGCCACTCGGTGTCCAGTCCATGCTGGTCGAACCCGTACACTTGCTGCAGGGCTTGGTCCACATCCAAGGTGACCCGAAGGGTGCTCATGAGTTCGGCGATCTTCTCAGGTCCGTACCGGGCGATGAGATAACGCACGACGGACCGGGAGTGCCCGTAGGCTATGACGATGTCCTCGGGTTCCCCGCCGAAGTCGCTCAGGTACCATAAGGGTTTGACACGGCGGGTGTAGATCCCGTGCAGCAAGGCTTGGGTGTAGCTCTCGCCTTGGTCGAGATTGCCAAACTCGGCCAAGCCTTCGTTGAGCCATGTGGGCAGGCGTGGATAGCCTCTGCCGGCTGCCTCGGCTACCAGGATGTGAGTCAGTTCATGGGAGGTAATGCCTGTGACTGTGGTCTCGTCGCCGAGTACGAGCACCACCCGCTCGTCAGCCCAAGCCATACCCTGGGTGATCAGGTCTTCCCGAACTGCTGCGGAGCGGAATGGCAGGGCTCCACTCAGGTCACGGTAGTTGTTGTAGGTCACCACCCGGATAGGTAGGTTGGGATCAATACCGAGGATCGGGGCCATGTTCTCCACAGTCTGTACCGCGGCGTCCAGCACGATTTCGGCCCGCTTCTTCACGAACTCAGCCAAGCTGCCACCATAGTAGTAGACGGTCACAAGTCCCTCGGATAGCTGAAGCCACTGGAACCGGCTGTCATCGTACACCACCTCGCGCTCGGGAGTACGCACGGTCCGTCCCGCGGAGTCTCTTAGCTCGTAGACGTAGGAAATCGGTGTTCCAGGGGGGACGTACTGGCCCCCGGTGCGCGTGTTCAGCGCGTACTCGCCGCTGACCTCCGTGCCGGGGGTGATGTTCAGGCGTCCGTTCGTTAGGGTCTCGCTGCCGGGAACACGCAATAGCACCCGCAGGTGCTCAATGGGATCGGGGCCACGGGCCACTGCGCCGAACACCAGCCCATCGGGGAAGTTGCTCTCCACGCTGTCTGAAACGATCATCGGCTCGTCCGACTGCGCCATGAGGGGCGTGGACGCAAAAGGCGCAGTGAAGAGCAAGCTGGCCAGCAAGAGGCCAGCCAGCAGGGCCAAGGGCAGTCGCATAGTTTTGGTCAGAGGCATTCGAAATTTCCCGTCCCGTTTAGTATCCCGCGCTCTCCGCATGTGTGGGGTCTTGCCTAGTGGAACCCCAAGTTATGCTCTTTAAGGCTGGAGAAGCGTCCTCCCTTCCCTATGATAACGTGGTCTACCAGCTCGATGTCCAGTAGTTCTGCGGCTTGGCGCACATCCACGGTCATGCTCACGTCCTGGGCGCTCGGCTCCGGGTCGCCTGTTGGATGATTGTGCACGGCCACCATAGCGGGAGCATTCTCGCGTATGGCAGGCCGGATGACTTCGGCCACACGTATGATAGCAGTGTGCACGTTACCTTTGTAGATTTCATGTACTGACATCACCTCGTTACGGGTGTTCAACAGCACGACTTTGATGTGTTCCTGGTCCAATCCGCTCATCTCAGCGCCCAGCAGGCTGTAGATGTCTCTAGGGTGACTTATTAGAGGCTTGTCTTCACGGGCAAGGGAAACCGCGCGGCGGCCCAGTTCCAGAGCCGCCATGAGCTGGCAGGCTTTGGCCTCGCTGATTCCCTTCTCTTCGATGAGTTCTGTGAAGGATGCCTTTCCCAAGCCTTCCAGCCCCTTGAATGTGGAGATGAGTCGGTGGGCCATGGCTATAACATTCTCGCCCTGCATACCAGTACGTAACAGGATGGCCATTAGATCGGCATTGTTCAGGGACTGGGGTCCGTAATGGCGCAACCGCTCCCGTGGGCGTTCCCCCGCAGGCAGGTCCCGGATCGTGGTTGCGTATGGAGGCGTGTCGTTATTCATACTTTGCTCATGCCAATCGCAGTTGCCTTTCTTCGAGCGCCGAATGTTATCGGCTGAAGGACGTGGTCGTCAACGGGCACGTGTCATGGCTAACAGGACTGCGTGCTGGAGCGAGCGTATGGTCTCGTGGAACCGTCTGGAGAAAAAAGCAGGGGCAGCCACACGGCTGCCCCTGCTGTGTGCTGCGTGTCAGTCGGTACCTTAGAGGTTCGCCTGCGGGTCGGCGTAGTTGTCTTCCTTGATGTATATCTGCAGACGGCCACGCTGGGTATCTGCGACCACGATCCGCTGGTTGGAGCGGTCGTAGGCGATGGCCGTCGGGTAGTGGAATCGCCATTCCTGCTCAAGGCTCTTCACCCGGCGGCGTGCCTTGACGTAGTCGGGGTTGGCGTCGACTGCCATCTGGGCCCACTTGGACAGTTGCTGTGCATCGCCAACAAGGGACGTGAGGAAGGTGCCTGCGGAATCGAATATCTGCACCCGGTCGTTGCCCCAGTCGGTGACGTATACGTCGCCGTCTTCGTCCACTGCCACGTCGGTTGGGTGGTTCAACTCTCCGGCGCCATCACCGGGGCCCGTGCCAAAAGTGTTCAGGTGGGCGCCGTTTGGGGTGAACTTCTGTATGCGGTGGTTCTTCCAGTCGGCAACGTAGACGTTGTCGTCGAGGTCGACGGTGATGCCCCATGGGCGGTTGAGTTGGCCGGGGGCGTCGCCGAAGGAACCGAACTTGGCCAAGAATTTCCCATCCGAGGTGAACTTCTGCACCCGGTTGTTTTCGGTGTCCACGATGTAGAGGTTGTCGTGTGAGTCGAAGGCCATACCGGAAGGGCGGTTCAGCTCGCCGTCGCCCGTGCCGGAGGTGCCGAACTTGGACTTGAAGTTGCCTTGGTTGTCGAAGATGCTGATGCGGTTCAGCCATTCGTCGGAGACGTAGACGTTCTCGCGGCTGTCGAGGGCCACGTCGGTGGGCCAAGTGGTCTGGCCGTCGCCGTCACCACGCCAGCCGAACTCTGCTAGGAGTTCCTCGCCACCGGGCTCGGGTATGCTGATCTTGGTGGTATGGGGGGTGTTGTTGTTCTCGTTGGCACGGCACACCACGTAGGCCGTCTGGCCGGGTCCGAGGGCGAGACCTATGGGATAGGTGAACCCGTTGCCCGAGGCCGCTTGGCGTCCCACGGTGTGGCTGTACTGGATTGTCCGTCCTGCGACAGTTGTCGTCAGAGCCATACGGTACTTCCTCCTTTAGAGACTTACCGCCGTTCCGGATGCAGACTGGATGCCCGATATCTCAGGCTGACAGGCTATGACCTGCCAGCCTGAGCGGCGGCTACTTCCTGAATGGTGCCGGCGCTATGGTTGCCAGACTACAGGAAGGCGAAATTCTCGAAGTTGCCGTTGACGATGGGCTTGGCTTCAAGGCCCAGCCAGCTTTCCAGGATGGTGGTGTACACACCCCGGAAGTCGTGGTTGGGGACGAGGTCGCCCTGCTGCAGGTCCTCGGGCTTGCGGGAGGGGTATTCGCCGTAGATGCCGCCATTGACAGCATCGCCGACCATGAAGGCCACTCCACCCGCGCCATGGTCCGTGCCTGAGCCGTTGTCGTGTACGCGACGGCCGAACTCGGAGAAGAGGAGCATCACGACGTTGTCGGCGGCGTCATGCTCGCGCAGGTCCTCGAAGAAGTCCTCCACTGCCTCGGAGACCTCGGTCCACAGCTTGTGGTGGCCGGGCACCTGGCTGGCATGGGTGTCGAAGCTGCTGTGCTCGGTGTAAAAGATGCGGGTGCCGAGGCCGGCGAGGTGTATCTGGGAGATGTCCCGCAGCTTGCGAGCGATGGGGCTGGCGGCGTACTCGACGGTGGAGGAGTAGCGTGCCGGGGCTTCCTTCAGGATGTCGGCGCCCTTCATGGCGTCGAGGCCGGTGCTGCCGAGGTACTCCATGACCTGCCCACTGCCGATGGCTGGGGAGTAGACCCTGGAGAAGGTGTCGAGCATGGCATTGCGCTGCTGCTCGGCCTGCATGCCGGTGAAGAGGCCGTAGGTGGCCAGATCGGGCACGGAGGCGACGGGGACACCACGCACCACCAGAGCGCGGGGCAGGCCCTGGCCGATGTTGACGGTGGTGACCACGTTCTCCTGACCGGGGTCCAGCTCCCGGGTGGCACGGCCGAGCCAGCCCTCGGTGCCGACGGTGTCGGGCTCGCAGGTGTGCCAGATGTCCATGGAGCGGAAGTGGGAGCGCGGGGAGTTGGCGTAGCCCACGCCGTGAATGACGGCCACGTTGCCGTCGTCGTACATCCGCTTCATGGCGCCCATTGCGGGGTTGAAGCCGACCTCGTCATCGAGCTTGATGATCTGGTCTTGCGGAATGCCGACCGCGGGGCGGTTGTCGTAGTACAGGGGATCGTTGTAGGGGATGACCGTGTTGAAGTAGTCGTTGCCGCCGGCGAGCTGCAAGACCACAAAGACCGGGTCTTTCTTTGTTGCAGTCATGGCTCCTCCTCTTGGGTGGCTGGGTCTTTCTGTGCTACTGTAATGTCCGTTTATCTCTCCTAAGGGGCCTCTGCTAAAGGGGCCTCGCCTAGGCGAACTGGAACTCCCGGGTGGCCGCGACGAGCTGGAGCATGGCTGTTACGCGCGGCTCAGCATTGGAAGCATTCCACTGCAGGTTGCCGTCTCCAGCAGCCTGCTCTGTCAGTTCCTTGCGGGTGCCCTCGTCCACTTCCAGTGGGCCCATCATGTCCAAGCAGTTGTCCACCAGTTGCTCGGGCGTCATGTCGCCCATGGAGCGCAGGCGGTCAATCATGTCGCGTACGCCGGGGAGGCTGGGATCGCCGAAGCGGTCGGACATGAAGTTGATGCGGGCCATGAGAGAGCCGCTGTTGATCCACTCTTCGCCGGTGTGCCAACCCTCCACGCTGGGGGGGTTCAGGAGGTCCTGACCCATGTAGGTGGGTTGCATGGACAGGTCGCCGATGCCGGGTCCGGGGAAGGAGGACCCGCCCACCACGCGGAGCGTGCCGACCACGACTTCGGCGGGGCTCTTGACGTGGGCGTACCTGACGGCCTCGTTCTTGAAGAAGTCGGAGTTGAACAGGGTGCGCAGGACGGCCTTCATGTCCAGTCCGGAGTCCTTGAAGCTGGAGGCGAGGGTGTCGATGGCTTGGGGGTCTCGTGGCGCGTCGATCTGCCATGCTGGCACCTGGACTTCGTCGGCCACGAAGAAGTTGTAGAGGTGGCGCGCGACGAAGCGGTGGCAGGCGGTTTGCTTCACCACGATGTCTATGATGTCCTCGCCGTTGAAGTTGCCGGTCTGGCCTAGGAAGGTCTTCTCGCCGTCGTCGTGGTCCTCGGGGCGGTACTCGAACTTCCAAGGGTAGCGCCCGTAGGGCAGGCGGGGGATCTTGTACTCGAAGGTCCAGCCGGTGAAGGCACGGGAGGCCTCGCGAACGTCGACCTCGGTGTAGTTGCCGACACCCATGCTGAAGAGTTCCAGAAGCTCTCGCCCCCAGTTCTCGTTGACGGCGTGGGCGTGGTTCTCATTTTGGTCCAGCCAGAAAATCATGGCTGGGTTGGTGGCCACGTCCATCAGTATGGAGCGGTAGTTGCCCATGCCGTTGGCCCGGAACATGTCGATCTGCTGGCACAACTGGTCGTAGTTGTCCACCTTGGAGTTGCCGGTGGCGAACACATGGTGCCAGAAGAGGGCCATTTTCTCTTCCAAGGGCCTCTCGGTGTTCAAAAGGTGGTACATCCAGTTGACGTTGCCCATGGGGGGCTGCCCGCCAGCCAAGAGAGCCCCGGGATGATACCGGAGCATCTCGTAGCGGTCGGCTTGGGGAGCGTTGTCGTCGGGGTTGAGCAGTTCCTCCACGGTGGCCTCGTAACCCTTTTCGCAACGGGCTTCGATTTCACTGCGGGTGGCGCCAAACCCGGCCCGGCGCATCAGGTGCGCCATCAGTGCTATGTCGTCTCTGTTAGCCACTGTCCCCTCCTTCCTTTCTCTAGGTGATCGGTCTCAGGGATATTGGACTCCGTTGTTGAGCACCGTGAAGCGCTCTTGACCGAGATACCGGACTCTACGGGATGGGGTGGACCAGTTCGCCACCGACGGCATGGCGGGTGGGGACGCGCTGGGTCTGGGCGCCCTTGGTGTCCCAGAATAGCTCGGCTATCTGCTGGGTGGTGGCGAGCAACTGCTCAGCGGCCGCTATGTCGACTTCCTGGCGGGTGCGGGATGCCAGCTTCATGGCATTCCAGAAGAGGTCGTGGACGTCGGGGTGGGCTTCCAAGTGGGTGGGGTTGAAGTAGTCACCCCAGAGGATGCGAAGCTCGCGCTTGCACATCTCGGCGTGCTCTTCCTTGGAGGCGATGAAGCGTCCCAGCTTGGCGTCGTGGGTCTCGACCTCATCGGCGGGGGCGTGGGCGTCGGGCTTGGGAAGGTCACGGATGAGCTGGTTCATCCGGAGAATGGTGAGGGCTGCCACCTGGGCTTGATGGGGGTCGTAGATGCCACAGGGGACATCGCAATGTGCGTGGGCTTCCTCAGGGGTCACCACACGAGCCAGGGTGCGCAGCGCACGGTCGAATGGTCGCATATTTCCTCCACATTGACTGGGATTTTGATGAAGGCAGTGTACCAGAGGGCAAATGGCGAGGCAATCCAAAGCCAGTGGCCCCGGTCATGCCGAAGAGGGGCAAACCTTCCCGGTGAAGGTGGTCTTGTTGGTCTCATGGCCGTAGCTGTCCAGCTTGGGATTTGTGGTCTCATGCCGTAGCTGGGAGAGGGGTGTTTGGAGACGGGTCTGGGGGTGGTTGCAGCTAGGGATGCGGCCAGAATTGTATGTGGAAACCAATTTGTCGTAGCTGGAAGTGGTCTCATTGGCCGCATTTGCGTAGCTGTTCAGATAGGGAATTCTGGTCTCATGCCGTAGCTGGAAGAGGGTGCTTTGGGGGCGATTTTGGGCGGTTTGGGCGTCGGAGGGGGAGGCAAGGCCGTAGCTGGGACGTCCTTTGGGGCAGCCTTGAGTGGTCTCATTGGCCGCATTTTCGTAGCTGTTCAGATAGGGAATTTTGGTCTCATACCGTAGCTGTGGGGCTGGCTTTTGGGGGCGAATTGGGGCGGTGCTGAAGATGAGGGCGCAGCGGATGGGGGCGTTTTGCTTGGGCTGGGTGTCCATGGGGCGGGGGCCTCCTCAGAAGATTTTGGAGCTGGCCCCAGGGTGTCGCAAACAAAAAACTGGGGCCTACTTTTGGGGTCAGTCCCCAGCGCGCTCAATGAATTCATTTTAGAACTAATGTATCGGGGTTGTCAAGGGGTTTCGCCATGGGAATTGGCGGCGGATTCGGGATTGGGTCCGGGCTGTGGGTTTCGCTCCGTGGGCTACTGTCGCATGGCTCCGGCACGCTGGACATGCTCGCGCAGGGCGTTGTTGATGTGGGTCTGGTAGCCGCGGCCGGAAGGGGTATGGCTCTTGAACCAAGCTAGCAGGTCGGCGTCCAGTCTCAGGGTTATCTGCTTTTTGATGGGGCGGTAGAAGACGCCTCGGCGTGCATCGGACCAATCGAGGATTTCGGGGATGTCGGACGTGTCGATTTCCTCGTCGGGCATATCGGCCAATAGCTGAAGCTCTGCCAACTGGTCTGGGGTCAAGTCAGAAAACTCCTTCTTCATACGCTTCTCTCTCATGGGTGGTGGCTTTGCGGGCACTGATTATGCGCCCTACCGCCTCACCTGTGATCGGATTTTCTTCAGGCCAAGTGTGGACTACCAACAGGGCCGCAGGCCCTACCATCCCGATAGTGCGCCATCTCAGCTCAAAAGGATAAGAGTCTTCCTTCGTAGCTGCAAGCGGGTCGTTAAAGGTGAGAATCGCAGTCTCAAAACTGAGAAGATGGGCTTGCCGGTTCGCCTCGTTTTTAGCAGGATCCCAAGTCCAACTGAGTCCACCAGACTCTAAATGCACTACAAAAGTGTAGCTACAGTGTTGTCCTGTGTCAAGGTGGCCGACGGTGCCTTAGAATCGGGGCTGGAGGATGGTTGCGTCTTGGAATTGCCCTTTATTGCAACTCTGGCATCTCTGGTGCGGGCTCGATGTTTCATTGTACGGGGCGCGAGTATGGAGCCTGTTTTCCGGGATGGGGATTGCCTGCTGGTGGACTGGCGGGCGTACCGGATGCGGGCACCAGTGCGAGGCGAGGCGGTGGTGCTGCGTGTGCCTCTCGACGAACAAGCTTATCTGAAGCGCATCGTGGGGCTGCCGGGAGAGTGGGTGCGCTTGGAGGCAGGGGGTGTGTTGGTGGATGGAGAGCCACTTGTGGAGCCCTATTTGGCTGAGCAGCGCATTCCTGGACAATTCGTAGGACAGGAATGGTATCTAGGACCGGAAGATTATCTGGTGCTGGGTGACACCCGCAGTGACAGCTTCGACAGCCGCAGATTCGGCCCGGTGGGGGCGGAGCAGCTTGTGGGGCCAGTCTTGCTTCGCTACTGGCCCCTGTCGCGGTGGGGGAGGTCTTCGAACTCTGCCTAGGGCCTGTCTTCTGCCAGCCAGCGCGCGGCGTCCTTGGCGAAGTAGGTGATAATCATGTCGGCTCCCGCCCGCTTGATGGCTGTGAGGAGTTCCAAGGCTACCCGTCGACCATCGATCCACTCGTTCTGGGCGGCGGCGTGGACCATGGCGTATTCGCCACTGACGCTGTAGGCAGCGATGGGGTGGTTGTACTGCTGGCGGACGCGGGCGATGACGTCGAGGTAGGCCAAGGCGGGCTTGACCATTATGACGTCGGCGCCTTCCTCGATGTCCGTCTCGATTTCACGCATGGCCATGCGGGAATTGGAGGGGTCCATCTGGTAGGTGTGCCGGTCGCCGAAACTGGGAGCGGACTCGGCGGCTACCCTGAAAGGTCCGTAGAGGGCGGATGCGTATTTGGCGGAGTAGCCGATGACGGGGGTCTCGGTGTATCCGGCGGAGTCGAGGGCGGTACGTATGGCGCCGACTTGGCCATCCATCATGGCGGAGGGTGCGACGGCGTCGGCACCGGCGGCCACCTGTGAGACTGCAGCACGGGATAGGAGCTCCAGCGTTTCGTCGTTGTCGATGGTCTCGTGCTTCACGACGCCACAGTGACCGTGGTCGGTGTATTCGCACAGGCAAACGTCGCCGATGACCATGAGTTCAGGGACGGCTTTCTTGATGAGTGTGCTGGCCTGCTGAATGATTCCGTCGTCGTCATAGGCACCTGAGCCGGCGGCGTCCTTCACCTCGGGGATGCCGAAGAGCAGGACCGCGGGGATGCCGAGGGAGGCGATCTCAATGGCTTCGCGCTCCAGCCGGTCTAGGGAGATCTGGTAGCACCCGGGCAACGGCCCGATCTCCTGGCGGACGTTGTGGCCGTGGGTGATGAACAGGGGGTAGATGAATTCGCTGGGGCTTAGGCGTGTTTCCTGCACCATCCTTCGCAGGGATGGTGTGCCCCTCAAGCGACGCAGGCGCGCCTGAGGAAAAGCTGTCATGGTCTTACTTCCTCCCGTGAGTGTAATGGCTCCCGTGGCTGTAATGGTCTTTGAGGGCCTGCACCAGTCCCTCGCTGGTATGCTCCGCGGCTACTACGTCGATGTGCAAGCCTTGACTCCGGGCCGCTTCTGCGGTGACCGGTCCGATATAGGCTAGCACAACTGGGGCCAATAGCTCCATATGCCCGTCCAGCACACTAACCATACTACGCACGGCAGAGGGACTGGTGAAGGTGGCTATATCCAAGCCGTCGCGCAACGCTTTCAGCATGCAACTACCGGCGTCATGGGGGATTTCGGTGCGGTACAAGGAGAGGTGCTTCACCTCGGCACCCAGTGCTTCCAAGCCGGGCGGGAGGTCTGGGCTGCCTTCTTCGGCGCGGGGTAGCAGGATGCGTTTGCCTTGGAGATCCAGGCTGCTCATCTCCTTCACAATACCGGAGGTGAGGTGTTGGGACGGCATCAGGACGACGTCGACCCCGCGCTGTTGCAGGGCTTGGGAGGTAGCTGGGCCAATAGCTGCGACGGAGTGCTCTCGAAGCGTGTCAGAGTCGAGCCCGAGGTCTTGCAGGCGCTGGAAGAAGACCTCGACACCGTTGACGCTGGTGAAGACCAGCCAGTGGTAGTCTCGCAACGATCGTAGTTCATGCTGGATGGCGCCGTCATCGTCCTGGCAGGGCTGGATGGCGATGAGGGGCACTTCGATAGGTGTTGCGCCCTCGTGGGTCAGGAGGCGGGAGAGGGAGGCGGCTTGGGCTTGAGGGCGGGTGACGAGTACCCGCACACCGTGGAGAGGGCGGGTGGGCTGCTGGCGGTCAGTCATTTTGGTCACTGGGTATCGGAGCGCCGCTCTCCACAAGGGCTTGGAGGCAGCTGGCCGCGACACCGTGGGGGTCGGGGCCGCCGAAGGAATAGACTTGAGAGGAATCGCTTTCCCCCCAAGCTAGGTATCCGATGAGGTGCAGCATGCCGTCCATGAGCTTCCCGTAGGCCCCCATGGGTAGCTGGCAGCCTCCGCCGAGAAGTTCAAGGAGGTGGCGCTCGGCGGTGACTTCCTGCCGTGTGGCGGTGTGCTCCAATAGGGCGACCAGTTCTGTAACAGCGGTGTCGTCTGT
Source organism: uncultured Dehalococcoidia bacterium (assembly GCA_951813255.1). GTDB lineage: Bacteria > Chloroflexota > Dehalococcoidia > Lucifugimonadales > JAAXIE01 > JAAXIE01. The sequence continues at coordinate 2,324,708 of OX638353.1, read as the reverse complement.
GCGAGTCTGGATGGCGAGGGCGCCCTGTCCGGGTGCGGGTACAAACTGTCGTTGTAGAAGGCGCTCCGCGATCTCGTCTTGCAGGCCCAAGCGGTCGATTCCAGCGGCCGCCAGTACCGCCCCGTCGTAGTCATCGCCTTTTGTTTTGCCCAAGCGGGTTTCCACATTGCCCCGGATGGGGAGCACCTCAAGGTCGGGCCGGACGGCTAGGAGTTGGGCCGCACGGCGCGGGCTGCTGGTGCCGATGCGCGCGCCTGAGGGCAGGTCTGCGAGCGGGCATCCCCAGCGGTTGACGAGCACGTCGCGAGGGTCGGCGCGTTCGCAGACGGAGGCGATGGTGAGGCCGTGGGGCAGGGTGGTTGGCAGGTCCTTGAGGCTGTGGACTGCTAGGTCGATGTCGTTGCGCAGGAGTGCGTCTTCCAGTTCCTTCACGAACATGCCTCGGCCCAGTCCCGCGAGGGAGGCGTTGGGAGAGGCATCTGCTTGGGTGCGGACGGTGACTAGCTCCACGTCGAGGGTGGGGGAGGAAGCGCGGAGGCGCTCCACGACTTCGTTGGTCTGGGCCATGGCCAGACTGCTGGCACGGGTGCCTATGCGTAGGGGGTTCATCGGGAGTTGTGAGTTGCTTCAGACATGGAGGCTAACTATGGCTTGTGTGGAGGTACGGGTGGGAATTTTTCAATCAAGACCCCTTGTTGGGTATTCCAAAGGGGCCGAGCTTGCTATATGCCGCGCGATGACCAACCCGCACACCATAGGTCACGGCATTGGGTCTGCGGTCCAGTAGCCGGCGGGTGGCTGCGACGTCCCAGTCGTCGATTTCGTAGTCGCCGGTGTCGACATCGATGACTACGAAGCTGCCCTTGGTGAGGGACTGGGCTTGGGGCTGGATATGCTCACGGTAGATCGCTTCTCCGAGCGACGCGATCTCCCTAGGCTTATAGATGCGGTCTGGCACCGAGCCTCCTCGCCGGGATGTTTCCAAGGGTGAGGGCTTGGCAACGATACGCTGCTCCTTTTCCGGAAGTCAATGTGACATCCGATCACGCGCGTTGTACCGCGTCACGGAGCGTTGCTATACTCGGTTGTAGCTACAAAGAGGGGCAGTGTGGAGTACGAAATCGTTATAGGGCTTGAGGTGCATGTCCAGCTGCGGACTGAAAGCAAGATGTTCTGCTCTTGCAGTGCGCAGTATCAGGGGTCTGCACCCAATACTCATGTGTGTCCGATCTGCTTGGGGATGCCGGGGGTGTTGCCTGCAATCAACAAGCGGGCTGTGGAGCACACCATTGCCACTGGCTTGGCCCTTGACTGCAGCATAGCCGAGACCACGCGGTTTGACCGCAAGAACTACCCTTATCCCGACCTCGTGAAGGGGTACCAGATCTCCCAGTACCAGGGCCCCATTGCTCAGGACGGTCACCTGGATGTGGAGTTGGATGGCCAGACCAGACGTATCGGCGTGGAGCGGGTGCACTTGGAAGAGGATGTGGCCAAGCTGCAGCATGTGACGGACGATGGTGAGGAGCCGTATACACTGGTGGACGTCAACCGCTCCGGTGTGCCCCTGATGGAGATTGTGAGCCGCCCCGACATGCGGTCGCCGGAAGAGGCCCGCCTCTACCTGATGGGGGTGCACGCAATCCTGCAGTACACGGGTGTCTCCACTGCCAACATGCAGGAAGGCAACTTCCGTTGTGACACGAATGTCAGCCTTCGCCGCAAGGGCAGCGACCAGTTGGGGACCAAGGTGGAGATCAAGAACCTCAACAGCTTCCGCGCCGTCTTCTACGCGCTGAAGTACGAGACAGAACGCCAGCAGGGGGTGCTGGACAACGGAGGACGGGTGGAGCAGGAGACTCGCGGGTGGTCCGATGAGCGGGGGGTGACCTTCTCTCAGCGCTCGAAGGAGTACGCGCACGACTACCGATATTTCCCCGAACCGGACTTGCCTCCAGTGACGATCCAGAGAGATTGGGTGGAGCAGGTCAGGACCGGGCTGCCCGAACTGCCAGTGGCTAGGCGCCAGCGCTTCCGCGAGGAGTACGGGCTATCCACCTACGACGCCGACCTGTTGACCACTTCCAAGGCCATGAGCGAGTTTTTCGAGTCCGCGGTAGCGGAGACGGCCGCTGCCAGCCTGCCCCTTCAAGTCAGGGCCAAGATGATGGGTAACTGGCTCATCACTGAGGTTAACAGGCTGCTGAACCTGGGAAACCGGGACATCGACGACTGCCCGCTGGCCCCGGCCCACCTGGTGGAGTTGGCCTCAATGGTGGAATCGGGGGCCTTGAGCAGCTCGCTGGCCAAAACGACGCTGGAAGAATGCTTCCACTCGGGCAAAGCTCCCAGCCAAGTCGTGGAGGAAGGGGGTTACGTTCAGGTCAATGATGTTGGTATCATTGACGCGGCTGTCAGGGAGGCCTTGGGAGCGAACCCCTCGGCTGTGGCGGACTACCTTGCGGGCAAGGAGACTGCCTCCAAGTACCTGATGGGCCAGGTGATGAAGATTTCCAAAGGAAAGGCCAACCCGTCTCTGGCAGGTGAGGCGCTGGTCAGGCAGCTTCGGGCCCTCAGCCCGCACTGACCCTCGGCTCGCATTGGGAAGAGAAAGCTGGCCTGAGAAGGGAAAACGCAGTTGGAAGGCGCACTCAATTTTGCGCAGATATTGATCTCCGTGGTGCTCATCGTCGTGGTCCTGTTGCAGGTACGGGATGGAGGCGGAGGGATATTCGGCAGTGGACAGGCCACCTATCGCACCCGCCGCGGCGTGGAGAAGACGCTGTTCCAAGCTACCATCGTGATGGGGGTTGTGTTCATCATGGTCTCCATTCTTAGCGCCCAGCTTCTATAGGGCACTGCCGCCGTCGTGGCAGGCCGGATGATCACCCTCACTACTGATTTTGGACTCAGTGACCCCTACGTCGGCTTGATGAAAGGGGTCATCCTCGGCATCAATCCGCAGGCCACCATAGTCGACATCACCCACGGCGTACGCCCACAGGCAGTAGGGCAGGCCGCATTTCTGATTTCCAAGAGCTACAGCTACTTTCCGTCCGATGCCATTCATGTGGTGGTGGTGGACCCGGGAGTGGGCACGGCCCGGCGAGCCTTGGCGGTTGTCACCCCACACGGACTCTTTGTCGCTCCCGACAACGGCGTGCTGGGGAGGCTTGGGTTCATTGACCAGAGTGGCCGGTTGGCCGATGACTGCAAGGGCTATCATCTGACTCAACCAGCTTTCTGGAGGCACCCGGTCAGCCACACCTTCCACGGGAGGGACGTGTTCGCGCCCGTGACTGGGCACCTCTCGTTGGGGGTTAGCCCGGACCGGATGGGGGAGGAGGTGAGTAATTTGACCCGAATGCCTTACCTGGAACCTGCTTGGCATGACAACGAGATCAGGGGCGAAGTGGTGCACATAGACCACTATGGCAATTTGGTGACGGATATCGGAGAGGCTCTGCTGGAGAACGGCGATAGGTTGCTTGTCGAAGCCGGTGGGGAGTCCATATCAGGGCTCAGCCGCTCCTACGCCGAAGGTGGAGAGCTTCTGGCCATTGTTGGCAGCTTTGATACTCTGGAAGTGGCCGCCCGGAACGCCAGTGCTGAGGCACGCATAGGCGCACGTATAGGGGACACAGTGCGAGTCACCCGCCATGAGGGCAAAGGAAATGAAGATCGCGTCGCGTGACACGCCTCGCAGGATGCTGCTACCATGGGACGCTAGTAACCGCATCTATCCGTATCGGGTGTAGGGGGCGAAATGGAAAGACCGGGCCGCCTTGAGATTACCCGCGAAACACTCTTGGAAATCTATCGCAAGATGGTCACCATCCGCGTCTTCGAAGAACGCGGCCTGTTCGAGGTGACCCAGCGCGCCCTGTCGGGTTCAGTGCATTCCTCGGCAGGCCAGGAAGCGGTCCCGACGGGCATTTGCGCCCACCTCACCGAGAACGACTACCTCGCCAGTACCCATCGTGGTCACGGACACTGCATCGCCAAGGGCGTGGACCCCAAGCTGATGATGGCGGAGCTTTTCGGACGCACCAGTGGCACCAACCGGGGCAAGGGCGGCTCGATGCACATTGCTGACATGTCGCGCGGCATGTTGGGGGCCAACGGCGTGGTGGCGGCCAGCGTGCCCCTTGCAGTGGGCGCAGGGCTCAGCATCAAGACCCGGGGCGAGGACCGGGTGGCGATCGCCTTCTTCGGCGACGGCGGAGCCAACCAGGGGGCCACTCACGAGAGCATGAACCTGGCCTCGGTGTGGAGGCTGCCTGTTATTTTCGTCTGCGAGAACAACCTGTACGCCGAGTCCACACCGGTTGAGTACGCCCTGTCGGTGAAGAACGTGGCTGACCGGGGCGCTGCCTATTCCATGCCCGGCATCACTGTGGACGGGATGGACGTGTTCGCCGTATATGACGCAGCCGGCCAAGCTGTGGGCCGGGCCCGTGCCGGACAGGGCCCCACCCTGCTGGAATGCCGCACCTACCGTTACTACGGCCACACGGTGCGGGACAATCCCCATACCTATCGCACTGTAGAAGAGGAGCAGGAGTGGCGGGCCCGCGATCCCATCAAGCAGATGCGCTTGAGAGTTATGGAAGAGGGCACGCTAAGCGAGTTTGAACTCAATAGTATCGATACCCAAGTGGAGCAGATGATGGACGAGGCGCTTCAGTTCGCCGAGTCGGCCGAGGCTCCCGACCTGTCTGAGCTGTATACCGACGTATATGTCGACTACCCATTGGAACAGTTGCGCCGTGGCGCAGGAATGCCGGCTTAAGTCAAAGCCTGAACCTCGCAACTAAGCTATGCAGGAGGCCGCCATGGCCACCACGACGGGCCGCTCTATCCAGTACCGCGAGGCCATCAATGAGGCCATTCATCAAGAGATGGAGCGGGATGAGACCATCATCATCATGGGGGAGGAGATCGCCGGTGCCCCCGGTAAGGCCGACCAAGGCTTCATTGATGCTTGGGGCGGACCCTTCCGCACCACTGTTGGCCTAATCCAGAAGTTTGGTGACCGCCGGGTGCTGGACACTCCTCTCTCTGAAGCCGGGTTCATTGGCGCTGCCATGGGGGCGGCGTCTACTGGTCTGCGTCCTATAGCTGAGCTCATGTTCGTCGATTTCGTCGGCGTCTGTATGGACCAGATACTGAACAATGCCGCCAAGATGCGCTATATGTATGGCGGCCAGGTCAAGGTGCCTGTGACGCTGCTCACCCGCATCGGAGCCGGCACAGCCTCGGCAGCCCAGCACTCGGAGTCCTTCTACTCCATCTTCAGCCATATTCCGGGCCTGAAGGGCGTCTGTCCCTCGGACCCGTATACGGCAAAGGGCCTGCTCGTTTCGGCCATACGCGATGACGATCCAGTGGTCTACTTCGAGCACAAACTGCTCTACGGCATGACGGGAGAGGTCCCTGCAGAGTCCTACGCCATCCCGCTGGGTAAAGCCCGCATCGTCAAGCCGGGCACCGACGTCACACTCGTAGGCATCTCACGCATGACGCATGTGTGCATGGAAGCTGCTGCCACCCTGAGCAACAACGGAGTGAACGCTGAGGTCATCGATCTGATGTCCATATCGCCCATAGACTATGACCTGCTAATCGACTCGGTACGCCGCACCCACCGCGTGGTGGTGGTGGATGAAGATACGCCACGGTGCAGCGTGGCTGGGGACATCTGCGCCGTAGTCGCCGAGGAGGCCTTCGATCACCTTGATGGCCCGCCATCCCGTGTGCAGGCACCCCACACGCCTGTGCCCTACGCTAAGGCTCTGGAGGATGCCTACCTGCCCAATGCCGAGCGAGTGATCGCAGCTGTAGGGCGGGCGATGGGTTCCGCATAATGGCTCACGCCCCCACCTCCCAGTCTCTTTATTCTAATAGTGGAACGCATCCGAAATTTCGGATAACTGCGGAAAAGATTGGCGAGGCGGCGCACTACTACAAGTGTACACAACCACCGTATATCCGCGCTTTCGATAAGACACGGGAGTATCTAACGAAGCACCGCGAGGATGAATCGGGTTGCTATAGTAAACTTGTCCAGTTCACACAAGATTTGAACAATAGAACAAACTCCGAAGACGAAGAGACCTCACTTGACATGTTGCGCCAGAAAAAAGGAAGGCAAGATCGATTAGAGGACTCCGAATTGCCCTGCACAATCTGGCAAGAGGTACAAGAGGAATTCGAGGCCTATTGCAAAGATATCGGACCTGTTGGAGCATCCAAGTTCCTTGGTGTCCTCCATCCACAGCTGTGCGTGATGTGGGATAATTCCATCCGCGTTGCCTATGGACATAGGAGTTCTAAGAGTCCGCAACGACTAAAACCGCCCCAATACTGTTGTTTCCTGTATGAGATGCATCGACGCGCCATAGAAATTGAAAGCGAATCTCCAGGCCTTGCGGCCTTTCTGTCAGGAAAGCTCTATAATGGTAGTGTCGAATACTCGCTCGCTACGTTCATCAACCAGTATCTGTGGGTGACCTTTAGTATGTCCAAAAACGCAGATACTCCTTGCCAGGGACATAGGAAATAGTCTCCATATCTACAATCCCAACTTCCCAGGGTTCATGATGTTGGCGGGGTCGAGCGCCTGTTTCATGGCGCGGACCACGTCGAGACCCACGCCCCATTCGCGGGCGATTAGGTGAGCCAGCTTTACGCCCGTGCCGTGGCAGTACTCCATGGTTCCACCCATGTCTTGGGCAAGGCGCAGCACATCGTCTACGGTATCCGCGAACCTGGCCGAGTCCAACTCGTCCGAGGTGGGACGCACCAGCATGGAGAAGAGTTCGGGGCGTCCCCAGATGGCGTATTCACGCACTTCCACACCCCTTTGAGACAGCAACTCCGAAGCTCGCTGCCGGTAATCCAGCACGTGGGAGACTGGCAGGGCCATGTGCAGGTAGTCGAAGCCCCACCGTCGTCGGGCCCACCGCTCCTTGCGGGGCAGGTGTTGCACTTCGTCCCGGTAGTCGAGGGCGATGTCGTACCGATCCTCCCAGTATTCTTCGGTAGGCCCGGGCCCCAAGTCTTTGCCCTTGTATCCGGCGCAGAGCTGCTGGCATCGCGCTACTTCTGTGCCCACAAGTTCCCGATAGCCTTGGAACATGAGGTAGAGGACGGTCCCACCGCCCTCTTCGGTCAGGTCCATCAATGTTGGGCGCAGACCTATGGAGAACGCCTCGGCGACGGCATTGAACCCTTGGTCGAAACTTGGGAAGCGGAAGGCGATGAAGTGGCGGGCTTCGGGGACTGCTGCCACACGCAAGCTGGCTTGGGTGATGACTCCAAAGACGCCTTCCGCCCCTATGAACAGGTGGTTGAGATTGGGGCCGGCTGAGTATTTGGGGACGGGAGGCGTGCTCAGGAGCTGTCCGGTGGGCAGTACAGCCTCCAAGCCCAAGACCTGCTCTCCCATGGGGCCATGGGCTGCTGCCAAGTAGCCCACGCCGTTGGTGGAGATGGTCCCTCCGATGGTGGCTATAGGCACGCTCCAGGGGTCGTGCCCCAGCATCAGGCCGTGTTCGTACAGAGCGTTATTGACATCCTCCAATACCGCGCCCGCCCCCACCTGCACCATGCGACTTTGAGGGTCGATTTCGAAGACTGCATTCAGGCGCTGCAAGTCGAGCACGATACCGCCCTGCACGGGCAAGGCTGCCCCCATTACGCCGGTGCCCCCGCCTCGCGGCACCACCGGCGTAGCGTTTCCGGACGCGAGCTTTATAACTGCCGCTACCTCCTCGGCAGACCCTGGGGCAACCACTAGGTCGGCAGTCTTTTCAAGCAAGTCTGCAGCACGAAAGGCTCTGGAGGGACTGAGGGCATCGCCTGAGTAGTGGTCAAGATCCCCAGTCTCAGCGAGGACGTAATCTTCGCCTACGACTTGGGCGATGGCGCTCAATAAGTCAGGGTCTATCATGCAGGCGCAACCCTAGTGTGCCAGCGCATAGGAGATGCAGGACCAACGATGTTCCGTACGACCCATCACTGCTGTTCAGTAGACGAGGTGTTGGCATAGTGCCACTCGGTGCCTTGGGGAGTGTCCTCCAAGGCGATGCCCAAGTCGGTGAGACCGGCGCGGATTGCGTCGGCTAGGGCATACTGTTTCGCAGAGCGCAGTTCCCCTCGGATTCCCAACAGCAGTTCGACGAAGGGCCCGACTTCTTTCGTTCCCCGCTGGCGGGTGTCTTCAAGGGTAAGACCCAGCACGTCGCTGAGGCTGGCTAGGGTTTCTTGTGCCTGCCGGACCGCCTTACCCTCTTCTGATGCACGGTTAATCTCTCTGCTTAGGTCGAAGAGGGCTGCCAAGGCTTGGGGAGTATTCAGGTCAGTCTCCATGGCTTCCAGGAACTGCTGCCGGTAGGGTTCTGGGTCGACAGCACCCGGGGCCTCCTCGTTAGCCGGTGCCCTAAGGGGAGTCCGCAGCCGTTCTGCAGCCCGCTCCATCGAGTTGAACTTGTCCTCGCTGTAGGTCTGGGGGTGAGTGTAGTGGGTGCTAAGGAACAGGAGGCGAAAGGCGTCAGAGGTGTGCCGTTCCAGAGCGTCGGACACCGCCACCAGGTTCCCCAGCGACTTGCTCATTTTGTCGTCGCCCATGTGCAGCAGGCCGTTGTGTACCCAGTACCGGGCAAAGGGCGACTTCTGGCTGTATGCTTCACTCTGGGCGAGTTCGTTCTCATGATGGGGGAACACCAGGTCCTGCCCGCCGCCGTGGATGTCCACCGTCTCGCCGAGGTACTCCATGGACATGGCGGTACATTCGATGTGCCAGCCCGGCCTGCCCGAGCCCCATGGGCTCTCCCATGCTGGCTCGCCGGGCTTGGCCCCCTTCCACAGGGTGAAATCCATGGGGTCTTCCTTGCCTGCTCCCGGCTCGATGCGAGCCCCGGCCAACAGCCCTTCGCGGTTGCGCCTGCTTAGCTTGCCGTAGTCCTGGGAACGGCCCACGCGGAAATAGACGTCGCCCTCGGAGGCGTAGGCGTAGCCCTGCTCCTCCAAGCGCTGGATGATCTTGATGATGGCGGGCACTTCCTGTGTGGCCCGCGGGTACTTGTGGGCCCGTCTCACGTTGAGCTCATCCATGTTGGCTAGGAACTCGCCGATATACTGGTCGGCCAGCTGGTCAATGGACATGCCTTCCTGCTGGGCCCGTTGGATGATCTTGTCGTCGATGTCTGTGAAGTTCTGTATGTGCTCAACTTCGAAACCACTGAACTCTAGGTAGCGCCGCAAGACGTCGAAGATGATGTAGCTCATCGCGTGACCGACGTGACAGGAGGAGTAGGGGGTTACGCCGCAGACGTACATGCGGACCTTGGTATCGGCAGGCACGAACTCGCGCGTTTCACCGGTGAGGGTGTCGTAGAGCTTCACGCTACACCTTCAAGGAGTGCCACGGCAAAGGAGGCCATCCCATCTCCACGGCCCACGAATCCCAGGTAGTCGGTGGTTGTGGCCTTGATGCTGACGTCGCTTTCGGGGATAGAAAGGGCAGAGCTGATGTTCAGTTTCATGGTTTCCATATAAGGGGCTAGCACTGGGCGTTGCGCCAATATTGTAGCATCGACGTTTATCACCTGCCAGTTGCCATCACGCACTAACTCGCCGGTGCGGGTAAGCAGGATCAGGCTGGAGATGTCGCGATATTGGTTGTCGGATGAGGGGAAGTGGCGGCCTTTGTCACCCAGCGAGGCCGCTCCCAGCAGAGCGTCCATGATGGCATGAGTCAGCACGTCCCCGTCAGAGTGACCGGACAGTCCCGACTCAAAAGGTATGGACGCACCACCCAATACCAGTGCTCGGCCCTCCACAAGAGGATGGGCATCGAAACCGAAGCCAACTCTCATGGCCAAGCCTTCACAGGTTGGCGACTACTGTGCCTGCCATGCGCTTGGTGAGCCATTGCTCCACGATAGGCAGGTCTTCAGGGGTGGTTACCTTGAGGTTGTCGTAGGAGCCAAGGTGGACCTTCACCCGGCCTCCCATGGCCTCCACCATAGCTGCATCATCGGTAAAGTCACCTTGTAATGACCGATGGGCGGAAATGAGTATGTCGTACCTGAAAGTCTGGGGTGTTTGCACCGCCCACAGCTTGCTGCGTTCGGGCGTGCTTTCCACGATGCCGCTCTCGCCGACGACTTTGATGGTGTCTTTTGAGGGAACGGCGGCCACTGCAGCGCCCGTCTCCTGAGCCTCCTCCAGCCCCAATGCTATCAAGTCCGGGGTGAGGCAGGGGCGGGCTCCATCGTGCACTATTATCCACGAGCAGCCCTTCAGAGCTTGTAACCCGGCTAGCACCGAGTCTTGGCGTCGTTCGCCACCTGCGCATACTGCCACAAGCTTGCGCCAGTGGTGCTGCTGTACCAAGGCCCGGCCTTCATCCAGCCGCGAGTCAGAAAGCACGAGAACGGCTTCATGGACAGCGTCTGAGGCCTCCAAGACGTTCAAAGAGTGGGCGATCAGGGGCAAACCGGCTACATGGGTGAACACCTTGTCCAAGCCAGCCATGCGGGTGCTTTGACCGGCTGCAACAATCACGGCGCCCACGCGCACGGCACCCACGCGCCTGCGGGCGCCGTGATTGGGGATGGCAGATTCGGACATGCTAGTTTTGGCGGTTTTGGGCGAAGATCATCCGGCCCGCGCCGGTCTGTAACACCCGGGTGACTGTCACGTCGCGGTTCGAATTGATGAACTTCTTGCCGCCTTCCACCACCACCATGGTGCCATCGTCCAAGTAGGCGATGCCTTGGCCAGACTCCTTGCCCTCTTGGATGATGCTCACGTGCAACTCCTCGCCGGGCAGCACCACAGGTTTCAGCGCGTTGGCCAACTCGTTCACGTTCAGCACCCTGATGCCCTGCAACTCGGCGACACGGTTGAGGTTGAAGTCGGTGGTGAGGATGGACGCTCCCATAGAGTCCGCTATCTTCACCAGCATAGCGTCGACTTCCGTGCCGTTGGTCAGGTCCTGGTCCAAAACCTCCACCGGCACGGAGCGGTTTTCCCGAAGCTTGGTCAGCACTTCCAAGCCGCGTCGGCCTCGAGTCCTGCGGATCGGGTCACTGGAATCAGCGATATGGCGCAGCTCGTCGAGCACGAAGCGCGGGACCAACAGCGTGCCCTCGACGAAGCCTGTCTGAGTCAGGTCGGCAATGCGGCCGTCAATGACGGCACTGGTGTCGACGAGAATACGTCCTGAGTGGATATCATCCACGACTCCGGCAGTCTTCGCCTCTGGTCTAGGGAATACGTACCCCACGTCGGCCTCTCGCTGTACGCCCAACAAGAGTCCCATGGAGCCAAGGCCGAAGCTCAGCATTAGAGGGATACCCCAGCCATGCCAGCCTTCCAGCGAGTACAGAGGCACCGATAGTAGCGAGGCAAACACTAATCCGATGAATAGACCGATGGTGCCCGACATGAGCGTGGCTGTGGGCACCTGATTGAACCTGTCTATGCCCTTGCTCAATGGTACCGTGGTGATGTATGGCATCACCAAGGCTCCAATGGGCAACCCCGACAAGGACAGGGCCAGACCCCAAGGCAGGAACTCCTCCTTGCTGGAAGAGACCTGCGAAACCATACCACCCAAGCGCCAACCCAAGGCACCGAACCCGGCAGCCCCTAGGAGGCGCAATGGCCAATTACGGAACATCGCAACACCTCTCTTGGGTCCCTAGGAGAAAATTAAGATGAGATAATGGGTAGATAACGCGCCTTTCTTCCTCGCCGAAAAGGTAAGGGGAGACTCGCAGTCTGTACGACCCTAGCCTACCATAACTTTCCCCGCGTCGGTAGATGCCCCTTGGGGGCGAGTCCTCCCTTGGCCCTCTCCACTCTGCTGTACTATGATTGCAAGACTCAACTTGTGGAGGATGCCCATGAAGGTGTTTCGTATCAAGGATGTCCCGGTGGAACCCGCGAACAGCCCTCTGTTTACAGGCGGCGAGGTGACCCGGCAGCAAATGGTGACCAACGAAATCGGCAAGAACTTCACTTTTAACATAGTTAATTTCGGGACGGGAGCCCGCAACTATTTCCACACTCATACCAGCGACCAAGTGCTGCTCATCACTGAGGGCACCGGCATCGTAGCTACGGAAGCCGAGGAGCACGCCGTTAGCCAAGGCGATGTGATACATGTGCCTGCTGGCGAGAAGCACTGGCATGGGGCTACTCCGAACACCTCAATGTCCCACATTACGGTCACCAGCGTAGATAGCAAGACCACCCAACTGGAGCCGTAAACTTACAGCAGCCTTGAAGCCTGGTCGGCCCTGACGGCGAAAATGTTGGACGGCCCAAGAATGCCCGGATGGGTCGGAGGGGGAGTGATGCTGCAGAATTACCAGAGCCTGACGGTGCGCCAGGAGGTGGAGATGCTACAGGTCTTCACCGGGTTTGAGACTAGGAACCGCTATCGGGTGTTGGATCCCAACGGCCAGGACGTGCTCTACGCCTACGAGGAATCGGGCACCCTCTCCCGCCTCTTCCTGCAGTCCCACCGCCCGCTGACATTGCACATCATCGACGGGGGCGGCCGTCCCGTGCTTACGGCCCAACGCGACTTCTTCTGGTTCTTCTCCCACCTGCACTTCTCCTCGCCCGAAGGCAGGGATATGGGGAGCATGCAGCGCAGGTTCAAGTTCGTAAATCGTCGCTTCGACCTCACCGATGCCGATGGCAGCCTGCTGCATGTGGACGGTCCGATATTTCGTCCCCACACGTTCTGGTTCCGGCACGACGGAGGTGACTTGGCCAGAATTACCAAGCGGTGGAGCGGACTGTCGCGAGAGGCCTTCTCGGTGGCCGACAACTTCCAAGTGGAATTCAGCGACCCCACGACGCCCGAGTCCATGCGTTGGCTGATTCTGGGAGCCGCCTTCGCCATCGATCTGGACTTCTTCGAGAAGAAATCCTAGAGGACGCCTTAGGCGCCGTTCTATGGCTTTTTGTGCTAGTGGCTGACTCCCGGCTACTGATTGACTCGCAACTCCACCCCTGCCTTCTCTTCCTGTATCACCGAGACGATGTCGGAGTCGCGGGGCCCCCAGCCACGCCCTAAAGCTTCCACGTATCGCTGGTCCACTAGGTTCGATAGCTCCATGGGCACGGTGAACTCCCTGCCCATGTCGGTGGCGAGTCTCACATCCTTGGCAGCCAAAGCGGCGGCAAAGCCGGGCTCGAAGTTTCCTTGGAAGAGGAAGCGGGAGAACTTTTCGCGCAGCCGTGTGCTGCCACCCGAGCTCTTGTTGATCACATCGGCCAGCACCTCCAGGTCGACCCCAGCCTTGACTCCCAAGGTCAGGGCCTCGGTGAGCAGCACGCCGATGCCCATGCTCATGAGGTTGTTGCAAATCTTGCATACCATGCCGTTGCCGATGGACCCGCAATAGACCACGTTGGTGCCAATGGCGTCGAGAGTGGGCTTGATGCGGTTGTAAACGGCCTCGTCGCCACCCACCATCACCGCTAGGGTGCCAGCAGATGCGCCGTATGTGCCTCCGCTCACCGGGGCATCCATCACAGTGACGCCCCGTTGGGCGCACACGTCGTGGATGTGGCGGATCATAGTGGGGGAATTGGTGGAGAGATCGGCGTAGATGGTCTCTGATGAAGCTCCCTCCAGCACTCCCATCTCCCCCAACGCGACGGCCTCGACGTCCCGTGGCGTTGGCAACGAGGTAAGCACTAGTTCGTTGCCTTGTGCGGCTTCGGCTGGAGAATCAGCCCATTGTGCGCCCATCTCCAGGAGGTTGGTGGCTGATTCCCTGCGCAGGTCGTGCACCGTCAGTTCATGGCCTGCCTTTATCAGATTGGCCGCCATGGGGCCTCCCATGTTGCCGGTGCCCACGAATCCTACCTTCACTTGCTTTCCTCCTTGTCGAGCCTGCGCTTGCCGTCAGCCTAGGCCTCGGTCTATTGACTGCATTATAGCAACGGACACAATCAGCAATGGGGGCCGTGCTATAATCGCCCATCTTATGGAACCAGTCATTCGGGTGGAAGGCTTGGTCAAGCGGTACGGCAGCTTGACCGCCGTTGACGATATCTCGTTCACCGTCGAAGCCGGAGAGACCTTCGGCATCCTCGGCCCCAACGGCGCAGGCAAGACCACCACTCTGGAAGTCATAGAGGGCCTGCAACGCCCCACCCAAGGCACCGCCTCGGTGTTGGGGATGGATGCAGGTGGCCAGTCTTCCCAGTTGAAACACCGCATTGGCGTGCAGCTACAGGCTGCTGCCTACTTCGACCACCTCACCCTCACCGAGATACTCCAGCTTTTCGGCAGCTTCTACCACCACAGCGTGCCCGCCGCAGACGTGCTGAGCAAGGTGGGCCTCTACGAGAGGCGCACAAGCTATCTGAAGAAGCTGTCAGGCGGGCAGAAGCAGGCCTTCACCATCGCCGCCGCCTTGGTGAATGACCCCGACTTGGTGATTCTGGATGAGCCGACGACGGGTCTTGACCCCCGTGCCAGACATGATCTCTGGGACCTCGTCAAGCTCATCGAATCCGAAGGAAAGACCATCGTTCTCACCACCCACTACATGGAGGAAGCAGCTACCCTGTGCCGGCGGGTGGCCATCATGCACCAAGGGCGCATCCTCACCATCGGCAGTCCTGATGACTTGGTAAGGCAGTTGGGGGCAGCGTACCGGGTGCGCGTCTCCAGTGACGTTGAGTTGCCGATAAGCCAGTTGGTCAATGGGGCGGGCAGTTTTGTCAACCACAGAAATGGCGATCAATACCAATACGAGTTGGCGTTGGAAGAGCCGGCCACTGCTGTACTAGCCCTGCTGGGTCACGCTTCCGAACACGACATACAGTTACAACGCCTGGAGGTGCTGCCAGCCACTTTGGAAGACGTGTTCCTGAAGTTGACCGGTCGCGGTCTGCAAGAGTAACTCATGGTCGCCCTGCTGCTGGCCAACCTCCGCATGATGCTCCGGGACCGTCAAACTCTGTTCTGGGCCCTTATCTTCCCTCTGATATTCGTGGCCGTCTTCGGCTTGGTGGACTTTGACGGTACGGGCACTGCCGACCTCGCTGTTATTGACCATGCGCAAAGCGAGACCTCGCGACAGATTGCCGTCGAACTGGGTGGGCTGGACCTGCTGGAGGTGGATGACTCGTACTCCAGCCAGCCTGAAGCCCTTGAGGCCATCGAGGATGGGGATCTGGACTACCTGCTGGTGTTGCCGGAAGGATTGGATGGCGCGGGTGGCGGCGAACCGGCGCCCGTCGCCCTTTACTACGACCAAGCCAACCTGCAGGACAACGAGCTTGTATTGGGGGTCCTGCACAACCTAGCAGCGCAGGCCAACATGTCCTTGGCGGAGACCCCCCAGCAGGTGCGCGTGTCGACAGAGGCAGTCTCGGCACGGCAGGTGGCATATTTCGACTTGGTGCTGGTGGGTCTGGTGGGCATGGGGCTGATGGTGCACTCGGTGATTGCATTGGGAGTCAAGGTCAGCAGCTACCGTAACCAAGCGATCTTCAAACGGATACGGGTAACCCCTCTGCCAGTCCGGAATTACTTCACATCCGAAGTGCTGGCCCATCTATTGCTGGCCATGGTGCAGACCGCCGTCATTCTCGCCGCAGGCGTCTGGGTGTTCGGAGGCAACTTGGGAAATGGAGTCTGGCTCATATTCCCCATCGCCGCCTTGGGCAACCTGGTGTTCCTGAACTTGGGTTTCATCGTCGCCAGCTTGAGCAACAGCGGCGGCGCCGCCTCGGGCATGGGTAACGCCATCACCCTGCCTTTGATGTTTCTATCGGGGGTGTTCTGGGCGAGCGACTCCCTCCCCGGGATCCTGCCAGATATAGTGCGCTTCCTGCCCCTCACGCCCATGCTCGATGCCATGCGGGATGTGGCAATCTACGACGCTTCCCTGTGGGCGACATGGCCTGAGCTGGCGTTGCTTGCAGGCTGGATCACCCTGACCGCTGCGGTCGCGGTCAGGGTGTTTCGATTTGGCTAGCCTTGCCGTCCTGGAGAGACTACGCGGTTTACGACAAGTCCTGACGACGGAAGCCGTAGTAGTCGTCGTTCTCCAGAACCCGATGCAAGCCTTCCGGCGTCACATTCATGAGATTGCCGGGGGTGGCCCACTGTTCTGTCAGCTGGTGGTGTAGCTGTCCCACTGTAAGAGGGTTATTGCCTGCTGCCAGGATCATGCGGAACACGATCTCCTGAAGAGGCATGCCGGGCAGTATGAAAGATTCGTCGCTTGCGCAGCACTCGAGTATGTGAGCAATCTGCTCGTCCACAGGCGGAGGCGATGAAATGTCCGGCGTTTCCTCCGAGCAAGTCGAGCAGCGTCGGGTCACAAGGAGCACTTCCATGGAGCGCTTGAGTTCTTCGAACCGGGCGGGGTCTATCCAATAGCCGGGGCCTGCGTCAGACCCTTGAGCTTCCCCCGCTTGGGGAGTGGTCATATATCGACCTCCTCATTCCAGTCAACCATTTTTACCGTGACCGTTTCGCCAGCCTCTTTCACTGGCAGGTCTTCAGGGCAGAGGGCCAGACCATTGGCCTTCGACATCGAAGTCAGTATGTTGGAGCCTTGGGCCCCTGTGGGCATTGCGAAATAGACGCCGTTCTCTCTCCTCACCTGTACCCGTGCGTAGACCCGGCGTCCGTCAAAGTTGCGAATGGGGCCTTCCAGCACTGCCTGCACTGTGGGGCGGGCCAGCCTCCTGCGACCCAGCATCCTGAGAATGGCGGGGCGCGTGAACTCCTCGAAGGCCACCATGGCACTCACCGGATTGCCCGGCAGCCCCATGTGGGGCACGTTCCGGTTGCCCGCTCCACGTATCAGTCCGAAGGCCAGAGGCTTGGCAGGCCGCATGCGCACCGACCAGAAGCCGATTTCGCCGCGTTCCGCCAGCACATCCTTCACCAAGTCGTAATCGCCCTTGGAGACACCTGCCGAAGTGAGGAGAAGGTCCGAGTCTTCCGCCTCGTCCAGCTTGGCATGCACCTCTTCCACGGTGTCGCGGGCAATTCCCAATAGTCGTGGGATGCCCCCGCACTGCATCACTGAAGCGGCGAGGCTGAAACTGTTGGAGTCGTATATCTTGGCTGGCTCCAGTGGCTCGCCAGGGGTCAGCAACTCATCGCCCGTGGCGATGATGGAGACCACGGGACGCCTGATGACCTTCACCGACTGAAGTCCCAGCGACGCCAGCACACCCACTTCGGCCCCGCGTAGCGGTGTCCCTTCCTGCAATACCATGTCCCCAGCGGCCACGTCCTCAGCAGCGGGGCGCACATGCTGGCCCTTGTGAGGCGTCTGCTGGATGGTGATCTGGCTCTCACCCAAGCCCTTGGCCTTCCGCTCCAGCTCGTCGGTCTCCTCGAAGGGCACGATGGTATCAGCTCCGTCAGGTACGGGAGCGCCGGTCATGATGCGTATGGCCGTGCCCGGCCTGAGGGGATGGCTGGCCACCTGGCCCGCTGGCACATGGCCGATGACGTCCAGGGTGCGGTGCTCGCCATTAGAGTTGGCAAAGTCCTCGAAGCAAACGGCATAGCCGTCCATGGCCGAATTGGCCAGAGGGGGCAGGTTTAAGGGAGAGTGGATGTTCTCGGCCAGCACCTGTCCCAGCGCACTGGTCAGCTCATGTTCCTCAGCTTCCAGTGGGTTGAAGTAGACCATAATGCGGTCATAGGCCTCTTCCACGCTGAGCATGTCCTCGTGAGCATGACCATGTCCATGACCGCCGTGAGATGCCATCATCGTCTCCTTAATCCCACGTGGACCCGTTGGAATACTCGCAGCATTTTACTCCCAGCAGACAGTGCGTCAAAGGGTATCCCGCCAGTCTCTTCCCAGTCGGGCCGCAAAGCTGTTGGTGTCCTCACAACTGGCCCCGCAACGTTGCGCCAAGCTCGCGCTCCAAGGAGCCCAAGACGTCCCGCAAAGCGCGGTTGGCCTGCTCCGCGGTGAGAGTGTATTCCCTTGATTGGAACTCAATGCGGTAGGCCAGCGAGCGCTGACCCGCAGGCACGTTGGCACCGTCATAAACATCGAAAAGCCTCGCGCTGGTAACCAATCGGTGTCGGGTGATGATGCTGAGGACTTTGGCGGCAGGCACCGCGATGTCTACGTTCACGGCCAAGTCGCGTATCGCGGGAGGGAAACGGCTGGGCGATTCGAAGCGCCGCGAACCTTGGTCTCGCAGCTCTAGAAGCGACCCCACCTCCAACTCGAACAGCACTATCGGCAACTCCCCTAGATCGAAAGCCTCTGCCACCAACGGGTGCAATTCACCAACCATGCCAATGGGGCCTCGGTCCCCCACAATGGATGCTCCCCTCCCCGGGGCGAACACGGGGTCGAGGCTGAGCTCGTATCCCGCGGCAATCTGCAAGCGTTGAAGCAGGCCCTCCAGGACACCCTTGGCGTCGTAGAAACTGGCCTGAGAAGAGTCCGACTCCTGCCACCAGGTTTCTCGCGTCGGGCCTGACATAACACCCACTACCATCTCCAGTTCCCGTGGCAGGTCCCCCTCCCGCGGAATGTAGGCGCGCCCAGCCTCGAAGAGGGCCAAGGGTCCGTCATTGTGGCCCCGGTTGGCGGCTAGGTTGGAGAGCACACCTGCTCGCAGGCTGGTGCGCAGATACGGGGCGCGGGAATTGAGAGGATTGGAGAGTTTTAGCGGTTCCTCGATGGCTGGCTGGTTGGCGGCTTGTTGCAGAGCTTCCAGGGAGTTGACGGGGTAGTTGATGACCTCTTGGAACCCGTAGGACACCAAGGCATCCTTGGCCTCTTCACGCATCTGTCGCAACTCTTCCGGCCGGTGATGAGGCACGGGAGTGGACATCATGGTGGTGGGAATCTCATCGTAGCCGATGGTCCGCGCCACCTCTTCGATGAGATCCTCTTCGATGGAGATGTCGCTGCGCCAGTAGGGGACGGTCACCCTCAGCCCTTCATCGTTTTCAGGTTCACAGCTGAAGCCGAGGGAAGAGAGGCATTGCTCCACACGTGCCGCGTCGAATCCAATGCCCAGCACCTTCTTCAGGCGGCTGGGGGTGAGTCTGACTTCAGGTGTCGGCGCCCCTGCGCCGGGAAAGACATCGATGATTCCCTTGGCAGCGGCACCGCCAGCGACTTGCAGGAACAGTTGGGTGGCCCTCCGCAGTCCAAGGGGGGCAAGTTCAGGACGTAGAGTCTTCTCAAATCGCAACGACGCTTCGGTACGCAGTCCCAGCTTCTGCGAAGTGCGACGGGTGCATCCAGGGTTGAAAGTTGCCGACTCTAGTATGACTGTCGTGGTGTCGTCCGTAATCTCGGTATTGGCTCCACCCATGACACCTGCCAAGCCCACAGGTATTTGCGCGTCGGCTATCACCAGCATGGAGTCATCCAGCTTGCGTTCCACGCCGTCGAGGGAAACCAGGGTCTCGCCCGGCTTGGCGCGACGCACCACAATGCGCCGCTCTTGCAGCTTGTTGAAGTCGAAAGCGTGCAGGGGCTGGTTGTACTCCAGCATGACGTAGTTGGTGACGTCCACGATGTTGCTGATTGGACGTAGCCCCGTGCGTGTAAGGCGCTGCTGTAGCCATTGGGGCGAGGGTCCGGTCTTCAGGCCTGTTATCAGGCTGGCGGTGTACCTGTAGCACAGGTCTGGGTCGTCGATTTCAACCGAGGTTAGTCCCCCTATGGGTTCGCCTTCTTCGAGGTAGGACAGCTCCGGCTCCCGGATCGAGCCACCGGTGAGGGCGGCCACTTCCCGCGCAATCCCCAGCACCGAGAGACAGTCCAGCCGGTTGGGAGTGACCTCGACCTCTAGCACCTGGTCGCCTAGGTACTCGGTGAGGTCTTGACCGAGAGGGGCTTCATCCGGCAGAACGATGATGCCAGTGTGGTCCTGTCCCAGCCCCAGCTCCAGTTCGGAGCAGATCATCCCCTCCGAAACTTCTCCCCGTATGCGCGAAGCCTTCAGGGTCTCGTGCTTGCCCGTATGGGTGTTGAGCAGCCGGGCCCCTATGGTAGCAAAGGGCACCTTCTGACCTGCTGCTACATTGGGGGCGCCACAAACGACCCGCAGCTCTTCGCGGCCGATATTCACCGTGCACATGCGCAGACGGTCGGCATTGGGATGAGGCTCCACCCGTAGGACCTCGCCTACGTAGCAGTTATCCCAGCCCCCTACCTCCTCAACTCCGCCCACCTCCACACCGGCCATGGTCAACCGGTGGGCCAGCTCCGCTGGCGGAATGGTGACGTCGACGTACTCCTTGAGCCAGGAAAGGGGAACGTTCATGTGCCTCGTGTCCGGCAGGCGCAGAGGGTAGGCCCAAAGCGCGCAGTGAATAGCGATAACATAGGTCCAGGATAGCCCAAGGCTTTCTTCAGAACTGCCTCAGGAATCTGAGGTCGTTGGCATAGAAATGACGTATATCGTCGATGCCGTACTTAAGCATAGCAATGCGCTCCGGCCCCAGTCCAAAGGCAAAGCCGGTGTACTTGCTGGAGTCGTAGCCTACGCCTTCCAGCACCCTGGGATGTACCATGCCCGCACCCATGATCTCGATCCACCCGGTGTCGCGACAGATCCGACAGCCCGCCCTGTCGCCGTTGCAGGCGAAGCAGTCGATGGACATGTCCACGCCGGGCTCCACGAAGGGGAAGTAGTCGCACCGGAAGCGGACCTTGCGCTCCGCGCCGAAAAGCATCCGGGCGAACTCGTACAGGGTGCCTTTGAGGTCCGCAAAGGTAATCCCGTCATCCACAGCTAGACCCTCTACTTGGTAGAAGTGCCACTCATGGGTCGCATCTGTGGCCTCGTACCGGTAGCACTTGCCGGGCACGATTACCCGCACCGGAGGCTGTCTGCTCTCCATCACCCTAGCTTGCATCGGCGAGGTGTGGGTGCGCAGCAGCATGGGATACTCTCCAGCCTCGTTGCGCTGGTCAATCCATAGCGTGTTCCACATATCCCGCGCCGGATGGTCACGAGGAATGTTGAGCAACTCGAAGTTGTAGTGGTCCCACTCGATTTCGGGGCCTTCCACCACTTGGAACCCCATAGATGCGAAGGCGTCGCAAATCTGCCGCACTATTTGGCTGGTGGGATGCAGACGTCCTTGCAGCATGGGCCTGCCGGGCAGCGTAACGTCCAACCGGTTTTCAGAGGCCAAGCGCGCAGCCTCTGATTCCCGCAGCGTCTCCAGCTTCTGGCCCAAGCCGTCCTCCAAGGCGAGCTTCGCCCGGTTGCCTGCAGTGCCGGCCTCTGGGCGATCTTCGGCAGGAAGCCCGCCGATGTCCCGTAGGGCGAGGGTCAGGGCACCGCGGCGTCCCAAGTGGGCGACACGCCACTCCTCCACCTCTTCTACATTGCAGAGGGAGTTCAGAGAGGCAAGGGCCTCTTGCTGCACGGTGTCAATCCGTTGCAGCAGGGTCTGAGGGGTTGTCAAGCTGAGTACACCTGTAGTTGCGAATTCTGGCAGAAGTACATTATACGTAGCCGCCCCCCTTTGGGGTCAAGGAACCGCCCCTTGACGCTCTTTCGTGCCAGCGGTCGATCATCGTTGTCAAGGAGTGTTGGCAATGCTACAGTGGGTGTCCCGATAGCGTACACTTATCGCATGATAAGATGCACCAGAGTGAAATCTGGAGCCAAAAGATACGTAAAGCGTCATACTGGTTCGCCAGTACACCAGGTTGGACGATGGCACTGGGGAATTCCTGATGCAGAGTCATGAGAGGCAGAGTCAAGAGGGCCACCTAGCCGGAATAGTCCGGCGACTTGTGGGAGCCGGGGAGGCATCGGAAGAACGCAGGCTCGTAGATGCAGAGCGCCTAGCACAGCGCCTGGCGTCATTCCCTGAATACAACCCCAATCCCGTTGTGGAAACCGACCTCGACGGCAACGTTACTTACCTCAATCCGGCGGCCCAGGAGCTACTCGGCATAAAGTACGAGGCCTCGGGTTCTCACCCATTGGCAGGGAACTTGGGCCCCCTCTTGGGTCGGCTCATGCGTGAAGGCAGTGGTGTCCTCTCGCGGGAAGTGGACCTTCAGGGCGCGGTATTCGACCAGAAGATCGTCTACATACCCGAAGCCTTGGTAATTCGCATCTACTCCCACGAAGTCACGCATCTCAAGGCTTCCGAGCAAGCCATGCGCGTTGCCGGCGACGAGGTGCGACAGATGGCGCAAGAACACGAACTCCTAGGCGAAATCGGCCGCATCATCAGTTCCAGTCTGGATATCGACGACGTATACGCTGCCTTCGGGGAGAAGCTGCGGTCGCTGATTCAGTTCAACCGTCTTGCTATCAGCTTGGTCAACCTAGACGACAACACATTCACCAACGCTTATGTGCTGGGCGATGTCGTGCCGGGACGGGAGAGGGGCGATGTTGCCTCCCTCGAGGGCACCATCACCAACGAGGCCGTGCTCTCACGACGGGCGAGGGTGATACAGGGGGATCTGAAAGACCTGGAGCAGCATTACCCCAACCTCATCGACTACCCTTCCGTGGTCTTGGCCCCGATGATCTACCGTGGCGAACTGTTCGGCGTCCTAAACGCACGTTCCTCCACCCTGAACGCATACACGGACAGGGATGCCGAGATGATGTCGAGGGTTGCAGCCCAGATAACGCCAACCGTGGCCAACTCTCTCCTCTATGCCGATATTCTCCGTGCCCAAGACGCCTTGGCCCGCTCCAACGACGATTTGGAGCAGTTCGCCTACGCAGCTTCCCACGATCTGCAGGAGCCTCTGAGGACTGTCACTTCCTACATGGGGCTCATACGAGACAGGTACGGCGACAAGCTGGATGACACGGCTAGAGAGTTCATCGACTTCGCTGTCGATGGGGCCGAGCGTATGCGTCTTCTTATCGACGACTTGCTGGAGTACTCACGTGTGGAGATGCGAGGCAGTAGCTTCGAGCCTGTCGACTGTAGCCGGCTGGCCGAGACAGTCCTGGGAGACTTGGAGCAGGCCATCCTTCAGTGCAGCGCAACCGTAGAGTGCTCGTCCCTGCCTGTGGTCAACGGCGACGCAGCCCAGTTGGCCCGCCTCCTACAGAACCTCATCAGCAATGCCCTTAAGTTCCGGGACCAAGAGCAACCGCGTGTCCGTGTTTGGGCCGAATTGCAGAGCCAGGAGTGGGTGTTCGCCGTGCAGGACAACGGCATCGGGATCGCGCCGGAGTATCACCAGAACGTATTCGGAATGTTCACCCGCCTCCATTCGAGGTCTCGGTACGAAGGTACGGGCATAGGATTGGCGCTGTGCGGTAAGATTGCCCAGCGACACGGAGGCCGCATCTGGGTCGACTCTGAGGTTGGCAAGGGGTCAACCTTTAGGTTCACTATACCGGCCGCCGAGTAGCGTGGCCGACTAGGCAGGAGGGGTGTCCCATGACGTCTCAGCAGCAAGATAGGCCCATCGAAATCCTCTTGGTGGAGGATAACCCGGCCGACGCCCGCTTTGCGCAGGACACTATCCAGCAATCCGGGCAGGCAGCCAATATCACCCATGCCGAGGATGGCGAGATTGCAATGTCCGTCTTGCGGAAAGAGGGTGACCACGCCGGGGCGGCTAGGCCCGACCTGATTCTCCTCGACCTCCGGATGCCTCGGAAAGATGGCATACAGGTGCTGGCGGAGCTGAGCCAGCACGAAAACCTGTACAACATACCGGTGATGCTGCTCACAGGAACCGAGGCGGAGGCAAGCATGCTGGACTCCTATTCCATACCTCCCAGCAGATACGCTAGAAAGCCTCTCCAGTTGGAGCAATTCAACAGAGTCTTGGGCCAACTCGGACTGTTCAGCAGCCAGCCCATCCGGGTGCCTGGGTCTGCCTCAGCCAGCCCAGCCCCTCAGCAAGATGCAGGCGGCCCGGCGCCCAAGCGTCGGCGTTGGTGGTGGCCCTTTGGCTGATGCCCGCCAATCGGCCCCTTGTATCCCCCTTCTTTCCGTCGTCGGGCGATGTACTGCCGGAGGTTCTGCTGTATAATCCCACCACGCGTCGTCTCCCGAGACACCGCCCGTATACTACTCGCGTTGCACCATCGGAGTCGGGCTCAGGTTCCCGTATCTGCGTCTACCTTTGCCGGAAACAATGACCATGGGCAAAGTGGCGTCGAAAACGGGTCTTTTGTTACACCCATGGAAGCTGCCCTCATTGACAAGGGCAACGATTGAGCCTAGAATCAAGGTGTAAAACCGATACGATAAGGTAGGGTATGTTAAGAATTCGTTTATGCCGAGTAGGTAAGAAGAAGCGCCCGTCCTACCGCATCGTCGTTGCCGACTCCGCAAGCCCCAGGGACGGGGCCTTCGTGGATTGGATCGGACACTACGACCCTCTGGAAGATCCCCCGAAGGTAACCCTCAATGAGGATAGGGCCATAAGCTGGCTCAAAAAGGGGGCGCAGCCCTCTGACCCTGTTAAAAGGATCTTCCAGTGGAACGAGATATACCAGAAGGCCTCCACTCAATGAAGGAGCTCATCGAATATATCGCCCGAGGTCTGGCCAGCCAGCCAGATGATGTGAAGGTCACAGAGGAACTGGAAGAAGACCGTGTGGTGTTCAAGTTACAGGTAGCGGCCGAAGATAAAGGGAAAATCATAGGCCGCCAAGGCCGTGTAGCTCAGGCCATACGTGTCCTCCTCCGAGTCGCAGCCGTTAAGAACGGCACCCGGGCAGTCTTGGAAATAGTCTAAAGCGTTCCGTCACCCCCCTCTCCCGACACTCCCCCCCACGCTAACTTGTAGATGCCAAGTTTCCCTCAGGCTGACGTTCTTGTAGGTCGCGTTCTCAGACCTCGTGGATTCATAGGCGAATTGCAGGTCGAGCCAATCACCGACTTCCCAGGCAGATTTGCCGCTGGTGAAGTATTATTCCTCGCGGGCCACCCGTACCGCTTGGAGTATGCGCTTCAACGCAATAGTGCGTGGATGGTTCTCAAGCTGGAAGGCATCGACTCTGCGCAAGATGCCGACGCTTTTCGTGGGCAGTCCCTCTTCGTCCCGCGCCATCGTGTGCCCCCCCTCCCCCAAGGCCAGTACTACTACTTCCAACTGGTCGACATGGAGGTTTATACCTCCGAAGGCGAACGCTTGGGCCAAATCTCCGAAATCATGGAGACCGGCAGCAACGACGTTTACGTTGTCACCAACGGCGATCAGGAGATTCTGGTCCCAGCATTGGACGACGTCATTCAGAGCGTGCATGTCGAGGCCGGGCGCATGGTCGTAGATTTGCCTCCAGGTTTGCGCTAGTTGGTAGTGCTGTTACGATGCCACTAGGGAGTCCTCGTCTGCCGATGGTACTCTCGTCCTGAAATACCGCCTAGCGTTGTGGCACATCAAAAATGCAGTCACCTTTTGACTGGGTACCGCCCGAGAATTCGGTGAGCATGTGCCCGAACGAAGAGAGAGCGCCTGATGTCCACCTAGCCTCCCCCCAACTTTGACCCTCCCGAAACCCCAATGATACAATCCTCGGTAGCTTGAAGCTGGCGCCACCTCCATCTTGGAAGGTTGGCGTAGCCTTGAGGTGGGAGTTTGCTATGTCCGGTCATTCCAAGTGGTCTACCATCAAGCATCAGAAGGGAGCCGCCGACGCCAAGCGCGGGCAGCTGTTTACCAAGCTGAGCAGAGACGTGGTGCTGGCAGTGCGCCAAGGGGGCAGCCCCGACCCGACCATGAACTTCAGGTTGCGACTGGCCGTCGACAGGGCTAAAAGCAGCAACATGCCTCTGGACACCATCGAGCGGGCCATCCAGCGCGCCTCCGGCGGTGGAGACGGGGCAGACGACTTCGAAGAGATCTTCTACGAGGGATATGGGCCCGGAGGTGCTGCCATCCTGCTGCAGGCCCTCACCTCCAACCGCAACCGCACCGCTTCTGAGGTGCGTTCCACCTTCACCAAAGCCGGAGCGGCGCTCGGTGAGGTTGGCTGCGTAGCTTGGAATTTCGAAAGCAAGGGCATCATCACCATGGAAGTGGACACGGAGCAAGCCGAAGAGGTCGCCCTGCTTGCCATCGACGCCCAAGCCGAGGATGTCCAAGTCGACGGAGCCTACGTTGAAGTCCAGACCCGGCCCGAAGACCTGGAAGCTGTCCGACAGGCCTTGGTGCAGGCCGACCTGCCCGTGCTCTCCGCCGAGATATCCATGGCCCCTAAGGCTACTGTCTCCTTGGGGGACAAAGAGGCGGAGCAGACCCTCAAGCTCTTGGACAACCTCGAAGAGTTAATGGACGTCCAGAAGGTCTACTCCAATGGCGATTTCTCCGACGAAGTGCTGCAGCGCTACAGCAAGGAGTCTTGAGCCCCCCATGCGTGTCCTCGGGATCGACCCGGGCACATGGACCACTGGCTATGGCCTCCTAGCAGCGGACAACTCTATCACCGTCACCGACTGGGGCGTCATCACCTTCAAGAAGGGAAAGCAGGGGCCTGCCCTTCAACAGAGGCTCCACGGCATCTATTGCAACCTGACTGAGCTGATTCAACGCGAAAAGCCCCAAGAGGTGGCGATCGAAGACCCCTTTCTGGGCCGGGGTGCCCGCACGTTCCCTTCCACTGCCATCGCCATTGGTCAAGCCCAAGCAGCTGCGTTCATGGCCGCCGCTCACTTTGACCTGCCCATCTACCGCTACTCTCCTGCCGAGGTAAAGCTGGCCGTGACCGACTATGGACGCGCCACCAAGGAGCAGGTGCAGGAACTTCTGGCGCGGCAATTGGGCCTGAGACCACCCTTCGCCCAGCAGGACGCCGCCGATGCCCTAGCCGCCGCCCTCTGCCATGTGCGACGCCACGCGGGCAACACGCCCTTGCAGTACGCCTCCTCCGGCTGGATCGGCAACTAGGCGCGATAGGTAACTTGGCTTGATAGTAGGTGTGAAGGGCAGGCTGGAGGCCACGGGCGGAGGTCACCTTGACCTGAGCGTCGGCGGCGTCGTGTTCCGCGTGCTTGCCCCCGCCTCGGTGGTCGAATCAGCGGGCCCCGTCGGCCAGGAGATGCAACTTCACACTCACCTCATGGTGCAGAACGAGCAGCCCTTTCTGTACGGCTTCGCCACCTCCGCCGACCTGAGCTTGTTCCAGATGCTCATCACCGTGTCCGGCATCGGCCCTCGCACAGCCCTAGCCCTCATCTCATCTCTGCCGGGGCAAGCCTTGGTCAACGCCATCGCCTCCGGGGACGAGGCATCCCTCAGCAGTGCGTCCGGCGTCGGCAAGCGCAGCGCCGCCCGCATCGTCGTGGAGTTGCAGAGCAAGCTCGGACAGATCTCCCAACAGCCGGTTTCCGTCGTCGCCAGCAACGGACCAGCAGCCATCTCAGCCCTCACCGCCCTAGGCTATACGGCACGGGAAGCCTCCCAAGCAGTAGCATCCATCGAGCAGAGCCAGGACATGCCCATGGAGGAATTGCTACGCATCGCCCTCCAGCGCTTGGCATGACTCCTGACAGTACAATGGGTGCCCACGGCTAAGCCGCTTAGCCTCCGAGGCAGTTGGCTGTTCGCGTCTTAAGGGTTATTGATCTGCCGGATAACCAGTGGGACTCATGTAGTGAACTACCCAGCCGCAATGGGCGCATGGGTGAGCGTCCCGCCTTCTTAGACTCCGCACAACCGTCGCGAAGGTTCCGTTTACTTATAGGGTACTACCGCAAGGTAGCATACAGCCACTATACCGTCGCGAAAAAGGGCTGGCCTCCTGACCGACCATGAGATTGCTTGGGTTGTGCGGGAAGTGGCCAAGGTCACCGACAAGAGCTTTAGTGAGATAGCCGAAAAGGGCAGTGACTACCTGTGCGATAACGAGGCTCTTTGACAGAATACGAAGAGTCGCTAGGGGAAGGCATTGCAGGGGAATTTGAGAGGCTGTGGCCCCGCGAGAGATTCTGGACGCCGGGACCTGATGCCTCGCTAACCCTAGACCTTATCAAACGAGCCTTGCAACCCACACGCGAGCTGAGAGTTGTAAGGGACGCGGGGGTTGGACTCGAACCAACGACCTCCGGGTTATGAGCCCGACGAGCTGCCACTGCTCCACCCCGCATGAAACTTGAGCGGAATTGTAATTTTGAATAGCACCCATGTCAAAGTTCCGGTCGTGTATCATCCGGAGGACCGCCACTGTCGGGACGTGGTCGCGGGATATCGTGCGCTCTTACAGGATGAGGCTACGTTCTTATCTTTCGATTTGGGCCACGTAATATCGCTTGGAAGCCGCTGGCTGGGCAATGGCTCTCGGAGTTTGAACAGCGATACTTGGCGTTAGAAAAGAGCCGTGAAGCATAATCACCTACGTGGAACTCGAGGCCTAGGGCGTCGCGTAGCCGGCCCTGCCTTGACCTCGACCTCCCTGAGGAGCGCGGCCAGCATCTCGGCTTCCACGACGATGCAGGCCTTCTGGCCTCTGCGGATTAGCCCTCATATGGAGCAAGCCCCTCTCCACCTCCTACTTGGCTTCTCGCGGCCACGAGCGATTTCCAACTCCCTGACATTTCCCTATCGACGCCCGCCCACGTCCCCGCTATCATGGACTTTGACCCACGGGCGGACTCGAGTGCAAGGACACTACGGTGGATGAGAGGATCGAGCAAGCAGCAGACATTCTATCGAGAGCATGAAACAGGGGAGGGCGAGCTATGAAGACTGGAGAAGTTTGTCAGCGCCTCGGCCTCTACGAAGCCGAGTGCGGCCATACCCACCGCTTCGACGCCGGAGAGACGTTCACCGACTGCCACCGCTGCAACCGCCCTACTATTTGGACGTGGCTTGGGTTGGATAGGGCTTAATTCAGGGCCCTCCCTATTGGATACAGACGATGCATAAGATACCCCCACGCTTGCAGGGCGTTGCCCACCGACCAACCTGTGCGCCACCCCCGCAAACGATGCCCGCATCAGCCCGGAGTCGGACCTCGGGCCCCCACCAGAAAACGTGCAACCTCAACCAGCAGACGTGAAGCCAGCAAACGTGGAAAAGGAATCTTGCAGTCATTTTGCCCTAGCTGATTCAGCTACAACCACTGCAGAATTCGCAGTGACTGTAGATACGAAAAACATGTTTTTCAGATACGAGCGGACTGCGAAATCTGCGAAAAAAGGGCCACTGAACATGCCCCCTCTGCGCCGGGATTTCTCTATCGACGCCCGCCCCCGTCCCCTTTATCATTGATTTCGACCCAAGCAAGCTGGCTCCAGTCCAGAAGGAAAGAACGCTCAGAAGGAAGAACGATAGATGCCTGACTTCCAGGTAGTGGCCGACTTTCGGCCCATGGGCGACCAGCCTGCCGCCGTGGACGCGCTTGCCGCCGGCTTCGACGATGGCCACCGCTACCAGACCCTCCTCGGAGTCACTGGCAGCGGTAAGACCTTCACCATGGCCAAGATTATCGAGAAGATTCAACGCCCCACCCTGCTCATTGCCCACAACAAGACCCTCGCTGCCCAGTTGGCCACTGAGCTCAAGGAGTTCTTCCCCCACAACGCTGTCGAGTACTTCGTGTCCTACTACGATTACTACCAGCCCGAAGCCTACATTCCTCATACCGACACCTACATCGCTAAGGACTCCGACGTCAACGAGGAACTGGATAAGCTGCGCCTTTCCGCCACCCGTTCACTGCTCACCCGTCGCGACGTAGTGATCGTCGCCTCTGTCTCCTGCATCTACGGTTTGGGCGATCCCGCCGACTATTACAGCTTCATCGCCGAGGTAAAGAAGGGCGAGTGGCGCAACCGCAGCCGGCTGGTGCGCCAACTTGTGGACATGCAGTACGAGCGCAACGACATGGACCTAGCCCGTGGTCGATTCCGCATCCGCGGCGACACCTTGGAGATGGTCCCTGCCTACGAGGAGCTGGCCCTGCGCATCCAGTTCTGGGGTGATGAAGTTGAACGCATCGTGGAGGTCGACCCTCTCACCGGTGAGGTGCTGGCGGAGCGCGATTCCGTGGTCATCTACCCCGCCCGTCACTTCGTCACGCCCAAGGAAAAGATGCAACTGGCCTTGGAGGACATCGAGGTCGAGCTGGACGAGCAACTGGCCCAACTCAAAGCCAAGAACAAGCTGTTGGAAGCAGCGCGCCTTGAGCAGCGCACCCGTTACGACCTTGAAATGATGCGCGAGACAGGCTTCTGCTCTGGCGTGGAAAACTATTCGCGCCACCTTTCCCGTCGCTCCGCAGGCAGCGCCCCTTGGACCCTGCTGGATTATTTCCCCGAAGACTTCTGCCTCTTCATCGACGAGTCCCACATGACCCTGCCCCAGCTTCACGGCATGTACAACGGCGACCTTTCCCGCAAGACCACTCTTGTGGACTTCGGCTTTCGCCTGCCCTCGGCAATCGACAACCGCCCACTTAACTTCCGTGAGTTCGAGGAGCGCATTCATCAGATGGTGTTCGTTTCCGCTACTCCCGGTGCCTATGAGATGGAGGTGAGCCAGAAGGTAGCGGAGCAGATAATCCGTCCCACCGGCCTACTGGACCCCACTATTGAAGTCCGTCCTACCACAGGCCAAATCGACGACCTGATACAACGCATCAAGGAGAGAGTGGAGGTCAGCGAGCGGGTGCTGGTGACCACCCTCACCAAGCGAATGGCCGAGGAACTGGCCGACTACCTGCAGGAGATGGGTGTCCGCAACACCTACCTCCACTCCGAAATCAAGACTCTGGGCCGCAGTGAAATCCTGCGCGACCTGCGCCTTGGCGTTTATGACGTCGTGGTCGGCATCAACCTGCTGCGGGAGGGTTTGGACCTGCCTGAAGTCAGCATGGTGGCCATCTTGGATGCGGACAAAGAGGGCTACCTGCGCTCTGACAGCTCCTTGATTCAGACCATCGGCAGGGCCGCCCGTCACGCCTCGGGGCACGTGGTGATGTACGCGGACAACA
The DNA here is from genome assembly GCA_951813255.1 of uncultured Dehalococcoidia bacterium. Classification (GTDB taxonomy): domain Bacteria; phylum Chloroflexota; class Dehalococcoidia; order Lucifugimonadales; family JAAXIE01; genus JAAXIE01. The sequence continues at coordinate 2,293,769 of OX638353.1, read as the reverse complement.
TGACCGCTTCCATGCAACGTGCCATCGACGAAACCTCTCGTCGCCGCACCCTCCAGCACGAGTTCAACGAGGCCAACAATATCGTCCCCCAGAGCATCACCAAGGCGGTGAGGGACATCACCGAGCGGGTCAAGGCCGTGGCAGAGGATCGCGGAGCCTATCGCACCGAACGCAGGCAGATGTCTCGCGAGGACATGTTCCGCGTAATCAAGGACCTTGAGGCTCAGATGAAGTACTGCGCCCGCAACCTTGAGTTTGAGAAGGCCGCCCTTCTGCGGGACGAGGTTTACGAATTGAGAAGGGTGATGGCCATCGACTACGCTGGTCCCGAGGGAATGTCCGAAGAGGCCCCACGTCAAAAGCCTCGTGCCCGACCCCCCGAGAGTCCGCCAGCAGCCCAGGCAGAGTCCCCTCCATTGGAGAACGGTACGCCAGCACCCGCTGCGCCTGTAAGGAAGGCGCGGTCTCGCAACGGCTCGGGACCCACTTACGAGCCTGCTTCAAGGTCCCGGGGCCGGTCACGTAAAAGTTGACCTTATACATCGACTTTCTGTAGAATTCAAATTAGGAACCACCTGCGAGGGGGAGATATGACTGTCACAGTCGACGGTGTCCGAGATGTCTTGAAGAACGTGTACGACCCCGAAATCCCCATCAACGTGGTGGACTTGGGCCTCATCTATGCCATCGAGGTTGATGAGGGGAACGTCAAGGTCGACATGACTCTCACCTTCCCCGGCTGTGGCATGGGCCCCATGATTGCGCAGCAGGCCGAGTGGGCCATCTCCGAGTTGGATGGCGTGGAAGATGTGGAGGTGGAGATGGTGTTTGACCCTCCATGGAACCCGGAATACATCTCCGAAGACGGCAAGAAGCTATTAGGGATCGATTAACATGACCACCCCCCAAGAAAAGGCCCGGCTCGAATCTATCAAGCGTAGTTGGGAGCAGAAGCGGGCCATCACCCGTAACATGGGCAACATAAAGGCGAAGATTGGTGTGTATAGCGGTAAAGGTGGCGTCGGTAAGACGACCGTTGCCGTTAATCTGGCTACCACCCTAGCTCATCAGGGCTATAAGGTGGGACTGCTGGACGTGGACATTGACTGCCCCAACGTGGTCAAGGTGCTGGGAGTAACCGACAAACCCGAGCAGGTGGATGGACAGTTGATACCCGCTGAGCGGTTCGGGGTTAAATGCATCTCCATGGGTTTCTTCCAAGAGAACGAGAACGAGGCCATCATCTGGCGCGGCCCCATGATCCACAACGCCATCAACCAGTTCCTCCAGATGACGGATTGGGGCGACGCCGAATACTTGATAATTGATCTTCCTCCGGGCACCTCCGATGCGCCACTTACCGTGATGCAGACCATCCCCATGGATGGCTTCGTCGTGGTGGTTACCCCTCAGGAGTTGGCGCAGTTGGATGGTCGCCGTTGCATCCACATGATCCGCAAGCTCAAGCTGAAGGTACTCGGCATTGTCGAGAACTACACGGGGGAGATGTTTGGCGAAGGGGCAGGCACTGCCTTGTCGGAAGAGCTGGAGAGCCCCTTCCTAGGTGCCCTCACATTGCGGCCCGACTACCGCGACACGTCCAAACCCACTGTGCTCAACTCCGCTGACGTGATGAGCGAATTCCAGCATATCGCCGATCAATTAAAAGTTTCGCTGGCAACTAACGGGACCGAGGGCGACAGCGAGAGCTAAAGTAACCTGGAGTGGGCCAACCTGCAACCTGACCTGCTAGTCGGCCACCTGCTCTTCGTCCGATGTCCTGCGCGGAGTGTGTCTTCCAGCGCGGGCAGCGTGCTCTCTCGCCACCATGCGCTCCAGCTGCTCCACCTCGCGGCTGAGGGCTTCCTTCGCGTAAGGCGTAAGCTCGCCCATGCGTCGGAACTTCTTGTGACGCCGGTCCGTCAGCTTCTTGATTGAGAGCTTGCCCAGTCTCTCCAATTCCTTCGCCACCGCTAACTGTAGGTAGTGGGCCGCAGTAAGCGGGTCCTCATGGGCCCCACCTTCAGGCTCGTCCACCACTTGGTCGATTAGTCCCAACTCTTGACACTCTGAGGCTGTTAGCATCAAGGCTTGAGTGGCCTCGCGAGACCTAGCCGGGTCGCGCTGCAATCGTCCCGCGCTCGTGTGCAGAGGCGCCGGCGAGAGGATGGCATACTGTTGCATCAGCATCGAGTCCGCGAGGCCCAAGGCCAAAGCGCCTTCGCCCCCGCCCTCTCCTACTATGACTGATACAACAGGGACCGGGACTTCCGCTATCATCGACATCGTGGTGGCTACAGCATTGCCGATGCCCTGCTCTTCGGATTCAAGGCCAGGATGGGCTCCTTGCGTATCGACGAAGCTGACCACTGGAAGATGAAAAGATGAGGCCAACCCGATAAGGCGCTGCGCTTTCCTGAATCCCTTGGGGTACATATGGTGGATTTCATGGTCCAGCTGTATGTCGCGCTGCTGTCCGACCACCACAACTTTGTTGCCTCGTATGTAGCCCAAGCCACCGACCACCGTCCGGTCATCCCCGCTCACCCGGTCACCCTTGAGCTCAATGAAGTGGTCGACCACCGAGCGGATATAATCTCGGGCTGTGGGGCGGTCGATACGCCGGACGGCCCGCTCGGCCTCCGCCAGTTCGATGTCGGCAATCTCGGTATCGGGAACGAGGATGGATTCGTCTTTGGCGTTCTTTCCAGTGGTGTCGCGGTTGAAGCGCTGTGGCCCCAGCACTTGGAGAATGGTGGAGATGCGTTCTTTCAGGTTTTCACGGTCCACCACATCATCCAGCAGGCCGTGGTTCAAATGGGCCTCAGCAGTGTGGGCATCGAGAGGTAGCGATTTTTTGGTGGCCTCTCTCAGGGTCCGCATGGGCGCTAGACCGATCAGAGATCCAGGCTCCGCTAACATGATGTTAGCTAGGTTGGCGAAGCTGGCGTAGGCTTGGCCGGTGGCAGGGTTGGCCAGCAGCACAATCAGTGGAAGGCGCTTTTCGCGGAGATGCCTTACTGCAGTGGCCGTCTTGGCCATTTGCAACAGCGATAGAACGCCTTCCTGAATGCGGATACCGCCGCCTGTCACGACGGCGACCAAGGGGCGCCCGCTCTTGGCTGCCGCCTCAAAGGCAAGGGTCACCTTCTCCCCCACCACGCTTCCCATAGTGCCGCCCATGAAGCCGAAATCCAAGACCACGACAGTTGCCTTGTTCCCTCCGATGTTGCAGTGCCCGGTCACCACAGCTTCGGTGAGTCCTGTTCGGCGCTGGTCGCCGGGTACCCTCCCGTTCTCGCGCTCTTTGTCGTCGCTATCGTCTTTCTCTTTGTCCTTCTTTCGGCTCTTGGCACGGCCGGAGAAAGTCAGAGGCTCAAGCGAGGCGATGGATCGGTTGGTTTCTCGAAACGTGCCTCTGTCGGCGACGAGTTCAATACGCTCCCTTGCTGTGAGACTGTAGTGGAAGCGACAGGTGGGGCAGACGCGGTGTAGTACATACGCCTCTGACTCGCTGACACTCTCACCGCAGACCAAGCAGTGGTCGCGAGCAGTGGACAGATAGACATGCTCCAGGCTAGTGTTTCGCCTGAGAAAGTAGACCAGCAGGTCCGATAGGTTCCGCATGTGGGTACCTACTTGGTACGAGAAGGAATATGGGTACATGGTACTACAAATCGGGCCCGCCATAGCAGATAGCACCCTGGGCTACTCGTGTCACTTCTCGTTCCGTTAGCCTTCATCGCACACGGGCTGCCGTGAGTCCTTCCTTCTCTAATGACTGGATTAGCTCCACTGCCTTGGAATACCCAATGGACAGTCTCCGCTGTAACACAGACGGAGATATACGAGGCAGTTCCAGTGACAACTCCCGGGCCCGGTCAAGAAGCTCGTCGTGGTCATCGACATCGTAGTTGTCGTCGTTGCCTCCGATGACGGAGATAGCATCTGGCTCTACATGACTGGTCAAGTCTGCAGGCATGACCGACGGCAGAGGCGGCCCATGTTGTTCTTTCCAGAAGTCCACCAAAGCCTCTATTTCCTCATCATCAACCAGCGTACCCTGCACGCGGCGGGGCTTGGGAGCGTCTTGGGACAGGAAGAGCATGTCGCCCTTACCTAACAGTCTTTCGGCCCCAACGCTGTCCAGCACTACCCTCGAGTCGACTTGAGATGCCACAGCGAAAGCTGCGCGGGCTGGGATGTTGGCCTTGATGAGGCCGGTGACCACGTTGACTGACGGACGCTGTGTTGCTAGCACCAAGTGTACGCCCGTGGCACGGCCCAACTGCGCCAGCCGGACCGCTGCCTGCTCTGATTCGTAAGCCGCTACCATCATCATGTCGGCCAATTCGTCGATCACCAGCACAAGGAATGGCATGTGTTCCGAGGCCTTGCGGTTGTACCCCTCAATGTTGCGCACGCCCAACTCTTCCATAAGCTGGTAGCGCCGAAACATCTCGGCGACCATGGACTTGAGCGCGGGCAACACCTCGTTGGCGTCTGTAATGACCGGGGCCACTAGATGCGGGATGCCATTGAAGGGGGTAAGCTCCACCCGCTTGGGGTCCACCATCAGAAGGCGCAGCCGTTCCGGGGTGTTGGTCAGGAGCATGGATGTGATTACGGTATTGATACAGACGCTTTTTCCGGACCCGGTTGCGCCTGCGATCAGCAGGTGGGGAAGACTCTTCAAGTCCACGACCACCGACTCGCCAGCGGTGTCCTCGCCGAGGGCTATTGGCAGGCCACCCTTCTCCGCGAGCTTACGGAACTTGGAACTCTCCAGCACCGCGCGAATCGGGACCTTGCTAGGATTGGGGTTGGGCAACTCGATACCAACCGCTGCCTCGCCCGGTATCGGGGCTTCGATCCTGATGTGAGGCGTACGCAAGGCTAGGGCGAGATCCTTCTCTCGCGCTAGAATGCTCTGCACCTTGACCCTGACAGAGTCGGAGGTGGGAAGACCACCCTGTGCCTTCACCTTGCTGTCGCGGCCCTTAGTCACCCATCCGGGCTCAAGCCCGAACTGTATCACTCGCGGACCGACCTTCACGTTCTTGATGGTGACATCAATGCCATGGTCACCTAGGGTGGACACGATCTGCTCGGATAGGTCGTTTGGAGGGGCCTGCTGGCTCACGGGTTCAGGCTTGGCCAGCAGTTCGAATGTGGGAAGATGCCAGCCGAATATCTTGGGTGAAGGCCTTCCGTTGGAGTGGACTGTCGCCGCGATTGCTCCGGCTTCGCCAGCCTTAAGCTCCTCATCAGCTTCCGGGACCGCGACCACGGCGGGGACCAGTTCTTCCCCGTTGTGTCTGCCGGACAGACGGCGTGCCACGGTGCGGTTTATGACCTTCAGTCTCAGCCACACTCGATGAGGCTTAGGCAAGCTCCGCACTGCCTGGGATAAGGCGGGCAACGCTGTGTCCCGTAACCACATGAAAGTAGCCTTGACGGCGAGAAGAGCGTTCTTGGCCCCTTTCATGTACATTCCGCCTGCCAAACGTGGCGAGATAATGGGGGGCACTATAGCGAAGAGGACAACGACCTTCAGGATCCCCAAGGATTTCTGGGAGAGGGGCTCTCCTCCTAAAACCGTGCCCCAGTGGCCACCGAGGGTGGTTTCCCCCAGCCACCAGCGATCTAGCGTGAAGAGGGACAGCAGGCCTATAGCTCCGAGGCTGAAGAAGGCTGCCCCTACCCAGTCGCGCCAGTAGACGCCAATCCAGAGGGTGCGATATCTCATCACGAGTATGAAGGCCAAGGGCCACAGAAGGGCGGGTATCCAAGCGAACCCCAATCTCAGCCAAGTCCATTCCAATGACCCGTCCCTGAACAGGAACACTAGGGCGAATGTGGCTGCGACGGCGGCTAAGAATACCGGTAGGGAGAATAAACGCCTTATCATAGGAGCGTTGCTACCGCTTTTCGAAAGATAGGAGGGCCGGGTGCCCTTCACGGGGCCTCAGTTGCTACCAACACAATCATAGGCCGTCTACCTGTTTCTTTGTAAACCAGTTCACCAACGAGTTGGTCTAACTTTGCTTTGGTAGCGGCCCAGACATCGGGCTCTATCGATGCTTTTTCCAAGAGTACGTCAGCAGCGTGGCCCACTTTCTCCGCTAGTCCGGTAATGTCCGTCGGCTGGGCTACCCCCCGGCAGACGATCTCCGGTGTATCCGCCAATAGCCCTGTAAACTCATCCACCTTCATAGTGACCACCATTACGCCGTCACGAGAGAGACGCCACCGTTCCCGCAGGACGGGACTGTCCGAGCTCCACAGGGTGTTCCTTTCTACGAACACGTGGCCTGCTGGCACTGAATCGACTACGTGCCCGCCATCTTCACCGATCTCTAGCACGTCTCCATCTTCCAGTACAAAGGTGTTCTCCCCAGGGATACCTACATCCTTGGCCAGAGCAGTATGGGCCAGCAGGTGGCGGTGTTCGCCGTGAACAGGCACGAAATACTTGGGAGAGGTGAGATTGAGAATGAGCTTCAGTTCTTCAGCACTCGCATGGCCGTGCACGTGGACAAAGGCGACCCGGTCATAAAGCACCCGGGCCCCTTGGCGAAACAGGTTGTCGATAATGCGGCTTACGGACAACTCGTTCCCCGGGATCGGAGTAGCCGATATGACCACGGTATCGCCAGGGATGATGGAAATCTCACGATGGTCCTGATTGGCAATGCGTGCTAATGCGGATGTGGGCTCGCCTTGGCTTCCGGTAGTCAGCAGCACCACCCGGTCATGTTCAAGTCTACGGGCCTCGCTCAAGGAGACCAGAAGGCCGTCTGCCACCGATAGGTAGCCCATCTGGATGCTCATGTTGACGTTGTCCAGCATGCTGCGGCCTACGAGTGCTACATGCCTACCGCTGGCGGCGGCGGCGTTGAACACCTGTTGCATGCGGGAGATGAGGGAGGCGAAAGTAGCAACGAGCACACGTCCAGGAGCTTCGGCAATCACCCTGTGAAGGGCTTCGCCTACTACACGCTCAGAGAGAGTGTATCCCGGCAGTTCCGCGTAGGTGGAGTCGGACAGCAGCAGCAAGATGCCGCCCTCGCACAGTTTGGCCATGCTTCCCAAGCTGGTGGGCATGCCGTCGACGGGTGTGTGGTCTATCTTGAAGTCCCCGGTATGCAGGACAGCACCCACGGGAGTCCTAATCAGGATTCCCATGGAATCAGGAATGCTATGACATACCCGGAAAAACTCGGCCTCGAAGCTTCCTAATGGTATAGGGTAGCCGGGTTCAACCACTTCCAGTTCGCTATCTTCCAGCAGGTGGTGCTGTAGCAGTTTGACCCTGATGAGACCATGGGCCAGCCTCGGTGCATACACCGGAACATTCAGTCGAGGCAGGACGTAGGGCAAGGCTCCTGTGTGGTCTTCATGCCCGTGGGTAATCAGGATGGCCCTGACGCGATGAGCATTCTCCAACAGGTACGTGATATCGGGGATTACCAAGTCGACACCCGGCATGTCCTCCTCAGGGAAGAGCACACCGCAATCAATGACGACGATGTCGTCGCCATACTCAAGGGCCATCATGTTCTTGCCGATTTCCCCCAGACCACCGAGGGGGACAACTCTGAGGGAAGAAGGCACGCTAGAACATACTCAACTGACGGTCAGAAGGAGTCGCGGGGGAGTTAGGGGGAGGAGGGGTGGCAGGGGCTTGTTTGGCTGCTTCGATAGCTTGAGGGATAACCCGGAAGTCTTGAAAGATGCTCTCTCGCAGGTTGGCTTGATGGAGAGCAGCAGCAGGATGGAGAAGGGGCAGAATGCGCTGCCCATCCTTTGTGCGTACCTTGCCACGGACCCGACTGATGCTCTCTTTGGGGAAGTACTTATTCATAGCATAGCGTCCAAGCGTGACGATCAGGTCCGGGCGCAGCAACTCTATCTGGCGGTCAAGGTACTTGGTGCAGGCGTCTACCTCAGTGGGAAGGGGGTCTCGGTTGTTAGGCGGGCGGCATTTGATCATGTTGGCAATGAAGACGTCTTCGCGCTTGAGGCCGATTGTGTTCAGCAACTCGTCGAGTAACCGCCCCGCGGGACCGACGAAGGGACGGCCCTGCTGGTCTTCCTGGTATCCGGGGGCCTCACCGATGAAGATGACGCGGGAGTTGGTGGCACCTTCTCCAGGCACAGCATGAGTGCGTCCCTCACTCAGGGGGCAGTCGGTGCAGGCGCGGACTCGGGCGTCAATCTCCTGTAAGCTGTTCATCTACGACCAACCTCCTACTGCCGATGGCTCTTCAAGCTTGGATTCCACCTCTTCGATGCGCTCTTGGTGCACTCTTTGGAGAAGGTGAGAGCGGAAGAGCTAGTGTTGATGTCAATTGTCCTGGATGCCGTGCTCTTTGAGATAGTCCACTGCATCCTGGATCGTGAGAATCCGGCCTGCATCTTGGTCGGATATTTCCAGCTTGCTGTCGTCGGTGGAAAACTCCTCTTCGAAGGCCATTATGAGCTCGACCAAGTCCAAGGAGTCGGCGCTTAGGTCATCTACGAATGAAGCTCCAAGAGTTGCTGCTTTCGCTTCGACCCCAAGTTTGTCTACTACTATCGTTTGTACTCGTTCGTATACCGTGGCGATCTCGGGCCTCCGTTCTGGCTGGGCCGATCGGACTGAGCCAACTCGTTAAGGGCTTGTGCCCTACTGGAGCTCCATTACCGTGCCCATTACTCCATTTACAAATTTGCTGGTCGACTCGCTGCCGAAGGCTTTGGCCAATTCCACTGCTTCATTGATGGCCGCCTTCGCCGGTACATCTGCTTCGAACTTCACCTCGTACAGTGCCAACCTTAGGATATTCCGATCGACGCTTGCCAGAAGGCGCACCGGCCAGGTAGGAGCAAGAGTCTCTATGAGGTCGTCAAGCTCAACTTGATGTTCAATAACGCCTTGGATCAGTTGCAAGGCGAAAGGAAGGGCATCCGACGGAAGATGCTCTTCTTGCTGAAGCCATCTTACTGAACCATCAACGGAATGAGAAGACAGGTCAAGCTCATATAGCGCTTGTAAAGCGAAGGCTCGAGAGCGCCTCCGTAGATCGCCAGGACTCTCCGCCAACATGGGTCCAGCTTTCACCAGTGGCTTAAGTTGCAGGCTACTTCATTGCGTTCTCGACAGAATCGAGGTCGGCCACGTGCAATACAGTTGAGCCCCGGGATATCCGTTTGACCAAGCCCGTCAATACCTTGCCTGGGCCGAACTCGATGAACTGCGAAACCCCGTACGCCGCTATGGTCTTCACCGATCTGCTCCACTGGACGCAACTGCACAGTTGGTTCATCAACTCGGTCTTGACGTCGGCTGCCGTGGTCAGTGGGATGGAGGTTGCGTTCGCGATGATGGGCACCCGAGGGTCGCGCAGATCCAAGTTCTGGACGGTCTCGATAAGGCCCTCTTGGGCTGGATACATGAGGGTAGAGTGAAAGGCGCCGCCAACTGCCAATGGTATAGTTTTTCTGGCGCCACGCATGGAAGCCAAGTCCATGGCCTTGGCTACGAATAGACGGTCACCACTGATGACCAACTGATCGTCAGAATTGATGTTGGCAATCTCCACGCCGGTTTCCATGCAAATCTCTTCCATGATGCTCTCATCCAGGCCAATGACGGCGGCCATAGTCCCCGCCCTGATGTCAGAGGCCTCCTGCATGAGCCGACCCCGTTCCCTCACCAGCCTCAAGGCATCGCTCCAGTCCAAAGCACCAGAGACGGTCAAGGCGGTGTACTCGCCCAAGCTATGTCCCGCAAGAGCTGCAGGCTCGGGAGGAGGTGCTGTCGCCCTCTCGCGCCAAGCCTCCAAGCAAGCGAGGCTTACTGCCAATATGGCAGGCTGCGAATACTCTGTCCTCTCCAGCTCCTTGGCCGGGCCTTCAAATATCAAGTCGGTGAGGGACATTTCCAGGATATCGTTGGCTTCATCCAACAGCCTCCTGGCAGCAGGTGATGCATTATAAAGCTCCAAGCCCATGCCCACATGCTGGGCCCCTTGGCCTGGAAACAGATACGCTGTGGTTACCGTATCCTGACTATCCGTAAGTACCCCCTTTTTCGCCAAAATTCGGGGTCGATCGTCCCGTGCATATATTGTCATTGTATTGAGGCTGCCTAGCGGTCTGAGACGCCGATCTGCCTCCCTTTGTAGGTACCGCAGTTCATGCAGGCAGTGTGGGGCAGTTTGGCCGACCTACACTGGGGACACCGGGAGATGTGCACGGGTTTGAGTTTATAGGCCACGGCCCGTCGTCGCTTGTGTCCGCGTGTAAGTTTCTTTGTTGGTAGAGCTCCCATGAGGGTGTACTCCTATCTACATTCCCTGTGATTACGGGCTCTGGCTCGACGGTTTATCCTTCACGATTCAAGAACTGCAGCAGTGGCGCCAGTCGAGAATCTATCGCATTGTCTAGGCAGGTGCAGTCCTGCAGGTTCAGGTTGCCTCCGCAAACAGTACAAAGCCCCAAACAGCCCTCGCTGCATAGGGGCTTCATGGGGCCTAGGGCAATACGATATTGGCGCACTGCTTCAGTCAGGTCAAGGATGTTGGCGTCATCAATAACAAAAGCGCCCTCTTCATCGGGCACTTCCATTGGTTTGCCAGTATGCACGTCGGCTACCGGATAATATTCCTCTTCAATGGATAACTCAAGGGACTGGCTGAAAGGGACCAAGCACCGGCTACAGACGCTGGTGCCGAGGGTGCTCAGTTGGGCGGAAGCCCATATTCCTCTATCGGTGCGCATAAGCCATAGGCAGTTGGCCTCGTTGTAGGAGTCGGAACCCTGCCCAATCGGATAGGCACGAGTCGAACCGATTTCTTCCTTAAGCAATTGCGCCACGTTGTAACGCATCAAAAACAGAAGCCTAGCCGCCAGATAATTGGCGAATTATAAGAGTTTGTTCAAGTGCCATGTCAAGGGGCATGAGAACCAAAAGCGACAGTTCTAGTGGTTATCGGCAAGTTCAACTACGCCCGGCCATCGCCTGCTCGATGTAGGACACTATGTCCTGGGTGGACGCGCCTGGGCCGAAGAGGGCACTGATACCCTGTTCTAGCAGGGGTCCGCGGTCTCCCTCCGGTATAATGCCGCCGGCCACGACGAGCACGTCGCTCATGCCCCGTTCTGCCAAGCCTTGCACTATCTGAGGGAAGAGGGTCATGTGGGCACCTGATAGAACGCTGAGACCGACGACATCCACGTCTTCCTGGAGGGCGGTCTCGACAATCATCTGGGGCGTCTGGCGGATGCCGGTGTATATCACTTCCATTCCGGCGTCCCGGAGGGCGCGGGCAATTACTTTGGCCCCACGGTCGTGGCCATCGAGGCCCGGCTTGGCCACTAACACTCGGATAGGTCTTGCTGATTCAGCCACTGGGTAGCACTCCTCGTAACTAAGGGATGCAATGTTCCTACATCTGGGGCTTGGGACATTGTCCTGGAGGGGGCTGTACTGTGCTTCGAATGTCTATCCTTCGAGAGGGGCCTGTACGACGAGAGGGGCCTGTACGAGTTCTGTCAGTATGCCATGGGCTGATCTGGGGTGCATGAAGGCGATGATCCCCGAAAGACCTTCCCTTGGCTCCAGGTCTATCATCTGCAGACCCTTTTCTCGCAGGCCCTCAATGCTCTTTCCCACGTCATCCACATGCAAAGCTAGATGGTGAAGACCCTCGCCACGGCGCTCGAGGAACTTGCCGATGGGCGTTTCAGGTGAAAGGGGCTGCAGCAGTTCCAGCCTGGTCTGTCCCACAGCTATGAGACAGGCCCGCACCCCTTGATCCGCGAGCTCCTGCGCTTCGGCTAGGGGTACGCCGAAGGTATCGTGGAAGAAGGCTATGGCTTGATTCAGGTCGGCGACGGCGATTCCCACGTGGTCGATGTAGTCGACGGTGCAAGCGGACGAATTCTGCATACTCAATTCCTTGAAGTCGATTGGAGGGCGTGTTCAGGAAGTATTTGGCGCGCTATGACCAAGCGCTGCACCTCGGAAGTGCCCTCGTATATCGTGGTCACGCGGGCATCTCGGAAGTAGCGCTCGACGGGAGATTCCTTGAAGTAGCCATAACCGCCGTGGATCTGGACAGCGTTGGACGTGACCCTCACGGCCGTTTCTGAGGCGTACAGCTTGGCCATAGATGCCTCGTTGACGTAAGGCAGGCCATGATCCTTGAGGGTGGCGGCATGCATTGATGCCACGCGCGCTGCGTATATTTCGGTGGCCATGTCTGCCAGCATGAACTGGATGGCTTGGTGCTGAGCGATGGGCTGGCCGAAGGCCTCGCGTTGTTGGGTATAGCGTACCGATGCCTCGTAGGCAGCTTGGGCGATGCCCACGCACTGGGCCGCGATGACTATGCGGCTGGAGTCCAGGATGTCCATGGCGTAGTTGAAGCCGCGTCCCTCTTCCCCCAAGCGGTCCGATTGAGGGACAGGGGTGCCCTGGAAGACAAGCTCGGTGGTGGGGGACGCCCGCATACCCATCTTGCCGTGCTGGGCGTTCGCGCGGAACCCATCAGCACCCTCGTTGACAACGAAGGCACTGATGCCGCGAGACCGCAGTGAGCGATCCTGGGTGGCAAATACCACGAGGAAACGGGCTAGGTCACCGTTGGTGATGAATATCTTTGAGCCGTTCAGATAGTAGTTATCGCCACGCAGTTCAGCAGTAGTCTGAAGGGCCGCAGCGTCAGACCCGCCGCCGGGCTCGGTAAGAGCCCATGCTCCGATGGCTTCGCCCCGGGCCATGGCGGGGAGGTAGCGGAGTTTCTGCTCTTCGTCGCCGAATTGATAGATGGTCTGGGCAGACAGCGACATGTGGGCCACCAAGCTCACGCTGGCAGCTGCGTCGCCCCGGGCGACCTCCTCCTCGGCGATGGCCATCTGGCGATAACCGCCACCGCTGCCCCCCAGCCCTGGATCCACGCCGAGGCCGGTGAGCCCCAAGGCCGCCATCCCTTTCCAAGCGTCCCACGAAAACTCCTCGCGCTCATCAGACTCCTGGGCTCGCGGGGCCAACTCGCGGTCAGCGAAATCGCGAACTGTGGCTTGGAGCATGCGCTCCTCTTCATTCAGTAGCAGGTCGGTCACCACAGACCTCCTTGGACAGCCCACGAGGGGATGTCAGTCCGGTTGTTCGACATTAGACGGCCGGAGCGCCTTGGTATTCGCCGAAGACCTTGCGAAGCACTTGGGATATCTCTCCTAGGGTGCAGTAGGATTCTACGCACTCTAGGATGGAGGGCAAGGTATTATCTTCGCCCCGGGCGACTTCCTCCAAGCGGTTCAGAGCCTGCTGGGACTTCTGAGGGTCGCGGTTGCGCCTCAGCTTTGCCAAGCCCTCTATCTGCTGTCTCTGGGCTTCTTCATTCACCTTGAGCAGGCCTTCGAGTGGCAGCGAGTTGTCGACATAAGCATTGACACCGACGATGGTGCGGTCACCCGACTCCACTTCTCTCTGGTGCTGGTAGGCGGTGTCGGTGATTTCGCGCATCTGGTATCCAGCCTCAAGGGCCGTCACGGCCCCGCCCATGTCGTCGATGCGGTCCATGTACTCGAGGGCTCTGGCCTCCAGTTCGTTGGTGAGGCTTTCCACGTAGTAGGAGCCTCCAAGGGGATCAACAACGTCCGCCACTCCGCTCTCGTAGGCCAGCAACTGCTGGGTGCGTAGGGAAAGCATGGCTGATTCTTCGGTGGGGAGGGCCAAGGCCTCATCACGGGAGTTTACGTGCAAAGATTGAGTACCCCCGAGGATGGCGGCGAGGGCCTGCACAGTACTGCGTACCACATTGTTGTCCGGTTGCTGGGCGGTGAGGCTGACGCCGGCAGTCTGGGTGTGGAACCTCAGAATCCAAGAGCGGGGGTCCTCGGCCTTGAAGCGGTGACGCATGATCCGCGCCCACATCCGCCGGGCCGCCCGGAACTTGGCCACCTCCTCGAAGAGGTTGTTCTGGGCAGCAAAGAAGAAGGAGAGGCGCCCAGCGAACCTGTCTACGTCCAAGCCAGCGCTCTGGGCTGCTTCCACATAGGCAATTGCATTGCTCAGTGTGAACGCCAACTCCTGCACCGCAGTGGCTCCTGCTTCGCGCATGTGGTAGCCACTGATACTGATGGTGTTCCACTGGGGGACCGACTCGGCGCAATACTTAAACACGTCCACTACCAGCCTCATGGAGGGGGTGGGTGGATAGGCGTAGGTGCCCCGAGCGATGTATTCCTTGAGGATGTCGTTCTGGAGGGTGCCGTTAAGGGCTTGGGAGTCGACTCCTTGAGAGCGGGCGGTGGCGATATAGAGGGCGAGCAGTACAGAGGCCGTGGCATTGATGGTCATAGAGGTGCTGACCTTGTCCAAGGGAATACCCTCAAACAGTGTCTGCATGTCCACAAGGCTGCTGATGGGCACGCCGACCTTTCCCACCTCGCCTTGAGAAAGCGAGTGGTCTGAGTCGTAGCCGATCTGTGTCGGGAGGTCGAAGGCTACTGACAGACCGGTCTGTCCCTGCTCCAGCAGGTAGCGATAGCGCCGGTTGGACTCGCTGGCGCTCGCGTAGCCGGAGTACTGGCGCATGGTCCAGACGCGGCCGCGGTACATGTTGGGCTGAACGCCCCGGGTGTAGGGATATTGGCCGGGGTACCCGACATCTTCGTCGCGGGCTATGTCGTGCGCGCGAGGGTCGGCAGGCCCGTACACCGTGTCCAAGTCCAGCCCCGAGTCGGAGCGAAACCGGACTTTGCGCTCTGGGAAGCGCTTCAGTACAGGGTCCAGCGTATCCCTGCGCCACTGTTCCTTGTCTTTAGGGGGCATGGCTGTCTCCTGAGATGCTGGCCTCATTGTAGTGCAGGCCAGCTACGGCCTCAATGAGGGTACGGGAGGGCGGACGCCCGTCCGTGTTCCGATCGTTTCGACGGCAGCTTTGGGCCAGGTTGGAGTTGTTGTTCCGATCTGGCCAGAGAAATGGGCAAGAGATGGAGGCGACTCGTATCGGTGTCCGAGGTGTTGGGAACGTAACTGGTGTTATCTGGTTCCAGCGCCTTCATGGGAAGTTGTCGGACGGTCATTGCTGGAATCGTATCTGAGGAATGTGTAAAATCGGAACACGGTCGTAGCTGCGAAACATGTTCTTGTAGCTGATTTTGTTCCGATTGTTCCGACTGCAGCTTTGAGGCAGATAGGAGTTGTTGTTTCGATTGTATGCGGTTGGAGGGGCTGTCGAGATGTTGTTTAGTGGCCATAGTTAGGTTATCGCCTCGAGGTTTCGGCATAAGAGAAGGGCTGGGGCGACCACCTGTTCGTTTGTCTAAAGGGGTGAGTCCCCAGCCCGTGTTTCAAGGGTACGGATGACGAGCACGGTGTGTCAACAGATGTTTGTCATGGGCAGGAGGGGCGTGGATTGGGGCCCCGTACCGCGTGCGGGGCAGGCTTTGTCTCAATGGCGCGGTTGCGAAGACATTGGAGATGGGTCGTGGCAGCCGTGCCGGTTCGCCCAGGTGGCGCCGTGCCACTACTGGATTGACTTGCCATTTGGTGTATGATATACAAGCAGCCCAAGTACTCGTTTACCTATGGAGGGTGAGCATAGCACGACAATACCGGGTCAATGAGAGGATAACGGTCCCGCAGGTGATGGTTATTGGAGCCGATGGGGATCAACTGGGCGTGATGCCCACGTCGCAGGCGCTTACCATGGCGCGTGAGCGGAATCTCGACCTCGTGGAAGTTGCCCCGACTAATACGCCGCCTGTTTGCCGCATCCTCGACTACGGAAGGCTGCGATACCTCTCGGCGAAGAAGGAACGGGACTCCAAGAAGGCCCAAAAGAACACGTCACTGCGGGAGGTCCGCTTCCGGCCTAACATTGGGGAGCACGACCTGACCTCCAAGGTTCGGAAGATAAGAGAACTCTTGGACGACGGTTCCAAGGTGAAAGTCTCAGTCTTCTTCCGGGGCCGCGAGGTGACTCACCAGCAGATCGGGATGCAGCGCCTCAAACAGATCGTGGACGACCTGCAAGAAGAGGCCAAGATGGAGCAGGCTCCCAGCTTCGAGCAACGACACCTCACGATTACCCTGGCCCCTCTGCCACGCAGGGCCGAACGTAAGACAAGGGAAAGAATAGAAGACCAAGATGCCGAAATTGAAGACGCACAAGGGGGCTCAGAAGCGGTTCCACGTGACGGGCTCGGGGAAGATAATGCGGCGGAAGAGGATGAGCAGTCACAACCGTCTGAAGAAGCCCAAGAAAGTTCGCAGGCAGTTCGGGGCTAAGAAGTACGCCCTCCACCCGTCCGACGTTCCTCGCATCAGCCGCCTCATACCTTCAGCCTTCTAGAGTAGGCGTATGGAGTTGACCTGTGACCAGGGCCCGTAGTGGAGTAACCAAGCATCGCCGCCACAAGAAGGTGTTGGACGCCGCCAAAGGCTACCAGCACTCATCACACCGTCAGTACAAGTGGGCCAAAGAGGCCCTCATACACGCTTGGAGTCACGCGTACCGTGACCGGCGCAAGCGCAAGCGGGATTTCCGCAGCTTGTGGATCATACGTATCGGGGCTGCTTCCCGCCAGAACGGGATGACTTACAGTCAGCTAATGCACGGACTCAAATTGGCCGAGGTTGACTTGGACCGCAAGGTTCTTGCCGACTTGGCAGTGAAAGAGCCCGAGGCCTTCGCCGAACTGGTCTCTGTCGCCCGGCAACACTTGGGCGGGTAAGGCCCGACCTCCGTACCTACGCCAAGAGCTCCGATGGGCAGTCCGGCATCCCTGTGAAGTCGGGGTCCCATGTATGGGGGGCAGTGCAAAATGCGCGCATCCAATGTGATGCGCGCATTTGAGTTTCAATGGGTAGTGCTAACTGTTCAGGCTTAGTAGGTAACGGCGGATGGTCGTGTTAGGGCCTCTTGCTCAGCCAGCTGTGGACCAGCGCACCTGCGACGGGGACACCGACAACCAACACCACCCCGAGGATTATGACGAATAATTCTTCGCCCGTACGTCCCCAAGACTTGGGTATAGTGTCGTGGCCAACTGACAAGAGGACCATGAAGATGACCCCCAGCCCGCCCCCTAGGGTGGCGATGAACAGCGCCGCTAGGGCTGGCAGCCAGAGGCTCATTGGCACCTTCATTCCCAGTCCTCCGTATCCCAAGCGCTGGCGTCGGCGATAGCGGGCGTCCGCGCTTTCTCTCTTTCTCTCTGGCGTTCTTCTTCTCGTGCAGCCCAAGCGAAGAACACTGCGGCCAAGGCTGCAACGAACACAATAAGGCCTGCGGTCTTCATTATCAAGCCGCCTATCTGCTGATCCGCTGCTGGTGAGATGCTCCACAACCGTGGCGCTTCGGCGTACCAGTCGTAGACCACGCTGTCGGCAAAGCTGATAATGCCGCCGACGATGGCCGGCAGCAGGGATATCAGGAAGAGGTACAGCATCTGCCCACCGTAGGGCAAGCGGGGAAGCTCGGGCAAGCGACTGAGGACCGGCCACCACATGAGGAGCCCGGCGAACATAAAGCAGAGGTGCTGGAATATGTGCAGGTTGTGATAGGCCAGTGCCGAGTTGTAGACAGAGGGCAGGTGCCAGACCACTATGATGCCGTTGAATACTGCTAGGCAGACCAGCGGGTGCACCAGTACCCTGGCGAACCGCAGCCTGAGAGGAGAGGAGATCGCGGGCCGAATCAGCCATTCTGGCAAGCCCCAGAGCACTAGGGGGGGCATGACCCACAGCAGCAGCATGTGCTGCACCATGTGGGCGCTGAACAGGTACCGGTCACTGAGTTCGTGGAGGGGCGAGTTGAGGGCAAAGTAGATGACGAACATCCCGGAAGTGAAACACACCGCCTGCTTGATGGAGACCGCCTTCTCTCCTCCCAAGCGGTCGCGAAGGTTGCCAGCCGCGTATATGTAAGCGGACTCAAGGACGAGCACGCCTATGAGGGTGGACGGATGACCGGCCCAGTCAAGCCAGGAGAAATCAGGTGGCAAGGTTCACGCTTCCACTATGGGATGCGAGTCCGAGGTGTTGCTAAACAATATGCGTCGGCGGCAGCACCAGTGAGAGGTCATTGATGCTCCCACCGTTGAGGCTCACCATTGCGCCGGGTTGCTCGATGACGCCACCAGAGTGTTCGGTGCCAGCCTTGATCTCTTCTTGAGATTCACGACTCGGATTAACCAGCAGAACGCCGAATATAGATAGCACCGCCACGACTACTACGATGGCCAATGCGACGCCGCCGAAGAAAAGAGTGGAGAAAAGGCGGGCTTCGTAGCGCAGGTGCATGTAGAACAAAGCGACCATCACGAATTTGGTGGCCGAGAGGATGAAGAAGCAGGCCACAAACAGCGCGGGCACCATATCGATGTAGAAGAGTCCTACTTCAACTAGCGTGATGAACGACAGCGTCAGGGCAACCTTCACATAGGTGAGGGGAGTTGGGTGTCCACGCTCCTGAGTATGTTCTGATTCGCTCATTTCCCTTTGTTCCGTGCGGTAGTTCCGCTAACCCAGCGCAACCCCGAGCAAATAGACCACGGTGAATATGACGATCCAGACCACATCCACGAAGTGCCAGTAGAGGGCTGCCATGTCGACCTGCAGGCTATGCTCTGCGGTCAACCCCTTGCCCCACATGGAGTAACCAAACAGGGAAAGGAGCCACAACACGCCGACAGTCACGTGGGCTCCGTGGAACCCCGTGAGTGTAAAGAAAGCTGATCCAAAGATATTAGTGGTGGGATTCAGACCTTCGACGGCAAAGGTGCGGAACTCGAACACCTGAAAGCCGAGGAAAGTGGCTCCGAGAATCGCAGTACACATCAGCCATACGCGGAAGCCCTTAATGTCGTTGCGGCTGATTGCTGAGTAGGCCAGCACCATAGACATACTGCTCATCAGCAATACGAATGTGCTGACCGAGGTGATGGGAATGCTGAAGATGGCTTCCCACTCGACCAACTCTCCACCTGGCACCGCTGGCAGCACGCAGTCGCCAGCGCACGGGCCGACAGCGCTTCGACCACGGACCACGAGATAGGTGGCGATGAGGGAGCCGAAGAACATGCACTCCGAGCCGAGGAAGGCCCAGATAGCAAGCTTGCGATGGCTAAGACCTGTTGACGTCTCTTCGCCGTGTTCGACGTGGTGGACTATCTCGCTCAATCCGCCGGCTCCTGGGCGGGCTCGCCATGGTGCCCGTGGGCGTCGTGTTCTTCATGTCCGTGGGAGTCACCATGGCCGTTAGGGTCGTTCACCGGCTCGAAGGCCCACGAGTAAATACCCCATATGGTGATGACCAACCCCAGCACCGCTACCGGCCAGAAGGCATACAGCATTCCATAAGCCCCAATGAGCATGCCTATGGGAGGGATGATGGGCCAGTAGGAGAGGTCGGGCATGTGTATGCCGCGTCGTCGGGCTTCCCTCATTCCGTCGTAGTCGTCCCTCTGCTCGGGGGTGGCCGCGGTGGCTTCCCGTATGGCCGTGCTCCGGTCCTTGCCTTCGGCCATCAGGTCGGCCTTGGTCTCCCAGTAGGGGTCTATGCCTTGGACCGTCGGTATCTCGGCAAAGTTGTAGATGGGTGGCGGAGAAGGAATGGACCACTCCAGAGTCCGGCCATCCCATGGATCGGCGGGGGCCTTGGGTCCTCGCTTCAAGCTGCTTATGTAGTTGTAGATGAATACCAGGATGCCCAAACCTATGATGAAGGAGCCTATGGTCGCCACTAGGTTGAGGTCGTCCCAGCCTTGGTCCCGGGCGTAGGTGTAGATGCGTCGTGGCATGCCGTCCAAGCCGAGGTTATGCATGGGCCCGAAGGTGAGGTTCATTCCAATGAACATCAGGGCACACTGGAGCTTGCCCAAGCCCTCGTTCATCATCCTGCCAGTCATCTTGGGGAACCAGTAGAAGATGCCCGCGAAGATGGCGAACAGGCTACCCCCGAACAGTACATAGTGCAGGTGGGCCACGATGTAGTAGGTATCCTGCTGCTGCGGGTCGGCACTGGCCGAGGCGTGGCTAATGCCGCTGAGTCCGCCGATTATGAACATGAAGATGAAGCCCACGGAGAACCAGAGGGGCGTAGCCAACCTGATAGAACCGCCCCACAGAGTTGCGATCCAGTTGAAAATCTTCACTCCGGTGGGCACCGCAATGGCCATCGTGGTGAGGGCGAAGACGGTATTGGCTGCTGCTCCCAGACCGACGGTGAACATGTGGTGGCTCCACACGCCCCATCCCATGAAGCCGATGATGATACCCGAGAAGACCACGAAGGAATAGCCGAACAGGGGCTTGCGGGCAAACGTGGGTAGAATCTCCGACACGATTCCCATAGCTGGGAGTATCAGGATGTACACCTCTGGGTGTCCGAACAGCCAGAACAGGTGCTGCCACAAGATCGGGCTCCCGCCTGACTCTGGTACGAAGAAGTTCATACCGAAGGCCCGGTCGAACAGCAACTCGATGAGGGCTACCGTAATCACTGGGAAGGCTAGGACGAGAAGGAAGGATGTTACCAAGGTCATCCACACGAAGAGGGGCATGCGCATGAGCGTCATGCCTGGAGCCCGCATATTGATGATGGTCACCAGGAAGTTGAAGGCAGCAGCTAGCGAGGAGACTCCCAGCAGCAAGAGGCCCGTCACCCAGAAGTCGATGCCGTGGCCTGCGTTGTAGGCCGTCTCCGTCAGATTGGCGTAGCCGAACCAGCCGGCATTGGGTGCTCCGCCCAAGAAGTAACTGGTGTTGAGGAAGATTCCCCCCGCTAGGAACATCCAGTAGCTGAAGGCGTTGAGTCGAGGGAAGGCGACGTCCCTTGCCCCGATCATAAGCGGGATCATGTAGTTGAAGAAGGCGGCCCCCAAGGGCATGATCACCAAGAAGATCATGATGGTGCCGTGCATCGTGAAGAACTGGTTATAGAGCTCGGGGTCAACCAGGCTCAGCTCTGGCTGGGCGAGCTGGACACGCATGGTGAGAGCTTCAGCGCCTGCGACCAGCATCCAGAAGAAGGCGGTGACTCCGTAGAGTATGCCTATGCGCTTGTGGTCGATGGTGGCAACCCAACCCAATACCCCATGGTAGGTCCTAGGCCGGGGTATGCCGCTTACCAAGGCCCCGCTAATCGTCTCGGTTATTGTGGCCATTGGTTGCCCCTAAAATAAGTGAGTTTCAAGTCTGTTGGAAAGCTAGAGCATAGCCGGGGAATGTTCAAGGCAGCGTATACTCTGCGATGGGTCATTGCAAGCTCCCCAGATACGCAGAAAGCTCCACAATGTCTGCTAGGTCCAGCGGCTCGAGCTCCCCGTTGTATACCGGCGCGTCGCGGGTCATGAGGTTGCCCGGCTTGACCTCGTCGGGGTCCGCAAGCCAGCGCTCAAGGGTCTGGGGGTTGTTCTCCAGCATGCCCGCAGCGAGGGTGCTGCGGGAGGCGAAGTGAGTTAGGTCAGGACCGATCTTGCCCGCTGCCACCGGGTTGCCCCGGATAGTGTGACATGCCACGCAACCCTTGGATAGGAACAGCGCCTCACCCCGCTTTGCCCCTTCCGACTCGACAGGCAATGAAGGGGCAAGCTGCTCTTCAACCCACTCGTCGAAGGTGTTGGTGGGGCAGCCGTTCTGCAGAGCGGGAGTGCTCGCCTCGACCAAGGGAGGTTGGTGCCGACCAGCCACGCAGGGTATCTCCGGAGTGGGGTGCACCATTACCATGAACCGCATGTTGGCGTGGGAGATGCCACAGAGCTCGGCGCACTGCCCTTGGAAAGTGCCGGCTTGTGATGCCTCCAGCCACATCTGGTTTCCACCTCCTGGGAACACGTCGGTCTTGCCTCCCAGCTTGGGGACCCAGAAGCTGTGGAGCACGTCGGAACTGTCCAGCAGGAAGTTGACCTTCTTGCCCGCGGGCATGTGAAGCTCATTGGCAGTGATCACCCCACCGTTGTCGGGGTAGCGGAACTCCCACCACCACTGGTGACCGATCACTTCAACATTGATGCATTTCTCGGTATCGCCGTTTTCGCACTCCTCCGGCGTCGTTTGGGTGTCGAGGAGCACCATGATGGTGGGGACGGCGATGACGACCAAGACGAGTGCGGGGGCGATAGTCCACCCGATTTCGAGAGGGCGGTGGCCATGCACCTGCTCGGGCATGCCCTGCCCTCGCCGGCGCCGGTAGCGTATGACGGTGTATATAAGGGCGCCTTCGACGACTACGAAGACAGCGATCGCCACCCAGAAGATGAAGAGGAACAGGAAGCGCTGGTCAGCGGCGACAGGCCCAGCGGCGTCGAAGGTGGACATGGGATGGCTGGGGGTGCAGGCAGCTACTAACAGCAGGGATAAAAGACCGAAGAAGGGCGCAAATACGCGCATCGATCCTTTTGTGCGGTACGAGAAGAGGCGGGTCATCAGCTACCTTGCCTAGTCACCAAGAGGGATCTCCCGTGTTCGCCCGCCTTCTTGGGGCGTAGAAGCTCCGTTCCATGCACAAAAGTATGTGCTTTTTTTCACAACGCAAGGGACTTTAGCACAGCGTCTTTGGGGTGTCAACGACATTAGAAGCCAACCGAGGCGTCTATCATGACCCCAACGAACAGAAGGGCAAGGTAGAGCAGGGAGTAGAGGTAGAGAGGCTTGGCACCCCTCTCCCCAGAGCTTCGCCACAAGCGCCAGGAGAACCACAGCAGGGCCACCCCCAAGGGCGCGGCGAATATCAGATACACCAGCCCCACTTCGGGCAACACGAAGAACATCACCGTGAGGGCCACCAGCAAGGCTGAGTAAAGCAGGATGCTGCGAACGGTTTCCGGCACGCCCTTCACCACGGGGAGCATGGGGATGCCTGCGCGCGCGTAGTCGTCTTTCAGAAGCAGCGACAGCGCCCAGAAGTGTGGAGGCGTCCAGAAGAAGATGATAGCGAACAGGTAAATCGCTGGCAGGTCGAGTCCTCCGGTTATCGCTGCCCAACCCGCCAAGGGAGGCACGGCACCGGCTGCTCCGCCTATTACGATGTTCTGGGTGCTGGTGCGCTTGAGCCACTTGGTATACACCAGCACGTAGAAGAGGGTTGCGCTGAGGGTGAGCGCGGCCGTCAGTGGGTTCACGTAGTAGGTTAGCAGGCCGAAGGCAACGGCATTGAGCAGAAAGCCCTGCATCATGGCTGCCCTCGGGCTGACACGGTTGGTGGCCACTGGTCGACGGCTGGTGCGGCGCATCAACCCGTCTACGTCCCGGTCCAGGGCGTGATTGATGGAATTGGCCCCACCTGCAGCCATGGCACCGCAACACAGTACCCAAAGAGTAACGCCTAGGGGAGGCGCCCCTCCAGCGGCCATAAACAGTCCGCCCAAGGCTGTCACCAGAAGCAACAGAACGATGGGGGGTTTGGTCAGGGCGATATGGTCGGCCGCCAGTGAGCGCAGATCCAGCGGTGCCCTCGGCGTTTCAGTCTGCACCAGCGACGCCTCCCTGCGATTGCGTGTTTCGAGATTCTCGGCCTCGGGACTCCAAAGTCAAGGATTCATGGGAATCCTGGACCCGAAACTGCGGGAACCAGCCCGGCGACAGCAGGACAAGGAAAACCAAGCTCATCCACATGGCCGTGGCCAACGACAGATGAATGACCCTCGCTGGCGCGGTGAAGTCGAACCAGATATTTGAGGCCCCAGCAGCAATCTGGGCGGCGAACAGAAGTCCACCTGCTATGGCAATGACCCAAAGGTGGGGTTGCATGCTTCGCGCTTGCCATGTTGCCAGCAGCAAGCCCAACACGGGAAGGGCCACAGCGATTGCCATTAATCTGTGTACCATGTGCGGGATGGAGACATGATCCCATGGGGGCACGAACTCTGCACGGCATAACGGCCACGAGTCGCCGCAACCTTGCCCGGCTCCGACGGTGTTGGCTACGAAAGAGCCAGCCATCAGCAGGGCGAATGTTGCAACGGTAGTCGCCGTTGCCCAGCGTCCCACGCTTACGCCGGGGGTTTCGCCCTTCAAACGCTGGCGTGGCGCTCCAGAGGCCGCGTATACCACAATTACACTGGCGAGGACTATCTGGGCCATGGCCAAGTGACTCATCACCGACCAGCGGGGCAACTCTGTCAGCACGGCGGCCCCGCCTAGCCCTGCTTGCGCCAGTATGAGTACGAAGGAGAGAATGGCTGGGATGAGCACCCAGTTCTGGCGGCGATAGTGTCTCCATGCCAGCACCAATACCAACGCCACCAAAAGGGCGGCTATGCCGGCGACAACGCGATGGGCCAGTTCGATAAAGGTGCCAGTCGACACATCTCCCCCGCATAGCGGGCCCAATACCGGACCTGTGGGGACGCTGGGAGTCTCTACCTCAAGCCCCATCCATGCGGGGCAATCGTGTCCCGAGTCCGTGGCGCGCACTACCCCCCCAAGGGTAATCAAGGCGAAAAGGGTCACCACAGTGACAACGACCAATGGGCGGAACGAGGTGTTGGACGCTGACCCCGCGTGGAGGGTTACGTCAGGGGTGCCGCCACGTGTAAGAGGGATTCTCACGCCGGGTACCAATGGTAAGCCACAGACCTGTCAGGCTGCCAGCAGTCCATAGCCCGGCCCACGCGTCTTAAGCCTTGTACAGACGGCGAGCGTTCTCGCCGAGGATTGCCTGCTTGTGGTCCTCTTGCAGATCGTTGCGCTCCAGGATTTCGTCGATCTCCTCCATGCAGTTGTCCATGCTGATTTCGTGGGGGAAGTCGCTGGCGAAGACCACGGACTGGTATCCGATGCGCGTTATGGCGTAGGTCAAGGATTCCTCGTTACCCTCGCACCCGACGAATATGCGGCCCTCGTGGAAATACTCCTCGGGATCCTTGGCGATGTTAAGTCCACCATACTCACGTTCTCGTCGCAACCGATCGATTACGAGTGGCGCCCATGCGGTGCCCCCTTCCAGGAAGGCTACCCGCAGGTTGGGGTAGGCATCGAGAACGCCGTCCACCACCATGCCGGTGAAGGCGATGGCGAGAGGGAAGGGCATACCGAGGGAGCGGGTCGCGGGGAAGACGGTGAAGGTGTTGAACCCAAGGTCGTCGTAGTTACCCCCGTGAACGGCGAGGGCGCAATCCAGACGCTCGGCTTCCTCGTATATGGGCCAGTACTTGCGATCGCTGACATGACTGTTGAGCCCGTTGGAGGGAATCATGGCTGCGGTGAAACCCAGTTTGTTTACCGCACGGCGCAACTCGACCACGGCGTTGGGGACGTCTTGGAAGGGAATGAGGGCGGTGCCCTTCAGGCGTGGGCTGACGGAAGTGAATTTCTGGTGCAGCCAGTTGTTATAAGCACGGGCATACGCGGTGGCCCACTCGGGGTAGATCACACGACCGTAAGCCAGTCCAGAGGTCGGGTACAATACAGTCCACTCGATGTTAGCCTTATCGAGGAACTCCAGCCACTTCTTGGCGTCGGCGGGCTCAAAAGTCCCTGGCTGGCGAGCTGTGGAGGCTATGTTGGGAGTGTGGAACCTGTCGAGACTTGGCAGAGACCTGGTGAGAATCCCCACGTAGGGCTCCTCATAGAATTCCTGGATGTCCTGCTCAAGTTCAATCACGTGGCCATCAGCGTCATAATATGCCCTAGCAGTGCTCATATCGTGAGTCCCCTTTCGGCTCGGCTGTGACTCTTCGAACACCTTGACTCCCGTGAACGCTACGCGCCCAATGGTCAATTATAGCAACTGACCGTGGGTTGATGTCCTACTGAGGGTGCACCTGACGACCGTTTACGACCGTGCGCTTCACCTCCATCGCCCGTACCCCGTCCGGGGTGGAGGATAGGGGGTCGCGGTCGAGGCAGATGAAGTCGGCCGCCTTGCCTTCGACCAAGGAACCGAGGTGGTCCTGCTGGCCTTGGACCGTGGCCGAACCTACGGTGTAGGCTTTCAGGGCCTCGGCGATGGATATGCGGTGCTGGGGACCCAGGACGCCGGCCACCTCGGTGTCGCGGGTGGCGAAGCCGTAGATGTTGAGCCAGGGGTCGTAGTTGGTCACTGGCGAGTCGGTGCCTGCTCCGGTGACCGTCCCGGAATCGAGCCAAGCCCGGGATGGGGTGCAATCGGCGGCTCGCTGGTCGCCCCAGTAGGTGACCATGTTGCCGCCCAAGCTGTATACCAAGGCGTGTTGGAGGGTGACAGCGATGCCAAGGTCGCGGGTGCGTTCGATGGCTCCCGGTACTGGGGAGAAGGCGTGCTCTAAGGCGTGGCCGCGGCCACCTACATGGGTTTCCAGGTCCACCTGCTCGAAGGCATCCAGCACCATGTCCATGGAGGCATCGCCAGCTACGTGGATGCCAATTTTCCAGCCCATGTTGTGGGCCCCGTGGAGCAAGGCCTTGAGGTTGTCGGTTGTGGTGAAGGGGATTCCGCGGAAGCCGGGGTTGTTGGCGTAGGGCTGGTGGAGGTAAGCGGCCTCGACGCCGCCGTCCATCACGATTTTGAGGCCCCAGATGTCCAGCCACTCGTTGCCGAACCCGCTGATGGGGCCCAGCCCATCGACCCATTGGCGTTGCTCATCAGGTGAGGCGCTCATGTCGACGCGCCACATGAGGCTGAGGCGTATGGACCGCTCGTGAGGAATCACTGCTTGGAAGTCCCGGATATCGCCAGCTAATAGGCCGGGCTCACGCACCCCGGTGATGCCCACCCGGTTGTAGGCGGTGATGCCGGCGCGGATGGAGTCCTGTCTCTGCTGGGCAGTGGGTTGGGGTAACTGGCGGAGGATGGAGTTGTAGGCGGGGCGTTCCAGCAGCATACCGGTGAGATGGCCGGAGGCATCTCGGACGTATTCACCTCCGGGTGGGTCTTCGCTGGTGTGGGCAATGCCGGCCCGTTGCAGGCCAAGGCTGTTGGTTACCACCACGTGTCCGCCGCGAGGGAGGTAGATGGGGTTATTGAGGGACACCTGGTCGAGTTCGGTGGCTGTGGGCATGCGCTTCTCGGCTAGGTTGGTCTCGTGCCAGCGGCTGGAGCAGACGAGCCATTCGCCTGGGGGCATCCCGCGGGCCTGCTCTCCGATAGCTTCCAGAAGCTCGCCGATGGAACGGACGTCGGCAAGCTGGAGGGCGTCCCAGCCTAGGGTGGTGCGGAGGAAGTGGTTGTGGCAGTCGATGAGGCCGGGCATTACCACCGCGCCCGCCAAGTCCACGATGGTCGCACCGGGGGACATCTGTCGGATGGAGTCGTCGCTGCCGAGGCCAACGATCCTACCGTTGTGGATGGCCATGGCGGTCAGTCCGCGCTCGAGTTGGGGCTGTCCTTCCATGGTGATCATGCCACCAGCGTTGACGTAGGCTATATCGGGGCCGAGGGACTGTATGCGCGCCATCTCTTTCTCCTGGGTCAATGGTGTGCGGGAATGTCACAATGTCACACCGATCGTAGCTAAAATAGTGTTTTTGTAGCTGAAAAGTGTGTCATTTGTGACATTTTCCTAGCTGGCCAGATACGGAAAGGGTGTGACATTTTTCAGATACGAAAAATGTCACAGATTTTGGGAAATGTGACATTTGTGACATTTTCGTAGCTGACCAGAGTGTCACAGTGTGACATTTTGGGAGGCCTCTTTTTATGGGGTGTTTTGGGCGAGGGAGGCGTCGTATCGCCTGTGGCGTGTGTCCGATTTGCATGATGGGAAACCCCCTGGGACTGTTCCGGGTGAAGCGCACGCGGGAAGATTCACGGTGTTGATTATAGAACTAGTGTGCGGACGTGTCAATGGCAAATGGGAGTCATCAGGGAGTTACTGGATATTACAACTGACCAGCACTGTTGGCTCCGACGATAACCATGGCGACGCCGCCCACGCTGAGGAGGGTGCCCAATGCCAAACCCCAGTTGACAGCTTCGATTCTCTGCAGGAATACGTGAGAGAGCACCAAAACAATGAGGGGCGTTGCCGAATAGATGGGGCTCACCACTGTCACTGGAGCCTGGCTCAAAGCATAGAAGACACCGATGTTGCCCAGCGATTGAGATGCGCCTGCCAGAATGCACATGATCAGGCCCCACTTCCCGGGCTTCTTTCTGGTGCGTTTCAGCACCGGATAGCTCATCATGGACAGCATGAATGCTCCCATCAGGAATCCGAAGCATGACGCCAGCAGAGGCTCGGACAGGTCCGAGACCACGTAGCGGCTGATGACCTCCCTGCCGCCGAAACTGAACGCAGCGATTACCGACAAGAGGAATCCCAGCCTGTTGGTGACGGCGGCTTGGCTACTTTCTCTCGTCCCTCCTATGATGACCAGAACCAATCCCAGAACGATGACAGGTGTCCCCAAGGCAATAAGCAGGCTGGGCCTCTCGTGGAGAAAGAGGATGGCCAGACCCATGGCGAAGAGGGGACGCAGCGAATCTATGGGGGCTGTACGGGCTGCGCCAATCATGCTTATAGAGGTGTAGTTGAGCAGCCGGCCCAAGGGGTAGCCCATCACTGCCAGGATGAAGAACCAGACATAGGTCATGGGTGCAAGTTCCCGCATCTCCGCGAAGTTGAAGATGAAGGCGAGGGTGGTGGAGACCACTGCTCCGGTGCCAACGGCAAGGGTAGTAGCGACCGGGGATGATACTGTTTGCGTCCCCACCCGGATCATGACGGAGCCAATCCCGAAAGCTAGAGAAGCTGCAAAGGCGAAGGCTACCGATAACAGCAAGCAGTAACCCCAAAGTCAGGGGACTCGGATGAGGGAAGGTGTTGCTGCTCGGTCTTGACTATTAGAATCCAGATTGTCATGGGGAAAGCTATATCTTAACCGGAAGGTCAAGGGTTGGGGTTGCGTATCCCACAGATTTAGTCTGTGGGTTGAGCTATTGATTGGGACTTATATCGAAGCCTGACCCTCTGTCATAGCCTCCGTCATCATATAGCTGCGAACAGGGGCCAGACGCAGAGGAGGAAGAAGCCTCTCCGAAGGGTGGAGAGGCTTCCATTATCAGGTCAAGACTCATTGCCACATTCAAGGCGTACCATTACGAGCCTTTCGCGCCGTACTCGACAACGCAACACTGATTCGATCAGCCGCGTCTTCCGGCATCTCCCAAGCCAAATCACCGAACTGAAGCCGACAGTCCTTTGGCAAATCCTCAGCTATCTGTTCTGCTTGCTCAATCGACAATGCAAAGGCATTATCGTTAATCGTCAACACAATCAGGGGTGGATAATCGCCTTGCGGTTCCGTCTTGGCTACAGATATCACAGCCCCTTGCCTGAGTTTGCCACTAGGTTCCACGAGCATAGCCCCTGTCCGTGTCCATTTCTCACGCTCCTGTGCTCGACCCTCAGCCAAAGCGTTCTGCAATCGCGTGTACCCCGACATTATCATTAGAACGATCACCTCCAACGAGAGTGCAAAGGCTGCTGTTGTTGCGCTAGATATCGTAATTACATCAGCCCATTCCGAAGCATCGCCAGGGGACAAGAACCATACTAGGATGCCAATAGATGCCCAATAAGCCACGATATCGAGGATGCGGTAATACCTTAACAGACGAAGGAACAACGCTCTTGCCGTCTCGTCTCGTCCATAACGCGCTCATTCTTCTGAATTCCGGCGACAAGGTCTGGACCCCAACAAGGGAGATACTCTAGCACGTGCGCCAATGTGCGGGCAATCAGAATAGTTCAATTGTGTACCCAAGGACAGCGTACGGCAATATGGCAGCTACGCCAAGCTGTCATCATCGTAGCCCACAGGGGCTAGGCTCCAACATATGTCCCTTGGTTGATTCTGTCGAGGTGGGTGGCGAACTATGGGAATTGAGGTGGACTATGCAAGCCGAGGTCTTGATCGTTGGTGGTGGCATCGCCGGTGTATCCACAGCATTCGCCCTCGCCCAGCACGGGCGCAATGTGGCGCTTCTGGAACGTGGAGAGATCGCGTCCGAGGCATCGGGGGTCAATGCCGGGGGTATCGGCGCGTCGGGATGGGGCAATAAACCCGGACTGGAATCGTACCTCACCATGGGGAGCATCGACCTGTTCAAGACGCTCCAAGTGGACATGGGGTACGACATCGAATTCCGGCAGTGTGGCGGGCTGGAGGCTGTCCACACCGAAGGGCAGATGGAATATGCCGAGAAGAGGGTGCGCAGCCTGAGGGAGCAGGGATATACGGTGGAGCTTCTCGGTCCGCGGCAGGCCGCATCCATTGAGCCGGCCATCAATCCCAAGCTGCCGGGCTTCATCTATGCGCCCTTGAGGGGGAAAGCAAATCCGGTGCTGGCCACCCACGCCTTTGCCAATGCCGCGGAAGAGGCTGGGGCCCGCATTCTTACCCACCATCACGTCACGGGCATCAACCACGATGGCAACTCCTACCGTGTCCTGACGCAACAGGGAGAGTTTGTTGCGTCGACTCTCGTCGTCGCTGCCGGGGCTTGGAGCGGGGATATGGGCCGGATGCTGGGTCTGGATGTGTCCATCGTTCCCGTGATGGGTCAGATGTGGGCCACTGCCCCACTGCCTCCCGCACTGTTCCATGTGCTGACGTCCACCGAATCGTACCATTACTGGAGTGAGCATCCGTCAACCCACGACGGTATGCCGCCAAGCCTGACCCACGAGGGAGGGTGCCGTGTTACAAGACATCTGTATGGCGGTCAGACCCGAAGCGGGGCGATTGCTTTCGGTGGCGACCGTCAGGTGCACCTTGATGCTGCCATAGACCCCGCTCCCGGGGCCGAAGGAACTGAGGTCAACCGCGGTCATGCTACGGAAGTTGTGCCGATGCTCTCGGACGTACCTATCGAGCGCACTTGGGCGGGGCTGATGCCCTTTTCCACGGATGGCGCGCCGGTAATTGGGCGCATCCCGAAGCGGGAAGGGCTGTACATCGTGAGTGGGTTGGCGAGTTCCGGATTCGGGCGAGGGCCGATGGCTGGGAAGCTGTTGGCGGACTACATACATACGGGACAGATGCCGTTGGTGTTGTCTGAGGCGGACCCGGCGCGGTGCGTTACCGAGGAGACGTAATCCCTAGGCGGGGCGGGCGCCCCAGATGGAGCTGCCCAAGCGAACGATTGTGGCGCCCTCTTCGACTGCGACCTCAAAGTCGTGGCTCATGCCCATGGAAAGGCCCTCGATCGGGTAGTCGAATATCTGCGCTTGGTCCAGCCTGTCGCGTATTTGGCGAAGCAGTTGGAAGTAGGGACGAGCACCCTGTGGGTCGGGGGTGAAGGGCGGCACGGCCATGAGGCCGGCTACCTGGAGGTTATCGCAAGCGGAGACAGCTTGGGCCAGGCTGGGGAGTTGATCGGCTTCGACACCGGTCTTGGAGATTTCGGACCCCATGTTCACTTCGAGGTAGATGGGGACTTTCTTGCCCGTCTCCCCCGCCACGGTGTCGATGCGGTGCGCCAATCGTTCGCTGTCCACGGTCTCAATGACGTCGAACAGATCGAGGGCTTGGCGCACTTTGTTGGTCTGCAAGTGACCAATCATGTGCCAAGTGGCGGACTGGCGCAGGGAAGAGGTGTGGTCGAACTTGTCGGCAGCCTCCTGCACGTAGTTTTCGCCCACATGCTGGAGGCCAAGCTGGGTGGCGAGTGCGATCCGGTCCGGGTCGACGGTCTTGGAGGCACCCATCAGTGTGACCTCGGACGGATCACGGCCCGCACGAGAGGCTGCTGCTGCTATTCGCTGGAGCAGCCCCTCGATGCGGGCCTGTATCACGTCTTGCATCATGGCAGTGCGGGTCTCCGGAGTGTTCCGGCCTTAGGCCGGAACACTCGCTTCCTCCAAGGCGGCGAGTACTCTCTGGGGGGTCATGGGCGCGTGGTTCATACGTACACCAGTGGCGCCGTAGATGGCACTGGCAATGGCTGGCAGGGGTGGGATGATTCCCACTTCGCCCACTCCACGGATGCCCAAGTCACCCTCCTTGGCTGGCGCGCCGACGAAGACTGCTTCGATGTTGGGCAGGTCGAGGAAAGTTGGTATGCGGTAGTCGAGGAAGGTGGGGTTACGCAGCAACCCGTTCTGGAAGTCGTAGCCTTCCCATAGGGCCCAGCCCACTCCCTGGGCTACTGAACCCTGCATCTGGCCCTCAACCTCTACCGGGTTAACCACTTGTCCGGGGTCCTGGAAGACGGTGTAGCGTACGACGTAGGTCTTCCCGGTCTCCTTGTCCACCTCCACCTCGGCGATCTGGACTCCGGTGCTGGTGACCGGAGCCAAGCCTCCGGCGACGCCGGAGCCGAGGATGGAGCCGACGCCCTGGCCCACATTGGTGCGGCAAAGCTCAGCGAGAGCAACTCTCTGCTCGGGGTTGTCCTCTACATAGAAGGTGCGATCGGCATAGCCGACGGCGGAGGATTCGACTTGGAACCGGGCTGCGGCCCTGTCCTTGAGCTGCTGTAGGGCGTCATGGGCGGCCCGGAACACTGCAGTGCCGGTAACGTAGGTGGTCCGGCTGCCCCAGGAGCCGTCGGTAAAGCCCACCGAGTCGGTATCGCCAACGCTGGCGGAGATGTCCTCGACGCCGACGCCCAAGACTTCGGCCGCGATCTGCGACAGGCTGGTGCGGACGCCGGTGAGGTCCACGGAGCCTATGACGAGGTTGAAGGTGCCGTCGCCGTTGACAGTCATGTGGGCGCTAGAGACGCCTGCCCCTTCGCGACGCATGCCCATGGCCACACCGCGTCCGCGTCCTGCGGGCAGAGGATCGGTCCAAGCGGGGTGCGCCTTGACCTGTTGCAGTATCTCCTTGAATCCGCTGCTGGGCAGAGGGCGACCGTCGGTCATGGGGTCGCCGTCGTTGGCGACGTTCGCTATGCGGAAGTCGATGGCATCCATGCCCAGCTTCTCGGCCACCTCGTCCAGCACTGATTCTATGGTGAAGCCGCAATTCGGCATGCCGGGAGCGCGATAGGCTTGGGTGCGAGGCTTGTTGGTCACTATCTCGTATGCGTCGTACTTCAGATTGGGCGTCTTATAGGTGGAGAAGCCTCCCACCAGGATGTTGTTCAAAGCCAAGCCTGCGCCGGGCACACAGCCCGCATTCAGGATGAACTTGGA
The DNA here is from genome assembly GCA_951813255.1 of uncultured Dehalococcoidia bacterium. Classification (GTDB taxonomy): domain Bacteria; phylum Chloroflexota; class Dehalococcoidia; order Lucifugimonadales; family JAAXIE01; genus JAAXIE01. The sequence goes on along the minus strand of OX638353.1, from coordinate 2,260,703 downwards.
TTGGATGGCAGTGATTTCCCCGTTCTTCTTGGCGCCGACCTTCATTGTCGAGTAGCTGTCGGGCGCAGGGCCTGTGGCTTGGAAGACCTCGGTGCGGTTGAGAATCATTTTCACTGGACGGCGAGTCTTCATGGCCAAGAGGGCAGTGGGGAGCTCGGGGACGGTGTAACCCTTACCGCCGAAACCGCCGCCTATCTCCTGGGGCACTACCTTCACCTTACTCTGGGGAAGGTTCAGCAGGGTAGCTGTCTGAGACTTGAGGCGGAAGGCCCCCTGGGTGGTGTTGTATATGGTCAGGTGGCCTTGGTTGTCCATCTCAACGGTGCAGCCCTGGGGCTCGATGTAGCCTTGGTGGGCCATCTGCACATGGAACTCGCGCTCCACAACGACGTCGGCTTCTTCGAACCCCTTCTCCACGTCGCCCTTTTCCGAGTTCACATAGAGGGAAACGTTGGTAGGTGAGTCGGAGAGTCCGGCCAAGCTGCGGGTGCGGAGTTCCGGATGGATGACGTGAGCGCTGGGCTCCATGCCCTCGAGGATATCGCCTACTACCGGCAGGGGTTCGTACTCCACATCGACCAAGCCCACGGCCTCTTCGGCAATCTGAGGAGTGGTGGCTGCTACGGCGGCTATGGGGTGGCCTTGGAAGAGGGCCGTGCCCTCGGCAAGCAGGTACTGACGCAGGTACCTGGCTTCCATGGTGGTCTCACCACCTACGCTGGCGCTGCCGTGTTCGAGTTCGGGCAGGTCATCGCCGGTGACCACTGCCACCACGCCGGGCAGGGCGAGAGCCCGAGATGTGTCGATCTTCTTAATTTTCGCATGGGCATGGGGGCTGCGTACCATCTTGGCGTGCAACGTGCCTCTAAGGGACAAGTCAGCCGCAAACACCGCTTTGCCGGTGACCCGCTCATCGGAGTCGACGCGGGGTATGCCTTGGCCGATGACCTGAAAGCCGTTGCCATGTCCATTGCCTTGAGTCACGACTTCACCTCCTGCATCATCGTTGCGGCGGCATGCACCGACCGCAGAATCTTGTCGTAGCCTGTGCACCGGCAGAGGTTTCCTGCTAGGTGCAGTCGAATTTCATGGTCAGTGGGTTCGGGTATGTTTTCCAGCAGGTGCAGGGTGGACATGATGAACCCCGGCGTGCAGAAACCGCACTGGAAGCCAGCGTTGTCTATGTAGGCCTGTTGAATGGGGTGGAGCTTGTCGGGGCTGGCCAAGCCTTCAACTGTAAGGACTTGGCGTCCCTCCATCTCCATGCCGAGGGCGATGCACGAGTCAACGCTGACGCCATCGACCATGACCGTGCAGGCGCCGCAGTTGCCGTTGCTGCAACCTTCCTTGGTGCCCACCAACTGCAACTCGTCCCGCAGGACCTCGAGGAGGGTCTGCCGGGGGTCTACCGCCACCTGGGCTGGGATTCCGTTCACCTCGAAGCTGAGAAGCTGCCTACCTGGCATTCAGGCCTCCTTCTACCTTTCGTCGTCCTGGTTCTTGTGCCGGTTGAGTGATTGGCCGCCTGCTATGGAGGGCACTATATCTATCTCAATGCCATCCCTCACAGGTGTGAGTAATCCTTGGAGATATATGATGTCGTCGCCGTTGACGAATATGTTGATGAAGGCGCGCACCTCGCCGAACTCGTCGATGAGGCGGTCACGCAGACCGGGAAACTGACCGTCCAACTGGTGCAACGCTCCGTCCAGCGTGCCATCCGGCAACTGCAAAGCCCTGTTGCCGTCCACGAAGGGTCGCAATTGACTGGGAACATTGAGAATCGCTGGCATGTGGCTTGGTCACCGGCAGGGATTTGGTCAGCGGCAAGTGTAGCTGGACGGAATGAGCATTGCAATATAACAAGAGATGCTGACCGTGGGAGGTGGCGCATCGGAACCAGGCTCGAGGCTACATGGTTGCGTGCGCGAGCGATTCGTCGTGTCAGAACGCGGATGCCAGGAAGTCCTTGAGCTCCGCCTTTGACTGGGGGTCCTGCAGGGCGACATCGAGGCTGGCCTTGAGGAGCCCGAGGGGTGAACCCCCGTCGTGGCGCCGCCCCTGTAGCACGCAGGCGTATACGGGTTGCTTCTCCAGCAGGAGGGCGATGCCGTCGGTAAGCTGGATTTCGCCCTTGGCGCCGGGCGGGGTGTGGCGCAGGGCTTCGAATATCTGGGGCATGAGTATGTAACGTCCCACGATTGCGAGGTTGGAGGGGGCTTCTTCAGGAGGGGGCTTCTCCACCAGACGGTTGATGCGGAAGACGCCTTCGGCCACCTGGGTTCCGTCGATAACGCCGTACTGGTTGATGCGTTCCGCCGGGACCTCCTCCACCGCGAGGACGCATCCTCGGTAATGGTGGAAGACATCGAGCAGTTGTTGGGTTGCGCTGGTGTGGTGCAGCACCATGTCGTCGGGCAGGACGGTGGCGAAGGGTTCGTCGCCGATGCCATCGGCGGCCATGAGGACGGCGTGGCCTAACCCTAGGGGCTGGGCCTGCTCGACGAAGGAGAAGCGTGAGAGTCTGGGGATGGCGGCTACAGCATCCGCCTGCTGGCTGCCGGATGTACGGAGGGTTTGCTCCAGCTGCGGGTCGGGGTGAAAGAAGGTCTCCAGAGCGCGCTTACCGGGGCTGACCACAAGGACCGTCTCCTCGATCCCGGCCTCAGCTAGTTCCTCCGCGGCGAGTTGGACGAGCGGCTTGTGAAACACGGGCAGCAGTTCCTTGGGCACCGCTTTCGATAGAGGCAGCAGCCGGGTGCCCAACCCGCCTGCTGGGATTACTGCCTTCCGTACACTCGCACGCGATTCCTTCACTGGTGGGTCAGCCTGCGGACTCCGGCGGCAGACCCTATAAGTACGATGTGGGCCATGCGGGGGAAGACGCCGTTCTCCACCACGCCGGGTATGGCGTTCAGGGATCGCTCCATCTCCCACGGGTCTTCGATACCCTCGAACCGTACGTCCACCAGCATGTTCTCGTGCTCGGTGATTATGGGTCCGTCGTGGCCAGGCCCTCCGGGACCGACGCGCAACCGGGGGGTGCCTCCCAGCCGTATGATGCCTTTCTCCACCGTATACATGGCGGAAGGGAGCACCTCGAGAGGGACCCATGCCGAATGGCCCAAGCGGTCCACGAGCTTGGACTCATCCGCAATGACGACGAAACAGTCGGCGTAGGAGTCGACCATCTTCTCCAGGGTCAGGGCTCCGCCGTAACCCTTGATGAGATCGAGATGGGGGTCTATCTCGTCAGCGCCGTCGACAGCGACGTCCACCCTGTCGACGTTCCTCAGGGATGTCAGAGGGATGTTATTCCGCCGGGCTAGGGCTTCGGCAGAATAGGATGTAGGAACCCCGGTGAAAGAGGCGCCCTCCTCTCGTACTCGCCGCCCCAACTCCAATATGGCGTAGTACGCGGTGGAGCCGGTGCCCAACCCGACGACGGCTCCGTCGGGAATGAGGCGCACCGCCTCGATGGCTGCTTGTTGCTTGGCTTGCTCCTGTGGGTCGGCTAAGCTCACATCGTCCTCTGCCGTCATTCTTGGTAGCGGCCGGGCACTCGCGCAGGCGGTGCGCAGTGCCGACTCAACAAATATACTATAGCCGCCAAGACAGGGAAGTGCCGTTCAGAGCCATTTGACACTCAGATACCCCCGACTGATGATATGCCCACTGGCCCCCGACTGATGATATGCCCACTGATTGAGGAGGAACGTGATGAAAGCGGCAGTGCTCTACGAGTACAACCAGCCCTTGGTCATCGAAGAAATCGAACTTGAAGACCCCAAGGCCGGTGAGGTGCATGTAAACATAGCGGCGGCTGGCGTCTGTCGCAGCGACTATCACTTCATGAAGGGTGAGGCACGCATTGCGCTACCTACGGTGTTGGGGCATGAGGGGTCAGCCATCGTGAAGCGTGTTGGCGAGGGTGTGACCTCAGTGAAGCCGGGAGACCATGTGATTCTCTCTTTTGTGCCCGGCTGCGGTCGCTGTCACTTCTGCCTCATAGGGCGCTCCAATCTTTGCGACGCCCATGCTGCCACCGGTCCGTACATGTACGACGGCACCACGCGTCTGTACAAGGGGGAGCAGCGCATCAGCCACATGGGCAAGGTGGCCTGCTTTGCAGAGGAAGCTGTAGTCCCCGAAGCAGGTTGTGTCCCCGTTTCCAGCGATTTCCCCATGGACGTGGCCGCCCTAATCGGATGTAGCGCCACGACGGGGATTGGAGCAGCGATTCTGACCGCTGCCGTGGAAGCAGGGTCCACCGTCGCGGTGGTGGGCTGCGGAGGAGTGGGCCTGAACGTGCTGCAGGGGGCCCGGCTGGCCAATGCGGGCCGCATAATCGCGGTGGATATCAATGAGGGCAAGCTTGAGTTCGCCATGAAATTTGGCGCCACTCACGCAGTGAACGCCTCCGATGAAGATGCTGTAGCCCGCGTGATGGAGATTACCGGCGGCTTGGGGGCCGACTACACCTTTGAGGTCTTCGGCTCGGCCCGAACTGTGGAGACAGCTTATGCTATGGCCCGCAAGGGAGGCACCGTCACGGTGGTGGGGATCGCTCCCATGGGCGAAGAGGCATCCATCAATGCCGTCTCTCTTACCAGAAACGAAAAAGTGCTCAAGGGCAGCTACTACGGTTCCGCCCGGCCTCCAGTGGAGTTTCCACGCCTGGTAGAGATGTATCGGTCCGGCAAGATCGACCTGGACGGTCTGATTACCCGTCGTTATCGTCTGGAGCAGATCAACGAAGCCTACGATGATCTGGACCGTGGCGATGTGGGCCGCGGTGTCATCACCTTCCAGTAGAGGAATGTCATGTCATCTCCCCTACTGACGGGTTCGCCAGTCACGGTCAGGGTCCCGGCAACCAGTGCCAACATGGGGCCGGGCTACGATTGTCTCGGGATGGCGCTCGATATATGGAACACCATCGAGGTACGCACCTCGCCCAGCGGCGAAAGCAGCATCCTAATTGAGGGCGAGGGGGCGGGCGACCTCCCCGGGGACACGGACAACCTGGTCTATCGCGCCATGGAAGCCCTGTGGTTGCGAGTCGGCATTGGTGCGCCCGCCGTGCAGGCCCGCTGCAACAACCAGATACCCCTGAAAAGAGGCCTCGGCAGTAGTTCAGCGGCGATCGTAGGCGGGTTGGTGGCAGCCAATTGCATTGCCGGTTCTCCATTGGAACAGCACGACGTTCTCGAGTTGGCAACCGAGATAGAAGGCCACCCCGATAATGTGACTCCGGCCCTGCTTGGCGGCATGCAATTGGTGGCAAACCACCTAGGGAAACTGGTCACCTGTCCAATCTCGCTTCCTCAGGGTTTGAACGCCGTAGTGCTGGTCCCCGATGTAGCCATTGCTACTGAGGAGGCGCGGGCTGTGCTTCCTCAGCAAGTCAGCCGTGCCGACGCGGTCTACAACATGGCGCGGACCGCCGCCTTGGTCAATGCCATGGCCTCCTCTCGACTCCAAGACTTGGCTTGGGCCACGGATGACAAGCTGCACCAGCCCTACCGCCTGAAGCTGTTCCCAGCCATGGAGGCCATCTTCGTCGGAGCGATGAGCGGGGGAGCGCTGGGAGTTTTCCTCTCCGGAAGCGGCTCCACGATACTGGCCCTGACCCAAGGGAATGAGCAGAGCGTTGCCGGGGGGATGCGTTCCGCGGCAAACCGGGCTGGGGTCTCTGCTTACACCATGTTGACCAAGCCTTCGCAGCGGGGCGCTCACATAGTATGACGACATAACCCAACTCTCCGAGGAGGCTGCACTATGGCCAACCTGCGCTTGACGATGGCCTGTGGCCCTTATGACCGCACCGAGGCGCTCCGCTACGGCAGGGTGCAACCGGAGGGAGTCGACCTGACGTATCTCGCCATACAGGACCCACCGGAGATATTCGCCCAGATGCTGCAGCACAAGGCCTTCGACTTCGCGGAGATGTCCTGCTCCCACTATCTTACCCGGCGCAACAACTCTCCGGGAGACGACTTCCCATTCGTGGCCCTGCCGGTCTTCCCGTCCAAGCTGTTCCGCCATGGTTTCATCTTCATCAATGCCAACTCGGGCATCCAGTCGGCTAGGGACCTGGAGGGGAGGCGGGTTGGCTTCCCCAGCATCGGCCAGACGGCAGTGGTGTGGATACGGGGCATCCTGCAGAACGAATATGGCGTCGACCTCGAAAGCGTTCACTGGCACCAAGGAGGCATGGACACACCGGGTTACCACAACCCCATCGACCATCAGACGGAAAAGGCAGGACGGGTGACCAACATCGGTCCCGACCAGACCTTGGGGGGCATGCTGGAGCGGGGCGAGCTGGACGCTGTGATTGGCGCAAGGGCGCCCACTTCTTTCGGGCGCAGTCCCCAGGTTCAAAGGCTGTTCCCCGACTACCGCCAAGTGGAGCGCGACTACTACCGCAAGACCGGCGTCTTCCCCATCATGCATACTATGGTGGTCAGGGAAGACCTCTATCAAACCTGCCCATGGGTGGCCCAGAGTGTGTACAAGGCCATGGAGGAGTCCAAGCGGCTGTGTTTGGAGGAGATGCAATTCACCGGGGCCATGCGCTACATGCTGCCGTGGTTGTATGACGATTTGGACGAAATAGGCGGCGTATTCGGCTCGGATGACCCGTGGCCCTACGGCTTGGAGGCGAACTCCACGATCCTGAAGACGCTACAGGGCTACCTGCTACAGCAGGGCTTCATGAGGGCGGCGGTGCCTCTGGAAGAGCTGTTTACTCCGATCGTACAAGGCGAAAAATAGTAGCACCTAGTACCTTGGGTAAACGGGATGCGGTGGTCGGGGAGGCCTCGAGGCATGGCTACCTACTCTGTGGCAACCCTCCTAGTGTTGAAGAAGTTGTTTGAATGAGAGACACCCTTCCCGAGAGTGGTAACACCTTCCCCTAACCAACAAAGGCGACGCCGGTTGCAACCAATTCGTCAACCAGATTCCGGCCATTGCCCTAACCGGGAGGCCAGGGAGGAACCGGGTCGCTCGTGGGTAAGGCCATCACACCTTGCGCATTATGGGGCATGTCTCCTGCCGTGCGAGGTCGCCCCGAGCGACCAGAGCCAGTGACCGCCAATGCCACAGTCAACAGAACTGCGCAGGGTTCTGCTGGATGTGCCCACGAACGGATTCGGAACCTGGACAGGCATTGACGCTGCTTCAAAGCCAGCTTGAACTGGGGTAAGGGGCGAACGTTGGCTTGGAAGAGCCCCGTCGGAAGAAGGGGACCGTCATGATAAAATCGCTGTATCGCCGAACACATGGACATGGGCGTGCGGGGTGGGGCATCAACGTAGTCCTGGGACGGGACCTGCTATCCATGCAGATTGAGGTCGTCGGCGTGGGGCCACACGGCCCGCAAGCGACGAAATACGGGCCCCATATCAAGTCGTTCTCGGCAAGACCGGGGATGAGAGAACATATGAGGTGATTGAATGACCGCATACAGAAACTACATCGGCGGACAGTGGGTAGAGTCGGTCTCGGGACGCACCTACCCCGTCTACAACCCAGCGCACAAGGACCAGGTTGTAGGGGAGTTCCAGACGTCCAACGCCGAAGACGCCGGACGGGCAGTTTCGGCGGCCCGCGAGGCACTGGCCGGCTGGGCGGAGACCCCCGCTCCGGGCCGAGCGGCGCTGCTGTTCAAGGCGCTGGAGATCATGGGACGCCGGGCCGAGGAAATTGCCACGGCCATCACCACGGAGGAGGGGAAGCCGATCGCCGATGCCCGGGGCGAGGTGCGCCGGGCGATGAACATCATGGAGTATGCAGCGGGCGAAGGACGCCGGATGTTCGGGTACACCACACCGTCTGAGCTGCCGAACACAGTGGCCTATACCATGAAGCGCCCACTGGGAGTGGTGGGGATCATCACCCCTTGGAACTTCCCCGTGGCGATCCCGGTGTGGAAGATGGCCCCGGCGCTGATCTGCGGCAACGCCCTGGTGTTCAAACCAGCTTCGTCGACTCCCTTGTCCGCGGTCAAGCTAGCCGAGGTGTTCGAGGAGGCCGGATTGCCGGCGGGGGTGCTGAACCTGGTCACCGGTCCGGGAGGGCAGGTTGGCAACGCCGTGGTGGAGGACACGCGGGTCAACGGGATTTCGTTTACTGGATCGACGGAGATTGGCACTGATCTGTACGCCAACGGGGCGAGGCGTCTCAAGAAGATTCAGGCGGAGATGGGCGGCAAGAATGCCGTCATCGTGCTGGAGGACGCCGACATGGACAAGGCCCTGGGCGGAATCGTGCAGGGGGCCTTTGGTTCCACCGGCCAGCGCTGCACGGCCACCAGCCGGGTGATCGTGGAGGACTCGGTGTACGACGAGTTCATGGACGAGCTGCTGCGGCGCACCGCCAGTCTGCGTGTCGGCGACGGCATTGACCCGGAGATGGACGTGTCGCCCCTGTGCGGCCCCGGCCAATATGAAAAGGTTCGAGAGTACATCGGTGTGGGCACGGAGGAGGGTGCGCACCTTGCCTTCGGCGGGCGGGCGCTGACCGGCGGCGAATATGACGAGGGCTACTACGTGGAGCCGACGGTTTTTACCGACGTATCGCCGGACATGCGGATCGCCAAGGAGGAGATCTTCGGCCCCGTGTTGACCGTGTTCAGGGCAAGGGACCTGAAGGACGCCATCGATATTTCCAACAGCGTTGAGTTCGGCTTGTCCTCGTCGGTGTACACCCGGGACATCAGCCGGGCCTTCGAGTACATCAACACCGTCGAGACCGGCATGGTCCACGTGAACGCGCCAACGCTGGGCGGCGAAGTGCATCTGCCCTTCGGCGGGCTGAAGTCGTCGGGCGTGGGACAGCGCGAACAGGGCACTGAGGCCTTCGACTTCTTCACCGAGACTATCACGGTCTACATTGATCACGGAGAGGCGGCGAGGCAGCAGGCGCGATTCATCTGAGGTCGTGTAGACATATGTGTTAGTAGCCTCATCCAAACTGGAATCGATCGCACCAGATAACGAGAAGAGCGTTTACGTAGCCAGAACCAGCAATAGTCCCCTCTCACATGGGAGAGATGCCATGCCAAATCCCATTGCGCCTGATGTGGTCTACAAGCTGAAAAGTGTAGGAGACCCCGCATTGTCTCCCGACGGGTCGCTGTTGGCCTACACCCTGTCGTGGGTGGACACGCAGAAGTTGGAAGGCCGGTCCCGGATCATGCTCATGGACCTGGAGTCCGGGCAGACCGTGGAGTTCACACAGGGGCAGAAGGACGGCGCGCCCAGGTTCTCGCCCGACGGCCAGACCTTGGGGTTCCTCAGGCCCGACGAGAAGGACAAGAAGCAAGTGTGGCTCATGGGCACGCGAGGCGGCGAGGCGGGGCGCCTTACGTCGCTTGCGGGCGGCGTATCAGACTGGGCATGGTCTCCAGACGGCTCACGGCTGTTGGTCTGCTCCGATGTTCCCGAAAAGCCTCCAGATAGCGATGGCCTCCCCGAGTCGACCCCTCGGGTCACCGAAATCCACCGCATACGGTACCGCTACGACACCCTGGGATGGCGCGGCGATGCCCACTTCCACCTGTTCACCGTGAATGTGGAGGATGGAGAGACCAGCCAGCTTACCGATGGCGACTGGGACGACTACGCCGGCGTGTGGTCTCCCGACGGCGCGCGAGTGGCCTTCATCTCGGGGCGGCGGGATGACCGGGACATCCATGCTCTGACCGAGGCCTACGTGGTGCCCGCTAGTGGCGGTGAGGCGGAGCTATGGTCCGAAGGCCTGTACGGAGTCGGAGGGTTAGCTTGGTCGCCCGAAGGGGACAAACTCTTGGCCGCTGCCACCGATGTCCCCACGGGCTTGGTATCATGGCAGTCTTGGCTGTACATCATCCAGCCAGGCCACAGCCCAGAGCGTATTACTGACGATTCCATTAAGCCCTTCGTCAGCTTCCCTCCCATGAATCCCGGCCCGTCGATGCGCTGGCAGAGCGACGGCCGCATCCTGTTCCTTGGAGAACGGTGGGGAGAATCGTACCTCTTCGAGGCCCATGCCGGAGAAGTCGGAGTCCACGAGCTTTACGGCGGCTCACGCCACACCTCAGGATTGGCCCTAGACCGGAACGCCCTCCGCGCCGTGGAGATGTCGGCTTCGCCAGCCTCTCCCGGAGACCTGTTGCTGCTGGACCTGGACACTGGGGCGAGCAAGCAGCTTACCGATGTCAACGCCGAGTACTTGGCTGAGTGCCCACCGGCCACGATGGAGAAGTTCACCTTTGAGAGGGGCGGACTCGTCATCGAGTCGCGGTTGTGGTTCCCGCCCGACTTCGACCCGTCGTGGCAATACCCACTAGTGCTCGACATCCACGGAGGCCCCAACGGGGCGTTCTACGACGCCTTCGCCACGGTGCAGCAGGTGCTGGCCACCGCGGGCTGCATGGTGCTGGCAGTGAATCCCCGGGGCTCCTCCACCTACGGCGACGAGTTTATGAACGCGGTGCTGAAGGACTGGGGAGGCGAGGACCACCTGGACCTGATGGCGGCGGTTGACCTGGTGGCGGAGCGTCCCTACGTGGACCCGGCCCGGCTCGGCATCCACGGCTACAGCTACGGCGGGTACATGACCAGTTGGATCTTGGGCCACACTGACCGGTTCCTGGCCGGGGTGGTGGGCGCGCCCTGCACCAATTTGTACAGCATGTACGGCACGTCCGACATCGGTACCAGCTTCGGCGAGGTCCAGTGGGGCGGAACGGTGGTTGACGCCCGCCAAGAGCTGTTATTCCGCTCACCTATCACCTACGCGGCCAACGTCACCGCACCGGTGCTGCTGCTGCACGGAGAGTCGGATTACCGTTGCCCTATATCCCAGAGCGAGGAGTATTACACGCTACTGAAGCGGCTGGGCAAGGAGGTGGAGTTCGTCCGGTTCCCCGGCTCGGCCCATTCCTTCACCCGGCTTGGGCACCCGAAGATGCGTGAGGAGTACCTCGCCCGCACGCTGGGTTGGTTCCGGAAGCACCTGTTCAAATAGGCAGAAGACCCCTTTCACTATAGGGTGTCGTAGTACGGAGAAACCTCCCTCAGGAGCAGGTTACGCGGTGATTGGCAAGTGTTTCCAAGTCCCTCTTGTCTAACATTGTGGGTGGGCGCAACTTCTGGCGTAAGTCATCCCCGGCCGCCGTTTTCGAGATAGCGGAATCGAAGGATGGTGATGCTAGAACTATTCCCTAGACCCTAACACCCACCGCACTGGACGAAATCAAGAACCTTCACCCCTCGAACTTGCCTTCCTTGGGAAGTTAGAGGGACACCACCAGTTCAAAAACGGTACTTTCTACCGTCAAGTCAGGCCCCACCGAAGCAGATCGAATTATCCAATCAGTTCGTTTCGGTGCAGAATTCTCCGATCATCTGCTGCTCGACCGGTAGGTTTGTATATGACCTCCAATTCGTTCCCGTTCAGGAGGTCCCCGAAGGTGAGTGCTAACGGATTAGCTATTTGTTAAATATCAATAGCTACAAACATGATGTTCTGGCGGAGGGAGTGGGATTCGAACCCACGGTACACTTGCGCGTACAACGGTTTTCAAGACCGTCGCCTTAAACCGCTCGGCCACCCCTCCGCGGGGAGTTAAACGAGAGGCTGGGAGCCTCTCAGATAATAATTTACCACGCCTTTGCCATTTTGGGGTCTTCTCTGATACCAGAAACCTCCTACTGATTGACGTTTTGCCCTTGTAGCAAAGATGGGACCAGGAAACAGTCATCAGATGATGAACGTGTCGTCGATGGCTGCTTGAGCCCGTGCGCGGTCATCTGTGGTCAATGCAATCATGGCATAGCCGGCTTGACGGTTGAGAATATGCATACTCTGGATATTCACTCCAGCCTGTTTCAGGACGTCCGCTACGCTGGCCAAGGCACCGGGGGCGTCACGCAAACGCAACACGAGAGCATCGTCGCTCACTGCTTTGTACCCTGCTTGGTTTAACGCAGACAGTGCATGGTCCGTATTATCAACGGTCAACACCACGGCTCCCCGGTCGCCTGCCGTCTCAGTGTTGATGGTTTCCACGTTGATGCCCACATCGGCCAACACCCTGGCGATGTCGGCAATCACTCCCACTTCATTGTTCGCCATGATGACAATGCGGTTCAGTTGGGCCATGGAGTCTCTCCTCCGGCTGACGATTCCAGCGGTTGTGGGGCCGCGCAGTCATCAATGAGTTGATCAATCATACTGCGGGTAACGTGGGGCATGGTGATGATGTGCGCTTCCCGTCCCTCGGGGGCGATTTGCCACTTTCGGAAAACCTCCGGCGCCGGCTTGGGAAACACCACGGTAACCGAGTTCCGGTGCCGCCAAGCCTCTATCCCGCGGGCGTTGAACTGCTGCACCGCATACTCCGCCGTTTCCAGCATGCCCTCCACCAACCCCCGAATCCCGTCCTCTCCGTACCGTGCAAGGGCGTACCACAACATCAGCGGCGCGAAACCGCTGCGGGAGCCCGATAGCGTGGTGTCATGCACGCCGACGTACTCTACCGCACGGCTCACCCGCTCGACGTAGGACCTCCGGGTCAGCACTACACCACAGGGCAGGGGAGCCCCCAGCAGCTTGTGCCCGCTCACCGAAATGCTGTCTATCCCCGCATCGAATCCATAGGACTGCGGTTCCGCCACGAAGGGCAGTATCATCCCGCTCAGCGCAGCATCGGCGTGAATGTACGAACTCGTGACTGCCGAGTCCTGCAGGATCCGCTGGATGTGGTCGATGTCGTCCACAGCGCCCCGCATGGTCGTCCCAATGTTTGCCATGATCACTGCGGGCAAGTCGCGGTGGACGTTTATCATCTCGCGCAGGTCGCGGTAGTCGATCTCGCCGTTCTCCTGACGCTTGATCATGATGTAGCGGGCATTCAGCACCCGCACGTTCTTCAGGACGCTGTAGTGGGTGTCTTCCGAGAAGTAGAACATGGCGTTGGGGAACAGTTCACGGCCTAGGTACAAACCGTACATGTTCCCTTCTGTGCCACCCGACGTCACATACCCCCAAGCCTCGTCCGGGTCGATGCGCGTCAACCGTGCGAAATGGGCGATTACATCCCGCTCGATCTCATGAGTGTTTTCCCAATAGTTGCTCTCATGGAACGGGTCGCCCACATTGTTCAGGGAGTACTCCAAGAAGGGATAGAGCGGCGAATAGTCGAACCGCTGGTTGGTTGGGTATCCAACCTGGTGCTCTCCCGCAGACCGGATCTGGGACAACAGCCTGTCCAGCCTCGCCCGGGTGTCTGCTCCCCCTGTCTCCCCATCCCCCAAGTTTCCGGCCCCTAAGTTTCCGGCCATCCCGGCTACTCCTCCATCCGCACGATCATGGCTCTCCGAAGCACCTTACGGCGTTCTCCCACATGATTTTGGTCAGAAGCTTCTCGTCCATACCGTCCCAGTTGAGCACCAAGTCCACCGAATCGGGGAACCGGGTCTCCGGGTGCGGGTAATCGGAGCTGTACATCAGCAACTGGTTGCCAAGCATGTTGGAGACCATGCTCACCATCTCCGGCCCCTCGTGCAGCACAATAGATGCAAAGAACCTGCCCCCCGCCAGATATTCTCTAACGGGATGCTTCAGTTCCGGAACGTACCCCATGTACTCGACCTGGTCCTGCATCCGAGCCGCCCAGAAGGGCAGCCACCCGAAGCCCGACTCCAGAATCGAGAACCGTATTGTCGGATAACGGTCCATGGCCCCGGACCCAATGAACGACGCCACTGCCCGCATCGCCCCCCACGGATGCGATGCTGCCCTCCCCAAGAACGGGTTCTGCCACAGGTCCCGGTATCCCGGATATCCCCCCGAGAAGGAGTGGTGCACCACGCACAGCCCCTCCTCCTCCACGGCAGCCCAGATGGGGTTCAGCGACGGGTGGTCCAACGGGAAGTCCAGCGGCAGGTTGAGCCATGTCCCCACTGCCCACGAACTACTCCCCCACGTCTTGATCTCCTGTACCGAGTCCTCCACGAACCGGGCATCCAGCGTTAGCAGTGCCTTCAGTCGATGAGGCGACTCACCACAAAAATCATTGAGGAATCTGTGGTTCGCCCGCATCAGCTCCGCGTCCACTGCGGGGTCCTGATGCCCCCGAATCGCCCGCGGAACCAGCAATTGCACGTCCACGCCCTCTTCGTCCATGTCCCGCAGGCGGGTCTCCACCACCCATTCCGAATCAGCCGCCGGGAGCTTGGCCCCCATGAACTTCTGGATGCGGTTGCGGGTCTCAGTGGTCGGGCCGGCTTCGCCCAACGTACGGGGCGCGTCCTGCCCCCAGCCGCCCGCGGCCCCGCCGAAGTCGTAGCGATGGCTGTAGGGTGGCTCGAAGGTCCCGCCGGAAGTGGTCCTCTTGATGGGCACCTTGTAGGCTTCGAGTTCTTGCCTTAACGCTGAAGGGAGGTACTGTTCCAGCCCCTCCGCCGATGCGGATACGTGGGTATCCGAGTCGTAGACTTTGAACCCGTTTCGCATCTGTTTCCCCTTTGAGTGGCTACCTTATCGGCAGCACGTTTGTGTATCGCAATATAGGCGGGGGCCGGTGAGTTGTCCATGTTCGGCTGCTAGCCTAGGGCCTTGGCAAAAGCTAGGGATTCTTTTTTTGCTGATCGTCTCTGGTTTGCTGACCGGTCTCATTGGATTGTTGGCGGTCTAGCTTGTCTCATGGTTGTATCTGTTCAGATAGGGATTTCCTGTCTCATGCCCTAGCTGGGGGAGGGTTGTTTGGGGGAGGGTTTGCGGCCACTTGCAGATAGGGATGAGACAAGAGTCGTAGCTGAGAACGTTTTTTCGTAGCTGATTCTTGTCTCATTGTCTCATGGTCGTAGCTGTACAGATAGGGATTTCCTGTCTCATCCCCTAGCTGCGGGGCCTGTTTTTTGGGGTGATTCGGGGGCTGGAGACTGGGCGAATTCGTAGCTGGAGAGGTTGTTTTCATGAATGATTCTTGTCTCATCTGTCTCATGGTCGTATCTGTCCAGATAGGGATTTCTTGTCTCATTCCCTAGCTGTTGTTGATGTCGACGGCGGGCTTTCACGAGTCTTGTTTCTTCTCCAATAGAATTAGATTGGGGCCAATAGGGTTTGCAGCCCAGGCTTTTGTTCGCCAACCCAGCCTTTGGGGTCCACGGATTGATGTCCGGGTTAGAGAGTCCCACGGGCTCACTAGGGGCATTATAGAACGATTGTACGGCATTTGTCAAGGAGCACTCGGGTGGGTGGGGTATCTGTGACCTCCTTTGTCTGTGCTAAGCTGACGGGGCTGAACTCCCACACTTGGAGGGCGCAATGGCTATCAACGCAACACACTCTTCCCTATCCGGGCTGGTGGATATGCAACGCGGAACCATCAGCCGTGAGATCTTTGTGGACGAGGACATCTACCAGCAGGAGCAGGAGCAACTGTTCAGCCGGGCTTGGCTCTTTGTCGGCCACGAGAGCCAGATAGCCAAGCCCGGCGACTACTTCGTCTCCTGCATGGGCGAGGAGTCGGTGATCCTCACCCGTGATCGCAACGGCCATATCCACGTCTTCCTCAACACCTGCCGCCATCGTGGCATGAAGGTATGCCGCTACGACGAGGGCAACGCTCCGGTGTTTACCTGTCCCTATCACGGGTGGAGCTACGGCACCGATGGCCAGCTTGTCGGAGTGCCCTATTTCAAGGAGGCCTATCATTCCGAGTTGGACCGCAGCCAGTGGGGCCTGATTGAGGTTTCTCAGATGGTGAATTACAAGGGCACCATCTGGGCCAACTGGGATCCTCAGGCCCCGTCCTTTCTCGACTATTTGGGCGACATGAAGCTCTATGTCGATGCCCTGCTGGACTCCCGCGACGGCAGCGAGGGAGGCTCTGAAATCATCGGCACCGTTTCCAAGTGGCAGTTCCCCTCCAACTGGAAGTTCGGCGCCGAGAATTTCCTAGGGGACCACTACCACGGCATCAGCCACCGCTCCGAGATACTGGTCGGCACAGGACCGGGAGGTCCCGGGACCGAGAGGCACGGGGGCAACAGCCGAGTGCCTAGAGGCAGGTTCCGGGGCAACGTGGGTTTCACCCGTCTGGGCCATGGCTCGGGCGGTGGTCCGCCCCTTCCCGGCGGCACTAGGAACTTCCCCGAGTTCCCAAGCCACCCCGAGATTGAGGAGTATTTCCGGCACGTAGCCGAGGAACGCCGGAAGCGTATCGGCGACAAGCTCTATGCTCCTGCTGCCACCGGCACCGTCTTCCCCAACATCTCCTTTCACTCCTGGTTCCCGCGAGGTATTGCCGTATGGCATCCTCGCGGGCCGCAGATGACCGAGGCGTGGCGGTGGTATTTCGTGGATGCTTCGGCCCCCAACTCGGTGAAGGAGTTGCTGCGCCATTACTACATGCGCTACGGCGGCCCCGCTGGCATGACCGAGCAGGACGACATGGAGAACTGGAACTACGCTACGGTGGCCAGTGCCGGCACTATCGCACGGCGACACGCTTACAACTACCAGATGGCAACGGGCCACGAGGAGCCGGTGGAGGGGTTGCGTGACGCGGTGTTCACCGAGTTCATGAGCGAGCAGAACCCCCGCTGGTACTTCAAACGCTGGTTGGAGTTCATGGAGGCCGACAGATGGGGCCAGATCTTCCCGGTGGCCCGCTAGGGGACAGAAGTCTCACCCCAGTCCCCGACAGTCAGTAAGGGGGACGCCTGCTCAGTTAGTCGGCTGGAGCTTCCTCCGTAGGAGTGCCCCAACCGCCGCCACCGGGCGTGCGAACGCTGAGGACGTCGCCGGGCACCACGTCCAAAGTCTCCTTGCCTGAGAGACGCACTTCCTCGTAGCCGCTTCGTAGCAGGACGTTTTCGCCGTGGTGGCCATGGTGGCCGCCGTGGAGGCCGTAGGGGGGGCGCTTGCGTCGCTCCGACAGGATGGTGACTCGGGCTGGGCTGAGGAACTCCACGTCCCTTTGGAGCCCGTCGCCGCCACGGTGCAGGCCTGCTCCGCCTGTGCCGCGGCGGATGGAGTATTCCTGCAGGCGCAGGGGGAAGGCGAACTCCAAGGCCTCGATGGGGGTGTTCATGGTATTGGTCATGTGGGTGTGAATGCCCGAAATGCCGTCCTTGTCGGGGCGCGCTCCCATGCCTCCGGCGATGGTCTCGTAGTAGACGAAGGCCTTGCCCCGCACCGGGTCGTGGCCTCCGATGAGCAGGTTGTTCATGGTGCCCTGGCTGGCTGCGGGCATCACCTCTGGCAGGGCTTGGGCCAGTGCGCCCAGCAGGACGTCGGTGATGCGCTGGGAGGTCTCCACATTGCCACCAGCTACACCCCTCTGCGGTTGGGGATGGACCAGCGTGCCTTCCGGGGCTTTGATGGTGACGGGACGCAGGCAGCCTTGGTTCGCCGGTATGTCGCCACTGGTGATGCAGCGCACGGCGTAGAGGACGGCGGAGGTGGTGACGGCGAAGGGGGCGTTTATGCAACCCGGTCGCTGGCCTGCGGTGCCCTCGAAATCGGCCGTCAAGTGGTCGCCCTCGACGGTCAGGGTCACTGCTATGGGTATCAACTGGTCCGTCTGGCCGTCGTCGTCCATGTAGTCGAGGAAGTGGTAGCTGCCGTCGGGTATACGGCCGATGGCAGCGCGGGTGCGCCTCTCTGAGTAGTCTAGGATGGCGTCCATGTGCTCGCGGGTGGTTTCCATGCCGTAGCGTTCGGCGATCTCGCCCAAGCGCCGGGCACCCACACGGATGGAGGCTATTTGGGCAGCGAGATCGCCCTTTCGCTCCTCTGCAGTCCGGGAGTTCCGGCAGATGAGCTCCACCACCTCGGCGTTGACCCGGCCACGCCGGACGATCCTCAGAGGCGGGATGATGGTCCCTTCCTGGTACAACTCGGTGGAGAGGGGGAGTGACCCAGGGGTCATGCCTCCCACGTCGGCGTGATGGCCTCTATTGGATACGAAGCCAGCGAACTGCTGGGTCTCTTTGTTCCCGATGAAGACGGGGGCCACCATGGTGATGTCTGGCAGGTGAGTCCCACCAAGGTAGGGATCGTTCACGATCACGATGTCGCCGGGCGCCAGTGAGCCCACATGGTCGATGGCGGCGGCGACGGAGAAGGGCATGGCCCCAAGGTGGACGGGTATGTGCGCGGCTTGGGCGATCATGGCACCGTCGGGGTCGAAAATGGCGCAGGAGAAGTCGAGGCGCTCCTTCATGTTGGGGGAGTAGGCGGTGCGCTGGAGGGCAACGCCCATCTCCTCCGCGACGGAGACGAAGAGGTTCTTGAAGACTTCGAGGCTTATGGGGTCTACCAAGGAGCACCTCCAGAGAAATGGGCCGGGTTGACTAGGGTCTTGTTCAGCGTGGGCAATGGTAGCACATGGCGGGATGTCACAATGTCACAGGGGGTCGTATCTGAGAACGGGTTTTTGTAGCTGAAAAGTGTGACATCTATGACATTGGGCTAGCTGGCCAGATAGTGTCACGGTGTGACAGGCCGGTTGTGGTATTTCTAAGAGCAATCCTCCCCGGAGAACCGAGAAGCTTCTGAGGAGCCGACTTGCCTATACGCCGTCTGAATGAGGGTCTCTGACGGAGGCTGTTATCCGGTGGGTTCGGCGATGAGGTTGCCGTAGCCGTCCACCTCGGCCTTCCAGCCGGGTGGGATGGAGGTGGTGGAGTCCATCTGCAGCACGACTGCTGGACCCTGTATCACGTTGCCGTGGCGCAGGAGGTCCCGTTGATAGATGCCAGTGGGCACGGGACCTTGCTGGAAGACGACCTCGTTCTCAGCAACTCTGGCTGCGCTGGAGTCTCTGCCCTCTTGTCGGCCCACAGCCTGCTCCGGCTTGTCCACGGGGATGAGCATCTTGAGGCGGAGGTTCACCACTTCGACAGGCTCGGAAGGGTCGTTGTAGCCGAACCTCTGCTGGTGAGCGCGATGGAAGGCGCGAGATACGGCTTCGTTGAACCCAGTGGTGCGGGTTGGGCAGTTGACCGTCAGCTCGTAGGACTGACCGACATAACGCACGTCGAGGAAGCGGCGGGTGACCAGCCGGTCTATTGGCAGGCCCTCGTCGGCCATCTCGGCAGTGGCTGCGTCCTCGAGGGTGGAGAAACCGGCATCGAGGCGGTCCTTGGCCATCTCGGACCCGCGCATCATGACGGTGCGGGAGTAATCGCGGACGATGTCAGCGATGCCAACGCCCAGGGCGGACAGAATGCCGGGATGGGGTGGCACCAGCACCCGGGGGATTCCCAATTCTTGTGCCAGTTCGCAGGCGTGGGCCGGTCCAGCGCCGCCGAAAGCGACGAGGGTGAACTGGCGGGGGTCGTATCCCCGCTCCAAGGAGATGGTGCGTATGGCGCGTTCCATAGTGGCGTTCACCACGCGCACAACGCCCAAGGCAGCGTTGCGGGCATCGCCGCCGAGGCTGGCGCCCAACTGGGACATAAGGTCGTGGGCGCGCTGGTAATGCAGCTCCAGTTTGCCAGCCAAGGGCTGGTCCTGGGGGAGGCGTCCGAGGATGAGGTTGGCGTCGGTGACGGTGACCTGCTCGCCCCTACCGTAGCAAGCGGGGCCGGGGTCGGCACCTGCCGATTGGGGTCCCACCACCAAGGCTCCGCCATCGTCCATACGGGCGATGGATCCGCCGCCGGCGCCCACGCTGTGAATCTCAATCATGGGCACGCCAATGGGACAGCCAGCGAGGCTGGATGAGGTTGTCTCCTTGATAACACCGGGGCAGAGAGATACGTCGGTGGAGGTTCCACCCATATCCAGGGTAATCACTTCGCTGTAGCCAGCTTGAGAGGCTAGATGGAAGGCTCCAACCACGCCTCCGGCAGGCCCGCTGAGAATAGTGCGGACGGGCTGGTTGGAGGCAAGCTGGGCGGTGATGCTGCCGCCGGAGGACTGCATGATGCGCAACCCTGAGCCGAGGGCGTTCTCCAGCTGGTTGATATAGCGGGACATGAGGGGGCCGACGTAGGAGTTGACCACCACGGTAGAGGTGCGCTCGTACTCGCGAAACTCGGGCACGACTTGACTGGAGACCGAGACGAAGGGGTTGGACTTCATTGCTGCCAACGCCTCGGCCACCAACTCCTCGTGCAAGGGGTTCAGGAAGGAGAAGAGGAGCACGATGGCGATGGAATCGACTCCGGCATCGTCTAGGGTGGACACCAGCTTGGTGAGGTCCTCAGGTCGTGGTGAGGCTACGACTGTCCCTGCTTGATCGACTCTCTCAGGAACTCCGAAACGGAGTTCGTCAGGCACCAGGGGCGGAGTACGGTCCATACTGAGGTCGTATAAATTGGCGCGGTTCTGGCGTCCGATCTCGAGGACGTCCTCAAAGCCGTGGGTGGTGACGAGTGCGGTGCGTCCGCCGCGCCGTTCCAGCAGGGCATTAGTGGCCACGGTGGAACCGTGTACGAAGGAGGCTTCTCCGACCGCGAGGTCGCTTACGCCCTGCAGGATGCCCGTGGATGGATCGCTGGGGGTGGAAGGTAGCTTGTAGACTTCGAGGCGACCGTCCCTGAGGACGGCAAAATCGGTAAATGTACCACCTACGTCGACGCCGACGACTGCAACACTCATAAGCTGGCTCCTAGCTTGAGGACTTTAGCCCAAGCCTCTGTAACCGTCAACCGGATGCAGGTCCTATTCGCGGTGGCTTCACGCTGACTCGGATGTACGAGTTGCATTCCCGTCCTTGGTGAGGAGTTGGCGAAAAGGGCAACGCTCAAGCACGAATAGTTGACTGGTCGGGTAGACAATCTTGAAGGGCCGCAGGTGTGGTGATATACTTTCGAAAAATCCCGCGGAATTGGCGCCACATGAGAATTCCGATGAAAGTCGACTATGGTGTCCGGGCCTTGGTGGAACTGGCGCGGCGCCACGGCGAGGGTCCCGTGCAGACGGCGGAAATCGCCTCCAAGCAGGGGATACCCGAAGCCTACCTCGATCAACTTTTGACCACGCTGCACAAGTCGGGGTTCATACGCAGCCGCCGCGGCCCACAAGGCGGGCATGTGCTAGCGCGGGACCCGATGGAGATTGATCTGGACTCGGTGATGGCGACGCTGGAGGGGACCAACCCTCCCCTGGACTGCTTCACGGAGCCCAATGAGTGCCAGCTTTCCAGCAACTGCGCCCAGATGGAGGTCTGGCGGGCGGTGGAGGAAGCGGTGCATGCAGTACTCAGCACCACCAGCGTGGGCGACCTTGCCAACAGGCAGTACACGGGGGCCTCGGCCGCCGACAGGGCGCAGTAAGCCGGGCATGACGCATATGGCATCCAGAGGGGCCCGATTCTAAGGTGCACTATCGTATGAGACGCAAGACCAATAGCCGCTGCACCTGTCCTTACACATAGGGGCAGGTACTCGGAAAAACGTGGAACCTGCGCCGCTGACACTGGGGTCGCGAAAGGCGCAGGTTTTTATTTTTGCCACGGAACAACAGGCGGCCACTGGACACCCCAGGAATGGCCAGGCTACCCGGAGCAAACGGGCAGCCTTGGACTGACAAAGATCAAGGCTAGGAGGAGTTGGATGACGACCACAACACAGGCGCTGACCCTGACACCGGACCAGGTGAAGAGGTACAGCAGGCACATCATCATGGGGCAGGTTGGCAGCGCCGGACAGCGGAAGCTGCTTCAGGCCAAGGCCCTCATCGTGGGCGCTGGGGGACTGGGGTCGCCCTCAGCCATCTATCTGGGACTTGCCGGAGTGGGCACCATCGGCATCGTAGACTTCGATGATGTGGACATATCCAATCTGCAACGCCAGATACTTCACCGGAACGACGATGTGGGCAAGCCCAAGGCCCAGTCGGCCCTAGATACCATCCGCAGTTACAACCCGGATGTGAACGTGGTGCTGCATGAGACGCGCCTCGAGTCGCACAACGCGATGGAAATCATCGGTCAGTATGACCTGGTGATAAACGGGGCTGACAACTTCGCATCCCGTTATCTGGTCAATGACGCGTGCTACCTGTTGGGGAAGCCCCTGGTGGACGGCAGCATCCTGATATTCGACGGGCAGGCCACCGTGTTCATACCGGGCCACGGTTGCTACCGCTGCCTCTTCCCGTCACCGCCTCCTCCGGGCATGGTGCCCAACTGCGCAGAGGCTGGTGTGCTGGGGGCGCTCACTGGGCTGGTCGGCAGTATTCAGGCCACAGAGGCACTGAAGTATTTCCTTGGCATCGGAGAGTCACTGACGTCGCGTCTGCTGCTGATAGATGCACTGGAGATGAAGTTCCGCGAGGTGAAGCTGAGGCGGAATCCCAACTGCCCTCTGTGCGGCGACAACCCAACGGTGACTGAACTGATCGACTATGAGGTGTTCTGTGGTCTGGCGCCTGACCAGCACCCCGGCAGCTAGAACCGACCTGGAAAACTGTACAAAGGACAGAACGTGGAACGTTCCGGCAACGGCTCAGGTCGGGTGAGGACAGGCATCAAGCAGGGCATTCTGGATGCCATTGGCGATACACCACTGGTGGAGTTGCAGCGTCTCAACCCCAACAGAGATGTGCATATCTACGCCAAGCTGGAGGGACAGAACCCGACCGGCAGCGTTAAGGACCGGATCGCCAAGTTCATGATCGAGCAGGCCGAGGTGTCGGGCAGCATAAGCCCCGGCAGCTACCTGATGGAGCCCACCAGTGGCAATACCGGCATCTCACTGGCGTTGGTGTGCGGGCTCAAGGGATACAGGCTAAAGGCGGTTATGCCGGAGAACGTCAGCCCCGAGCGCACCCAGTTGCTGGAGGCCTACGGGGCCGAGATCGTTTACTCGGACGGGAGTAAGGGCACCAACGGCTCTATTGAGGTCGCCCAAGAGATGGTGGCGGCCAGCAACGAATACTACATGCCCTACCAGTACGGCAACGAGGCCAATCCTGGGGCCCACTACGAGGGCACGGGGCCGGAGATCATAGAGGCCTGCCCGGATGTGGATATGTTCGTGGCAGGGCTCGGCACCGGTGGGACGCTCATGGGCACGGGGCGACGCCTGAAGGAATACAACCCCGACATCAAGGTGATTGCCGTCGCTCCGGAACTGGATGACCGGATACAGGGGCTGCGGAGCTTGGAGGAGGGGTTCATCCCGCCCATCCTCGACCTGTCGCTGCTGGACGCGCGTATCATGGTGCGCAGCAACGATGCCTTCCGAACCACGAAGGAGCTGTTGAAACGGGAGGGAATCTTCGCCGGCATCTCCTCCGGGTCGGTGGTGTACGCAGCCATGAGGCAGGCGGAGC
This sequence comes from uncultured Dehalococcoidia bacterium, assembly GCA_951813255.1. Taxonomy (GTDB): domain Bacteria; phylum Chloroflexota; class Dehalococcoidia; order Lucifugimonadales; family JAAXIE01; genus JAAXIE01. The sequence goes on along the minus strand of OX638353.1, from coordinate 2,237,411 downwards.
GCATGGAACGGGGGAATATTGTGTGCCTGCTGGCTGATGGGGGCTGGAAGTACCTCAGCACCGGCCTGTGGACCAAGGACTACGACGACATCGATGCCGAGGGCAAAATATGGTGGTAGAGGATATGCCTGCTACCTAGCTTGCCGCGGTCTGTTGCAACCCATATTTTGGGGGTGGTATACTTTGGGCAGCGGTTCCCCACCTCTTTTTGCAAGCGGGTCAAGAAACCCGCTTTCTTGTTGAATGGGCCTTGAGGCCGAGAGGTGGAGGGGGATAGGCGACAAGGGGGGCTAAGCGATGAAAAGCGATTTCCTCATAGCCCTGACACAGCTGGTGGCGGAGCGCCACCTGCCCCGAGAGGAGGTTCTCCAGGCCGTGGAAGCGGCCTTGGTGTCCGCCTTCAAGAGGGACAGCACCTCCATGGGACAGGACATATCGGTGAAGCTCAACCCCAATACCGGGGAGATGAGCGTTTACGCCTTGAAGACGGTAGTGGAAGATGTGGAGGACCCCACACGGGAAATCAGCCTCCAGCAGGCCAAGGCCTTCAGCCCTACCATCACCTTGGGGGAGGAGATTTCCACCCCCGAACAGCTGCCGCACCAAGCCAGTCGCATTGCTGCTCAGACCGCGAAGCAGGTGGTGTTGCAACGCCTGCGTGAGGCTGAGCGCGAGAAGACCTTCCAGGAATTCCTGAGTCGCACCGATGATGTGGTATCCGGCGTGCTTGACCAGATGGAGCCGGGCCGGGTCTGGGTGATGGAATTGGGACGAGTGGAGGCCGTTCTTCCACTGGAAGAGCAAGTTCCCACCGAGCGCTACCGCAAGGGCCAGCGCCTGAAGGTATATATCGTCGATGTGCGCCGGACCCCGCGAGGACCTGAAATAGTCGTGTCGCGCACCCACAAGAACCTGCTGAAGAGGCTGTTCGAGGTGGAGGTGCCCGAGGTCTACAACGGGGTAGTGGAGATCAAGGAGATCGCCCGCGAACCCGGCCTCCGCAGCAAGGTTGCCGTGTCATCGCGCCAGGATGGCGTCGACCCGGTGGGCTCGTGCATTGGGATGCGTGGCAATCGTATCCAAAGCATCGTCAACGAACTACAGGGCGAGAAGATCGACATAGTCCGCTGGGACAAGGACCTGAAAACCTTCATATCCAACGCCCTGAGTCCCTCGGAAGTGGTGCAGGTTGAGGCCAATGTCGGCAACCGCACCGCGGTGGTAGTGGTGCCGGAAAGGCACCTTTCGCTCGCTATAGGCAAAGAAGGTCAGAACGCCCGCTTGGCCGCCAAACTGTCGGGATGGCACCTGGATATCAAGAGCGTGGCCGAATGGGACGAACTCCGGGCCCAGCGCAAGGGCGAAGAGGAGGCTCGCAAGCTGGCCTCGGAGCAGGCCGTGCAAGCTGCGGCTGAGGAGGCCGTGGCTACTCTTGAGGAGCCTGTCGACATTGAAGAGATAGAAGTGGCCCCCCTGGAAGTCGTGGCTGTGGCGGACCCGGAGGAGGGCGCTGTAGTGCGGGTTCAGGGGGAAGAGGAGGAACTCCTCCGTATCTTGGAAGAAGAGGCCGTGGTGGCCGAGGATACAGCAGTAGCGGTGGAAGCTATCCTAGCTACCGAGGAGCCTGAAGAAGAGCCAACTGCGGTTGTTGTAGAAGAAGACGCCCTCCTTGAAGACCTGTTCGATGAGGACGAAGAGCAGGACGACGACGAGGATGATGAGGCTCCCGAGGCTGTGGGAGACGATTCGGTATGGAACTCTCCCATAGTCAATCCGGATGCGGGCAAGATACGTTTCGCCGAGGACTTCGCGGATGAGTTCCGTGGCCGGGGCAGGCGGAGTGGTCGGCGCAAGCGCGGAGGATTCACACCCAATAGAACGCGGGGGGCCGGAGCTGGGCAAGCACCTCCTCGCCCGGGACCTGCATAGCTGGAACACGAGGGGGCTCGTATGGTCAGACCCCGTCATGTGCCGGAGCGCAGTTGCTTCTCCTGCGGGCGCCGCGCGGGCAAGCGTGAACTGGTGCGTTTGGTGCGGACGGTGGGAGGCTCAGTTGAGGTTGACCCGATTGGCAAGGTTTCCGGCAGGGGTGCCTACCTTTGTCTTGACCCAGAATGCTGGAATGAGGGGCTAAAGAAGACCCGGCTGGACCGTGTGCTGAAGTGTTCCGTATCTCCGGAGACCCGGGAGCGACTGCTGGCCTATGCTCAAGACAGACTGGGACCGGAAAGAACGGAAGGAGAAATGCTGGAACCACCCTCGGTTGGAGCTGTTGAATGACGCAGGATGCAACTGGATTAGTTAAAGAAGGCAGAAGGGGACCTCGCGCTGTAGGTGGACGCCGCGGGGAGGCCCAAAAGCAGCGCTATCTTCTGTTGCCTCAGACACTCTCGGTAAAGGAACTGGCCGAGAGGTCGGGTATAAGCCCCATAGACGTGATCAAGCAGTTGATGCGCAACGGTATTATGGCGTCGATGAATAACGTTATCGACTTCGATGTTGCCCTGCTGGTGACCTCTGCTTTCGACATCCGGGCGCGCCCTGAGGCCGCCCCCGAAGACCGCGGACGCACCTCTGGGGATGATGGCGCGGAGGACCCCGCCCAGCTTGAACCACGACCCCCGGTGGTCACCATTCTGGGGCATGTCGACCACGGAAAGACCAGCCTTCTGGACGCCATACGGGCCACCAAGGTGGTGGACTCCGAGGTGGGCCACATCACACAGCGCATCGGCGCATACCAGATTGATCATGACGGACAGAAGATCACCTTCCTGGATACGCCGGGTCATGAGGCGTTCACCGCAATACGCGCTCGCGGGGCGCGGGTCACGGATATTGCCGTGCTTGTTGTAGCTGCTGACGACGGGGTGATGCCGCAGACGCTGGAGGCGATCAACCACGCCAAGGCCGCCGAGGTTCCTATACTAGCCGCCATCAACAAGATTGACCGTCCGGATGCTGACGCAGAACGGGTGAAGCGCCAACTGGCGGAGCAAAACATGCTGGTGGAGGACTGGGGCGGAGACGTTATATCCGTTCCTGTGTCGGCGACCACGGGCGAGGGAATCCCGGACCTGGTTGAAAGCCTTCTTCTTGTGGCGGAGTTGGCCGAGTTGAAGGCCGACCCCCATCGGGCCGCCCGTGGTGTGATCATTGAGGCCAAGCTCGACCGTAACCGAGGACCTCTAGCCACGGTGTTGGTGCAGAGCGGTACGCTGAATGTCGGGGACCACATTGTTGCCGGAACCGCCCGTGGGCGTGTGCGGGCACTGGCCGACGATAACGGGAAACGTCTGAAGACAGTGGAACCTGCTCAGCCCGCCGAGGTGATGGGATTCGGGTCTCTGCCCGACGCGGGCGACCCGTTCACAGTCGTTGCCAACGAGCGGGAAGCGCGCGCCCTCGCAGAGGAGAGGCAGCGAGTTGAAGATGCCCAACGCTCCCGTCCTAGGGTGATTGGTCCGGAGGATGTGCATACTGGAATTGCACTCAGCGACGCGAAAGAACTCAACCTGATTCTCAAGGCTGACGTGCAGGGGAGTGTGGAGGCCGCGAAGGCATCCTTGGAGAAGTTGGACGAGGATGGGGCCAAGGTGCGTGTCCTGCACGCCGGCAGCGGCACCATCACCGAGAGCGATGTGCTACTGGCCAGCGCATCTAATGCCATGGTTGTGGGGTTTGCCACTAACCCGGAACCCAGTGCGGAGAGGGTGGCCGACCGCGAGGGCGTGCAGGTAAAGCGCTACGACATCATCTACCACATGATTGAGGACATAGAGGTGGTCCTGAAGGGTATGTTGGAACCGGTGCAGCGCGAGATAATCACCGGACAGGCCGAGATCAGGGCCATATTCTCCGCCAGCCGCACAGGCAAAATCGCTGGCTGCATGGTCATAGAAGGCCGGGTCACCCGTGGTGCCCGTGTGCGGGTGCTGCGCGAGGGAGAGGTTATTCACGAAGGAGGCATCACCAGCCTGCGCCACTTCCGCGAGGACGTCACCGAGATGGGGGCGGGCACCGAGTGCGGTATCAGCATGGGCAACTATGCCGACTTCGAGGAAGGCGACGTGATTCAGGCCTACCGCCGGGAGCGTACGCGGAACGCGTAAGGGACGCATCGGGTCTGGGTATCTCTGCTGACCCTGACCACTGCCGCCTGATTGTGCTGCCACGGCGAGCCTCTTTGGCATCTGTACCATGACCAGACGTAGTGAGCGAGTAAGCGAACTGTTGCGCCATGAGCTGGCGCAACTGATTGTGCGAGACCTCAAAGATCCGAGGCTGTCGGGCATCGTCTCCGTCACTATGGTGGAGACCACCAACGACCTCAAGAAGGCCCGTGTGTCTGTGAGCGTGATGGGTTCGCCTCAGGTGCAGGAAGCCGCCATGCGCGGCATTACATCGGCTTCGGGATACATGAGGCATGAGCTTTCCAAGCGGCTCTCCTTGCGATACGTGCCCGATATCTCCTTCGTGCTGGACCACTCGCTTGACCAAGCTGAGCATATGTACCAGATTCTGGACGGACTGGCCCTGGACCCCTCACCATCCGATGTCCTGCCCGGTAGCGAGCGGGTTTCCGGAGGCGGCCAGTGAACACCGCCCGCCCCACGCAGATAAACGGATTTATCAACGTGAACAAGTCGCGCGGCTGTACGTCCATGGATGTAGTCCGCCGTGTGAAACGTCTTACCGGCCAGAAGAAGCGGGTGGGACACGGTGGGACCCTGGACCCCCAGGCTGAGGGGGTCCTGCCCGTCTGCTTCGGACAGGCTACGAGACTCATGGAGCACCTCGTCGATGGCGTTAAAGGCTACTTCATGAAAGTCACTCTGGGGACGACCACATCCACTTATGATTCCGAAGGGGAAGTGACGAGTACGGGAGATTGGACTGGCATCAGCCGTGACGATGTGGAGCAGGCCATGCTGCCCTTCTGCGGTGTGATCATGCAGACGCCCCCCATGTACAGCGCCCTCAAGCACCAAGGCAAGCGACTGTACGAGCTTGCCCGCGCTGGGGTGGAGGTGGAGAGGGAACCGCGCCGTGTGGAGATTCACAGCATAGAGATACTGGATTTCTCTCCGCCCGATGTCAGCCTGCAAGTGATGTGCGGGCGCGGTGTATACATGCGGTCACTGGCCCAGGACCTAGGCGAGAACCTGGGTTGTGGCGGGTACCTGTCAGAGCTGGTTCGCACGCGATCGGGACATTTCCGGGTCGAAGAGGGTGTGACACTGGACGAGCTGGAAGAGTCGGGTTGGGAACAGCACCTCAAGCCTGTGGACTACGCCCTGTTGGAGTCGAAGAGCACCATAGTCCCCAGGGCGGCGGAGCGGTTGATACGCCAGGGCAGAGAGGTCAGCTTGGGCCCCAACCTCTCGTATTCGGGATATATGGAGCGGTACAGGGCTTACACCAGCGACGGCCGTTTTCTAGCGGTGCTGCGGTACAACAAGCCGGAGAGCCTGTGGACCCCGTCCTTAGTCTTCCAGTTGGATACGGTGTCTCCTTACTGCCCTCTGGGCAGTACTTCCTAGCTGCCGACGTGCCTTTTGCTTGAAGATATGGCGATTTGATAGTCCTATCACCTTGACAAGTTTACATATCTACGTAGACTTGTCCCGTAACCTCTAGCGGGGAGGCTTGGTTGTGGAAGCATACTGCTTCAAGTGCAGAGCAAAGCGCGAGATAAGTGGTCCTACTCAAGTTCAACTGAAGAATGGTAGGCCCGCCACCCAAGGCACTTGCCCCACATGCGGCACCAAGGTGTTCCGCATAGGCAAGGCGTAGAGCTCCCACTCCGCCAAGGCTTGAGGGCTCTGCCTAGACGCCCGTCTTGGCAGCCTGAGGGACGCCGAGCTTCTGCAACAACCTCTGCGGGTTCTCTCGCAATATGTTGGGTATCTGCTGCTCTTCAATGCCAGCGCCGAGTATTACCTTGTGCGCGAAATCGGGAGTCAGCAGATCACCAGGCTCGTGTGTGTCTGAATCCAGGACCGTAGTAGCGCCGGCCTCTTTAGCCATCTTGACCACGTGACCATTGGCCAAGCTGTGGCCCTTTCTGGCCGTCACCTCCAGATAGGTACCGTTCTTGGCCGCTAGGTAGGCATCCTCCACCTGTATGAGGCCCGGGTGGGCCAGTATATCCACGTAGTCGGAGGCTATGGCGGCGCGGTTCGTGCCCGGCTCCACCGGCTCTACGATGGTCTCTCCGTGTACGATAACGATACGCGCACCCAGACGCTTGGCGTCGCGGGCTACGGCGTCGATGTCCTCCTTGGGGACATGGGTGATTTCGACGCCTGGTAAGGCTAGGATATCCCACCTCTGGGATGCTGCTTGGCAGTCCTGCACCAAGGTCTTCACCACGTACTCGACGTTGCCGTAGCCCACGTGGTCGGTTATGGCCATCACCTCGTAACCCACGGCCCGGGCCCGCCGGATAAGCTCAATGGGCGAAAGAACGCCATCGCTTAGAAACGTGTGCGTATGAAAATCAAACATGCCAAGACTATACGGCTGGCAGGCACATCGTCGCAAGACCAACCAACTTGGTGCAGCAACCGCACAAGGGAGTAACCGCAAGGGCAGTCCCCAGGCTGCCAAGAAGCAGCGAAAGCCCTACTGTTCGTAGACCGTCTTGCCCCCAACGATCGTACGGAGCACGGGAATATCCTTGATGGTCATGGGGTCTATCTCGTTTGGGTCCTGGTCCAGCACCACCATGTCAGCCAGCTTCCCAATCTCGATGGAGCCCTTGATGTCCTCTTCAAAAGAGGCGTAAGCGCCGTGCAGGGTATAGATGCGCAGGGCTTCCTCGACCGTTACCGCCTGGCTGGCTCCCCATAGATGTCCTGCGCTATCGGTCCGGGTAACACAGCTCTGGATTCCCAGCAGGGGCTCGTAGGGTCCGGGAGGATAGTCGGTTGCGCCTGTGGCGTTGATGCCGTAGTCGAGGAATGAGCGCTGAGCGAACATCCATTCCACCCGGCTTTCGCCATAGAAGGGCATCTTCTCCCCGTGGTAGTAGATGTAAGTACAGAAAGGGGTTGCCACGCACCCCAAGGCCTTGATGCGACGGAGTAGGTCGGGGTTCACGACAGTACAGTGCTCCAGCCGGTGCCGCGGGTCTTGGCGGGGAAAGGTCTGCTGGGCCTTCTCGTAAGCCGAGAGCACGGCGTCGATGGTTGAGTCGCCGTTGGCGTGAATGCACACCTGGAACCCGGCTTGGTGCACCTGCATCACGCGCTCCTCGATTTCGTCGGCGCTCATGGCAAGGATGCCATGGTCGCATGGGCTTCCAACGTAGGGCTCGGAGAGGTAGGCCGTGCGGGCTGCGATGGCCCCATCGGCCACCATCTTGATGCCGCCGACGCGCAGGCGGTCGTCGCCGAACCCGCTGCGCACCCCTGCGTCACGCAGGGCTTCGAAGTGATCGTGGTACATCAGCAGGTAAGCCCGCAACGTCAGGTCGCCGTTCTGGTGGCCCTGCTGATACGTTTCCAACTCGATATTGGACACCTTGGCGTCGTGGACGCTGGTGAGCCCTACCTGGTTCAGCATCTCGCAGATGCGCCTCAGGCCTTGGAGACGTATGTCGGGAGTCACGACGGGCAGGTGGTTGTAGGTTATGGGTTCAACGGCCCTTTCATACATGACACCGTTCAGCTCGCCGGTGGACTCGTCACGCCCAAAGCGACCGCCATGAGGGTCGGGCGTGTCCCGGGTGAACCCCGCACGCTCCAGCCCAAGGCTGTTGGTGTAATAGACGTGCCCCGCACGATGGGCCACCAGTATGGGGTGGTCTGTACTCACAGCATCAAGGTCGTGACGGTTGAGGAAGCGGTTCTCAGCAGTCTTGGTGTCATCGTACTTGAATCCCTGCACCCATTGACCCGGGGGCACGCCCGCTGTCTGCTGTCGCAGCGCATCCTGGACGGCCGTGATGCTGGGCAGGGCGCAGTCGGCGGCCATCACATGCCGTGTGCCACTGGTGAGCACGTGTATGTGGGCATCGATGAAGCCGGGCAGGACGGTCTTGCCAGCGATGTCCATGACCTCGGTATCCGGGCCCACCAGGTCAGCGAGGTTATCTCCGTTGCCCAAGGCGACGAACCTGCCGTCGCGCACCGCCACCGAACGGGCCTTGGGACGCTGGCGGTCGATGGTAATGACATTGGCGTTCTGAAGGACGAGGTCTGCTTTGATGGTGGAGTCAGGCATGGCGCCCTCCTATCGATCATGTCTCTTCCGGTCCAGTTGAGTGCTGAGGGTCAGTCTAAGTCGACTTCCACTGGACAACTCTTGCGGATGTCCAAGGCGCGGGTCAGGTCGAGGTGCAAGTCCAACCTCCAGGTGACGGTGCTGACCGCGATGTGGTCAGGCTGCTCGTGGACGATCTCCAAGCGGGCGTTGTAGGTTGTAGTAGCTCCCGTTGGCAAGTGCAGAGCCTCGAGGAAGACGAGCCTGCTGTGAACATAGGTCTGCTTGAGCTGCTCCATCACTCTCTTGGGAACGCTGGGGATGGGCAGAACGCTGGCTGGCAGCCCGCCTCCACCCACTACCACGGGCCGAGATGATGTGGGCGCGTCAATCACGTAGTTGGCCGTCCACTGCTCGTGACATATCAGGTCTACCCATCCGGCCCGTATAGACACGTCGCGGCGGGCGGAAAGGTCCACGGTGACTGGCATCAGGCCGCCGAGTTTGAAGGGCCGGTCTTCAACCGTAAGGACTGCCTCCAGAGGACGCACCAAACTGCCGACTATGAGCCACCTCCCATGGAATTGAGGCCGGGCTAAGGACTTGAGGATGGGGCAGGGGAAGGCGTCGCTACCCCGGACGGTCGTAGAGATTCAGGCAGGAACTCCTCCCAATTGGGAGTCAACACCTTGTTGGTCTTGGGGAGCAGTACCGCCGAGATCACTGCAACCGCGCTGAATCCCATGGACAGCAATACGGCAGCTTCGAAACCGACGTAGTCCATCATCAGCCCCCCGAATATGGGCCCCAGTGCCATGCCCCATCCGTTTCCGAACATCTCCCATCCGTAGACCGCACCGATGGGCGCACTGCCGAAGTACTGCCGGTTGATGATGGGGAACAGGGGTACCTCTCCCCCCATCCCTATTCCGAAGAGGGCCGCGAACACGAAGAACGACCACGGCTCTTGACTCCAGAGCAACAGCAAGCACGGGAACACCTGCAACGAGAAACACAGCACCATCATGCTCTTCGCTCCCATGCGGTCCGCCATGATGGGGACGAAGAAGCGGGCGAGCATGCTGAATACCTGCATCACGGTGAAAATCGCTACCGCCGAGCCTCGCGATATGTCCTGGTGTATTGCCCAAGGGAGCAGAAACACGATGAAGATGTTGTGTCCCATGCACGCCCAGCAATGGATGCCGATGAGGTTCCAGAAAGCGCCCGTGCGTCGCGCTTGCGCAAAGAAGACCTGGTTGCGCACCTTCGCTTCGGCATTTTTCTGCACCGGTACCACGGGCTCTTCTGGAGCGGCCCCATAGGGCCGCATCCTTGCCTTGGCCGGCTCATCGAAATAGAAGGGGATTATCACGAAGAGGAGCGCTCCGCCGATTATGCCCGGAAGCCAGAAAGTCCAACTCAGTCCCGAAATGCTGAAGAGCAGGGCTACTATCGGCAGAAGCAGAATGGTCCCCAGACTCTGGATGGCTTGCATGCCGCCTACCGCTGCCCCGAGGTTGGTCCTGAACCAAGTGGTGACGCTGGAAACCAGGGGCACTTGGAACACGGTCATGGCTATGCCAAGAAGGAACCCGAAGTACAGGTAGAATTGCCAGAGTTCGGTCATGTAACCGGTGAGCACCATCCCGAGAACGAAAAGGGCTGCGCCCAGCACCAAGAGACGACGGAGCCCATAACGGTCTCCCAGCCAACCCATTATGGGTGAGGCGAATGCGGAAATAATCCATTGGATACTGTAGCCGACGGCGATCCAGGCGTAGCCCCAGCCGAAGCCATCCACTGGGTCTTGCAGATGGTCCAACAGTACGGCGGTGGCGAACCGGAAGGAGCTGCTGATGGTCCACATAATGGTCGCCAGCACCACTATGACCCAAGCATAGTGAATGCTGTGCGAGCCTAGATGCAGATAGTCGTCCTGCACCCGGAAGAGGGACCCCAGCATTTCCCGACCTTCAGTGACGACTTGCCCTTTTGAGGGGTATTGGGGCAAAGCCCAATCCTAACGGATTAGCGACTGCGCTTCAAATGAGAACCAGGGTCAATGAGGCGTGGTATGAGTCAGACAAGCAGGCTCAGGTACTTGTATGCCGAGCCAGTATTGAGGAGGATGGTGGTCCCCTCTGGGTCCAGTTGGCCTTGGGCCAGCAGCTTCCTTGCAGCCACCAATGTTGCACAGCCTTCGGGGCAGGCGAACACCCCTTCGGCTGCAGCCATCTCCTTCATGGCATCTACCATCTCGGCATCAGAAACGGTGAGGGCCGTGCCACCTGTTTCTCGAATGGCCTGCAACACCAGGTAGTCCGCAAAAGGATGGGGCACCCGAAGGCCGTCAGCCACGGTATGGGGGTTAGGCCAAGCCTGCGATGTCTCGGCCCCTGCGTCGTAGGCGTGTACTACGGGCTGACACCCCTCGGCCTGCACCGCGATGAATCGTGGCAGCTCGCCTTCCACCCAGCCCAGTTCCAGCAACTCGTGGAACCCTTTCCACATACCGATGATGCCGGTGCCTCCGCCAGTGGGATAAATGATGGCCTCCGGCATACGCCAGCCCAGCTGGAGGGCGATTTCGAGACCCATGGTCTTCTTGCCCTCGGCGCGATAGGGCTCCTGCATCGTGGATAGGTCGAACATGCCCTCCTCTGCAGCCCTAGCTCGTGACAATATGCCGGCGTCCCCAATGTGTCCGTCCACGAGGTTGAGTTCCGACCCGTGGGTGGTGCACTCCAGCTTGTTGGCGTCGGGCGCGTCCTGTGGCATGTAGACGTGGGCCTCGATGCCGCCACGGGCGGCGTAGGCCGCCATGGCCCCAGCTGCATTGCCCGCCGAGGGCATGATCAGCCGGGTCAGCCCCACCTCCTTGGCTTTGGAGACGGCAGCCGCGAGACCGCGAGCCTTGAAGGTGCCTGTGGGGTTCAGGCCTTCGTCTTTGATGTACAGGCTGGACATCCCCAGCGAGGCTCCCAATCGCTGGGCGCGCAGCAGCGGCGTGCCTCCCTCACCCAACGTGATGATGTCGTCCGGTGTGGATGCGGGCAGCAGTTCGGAAAAGGCCCACATGCTGGAATGGCGACCCTCGATAGCCCCACGGTCCACCTCCCGCTTCAGCTTGGGCAGGTCGTAACGGGCCAGCAGCACCTTGTTGCACGCGGTGCATGTGCGAATGGGCTTGTTGTGCGGGTACACCGCCCCGCAAACGCTGCATTCTAGATGATCAATGTAGCTGAACATATGGTTGGACCTGCCTATGGGGAGAATAGCGGGCGAAAGAAATTGGGCTCTTGGCTACTCGGAAGTGAAGGCTACCACTGCGTCTAGTCTGCGGGCGATACGGCCCTTGGCGCACTCCAAATCGTATTGCCCCTGGAGGCCCATCCAGAAGGCGGCCGAATTTCCGAAGAAGCGTGCTAGCAGTAGGGCTGTCTCTGCTGTGATCGCACGCTCACCTCGTACGATAGCGTGGATTCGGCGCGGGTCTACGCCGATAGCCTTGGCCAACCGATATTGGGTGACATTCATTGGCTGAAGGAACTCTTCGTCGAGGACTTCGCCGGGGTGGATGGGAGGCAATTCCTCTGAGACTTGCCTGGTGTTCACAGTACCCCCTTTCGTGGCGCCTTAATGGTAGTCCACGACCTCAACCATGTGGGCGTCTCCTTCTCTCCATACGAAGCAAATGCGCCACCGGTTGTTGATACGAATGCTGTATTGCCCGGCTCGACCACCTGTGAGGGCCTCCAAGCGGTTGCCGGGCGGGATTCGCAGGTCGGTCAGGTTTTGGGCGTTGTTGAGGATCATCAGTTTGCGCTGGGCCTGCCTCTGGACTTCGGGTGACAACTTGCCGACCCGTCGGCGCTCTGCGACCGCTTGCGTATCGCGGTCACGGTAGTTTGCAATCACCTGGGTATATTAGCACGATGCGCTATTAGCGTCGAGCGACCATAGCAATGGCCCATAGCGCCAGCCCATACCACCAGATGGTGGGTACATTAGCTATCGCTCCTTGAACGAATCGCTATGGTAGGCAGGCCTCGACGTCTAGCTGACCTGCCTATTCAGATGTGTTCTCGGACCCGCGAAGCTGTCGCCCGAGTAACACGCACAGGAGAATGACGAAGCCGAACGCGTAGGCCGTTGCGTATCCCAGTTGGAAACCTTGAAGCACGCCTATCATCGTGGCAAAGGCTATCAGCCCAACCGCCAGAAGGAAAGCAGCGACTATCACCGGAAGCTGGCTCAAGGGCGGCTTCGAGATAAAGAACGCGACTGCGCCGAAGAACAGGCCTAGTGGTATTAGCAGCGTCGGTAGCTCGGCGTCGAGCAAGCTTGCGTCTCTGTTTATGTGCTGACCGGTGAATACTAGGATGGCGGCGGTGACCGAGGCCGCTGTGGAATACACCATGTTCACTATGCCTCCCCCCAGTCCTAGTGATCCCATCGCCGCAACCCAGACGGTGGCCGTGATCGCTAGAGCCGTACCCGAGATAGCAGCATGGTCGAAAAGCCATACGAATTCCGACAAGCCTAGGCCGATCCAGATTCCTGGGACCCCTAGAGCTACGACAATTGCAATGATGATATTGCGGAACATATGTCGACGTCGCGCCGCCCTGGCAAGCGCCAACACCATGAGAGTGCCGGAGATGGCCGAAACCGATAGTGCAATCGCCGCCAGCCAGAAAGTCTCATTTCGAAAAACGGTTCCGAGCTTGTTCCCAAGTGAGAAGTCGATGGGGGCCAGACCCCCTACTGCGACCATGCTCCAGTTCCCCTCCGCGTCTCCCACCACCGCACCCTGAAGTCCAGCAGCTACCACCACATTGCCGGTGTCCCGATGGTAAACCATTGTGTTCAGGCCCACCGGTGGGTCTTCATAGCCCACGCAGTTAAGGAAGCAGGTGTCATCCGGAGCTCTAGCCACGACTTGGCGGAATCGCCGGTTGGCTGCATCGTTCAATTGCGCCGCGGAATACACCACCTCCCGTGACCCGTCAGCTATACGGACTATCTGCTGGTCTTCAACAACGTAGATTCCTCGGGGAGTATCCACTTGGGAGGCGCCCCAATCCATTGCTCTGCTATCAGATATCTCAATGTCCAGTGCTGTCCATGTCAGCCCGCCATCCTCGCTTACATGCGGGTCTGCTAGATTTGCAATCAGCGTCCCGTTGCTCTGCGTCCCAACACCCCATTGCGGGTCAGGAATATCAGCCGGTGTCGAGGAGACTGTGGCGAGCACGGCAATCGCGCCAGTGAGCAACCCCAGACGCGCCCGTAGGCTAGGGGTATCCGAAGTACTACGGCTCCAGACCCATACCGCGATGGCCAAGCCAATGGGAATGACCAGCGAGTCTGTGGGGTCCATCGGCCCACCGACAATCCCCCCTCGGGCCAGCCAGAGGCCACGGAGTAGCCAGTCGTGGACTGGCTCCAGGGAGTTGAATGCTGCGTAGAGCAGGGGCAGTCCCAGATAAGCAACCAGCAGCGCGACTCTCTCGGCATGAGGCTTACTACGAGTGAAGAGGGACAATCCAAGAGCTAAAAGGGGAGGGGCGAACACGACCCATGCTAGGTCGCTCAGCTTCCCGGTGACCCACGAGCCATCCCACAGCGATTTGAATAAGAGGTCGTTTAGAAGCAGAAGGGCCACCGCGGAAACGGTGAGGGGGTGCGTGAGGGCCGACACGCATTGTTGTTGAAAGCTACTCCCGTGGTGCATCCCCCCAATATATGTCATTTATATGCATTCGGAGCGCCCCTTACGCCCATGACAATTTTCCGTTGACCCATCCCGCCTCTTCCTCGTAGACTCAAGTTGGGCTGCGGACTGGCCCCTCCAAGGGCACCCAGCCCATTATTCTTGTTAATCAAACGGAATGGAGAGGAGCGCTGTTGCCAGGGCCCCAGCCCATCGCAATCTCTGGATGTTCTACCAGTGTCCCGTATGGCGCGCGGGAATTCGACACTGTCGAAAAGGTTTCTCAGCTACGGGCCAGCTACGGCTACAACGGAAGAATTCGACAAATTCGACAACCTCCAGATACAAAAAACGCTTTTTCAGATACGGCACGTGTCGAATGCAGATACAGAGATTCGACACATGTCGACCGCGCAACGATGAACGGTCCGACACTGTGTCGAACACGGACTGCCGCCACGGTGGATGTTCAAGAGCCGGCAACACAGGCTATTCATTCTGGATGTCCGTTCCGCAATAGCAGGCATCGGAGGCAACTATGAAGTACGACGTCATCGTGGTCGGGGCCGGGTCCGCAGGATGCCCTCTTGCAGCCCGTCTCTCGGAGGACGCCAACCTGTCTGTGCTGCTCCTTGAGGCAGGACCTCACTATCCCGACTTCCAGCAACTCACCGACGACCTCAAGTACGGCGAGACCCGCGACGCCGAGGCCGAGGGCGCGCCCCACAACTGGGCCATGCGAGGAATCATCAACCCGGTGCAGGGCGAGATTCATGTGGCTGAGGGCAAGGTGGTCGGAGGCTCCGGGGCTATCAACGGCCAAGTCTTCCTGCGTGGTCTGCCCGACGACTACGATGACTGGGCTGCCCGAGGCAACGATCAGTGGAACTACCTCAATGTCCTGCCCTTCCTGCGCAGGCTGGAGTCCGACCAGGACATCCGCGATGACTTCCATGGTGCAGACGGCCCGGTGCCGGTACTGCGCCGTCCCAGCGAGCCGGCGCTGCCCATTCAGGCTGCCTTCCGTCAGGCCTGCCTCGCTTCTGGCTACCCTGAAGTGCCCGACATGAACGGTCCCGGCCCCTACGGCCTCAGCTACATACCCATGAACAACCCCGAGGGCATCCGCATGAGCACCGCCCTCACCCACCTCAACCCGGTCCAGCACAGAATGAATCTGACCATCCGGAGCAATGTCCAAGCCCGTCGTGTTGTGTTTGATGGCAAGAAGGCCGTGGGCGTAGAGGTGGAGAGCAATGGTGAGGTATTCACAGTCGAGGGCGAGCAAATCGTCCTCAGTGCGGGTGGAATCCGCTCGCCCCACCTGCTGATGCTATCCGGCGTCGGCCCAGCAGACCAGTTGCGCGAGGTTGGCATCCCCTTGGTGCACGACTCGCCGGGAGTGGGCCAGAACCTGAAGAATCACCCCTCAGCCAGTGCCTCCCTGCGTGTCAAGCCCGGTGTGGCCTTGCACCTCGACATCACCAAGTCTCGGTTCGCCCTACGCTACACGGCGACCGGCTCTAGCACTCCCAACGACATTATGCTAATGACCAACTCGGTGTTCTCCACCCTCAGTGGCGACACCATGCCAGAGGGCACCTTCCGCATTGCCTGCGCCTTGGAGATGCCAGCCAGCGTGGGCGAACTCCGAATAGTCTCAGCCGACCCTGGCGTGCAACCTTGGTTCAACTACCACTACCTGGAGGACCCTTGGGACCGGGAGCGCCTGCGTGAGGGCCTGCGCCTCGTCCGCAAGCTGGTCGACCATCCTGCCTACGGGGAAATCGTCGCCCAATGGCTAAACCCGACGGAAGAGGAGTTGGCCGACGACGACAAGCTCGACGCCTACCTGTTTCGCACCTGTGGCACCTCCCGCCACTACTCCTGTACCTGCCGCATGGGCCCCGACTCCGACCCCATGGCCGTAGCCGACCAGTACTGCCGAGTCCGCGGCGTGGAGAATCTGCGAGTAGCCGACTGCTCGGTGCTGCCTCAAATCACTCGCGCCAACACGAACGCAACAGCGATTCTGGTGGGCGAGCGCCTAGCAGATTGGATCAAAGAGGGGAAATAGTTAGATCACTTCGGAACGTGGAGGGATTCTACCCGATTCGTGGTGTGCGGATCATCGCTAATTCCAACCATTGCCCTAGCTCCCTCGCGATTCCATCCTTGCGAGGATGTCCCGAATCTCCGAGAGGAGCGCGGCCACCCGAGGGAGTGGAGCCTTGGGCTGGTGATGGGGTCGTGGTTTCAGCGCCTAGGACTTGCTGCCTTTGCCGGAGGATGGCATCCCGGAACTGCACGGCATCCACTACGCCGATGAGGTTGCTCTCGGTGGTGCCGGGGCCGGCCCCTTGGCCAGCGGTCTCCACCTTAAGGCCACGCCGGTTGTGGTGACGCATCAGGGGTCGTGCAGGCGCACATCGGTGATGCGGTTCAGTGGGATGGTGGCCTCTGCGCGCATGAAGACACCCTTGCGTATCTCCAAGGCGTTGGTGGTGAGACGCGCCGACGCACGGCGCATGTACTCCGGGCAATACCACTGGCTCAGGAGCCACCGAAGGGAATCACTAGGATTCCAGCCACGGTCACAATCAGCCACAGGGTTACCAGCCAGCGGGTATAGGGCATGTACCGGTCATCGAATTCCGGTTCCATCAGGGTCTGGCCCGTCACGGTGGACTGCTCCATTCTCGGCCTCCGATCGCTTCCGGCCTCCGGCTACGCGGTCACGTGATATCCTACCGGCGGCTCTCCACATGCACCGTCACGATATCCACACCGTGGTACTTCTGATGGCGGACCGATGATGCGTAGTGGCGCAACAGGCGGAAGGAGATTTCCCGTCCGTCGGGGACATCCGCTGGTTCCGCCAGATACGCCAACTGGTCTTCCAGGTTATCTCCCTCGGCGGCCGACATGAACTCCAGCTCTGCCCCGTTCCCTTGGTTGCGAGCGGTGACCACGAGCCTTCGCTTGACGTCGGCCCCAACGTCCGCGCCATCGTCGCCCAGTAGGCTGGCCACTGTCTCTTCTCCCACCAGCAGCAGGCGGTCGGTTGCAGGCCTTGACCATCCTGCGCCGGTGGCGAAGGTCCGCAGGAACTCGCTCAGCTTGGGCAGGGTCTCGTCGTCCAGCGCCGCCTGCAGCCGTCGTCTCCGGGGCGCGGTCACTTCCATGAAGAGCATCATGATGATGGCGACTATTGCCCCGGAGGTCATGCCGTTGCCCAGCAGCACGCTCAGGAACCCATCGCCCAGCAGGTCGGGGTAAATCCACTGGTTCTGGAACCCGGTTCCGACCCAGAAGGACACTCCGGCAACGGCGGCCTTGCGATAGTCGACGCCGTCCTGAATAACAATCTTCATGCCCTGCACGAAAAGCATCCCCAGAAGCACGGTTACATAGGCCCCGGCCACCGGACCGGGTATAGCGATGAGAATAGCGGTGACCTTGGGGAAGAAGGCCAGCACAAAGAAGAGCACGCCGATCACCACGCCTACGCTTCGCGCCCCGATGCCGGTAATCTCAGCGAGGGACACGCTGGAGGAGTAGGTGGTGTTGGGCAGGGTGCCCAGAATCCCCGACAGCAAGTTGCCCATGCCGTCAGCATTCAGCGAGCCTTGGACTACTCGGAAGTCCGTTGCTCTCTGGTGGCGCTGTGACACCCTTTGTATAGCCACGCCATCGCCCACCGTCTCGATGGCACCCACCAAAGTGACCACCACGAAGGCGGGGAGCAGCGCCCAGAATTGGATGCCCGGCGTTACGTCGAAGCCGCGCCAGGCATGAATGGGCACGCCAGCCCAAGGGGCATCCAGCACTTGACCGATGTCGTACAGACCAAATGGTGCGCCGACGGCACAGCCTACGACTATCCCGATTACTGGTGACCACAATCTCCAAGCAGGTGGCCCGCGCAGCACAAGGGCTGTTACCACGATCAGTGTAGCACCCGCAGCCAACGGCCCGGCCGCGCCGGAGGCCCCTTCAGGGACTTGCTCTAGGGTGTCGAATACCACTGGCATCACTGTTGCAGCGATCAGCATGATCACCGTGCCCGACACCACTGGAGTGAATACCCGGCGCAACAGGGAAAGTCGTGAGGCAAGAAGGAACTGGAAGAGGGACGAGATGACCACCAGGCTGGCCATTGTGGCGGGGCCGCCCTCGACGAGGGCAGCGACGCAGACTGCGATGAAGGCCCCTGACGTACCCATTATGAGGATGTGGCCGGATCCAATCCGTCCGACACGCACAGCCTGCATGACCGTGGTGATGCCGCTGACTACGAGGGCAGCAAAGACGGCCCAAGACAGGTAGCTGTCGGAGCCTTCGGCAATGCGCACGACGATGACGACCGTGAGCACTATGGGGGCGAGGGTGATGAGGGCTGCTTGAGCACCAGCCCCAAGGGATACCAAATGCGGTGGACGGTCGTCCGGCTCGTAGCGAACGTTCTCGTTTACGGTTGGCGTGGCCAACACTCACACCTCGGCTGGGGTGGGGATAAAGCTGCAAGAGGGCAGCTTCTTTGGAGTTGGGCCGCAGTCCGCGACGCCCTTAAGGAATGGCCGATGCTCGCATCGGCCATATTCAGCCCCTGATTGTCGCACTGGTCACTGATACTCAGAATCAATACCTCGACATTCTATATACCTTCCTTGTGGCCTGTCAATTTTGAAGCCCATCGGGGGGCCGATAGGATACATCTCAGGCGCGAGTTGGAGGTCAATTAAACCTGTCAGTCCGGTAAGCTAGCGAACCTCAAGCTATGGTTCCGATACCAGACTGGATACTTCCGCCGTCTTTCGCTATAATAGATATTGACCCTCCGCCTACTTCCTCCCCTTTTTGCAGAGCGGCCTAACAGCTTTTCCGGGTGGTATTGCTATGAAAGTACTTCCGCTGCTTCTTGCACTTGTCCTATTGCTGGCCTTGGGCTGCTCTGGCGGCCTTACGGAAGAAGAGGTCCAGCGGATGATCGATGAATCCACAATTGCTGGCCCCCAAGGCGAACCCGGCCCCACCGGGATGCAAGGACCCAAGGGTGACACCGGATTGGCTGGCCCTGCAGGCCCCAGAGGAGAAGCTGGAGAGCCTGGCGCACAAGGTGAACCGGGTGGGCCTGGTCCCCAAGGCCCGAAAGGCGATGCTGGGGAACGTGGTCTTCCGGGAGCCCGTGGCGAGACCGGTGCAACTGGGGAGCGAGGGCCCCCAGGCCAGTCCGGTGCGCCGGGAGCCTCGGACGCGACGTTGCAGGAAGAACAGGTGTTGCGCCTGCTCTACTGGCAGGCCCCGACTATACTCAGTCCTTACCTGTCGGGTGGTTTCAAAGATCGGGATGCTGCTGCTGTAACCCTCGAACCTTTGGCCAAGTACGATCCCTTCGGTAATCTAGTCCCCGCCCTAGCGAGAGAGATACCTACGGTGGCCAATGGTGGTGTTGCAGCAGACCTTACCTCCATCACATGGGCTCTCAAAGAGGGCCTCAGGTGGTCCAATGGGACTCCGCTGACCGCCTCCGATGTGGTATTCACGTGGCGATATTGTGTGGACGAAGACACGGGCTGCTCAGCGGAAGGGGCCTTCCACGGCATCGTTTCCGTGACGGCCTTGGATGACCGCACCGTCCGGATCGACTTCGACGCACCCAGGGCCTATCCCTACACTGCCTTCGTTAGCACCACGACTCCTATCATCAGCGAGACGCAATTCGGGGACTGCATTGGTGCTGCTGCGGTAGGATGCCACGCTGAGAATAACGCTCCGCTGGGCACGGGTCCCTATCGCATCACCACCTTCGAGGCCAACGAGCATGCAATATATGAGCGGAACCCCTATTACCACGGCGCTCCTGCCTATTTCGACCGGGTGGTGATTAGTGGTGCGTCGAGTGCTGAAGAAGCGGCTCGCCGCGTGTTGGAAAGAAGAGACGCTGATTATGCTTGGAACCTACAGGTGGAACCAGAGATCCTGAGCCAGATGGAGGTGGATGGTCAGGGCGTTGTCGTTGCCGGCTTTGCCAGCTTGGTCGAGCGTATCGTTCTGAACCAGACTAACCCCGACCCCGACTTGGGCGAAGACCGCTCGGAATACCTGAGGGGGAACAATCCTCATCCGGTCCTGAGCTTTAAGCCGATCAGGCAAGCGATGTCCATGGCCATTGACCGTCGAGTTATATCCGAGCAATTGTACGGGTTCGGGGGGGAGCCGACATGCAACTTCATCACCGGCCCCGTGCTCTATGTCTCGACCGCAAAAGACGGTTGCTTGACGCAGGATATCGAAGGTGCAAACCAACTCCTGGATGACAACGGGGTGGTGGACCACAATGGCGATGGGATTCGTGAGTACCAAGGGTTACCCTTACGGCTCACCTTCCAAACTTCAGTGAACGACGTTCGTGAAGCTACGCAGGAACTGGTCCGGGACTGGTGGCGCCAGATTGGAATCGAAACTGAGTTGGTGCAGCACGATGGTGGGCTCTTCTTCGGCGGCGACCCAGTGGAAGACGCTGCCGCCACATACCGGCGGTTCTTCGCCGATGCCCAGATGTACGCCAGTGGCTCCGATATCGATCCCGAGTCCTATCTGTCCGGGTCGTTGTGCCATGAGATCCCTACGCGGGATAACTACTGGGCGGGCGGGAACATATCCAGAGCGTGTAGTGAAGAATACGACCAACTATTCGAGCAACTAGCCCAGAGCAGGCCCGGACCGGGACGTTCAGACCTGATCAAACAGTTGAACGATATCTGGGTGCAGAACTACTACGAGATTCCCTTGGTCAACCGAGGTTACGTGTCTGCACACCACGATACCCTGCTGGGCGTGTTCATCAATGGCTGGGACAGCGAACTGTGGAACATCGGTGAATGGAGACGCCGGTAACCGTCGCTACAGGCCGCTGGCCCATTTGGCCAGCGGCCTGTGTGCTGCAACGATTTCCTCCACGGATGTGTAGTAGTAGTCCTCCCAGCCGTTTTCCGGCAGTCCGGTGAATACCATCAGATTCAGGGGATACTCGTTGCTGTCGGAGAGGCGTCGGAAGTCGTCCCGGAACAGGAATGTGGGCTTCCCCAAGGCGATCGCCATGCCCAATTCCACCATGACCCCTTCATCCGGTGGCACACCATTGACGATTGCGAAAATGGCGTCGGCATGCCGCACATCGGCGAAGTCCGCTTGCCCTATGCGGTAGGCCCATCCTGCTTGGGAGAAATCGACCTGATTGTTGCGGGCAAAGGGCTCCCACACCTCTAAGCCCAGTTCTTCCAATGCTGCCACCACCAGAGGCAGCAGCAGTGTCTTCTGCTGCTCAGAGAACCCGTAGGGGTTGGCCAAGTAGACTGTCTTTGCCATCGTGTCACATCCCGTCCGTTTCTTGCTACCCGTATGTTCCCATGGACAGGCCGTCGGTGCCAGGACAAGCCGGGCCGGAGGGTCATACTACCGATGTTGACACCCTCAAGTGCCATGGCTACTCTGAGCGAACCGAGGAGGCCCTCGGTGCATTCCCCAATATGCTTCCGAAGGAACGAGTTATGAAGCTTTTGCAATTTGACGAGCTTACCTACCCCTACGTTCCAGAAATCGGTTGGGAAACTAGGTTCAGCAACCGCTTCTGTGATCCTAAGCTGGTGCACCAGACCTACATGGAGCACATGGAACAGTGGGCATGCAGCGAAGAGCAGGGGTTCGATGGCATCATGACCAACGAGCACCACTTTACGGCGTTCAATATTCAGCCCGCTTGTAACATCACCACCACTGCCGTCACCATGCTCACCAAGGAGATCAAGGTGGGGGTTATCGGAAACGTCATACCCCTGCGCCATCCCATACGCACCGCCGAGGAGTTCGCCATGATCGACTGCCTCTCCGGCGGGCGTTTCATCGGTGGCATAGTGAGGGGGATACCGGCAGAGTACGTTTCCTACAATGTCGACCCCTTCAGCAGCCGCGAAAAACTGAAGGAGTGTTTCGACATCATATTCAAGTGCCTCACTGAGGAGGAGTTTGACTATGATGGCAAGTTCTATCAGTTGACCAAGGTCTCCGTCTGGCCACGCCCCATCCAGAATCCCATCCCATTCTGGATGCCTACGGGATCGTTGGAGAGCATCGAATTCTGCGCAGAGCGCCGGATTGTCGGCTGCCAGGTCTGGTTCCCCACGGAGATGTTCCGCGACTGTTTCGACACCTACAGAAACGTGGCACGGGAGAAATATGGCTGGAACCCTGCCTTCAGCACATTCACGGGGTCCAGATTCATACATGTGGCCGAGACCAACGAGCAGGCCATTGAGGAGGCACGACCGGCGCTGGACTATATGTTCGGGCCCCAAGGCTTCTCCCGGCCCCTGAACGCGCCAGCGGCCCTGCCGGGTCACCAGACCGACAGGTCTTTCTCCCATCGAACCCTCACCCAGGATGCCGGGGTCGACGCCCTCTCTAACGACATCCCCTTCGACGAGAGGCGTCGCAAAGGCGTTATGGTGTGCGGTGACCCTGACTATGTGACGGAATGGTTGAAGCGAGACGCCGAGGTGGCAGGCTACGGCAACCTGCTATGCATGTTCCGCTGCGGCAACATGTCCCACGACAAGGTGATGAAGTCGAAGGAGATGTTCGCCAAGTACTGCCTGCCTGAACTTAAGAAAATCAACCTAGATCAGCCCGGCACGGAGGCGCCCGTAACCAGGTTGCCCGCGCAGGCCCCAGTGGCTGCGTAGGGCCCTTGGACTGATGCCCTGCTAATGCTTAAGGAGAAATCACGGTGACTCTTCCCCTATTCGACAACTCGAACTACAAGCTGACCAGTGACTCCGAGGAGGTGGTGGGTAGGACGGTGCAGCGGGAAGATGGCCAAGTCGCCGCTACATGGCACATGCGCGTGCCACAAGCGGGGGCCGACGGCATCCCCTTCAAGGTCATCTTCGCTGGGCCCAACTTCGAGCAGCGGGGCAGCGCTTTTCGCCTGCATCTGGCCACCAACGACAATCAGCCCATCGCTGGCGACGTCGATGTCAGGGTGGAGACAAGCCTGGCCTCTGGCGAGGACCAGAAGGTGTTGTTCGAGGGTAAGTACGAGCAGTTCACCAGTATTTCCGACCAGAGAGCCGACGACGCAGCCGTCGCCCTACAGCAACGAGCCGAGGTTGGAAAGGACCACGTCATACGGCTCCGAGTGTCGACCCCGGAGGGGGCGCCGGAACCGGACCTTTCCGCCGAGGGCTCCTACTTCGAGTTCGAAGTCTACAAGATTTGGATGAATATCTCCGCCTGAGCACGGGGACGGGTTCCTCCGCTCTCCTCTCAGAGGTTCGAGGGCATCATGGTGACGACCAGCGGTTTTGCCGGATTCGGCTCCCAGTTCAGCAGGGAAAGCGCCAGTGTTGGCGGCATCACTCTTTTCTACCTTAAGGGTGTGAGGGGCGAGCCCCTCCTCTACCTCCACGGTCTTGGTGGTTGGGGTGCGTGGGAGCGCCACATCTTCAGTCTGGCCATCAACTACTGTCCCTTTGTGCCCCAGCTACCCGGCTGGCGCGATGGTCGCGTGCCTGAACGCGTCCAATCGGTGAAAGACTACGCCGAGCTGATGGTGGAGTTCCTCGATGCCCTCTCGATATCATCCTGCGTGGTGGTGGGCCATTCCATCGGAGGCTGGATTGCCCAGTACCTAGCCGCTGACCATCCTTCGCGGGTGTCGCAGCTAGTACTGGTGGACTCCATGGGAGTGAGTGTGCCGGACCGTCCAGCGGCAGACTTGATAAACATCGACAGGGAGACCTTCTACGGGGCTGCCTTCACCAAGATGGAGAGCATCCGCGTGGCTGGCGACTTCGGCGATACACCGGAGAGTATGCAGAACAACGAGGAGTTCGAGAGCCAGTGGAAGGGGCGTGAGGTGCTCACGTCGCTTGCAGGGGCCAACCCCAGCGACCCCGATCTCACGGGCAGGCTCGGCGACATCAAGGCGCCAACGCTGATCATCTGGGGACGTGACGACGAGCTGGTGCCCATGCGCCATGGCGAGGTGCTGGCCAACGCGATACCCAACTCCAGTCTTGCCATCATCGAAAGCGATGAGAGGCAGACCGCAGGTCATTCCCCTATGCGATACCGGGTCGAGACATTCAACCTGGTGGTGCGCAACTTCCTCATTGGTGGTCAGGAAGCCCCTCCTGAGGGCATGGTGACCATGGTCAAGGGGTAGTTGAGGTCTAGACTGGGCTGGTACTCGCCTTTGGCAGCAGGTTCCCTACCACGTCTTCGAAGAGGGCTGCGTGGGATGACTGAAGGTTGAAGTCCAGCGGGGTGATGGAGACCCGGTTGTTCTTCAGGGCCCAGACGTCGGTGTCCTCGCCCTCGTCCCGGTGCATCGGTTTGTTGCGTGTTATCCAATAATATTTTCTTCTTCCATCATCACCTTCGCGCACGTTTTCGCTGTAACTCTTGCCTGCAAGCCGACAGAGCTTGATGTCCTTGATGTTCTCAATGGGGTCGTTGGGGACGTTGACGTTGAGGAGAAAGGGGCCGGTCACCTCGCGCTCCTGGAGGCGGCCGACGAGGACACCGAGGATGGTGGAGGCTGCGTCGAAACGGGTGTTTTTTACGGCTGCCACCGACATGGCGATGGAAGAAAAGCCGCGCATGTAACCGTGGAGGGCGGCTCCGACAGTGCCGGAGACGAAGATGTCGCTGGCGAGGTTGGAGCCCATGTTAATGCCGGATACGACCAGGTCGACGGAGCCTGCCAATTTCTCGAGCGCGAGAACGGAACAGTCGCCGGGGGTGCCCTCGACTGCGAAGGCGCGAATCGAGCCGGGCAACTGGGGAGTGACTTCGGTGGCCCGGATGGGGATGTGGAGGGTCAGGGAGGGACCGACTCCACTCTGCTCACGGTCGGGGGCCACCACGAATATTTCGCCGTAGGGACGGACTGCTTGGACGGCGGCCCAGAGGCCGGGGGAGTTGATGCCGTCGTCGTTGGTTACCAGTATTTTCAAAGGTGCCCTCTTCTATCATACGTCCCTGGATCGCGGCCTTTGCCGCAATGACGGGGCGACTTCTCAGATGCCCCAGGAGGGGCGGTACTCGCCAAATACTTGCCGGAAGACTCCCATCATTTCGCCCAAGGTGGCGTACTCGCGGACGGCTTCGATGATGGGTGGCATGAGGTTTTGCTGGCCGCGGGCTGCTGTCTCCAGGTCGGACAGGCGTTGTTTAACTGCTTGGTTGTCGCGGGTGCGGCGCACTTCGTTGAGGCGTCGCACCTGCAGGGCCTCGCCTTCGCGGTCCATCTCCAGAATGGGGATTTCGAGGGAGTCGCCAGAGGTGTAGTCGTTGACCCCGACGATGATGCGCTTGTTGCGGTCCAGTTCCTGCTGGTACTGGTAGGAGGCTAGGGCGATTTCGCGTTGCAGGAAGCCGGACTCCAAGGCTTTGACGGTGCCGCCAACGTCCTCAATCTTGCGGAAGTAGTCGTAGGCACCGTCGGCGAGTTGCTGGGTGAGGGTTTCGAGGAAGTAGCTGCCTCCGAGGGGGTCTACGGTGTCGGTGACGCCGGTCTCGTGGGCGATGATCTGTTGTGTGCGGAGGGCGGTGAGGGCGGCTTTTTCCGACGGCAATGCCCATGCTTCGTCGGCGGAGTTGGTGTGGAGGGACTGGGCGCCTCCGAGGACGGCGGCCAAGGCTTGGAGTCCGACGCGGACGGTGTTGTTCTCGGGTTGCTGGGCGGTGAGGGCTGCGCCGGAGGTCTGGGCGTGGGTGCGTAGTAACCAGGAGCGGGGGTCCTGGGCGCCGAAGGTGTCGCGGAGTTCTGTGGCCCAAACTTTTCGGGCGGCGCGAAATTTTGCGATTTCTTCGAAGAAATCGTTGCAGACGTTGAAGAAGAAGCTAAGGCGGGGGGCAAAGTCGTCCACCTTGAGGCCGCGGTCTAGGCACCAGCGGACATACTCAAAGCCGTCGCCGAGGGTGAAGGCTAGCTCCTGGACGGCGTTGGAACCGGCCTCGCGAATGTGATAACCGCTGATACTGATGGGGTTCCAGCGGGGCAGGTGGTTCGTGGCGTACTCGACGGTGTCGACGACGAGGCGCATGGAGGGTGCGGGGGGGAAGATGTACTCGTTCTGGGCGATGTATTCCTTGAGGATGTCGTTCTGGATGGTGCCGCCGAGCTTTTCCTGGGGGACGCCCTGTTTTTCGGCAGCGACGATGTACATGGCCCAGATGATGGCCGCGGGGGCGTTGATGGTCATAGACGTGGTGACTTGGTCGAGGGGAATGCCGTCGAACAGGATCTCCATGTCGGCTAGGGAAGAAACGGCGACGCCACACTTGCCGAACTCACCCTCGGCGGGGGCGTCGTCGGTGTCGTAGCCGTAGAGGGTGGGCATGTCGAAGGCGGTGCTGAGCCCGGTCTGGCCGTTCTGGAGGAGGTACTTGAAGCGCTGGTTGGTCTCCTCGGCGGTGCCGTAGCCGGCGAACATGCGCATGGTCCAGAGGCGTCCGCGGTAGCCGGTGGCGTGGACTCCGCGGGTGTAGGGGAACTCGCCCGGGAGGCCCACATCCTGGAGGTAGACGGTGTCTTCGAGGTTGCCTGGGGTATAGACGGGGTCGATAGCGATGTTGGAGGGTGTGCTGAAAAGGGCATCCCGGACGGGTTGGGAGGCGGTGCGTTCCCGCCACTGGTTCTCGGCGTGGCGTATTTGGTCCATATCATCAGGCGAAGGCACGGACGGAGGGGGCACGGGCTATACCTCCTTCAGGGGGAGAAGCGGCCCTGCAAAGAGGGACGCCATTCGAGGCGAGTCTAACAACGGGCTGTGAGGGGCGTCAATTTGGATGCCCACGGGGCTCTTGCGCAGTTGCGTGATACCGCCAGCGTAGCTGCAATGCGTTTTTCGTAGCTGAAAATAGGCTCATTGGTCTCACTGCTGTAGCTGGCCAGATAGGGATTGTTGAACCTATTTGCAGTATTTGGTGCAGCGGGGTGGTGTAATCCTTGAATTTCGTTCCATTTGTGCCCATTTCGTCTGATTGAGAGATTGGGCTGGCTAGGGAGGGGCTTTGCGTGTTGCAGACTGGTCGTAGCTGGCGGGAGTTTTTTCGTAGCTAATTTCTCTGCAATTTCTGCAATGGTCACAGGGAGCGTGAACGTGGAACCGGCCTGCAAGCCGGGGTCGATCCGGGTGTCGCTTGGGATTCCGATGGTCGGGTCTCCTTGAGAGCGGTTGGCAAAAGAAAGCGCGTTGGGGTGACCTTTGGGGTCCCCGGATCGGGGTCCGGGGCAGGCAGTCCCCAGCGCGCTCTGTAGGCAGTATAGAACGAATGTGTGGGAATTGTCAAAGGGGTGGCATGGCTAGGGGCTCTAGGGCTGAACGCATCAACGATGTAGGAGCGCGCAGTTATGGGTGAATATTGGCTAGGGGGCCTTGCCCTATGACTTGGAGAATACGGTCGCTTAGTCTTTTGCGTAGTTCTTCCGGGTCGTGTAGGGAAGAACGTGGAGGAGCCGGTTGCGTTGGTTAGGGAGTAGTGAGTTAGGGGGTGGTCCGGGCCGTGGGTTCCCGCCATCGCGGGAATGACGGTGGGGTATTGAGTTGGTCAAGATTCGGGCTGAGTTCGTTGTTTGACGGGCAGGGTGTCTTCGCTTGGGATGAACGGGGGATGGAGGGGCGTGGAGGGTTTTGGGGTGTTGGTTAGGGAGTAGTGAGTTAGGGGAAGGTCCGGGCCGTGGGTTCCCGCCTTCGCGGGAATGACGGTGGGGTAGCGAGATGGTCAAGATTCGGGCTGAGTTCGTTGTTTGGCGGGCAGGTCGTCTTCGCTTGGGATGAACGGGGGATGGGGGGGCGTGGAGGGTTTTGGGGGTGTTGGTTAGAGAGTAGTGAGTTAGGGGATGGTCCGGGCCGTGGGTTCCCGCCTCCGCGGGAATGACGGTGGCACAGTTGGTTAGGGGAGTAGTGAGTTAGGGGATGGTCCGGGCCGTGGGTTCCCGCCATCGCGGGAATGACGGTGGGGTATTGAGTTGGTCAAGATTCGGGCTGAGTTCGTTGTTTGACGGGCAGGGTGTCTTCGCTTGGGATGAACGGGGGATGGATGGGCGTTGAGGGTTTTGGCGGTGTTGGCTAGGGAGTAGTGAGTTGGGGGATGGTTCGGGCCGTGGGTTCCCGCCTTCGCGGGAATGACGGTGGGGTTGGATGGGTGGTTGGAGTTAGCCCAGCTTGTCGGATAGGTCGGACCAGGATGGGTTGGTTTCTTCGATTAGTCTGATTTTCCAGACCCTACGCCATTTCTTCATGGCTTTTTCGCGGGAGATGGCGCTGATCATGGACTCGTGGGTTTCGTACCAGACTAGGCGGTCTACGGCGTAGCGGCGGGCAAAATGGCTGCCGTAGCCGCTCATGTGTTGCCACAGGCGTTGGGGGAGATCGGATGTGACGCCGATGTAGAGGGTTCCTTTGGTGCCGCTAGCTAGGATATAGACGCAGGGGGTCATGACGTTGTGAGTATACAGGGGTGGGATGTAGGTCCCGCTCCCTTCGCTCGCGATGAACGGAGGGAGGAGCGGAGGTCGAGGGTGTCGAGGACGCGGAAGAGGGTGTCGATGCGGGGGGCGTGGCGACTTGTTTCATCGTCCAGGCCGTGGGTTCCCGCCTTCGCGGGAATGACGGGAGGGCGGTTGATTGCTGCGGGGTGGTGACGTGGGCTGTGTCTGGGGCCGTGGGTTCCCGCCTTCGCGGGAATGACGGGGTGTGGGTTGATTGCTTCGGGTGGTGACGTGGGCTGTGTCTGGGGCCGTGGGTTCCCGCCTGCGCAGGAATGGCGGGGTGTGGGTTGACTGCTTGGGAGTGGTGACGTGGGCTGTGTCTGGGGGCCGTGGGTTCCCGCCTTCGCGGGAATGACGGGGAGCGTGGTTCGTGGGGGCTCTTGCGGTACGCCGGGTCTCAAGGTTGGGGGCAGGTTGCCTTGACATAGCCCGCTTTCCGCCAATAATTGGGCTTGGCTCTGAGCCACAAGATATTGTGCTGTTCGGCTGAGGGGCTACTACACCTCGAA
The DNA here is from genome assembly GCA_951813255.1 of uncultured Dehalococcoidia bacterium. Classification (GTDB taxonomy): domain Bacteria; phylum Chloroflexota; class Dehalococcoidia; order Lucifugimonadales; family JAAXIE01; genus JAAXIE01. Next base: position 2,208,412 of record OX638353.1, on the reverse strand, counting down.
GGTTGACGTGGAACAAGAATTGCAGGTTATGACGGCGGAGGATATGCGGCGGTCGCTTACGCGTATCGCGTATGAGGTGGTGGAGCGGAACCGGGGGCTGGCGGATGTGGCGCTGGTTGGGATACAGCGGAGGGGGTTTCCGCTGGCGGCGAGGCTGGCGTCGGACTTGGGTGAACTGGAAGGGACGGAGGTCCCGGTGGGGGCGCTGGATATCAACCTGTACCGGGATGATTTGCAGGAGCGGGCGCAGCCGCTGGTTAGGCCGACGCAGATGCCGTTCCGGGTTGATGGGAAGAGGGTGGTGCTGGTGGACGATGTGCTGTTCACGGGGCGGACGATACGGGCGGCCTTGGATGCTCTGATGGACTTCGGGCGGCCGGGGCAGGTGCAGCTGGCGATACTGGTGGACCGGGGGCACCAAGAGCTTCCCATCAGGGCTGATTACGTGGGGCGCACGCTGGCCACGGAGTGGGATGAGATGGTGAAGGTGCGGTTGCTGGAGGTGGACAGCATCGACGAGGTGGTGGTGAGCAAGCGGATACTGGGTCTCCCCATTCTCGAAAAAGATGATGAGAGGGAGGCAGGGAATGGCGACAACTGCTAGGAGCACCGAACCGGCGGTTGTGGATGGCGTGCCGGAGGTGGGGCGGCTGCCGGCGAGATAGCATGTGCTGGACCTGGACGACTTTTCGGCTGATGAGATAGAGCAGGTGTTGCAGACCTCCGAGGCGATGAAGGAGGTGCTGCGGCGGGACATCAAGAAGGTGCCTCCGCTGCGGGGCAAGGTGGTGATGACGCTGTTCCTTGAGGCGAGCACGCGGACGCGGATTTCGTTCGAGGAAGCGGGGAAGGTGCTGAGCGCCGAGGATACTCTGCGTTCGCGTCCAAGGGGAGGAACACCCCCTTTCACGGGGCTGGGTTTAGGGGTAAGGTAGTGGGGACGATGGTAGGGGGAGAGTTCCGCTACCGCTACTAACGCTATGGGGTAGCTACAGTGGATCAGATCAAGATTTGGTCGGTTGATGATGTTGGTGTTGCACCGGTGGAGGCATCTGATGCGGTGGCGTCGGAGTCACTGCTTGAAAAAACCTTAGTTGCTCATCCCGAATTGCTTATGCCGGGCCTTCGATTAGTAGGGAGGCAAACTCCAACAGAAGGAGGCCCACTAGACCTGCTTGGTGTAGACGAGGAAGGTCGCTTGGTGGTGTTCGAACTCAAGCGGGGCACGTTGTCGCGTGACGCTGTTGCCCAGGTGATCGATTATGCTTCGTACTTGGACTCCTTGGATGATGGTGAACTATGCCAGCATATCTCTCACAATTCGGCTAGGCACGGTATCGAGAGAATAGAGAACTTTGAAGAATGGTATGGTGACAATGCGCAGGGAGATGGGTTGGAATCCCTGCGCCCAATACGGACAGTATTGGTAGGACTCGGCGTCGATAATAGGACTGAGCGAATGGTAACTTTCCTCGCCAAGAGCAGTGGCATGGATATTTCGCTGCTGACTTTCTATGGATTCTCCTACGAAGGCAAGACACTCTTGGCCCGACAGCTGAATGTCGAAAGCACCAGTGGGGTCGGCAATGGTGCTGGGAGACGCGACACGCCGAGCAAGGCTGAGAGATGGGAGCACCTCGTCGATTTAGCTAAGGACCTCGGAGTGCATGATCTATTTGTGGAAGCCGTGTCCACCTTTCGGAGAAATTGGACAGTACACGATGAAAACGTTGGCACACGCCGCATTGGTCTGTATCTGCGGGATATGTCTGACATATCCCGGCGTAGATACCTAGCATACGCTCGCGTGGCCGCGCACGAACACAGGGTGGACCTGTTGTTCTATTCTCGCGCCGTTGAGCTGTGCCCGGACGGGTTTCAGGAAGCTATTGGAGATATACCATTCGATACATATCCGAAGGGACGAAAGGGAAATCCCCTTGAGCCTGGAACCGAAATCCAGTTCAGATTGACCGCTCCCGATTGGGATACGCACAGGAACACCTTGATTGGGCTCATCCAAGCCGTGTATGACGCCGTGCAGCAACAGGACACTGTTGCGACGTCGGAATATGAAGTCGAGGTCGACGATGTGGGCGATAATGACGATTAGTTCCTGTGAAGGAACTCTCCATAGCCTTGGCACCAAGCAAGGGACAAAACGGGACGGCCTGCGTGAGAGTTGGTTGCTTGGCGGTCTTGGCCGTGGGTTCCCGCCTTCGCGGGAATGACGAATGGTGGATGTACGCTTTATGACCAGCCCTTCGTATTTGGTTCTTCAGGATGGGTCCGTGTTTTCTGGCCGCGCTTTTGGCGCGGCTGGTGAGGCTTTTGGGGAGGTGGTGTTCGGTACGGGTATGACGGGGTATCAGGAGATGCTGACGGACCCGTCTTTTGCTGGGCAGATTGTGGTGTTGACGTACCCGCTGGCGGGGAATTATGGGATCAATGCGCGGGATGTGGAGTCGGCGCGGATTCAGGTGGCGGGTCTGGTGGTGCGGGAGCATTGTGCGACGCCGAGCCATGGGCTGAGCGATATGACTTTGCATGAGTACCTGGCGTCGCAGGGGGTGCCGGGGATATGGGACGTGGATACTCGGGCCATCACGAGGCGGTTGAGGACGCAGGGTGTGATGATGGGAAGTTTGGGGGCGAGCGAGCCGGAGGAAGCGCTTTCCAGGGTGTTGGAAGGGCCCCAGTACGATAGCACCGATTTCGTGGCGGGGATAAGCACACGGGAGTCGTACCAGTGGGGGGATGGAGACGCGGACGGGCCGGGGCCCCGGATCGTGGTGACGGATTGCGGGCTGAAGTACAACATCCTGCGGAACCTGGCGCGACGCGGGTGCCGGGTGACAGTGGTGCCGGCGGCCACCAGTGCGGATGAAATCCTTGGGCTGAAGCCGGACGGAGTGGTGGTGTCGCCTGGGCCGGGGGACCCTGCGCTGCTGGACTATGCGGTGGATGAATGCCGGAGGCTGGTGGGGCGGGTGCCGGTGCTGGGGATATGCCTTGGACACCAACTTCTGGCGCGGGCTCTGGGGGCCAGTACGTTCAAGCTGAAGTTTGGGCACCGGGGAGCGAATCATCCGGTGAAGGATCTGGCGACCGGGCGGGTGTACATCACGGCGCAGAACCATGGGTATGCGGTGGATGCGGAATCGGTGAAGGGCGGACTGCAGGTCATGCAGGTGAACATAAATGACGGGACGGTGGAGGGTCTGAGCCACCGGGACTACCCGCTGCTGACGATCCAGTATCACTCGGAGGCTTCGCCTGGGCCTCTGGACAATGAGCATATGTTTGACCGGTTCTTGGAAATGGTCAGCAGTGCCTGATTCAAGTCCATCCCCCGCAATGGCTCAGATGCCTAGCAAGGTGCTTGTGATCGGCTCCGGGCCCATTGTGATTGGGCAGGCGGCTGAGTTTGATTATGCGGGGACACAGGCCTGCAAGGCGCTCCGGGAGGAGGGAGTGACCACGGTGCTGGTCAACTCCAACCCTGCAACGATCATGACCGACCCGGGCATTGCAGACATCGTCTATATAGAGCCGCTGACGGTGGAGGTGATTGAGCGGATCATCGCGCAGGAGAGGCCGGAGGGGTTGCTGCCCACGCTGGGGGGGCAGACGGGGCTGAATCTGGCGGTGGACCTGGCGCAGGCGGGCGTGCTGGAGCACCACAAGGTGCGATTGCTTGGGACTCCGTTGCGGGCGATTGAGGATGCTGAAGACCGGGACAGGTTCCGCCGTTTGCTGGCGGACATGGGCGAACCGGTGTTGCCCAGCGACTGCGTTTCGACCATGGAGGCGGCGCGCCGGGCACTGGATGAGTTGGGTCTGCCCTTGGTGGTGCGTCCTGCTTTTACTCTTGGGGGTACGGGCGGGGGCATTGCGCATACGCAAGAGGAGTTCGAGGAGGTGGTGCGGCGGGGGCTTGAGGCCAGCCCGGTGAGCCAGGTGCTGCTGGAGCGGTCGCTGGTTGGATGGAAGGAGATCGAGTATGAGGTGATGCGGGATGGGGCGGACAACTGCATCACCGTGTGCAACATGGAAAATCTGGACCCGCTGGGGGTGCATACGGGGGACAGCATCGTGGTGGCCCCCAGCCAGACGCTGACGGATAAAGAATACCAGATGCTCCGCTCGGCCAGCCTGCGGATTATCCGTGCGCTGGGAGTGGAGGGCGGATGCAACGTGCAGTTCGCGCTGGCCCCACATCCGGTAGTGCGCGACTCATTGCCCAAGCTAAATGAGGAGTTGGCAGAGTACTACATCATTGAGGTGAACCCCAGAGTGAGCCGGAGTTCGGCGCTGGCGAGCAAGGCCACGGGATACCCGATTGCCCGGGTAGCGGCCAAGATTGCGGTAGGGCGGACACTGGACCAGATAAGCAATGCGGTCACGCAGCAGACGATGGCGGCGTTTGAGCCTGCGCTGGACTACTGCGTGGTCAAGATACCGAGGTGGCCTTTCGACAAGTTCCCCACGGGCGACCGGACGGTGACCACGCAGATGAAGGCGACCGGGGAGGTGATGGCAATTGACCGCTCCTTTGAGGCGGCGTTGCAGAAGGCGGTGCGGTCGCTGGAGATTGGGGGCCGGTCGCTGTTGTGGGAAGACGCGAACACCCAGAGCGCCGACGGGTTAGCCCCGACGGACCAGCGTTTGTGGGGACTGATGAGCGCGTTGCGCCGAGGTAAAGACGTGGTGTCCATCGCCCAGAGCACGGGCATTGATTTGTGGTTCCTGAGTGCTCTGGCGCGGATTGAGGGGATGGAGCGGCTGCTGCTGAGCCGTCGACTGACGCGGGAACTGATGTGGGAGGCGAAGCGCCTAGGGTTTGCGGACCGACAGATTGGTGCGTTGTCAGACGTCGACCCGGAGCGGGTGAGGAGCCTGCGCAGGCAGTGGGGGATCAGGCCGGTATACAAGATGGTGGACACCTGTGCTGCCGAGTTCGAGGCGGCTACTCCCTACTATTATTCCACCTATGAAGAGGAGAATGAGGCGCCGCCGTTGGAGGGGGCGCGGGCATTAGTTGTGGGGAGCGGACCGATCAGGATCGGGCAGGGCATAGAGTTTGACTACTGTAGCGTGCATGCTGCTTGGGCGCTGCAGGAGCAGGGCGTCAAGAGCATTCTGGTGAACTCCAACCCTGAGACGGTATCGACGGACTTTGATACGAGCGACCGGCTGTACTTCGAGCCGCTGGATGATGAAGCGGTGCGAGACCTGCTGGACAACGAGAGCGTGGGCGGGGATGCGCCGCCTTCCATAGTGCAATTCGGAGGGCAGACGGCGATCGACCTGTCGCAGGGGCTTTCCAAGGCCCGCTTGCCGGTGCTGGGTTCGAGCGCCGATACGATTGACCGTGCTTCGGACCGGAACAAGTTCGAGGCGTTCCTGAACCGGCTGGGGCTACCCCGACCTCCGGGTTCGGCGGTGACATCAGTGGAGGAGGCGCTGCGGGTGGCGCAGGAGGTGGGGTATCCCGTGGTGGTCCGGCCAAGCTATGTGCTGGGCGGACGAGCCATGGAGATTGTGGAGAGCGCTTCTGAGCTGATCCGCTACCTGACGATGGCAACGGAGGTGGGGCAGGGCAGGCCGATTCTGGTGGACCGGTATCTGGAGGGTAAAGAGGTTGAGGTGGACGGCATCTGCGATGGTGAGCAGGTGCTAGTGCCGGGCATCATGGAGCACATCGAGCGGGCGGGAGTGCACTCGGGCGACTCCATGGCCATCTACCCCGGGCTGAACCTAACCGAGCAGGAAGTTGACACCATCGTGGACTACACGACCCGTGTGGGTCTGGGACTGGGTGTGCGGGGCCTGTTCAATCTGCAGGTGGTCATACTGGGCGGAGAAGCCTACCGCAGCCCGCGCATGCGCGATGGCAGCGACACGGACGACCACGAGGTCTACATCCTGGAAGTAAACCCGCGAGCCAGTCGCACAATTCCCTTTATATCGAAGGTGACGGGGCTGCCGGTGGCCTCCATTGGAACAAAGGTGATGCTGGGGAGGACGCTGAAGGAGTTGGGCTATAGCGGAGGACTGTGGAAGCGCCAGAGGGTTGTGGGGATCAAGGCCCCGGTGTTCTCCATGTCGAAGCTGACGGGGGTAGACTGGTTCCTGGGCCCGGAGATGAAGTCGACGGGAGAGGTCATGGGTATTGACCACACCTTCCAAGGAGCCTTGGGCAAGGTGTTGACAGCGGCCAACCTCACGCTGCGTCCTGACCGGCCGGTGCTGCTCTCGATAGCTGACAGGGACAAATCGGAGGCGGTGCCTCTGGTACGCGGGCTGGCGGAAGCCGGGACTCCCATCTACGCTACTGAAGGCACTGCCGCCATGGCGCAGGCCTTGGGGTGCGAAGTCGCGTATGTTCCTCTCAAGATTGGCGAGGGGCATCCTGATGTGGTAGATGTCACGGAGCGGGGGGAGGTGCAGGCCATCGTGAACACCATCTCCCAGCATGCTTCCGTGCTGCGCGATGGGTTCGAGATACGGCGGGCTGCTGCCGAGAGGCGCATCCCCTGTTTCACCTCGCTGGATACGGCGCGGGCTGCGGTGGAGAGCCTGACGATGGGGAACCGCTACTACAGTGTGAAACCGGTGACTGCCTACCTCAGCGGGCCGTAGACGGTTTCCACGACACCATGTGGGGAACCAGCACCGGCGCCCCCTTGATGCGGTAGCCTCCGTCCTCCTCGATCAATAACTCCTCGAAGGCCAATTCGATTTCGCGCATCTTGGGGTCGCCCGGCTGGACGTATAGCCTGCGGGCGGTCTGCTCCAAGGCTTGCTGCGGCGTTGCGTAGGTACGGGGATGGTTCGCGCTCAGAGGCTCCGACTCGAAGGGTATCTTCAGCTCCTCCATCACGTCCAACAACTGTGGTAGTCCCGGCAGAGAGAGCCGCTTGTCGCCGTGTACCCTCTCCCAGATCTCGAAGCCCTCAGATTGGGGCGAGAAGGGGTACAGGATGATGCGCACCATCTTGCGGGCATGGGCGTCCATCTTGCGCAGGAAACCGGCAATGTCCCGTACCACGTAGGCCACATGACAACTGATGACAACATCCACGGGCTCGACCTCCGCGTCCTCCCACGTGGACTGCACGATGGTGACGTTCTTGATGCTGTGGGCCGAGGTCAACTGCAGAAGGACGGCGCACATGCTGGGTGATGGCTCCACCGCAACCACTTGTTGACAACGCAGGGCCAGAGGCAGGGCATGGCGTCCGCCACCCGCCCCGACGTCCATCAACGTGTCCGTGGGTTCGAGGTCACGTCCCAGCGGGCCGATCAGTTGGTCGTCGGAGCGGCGGGGGTCGGCAGCAAAATTGGCCGCAAAGGGGGCCCAGTGGTCCGCAGGCGGCGGCTCCGGCCCGCGCCGGGCGTCAGACTGGGCGTGCTCTTCTTCCACCATCTTGCGCCAAAGTTCACTTGGCAGCATTGCTTCTTCCTTTCTAAAAACCTGGGCCTTTCTGAAGAACCTGGGCCTTGGTGAAGACTTGGGGCACATGAGAAAGACGTAGAGACTCCATGGGGAGGGCACCTCGCGTCTGGTCGTGCCGAGTCGTCCTAGGGCTAGATATCGACTTCCAGCCCGATGCCGCGCTTGGTGGCCTCGTCATATGCGAGCTTGGCGGCGACGATGTCGACTACGCCGATGCCGAAGTGCTTCACGTAGATGTTCTCGGTGGGGCTGGTGCGGCCGGGGCTCATGCCAGCGACTACGTGGGGTAGGGTGAGCACCTGCTCCCATGTGATATCGCCGTCGTTCACGGCTGCCAGCAGTTCGCCTGCTTCATAGGGTGCCTGCTCTATGGAGTCGACGATGATATGGGCGGCCCGCATGACGCTGGTGCGGTCAACTTCCTGGCGGTCCACGGTGACCGGTCCAGCGCTGACCAGCAAGGCGCCCTGTTCCAGCCATGCACCGTCCAGCACCGGGTCTCTGGTGACGGTGAGGCAGACCACGACATCACTGCCCTCGACCGCCTCTTGGCTGCTCTCCACGGCCCGGACTGGCTGGCCCAAAGCCTGCGTCATCTCTTGGGCGAAGGCGTTGCGGGGGTCTGGGCGGCGGCTGAAGACCTTGATCTCTTCGAAGCGGCGGGCACGGGTGGAAGCGAGCACCTGGGTGTGGGCTTGGTAGCCGGTGCCGATCATGCCGAGGACCCTCACGTCAGGATTGGCGAGTAGGCGCACGGCGACGCCCGTGGTGGCTCCTGTGCGGAGGGCGCCGAGCCAGTTGGCGTGAATGAAGGCCATGAGTCGTCCAGTGGAAGCGTCGTACAGGGTGACGTGGTACTGCTGGCGACCTCCAACTGTGGTGTAGGTCTTGGAGCCGTAGAGGCCGAGGTATGTGAGGCCACCGCCCATGAGGGCAAGCTGGCTGTCGCCGATGATGACGTTGCGCCTCTCGGCTAGGACGGCCTCGCCCATGGCGTAGTGGCGGTGCATATCCTCCACGGCGTCCATCATCGCGTCCATGGTCACGGCTTCTCGTACTTGGGCGTCGGTCAGCAGCAGTGCCATCTTGCTCCTCGCTTGGCCAGATTCCGGCTTGGTTGTGTGTTGTCTCTCTCAGAAGAGGGCCGGCATTTGCCTTAGGGGTCAGGAGACAGGTTCCTCCGGGGCGGTTTTGGTTTGAAAGGCATCGACTGCGCAGGCCAATGCCGTCAACATGATCAAGGGGTTCATGATATCCCATATTACTGGTACATCGAATAGCAGGCCGTTTATGCGAATGCCATAGCCGATGACAATCACGGCAATGGCCAGAAGGTAGTCACGCCGACGCAAGAGGACAACCGCTGCCAGGTTGGTGAAGCCGATGAAGAGGGAGTTCGCCGTATGCCATATGGTGCCGGAGTAGATGCCGAACAGGTCGCCGTGATATGCGTTAAGGAAGACAGCGACCGTGAATACGCACAGTCCCACGCCACGTACCCAAGGGCAGTTTTTGGTCACCAGCCACGCTGCTGTGACACCGATGATGGCGATTACCAATGTGCCTATGTGCCACAGTCGCCAGAGCCATCCGCCATCGACGACTCCGGCGATGGCGGTGTCCTGGTAGGCCCAAGCGAACACGGCTACGAAGACGAAGGCGTAAGCGGTGAGAGCTGCGGCGGGCGTCAGGTCTCGGTGAAATCTACTCATATGCGTCCAGTTCATATGCGTTCAGTCACAGCCTTCTCCATTGGGGCATAGTGATGCCCACCATCTACTTCTCTTGCCGGGCGGCTTCCACCAGCGCATTACGTCCCGTGGCGCAGATGTCCCGCAGGCAGCATGACTGGCACGCAGGCAGCGACTTCCGGCAGGCCTCCTTAGCATGCCGGTCCAGCAGAGCATGGTACTCGTTGTACAAGGGCGCATCGGTGGGAAGATTGTGGTGGAAGAGGCGTTGATACCCGGCATAGGTGGGAGCGTCTGGCATGATTCCCATGCGGTCCAGTATGCGCCGCGTGTAGGTGTCGATGACGAAGTAGGGGTGTTCACCCGCGTAGAGGAGGATGTCGTCGGCAGTCTCGTCGCCGATGCCGTGGATGGAGAGCAGTTCCTCCCGCAGAGTTGCGCCCCCTTGGGACAACATCGCCTGCAGGTCGCCATCGTGCTGCTGCCACAGGTGAGAGATGAAGGCCTTGAGCTTTCGGGCCTTGGCGTTGAAGTAACCTGATGACCTCACGAGTTCCGCCAGGTGCTCTTCGGGCACATCCCGCAGAGCGCCCGCCGACCAGCCACCGCCTTCCTTGAGGCTGGACAAAGCCTTCTCCACATTGCCCCATGCCGCCGATTGGGTGAGAATCGCTCCCAGTACCACCTCCAGTTGGCTGTCGGCGGGCCACCAGTGCTGCGGCCCGTACTCGTTGTACAGTCGCTGGAATACCTCCATCAGGTCGATGTGCTGCTCCACGACCTCTGATGGCATGACTAGAGCCGCACCTCCACAGGCTCAAGCAAGCGGACCTCGTCCAACGACACGTTGCAGGTGTAGGCATGCGTCTCCACTCCTGCCTCCACCGCTTGCCTCAGGGCCTGACCAAACGCAGGGTCAGCACTATCGTGGGGTTTGAAAGACTTGGCGTCTTCGCGCTGGATGACGAAGAGCACGGCGGCGCGGTATCCCTCGGCCGTGGCATTCATCAAGCTGAACACATGCTTCCGCCCACGGGTCGTGGGGGCGTCTGGGAATAGCGCAACGCCCTCTTCCACCAGGGTCACGGACTTGGTCTCCACGAAGCAGGCACCGCCCGGACCACGCAAGGCTAGGTCCAGTCGGCTATCGCCGTAAGTGACCTCGGGGTGACACTCGTCGTAATCGGCGAATTGGGCCAGTCGTCCTTCACGAAAAGCGCGATGCACCAAGTGGTTGGGTAGCCGCGCATCGGCGGAGACGAGGGTGTGGCCGATGTCCACCAAGGCGAGGTCGTAGGCAGTTTTGCGGTGCTCGCCAGCGGCAGGGCGCAGCCAGCACACGTTGCCCACCACCAGAAGCTCCCGCATACGACCCGAGTTGGCCACATGCACCAGAGTTTCGCGGCCACCCAGGTCCACCAAGGCGGCAAATCGGTTGAGGCGGTGCAGAAAGCGCGATGCGATCAACGCTGCTGTGGGCTGGGTTTCGCGGGACCCAGCCGGCGTGGGTGCCATTGGCATCGGCGCCAGTTGAATGTCCTAGTCTTCCGCGGCGGTGGCTGCCGTTGCGGGGCTCGTGCCGGTTGCGGCAGCCGCGGGAGGGCGGTACCGGCGTTCGCCGGACCTCCCACTGGACCGCTTGCGGTGCACCTTTCGCATCTCGTCTTCCAGAAGCTGGAAGTCCTTCTTGGGCAGCAGGTGCAGGTTGCCTTGGAAGGCCAGATACCACTCTTCGGGTATCCACTTCTTAACGTAGTCCAGCCTTGGGGCTATGTAGTGCGCTTCCATGTAGTCTTCGGGCGCCAGCACGCAATCGGGCTGGATTCCGAACTTGTAAGCCCATTCGGTGTTGTCTTCCACCAGCCACGGCAGATCCCTGGCCTCGACGCATTGCGAGGTGACCGTGGCGGCGGCGGCGAAGCAGCGCTGTTGCGACAGGTAAAACAGCACCCGATCCCCGGGACCTACCCTCTGTACCTTGCGGCCCTGCTGCCCCTTCAATCCTTGAAGGGAGAAATTCTGTTGACGGGTGATGGCGAAGTTCTCCGGAGAGAGCACCACCATCCAGTAGTTTCTGGCCATGAGGTTGCCTCTCGATGATTATCTCGCTGGGATTCTAGCATGTCGCGGCGATTGTCACACCAAGGCCGAGGTTGAAGCCTTTGCTAATAGGTACTAGAATGCCCCAGTTACGATATCCGCCAACTAGGAGCGTTTTTTGCTAACTACCGTAATTGGAAACCATCCAAAACTCTCGCCCACTTCCGATGGGCCCAATATCCGACGCACTATCTCGCAGATGGATACCGGCGCCAGCAGCCGGGAGGACTTGGAGCGGGTCATTCGCGATGTCACCTCCGACGTGATCCGGGAGCAGATCGACGCCGGTATCGACCTCCCTACCGATGGTCAAATAGCTTGGGAGGACGGTCAGACCCCCTTCGCACGTGGCCTCAATGGTTTCGAAATCACCGGATTGATCCGTTATTTCGACACCAATACCTATTATAGACAGCCAATGCCTCGCGAGAAAATCGAGTGGGCGCAGCCCATCTCGGTCCACTGGTACGAATATGCCAGCGCCCAAAGCTCCCGCCCCGTCAAGGCCGTCGTCACCGGCCCCTACAGCTTGGCTGCCCTCTCCCAACTGGGTTGCTACGATGATCTTCCTTCGCTGGTGATGGACTTGGCCCATGCCCTGAACAAAGAAGCCCTAGCCCTTCAGGAGGCAGGCGCCCCCTTTATTCAGTTCAACGAGCCGTGCATTCTAGCCGCCAAGCAGGACATAGGGCTGCTTGAGCGTGCCTCAGAGGCGCTCACCGCTGGCCTCACCACCAAGACGGGCATCTGCACCTTCTTCAAGGACATCGCGGGCATCGAGAAGCAGTTCTTCGGCTTGCCCTTCAAGGTCTTCGGGCTGGATTTCGTGATGGGCAGCAAGAACTACGATGTCCTGCAGCATCTGCCCGATGATCGGGAGTTGGCGGCAGGTGTCATGGATGCTCGCAATACCAAGATGGAGACCGTCGACCAACTGGTGGACAACGTCCGCCGCATCTCCCAGCACGTATCCCTGGACCGGCTCTACCTGAGCCCCAGCGCAGGACTGGAGTTCCTGCCCCGCGTTACAGCTAGAGAAAAGCTGGTCCGTTTGGTCGAAGGCGCCAAGCAGGCCCAGGAGGTGTTGTCATGACCCAAGGACTTATCACCACCGCCGTAGGCAGCTATCCCAAGCCCGATTACATACTCCGCGCCCGAAACCAGGTTGCCCAAGGCCGCATGGAAGCTGCGGAGCTTCACAAGCTGGAGGAGCAGGCTACCGAGCACTGGATACGCGTCCAGGAAGAGCTCGACATGGATGTGCTGGTGGATGGGGAGATGTACCGCGGGGACATGGTCACCTACTTCTCGGAGCACATGGAGGGATTTCGCATCAGCGGTCTGGTGCGATCATATGGCAACCGCTACTACCGCAAGCCCATCGCCGTGGGTCCTGTGGGACGCACGTCACCCATATCCCTCGACTGGTGGAAGTACTCCCAAGGACTGACCGAGCGCCCCGTCAAGGCGATGCTCACGGGCCCCTACACCATGGCCGACTGGTCCTTCAACGAGTATTACCCCACCTTCGCCGACCTCGTCATGGAAATGGCCCGGGTGGTCCATGAAGAGGCGGTTGATCTGCAGCGCGCTGGGGCAAAGTACATACAGGTCGACGAGCCTGCCGTCTCCACGCGTCCTGAGGAGATGGAACTGGCATCGCGGGCCTTGGGTGTTGTCACCGAGGGCTTGGACGCCTTCACCATCACCCACGTCTGCTACGGCGACTTCTCTGCGGTGTACGATGAACTGGTAAATATGCCAGTGGACATGTTCGACCTGGAGACCGCCAACAGCAACTACGACCTGCTGGACATGTTCCGCGAGCACCCGCTGCCCGAGTCCAAGTACCTCTCCATGGGGGTCAGTGACTCCCACACCCACTTGGTGGAGCCCGTGGAAGACATCAAGGCTGGCATCCGCCGCGCCTTGGAGTACCTGCCTCCGCACAGGCTGTTCATCGCTCCCGACTGTGGTCTAAAGACCCGGAAAGAGGATGAGGCCATCGGGAAGCTGCGTAATCAGCAGCAGGCAGTGAGCGAACTCAAGGCCGAACTGGGCATCGCGTAGAGGCCCGATTGCCCCGCCGATTCTCCCTTTGCGAGACAGGGGGATGAGTCGTAAACCTAGAATGCAACAGAGCACGGGAAGACCCGTGCTCTGTTATTATTGTCCGGCAAGAGCGGTTTCGAATCTGACGATACCTTGAGGGGATGAACATGACCACCACTGAACCGAAGCGTTACCACACTGGCAACCACTGGGGCATCTTTGATGTTGAGGTGGAGGATGGAAAGGTGGTGGGTACACGGCCCTTCGAGCGCGATGCACGTCCGAGTCCTCTGGCTGATGCGGTGCCGAGCGCGGTGCACTCCAAAGCACGGATTGCGCATCCCATGGTGCGGCGGGGTTGGCTGGAGCAGGGGCATCGGAGCGACACCTCGAAGCGGGGAGTGGAGCCTATGGTGCAGGTGTCGTGGGAGCAGGCGCTTGATTTGCTGGCTGCTGAGTTGCAGAGGGTTAAGGATACCTATGGAAATGAGGCGTTTTATGCGCCGTCCGGGTGGGGGAGCGCGGGTGCTTTTCACAGCTCTGAGGGGCAGCTCACCCGGTTCTTCAATAGCTTTGGCGGGCGTGTGGGCTATGTGACCAACTACTCCTTTGGGGCTGCCAGCGTGATCCTGCCGCGGGTGATCGGGAGCTTGGAGCCGGTTACCGGGCCTGGCACTTCGTGGCCGGTGATTGCTGAGAACACGAAACTGATGGTGGTGTTTGGCGGGTTGTCGCCGAAGAATGCCCAAGTGACCAAGGATGGCTTGGGGAGTCACGACCAAGGGGACTGGCAGACGCTGGCGCAGGACAAGGGCATGGAGTTCGTTTGCATCAGCCCGATACGGGATGATATGGCGAAGGATATCAACGCGGAGTGGATACCGCTGAGGCCCAATACGGATGTGGCCTTCATGCTGGGGATGATGCATACGCTTATCAGCGAGAACCTGCATGACGAAGCTTTTCTGAGTGAGTACTGCGTGGGGTTTGAGCGGGTCAGGGCTTATGTGATGGGTGAGACGGACGGGGTGGTGAAGACGCCGGAGTGGGCGAGTGAGATTACCGAGGTGGATGCTGGGACGATCAGCGGGTTGGCGCGGAGGATGGCATCGACGCGGAGTTTGATGAACGTGACTTGGTCGGTGCAGCGTGCCGACCATGGCGAGCAGCCTTTCTGGGCTGCGGTGGCGCTGTCGTCGATGCTGGGGCAGGTGGGGTTGCCGGGTGGGGGATTTGGATTCGGGTATGGTTCCAGTGGGGGGTTCGGGAATCCGAGTCCCCGGGTGGCACCGCCGTCCCTGCCCAAGGGAGCGAGTGATGTGGAGGCTTTCATCCCGGTGTCGCGTGTCAGCGAGATGTTGCTGAACCCGCGGCAGGAGTATGACTTCAACGGGCGACGGATGGAGTACCCGGACATTCACCTGCTCTACTGGGCTGGGGGTAATCCCTTCCATAAGCAGCAGGACATCAACATGATGCTGCGGGCTTGGCAGAAGCCGGACACGGTGGTGGTGAACGAGCCTTGGTGGACGGCGGCTGCGCGGCGGGCTGATATTGTGCTGCCGTGCACGACGACGATGGAGCGGAATGATATTGGGGCTTCGACCTATGACCGGTTCTGGTTTGCGATGCAGCAGGCGATTGAGCCGATGGGTGAGGCGCGGTCGGAGTACGACATATTTGCTGATTTGGCTGGGAGGCTGGGTTTCCGGGAGGAGTATACCGAGGGGCGGGATGAGATGGAGTGGCTGCGGTATATCTATGCTCAGGCGGCGCAGCGGGCGGGTGAGCAGGGCATGGAGGTGCCGGACTTCGACCGCTTCTGGGAGATCGGGCATGTGGAGTTTCCGGGGCCGGAGACGCCCCAGATTTTTATGAAGGCTTTCCGGGATGACCCGGTGAATAGTCCGTTGCGGACGCCTTCGGGGAAGATTGAGTTGTTCTCGGAGACGATTGACGGGTTCGGGTATGACGATTGTCCGGGGCATCCGACCTGGATGGAGCCGGCGGAGTGGCTGGGGTCGGAGTTGGCGGAGAGGTATCCACTGCATATGATTTCGAACCAGCCGCGGTACCGGCTGCATAGCCAGTTGGACAATGGGGCGTTGAGCCAGGCCCGGAAGGTGGCGGGCCGGGAGCCGGTGTGGATGAACCCGAAGGATGCTGCGGACCGGGGGATTGGGAATGGGGATGTGGTGAGGTTGTTCAATGACCGTGGGACTTGCCTGGCGGGGGCTTATGTTACGGATGAGGTGCGGACCGGGGTGGTGCAGCTTTCGACGGGGGCGTGGTATGACCCGGTTGATCCGGGGGAGCCGAAGAGCATGGACAAGCATGGGAACCCGAATGTGCTGACGCGGGATAAGGGGACGAGCAGGCTGGCGCAGTCGCCGACGGCGCAGACGGTGCTGGTGCAGGTGGAGCGGTATGAGGGGGAGGCACCGCCGATCACGGCGTTTGAGCCGGTGGAGGGGTAGCAGGGCCTCCTGGACGGGCCGGAAATGTCACAATGTCACACCGATCGTAGCTAAAATTTGTTTTTTGTAGCTGAAAAGTGTGTCATTTGTGACATTTTGCTAGCTGGCCAGATACGGAAAGGGTGTGACATTTTTCAGATACGAAAAATGTCACAGATTTTGGGAAATGTGACATTTGTGACATTTTCGTAGCTGACCAGAGTGTCACAGTGTGACATTTTTGGTGGCGGGGTCGTTGGAGGGGTTGGAGCAGTGGATTCGGGGCGCGTGGATTCCTGCCTGCGCAGGAATGACGGGTTGGGGCGCAGGAATGACGGCTGGTGTACGGGAATGACGGGGGCTGGTGGAATTGGCTGTTCGGGTGTCCATTTGGTCCTCATGGTGTTTCGGTTCCTGCCTTAGATTGATGGCGCGTGGCTTGGCTATGGTTTGATGATGGACTAGTGGAGGAGGGGTGCGCAAGTGGTTTTTGTCATGGGGGGGAAGCCCCGGCATAGGAGAGAAGCCTATGACTAGAGAAGAGACCATAACCTTGTCTCGAGTAGAGTACGACGCGCTTGTTGAGCGCAACAGCCAACTTGAGGATATGCTGGCTGCCCGCGACGCTGATGACGGTGCGCGCGTTCCCCACGAGGTCGCACTGGAAATCATGCGGGGAAAGAGGCCCATCGTTGCGTTTCGGGACCACCAAGGCATGACCCTGAGGGAACTGTCCCAGAAGACCGGCATCGCGACAGGTTACATCTCCGAGATTGAGCGTGGCCGAAAACCCGGCTCCACCTCTGCCTTGGCCCGCATAGCGAGTGCTCTCGGCACTACCATTGACGTCTTGGTGAATGAATAAGTTCCCAGCGTGAGGCGGCTTTCGGTCCTGTTCCATGCTGACCTATGCTGCTACCCCGGACAGCAGCCGTTGCCGCACAATTGCCAGGATTCGCCTCGGAGTTCGCGGATGGTGCGTTCGATGCAGGCGCGGTCGGTGCAGCAGAACTTTTGGACTGCTGTGGTAGCCTGACGCTGAAAGCTGGGACAGGGCAGTTGATGGAGCAGATTATAGCCGGGATTGCTGCCTCTGAAGTGATTGAAGACGTAGCCTGTGGGATTCGCTCGCATCCACGCTTGAAAGCGCTCTTCGGCCTGAGGGGTATGCGCACGTGAGAAGGTTTGGCATTTGGCGCTCTGCGGTGGCGTTGGGCGTGTGATGACTGGTGGCGTTGGGCGCGTGATGACTGGTGGCGTTGGGCGCGTGATGACTGGTGGCTTTGGGCGTGTAATGACCGGTGGCGTTGAGCATGTAATGACCGAAAGATTTGGGTAAACACTCCCACACTGCAAGCCAAAGCGAGCTGCTGGTGCAGCCAATTGGTTTCGGATTGATTCCCGGATAGCTTGCCTCTTGCCTTGAAGGTCACTGGCGGTATGTTGAGCGACTACATCTGCTACTGCTGTTGCACAGTCATTCTTGATGGCCAAGGCGATATCCCAACTGGTAACGCATTGTCCTCGGCCACGCAACGGGAGCAGACGTTCGACCCTTTCGGGGGCCAAGGACAAGCCGACTGTAAGCTGGCCCATCACAGGTTGCGCGTCGGATGTATAGACTGACTGGTCCAATGTCGGACTCCCGCTCGACTCTTCCCCAGGGGAAGAAGCCTTCAAGCTGTACGCGACTTCAAACGGGGCAGTGGAGGCAAGATAGAAGGGACCCCGGCCATCGCGCATCTTCTTCCGGTCAGCCCAAAAGACATCGTCCACGGTACCATCCCACATGACGACAGCCACTTGATGAACGTCGGCCGTCAGCCAGCCACGCTTGGGTTTTGCGGGCCACAATACACTGTCGGCAGGCATAGGATTCCTCAAGTCAGAACCTCCATGCAAGGAATATAGGCGCGGCCCACTGCCGATCACTTCCGGAAGGCGTACACATGCCCATCCACCGACCCCACGTACACGTTATCGCCCGATACGGCTGGCGAGGACGCTACTTTGTCTTCGGTCTCATAACTCCAGACCAGTGATCCGGTGGCGGCGTCAAGGGCGTACAGGAACCCGTCGTATGACCCCACATACACGACCCCGTCGGACACTGCAGGTGAGGACACCACCGCACCGCCTGTCTCGTAGCTCCAGGCTAACGTGCCCGTTGTGGCGTCGAGGGCGTACAGGCTGCCGTCATTGGAACCTACGTAGACGATGCCGTTTGCGACTGCGGGAGAGGAAATGACGTCTCCGCCCGTTCGGTACCGCCAGATGAACTCGCCCGCCTCCGCGTTCACCGCGTACAGGTGGTCGTCGTTGGAGCCAGCATACACGATGCCGTCAGCGACGGTAGGAGAAGAGCGGACTGCGGCATTGGTGGCGTAGCTCCAAATCAATTCGCCCTTTTTCGTGGTCAGAGCATATATGCGCTTGTCATCAGCCCCGAAGTAGACCATCTTGTCAACTACGGACGGCCGTGTCCGAATGGAACCTTCTCTCACCGCTGTACGGTAGTACCAATGTTGTGCACCAGTGGCCGCGTCAAGAGCATATAACGACCCCGAGCTGCCCACGTAGATGCTCCCAGCGGAGAAAATGGGTGCAACACAAATGTAGCACGACCGAACATCCCACCGCTGTTCCCCTGCTTCTACGGCTAGTAAATCGGTGCCGTAATACTCATTTCCTCCTGTGTACACTGTCTTCCCCACCACAACTGGCCATGATCGCCAGGAAGTTGTTGCTCCTGGTCCGTACCGCCACAGCAGCTGGCCCGTCACCGTATCCAAAGCGTACAAGTAACCATGGCTTGCGCCCACATATAAGACGTCCCACTCTTCCGACACGGCGGGAGAGGACCACACCTCGGATTCCGTGTCGTAGCTCCACACGAGTTCTGCTTCGCGTGGTTCGGTTGCTGGAGTGGGGGTAGGCGTTGCTTGGACGGTGGGCGCGGCAGTAGGGGTAGCTGTGGGCGCGGGAGTGGCCGAGCTTGCGGGAGGCGGTGCGGCAGCGGGAGTTGGGGCTGGAGTCGGCGTGGGCATGGATGCGATGGAGGCCGTAACGGCCTGTTGCACGGCGGCCTGCACTTGTTCCGGGGTCATGCCGGGTTGGAGGGAGGAGAGGGCTGCCTGAATTTGGGCGTCGATTTCCTCGGAGGTTGGACCGGCTTCAGCTTGGGTTGGTTGGGGGAGGGAGGCGATGGCCTGCTGAATCATGGCTTGAATCTCTGCCGGAGAGGGGCCCTCGCTGGAGGCGGAAGTGGGGATGGCCTCGGCGATGATGGCTGCGATTTCGTCGCGGGTGGGGCCGGATTCGGGTTGGGGCTGGCTGGCCATGGCTTTGGCGATGGTATCGGCCACGAGGCCTTGTATCTCCTCAGGGGAGGCGTTATTGCCGGACGCCTCCGCAACGGATGCGGAGACGAGGGCGGCCACCTCGTCCATGGATGGCCCGGCTGAGGGTTGGGGCAGTTGGGCTATGGCGGCGGCGACTGCTGCCTGAATGTCTTCAGTGGTGGGAGCGGGCGCGGGGGCCGGCGGGCGGTCAGACGTTGGAGCGGGCTGGGGAGTGGCAGCAGCGACTGGCGTTGCATCGGGCGAGTCGTCGAACCAGCCGGCGGGGTCGACTGCCAACAGGGTTGCAATCAAGGCCGCGAAAAGGATGAGGGCTAGGACTCCGATGCCTCGTGGAAGGTTGAACCAGCCGCCTGGGGCTCCGCCGGACCTGCCGACTGAGGAGCCACCGCCGCCCGGACCGCCGGGCCTTCGACCGCCCAGACGCTCAAGCTCGGACTCGCGTTCGATGTCGCGGATGACGCTCTGGTGGCGTTCTTCCTTGATGCGCTCGCGCTCTTCGGGAATGAGGCCCCAGTTGACGTAGAAGTTGTCGAGCTTGAGGCCGTAGCGGGAGATGGTGGATGCGAGTTCGATTTCGAGGGAGGCATAGATACCTTGGAAGAGGTCGCGGTTTCCGCGCAGGGTGCCTGCGGTGTGGGTGTGAAGGTCGAGGGCGAGGACCTTGGCGAGCAGTTCGCTCTTGATGGAGTCGGCGACATGGCGTCGTGTGATGGCGCCGCCGGGGCTAAGGAGTTGCAGCAGGTGTTCTGCGTTGTCGGGGACTACTGAGAGTGTGAGATCGATGCGGCCGGTGACGAGTTGGCCGTCGGCAGTGAGGACGGGTTGGTCCAATGCCATCCCCTCACCCGGCTCGGAGGGGTCGCCGGGGTCTTGGAGCCAGAAGGTGAGGTTGAAGGGAGCGGTGGAGGCCACATAGGTACGCACATCGCCCCTAGGAAGGCGTCTGGTACCTTCGGGGAAGACGCCTTCCACTTTTCCGTTGCATATGACGATGCCCACATGGTAGGGGTAGATGATGAGGTTGCCCCGGCGGGGTTCGCCGGGTGCTAATACTAGGTCGTCGCGGTGTTCTTCGCTCAATGGAGCCCTCTCTTGGTCTCGCCTGATATCGCTCTAGCTCTTGATCGCCGACTCCAGTTCCTGTACATACTCTTGCTGCTTGATTGGGGACACTGTGGGTGGTAGTTGCAGGCGGTCTTGGAGCTTCTGTGAGAGCCTCGACACGCTGACGATAGCCACCCTCTCTACTTTCCGGATGCTTGCAAACGGGTATTTGCTGCACTCTATGACCCCTGGGTTATACTCGTAAGGGCCAATACAGCGCCAAATCACGATCTGCGACGGCTTCGTTCTAGGCTTCGCCGAAAGAGGGTTCGGAGCCGGAGTTACAATCACATCCCCGACGCAGATTTCCCGGCAGAAGCCCCAAAGGATATTGACCGTTCCATCTCCCGACTCAGGGTGGAATCTCTTAAGCGCGCTTCTCAGTTCTCCCTTGGCGCTGAACCTCGATAAGTCTCCCATCGCCGGCCAACCGATCGAGACGACCTCCTTGTCCACAAACTGGTCGACAACCCAGTATTTTCCACCAGCCTTGCCTCGCACAATCCAAGCTCGTTCAGTGTTTGGCACGGTAGGTTGGGGTGGGGAATCCGTGGACACCGTTTTGGTGTTCGTGGGACCTGAGTCGAGGGTGGGCGTTCCAGCCGATAGATTAGCATAGAGTCGCACTACCCCCAGGCCGTGCCTCTTGAGAGCTTTCTCGAGTTCCTCACTAATCGATTCGGAGATGTCTTGGCTATAACCTCTGAATTCAGATGCGGCATGTTCAGACCCAACCGCCGCTACGGCCGTAGCCACATCCAGTCTGATATGGCGTGCTACGTCGGTCGTAGTTACCTGGCCTCCTATGTTCAACAGCCAATCGGCGACTTCCTCATTAACCTGTAGCCTCACCTCCACGGATCCGTGTATCGGCGAGTGGTCACTGGTTGTCCCCTCCAACATGGCTTGCGCAGACTGTGGGCCTGGTGTCGCATCCGAAACACTGAAGCGGATGTCGAATGGCCTGGTAGACACAAGGTAGGTTCTTATCTCACCCGTTACGGGAACTGCTTTCCTACCCCCATGCCAGCGGGAGTGCAAGCTGCCGTTGCGCATCACTATTCCGACTTGACTTGGTTCGGCAGTCACGTGTCCCCATCTTGGGGTTACAGGCCACAGCAGGGAGTCATGGTCTGTCAAAGCGCCCTCCTTTACGCAAACCCCCAGTTCTTGCGCCTCGTTCGGGCTAGGAGCATGCGTCGCTCGGTTTGAGTCGTTAGCAGGTGATGTCCCTAAGGACGAGGTGATGCGCCTGTCCGTGTGGAGTTTTCGCCAAGCGCCTATGAGCACGAGGACAGATGCGAAGCCCATAAGCGACCACGAAATCCACGGATGCTCAATGAACCAAGCCAGCAACAGGAGTAGCAATGCCGCCATTGTCTCCATGACTGATAGACCCTTGCGCCTGCGTTTGGGCACATTGACCTCCCATTGCCGACAGAGCACGAAAGTGCCCATCACCCGTTGCTAGACAGGAAAGCGAAGGCCTACTCGCTGTCGGTGCGCTACCCATCACCGCGGCACTACCAGCCGCTCTTCTCCTGCGCCATGCGCTCAATTTCTGCCCGGGCCTCGTCGTATTCCGGGCCTCGTTCATAGGCTACGTCGGCCTCATCCTTCTCGAGGATGTCGACGATGGTCTTTAGCTTGTTGTTGGAGCCCTTGGTCTTGACGGCGATGTCCTTGAGTTGCCTTTCGAGGGTTTCGGGGTCGAGGTCGTTGATGCGCTTCCAGACGCCGTTCTTCTGGAGGTCGCGCTTCAAGTGGATGACGTCGATGGCAGAGTCCAGGACCGTCATGCGGGTGATGGTCTGCTGCAGGTCAGTCTCGGACTTGGCCTTGGTCTTCCGGGCTATCTTCATGCGGTAGGCAGCTACGTCCTTCTCGGCGTCGGATACACCTGGCTCAGAGGCCAACTGGAGGCGCCGGTCGTATTCCTGCTGGGCGCGACGGATGGCCCTGAGAGAGTTGTCCTGCTCGACCTCCTGCACCACCCGTTCGCGGCGAAGGTCGTCGATCTTGAGGTCTTCCAGCTTGTTGGCTCTGCCGAATCCCAGTATGCCCATGGTTCAACTCCTTCTTCGTATGACTCGATTTCTGAGGCCGTCGCGGCCTTTGATGTGGGTGACGGTGATTCGCTTTTCCTTGCGCAGTTCCTCAAGGGCCTCGCTCACCACGTTCGTGCCGAACTCATCCTCGAACTGGCTGATCAGGAAGGTAGTTCGCGTGGAGTCCGATATCGCCGTCTCTATCTCTGCCTTGCAGGCAGCGACCCGTTGCCGCCGGGTGGGTTCGGGGTCGGTGCGGGGTATCAGCGGTTGCGAGGGTTGACGCTTGGCTGGGGACACTTCGGGGCCGGAGCGCTGGCTCTGGAGCCAAGCGTCGATTTCGGAGCGGCGGAAGCGCCAGGTGGCGCCCAGCTTGAAGGCGGGGATGCGGCCGGTCTGGGCCCAGTCGTAGATGGTGCGGTCGGTCATGGCCAGGTATTGGGCCACATCGTGCAACGACATCAGAGCTTCGGGGTCGCCGGAGTCTGCCAAAGGGCCCCTCCCGGTGATTGCGCGATTGCTACAGGGGCAGGTTAGTACAGTACAGTAGTATATGTCAATAGCTGTCAAATGACATCATGCAAAGATAGTTTACCCTAGCACACCGTAAGGAATGTAACGGTACCTTGCGTCGAACTGTGGAAGGCGGAATCCATGGACGGCTGTAGCAAGTGGTTAGTTTGGGACAAAGGCTCCTATGGCGGCGGCTAGGCGGGCAGTGGGGGTGCTGGAGATGCTAGGTTTGGATGGCTTGGAGTTCGCGGGTGATGCTGTAGGGGCCTGTGCGGTCGGAGATGGTGGCGCCTATGTATTTCCAGGTGATGATGCCGTTTTTGTCGAGGATGAAGGTGGAGGGGGCGGCGCGGTTGGGTTCGAGGAGGCCGTAGACCATGTAGGCCTTGGGGACGGTGCCTTCGGGGTCGTAGAGGACGGGGAAGGGGATGCCTACCCTGTCGGCGATGTCGGTGGCGCCGCTGAGGTCGTCGACGCTGATGGCGAGTATTTCGGCGTCGAGGGCTGTGATGTCGTCGTAGTTATTTGACAGCTGATCCAGCTGCCTGCGGCAGTATGTTCACCAGAAGGCGCGGTAGAACACCAGGACCAGGTTTTTCTCGCCGCGATAGGATGCCAGGAAGTGGTTGGAGCCTTGGGCGGAGGGTAGCTGGAAGTCTGGGGCTAGGTTGCCGATGCTGGTGCCGACTTCGGGGGTGGGTGTGGGTTCGGGGGTAGCGGGTGGCGGCTCTGGCGTAGGTTCGGGGGTAGCGGGTGGCGGCTCCGGTGTGGGTTCGGGCGTAGTTGGTGGCGGCTCCGGTGTGGGTTCGGGCGTGGCTAGTGGCGGCTCTGGTGTAGGTTCGGGGGTGGCTGGTGGCGTCTCTGGTGTAGGTTCGGGCGTGGCTGGTGGCGTCTCTGGTGTAGGTTCGGGCGTGGTTGGTGGTGGTTCCGGCGTGGGCGCGTGGGTAGCTGGAGGTGGTTCCGTCGTGGGTGTGGGGGTAGCAGGTGGTGGCTCCGGCGCGGGTGTGGCTACTGGTTGTATTGTTGCGGGTAAGGATGGGGCTGGTGGTGGCTCCGGTACGGTTGGCGTGGGCGTGAGCGGGGGTGGCTCGGAAGTGGCTGCGGAAGTAGGCAGAGGGAGTAGGGTGGGGGTTGGGCTGGGGGTTACGTCGGGGGATGTGCCGCATGTCAAGGAGAGGGCGAAGAGGGTCAGGATGCTGAGCGCGAGCAGCAGGGCACGGAGCCCTCCTGCTCGCTGTCTGGATATGCGGGGCTGGGGCAGGTTTTGGTGTGCCGTTTCTTCGTGCATAAGCTAGTACAAGTTGCTTGGGGACGTGCTCGGTTACGACAACTGGGATGGCGTTACTGATTATAGCGGCTGGTTATAGCGGCTGGCGAAAGGGCTTGACCAAGGCCCGGATCGATCCTTGGAGGCCGTTGCTTTGCACCAACCTGCCCCCCTGCTAGAATGCCCCTTAAGACAGGGTCTTCTACTCAAGAACCGGTAGGAGGTGCTTAATGGCGACCCAGACCAAGCTACAGGTTATCGACGCTGATGCTCATGTCATCGAGACCGAGCGCACCTGGGACTATCTGGAACCCGCGGAGGAGAAGTTCCGCCCCGTGCTGCTGCCCAACCCCTATGACGCGGAGCGCCAGATGTGGGCCATCCACGGAGCAACTGCTGGCTTTCGCTTCGCCGACCTGAGCGAGGAGCAACTGGAGGAGCTATCGCGCAAGGCCAACCGGGACATGTCCACCCCCAAGGCCGCTCGCGAACTCGACGACGTATCGCTGCGCCTCCACCACATGGACCAACTGGGCATCGACGTGCAAGTGCTGCACAACACGATGTGGATTGAGCAGGTAACGCAGGACCCCGATTGCGAGGCCGCTCTCTGCCGGTCTTGGAACAAGTGGCTGGCCGATGTCTACCGGCAGTCGAACGGGCGTCTGAACTGGTCCTGCGTGATACCCACCCTGTCCCTCGACGAGGCCGTGAACCAGATGCGCTTCGCCAAAGAGAACGGCTCAGTGGCCGTTTGCATGCGTCCCCTCGAAGGCGACCGCTCGCTGACCGACCCCTACTTCTACCCAGTGTACGAGGAGGCCACCAACCTCAACATGGCCGTGGCCGTGCACATCGCCAATGCCAATCCAACCAATGTCCAACTGCTGCGCGGGTTCCCTGAGGGCTTCAACACGATGGCCTTCGCCCTCTTCCGGGTGCCTACGATTGTTGCGACCTACGCCCTGCTGATGGGCGAGGCGCCCAAGCTCTTCCCCAAGCTGCGGTGGGGGATCATCGAGGCCTCGGCCCAGTGGGTGCCATGGATACACCACGAGGTGGCCCGTCGCTACGAAGCCCGGGGTATGGCTCAGCCCGAGGACATGTTCGGGGAGCGGCAGATATACGTCACCTGCCAGACCGACGACGACATCCCGTATGTGCTGAAATACGCTGGCCCCAACTCCATCGTCATCGGCACCGACTACGGCCACACCGACCCGTCCAGCGAGATCGATGCCATCTCCATCTTCAGGGGCATGGACGGCATCGACGAGGCCACCCGGGAGCGCATTCTCTGCCACAATCCGAAAGCGTTGTACAACCTGTAGGATGAAGAGACGGGAGATGGATGGGAAAGCTAAACTCGCATCCATCTCCCGTCTACTGGCACAGGGAGCGTAGCCCCTACCGGGCCGGAGGGGCTTGGGGGTTCGATGGCACCCAGTTTCCCGTGAGGTAGTCGTGCAGGTTAGCCACGTTCATCCGCATGACAGCCGCTGCATCTTGGTGGGCTGCTTCCATGGGATACCGCTCCGTCAGGTTGGTCAGGCTGTAGATGGCATCCTCCTTGCTCATGCCCCGCTCCACAGCATTCCACACGTAGTCCTTCCATTCCTGGATATAAGAGCCCTGCTCGTCCAGGTATTCCTTGCCGCAAATTTCGCCGTGACCCGGAACGAATATCTCCTCGTCCAAGCGACGGAGCGACTCCACCGCAGTTAGCCACTGGTCAGGACTGCATTCCTGGAGGAAGCTCTGCACCTTGTTGAAAACGTTGTCGCTGGTCCACACCACGCCCTCTTCCTTGATGCAGATGGCCGCTTGGTAGGCGGTGTGCCCGGGCATGTGGATGATCTGGATGGTGTGGTCGCCGACCCTCAGGGTCATGCCGTTCTCGAAGGTGATGGCAGGAGCGTTGAACTGGTAGCCTTCCATGTACTGGGGCTCGTCGGGGCCAAAGGAGGCTGTCCGCTGCACATGCTGTTCAAGGTCAGTCTCCAGGATGCGCCGTCGCACTCCCTCATGGGCGATCACTGGCACATCGAAGAAGGAGTTGCCCGTCCAGTGGTCCCCATGGGGCTCGGTATTGATGATGTAGCGCAACTCTCCCCGGCGCGCCAACTCCGCCTTGAGTGCCATGGCATCGCTGGGCTTGTGGGGGCTATCGAACATAACGATGCCATCCGAGGTCGTCAGAAACCCGAAATTACACCCCCTGCACGTTATATCCGTGAACACATTGCTGGTCACCTGCTGTAGCGCCAATCGGGCACCTCCGTCGCCGGGTTGAATTGGTCACCGTGGTTTGACGGTAGTTTAGGACAAGCTGCACGTTGTTGGTAGCCCGACGCGAATTCCAGCGGGGCGGGCTATGCGTTTGCTAACCCAAGGCTGGCCTCTCTATAATTATAGGACTGCCGGCGTAGCTCAGTGGCAGAGCAGCGGTTTCGTAAACCGCAGGTCAAGGGTTCGAATCCCCTCGCCGGCTCCACATCCCCCTCTCATTCGGTAGTCCGTTCAATGAGCACCACTCCCTGAGATGACATGCGCGCCAGAATGGTGATGGCAAGAGGCTTCAGGATGCTTCGTGTTCCGGACGTTGTGGGCTTCGTCCGCCGAGTTGTCTTCCCAGACTTCGAGTAGCACTGGAGCTCTCCTCGGGCAGGATGGACCACGGAAGATATGTAGCAGGACTCTCGCAGTATCACGGGCGGACGACTTGGCCGTTAACTCGAAGGTCTTTCGATTTATTGGGATTGACCTCATAATTCTTGAACAAGCGGGGCTCCGTCCCTCGCTTACATCTCGACGTTGCATCTGCATGGGCGCAAATGTGACCAGTATTTTGGTAGGCCAAGGGCACCGCTAGGAAGGGTGGAGGTCCGGACATAGCCATGCTAAGGCTTCTTAGTGTCACCAACCTGGCCACCATAGAACAGCTTGAAATCGAGTTCGCGCCGGGCTTCAGTGTGCTAACCGGGGAGACGGGGGCGGGCAAGTCGATCATCGTGGACGCGCTGAGCCTTCTACTCGGAGGACGTGCCGATGTGGGCATGGTACGTTCCGGTGCTCGGCAGTCTAGGGTAGAGGGCATCTTCCTACTTCGGGACGACGTGTTTCAGAGAATCAATGTTGCTCTTGCTGAGTACGAGATTGACGTATCCGAAGGGGAGATAATTCTCGCGCGGGAGGTCAATCTTGATGGACGCAACACCTGCCGTGTGAATGGGCGAATCGTACCTCTCAGGATGCTAAGCTCAGTGGTCCAATACTTGGTAGACATCCATGGCCAAAATGAGCACTTGTCCCTTTTCCGTGTGCGTGAGCATATGGATATCCTGGATAAGTATGGAGGGCTATGGCAACTTCGCGGCGAGGTGGCGGAGAAAGTCCGTCAACTAGCGGAGGCGCGCCAAGAGTTGGACAAGCTTTTGAAGGATGAAGAAGAGCTCGGTCAACGCATGGACTATCTGAGATACCAGGTAGAGGAGATCAGCACCGCGAATCTGCAGCCAACTGAAGACCATGATCTGACACTGGAAAGGGACCGAGCCGCGAACGCAGAGCGAATCATCACACTCTCCGACCAAGCCTACAGGGCGTTATCCGATGGCTCTGGTCGGCACGAATCGGTCATGGACCTTATCGGACAGGTGTCCAAGGACCTTTCCGAGCTGGAACGACTGGACCCCTCGTTGAATCAGAACCGTGAGTCGGCAGACGCCTTGACCCACCAGGTAGAGGAGTTGGCGCGTGCTCTCCGAGGCTATCGTGATGGCATCGAACATAGCGCGAACCGTCTTGAGGAGGTCGAGGAGCGTTTGGGCTTGATCAACAGTCTCAAGAGGAAGTATGGCGGTACTATCGAGGAAATCCAGGCCTTTGGTGAGACGGTCTCGCAGGAGTTGGAAACCCTGCATAACAGCGAAGAGCGTACTGAGGAATTGAAATCCCGAGAGACCAAGCTTCTAACGCAGGTTGGCAGACTTGCGGGCCAGCTCTCCGAAGCCCGGCAACAGGCAGCCACGCGCTTGTCTGATGCCATAGAGGAAGAGGTCGCAGGACTGCCCTTGGGACACGCTCAAGTGATTGTGGATATCCGTCAATCAGACTCGGATGACGGTGTGCCCGTTGGGACCGTGGAGTCGGGCTCCAGCGCAAAACCTTCTTTGGGCGGGGAGTCCGTCAGGCACCTCGCGTTCAACGGGACAGGTGTAGACTCTGTGGAATTCCTGATTTCTCTGAACCCGGGTGAACCCCCACGACCTCTAGCCAGGATCGCCTCGGGAGGAGAAGCCTCCAGACTGATGCTCGCCATAAAGACAATCCTATCGAGTGCCGACCAGATTCCGATACTCGTGTTCGACGAAGTCGATGCGGGAATAGGAGGCCGAGTCGGGGGTGTCGTGGGTGAGAAACTGTGGGGTCTGTCCAATAGCCACCAGGTGCTATGTGTAACTCACCTCCCACAAATAGCGTGCTATGCAGACCATCACGCTAAGGTTACAAAACTCGCCTCACATGACAGGACCGTGACATTGGTGGAGGTCCTGGACGGCGAGGACAGGGTGACGGAACTCAGTCAGATGCTAGGCTCCGATAGCGGTGCGACCCGCACCAACGCCTCGGAAATGTTACTTCAGGCTAGGAACTGGAAGGAGAGCAAAAGGGCGTATCCCATGCAGGAAACTCTTGCATAACCGCGATGGGCGGAGTCTCTAACCCATCGCATGTCTCTTGGTACCCCCGGCCTGAGTACTAAGCTGAGCTACAGCGAGGGAGAGGTCTACGGACTTCCGCCCCGGCCCTAGCCGACGAACCGTGGCCCTGCAACTCGGCTCGACAGTCCCACGCCATTGCACGCCCCTCAGCTAGAGGCATGCCTTGGAATTGCATGGCCAGTATGGCGGCCCGCCTACTCTCCGGCGGCGCCATTACGGCCGGGCAGTGCATGAACTTCCCACGCCTCTACGCTCAGAGGCCTTGGCTACCCACGCAGCGCAGCCTGCGCTGCCGCGAGACGCGCCGTCGGCACCCGGAAGGGAGAACAACTGACGTAGTCGAGGCCTACTTCGTGGCAGAAAGTGACGCTGCGAGGGTCGCCTCCGTGTTCGCCGCAGATGCCCATTTCCATGCCGGGCCTGGTGGAGCGGCCCTTTTCCACGCCGATGCGGACGAGTTCACCCACGCCTTCGGGGTCGATGCTGACGAAGGGGTCGGTGGGCAGCATGCCGGTCTCGACGTAGAAGCGGAGGAACTTGCCCTCGGCGTCGTCGCGACTGAAGCCGTAGGCCATCTGGGTGAGGTCGTTGGTGCCGAAGCTGAAGAAGTCAGACTCCCTAGCGACCTGGTCGGCGGTGATGGCTGCGCGGGGCGTCTCGATCATGGCGCCGAAGGGGCAGTGGACCTCTGTGCTAGCCTCGCGTTGCACCCGCTCTATGACGGCCAACAGGCGTTGGCGCAGCCAGGTCATCTCGTTGACGTGAGATGCCAGGGGAATCATGACCTCGGGCCTGGGGTGGAGGCCTTCCTTCTGGACCTGGATGCTGGCGGTGATGATGGCGTCGACCTGCATGTCGTACATCATGGGGAAGGTGATGCCGACGCGGCAGCCGCGGTGGCCGAGCATGGGGTTGGCTTCGATGACGGATTCGGCGAGCTTGAGGAGTTGAATCTCGCGCTCGACTTCGGCGTCGGGCATCTCGCGAGTGGAGAGGGCTTCGAGTTCGCGGGCGAGGTCGTCGTGGTCGGGCATGAACTCGTGGAAGGGGGCGTCGAGGAGGCGGATGATTACGGGGAGGCCGTCCATGGCGCGGAGGATGCCGATGAAGTCGTCGGTCTGGAGTTTGTGCAACTGGGCGAGGGCGTCGCGGTACTCACGGACGTCGATGGGCTCAGGGGCGCCTTCGTCGTGGGGCTGCTGGAGCCAACGTTCGGCCTCGGCGGCGTGGAGCATGGCTTGGCGGACGAGGGGCACGCGGTCGCCGAGGAACATGTGCTCGGTGCGGCAGAGACCGATGCCGCGAGCACCCATCGCGCGGGCACGCTGGGCATCGTCGGGGGTGTCGGCATTCGCCAGCACGCCGAGACGGCTGGACTGGTCGGCCCAGGAGAGGACGACCTGAGCGTCTTCCTGTTGCTCCAAGTCGGGCTGGAAGGTGGGTATGAGACCAGCGAAGACCTCGCCGGTTGCGCCGTCCATGCTGATCTGATCGCCCTCGCGGATGGTGCGGCCGTTGGCGACGAACTCGCGGGCTTGGAGGTCGACGCGGATTTCCTCGCAGCCGACGACGCAGGCTTTGCCCAAGCCGCGGGTGACGACGGCGGCGTGGCTGGTGACGCCGCCCCGGCTGGTGAGGACTCCGACGGAGGCGAGAATGCCTCCGATGTCCTCGGGATCGGTCTCGGGGCGAACGAGCACTGCGTTGATGCCTTCCTGAGAAGCGGCTATTGCGGCTTCGCTGTCGAAGTAGACGTGACCAGCGCAGGCTCCGGGGGATGCGCCGGTGCCGCGGGCTAGGGGCGCGGCGCGGTCTTTCTCGGTGGACTGGAACTGGGGAACGAAGAGCGACGCGAGGTCCTCGGCGTCGATGCGGGCTAGGGCTTCCTCGCGGGTGATGAGGCCCTCGCCGACCATCTCGACGGCTGAGGCGACGGCGGCTTGGGGGGCGCGGGCGGCGTTGCGGGTCTGGAGGACAAAGAGGCGTCCTGCTTCCACGGTGAACTCGATGTCCTGGACATCGCGGTAGTGGGCTTCGAGGCCGTTGGCGAGGCCTTCAAGCTCGGTGTAGACGTTGGGGAGGACTTGGGACAGGCTGGAGATGTCCTGGGGTGTGCGGATGCCTGCCACCACGTCCTCGCCTTGGGCGTTGACCAGGTACTCTCCGAAAAGGACCCGCTGTCCCGTAGAGGGGTTCCGCGTGAACAGCACACCAGTGCCGGAGTCGTCACCAAGGTTTCCGAAAACCATGGCCATGACGTTCACGGCCGTGCCCATGTCATGGGAAATGCCGCGGGCGTTGCGGTAGGTGATGGCGCGGGCGCCGTTCCAACTGCTGAAGACGGCGTCGATGGCGCCTTCAAGCTGTTGCCAGGGGTCTTGGGGGACCTCGGCGCCAACCTCCCGTCTGACGGCGGCTTGGAAGTCGGTGACGATGCCGCGTAGCTGGTCTACGCTGAGTTCCTGGTCCTGGGTGACACCAGCTTGGGCTTTGTGGTGGTCGAGGATCTCGTTGAAGACCCTGCCGTCGATGCCGAGGACGATGCGTCCGTACATGTCGACGAACCGGCGGTAGGCATCGAAGGCGACACGCTGGTTGTTCATCAGCCGGGCGAGGCCGTGGACGGTCTGCTCGTTGATGCCGAGGTTGAGGATGGTGTCCATCATGCCGGGCATGGAGATGGGGGCGCCGGAGCGGACGGAGACGAGGAGGGGGGCGTCGGCGGAACCGAAGCCGCGGCCTGCGGAGGTCTCAACGTGGGACATGTAGGACTGGACGTCGCCCCAAAGGCCGTCGGGGAAGCGTCCGCCTGCGTCGTAGTAGGCGCGGCAGGTCTCGGTGGTGATGACGAAGCCGGGAGGGACGGGCAGGCCGAGGCCAGCCATCTCGCACAGGTTGGCGCCCTTGCCTCCCAGAAGGTCGCGCATGCGAGCGTCGCCCTCGTCGAATTGGTACACCATCTTGGGGGTCTGGGCCATGCTGGTCCGCCTTTCTTGCCTAGGCTGGTTACGCGGGCAGGGTGTGCCGATGCGCGCGGCTGTTTGTCATGACAGGCAAAGGGAGTATAGGGCAACCGTAGGATGGCTGGCGACGACAAGGCTGTCGCCTTGCGGGAGAAATGCTGGGCAGATAAACGGAGGCGCTCAGCATTCCTCCTCGCGGGGGCGGTATTGTTCGGGACAGAAGAGCTCCTCCCAGAGCTCTTGGAGGCGTTCGTCTTCTTCAGGGTAGAGGGCGGCGGTGTCGGGGGCTGCCACGTACTCGGCCAATTCATCCAACCGGGTGATATTGGGCAGCACAGAGACGGTGGCCGGTTGGGCCAAGCAAAAACGCAATGAACTCTGACCCAGCGTGCGGCCTGTGTCCTCGGCCAGGAACTGCAGCTCTTGCGCATGCTTCAGGGCGAGGGCCATCTGGGTTTCGTGCGGGCTCCAGCCCGGTTGCTCCGTGGATGTGGATATTGCTACAGCCAGCTTGCCGGTGAGTACCTGGTGGGCGTGGGGTTCCCGCACGAGGATGCCTGCTTCCATATCGGCGGCTATGGGGAACACCTGTAGCCCTGGCTGCTGCTCCAGGATGCTGTATGGTATCTCCAGCGAGTAAGCCCGCCGCTCGCAGATAGCGGTGTGGGCCTCCTCCAGTCTGCCTCCCTCTACATTGAGGGAGGGGCCAAGGGCCACGCCGAAGTAGCGTATCTTCCCCTCCTTGACCAACTCTTCCAAGGTGCCGAACAGCTCCTCATCTTCCAGGGCCCACATGTCGGGGTAATGGAGCTGATAAAGGTCAATGTAGTCGGTCCCCAGACGCCGCAGGCTCTGCTCGCAGGCGTCACGAATGAAATGGGGCTGGAATTTCTGGCGTGGCCATGGACCGGGGAGGGGGTCGAGCTTGTCGTAGAAGTCGTAGCCGCCCTTGGTGGCGATGATGATGTCGTGGCGCTCCTTGGGGAGGGCTGCTGCGAGGACTTCTTCGCCGTAGCCCTCGCCGTAGAGGTCGGCGGTGTTGAAGAAGGTGACGCCCAACTCGAAGGCGGTACGTAGCAGGAGGTGCTGGTCTTCGACGTGAGAGGTACCCCAGCCTGGGGTGGACACTGTCCACACGCCGAAGCCGACTTCGGAGAGGGTCAAGTCTGTCCTAGGTAGGGTGCGGTAATTCATGGTGTTGCTGCTATGTCACATAGTATAAACAGAGCGGGTGGGAGTCGCTAGGTAGTCGTGTCGTGCTGCTTGATGTTAGCATGGGCTGGCCCCGTGAACCCCGGTCTATTCCCATTTTCGGACTGTAAGGTGACGAGTCATGCCCAACCGGCTGATCGATGAGACGAGCCCCTACCTGCTCCAGCATGCGAACAACCCGGTGGACTGGTACCCGTGGGGCGAGGAGGCGTTGGCTCGGGCGCAAGAGGGGGACAAGCCTATTCTCCTCAGTATCGGCTACTCGGCTTGTCACTGGTGCCATGTGATGGAGCGGGAGTCGTTCGAGAATGAAGAGATCGCCGCGTTGATGAACGAGCACTTTGTGAACATCAAGGTGGACCGGGAGGAGAGGCCCGACCTTGATGCGGTGTACATGGAGGCGGTGCATACGCTGACTGGCAGCGGGGGCTGGCCGATGACGGTGTTTTTGACGCCGGACGGACGGCCGTTCTATGGGGGGACATATTTCCCTCCCACGGACCGGGGCAACATGCCTGGATTCCCGCGGCTGGTGTCGGCCATTTCTGATGCCTACCGGACGCGTCGTGGTGAAGTCCTACAATCCATCAACCAGCTAATGGGGCACTTGGGGCAGTCGGCCCGGCTTCCCCGTTCACTGGAGCCACTGATTAATGACACCATGCACCGGGCCTTCCAAGCGTTGGCCCCAGCTTTCGACCACGAGCTTGGAGGATTCGGTAACGCGCCGAAGTTCCCGCAGCCCATGGCTTACGAGTTCCTGCTCAGGTACTACCACATGTCCAACAACCCGCGGGCGCTGGAGATGGCAGAGGCGACATTGCAGGCCATGGCCCGTGGTGGGATATATGATCAAGTGGGTGGCGGGTTCCACCGGTACTCGACTGACCGGTCTTGGCTGGTGCCCCACTTCGAGAAGATGCTGTATGACAATGCGCTGCTGGTACGCTTGTATCTCCATGCCTTCCAAGCGACCGGGGATGCCATGTACCGGCATATCGCTACTGACATCCTCGATTACGTTGTCCGGGAGATGACGGATCCTACTGGCGGGTTTTACTCCAGTCAGGATGCGGACAGTGAGGGGGAGGAGGGCAAGTTCTTCATCTGGACCCCGGAGGAGTTGGCGGAGGTGTTGGGAACGGAAGAGGGGGAACTGGTGGGGGCGTATTTCGGGGCCAGTCAGTTGGGCAACTTCGAGGGTAGCAACATCCTGCACCTACCGAATGATATGGACGAGTTCGCGGATGCAGTGGGTATGGATGCGGAGCAGCTTGGGGAAACATTACATGGTGCGAGAGGGAAGCTGCTGGAGGCACGGGAAAAGAGGATTCACCCTGCGCGGGACGACAAGATTCTGACCGGGTGGAACGGGCTCATGCTGCAGGCGTTTGCAGAGGCGGCGGCCGTGCTGGACCGTGACGACTACAAGCGCGTCGCTGTTGAAAACGCCTCCTTCCTGCTGAGGGAGATGCGCCCGGATGGGCGTATGTTGCGCAGCTACAAGGACGGACAGGCCCGGGTGCTGGGCTACTTGGAGGACTATGCCTTTGTTGGAGAGGGGCTGCTGTGTGTGTACGAGTTGACATTCGACCCGCGGTGGATTGACGAAGCCCGGGCCTTGGCCGATGAGATGATTGAGTTGTTCTGGGATGAGGACTTGGGGTTCTTCTATGAGACGGGCAAGGATGCGGAGCAGTTGGTGGTGCGTCCACGGGAGTTGTTCGACAACGCTATACCCTGTGGAGGCTCGATGGCGGCGTTACTGCTGCAGCGTTTGTCGGTCTTCACCGGGGATTCCAGTTATGAGGAGAAGGCCGCTACCACCCTTAGGGGTGTGCAGAATATCGTGGCGGAGCATCCCATGGGGATGGGCAACTGGCTGTCAGCCCTCGACTTCTATGTGAGTCCGGTGAAAGAAGTTGTGGTGATAGGGCCGCCGAGCGACCCCGGCACGCGGGAGTTGCTGGAGACCGTACACGGAGGCTACCGCCCCAACAAGGTGATTGCCGGAGGCGACGGAACGGACGAAGGCCCCGGCATCCCTCTTCTGGAGGGCCGGGGCCTCATAGACGGCCGTCCCACGGCATACGTCTGCCAGAACTACACGTGCCAGTTGCCGGTGACTGCGCCCGCAGACCTGGTAGCGCAGCTGGACCAGTAGTAGACCAGGCCTAGAGCAGTCCCTGTACCGCTGCCGTCACTGCATCGTAGTCGGGGTGGTCCCTGATTTCGGAGACGTACTGGGCGTGTGTAACGGCTCCATTGCCGTCCAACACGAAGACAGCCCGGCACAACAGGCGGTTCTCCTTCATCAGCACGCCGTAGGCCTCGCCGAAAGAGGCGGTGCGATGGTCGGATAGTGTCTTTGCGTTGTTGATGTCGTTAGCTCCGCAGAACCGCCCCATGGCAAAGGGGAGGTCCATGCTGACCGTGACGACTTCCACGTTGTCAGGGTGTTCAGACGCAAGACGGTTCAGGCGAATGGTCTCTTCGGCGCATACTCCGGTGTCCAACGAGGGCACCGATGCAACTACCCGCACTTTGCCATTGGAATCGCTCAGATTTACGGGGGCCATGTCTTTCCCGATGGCTGTGAAGCTTGGAGCTTGGCCGCCTGCCTTGATTTCAGGTCCAACCAGGGTGACCGGGTTTCCCCCCATGGTGACAATTCCCGTCCTCTCCTCGGGCACGTCGTCCTCCTCATAGGCATCGTTGGATGCCAGAAATTAGCTTATGTGAGTGCTTCTTCTCGCAGACGCATGCTATGCGGTGCCAGTGGCAGTGTCAAACCTGAGCGTCTAACCGGCGCTCGTGAGGCGGCCCTATACCGGCGTGCTACGCACAGGTATAATTGCCTACAAATTCGCGCCGTCCCGGAATTGCGAACACTGGGACGGGGTACGCGTGTATGAAAGGAGCCACCCTTGGCACAAGCCCAAGACATTAATGCGGCAAAAGAACACTTCGGCACAGTGCTGGAACAGCAGCTTGCGCGTGTCGAGGCCATGAAGCGGGAAGGCCCTTGGATGGACTACTCCAATATATCTCCCATCATCATCGGAAACCTCGGTGGCGACGGGATCGGCCCTTATATCGCCGCCGACGCCCAACGTGTGCTGGAGCAGTTGCTGGCCGACGAGGTGGCGGCGGGCAAGGTGCAGTTCCGCACCATTGAGGGACTGACCATCGAGAACCGGGCTGCCCAGCTACAGTCCATACCACTCGATGTGCTGGAGGAGATCCGGGCCTGTCATGTCACGATGAAGGGCCCCACGCATACCCCGGAGCAGGGTGACGGCTGGCCCAACATCGAGAGCGCGAACGTGAGCATGCGTAAGCATCTCGACCTATTCGCGAATGTGCGCCCGGTGCGTGTGCCAGCCCAGGGCATCGACTGGACGTTCTTCCGTGAGAACACGGAAGACATGTACGCCGTGGGGAGCCAGGGCCTGAATGTCACCGACGACTTGGCGATAGACTTCCGAGTGATTACTACCCAAGGTTCGCGCCGGATTATCGACGCGGCTTTCGCCCATGCCAAACGGACTGGCAAGGACCATGTGACCATCGTGACCAAGGCCAATGTGGTGAAGACGACGGACGGCAAGTTCCTAGACATCGCCCGCGAGGTGTCGGAGAACTACCCTGGGATATCCTGGGAGGGCTGGTACATCGACCTAATGACGGCTGCTCTGATCAATCCGGCCCGTCAGAAGGACTTCCAGGTGCTTGCGCTACCCAACTTGTATGGCGACATCCTGACCGATGAGGCTGCCCAGATCCAGGGCGGTGTGGGCACGGCTGGAAGCGCGAACGTGGGCAAGCAGTACTCGATGTTCGAGGCGATTCATGGCAGCGCGCCCCGGATGGTGCGCGAGGGACGCGCCCAGTATGCCGACCCGAGTTCCATGATGCGCGCCGGGGCGATGATGCTGGACCACTTGGGGTACACGGAGTTGGGTGGCAAGCTGAACCGGGCTCTGGATGTCTGCGGTCAGTATGAGCGCAGTGTTGTGATGACCGGGCGTTCCAATGGAGCGACGGGGCAGGAGTTCGGGGACTATGTGGTAGCCACCGTCAATGACTCCAGTCTCGACTCCCGCTGGGAAGCCTACGTCAATAGCTAGTACGTAAATCCCCGCCTAACGTTCCTCCATTGGGGGACAGGAGTTTGACCCGGGCGACCACAGTCGCAAAGGTAAATCGTCCGGGCTAGGAGGACTTGAGAAACATGCGCAGCAAGGTATCCATTGTCGGCGCGGGCAATGTGGGAGCGACCACGGCGCAGCGCGTTTATGAGTTGGGCTATGCAGACGTAGTGTTGGTGGATGTTGTAGATGACCTGCCCCAGGGCAAGTCCTTGGACATGCTGGAATCGGGGCCCGTGTTGGGCATAGACAGCAGCATCACTGGCAGCAACGGGTATGAGGAGACTGCGAACTCCGACTTGGTCATCATCACGGCGGGCATTGCACGCAGGCCGGGCATGAGCCGGGACGATCTGCTGCTCACGAACATGAAGATTACGGGGGACGTGACGCGGCAGGTGGTGGAGCAGTCTCCCAACTGCATCATCATGGCGGTGACCAACCCGCTGGATGCGATGTGCCAGAACATCTATGAGAGCAGCGGCTTTCCGCGCAACCGGGTTTTCGGGATGGCGGGGGTGCTGGATACGTCGCGGTTCCGCACGTTCATTGCGCAAGAACTGGATGTGTCGGTGGAGGACGTGCAGGCGTATGTGCTGGGCGGGCACGGGGACGACATGGTGCCCTTGGTGCGCTACACGACAGTAGCGGGGATACCAATCAGTGACCTGTTGTCGCAAGAGGATATTGACCGACTGGTGCTCCGGACTCGCCAAGGCGGAGGTGAGATCGTTGCTCTGCTGAAGCAGGGGAGCGCGTTCTATGCGCCGGCTGCATCAGTGACGCAGATGGTGGAGGCGGTGCTGCTGGACAAGAAGCGCATCCTGCCCTGCTGTGTGTACCTTGAGGGGGAGTACGGGATCAACGGGTTATGCGTTGGTGTGCCGGTGAAGCTGGGCGCCAATGGGGTGGAAGACATAATTGAGATCAAGTTGACAGAAGACGAGCGTGCTTCCCTAGGCAAGTCGGCTGCGGCCGTGCAAGAATTAATGGATGTAATGAGAGGTTCCGGCGGTTAGCTGAATTTACGATAGGAGGAAAGGTCGCTCAATGGCAAATCGTTCCGCGCAAGAACTGGAACTACTGGAAAAGGCCCGACGTTACCTGCCGGGCGGGAACAACGGAAACGTACAGCATGAGCCTGAGCGACAATTCCTTCTGCAGCGGGGCGTCGGCTCCCATGTGTGGGACGTCAGCGGTAAGGAGTACATCGACTACCTGCTGGGGTCAGGGCCCATGGTGCTGGGTCACTCACACCCTGCGGTGGTGGAGGCTGTGACGGAAGCGGTGCAGGGTGGCAGCACCTTCTTTGCAACCAACGACCGTGCCGTGCTGCTGGCGGAGCAGATCGTGGAGGCAATGCCCTGCGCTGAGAAGGTCCGCTTCACCACATCGGGTACTGATGCCACGTTCCAAGCCATGCGGGTGGCGCGGGCGTACCGCAAGCGGGACAAGATCCTGAAATTCGAGGGCGGGTTCCACGGCAGCAACGATTATGCGTTGATGAGCGTGACGCCGGGAGAGCGCGGGGGGAACTTCCCGCATCCTGTGCCCAACAGTGCGGGCATACCCAAGGCGATTGAGGACTTGGTGCTGATTGCGCCTTTCAACGATGCCGAGACTGCTACCCAGATCATTGAGCAGAACCACGACGAGCTGGCCTGCGTGATCATGGAGCCGATGCAGCGGGTGCTAGCACCGAAGCCGGGCTTCCTGCAGGCTATTCGAGATATCACGGCGCACTACCAGATACCGCTGATTTTTGACGAGGTGGTGACAGGCTTCCGGCTTGCTTATGGCGGTGCCCAAGAGTTCTATGGTGTGACGCCGGACATGGCTACGGTGGGCAAGATAGTGGGTGGTGGCTTTCCGCTGGCGGCCGTTACTGGACGGGATGAAATCATGGCTGTATACGACTCGAGCCGGGCTGAGCCGGATGAGTTCGTGAGCCAGGTGGGAACGCTGAATGGGAACCATGTTGCTGCTGCGGCCGGGCTGGCGACTCTAGCGGAGTTGCGGAAGCCTGGGGCCTATGAGAGGCTGCATGGGACTGGACGCCGATTGCGGGAGGCGTTGGAGACCCTTTGCAGCGAGGCGGAGTTACCGGCACTGACTACGGGTGAGGACCCCACTTTCGACATACTGTTTATGGACCAGCCTGTGTCGGACTACCGGTCGACGCTGGCGAATGACCGAGGGATCACGGAGCAGTTCAATGTGGGACTGTTGAACCGTGGCGTTCTCAAGGGCTGGCCCAGCAAGTTTTACATCTCGCTGGCGCATACGGACGAGGACGTGGACCGCACGATTGAGGCGTTCGGGCAGTCGATCAGTGAGATCCGAACTTAGGGGATAGACAGCCGCAGCAGGCCCTGCCATTTAGTAGATGCGTTGGAGACAGGAGTCGCCGGTTCAGGAGGGTATCCCTGAACCGGCGACTCACTTTTTGCGCTTTATCCTGCTGATATGGCAGAGAGAACCCTGCGACTAGGGCCAGTGCCAGTCGAAAGGGGCGTAGTGGCCATTGCGGTTGGTGTTGTCCCAAGTCATGCCGTGGTCGGTGTAGGTGCTGGCTGTGCCCTTGGCTAGGTAGAGGTCGGTGTTGACGGGGTGGCCGGTGTTTCGCAGCAGCATATCGTCAGGCTGGTTCCGCTTGGTGATGCCCGCAACGTTGAAGGAGATGATGTTGGGGATGGTCACGCTGCGAGTGTTGCCCTCGATCTTGAAGTCGATGGGGACGAACTTGATGCCCTTGAAGTCGGTGGTCATGGCGAGCCAGCGTTCGGCGGGGCTGCCCATGCGGCCTGACAAGACCTGCTCCATGGCCTCTCGCTGCTGGGCATCAGCACGTTCGTCGACGTAGAAGGCGGATGTCCAGTTGCCGGCTTCCATGGGGCCGGGGGTGAGACAGGCAGCCACAAAGCTCAGGCCGTTTAGGGACACGCCGTTGAACTGGCCGTCGGTGATGTGGAAGGCAAAGGCTACGTCGCAGTGGCCGTCAGTGGGGTCGATGCCTGTTCCCTGAACGATGCAGGGACAGAGAACCTCACAGTTGCAGTTCTCGAAGTATTCGCCCTTGAGAGTCCAGCTAGCGTTGGTAGTCATCGCTCCTCCTGTCTGGCTCGGCTTGGGGGATCAGGCCCGATTGTGCCAGCGTGCCATATGTTGGCGGTGTGTGTCCAGATATGCCCCGTCTTTGTAGTGGGCGTCGTAGAACTCCAAGTCTATGTGCTGGGCCTGCACGTAGATTGCCATGAGCATGGTGGGCACGGTCCCGGGGAACCTTCCGTAGGTATCATATATGTACTGGGCGATCTCTCCAAGACATTCGACGAATTCCTCAGAGTAAGGGGCGACGCTGCTTTTCACGCGACGGTTGTCGGCGAAGGGGCCATCGGTATCAGGATCGTAGGCACCGCCTTCTCCGAATTTGCGGCGGGCTATTTCCCTGGCAGCGGCGCGCATGTCGGGGTAGTAGGGTGGACATACGGCCTCGTAGTGGCCGTCCAGCCCCACTGGGTTGGGCGTGTTCCATCGTTCGTCGCGGAGATAGCGAAAGCCGAGGCTCTCGAATCCCGGCCCGTCGAATGCTCCCATGGCCGAGTGGCCACCGATTCCAGTGAACATCCACCCTCCAAGCCCGATGGATTGCATGGTCAGTGTGATGTTGTGGGCCATTGGGGCGATGGCTCCGATTCCGGTGACGTACAGGTTCTGCTCCATCAGCGAGAGGGCAGCGGGCTTATCCTTGGAGACAAGTCCGGAGCGGACGTAGGGTTCAAGGTCGCCCGCTGGACACTTGGCTATGTCGTCGTAGACGTAGTAGCCGCTGATGAGGCGCATGGTGAGGGCGGAGAAAAGGTGCTCCGAGAGGTCGGTGACGGGCATGAAGAGAGTTGTGCCGGGCAGGTTGGCGTTCCAGAGGTTGTGCTCGCTGATGTGGGGCGCTTGGCGAGGAGTTTGTAGACGGGTGTCCGACAGCTTGACTGTGGCACCATTGACTTGCCGCATCATCTGCTGGAGTTCGTCTGTCTCGGTGGCTGGCTGCTCGATTTCGGGTGCTAGGTCGCGGGTCTTTACCATGTAGATGCCGTGGTCGTCGGTGTAGAACAGTTCGGGTGTGCCAACGGCGGCGCCAGTGGGAGAAGCGCGACCTGTGAACCGCATTGCGTAGCTGGCGTGGGTGTCAGGAGTCCCAGTGGTGTAGGGGATGCCGAAGTTCCAGCCAGTCACGCCGGTGGCGGCGCAGATCAGTAATGTCTGTTCGGCCTCAGAGAGAGGGAATGGGTCATGCCGGGACTTGAAGGCCATGGGACCGCCTGGCAGTTCCATGCCCAACCCGAACCGGCGTGAGCGACGCCCGGCGATGGCCTGTCCCAAGGGGTAGTCCCATGCTTGGGAGAGCAGGTCGCGGGAGTGTCCGGCCTCTTGTTCCGCCAATCTACACTCCTCCGTAGGAAACAGTGGGTGTTCGCAGGGGGTCTATCCGACTGATAGACCGAGTTTGCCCAGCAGGGTGATGGGGGCGACTATGTGGCGCTGGAGGCCCAGGTCTGCGGGGTCCATGCCCATGGCTAGGCCGATGGCTTGGGGGAGGTGGAGGATGGGCATGTCGATATTGCGCTGGGCTTGTGCTTGGGCCTTGGGTTGGAAACCGTCCAGGTTGAGGTGGCAAAGGGGGCAGGGAGTGACCATGGCGTCGGCTCCGAGATCGGCGACGGTGGAGGTGTGTTTAGCAACCATGGCCACGGAGTTTTTCTCGTTGATGGTCAGGATGGGGAAGCCGCAGCAGCGGGACTTGCCCTCGAAGTCTACCAAGTCGGCGCCCAAGGCTTCGATGATGGTCTCGAGGGAGGTCTGGCGTTCGGGGTGGTTCTCGAAATCGAGGGCTTCGCTGGGACGCATGATGTAGCAACCGTAGAAAGGAGCCAGCCGTACCTCTTTGAGAGGTAACGTGAAGTGCTCCTTGAGATTATCGATGCCCACATCCTCGAGTAGTACCCAGAGCAGGTGCTTGGGGTCGGCGGTGCCCTTGTATTCGAGCCCTTCCTCTGCTAGGTAGCCGTTCACCTTGGCAAGCAGGTCGGGGTCCCGCTTGAGGCGATTGTTGGCTTGGCTCATGACGCCTTGGCAGGTGCTGCAGATGGTCATGATGGGGAGGCCCATTTTCTCTGCCATGGCAAAGGTGCGGGCGTTCAGGGTGTCGCCCAGCAACTGGTTCTTTTCCTGGAGCACGCCCGCACCGGTGCAGGATGCGCCGGTCATTTCCTCGAGTTCAATGCCCAGCCTGTGGCAGACCTGCATCGCGGCCGGATAAAGCTCTGGGCAGCCGCCACGGGAGACGCAACCAGGATAGAAGGCATATTTCAACTGGGGACCTCCTAGAATGAGGGCTGAAGTGACTTAGAGGTCGGGAGAGACT
The DNA here is from genome assembly GCA_951813255.1 of uncultured Dehalococcoidia bacterium. Lineage (GTDB taxonomy): Bacteria > Chloroflexota > Dehalococcoidia > Lucifugimonadales > JAAXIE01 > JAAXIE01. Next base: position 2,165,885 of record OX638353.1, on the reverse strand, counting down.
ATTACTTCTGTTCTTCTTCGACCTTTCGGAATATACGACGGACGTTACGGGCGTTGTCTCCAGGCAAGCCTTTATGGATCAGGGGCGGCATTTTGCCCTTGGAAGCGGCCCGCAGGGCCACCGGGGCGTAGCCCAGCAGCACGGGCAGGTTCATGAGGCCCGCCGTTCTTATTGGGAGCTTGAGTTCGTCCAGGGTGCCGGAATGTCCCACTGAGTCGGCGAAAGCCTCGGCATGGCGTGCGCCGGGATTCTTGTCGTAGCCGGCTTCTATGGCCCGGTCGCGCAGGGCCATGATGCGGTCCATGGGGGCCACGCCTTTAGGGCAGGCATCGACGCACTCGAAGCAGCGGGTGCAGTCCCAGATGCCGGCGTACTTGCCGAGTTCCTGCAGACGGTGGTCATCGGCAGAGTCGCGGGGGTCGGCCACAAAGCGGTAGGCCTTGGCGAGGGCCGCTGGGCCGAGGAAGTTGGGATCGACTTCCATCACGGTGCAGTCGGATACACAGGCCCCACAGAGGATGCAGTCCATGACGCCAGCCAAGTGCAGCATGGCTTCGTTGGGAGCGAGGTACTCGCCTTCAGGCTCTGGGCCGGCAGGCTGCATCCAGGGTTCCACCGCCATGACCTTGTCCCAGAAGGGGGTGAGGTCGGCGATGAGGTCCTTCACGACCGGCAGGTTGCCCATGGGTTCCACAGTCATGGAGTCACCAGAGCCCACGGCATCGCTGACCTTGGTCTTGCAAGCGAGGCCGGCGTGGCCGTTGATGCGCATGGCGCAGGAGCCACAGATGGCGCTGCGACAGGAGCAGCGCAATCCGAGGGTGCCGTCCTGCTGCTCGCGTATTTGCATCAGGGTGTCGAGGACAGTGGAGAACTGGTTGACCTCGACCTGGTATTCCTGCCACCCGGAGCGGGAGGCCTCGGGAGCCTCGGGGTTGTAACGCTTGACCTTGACTGTAACGGGCATCAGTAGCTCCTCACTTGGGGCTGCCATTGGGTAATGACTACGGGGAGATGGGATACGACAGGGCCGTCTTCCTGGCGGGTGACCAGTATGTGCCTCAGCCAATTCTCATCGTCACGGTCTGTGTAGTCACTGCGGAACTGGGCGCCTCGGCTCTCCTTACGCTCGATGGCCCCGTTGATGATGGTCTCGGCGCAGTCGAGCATGTAGCCGAGTTCAAGAGCGAATACGAGGTCGGTGTTGAAGGTGCGGCCCTTGTCTTCAACTGGCACCGTCTCGTATCGCTGCTTGAGCTGATAGAACTTCTCCAGCCCTTCCTTCATTCCTTCCTCGTTGCGGACCACGCCTATGTGTTCGTTCATGGCGGTGCCGAGGTCGAAGCGTATGGAGGCGACGCGGTCGCCATTGGGTTGGCGGGCTAGGAGGGCTCTGAGACGTTCTTCTTCACGCTCTACCCAGCCCTCTATGTTGAAGGTCTTGAAATCGACGCCGCGGGTGGCTTCGGCGGCATGCTCACCGGAGCGGCGGCCGAAGACGATGGTGTCCAATAGGGAGTTTGCCCCCAGACGGTTGCTGCCGTGGACGCTGACGTTGGCTGCTTCACCAGCAGCGTAGACGCCGGGCAGGGGAGTGCGCCCGTCGACATCGGTCTTGATGCCGCCCATCTGGTAGTGCATGCCGGGGCAGATGGGGATGGGTTCGTGGACGATGTCGACGCCGACCAAGTCTTTGCCGAGTTCGCGAATCTGGGACAGGCGCTCGTTGATGAACTGCTCACCGAGGTGACGGCAGTCAAGGAAGACGCAGCCGTCGGTATCGCGGCCCTCGGCGATCTCGCGGGTCTCGGCGCGTGACACAACGTCGCGGGAGGCCAATTCCATCATGTTGGGGGCGTAGTTGGTCATGAAGCGGTCGCCGTCTTTGTTAATGAGGTAGGCGCCGTCGCCGCGGGCCCCTTCGGTGATGAGGACTCCACTGCCCTTGAGGGTGGTGGGATGGAACTGGACCATTTCCATGTCCATAAGGGGGGCGCCGGCGCGGTAGGCCAAGGCCATGCCGTCGCCGGTGACGGTGATGGCGTTGGTGCTGGGCTCATAAAGCCGGCCCAACCCGCCAGTGCAGAGGATGACTGCCTTGGCGCGGATGGCAAAGACGCTGCCGGTGCGTATCTCCATGGCGGTGACACCACAGCACTCGCCGTCTTCGATGATAAGAGAGGTGACGAACCACTCGTTGTAGGCGCGGACGCCCGATTTCATGAGCTGCTCGAACATCACGTGCAGCATGGCTTGGCCCGTGAAGTCGGCGACGAAGAAGGTACGGGCGCGCTGCTGGCCGCCGAAGCGACGGGTGCCCAAGCGGCCCTCCTCGTCGCGATTGAATGCCACGCCCATGTGCTCCATGGCGATGACCTCGCCTCCGGCCATCTGGCACATGACTTCGATGGCGTCCTGGTCTCCCAAATAATCGCTGCCCTTGACCGTCTCGTAGGCGTGCTCTTCCCAGTCGTCGCCCCGGTCAACCAAGGCTGCATTGATGCCACCCTGGGCAGCGCAGGAGTGGCTGCGCACAGGGTAGAGCTTGCTGATGAGGGCGGTGTTGGCCCCGTTGGCATGGGCTGCCAGCGCAGCCCGCATACCGGCCAGCCCGCCGCCGACCACTAAAACGTCATGCTCAAGCAACTTGGCCTCCCAAGTCAACAAACATTGCGGCCGGGACCCGCTGGACGGGCCAAGACCGTGGGCCAGTATACCATGGTAGAGGCAGAATCGGCAGGACGTGCTTGGGCAGGGGAGAGGCGTACAAAGGGATGAGGGGCGCAGAAGTACGCCAAGGGCGGGAACGTGGTGACACGTTCGTAGTTTGGGGGGTGGGAACATTGGCGGGACCGTGGTCTCACGTTCGTAGCGGGGGGGGTGGGACCATTGTTGCACATTTGTAACATTCCCGTGGTAATACGGTAGACAAACGGTGCAATTCCCGGTGCATCCTCTTGGCATACCCGTGGCGATCCCAGTGCATTCTCGTGGCAATCCCGGTGCATTCTCGTGGCACGGGATTGGTAGCTGGGCAGATAGGAGCCAGCTTTGAGGGAGCCCAGGCCGGGGGTTGGGGGAATTTTATTCGTGGTCTCTGCAATGCGGGTATGGGGCATCCTAGTGTTCTCCTGGGGTGTTCGTAGCGCTGAACGGAGCAGGCCGGGGCCGTAGCTATCCGTGAGGCTACGGCCCCGGTTGAAGCTGAGGTCCGGATTTGAACCATGGCGACTTGAGCGGCAAGGCCGCGTTGGGATAGCTTGCCGCTGGGTGGCGGCCTCATGAGACCTTTAGTTCCCCCCGGTTTTCTGTTGACAGGGCTGTTAAGGCTTTCAAGGGCTTACGTTCTCCTGCAGGATTCCCGCTTGCCTGGCTGGCGTGGGTAGCCGGAGCGGGATTTTGGGCCAGCCCGGTTAGCCCCGTCTGAGTTTTTGATCAGCTCTGGGACCAGGGTTCCCGTTCCTGTGGGAGCGGGAAGGATGGGCTGGCGGTGCCTTGCTCTGGTTCCTTTCGTCTGGAATGCCCTTCGGGGGGTTGGCGTCGACGCGTAGATTGAATATAGAACACATGTGTGAGTTCTGTCAAGGGAGTTTTTGTCATGGGGTCCTTCGACTTCGCTCAGGACGAATGGAGGAGGGAGTGGGTTCAGCTTTGGTGGAGGGCTTGCAGGGTCAGAAGGAGGGTGGTGATGCTCTTGGCGTCGCGGACCTGGCCGCTTTGCAGGAGGGCGGGTATCTCGCTGATGGGGACGCGCACGACTTCTATGTCCTCGTCAAAGTCGGGGTCGAGGCGTGCTGGGCGAAGGTCGGTGGCGAGGAAGGCGTGCATCTCCTCTGTGCAGTAGCCGGGGGACATGTAGAAGCTCTGAAGGTGTGTCAGGGTTCCTGCGGTGTGGCCCGTCTCTTCCTGTAGTTCGCGGACCACGGCGTCTTCCGGCGACTCGCCGGGTTCCATGCCTCCCGCGGGCACCTCCAACAGGGAGGACTCCACTGCCTTGCGGTACTGGCGGACCAGGAGCACTTCGCCAGCGTCCACAGGGGCCATGCACACGCAGGGGACGTGCTCCACGATTTCCCGGATGGAAGTCCTGCCTCGGGGCAGGGAAACAGTGTCGACGCGCACATTCAACAGCTTGCCTTCGAAGGCAAGCCGGGTGGACAGGGTCGGCTCGTTTTGTGGCTCGGACATAAGTTACTGCTCCTGAGAGTTTGCCTCTTCATCGGGGGTCAGGGCAGGCTTGGGAATAGCGCCACCGAAGTCGAGACGCCTGGTGAGGGTATGGAAGAAGCTGTTGGCTGGCTGTGTTCGCAGGAAGCGCGCCTTGAAGGGGCTGGCTTGGATCTGTATGCGGTCCTCGCGCCTTAAGGGGACGTTCAGGTAGCCATCGACGCTTATAAGAGCCTCCACGTCGGATTCCAGCGTGAACTGGAGGACCGATGTGCCGGGCACGACCAGACCCGTGGCGAGCCCCAAGTGGGGCGCGACGGGCACGATAATCATGGCCTCGGCTTGGGGGTAGACTATGGGGCCTCCCACCGAGAGGTTGTATCCTGTGGAACCCGTTGCGGTGGACACGATGACAGCATCGGCGCGGTAGGTGGTCAACTGGACCCCATCGATGCTGGCCATGACGGTTATCACGCGGGAGACAACACCGCGGCCGATGACGGCGTCGTTCAGGGCGTGCTGTGCGGGTATGTCGGGGCGGGGGACTCCGGCCTCGTCCACAACCTGGACTTGGAGCATGGCCCGCTCCTCCACCCATGGGGAGCCGTCGAGGTAATGAGGGAGCCGCTCCAAGGCGTCGTGCCTTTCCAGTTCGGTCATGAAGCCGAGGCGTCCCATGTTGATGCCCAGAATGGGAATGCCGTAGGTGCTGGCTAGCTTGGTAGCCCGGAGGATGGTGCCGTCGCCTCCCACGGTTATCACCAGTTTGGTGTCCTTGGCTTGGGGGGCCAGTGAGTCCAGATCTTCGGCGGGGCTGATCCAGTCGGACTCGTCGACTCGCAGGTACTCGGCCACGATGTTGGCCATGTCGCAGGCGGCCGTGGACAGGTTGTTGTAGACGATGCCAAGAGGCCGGAGGTTAGCCATAGCGTGTCAGCAGGGAGAAGGGTTGTCTGGCAGCACTGGGTTGGGGAACCAATGCACTCTCGGGCTTCATTCGAACCTGCTCCCACACTCGTCGATCCACTTGCTGACTTCTTCGGTCATACCCTCGACGGCGTGGATACTCTCGTAGCGGTCGTATTCTTCCTGGGAGCAATCGTACTCGCTTCCACCGCACGCAAGGGCCAGAGTCAGTGATAGAGCGATCAAAACGGTCAAGCCTGCGCGCACGATGTGCTCCTCTTCTTGCAGGGTCTGGGCTGCTGGGCCGGGCCACCAAGCACAGATAGTTCATTAGAGAATCTGAGGGGGCGTCTCAGTATAACATGGGGGTCAGGGTGTCCCCACTATGTCACCTGCTGCCCGCAGCAGGGGCGCAACGGCATCCTCTGATACTTCCAGCAGGGGTGTCGGGTAGATGCCCAACCCCAGGACTGCCAGTATTGCCACGACCAATCCCAAGCGAAAGGCGTAGGAAGACGGCACTTTTTCTTCGGAGGTTGGCGGGGTGACGTACATCGTCCTGACCACCCGCAGGTAGTAGTAGGCTGACACCACGCTATTGACCACGCCTACCACAGCCAGCCAGGCGAGATCACTGTGGACTGCGGCGCTGAAGATGTACAGCTTGGCGATGAAAATGCCCGAAGGCGGTATGCCGATGAGAGCGACCATGGCGAGGGCAAGGGCCGCCGCCAAGTAGGGTGCGCGGCGTCCCATGCCAGCGAAGTCGTCGATCATGTCGCTCTCGGTCTTGTTGGAGATGGCGATGACGGCAGCAAAGGCCGCGAGATTGGTCACCGTGTAGGCCCCGATGTAGAAGAGGAGGCTGCTGGGCCCGAAGGCGGCCTCAGCGCTGCTCCAGCCCGATTGGGTGACGGCGGCCACTCCGACCAGCAGGTAGCCGGCGTGGGCGATGGTGCTGTAGGCGAGTAGCCGCTTGATGTTCTGTTGTCCTATGGCAACGATGTTGCCGATGGTCATGGAGGCGGCTGCGATGCCGGCGAATACCAGGCTCCAGTCGAGGCTGCTGCCGGGAAATGCAACGTAGAATACGCGGAGCACCACGGCGAAGGCGGCTGCCTTACTGGCTACCGAAAGGAAGGCGGCCACGGGGGTGGGTGAGCCTTCATACACATCGGGCACCCACATCTGGAACGGGACGGCAGAGAGCTTGAAGCCGAACCCTGCCACCATCAACACCACGCCCAGCAGCACTGCGTAGGAGCCGAAAGCCATTTCGGCATCGCTGCCGCTGGATAGAGCCGAGGCGATATGCTCCAGATGAGTTGTGCCGGTGAAGCCGAATACCAAGGCGATGCCGTACAACAGCACCGCCGAGCTTACGGCGCTCATCAAGAAGAACTTCAGTCCCGCCTCGCCAGACCGGGAGTGGCCTAGGAATGCTGCCAGAGCTACCAATGGCAGGGTGGCCAGTTCCAGGGCGAGGTAGATGGAGATGAACTCGGTGGTGGCAGCCAGAAGCATCATCCCGCTGCCTGCGAACATCATCAGGGCGTAGTACTCGCCTTGGAACCTGCCCAGCTTTCTGGCGTAGTCGGTGGAGGTGAGGACGACCAGTCCCAAGGCGACCAGGACCAGGGCCTTGAAGAACAGGGCGTACTTGTCCACGAGCAGGGTCCCAAAGGGGCCGGTGGGATCATCGGCGACGAGACCGTTGGGGTCGGCCCACAGTGTGAAGGTCAGGCCCAGCGGGACAAGGAGCCCGATGGCAGCCAGAAGGTTGATCCAGCCCTTGCGCTGGACAACCAAGTCGAGGACGACAACCAGACATGCCAGCCCGACGAGGGCAAGCTCAGGCGCCAGCAGGTATACATCATGGAGTTGCATCGTCTACGCCTGCGCACCGACCAAGGCGATGATGGGCTGGACCCCGACTTCGAACAGGTCGGTGAGCAGCTTGGGGTATATGCCGATAACGAGGATGCTAGCAGCTAGCAGGGCGATGGGGACTGCTTCAACCCAATCTGCGTCCTGCACTTCGGCCAAGTGGGGCTTGGGTCTTCCGAAGAAGACCCGTTCCATCATCCACAGGATGTAGCCCGCCGCCAGCAGGATGCCTATTACGGCTAGAGCCGTGGGCCACGCGAAGACCTTGAAGGCGCCTAGGAACACGAGAAGTTCGGAGACGAACCCGCTGAGGCCTGGCAGACCCAAGGATGCCAAGCCCGCGAGCAGGAAGGCACCCGCAAGAAGGGGCATACGGGCTGCGAGGCCGCCCATGTCGGGTATGTAGCGGGTGTGTGTTTTCTCGTATACCAGGCCCACAAGCAGGAACAACAGTCCGGTGATGGTGCCGTGGGTGAACATTTGTAGCGATGCGCCCGTGAGGCCGACGCTGCTCAGGGTGCCGTCCTTGAGCACATGGACCGATGCGACGCCGAGGAGCACAAGACCCATGTGACTGACGCTGCTGTAGGCAATGAGACGCTTGAGGTCCGTTTGACGCATGGTCACCACTGCCCCATAGAGCACGCTCATGACGGCGAGGGCTACAAGCACGGGCGCATAGTAGCTGGCCTGTTCGGGGAAGAGGCCGACGCAGATGCGGATGAAGCCGTAGCCACCCATCTTCAGTAGGACGCCGGCGAGTATCATGCTGACGGCAGTGGGAGCGTCGGTGTGGGCATCGGGCAGCCAGGTGTGGACAGGCCAGACGGGGAGCTTGATGGCGAAGGCCACGAGGAAGAACCAGAAGGCTAATGCTGTGGGGATGGCCATGTCCAAGTGACCCACGCCCGCCTCGGACAGTTCTGCGATGTCGAATGTACCGCCTGGGGCCACGAATATGGCCACGATGCTCACCAGCATGAAGGCGCTTCCCAAGATGGTGAACATGAGGAACTTCATTGCTGAGTACTCTTTGCGCCCTGTGCCCCAAATGGAGATGAGCAGGTACATCGGAAGCAGTTCCAATTCCCAGAAGAGGAAGAAGAGCAGGAAGTCCAGTGAGGTGAACACTCCCATAACTGCGGTCTGCAGGACCAGCAGCCAGACGAAGTACTCCCTCATGCGGTGCTCCACGCGCCAAGAAGCTAGCACGGCGCATAGACCTATGAGAGCCGTCAGCAGCACGAGAGGCGCGCTGAGCCCGTCGACTCCCAGATGGTAGGTGGCGTTGAGGGTGTCGCCGGGAATCCAGTCCAATTGGTCTCGAAGCTGGTATCCGCCCATGGCGATGTCATAGCGGACCATGACATATATGGCCAGCGCCAAGTCTGCCACCACGATCAGCAAGGCGGTGGCGCGGATGTGGTCGCGGTGTTTGAGCAGGAGTGCGATGACGAGTGCGGCTACGGCAGGCAGAAATACGGTGGCTGTCAGCACGCCGCTGAAAGGAAGCTCGACCGGGTCCGACATGGCGAGGTTAAACACGCTGGAAAGCCCTCATCCCAACACCAGGTAGCCCAGCAATATGGCCAGAATGCCGACGGTTATGGCTATGCCGTAGGCTTGGACCTGCCCTGACTGCAACAGACTTACTGCCCGGCCGATGTTGCGGGAGAAGAGGCCGACGCCCTCTGCTGCGCCATCGACCACGGTGCGGTCGAACCAGTGGGTTGCGGCGGCTAGGAGGGCGTAGAAGAGGCGGCGCACAGCGATGCCTTCGTACAGGTCGTCCATGTAATACTTGCGTGCCAGCAGGGTGCGTCCAGCCTCCCAGGGGCGGGAAATCAAAGAGGCCAGCGGCCCGCCGGACCAACACTGGAACAGGAGGGCGACCGCCATACCGGCGACAGCGATGCCCATGACAACGATAGCCAGCGTCACGTCGACGCCGCTTGCTACCTCGCCATGGTCCAGCGACGCGTAGGCCAGCGCCGCTTCCGGAGGAATGAGGAAGCTCACGAACCAGTGGGCGTCGATGCCTAGGAATGCGTTTTCCGGGTTTGCGAGATAGCCGGAGACCACGGCGGCCACGGCGAGAAATGCCATGGGTCCGATCATTACGAGAGGCGACTCGGCAAGGTGTACGCCGGTGTGGGAATCGGTCGGAGCGGGGGTGCCTGCGTCGCTGGCTTCCTGCTCCACGCCGCCTTTGAAGTCGCCGTGGAAGGTCATCCATATCATGCGAGTGGTGTACACCGCCGTGAGGAACACGGCCACGGCCAGCATGTAGAAGGCGATGCTGTCGACTGCTCCCGCCCCGCTCCAAGCGTGGCGCAACACCTCGTCCTTGCTCCAAAAGCCTGCCAGCGGGAATATGCCGATGAGGCTGAGACCTCCCAGCAGAGTCACGATGTAAGTGACAGGCATCACATGCCGCAGCCCACCCATGTAGCGCATGTCGAAGGTGCCCGTGGAATGATTCACGCTGCCTGCGCCGAGGAAGAGCAGGGCCTTGAAGAAGGCGTGGTTGAACAAGTGAAAGAGGGCGATGCCGTAGGCTCCGAGTCCCAAGGCCGCCACCATATATCCCAACTGACTGACGGTGGAGTAGGCGAGGACGCGCTTGATGTCGTTGGTGGCCAAAGCCATGGTGGCTGCCAGCAGGGCGGTGAAAGCGCCGACTATGGCCACCGTGGTCATGGCATCCGTTGATGCCTCGAATACTGGGAAGAAGCGGGCGATCAGGAATACACCAGCCGCGACCATTGTGGCGGCATGGATGAGGGCGCTGACGGGGGTGGGGCCTTCCATGGCGTCGGGCAGCCACACGTGCAGCGGGAATTGGGCCGACTTGCCCACAGCCCCGCAGAAGATGCCGATGGCCAGCCCGGTAGCCGACAGACCGCCCAGCACGCCCAAGGCGGCGCCTTTCTGAATGTCGCCTATCTCGAGGAAGTTGAGGCCAAGGTTGGAATAGGCATCGCTGTTGAAGAAGAGGAACAGTATTGCAATGAGGAAGCCCAAATCGCCCAAGCGGGTCACGATGAAGGCCTTCTTGGCAGCGGCCGCGGCCGCTGGGCGGTGATGCCAGAAGCCGATGAGCAGGTAGGAGGAGAGGCCTACCAGTTCCCAGAAAACGTAGAGCTGGATGATGTTGGAGGCGAGTACCAGCCCGATCATCGAGGCAGTGAAGAGGGACATGAAAGCGTAGTAGCGGGCGTAGCTAGGGTCTTCCCGCATATACCCGTGGGAGTAGACCTGTACCATCAGGCTGACCAGCACCACTACAACCAGCATGATGGCAGTCAACTGGTCTACGATCAGACCCATGCGGATGTCGATACCGCCGACGGACAGCCAGTGGTGCGATTGGAACCCGAGGTCACCATGGTGGTTGACGACGGAACCGAGAGTCCAGAAGGAAAGGGCAAGGCATGCCACCAGCCCTGCAATCAGAACCACGCTGCTCAGGTAGCGGTACTGATTGAAGAAGGGGCGGATGATGAAACCGATGACGACAAAAGCGCCCAGAGGAACGAAGAAGATGGCCCAGACAGCAGCTTCCGGTATCATCCTACAGCTTCCTCAGTATCTCCTCGGCCACATGCTCACGGCCGCGGGGCACCAGTACGCGGAAGGGGACGCGTTCTCCCCATTCCAGTATGTCTCCCTCAGGGAGGATGTGCGTGGGGAGTCCCTCACCCTCCAATGCTTCCTTCCACATTTCGGCTACCATCAGGTTGGGGACCTTCATGAATTCGACCCACATACCCGACCTCTCAACTCCTCATCATGCGTGGACTAGGCGCTCTCACCGGCGCATCAGGTTGGCTTCACTGATGTCCACGCTGGTACGGCTGCGGTAGAAGGCGATGACGATGCCCAAGCCCAAGGCAACCTCTGCGGCAGCCACAGCGACGATGAACAGGGCGAACACCTGCCCTGTGAGGAGGGCTCCTAGGTGGTCATTGAAGGTGTAGGGCAGGGTGTACTTGGCGAAGGCTACGAGGGCGATGTTGACCGCATTGAACATCAATTCGATGCTCATGAGCAGGATGATAACGTTGCGGCGGGCCAAGGCCCCGTAGAGCCCGATGCAGAAGATGATAGCCGATATGAGGAGGAAGCCTTCGAGACTCATGTCGAACGCTCCCGGGTCAGGGCCAGCGCACCTATAACGGCCGCCAGGAGGAGCACCGATGCCACCTCGAAGGGCAGCACGAAGTCGTTAATCAGCAGGTCACCCAGACTGGAGCGCTCGGCGGCCTCAGGCGCGGGCAACTGAGCGGCGTCCTCGCCAGTGACGCCGCTTATGGTGTTGCCCTGCACCAATTCAGCCTGCTGCTGGGCGGCTGGGTTGTCGGAGATCAGGTCCCAGTCAGTGTTGAAGACGACGAAGGCAAGAGCCGCCAGCAGGAGGGCTGGCAGCAGGACGGCAGGGACCTGCAACCGGTTGGGCAGGTTGCCCTGCACGACGTCCTGGGTCATCAGGATGGCGAAAACGATGAGGATAGATATGGCGCCAACGTAGATGATCAGTTGCACCACACCAAGGAACTCGGCGTTCATCATTACAAAGAACCCTGCCACGGCGAGAAACACGACGACCAGGAGGAGGGCAGCGCGAAACACGTTTCGCAGCAGTACAACGCCCAAGGCGGAGGCTATGGCGACTACGGCCAACACCCAGAAGAGGACATCGGCAAAGGCCAACTAGCTGTCTCCGCCGTTCTTTTCTTTGCCGAACAGGCGCTGTCCTGCCGAGGTCTCGCCCTTCCAGTCCCAACTCTCCCGGCCAGCATCGATCCAAGGCAAAGGCGTGCCCTTGTGGGGGTTGTAGCCGGCCTCTTCCAACTGGGGCCGGAACCAGGTGCTGGGACGCTTCTCAGCATTACGCAGGGTGTCGACATTGAGGACGAGGTTGCGACGCTGGTAGGTGCCGCGCTCGAAACCGCTGCCTAGGAACAGGGCATCGTAGGGGCAGGCCTCCACGCAGAGACCGCAGAACATGCAGCGGCCGATGTCGATGTCGAAGGTCTGCACTTCATATTTGTCCCCGTCCTGGAGGGCTGTGCCGCTGGGGCCGGTGACAATCTTGATGATGCCCAAGGGGCAGTACTTGGCACAGGAGGCGCAGCCGGTGCACCGCTCCTCATACCAAGCGAATTCTTCGCCACGAAACCGGGGGTGCTGGTTCACCCGTTGTTCGGGGTACTGAACGGTGGAGGGACGGCGCAAGGCGTTGCGCAGAGTCACCAGCAGCCCTTTCCCCAGACCCAGTCCGTACATGTCTCTACCTCACCCGGTTGTCGATGCTGGGTCCGATGACCGCTTTCAAAACGTCCCAGCCATTCATTCAGACGGGAGTCATCGTAAAGCGTTGGCTCACAGGCTGCCTTGGCTGCACCCGGTCGCGGAACAGCCTGCCGTATGCCGCCATCGCCAACACGGTCAGTCCCAGATTTATACCCGTCATGATGCCGAGGTCTCCTTGGGTCAACCCCGATTGAGCATCACCTAGGAAGTATACTTCAAGGGCGACGGCGAAGAGATTCACAATACTCAGTGGGAAGAGGAACTTCCAAGCGAAGGACATGATTTGGTCCACGCGGAGGCGCGGGAAGGTGGCCCTCGCCCAAATGAAGAGCACGGCGAAGAAAGCGATTTTCAGCAGGAACCAGACCGGCCCCAGCGGCCCGGAGAGGAAGGGGCCCACCCAGCCTGCTAGGAAGAAGGTTGCCAACAGCGCTGATGCTGCGAGGACAGCCCCATACTCCGCCGCCTGTATAATCGCGAACTTGGTGCCGCTGTACTCAATGTGATAGCCAGCAATCAACTCAGACTCTGCTTCCAGCACGTCGAAGGGGCTACGGTTTAGCTCCGCCGAGACCCCCACGATGAAAATGAAGGCTGCCAGTGGCTGCACCACCAGGAACGGGATGCTCTGGGCTTCCACCACATCGGTCATGCGCATGGAGCCCGATGCCAGCACGATGCCGACCAATGCCAGCACAACAGGGACCTCGTAGCTAATCAGGATCGCGACGCCGCGCATGGCCCCGAACAGGGCGTAACGGTTACCCGAGGCCCACCCGGCCATGAAAATGCCGAGGCCACTGATGGCTGTGATGCCCACCACGAAGAGGACGCCCACGTTGATGTCCGCCAAAACGGTGTCCTGTGCAAAGGGCACAACCGCAAGCATAAGTATCACTGGGGCCATCATGACGACGGGGACCAGTGTGAAGGCGATGCGGTCGGCCCCGCGGGGCACCAAGTCTTCCTTGGACATCAGCTTCAGCACGTCGGCGATGGGTGTGAAGAGGCCGAAGGGACCCCAGCGGTTCGGTCCCACACGGTTCTGCATGCGGGCGATGAGCCGTCGCTCACTCCAAACGAATATCGCTGCCCCCAGCAACACGGCATTGGTCAGGATGAACATGATGACAAGTCCGGCCAGCACGAACCCCAGCCAGCAGAGCCAGTCGGGAAGAATGTGGCCCAAGCCGTTGTAGACACCACGGAAGAGGAGATTGTCGTTGAGGAGACTGCCCTCGGCCAGTTGGCAGCGGTACAACATCAGCGGTCGACCTCGCCCATGTTGATATCGATGCTGCCGAGGGTGACAACCATGTCCGCCAGCTTCCAGCCTACTACCATGTCAGAGAGTGCAGTGAGGTTGATGAGGGATGGTGAGCGCACTTTGCAGCGGTAGGGCGAGATGCCACCGTCGCTGACCATGTAGAAGGCTAGCTCGCCCTTGGGGGACTCCACGCGAGCGTAAGCCTCGGCCCCCTTGGGAGGACGCAACAGCAGTGGCAAGTCGAGGCGCACGGGACCTGGCTCTATGCGCTTCCGGCACTGCTCGACCAGCGAGATACTCTGCCGCATCTCCTGTAGCCTGATCACAAAACGGTCCAGGTTGTCGCCGGTGGTGCCTATGGGCACCTCGAAGTCCAGCTCGCCGTAGGCGTCGTAGGGTTCGGCCTTACGCCAGTCCCAAGCGAGCCCGCTACCCCGCAGTGTGGGGCCGGTGATGGAGCAGTTGATGGCCGTGTCCAAGGGAAGCAGACTGACACCACGAGTGCGAACCAGGACGATTTCGTTCTCCATCAGTAGCTGTTCCAGCTCGTCGAGGTAGCCGGGTATGTCATCAAGGAAGCGGCGCAGGGCAGGCCAGAAGTCGGCGGGCGCGTCGGCATAGACACCGCCGGGGCGCATGTAGCTGACGGTTATGCGGGCGCCGCACAGCATCTCGAAAAGGTCAAGTATCCGCTCACGTTCACGGAAGCAGTACATAAGGGGGGTGCCCAACGCGCCCAGATCTTGCAAGAAAAAACCTATGGCGATGAGGTGGCTGGCGATGCGCTGCAGTTCGGCTGTCATCACGCGCAGGTACTTGGCCCTTGGAGGTGGTTCCACTCCAAGCAGCTTTTCCACGGTGAGGCAGTAGGCTTGATTGTTAGTCATGGAGGCCACGTAGTCCATACGATCGGTGAGAGTCACGATCTGTACGTAGTTGCGCTCCTCGGCCAGCTTCTCGGTACCGCGGTGCAGGTAGCCGAAGACTGGCTCGATTTCCTCTATGACTTCACCGTCGAAGGTCACCCGCAGACGGAACACGCCGTGGGTACTGGGGTGCTGTGGCCCGATGTTGATGGTCATGAGATCCGTGCGCAGCGTCATACGGGTCGCTCCCTTATGAAGTCCTTGCGCAGAGGATGCCCCGGGAATCCCTCCCAGGTGAGCAGTCGCTTGAGGTTGGGGTGTCCGACGAAGGACACACCCATGAGGTCCCAGATTTCCCGTTCCTGGAGGTCGGCCCCGCGCCACACCGGCACCACCGAAGGCACGACGGGTTCGTCGCGTCCTTCGGCCGTTACCTTGAGCACCGCAGAATGGTTGTGCTTGAACGAGGTGAGGTGGTACACGACCTCGAAGCGGTCTATGTAGTCGACGGCGGTGATGGCATTAAGGAAGCTGAAGTCCAGTTCAGGGTCGTCGCGCAGGTGGCTGCCGATATCTACGATGCTGGCAGCTTTCACCCACACAGCGGTTTGGTCCCATCTCTCCACCGCGCTGGGAAAGGCGGCATCCAGTTGCCGGCCCAACTGTTCTCCGCTGATGGGGCGGGTCATAGTCGACGCGACCACCCCGTGGTCAGGGTCCGCGGACGAAATAGTGGGTGAGCCAGCACTAGGAGCCTGCCGCCCGGCCTTTGAGCCGGTACCGCTTGATTTTCTCGTGAAGTTGCATGACCCCGTACAACAGGGCGTCGGGCCGGGGTGGGCAACCCGGCACGTACACATCCACCGGGACGATGTGGTTCACGCCGGGGACCACACTATAGCTGTCGTAGTAGGGGCCGCCACTGGTGGCGCACACGCCCATAGAAATGACCCACTTGGGCTCGCCCATCTGGTCGTAGATACGGCGAATGGCTGGGGCCATTTTCCAAGTAACTGTGCCTGCCACAATCATCAGGTCGGCCTGTCTGGGGGATGCGCGGAATGCCTCCATGCCAAAGCGGGCGATGTCAAAACGGCCCATGGCGGTAGCCATCATCTCGAAAGCACAACAGGCCAAGCCGAAGGTGACGGGCCACAGGGCCGACTTGCGGCTCCAGTTGAGCATGGCATCCACCGTGGTCAGCGCCACGTTACTCTGCAGGTCTTCCGGCACCTCCAGCAATGGCTCCGCTAGGGGCTCGGTGTGGGTGGAGCGCATGTCCTCCACCACCTGCCCCTCCTCGGAGTCCAAGCCCCAAGTGGAGATGTTCAGAAGCTGGGGGCTGTCGTTACCCATTTCGGAAGTCAATACTACGTCCACTCCAGATGTTGCTTGCGCCAAGCATAGGCCCAGCCTACCAGCAGGATGCCTATGAACACCACCATCTCAATGAGTGCGAACAGGGGCAACTGGTTGAACCGGGCTGCCCACGGGTAGAGGAAAATAACTTCCACATCGAAGACCACGAACAGCAGAGCGTAGGGGTAGTAGCGGAAGTTGAACCTGTTCCACCGGCCTCCAATGGTCTCCATGCCACATTCATAGGTGTCGGACTTCACGAGGTCGGGGGGAGGAGCAGGTCTGATGCGGACACGGGAGGCCAGCCAAGACAGCGCGAGCATGCTGACGGGCACGATGACCGCGACGATGGCGAAGATGGCGATGAGGCCATAGTTCCGGAAGTAGTCGTCGAACATGCCCTCTAGGTTCCTATATGAGGACTGGCGGGCCAATATAACATGGGGTCAATACGCCCGCAAGGGAAGCGCCATTGCACATCACGAGGCTGGGCATCATCAGGATGGAACGACGCGCTCACCCAGCCTCCAACATCTCGCATGCCCGATGTATGCGTTTGAGGCAGCGCTCGCGTCCCAAGGCCTCCATGGTCTCGAACAGAGGCGGGGCCGCGGTCCGTCCGGTGGTGGCCACCCGCAGGGCACCGAACAACTGCCGGCCCGACACTTCCAACTCGCCGGTCAGGGTCCGCAGGGACTCTTCGAGAGCGGCAGCGCTGAAGTCGTGGAGGTTGACCAGTGTGCGGTGCGCCCCATGCAGAGCGCTGGCGGCAGCATCGCGCTCCATCCCTTTGGGCACGAGAAGGGAGGCGTCGTACTCCAAGTCGTCGCGGAAGAAGTATGACGCCATGTCAGGTGCGTCCCGCAGGGTCTTCAGGCGCTCCTGCAGCAAGGGCATGACCCGGGCCAATTCCTCAGGGCCAGGAGCCCGGGATAAGCTCGGCAGTTCCTCTCGGACAAAGGGGTAGGCACGGCGTGCCAACTCGTCAGGCTCCAAGCCTCGGATGTACACCCCGTTCATCCAGAGAAGGCGCTCGGTGTCGAAGATGGCGCCTGACTTCCCCACTTGGTCGAGGGAGAAAACTTGCGCGAGTTCTTCCCGGGAAATCACGTCTGTCTTGTCGTCCAGCGACCAGCCCAGCAGCGCCATAAAGTTGACCATGGCCTCGGAGAGGTAGCCCGCATCGCGGTATTCCAACAGCGCCGTGGCGCCGTGGCGCTTGGAGAGCTTGGAACGGTCAGGCCCAAGAATCATCGGCAGGTGCCCGAATAATGGTGGTTCGTACCCCAAGGCCCCGTAGAGTTGCAGGTGGCGGGGCGTGCTGGAGAGCCACTCCTCAGCACGCAGCACATGGCTTATTTCCATCAGGTGATCATCCAGCACGTTGGCTAGGTGGTAGGTGGGGAAGCCGTCGGACTTCAGAATGACGAAGTCGTCCAAGAGTGCGTTGTCCCAACTGACGTCGCCCCTGATCAGGTCGACCAGTTCCGTCTCGCCTTGGTCCGGCATCACGAAGCGGACCGTGTGGGGAGTATGGTTCCCTTCTTGATCACGCAGATCGGCTTGAGTCAGATTGCGGCAGTGGCCGTCGTAGCCAGGGTTGGGGGCATTGTTGGCGCGGTTGGCCTTGCGTAGCTCGTCCAGCCTCTCGCGGGTGCAGTAGCAACGGTAGGCGTTTCCCGCGGATATCAGGCGGTCCGTTGCCTCGTGATAGATGCCGAGCCTTTGGGACTGCACGTAGGGACCGTAGGGGCCGTCAGCGTCGGGGCCCTCGTCCCAGTCCAATTCCAACCAGCGCAAGCTTTCCAGTATGGCATCCACAACGCCATCCACGGCCCGCTCCTGGTCGGTGTCCTCAATGCGGACCACGAACTTGCCGCCATACCGGCGCGCGAAAAGCCAGTTGAACAGGGCGGTGCGCACGTTGCCCAAGTGGGGCTGCCCGGTGGGGCTGGGCGCGTACCTGACTCGAATGCTGTCCAAGTTGAAAGCTGCCTCCGAGGCCCAATTGTACCATTGGGGTAAGCCGTTGCCGCGCGAATCAGCAAGGGTTCTGTTGGAAACAACCGGTTCCCTATGCTAGGATAGTGTGACCTTGGAGGCAGCTTTATCCCTTGCCACAGTCCTGTCCTTCACGGTGCCTGATTTGAATATTGAATAGTAGAAGAACGGACCCGCGGCCCGGTTCTCTGGGTTAGTGCGGGTCTGTTTTTATTATCCCGACACTCTTGACTAGAGACGGTCGGCCGAGGAGGGGCCAACACAATTTATGGATGGGGATGACGTATTTAGACTGGTGCTGCTGGGAGTGGCATTTTTGCTCTCAGCGTTCTTTTCGGGCTCAGAGGCTGCCTTCCTGTCCATTCAACGCGGGCGCATCGCCTCCATGGTCCGCTCCAAACACAAGGGCGCCGACAGGGTGGAGCGCATAGCCGGGAGGCCGGAGAAGCTGCTGCCGACGGTTCTCACGGGCAACAACTTAGTCAACGTCTTGGCCGCTTCGCTGGCTACCTCGCTGGCCGCCTCGTACCTGAGCCCAGGTATGGCGGTAATCGTAGCCACAGCGGGTGTCACGTTCCTGCTGCTGGTATTCGCCGAGATGCTACCCAAGACCGTCGCTTCCCGCAAGGCAGAGAAAACTGCCGTCCTCATCGTACGCCCGCTGGAATTCGCTCAACTCCTGTTCTTCCCCTTGGTCTGGGTGCTGGAGCGACTGAGTTCGACCGTAGCCCGGTTGGTGGGGGCTGAGGTACGGGTGACAGAGGAGGAGATACGCTCTCTTATTGATGTGGCCGAGACGGAGGGAGCCATGGAGACCTCGGAGGCACAGATGCTGGAGCGGGTGTTCCATTTCGGCGACGGCCAAGTACAGCAGGTCATGACCCCCCGGACAGAGATCGCCTGGGTGGAAAAGGGTGCCACGCTGGATGAGGTGCTGGCTATCTACGCCCAACATACTCACACGCGCTTCCCCGTATTTGAGAACAACCAGGAGAACATCGTGGGCGTCCTGTCCATCAAGGACCTGCTGGAGGAGATGGCACAGGGTCGCTTGGGACCTTCTGACTCTGCTACCGACGTGCTGCGCCAACATTACTTTGTGCCTGAGACCAAGTTGGTGGGTCCGCTGTTCAATGAGTTGCGGGATAGCGGCCGTCAGATGGCCATCTGTGTTGACCAGCATGGAGGGGTAGCGGGATTGGTCACTTTGAAGAGGCTCCTGGAAGTGATCGTAGGTCCGGTAGGTGAGGAGGGTGAGCCAGCCGAGAAGGAGTATGCACCCATCGGTCCGGGCTGGTTCGATGTCCGGGGCGGCATGTCTGTGCTGGAGGCCAACCAGAACCTGAACCTAGACCTGCCCTATGGGGACTATCAAACGGTGGCTGGGTTCGTTTTGAAGCAACTGGGACGCATCCCCTTGGAGGGAGACATCCTCGAGTTCAATGGCAAGCGACTTGAGGTGAAGGAGATGCGCCGCTTCAAGATCGAGCGCATTGAGGTTAGCTGGGATGACGCGGAGGTTGGTGAGCCAGTGGGCTCTCGCGACTGACGCCTGTCAGCGCGCGAGGACAGCGCCCTAGGGTGAGGCGTGGTGATGCACCATGAGCCACCTGTCGCCTGACTTGGCGAAGATGTTGGTGGACCGCGCGGCGAAGCTCGCAGCTCTTCCATCCACTAGTGAGGTCACATTCTCAATGCAGTCCACCCATCCGATGTCGCCTTCTATCACGGGATGGGCCTCGGTGATGATGAAGTGCATCATGGTGGTGTTGTTGAAGATGTTGTCCCAGCTCTGGCGCACCTCTTGCCACCCAGTGATCAAGGGCCAGCCAGGGTGCATGCACCGGGTGCGGTCCGACGGCTCCCAGACATGGTCCATGGCCTCTATATCCAGCGTGGAGAAGGCCTCGTAGAACTTAAGGTTGGCCTCCAGCAGGGAGGCAATCTCCGGGTCCTCCATAGGTGTCTCCTTCAAGGGTTCTCGGCACCAAGCTGATACCAACTGGAACTTCAGATAACGGTTATAGTGTTTTCTGGATTCGAATAATGGGGCTAGAGGCCGCCGAGCGGTAGCTATTCGGGTGCTTTGATGGGCTCCCTGAAGCTGTCAGAGTGTTTGCCCTTGGATGCTACTCCTCAAGTGGCTGGTAGGCGGAGAAGTCGGGTGGGCGCTGGACGAGGCGTTGTACGAAGGGGCCGGGGGTGACCACCTCGTCGGGGGATATCTGGCCCGGCTCGACGATCTCGTCGACCTCGACGATGGTGGTGCGAGCGGCAGGGGCCATGACCGAGTTGAAGTTGCGCGATGTGCCGCGGTAGACCAGATTGCCGAGGGTGTCGGCCTTGTGGGCTCGCAGCAGGGCGAAGTCGGCGGTTATCGCCCGCTCCATGACCTGCTCCCGCCCATAGATGGTGCGGGAGGGCTTGCCTTCGGCGATGAGGGTGCCTGCGCCAGTGGGCGTGTAGAAGGCGGTCAGTCCGAAACCTCCAGCGCGCAGGCGCTCAGCCAAGGTGCCTTGTGGCACCAACTCCAGTTCTACGTCACCATTGCGGTAAGCCAACTCGAAGGCGGTCGGCCTCGATGGTGATGGCGAAACAGGAAAAGAGGCGATGGCCTTTCGAATCTGCCCGCTCACCACGAGGATGCTATGGTCGATGGTGCGCATTCCGGGCGGGGTGCCGAAGTTGACCGCGCCGGCAATGCCAGCGGTGTTGCTCACCATGGTGAGTTGCTTCGCCCCTTGGTCGCGCAGGGCGAGCATCAGGTACTGGGCCATTCCTCCGGGACCTCCAAACCCGTCGATAAGCACTGTGATCCCATCGGGTATGTCGGCTACTGCGTCGGCTGCCGATGCGAACAGCTTTGATTGAGACTGCCTGTCCGGTAGGGAGAAGAACATTTCCCGGAGGTCGGGATGAGGGGTGAAGTCCACTCCGACTCGTTGCACAATTGCGTCTGAAGTCCAGCCAGGCGCGACTTGGCTGAGGGTTAGTCCCTCTGGTGTTATCAGAAACACGCCGACGTCAGTGATGATGGTGTCGACTCTGCCTTGTATGGCTACTGCCGCGTTGCAAGTCTCAACGAGCGCCCCCTGTCCTTGAGCCAATTCCAACAGGGCGATCACCCTTCGTGCATGGGACCCCACCTCTGCGGAGCGTGAAGGTCCGGGAACGTGGGTGGTGGGCAAGTGGAGGTCGCCGGACACAGAAACCTGGTCAGCCTGCAGCACCGCCACATCCACATAGCCCCCACGGACAAGGCCTGTCGCGTCGGCCTGTTCTAGGACGCAACCTCCCCGACCCGATGCTGGAGCCAGGACACCGTCGTGCCCGAGCAGGAGCACGCCCCAGTCTGGAGGCAATTGATCCGCGACCAGTTGAGGTAAGCCGGGTCCGAGGTGAACGACTTGGTTTGGGAGAATTTCCGAGGTGGTTCGAGCGGCTATCTGTGAGTGAGTGGCGGTCATCAGGGTAGTTCCATTAGCCGGGCATGAGCTTTCTGCAGACAATCCTGTCGACAAAAATGCCGGGGGTTATCACAACTTCGGGGTCGAGTCCGCCTGGCTCCACCACTTCATCTACCTCCACGATCACGACAGAGGCTGCGGTGGCCATGATCGGGTTCCAGTTGCGGGAAGCGCCTTGGTATATCAGGTTGCCAAGGGTGTCGGCCTTGTGAGCCCGCAGCAGTGCGAAGTCTGCCGGCAGGGGCGTCTCGACGACATAGTGCTGGCCGTCCAACTCTTGCCGATCCTTGCCCGCATCCGGCTCTTCACCGGAGTTGGGGGTTATCAGCAGCGAGCCAATGCCAGCGCCAGCGGCGCGGATACGCTCCGCCAGCAACCCCGCTGGCAGGGGCTCCACTTCTATGCCCGCGGCTTCTATCGCGGCCCAGCTTTCTTCGTTGAGGGGCGGGCAAAGAAGCTTGCGCACCTGTCCGGCGGAGAACAGTACCTGCACTGCCGGACTGTCGGCTTCGCAGACCAACGTGAACTCGCCTAGGCCACGTTGCGTCAGTGCTTGCAGCAATCCGGTGGGGACGCCTGCCCGATTCTGGCCCCCCACCATAATGGCGATCCCGCTCGGGAGGTCGGTAAGTGCTTCGGCAGGATGGGTGAAGAACTCCGGCTGCATGTTGGTGGTTGTGGTGGATCCCTCAAAAGATAACGGGAATATGTGCGCCAGGGAGTGCCTGAGGCAAAAACACGTTGGCCCCGATCCGATCGGGGCCAACGTGTTTACCTACTTGGTGTGTGGCCTAGTACTCCATCGGAGGCATCGCCGGTGCAGCCGATGCCTTCTCCGGAATCTCGGTGATCATGGATTCGGTGGTGAGTGCCATGGAGGCGATGCTGGCCGCATTCTGCAGGGCAGAGCGGGTGACCTTGGTAGGGTCGACTATGCCCCGGTCCAACATCTGGCCGTACTCGCCAACATCGGCGTCGTAGCCGTAATCCTTCTCCTGCTTGCGCACGGTGTCCAGCACAATGGAACCCTCGTGGCCTGCGTTCTCAACGATCAGACGCAGGGGGACTTCCAGAGCGCGCTGGATGATGCGGACGCCAACGCCCTCGTCTTCGGACGACAGGCCGGAGGCCAAGGCGTCCAAACTGGCTTGGCTGCGCACCAAGGCGACTCCGCCTCCGGGCACGATGCCTTCTTCGACGGCGGCGCGGGTAGCTGAGAGAGCGTCCTCGACCCTACCCTTGCGCTCCTTCATCTCGACCTCGGTGGCGGCTCCTACCTTGATGACAGCGACGCCACCTGCCAGCTTGGCCATGCGCTCTTGCAGCTTCTCGCGATCAAACTCGGAGGTGGTCTCCTCGATCTGTACGCGAATCTGCGCGATACGGTCCTTGATGGCTTGTTCCGAGCCCTTGCCCTCCACGAACGTGGTGTCGTCCTTGGTGGAACTGACTCGCCTGGCAGAGCCAAGGTCGTTCAGTGTGGCGGAGTCGAGCTTCATGCCCTTCTCTTCGCTGATGACGGTGCCACCGGTCAGGATGGCGATGTCTTCCAGCATGGCCTTGCGGCGGTCACCAAAGCCGGGGGCCTTGACTGCCAAGCAGTTGAGGGTGCCACGGAGTTTGTTGACTACCATGGTAGCCAGGGCCTCTCCCTCTACGTCCTCGGCCACCACGATCACGTTCTTGCGGCCCACCTGCAAGATTTTCTCCAGAAGAGGCAGCACGTCGGCCACAGCGGAGATCTTCTTGTCGGTGATGATGATGGAAGGCTCGTCGATCTCGGATTCCATCTTCTCGGCGTTGCTAATGAAGTAGGGGGAGAGGTAGCCGCGGTCGATCTGCATCCCTTCCACGTACTCTGTCTCATCGGCGAGGCTCTTGGACTCCTCGACGGTGATGACTCCGTCCTTGCCCACCTTTTCCATGGCGTCGGCGATAGTGGTGCCGATGCGCTCTTCGTGGGCTGAGAGAGCGGCTACTTGCTGGATTTGCTCGCGGGTGTCTACGGGGGTGGACATGCCCTTGAGTTCTTCAATCACTTGGTCCACTGCCTGCTCGATGCCACGCTTGAGGGCCATCGGGTAGCGGCCAGAGGTCACGTTCTTGAAGCCCTCGGTGATGATGGCTTGGGCCAAAACTACGGATGTGGTCGTGCCATCGCCGGCGGCGTCGTTGGTCTTGCTGGCGGCTTCCTTGAGGATCTGTGCTCCCATGTTCTCGAAGGGATCAGGGAGCTCAATCTCTTTGGCGATGGTTACGCCGTCGCTGCAGACCTGAGGAGGTCCGAACTTCTTGTCCAGTACTACATTACGACCCTTGGGTCCGAGGGTAGGCCTGACAGAATCTGCCAGAGCATCCACCCCAGCCTTCAGCGCTTTTCGCGCTTCGTCAGAGTAAACAAGCTGCTTCCCAGGCATTACTTTTTTCTCCTTGCTATTGTCTTGATCGGTTTCTCTCTAGTCGGAGATCTTTGCCAGGATATCGCTCTCGCGAAGGATCAGGTAGTCATCGTCCTCGTCCTTGTACTCCGTACCGGCGAACTTGGAGTATATGACCCTGTCGCCCTTCTTCAATTCCATTGCGATACGGCTGCCGTCTTCGGCTACCCGTCCGGGGCCCACCTCAACGACCTCCCCCTCTTGGGGTTTCTCCTTGGCAGTATCAGGCAGGATGATTCCCCCCTTGCTGACATCATCTCTCTCTAGGGGCTTGAGCACTACTCTCTCCCCCAGTGGGGCGAATTTCACCACCTCGGCCTCCTTTCCAGGCTATATGAGTGTTTTTTTGTTGTCAGCACCACAATTTTGTCGGTGTCAGACTCCCACACATCGTAGGCCAGACCCCTTTCCTTGTCAAGATATCCGCCTGGTCTTACCATAGGCGAGCCATGGTCCGCACCACCCTGAAACATCGCTCTCTCAGATACGAAGCCTCCCCACCGCTGGCTTGGGTAACCCTTGGCCGTCCCGGCTGCGACAACCTGGTTGACCTGCTGATGACTCAGGAGTTGGGCGACGTAGCTGATCTGCTGCAACAGCAGCCCGAGGTGCGTGTGCTGGTTGTGACCGGTGCCGGCAAGGTGTTCTCCCGGGGCCGCGAGCCACTGCCCGATGCTGAGCGTGAGTTGGGTGGGGATGTGGTGGCCCGCTGGATGAGGGACCGCAGAGCTGCGTCTGTTCTGGCCTCCGTGGCGATACCAGTGGTCGCCGCTATCAATGGCGATGCCATAGACCACGGGCTGGAGCTAGCCCTAGCTTGCGATCTACGCATTGCCTCCAAGACGGCCCGGCTTGGCGTCACCGACGTAAGCAGAGGCCAAGTGCCGTGGGATGGGGCCACACAGAGGCTCCCCCGCCTTGTCGGCCGCGGCAGGGCGCTGGATATGCTGCTCACTTCACGGTTGGCCCCAGCGGACGAGGCTTTGGAGATGGGGCTGGTAAATGCCGTGGTTGGGCCTGACCACTTGATGGAGCAGGCGCGTCAGGCGGCGGAAACCCTTGCTTCGGGCGCACCCGTGGCCAGCAGGTATGCCAAGGAGGCTGTGCTGGGGGGGTCGGACATGTCTTTGGAACAAGGTCTGCGGCTGGAGGCTGACCTCAACATCCTGCTGCACAGCACACAGGACCGGGCGATTGGCATACAGTCTTTTCTGCACAAGACCGTCCCTCAATATCAGGGACGATAGTTCGGCGGGGCAGTCGTGTCGGGAGACTCAGCAATCCAGTACGAGAAGCAGGGTAGCGTCTCTCACATTTGGCTCGACCGGCCCGATGTGTTGAATGCCTACAACACGGCCATGCGCGACCAGCTATATGAGACATTGGGTGCGGTCGCAGAGGACGACGAAGTGGCTGTGGTGCTGCTTCGCGGCCGAGGACGTTCCTTCTGCGCTGGGGCAGACCTCACTGAGTTCGGTACCGCTCCGTCGCAGGCGATTGCCCGAGAGGTGCGGTGGCAGCGTGATGTGTGGTGTCGCCTCTCGGAGTTGTCCGTCCCAGTGATTTGTGCCATCCACGGCCATTGCATCGGCTCGGGTGTAGAGATCTCCTTGCTGTGCGACCTGCGCTTGGCATCGGCTGACGCTACCTTCGCCATGCCAGAGGTGAGGTTGGGTATGATACCCGCTGCAGGAGGCACCCAGACCCTTACCCGTTCCCTTGGATTCTCCGCTGCATTGGACTTGTTGCTGACTGGAAGGCGGATCGACGCTGTGGAAGCTCGACGGATAGGGTTGGTCAACCAGGTTTTGCCTTCATGGGACGCCTTGAACTCGGAGGCCGAGAGTCTGGCTGGGCAACTCGCTCCCGTTAGTCGCTGTGCCGCTGCCGTTAAGCGGGCCGTTTGCGTGGGAGCGGATTTACCCCTTGCGATGGCGTTGGAAACGGAGTTACGGGTGGGAGCGCAAGTCACCACGGGTCGGGCCGGCCTCAGTGAAACCCCTGTCGGAGGGACTGTTTGAATACTACGGAAGCCCTGACCATCGCCTGCGCCATTGTGCCCGAGCGGGAGGCCGTGGTCTTTCAGGGCCAACGCCTCTCTTTCGAGCGGCTGCAGGCCAACACCGTAAGGTTGTGCAATGCCTTGGCGGAGATGGGGATCGGACCAGGCGACCGAGTCGCAACTATGGACGTGAACCGGTCTGAACTGCTGGAGGTCTACTTTGCTACAGCCAGTCTTGATGCGGTCTACGTGCCCCTCAGCTTCCGCGCCAAGCAAGAAGAGCTGGCATACATGCTTGAAAGCTCTTCGCCCAAGACCCTCTTCGTGGGAGAGGACTATCGCGAGCTAGCCTCGCCGGCATTGCTCCATTCGGCTCCGGGATGCCGGATGGTCGACTTTTCGGATGACTACCAAGCCTTGTTAGAGTCTGGCTCTCTGGACCAAATGTGTTTCCCGGAAGCTGATGATGCCGAAACTACGGTGCTGATGTACACCGCCGGCACTACCGGTGTGCCGAAGGGCGTTATGCTCAGCCACGACAGCCTGACCACCTATCTGCTGGCCAATGTAGATCCCCCCGATCCCGATGTCCACGAAAGCAATCTTCTACCCATGCCCCTCTACCATATCGGCGGATTCCAGACAGCGCTGGCGGCGGTGTATGGCGGGCGTACCCTGGTGCTGATGCGGCAGTTTGATCCGGCGCAGTGGCTGGAGTTAACCGAGCGAGAGAAGCCGACGCGCTCGATCCTCGTTCCCACTATGCTCAAGCAGCTCATGGATGACCCGGAATTCCCCAAGCACGACCTGTCCAGTCTGCGCGTCATGACGTATGGGGCCGCACCCATGCCCCAGGATGTGATACGCCGAGCCATTGAGGCCCTGCCAAGAGTGCAGTTTATCAACGCCTTTGGGCAGACTGAGTCGGCTGCAACCATCGCCATGCTGGGCCCGGATGACCATGTGCTCCAGGGCACCCCCGAGCAGGTGGAAAGGAAGCTACAACGCCTCAGTTCCATCGGGCGACCCCTCGATGATGTACAGGTGATGCTGGTGGACGAGGATGGTGATGAGGTCGCCCAGGGTGAGGTAGGCGAGATCGTTGCCCGTGGACCTCGCATCATGTCGGGCTATTGGCAGCAGCAGGGTGAGACTGCCGACGCCATCAAGGGCGGGTGGTTGCATACTGGAGACCTGGCCTACCAAGACGAAGATGGCTACATCTTTCTAGTAGGGCGCGCCAAGGACTTCATCAAGCGTGGTGGAGAGATGGTCTCCCCGGAAGAGGTCGAACGTGTGCTGGCTTCCCATCCAGGCGTGGACGAGGCTGCCATAATCGGCGTCCCTGACGACTATTGGGGCGAGCGAGTCCGGGCGGTGGTGGTGCCTACGGAATCACCCGTGGATGAAGCGGACCTCATTGAGTATTGCCGCCAGCGCCTTTCCAGCTTCAAGAGGCCCGAGTCGGTGGTGTTCGTGGAGGAGTTGCCCCGGAATCCCTTGGGAAAGATCCTCAAAACGGAGCTACGCCAGAAGTTCGGGCATCCCATGTAGCGAATAGTGGGATTCCGTCCCCATGCTAGAATGGAGTCCCACTCTTTTTGACCCATCAAGGAAAGTTGTACGCATGGCAGAGACTGCTCAAAACGACTCCAAGGCTGCTCAGCAGAAGATGGGCGCCCTGCGAAGGCAACTCCAGAGCATGGGCTCCCTGATTGTCGCCTATTCGGGTGGCGTGGACAGTGCGTTCCTGGCGGCGGCGGCCAATGAGGTGTTGGGAAGCAGCGCCCTAGCCGTCACTGCCGACTCTCCCAGCCTCGCCCCTTCAGAACTACGGGATGCCGTGGACTTGGCGCAACAGATTGGACTGAACCACCGTGTGATCAATACCCAAGAGGTAGAGCGGGAAGACTACCAAGCCAACACATCGAACCGCTGCTTCTTCTGCAAGGACGAGCTTTACACACACCTCAGTGGCTTCGCCTCAGCAGAAGGGTACGCCTGGGTGGCCAACGGCACGAACGTAGACGATCTGGGAGACTTCCGCCCCGGCCAGAACGCGGCCAAGGAGTATGGTGTTCTGAGTCCTTTGGTGGACGCAGGACTCACGAAGGCGGAGATACGCCACCTGTCCCGTGAAATGGGCCTGCCCACATGGGACAAGCCAGCCCAAGCCTGTCTTTCCTCTCGCATCCCTTACGGCAGCCGGGTGACAGTGGAAGCCCTGACGCGCATTGGCAAGGCAGAAGAACACCTGCGTAGCTTGGGGTTCCGCCAGCTCCGAGTGAGGCACCACGATACCGTTGCCCGCATTGAGGTGGGTCCGCAGGACTTCCCAGCCCTTCTGGCTGCAGACGTCCGGCAGGATATCACTCGTTATTTCCGCTCCATAGGCTACGCGTACGTCA
Source organism: uncultured Dehalococcoidia bacterium (assembly GCA_951813255.1). Lineage (GTDB taxonomy): Bacteria > Chloroflexota > Dehalococcoidia > Lucifugimonadales > JAAXIE01 > JAAXIE01. The sequence continues at coordinate 2,137,801 of OX638353.1, read as the reverse complement.
CATTGGACTTAGACGGCTTTCGTTCCGGCAGCATGAACGAAGTGTTGGGGGCAGACCGCCGGGTGTGAAACACTCAGCCCGTCAGAAGGCATCCAGCGATACTGCCAGTTAACGCGTGCCCCTGACAACCGTGTTGGTGGGTGCCCCTGCCAGGAAAGCCTCAATGTTATCAAGGGCCATCTCCAGTCCGGCTAGGCTGGTTTCCGGGCTCATGGCGCCAACGTGGGGCGAGAGCACCACGTTATCCAGGCTGCACAAGGGGCTGTCTTGTGATAGCGGTTCAGCGGTGAAGACGTCCAAACCCGCGCCCGCGAGCCTGCCTTCCTGTAGGGCCTGCACCATGGCGGGTTCGTCGATGACGGGACCGCGTCCCGTATTCACGATGATGGCGCTGGACTTCATCATCGCTAGCTGCGTGGAACCCAAGAGGCGGCGACTTTCTTCTGTGATGGGCAGGTGGATCGATACCACGTCGGATTTCTGAAGGAGTTCCTCCAGCGACACCAACTCCACCCCCAGCGAGGACGCTCGCTCTTGAGAAGGACGAAAGGTCCAGGCCACGGCATCCATGCCCAGCGCACGGCCCAACTCGATCATCCGCAGCCCGATGGGCCCCACGCCGATCACGCCAAGGGTCTTTCCGTGCAACTGGGCGATGCGGGCGTCCTGCCAGCCACCGCCCCGGATGCGCCGGTCACCGGCGGCGAGTTGGTGGGTCACGGCGAGGGCCAAAGCGATGGCATGCTCCGCCACACCGATGGCTGCGTAGCCGGGGGTGTTACACACGGTGATGCCGAGGTCCCGGCAGGCTTCCAAGTCCACGTTGTCGGTGCCTACGGCCCAAATGGATATGAGACGGAGTTTGGGGAATTGCTCCAGCACCGGTCGGGGGAAGTAGACCGATGCCCTGAGGTTGACCACTACATCGGCATCGCCTATCCATTCGACCAGTTGCGCTTCATCAGAAGGCCTCTCCACATGCCAGAGGACCTCACGTGCGAGCCCGTAGACCCGCGGCTCCAAGTGGGTGCCAAAGAGCACGGGAGGGTGGTCGTCGGGTATGACCAGCAGGTCGGCCTTGGATGGCATGGCTGGATCTAGGCCCCTTCGGCGATCATCAAGCTGCTAATGGTGGAGCGTATTCGCAGGGCTTTGGCGTCCTCGTAGATCTGCGAGTCGTACCAAGCCTGGGCCTGCTCCACGCTATCGAACTCAATGATGACCAGCCTGTTGGGCTCCCAGTCTCCCTCACGCTTGTGGATAGCTCCGCCCCGCACCACGTAGCGTCCTCCGAAGGCGGCTACCGTTGGGCCTGCCATGCCTGGATAGTCGGCGAAGGCATCAGGGTCGGTGATGGTCATCTGGGCGATTACGTAGCCAGCCATCTTTGGAGTCCTTTCTGAGGGAGGATCTCAGACCAAGTTCAAGAAGTGGGAGAGTCCAAGCTGTCAGCTAGGAGCTCAACGAGGTCCTTTGCCTGCTTCTGGCCTGAGAGGCCTCGGGCCTCAATGCCCTCGGTGAGCATCTGCAGGCAGAATGGGCAGGATACGCCCACGGTGGGGGCTTCCGTTTCGACGAAGTGGTCGGTGCGGGTGTGGTTGATTCGGGTGCCCGAGCTCTCCTCTACCCACATGTGGCCTGCGCCTGCGCCACAGCAGAACCCACGCTGACGGTTGCGCTCCATTTCCACGACGTTCAGCCCAATGGCCTGGGCCACACGCCTAGGCTCGTCGTACACGCCGTTGTGGCGTCCCAGGAAGCAGGAATCGTGGTAGGCGACCGTTGCGGACGGTCCCTGCTGCATGCTCAGCAGCTTCAGCCGTCCCTCGCTCATCAGGCGGTCGAAGTACTGGCTGTAGTGCATCACCTCGAAGTAACCCCCGAACTGCGGGTACTCATTTTTCAGAGTGTTGAAGCAGTGGGGACACGCCGTAACGATAGTCTTCACCTGGTAGTTGTTAAGGGTCTCGATGTTCTGTTGCGCCAGCATCTGGAAAAGGTACTCGTTGCCCATACGCCGTGCCGGGTCGCCAGTGCACGTCTCTTCCTCGCCGAGTATGGCGAAGTCCACCTTGGCGGACTTGAGCACTTTGGCCATGGAGCGGGCTATGGCTTGGCTGCGTTGCTCTAGGGCAGGTGTACACCCCACCCACAGAAGGACCTCTGCTTCGGGGTGTTCCGCCATAATGGGCACGTCCAAGCCCTCGGCCCAGTCGGTCCGGGAGTACTGGGTACCGCGCCAGGGATGGCCCCGCTGCTCGATGCTGAGCAGGGCGTTCATCGCCGTCTCCGGCATCTTCGATTCTTCCATCACCAAGTAGCGGCGCATGTCCATGATGGTGGGCACATGCTCCACCACCACAGGGCACTCCTCCATGCAGGCCCCGCAATTCACACAGTCCCAGACCGCATCCTCTAGGACGGCGTGTCCTATGAGTGGCTTGTCGGTCGCTTCTTGGCCGCTGCGGATCGCGGGACCGCTCTCAATGAGGTGGTCCTTGATGTTTTCCACGATGTGCATGGGCGAGAGGACTTTGCCCGTAAGGTTGGCAGGACAGCTATCCGTGCAGCGCCCGCAGACGGCACAGGCGTAGCCGTCCAGCAGCTCTTTCCACGAGAAGTCTTGCACCCGCCCCACGCCGAAGCGCTCAGCGTTCTCCAGGTCCATGGTTGGGAGGGCGCCCCGGGGTTCCAAGTTGCGGAAGAAGGCGTTGGCTGGGGCTGCCACCATGTGCATGTGCTTGGAGAAGGGCACGTAGATGGCGAACCCGAGAATGACCAGCAGATGGAGCCACCAAGCCAGGCTGTGCAGGGCGTTCGCGGCATCGTAGCCCAGCCCAGCGCTGGCGAAGGCTTGGCCCAGTGCCTTGCCAATGAACGCCTCCCCAGCCGGGCCCGCGGCTGCACCCTCCCGGGCCACGTAGAAGGCCTCGGTAAGTAGTGTGAACACCATGAGGGAAGCGATGAGGCTGACCACCACTACGGCATCAAGACTGCGGGTCAGGTCGAAGCTGAGGCGGTGGGGCTTGGCTAACCAGCGTCGCAGCACCGCCCAGACAATGCACAGCAGAATAGCGGCGGCGAACACGTTGAGGTAGTTGGCGTAGACGGCCACCCCCGTCTCCGTCAACAGCGTCTCGGAGAAGGGGTGCCAGATGGAGTCGGCGAAGATGAATATCAGGTAGCTGAGGGCAAAGGACAGGAATCCCCAGAAGATGACGGCATGTCCCAAGCCAGCCCGGTCCCGCAGCCCTACCCGTTGCAATACCTTCCGCTGACCGAGGCTGATGGCCAGCAGCCCTCGTAGTCGGGTCAGGGGTTGGTCGAACCGGCTTTCCGGCCTCCCAAGCATGATCAGCCGGAACACACGGCGGTACAACAGGTATGTGGATAGCCCAAGCGCCACTGCCAGCAGACCATAGACGCCGATGGCTACGTGTAGCGAGGTGCCGAAGAGCCCGTCAGGTGGAACCATGGAGGGTATATTACTTGTTCTTGTCTCCCACGGCTACGGAGTGGAGGGCGCTCTGCCGACCGGTTCGGACAGTCGCCCGCGTGCCGTCGGTTGAGGGACTGACAAACTAAGGCCTAGAGCGGGATATTTCCGTGCTTCTTGGGAGGGAGGGTGTCCCGCTTGGTCTGCAGCATCTCCAAGGCGTGGGCGATGCGTGGGCGCGTCTCCGAGGGCGCGATTACGTCATCGAGGAAGCCCCGGCTGGCAGCCACATAGGGGTTCGCGAACTGGGTGCGGAATTCCTGGGTCAAGCGGTCCCGTTCGGCATCGGGAGCCTCAGCGTTCGCTAAGTCCTCTCGGAAGAGGATGTTTACCGCTCCCTCCGGTCCCATCACGGCGATTTCCGCCGACGGCCATGCGAGGTTAACGTCGCCCCGCAGGTGCTTGCTCCCCATTACGATATAGGCCCCGCCGTAGGCCTTGCGCAGTATAACGCTTACCTTGGGCACCGTGGCCTCGGCGTAAGCGTACAGGAGCTTGGCCCCGTGCCGGATGATCCCACCGTATTCCTGGTCGGTGCCGGGCATGAAGCCGGGCACATCGACGAAGGTGACTATAGGTATGTTGAAGCAGTCGCAGAAGCGTACGAAGCGCGCCGCCTTGGTGGAGGTGTTGATGTCCAGCACCCCTGCCAAGTGGGACGGTTGGTTCCCGACGATCCCGATAGTGCGGCGGTCCAGTCGTGCAAACCCGACCACAACATTGGGCGCGTAGTCGCGGTGCACCTCCATGAAGTCGGCCTCGTCCACTACCCGATGGATGATGTCCCGTACGTCGTAGGAGCGATTGGGTTCCGTTGGCACGATGCTGGCCAAGTCAGGGTCGTGTCTGTCCGGGTTATCCAGGGTGTCCATAGGAGGAGCGTCTTCCGTGTTGTTGGAAGGCAGGAAGGAGACGAGCCTCCGAACTTCCCGCAGCGTTTCCTCCTCTGAGTCGAAGGCGAAGTGGGCCACGCCACTGCGCACACTGTGGGTGAAGGCCCCTCCCAATTCATCGTGGGTGATGTCCTCTCCGGTCACTGCCTTTATCACGTCGGGTCCGGTGATGTAGAGCTGGCCAGGTCCGCGGACCATGAACACGAAGTCGGTGATTCCGGGAGAGTACGAGGCCCCACCGGCGGCAGGCCCCATGATGACTGAAATCTGGGGTATGACCCCCGAGGCCATGGTGTTCCTCAGGAAGATATCCCCGTAGGCCCCCAAACTGAGAACGCCCTCCTGGATGCGGGCCCCGCCCGAATCGTTTAGGCCAATCAGGGGGCAGCCGTTCTTGATGGCGAGGTCCATGACCTTGCATATCTTCTGGCCCACCACCTCGGACAGGGAGCCACCCAGCACCGTGAAGTCTTGTGAGTAGACAAAGACCTGCCTGCCGTCCACCTTGCCGTAGCCGGTGACCACGGCGTCGCCCTCGAACTTGCGGTCGCCTAGTCCGAAGTCCGTGGTGCGGTGGGTAACGAAGGGATCGAGTTCCTGGAAAGTATCGAGGTCAAGCAGCAGGTCCAGACGCTCCCGTGCGGTGAGCTTGCCACGGCGATGCTGCTGCTCAATGCGCTCCTGCCCCCCACCAAGGCGGGCCTTCTGTCGTCGCTGTTGTAGCTCGCCAACACCCCGGTCGGCTCGGTTCTCAACGGTCACGTTGTCTCCGGTGCGAAGGTAGGGGAGGCCGATGTCATGCTAGCAGATATGCGCCGACAGCCGCAACAACGAGCCGGGCCCATGGTTCTCTACGGGGTCAAGCACTGCAATCGATCGCCGGAATTTAAGCGGTGCTAGAATGGCAATAGCCCGTTGATATCCGAGAGAGCGCTACATATGGCAAACTCCCAGTCCCCCGAAATGCATTGCGGCCCCGGTACCTTCCGATGGGGGGAGCGTACGTATGTAATGGGGGTGGTGAATGTGACCCCCGACTCCTTTTCTGGGGATGGGTTGGCCCACAACTCCAAAGCCGCCGTCGAACTCGCTGTGCGAATGGAGGCGGAGGGGGCCGATATCATCGACATTGGGGCTGTTTCGACGAGGCCTGCAGGCCGTGTTTACGGGGCTGGAGCAGACGTGGTATCCACCGAGGAAGAGCTGGAACGTCTGATGCCTGTACTGGCGGAGGTGATGGCTAGAGTCGGCGTGCCGGTGAGCGTGGATACCTACAAGGCGGAGGTTGCCCGGCAGGCGGTGGATGCTGGCGCGTCCATGGTCAACGATGTGTGGGGCTTGCAGGCGGACCCTGGCATGGCGCCGGTCGTTGCCCGAGCGGGAGTCCCCATTGTACTCATGCACAACCAAACGAACTACAGGTATGGCGACCTGCTGGCGGACCTAAAGGACTCATTGCGAAAAAGCGTTGTGAGGGCCGCGGAAGCGGGGGTAGTCGCTGGCAACATCATCATCGACCCAGGCATCGGTTTCGGTAAGACCGCCGACCACAATCTGGAGGTCCTGCGGCGGCTCCAGGAGTTGCGAGCCATGGATTATCCGGTGCTGGTCGGCACGTCACGCAAGTCGACCATCGGACGGGTTCTGGGACTGCCGGTAGAGGAAAGACTGGAGGGCACGGCGGCGACGGTGGCCCTGAGCATTGCTGGAGGGGCCGATATCGTGCGGGTGCACGATGTGCGGGAGATGGTGCGGGTTGCCCGGATGAGCGATGCCATTGTGCGGGGCTGGAGGCCGGACAATTGGGATGCGTGACGGCCTACCTAGGTTTGGGGACCAACCTCGGGGACCGGGAGGCGAACCTCAAGGCTGCATTGGAGTTGCTGCAACGCCATGGCGAGGTGGGGCCCGTCTCCTCCATCCACGAGACGGCCCCCTGGGGCTATCTCGACCAGCCCGACTTCCTCAACTGCGTATGCGCCATCGCTACCGACTTGAAGCCGTCGTTCTTGCTATCCGCCACTCAAGCCGTGGAGCGTGGGTTGGGCCGCCGCCCCAACTTCCGTTTCGGCCCCCGCCTGATAGACGTGGACATACTCCTCTATGGAGACAGGACTCTCGAGAGCCACGACCTGCAGATCCCTCATCCAAGGATGGCCGCTCGGGCCTTTGTGCTGGTGCCCTTGGCGGAAATCGCATCTGATGTACAACATCCGCTGTTGGGGAAGTCGGTGGGAGAGTTGTTGGAAGACGTGGAGGGCAAGGATGGGGTGCGTCTGTGGTCTCCGCCACCCGCCTCGTAGGAAACGTTGGCCCTACAGCGAGCGTAGTTCAGGGGGTAGCAAGTTGGGGATGGACTCCTCGATGGGGTAGCTCTCGTTGCATTGGGCGCAAGCGAGGGAACCGGTAATCACGTCATCTCCGTCCTCACTACCGACGGTCAGTTCAAGTGTGCCCTTGCAAACAGGGCAGGCCAGTATATCCATCAGGGTTTTTTTCATATCGGGTTTTCCTTACGCTCCCGTCCGTGTTTTCAAACCTACCTGGAACAACTCCACCAGCAACTCTGACAGCAGAAACACTATCACACCCACCACCAGGATAGCGGTGGTCCCCGTGCATAGGGTGACGAGGCGGCGTGGCCAGCGGCCCTTGCTGTCGGGTTCCTCCGGGTAGCTGGAGCGTCGCAGGAAACGCACTAGGTAGAAGGCGTAGAAGGCTAGGGCGACCTTGGCCGCCAGCACGCCTGCGTATGCCACCCCTACGAAAGTGGAGGTGAGCCGGTCGAAGGTGAGCACGGCCCCGGTGATTATAAGCACAGCGATGGAGACATCGACGAGGCTGCGGAATTCGGGGCCGATGGTGGCTGCTACGGAGCGGTCCATGGGCCCGGAGCGCTTGATGGCAGGGCGTAGCACCAGCAGGTAGAAGAGGCCACCACCCACCCAAGCCACCGCGGACATTGTGTGGAGCCAGCGGATAGCCAGCATCAGATAATCAGCGACGCCCATTGGTAACGCTCGTTAGGGGCAGTGCTCGTTGAGGCCGGATATCGTGAGGCAGACAAGCGCCGCGAACGCATGCCCCACGAGGAAGGCCTGCCTCACCAAGAAGGTCTGCCCCACTATGTTGATATCCCTCCGGGCTCCATTGGCTCGGGGGACATTTCATCCTCGTTCAATAGTTCGCGGGCATACTGCATGAGCTTTGCTTTACGTGCAGGCTCCAGCTTGTGGCTTTCAAAGTAGAGGTCCAGCGCCTCGATAGGCGTCATCCCCTCCCCGGTGCCAGCGGGGACTCGTTGGCGTCTTTCCCGGGGCACTTCGCGGTTGATGGAGGCTACATAATGAGCGGGCTCCAGGGCGCGTTGGATTTCGGCGTCCCGCAGCAGGGGCTCCATGTCCGGGGAGACGTGTATCGTCAGTCGCACCACAGTCTCCGCCACATCCTGCCGTGCGATGTCTTGCAGCACTTGGGAGGTGGGGTCGAGGACACCGTCAGGCACACGACTCTCGATAGTCATGAAGCGACGGGCCGATACCGGGTGGAACTGAAAATCTGTCATGCGTTTGCCCTGCGGGGCATCCGGGTTGAGGTCGACTACACAAAAACCTTTGGTATCACGCTCTTCGCTGAAGTCGACGCGTTGCAGGCTGCCTGAGTAGGCAACCGTGGGCCCCTCGCGCAGCACTTGGTGTTTGTGGATATGCCCTAGGCCCACGTAGTCGAATTCGGGGCGGTGCACCACGCTGGGGTACAGGGTGTGGTCGCGTCCCAGCATCATGTTCTGCTCGGTACCAGTAGTCGCCCCGTTGATGGTGACGTGGGCAGTGAAAACCGTCGGGATTCCGGGGTCCAGCCTGGAAGCCTCCCGCTGCACCCCTTCGGTGCAGATGCGCTCAATAGCGGCCGTGACCTCATCCAACGACAGGCCGCGGGACTCGTCGCGGTTCAAGAGCCTGCTGCGGTTAGGCCAAGGCAGGGAGACGATCTGCAGCGGCCCGGAGCGGGTGGATACCACATGGGTGTGCATCTGGTCGCCGACTATGACATTGGGCACGTCGAGGGTGCGGAAAATCTCCACTGCCGTGGCCCGTCCTACTGGTTGGGGCAGGTCGTGGTTGCCCACTAGGAGAAAGCTAGGTATGCCAGCGCCCGACAGGCGCGCCAAGCGTTTGGCGAACTCACGCTGGTGGGTCTGGGATGGGTCGCGTCCCTTGTAGGCATCGCCTGCGAAGAGGACCAGGTCCACGCCCTCGTTCAGCGCGTATTCCACCAGTTCGTCCAATGCAGACAGGAAGTCCAGGAGGCGAGTGGGCAGACCTGTTCCTGGGTCGGTCTTGCTGTAGTTCTCGACGCCGATGTGGAGGTCGGAGAAATGGAGAATCCTCATTGCCCGATTCTCATGCCACGTTACCAGCCGTGCTCGAGCTTGTCATTCAGGATGGCTGGCAGGTCAGCGATGGGCACACGCAACTGGGCCATGGTGTCGCGATCGCGCAGAGTTACGCGCTTGTCTTCCAAGGAGTCGAAATCGACGGTGACGCAATAGGGAGTGCCGATCTCGTCCTGCCTGCGATAGCGCCGACCTATGCTCTGGGCGTCGTCGTACTGGGTGGCCAGATGAGGCCTTAGCAACATGTGCACCTGATGAGCGAGGGGTGCCAAGCGTTCGTTCCGGCTCAGTGGCAGCACTGCCACCTTCACCGGCGCTAGAGCCCGGTGCAGGCGGAGCACCACGCGCACATCCTTGGCTTGGACCTCTTCACCGGGCTTTGGAGGAGGGTCGGGCTCCTCGTCGTAGGAGTCTAAAAGGAAGGCGAGCGTGGCGCGGTCGACGCCCCCCGACGGCTCGATAACGTAGGGAAATACGTGCTCCTTGCTTTCTTCGTCGAAGAAAGTGAGGTCTTGGTCTCGGCCTGTTGGGGTGGCGTGGCTTCGCAGGTCGTAGTCGGTACGGTTAGCGACGCCCTCCAACTCGCCCCAACCCCATGGGAAGCGGTACTCGATGTCGTAGGTGTCCTTGGCGTAGTGCGCAAGCTCGTCGGGATCGTGACGCCTGAGGCGCAGGTTCTCGGGTCGGATGCCGTGCTTGGTGTACCAACTGAAGCGGTCGTCGAGCCATGCGTGTAGCCACTCGTCATCTGTCCCCGGCTTCACGAAATACTCGATCTCCATCTGCTCGAACTCGCGGGTGCGAAATGTGAAGTTCCCGGGCGTGATTTCGTTGCGAAAGGCCTTCCCTATTTGGGCGATGCCAAAGGGCAGCTTGCGCCGGGAGGCGGTGAGGACATTGCCGAAGTTGACGAAAATGCCTTGGGCCGTCTCCGGACGCAGATAGACCTGGTTGGCGGAATCCTCGACAGGCCCCATGAAGGTCTTGAACATCAGGCTGAACTGGCGGGGGTCGGTAAGCTCGCCGCCACAGTCGGGGCAGGCAGTGGCATCGATCTGGTCCTCGCGGTAGCGTTGGTGGCACTCGCGACATTCCACCAAGGGGTCGCTGAAGCCGGCGACATGACCGCTTGAGACCCACACTTCGGGGTGCATCAGGATAGCAGCATCCAGTCCCACGACGTCATCGCGCTGCTGCACCACCGAGCGCCACCACAGGTCTTTCAGGTTGCGCTTCAACTCCACACCCAAGGGGCCGTAGTCCCAAGTGGCGTTGATGCCGCCATAGATTTCGCTGCTCTGGAATACCAGTCCCCTGCGCTTGGACAGCGAGAGAATCTTGTCCATCTGGGGGGTCTCTACGTACCGGCGCACTACGCTGCCCTCGTTACCGTATTTGGATGTGGTTGAAGGTTAGCAACTGGGGCCATGGGTGTAAACGTAACTTCGGATCCGCCGCTGTACGTGGCAGCGCCGGATGCGAGAGGGGCTCGCTGCGTTCGGAGCGTTTCGTAGCTGGAACTGGCATTGGAGGCTCGCATCTCCGTAGCGGGGCCGCGAGACTGTTTGTATCTGGGAAACATGGTTTCGTAGCTGAAACTACTCGAGTTTTTCGTCTGCCCGTATCTGAATTCTATCTGAAACTTGTTCGCTGGGGCGGCGTTACGGAGCAGGCAGCCGGCCATGCGATCGCGCGCGAAGGTCATATGTCTTCCATTTCTTCAGGGCGCACTTGGCTGATTCCAGCGTATCAGGGGGGCGGCAGGCGGGCAAGGAGAAAATGTCATGGAGTGGCCGACGATGTTTCAGTTCCCTATGGCGGCCAGTGTCGCCTAGATGCTATTGTCCTGAACTGACTGCCACAGAGTTCGGCTAAGGTTTACCACTACAGCATGCACAGGGAGGGGCAATGGCAATATACCGGATATTCCCCGACGCCAACGGCGAGAGCCACATAGAGGACCTGAACCTTTCAGATCACCCCGAGCTTGGAGCCTTACTCAACGTATCCGAGGTACGGGTCCAGGAGTTTGACGGCTCCCGCAACATGGACTTTCACCCCCTGCCCGAACGCAGGCTCATTGTCCACCTGTCGGGGGAGGTCGAGATCGGGGCCAGCGACGGCGCAAAGCGCGTCCTGCGCGCGGGCGATATCCGCATCATGGAAGACGTCACGGGCAGGGGCCATACCCACGTCGACCTCACCCCATCAGCGGCAGTGTATGTCCTGCTGGGGGACTGATGCCCATCTAGTGCCCCTGCCGCGGTCCAGGCGGGCTACAGTGATACCCGACAGGTGCCTCACGCGGAACGCGAGGCTGAGGACGGTCGCTCCGCCTGCTAACTGAGCCATGCCAACAGCCGTAGCCATATTCAGCATCGTCTACCTCCTCATCGCCGTCGGCCGGATACCCCCGGTCCTGATCGCCGTCCTAGGCGCTATAGCCATGGTCATGCTCGGGGTTCTCAGCGAGCAACAGGCACTTTCATACGTGGATCTGGAAGTGATCCTGCTGCTGGCGGCGATGGTGTCGCTGGCAGAGATAGCTGGCAGGACGGGCGTGTTCGAGTGGGCAGCCATACGGTGCGCTGTGGCTTCCGCGTTCCTGGACAACGTGACGGTTGTGGTACTGACGGTACCAGTCACCCTGTCTGTTGTCGCACCCTGAACCTCAGTCCCGTGCCCTTCCTGCTCGTTCAGGTATTCGCCTCCAATACCGGCGGCGTCTCTACCGTCATCGCAGACCCTCCAACATCATCGTGTAATCTTCAAAGAGTGCCCAAGTGGGAAGTGCTTCGGGGACTGGACAATGGGGAGTGGTCGGGTCTCCCTGAGGACACGCTTTCCTTGGTTTTGTAGTCTGCACGGGCAGGCCTTTTTTCGCAGTTTTCGCAGTCGCTTTGTAGCTGTGGCGAGGTAGTTTTGTATCTGAGAAGACTGCGAAAACTGCGGGATGTGCAATTTTTCGTATCTGTACGGTGAAAAATCGGGACTGCAAGTGCGGATTTCGCGGGACCGACTGCTCCGCTTGGGGTTGATGACTGGGGGCCCTGTCGTAGTTTGCGATGGGACTTCCTTTGATTGGAATAGGCCCGGTGAGCGGGGGCTCATGAGGCTTAGATACATGATATAGGCCGGGCAAGGGGAGGGGGCAAGGGGTAAATGTCATGGTTGCCGGCGCAGGGCGAAGGGGCGGTATGGGACGATGGGCTCGGATGCAGGCGGGTTAGGGCGCAGATAAGACTGAGGCCGATAGTTTGAAGCTTTCCGGGCCGCCAGCATTTGCCCCACGTTCGCCAACCCAATCAGCCCTGCAGTTCAAGAAGTGTTCGACTTCAATGAGTAGGGCAGCGTCCAGAAGCATCATTGAAGGTACTTCTGTGCCAGAGCATCGTAACGCGGGTCGCCTTCGCGCTCCGCTGCCCGAAACATGCCTCTCCAGCGCGAGGATAAAGACGACGTGCTCCCCCATTTCCCTGAGAGCTTGCTCGACCAGGGCCGAAAGGGACACGCCATGGGACCGACCATAACGCCTCGCCATGCGGAGCACCCCAGCATCAACCGTGATGGTAAGCTTTTGCCTCAAGGTAGTTCGGAGCCGCCTCAATGAGTATACCTGCAATCTTCGAGAGTCCGATGTGAAAGAAAGGTGCTGTGGTCCTGGGTCATGGAGAGGTCCGGTTTCCCCTGAGGACAGGATTTCCTTGACATAAGAACGAACGCGTGAAAAGATTGACCCTAAGTGTACTTAGCTCAGTGGTAGAGCGTCCGGCTCATAACCGGCAGGTCCCAGGTCCGAACCCTGGAGGGCCCACTTTCTCTCACAGTATTCATAACTGGCCCGTGTAGGCCTATGTCCGCAACGCCGAGCCGGAGGAGTTTCCTATGACTTCCTCGACCGGCTGGCCCTTCCGGCTGGCCGCCGGTTTCATGTGGGGGGTCTGGTCCGGAAGGTGAGGGTCAACGCCGACACGGTGCGGCGTTGGAATCTGAGTTTCAAGCTTGGGTCCGGCGATCCATGTCGCTGAGCACTAAGTAGGAGCGCGTTCGTGCAGGAAATCGCATTTAGACGCTACCTAGAGGACGTTTGTAGTTTAGCCAAGCGTGCCGTCACCGCCAGGGTATCCAACTGCAGACGTGTTGAGCGATTTGAGGACGACTTGGACGTCCACTTCAAAGAAGACGGCATGGTGTCGCTGATGCGACGCCTCACCTACTCCACGGAAGACGCCAATCAGAACCGACCAACGCGGCACAAGATTCCTATTGCTGGGAACGTTCTGAACGGGACCGCCACGTTGAGACAGGCCGCCGGTCTGTATCAAAAATTCCGCCAGAACGCGGGTGACCCCCAGAAGGCGCCGCCTGTCTCCTCAATACCTGAACCGTCCAAGCGTACCCCGCGCGTAGCATGGCCAGACTGGCCACAGCCGGACGAAAACGATGTGCTCCAACTTGCTAGAGTGATAACCCCGTTGGTTAGATTTTTGCATCCCCAAATCGTTCAGCGGGTTGTTGATGACAATGGCGTCAACCGACGGACTTGGTCGGCGGAATTACTGCGAATAGGCATAAACCCCGACATCTACTTGTGGGACGGTTCCCCGTGCGCATTCCCAGGCGTTCGTAGACACGCTGGTAGTCAAGAGATCGCTCAATTCAAGGGTCGGGCCGGCGCTTCCTCTGAACGACCAACCGATTCCCTACGCTTGGACGATAATGACTACCCAAAGCACTTGTGGGCTTACGTGTTAACCGGAGGACCATTTCGCAAGCGTGGGCCAAAAGGGTACCAGTTGGCGCATCTGGCTGACCACAAGGCGCATGAGAATCGTTGGCGAGAAGAGTTCAAAGTAGAACCTTCTACGAACCCTCCGTCCAACCCTCCACCGCTATTTGGACTTTATACGAGCCCGGCCAATCTCGCCTACGTCCCATCAAACTTTCTGAAGCCTACGGATTTTTCTGGCACTCTACGTTCGCTTCTTCTCAGCAGGGCATTTCAGCTGTATGGTAGCGTTGCTCGCCTCGCTCCTCCTCCGCTAGTCGAGAAGAGCCTTCCCAACTCCGAATGGCATCCTGACAACTTTCAATGGGGCGACTGTGTTGGAACGGTAGATCACGTCGACGCCTTTCTGCAATACAGGGAACGGTGCATGAACGAGTTGATAAGGGACTCGGCAATGCTGGCTTAGAAATTGACATGGAAGCCCGTGCCTGCTCTCAGACCTATTCTACCTAGTAGTGGCTTCCGTGGAAGTTCCTCCGTTTGTCACTAGGAAGGAGTCCTGCCTTGAGCCTGCGTGAGTACTTCTCCAAGATGAGAGGTGCGGAGACGCGCCCGCTCAGACTAGGCATCCCCAGCAAGAACCTCGCAGAGGTGTTCTGGGCCTCCCTCGGAGCAGCGCTCGGAATCGGAATCGCAGCCCTATTGTCCGCGAGGTTCTTCGAACCAAGAGATGCCCTCCTCATCCTCGGCTCCTTTGGAGCATCCGCAGTCCTCATCTATGGCGTAATCTCGAGCCCACTGGCTCAGCCGAGGAACCTCATCGGTGGGCATGTGATATCCGCCGTGATCGGTGTGGCGGTTTTTCAGGTAGGGGGAGACAACTTCGTTTCAGCAGGCCTCGCCGTGGCCTTGGCAATTGTGGCCATGATGCTGACAGACACGGTGCATCCCCCCGGAGGCGCAACTGCACTGATAGCCGTCATAGGCGGGGAGACCGTGCACGACCTTGGCTTCCTGTATGTGTTGATGCCAGCGGGGTTGGGTGCCTTGCTGCTCTTGCTGGTGGCTCTGGTCGTGAACAACATTCCCAAGTCTAGGCGTTACCCGGTCTACTGGGTCTGATGAGAGGGGTCTCTCCGGGCTCGGTGGCATAAACTGACTGATGGCGGTCCACCTTCACGGGGTATAATGCGCGCGAATTGCATGTGGGCCTTTCCGAGTCCGGCGGGGCGGAGTTGAACGAGCGAAAGGAGCTATCCGATGGATGTAGGAATGATGATGATCTTCTCCAGTTATGGCTGGGAGGATGGCTCCGATGCCCAAGCGTGGGAGGAGGAGTTGCGTCTTGCGGAGATGGCTGCCGATGAGGGGTTCGATAGCGTTTGGTCGGCGGAGCACCATTTCAACGACTACTCCTTCGTGCCCGACAACCTCCAGGTGATGACCCACGTTGCTGCCAAACATCCCCACGTCGACGTGGGGACTGCAGCCGTGATACTCCCTTGGCACAACCCCTTGCGGGTGGCGGAGAATGCTGCGGTCCTTGACCTGCTGAGCAACGGGCGCCTGCGCTTGGGATTCGGCCGTGGTCTGGCGCGGCGCGAGTTTGAGACCTTCGGCATCAGCATGGACGAATCGCGCGACCGTTTCGATGAAGCAGCCCCTATGATCGTCGAAGCTCTCAGGACGGGCTTCATCGAGGGCGACGGTCCCTACTACCCCCAAGCCCGCACGGAACTCCGGCCCCGGCCGCAGCATTCCTTCGATGGGCGCATCTATGCTGTTGCCGCTAGCGACGAGTCCATTCTTTCAGCGGCCAAGCTGGGGGCGCACATTGTCATGTTCGCCGACCGTCCTTGGGAAATGCGGATGCCTGGAATCGAAAAAGGCCGGGAGTTGCACCGTGAGTTCCACGGCACCGAGCCACCGCCACTGATGCTCACCGAGTTTGTCATATGCGGTAGCGACCTCGAGCAGTGCGAAGACGAGGCCCGCCAGTACCAAGGCAAGTTCGTCGAGAGCAACTTCTACCACTACGAGTTCCTAGCCGACCATTTCAAGTCCGTAAAAGGCTACAACGCTTACCAGCAGAAAGCCGAGATCGCCCGTTCGGCTGGCCTTGAGGGTGCGGTGGAAGGGTTCATGAAGGCTGCCAGTTGGGGCACGCCGGACAAGATTCTACGCGGACTTGAAGAGCGTCGCGCTCTGCTTGGCGATTTCGAGTGGAACGTCGCCTTCAGGTTCGGTGGTACGCCCTTCCACGTCGCGGAGCGGGGCTTGAAGCTATTTGCGAAAGAGGTGCTTCCGGTCCTGAAGTCCTGGTAGCGGAGTGCCTACTCTTCGTCGGCTTCAGGGACTTCCAAGGATGCGCAGTTGGCTAGGATGCGGGAGACTAGGGAGGAGAAGGTGGCCATTTCTTCGGGGCTCAGGCCCTTGGCGAGGCTGGCGTCGTAGGCTTGGACCTGCTGATGAAGTTCAGTGGTCAGGGCCTTTCCCTCGGCAGTCAGGGAGATCCAGACTAGGCGGCGATCGTTGCGCTGGCGGCGCCTGCGCAGGAGGCCCATCTCCACCAGCTTGGTGACCACCCGGCTGATCCGCGACGTCGTGACAGGGAGAACTTGGGCCAATTCGGTAGTGGTCCAGCGCTCCTTCCGGAGAAATAAGCGCAGGAGAGCGAACTCCAAGGGCTGAAGATTGTGGGGGGCGACCAGTTCGGCCATGCCCTTGGCCACCACATTCACCAGTCCAGCGACACAGGCCCCAAGATCGAGGGGTGGTGCGGTAGGAGAGCTGTCCTGAGATTGCTCGCGGGTTTGGTTCAAGTTAGTTCCAAGCCAATCCTAAGACTCTTCCGAGGTCTGGGCAGGTGCACCTCAGGTATGGAGCTTCTGATTCTACACCCTATTGCGGTTGCCCTCCTACCCTAAGTTGCTAACGCTATCCATTGGTACTCTCCAATATTATGACTAATAATCATTGTAAGTCCTATCGTATGCAGCGCTTTAGTCTACAAGCGGTACCTCTCAGAGACAGCTTCATTCCTTTGCGTATGGAAACGAATTACCGCCGGACTTCAAGTTTGTGAACGAAGCCGTGCGTACGTGTGCCGAGTCCAGAAGAGAGGTCCGAACAGCTCCGGACAGCTATACACAACGGTCCGGTTGGCGGTGGAGGGCGGGTGCTCAGGCCTGCCGATGTTCTTCGGCGTGAGCAGTGCGCTAGTCGTCGGGAGCGGTGGGGCTGGCCTTCGGTCTTGCCGCATGCTGCGCCAACTCTTCGAGAGCGTTGTCCTTGCCCGCCACGTTCAGAGTGACCGGAACCCCAGCGGTGGGCCGATGTCCATTGCGGCGCGGAAGGCTGGCTGCGTCGCGGGATTTGGCTGCCTCGGAGTTCGTGTACGCGCTGCAGTCCATGCAGCCGACGTACTGTTTGGGCGTACCCGACTTGTGGAACAAGCCCCTCGCTGTGCGGTAGGCGTGGTTGTTCCATATTTCCTTGATAGAGTGGTTCCGCACATCGCCGAAGTCGTCGCCCGCGTCGGTGAGGTAGCAGCAGGGAGCATATCCCCCGTCCCAGTTGACCACAGCGCTACGCCACAGCCTCCAGCAGCGGCCCCCATCCTCAGCGTAGGGCTTACGAAAGGGGTTGGCTAAGCGGGCTTCCATCTCAGCCCTGGGGAGCCACTGGCGGGCCAACTCGATGTCCTCTGAGCCGTGGGGGAAGTCGACGGGCTTGAATGTGATAGTGTCCACCCCCAACTCCTCGGCCATGCGCTTCGCGTCATCGATCTGGTGCTCGTTTTGGCGCATCACTATGTACTGCCATTCGAGGAATGGGGTCTTGGAACGGAGCCGCTTCCGGGTTTCCACGATGAGACGCAAGTTATCCAGCACCCGGTCCAGGTGGCCGGTGACCCGGTACACCTCGTACACATCTTGGGTGGTGCCGTCTAGGGAGACAATCAGCACGTCCAGACCCGACTGGACCAGACGTTCAGCCATCTCTGGTGTCAGGGGTTTGTTGAGATTGCTGCTCACTATGGTGGCGATGCGTTTCTCGTGGGCGTAGGCGATGAAGCGGTCGATGTCGCGGTTGAGGAACGGTTCGCCCCAGCTATATAGGCTGAGCCAGATGCAGTAGTCCTTGATTTGGTCAACAGTGGAGGTGTAAGTGTCGAAGTGCATCACGCCCTTGTCGCGATGCACTGTACCGAGTCCTGTGTGGCAGAGGGGGCATTTAAGCTGGCAGATGTTGGTGGTGTCTATCTCCCACTCGAAGGGGTAACCCCAAACTCGAGTACGTCCAAATCGGAGTTGCAACTCCACCAGCAGGAGGTTGAAGAGCTTCCGCCAGCCCCAGTAGCGCAGGGCTAGCGAGGTCCTCTGGTGGGCCCGGGCCCCTGCAAGGGCAGCGACAACGCGGCTATTGACCTGCAGAGTGGCTTCAGCGGACCGAAATAGCTTCTTCAGCAGCGCTTGGAACAATTACACCGCAAGTCAGTGAGGATGGCTTCAAAGCGCGAGTGTAGCCGCGCGATGCAGCTAGAGTCAACGCGAATGGGCACGGGGAGGGAGTGCCCCTCAGATGCCTCCTGCTTGTCTTGCCCCGTTGCCTCGCTTACAGTAGGCGCGTTAGTTCCAATTGGCTGGCGCCCTGCCCGACGGGGCGATGTTACGGCTGGAAGAGGAGTCATCACGTGGAAGCACGCCATGCTATCGCCGAAATATTGAAGCAAGAAGGGGTGGAGTTTCTCTTCTGCTTCCCCAATAGCCCCATCATCGATGCGGCCGCGGCAGTCGAAATACGCCCTGTGGTAGCACGAATGGAGCGGTGTGCCGTGAATATGGCCGACGGCTACACGCGCACGCTGAACGGCCGGCGCACAGGTGTGCTCACAGTGCAGGCCGGGCCGGGCATTGAGAACGCCTTCGGAGGCATCGCCCAAGCCTACGCCGATTCCACGCCGATGCTGGTGCTGCCAGGCCAAGCGGGCACGGACAAGCTGGGGACGCCCTCCAATTTCTCCGGCATGGACAACTATCGGCTGGTCACCAAGTGGGCCGAGCTTATCAACTCGCCGCAGCGCGTCCCTGAGATGATGCGTCGCGCCTTCACCTACTTGCGTTCTGGAAGGCCCTCGCCCGTGATGCTGGAGGTGCCTGGCGATGTGGCCCTCGCGTCCGTGGACGACGCCGTCGACTACAGTCCGGTGCGTCCCATACGCAGCGCGGGCGATTCCCGTGACGTGACCGACGTA
The DNA here is from genome assembly GCA_951813255.1 of uncultured Dehalococcoidia bacterium. Taxonomy (GTDB): domain Bacteria; phylum Chloroflexota; class Dehalococcoidia; order Lucifugimonadales; family JAAXIE01; genus JAAXIE01. Next base: position 2,119,030 of record OX638353.1, on the reverse strand, counting down.
GCTCGGGCCTTGCTGGGGGCTAAACTCCCACTGGTCTACGCGGGTCAGGGCTGCCTCTATGCCGAGGCCACCCAGGAACTGGTGGAATTGGCCGAGCTTCTGCATGCCCCGGTGATGACCACCACCCTAGGAAAGAGCTCATTCCCTGAAAATCATCCCCTCGCTCTCGGCGCTGGGGGCAATACCCAGACCCGTATGGTGAACCACTTTCTCGCCAAGTGCGACCTCGTATTCGGCATCGGCACCAGCTTCCAGAAGACTCTGGTCTCGGCTGCTGTGCCTGCGGGCAAGGTGATGATTCAGTCGACCAACGACGCCAAGGATATCAACGGCCAGTACCCTATCGACTTGGCCATAGTCGGCGACGCCAAGTTGGTGCTGCGCCAGGTTATCGACGAGATCAAATTGCAAGCGGGGGCCAATGGACCGTCGAATGCGAACGGGACCGCAGCGGAAATCAAATCGGTAAAGGAAGAATGGCTCAAGCAATGGAGCGACCGCCTCACCTCGGACCAAGTCCCTCTCAACCCTTACCGCGTGATATGGGACTTGCTGCACACCGTCGACGTGGGTAACACCATCATTACCCATGATTCTGGGAACCCCCGCGACCAGATGGTCCCCTTCTGGGAGACGACCAACCCTCGCACCTACATCGGCTGGGGCAATTCCACCCAGTTGGGCACCGGCCTTGGCTTGGCCTTGGGCGCCCAACTCGCCGCTCCGGACAAGCAGTGCATCAACGTGATGGGCGACACCGCAGTGGGCATGGCCGGCATCGACTTCGAAACAGCCGTGCGGGAGAAAATCCCAAGCATCACTGTCATCCTGAACAATTCTGCCATGGGCGGTTACGAGAAGAACATACCCTTAGCCGCCGAGCGTTACCGCACCAAGTACCTCACCGGTGACTACATGAGCATGACCCAGTCCCTTGGCTCCTTCAGTCAACGGGTGGAGCGCCCAGACGAAATCGTGCCTGCCATCCGCCGTGCCTTGGAGTCCACTGCCGCAGGCCACCCAGCTGTCCTCGAATTCATCACCCGAGAGGACCCAGTGTTTTCGAGCTAGGCAATACGATGCTTACTGAAAATAGTGTGCCGCCGGGCGGATAATCGAAGCGTCTGGGGGAAGGTAGCCGGGCTTCTGCCATGAGTCCGTTATCGATGTGCTCCGTGAAAAAGCCTGCAACCCGGCTGATGTGTGCCCGTCGGTTGTTGCGGTACACGTAAGGGAGCGTACGTGTCCCACTCGTGTCTGTCGGAAAGTCAAAGTCGCTAACCAACCTGGGCTCTTAGCACGCAGGCCGCGGGTCTGTGGCCGCCTTGCAGAGTTGGAGCTTGCCCGAATATTGCGCATGCGCAGCAAGTTAGTCGCCCGTTGGCTGCCATGTCAGCAGCTATAGTTATATTGCTAGAATGACTGAATCCGAGATCCGCTCGTGTTCTCGGACGCGCGTTTCAGACCACTCGACGAGGGGGAAATAGATGGCCGACCAGCAGATCCGGGTAGGGCTTATTGGAGCGGGAGGCAATGTACGGGACCGACATATTCCTGGGTTCCAGGCCGCGGAGGACTGCGAGATCATTGCGGTGGCCAACCGTACCATTGAGTCAGGCAGAGCAATCGCCGACCAGTTCAACATTCCGACAGTCTATGGTAGCTGGCAGGAGCTGCTGGAGGACGAAAGCATCAACGCGGTGTGCATCGGTACTTGGCCCTATATGCACTGCTCGCTCACGCTGGCTGCTTTGGATGCGGGCAAGCATGTGCTTACCGAGGCTCGTATGGCCTCTACCGCTGGCGAGGCCCACGATATGCTGAACGCCTCTAGGGCACACCCCGACTTGGTGTGCCAGCTGACTCCCACCTCCACGACCTACAGCATCGATAACGCCATTATGGGGTTGGTGGGGCAAGGGTACTTGGGGGAGGTGCTGTCGGTGGACTTCACATCCTTGCAGAACCGGTTTGCCGATTTCGACGGCCCCCTTCATTGGCGCCACGACCGCTCCCTCAGTGGCTACAACACCCTGAATATTGGCGCAGGCTATGAATCGATGATGCGCTGGCTGGGCCGGGGCAATCGGGTGATGGCTATGTCCAAGGTGCAGGTGCCCTACCGAAAGGGCGAGGACGGTTATCCCGTCTCGGTCTCCATCCCCGACCACATCGACATCCTCTACGAGTTGGCCAACGGGGCCCAAGTTCACATGAAGATGAGCGCCACCTCCGGGCTGAACGGTGGTAGCCAGATCTGGATATTCGGCACCGAGGGCACGATTCACGTCGACCCCCAGCGCAAGGTCTGGGCTGGCAAACGGGGCGACCGGGAACTTAGCGAGGTCCCCAATCCCCCGGAGGGTCAGGCCAAGTACCGGGTTGAGGAGCAGTTCACCAACGCCATTCGGGGCACGGAGAAGGTGGACATGGTTCCCTTCGAGACAGGGGTCCACTACATGGAATGGTCCGAGGCGGTGCACCGCAGCTCAATGTCGGGGCAGGCTGTATACCTTCCGCTATAGGCTGCGGCCCCAAGGCTCACCACAACCGGTTAAGGATGACTATGGGAGGCTCAGGCTCTCCATCGCCGGGTGTGTGACTCACCCGTGCCCCCATGGACCTAGAGGAGGAAACCTCGGATGCATTGTGGAGTGATGGTCACTGGCTACAACCAGGGTGACTGGAGCCGTTTGATGGAGGGAGATTACGACCGCCCTCCATCAATACCCGACGCCAAGAACATGGACGACACGCTCTATATGGGGGAACTGGTCGAGCCTCTGGGGTTCGATTCGATCTGGGCCACCGAGCACTATGGTTCCGCCTACTCGATGCAGCCGAACCCATTGCAATACCTAGCGTATTGGGCAGGTCGGACCAGTCGAGTCGACATGGGCACTGCGGTAATCGTAGCGCCATGGTGGAATCCAGTGCGGCTCGCATCGGAGATCTCCATGCTTGACATCCTGCTCAAAGGTAGGCGCCTGCACCTAGGAATCGGCCGAGGGATCGCGCCACACGAATATGCTTCGCTGGGATATCCCATAGAGCAATCGCACAAGTACTTCTACGATGTAGTTAACGCCATGAAGGCTGCCGACGGCGCAGAACGGTTTGAGTTCCAAGGCGAGGTCTACGACATACCGCCCACCAGTATCCGGCCCCAAGCTCGCCACAAGGGTGAACTGACTAAGAACATCAAAGCCGCGTTCACCACGGAGGCGTCAGCGAGAATGGCTGCTGAGAACGGTCTTGGGCAGATGTTTGTTGCGGGCGATGATGTGCGCGAGATGACGGATAAGGTGCGAAGGTTCAATAGGATTCGCCACGAGCTGGGCCTTCCGCCGGACCAGCCCACCACCCTCTTGTGGATGTACTGCGCCGAGACCGCCGCTGAAGCAGAGGAGGGATGGGAGTACTTTCACAACCAGCTTACCGCAGCCCAGCATCACTACTTCGAATGGAACAATCCAGGATACGAGGGGATTCATGGATATGAGGAGTACCTGATACGTCAGAATGCCGACGTAGGTACTGCGGACGCTAGCTTCGCGGCCCGTCGAGCAACGCAACCTATTGGCACGCCTGAGGAGATCATCAGAAGGATCCACACACTGCAGCAGACCATCAGCTTGGAAAAAGTCGTGATCCACATGTTTTACGGCGGGATGCCCCGAGAAAAGGCAGAACGAAGCCTGAGGCTATTTGCCGAGAAGGTGCTGCCGGAGGTGCAGGCGATGCCCACGCCAATCAATCCCAAGTCTTTGGGTGAACCCGTCGGCTAGGACAGGCCCTCACATGCCTTATATGCACCAACGCAATGGGAAATTGCGACGCGTACTGAAAACCATGTTCCTACTCATAGTGCCATCGAAGTGGGTGCCGTTCCATGGTGGTAGACCATGATCTTGGAGGGGTCGGTGAACACTGGGGCCAGATTCAGTGTGATAACAGGCGCCGCTCATGCGATCGTGGTGGAGCCGATACTTCGGGTTCGCTCATGTATGACGAGTTGGCATGGGCGGCATCGTCTTCGAAACGAGAAACGCACTTCACCTGCGGTAATGTCCTACCCTGCGACTGGAGGCTACACTCGCAGGGTAGCTAGGTTGGCTAACGTGCGATGGTCGTTTGCGCAAGAGCGTTTTCAATGACGGGCACACCATAGACCAATGGCTTTACGCCATCGTCAGGCGGTAACTTACCCAAGCTGCTCTTGAATAAACCCCGTCATCTTCTCCAGTGCCTCCTGCGCAACCGTCGTGGAAAGGTCCCGCAACAGTCCCTCGCCCTCGCCCTCGAAAATCGTGAACTCTATCTGCCCGCCAGCCTTGCGGTACTCATCGATGAACTGGAGCAGGTCTGGACGCGGGTGCGCCTCCTCGTAGGTGCGCGCCATGCACAGCGTCGGTGGCATCGCCGTCCGCTCGCCCCGCATTAGCATGCGGTTCGGCGCAGCCTCCGCCATCGCCTCCTCGGTCTCCCAATATGCCTCATGCATAGGTGGGATCCGCTCGGCCATCCCCGCGGGTGGCGTCACATCATCTCGAAGACCCTTGGCATACAGGTACCGCCCCAGCGGGTCAATTACCGGAGAGACCAGAATCACGCAACCCAAGGTGGCGTCTACTTCCGTGGCCCCGTTGGACATCGGCACCGCCGCGTAGCGCGGATCGTTCGGCCTCATCCCCACCAGCATAGCCTGGTGTGCTCCGCTGGAAGTGCCCATCGCGCCAATACTTTCCGGGCGTCCGTTCCAGGATGCAGCCTGCGTCTTGCACCACCGGATGGCGTAGTGAATGTCGGCTATGGACGCAGGATATGGTGCAACCGGCGGTACCCGGAAGTCCAAGGCCACCACAATCACGCCATTCCGAGCCAGCGCCTCGTTGGCCTCGTTACCCATCAGACGGTCTCCCCGCACCCAAGCGCCGCCGTGCAGTTCCACCATTATCGGAAACGGCCCGGTACCCTTCGGCCTGAACACCCGCGCCATCAGAGGCGTGTCCCCATGGCGCAGATAGTCCCTGTCCTGTACGTCAACTTCATAAGTCGTCCCTTTGCTGACAACCATACAATCCCCCTTACCGGGTATCCCTGAGAATCAAGTTGGCCCTAGGTTAGGCCCCCAACCCATCTCAGTCAAATCGCCGTCCCTGCACCCCGGCGCTGCACCCAGCCCCGGAGCCTCCCAATTGATCGCGGCGAGTTGAGCTGATCAAGGTTAGTTGAGATCGAACACCTTCACCGCGTTTTCACCCACCAGCTTGGCCTGTTCCTCTTCCGAGAAGGTCTGCAACTGCTGGTACAGCGTCGATTGAGCATCCAATCCCATGGAGCGTATGTGTGGAAAATCGGAGCCCCACAGAATCCTGTCCACCCCCACATAGGGGATGGCCAGTTCCGCCGCGCTATCGTCGATGAAGCCGTGGAAGACCCGCGTCTTCATGTATTCGCTGGCCCTCATCTTCAGCTTCGGCAGGTTCAACCGGGGGGCCACGTCATCAAGCTGGTCCAGCCGTGACATGAAGCCGGGTATCCACGACACCTCAAACTCGCTGCAAAGCAGTTTCAGCTTGGGGAAGCGGTCCAGAATCCCCCCATAGATGAAGTCGTTGGCCAGTACCGTCTGCGCCTCAATGAACAGGTCGATCCATAGTCCGGGATTCCCCGAGGTCTCCTCAGGCGTCTGCCCCAGCCTCGCCAGAATCAGCGCATCCATCACCCTGCCCGTAATGATATGCAGGGTGATGGGGACTCCCGCTTCCTCAGCCGCTGCCCAGAACTTGTCATAAACAGGGTCCCGGTACGGCGGGCAGCCCTCAGGCGGTTGGCAGTTGATCATTGGACCCTTCAGACCCCTCTTCAGTGTCCTTGACAGCTCATCAACGGCCCAGTCAACGTCATGCACAGGTATCACGCCAATGCCGATGAGACGCTCCGGGCTGTAGGCTACGAACTCCGCCATCCAGTCGTTATAGACCTCCGAGCAGGCCTGCAACACCGGCCCGTAGGGGTTCCGCATCAGTCCCAGCATCGTAGTCGGGTTCAGCACCTCGGCATCGATGCCCGCTTCCAGTTGGAACTTGACCCGCACCTCAGGGTCAAAGCCGACAGCCCCCATTCCCATCTCCTGAGCCTCGTAGGCCGCAGACTCGGTCTCGCTGGACAGCGGCACCCGGATGCGTTGCACCGGCGAGCCCAGGTAGCCCGAGTAGAAGAAATTGCCCTTCTCACCTCGAAATTCGTCCAATGGCCGTGGAGTGCGTTCCCCGAATCTTGCACCCAGCGCGTTCCACCACAAATCAGGTGGCTCCATGACATGAGAATCAGCCGAAATCATCTTTCGGTAATGGGGAGCAGCCATCTTCCAGTCCTCCAATCCTCTATTTCCTAGGGGACTCCTCCCAGCCAGTAGCTCCTCAGCGTCGGCGGGTCTATAGTACATGGATATGTATGCATCTGTTAGTCGCCCATCAATGAACTTTGGGAGTCCGCATTGAGCTCGTCTCCCCGTTCCCGCTCTCCAGTGACACGTCTTCTATTTGCAGTGTCGCCTGTACGGCGCATGCTCGGCTATTGGGCTCGTGCCCTCAGGAGAAGAGACGGCAATGGAGGCCCTGCAAGGTACTACTACTACTCACCAAGAGGTCAACGCGCACCTGAGGCGTCAGACGATCAGTTGGAACCTGTGGACCCGCCAGACGAGGCCTACAGCCGCGTCACCAACCCGGAACGCTTTCAGTCCCTCCATTCAGCGGCAATAACGATGGTCGTCCGCTTGGAAGAGACCTTCCATGTCCACCGCGTCGAAGAATACGGCTTGGACGAGGAGCTTGAGGGAATAAGGGCCGTTGTGCGTCCCACCGTCCGGCTCACGCCTGTCAACGTGAATGTGGCCCCAATCACAATCGCCTTCTCCGACTTCCCAGGGCTTTTCGTCCGCGTTGGATGGTGGGTCACCAAGTCCTTTCCTGTTTGCGGCTGCGACGCCTGCGATGAGTCCGCACCAGATGAGATCGAGCGACTGACAGAGTTGGTGGGCGTCGTGACAGGAGGAGGATTCCAAGAAGCCGTCCAATGTCCCAAGGGACCTTTCGCTAGGCACTGTGGGCGGAAATCCGAGTTTCGGGCACCGACACACATAGGCTCAGGCAAGTCTCGCATCACCCGCGCCCGCGCCCGCCAAATGACTGGAGGCGCCCGCACCCTGAAGTTGGATTGGCAGCCCTGGCCCCATCGACAGGCCCCCACAGACGACTAGCCATCCTCTGGCCCTTGGTTGCCCTCGCATAAATGGCCACCGCACCATGCTAAAATTCAGGCATTATGGCTAGACTAGGGAGAGGTGCAACCACGGGCGTATTCACCGCACCAATAGCGATTAGTGCGCTAAATGGCCAGGAATGGACCAACCTCGAGGCCGTGGTGGACAACGGTGCCACTATTCCCTCGCTCCCCTCCCCGCTCCTTCAACGCCTTGACGTGCGAGCTTCTGCGAAGTAGGAGTTTGAGTTCGGCCAAGGGGAGGTTCGCGAAATGGACATTGGCCAGATATGGATTCGGATAGAAGGCCGGGAGGTCATCACTCAAGTGATGTTAAACGACGAAGGAACTGAACCCCTGCTCGGTGCCATGGCCCTTGACGGGATCTTCCTAGGCGTAGACCCAGTCAACCAAACACTCCTACCCATCCGTGGAAGGCCGTAGTCGCAGTCACGAGTGATTGCCGGACTGATGCCGCTCTTATAAGCCACCGCGACTGGAGAGACCCATGAGCAGGAGATGGCCCGTTCAGGACGCCAAGTCAAAATTCAGCGAGCTACTCGCTACCGCAATCACCGAAGGGCCGCAGATCGTGACAAAGCGCGGAGTTGAGACCGCCGCGCTCCTTCCCATCGAACAATGGCGAAGGCTGGAGCGTATGACCAAGCCCGACCTTAAAGAGTTGCTCCTCGCCCCTGAGGCCCGCACCGAGCAGCTTACGCCGCCCCGACGGCAGCATCGCCCACGAAAGGCTCCGGCCATGGGATAGGGACGTGCACCGTCATGGTACAAAGGCGGCGGAACTCAGTAGTCCCTGCCCCTGTATCCTCAACTGGTTGCGACATGAGGTGCGCTGTGCACTCTAGGTGAACGAGGATGAAGGTCGTTACAGCGCTCCAACAACGGAGTTCGCCACCAAGAAGCCGCTCATCGGGCAACCCACCAGGAACTAATCAACACGTCGTACATTGAGCGGCACAATCGGACAGTTAGGATGTCCATCCGTAGGTTCACACGTCTGGTCGATGGCTTCAGCAAGAAACCTGAGAATCATCGACATCGTTTGGCCTTATACATGGTATTTCACAACTTCTGCCGGAAGCATAAGACTTTGAGGACAGCACCGGCTGTGAAGGCCGGTCTAATCGATGAACCCAAAGACCTGATGTGGCTGGTGGACTTAGTTGAGGGTCGGGTGACTGGCGCACCGAGTGCACTACCCAAGGCTCATACTGCGTTGCGACGCGACACAGGAATCTTTCACCGGTACTGCCCAGAACACCACACCGGACGTACTAACCCGTGTCCGTGTGGAGGTTCACCTGGATAGAGGTGGAATCGGGCGAGGGGAGCGGAAGCACCGAAGCGCAGCGGGAGGCTGCCATGTCCAGCCCCATCACTCCCTAGGTGCCACTTGGTCGGGCAACCTGGAGGGTTTTGCAGTAGATGCCACTTATGATCAGAACACCCGAACGGTCGTGGCCGTGGTCGGGAAGCCTCACCAACGTATACGGTAGACAGAACCGTCTTTGAGTTATGGCTCGGGGGCCTGTGACATCCACGCCTCATCTCGTTGGAGGACTCCAAGGGCGGAATAGACTCAATCCAGTCTTCACTAGTTCAATGTCTATCGCGGCGGGGAATGTCTCCATTTGGGGGCTCCTTATGGATGGCCCACGCCCGAAATAGACCTCGGCAGAGGCGTCCATACCACTTTCGCCCGGAATTGATCAATAAGAAAGCACTGATGCTTGCTATTTTACCCCTGTTTTATCTAAGCTTTGCTAAACTGATATGGTGTATCGTAACACTGTGACGTGGGAGCGTTGGCTATCTCGGCGAGCAGTTCTACGCGCTGGTCAACTTGACCTGCATCTCGGATGTTCACCGTCAGCATCGCCGATCTCTACCCGGCATGATGTTCTATTTGTGCTAGGTCCCTCCTCCGATACTCTCCGAATATGAAACTCTCCCGGTCCTGATAGGGGGTTGAAGGCATGGTCCGGTCACGACCACACCCACCATTCCCGTCGACGCACCGGTGGGCGATGCACCGCTTCGTGGCGCTATTCCTCGTCCTCTTCGCCGCTTTGGCAGTGAGTTCAACCGCGGCTGCTCTGGCGGGGGCCGACAATAGCGGAGACGCTCCAGCCAAACTCACCGGATTGAGTGTTTCAACGGAGCAGGGTTCCCGCGTCGTGTCGGTGGACTGGGACGAGGTGGAGTGAACCCGCGAATACTGGGTCCGATGGCGGCTGGTCCAACCGGACAACAAGTTGAACGAGGGAGTAAAAGTAGAGTCTTCCAGTGCCGACATCACCATGGACGGCTACGGGGAGTGGGTGGTGCGGGTGCAGGCCTGCAACGACGCTGGCTGCGGGAAACCCTTGGCCCAGAGGTTCGAGGTCGAACCCGTCCCCGAGCCAACTCCTACGCCTACGCCTGAACCTACGTCCACGCCTGAACCGACCCCAGAACCCACACCCGAACCTACGTCTACGCCCAAACCTACGCCTACGCCCAAACCTACGCCTACGCCCAAACCTACGCCTACGCCCAAACCTACGCCTACGCCCAAACCTACGCCTACGCCCAAACCTACGTCCACGCCCAAACCTACGTCCACGCCCAAGCCTATGCCGGAACCCACGCCCGAACCGACGCTGGAACCGTTGCAGGTCTCCATTTCGGCCAGTGCCACCGTGGTGCCGGTTGAGGAAGCGGTAATACTGACAGCGATCATCTCGGACCCACCTGCGGACGCCGAGCCCTCATATCAATGGGAGTTGGACTTGGGGGACTGGTACCCGGCCGGAACCGACTCGACCTTGTCATACCTCACCAGCGTCGCCGAGTCCCAGACGTTCCGGGTCACGGTGACCTACGTCACGGGGGCTTCGGCCACGTCGGACCCGCTGACGGTTACCTGGGTGGAGCTGCCGGATGTGCCGGAGAACCTGGAGGTCGTCACCACGCCCGGGAGTCTGGACGTATCCACCACTTGGGACGCAGTGGAGGGAGCGTCCTCCTACCGGATGCTCTGGCGGATTGTGGGCAGCAGTTTCCAGCCGGAGGACGAACTGGACGTCGAGAGCGCTGGCGCCACGACGTCGGTAACAGGATTTGGCGAATGGGAGTTCCGCTTGGCGGCCTGCAACGAGGGAGTCTGTGGAGATCCTGCGGTTCGTACGGCAGCGGTGGAGCCTGTCGCCAAGGGGCAACGGCAGCAAAGCACGGCGACGGCGGACGCGGGCCCTGACCAGGAGGTGCTGACCGGGGCCACTGTGACCTTGGACGGCAGCGGGTCGTCGTCGACGATCAGCGGCGCAACCCTGACCTACGCTTGGACACAGACGAGCGGAGCGACGGTGACCTTGGACGACACGACGGCGCAGATGCCCAGCTTCACCGCGCCGTCGGTGCGGAGGGACCTGGAGTTCTCGCTGGTGGTCCATGACGGAACCAATGCCAGCGGCGCGGACACGGTTTCAGTGGCGGTGCGTCCGCCGCTCAATCCCACCAGTGCTCCCTGCCCCCATCCCTCGGGGGGCTCTTACACACCGGACAACGCACTGGTCACAGTTACCGGAACCACCGACTCCACCATCAGTTTCCGAGGAGTCGGCCAAAGCGGCAACTCCGTAAACGACTTGTGGTTCTGCTGGCCGGACGGCACATCCCAGAAGAGGGCCGACGGCGTGAACAACCAACACATCCACACCGAACGCGCGCTGGATTCGGGCACCCGCTACTGGGTCCTGGCGTTGTGGCGGGAGGCCGGATTGCCGGACAAGTGGACGGACTGGGTTGCGGCCACGACCACGGGCGGGGCGTCGATTCGCGGGGCGCGGTTCACCTCCTCTCCGGCTTCGGGGGACACCTTCAAGATCGGCGAGACCATCCAGGCACAGGTCACCTGGAGCCGGCCGGTGACGGTCGCCAATGGCGGTGCCGACCGCAACGTGTCGCTGCGGCTGGATGTGGGGACCGACGACACGGACCTCGAGAACAGCCGGAGGAAGATGACTTGGACCGGCGAGGGCTCGACCACCGACACGCTCACCTTCGAGTACATGGTCGGGTTGGGTGGGACGGACAAGACTCCGACGGGGTGTGGCTGCAGACGGCCTCGGCCACCGACGACACGGTGGTATTCCTGGAGAGCGTGGCGACCATCACCGGCGGCAACCCGGACTCCAACACCGCCGTCCGCACCAGGGTGAATATGCCCACCACCGGCGACTCCGGCCGCAAGGTGGACGGCACGTCCACGGCGACGGCGGATGCCGGTCCCGACCAGGAGGTGCTGACCGGGGCCACGGTGACCCTGGACGGCAGCGGGTCGTCCACCCTGAGTAATCCAACATTCACCTACGCATGGACCCAGACGAGCGGGGTGACCGTGACGTTGGACGACACGACAGCGCAGATGCCCAGCTTCACCGCTCCCTCGGTGCGGATAGACCTGGAGTTCTCTCTGGTGGTAAACGACGGGACCAATCCCAGCGTCGGGGACACGGTTTCAGTGGCGGTGCGTCCGCCGCTCAATCCCACCAGTGCTCCCTGCCCCCATCCCTCGGGGGGCTCTTACACACCGGACAACGCACTGGTCACAGTTACCGGAACCACCGACTCCACCATCAGTTTCCGAGGAGTCGGCCAAAGCGGCAACTCCGTAAACGACTTGTGGTTCTGCTGGCCGGACGGCACATCCAATAAGAGGGCCGACGGCGTGAACAACCAACACATCCACACCCAAAGCGGGCTGGATTCGGGCACCCGTTACTGGGTCCTGGTGTTGTGGAGGGAGGCCGGATTGCCGGACAGCTGGACGGACTGGGTTGCGGTCACGACCACGGGCGGGGCGTCGGTCCGCGAGGCGCGGTTCACCTCCTCTCCGGCCTACGACGCGAACCGCGACGGCGTCGGGGACACCTACCTGGTAGGGGAGACCATCCAGGCGCAGGTCACCTGGAGCCAACCGGTCACGGTTAGCAATGGCGGCGCCGACGCCAACGTGTCGCTCAGAGTGGACCTCGGGACCGACGACTCCAACCTCGCCAACAGCCTACGGAAGATGACCTGGACCGGGGAGGGCTCGGGAACCGATACCCTCACCTTTGAGTACTCGGTGCAGCGACTTGACAAGGACTCCGACGGGGTGTGGCTGCAGACGGCCTCGGCCACCGACGACACGGTGGTGTTCCTGTCGAGCGGGGCCACCATAACCGGCGGCAACCCGGCCACCAACACTGCCGTCCGCACCAGGGTGAATATGCCCACCACCGGCGATGCTGGCCGCAAGGTCGGCCTGACGAGCAGCAAGCTTGTGGGCAAAAATCTCCAAACACATGGTAATTTCACTAGCGATTCCACAGGTGATTATGCACAGCAAATCACCACCGGCGATGACGGGTACAAGATGACCAGGGTGGCGATACGCATGTCGTCCACTGCTGCCAATGCGCCGGCTTTTACCGTGTCCATCCACAAAAACTCGGGGGACGGCACGTCTAGTAGGCCGGCCGGTAGACTGGCGCTGCTGCAGAATCCCTCCGGGAGGGTGAGCGCGGAGGGCCTGTATTCGTTCAGAGTGCCCGGCAATAGCATCGACCTTCGAGCCAACACCAAGTATTGGGTGGTGATAGACGTCAGCACCGGAACCAGCGACTCGCTCGTCTATACAACCTCCAGTCCCGCTCACGACACGGGAAGCATGGAGGGTTGGAGCATCACTCACGGGCACGTGCAGAGAGACAATAGTGAGACAGAGTGGGTGGCGAGCATCAGCTCTCTCCGTTTGGAAGTCCACGGCTATGCCAAGCTCAAGGCGGAGATCGAGTTGGTGCGGTTCGTCTCTGCGCCGACGTACGATTCGGACGACGATGGCGTGCGCGACACCTTCGTCTTGGGAGACAAGGTGCTGGTCGACGTGGAATTCAACGAGCCGGTCGTAGTTCCCGCCACTGGGCCTCAGCTGCGGCTGAACCTGGGTACGGACGGCAGCGGCACGAGCAAGACCATGGACATGGAAAGCGTGCTCCACGGCGGCATGACGGTGCGCTTCGCCTACACGGTGACTACCAGCGACTCGGATACGGACGGCCTGTTCGTGGAGACTCTTGAGTCGGGCCGGCTGTTTTTCGGGCCGGGCAGCGCGACTGCCGTCAAGAGCGTGGAAACGGGCGCCAGCGTGAATATGAACAAGACCGGCGTGCCTGGCACGGGTAACCTGTTTACCAAGGCCGACGGCAGCAAGACGTCGAGCGACAGGGGGCCTGTCCCCACAGGCGCGACCGTGAACGGCGGTGTGCTGACGGTGACTTACGACAAGTCGCTGAATACGTCGGTGGACACGACCAAGCTGGACGCATACTTCTCCGTGCGGGGCGCCGGAAGCGTCGGCGCCGGCAACCGCAACGGCTACCAGCACCCGTCCGTGAATTCGGTGACGGGCGACAGCAATGAGAAGCTGCAAATGACGCTGGGCGACCCGGCCCAGGCAGGCGACACGGTCTGGCTAACATACAAATTGAGGGCCCACGTCGGGCTGCTGAAAGGCGCGGGCGCCAGTGGGAAGATGGCGCCGGCGTTCGTAGACTTGGCGGTGACGAATAACACCCCGGGCCCGGCGGGACCCGCGCCGTGGCACGCCACGGTGAAGGGCAAGGAATTGACGCTGGTATTCGACGGGGCGCTGGACGGGGACTCCGCGCCGGCGGGAAGCGCGTTCGAAGTCTGGACCGACGACCTTGATGACGACACGCGCACAATCTCGGGCACTGGAACGGCGACAGTCTCAGGGGCGAAAGTCACGGTCACGCTGGCAAAGGCGGTCCGTGCCAACGAAACGGCTAGGGTGTACTACACAAAGCCGGCCTCCAACCCACTCGAGGACACTAACGGGAATGACGTGCTGCCGTTCGATAGCTTCAGGGTTGAGAGGGTGTACGACGGAATACCCCCGAACTACCGCACCGGCGGGGCCGTGCAGACGAATTTCACTTCCGGTTCTGTAGAGTCCAAGGTGGTGCTGTACTTCGACGAGACGCTGGAGACGGGCTCCGTACCGGCAACTGGCAACTTCGTCGTGACTATAGGCACTAGTAGTGCGGTGAACCCCAACTCCGTCGCCGTAGTGGCCAACGCTGTTGTCCTGACTCTGAACTCGGCGATTGCCTCCGGGACGACCGTCAGGGTGTCCTACACGCGCGGTGATAGGCCGATCCTGGACTTGGCGGACAACGCCGTGCCGACGTTCCCAGAGGCCAAGGTGCTGACCGCCGCGGGGACCGGCAAGCCGACGCTTCAGTCGGCGTCCGTGGCCGGCGCCCGCCTGTCGCTGACCTACGACAAGCCGCTCGGTCCGGGCAAGGAGCCGCCTGTGGACAGGTACACGCTCAACCATCCGCTGGCTTCCGGCGAGACGGACGACGACTTGGTGAGTTACGTCAGTGTCGTCGGCGTCTCGGTGGAGGGTGAGACCGCAGTGCTGCAACTTGAGCACCCGGTGTATCCCTGCGCCGGAGCCATGCCATTCACGGCGACCTACGAAAAGACCTCCACTAGCACTCCACCCCATCTACAGAACATCGCCGGCGTGCAGGCGGACGCGTTCTCGAAGCAGAACGTGACCAACGCGCGGGCGTCCTGGTGCGTGGAGGGAAGTGTGGAGGTCCCGGCCGATGGCAACCCGCCGGGCTTCTCCCGCTCGTCGGCGCGTGCCAGGAGCGTGACGATGAAGTTCGACCGGTCGCTGGACACGGGCCGGGCACTGAGTGCGGAGGCGTTCAGCCTGGAGGGGGCGTCCGGCGCAGGGGCCCCGGCAATAGAGAGCGCGGCGTACACAGCCGACGGCACCGGAGTGACGCTCACCCTCGGCCGAGCGCTGGCCGTCGGCGAGGAAGTCATGGTGGGCTACTCGCGCCCGGAAGGCGAACCCGGCCTGTGGGACTCCGAGGGCAAGCAGATTGCCGATTTCTCCGGCGTTCCGGTGCCGACAACGCTGGGGGTGACCGGGGTTGAAGTGGTCTCGGACGCGGGCGAGGACGCCACCTACGGCTTGGGCGAAACAGTCCGCGTCCGGCTGTCGTTTAGCGAGGCGGTGGAGGTCGAGGGCGCACCGCAGCTGAAAATCGACATGGATCCGGCACACTGGGGCCAGAAGTGGGCGGTGTACGAGAGCGGGAGCGGCACAGCGGACCTGGTCTTCGCCTACGAGGTGGTGCAGCCGAACGAGTCGACCCGGGGCATCGCGGTGCTGGAGGACACGCTTGAGCTGAACGGTGGCGCCATCAAATCGATGGCCACGGAGGCGGACGCCGATCTGTCGCACGCTGGACTGGATCATGACCCCAATCACAAGGTGGACTGGCAGTGAGTGGACGAAGAACCCACGATGCCCGCGGCCAGCATCACCAAAGTGGGCCGCTGCACGGTGACGGTGACCTTCAGCGAGCAGATCCTCTGTCGAGGTGGGAAATTCCGGCGACGCTGACGAGCTCGTCCGCACGATCGACGTGAACAAAGTCTCCGTCGAGAGCAGTACGGTGACGCTGACCCTGGCCCCCCGTTGAACCCCGGCAACGAGCACATCTTCGTGCGCTACTTCGTTCCGTCCGATGAAGGGAGAGGCCGGCTCCAGGACGCGATTTGAAACCGGGTGGCAGCCTCGGTCTTCCTGTGACGAACACCCGGCTGGTGCCGGGCGTCTCCTGCGCGGACTTTGCCAATCAGCCCTCCGGACAGCATACGCTGCCGGACAACATCTTCAGCGGCCCGGAAGCCTCGCTGAAGATAGTGGTGTGGGGCATTACCTTCGACCTGAAGAGGTGGGGAGTCGAGGACGGCGTGGTGGTGGAAGCAGTAGGCCGGCGACCAGCCTCAGCCAACCATGGAACCGGCACGACGCCGAGACAGCGCGACAGGAAGCTGACCGAGGACCGCTGTGGATTCGGCTGCTACTGCCGACTCGTTAGACCCGAACTGCCCACCGAAAAGTTCGCGATTCAGGCTTGCACGGCCCACCACGCTGAACGAAATCAAGAACCCTTCGTCCTGCGCTTCAGGCTTGAGGTGTAGAGGGCCCGCGATATCGGGCCATGCATACCACCATGGAGGAAGGCGTGTAATTGCGTGAATACTCGTGTGAATGCGCCGCCGCGTTTACGTGCCTACTGTCCTCACTACCCGCCCAGCAAGCCGTTTCCCACAGCCCAAACCACCAGCTCCTGCTTTGTCTCGATTCCCAGCTTGTCCTGGATGCCGTAGATGGCATTTCGGATCGTAACCGGCTGATTACCCCTAGCATCGGCGATCTTAGAGTACGATAGGCCCTGTGAAAACAGCGTTAGAATCTCCCGCTCCCTCGCTGTGAGCCTGCCGGGTCTTGATGCCTTCTCTCGCTGAGTCGATGAGCGAATCTCGGCAAACAGTCGCCTCATGGCGTCGGCAGGTACGCGATACTCGCCATCCGCAACGTCGCTTACTGCGAGCAGCAACTCCTCCTTGCCGGAGTACTTCTGAAGGTATCCCGTCGCGCCTGCGGCTATCGCCTCGATTACAGCATCATCTTCCGTTGCGGCCGTGAGGGTCAACACTCTGCCTCAGCTCCCACATCGTCGACTTCGACAGCGCATGTGTCGCGGACAGCTTGGCCAGAAGCTCGTCGCGGTTCTCACCCTCTGCGGCGTCCGCAAGCTCGATGGCGGTCTCGATGCCCAAGCCGATCATGTAGGCGGACTGGGCGATGGTGTCATGAATGGTCCGGGAGAGCTCTATCGCTCTCGCTGAAGCTCTCTTTCCCGTTCCACTGCCTCTCTCCTTCTGATTCGCTCGAATCTGGAGACCAGGTTGACCGCGGCGACGACCGCGTACATGACGACGATCCTGGTGAGCAGGAACTTCTCCTCCTTGATCCCAAGTCCACCTCCGGCTCCATCATCAGGCTCAGCACCACGTATGCAACTGCGACCATTGTGGCCCAAGCAAAAGCTGAGCCTGAAGGACGTGAACACCACGGCGAACATGGCAAGGGTAGGGTAGTACAGCAGGAAGAACGTGTTCTGAAATCCGCTGCCCGAGGCCATCGGCGGGCATCTCATACACCCGACTGCGGACACCATTTCATCCGATTAGCTCGGGCCCAGAGAACTCACGCGGATCGACATATTTCTGCCACATTTCGTCTCCATAGTGACCATATCGAGATACCCCGAGAAGGAGGCGAAGGTATGAATTTCAAGAAACTGATGGCAAGATCGTTCCTGATTGGTCCTGTCCTGGCACTATTGCTTAGCGCGGGGGTAATAGCCGCTTGTGGTGGTGACACGGAACGGGAAGGTGGCAGTACTGGGGAACGTTCCGAGGCAACCCAGGTCATCTCTGGGGGTGGTGAGCATGATGCCGGCGGAGAGGGCTCTGGCGGCGAGGGAGGCGAGTCCAGTGGGTCCGGCAGCGAGGAGGGCAGTGGTGCCAATCTGGCCCCGGATGAGACGTTTGACGCGGTGCGTGGCGGCGCAAGGCTGGTCCTGAACTACGATGCCGCTACCAACTCCTTCATGGGCACTGTAGAGAACACCACC
The DNA here is from genome assembly GCA_951813255.1 of uncultured Dehalococcoidia bacterium. Lineage (GTDB taxonomy): Bacteria > Chloroflexota > Dehalococcoidia > Lucifugimonadales > JAAXIE01 > JAAXIE01. The sequence continues at coordinate 2,101,178 of OX638353.1, read as the reverse complement.
GGCAATGTCCTGACTCGGATCAGGATTGAGGTACACCTCTCCAGTGGAACGGAGCTTGGCCCGACAACTCCGATCGATCTGGCTCCAGGCCAAGTGGCGGATGTCAATCTGCCTTCGACTCAGGAATCGTTCACCGGATGGATAGCCCACGCGGAAGTCGGCAGCGGCGAGGGGCAGTCAGGTGGCGAAGGTAGCGGAGAGTCCGGCGGTGAGGGTCCGGAGAGTGGCAGCGGAGAGTCCGGTAGCGAGGGTAGCGGGACAGGCGCCGAGGCGGGTGAGGCCGCCATGTCCAGCCCGATCACTCCTCTTGGACAGACTTGGAACGGCAACCTTGGCGGACTGGCCATATCCGCCCGCTACGATGCTGGCACCCAGTCCGTCCAGTCAACGGTACAGAACACCCTCTCACAGGTGCTCTGCTACGTGCAGGCTGAGCCTCACTTGAAATCTGGGACGACCACTGTGGGAGAGCTCGGCCCCGACGTTCTGGGGCACCTCAGTCCAGGCCAGCAGGTGACCTCCAGCGTGTCAGTCGCCAGTGAACCGGGTCTCGCCGGCGTCTCCTTCGACGGATACGTAGTCCACATGGAAGTGTTCAACTGCGCGGGCACCGGACCTGTGCTTCACACTGGAGGACAGGGTGGTGAAGGCGGTGCTGGTGGAGAGGGGGCCGGTGGAGAAGGCCATGGTCCCGGTGGCGAGGGCGGAAGTGAGAGCGGTGGCGAAGGATCGGGGTCTGGTAGCGAAGAGGGCAGCGGGGCCAACCAACTGGCACCGGATGAGACCTTCGACCAAGTCCGCAGCGGCGCCCGGCTGATATTGAACTACGACGCACCAAGCAACTCCTTCGCGGGGACCGTGCAGAACACGACGAACAACGTCCTGACGCGGGTGAGGATCGAAGTCCACTTGTCCAACGGGACGGAGCTTGGTCCGACCACTCCCATAGACTTGGGTCCGGAAGAGATAGTATCGATCCGCCTGCCCTCAACCCAAGCGTCGTTCACCGGATGGGTGGCCCATGCCGAGGTCGGCTCCGGAACCGAGGGGAGCGCCCCCGGCAGCGAGTCAGGCGGCGAACACAGTGGTAGTGGCGGCGAGTCAGGCGGCGAGCACGGCAGCAGTGGCGAGAGCAGTGGCGGCGGCTAGAGTCAATCGCAATGGCCATGAGAGAAGATATCGATGCCCCAAGTGAGATAATCTGACCCATATGTCCGGTAGATAGAAGCGGTGTCTCATCGGGACACCGCTTCTATCATTGCTTCGTAGAGGACTGGTGATGAGCGGCACAGTATTGATAATCGAGGATGACACCAGGATCGCCAACTGGGTAAAAGTGTACTTCGAGCGTGCCGGGTTCTCCGCCCAAGTTGCCCACGACGGTGAATCCGGCCTTGCCCTAGCCCGTAACTTGGCTCCAGCCCTGATCATCCTCGATCTGACGCTTCCCCGTCTCGACGGCGTGGAACTGTGCAGAATCCTGCGCCGTGAATCGGAAGTCCCCATACTCATGCTGACGGCCAGGGAAGCCCCTCCCGAGCGAATCATGGGGCTTGACAGCGGAGCCGACGATTACATAGTCAAGCCCTTCGACCCCGATGAAGTCATTGCCCGTGCCGCAGCCGTCCTTCGTCGCGTCAAGGACAGGGTCCAGCAGGTCCTTACCCGAGGCAACATCACGCTCAACGAAACCAGCGGAGTCGTTACGGTCGATGGCGAACTCGTGAACTTGAGCCAAGCCCAAATTGCCCTGCTGGCAACCTTCATGATTCATCCCAATCAAGTGCTCAGTCGTGAACAACTGATCTCGTTGACCTTCAGTGACCAGTTTGAAGGTTTCGACCGGGCCATCGACAGCCAGGTCGCTCGCCTGCGAAAGGAGATCAACCGGGATGGCAGACAGCCGATTCAGACGGTTTATGGCGCGGGCTACAGGTTCGTGGTGGAGGACGAGTGATGTCACTGCGCTGGCGAATCATGGGCGCGACCGTACTGGTCGTCCTTCTCACCGCCTCCGTTAGTGTCGGTGTCGGTTACTACGCGACCCAAGCCCGCCTAGGCGTGTTCGTCGAAAAGATTGGCAATGATGAGGCGGTGCAACTGTCACAGAATCTGAGCAGGGAGTATACGGCTACCGGTGGTTGGGAAACGGTGAACAGGGCCCTGGCTGAGGGGGCGTACCCTGACTACGCAGCTCCAGCCAGTGAACGCTCTGAATCCAGTGAGCGCTCTGAAGAAGGCGAGGAAAATCACAGCGAGTTTTCTCACCAGGACCCTGTACGGGTCGTTATTGCGGGCATCGATGGACGAGTCGTAAAGGACAACTTCTCCGAGTTGCCATCCGGAGCGGTCGTCCCCAATCTGGAAGGGCATCGCGAGACGGTATTCAATCTAGTCGCCGGTGAGCCCGTGGGCTATGTCTATGTGGACGTGAACAGCGAACGCCTCTCCAGCGAATCTCACGGGTTTCTCAGGGCACTCCTGTTCATCACCGTGCTTGGCGGAGCGATTACGGCTGGCCTTGCCACCCTGTTGGCGGCTTGGTTGTCCAACCGCATCACGGCCCCAGTGAAGGCTCTGACCGACGCAACCCAGGCTATTGCCCAAGGCGATGCTATCCAGTTGCCAGTCAGCTCCTCGGATGAGTTGGGGCGCATGAGTGTGGCCTTCAACCATATGACCTCCACCCTACAGACTCAGAGGGACCTGCGTCGGAGGCTGATAAGCGATGTCTCCCATGAGCTCAATACGCCTCTCAGCGTCATACAACTGGAAGCAAGTGGCCTGCGCGACGGACTTCAGACACCCGAAAGCGGCTCCGATCACATCATCCAGGAAGTCGACAGGCTCAAGGGCCTAGTACACGACTTGAGCTGGTTGGCGGAAACCGACCACGGACACCTGCAGCTATCCCTGGAAACGGGATCGGTTAACGAATTGGTTGCTGCGGAGGCGGAGCGGTGGCGGCCGCAATGTCAAGCAAAGCAGATTGACCTGTCGTTGCGGCTATCCGGTGACCTTCCGAGTATGCAACTGGACTCGATGCGCTTGAGCCAGACGTTGGGCAACATCATAGGCAACGCGGTCCATTGCACTGGTCCTTATGGGACCATTGTGCTTGAAGCTAGTATAGAAAGCGAAGGATTCTTGGCCATCTCGATCGCGGATGACGGAATCGGCATGGACCCCGCCGAGATCCCTTACGTCTTTGACCGCTTCTACCGCACCGGCCAATCCCGCAGTCACGGAATCAGAGGCACAGGTTTAGGACTCGCCATAGCCCGCACCATCGTGGAAGCGCACGGCGGAACCATTGCGATAACAAGCGACGGCTTCGATCAAGGTACTACCGTTACTATCCGCTTTCCACGAAAAGTGTAAGAGACTCGCTCCCTGCAGGAGCCGGATTCTGGTGGAGAAATGTCGGTGGTGTCCACCGATAAGTGCTCATAGCCGGGGCAGTCATGTTTGCCATCGGGTCTGGACAGGTAGCTGTGCCCGCATGTTGGCACCTCCTAAGTGGATGAGGGTGTCCGGAGTGCCTCCGGTCAAGAACGCCCCTAACCAATGCTGGTAGATGGGAAGGTAATTGGAGATTTCCGGGATACCGCTAGAGGGAAGGGACGTCCCAAGGCCCGCCGTTGCAGCCTGTGTGAATTCTTGTCAGCCTTCACACATCAGGTTGCTTGTACACGTAAGGAAGGCAGTCCAGAGGTGCTACGGCCGGGATCCGGGGTGACGCACGGGGTCATGGCATGCCACTACTGGCACTGTGTCAGTTTTGCGGAGATTGCTCTTGCATGATCCTTGCTCCGGTGCTCGAGCCTGCGACCAAGACGGGAACATTAGTTGTCCTGAAATGGGTTGGTCAATCTTACCCCGAGTCAGCATCCGGAGTGGCCGCGCCGAAGACATTCACCAGTTTCCTCAGGTGCTCCTTCTCCTCAGGCTTGGGCATCGGTCGACAGATCCTGCACAGACTAATCTGCATCTGATGCTTCACCACAGGCAGGTATGCCTCCAGAAGAGTGTCGTAAAGACCATGCCACCAGATGCGATGCTTCACACGGAGGCATGATTCAAGGTGGATAGTGTAGGGGCCTGGTACGTCTGCGTTGGCTCGGTACATCGGCCTGTCCCTCCAATCAATCGAAGTGATACAGTGCCCCATTCCGGGCCTCGCGGCGTTTCCAAGGGAACTGGGGAATCATTCTGGGTTGAGGGGGAGATCCCGCTCCGCCTTTAGGTAGTCGATGAACTGCCGTGGCCTCCGCTCATAGGACAACACGAACTTGATGGCATAGTCTATGACAAAACTGGTCGTAACCGTGGGACCGAAGCGAGACCGCATTAGTTCCTCGAGTTCGTCCAAATCTGCCTTGGCGTACATCTGCATCTGGTGACTCGGGTCTGAAGCCATGGGTGTCCTCCTAGCCATCCTTTACAAAGGCGGTTCTAATCTGCGGGTTAGCGAACTGGACGCCCCAGCCGGATACGCACTCCGGGATTGCGTTTTCTGTAAGTCCGACGACGAAGTTACCGGCGGGACGGTGGACGATGATCTGCTCCTGTGCCGTAGCATAGTGATTCGATTCTGAATCTCATTGAGGGGCTTGGCGCTGGAGTTACAAGAGCTATCCAATGGTTACTATATTCCAATAAGTGCTCGTCTCCACTCCTCGGACTTCATGACAATCCGGTAAGGACTAAACCGAACACGACCCAAGCCAAAAACCCGATCAGGGCTGCCCAGACAAGTAGATTCCAGATGTTCTGATTCACGTAACCTTGAACCCCGACTTCCTCAAGTCCAATGCGGATGGACATAGCACCGGCCCATGCGTACCTCAGGCGGTACTGTAACGAGCGACGGGCAGGAGGTCAGTCGTCCAACGGTGCAATCATAGGGCGCGGGCATAACCATGGCATTAAAGAGCGACCCTGATACATTGCTGTAACGTGGCAGATAGGATCAAAGAGTCCGCGTATGCCGACCGACCGCACTGGTCCGTATCATCGGCTCGTACACGATCCAAGTCAGGAGAGCCTGATCGGCACGCAGAAAGCGGCCATCACCGCGCAAATTGGGTTGCGGGCATCAGACTCCCATGCAGAAGCCTACGAGCGAACAACAGGAAACCGATGAACCACAGGATCCGTCCGGATGTAGCATGTCGTTCGAGGTGGTGAGGAATACCTCTACGAAGTGGGCTGCTCTGTTCCGTAAGTGAGGACACCTACCTAGCTTACCGGGTCCACCACCTGCACTCGGGTGGAGCGCTTCGCGCGGGCCTTACGCTCAAATCAGTGATCCACTGACTTCAGTTGTGAGGCATGTGATGGTCTCAAAGTGTGCTGATGAACTTTTGCGCCTTTGGAAGGATGACATCAGATGGGCATGGGACGCAGCACTGAAGCCATTCGAGATGGAAAGTTCCGAGGGCCAATATACACCTATCCATAGCTCACTGGGCCTTATCGTGATCCCAAGGACGGGTCATGTCCCCATAGTCATCTTGCTTTCGCCCTCTATGCTCCTTCTAGTCACTCACCATACGGTAGCCCACCCGGTGCACCGTCGCGATGTAGGCTGGGTTAGCTGCATCATCTCCTAATTTGCGTCGGAGTTTGGCGACCACCACGCGCACTGCCTCAACCTCGCCTGACCTGCCCTGTCCCCAGACTCGTTGCAACAGTTGGTCATAGGTCAATACTCTCCCAGCGTTGAGCGACAACTCCACCAACAATGCATATTCAATGGCTGTCAGCTCCACCGGACGGCCAGCAACTGTAACGCGACGTCTTAAATAGTCGAGGGTCAGGTCCCCCACTGAATATGGTACGGACGATTCGGCGCCTTCGGGTGTCGAGTGCTTGCGTATGGCCGCCCTGATCCTTGCCCCAAGCTCAGTAGGGGAGAAGGGCTTTACGATGTAGTCCGCTGCCCCCATGTCCAGGGCCTTGGCGATAATGTCCTCCTGTCCATATACGGATACGAAGATTACTGGCACACTGGAGGCCTCGTGTACTCGTCTCATCAACTCGATCCCGTCGACACCGGGCAACACCAGGTCCAACAGCACCACGTCGGGCTTCTCCGTTTCCATGAAATGGGATACCTCCTCGGGGTCTCCGGTGACCACTGGGGCGTACCCTGCCTTGGTTAGCACATCCCGTATATACCGGAGGGCATGGGGGTCGTCGTCTACGGCCAGAATGCGAGTACGGTGCCTTGACGTTGATTGGGCGTTTGAGCCGAAGACGGGTTGCCCCGTGCCCGCGACTGCCTCTAAATCTACTGCTGGGATAGTGAATACGAATCTGGCGCCCTTGCCCAACCCTGCGCTCTCCGCCCAGATACGGCCCCCATGCGCCTCAACTATCCCTTTGCAAATGGCGAGCCCCAAGCCCGAATTGGTTATGCCTCCCACGGGGTCCTCTTCGTCGAGACGGGAGAACCTGCTGAAAAGATGAGGTAGCAGGCCGGGGGACAAGCCCTTGCCCTCGTCAGCGACGGAGAACTCAATATACATGCCATCCTGTGCCACTGTGAGCCTTATCGGTGACGGCTCGCGCGAGTATTTCGAGGCGTTTGAGAGGAGATTGATGAGGACCTGGACGACTCGGCGTCGGTCAGCCATGACATGAGGCAGGCTTGGCGTTAGGTTGATCTGCACAGCGCTTCTCACACGCGGGCTTAATAGAGTGCTCCTAGCCTCTTCCACTAGGACGCTGGGGTCTACGGGTTCCGGGGTGACCGTGAGGGTACCCGACTCTATGCGGGCCATGTCGAGCAGATCGTTGATGAGACTCCTCATATGGTCCGCCTGTTCGGAGATGATCCGATGGAGTTGGTGCATCTCGGCGGGTTCAAGCGTGGGCGCATTGTCCAGAAGCGTGGTTGCCGAGCCCTTGATGGAGATCAGGGGGGCCCGCAGTTCGTGGCTCACCATACCAAGGAACTCGGCGCGCAGCCGTTCCAGTTCCTTTATAGGCGTCATATCCTGCAGGGTCACCACCATGGACTCCACATCGCCATTATCAGAGCGGATGGGTGTGGCGTTGATCAATGCAGTGACGGAGCTGCCGTCCGGGGTGCGCATCACGAACTCCTCGGACCGCACCGTCTCCCCCTCATTTAGCACCACCGGCAATGGGAATTGGTCTAGGGATACCTCCCGACCGTCAGCACGTTGATAGGTAAGCACCTGGAGGAGCTCCTCCTCAGACTGGTTCGGGTCGAGCAGGTCTCCCACGATACGGCGAGCTTCACGGTTCATCCACATCACCTTGCCGACCCTGGCGTCGAGTACCGCGACCCCCACGGGACAGGTGTTTATGAGTGCCTCGAGATCGGCCCTCGCTCGCTGTTCATCCTTGTATCTTCGGGCGTTGGCGATGGCTGCTGCTGCCTGAGCGGCGAACATCGCTAGGAGTTCCTCGTCCCCGGCGCTGAACTCCATACCCTGCCCCTTCTCACCGAGATAGAAGCTACCTACATGCGCCCCCCGGAGGAGAATGGGCGCACCCAAGAAAGCTCTGAACACCACTGGCGGCCGGAACTCAGGCAACCCTTGTGACCTTACGTGGGCATTCAAGTCGGGGACTCTGAGTGGTTCTCGGATGTTGCCAAGATACTCAAAGAACCTCGGCCCATCGGGGAGGTCGAGAAGAGCTTGGTACTCCTCGTGAGTCAATCCACACGTTACCATCGCTTGGAGACCCCCAGCGCCATCAACGGCGGTGATCACCCCGTACCGTGCCTCTGTCAGACTGCATGCGCTCTCGACCACCTCGGAGAGGACGATATCCAAGTCCAAGCTCTCGTTGGCCCGGAGGTTTGCCTCACTCAATCTGGCCAGGCGGTCCCTCAGTTCTGCTATCTCCCGCGTCAGGCGGTCGACCTCGTCCATCGCTCCCTCCATGACATCGCCGATGATATCGGACCTACTCCATTCGCTCCGCCTCAAGGTCTAGAGGCCTAGTATCCTCATTGACCCGGGCGTGCGCCACCTGTAGGTGCTGCCGAGTTGACGGGAGGCACTTCGCAACGCGTGCACACTCATCCGACGGACACCGCAATGACTGGGGACTCCACTTCACTACCGACGAGCTTACTCTACAAGTGGCGAGGCACCTTTAGGGGTCACGGACCCGCAGCAATTCAGAGAGGGCCTCTGATTTTGTCGTGAATATACATTTCAGTAACCAGCAAAGGGGTGTTTGCAACGCTGCGGTAATACCAGGCTGCTATTCTAGCAGGTGTCGGAGCCAAGCAATCGGCCGATTCTTGGTTACGGTCTTGGAGCGTTCTGCTTGTGAAACAAATCGTTATGCTTCCTAGCACTTCGGCGGTGGAGCTTGGTGCACTTTATGCCATGGCGCATCCTTACTCCGTTGTCTTGGAGTCTGTGAGGCCCTTGCATAATTGGAGAAGGGAACCGTTGACAGTCCGTTGTTGCCATCATGTCGATAGTGGCGGCTTTCCAAATAGCCCACGCCTCTCCCCTTAAATCAGGGCGCACCTATCAAACGGTGGAAGCCGGGGGGTTGTTGGCAACAATGGGGAAATGAGAGCTGTGCTCGTTTTTGTGCGACATACATGCCACGCGAAGACCAGTATGTGCTTGCAGGTTGAGACAGTAGAAGGGAAATGTCATGCGTTACTTGGTGCTGGTCATGCTGTTGGTGGCGTTGGCGTGTGGAGGCAATGGAGAAGGTACCGAAAGAACCGACTCAGCTAGTGAATCGGGCAGGGAGTCCGGTAGCATCGAGTCTGGCGGTGAAGGTAGTGACTCAGGCGGTAGTGAACCGGCTGGCGAACCTGTCAGCGGCTCAGGTGGTGGGGAATCAGGTGAGACCACCGAGGTTGGCGGTGAAGGTAGCAGTAACCCACAGCTAACGATCGATGACACATTCGATAGAGTTATGGCGGGAGCGCGTCTTGTCCTGTCCTACGACAAGACCAGAGGTGCGTTCCTAGGGTCGGTGTTGAACACCTGGCCCTCAACCCTGACAAGGGTAAGGGTCGAGGTTCACTTGTCCAACGGGGTCGAGTTAGGTCCGACAACTCCGCAAGATCTGTCGCCGGGTCAGTCGATCAACATTAATCTAGACGCAACCGGTCAGGTGTTCGACACGTGGATAGGTCACGTCGAGCATGGCAGCGGTGAGGCTGGCGGTAGCGAAAGTGTGGGCGAAGGCGGCTCAGAGGGTGCGGAAGGCGGCTCTGGCAGCGAAGCAGGGGAAGTCGCCATGTCGAGCCCTATCGTGCCTCTAGACCAAACATGGCAGGGTGTCCTCGGTGGGCTGGAGGTGTACGCCATGTTCACCGGCGGCGTCGTTCAAGCGCAGGTCACGAACGCTACCTCTCAGGTGCTCTGCTACGTGCAGTCCGAGCCACATTTGAAGCAGGGACAGCAAACAGTTGGGGAACTCGGCCCGCAAATGCTAGGCGATCTACAGCCCGGAGAGGCACTAGTGTCCAGCTTGGTCGTTGCAGACGAGGCTACGATGGCAGGCGTTTCGTTCGACGGCTACGTCATTCACCTGGAAGTGTTTGACTGCGCGGGACCCGGCCCCATCCCGCATTCCATCCCAACGGATAAACCCACTCCGAACGCTCAACTCGTCATCAGTCACGCAAGCGGAATGTCCGGCTGCTCCTCTCTTTGTGTCCCCTCTCAACACTTGCGCCGTACAATTGACCTCACCCTCGCCGCCTGATAGGTTCGTCCTGCAACACCCGTCTCCAAAGACTCGTTGTACGACCTCAACTCAGCGTTGAGTCCTCCTTCCGGCATGCGAAACACCTGCTCCTCCGCCTCTCCCATTCCCTATCGGCGACCATTCGCCATCCCCTTCTTCGCCAGTCTGCCTACTACCTCCAACCCAGCTCGAAGCGCACGACGACGACATCTCCAAGGGGGCCGACCATGCATCTGCACACCCGCCTACTCGCCTTCCTAGCCACCCTCATCCTCGCATTGTCCCTAGGCATCGCCTGCGGGACGGGCGAGGAGGTCACTCGCGAGGACGTGGAGGAGGCCCTGCAGGAGGCCCTTGGGGAGGACGCCGATTTGGAGGCGATCGAGGAAGGGGTGCGGGAGGCGCTGGATGAGGAGGTGCCTGTCGGGATCTCGACTCCCCTGCATGACGTTGCCTCTCTCGGTACCGTTGCCGAAGCCCAAGCGCTACTGGATGAAGGTGCAGAGGTCGATGCCCGGGATGCGGATGGCCGCACCCCGCTCTACCAAGCGTCTAATTTCAACGACGACCCCGCCATGATTCACCTGCTCATCGACTCCGGGGCTGACGTAGAGGCCAAGGCCCGAACGGGAATGTATCCCATTCACCGGGCCATCCAATACGGACCGGCCGCGGTAATGGAGGCCCTGCTCGACAGGGGGGCCAACATCGAGGCCGAAGATGGCCGTGGTTCAACGCCCTTGGAAATAGCCCTAAAGAATGACACCCTTGAGATGGCGGCGCTGCTGTTGTCACGAGGGGCGGACCCGAACGCTCGGCCATATCTGCTTACGGCGGCGCATGACAACAATTTGGAAATGGCGCAACTCCTCCTTGATAGCGGAGCGAATATCGACGGCCCAGACCCCGCTAGGGGCGAGACCCCTCTGCATATCGCCGCGAGGAATGACTCCTTGGAGATGGTCCGGCTGCTTCTCGACCGGGGCGCCGACATTGAAGCGAGAGATAACATCATTCGCCGCACCGCGTTGCTGTACGCAGCCCAATCGGCCAGCCCCGAGGTGGTCATGCTACTGCTGGACCGCGGTGCTGAAATCAACGTTCAGGACGATGTCCGGGACACCGCCCTTCACATAGCATTCGGGAACAGCCCTGCCATGATTGAGTTGCTTCTGGACCGTGGCGCCGACGTAACGATAGAGGGGAACGGCGGAATCACACCCTGTGTGCGCGCAGGCCATCGGGAAGGATATGCGGACACGCCTCTTGAGGAGCGCCTGTGCATTGAAGAAGCTATGGCACGCCTCGACCCCACCACCCCTACACGCTCTTTCGGGCCGGTCTCGACGATCACACCCCATCTCAGACCGGGCTACACCGAATTCGACCTCCAGTGGATATCCGAGACCCCCCTGCACCGCACCGTAGTTGAAGGCAGCTTCGGGGAAGTGCAGAGAGCCTTGGCCCAAGGCGGGGACCTCAACGCCCAAGCCACCATCCGGCTCACCGACGCCGAGACCGACCGCGAGTGGTCAGGGATGACCCCCCTCCACTTGGCGGCCCTGAACCCCGACCCCGCTGTCACCGAGGCCCTCCTTGCGCGGGGGGCCAACGCCAATGCCCGGGGGCAGCACGGTCTCACGCCTCTGCATACTGCAGCCCGGCTAGCAGACACCCCTCACGTCAGGGCACTGTTGAACGCTGGCGCCCAGATCGAAGCCCGCGACGACGACGGGAGAACCCCTCTGTATTGGGCGTTGGAAGGGAACCCCAATGTCCCCGAACTCCTGCTGGACTTCGGAGCCAACATCGAGGCAAAGAACAACGACGGGTTTACTCCTCTTCATTGGGCAGCAGCTTATATGGAGGCAGCAGCCTTTTTCCTCGTCGGGCGGGCCGCCGATACGATGGCCACTGATGACATGGGCCGGATACCCTGCCATGTCTACGGCATCGCAAACCAGGGTGTAGGTGCGGGTGCCATGATCGAGCTATTGTGCCCAGCTACACCGGTAGCCGATGGTCCGTCTACGGAACGCGTGGTAACACTGAACTGGATCGAAGAGACCCCTCTACATCGCGCTGCCTACGAAGGCTCACCGTCAGAGGTTCAGGCCATCCTGGACCAAGGAGCAGATATTCTCCATACATTGGACCTTGAGCTGGAGGACGCCTCCTACTCCTTCGCCTGGAATGACGTCACCCCTTTGCATCTTGCTGCATTGAATCCCGATCCGGCAGTTGCGGCTTTGCTCATCGACCGTGGCACCCCTATCGATGTCAGGGACGAATACCAGCGGACTCCTTTGATAGCAGCGGTTATGTGGTTCCCAAGCCCAGCAGTGATCACGCTGCTCCTCGACCGTGGCGCCGATATCGAGGCTTCCGATTACGACCGCTTCCCTGTATTGGTCCTCGCCGTGCGGCAGGCAAGTCTTTATCCAAGCCGTTCCTTTGATGAAGGCCATCAGCCCATCATAACCCTGCTCCTGGATCGCGGTGCCTCCATGACCAGGCTGTCGGAGGGATTGCTTTGCAATATGGTCCTTGGAGTTCCCTACTTCGACGAGGACCTTGAAGACCGCCTCTGCGGCCGTGACGAGGAGCCGATTTCCCTTCTGGCCGATCTGGAGTGGGTCACGGAGACTGCTTTGCACAGGGCCGCTTACGGAAGCCGGGCACCCGAGGTGCGCCAACTTCTGAACCAAGGCGCGGACATCCACGCCACCGTGACCGTCAAGCCCGACCGTGCCGAACTTGGACCCCCACAGTTGACCGGCGCGACGCCTCTGCACCTCGCCATGTTGAATCCCACGGTATCGGTTACCAGACTGCTATTGGAAAGGGGGGCAAACATCGAAGCTAAGAGCGCTGGCGGCTGGACGCCTCTGCTCTGGGCAGTCATCTACGGCAACCAGGACGCGGCCGTGGAACTGCTGCAAGAGGGCGCCAACCCCAACGTCGCAGATAGCATCAGGAACTTCACTCCCCTTCATTGGGCCGTGGCTAACCGTAACGGTGCGATGGTCCGAGTACTCATGGACCGCGGCGCGGACCCATCCGCCACTGATAATCAGGGCAATACTCCGTGCCAGGTGGGCTTGAACAACGGCTATTCGACCAACGAACGCTTCATGGAGCGCCTGTGCCTCAATTAACACACCGCCTGCCCCTCCAGTGGAAGGCATACAGTGGTTCACGGAAACGCCTCTCCATAGAACGGCTTACGAGGGTACTCCCGACGAGGTGCGGGCGCTGCTGAACCGAGGCGCCGACATCGAGGCCAAGGCCGACATCTCCGTCGACGGCGTCAACTGGGAAGGCGTAACCCCGCTGCATTTGGCGACCCTCGACCCAGACCTAGCCGTGGCCGGGCTGCTCCTCGACCGGGGGGCCGATATCCAGGCCCGCGCCTTCGCCGACGGCTGGTGGCCCCCCATACACTTCGCCCTGCTGTCCCAACGCTCCGACGAACTCCAGAGCATGATCAACTTCCTGGTATCGAGGGGTGCCACGCCATAGGTTGCCCCCTGTGAATGAACATGCCAACATTGAGGAGCGACGCGAGAGGCATCTCGTCTTCTGGCTGACGACTGTATGAGGCCCAGTTAGTGGCTCATTCGAGTCGCTTCCAATGGTTGATTGATCGGTACAGTGCTTCGAAACAAGGGCCAACCAGAGATTGGGCGGTGTCTGAGCCAGGCACCCACGCCGCCGCAGAATCTGGGCACGGCCACGAACGCCCAGCAAGCCGATCACCACAACAGTGCCAAGAACTAATCGCAGACGGCAGGACACGAATCCTCTCGATTCAGACTTGTTAGTCACAAGGTTTCCCCCTAGTGGGCCATGCCGTGGCAACCGTCTAGCGCTTCTCCAACATGGGCCTTGCCTGCTGCGGGAAGTGCGCTTCTAGTCTGCGGAGCAGCTTTTGGACTCGCCGCTCTAGCAGAGTGCGGAAAAAGAGTTTTGTGAGTGAGGATGCCAGGGAGACGTAGCGGAGGTGCGGGATGCGCGGCAGGCCCTTGGGGCCGTAGCTGGCGCCGAGCTATGTCGTGGCTGGGGTGGCGTCCCAGGCAGGATTCGAACCCGCGACCCGCTGCTTAGAAGGCAGCCGCTCTATCCCCTGAGCTACTGGGACGTTTGGGTGGCTGACAGCTGTGGGTGGGGCGCTGGCAGCCTTGGTATAGAGCTAATGCTAGGCACGGGCCAATTCTGTGTCAACCTAGTGGGGACTGAGGAAGAGAAGGAGTTAGGCCCGCTCCTAAATCGCTACTCGTCTCTGAAGGCCCGCCACACTTTCTCGGGGGTTACCGGGGCGTCTAGGTGCTTCACTGATGTTTGGGAGAGGGCGTCGACCAAGGCGTTGGCCACTGCTACGGGGCTGGCGACGGTGGGCAGCTCGCCGCCACCCTTGACGCCTAGAGGATTGACGGGGGAGAGGGTCTCGACGCTATCCATGTGCAGAGGGGGCATCCCTTCGGCGGTGGGCATGGAGTAGTCGAGGAAGTTGACGGTCAGGGGCTGGCCGTTCTCGTCGTAGACCATGCCTTCCATGAGTCCTTGGCCCAAGCCTTGGGCTAGGCCGCCGTGAAGCTGGCCCTCCATTAGCTTGGGGTTGATCACCCGTCCGGTGTCGTGGACGGCCGAGTAGTTGAGGAAGGTGATGTCTCCGGTGTCGGGGTCGACCTGGATTACGGCGACGTGGGCGCCGAAGCCGAAAGGATTGTCGGGCATGGAGAAGGAGCTCTTGAACTCAAGGCCGGGCTCCATCCCTGGGGGTAGACGGTCTGGACGGTGAGCCTCGGAGCAGACTTCCTGGAAGGACATGACCTGCTCGGGGTCCTTGCTGTTGATGAGTTTCTCGTCCTCGTAGACGATGTCTTCGGGGTCGCACTCGAGGATGTGGGCTGCGATGGCAGACAGCTTGGTCTTTGTGTCCTGTATGCCCAGCCACATGGCGGAGCCACCGACGGAGAGTCCACGGCTGGCGAAGGTGCCCAGACCCTTTTCGGGAATGTCGCTGTTGCCGTGGGCGATGCGTATCTGTTCGGGCGAGAGGCCGAGCTCGTCGGCCACGATCTGGGCGAAGGTGGTCTCGGTGCCTTGACCGTGGGGAGAGACCTCGGTGTGCACCACGACGTTGCCTGCCGAGTCGACCTGGACCACGGCAGAGCTGTCGCGCATGTCGCCGATGCCTCCTGCAGCTTTGACCACGGTGGAGACTCCGATGCCTATGAGGGGCTCGCCGGGCTTGCGGTTCCGCTGGGCCTCACGGTAGCGGGAGTACTCACCCATCTCCAGGGCCCTGTCCAGTGAGAGGCCGAACTGACCGGAGTCGTAGGTGAGGCCGGTGCCGGTGGTGTAGGGGAAAGCGTCGTCGGCAACGAAGTTTCGGCGGCGGACTTCCGCTGGGTCCATGCCGAGTTCTTTGGCGATGAGGTCGAGGGTGCGTTCCATCATGAAGGCGCCCTCGGGGGCTCCGGCGCCCCGATAGGGGCCGGTTGGCGGGCGGTTGGTGATGACGCAGTCCACGGAGACGTCCATGTTGGGGATGGCGTAGGGGCCGTTGACGCGCCGGATGGTGTTGTAAGCGGGGCCGGCGGTGGAGGTGAGGTAGTAGCCACCAAGGTCGGCAATCATGCGGAAGCGCATACCGAGGATGGCGCCGTCGGCGGTTACTCCAGCTTCAACGTCGCCGTGATAGCCCCGGGCTTGGTAGGCGAGGACGTTCTCCCAGCGGTCTTCGATCCACTTGATGGGACGCTCGAGCTGAATGGCCAAGTAGGAGAGGACGATTTCTTCGGGCCATAGTTCGACCTTTTGGCCGAAGCCTCCGCCTACGTCGGGGGCCAAGACGCGAACGTGAATGTCGTCCCGTTTCAGGAGTGGAGCGAGGAAGCTCTTGGCCTTGTGTGGGACTTGGGTGGATGTCCAGAGGTCGAGGTTCTTGTTGGCTGGCTGGTAGTCGGCAATGAGGCCACGGCCTTCCATGGGGTTGGGGGCCAAGCGGGGGACGTGAAAGCGCTCGCGGATGACCCTGTGGGACTGGGCGAGGGCTGCGTCCACATCGCCACGGCCAACTTCCATGCGGACGGCGACGTTGGTGCCGAGGTCCTCGTGGATGGGTGTGGAGTCGGGGGAGAGGGCCTCGTAGGGGTCCATAACGGGACGGCGGGGTTCGTAGTCGACCTCGATCAGTTCAAGGGCGTCGCGGGCTATGTAGCGGCTCTCAGCGATGACCACGGCGACGGCTTGGCCCACGTAAGCGACCTTGCCTATTGCAAGGACGGGATGGCGTGGGGACTTCATGTCGTCGAGGCGCTCGGTCTGGCGGGGCGGGATGGTCTCGAGGCCGGGGATGTCGTCGGAGGTGATCACATTCACCACGCCGTCGAGGGCCTTGGCCTTGGAGGTGTCGATGGAGCGGATGATGGCGTAGGCGTGGGGACTGCGGAGGACGGTGGCGTGGACCATGTTCGGCAGCACCTTGTCGTCGACAAAGCTTCCCTGTCCCTGAAGGAGTTGGGGGTCTTCGAACCGCTTCATGGGTGTGCCGGCGTAGGTGGTCATGGGCCTCTCCTCGTACGGGAAGTTAGGGCGTCAGGGTATCAGGTACGGTTGTGGCCGTCCAGCGGAGGGGCGGGCTGAGGCAGAGCATGGGGGGACTGGGAGGGCGTGGGCGGACGGTCGAGGCGTGTCACAGTGTGACATGGGGCGTCGGCTCCCTTGATGGGGTGTTTGGGGGGTCTTGGGGCGAGCGCAGGTCGCGGTTTGGGGGGGTGATCTCATTTGTCTCATGGTTGTATCTGAGCCAGCTACGAAAAGCCTGTCTCATTCCGGGAGGTTTCGTAGCTGCGAAAACAGGGGGTGAGAGGAGCGTTTGTAGCTGACGAGACAAAAATCGTAGCTGTGGCGAACTTTTCGTAGCTGAAAGTTGTCTCATTGTCTCATGGTTGTATCTGGGCCAGCTAGGAAAACGTTGTCTCACGCGGGGCAAATTCGTATCTGGAGAGCGGCGAAAAATGGCGGCAAAGGAGACGAGGCTGTAGCTGGGGACGGGATTTGGAGGGCTGAAATTTGTCTCATTTGTCTCACGTTTGTATCTGAGTCAGCTACGAAAAAATTGTCTCGTTGAAGGGGTGTGGAAGGCGAGTTGGGGATGGGATGCGGGTCCCGCGTGCGCGGGTACGAGAGCGGGGTTGGCACGGGGCTAGTTGGCCCCGGTTGCCTGGTTGTGGGTTGGGCTGGGTGTTGGGAGTAGTGCATGGAGTTAGGATAGAACGCATGTACGTTCGGTGTCAAGCGGTTGGTGTCATGGGAGGCTAAAGCGCAGGTGGGATAAGTCGGACTGGTTGTCATTTGAGGTTTCGGAAGTGAAGGGGAGAGGCTAGGCGCCTGCGCGGGGGTGACTTGAGGGGATGGTCCGGGTTACGTGGGTTCCTGCCTTCGCAGGAACGACGGATTGGGTGCGGGGATGGCGGGTTTGGGGAAGTGGACATTAATGTGGACAGTGTCCGGTATAATGTCCACTTGATTGGACTACAATATGGCTATGGATTAGGGATGGATATTGTCTAGGACAATGTCCAGTTGAGGGAGAGTGAGATGCCCCGGTGGGAAGTCCATTTTGAGATGCGGGTGAACGCGCAAGGCCCGGAGATGCTAAGGCTTTTAGCCAAGGTAGACGCGATGGCGTCAGTTATCAAGAATATACCCATTCCGCCTTATGTGCAGAGCCGGTTGGACAACCTGAACATGGTGAGGGCGGTGCGAGGGACCACGGGCATTGAGGGGACGGAGATATCGGAGGAGGAGGTGGAGGAAATTCTGCGGACTCCGGCAGGGCAGCGAGCGCTTCCAAGGAACCGAGCTAGGGATGAGCAGGAGGTGCGCAACGCGAACGAGGTCATGCGCTACGTAGCGGAACGGCTGAGGGCGGAGCCGACGGGGCCACTAACCGAGGAGTTGGTGCGCGATTTCCACAGGACAATCACGCATGACATTGGGTATCCACACAATGCACCGGGGGAGTATCGCACTCATTTGGTGCGGGCGGGCAACTACATACCCCCCGGCAATGCTGAGAGGATAAGGGATCTGATGTTCGAGTTTGTCATGTGGCTTAATTCCGCACCTGCGATTGACTGGCATCCGGTAATCAGGGCTGTTGTGGCGCATTTCTATGTGATAGCCATCCATCCCTTTGGAGATGGGAATGGCAGAACGGCAAGGGCTGTAGAGAGCTACCTGTTGTATCAGGCGGGGGTGAACGCGCGGGGATATTACTCGTTAGCCAACTACTACTACCGGCATAGGGAAGAGTATATCTCCATGCTGGATTATGTGTTGTTTGAGAGCGACCCGGATTTGACGCCCTTCGTCATGTTCGGCCTTAGAGGACTTGACGGGGAACTGGAGACTGTTCACGGGGAAGTGTTGGACGCGCTGGCAGTGATTGCCTTTCGAGATTTTGCTAGGGAGGCCCTTGATTCCGGCGGCAGACTGGGGACCCGGGCGGGAGAAAGGCAATTGGGGTTGCTGGTCGCGGTAGCCGATGCCCCGCTTTCGTTGAGAGAAATCAGGGCTGGACGACACAGGCTATCGAGACTGTACAGGGGGCTTTCGAGCAAGACGCTTCAGCGGGATATCCGTGCGTTGGTTGAGGACAAGCTGGTTGTGGTTGAAGGTGACAGGCTAGAGGCGAACTTGGGGCTGATGACTCAGTTCACTAGGTGAGAGGGTGAACACAGCGCCGTCGGTGGGGTGATGTTGCGGGCGCTGTGGCCGATGGGGAGGACTACGGGGGTGCCGTGGACGGGGTGGTGGCTGATGGCTACTTCTGCACCGAAGGCTTGGGAGACTATTTCGGCGGTGACGACCTCTTCGGGGGTGCCAACGGCATAGACGGAGCCTTGGTGGAGCACGGCTATGCGCTGGCAGTACTGGGCGGCTAGGGAGATGTCGTGCATGGCTGCGAGGACGCTGACGCCGGTTTCGGTGCGCACCTGCTGTATGAGGTCGAGGACGGCGGGCTGGTAGCCGATGTCGAGGTGGGCGGTGGGCTCGTCGAGGAGGAGCAAAGGGGCTTCCTGGGAGAGGGCGCGGGCGATGAATACGCGTTGTCTCTCTCCGCCGGAGAGGGAGGAGATGGGGCGGGAGGCGAACTCAGCGGTGCCGGTGAGTTCCATGGCATGACGGACGATCTCAATGTCGCGGGGTCCCTCCCACTGGAGGAGTCCTAGGTGGGGGTTGCGCCCCATGAGCACGACTTCGAGGCAACTGAAGCCGTTGGGGACGGCGGGGGACTGGGGGACCATGGATACGCGGTAGGCTTTCTGGCGCGGGGACATCTCCTGTACGTCCACGTCCCCGAGGAGGACGCGTCCGCGCTGGGGCTTGAGGGTGCGGCTGGCGATGTTGAGGAGGGTGCTCTTGCCTGTGCCGTTGGGGCCGACGAGGCCAACCATTTCGCCGGGGGCGACCTTGAGGTCGAGGCCTTGGAGGACCGCGGACGAACCGTAGGAAAACCAGATGTCCTCCAGCTTGAGGGTGGAGGCATCTGGTCTCTCGCTGGGGTCCTTCGACTCCACTGCGTTGCGATCAGGACGAACGGGGGATTCCTTCGAGCCCACTGTGTTGCGCTCACGACGAACGAGGTTCAAAAGGAGAAGCTCCGGCTGCGGCGCAGGAGATAGAGGAAGAAGGGAGCGCCGCAGAAGGCGGTGACGATGCCGACGGGCAGTTCGCTGGGGCTGGCGACGGTGCGGGCTGTGAGGTCGGCTAGGATGAGGAATCCGGCGCCTACCAGGAGGCACATGGGCAGAAGGAAGCGGTGGTCGTTGCCCCAGACCAGCCGGACGGCATGGGGAGCGATGATGCCGACGAAGCCGATGATGCCGGAGACGGAGACGGCAGCGGCGGCGGTAAGGGAGGCGAGGGCGATGAGCAGCAGCTTGGTGCGTTCCACGTTCACGCCAAGCTGCCGGGCTTCCTCCTCGGTGAGTTGGAAGGTGTTGAGGATGCGGGAGTAGGCCATCATGATCAGCGTCCCGGGGACGACATAAGGCAGGATGGTGTAGATGTCGTCCCACTGGCTGCCAATCAGGCCGCCCATGAGCCAGCCGAGCAAGGGCTTCACGTCGGGGTCGCTGCGAATAATGAGGAGGCTGGTGACAGCGGTGACGAGGGAGGACATGGCGACGCCGGCGAGGATCAGGGATGTGAGGGGGAGACCGCCGGAACGCCGGACGATGCCGTAGGTGACGGATACGGTGGTGATGGCACCGGCGAAGGCGGCTAGGGGCAACAGGCTGAAGCCACCGAAATAGACGGGGACGCTGGTGAGGAGGACTACCGTAGCACCCAAGGCGGCACCGGCGGCTACGCCGAGGAAGAAGGGGTCGGCGAGGGGATTGCGGAACAGGCCCTGATAGGTGGCCCCGGATACGGCGAGGGCTGCGCCGACCATGCCGGCGAGGATGATGCGGGGGAAGCGCAGTTGCCAGACGATGGTGTCCCAAGCGTCGGGCCAGGTCTGGGAGAGGTCTATAAGGGGGGTGCTGTCAGGGAGAACGGAGGCGAGAAGGATGCGGGCGACGGTCCACGGGGGGATGTAGACGGAGCCTATGGCGATGGCGAAAATGCCGATGACCACCAAAGCCGCGAGTCCGATGGCGAGACGGAGCCAGGGGTATGAGAGGCCAATGGGAAGGCTTATGGGCGGAGATACGTTCTCATTGGCCCGGCTGAGGGCAGGCCCTTCGGCCCGGCTCAGGGCGGGCTTGGCGGTCGGCCTTCCTGTGAGAAAGCCCAAGGCTGCTCCTTAGGGGAACCTGTCGGGGTAGATGAGTTCGGCCAGTTCTTCTATGGCATCCATGAGCCGCGTACCGGCTACGTCGAGGGAACCGCGGCTGGTCTGGACGACGGACCCGTTCTTGACGGCAGTGGTTTCGGCTAGGGCTGCTGAGTCGTGTACCTGCTGGATGTTGAACTCGTTGGAGATGATGATCTCGGGGTCGCGGAGGACGAGTTCTTCGGGGGATATCTGGACGTAGTCCTCAAGGTCGGCGGTGACCAACTCGGCTTTCAGGAGTTCGTAGATGCGGGCCATGAGGGTGTTGCCGCCGGGGGTCCAGAAATCGAAGCCGTGGTGGTAGACGCGAGGGCCCTGCTCCACATCGGCCAGCTTGTCTTCGATGGCTTGGATTCGGGCTTGGATGGTGGAAATTTCGGCAGCGGCGCTGTCCGGGTTGCCAAGGATGCGGCCCCAGAGGCGGAAGTGCTCCATGGTCTGTTCCAGGTCATCGCTGAGGGACTTGATGTAGAGCACCTTCAGGCCCAAGTCCTGTAGTTCGGGCACAAAGCGATCGAAGAAGATGTAGACGAGGTCGGGGTCTTGGGCTACAACCTGCTCGAAGTCCATGTTGAAGGCGTCGCCGACCCTGGGGGTATCGGCGGTTTCGGGAGGGTAGTCGACGAAGGTGTGGGTGCCTGCAATGCGGTCTTCCTCGCCCAAGGCGTAGAGGATTTCGACGGCGGCGCTGTCGAAGGCGATGATGCGTTCGGGAGGGGCGTCGAAGGTGATGTCGTTGCCGTTGCTGTCGGTGATGGTGAGTGGGAAGAGGGGGACGGGTGTGGGGGTCGGTTCGGGCGGGACTGGTGCGATGGCCACTGGTGGGGTGGGTGTGAGGGTCGTGGCGCTGCCGCCACATGCTGCCGCCAACATCATGGCTAGTAGCAGGGATGCAATCAGGCTGTAGAAACGTACTGGGCCGGTGAACCGCATTGAAAGATGCCTCCCTGTTGTCCTCGGCCGTTCCTGCCCAAGAATGAGTAGGCATAGGGGGACAACAAAAAACCCGGCCCTGTTGAAGCCGGGTCTGGGAGTGCCAAGGCGGGGTGTTGCCGAGGGACGCCGAGAGCCGACTCCGTTTATGCGCAGAGTGGGGCTCTGCATTCCTGGGCAGGTCTCCTGGCTTATGGATCGTTGCGTCCGGCCCCTTCCCATCCCTAGTGGGACAGTGGTTCTTGTGCCGACCCGCTCCCCAATTACAGTGGCGCTACCGCGGCGGTCTCACACCGCCTTCCCTGTTAAACCCTGTGGGTACCCAAGACTGCTTGTTAAGTTGTTAATGCGGAAATTGTAGGGGTGGCGCTTGGGGGTGTCAAACATAGAGTAGGCATACATCAGCACCTAAAGTCGCTTTTGTGGGGGGCTGCCCTGTGATATACTTGCGCCCGTTAATTTTGTATTGAGACTGGGCAAATGCCGGGTGCGATTGAACAGGTACAGGGCGGATCCATAACCACGCCGCGGGGGTTTTCCGCGGGGGCTACTGCTGCGGGCATCAAGACCCATGGCGATGAGAAGCTGGACTTGGGGCTTCTCTACTCAGACCGGCCATGCAGTTGGGCTGGGACGTTCACCACGAACAAGGTGAAGTCGCCTTCGGTGGTGTACGACCAGAACATACCGGCTGACGCCGCCATCCGGGGCGTTGTGGTGACTGCGGGCATTGCCAACGCCTGCGTCGGCGCTCAAGGACTGACCGACGCCAAGGAGATGGCCGACTTGGCAGCCGACCACATGGGTGTTGACCGAGGGTCGGTTCTGGTGGGTTCGACGGGCGTCATTGGGGTGGAGCTTCCGATGGCGCTGATTCGGGCGTCCATACCGACTATCGGGCTGGCGGATGACGGTGGGCTGGACTTGTCCAAGTCCATCATGACGACGGACACGCATCATAAGTATGCTGCGGTGCAGTTTTCCGTGGGCTCGAGTACGGTGTCCATTGGCGGGATTGCCAAGGGTGTGGGGATGATTCACCCCAACATGGCCACGATGCTGTGTTTCCTCGGCACGGATGCTGCAGTGGCCCAGCCGCTGTTGCAGAAAATGTTGAGTGGTGCGGTGGATGATTCCCTGAATATGCTCTCCGTAGACGGGGATACCAGCACGAATGATATGGCCGTCATACTGGCCAACGGAGCCTCGGACGCCCCAGCCATAGTGGAAGGCAGCCCGGAAGCTGAGACTTTCCAAGCTGCGCTGAATGAGTTGTGCGTGGAATTGACCAAGCAGCTTGCTGCGGATGGTGAAGGGGCGACGCATCTCATTGAGGTGCAGGTCGAGGGTGCGGGCAGCGTACAGGATGCCCGGGCGGCGGCCAAGACGGTCGTTTCTTCCAGCTTGGTGAAGTCGGCGGTGCATGGGGCGGACCCCAACTGGGGCAGGATACTCGCGGCGCTAGGTCGCAGTGGGGCGGATGTGGACGAGGAGAAGGTCGCCCTATATATCAACGATGTTTGCATAATGGAAGGAGGCGTGCCCATACCGTTCCACAAGGAGGCAGTGGTCTCCCTCATGAGGAGGGACCAGGTCACCTTCAGGATTGGAATGGGCTTGGGGACGGCTTCGGCCACGGCTTGGGGATGTGACCTGACCGAGGCCTATGTCGTCATCAACAGCGCCTACACCACCTAGCGCGGGCCCACCATGTGTTCAGCTCTCTGGCCGCTGCCAACAGACCGGAGTTCCCCGTGGCGTCCCGTCCCATAGTGATCAAGATAGGCGGGAGCACGTTGGGTAGCCATGACACCACTCTGCAGGACTTGGTTGCATTACAGCGTGAGAAGGTCAACGTGGTAGTTGTGCACGGTGGAGGCAACATCGTATCCGAGTGGATGCACAAGCAGGGGGCAGTGCCGCGTTTCGTGCGTGGTCTCCGGGTGACCGATCAGGAGGGGTTGGAAATCGTAGTCGCAGTGCTCGCTGGGCTGGTCAACAAGCAGTTGGTCACGTCGCTCACTTCCATGGGTGCACGTGCGATAGGCTTGAGCGGCACCGACGGGGGCATGCTGAAGGCGAGGGTTTCGGACCCAGAGTTGGGGCTGGTCGGGGAGGTCACGGAAGTCGACCCCACCCTGCTGGATTCCACGCTGGAAGCAGGCTATATGCCGGTGGTGGCCCCCCTGGGATATCGGGAAGATGACGAGGGCGTGGAAGCCGGCATATTGAACATCAACGGAGATACGGCAGCGGGTGAGTTGGCCTTGGCTGCCAACGCAGAGCGGCTGGTGTTCCTTACCGATGTATCGGGCGTGATGGACAGCGGGGGACGAGTGATGGGACGCTTGAACCCGCGGCAGGCAAGGGCCCTGCTGGATAGCGGTGTGGCCGGGGGTGGCATGATTCCCAAACTGCAGGCATGCCTGCGGGCGTTGGAAGGCGTGCCCACCACGAATATCATTGACGGACGAAAGCCTGGGGCGCTTGTGGAGTGCCTTCAGGGAAGGGGGGAAGGGACCCGAGTGCAGGCCTAACCGGGCCGCATGGAAGGTCCCTGTATCAGTATGATCGGTAACCTGTTTAATGGCGAAGGGCCGCCCCCGGGACAATTCGGCGGGCTGCCGACGGCTCCCCCGGACATGAAACGCTGGTTGATTGGCGGCGGAATTGTCGTCGCCCTCATTGCTATCTTCATCCTGCTGACCCAAGCTATCGGTGTCTACACCGACTGGCTGTGGTTCGGCAGTCTGGGCTTCAGGTCGGTATTCGCTACAGTGTTGGGCACCAAGATCTGGCTCTTCTTCGCTGGGGCCTTGGTGTTCGCGGCGTTGTTGCTGCCCAACATCTACGTCGCCCATCGCTTCTCCCGCGCCAATACGTCGCTACCACTGCCACCGGAGATGCTCACCACCATAAAGTGGGGGACGATCGGCGTGGTTGCGCTGGTGGCAGTGGTGATGAGCATCGTGTTCGGGGTAGTGACCCTGGACCGATGGGAGATGTTCCTGATCTTCATGAACCGGGTGCCCTTCGGGGTCTCGGATGCGCACTATGGCAATGACATCTCGTTCTATGTTGCCGTGCTGCCGGTGCTGCACTTCATTCAAGGATGGTTCATGGGGGCGGTGATTGCCATCGCCGTCGCCATGGGGGCTTACTACTTCCTGAGAGCGGCGGCTCAAGGTGGACGATTTGACCTCACCGAACCGGTACGTGTCCACTTCGCAGTCCTAGGCGCTCTGCTGATGGTCAGCATCGCTGCTGCCCATCACCTAGACACGTACGAGCCGCTGTTCTCCGGCGGTGGGGCCGCCTTCGGGGCCAGTTATACCGACGTCACCGCCCGCATACTGGCGCTGCACATCATTACCGGCGTAGCCCTGCTGGCTGCCGTCGGC
The DNA here is from genome assembly GCA_951813255.1 of uncultured Dehalococcoidia bacterium. Lineage (GTDB taxonomy): Bacteria > Chloroflexota > Dehalococcoidia > Lucifugimonadales > JAAXIE01 > JAAXIE01. Next base: position 2,076,281 of record OX638353.1, on the reverse strand, counting down.
TTCATTGTCAGCATCTTCTATGGCGGACTGCGGTTCATGATCGCCTCTTTTGGCCTATGGGTGTTGTTCGCCATTGTGGTTGGAGCGGTGATTCCGTTGCTGGTGCAACGGTTCAGTGTGGACCCGGACGAGTTCAACAAGGAGGAGCCTTACATCCAGCGGAATCTTGATGCCACCCGGGCTGGCTACGGCTTGGAAGACGTGCAGATACAGGACTTCCCCTACCGGCCCACGTTGACGGCAGCGGATGTCGAGGAGAACAGCCAGACCATCAACAACGTGCGTCTGTGGGACCCTCTGCCCCTGACGGCCAATTACAACCGGGTGCAGTTCTTCGAGTTGTACTACAACTTCGTGCAGATGGACGTGGACAGGTACAACATCGACGGTGAATACCGCCAGGTGATGCTGTCGGGCCGGGAGCTGGCGCCGGAAGACCTGCCGGTGGAGGCGCAGAGGTGGGTCAACCGCAAGCTGCAATATACCCACGGGTACGGCGTGGCCATGAGCCCGGTAACCAGCTACACGCGAGAGGGAACGCCGGAGTTCCTGTTGCGCGACATCCCGCCTGCAGGGGCCATTGAGCTGACCAAACCTGAGATTTACTACGGGGAGAACGCCTCAGACTTTGTAATCGTCAACACCAACACAGAGGAGTTCCACTACCCAGGGCCAGACGGAGAGCCAGTGCGCACTAGGTATCAAGGCACCGGAGGAGTCTCGGTCGGCTCCTTCATTCGCCAACTGGCCTACTCTTGGGAGTTCCTTGACGTCAACGTACTTATCAGCAACCAGCTGACTCCGGACAGCCGTATCATGTACCGGCGCAACATCCCGGAACGAGTGGGCCAAGTAGCGCCCTTCCTCCAACTGGACTCGGACCCCTACCTGGTGGTGGCGGACGGGAAGATATGGTGGATACAGGATGCCTATACAACCACCGACCGCTATCCCTACTCGCTTCCCACTGAAGAGGGCTTCAACTACATAAGGAACAGTGTCAAGGTGGTGGTAGACGCCGCCGATGGAAAGATGAGCTTCTACGTGGTGGACCCAACCGATCCGGTGGTGCAGATATACATGAAGGCATTCCCGGACCTATTCGAGCCGGTGTCTACACCCGACCCTTTCATGGCGCTGCCTGAGTCATTAAGGGCGCACGTTCGCTACCCCATCGACCTCTTTGCCATTCAGGCGGAAAGATACCTGCAATACCACATGGAAGACCCACAGGTGTTCTATCAGAAGGAGGACCAGTGGGCCTTCGGCAACGAGCTGTTCTTCGATGAGCCGCAGCAGGTGAAGCCCTACTACGTGATCACGAAGCTTCCGGGCGAGAAACAGGAAGAATTCGTGCTGATCATGCCCTTCACGCCCTTCGAGAAGAAGACGATGGTGGCATGGATGGCGGCTCGGAACGACGTGCCATACTACGGACAGTTGCAGACCTTTACCTTCGCTGGCAACGTCTCCGGACCGGAATTGGTGGAGGCGCGTATAACTAACGACGACGATATTCGCGAGCGGCTGACCCTTCTGTGCCCGCCGGAGTCCTCCAGCATAATCTGCATCCGTGGCAACCTGCTGGTGGTGCCTCTATCATCAGAGGAAGAAGAGAGGAGCACCGTTCTTTACGTAGAGCCGCTGTTCATCCGGCCTGCCACGGAGGATTTCCCACCGCTGAAGCAGGTGTTCGTGGCTGATGGCACATCGGTGGTGATGGCGGACACCCTGCAGCAGGGCATCAACCAACTGGTCAACTTGGGAAGCAGAGGGGTAGGGGGCGAGACCCTGCCCACGGAGATATCTACGGAGCCAGGAACCATCCCTGCCCGGCCCGCGCCAGCAGATTCGGGCACACAACCGCCGGCCGACTTTGGAGAACTCACTCCGCAGGCTCAGCAGCGGTTGCAGGACTTGCTTGACGACATACGTAGACTAAAAGAAGACCTCGAGGCCTTGGAAATGGATCTTGAGGATGTTGCCGCACCAACCCAATAGGGCCAATAGGGCCAATAGGGCGAAGGGAGCACGCAATGACGAGCAGCAACTGGATCGACATTGAGAAGCAGTACTACATGTTCACCGTGCGAAGGCAGCCGGTGGTCATCGCCCGAGGTGAGGGCACCCGGGCCTGGGACGTAGATGGCAAGGAATACCTAGACTTCTGCGCTGGCTGGGCGGTAAACAACCTGGGTCACTGCCATCCTGCCATTACCCAAGCCATCGTGGAGCAGGCTTCCACTCTGTTACAGACCTCCAACCAGTTTTACACCCTGCCCCAGTTGCACCTAGCCGAACTGCTGGTTGAGAACAGCGCCATGGACAAGGTGTTCTTCAGCAACAGCGGGGCCGAGGCCAATGAGGGCGCGGTGAAGCTGGCGCGAAAATATGGCAAGAAGAACCGGGATGGGGCCTACGAGGTGATCACCGCCTTTAATTCCTTCCACGGGCGCACCATGGGCATGGTGGCGGCCACAGGCCAACCCCACTACCAAGAGGCGTGGCAGCCCCTCACGCCCGGCTTTGTGCATGTTGACTTCAACGACTTCGAGGCCATCGTAGAGGCCACAAATGATCGTACAGCGGCTGTGTTCCTAGAGCCGGTACAGGGTGAGGGCGGAGTGAACATCCCCGACGATGACTACCTGCCACGGGTACGGGAGTGGTGTGACTCCCAAGGCCTGCTTCTGGTCTTCGATGAAATACAGACCGGCCTTGGACGCTTGGGCACCCTGTTCGGGTATGAGTCCTTTGGCGTCGAGCCTGACGCGATGACCCTAGCCAAGGGTCTGGGTGGTGGTGTGCCCATCGGCGCATTCATGTCGAAGGACTACTGCATGTCACTGGAGCCCGGCGACCACGGCTCCACATTCGGGGGCAACGCGCTTACCACGGCGGCGGCCCATGCCTCTACCAAGTTCATCATCGACAATGATATTCCGGCCAACGCGGTGGCCATGGGCGAGCGCCTGATGGGCGCGCTGAACCAACTGCGAGGGGAGTTCTCCTCCATCAGCGATGTGCGTGGCAAAGGCCTGCTGGTGGCCTTGGAGTTTGACGACAACATATCTCCCCGGGTTGTGGCCCGGTGCAATGAAGAGGGGCTGCTTCTGAACCCGGTGAAGCCCAATGCCATCCGCTTCATGCCGCCTCTGAACATCACGGCTGAAGAGGTGGACCAAGGGGTGGAGAAGCTGGAATCGGCCCTGCGCAAGATTTAAGGGTTAAGGCCCAACAGGCAGAGAGCAAAGGAACGGTAGCAGTGGCACAAGAGAAAATCGTGCTGGCCTACAGCGGTGGCTTGGACACCTCGGTGGCCATCCGCTGGCTGCAGGAGCATTACGATGCCGAGGTAGTCACCCTGACCATCGACCTCGGGATGGTGGACTTGGAGTCCATACGACAGCGGGCGCTGACCATCGGAGCCGTCAACGCCGTGGGCATCGACGGACGCCAGGACTTGGTGCAGGAGTACCTGTTTCCGGCCCTTCAGGCTGGGGCCATATATGAGGAGCAGTACCCCCTAGCCACAGCGTTGGGCCGGCCCCTCATCGCGCGGTATCTCGTGGAAGTGGCTAGGTCCGAAGGGGCCTACGCCATCGCCCATGGGTGTACGGGGAAGGGCAACGATCAAGTCAGGCTGGACGTGGGAGTGGCGGCCTTGGCGCCTGAACTCAAGGTTGTGGCCCCAATACGTGAGTGGGGCATGACGCGCGATGAGGAACTGGAGTACGCACGGCAACACAACATACCGGTGGAGCCCTCCAACTCCCGCTATTCCACTGACGAGAACCTGTGGGGACGCAGCATAGAAGCGGGACCCTTGGAGGACCCGTGGAACGAGCCCCTTGAAGATGTGTACATGTGGACCAAGCCCCTGCAGGATACGCCTGATGGGCCGACTTACGTCGAGCTCGAATTTGTCCAGGGAGTGCCTGTCGCCATTGATGGTGAGGAGATGGGTGGCGTGGACTTGATCCACCAACTGAATGGAATGGCTGGTGAACACGGCATCGGGCGCATTGATCATGTGGAAAACCGGCTGGTGGGGATCAAGTCGCGGGAGGTCTACGAGGCCCCGGCCGCATTGGCGCTTCACACGGCCCACAGAGGGTTGGAGACGCTGACCCTCTCCAAGGACCAAGTGCGCTTTAAGGCACGGATGGCCCAAGAGTATGCCGATGTGGTGTACAACGGACTGTGGTATACGGCCCATCGCCAGGACCTGGATACCTATGTTGCCAGCACCCAGAAGCACGTGACGGGCACGGTGCGGATCAAGATGCACAAAGGCAGCTGCACCATAGCAGGCCGTCGGTCTCCGCATGCTCTCTACCGAGAGGACCTGGCGACCTACGGGCAGGGTGACACCTTCGACCAGAGGGCGGCCGAGGGGTTTATCGCCATTTACGGGCTGCCGGTGCGCACCCAAGCATCGGTGCATGGCAGAGCCGGTGCAGTAGAATAGGCTGGAATGGCCGAGAGCCGGGCAGCCTGTTCCGCTATGACCAACAGCTATACCGTTTCCATCCACTACGACCGCCGTCTCTACCGGCATGACATTGCTGGCTCCATGGTCCACGCCCGCATGCTGGCACGCCAAGGCATCATTGGCGAGGAGGATGCGCGACTCATCGTGGAAGGTCTCAGCTCTATCCGCGACGAGATTGAGGGCGGGCATTTCCCGTGGCAGGAGGAGCTTGAAGACATCCACATGAATGTGGAGTCGCGCCTGCATGAACTCATCGGGCCTCCGGCAGGCAAGCTGCACACTGGGCGCTCGCGCAATGACCAGGTCGCGGTCGATATGCGGATGTATGCGCGGGATGTGCTGAAGGATGCCTGCAATGGCATTGCCAAGCTGCAGCGGGCATTGGTTTCCCAAGGGGACGCCCACCGTGAGGTGGTGATGCCGGGATATACCCACATGCAGCGGGCCCAGACCGTGCTGCTGGCGCACCACCTGCTGGCCTACTTCGAGATGTTGCAGCGGGACCGTACTCGCATGGAGGAGTGCCATCGTCGGGCCAACGTGCTGCCATTGGGCAGTGGTGCACTGGCGGGGGTGCCTTATCCCTTGGACCGGGACTGGGTGGCAGCCGAGTTGGGGTTCGACGGTGTGACCGCCAACAGCATGGATGCCGTCTCGGACCGCGATTATCTGCTGGACTTTCACGCGGCGGCCGCAACGTGCATGATGCACATGTCGCGGCTCAGCGAAGAGCTGGTGCTTTGGTCGTCCAGCGAGTTCGGCTTTGTGGCCATGGCCCCGAAGTTCTCCACTGGCAGCAGCATAATGCCCCAGAAACGCAACCCCGACTTCGCTGAGATTGCCCGGGGGAAGACGGGGCGGGTGTATGGGAGCTTGATGGCCCTGCTGACGGTGATGAAAGGGCTGCCGTTGACCTACAACCGGGATATGCAGGAAGACAAAGAGGGCTTTTTCGATGCCTCCGATACCCTTCTGGCGACGCTTGAAGTGATGGCATCGGTAGTCTCCACCATGGAAGTGAAGGCCGAGCGCATGGAGCAGGCTGCTTCTGACAGCTTCATGCTGGCCACCGACCTGGCAGATTATCTGGTGGGCAAGGGGATGCCCTTCCGGCAGGCGCACGGTGTGGTGCGCGAACTTTGCGCCCACGCCCACTCCAGAGGCCTGACGTTGCAGCAACTACCCATGCAGGACTACCGGGGCTTCTCGGAGTTGTTCGAGGAAGACGTGTACCGCATCACGCCACGAGGCTCCGCGGAGGCGCGAAACGTGACAGGAGGCACCGCCCCGAATCAGGTGCGACTGGCCTTGGAAGAAGCCAAACGATGTTTGGGAGAGGAAGAATGACCATCTCCACGAGCATGCCCGGCTCCGGCCCGCAGCGGATCAAGCTCGCCCCCTCCATACTCTCGGCTGACTTCGGTCGCTTGGGGGAGCAGGTGGTGGAGGCTGACCAAGCTGGGGCCGACTACATTCATGTGGACGTGATGGACGGGCGGTTTGTTCCCAACCTGACCATTGGTCCGGTGGTGGTGGAGGGCATACGTCCCGCCACCAAGCTACCACTGGATGTGCACATGATGGTGGTGGAGCCGGAGCGGTTGGTGGGGGATTTTGCTAAGGCCGGAGCCGATCATCTCATTGTGCAGGCGGAGGCATGCACCCACCTGCACCGTGTTCTGCAGCAAATCCACGAGGTGGGGTGCAGGGCTGGCGTGGCAATCAACCCGGGGACGTCTCTCTCGGTCATTGAGGAGGTGTTGCCCCTTCTTGACGTGGTGCTGGTGATGTCCGTGAACCCCGGCTTCGGAGGGCAGAAGCTGATACCGGAGACGGTGGCAAAGGTGGCCCGCATGCGCCGCATCCTGGACGAGGGTGGATACTCCGCGGAGCTTCAGGTGGATGGCGGTGTGAACGAGGCGACCGCCCGGGATATGGTGGACGCAGGCGCGACGGTGTTAGTGGCAGGCTCAGCCGTATTCAACGACAAAGAGACTGTGGCCGAGGCTATGGACCGCCTACGGGCAAGCTTGGAGGCGTAGCGGGCGGCCCTAGCTACGGGGTAGCTTGTGCGCCGTGCGTATGCAGCGGGTGCAGAGGGCGACCTTCTTGGTGGCGCCGTCGACTTTCTGGGTTACCTTGTGGATGTTGGGCATGAAACGGGTGCGGGTGTGTCGCTTGGAATGGCTGACGTTGTTGCCCCACATCCCGATCTTGCCGCAGGTATTGCACTTCATTACGTAGGTCCCTGTTTGACCGCTCTGTCGGCCTTCGCTAGAATCGGCTTCAAAGCGTAACATACCTGCCGTGTGGCGACAAGGTAAACGATTTGTCAGGATACCCGGAAACTATCGGTGGCCCAGAGCTCAGGCGAGCGTTTGAGGCCTCCATTCGTTGCTTTGAGCGCTATCGGGACGACATGAATGCGCTCAACGTGTTTCCCGTGCCCGACGGGGATACGGGGACCAACATGCTCCTGACCATGCGACAAGCGGCGGAGGAGGGCGATCGTCAGTCCGACGCCACTGCCGGGAACGTGCTGGGCAACATCGCGCGAGGAGCGTTTTTGGGGGCGAGGGGCAACAGCGGGGTTATCCTTTCCCAGTTTCTCAAGGGTCTTGCAGACGGTAGTCGTGCCAAAGATCGACTGACTGCATCGGACGTAGTCGACTCCCTGCAGGAGGCCTCCGTGGCCGCCTATGCCTCCATGAGCAAGCCGGTGGAAGGCACCATGCTTACGGTGGCGCGGGAGTTGGCCCAAGCGGGCAGGCAAGCCTTGAATCACGACGGCCCGGGGCCAACGACCGTGATGCAGGCCGCTTCCGCCGGTGCCCGGATTTCCTTGGCCAACACACCTGCCCTGTTGCCGGTGCTGCGTGAGGCGGGCGTTGTGGATGCCGGAGGGCAGGGCATCGTTCTGCTGATGGAGGCAATGACCGCGTCCCTCGCAGGTGAAGACGTCGACTCCATGGAGTTCGAGATTTGCCGGCCAGCCGATGGTACGCTGGACGGGGCCATCACCGTGCACGCGGACTATCTGGACGCGGCCGAGCAGGAGGAGTATGGCTATTGCATCCAGTTTATGCTGGAGGGCGAGAGCCTGCCTCTCCAGGAGTTGCGGGAATGGTGCGCTGACATCGGGAACTCAGTTGGGGTCATAGGCGATGAGTCCCTAGCCCGCGTACACCTGCATGCCCCAGACCCGGAGGTGGTGCTGGCCCATGCCGGTGCTATCGGCACCGTTAGCGGTGTTCGGGTGGACGACATGGACTTGCAGCGTGAAGGTTTTGTGGCCCATCACCGGGGAGAGTTGGAAGCCTCGGAGCCGGCGATTGTGGTTGTGGCGCAGGGGGAGGGCTTTGCCAACCTCTTTAGGGAGTTGGGGTGCCGTGCTGTGGTGCCGGGCGGTCAAAGTATGAACCCCAGCACGCAGCAACTGCTGAATGCTGTGCAATGGCTGGGAGACAACGTGGTACTGTTGCCCAATAATGGGAATGTGGTGGCAACGGCCAACCAAGCCGCCCAAGCCCGCGGGACGGGTCTGCACGTGGTACCATCCGAGACTATGGTGCAGGGCATAGCAGCCCTGCTGGCCTTTAACGAAGGGGCGTTGCTGGAGAGCAACCTGGAGGCGATGAGCGAGGCCTTGGCGTCTGTGATCACCGTGGAGGTGACCCAAGCGGTGCGGTCCACCACGGTTTCCGGCATGCCCGTCCAAGCAGGCCAGTACATCGCTCTCAGGGATGATGAACTGGTGGCAGTGGGCGACGCGCCCAACGCGGTGCTTCTGGAAGCCCTCCAGAAGGGGGACGACATCTCCGGGTGTCATGTTACCCTCTACTGGGGTGCTGACCTGCGTGAAACCGACGCAATGGAGGCGGCCAGCCTCCTGACGGCTGACCGAGAGGATGTAGAGGTGGAGGTCCACCATGGCGGGCAGCCCTTTTACCAGTACGTAGCTTCGTTGGAGTGACGATCTTCTATGTCTGTTACCATCGTTACCGACAGCTCCTGTGACCTGCCTCCAGAGTTGGTGCAACAGGCTGACATCCGTGTCGTGCCGTGCAGCGTCAGCTTTGGAGACCGAACCTACCGCGATGGAGTGGACATCAACCGGGAGCAGTTCTACGAGATGCTGATCGGTGAGACGTACTTCCCCACCACCTCGCAGCCAGCGGTGTCCGAATTTCAGCAGCTGTTTGCGTCCCTGCGAGAAGGGGATCGAGAGGTGGTGGCGGTGCTCCTCTCTGGCAAGCTGAGCGCCACGGTGAACTCGGCTACTCAAGCGAAAAACGCCTTGGACGAGAATGGCCCCATCGACATTATCGACTCGGAGCAGACCTCGATGGGTCTGGGCTTCATGGCCTTGGAGGCAGCCAAGATGGCTGCGGACGGAGCCTCGAGAGAGGACGTGGTGGCGCGAGTGCTGCACCTCCGATCACGCACCCACACCTATGCCATGCTGGATACCGCCGAATACCTGCGCCGGGGAGGACGGGCTGGCAGAGCGCAGAGTTTCCTGGTATCGGCCCTGAAGTTCAAGCCCATTGTGACGATCAGCGAGGGCGTGGCTGCGCCGGTAGCGCGGCCCCGCACGCGACGCAAGGGCTTGGACGAGATGGCTTCCCGGATACGGGGTCTGGGACCGCTAGACCACTCAGCGGTCATGTACACCACTGACCCGGCGGATGCAGAGGCGTTGAAGGAACGAATCGTCTCGGGCACCGATACCGAGGTCGTGCAAGCCCGCTTCAGCCCAGTGCTGGGGGCCCACCTAGGGCCGGGGGCTCTGGGCGCCGCTGTCATAAGGGCAGGCTAGCTGCGTCCGGGGACATCGGCGAGCATCCCCACCAGTGATAAACTGGTGGGGAGATGACCGTTTCCGAAGAACGCCAACCCACCCTTGACCTGCGGTCCTTCCGCAAGGTACTGGAGCTGGAGCGAAGCAAGGGCTACGCCGACGGTTCTGTAATCGGCGGCTTGGACGGGTACCTCAAGCGCTGGGCACCAGACTTGGCATTGCTGCTTGGAGACCCATCTTTGGCGCCACGCTTGGCGGAACCTCAGTACCGCCAAGCCGACCTGGTCCGCCGTGAGAGGCTCGTTGCCCGGCTGTTCGAGCTAGTTGACAGGGTGCCAGCCTCACTTGTTCAGACAGAACCAGTGCCTGAAGAGCCCCTGGGACCGGCAGACACGCCCGATCTTGAAGATGCGCCCACCCAAGCCAAGCCCAAGAACCGGGCCAAGTCCAAGGAAGACGCTTCTTCCAAGCTGAATGCAGGCCTCGACTCACCCGTCACGCTGCTGAGGGGGGTCAACTCACGCACCGCGGCTAGGCTCAAACGCTTGGATGTCGAGACCGTTCGTGATCTGCTCTACTTCTTCCCCCGGCGCCATGAGGACTACGCGTCCATCTCCAAAATCAGTGATCTGCGGCCCGGCGAGACGCACACCATACAAGGCCACGTGTTTGAAGCGCACGAGACGGTGCGGGGGATGCGGAACCTCAAGTGCACCGAGGCGGTGATCAGCGACGACACGGGCAACGTGCAGGTCACTTTCTTTGGCAATCCATACATGGTAAAGAACCTGCTCACCAACCGGCGAGTGGTCCTCAGCGGACGGGTAGACATGTACCGGGGACGATTGGAGTTTCAGTCGCCCGAGTACGAGTTCACCGACCAGCAGGACCAGCTTCTGAATGCGGGACGCTTGGTGCCTGTTTACCCCCTGACCGAAGGCTTGGTGCAGCGTTCCGTGCGCCGCCTCACATGGCAGGCCTTGGAGCGCTGGCAGACGATCATAGAAGACGGAGTGGCCGCAGCGTTCCTGGAGCTCAATGAGCTAATGGCGCTGGCCAAGGCCGTTTCAGAGACCCACTATCCTTCGGACAGGCAGGTGTTGGAGGAGGCGCGGCGGCGCTTGGCTTTTGATGAACTGCTGGTGTTGCAACTGGCGGTCATGCTGCGCCGTGGCGCTGCCACTGCATCGGCGCCTGGCACTCAAGTCCCCGCAAATGCTCCAGCAGTCGGCAATTTCATAGAAGGACTGCCCTTCCCGCTCACGGGAGCCCAGAAACGGTGCATGGCGGAAATCGGTGAGGCTATGGAGACGTCCGGACCGCCCATGGACCGGTTGCTGCAGGGAGACGTGGGCAGCGGAAAGACGGTGGTGGCCCTGGTCGCCCTGCTCTCTGCTGTGGCAGCAGGCTATCAAGGGGCAATCATGGCTCCCACCGAGGTGTTGGCGGAGCAGCACTTCAACACTGTGTCCGCCCTCTTGGGTGGCCTCCTTGTGGACGAGCCGGAGGACAGCTTCTTCTCGGTGCAACTGGAACCGCTAGCTGCGCCGGTATCCGTAGGTCTGCTGGTGGGCAGCTCACCAGCGAAGGTGAAACGAGAGGTGCGCCGGCGTCTGGCCGATGGCTCGCTGGACATAGTCATCGGCACCCATGCCTTGATACAGGAGAAGGTGAAGATACCCAACCTAGCTTTGGCGGTAGTGGACGAGCAGCACCGTTTCGGTGTGTTGCAACGGGCTGCGCTAAAAGAATCAGGCGAATACAATCCCCACCTGTTGGTAATGTCGGCCACACCCATACCACGCACCCTAGCCATGACGCTCTACGGGGACCTGAATATCTCCACCATCGACGAACTTCCCCCAGGGCGAGAGCCGGTGCGCACCGGATGGGTGCCCGCCTACAAACGAAATGACTCCTACCGGTTCGTGCGCCAAGAGGTGCAGAACGGGAGGCAAGCCTTCGTGGTCTGTCCGCTCATTGATGAATCCGAGTCAGTGGAGACCCGGGCCGCCTCGGTGGAGTACGAACGGTTGTCGCAGCAGGTGTTCCCCGACCTGCGCCTTGGGCTGCTGCATGGCAGGATGCGTCCCACAGCGAAGGAAGAGGTGATGCGCAGCTTCCGCGATGGCGAGATGGACATCCTGGTATCCACGCCTGTGGTGGAGGTCGGTATCGATGTGCCCAACGCCTCTGTGATGCTGGTGGAAGGGGCCGACAGGTTCGGGCTAGCCCAGTTGCATCAGTTCCGGGGCCGTGTGGGTCGTGGCCAGCATCAGAGCTATTGCCTGCTGCTGGCAGATGACCCCGGCGAGGAGGCAAAACGGCGTTTGGAGGCAGTCTCGGGCATACAGGACGGCTTCAAGCTGGCTGAGGTGGACTTGGAGTTGCGGGGGCCGGGCGACTTCTTCGGCACACGCCAGAGCGGGCTACCAACTCTTCATATGGCCCGACTCTCCGACAGCGACCTGCTCTCCACGGCCCGCGAGTACGCGACGACCGTCCTTGAGCAGGACCCCAGCCTTGAAGCAGCGGAGAACCGTGTGCTGGCAGGTCAGGTGCAACGGTTCCTGCAGGAAGCAATTGCCGACGCAGGGTAAGCGGCCGGTCTACGTACGTCGTGGGCCTTCAGTGTCCTGTAGAATGTTTGATGGACTGCAGCGCCCTGTCGTGCCTACGTAAACTCCAGCGAGGAAACTAACACTGATGGCCAACCAGCTAATACGAGAAGTCATACTTTCCCGGGTGGTCGAGGCTTTCGAGAAGCTCCGCACCCAAGGCGCATTGAACGTGGACCCCCTGGATGGCATCGCTATCGAGCGTCCCTCCAACCCTGACAATGGCGATTTTTCTACCAGCATTGCCCTGAGGCTAGCCCGTCCGGCGAGGCGCAACCCCTTGGAGATCGCGCAAGCCTTGGCGGAGCAGGTGGAGCCTGGCGATGAACTGGGGGAGGTCTGGGCAGCCCCTCCTGGATTTGTGAACTTCCGTTTGACCGATGCTTGGCTGGCGCAGCAGGTCGAGGCCGTCCGCAGCGCGGGAGCTGATTATGGGTCGATTGCGATTGGCCAGAGGCAGCCCGTGATGGTGGAGTTCGTCAGTGTGAATCCTACGGGCCCGGTGCATGTGGGTCATACGCGGGGTGCAGTGCTGGGATCCGCCTTGGCCAAGGTGCTGGAGGCCGCTGGCTACGAGGTGACCCGCGAGTATTACGTGAACGATGCAGGCAGCCAGATGGAGAACTTCTACGCCTCGCTGCTGGCCCGCTACCGGCAGGTTATGGGAGAGGAGGCCGAACTGCCCCAAGGCGGCTACCAAGGGGAGTACGTCACCGATGTGGCCCGGGAGATGGCGGAGCAAGAGGGCCGCCGGTATCTCGACCTCTCCACAGAGGAGGCCTTGGACGATATTGCGCCCAAGGGACGGCAGAAGATGGTGGACCTGATCCGTGACGATTTGCAGCACATCGGGGTTGAGTTCGACAACTGGTTCAGCGAGGGCAGCTTGTACTGGGGTGATGAGTATCAGAGCGCTATGGACCTGCTGCGTTCCCGCGGTTATGTGTCAGAAGAAGACGGGGCTACTTGGTTCGCCTCCAGTGCACTGGGGCAGGATAAGGACAACGTGCTGGTGCGCTCCAACGGCTCGCCTACCTACTTTGCCTCCGATGTGGCCTACCACTACAACAAGTTCGCCCGGCGTGGGTTCCAGCAGGTCATTGATATCTGGGGTGCTGACCACCAAGGGCATGTGCCCCGCATGAAGGCAGCCATGGAGGCGATGGACATCGACCCCCACCGTCTGACCATCATGATTTCCCAGATGGTGACCCTCAAGCGGGGCGACGAGACGGTGCGGGCATCCAAGCGCACCGGAGACTTCATCACCCTGCGGGAGTTGGTGGATGAAGTGGGTGCCGATGCCTGCCGCTACAACTTTCTTGCCCGCACTCCCAACACTCAGATGGACTTCGACCTAGAGCTGGCCAAGAAGGAGGGGATGGACAATCCGGTCTACTACCTTCAGTACGGCTACTCCCGTATTGCCAGCATCCTGAGCAATGCCCGTGAGCGGGACATCGACTGGTCGGGCGGAGATGTGTCCCTGCTGCAGCACCCCGCGGAATTGGCCTTGATACGCAAACTCCTAGTGTTGCCGGAGTTGGTGGAGAGCATGGCGCGGAACCTGGAGCCGCACCACTTGCCCCACTACACACTAGAGCTGGCCACTGCTTTCCATTCCTTCTATGAAAACTGCCGCGTCCTCTCATCCGAGCCTGCAGACCACGAGTTGATGCTGGCCCGGCTCAAGCTGACGGAGGCAGCGCAGGTTACGGTGGCCCGCTGCCTCGACCTGATGGGCATGTCGGCCCCGGAGCGCATGTAAGCAGGATTTGACGCCGGAAAGGCGTTGTCTCTGCTGAACACCGGATGCTAAAATAGATTGTGCGAACTGGGGATTAGTCTAGCGGTAGGACGCCTGACTCTGGATCAGGTAGCCCTGGTTCGAATCCAGGATCCCCAGCCAGTCAAGTGGCGCATTCGTCTAGTGGACTAGGACGCCGCCCTCTCAAGGCGGAGATCGCGGGTTCGAACCCCGCATGCGCCACCAAATTCCTTGCACTCCAGCCGGTCTGTCACCGCGAAATGTGCATCCGGCGTGTTCTCTTGCTCTTTTCCACTTGAGTGTAGGCGAGTTATACTTGCCTTTTAGTCACGTACAGTGGGGTCAGGGTACGGAGAATGATGGGCGGAGACAAAAACCGATGACTACTACCTCACAGGCTACCACCACCAAACGGCTGAGTTTGCCTGAAGAACTCATCCTCATGCTCCTCAACGAGGAGACCGGCTACTTTCACCAAGTGCCCGGCTGGGACCTGAACTGTGCTTTCGTTGGGGCGGCGCTTGCGGAGCTTTCGCTCATATCTCGCATCGACACTGATGAGGAGTCGCTGTTCCTTGTGGACAGGATGCCGACCGGTAACCCCGCGTTGGATCCCGTGCTGAAGGAGATTGAGGCCGAACCGGTCAAACGGAATACCCAGTACTGGATTGAACGGCTCGCTGCCCAAGCGGAATCGATCATCGATTCCACCCTGGACCATTTGGTGGCCCTCAATGTTCTGCAGTATCACGACGGCGATTTCTGGACGCTTGCTCGTGGCACGACACAGGCCGGAACGCTCAACGGTTCCTCAGAAGGTTCCGGTGTAGAGTTCGTCAAGACGCGCATCAGCAAGGCAATCTTTGACAACGAAATTCCCGCCCCCAGAGACGTCATAATTATCTGTCTCATCAACACATGCGACGTCTTTCGCTTCATGTTCCAGCTTGATGACGAGACAGAGGAGCGCATCGAGTTCATCTGCAAGATGGACTTGATCGGACGCTCAATGGCCGCTGCGGTCTCCCACAACCTCGCTGGTCCGTTGCTTCAGCGGTCCGCCCTCACCAAGGGCATTCCGACCGTCTCCTTGAGCAAGATGGCTTTCAACCGGCATATTCGCAGCGGCAACCTGCCCGCGCTCTTCGCGGAGCTTGCGCAGCAGTATGGCCCCGTATTCCAGATCAAACCTCCATTTGGCAAACCCATGGTCTTCCTAGCCGGTTCCAATACAAATCGTTGGGTGCATCGGCGTGGACGCATGTACCTGAGAGCTAGGGACTATTTTGCGGATTTCGAGAAAGTCTATGGAGCAGCTGGCGTGTTGCCCGCCTTGGACGGCGCGGACCATTTCCGGCTCCGCAAGTCACTGTCGCCAGCGTATTCCCGAAAAAGACTAGCGGACCAGATGGACGATCTCTACGACCGTGCGCGGAGACATATGGCGGAGTGGAAGGTTGGCGAATCATACCCTGCGACGGGCATGAGCAGGCGGATGATAAATTCCCAAATCTCGCCATTCATGGTCGGCGTTGATACACAGGACATCATCGATGACCTGTTGAAGTTCAAGGAGCGGGCTCTCAGCGTTCACGTCATGAAGTTAATGCCCAAGTTCATGCTGAAAACCCCCGGCATGAAAAGCAAAGCGAAAATCATCGAAACCCTGCTTGAGCGGGTGCAGAGCGTGCATACCCCCGCCCAGCGGGCCGGAAGACACCGGAACCTGGTGGACGACTATCTCAGCCTGCATGCCAGCGACCCGCAGTTCGTGCCGGAATCCAACCTGCGATTCGCCTTCACCGCAGCGCTCGTAGCCAGTGCGTACTTGGGCGATGCCTTTAGCTTCGCGTTATACGCCATGGCTTCACAACCGGAACTCTATGCCAGAATTCAGAAGGAGGCCGATGCCCTGTTCGACAATGGTGACCCGAGCAGCGATGCCTTCACTCCGGAGGCGATCGACGTCACGCACCGCTTTCTCATGGAGTGCCTGCGCATGTATCCCATTGTCCCTATGTCGATGCGCCATGTGATGAATTCGTGTGTGGTCGAGGACTATGAGTTGCCGGTTGGGTCCAAGGTGGTCATCGCCCAGACGGCCACACATTACATGGAGGACATTTTCCCTGACCCGTTCAAATTCGATATCGACCGCTATCTGCCTTCCCGAAACGAGCACCTGAGCCCCGGCTACGCTCCCTACGGTCTGGGTACCCACACTTGTCTGGGCTCTCAGTGGATGAACTTGCAGTTGGCTACCAATGTTCTCATGGTTGCGCACCACTTCACCATCAAGGTGGACCCTGAGAACTTCAAGCTTCGGTTCAACCCCATACCTTCGATGAAACCGAGCAAGAAGCTGAAGTTCCGCATCGCCGAGCGTAGACGCGAGTTGAAGGTCTAAGGCGCCAAGGAGATGCCAATCGCCCGGCAGACTGCAAGGGGGGACTAAAGGGGTTTGCGAGCTAGGAAGCAGTACAACGGTGTGAAGAGGCCGGCCCTGCCTCCTGCCACAAGGGCATTGGCAGTACGGTCCATTAGCTCGACCACATCCGCGGAACCCTTCGGAAACACCCGCAACACCTCGGCCAGCCTGGATGCCCCCATAAAAAGCTTGCGGCCCAGAGGAATTCTATACAGGGCGGTGCCCAGCGTTCCGTGCCGGGTTTCCATGGGCTGATACCATGGCGTGGTCAGACCGTTCTCCGCAACGCCCCGGTTCTTCCCCTCGATGACCTCAAATCCCGCAGCTTCGAGAGCTTGATTCACTCCGCCCATAGTCGCGATATCCTTGAGCGCGATGCCGTGCATCAGGTCGCGCTTGACGGCTTGGTGCCGACTGTCGTCGGGGTCGAACCTGTCGGTCATGCACATTTCCTGACCCCAGAAAAGAGCACCGGGCTTCAGCACGCGGTATATCTCAGCGAAAGCGCCTGCCTTGTCCGGGGCATGGCACGTCGATTCAATTGCGTAGCCCCGGTCGAACGTGTTGTCGGCGACGGTGCTCATATCCATGAAACTGCACATAAGATAGTCAATCACGTGGTCGAGCCCCGCCTCGGCGTTCAACGATTTGGCCTTCTCCAACTGGACGTGGCTGGTGTTGACGCCGACGACCCTGACATCGGCCTCCCGGACGACGCGGCGCATCGGCCCGCCAATCCCGCAACCGACATCAATGACCATCATGCCTTGGCGCAACTCCAGCTTGTCAATCATCAGTCGCTGATGCCGGACCTTCGAGTCCTCCAAACTCTCTTGGGGTGATAGCGGCGCGAAATGGAGGGACTCGCCCCAACCGAACACCATGAATTCGTTGCAAAGGTCGTAGTATTCCCTCACAGTTTCGGCGTGGTTGTAGCCCGTCGCGCTGTCATCCTCTGCGGGCATCCTGTCCATCCAGCCATCGAGTGCTCTCAGGCGACGTTGGGCGTCCGACCCACCGTACGCGGCCTTCAGTCCCTTGGATAGTTTGCGGAGTTGCAAGAACCCTCTTTCTGACGTGACCTAGCTCTCGTCGTGGCGCTGGTGTATGCCCTCTATTGCCGCGTCGAGTTCTTCCCACTGGCGCTCTACCATCGAGCGCAGACGCATATTCTGGTATGCGCCCCAGACTACCATCGCAGGAAGCACCAGCAGCACAGACACGATTAATGAGTAGACGATGGTGATGGTCGCTGTGATGCCGAACTGCTGGGAAGCAAGCAGTGGCGAGGCTATCAGGACTCCGAACCCCAACGCCGTCGTCATCGCGGAGCCCAACAGCGCCGAACCCGTGGTCGCGAGGGTCCTGACCGCTGCCCGTTCGGGATTGCGTGACCGGGTGAACTCTTCACGATAGCGATGGATTATGTGGATGGTGTAGTCCACGCCTATACCGATAGAGAGTGCCGTGATGATTGACGTGATGAGGGAATACGGGATATTCAGCAGGGCCATGGTGCCCAACACCGAGATGAGTACGAGCACGATGGGCCCGACTGCGATGACTGCCAGTGCTGGCTGGCGCGCCGTGAGCCAGAAGAATACAGCGAGGACAGTAAGGGCCGCCACGATGGTGGTGCTGATTGCCTCGGTTTGCCGGTCTGTAATTGCGTTCGTAACGCCCACCGCGACGACGCTTTCTGAAATCACCGTGACGGCGTCGTCATCGCCCAGCCAGAGAGCCTCGATGTCCTCTTGCAACTTGGCGGTTGCCCCCGGGTCGTCCGAGTAAATCGGGAACTGGAGCAGCATCGTATCGATGCCACGCGGATTGTTGACCAAGCCGCGCGCGACGGCGGGGTCTTTCCCCTGAAGCTCGTCGATGAAGGCCTGCATCAGGGCCGGGTCAAGCTGCACCCCCGCAGAGGCTTCCCGGAAAAGGGCTGCAAGCTCAGGATCGTACCTGTCGCCGGGCTGTCCACTGTCGGTTATCCAGTCCTCCGCGAGCAACTCGTACGATGTCTGGATTGGTCCCGCTACGGCCTGGGGGCGGCGTTGCTCGCTCTGGAAGGCGAGCCTCAGGTCTCGCAGGTTCAGTAGCGTGCGGGTCTCAGTGACCTCCGCATTCACGAGCAGGCTGGCCATCTCCGTCGAGCCGCCGACAGCCGCGTCCAGCGTGTTCATGTCCGTGAACACCGTCCCGTCCCGGGGCAGGACGTCGCGAATGCTGAATTTCGAATCGAGACCGGTAGCCGCGAACCCCAGACCGACCGTCACTGCCAGCACTGCGATGATGTAGGGCGCGGGCCAGCGAGTGACCTGCCTGCCAAGCAGCCCCGAAACCCGCTCGACACCGGGCAGTGCGTTCGAGATTGGACGAGGCGGCCGCAAGGTGCCGCGCGCTTCGCGCCGCCGGTCGATGATTGCCCGTGTGGCCGGTACCAGCGTCAGCATCACTATCAGGCTCATCCCCACGCCCAGCCCTGCGACAACCCCGAAGTCTCCAATCACGCCGACGGGCGAGAAAAGGGTCGCCAACAGACTGACGATGGTCGTGACCGTGGCCAGCACCAGCGGGGTCGTGACGTTCCGCAGGCCGCCCCGCACCGCTCGCATGACCGGCTCGCCTTCAAGCCGCTGCTCCCGATAGTGGGAGACCGCCTGGATTGCATAGTCCACCGTGAGGCTGATGATGATGACTGGCACCATCGCGGTAAGCGAGCTGGGGGGGCCTATCACGCCCAGTGCCTTCGGCCCAAGCCAGCCTTCAGCCCCTACTACCCATACGATGGAGATGATGAGTCCCATCAGCGTCGTCAGCATGTCCGACAGTGTGCGGGTGAAGAGCAGGAGCAGGGCGGCAATCAGCAACAGGGCCAGCCCAATCAGCGGTGCCATCCCCTCGTCGATGGCCTTCTTGTACTCATCTTCTATGATTGCCGACGACAGGCTGCTCACGCGCAGCGCACCCTCATTCCTGTCAGCCAGCTCACTGATTCTGCGTTCAGCCCCCGCAACCCGTTCATCTCCAGTATCGTTCAGTCTGATGCTGGCAATGGCTACCGGGGTGCCATCGGCGTCTGTTCCGGTCAATGAGGCAAGGGCCTCACTAACTTGGGTGATGTTGCGGGCGGAATCGATTTCTGCTTGCGTAATCGACTCGAAGCCGTCCAATCGGAGCGCGTCACCAATCAGAGAGGAGGGTGCAATGACCGGAATCCCGTGCGCCAGCAACTCGGCTACGCTTGGGCTCTGGACGACCTCATCCAACAGGCCGTCCATCTGGGAAAGGCCCTCCGGCGTGAGCGTCTCTCCGCGAAAGAGAAGCGTCACGACTACGACCTCACCGGACTCTCCAAATCTTTTATCTATCTCTTGTGTTGCCTCGGCGATGGGATGTCCGGGAGGAAGGAAAGCGACGCTTGCGCCCTCCGTCGGAGGCAGACGTTGCGTCGTCCCCATAGCAAGAACGACGGTAACGATTAGAAGGACAAGAAGCGTGAGCCACGGACGGGACGTGACCAGCCGGACAATGTTATCGAGCACCTTCGTCATGGCGCACTATTCCGCATTGAAGTAGACTGTGTCGAAGTAACCCGTCCGTACCGGAGCCGCCCAAAACAGGATGGAGCGTTTCATCGCGCGACCTCTTCGAGTGTGGCAGGAAGCGGGTTTGCGGAATCCAGCGGGTCGGGATAGAACTGGGCGCAATAGGCCCGGAAAGGCAGGATTTCGCCGTCAGAGTAGCAAAGCTGTGGCCGCGACCGGTACCTCTTGTGGCGCCATATGACCACATCCTGCTGAACATCCCAGGTTTGCATGGGAGCAATGATCTTGTTCATGAGGGGAGCCCGCAGCTTGGAGGGGAGGAATCCCATTCCTGCGAACCACCGTTTTGGCTTGTGTATCTCCCGCACCTGGGAAACCAGGGTCAGGTCGACTAGAGTGCCGTCGACAGGCGTCGTAAGGACCCACATACGCATGTCCATTCCTATGGAGTGCTCGCGTATCTCGACGAACGAATACCCCAGCCCAACGACACGTGTCTTGGACGAGATATCAAGTGTGAATCTCGCAAACTTGGCAATCTTCCTGACGCTCTTGAAGTCGAACTGACTTTCAAGACGCGGCCCGTCCACTGACACCGTCCCAATTCGGTTCACGCTGTCGTACCCGTGGACGTAGCGGAGATGGGCCAAGTCCACGGAGTTCTCCGTCGTCTCTTGGGGATGCCCGGGAAAGCGGGTAGTCCTGATCTCCATCTGGCTCCAGCCTGCTTCATCCAGCGAATCTACTGGCAGTCTCCACTGCGGCTCCCGTCCTTCGCTCCCCCACCAACCGAAAATCAGACCTAGGATTTCCTGTGTGTGGAAGACCCGTAGCTTGGCGTTCCTAGGGGCCGCTGCATAGGGAGTGGCGACACACTGGCCGACTACATCGTATTCAAAGCCATGGAAGGGGCACACCAGCCGGCCACCGCGTACCAGTCCTCCTGTAGCCGGACCCAGATCGGAGCCTAGATGTGGACAAAACGACTCGGCAACGCAGATGTGTCCTTCTTCGTCACACCAGACAACGATATCCGTCCCCATCCAAGTCTTTTGGATGAGCTTGGCCTTCAGGATCTCCCGTCGGTTGGCGAGGAGATACCAGCCCTCAGGAAAGGGAGAAGGCAACGGGGCGTTCGCGGCCTCCAAATGTTGGAGTGGCACTTATCGACACTCCTCACCCGGATTCTTGGTTGGCGGCTCCCTGAATGGTCTAAGCGCCCATTGGGGTACGGGAACCAGCTCTTATTGTGTCACCGGGTATCCGCATTATAGTACGTCCTGTTTCCGGTGCGCTGTAATACCCGGCGATGACGAATTCAGGCATGATTCAAAATACCTTCTCTTTGCCGGGATTGAAGGCAACACCTTCATAGAAAGGCTTCAGTCTCTTCCGGTTCCTCGGCGCCTTCCACCCTCATTAGAAGGGCTGGCAGAATGGCAACTAAAGCTAGGAATCCGGAAATCATAAAGAGGTTCTGAAACACCGTCACCCCGGCCTCAATCAAAGGTGCCTCGGTCTCTTCAAACGTCTCCCCGAGCCCCACGTGAGCAGTCAGGCTGTAGAAGCGCTCGATGCCCCAAGCCGACAGGGCGGCCAGCCCCAACGCCATGCCCACCATTCGCGATGCGGTTATCAATGAGGCTGCCGCCCCCCAATAGTGATTGGGAGCAGCGCTCAAGGCACTGACGCCGATGGGCGGTATGACCAGCCCGAATCCCAGCCCCGTCAAAGCCAAAGGTGCGGTTAGCCTTAGCTCCTCCACCTCCGTCTCCCAACCGCTCATAAACAAAAGGCCCACGCCTATGAACGCAAGACCGGTGATGGCCACCGCCCTCACGCCTGTCCACCTGAGTAGGTAGCCTCCAATCACCGCACCCACCGGGATAGCAGCCGTAAGGCGGACGAGTTGCAGGGCGCTCTGCAGGGCCGATTTCTCCATCACCGTGCCCGCCATCAGAGGCACGGCCACCAATGAGATGATCAGCGCAACGCCCACCAAGAATTGGGCCACGTTGGCGGACACGAACGCCCGGGACGTGTACAGGAAGGACGCCAGCAACGGCTGGATCGAGTGCCTCTCCACCATGACCAATACGACGACGAGAAAGACCCCAGCGGCTGCCATCAGATACGGGACTATCGACTCCCCCGAAAAGATGGTTCTCTGGGACAAGGCCAATGTAAGAACGGTTAGCGCCCCTCCCAGTGCCAGGGCCCCGAAATAGTCCATTTTGGCCTCAGGGTTGGCACGGTTCCGCAGCATCGCTAGAAGCGCTATCAGGATGAAGCTCTGCGGTATGTCCAGCCAGAATATCCACCGCCAGCCAATCCACTCGATTATGGCCCCTCCATACAGAGGCCCCAGGACGGACCCAGCCTCCGCAGAGGCGGCCACGATCCCTATCGCCATCCCCCGCCTCTCGGGCGATACGGCCGCCACGGCCATGGCGAGCCCAATGGGGACTGTGGCCCCTCCACCGAAAGCCTGAATCACCCTCGCTGATACTATCCACGAGAAGTCCGGGGCAACCGCTACTAACGCCGACCCGATGGAAAACAACACCAGCGCTGCTTGGAACATCCGGACGCGGCCATAGACGTCCGATAAGCGTCCCGCCAACGGCATGGCTACGGTGTAGCTGACCAGATACCCGGTTACTATCCAGGACGCCATGTCCAGATCCGTAAGGGGTATCTCCAAGTCCACCATGACGCTGGGCAGCGCGGCGACCACCACCGTCTGGTCCAAGGCGGTCGAGAACACCCCCAAGCAGAGAATCCCCAAAATGGCAGTCTGGGAGGACTCTATGGAGGTAAGTAATCTCCTGATAGACCTCACGGTCCGGTAGCTCTCACGGCTTGGTAGCTCACGGCCTATAGCTCACGGACTGGCGTCTACTTCGGGAAGTTGAATATCTACGGGCACACCTACGTCCATGGTTACCAAGCGGCTCGTTTCCGGTCCGTCAAGATCGAAGATCTGGCCGTCTATCCTGAACTGCCGCAGCGTGTGGTCAACCTCGTCGAACCAATAACTTAACCTGACCGGATGCCCGGCGTTCACGGATGTGATGAGGTCTCCCAGATTCTCGGACACAATATCCCCATCTACCCGGATGGTCGGTACGTCTCCCACAAACTCGCCCTTCACCATGGCGACATTCTCCATGATGGGCAGCAACTCGCTCAAAGTCAGGCCTATCCGCCCGAACTTGAAGGGTACGTCCTCTATGGGGAGCTCCAACCACGGCGCATCTTTGGAGAACTTCATGTATGCCTGTTCCCCGACCGCTACAATCTCGATTTGCACAAAGCCAAATGCTGGCTGCTCCACATCCACCAGCATCCTCGCGCCGTCTGGCGACTTCACCTCTCCCTCAACGGTCTTCAGCGTCGCCTGAAAGAACTTGGCGCCCGATTCCATCTCGTCGATCATCTGGAACTTCGCCGTAGAAATAGCCGCCAGTTTCTCCCCCCCACTCTCAAGCACCTCTTCCAGCGTCAACTCGCGCTCCTCATCGGACGCGCCAGGTCCCCCGCACGCCAGCGCCAACGACGCCAACACCACGGCCAGCACGGCAAATAACAGACCGTGATGCACTAGGTTGGACAGCTTCATATCCTCAAGCCCCCCGATATAGTAAAAGCCCCTCATGCCCCCGTCCCTTTCCTCCACCAATCGAACCCAAATCACCTAGCCAACCGATGCCCCCGACTATACCATCCGCAGCGTAGGTCATTGCAATTTGGAGGACTGCCCCGTTCCGCATCGTATGTCCAAGGCACTGTCAGGCCGGACTAGCCTTGCGGTGAACTCGCCAAATTGCCAATTGACCGCCTCTTGTACACCAATTGGAACTAATCATTGGCATCTCGCGTCTTATACTGCACCATGGGTTCCAACTGATGCCTACCCAACACGCCTAAGGAAGGTACATGAGATACCTCTTCATATCCTGCTTGGTGGCCTCGCTGTTCTTGCTCTTAGCGGCCTGTGGTGGAGGCCTCACCTCAGACGAGGAGAGCCTAATGGTCGCCCAAACCGAGCAGTGGGAGGAAGAGGCTAAAGCCCAAATTGGCGTCCTCCGCGATACATCTGGTGACTCGGCCCCCATACCTCAACCTGCCGCCACTGCCGCTCCCGCCGCCGCGCCTGACCCCGGAGCGGAGTGGGAGGAATTGGGTGAGCGCCTCGGTGGTGGTGGCGGTGTGCAGCCCGCCCCTCTGCCCCAGAGTCGCATCATCGTACACACAGCCCACATCTCCTTGGTCGTGGATGATGTCATTGGCACTGTCGACCGCATCGTTGGCGTCGCCCGGGGGCTGGGTGGCTGGGTTGTTAGCTCCGACCACACCTCGGAGCACAGCGGGAGCATTGCCATCCGCGTGCCCGCCGAGTCGCTGGATGAAGCCTTCCGGCAGGTCGAGGCTCTAGCCTTGGAGGTGGAGTCCCGTGCCGTCACCAGCGAGGATGTGACCGACGAGTACGTCGACAGCCAGTCCCGCCTCACCAGCATGCGGGCCACCGAGCTGAGGCTCCTCTCCTTCTTGGAGCAGGCCGAAGACGTCGAAGACGCCTTGGCCGTCCAGAGCGAACTCTCCAGACTGCAGCAGCAGATTGAGCAGACCCAGGGACGCCTCAATTTCCTGGAACAGACGGCGGCCTACTCCCTCGTCGAAGTCTCCCTCAAGCTCACCTCACAGACCTTGGACGTAGACGCTGGTGGCGACATGTCGGTCCGCGTAGGACACGTAGCCCGCTTCCGCGCCTCCTTCACCGCCCCTGAAAACATTGACGACTTCACCTTCACCTGGGATTTCGGTGACGGCAACTCCGCCTCGGGCAGCGGCAGCGTTCTGCGCCCCGAGGGCCACCGCGTTACCGCCACGGTGAACCACACCTACCGGGACGACCGCGATTCCCCATACATCGCTTCTGTGGAACTTCGTGGTACCGGGCCCGGCGGCATCGCTGAAGGCACTGACTCCATCGAGGTCGCAGTTCAGGAAGTGCCCACCATCGATGTCTTCGCCGGAGAGCACTTGACGGTGGAAGAGGGCGACGAGGTCGACTACACCGCCTCCTTCACCCGCCCCTCAGAACTCCGGGATTACGAGTACAAGTGGGACTTCGGCGACGGCTCGCCCACGATCATCGGCGCCCCCGATGAGGGTTCCACCCGACTGCAGGTAACCCATTCCTTCCGCGACTACCGGCCACGCCCCTACGACGTCACCCTGACAGTCACCGCCACGAGCGACGCAGGCGAGGTGTCCGGCACCGGCGCTTTCTCGGTGAGCGTCACCGAGTCCGAGGGCCTGCTCGTATGGGGTTGGGACATCGGCGGGGCGGCCAGTCTGGCAGTGCGTGTCCTTGTCGGCATCGCTTGGGTCATCACCACCGTCGCCATCTGGGTCGGCATCCTCAGCCCGGTCATCATCGGAATCATAGTGCTCATCTTCCTCATCCGCCGCTTCGGCCCCAAGCTGGGCCTCGGTGGAGGGGGTGGAAGAACGGGTCGTCCCGCTCCACGCAGTGCATGGGAGGAGCAACCCGCGCCCGCCGATGGAGGTCCACCGGATACCGGGTAGCAACGCGGCTGCGTTAGGCCGTCGAATCCCTCACCCGGATCCCACGGCCATATCCAGCAGCCTTAGCACCGTCCTCCAGTTTCGAGTCGTACTGGTCGTCGTGAGCTTGCTCTCGAAGTAGGCGTTGGTGAGCTTGGTGCTCGCAAACCCATTCGGACAGTGTAGATAGATTTCACGACCCAGCACCGCAAACTCATCCCCCGGCGAGCGGTCCGGCGCCAGCCCTTGAACGTCCGCAGCATCGGGCGCTTCCGCTAGGAACACCACATGCAGTTTGTCTGCTTCCGCACCAGCCCGCACAAAGGGATTGGCCTCCGCCACCTCCCGTAGTTCCACTGCCGTGCGCGTCACCACAGGCACTTGATACCCGAATCGACTCAAGATCGATTCACTGATCAGCGCCGGAACATCCTCTCCCGCTGCTGCCCCAGGTTGAAATACAACGTTCCCACTCTGGATGTACGTCCGCACATCGCTACAGCCCACGTCCACGAACATCGCAGCCAGTTCTTTCATCGGCAGCTTGTTCTTGCCCCCGACGTTGATCCCGCGAAGCAGCGCGACGCGAGTGCCTGTCGAATCCAATGTCCTCACCTCCAATGAGAAGAACCCGGGCCCCTACCGGCCTTCCCGGATGAAGTCCGCCACCCGCTCCGCCATCATGATAATCGTTGCATTCGTATTCGCCCGCACTATGTCCGGCATCACCGAGGCATCAACTACCCGCAGTCCCTCCAGACCATGCACCCTGCAATACTGGTCCACCACTGCCGTCGGGTCGGAAGCCGGTCCCATCTTGCAGGTCACCGACACATGCCCCGCGATGCCAACTCTCTCTCGGATCCAGGCATCCAGCGCATCGTCACTGGCTAGGTCATCATCAGTGGGCGAGACCCTTCCCGTCAGCAACTCACCAAAAGCCGGGTGCTCGAATATCTCCACACACCGGCGCACCGCATCCCGCAGTCGTACGATGTCTCTCGGATCACTGAGGCAGCGGAAATCCAGGTCCGGCTGCACCCGGGCGTCAGCCGCCGTAAGCGTCAACCGCCCCTCGCTGTAGGGGAACTCCAGCCTGCATCCCAAATTGATGTCCGGCGCCTCCACATCCTCCGGGTACGACGTGATGAGCTGCAACTGGATGTCATTCCGGTCCGAGGACCCCCCGGCAGTGAACCGCAGCCCTATCTGATTCCTAGGCGCATCCGGCGTCAGCCGGGGACCCGGCTGCGGCCGGAACATGAGCGACACCGAGGGGTGGTTCTTCATGCTCCGTCCCACTCCCGGCAATTCATGAACAGGCTCGATCCCCAGCGGGCGCAACTCCTCACCCGGTCCCACGCCCGACAGCAACAGCAGTTGCGGGGAACCGATCGCCCCGGAACTCACGATGATCTCCCCACATTCCACCACAAACGACTCTCCGTTGCTCTCCACTTCAACCCCGGTGGCCCGCTTCCCATCGAACCGTATGCGCTGCGCCAGCACATCTCCCCTGACGGTCAGGTTCAATCGGTGCCGGCAGGCCTCCAAATATGCCAGCGACGTGCTCATACGCACTCCGCCCGGATTGTTCAGCGGGAACGGCCCCACACCCGTCGCATCCGGGTGATTCATGTCCCGGTCATCCGGGAAGTCGCAATCCAGACACGCTCGATAGAACGCCTCCTGCAGGGGCACCCAAGTCTCCCGCGGCTGCCTTAGCACCGGTATGGGCCCCTCCGACCCATGGAAGTCATCCCTGATGTCCGTGTCGTTTTCCAGCTTGCGGAAATACGGCAGCGTCTTCAGGTATCCCCATTCGTCGTTGCCCCTGGCAGCCCATCCATCGAAGTCCTCCGGCAGCCCCCGCAACAGGATCTGGTGATTAACAGCGCTGCTGCCTCCCACCACCCGTCCTCGGGGGAAATGCACCGTGCTCCGCTCGGGAGTCGGCCTCCCCCTCAAAGACCAGTTATGCGGCCCCCCTTCCAGCGAGGCTGCTTGGTTCATGTCGTACTTGATCTCATCTGGCAACAACTGAGCGGAAGCGTAGTCCGGCCCAGCCTCCAGCAACAGCACCGAGCGTTCCGGGTCCTCCGAGAGCCGGGCGGCCAGCACGCAACCGGCTGACCCAGCCCCCACGATGATGACGTCATACTTCATAGGGACACCAATCTCCTTACAAAGTCACTTGAGCCACAGGATGATACCACCGCATATGGTGTAGCCTGCATACGCTGCCCGCAGCCAGAAACGGGGACCGTAAAGACTAACGGGTTCCTAAGAGAGGGGAAGGAAGTTCAAATGGAAGTAATGCGCAAGTGGGGCTTTGACGTCGGGCCCGTGGCCGTAGGTCAAAACAGCATTGGCGGCGTGGCCGTGGGACTCTGGAACGCCATCGGCGGTGTGGCAGTATCTGCCCTGAATGCCATGGGAGTGGTGACCCTCGGCCCTGTCAACTCCGTTGGCCTGGTGGCCGTAGGCGGCGTTAACGCCGTCGGCTTGGTCGCCATCGGAGGGGTAAACGCTATAGGCGTGGTGGCCATCGGCGGCCTGAGAGCCACGGGTGTAGTCGCCGTCGGTGGAAAGTACACCCAGAGCCTGCTCCCGATGTCCTGAGGCCCCGTTACCTCACGCCGGTTGCCTCAGCAGAGAGAGAAGCCCACGTCCGCCAAGTCGTCCTGCATCAGGTCCTGCCACTCCTTCGGTATGCAGCCCGTCAACTGGTTGGTGCCGCCCAGCCCCACGCGGCTGGTAATGGGAAGAGCGTGGAGCGCCATCGGGATCGCCCCGCTCAACTGGTTATCGGCTAAATCCAGCGCAGCCAGATTAGCTAGGTTGCCCAACTCCGGCGGGATGGTTCCATCCAGCCGGTTGGCAGCAAGGTCCAAGTCCGTAAGGCTTGCGAGATTCCCCAACTCCCTAGGAATGTTCCCGCTCAACTGGTTCTGCTCCAAGTCCATCAACCGTAGCCTCCCGAGGCCGCCCAACTCCGGCGGAATCTCCCCGCTCAGCATGTTGCTCTCCATGTGGAAGAACTCCAGATTCGACAGCCCTCCGAATTCAGCCGGTATCGGCCCGCCTAACTCATTGCCCGCCAAATACAGGGTCCGCAAATTCGTAAGGCCACCCAGCGATGCAGGCAGTTCCCCCGAGAACTGGTTGCCCACCGCCTCCAGCACCTCCAAATTCCGCAACTCGCCCAACTCGGCTGGCATCGCACCGTTGAACCTGTTGGCGTTCAGCCACAGCTCCCGCAGGTTGGAAAGCTGCCCCACCTCTGCTGGAAGCTTCCCCGTTAGCATGTTCTCTTCCAAGTGAAGCAACTGCAGTTGGGACAAAATCCCCACCTCCGCAGGCAAGACCCCACTCAATCCGTTCCCACGCAAGTCCACTGACGTCACCTGGCCACGCCCATCCGTCGCAATCCCAAACCACTCACCCAGTGCCTTCTCACTCAGCCAGTCGCCGTCGTCCTCCCAGTTCTCCCCATCCGTCGCCCTATAGAGCGCAACCAGTGCAGCCCGGTCAGCCTCCACCTCAGGCCCGGCAATCCCAGAGGCTGCATCACCCCCCGAAGATTCCCCGCCGCACGCCGCCAGCAGCAAAACAACGACCACACACGCTACGGCAAGGGCAACTTGCACCGACGAGCGGTACCGCAAGTTCCGCACCCGTATCCCTGCCTTCTCCATGATCTCCCGTGCCACAACCTTCTCCATTGGACTCCCCTTGATCCCATGAATCCCGCCAGCGCCGAGTAACAGTTCGGCGCCTGCCTCCATCCACTATGTCAGATCGGGATGTTCGCTGGC
Organism: uncultured Dehalococcoidia bacterium; assembly: GCA_951813255.1. Lineage (GTDB taxonomy): Bacteria > Chloroflexota > Dehalococcoidia > Lucifugimonadales > JAAXIE01 > JAAXIE01. Next base: position 2,047,231 of record OX638353.1, on the reverse strand, counting down.
CAAATACGCTCCCACGAAACTGGAGAAGGGCTGGCCAAGCCTTGCGAATCCCGTAACAATACCGCGTGCCTCTGACTCCTCATACGCTCCTGTCCTGATTTGCTGTATCAGAGTATCCAGCAGGATCTTGCGGGCTAGACGCAGATTCAACAAATGCGCTGGGTCGTTCTCACCCAGTTGACTATCGTTCAGGTCAATGTCTCGAATTGTTCGTGAGGCCACCCATCCGGCCGTATAGTCCAAGCCGGTCGCCGGTACGATCTCTCCAGTGTCGAGGTCGAAATCGAAGAACTCGTTCGCTGGCCTGCGTCCTTCTATCGCGTTTGGGTTCACGTACTCCGAAGGCAGGCTGTGACCTCCACGTTGCAGGCCTCTACTGAATGTGTCCTGGTCGAAATCCAGCCACTTGTTCCCCTTGCTCCGGTTGCACCTGCGGCAGGCGTATATCAGGTTGAGCCAATCGAGCCACAAGTCTGGGAACCGGCTGCGAGGCCGGAAGTGGTCAATAGTTTCGGCATTGTGCGCTTCTACGCCGAACGCGGGTGCCTGACATGCCTGTTGACAGTAGGCGCAGACCTCGCCGAAGTCCTTAGTCAGCGTGTCTCGAATGTCGCGTCGCTCGCCGCCATGCAGGGTCTCCCATTGAGAGTGAACGGCTCGAAAACTGGCTAGAGATGAAGGCTCAGGGGAGCGTTGTACCGAGTGCAAGGCTAGTTGTTTTCTTGGTTCAAGTCCCGCGACTTGCGGTACTGCTCCAAAATGCTGGAGAGGTTTTCCTCGAACAACTCTCGCTGTGCCGCCATCGGCCCGCCAGCCAGCAAGTCACGGTTGACCTTCTGCCGCAATTCCTGTATCCGTTCCTGCCTCTGCGCCTCCGCCTCCTCATCCGCAAGTGGCATCTCATTCCTCAGTTGTCGCAACTCCCGCGCCGCCGCTGCGGTCGCATCATCCGTGGGATCATCCACTCCCATCATGTTCCGCAGAATCTCATCAGCCGTCCAACCCACGACGTCCTCAGTATTAGTCGTAGCGGTAACCCTGCCCTCTCCATCCCGCTTCAGCAGATGCACCTGCCCCGCCTTCAAACCTGCCACCACAAAGGGCGAGTGGGTGGTGGCGAATATCTGCAAGCCAGGGAAGTGTTTCAGCAGCGCAGGTATCACCCTCCGCTGCCAGGTGGGATGGAGGTGGTTCTCGATTTCGTCTATCAAGAGTATGGCGGGTGCTCTGATCGGATTTTCTCTAAGGAGGTAATGGTCCCACGTCTTCAGGGCCAAGGACCAAATCCATAGAAGCGTTCCCTGCGTCCCAGCGCTAAGCGCACCCGCGTACAGCGGTTGAGCCAGCGGGGTGTCTTTGATAGCAATCCCCATGCCCAGTCGATAGGCAGCTATTCGCTCTTGCCCAATGGATTCGATGGCGTCAACATAAGCCTGCGGCAACACCTTCGCAATCACTTCACCACAGATTTCTTGGGTACAAAGGTATGCCTCTGCCAACATGTCCACCAAGTCTTTGTCATCGAAGACGGGATCTGGCGATGAGTCCCTCAGTAAAGCATGTATTGCGGTCTCGACATACTCGCCACGAAAGGTGTCGGAGCTATCATCGATTATGAGGCCTAGGGCTTCCGAGTAATCAAGGTCGGTGTGTTCGTAGTACGGCCGGATGTGGAGAAAGGTACGGGTTGCCGGAATATACTGTATTGGTACCAATCGCTGCGTCCACTCCTCGCTACCTTTCAACTGACATGAGCCTCTTGGCCCGTAGTCAACCGGTTCCAAGTATTCCCTATATATCCTCCGGAGCAGCGTACTCTTACCAACACCATTTGGGCCGATGAACACGTTAACTTGTTGATCGAAGTTGAGTCGGCCTTCCACAAGTGGAGGCGGGCAATCTTTGAATTCGATTGACTTCAAGTGCATGGAAATATTCTAAGCTATTGCCATAGGACTCTGCTATCTACCTCCGCGGGCATGATGGAGTCGCCTCACCCCACCTCCCCCTCAACCCACGCCCGTATCAAATGATGAGCAATCGCCAGAGGCTCCGGCACCGTCAGCACCTCACTCTCCTTCCGCAACGCCCGCTCCACTTCATCCCGCGGGAACCACCGCACATCCGCCATCTCCCCGTAATCAATCGAGATGTCCGTGCTAGCCGCCTCGGCATGGCTCCCAATCATCAGCGAGTAGGGAAACGGCCACGGCTGCGACGAGTGGTACCGCACGTTCCGCACCCGTATCCCCGCCTCCTCCATGATCTCCCGCGCCACCGCCTCCTCCATCGACTCCCCTTGATCCAGAAAGCCCGCCAACGCCGAGTACCTGTTCGAAGGCTGCCGACGCCCCGCGGAGCGCCCCATCAGGCAGCGGTCGCCATCCAGCACCAAGCAGATCACCACCGGATCAGTCCGTGGATAGTGCTCAGTCTCGCATTGGGAGCACTGGCGCACCTGCCCCCCACGCTTCATGAAAGTGGGGTGTCCGCAGATGGCGCAGAAGCCGTGGCGGCTGTGCCAGATGATCTGCGAGCGGGCTTGGGCCACCATGCCCGTCTCGGTATCCGTGAGCAGCTCTGTGGCCGAGCGGGCGTCGACGAACCGGCAGCCGTCGCCCATCGAGTCGGGCGTGGCTTGGGAGGCATCGATGGTGAAGTATGCCACGCCGTCCAGCAGACCGAGGAAAATAGGCGTCGCCTCCACCCCCAGCCCGGCCACCTCACCGGGCCCTAGCCATAGCAACTCCCCTTGCCCGTTTTCCTGTACCGGTACGTTCATGTCCTTAAGGGGAAGAAACTTGCTCGAAGGGTTCCCGGCCATGTCAATGAGCCACTGCTCATCCCGTCGCTCCCGGTCCCCCCGGTCTAAGGGATTGCTGGAGTACGTATGCGCCATGCCCAATGGTCTGCTCCTCATATACGTCAACATTTCCTTCAGCCCCTGCTGTAAGCGGGACTGAGTTCGTTCGCGCTAGTGTAAGCCAAGACACCGAAGTGCGGTACGCCTGTGGCTTGAGAATCACCGGGACTTTGCCCAAAGCCTAAGTTTGCCACAGGAGGAGTTTCACAGCTTAGTTCATCACTTTGACGCACCAGCCCCCCGCCACCTAGAATACCCCCAATCTGACCGGGAGGTGGGTCATGACAACAGCTCACACTATCTGCATAGGCACCATGGCCAGCGGCATATGGCGCAGCGAGGACGAGGGCCACAGCTGGTCCAACATCCGCGATGGCATCTGGAACGACAGCAACATCTACGCCCTGACGGCAGACCCCACGGACTCCCGCGTGATTTACGCGGGCACCCAGGAGGGCATCTTCCGCAGCGACGACCGCGCCGTCAGCTTCCGCCGTCTCGAAGGCCCCCTGAACGACTACCAAGTCTGGGCCATCGCCGTCGACCCCAGTAACCCCGACACCATTATGGCAGGCTGTGGCCCCAGCGCCTTCTTCCGCTCCCGCGACGCCGGTCGCAATTGGGAAAAGATGAACGTCCCCTTGGCCGAGAACTGCCCCAACGTCCGCGAGCCCCGCGCCACCGCCTTGGTCATCGACCCCAACGACAGCCGTATCGTCTGGGCCGGCATCGAGGTCGACGGCGTCCGTCGCAGCCTCGACGGCGGCGACACATGGACCGCCTTGGGTGCCACTGCCATGGGCGAGGCCGACACCGGCGAGGGCATCTGGGACCCCGACATCCACGACATCGTCGTCACCCGAGGTGCCCCCTCGCTGGTCATCACCAGCACCCCCAAGGAGATTTTCACCAGCACCGACCTCGGCGAGAGCTGGAACCCCCTCAAAGTGAAGGAATACTTCCCCACCATGTACTGCCGCCCCATGGCCCTCAAGGAGAACGACCCCAAGGTCCTCTTCGTCGGCAACGGCGACGGCCCCTTCGGCGACACCGGCTCCATCCAGCGCTCACTCGACCAAGGCCAGACCTGGGAGACCTGCGACCTCCCGGTCGAGCCCAACACCGGCATCTGGAAATTCGCCACCCACGCCTCCGACCCCGACCTCGTCTACGCCTGTAGCCACTTCGGCCAAGTCTACGCCAGCCACAACGGCGGCGACTCCTGGAAAAAACTCAAGCGAGACTTCGGCGAAATCTGGACCATGACCGTCACCCCGAACTAGGGGACATCAAGAACTCTTGCAACTCGAGAGGGCGGGGTCTGGCCGTGCGGTCAGGAAACCCCGCCCTCTCATGTATCAGAGCAGGAGAGATCGAAACATGGTCGAGATTAGCCCGATCCGTAACGAAGCAGACTACCGAGTTAAACTAGCCAGGCTTGGCGAGATTTTTCTGGCAGAAGAGGGTACGACCGAGGGTGACGAGAGGGAGATTCTTTGCTCCTTAGTGGCAACTTACGAGGACGAGCACTACCCCATAACCCCCCCTACAGACCCCATAGCGTCCATCGAATTCCATATGGACCAGCGTAACCTGACCCTGGAAGACTTGGCACCCTGCTTCGGTAGCGTGGAGAAGGCCCGCAAGGTCATGGCCCGCAAAGAGGACATCACCATGCCAATGGCCCGCGCATTGCATAAGCACCTGGGCATATCGGCCGACACCCTCCTTCAACCCGTGGGTCAGGAGCTTGACGGTGGGAGTGAGTTCACGCTGAAAGCCTGAGAAAGCCGAGCCAGGATTCGGAATATAGCGCTACGGTTCCTAGTCTACGCCTGCAGCCACTTCGGCCAAGTCTACGCCAGCAACAACGGTGGCGACTCCTGGAAAAAGCTCAAGCGCGACTTCGGCGAAATCTTGACCATGACGGTGACGCCGTTAAAGTTCGCTTAACGACATGAGTCCTTGGCTAGGAGACCAGGCTCGTACAAAGGCGCTCGGTCTTCTGATGGCGCTAAGAGATTACAGTTGATAGTGGACTAATCCGCTGCTTTAGCTTCTCGCACAGAAGGGGATCTCCTGCGGCCTGTACTTGAACCATTCTGTGGTAGTCTTCCCTTGGCATATTCAATGATCGAATTATGCGGTTGATGACATCACTGCTACGTAATGGATAGCGAACCATGATCGCGTCAAGGTCGTGGTCCGTTACCAATCCCTTAAGATGATTCAACTCCTTCTCGTAGCGGTCTCCAACATTCACACTGATTGTGTGGGTCGCGTCGCCTCTGGCAATAGCCTCCCAGTTAGGCGTCTGATCTCTGACAGAATAACGGATACTTCTCTCGCAACGCTTCGCTGCCATCTGAGATAGGCTAGCGTCATCTAGTCCTTTGAGCGCTTCGTCTAATGTGTGTCCCACTATTGTGTCTGTATCAAAATCCAGGAGTTCTGCCCGCTTCTGTGCAACTGCTTGTATTGCGTCGAAACAGTAGTAAAGGGCTTCGACAGAGTAAACATTCAGCGCATATACGTTCTGTTCGGCTAGCCTATGAACCTCGTCATCTTCACGATTGTCACGGTCTATGAGGCCAAATGCTTCTACACGATGGGCATCGCTTGTACCTCGTAGGCCGTGCACTGCCTTTATGACGTCCTCACATCCGCCGATTGGGACTACAGACGTATCGGGAAAAAGTCGGCTATAAAGCTGGACATCTAAGCTTCCGGCTTCACCCTCTACAAATAGGATTTGGCTTCGAGCCCCAAGGATTGTTTGCTTGAGATCCTCAGGTAATCCCGTGTCGTTTTGGAGAAAGGACGCATCCCAAGAACTGGAGGTCTCGCCCTCCCATCGGCACGAACGTACGATTATCACCGATGCTTCTGGACTTGCCATAGGTAACGCTGTGTCGTGAGTCGACACGACGAAGGCACAATCCGGACGCTGTGCAAAGAGTGCTGAGAGGAATGGTTCGATAATCGAACGGTGGAGATGGCGTTCTGGTTCGTCAATAAGGAGAACGATTCCAGGGTCAACCGTCAGAACATTAGCAGCTAGTATAACGGCATTCCGCTCTCCGTCTGACATTTGCGCGATACTATACGGCTCAGTAGCCTGCTTGTGCCGTGCTAGTATCTCCTCTCCGGCTGAGTCTTCTACCGTCACAGCTAATCCTGCTACTCGGAGTAACTTGTTCAGCTGAAGGAAAACAGGTGATTCGTCGGCGATAAGTTTGTCTACCGCGTCCGATTGGCCGGCGTAAGTGTGGGCCATAATCCGGCGACCCAGATAATTTTCCTTGGCTACTAGATCAAACAAGGCGGCGGACACCTGCTCCTCAGCGGCCCATTCTTGCCAGCGCTGGGACGGTTGCGACTCCATGACGACGCGATTATCATCAAATGCCCTTCGAGTTTGTGGAGTTTGGTTAATAGCCCCTGATTGAAGCCAAGTTTGACGGTGGGCCGTTATGCGCCTGACTCTTTCCGCTCCCAGTGCAGTCACCGCATGTTGTACTAGTGCAGATTTCCCAGAACCATTGGGGCCAACTATGAATATAGGGTGGCCGGGTCGTAGTTCGATCGGTAAAGGCTCACCGGAGGTCAGCGGGACGTTCCACGTAGTGCTCAGTTCGACACCTCACACAGACAACATATACATAACATAAAGATACTTCGTAGTAGCTGTCAACGTGAAGATGTCACGTATCACTACTTAGGGATGCCATCGTTCGGGACAGTGGTAAGACGTGCCCTCCTGCCCTAGCAGGCCACAACCAATGCCCACATGTGCTAATCTGCCCTGAAAACTGCCACAACCACCACTAGGAGAAACACACCCATGACACTCCGCGTCGGCATCGACATCGGCGGCACCTTCACCGACTTGGCCGTCGTCGACGAGGACACTGGCGCCACATCCGTCATCAAAGTCCCCTCCACCCCCGCCGACTACGCCTCCGGGGTCATCGACGGCCTCAACACCGTGGGCGACGGCCGTGGCATCGGCTTCCTCTCCCACGCCACCACCGTCGTCACCAACGCCATCCTCGAGTCCAAGGGCGCCCGCACCGCCCTCGTCACCACCCGCGGCTTCCGCGACGTCCTCGAAATCCGCCGCCAAGCCCGAGCCGAACTCTACGACATGTTCCAGCCCGCCCCCCAGATTCTCGCCCCTCGCCACCTCCGCCTCGAAGTCACCGAGCGCGTCGACGCCCAAGGCCAAGTCACCACCCCCCTCGCCCTCGACGAACTCGACCCCCTCGTCGCCTTCCTTCAAGCCCACAAAGTGGAAGCCGTCGCCGTCTGCTTCCTCTTCTCCTTCCTCAACCCCGACCACGAGCGTACAGTCGGCGAAGCCCTCCGCACCCGTCTCCACGGCGTCCGGGTCTTCCTCTCCAGCGAGGTCCTCCCCGAGATCCGCGAGTACGAGCGCACCAGCACCACCACCGTCTGCGCCTACGTCGCCCCCATCCTCGAAAGCTACCTCAACACCCTCACCAGCTTCCTCGAAGAGCGCGACTACCCTCCCCTCTACCTCATGGGCTCCCGCGGTGGCGTCCTCACCGTCGACGAAGGCCTCCGCATGCCCGCCGCCCTCGTCGAGTCTGGCCCCGCCGCCGGCGTCGTCGCCTCAGCCGCCCTCGGCGACCAGCTCGGCGTCCCAGACCTCATCTCCTTCGACATGGGCGGCACCACCGCCAAGGCCAGCCTCATCGAGGGCGGCCAAGTCACCGTCACCACCGACTACGAGGTCGGCGGCACCGGCAGCCAGCGCCGCCGCTGGCTCCAAGGCACTGGCCACCCCATCAAGGTCCCTGTCGTCGACCTCCTCGAGGTCAGCGCTGGCGGGGGCAGCATCGCCTGGGTCGACGACGGCGGCGGCCTCCGCGTCGGCCCCCACAGCGCCGGCGCATCCCCCGGCCCTGCCTGCTACGGCGCAGGCGGCACCGAACCCACCGTCACCGACGCCGACCTCGTCCTCGGCTACCTCAACCCCGAACGCTTCCTCGGCGGCGACATGCGACTCCACCCCAACCTAGCCTCCGAAGCAGTCCAGCGCAGCGTCGGCCAGCGCCTCGGCCTCGACCCCCTGCCAGCCGCCCAGGGAATCATCGACATCGTGAACTCCGGCATGGCCGATGCCGTTCGCAAAATCTCCATCGAGCGCGGCCACGACCCCCGCTCCTTCACTCTCGTCGCCTTCGGTGGCGCTGGCCCCGTCCACGCCGGGCGCCTCGCCCAGGAACTCGACATCGGCACCGTCATCATCCCGCCCAATCCCGGCGCCTTCTCCGCCCTCGGCCTCGTATCCACCGACATCCAGCGCGATTACGTCCGCACTGTCCACCAGCCCCTCACCTCTGATGTCGTCTCCCAAGCCCAGTCCATGTACGCCAGGTTGGAGGAGGAAGCCCAGGACATGCTCGCCCGCTCTGGCGTCGACCCCTCCCTCTGGGAGATCCGCCACTCCATGGACCTCCGCTACTCCTACCAAGCCTACGAACTCACCATCCCCGTCTCCTCCGACGAGGTCTCCTACGACGGCCTCCCCTCCGTCGCCCAGCGTTTCCACCGCGCCCACCAGAATGTCTACGGCCACCACTCGCCCCATCAGACGGTCCAGCTCGTGAATCTCCGCGTCGTAGCCGTGGGCAAGCTCCTCCGCAATTACGTCGTCAGCGAGGGCCCCGAACGCACCGGCCCCCTCTCCCAAGCCTCCCTCGGCACCCGCCAGGTCCACTTCCACGAGACCGGCCTCACCGCCTGCCCCGTCTACGAGCGCGACCTCCTGCCCACTAGCACCCCCATCCCCGGCCCCGCCATCCTCGAGGAGACCAGCTCCACCGTCGTCGTCTACCCCAACCAGCACGCCCAAGCCACCCGCTGGGGCACCATCACAATCACGTCCGGCGCCTAACTCCCCCCAAAGGAGCACCCCACCATGACCACCGGCCTCGACAACGTCACCTTCCAAGTCGTCAAGAATTCCCTCATCTCCGCTGCCGAGGAGATGAAGATCGTTCTCGCCAAGACGGCCTACTCCCCCCTGCTCAAGCTCGCCGGCGACTATTCCTGCGGCATTTTCGACATCCAAGGCAACATGGTGGCCCAAGGCCCCGACATCCCCATCCACCTCGGCTCCATGCCCCACACTGTCCGCGCCATTCTCTCCGTCTCCGGCGAGGTCGCCCCCGGCGATGTCTTCATCCACAACGACCCCTATTTCGGCGGCTCTCACCTCCCCGACGTCAATGTCGTCGCCCCCATCTATCTCGACGACAAGACTCTCCTCGGCTACACCTGTGTCCGCGCCCACTGGCCCGATATCGGCAGCGCCAGCCCCGGCTCTTACGGCGCAACCTCCGAGATTTACGGCGAGGGTCTCCGCCTCCCCGGTGTCCGCCTCTATACCCAAGGTCGCCTCAACAACGATATCGACTCCATCATCTTCTCCAATGTCCGCACCCCCGAGGAGCGCCGTGGCGATCTCTCCGCCCAGCTTGCCGCCAATCTCCGCGGCGCCGCCCGCGTCCAGGAGCTTGCCCACAAGTACGGCACCGACGTCGTCCTCGGCATGATGACTGGCGTCCAGGACTACTCCGAGCGCATGATCCGCACCCAGCTCGAACGTCTCGACGACGGTGAGTACTCTTTCGAAGATTTCTGCGATGGCGACGGCATTCTCTCTTTCGGCCAGACTGAGGACGATCCCATCTGGGTCCGCCTCCGTGTGAAGAAGCACGGCGACTCCATGACCATCGATTTCGCTGGCAGCGACCCCCAAGTCGAGGGCCCCATGAACGCCCCCTTGGCCGTCACCGCCTCCGGTGTCTACACCGCCGTCAAGATGATCATCGACCCCAACGACCTCATCCCGCCCAATTCCGGCACTTGGCGCGCTGTCGATGTCGTCGCCCCCGAGGGCAGTGTCGTCAACGTCCTCCCCCCCGCCCCCGTTGTCTACGCCAACCACGAGATGACCCACCGCATCGCCGACCTCGTTTTCGGTGCCGTCGCTCAGGGCTACCCCGAGCGCGCCCTCGCCTGCTCCCAAGGCACCTCCGCCATCCTCACCCTCGGCGGTCAGGACCCCCGCACCGGCCAGCGCTACGTCAGCTACGAGACCCTCGGCGGTGGCATGGGTGCCCGCCCCAATCAGGACGGCATCAACGCCGTCAAGGCAGGCATCTCCAACACCATGAACACCCCCGTCGAAGAACTGGAAATGCGCTTCCCCGTCCAAGTCGACCACTACGAGATCGTCCCCGACTCCGGCGGCCCCGGCCAGTACCGCGGAGGCTGCGGCGTCCGTCGCGAATGGCGCGTCCTCGGCCACACCGCCACCGCCACCATCTGCTGCGAGCGCACCAAGTCGCCCCCCTTCGGCCTCCAGGGCGGCCACGCCGGTGCTCCCACCTCCGTCCACGTCGTCGACCCCCAGGGCAACCGCGACACCCGCAACAGCAAGGGCCCCGCCTTCCCCGTCCCCGAAAACTACTCCATCGCCTACGAAGTAGCCGGCGCCGGAGGCTACGGCCCCCCCGCCAACCGCAACCCCCAAAGCATCCAAGAAGACCTAATCAACGGCTACATCACCCCCCAACAAGCCGCCCAAAACTATGGAGTAGACGCTTCGGTTATGGTGTGCGAATATTGCGTAGGAGGTTGGGTGTCCTCACGGGGCCAGACTTAGCGTCAGTCCCCAAAGGTTACAATTGCGCGCCTAGCTTACGAATCAGTAAGGTCTCATATACCGCTAGAGCAAGCCCCGGAGTGCAAAAGTGCTTATAGAACAAGTCCAAATTGAGGATGGATTCCTAAATGGTCTTAATGTCGAGTTCGTTCCCGGGCTGAATGTCCTCATTGGCGCCCGTGGGACTGGAAAAACATCGTTGATAGAACTCATTAGATTCGCCCTTGGAGCTTCGGCCTTCACCGAGGACGCAGCCCGCCGAGGACATCAGCAGGCTCTCAGTGTTCTTCAGGGTGGACAAATCTCTTTGGTCCTTAGAGATGCAGGCGAGCGCTTCGTTGTGACCCGGGCCGCTCGCGACGAGGCTCCTCGATCTACCCGACAGATTCCGTCTGTCACCGTTCTTGCGCAAAGTGAGATCGAGGCGGTTGGCGCACAGGCGACTGGTAGGCTTCTCCTGATCGACCGCTTCAGGCTCAATCGGGGAGAAATTGACCAGCGACGCGTTTCTCTCACTTCGACTTTACGCTCAATCACCGCAGAGATTGGCGGTGTACGGGACGAACTTAGATCAATTAAAGAGCAAATCTCGGACATGCAAACGGTCCGTAGTGAGCGGCTTTATGCGGTCGAACAACAAAGAGACTTGCTCAAGTCAATTGCAGCGACTGAGAACGATCGGCGAGAGCTTGTGGAACTCCAAGCTCGGGCTGCCATGCTTGGGGTCAGGAGTGGCGTCTACGAGAGGACCGCGACCACGCTGGGCAGCTTGCGCCAGACCCTTGTCAATATTGCCGAAGGACTGCGAACAATCGAGCCATGGCCCGACAGCGCTGGAGAAAATGATCTTCTATCGGGGATTCGGCAAAGGAGCACTGCAGCCGCCCAAGCCCTTAGGACCACTATCGCCATCGTAGAAGCTGCAGAGTCCGATATTCAGCTGCTCATTGTTGATAATGCCTCCGACCGCCTCCTAACGGATGAGAGAGCGCGAGCGTCTCGCCGTGCATTCGAGGAACTGCAGGCGGGTGCAGGAGCACTGACGAGACAAGTGGAGCTTCTTACAGAACGCGAAGCTCAGCTGGGTGCCTTGGAAGTTCTCGCAGACGAGCGCACTAAGCGGGTCGCGGAGCTTCAAGCTTTGCGACGTCGTATGTTTGAGGAACTTGAGCAGGATAGAACTGAAGTATATAAGTCTCGTTTTCAGATCACGCAAAAGTTAAACGCCGATCTTAGTCCCGAAATAAAGAGCGAAATAGTCGAGTCTGGTATGACCGACGGCTACGCGAATATCATCGCGAGCGCGCTGCGTGGAAGCGGTCTCCATTATAACTCCCTAGCTCCCCTTCTCGCTTCCTGTATGTCTCCGCTTGAATTAGTTGAAGCAGTAGAATCCAACGATATGGACGCGATCACAGAGGCAGCAGATATTGCTACTGAACGAGCAATGAACATGATGACATATCTGCAATCCCGTAGCCTCGCCGATATTGTTGCAGCCCCGATCGACGATGCAGTGGAGATGTCTCTCTTGGACGGAATAGACTACAAGCGATCCAACCGACTTTCTATAGGGCAGCGCTGCACAGTCGTATTGCCTATTCTCCTGAGTGGCCATGGAGAACTGCTGATCATTGACCAACCTGAAGATCATCTAGATAATGCGTTCATTACCGAAACGTTAGTTGAGCAGCTACGAAAGCGGCAAACAGGCGACCAGTTCATATTGGCTTCACACAATGCAAATATCCCGGTACTTGGTGATGCAGACCTTGTCGTCCGACTCGCATCAGACGGTCGACGTGGATTCGTCGAACACACTGGTAAGCTAGATGTTCCTGCTACCGCGAGGGCAATAACATCCGTGATGGAAGGGGGTGTTGAAGCGTTTCAAAGGCGGGCTGTGTTCTATCAAGATGTGCTCGGAGATGGCCATGAATAATGACCTGGCTCTTGCTGTCCTAGAGCGGGTCCCGACCGCGACGCAGAGCGAGCGTCTTCAAGCTGCACGCTTTCTTTCGCGAAACGCGACACCAGCCTGTCGTGACAGAGTCTCGAGAGCTAGGGCTATTGAACCTAATTCTTGGGTGCAGCAAGCTCTTGATAGAGCTCTGAAGCGTTCAGGAATGATCTCACCGTACCGACTTCCACTCGCCGTTAGAGCTGTCGTCGAGTCGTCACCAGACGTTCAAGCCCATGACGAAATTCGTGCCCAAGCCATCGAAGAGACATCGGCGATGTTCCTCCATGAATTGCGACCACTGGTCGGTTTTATAGACGACGCTGCTGAGCGAGAGATATCCTATTATAAATGCAGTGAAACCAAGCAATCAGTAGCTCGTGTACGCTCGTTTTTAGAAACAATACAGAGACTCCGAAAAGCCTCAGCTGCGCCCCTTATTCAGGAATTCAATCTCACCGATCTTGTTCTGCGGGTTGCGACCGATGAGGTACGCCAGGGGCGAGCGACTCTAAATGCCTCTGAAAGCGAAGAAACTCGCAACTCCTATCTTGAAAATGATGTGGACGGGATAACCGAGAGGCCAATAGTGGAGCTATCACTGGGTGGACAAGGTCCCGTAGTGACGATGGGCGATCCAGCGTTGATTGAGATTACCTTAGCAAATGCGCTTCGCAATGCGATCGAGGCTACACTTGAAGTTCCTGAGTGTAGGCGCCGGGCCATCATTCTAAACTGGGGAATGACAAATACCGATAACTGGGTCGTAGTCCTTGACCATGGATGTGGCCTTCCACCCGGGGCAGATCGAGTCAATGAGCTGGGCACTAGCACCAAATCCAAAGACGAAGGCCATCTCGGAATGGGACTGCCCATAGCTCAAAGAGCCATACAGTCCCTGGACGGCTCACTTCGCCTTACCCCGCGGGCCGAATCTGGAGTGTCATGCGAAGTGCGATGGCCTCGTGAGGCTACAGGCAAATGAAAATCCTTCTCGTTGAGGATGAACCGGGTGTCGTAAACAGGCTATGTGCACGTCTGTCCATCCTGCAGCCAAACATCGCCGTCGTCATCGCAAGAAGTCGATCGAGTGCCGTCGAGGAACTTGAGCAACACGAATTTGATTTCATCATTTGTGACCTGCGTCTTCCCCCTCAAGATGGAGGCCTTGATATCTTTGAAGAACATGGGCTCGCGGTGCATGCTGAGATCAGGAACTGCACCCCAGGTACGCCTTGCTTGTTCTTTACCGGGTTTGGCACAAGCGGGAATATTCTAGAGCGACTCTCTAGTGGAGGAACCCATAACATTTTTGGCAGCGATGAGCGATACCCAATGACCGACTTCCTGCCAAAAGACGAATTCTTGTCGTGTGTGGACAGAGTCAGGCACTTCAACGCCGAGTTAGCGCTGTTGGAACGGATCGAAATAAGACTATCGGGCGATGGTAGTAGTCTTGATCATTATCATAAGCGGGCATTGCAGGTCGTGGCCCGCTCGCATCACGGTACTAGTGTGGAAGGTAGTACGTTGGGTGGGCTGTCAGGCGCCCAGACGCTCAAGCTAAGGGTTCAAGATGATCGAACGCGCACGCTCGCCAATTACTTTGTGAAAATCGACGCGCGAGCGAAAATTGAGACTGAAAGACGAAATTACCGCTCTTACGTGAGTCCGCTCCTCAAGATGGGGACATATCCAGCGTTGAATCGTGAGCTGGAGGCGGGTATTGGGAAGCGAGAAGCACTGTGCTACCAGCTAGCAGAGGATTATTCTCAAAGCTTGTTTGCCCTCTTGGCTCAGGACGAGGCCGCTGCTATGGCCATCGTTGAGAGGCTCCAAGCCCTTTTTGAGCCTTGGACCGAATTTCGTGAACCTAGATCTCACAGCATCCATGACCTGCGGGCGCAACGAATTAGTGACGCCATATTGCTCAACTATCAGGCAGCACTTGGTGCGATAGAGAAGTTTGAGAGCACTGAGCAGGAGATAACAACCAGCTATCAACACGGAGACCTACACGGCTCTAACGTTCTTTGCAATGGGGCGGAAGGGGCAGTCGTCATAGACTTCGCTAACGTGGGCTCTGCTCCAGCTTGTATCGACCCGATCATCCTGGAGCTGTCGGTTCTGTTCCACAGCGACAGCCCCTTCCGCACACACACATGGCCAACCAATGATCAGGCAGGAGTTTGGTTCAACATTGAAGAGTATTTGACTGGATGTCCCGTTCCAGGGTTCATCAAGAAATGTCGTGAATGGGCAAGCCAAGCAGGTAGCCCGTCTGATTTGGTACCAGTAGTCTACGTGGAAGCCCTTAGACAGTTGAAATACGAGGACACTAACCATCAACTGGCTTTAGGGATTGCTAAGGCGGCTATGACGGAGAAAATGTAATCTCCTGTGCCCTAGAGGTACTAGAGGCGGCCTATCTTCCGGGCATTAGTATGGTCCAGGTTGTGTCTGTGTGCCGGCTTCCGCCCGATGAGCTCTGCCACCCACCCCTCTCCATCCTCCTCCCCCGCCCCGAATACCTCCTCCCCCTCCCGTCGTATCCGCCCGGTCCACCACCCCCAACCCCACGCCACTCCCCCATGCCCAAATCTTAGAACTAGCGCACTACCCCCCCATGACATTTCCCCCCTTCCCCACACCCCGCCCCCCGTGCTACCATCATCTCAAAAGAACACCCATTCTACGCGGCAAACACACATGAACACCCACACACAATCCGCCTCCCCCATAAACCGTGGAGGATGCTGCGCCCCAAATCCCGGCCATCGACCGCTCCGCCCAAGCCCGCCACGACAACAGCCCAAGCCCATTCACTGGCAGGCACTTTTCAGCTACAAGTCAGCTACGGCTGTTGCAGTACTGGCAGAGAAATTAGCTACAAATACATTCGCCGCAGCTACGAGCAGTCTGCCAGTGCAGATACAACAACATCCGGGCACTTGCAGTCCCTTTTTCAGCTACAAATCAGCTACGGCTGTTGCAGTATTCGCAGTGAAATTAGCTACAAATCTATTCGCCGCAGCTATGAACAGTCTGCAAGTGCAGATACAAAACCATCCACCACTTGCAGTGCCCTCCTGCACACCGCACCCCCCTGTGGGCCAAACAATCCCACTCCCCCGCTATATCATTATTCCCACTCCCCGTCCCCCATCCCCCATGCACCCCCACTCCCAACCTGCTAAAATCTCCCCCGTCCCCGAAATATGATCCGCCCTGAAAGAGAGACCACAGTGCACCGACACCTCCTGCCCAGCCTCAGCCCAGCATGGCGCACCGCCACCATAGCCTTCGC
The DNA here is from genome assembly GCA_951813255.1 of uncultured Dehalococcoidia bacterium. Lineage (GTDB taxonomy): Bacteria > Chloroflexota > Dehalococcoidia > Lucifugimonadales > JAAXIE01 > JAAXIE01. The sequence continues at coordinate 2,031,402 of OX638353.1, read as the reverse complement.
CCTAGTCGCAATCCTAGCAATCATCGCAGCCTGCGGAGGCGACGACCCAACCCCAGAACCCACCGTAGCAGCCACCCCGGACCCCGCCCCCCCAACCGTCGTCGCCCTACCCGCACCCCCACCCGAGGCGACCGCCACCCCCGCAACTCCAGCGCCGACTCCTGCCCCGACCCCGATCCCGACAACAGTGTCCACTCCTGCAGCCACGCCGGTGCCCACCGCTCAAGGTATGCCCAGCCCCGACGCCCCAGCCCCACCGGCAATGCAGGAACACGTCCCCATGGGCTCCCTGAGGGACCTCGAATTCACCCCCAAGACCCTCGGCAGCCAGCTCTTCGACCCCCTCTCCGCAGACGAGGTCTCCTGCATAAAAGGGGCCATCGGCGAAGAATTTTATGAAATAATCAAAGTCACCCCCATAGCATCCGTCTCCGGTGACATCTCCCAAGCCTCTTTCCTCTTCGACTGCCTCGAAATTGAAAATATCGTCCTCCTCGGCGTCGCCTTCCTCTCCACCCAAGCCGGTGGTTGGGAACCGCCCACCCGCAACTGCATCATCGATCTCGGACTCGAACACCCCGAAGCCATCCTCGTCCGCATGGGCCTCGACTGGCGCAGCGACGCCCCTGAACACGCCGCCGAGACCCTCGAATTCAACGTCCGTATCTACAACTGCTTGAGCAGCGCCGAGAAGCAGGCCTTCAACATAGCCCTGTGGGCCGGCATCGATCGCAACGCCCCAGCCACCGGCGCCGACCTCTTTGCCCTCCTCTCCTCGGAGGAATTGGCTTGCGTCCAGCGCGACCTCTCCCCTGAGCAACTCCTAGCCATCGCCGCCGCCACCCCCCTCGTCGCCATCACCATCGGCAACGAGGCCGGTCACTGCCTTGAAGAAGAAACCAATCACCAGATCCTCGTCCAAGGTATCCACTGGGCTCTGGGCGGCCTCTCCGAAGATTCCCAAGCCTGCCTAGTCCAATTCGCCGATGACCACCCCGAATTCCTCGCCCTCCTCCAGTCCGGCTTGGACAACATGGCAGCCATGGACCCCGAAGAATTCGTCGCCATCACCGACTCCGGCACAGGCCAGTACGCCTGCATGACCGACGACGAACTAGCCCGAGTCCAGGAGGCAGCCACCATCGCCATGTCCCAATAGAGGCCCCCGCGACCTTACTCCCCGACCAAATGCAAAGAGCCAGCCGTCTTGGTTTCGACGGCTGGCTCTTCGCCCGGGACATAATGCGCTACGAAGTCTGCAATACCCTCACCTAGTTACCCAGAGGACATGGTCACTAGCGGACCTCTCCAAAGACTCCGGAAAAGCTGCCACCAATGGAGTCACCCGGCTCCGTCCCTCCTTCCGACAGCTCCAGAGTCCCTGCGGTAAAGGGCGAGAAACTCTCCGGCACGACACCCCCAGCGGGTATTCTCCACACACCCCCGGCGACCACGTCCTCCCCAATGACCAGCGTGGCCCCGCCAGTCAATTGAGACAATGGCAGCACAACGGTCAGGCCATCGATGGAACCATCCGCCTCGACTCCAAACATGGCTATGGAAGCCAACTCCCCAGCCCCCGGGAGGATGGCCTGTTCCTCCCGGCTGGCAAGACCGGCAATGGCCGCCATGCCCTCTGAGGATTCCTCAGTTCCATTCAGCAGCAGACCCGCAACTACGCCTTCCTCCAAGGGGTTTGCACTCTCGTTGCTTCCCCAAGCGGTCTCAAAGCTCAACTCCAAGGAGCCGGATAACTCAGACGCAGCGACTTCCTTCGGTTCGGGCCAGTCCGGCGGTTCCGGCGTGAGATCCGCCAGAATCTCTCCCCGCCTCTTCAGAATGAACTTCTGCACCCGCGCCGTGTCTTCCTCTGCCACTGCCTTGGCTTCCGGCAAGGCGTGCTGCTGAACGATGGCCGCCATCTGCTCGACCCTCGCCAGCAACTCTCCTTCCTTCCAGACGCTATCCAGAAGTTCCTTCAAGCGAGCGACGTACTTCAATCGCCAGTCAGCATCTTTGTACAGCCGGTTGGGAATGGCAGAAAGCGCCAGCACCGACGGGGGCGGGTTGCTGATGTTGTCGAAAGGATTGGGGTCGTCCTTCAGGTGGAAGGTGTCATCCACTCCCCATGGAATGAACACAAACGGGCTTTTGGGCTCCCTGTAGAAGTGATAGTTGTTGCGGTCGCCGGCATACCCGTCCCAGTGGCCCACCAGCGCTTCCGTCGCCCAGAAGGACAGAAACCGCTCCAAGTCCACGGCCTTGCCCAACGCCTCCAGCCCAGCCTCCGAGGGGTCCTGTAAAGCAGCCACCACTGCATCAACATCCGACCACTCGTCCTCGCCCTCGTTGGTCTTCTTCTCAAACGTGCCACGAAACTCGCCCGTAAAATCGCTTACCGTTCCCTCATACAGGTTGCCCTCGTTGCTATCGAAATGGCGCGCCAAAAACGGCTTCTTTATCTCCTCCACATGAACATACAGCCCTAGGTCCTTGCCGTTCACCGTCACCGTAGCGAAGTTGCATCGCGGCGAAGGCGACCCCGCTGCCGCGAAAATCTGGTATGCCAAGCACGTGTTCACCATCGAGGCGTCCTGGATGCTGTTGTTCAGCGTCATCCGCTCGATGACGCTCCCAAGCGCTTGGTCATCCACATACTTGTCAAACCGCAGCTTCAGCGACGGCTTGGTCTCGCTCTGCGACCCCACGAATCCCTTCTTCCGTACACCCACATCCGGGTAAGCCTCGCCATCCACGGTCACTGTCCCTGAAAACCACGTGTAGATGCTCGCAAACGGCCGTGACAGCCCATATTCCTCGATCTCCGCCATCACATCCTCAAACGTCCGTGTCTGATGGCGCAGAGTCTCCCAGTCCTCATCCGCGATTTCGATTTCTATCCGCGCCACACGCTCCAGTGCGAACCAGGGATCGCTCGGGTCTCCCACGTCCCCGCTCGGCGCAGCCCTCGTCGGCGTCCGGGCTGAAGTCGGCGTTGAAGTCGGAACTGAAGTGGGCGCCACCGCCACCCTAGGCGCATCAGTCCCTTCCCCAACAGGCACCGCCGCATCAGTGGCCACCGCCGTCTCCTCAGCATCCCCCGTGCACCCTGCGACGAGGAGCGCCATAACCATCACACCAATGCCCACCAGCACCCTCATGCGGCCCTCACTCTTTAGCGCGCTACTCACTGACCTCAGCACCCCCTACCGGTACCACCCCATCCCCCGAAGAAACCCCGCAAGTACGCAATCTGCCCTCCATGCGCCACACTCTCCAGCAACAGTTGCCCCCAGCGCCGTAGGGCCGACCTATTTTCTGGCCCATAGTGCCAATCTCAGGTAGGCAGATGGAAGCCCCAGCAGGGAAGTGCAGACGGGCTATCTCGAAGCGGTGAAGGCGATTACGACGGAGTACGTGGGTTCGCTCTCTGCGGAAGACTTGGAGAGGCGGGTGGTGTTCGCTCCGACGGCGCTGCGGCTAACGACATATCATCTCCCTCGCAAGCGTCAACGCGCCAGTCAACACGGTCGTTAATGCTCCGAGCACCACTGCCAGCGCAGACCCATGGCCCTGCCGTTAACCCCACATCACCTCTCCACCCCCACAACCATCGAAACCACGTACCCATCCCCACTCTCCGTCACATCCCCCAGCAGAGCTCGGCTTGCTGGATTGCGGGTGAGGCCATCATTGTCATTCGTCGTCCTCCGGACCTCCCGCACGGAATAGGGTTCCGCGGCATACACCGCATCACTGATGTCATCGGGGAAGTACATCTGTGAACTCACCAGACTCCCCTCGTCCGTATAGGCCTTGAAGTGGATATGAGCAGTCCTGCCGGGGTACCACCCAGGGTAGACCGTCTCGAACTCCACCAGCCCGTCGGCGTCGGTGACCTGCGTCCCTCGCAAGAATGTCTCGCCCGAGGTGTCCGCTCCATCATCGCCCTGCCCGCCGAAGCCCGAGTACTGCCCCATCGCATCCGTATGCCAGATATCCACGAAAGCGTCCCCAATAGGCGCGCACGACCCCGCCTCCACCAAGTGCAGCCTTACCAGCAGAAGCGCCCCAGCCTTCCCCTCGGTGATGTCCCGCCGCACCTGCCCCACATCCAAGTAGTACGGCCCCTCCGTCTGTCGAGGCGTCACCTCACACTCGCCCTGACTATCCTCTCCAACCGTGCCCGCACTAATCTCCATCTCCTCCACCACACGCTCGCCTCCACCGCACGCCCCCAGCGCCACTCCCACGCATACCATCATCACAACCAAGCGAATCATCGCAGACGCCAGCACCACCTACCGGTACCACCCCATCCCTCGATGAAACCCCCGCAAGTACGCAATCTGCCCTCCATGCGCCACACTCTCCAGCACCAGTTGCCCCAGCGCCGTACCCAGCGTGTGCTCCTGCCGTAGCGCCGTCGGAGGGAACACCACCCGCCTCTCCAAGTCCTCCGCCGACAGCGACCCCACGTACTCCCTCGTGATAGCCTTCACTGCCTCGAAGTACCCCACCTGCACCTCCCTCGCCGGCGCATTCCAATTTGCCAGGTCCGCACCCATCCCCAGCCCCTCCACGTTCTCCGTCATCCCGTACCTCTCGCACCACCCATCCGTAAACCACAACTCCGGCTTCGACTGCAACCTCTGCATGATGAACATGTCCGTCACCCGGCTGATGTGCCCGAATATCCACGCAATCGAGTTGCTGTGCGCGTTCGGCTGCCGCGCCATCGCCTCGTCGTCCAAGTCCGAGATCGCCTTCTCCACCATCTCCCAGTTCCGCTCCAGCGAATACATCACCGAATCCGTCGCTGCCACTCTCTACTCCTCAATCTGCCCCAAATAGTCCCTGCAACTATCTCCTCCGCAGCGGGCTCCCCACAGCCATGACGTACAACACCCATGCCCCTGCCAGAAGCACCGCTGCAACCAGGAACGCGCCCTGGAATCCGATTCTATCAGCGATCAAAAACCCGGTGAACGGCCCCAGCGCCGCCCCTAGGTCCAGCCACGTCGAGTACCTCCCCATCACCGCTGCCCGCGCCGCATCCGTCGAGGTCTCCCCTATGGCAGCATCCAGCGCCGCGTTCACTCCCACCGACGCCACGAACAGCAGCGGTATCCCCACCACAGCTGCCACCACCGAATCAAACGCAACGATGACCCCCAAGCCGGCAAGCATCGCCCCCATCCCCCACGCGATGGACATCCGCCTTCCCACTCGGTCCGACACGTGCCCCAACGGCACTCCAAGCCCCAATTCCGCGGACCACCTGAGTCCAACCAGCAACCCCGCCAGCGTCACCACCGCCAGTGACCCTCCCAGCACCTTCTCGTTTTCGTCAGCGAACTCAGCCAAGTAGGGCGCCACCGTGGCAATGGCCAGCCCATTGGCCCCGAACGCCGTCGCAAACCGCATCAAGCTGATCGAGAGAAGGGGCAGCCTCAGCCTGCGCCCATACCCAGGTATCCTGGATATGGCCAAGTCCCAAGGGTTCAGCCAACGCCTCACCCCACTCCTCAATCCTCCCTCTTCGCCCCCCACGCTCTCCGGCCTCAGCTCCGGCACCCGCGTGGCGATGAGCACGCCCACCAGCCCGACCCCCGCCAAGGTCACGAACGTCACCTCTCTCGACGTCAGTTGGAATAGCGCCGCCCCAGCCGTGACCGCGATAAGGCTGCCCAGCCTTTGCCCCGAGTTGAAGAACCCCATCATCCGGCCCCGCATCGCCGCCGTCCCCACTCCGAACGCCGTCAACTGCGCCGCCAGTCGCATGTGCGAGTACGACACCCCCCACACAGCCCGCGCCACCAACAGCAACGCCAGCCCGTTTCCCACACCATAGGCCAGTGTCGTCAGGGATCCCACGGCAATGGAAGCCACGAAAGGCCACCGCACCCCAAACCGCTGGTACACCGAGGCAGCGAACGCATTGCTGACCAGCCGCACGAACCGGTTGATGCTCAGCGCCAGCCCGATCCAGAACGACGCCGTCAGCCCGAAATTCTCACCCGCCCCAAACTCCACCGCCGCCACCGGCAGCACCACATATATCAGCGAGTCGCCCATGATCACCGCAGTAGTGGGCGATACCGCATACACCATCCCAGCCGGAATGATCCCCCTCAAACCCATCCGGCCTTTGTATCACCCCCATGCCACGCCTTCAACAGCAGCCCGTCCCCGCCACCGCCAGCGCCGATTTCCGGCAATCGGAACTCCCACGGCGCACCGGTTTAGAGGCCAGGGGCTTGGCTACCTTGCGACGCCCCAAGACGGGTAGAGTTCCCTCCAACCACCAACCTACCGCACCCGCGGAGGCTGCACCCCGCTCAAATCCATAGTCGGCAGGTCCACGTCCAGAAACCCCTGCACGCCATTCGCCAACTCGTTCCGTCTCTCAAACCAAGCCCACAACCGCCGCCGCCATACCTCCAGCCCGCCACTGGCAAGGAGCTCAAAGGCCGACTCTCGCCCATCCAAGCCCGACGAAACGTGATCCCACGTAAGCTGCAACAGCGCTGCTCTCTGCAGCGCAGTGTAGCCACCCCCGCCAAAGGCATCCTCCAGCTCCGCAGCCATCACCGGGTCGGCGAAGTCGGTATCCGCAGGTGCGTTCACCAGCGACGAACCGGGAAGCACTCGCAGGATTTCAGTCATGCGCTGGCGGACCTTCAGTGTGTTTATGCCCGCAGCCGCAACATGGATCTGGTTGGGCAATGCATGCCCCCCCTTCGTCGTCTCCGGGTCCAGTTCCGCTGCCAACATGCAGGTCCGCGTCGTCTGCACGTTCACCGTCAGCTCGATCAATTGCTCCATTGTCTGGGGATTCCCCTTCAACCCCATTACCTCAGTCAAGGCCAGCCCCAAGGCCAAGGTCAATTCCGCCTTGGCCAGCCACCCGTAGCTATGATGCCAGAGCAACCAGGACACCAGCGACTGGCGCTTCGACAGGTTCAGTGTCAGAGACTCCGCAGAAAAAACGCGAGAACGCGGCACGAACACGTCCTCCAGCCAGACCATCGCATCCAGCTCATCAAACCGGCTGCTCAGCGGTCCCAGAAACGCGTTCTCGTGCTTGGCCGCCACTCGGCGCGCCACCACTCGCATGCCCCGCGAGTTCACCGGCACGATGAACCACAGGAACCTTCCGCTGCCCGGTGGCAAGTCCTCCCTGCACGTCACCAGCAGGTCCTCCGCGAAGGGCGTGCTGGTGTGCATCTGCACCTTGCCACTCACCACGATCCCTTCAGCCGTCTCACTGACCAAGCGGATCGCCGCCCGCTCACTCTCAGCTTGCCTCATCCGCGTCCCGATCAGCGTCCCACCCCCGGCGAACGTCAGAAACCTGCCGCTCTCCGTCAGAGATGCTACATACTCCTCCGCCGCCTCAATCTCATCTGAAGACTTATTCAACTCCTTTAGAACATTCAGCATCCCCAACGCAATCAGGGTCCCGTAGCCCGGGTTGTGCGTCATGTTCCCCCCGCCCAAGGCATGCACCGCACTGACCGCCTTCCCCAAGCGCGCCAAGTCCCCGGAAGTCTTGGGCGGAACAAAAGCAAGCGGACGCCGCTCCCCATCTCCATCAGCCCGAGCCCCGTTTACATCAGAAGGACTTAGCAGAATATCCTGCCACTCAGCATCGAAGTGCCGGTCATACCACCGCACATACTCATTCACCATGGCCGAGGTCGCCCGGTCCGTCGTCACATCCGCCACCGCCCCCTCCCCCATCACCCACACATCCCGCCCATCCCGCAAACTCTCCCTATACTCTGCCCCCGTCCGCATAAATCACCCATCCCCGAACACCAGGATGCCCCCATTGTAATAGCACCCCACCCCAAAGAGACCCGCCCAGAGCAGGACTAGCGGCCCGGCCACGCCCAGCCCTCACCAATCCATCCAATTCGCCGTGCTGCTCTTGATGGTCGAGACGGGAAATAGTATAAGTGGAATAAGTAGGCAGCCCTGCCGTCTGGAGGAGCCTGTGTCCGAGCAGATAACTTTCGTAGTGAACGGGAAAATGTTGCACCTCTCGCGGAGCGATGTGGAATCATGCCTACGAGGGGTGAGCCCGGAGCCGATTCAACGGCATGCAGTGGAAGTCCGCGGGACGACATACCCGGTCAAGCAAGTATTCGAGGCCGCAACGGGGCTTGACCGGCTTGACTTCACCAGCGCAGTGGCGAGGCACAACCTTGGTCGACTCGGCTTCGTCCTCGTGAGAGTCGACGGCTAGGCGTTTCCCTGATGGAGAAAGGAGGCAACGCAGCCCAAAGACTGCTGCAAGGGCACTATCTACAGCTTCAGGCTCGATTCGCCTTTCAGGAAACCGGTCACTATAGTTCGCTCGTTGTGCCTAATGGGAACGGCCGTGCACCGGTCCACCGGTGGTTTCATCTGAAGGAGGCTTTCTCCTGTGGTCTCTTGAGTCGAGTCGTCGCCGACACTCGCTTGGAAGATCAGCCTTCTATCCGAGTATTGGATCCGTTCGCTGGCGTAGGCACGACCGCCGTATCGCTCGCCAACCTCGCCGCCCAGAACAGTCTCAGGCGAGTGACGTTCCACGGGCTTGAATGCAACCCCTTCATTCAGCTCGTCGGCACAGCCAAACTCACAGCCATGCAAGCGCCCACAAAGACTTTCGGGAGGCTCGCTAGAAAGGTTGCGGCCACGGCATATTGCGGCAAAGTGCAGGCACCTCCTGTTCCAGACCTCTCTACATTCCACAACGACTCGTACTTCGATGAGAACGATCTCGATCTCCTCCTACGGCTCCGCGCGTCCATTGACCTAGAGGAGTCTGCTGGGGCGGGCCAACAGGACATAGCGTTGGCGCGTCTTTGCCTTGGTGCCTCTGTAGAACCGATCAGTTCGCTACGCCGTGACGGGCGCGCCCTCCGATACGTGCCGACGAAGATCCGTGCCCGCCCAATCCGCAATTTCCTGGCACGCGCTGCGCAGATTGAGATGGACATGCCTGACGAACGTGTCGCCGTTCAAGGCCGAATCCATCTTGGGGACGGACGGTCGATGAGCTGCGTTCCACCCCGTCCGACCTTTGACCTCGTCATCTTCTCGCCTCCGTATCCAAACAACATCGATTACACAGAGGTGTATAAGATGGAGGCGTGGCTGTTGGGGATGTTCGAAGATCCTTTAGGCTTTTTGTCGCAACGATTAAACACGGTGCACAGCCATCCGAGCATAAAGCGGGAGGCGATGGACGATACCGGCCTCAGTCATGTCACCGACGTTGTGGCGCCAATCTTGGATGTGGTGCCAGAAGACCACTACGCTTCACAGCGCCGCGCGATGATAAATGGCTATGCCAGTGACATGGCTCGAACTCTTGAGTCAGCGTGGAATCGTCTGCGCCCTGGGGGTGATCTCGTATATGTCGTCGGTAATTCTCTGCATGGTAATGGAGAGCAAGGATTTATAATCGCTGCAGACCTGATAATGGCGGAGATAGCGCGCCGCCTAGGATTCATCATTGAGCGAATAGATGTCGCTCGACGCCTTCGAAGACGTCACTCTGAATCCCCATTTCTTCGTGAGAGCATAATGTTCGCCAAAAGGCCAAATAGCTGACATGGAAAAGAAACGGGTTTTCCGATTCGTTCCTTCAGCTCGTCTTCAACATTATCTCGGCAATCAACTGATCGCTGATCCCAATCTAGCGATCATCGAGTTCGTTAAGAACGCCTATGATGCCGGTGCTGTCAACCTGTATCTTGACTTCAGTATCTCGAATCCTGACAGCACTACCCTGACGATTTCTGACGATGGAACAGGGATGGATGAGGAATCTTTTGAGGAGAACTGGATGCGCCCCGGATTCTCCTACAAGTCTCCGGACGCACCGCCCCGTTCGAACAACCCAGCCGCCTCAGAGTCAGCCAGACGGGAAGCCAACAGGATCCCCGCTGGAGAAAAAGGAATTGGTCGCCTCGCCGCCGGCCGACTGGGGCAATCGCTCGAAATATTCACGCGCACTCGAAAGGATGCAACTTGGCTTCACGTGCTCTTTGATTGGCGCTCCTTCGACGACATGACGAGGTCGCTTCACGAGGTGGAGATCTCTTATGATTTTGAGACTACACCAGATTTAACGCAAGTCCAGTCAGGGACGATCCTAATCATCCGAGCCCTCAGCCAGAAGTGGAACGCGAGAGTCGTTGGTAGGCCGGTTGCTGGTCGGAGTAGAACCCGACTCGGGCGCCTTAAACAGGACCTCGAGCTTCTCGTTCGTCCATTGGCCGCGAGTGGAGAAGTCGACTTTACTATTCACTTAGGCAGTGATTCGTTTCTAGAAGAAAACGATATTGGAACAATCACACCCAACTCCGCCTTACGAGCAACGGATTATCAGTATTCATTTGAGTTCCAAATGGACAACATAGGCCAAGTTAAAATCCTTCGCGAATTACGTCGAAGTGAATCCATGCACAAACAACTCGGACGCCCTCGTCTTCAAAGTTTCGAGCCAACGATTGTTACCCCGACGCTAGCCAAAAACGAGGGTCGTCCGGAGTCACTCGAGTGCGGTCCCTTTAAGGGCATATTTCTGTATACGCCGCCACCGGCTGCTCACAGAGCTACCGCAATTGATGCAGTTGGGAATGGCGTGCTTGTGTATCGAGATGGGATTCTCGTGGAACCGTATGGCCTCGGAGATGACGATTGGATTGGCGTGGCTGCAAGGAAAGCCCAACGTCAGGGATACGCCCTGATTCAGCCCATAACTTTCTCGGGGCATGTCCTTATCTCGCGTGATCAGAACCCTTTATTGCGTGACATGTCTAACAGACAGGGACTGATTGAAGACCAAGGATCCGATGTTTTCGTTCAGCACGTCCGTGCAGAATTTGCTTTTTTTGAGGGACACATCTTCGAAGAACTTTCAGCACGATGGACATCCAAGGAAGCAAAAGCGTCACAGCGGGCAGCGAATGTCCTTGAGACATCAGAGTTTCGCCTAAGGGCAGTAGCGCATTCACTCGGGCAACCTCTCCTTGGACTAAGCGCCGAAATTGCGGCTCTCAAAGCGGTCGCCCTGCAAAATACTACTCCACAGGAACTCCGGACCCAGCTGTTACAGATTGTTGCGCGCGCTCAGGGCCATATTGATGTCTCCCAGACAATCCTCCGCCGTTTCCTTGATGTACGCCCTGTCACTAGGACCGAAGTAGACGTGGCACAACTCGTGACCGACGTCGTCAACGAGGTGAAACCTCTCGCAGACACTCTTGGTATTCGTATTGAAGTTGACCAGTGGCCCTCAAAGAACGCGATGGTCGCGCGTGAACTCGTCTTTGAGGCAGTGAAGGAGGTGGTTCGGAACGGCGTTGAGGCCAAGCGTCCGACAGACAGGCCCGGCGTCCTCAAGATTGGGCGTCATGAGGATAGGGGTGACTTCGTCTTGGATGTGATTGACAACGGGACCGGGATAGAAGGTGCCAAGCCTGATTATCCAGTGAGCCTCATTGGTTCCACGAAAGGACGGCCCGGTCAAGGCCTTGCATATGCGGAGCTAATATTGCAAGATTCTCTTGGCCGGCTGCGCATTAGAGATACTGGACAAGACGGGACGCATCTTGAGCTCTACTTGCCTGATCTTGTCTCAGGGCTGAGAGGCGACCGGTAAAGGGAGGACATGTGGGATTCGCACTGTTAATCGATGATGATGTGTCCCTTCTTTCGAGCATTAGACACCTGGCAGAGGTCAGCGGTCTGCGACTCGAGACAGCGGCTACGTGGGACGAAGGGCTTGGCCTCTTTCACGTCCTAGCGCCGAGTGTCGTAATCGCAGACTACCACATGCCACGCTCACGAAATGGGCTCCAGTTACTGGCAGAGATCAAAGGGCTCCAGCCATCGGTCCGTGTGGTCCTCGTGAGTGCCTACATCAACGACGAGGACGTAGAGCGAGTCGAGGCTCTAGGAATCATCGACCGTGCCCTGAGGAAGGTAGACCTAACGCAGACGATAGAGACAATGATGGATGAGATCGACCGTGCGAATAAAAAAAACGATGAACAAACTGACTGGTTAGAATTCGCAAACGCCCGTGTTCGTACGGCCGAGGCTTCAGGTAAAGAGCTAGATCAACTCGATGAATTCTTCAGGAAGAACAGAGCACCGTGAGTGTGACCACGAAAAGCGTTTACCTAGACACGAGCGCCCTTGTGCGGATGGTCGAGTGCGATGTGAAGAGCCCGTCTGCTCGCAACCGTCACGCCGGCGGGCCGGTGTCTCAACTCTGCGAAGGTCACGCGCCGCTTGTGGGATTGTCAAGCCTGACGATTGTGGAGTTCCACAACACGCTGGCAACAAATTGGCGGACTAGCAATCCCGAATACGCAGAGTATGACCAAGCGTGGGTTGAGCGTTCTCAGGTCAAGATTATGAAGTTGCTGGCGAGGCAGCGTCTGATTTTAAGATCGATACCCCCGCGCGCGAACGAGCATGCCATTACGCTTATCACGATGGCGACGCGTGATCATGGGAACGGTCTTCGAGTTTGGGACGCCATTCACTTGATTACAGCAGCGGCTTGGGCCCACGAACTCCAAGCAAGTGTCGAGCTGTGGACGACCGATGAGGACTTCCGAAGGTTCGTCGACTTGTTCCCAGAATTCAAGCAGTTCGTTCAAATCCACAACCTTGATGACTGACGTCCTGGGAACTTGAGTGGCGAGCATTGGTGGGCCCGGATGGACTCGAGCCATCGGCCTAGGCCGATGGCTCGACCGCTCTAGCCACCTTGGGCTGCTAGACCTTGGCCCTCCCACCACCTCAGCACGGCCTCATCCCTCGAAGAAACGACGACCCATGACATTTACCCCTTGCCCCCTCCCCTTGGGCGGCCTATATCATGTATCTAAGCCTCATGAGCCCCCGCTCACCGAGCCTATCCCAAATCAAAGGAAGTCCCATCGCAAACTACGACAGGGTCCCCAGTCATGAATCCCAAGCGGAGCAGCCCGGTCCCGCGAAATCCGCACTTGCAGTCCCGATTAGCCACCGTACAGATACGAAAAATCGCAAATCCCGCAGTTTTCGCAGTCCTCTCAGATACGAACTTACCTCGCCACAGCTACAAAGCGACTGCGAAAACTGCGAAAATGGCCTGCCCGCGGAGGCCAGCCATGGACACCAATGAGCTGCGCGTTCTGCCGCCACGCGAACAACCGCGATTATACAAAGGCTGTCGGCAAGGAGGATGAGGAAGAAATGGTGGGCCCGCCAGGGTTCGAACCTGGGACCTGCCGGTTATGAGCCGGACGCTCTACCACTGAGCTACGGGCCCGTAGGATTCAATCTTTTCACCCGCTACCTCTCCTGTCAAGAAAGAGGGGGGTCAAGGAAACGGCGTCAGGGGATGCCCAGCTTGTCCTTGTAGTCAGGGTCCCAGCTGGACATGCGACCGCGGGCTACGAGTTCGTCCATGGGCATGGTGGGGCTGGCTTCGCCGGACTGGGGGGCGCTGGCGATGGTGCCGGTCTCCTCAAGCGAGTCGACCTCAGAGGCTGGGATACCCAGCAGTTCAGACAGTGCCCAGCGGTTGTCTTGGCCGAAGGCTGGGGCTGGGCCATGGATGTACAGGGGAGTTGCAGAGAACTTATAGGGAGGCCCCATCAGGTGGCGGGTGCCGATCTGCCGGTTCTCGGGAAACTCCACCTTCTCCAAAAAGCCCCTTGCTTGGAAGTGGGGATCGAGGTGGAGGTCCCGTCCGTCGAATACGGGGCTGGCGGCGATGCCCTGACCTTGCAGCTTCTCCATGATGGCGTAGCGGTCCTGCTGGCCTGTCCAATCAGAGATCAAGGCGTCGAGGTCATCGTGGTGCTGCTGGCGGGCTGTTACGGTACGGAAGCGGGGATCATCGGCCAGTTCCGGCTGCTCCATCAAGCGGCAGAGGGCCGCCCACTGAGCATCGTCGGCGACGGCGATGGCCACCCAAGAGTCTTCGCCCTTAGCAGGGTACACCCCTTGGGGAGCGCGGTAAGGATGGCGGTTGCCGATACGCTCACCGAGGTTGCCATTCGACATCCAGTCCATAAGGTACTCGGAGATGCAGGTGGCGCCGCCTTGGTACATGCTCATGTCGATCCACTGGCCCTCGCCAGTAAGGTTACGGTGGCGCAGGGCAGCCCCGATGGCGAACACTGCCGACCAAGTGGAGATGAAGTCGACGAAGGAGGCGCCTGCCTTGGAGGGCGGGCCGTCCACATAGCCGGTGACCCAGCAGAGTCCGTGAGTTCCCTCTTGGGTGGTGGCTTGGGCAGGGTAGCCGGAATAGGGCCCGTCGCCGTGCCCATAGCCAGTGTTGGAGGCCATGATAATGTCGGGGCGCACCTTCTTCAACTCGGGGTAGTCGAGGCCGAAGCCGCGCATGACCCGCGGGGTGTAGTTTTCCAGCACCACGTCGCTGATTGATACCAGTTCCTTGAACAGAGCCTTGCCACGGTCGGTGGTGAGATCAAGGGTGAGGGACTTCTTGCCCCGGTTGATGAGATTGTAGGTGGAGGAGCGGTCCCACCACTGGCCGCCGGGTTCGTTTTCGGGGAAGGTGCCGTACAGACCACCGGTGCGGGTGATGTCGCTGCGAGCCGGCCCCTCGATCTTGATGACCTCGGCACCCATGTCGGCCAGCAGCCCGCCAGTGTAGGGTAGGGCAAACACATAGGAGGAGTCCACCACCCGGATGCCCTGCAGGGGAAGGGTGCGCTTGGAGGGGGTTGTCATCACCCTGCTCCGACCATCAGACGATGTCCATCCGGCGCAAACGGGTCAGGTCCTCCGGGATGAGGCCAAGCTCCGCGTACACCTCCAGGTTGTGCTGGCCCAGTAGCGGGGCGGTCCGCCGTAGCTGGTAAGGCGTGGCACTCATGTTCAGGAGCACGGCGGGCAGGCGGACCTGACCCATCACGGGATGCTCGATTTCCCTGTAGAAGCCACGGGACTCCAGTTGAGGGCAGGCCGCCAAGTCCTCCGGAGTCTGCACTAGGCCGAAGAGCATGCGCTTCTGCGACGCCTCGTGGAACAGGTCCCAGCGTCCCCGGCCCTTGATCCCGTCCACCATCAGGGCATCCATCTCTGCGCCGTTGTTGATGCGCTGGCCCGCCTCGGAGAACCGGGAATCGCGCAACTCTTCCCTGCCGTAGAAGTCGACTTGCGTGTCCCACGTGGCTCCCCCGCCCGTCTGCCCGATCACCCAGCCGTCGGCGCACGGCATAGGGTTGCCGAACAAAGTGCCCTCCGCAGCTCGACGCGACTGTACTCCGCCGGTATATGCGTACATGCTCTGGGTAGCCAGCATGGTGGAAGCCACGCACTCGGTGATGCACACGTCCAGGTGCTGCCCCTCGCCGGTCATGCTCTGGTGGAACAGGGCCATCGTGGTCGCGCCAGCCCCGTTCAGTCCGCCCTCGTACTGGGCTTGAAACCCGCCGTGCTTCAGGGGCTCGCGGTCGCTGGTGCCGCTGATGCTCATGATGGTGCTCATGGCATAGCACATCAACTCATCGCCCGCATACTGGCTGTAGGGCCCCGTCTGCCCAAATGGAGTAATGGATGTCAACACCAGCCGCTCGTTGACCTCCCTCAATGCGTCGTACCCCACGCCCAAGGACTCCAGATAGCCCGGCTTGTAGCTTTCCACCACAACGTCGGCGCCAGCGGCCAGATTCTTCAGCAGTTCAGGCCCGCCGGAAGCCTCAAGGTTCAGGGTGATGCCCTGCTTGTTCACGTTGAGTACGAAGAACAGCAGGCTCTTCTCGGGATCGGGGTCATCGCCGTGGAAGGGCCCTTGCCTGCGTAGGGAAGCCCCTGCGGGAGGCTCGACCTTGATGACCTCGGCCCCATAGTCAGCCAACAACCGGCCGCAGAAAGACCCCGCCACATCCTGGCTGAGGTCAAGGACACGCACGCCTCTTAATGCACCCATCGGAGCGCCTGTGGTCAATGCTGCCTCCTGTGGAAGACTTGGGGGCTGGGCAGCGGACAGACTACAGCAAAGACGCCGTGCGGCTCAATCATCCTTAGCAGGGATTCCGATGCGGCACCCCATGTGCTTGAGGCCGCGTTTCGCATCGGCCGCTCCCGCGCCCTCCAAATGACGGGCAGAGCCCGCAGCCTGAAGTTGGATTGGCAGCCCTGGCCCCTTCGCCAAGCCCGTGAACCGTCCAATGCGGTTCCAGATTGACACTAGTAATCGTACAAGCTAGTCTGGTAACTAGTCAGTCTGTGACTGGAGTGAACCGTGAGCAAGAAGTGGCCAGTCCAAGATGCTAAGTCGAGATTCAGTGAGTTACTCGATACCGCCATCGCCGAGGGCCCGCAGATCGTGACAAAGCGCGGAGTTGAGACCGCTGTGCTCCTTCCCATCGAGCAGTGGCGAAAGTTGGAGCGGATGACCAAGCCCGACCTGAAGGAGTTGCTCCTCGCCCCTGAGGCTCGCACTGAGGAGCTTACGCCTCCTCGATATCAGCATCGCCATCGTAGCCCTTCCTCCTTGGAATAGGCCCATGTACCTCCTCGATACCAATGTGGTCTCGGAGCTGCGTCGTCCCCGTCCTCACCCTGCTGTCCTCGACTGGATCTCCAGCATCCCAGTAGACCAGCTATTCCTGTCTGCCGTTACAGTTGGAAAGATACAGGCGGGTATCGAGATCACCCGTGAGCAGGACCCGTCAAAAGCGGAAGAACTGGAGACTTGGCTGGCGCAGGTCTTGGCTTCCTACGCTATCCTGCCCATGGACGCATCGGCCTTCCGCGAATGGGCACGCCTCATGCACCGAAAGTCTGACACCATCACCGAAGACGCCATGATCGCGGCTACAGCCTCAGTCCATCGGCTTATAGTAGTCACCCGCAACGCACGTGACTTTGCCCACCTTGGCGTCGAGTTGCATAACCCTTTCGAACGGGCATAGCGCCCCAGAGTAATATGAACTCTTAGTCGGTTGCGAGAAAGACAAAACATGGACGAGCAAGATATCAGCCAACTGGTCTTGGACTCTCACGAAAGGCTAGTCTCGATGTCCCTGACTTGGGCAGGAATCGACGAAGATCGCGCCGACTATCTCGGCGACTACAAGAACATTGTTCGAGATTTGGGTAATCCCCATCGGGAGGACTGGCCTCTTTTGCGTGCAGCAATGCACCACATCGCGCATGCGCAGCAGTTGAATTTGGAACACAATCTATGGCTGGGTGAAGAGATTCTGGCAAGTTTTGGGAGATCTCAGTACGACCTACAGTATTTGGTGTTGGACACCCGTAGCGATCGGCCTGTACCTCAGATTGACCCGCAAGAAATGTTCCCCCGCTACCGCATGACAGCCCAGGAAGCGACTTACTATTACTGTCGTGCCGCATTGGCTATTCTGGTAAGCAAAGACGATCCTCATCGAGCCATTGAGTTGTTTGAAGAGCTTGACTCTATTTTTGATGTAATCCATCCTTCTTACTGCCTACTTCCAACTGAGACTCACAGCTTTTTGCTGGAGCACGAATTGGACCGATTGCCCGTCCTCTACGAGAGAGTTGCACGGTACGAGGATGCGCTCAACTATACCCCTATATCTTTTGACCTCTCTGGGCGCAGCGGTTCATCTTGCGACGTTGCAATTCGCAGATTGGAAGGCTGGTTGGAACAACTCCGACAGTCCGGGGGCATAGCTGCAGTGGAGCGCTGCCTCGACATGATTTACGAGTGGCTCGATAGCGCTGCTGATGTTGATGAAGAGGAGCGGAACCAGCTAGAAGAATGCCCAACTGCAACCCGCCAGTTCTGGGCTTGGTACTACGGTAACGCCCTCGGTCGTCTCTTGGTAGCGAGGCCCTCACTATTGGCGTCCTTGCGAGACGAAATTGAGGCTGGAGACTGGCAGAACTGTTGGCATGTCGCTGCAGTCCTCTTCGAGACCCCTCCAGAATCATGGAGTCAGTATCGTGAAAGGGGCGTTAAGCTCTACAACTCCTCTGACATAGAGTACCGTTCGAAAGGTCCAGTTCCTTGGAATGCAGTTCAACCGCCGCATCTGAGCCCGCAGAGCGACCTATACTGGGCTATGCGTATAGGGTTCGCCGACGCTTATTCTGGGACGGAGGTGGTTCAGAGGGTTTCCTTGGTCGATGTCGCTGATACTCTGGAGCGTATTGAAACTATTGCGTCCAGTACAGGCCAACACGTATTGCGCACAGAGCGAAATACTGACGACCTTGCAGCAGATGTGAGAAACCGCATACCCCCTAATCCTGAGTACTGGCATAAGTTGTTGCAAGAGGAATTGCCTAGTCTGACCAGTAAACTGCCTCGGGCTGCTGTCGATCATTTGATTGACGCTAGGAGGCACAGATTCTCAAATCAATGGGACGCTTGCAAAGTCTCCTTGTGTAAATCCCTAGAGGCGCTATTCGTTCGAATACTCGTGCCCAGGATCCGCGCACTCGCCGAATCGAACGAACTGATATTGGAAGTGTCTAGGGGCAAGGGATCCCGTAAGTACCGTCAACAGCGCTGGAGCGAAATTCTAATATCACATTGGCCAGACATTCTCAGAACATCAACGGACGACGGAGTTAACAAACCCCTCAGATTGGCCTTTCCCAGGGCTTTTCCTGACGTTGATTTGGACGCCGTGGTTAGTCTCAATGTCGAATTGGCAAGGATTGCTCAGCTAAGAGGAAGTTCGGCCCACGACAACACTGCCGCAGACGACCGGAAGGCTAGTGACGTCGACGAGTGTTGGAATTTGGTCGTGGGCAACGGCGAGGGATTCCTGCTCAAGTTCTATTCGGCATTGGGATTGCTCGGAGATGGTCAACGGTCCGGAGACTCCAACGAGGCCTAGGACTCAGGCGGTGTCAGACTCGGAGGATCCTCCACAGCACTTACACGGACTCCCCCATTACACATACCCCAACACATGCTCCCCAAACTTCCGAATCTGCTCCACTGGCGCCGCCGCCGGCCACAGCCCTACATGTGCCGGCCCCTGCTCTTTCCACATCCCCAGCAACTCCCGGCACCGCTGGTAGTCCCCCACAATGTAATGCCCTGTCGTATTCTCGAACGCATTCGTCGTATGTCGGATGATCGGCTCCGCCACCTCCACCGCCCGCTTGTCACTCTCATCCGTGTACACATAAATCGTGTCCGCCGACCCGGGGAAGTTGGCCGGGTCCTTGCCTCGTGCAATCAGTTCCCGGTCCAGTATCCGGCGGGACGCACCATACTCCTCCGGAGTGCTGTGCCAGCCCGACGCCACCCAGCCGTCGGCAAGGCGGGCCACGCGACGCAATCCTATCTCCGAACTCCAGCTGGACATCCATATGGGCGGGTGGGGTTGCTGCATCGGGTGGGGCAGCACTGAGATGTCTTCAAAAGAGTAGTGGTTGCCCTGATGGGTCACATGCTCTTCGGTGAAGAGCCTCCGCAGCAAAGGCACCGCCTCGTTCAAGCGCCTCCGCCTCTCCTCGAACGGCAGACCCACCGCATCAAAGTCCTTCGCCGTCGACCCCTCCCCCACCCCGATCACCAGGTTCCCGCCCGAAAGAATGTCCAGCGTAGCCAAGGTCTGCGCCATTACCACCGGATGCCTCAACGGCAGCGCCAGCACCCCCGGTATCAGCTTCAACCCATACTCCTCCGCCCGCCCCGCCACTGACGCCAGAAACAGCACCGCATCCATCCAAGGGTCCAAATACAGCAGGTGGTCCGTGATCCACAGCGACCGGAACCCGCTCTCCCCCGCCGCCACCGCCATCTCATCCAGCAGCTTCGCCCGCGCCGGCACCCCCGGAGTCTGCCCATCGCTGATAACTCGCACAGGCAGGTGAATCCCGAACTGCGTCCCCTGGTTGGTGGTCACGTCACTCCCCCTCATGCGCCCTAGTGGCGATTTGACCAGACCGTAACACGCAGGAAGTTATGCCACAACGCAACCGTGGGATATCCCTTCCTCCTCATGGGAAAGGTTAGAGCCTGCCCCGGACTCGATCCGGTGATGGGGGGTGGCCCTAGGGCATTGCGACCATGACATTTCTCCATTGACCCACCCCGAGCTCGCCGCTAACCTGAATTCAGAGCGCAGGCATGGCACTGACTCCTCGAGGATCCCCCCTGCCTTTGTTTTTGCGCCTGACTCTCCTTGGAGGACTCGGTGAAGTGGCGGATACAGTGAAATCAGACTGCGACCAGGCTTGGCTATCTATTCCTCAACGCCCTCTCCTGCCTCGAAACTCTCGTTGCAGACCCTGCCCCAAGCTACATCAGCTACAATTTTGCAGAAATTGCAGTTCCTTTAGCTACAAAAATATGCGTCACAGCTACGAACGGTCTGCAATCTTGGTTACGGAATGTGCAGGCTCTTGCATAAACCTCAGCTACAAGCCGTCCGATTTCTTGCAGGCCGATTTGCAGTCGTTTCGCCGCCCGTCACCCGCCTTGGCCCGCCTCCGCCAAGGACGCTACGCCTCCTACGACTACACCCAAGCCAACAAAGCCCTAGCCGACTTTATGGGGCAGTGCGATACCGCTGATGCTGCTAGCTGCTAGCCCCAAACTTGACGCTTATAGAGTGCCTGACCATACTGTAGCCCGACCCGTAGGACTCCATTTCCAAGCTGTAATCGGAGGACACGAATGATTAAAGAAGTCCACTTTTTCACTGAAATGGGATACAACGCCTACGACCAGGAAGCAGCTGCCCGCTACGGCTACACCAGCCTCCTGTTCCCCAATGAGTACTTCAGCCCCGAGAAGGCACAAGAGCTCTACGGCATGTACTTCGAGGAGCTCCAGTACTGCACTGAGGCCGGCTACGACGGCGTCATGATCAACGAGCACCACAACAATCCCCTGAACATGATGCCCTCCGTAAACGTCATCGGCTCCATCCTCGCCAAGATGACCAAGAAAGGGAAGATCGTCTTCCTAGGCAACGTCCTCCCCATCCACGAAAACCCCCTCCGCATCGCCGAAGAAATCGCAATGATTGACATAATTTCCGGCGGCCGCGTGGTCTGCGGATTCGTCCGGGGCATCGGCCAGGAATCCATGTACAGCAACGTCAACCCTGTGAACAACCGCGAACGCTTCGAAGAGGCCCACGACTTGATCATCGACGCCTGGACCAAGCCCGGCCCCTTCCGCTGGGAGGGCAAGCACTTCCAGTTCCGAGCAGTGAATCCTTGGATGGTCCCGCTACAGAAACCCCATCCACCCATCTGGATACCTGGCATCTCCAGCCCGGAGTCCATCCGGTACGCAGCCCAGAAACGCTACCCCTACATCGCCCTAGCGCCCCCTCTGAGCCTGGCCAAAGACATCTACGACACCTACGCCGCAGCAGCCGAGGAAGAAGGCTATGAGGCTACCCCCGACAATCGTGGCTACTCGGTGCGCGCCGTCGTAGCAGACAGCGACGAGCGGGCCTATGAAGAAGGCAAGCACTTCTACTGGCAGTTGGGTACTTCCTTCGGTCTGGCCCCCCGCCACTGGCAAGCCCCTCCCGGCTACCAGTCCCGCGCCGCCGCCACCAGCGCCCGCGAGCTTTCCCGTGATTCCATCCGCGCTGCCACCGGAAGTGGTGGCTCCATCGTCCCCTACGACGAAGCCCAGGAGACCTACCAGATAGTTACCGGCAACCCCGACACGGTAATCCGCAAACTCAAGACCATCGTCGACGTCATGGACCCCTCGCAACTAATCATCTGGGGCCGCGAGGGCACCATGCCCCACGATGTCGCCATGCGCTCCATCGATCTGATGACCCAGGAAGTCATCCCAGCCCTTAAGGAGTACGTCCCCCAAGGTCATTGCTAGCCGGGCCTCATGCAACTAGCTGGGCCTCATACAATTAGAAGCTCCTTAAGCGAAGAGAATGTCATGTCGACCACAAAGCCAAAACTGCTAACCGCGGATGATCTCCTGCGCTTGGATGCGGAAGGCATCAAAGGTGAACTGATACGAGGAGTGTTGTGCGAGGAGATGCCGCCGGGATACGAGCACGCCGAGATAGTAGCTGAGATGACAATGCAGTTGAGGTCATTCGCCAAGCTACAGAGCTTGGGTACCGTTCTTGGCGAATTCGGAGTTAATCTTGAGCGCACCCCCGACACGGTTCGCGCTCCCGATGTCGCCTTTGTGTCCCGCGAGCGCGTCCCGCTAGGGACGAGGCCCAGAGGCTATTCCGATGTCGTCCCCGACTTGGTTGTGGAGGTGGTGTCCCCCAACGACACCCGCCGGGCCGTCCACGACAAGGCATTGATGTGGTTGCGGAATGGAGTCCGGCTCGCATGGGTAGTGCACCCCGATAGCCGCACCGTGGACGTATACCCTGAGCGTGGTACAGTGACGACTTTGACTGAAGAAGACTCCTTGGACGGACTGGCCGTCCTGCCAGGCTTCACCTGCTCCGTCGGGGAGATATTTGGAGACTTGGGGCAAGAAGCCCCCACTGGCTAGCAGTCGTCCTACGCCGGCATTCGATCGATAGGGAGGAACAATGAAGTACGACTACATAATCGTTGGGGCTGGCTCGGCCGGCTGCGTGATGGCCAACCGGCTATCCGAGGACCCCAGCAAGTCTGTCCTGCTGCTGGAAGCAGGCCCCGACTATCCCAATTTCGAACACCTTCCTGAAGACGTAAAGAACGGCAACAACTTCTACTATGCGGCCTACCACGGTGGCCACACTTGGGGATACACCGGACGGGCCACCGAAACCCAGCCTACCTTCATCATCCCCAGAGGCAGGGTCACTGGAGGCTCCAGTGCGGTGAATGCCCAAGCCGTCTTCCGCGGTATCCCTGCCGACTACGACGAGTGGGCAGAGTGGGGCAACGACGAGTGGTCCTTCACCAAAGTGCTTCCCTACTTTCGCAAAATGGAAACAGACCAGGACTTTCCCGGCGGCGATTGGCACGGCTCTGACGGCCCAGTCCCAGTCCGCCGTTACAAGATCGAAGATATGCAGTCCGTACCCCAAGCCTTCTACCAAGCTGCCCGCGATGTAGGCTTCCGCGATGACCCCGACCAGAACCACCCTGAGTCCACAGGCGTCGGCCCCCGCGTCCTGAACAATCAAGCCGGCGTCCGTATGAGCATGGCCCTCTGCTACCTCGACCCAGCCAGGCACCGCCTCAACCTCACCATCCGCGGCGATGTCCACACACGACGGGTGCTGTTCGATGGCAAGCAGGCCACCGGAGTGGAAGTCGACAGTGGCGGTGAGACCTTCGCCATTGAGGCCAACGAGGTCATCCTCAGTGGTGGAGCCATCGGCTCGCCTCAGGTACTCCTTCTTTCAGGCGTAGGCCCGGAGGACCACCTGCGGGAGATGGGCATCCCGGTGGTGCACGCCTCGCAAGGAGTTGGCCAGAACCTGCGGGACCATCCCGCCATCTTCCTGTACTACGTTCCCGTTCCTCCCTTCTCGGACGATCCCAACGTGCCCTCCATTCAGGTGGGCATACGCTACACCTGCGAGGGGTCCGACACCCCCAACGATATGCAGATCACACCTATCCGCGTCGTCAGCCAATATCGACCCGCCACGGTGCGTACCGATAAGCCTGGACCCCTGACAGGCTTCAGTTGTGCCCTTCAGAACGCCCGCACCGCGGGCACTCTTCGTTTGGCCTCCACCGATCCCCATGCCCATCCTGCCCTCGATTACAACTACTTGGCCGATCCTTGGGACAGGTATCGCTTGCGTACAGCAGTCCGGGTCTGCTTGGAAATGGCCGAGAAGCCAGCCATGCAGGGTGTGCTGGCCGAAAGGCTGTCTCCCACCGACGCCGACTTGGCCTCAGACGACGCTTTGGACGCTTGGCTCCTAGCCAACGTCAACACCCAGCACCACTCCTCCGGCACCTGCAAGATGGGCCCCGACTCCGATCCCATGGCCGTCGTCGACCAGCAGGGCCGCGTGAAAGGCCTTGAAAACCTGCGCGTTGTAGACGCCGCCATCATGCCCAACGTCATCCGCGCCAACACCAACGCCACCGTCATCATGATGGCCGAACGCATTGCCGACTGGATGAAATAGTTCCCCAATACCTGAAGGAGAGCAAGCATGGTTACGCAGCCTGCAGCAGACGAGCTAGTACGTCTTTCCGACTCCATGAGCGATCGCTGGAAGGGTGCCCGCCTGATAACCAAGGCAGAGGACTTGGAGTTCACCACCTCTGGGCGAGGCACAATGGCCCAAGTGGTACACCCAGGGCTGGGTCATGTGAATGCCCACTTGGGCTGCTTCATCCGAGAACTGCCTCCCGGAAAAGCCAGTGGGGAACACCGCCACAACTTCGAGGCGGTTCTGCATGTGCTGGAAGGCGTGGGCTACACCATGATGGATGGCGTTCGCTACGACTGGAAAGTCGGCGACACCATGACCGTCCCTCCCATGGCTCCCCACCAGCACTTCAACCTCGACCCCGATAACCGGGCCCGCATCCTCGCCGTCACCAGCTTGCCGCTCATGCGCAACTTGGGCGCGTTCCGCTACGAGCAACTACAGTGGGCCGAGGTCCCGTAGGCGCTCAGATAGACAGAGACAAGCTCGTCTGTCTGTCACGCCAAGTGCTCCAGGCGTTGGAATGTAGCGGGAGTGGTGACCGTAAGTCCTGCGTCGACGGGGAGGACCACCCCGGTGACCCAGCGTGCCTCATCGCTGGCGAGGTACACAGCGGCCCAGCCAATGTCCCAAGCGGTGCCCTCGGTTTGCATGGGGGCGGCCATACGCCGGTGTTCACGGTTGGCGTCGCTGAGCCGACCTGCCACCATCGGGGTGTACATCAGGCCCGGCGCGATGCAGTTCACCCGAATGTTGTCGGCTGCGTGGTCCGCTGCCATGGAGATGGTGAGGGCAACCACCGCGCCCTTGGAGGCAGTGTAAGGGGTACTGCTGTGGGCACGGATGCCGGCGATGGAAGAGATGTTGATGATGGATCCACCACCGTCTTTGACCATTTGAGGGATGGCGAACTTGCTGGCGAGCATCATGCTCTTGACGTTGACCGTCATCACACGGTCCCAATCTTCCTCGCTGACCTCCACCACAGTACGGCCAGCTGACATGCCCACGTTGTTGTCCAGTATGTCCAAGCGTCCGTAGCGCTCCACAGCCGTTTCCACCATGCGCTGGCAGTCGTCTGCGCTGGTGACATCCGCTTGGAATACCGAGGCCCCACCACCTTCTTCCTTGATCATGGCCAAAGTCTCCTCGGCACGCTCTGCCATGTTGTCCACCAGCAGCACACTGGCTCCCTCTCGAGCCATGAGCACTGCCGTCGCCTTGCCGTTGCCGACCCCTTCGGACCGCGAGCCTGCGCCCGTAACAATCGCCACCTTACCTGCCAAGCGTCCATGGTTGTTTGTCATGTCAGTTGCCCCTTCTAGAGAGTTGTTAGTTCCAATCGATGAGGCATTATCGTCCCCCCGCCTATTTCCCGCGCATCGCGCGATATACTCGCTCCGCGGTGATTGGAAGCTGTGTGACGCGAACGCCGATGGCGTCTTGGATGGCATTTGCTATGGCAGGGGCTGGTGTTAGCACGGAGTGCTCTCCAATGGCTTTGCTGGAATAGGGGCCCGGCCCTCCTTCAGCGTGGACCAGGACGGTGCGAAGTTCGGGCATGTCGGCGGAGGTCGGGATTTTGTAGTCACCTAGGCTGACGTTTGTAGGTCGGCCTTCCTCATGGAGTAGCTCCTCCATTACAGAGAAGCCCAGGGCTTGGGCGAATCCGCCTTCAACTTGTCCTTGGTGGGCCAAGGGGTTAATGATTGTGCCCACGTCGTGGCAAGTGGTGAAGGAGAGGATATGCACCTGTCCGGTCTCGGTATCCACACCTACTTCGGCCATTTGGGCCACGAAGGCCGTCACCTCGTGGGGGGTGCGCCGGTAGTGAGCATCTGCCTCAATTGGACCTCCTGCCCGTGACGCCAGTTCGGCGAAGGTGGTGGACTGTCCGTCGGCTTGTAATGAACCCCCAGTGAAGACGATAGCCTCCTCGCTCCAGCCATGAAGGTCGGAGGCTAGGGCTGCCATCTTCTCCTTGGCTTGGGCCGCCGCCATCATTGTGGCAGTCCCTTGCACATGGGTGACCCGGCTGCCCCCCACTCCAGTGTCGAAGTCAGTATCGTCGGTGGTCCATTGCACGAGGTGTACCTCTCCCGGTTCAATGCCCAACTCCTCGGCCACGATCTGCCGCAAGATGGTGTACATGCCGGTACCCGTGTCATGGACGGCGGTGCGCAGGGTGACTGAGCCATCGGTGTCCACGGAAATCAAGGAGCGGGACTCGCCTCCTCCGATATGGCGCTCTGCCATCGCGATACCCCTGCCCACAGCTAGTCCACCTTCTGACCCGTACGCTGGCTTGGCCGACCAGTATCCCCCGACTTGGCACGCTTGGCGTAGCGTCTCCTCACCCTGCATATCCTCCCACTCGTGACCCGAGGCCGGCATGTCACCTGGCAACAGCAGGTTCTGCATACGCATGTCGAAGGGGTCAATTCCCAATTCCCGGGCAATCATGTCGATCTGCGATTCGGCAGCGAAGATAGTCTGAGGGTCTCCGGGCGCCCGAAGACTGCCACAGGGAACAAGATTGGAGTAGACCATATAGCTGTCGACCTCGATGTTGTCCACACGGTATGGACCGACTGCCCTCAACCCACCGTAGGTCAGGAGAGGCGAGGGCTTGAAGGCGGCGTAGCCCCCGCTGTTGAAGTACATGGTGACTTTACGAGCGATGATCGTTCCGTCGTTTTTGACGCCCGTCTTGTACGTGATGCGTGAAGGGTGACGTGGGTTCCCGCCTTGGAACTCCTCGATATAATCCATGACCATGCGCACGGGGCGTCCCGTTGCTTGGGACAAGTGATGGGCGATATGGGTATCCATGAAAGAGCCCTTGCCCCCGAAGTCTCCACCGATGGGAGCCGGGTTCAAGCGTATCTCCGACTCCTCAAGCTCCAGCCCTTCGGCCATCTGCTTGCGCACCTGAAATGGCATCTTGCTGTTTACCCATACATCGGTGTGGCCTGCTTGGTCCACCTCAACAAGCGAGGCGTGGGGCTCCAAGTAGGCTTGGTGTTGGTGAGAGCTGGTGAAGGTGTGCTCGAACACCCGGTCCGCTTGCCGGAATCCCTCCTCCACGTCTCCCATCTCATAGTGCTGGTGAGACGCGATGTTGGAAGGCGTGTCCAGGTCGCAGGGCCTGCCCGCGTACTGGTTGAAGTCCGGGTGCAGCACGGGAGCCCCAGGTGCAATAGCCTGCTCGATGTCGTACACCCCTGGCAACTCCTCATATTCAACATCAATAAGGAGCAATGCCTGCTCGGCAGCCTCCGCGGTGTCGGCAGCAACAGCCGCCACCTTCTGTCCGACGAAACGCACCACATCGCGGGTCAGCACCGGTAGGTCGCGTATCGCCCGCCCCACCATTTGGGGCGGGATGTCGAATCCCGTCAGTACCGCATGCACACCCGGCAGGCTGCGGGCCTCTTCAGCGTCGATGCGCACGATGCGCGCGTGAGGCAACGGGCTGCGCAAGCACCTGCCCACCAGCACTCCCGGTGGGTTCAGGTCTGCCACATACGCAGCGGACCCGGTCACCTTGGCAGGTCCCTCCAATCGCCCCATGCCCCGACCGATTACGCCCTGCCCGCCGACGTCCTGCCCGATGATTCCATTGTTCCCATTGCCGCCCGTCGCCATACTGCGTACCTCACTGGATGAAGTGGAAAGAGTTCTGCCCATTCTACACACCAACGCCCCACACTCGCACTGGAACGCCTCCCCATCCCCTCGTCCACATCACCCTCTATCCACCGACCCAGCCCAACGCCTATAATCAAGCCCAGCACCTCTCACGGGGCTGTAGCTCAGTTGGGAGAGCACCTGCTTTGCACGCAGGGGGTCAGGGGTTCGAATCCCCTCAGCTCCACCACATGCCACCTACCCGTATCGCCCCCGTTTCACCCACCTTTTTTCGCCCCTTCAGCCCGTCATCCTTCAGCCCGCTTCCCCAGCAGCCCCCCCGATACCAGAAAAACCGCCAATAGAAACATCAATTTGTGGGTCTGGCCATTGACAGAATGATTTGTTAGCTAACCTTACTCGCCGTTGGTGCGCCCACGGCGATTTGCGCCGCTGGCGTCCTATTCGCGTATAAGGGGCGTAATCACTATGGAGCCCAACTCGCAGCATGTGGGATCGGACTACGCGGAAGGATTGATTAGCAACCTGAGAACAGTTAATCCCAAGAACCCTCCCAAAGGGGATAACCTGCCGGGGACAGCGCAGCCCGTGTCCTTGGGGCACCGCGTTCAACAAGCCCTGAGGGGCGGTTTCCACCGCGAGCCCTCCGGTCCTCACTCTCCCCCCAGTGGCACAATTTCCTCTCTCGTAGCAAACAGACGCCCCTTTCTTTGGATATCTGTTGCGCTCATGGCGGCTTTGGCAGTGAGCTTGTTGCTGATGTGGACCGGCGAGTTCCTGCAGGCGCAGGATGCATGTCTAGGGGCCGACTTCTGTTACGAGGAAAATGGCACGGATACGGTGGCGACCTTCACTGCTCTTGACCCGGAGGGTGCGAGCGTCACTTGGTATTTCCAGACCGCGGCTCTGGACCGGAGCATTCCCCTGACACTGACACGACTGACCCTGAAGATATCAGCGTGACCGATGTAGAGGACTATCGCGACTTCGTGATTACCGGTGGGTCGCTGACCTTTAAGGAGGCGCCGGACTACGAAAACCCGGCCGATGACAGCGAAGACGCAGTTGATGACTCCGACAGCGTGTACAACGTCGTGCTGGCGATCGCGGATGCGTCTGGAAATACTTCCTATAGTAAGATCACGGTCCAAGTCACCAACGTGGACGAACCTGGCACTGTCACGATGAACCACCTGCAGCCCCAAGTGGGCGTCACAGTGACTGCTACGCTGACCGATCCCGATGGCGCGGCCACGGGCCACAAATGTCAGTGGTACCAAGGGACCACCATGATTGCGGGCGCGAGGATGGAGGCGTACACCCCCGCTGCGGGCGACGTTGGCGCGTCCCTCGTTGCGAAGGTGACCTACAGGGACCCAGAGGATAGCGACACGGACAAGATGGCGGAAGGGACATCGGACTATACGGTCCGTGCCGAGCCTACCGAATTGAATACCCCTCCAGCCTTTCCCGATGAGGATCCTGATACTACTGGACAGCAGACCAATGACCGAGAGATAGCGGAGAACACGAATGCGGGAATGAACATCGGCTCCCCGGTTACGGCGAATGATTCCGCTGCCTGACTCGGTGAGCCCTACGGACATCTTGGTGCCCACGGTGACGGACACGGCAGGTCGGACCGTGGTGCGCTTCACGTTGCTGGATACAACGCGATTCACGTACCAAGGTGACGACCGCTGCGGACTCTGGCAGCTACGATTTTGAGGGCGTGGTGAACGTCGAGCGCGTGAGGCACGCAATAGTGGGTGATGTGAGGGTGAGGGTCACGACAGCGACCATGCCGCCTTTGATCGGCACTGGGAGTCGTGTGCCGGCTAGTCCCCGCGATACGAACCGTGCCCCTGTATTCGAAGAAGGTGGCAGTGCAACACGCGCCCTGCGCGAAAATTCGCCGGCAGGAACCACATCAGCGACCGGTCACCGCAACCGACGGCAATGACGACACGATCACCTACACTATAGTCGGAGTCGACTCCGACTCTTTCGCCATCGACCGTGAAACCTACCAAATCTCCGTCGCGGACGGCACAAGCCTCGACTTCGAGACCAAGGCTTCAACTCCGTGACCCTGCGGGCCACCGATCCTTCCGATGACCGTGACCAAATCGACGTGACAGTTAACATCACAAGTGTCGACGAAGAAGGGGAAATAGAATTTTCTGCGGAAACCCCTGAACTTGGCATTGCCCTCATGGCAACGATCAGCGATCCCGATGGGGAGATCGCGGATGTTGCTTGGAAATGGGAACGGTCCGCCGATCAAACCACATGGACCGCGGTCGAAGACGCCGCCTCGGAGAGCTACACGCTGGTAACGGCAGATGAGGGAATGTATTTGCGGGCAGTCGTCTCCTACACGGAAAATGGCGCCAACAAGATGGTAGTGATGGCCTTTGGTAACCCTGTACCAGTGACTGTTGTGGTCACCCCTGTCCCAACACCCGTTCCGACGCCGACCCCGGCTCCGGTCGCCACCCCGACGGTCACTCCGGTAGCGACGCGTACGGCGACTCCGGCTCCGGTAGCGACGCCGCCACCGACTGCCGTCGCTACGCCCGCGCCGGCTGCCATGCCTGCCCCTGCCACCCCAGCGCCCACAGCGGTCCCGCCGGCGACCCCAGAGCCCGTCACCCCTGTGGCGACGCCGACTGCGGTGCCTCCCACCCCGACGCCTTCACCTGCGGCGACACCAAGTGTGGTGCCAACCCCTGTGATGATGGCGGGTTCCCTGTCTGGTTGATTGTCGTGATTGTAATCTTGGGAGTGGGAGTTGTTGTTGTCGGAGCGCTCGTTGTTAGGGCCCGGCTCGGAAGGGCGACGTAAGGGAAGTGTAGATTCCGGATTGAAGAAGGAGATTAGGTAACGCCACCCGAAGGCTGAGAGAAACCTGGTGGCCAGTACACAACGCCCGCCCATTGGGGCGGGCGTCGTCTTGTAGATGGCCCTTTCTGAGGCAAAGGGTGGGGAACGGTCCCGGATAAACTGGTATAGGGAGAGGCCTAGGGATGTGCCGGGAAGGGGCGGGTATAATCCCCCCGAGGTGATTGATGACGCTTCCTGAAGAAAGCCGGTTCCAGTTGGCCGATGGTCTGGAGATTTGCCGCATCCTCAACGGTTTGTGGCAGGTGTCCGGCGGTCACGGGGCCATCGATGCCGAGGCGGCAGTTGCCAACATGTTCGACTATGTCGACGCCGGGTTCGCCACTTGGGACTTGGCCGACCACTACGGCCCTGCCGAGGATTTTGTCGGGGAGTTCAGGCGCAGGTTGGCGGTGGAACGGGGCGAGGAAGTGCTGTGGGGCATGCGGGCCTTCACCAAGTGGGTGCCAAGGCCGGGGCCGATGACACGGCAGGTCGTCGAAAGCAGCATCGATGTTTCGCGGCGTCGCATGAGCATGTACAAGCTGGACCTGCTGCAGTTCCACTGGTGGGACTACGGCGACAAGGGCTACCTCGACGCCCTTGGCCACATGTCCGACCTGCGGGATGAGGGCAAAATCCGGGAGCTAGCACTGACCAACTTCGACACACGGCGAATGCAGGAGATCGTCGAGCATGGGATTCGAATTGTCTCGAATCAAGTGCAGTATTCGCTGATTGACCGTCGACCGGAAGTGGCGATGGCGGATTTCTGCCAGTCGAATGGGGCCTCGCTGCTGACTTACGGGACGCTCTGTGGAGGCCTGCTGTCGGATAAGTTCCTAGGGCAGGCGGAGCCGGTCTCTGCAGCTTTGAACACTGCCAGCCTGCGCAAGTACAAGCAGATGATAGACGCTTGGGGAGGCTGGGGACTGTTTCAGGAGTTGCTGTCAGTTCTCAGGGGGATCGCTGACAAGCACGACTCCACCATCGCCAACGTGGCGGTGCGATACATACTGGACCGGCCAGCCGTGGGAGGGGTCATCATCGGGGCCCGGCTGGGGGTGGCGGAGCATATCGAGGAGAATGCTCGTGTGTTCGGCGTGCGATTGGATGACGAGGACTTGGAGGGGATTGAGGGGGTGCTTGCTCAGTCGCGAGACCTGTACCAGATGATTGGTGATTGTGGGGATGAGTACCGGCGGTAGGGTGGTGAGATGGCATATGTTTTCCTCTGACTCTTGGAGGTACCCCCACTAGCCAGGTTCCGACTACAACCCACAGCATTGGGTACCAAGGATCGTCTATGAGCCACAACTTGTGACCACGGTGCGCCGGTTCATCCAAGCTTACCGGTGGGAGCTCACCCTGCTGGTCGTCGTGCCCGCCTTCGTCACCGTCATCTCGTTTCTCAGCAGAAACCTGCTCTTTAAGGCCATCGACTACGTAGGGATAGAGTGGAGCTTCATCCTTGGATCGAGCTCAGGGGTGCTCAGCGGCGCAGCCCTTCTTGGCCTCTGTTACATACGAGTCCGTCGCATCAACCAACAGTACCTCATGTTGCTCTGGACCTGCTCCATCCTATCGGACATCATTAGAGGCCTCGCTGAGCTTGCAATCTGGGCGTTCGCCGTCGTCGTGACCGACGCGACCGACTCGCACGCACAGACCATATCCCTACTGTACCTCGTCATTGCCGGACTCCATCTGCCCCTACTGCTGGTGTTCGCTCGACAGGCTTCACGGTTCAGTCTGTGGCACGGGTTCTTTCTGTACCTGGTGTTTGAGTCCTACGCATTGCCGAACGTCGTGGTCTTCCTCGGGCTGACGGAGTCCCGCGCCACGGCGTCGCTCTACTGGCTGCCGATCGCCACCGTCTGGTCCCTCTCCGTAGGGTGCTCGCTCGCGTGGCTACTGGGCAACTTAGAATCTCGCGGAGACAGCTTCCGGCGGCGAGCGACGGCGGTGCTATTCGTGGCGCAAGCCGTGTTGCTGTTCCATGTGATAGCCATGGCGGGCCATGCGCTCTTCATGGCCCTGATCTACCTGGTGCGAGTCCGCCGAACAAACATGGATGAGCAATACCAAAGACCGCTCCAGACTCACTAGTACGGGCGTCCGTGGTTTCTCCACAGATAAGGCATCAACTACTCAACAACTCCCTGATGGCGTCGTCTACGAAGTTAATGTCATCCTCGTTGGAGCCTGGGCCTCCTGCTAGGTGACCCCAGATGGACTCGATGGGGCGGAGTTCGGCGTTGGGCATCTGGCTGACTTCTATCTCGTTGTCCTCGGGCGGGAAGTAGAGGTCGGTGCGGCCGGGCATGACTATGGCCTTGGCTTTGATGGCGCCCAATGCCTTGTTGAGGTCACCGTCGTAGATAGGGTTGGCGCTGATGTCGGCGTTCTGCCAGCTCCAGAGCATGGCTAGGAGGTCGTTGGCATCGGCGGTTAGCCTGCGGCCTTCCCAGAAGCTGATAAGGTAGTCCTCCAAGGAGGAGTAGCCTATTTTCAGGTGGACCTGCTCCCGGTAGAAGGCTTGGGAGACGGCCCAGCCGGCGTAGACGCGGCCCATGGCACGCAGGCCCTTGGTGGGAGGCTTTTCGTACCAGCCGTTAGCCCAAGCGTCGTCGGCAGTTAGGGCCGCCTTCACGCCTTCGAGGAATACGAAGTTGTGGACCGAGGTCTTGGCGGAGCCACAGATGGGGAGAATGCGCTGCACCATTTCTGGGAAGAGGGCACCCCAGTGGTAGGTCTGCTGGCCTCCCATGGACCAGCCGGTGACCAAGGGAATGGTCTCGATGCCGAACTTCTCTGTCAGCAGCCGGTGCTGGCACATGACGTTGTCGTAGAGGGTGACAGCGGGAAACCGGGCCTTGTCGTAGGGGCTTGGGGTGTTGCTGGGGGAGGACGAGAGTCCGTTGCCGAACTTGTTGGGTACGATGATGAAGTACTTACTGGGGTCGAGGGCTTTTCCTACGCCGATCTTACCCTCGTTGAGGGTGTGCTGGCTGCCGTAGGAAGTGGGATAGACGATGGCGTTGTCGCGCTTGGGGCTGAGTTCGCCGTAGGTCTTATAGGCGAGCTTGGCATCCCGCAGGGTCGCCCCGTGCTGTAGAACCACGTCACCTAGGTCGAAGACATCGTAGTCAGGCATAAGTTTGTCCTTATCAGAGGATCGGGTCCAACCCTCCTTTTGGACCTAGGGAAGCGCGGAGGGGCTCGGGCCAGCAAGGGCAAGTATACCGAAGCGAGTTGCTGACTTACAGACTTATATCTCCTGCGGCGGCTAGGTTGGGGAGGCATTGGCACCGGGTGCGGTACGTCTTGGCTCGATCCCCACATTCGCAGGTGTAGAATAGAGGTGTGGCAACTGTATGGGCAGGGCAGAATGTTGTGGGAAGAAACCCTGTGAGTAGGCGCTTCCGTTCTCTCGGAGTGCTGGCGGCCGTATTTGTCATGTCTCTCGCCGTGGCCTGCTCAGGTGCGGGAGAAACAGCCACACCATCCGAGACTGTAAAGTCCGAGACCACACAGGCCGAGGCCGCAACAGCGGCGGCACAGCCAGAGACTGGGACGGCTTCGGCGACCCCAACCACGCCCGAGGCTCCGGCACCGACATCGGCACAGTCCCCAACTGCCACACCCCAGCCTTCGGCGGTGCAGCTGCCGGTTGCCGGAGGGGACTACGACTCCACTAGGAACATGTTCCGGCTGTTCTCGGGCCCGGGGCACAATACCGACGAGACGCGCCAAGCCATCTCGCTCGCGATCGCCAACAAGGACAAGTCGATGGTGCCGCTGCTGATCGAGTTGCTCCGCTTCGTGGGTGGCGTAGACCTGCCGATAGCGACGAACACGGCCATCTCCACGATAACGGGCCGGGAGTCCGAGAACTCCTCGCGCGCGTGGCATGGTTGGATGGAGTGGCTGGCCAAGAACGCCGACGAGTACAGTCCCCCCGATGGTTACGTGCAGTGGAAGGTTGCACTCATGAACCAGATCGACCCCAGGTTCGGGGAGTTTCTGGCGCCAGCGGAGAATGGCTCACGAATAAACCTGTCCGAAGTCGCATGGGGAGGCGTGCGGCCCGATGGTATCCCGGATCTTCAAAACGCGCCGGTCGTTTATGCCGACGAGCAGGACTACCTGCTGCCGAGCGACCGGGTCTTCGGCGTGTCCATCAACGGAGACCACAGGGCTTATCCGCTGCGCATCGTGAACGCCCATGAGATGGCCAACGACGTGTTGGGGGGCGAACCCATCGCGCTAGCCTATTGAACGCTCTGCGGTACCGGAATCGTGTATTCCGCCAAGATCAACGGAGAGCCAACCACCTTCGGCACGTCGGGGATGTTGTACCGCAGCAACAAGGTCATGTACGACCGGCTGACCAACTCCCTCTGGAACCAACTCACCAGCCAGCCAGTCATAGGGCCATTGTGGGACTCGGGGATAAAGCTCGACTTCTTCCCGGTCATGCTCACGACCTGGGAGGAATGGTTGGAGCTTCATCCGGACACCACTGTGCTGCACCAGGAGACGGGTGTGTATCCTGCCGAGTTCTACGCCCCGGAGGATGACCCAGGCGCAATTTACTACCAGTACTTCAATACGCCCGACACGATGTTCCCCGTCCCTGACCGGGATGAACGGCTTGAGACAAAGGACGTGGTGCTGGGGGTGCAGCTCAACGACAGTTACAAGGCCTACTCCACCGCAGCATTGCAGCAGAGCCGGATAGTAAACGATGTGGTGGGAGGCGAGGAGATTGTGGTACTGGGTTCGGGCGCCAGCCAGGGGGCAAGCGCCTACTACCGGGGCGAAAGGTCCTTCGGGCTTGCACCGGACGACGACGGCATCTCCCTTGGCATCCCATCGGTGATCGCAGACGACGGCGGGGACACATGGCGGGTGACTGAGCAGTTCCTGGTCAACACAAGAGACGAGTCAGAGACGCTGGCGAGGATACCGACGCACATGTCCTTCTGGTTCGGATGGTTCCAGTTCCACCCGGACACGGAGTTGTACACAGGGCCATGATGGCGCCCTTTATCTTGACCCCCTGAGGGGTCTTGGGCTAGATTCACGCCGGAACAGCCAGACTAAGCACAAGCATGTGCCACACGCCGCCTCTGGATACTTCGGCCAGTTTGCCTGGTCGTGGAGGAATCAGGTTAACGCCCAATTTTGCTGATGGAGGAACCCGCCATGCCGTTCTACGAAAGAGGCTCGACCCGCATCCACTACGAAGAGGTCGGCTCCGGCTTTCCACTGCTCATCATCCCCGGTGGCGGGCTCAATTCCAGCTTGGAAACCCTGCGGAACCTGTCGCCCTTCAACCCCATGGAAACCTACAAGGACGACTTCCGCTGCATCACCGCAGAGTTGCGCAATGCCAACCCCGGCCAGTCAACTGGACCCATAGAGATCGACCGACCTTGGGATGCCTACTCTGATGACCAGCTTGGGCTGATGGACCATCTCGGCATCAAAGAGTTTCTGGTCATGGGCTTCTGCATCGGCGGGCCGATGATCCACAACCTCATCAAGCTGGCCCCGGAGCGCATTGTGGCCGCCTGCATGATGCAACCGAGCGGCTTCAGGCCTGAGATCCCCGACCTCTTCTACCAGAACAACATCAAGGGTTGGGGGCCCCCTCTCTGCGAAAAGCGCCCTGAACTCAATATGGACATGGTCCACGACTTCCTCAACAGCATGTACACCAACCGCGCCGACTTTGTGTTCACTGTTTCCCGCGACTTCGTCCGAACCATCCAGACACCACTGCTCATAGCCCCCGAAGATGTGCCAGCCCACCCATATGCGGTGGCCATGGAGGTCGCCAGCCTCGCCCCGAACTCCGAGGTGACCATCTATCCCTGGAAGGACACGCAGGAGCACATTGACGAGGTGGTAGCCCACGCCCGGCGCTTTCTGAAGGCACATCAGCCGGTAACCGCGAGGGCGTAACAAGGGTGTGGGCGAAGGGTTAACGTTCTCCTCAAGCGTGGCAACTCTCTCAACCGGAACCCTCCCGGGACCACGGGAACAATGCCTGGTGTCGAGTGAGGCAGAGGACCGACGCGGGCACAGATTAGCTGGCCCGCGTCACAGTTCTCGCCGTTCAGTACGCCCAAGCACCAAAGCGGTTTGGTTTAGGGCAAGTGCTGCGTTCCTAGTCCGAGAGCGATAGGAAATATAGGCCTGAACGGTTAATCTTCGACCTTGCCACGATGTAAAAGGTCCCGTCTGAGCCCGGCGTGTACGAGGCAACTGAGGCATCCAATTCTGAGTCCCAGCGTCCCTGCGACACCATATTGCCCGAGCTGTTATAGATGTAGACGCCAGGGAACGCCGGGCTAATGGTCGTTGTCAAGCGGCGTCGGATAGTCGGGATGGAGGGTCTTACCCGGGGTCTTGGAGTAGTGAGAGAGGATTGTCATGACTTAAGGGGGACCCCATGAGAGGGTGGGTGCGAGACGCCAAGGGCAGGGCAAGACCACAAAAGGGAACTCGAACTCTACTTGAGGATCGCGATGGTGGGGGATCACAGGCCCCAGAGCCAAAGCTCGAAGACGGTTCAGTCTACCGTACATGTTGGTGGAGCTGGGGGGACTCGAACCCCCTACCTCTTCAATGCCATTGAAGCGCTCTCCCAGCTGAGCTACAGCCCCATGGGAGATTCACTCTAGCAGATGCGGGCTGTCGCTTCAAGATGGTGGCGTGTCTGATGGTGCCGGGTAGCTTTGACGGGCCATGACATCTCATCGTTGCGGCTTGGGGATGCGGCAAGTACACTCGCTGGCAGGATGTCTTTGGAATTGTTTCATCCAGCGGTTACCCAGTGGTTTGGGGCTACTTTCGACGCGCCTTCCTTGCCCCAGGCCAAGGGGTGGCCTGCCATCAGGTCGGGGCTGAACACCCTCATCGCTGCGCCCACCGGCTCAGGAAAAACCCTAGCTGCCTTCCTCTGCTGCATTGACGACCTTATGTGCCAAGGGTTGGATCAGGGGCTGGGCGACCAAACGCAAGTGTTGTACATCTCCCCTTTAAAGTCTCTTAGCAACGACGTGCAGAAGAATCTGGCGGAGCCCCTAGAGGGTATCAGAGCCGTGCTACGGGAGATGGGGTGTGACCCTCCCGAAGTGCGGGTTATGGTGCGTACAGGAGATACGCCGCAGTCTCAACGACAAAGCATGGCTCGGAAGCCTCCCCATATCCTGGTTACTACCCCCGAATCTCTTTTTATTTTGCTGACGTCGGGCAAGGGCCGGTCCATGTTGCGCACTGTGAAAACAGTGATTGTAGACGAGATACATGCCGTGGCGCGGGACAAGCGCGGCTCTCATCTTGCCCTTAGTCTGCAACGCCTCGACGCCTTGGCTGATACACCTCCAGTGCGAATCGGCCTTTCGGCCACGCAGAAGCCCATTGAGGATTTGGCCCGGTTCCTGGTTGGTACCGACAACAATGACGAGCAAGGTGCTCCCCGATGCCACATTGTCGACGAGGGGCACAGGCGCCACATGGAGTTGTCAATTGAGTTGCCTGGTACACCCTTGGCCTCCGTGTGTTCCAATGAGACTTGGGCGGAGATATACGACCGCATCGCGCAGCTCATTGAGGAGCAACGCACGACGCTGGTGTTCGTCAACACGCGACGCCTTGCGGAGCGGCTGACATTCCACCTGTCGCAACGCCTCGGCGAGGCGGTGGTCACGTCACATCATGGCAGTCTTTCGCGCGAGCAGCGGCTCGCCGCCGAGCAGAAGCTCAAAGCCGGAGAATTGAGGGCTCTGGTGGCTACGGCCTCGCTGGAGTTGGGCATCGACATAGGGACTGTGGACTTGGTATGCCAGATTGGCTCGCCACGCTCCATCAGTTCCTTCCTCCAGCGCGTAGGACGGTCAGGGCATTCCATGCAGGCAACCCCCAAGGGCAAGCTGTTCGCCCTGACCAGAGACGAGCTTGTGGAGTGCTCCGCCCTGCTGGCCTGCGTGAGGGAGGGCGAGTTGGACCGGCTCTCCATCCCGGAGAAACCTCTCGACATCCTCGCCCAGCAGGTAGTCGCATCAGTCGCCCCGGAGGAGTGGCAGGCTGAAGAGCTGTACCGGCTCTTCTGTAAGGCGTATCCGTACCGGAACTTGGAACGAGCGGAGTTCGGCCAAGTGGTGGACATGCTGGCCGAAGGCTACGCCACACGGAACGGTCGTAGCGGTGCACGCATCTTCTACGATGCGATAGGTGGGCGTATCAAAGGCCGGCGTGGTGCGAATATCGCAGCCCAGACATCAGGGGGCGCAATCCCGGACACGGCGGACTACTCGGTGGTCCTGGAACCCCAGGGCACACTCGTTGGGACCCTGAACGAGGACTTTGCTATTGAGAGTATGCCAGGCGACATCTTTCAGCTAGGCATTTCGTCTTGGCGCATTTTGCGGGTGGAGTCGGGAGTCGTGCGTGTTGAGGATGCGCACGGGATGCCCCCCACGATACCCTTCTGGTTGGGCGAGGCTCCTGCCCGCACCACAGAGCTGTCCGCGGCCGTTTCCCGTCTGCGAGAGCAGGTGGACCAACTGCTGGAAGAGGGACGCGGTACCGTTGGCTGGCTGGTAGAGGAGGGTGGGCTGACCCTATCAGCGGCTGAACAGCTCTTCGAATACCTGGCGGCGGAGAAAAAAGCATTGGGCGTGATCCCCAGCCAGAACACGGTGGTGCTGGAGAGATTCAACGACGAAGCGGGTGGGATGCAGTTGATCATCCACTCGCCTTTCGGGGGGCGCATCAACCGGGCTTGGGGCTTGGCACTGCGCAAGCGCTTCTGCCGCACCTTCAACTTTGAGCTTCAGGCTGCGGCCAATGAGGATGCCATCGTACTCTCCCTGGGGCCTCAACACAGCTTCCCTCTGGATGAGGTTTTTTCGTACCTGCGGGAACCCACTGTCGAGCCGGTACTGGTGCAAGCCCTCCTCGCCGCCCCCATGTTTGCCACCCGGTGGCGGTGGAATGCCATGCGTGCCCTCGCCATCCTGCGACAGGAGGGGAGCCGCAGAACACCTCATCCACTATTGCGAATGCGCTCGGACGACCTTCTGTCGTCCGTGTTTCCCGACCAGATGGCGTGCCCCGAGAACCTGGCGGGCGATGTGGAGATACCCGATCACCCACTTGTGCAGCAGACCATCAAGGACTGTCTACACGAGGCTATGGACATCGACGGCTTCCGTTCCCTCCTCCAAAACATGGAAGGAGGCGACCTGAAGCTGTTGGCCCGGGATACCTTGGAG
The DNA here is from genome assembly GCA_951813255.1 of uncultured Dehalococcoidia bacterium. Lineage (GTDB taxonomy): Bacteria > Chloroflexota > Dehalococcoidia > Lucifugimonadales > JAAXIE01 > JAAXIE01. The sequence goes on along the minus strand of OX638353.1, from coordinate 1,991,471 downwards.
CCCTCCCCTTTCTGCCACGAAATACTTAACGTCAAAGCCTACGCCTTTCTAGACGATGCCCCTCTCGAAGAGAGGCGTACCCAAGCAGTGCTTACCCGCCGTTCCCTGGACGTACGCCCCACCGATGGGATGAACGACTTGGACCCCGATGCCATCCGGCGAGTGCGGGAAGAGGCTTGGCCTGCGGTGCAGGATACGGATGAGCTACACGATGCCCTGCTGCTCTTGGGGTACGTCACGGAGCTGGAGATGACACCGTGGCAGGACCACTTGAGCTCGCTCATTCCTGCGGGGCGTGTAGGCCGTATCGTGCGGGCCGGCCAACCCATCTGGTTCGCTGCTGAGAGAGCCCCACTAATTCGCGCCCTCTTCCCCGATGTGCCCATGGAACCCATGCCTCGTACAGTTCCTGGTCAAGAGCGCCGCGTCCATGAACCTGAGGAGGCATTGCTGGAGTTGGTGCGGGCGAGACTGGAGAGCTTGGGCCCGGTTACCGCGACAGATATCGCTGGTCCTCTGGGCGTGCCGGATGGCGATGTTTCGGTGGCACTGCTAGCCTTGGAGCGTAGGGGCGCAGCATTCAGGGGCAAGTTCGTAGGACGGAGCGAGACGGAGTTCTGCGACCGTCGCCTGTTGGGCCGGATTCAGCGATACACCTTGGACCGGTTGCGCCAGCAAATCGAACCCGTGGCGTCTGCGGATTTCATGCGCTTCCTGTTCGTCTGGCAGCATGCCCACCCCGACCACCGATTGGAGGGCCCGCTCGGCTTGGTGGCGGTGCTGGAGCAATTGCAGGGTTTCCATCTGCCGGCGGCCGCTTGGGAAGGGGAAGTCCTTCGGTCGCGCGTCAGCCGCTATGACCCAGCATGGCTTGACCAGTTGTGCCTTTCCGGGGAACTGGTTTGGGGCAGACTGCTCCCACCTTCCAATCCGGAGGGACGCTCCAGCGGTCTTATACGCTCGGTGCCAGTCACTCTGATGTTTCGAGAGAAGCTGGAGCGTTTTGCGTCTGCGTCCCACGGGAATGCAAGCTCCAATGGAGGCCCTCGACTTTCAGCAGCCGCCAAGCAGGTGCTGGAGCACCTTACCCGCCGGGGCGCCAGCTTTCTGCAGGACTTGGCCCGTCATACGGGCCGCTTGCCTTCTCAGGTGGAAAAGGCCTTGGGCGAACTGGTGGCGCAAGGACTGGTGACAGGTGACGGCTTCGGTGCCCTGCGCTCTCTCCTGAGGCCATCCAGCGTACCTTCATCCAGGACCAACCCTAGAGGAGGGACCGCATACGCCCGCACCTTCCAAACCAACCAGGCGGCTCCCGGTCGCTGGTCCCTGTTCCAGCCTGATTGCGATGGGATGCCCGAAGATAATGAAACCGGCAACCGGGATGATGCCGTTGAAGGCGTGGCACGGCAGTTGCTGGCCCGGTATGGCGTGGTATTTCACCGGTTGCTGACTCGTGAAGAGGGTTTGCCCCCGTACCGCGAACTGCTGAGGGTGTTCCGCAGGCTGGAGGCCCGTGGTGAGGTGCGAGGCGGCAGGTTTGTGGCAGGCTTTTCCGGGGAGCAATATGCGTTACCTGAGGCAGTGCAACAGGTCCGCGCCGCGAGGCGCTCGTCGCCTGACGGCCTTCACATCGTCATCAGTGGAGCGGACCCGCTGAACTTGGTGGGCATCACCGGCCCAGCCCAACGGGTGCCCGCCATCGCCAACAATCGCGTCGTTTACTGTGATGGCGTGCCCGTGGCAGCGCGAATCGGCAAGGAAGCCCTTTCACTCTTACCGTCTGAACCCTCGCCCAGCGTGGAGGCCCTCGAAGCGCTGGCAGCCTCCACGCGCAGGGGCGTCAGCAAGTAACGACTCGGCCTACCTAGCAGACGTACTTCTTCAGCCAGTCGAGACCGTGGATGCCAAAATCCACACCGTGGGCCAGTTCCGTGTCGGGGTATACCACTATCGACTTCAGGCTCTTGATCTTCTCGAACACTGGCATCACCGTGCGGTAGGGGTGGACCTCGTCGATGACTGCGCAACTCACCACGACGGGGCAGTCGATGCCATCTGCTAAACTCATCTGGTCGAAGTAGGTTAGGGTCTCCATGGCCTTGGCCCGGTCATCGGGATGGTTGGCCAGCCAGGTATTCAATTCGATATAAGGATTGGCCGTCACCTCGGCCGCAACTGGGAAGTTACACAACCATGGCACACCAGCCACGCCAGCTTTGGGACGGTCGTCCAAACTGCAGGTAGCCAGCGTCAGACCCCCTCCCTGGCTCGAACCCCAGACGGCCAATCGGTCATCATCGGCTTCGGCACGGCTATTCAGGAAGTCGAGACCTCGGATGCAGTCCATGTAGACGGCCCGGTAGTAATACTCGTTCTTGTCGGTCAGGTTGTAGGTGACTCGCGTGTCCCGCTCAATCTGCCACTCCTCAAGGCTCTCGCCCTGTGATCGCGGAAACAGGCTGAGGGTGGCATAGCCGAAACGTGCTAGAAAGCCCGGCAGCACGAGTGTGCCCCCGTAGCCGGGCACTACCATAACTGCGGGCCAGCCACGGGATGGGATGCTGCCGTTGGGCACGGTGAGCCATGCCCTTATCTTCTGGTGTCCGAAGCTCTGCATGATCACGCGGTAAGTGATGATGTGGAGGTCGGACATGGAGTCTACCCTCTCCACGGTGGCGTCAATGGGCACCTCGGCCAGTTGCGCTTTGGTCTTGTCCCAAAATGCGGTTACCTCAGCAGTAGGCATGGGGCCCCCTTTCGTCGGTGCTGAAGGCTCAGGTGTGTGGGGAGCGAGTTGCTTTCTGGGGGCAGTTTAGCCGCCCCCAAGCTCGCTTGTCACTGAGACGCAAAGCAGCGCATCGATTGGGTTATACTGCACCGCAAGGAGGCGACTTATGGTGCAACCGGAAGTGCGGACAGGCCATCCCTACTACATGTACGATGCCGTACACCAGCAGCCGGCAGCAGTGGCTGAGATGCTGGAGCGCCATGCTGCGGGAGCCAAAGAGGCAGCGGCCCGGATGGCGGACAAACGACGCCTCTTTCTGGTGGGCATCGGCACCTCGTGGCACGCCGCGCTGACCGCCGAACACTGGTTCAAGCGACTGGCAGGCATTCATCCCGAGGCCCAGGCTTGGCACTCCTTCGAGTTCGTGTCCTACCCGCCGCCTGGCTTGGGTCCTGACGATGCCGTGATCATCATCAGCCACCGTGGCACCAAGACCTACTCTTTTGAAGCCTTGGATGTTGCGACAGAGCATGGCGCTCTGACCATCTCCATCAGTTCCACCGACCCAGGCCCCCGGTTGGGGCCTGCCGAAATCAAGTTCCAGACCGTGGAGCAGGAGAAGTCCGCAGCATTCACCGTGAGCTACACCTGTGCTCTGGCGGTCATGGCGCAGATGGCCATCGAGTTGGGCCTCCTTGCAGGGGTCGCAACTGCCAGTGGGGCGCGCCACGAATTGGAGCGTGTACCCGCGCTGATGCAGGCGGTGCTGGACCGCCAGCAGGAGATCGCGGAACTGGTTGACCGCCACGAAGACCGGGAGCGGTATCTCTTCACGGGTTGGGGCCCCAACATGGCCCAAGCCTTGGAAGTATCACTCAAAATCAAGGAGACCAGCTTCTCCTCCACTGAGGGGTTTCAGGTGGAGCAGTTGCTCCATGGCCCCTTCATCGCGACGCCTTCTAACTCGCTCCTCACCCTGATCGCTCCGCCGGGGCCCGGATACCGACGCTCGGTCGAGATTGCCCATGCGTCGGCAGACATTGGCGCGCCAGTATGGGCGCTGGTGCAAGAGGGGGATGAGGAATTGGCTTCGCTGGTGAAAGATGTGATGACCCTGCCCGCGATCGCTGAGATCTGGAGCCCCTTCGTGTACGTGGTGCCCCTGCAATTGCTGACCTACTATCTCGCCTTGGCGAAGGGTTGCCAACCCGACCGCTTCCGGCGTGACGACCCCGCGTTCGCAGCGGCGCACTCTCGTTACGTGCTGTAGCCTGGGGCGGTATGTTCAGCGACTTGGGACGGTCGCGGTACTAGGGTTCCAACCCAGCGTCCCGTATCAACCCGGCGAACCTCTGCTGTTGGGTGGGTTGGTCGGCAGGCTCCACTGGGATTGGCAGGGCTTCCAGTTCGGGGACGAGAGTATCCTGCAGCACGGCCAGTTCTTCAGTGCTTAGCTCCCACTGGCGTGCGACGGTCTCGGCTCCCCATATGACCCCTTGGCGAAACCCGTAGTCGGCGATGGCCCGGTTCACTACTTCTGACAAGTTGCTCATGACGCTCACGATAGCAGGCCTCAGCTGGAGGCCCGCTGGCCTCCGTCGACAATGAAGGTAGTCCCGCTGACGAAAGAGGCTTCGTCGGAAGCGAGGAACAGGATGGCGTTGGCGATCTCCTCGGGGCGCCCGACCCGGCCCATGGGGTGGGCCTGCTGGCTGGCTTGGAAACCCTCGGCGCTCGCGGTGCTGCCCCGCATCTGGGGCGTGTCCGTGGGGCCCGGCGCGATGCAGTTCACCCGGATCCCCTGAGGCGTGTACTGGGCGGCTGCCGTAGTGGTCAGGTGGATTATGCCCGCTTTGCTTACGGCGTAGGGGAGGGCAACGCCGAAGCCACGTATGCCCGCCCCTGACGCGATGTTGATGATGGAACCGCTACCGTTGCGCAGCATGTGAGGAATCACGTACTTGCAGCAGAGGAACACTCCCTTCAGGTTGGTGTCCATGGTGGTGTCCCACACCTGCTCGTCAATCTCCGCTAGATTCGGCGCGCGTATCAGGACGGCGGCGGCGTTCACCAGCACGTCCAGCTTACCGAATCGGGCGACCGCGGCGTCGGCCATCGCCTCGATCTGGTCTGCCCTGGAGGTGTCGGCCTGCACGAAGAAGGCTTCTCCGCCCTGCTCGCCGATGAGGCTTACGGTTTCCTCGCCGCCGCGGCGGTTGCGATCAGCCACAACCACCCGGGCGCCCTCTTCGGCAAAGCGCAACCCGGTGCGCCGGCCTATGCCGGAGGATGCCCCGGTGATCAGGGCCACTTTGTCTTTCATTCTGTCTGCGATGGCAGATTCTCCTCGGTCCTGGATCGCGTCCTTGCCCAAGCGGACAAGACCGCAATCCAGGATGTTGCGAAGGGTAGCCCAGCCCTACTGCTCGGGCAGCCAAGCCAGCGAGGAGACCTCGCTGAACTCACGCCAGCTCTTGGACCAGTGGTCGCCACCATCGTCGCTGATGTACAGGTAGCCGTAGCGGCTGGCTGCCAGCACGGTGTCGGGGTCCCACGCTTGCATGTTGACGGTCCACATGGCGGAGTTGGGCTGGGAGCCGAGGGAGAGCTTGTCCCACGACTGCCCTGCGTTGGTGGAGCGCATCACATTACCCGTAGTGCCGGGGGTGGCATCGCCCATGGTGACGAACAGGGTCCCGGGGTCGCCGGGCTTGGAGGCCACGCCACGGGGGTAGCGCAGACCGAACACATCGTCCACGCCAAGGGGGGTCCAGCTTTCGCCCTCGTCGGTGCTGCTCCACACTTCGTCGTTCACTAGGATGAACACTGTCTTGGGAGGGCCTTCCACCACCAGCACGTTGTGAACGTCCATGTTGGCGATCGGGCCCTGCACCCTGGTCCAGGTGTCGCCGCCGTCGGTGCTGCGCCGGAAGCCGTCGACCTCAAGTCCAGCCCAGACGTTGCGGCTGTTGGTGGGGTCTACGGAGATGCCGGTGAAGCGGGGGATGCCGACGTTGATGCAGTACTCGGCGATGTCCATGGGGCGCAAGTCCCAGCTTTTGCCGCTGTCGGTGGAGCGGAAGAGGCCGGGCGTGCTGGGGGTGCCGGTGCCGGCAAACATGACTTCGGGGTTGTTGGGGTCCTGGGTGAGCACCCAGACTACCGAGCCCTTCATGGCGTTGTCCTGCAATTGCCAGTGAATCCCAGCGTCGTCGCTGCGGTACAGGCCCATGTCGGTGCCTGCGTAGACCACCTCGGGCTGGCGCGGGTCGGAAAGCAGGGCGCGGCAGATGCAGTCGGAGTGCATGCCTTGGGAAACTCCAGCCCGCATCCAGCGCTCGCCGTTATCGGGGCTCATCATGATTCCCTGTCCGACAGTTCCCACTAGGATAGTTCCATTTGTCGTCATGATTCTCCTCATCTTCCTCTCTGGGGAGTAAGTAGATTGGGGAATGGAGCGCCGATGGGCGGCTCCGATAGGCCGATGGGTGAGTTGACCAACCAGTGAGTGGCCCGATTATAGGTGGCCCTCCCGCAGGTTGGCAAGCCGACGGGGCCCCTCCGGGCTGGGCTCCGGCCCGCTCGCGAGCCCCTTGCTGCCTTGCCGGAGGTCTTGCATGAGAAGCGGTGCTTGCGGGCCTTGGACGTGACATTTCGCGGCCATATGCGATGTTTGAAGGAAGCGCCGGGGCAGGTTCGCCGGAGCGAAGCCGGCGCTGCCGGGGTCGGCACACGTGGCGTCAGGCGCTGCCCTCGACCTGAATCGTGACCACGTCCACGCCGTGGAACTTCTGGTGGCGCACCCCGGACGCATGGTAGCGTAACAGCCGGAGCGAGAGCTCATCGGCTGCTGGCACGGCGGCTTCGTCGGTCAGAAATGCCATCTGGTCCTGTAGGTTTTCCCGGCGTGTTGTGGCGACGAACTCCAGCTCCACCAACCTTCCCTGAGGCCGCGCTACGATGATCAGACGCGGACTTTCTGATCCCTCATTATCGTCTTCCTGCGACAGCAGGCTGGCCAGCGTCTCTTCGCCAGCTGACCGCAGTCGTAGCGTCGAGGCTTCGTTCCAACCCATTCCAGAGCCTAGGCGGGTGAGGAAATCGTCAATTGCCGGGAAGGAGGCCATGTCCAGCGTGGCTTCGAGGCGTGAGCGTCGTGTGCTCATGGCTTCCAGCAGGAGCGTCATACCGATGGCGACAATTGCGCCGATAGTGACCCCACTTCCGAGCAGTGAGCCCAGCTCATCGCCAAAAAGTTCCCGAGTGAGCGGGTGACCGTGGAGCCCCAGTCCCAACGAGCTCGCAAGCGCGACCACGAGCATGCGCTGGGGGTCGATGCCGTCTCGCATGATAGTCTGACAGCCGCTGACGAAGAGGATGCCCATGGCGAGCATCAGATAGGCGCCCAATACTGGTACGGGTATCGTTAGCAGGAGGGCGGCGAACTTGGAAAAGAAGGCCAGCGTTATGATGACGATGGCCACACCAATGCCTACCCGACGGGCGGCAACTCCTGTGAGATTGATCAGTGAGAGACTGTAAGAGGAATTGACCATGGTGGGGAGCGTGCCGGCGATACCGGCGAGCGACATTCCGATGCCGTTGACGCTGACCATTCCCTGTATCTGACGGAAATCGATGGCCCGGGGTCGCCGGCGGGAACCCTGCTGAATCACAATACCGTCGCTGATGGTCTTGATCCCGAGGACCAGTGTGAGGATGGCGAAAGAGGGCAGTAGCGCCCAGAACTCCTTGGTGGGCGTGAGTTGAAAGCCCAAGGGTGGGATCTCGGGGATTCCAAACCAGCCGGCGCTTAAGATGCGGTCTGCATCCAGGACTCCGAATGGCGCGGCCACGGCGGTTCCGGCCAGTATGCTGATGAACGGTGCGACAATGCGCCAGCGTCCCTTGGCGCGCAGGGCCACGATTACTGAAACCAGCAGTGTGGTCCCGGCAATCACCGGACCGGCGGCGGTCGGGGTGCCGGATGGCAGGTCCAGCACAGTGTCGAATGCGATGGGCAGAACACTGACGGCGATCAGCATGGTAACCGTACCGGAGACAATTGGGGTGATGATTCGCCGCAGCGTGGGCAACCACCAGGCGAGGGCGACTTGGATCAAGCTGCAAATGACCATGAGGGTCGCGAACGCTTCCAACCCTGCCGTGGTGACTGTCGATACCATGATGGCGATGAACAGGGCCGCGGGCCAGGAGAGCGCGATGTGGCCGGCACCGAAGCGCCCCAGCTGGAATGCCTGCAATGCTGTAATCCCTGCACATATCAGCATTGCAGCGAAGGCGCTCCAGTTCAGGTAGGTGTCGTCTAGGCCGGCGGCGCGAATGGCGATGGCTACATTTAAGACTGTTGGGGCGAGGACTAGCACGGCACCCTGGAATCCGACTGCCAAGGCGATTGATGGAGGGCAGGCCTCCTCAGGCTCGAAGCGGATGGGCTGGTCGGCGTTCCTGGCAGTCAATGGTGAGCCAATCTCTCCGTGGTCATTTAGGGGGGTACTGTAAGGGAGGGGAGGGGGCGAGACAAGCGGGAGGGAAATGTCACAAAGTCACAGCGATCGTAGCTAAAATTTGTTTTTTGTAGCTGAAAAGTGTGTCATTTGTGACATTTTGCTAGCTGGGCCAGATACGGGCAGGGTGTGACATTTTTCAGATACGAAAAATGTCACAGATTCTGGAAATTGTGACATTTGTGACATTTTCGTAGCTGACCAGAGTGTCACAGTGTGACATTTTGGACGGCCTCCTCAGGGCGGATTTTTCGGGGCTCCGGGGCAGACTGGTGGGGCGGCTAGGGTTGATTATAGAACTCATGTACGTAGCCTGTCAATGAGGCTCTTCACCCGAGCAAGCTAGTTCGACGAGGCCATAGCCGTCTCCGTTGCAACTAACTGATGGAATGACTGAGGGGACCAGGAGAACCAGTAGGGCGGTGTACACGGAACCGATGGAGTTAGTGTGTCTCGTAACTGAGGCAGTTGAGGATGCTGGTACTCCGACAAAGAAGCTTCTACTGTGTCTCCCGTGTGCAGGTCAATGAGCCGACGAGAGTCTAGTGGTCTTTCCAGAAGACATAAGACCAAAGTCGCACAATCCTCACCAGCCATCCAACTGAACAATGTGAGATCATGAGTCACCTTGATTCTCACCTCTTCATCTGTCTCACGAAGCTCCGACATAGCTGCGCCCTGATTACAGGAGCTTGCTGTGAGTTCGATGATATCCGAACCAACTACGTTTGCATCCAGTATCTTCACTCCACCCCTCCTCCAGCTTCCGCCGAAGACGGCGAAGAATATTATGATAGCTATGACCGGAGATAGAATTACTACAACAGTTATCGCCTTTTTCATTCTCATTCCCACCCTCCCTTCTAGGTCAACCCTCCCCAATCTATACAAGCCCTCCCCAACTCCAGCAGGAGCATCAGTGTACCGACGAGGATTACGATGGTTATGAGGAACCTAACGCCAGGGTGCTTCATGGTTCTGTCCCTTGCTGCTTTCTTCTCCTCCGAGTTCAGCGGCGGACTCCATTTCTTCTACGACAACTCTAATGTAGTCGGTCATGTTGGCCTTGTCTTGAATGAGTTTAACTCCTGCAAGGTCACTCAGACCACCGAGGGTGCTATTAGGCGATGAGGACTCGGAGAGCAATACACGAGATGTAATGACTCCGTTCTCGAAAGATGTTATAGCGCTTTGCACCGTATCCTGTTCTAACAGGGCATAGTGAATTGCCTCCAGTGCGTTGTCGAGGTCGCGCTCGGAGTACTCACGATTGGTGCGTATCTCCACGTCCACCCCTGTGTGCAGGGATTGGAATGCTGCCACCTCTGACTGAGCCGACGAAGGCGAATCTCCTGCGAAGTCGATTCGACCAGAGCGATCTCCGGTCACCTTGGCGGTAGTTACCGAATTGGGAGACGCTTCTCTGATTCTGTCGACCATCAGGGCCATATCGTTCTGCCATCCATACTTGTAGGCAGCGGGTTCCGCCGATATGCCTTCTTGGGCTGCCATGATCTGCATTTGGCTTTGCATCCCTGAGTCAAGGGAACTAAGCAGGCTGGGCGTGCTGGAGCCTCTGAAGGCAACTATGGCCATGCCTATCAGCAGGCAGACCAGAAGGACGGGGATAAGCTTATGGGTCGAGTACGACAACATTGTCTAAATCCTCCTAGATGAAAATGGTCGGCTATCACTTGGTCTGACCCCCTCTCTTCATCTAGGCGACGTAGAGCAAAGCATGGGAGCTTGATATATGCTGTGTCAACAGGTTTATAGGTGTGATTAATATCACGAGTCAGGTCAGACCAATAGACCTCTAAGAGAGACTTCCCCAGGGCATAAATCAAATGTTCAACAACGTCGGATGTTCTCCGGTGTGAGTTGAATGGTAGCCTGTCGTTGGGTTTTGGCCTTTGTCAGACCACTTTGCGGTGAAGGGAGTAAGCGTCTGGAATAGGTTGACGACCCATGACACCCCCCCCCCCTTGACAATCCCGAACCATATGTTCTAACATACTCCCATAGAGCGAGCACGGGCCGAACCCAATCGCCGGCCCCTCCTACTCGTTGAGCGCGCTGGGGACTGACCCCAAACAGGTCGGCCCCGGCTTTTGTTTTTTTCGGACGAGGGCTTGGGCCTCCAAAACCTACTGAGAGGAAGGAGACCCATGGAGTTTGAGCAAGAGGTGACTACAGGGAATGAACATGCGGATGGTGACGAAGAGGAGAGGGAGGAGACTGCTGGGATGGATGTTGGGAGGAAGGAAAAGGGGCGGCGCGGAGAGAAGGAGCTTGAAACGCGGAGAGCGAAAGAAAGGTTCCTAGAAGCGCACAGGATGGGAGTGTCGGTGGTGGATGCGGCGCGGTTGGCGGGTGTTGAGCGCCGGACGGTCTACCGGTGGCGGGACAAGGACCCGGAGTTTGCCAAGGCGTGGCGGGAGGCGCGTGAGGGGATGGTAGAGGACCTGGAAATGGAGGCGTACAAGCGGGCGTTCAAGGGGAATGACCGGCTGCTGATGTTTCTTCTGAAGTCGTACAAGCCGGTGACGTACAACCAGCGCCAGCAGCAGGCGAAGAATGGCCAACAGCAAGCCGAGTCTAGGGGAGACAAGGACAAGGCCTTGGCGGAGCTTGTGGAGAGGGTGCGGGAATGGCAGTAAAGGAAGGGGCCGGGGCCACTTGGCAGTTCGCGGGAGAGGGTGTGAATGAGGGTGTGTTTTTTGATGATTATTCCAACGAGACGAGTGGCGAGGCGAGTGGCGAGTCGGGCGGCGAGGAGGGCGGAAACGCGATATCCGAAGAGCTGGCGGAGGCTTTCAGGGAGTCGCCGGTGGGTTTTGCGCGAGCGTACCTAAGGGTGGGGTTGTGGAGCAAGCAGGAAGAGGTGCTGAAAGCGCTACGGGACCACCGCCGGGTGGCGGTGAAGGCTGGCAACGGCTTGGGGAAAGGGTTTACGGCAGCTGTGGCGGTACTCTGGTTCCTCTCGTGCCACGCCCCGGCCATCGTGCTCACGACTGCCCCGACGGCACGGCAAGTGCGCCATGTCCTGTGGCGGGAGATTGGCCGTCTGCACGGGAACTCAGGGCGACGCTTGGGCGGGAATATGTTCAGCACCCGTCTGGAGATTGCCCATGACCGCTTTGCGCTGGGGCTGTCCACCGACGAGGCGGACCAGTTCCAAGGGTTCCACTCGCCGAACATGCTGATCGTGGTGGACGAGGCGGAGGGGGTGAGCGAGGGGATCTATGAGGCTATCGAGGCGGTAATGACGTCGGGCAACTGCAAGCTGCTGCTCATCGGCAACCCCACCAGCGACTCGGGGGCATTCCGCCGGGCTTTTTATGAAGACCGGCGGATGTTCCACAACATCACAATATCGGCGTTGGAGTCGCCCAACGTGGAGCAACAGCGGGTGGTGATCCCCGGGCTGACGACGGCGGAATGGGTGGCGGAGCGGGCGGGCCTGTGGGGGGAGGAGAGCCCGATGTATCAAGCGAGGGTGTTGGGACGCTTCTGCGACCATCCACAAGAGAGCCTGATACCGTTGAGCAAAATCGAACTAGCGATTTCCCGCCATAACAAGGGCCATGGCAAGGGGCTGACGGAGGAAGGAGAGGAGAAGAAGGAGGCAGCCACGGTCTTGGCGGTGGACGTAGCGCGGTTCGGGGGAGACCAGAGCGTGCTGGTGACCGCAAACTCCGACACGGTGCTGGATATGAAGGCCTACCGGGGTCTGGACACGATGGAACTGACGGGGCGCATCGTGGAGGCGCACCGCCGATGGAAGCCGCGTCGGATCGTGGTGGACGAGATTGGGGTCGGGGCCGGGGTGGTGGACCGGCTGAAGGAGCTGAACCTGCCGGTGACGGGCATCAACGTGGGGCGGCCTGCGCGACAACGGCGGCAGTTCGCCAACCTGCGGGCTGAGGGGTACTGGGGTCTGTACGAACTGTTCAACCAAGAGGCGATAGCGATTCCGAACGACCCGGAACTGGCGGGGCAGCTATCATCGCTGCGGCCTGGGCAGAACAGCCGGGGCCAGCTTTTCATCGAAAAGAAGGATGAGATGCGGGCGCGTGGGCTGCCGTCGCCGGATAAGGCGGATGCCTTGATGCTGGCTTTTTTGAGGAGTACGGGGCGTGTGAGGTTGTGGGTGTGAGGGGTGGGTTGGTGGCGCCACATGTGTGGGGGGATGCCGTTGGGATATCGCAGGGGTTCGGGTGACGACGCCATCTTATCGGTGCTCAGGCATAGGTGGCTCTGGGGCTGCCGCAAAGGGTGGGATTGCCAGAACAGGCGGGCTAGCAGTTGGTAAGGAGGAGGGAGTGTGGGGTCTGGAGTGGTGTGGATAGCCGATACGGTAAGAGGACCACCACCCCGATACCCCCAATTTTATAGTTACACGGTCGCAATTAGGCACGAGCGATCATGTCCAAGACTAAAGGCAAAGAAGTGTAGCCTACTAGCCCAGTATGTTGGTGAACGTAATCACCAGTTTCTACACCTCCCCTATATACCGGCCTCTGGACAATCGGGAAATGTGTGACAATACCCGCGATGGTCCAATCATCATTTGGCAGCGGGAAAACGACTGCTCCGCCTGAAAAGCCTGCATTGATGTACGAAGCGCTGTAAGTGAAGTCTCCCGAAGCCGCGAAGTTTGCCACCACGAGCGAAGCTATGGGAATAGGCCTACCACCGACCTCGGTGACGTGTTCGGTTCGAATGTCTCCGCCTTCTATCCATGTGGGGTATCCTAAAACGTATCCGATCCCGCCGTAGACCATACCTGCGGGTTCACCGTATTTTACTGGTATTCTCGAAGGATCAAGAAGTGTATTGGTTTTCAAGACTGCAACATCATGTTGTTGATCTACAGCTACGGTTTGCCAGGTAAGCGGTAACCATTTGCCCCCGGATCGAACATGGGGCCTTAGCCCGGATGGTTCAACGACGTGCAAGGCAGTAACCAAGTATTCGGTACCATCGACATTGATGGCTACCGCGCTGCCGGTTGAGACCAAATTATCATTCACCTGGCAGCCCAGCCACAGAAGTGGATTCAGTACGTTTGCTGTTGGCGGTGTGGGAACTATAGTTGAACTCCTAGGTATGCACTTAGGGAGACAGGATACTCATTATTGTCACACGGTACCGGACGGATTGCCAGACTCTAAGATACAAGCCATCGCTGTTCAGATTCTGCTGGTGGTTTCCTGTCGTGAGGGTCGGGAGTGAGACACATAAGACGACCCCAGTCCCACGTGGCATGGGCAAAGGAGATGGAATGACCAAAGAAATAGAGACATCAGGGCTGGACACAAGTCCGATCGGGGTAAGCAGTAACTTACGGGTCAGTCGCGAGAGCCACTTTGTTGACTTAACCCCAGAGGCCATAAAGGAGATCCTCCGATACGGTCCGAAGTTCGTAGAAGCCGGTGCCGGAACGGGTCACGACGCTGCGCTAATGGGACAATACGGAGCTGATATACTTTGTTACGATATCGCTCCGCCAGACCAAGGTGAAAACGAATACTTCCCTAAGACAAAACGCCTGCAACATTTGGTTCAGAAGAGCAGCCCGGACGATTTCTCCTACGTCAATCAAGAGGGCCGAACCTTGCTCCTGATTTGGCCGCCAATAAAAGACCGAATGGCCGAGGAAGTCCTAAAAGCATATGCCGGAAAATGGTTTGTCTACATAGGTCAGGAGAGGAACGGCGCCAACGCTGAGGCCAACTTCTTCGACCTATTGGAGCAAGAGTACATAGAAGTAGATAGGATGCCCAGTAGCACACTGCCAGGACAAGGAGCAACGGTCTTCATAAACCGTCGGAAGAGGCCGCTGGAAAAGTCGGAACGAAGAACCGACGAAATAGCCGCCGCAGTCTCAAAAGCCGTAATCGCGGAGGCCAGGGAGCACGATTTGCGGGCTGCGGAGGCACTCGCGTCAAAAATATCGGTAGCCGCGATACTTGCGGCTGCCCAACATGCGGGCGCAAACGCCCGAGACACTATGGACAACATCAGTCGACGCACCCGTAGGAGTGCACTTCAAAATCTCCCTCGCGGATAAAAGATCAGATGTCAGTGGCGGCAAGAATCAGGACTCGGTGTTGGGAAGGATGTAGGTTGGGTTAGGCGGGGGTGCGGAGGCTGGCTGGGAGGTGGGTTTCCCAGTCGGGGATGAGCTTGGCGCGGGGTGAGGGGAGGAACCAAGCGGAGATGAGGGCTAGGGTGCTGAAGCCGAGGGAGAGGAGCAGGGGGGCTAGGTAGGTGCCGGTGACGTCCCAGAGGAATCCGGCGCATACGGGGGCCATGCCCATGCCGAGGCCGTTGCCCACGTTTTGCCAGCCGTAGAGACTGCTCTGGGGGACGTTGCCGTAGTACTGGCGGTTGGCGATGGGGAAGGTGGGCACCTCGGAACTCTGGCCGAGGGCAAAGAGGACGGCGAAGAGGTAGAAGGCCCAAGGGTCGGGGGAGAAGAGGATGAGCAGAAGGGGAAAGACTTGGAGGGCCATGCCCACGACCCAGACGGTCCGGCAACCGAGGCGTTCGGCTATGACGGGCATGGCGCCGCGGGCAAAGACGCCGACGGCCTGCTGGGTGGCGAGGACACCGGCGGCGAGTCCGAGGGACAGGCCACGGTCGACGGCAATGGCCACGACCAGGACGTTGATGATGTTGTGACCCATGCATCCCCAGTAGTGGATGCCGATGAGGTTCCAGAAGGTGGCGGTGCGCTTGGCCTGCTGGATGAAGACCTTGGCTCGTACTTTTGCGGACTCGTCTCTCTGGCGGGGTTGGATGGCCTCGTCACCGCGAGCGCCGAAGGGCTGGAGGCCGATCTCGGCGGGGCCGTTGTAGAAGAAGCCGGCCAGCAGGAACATTACTGCCCCGCCCGCGATGCCGGGAAGCCAGAAGATCCACTGCATTCCAACCCGGTCAAAGGCTGCGCCAATGAGGAGGAGCAGGCCTATGGTGCCCATTCCCTGGAAGGACCAGACGATGCCCATGGCGACTCCGAGTTTTCTCCTGAACCAGAGGGTGACGCCGGAGATTGTGAGGACACCGAACATGGTGGAGGAGATGCCGAGGAGCACGCCGAAGTAGAGGTAGAACTGCCAGAGGTGGTTCATGACGCCGGTGAGCATCATGCCGAGGATGAATAGGAGGGCGCCGAGGAAGAGGAGCCTGCGAACGCCGTAGCGGTCTCCAAGCCAACCAACGTAGGGACTGACGAGGCCGAGGACTATCCACTGGAGGCTGAATGCGAGGCTGATTGCGCCATAGCTCCAGCCGAACCCGGTTACGGAGTCGTTCAGATGGGGGACCAAGGCGGCACCGGCGAACCGCATGGAGGAGCTGATGAGGCCCATGATCGCGGCTATGGCGACGATGAACCAAGCGTAGTGGATTTTGCCTTTTAGAAGCATCGCATATGTATGTCAGGGAGCGGCAGTCGAGCCGGGGGAGTCATCAATGGGATGATTGGCTCCAGAGTGGCGCACACGCCAGTATACACGCAAAGGGGCATGTGCGAGGGGAATGGCCTGTTTGGTGACGCGAGGGAGTGGTCATGCCTTCGGGAGGGCGGTTGCGGGCGACGAGGGAGCCTTGCCAGGCTCACCAACTTGCCCAAGTTCCCGGGCTGGGCTTGCAACTCCACCGCCATCAACGAGTCCATTCCCAAATCAAAGAACCCCATGGTTGGCGAGGGGGTAGTGGACAATCTCAGCATAGCTTGGACCTGCTGTTGGGCTTTGGGGAGGAGGGTCACACTGATGGGAGCTCGCCATCGAACTGCCACGCTCGCGTTGACACCTCGCAGAACCGAGCACTACGCTGCGGGTTAAGGAACTTCTTGATGTTGAAGGGGGTAGACCATGGGGAGCCCAGTGGTGCACTTTGAAATCGCCGGCCCGGATGGGCCTGCCCTGCGGCAGTTCTATACCGACCTGTTCGGATGGAAGATTGACGTGCAGGGCGAGGAGATGGGCAGCTACGGTATCGTGCCGGCAAATGAGGGCGGCATAGGCGGGGGTGTGATGCCGACAACTGAGAGTATGCCGGTGCGCAGCTATGTCACCTTCTATGTGCAGGTTGACGACGCTCAAGCGGCGCTGGATCAGCTGGCTGGCATGGGTGGGAGAGCCATCATGCCACCGATGGAGATCGCGCCAGGCATGGGCTCCATCGCTCTGTTCGGGGACCCCGCCGAAAATACCATAGGGTTGTATGAACCGCCGCGGGATTGGGACGGGCAGATGCCGCCCAAGGGGGACGGTCCACCGGTAGCGCACTTCGAGGTCGGTGGCAGCGATGCCGCGGCGCTCTCCGAGTTCTACAAAGGGATGTTCGACTGGCAAATCGACCATATTCAGGACGCCAACTACCGCTTAGTGCAACAGGAAAGCGGAGGGATTGGCGGCGGCATCTTCCAGCACATGGAGGGTATGCCACCCAACCATCCTTCCGTGGCCGTCATCGTCAACGACCTACAAGCATACCTTGACAAGGCCGTAACCCTTGGGGGCACCGCTCTCATGCAGCCCACAGAGATTCCCGGAGGATTCGGCTCCATCGCCATCTTCTATGACATCGCTGGGAATCGCATATCACTCTTCAAATCTTCTGAGTAAAGCGCGATCCTGGGTGGCTTGGCCCTCTACGCGGATGCGCGGATGAACCCTAAAACCGAACGGGGCGGCCCGGTGTGCTGTCCCGTGGTATACTGCCGTCGCAGATTGGCCGTTGCAGAGTAGGCGCTTTTCGACGCCCTCCACAGAACGAGTTATGGAAGACAACAAGGTCATATTTTCCGGCATGAGGCCGACAGGCAGGTTGCACCTTGGCAACTATCTCGGGGCGTTGCAGAACTGGGTGGGCCTTCAGGACGAGTACAGTTGCATCTATGCAGCCGTGGACGTACACGCCCTCACAACGATCACGAGTGGCGACGAAGTCCACGAGATACGGCCCAACATCCGGGAGATGCTCATTGACTGGCTGGCGGCAGGCTTGGACCCGCAGCGCAGCATTCTGTTCGTCCAGTCGCATGTGCCGGAGGTGCTCACGCTCAGTGCCCTACTGAGCATGGTGACCCCCCTAGGCTGGCTGATGCGCGTGCCGACCTTCAAGGACAGGGTGCGGCAGATGTCGGAGACAGAAGATAGCGTCAGCTACGGTCTCGTCGGATACCCGGTGCTTCAGACCGCCGACATCATCCTCTACAAGGCCACTGCCGTGCCTGTGGGGGAGGACCAGGTCCCCCACTTGGAGCTCGCCCGGGAGATCGTGCGCAGGTTCAACAACACTTTCGGAGACACCTTCCCGGAACCCCAGGTCAAGCTGACGGAGGTACCCTCTATCGTCGGCTTGGACGGCCAGCATAAGATGAGCAAAAGCTTGGACAACCACATCGAGCTGGCCTCAGACCCGGAGGAGACCAGCAAGCGGGTACTCACCGCCTTCACCGATCCCCAGCGCATGCGTCGGACCGACCCAGGCCGCCCATCGGTGTGCAACGTCTACTCCTTGCACAAGGTGTTCGACCCAGCCAATCTGGATGCCATCTACGAGGAGTGCACCACCGCCACTCGTGGCTGCGTCGACTGCAAACGTCAGTTGGCCGACGGCATCAATGATTACCTGGCCGAGATGCGTGAACGCCGGCGCGAGCTGGAGGAGCGACCCGACTACGTGACGGAAGTGCTTCTGGATGGGGCGAAGCGGGCCAAGGTGATCGCCAAGGCCACCATAGATGAAGTAACGGAAAAGATGGGACTGGGGATTCCCCCATTGAACTGACCCCTAGTCTTGCTGCCAGTGCAAGTATGGCGTAACCAAAAACATGGATGGGGGGCAGTCAGACTATGGGTGCAATACGCGTCCCAGTTATCATTCGCAACCCGATAGACCGGGACAGGGCTTGGGAGGGAATGTTCCTAGTGGACACGGGTGCCACTGATTGCCTGGTGCCCAAGCGACACTTGGAGTCTGTCGGTCTTGAGCCAATAGGTCAGCGGGTCTATGAACTGGCAGATGGCAGTCAACTTCAGGTGGACATCACCGCCGCCCTAGTCGAAGTCATGGGACAACCTGTCGGAGCCACCATAATCATGGCCGATGGTGATATCGAACCTCTGCTAGGGGCCACTGGGTTGGAATCCGCGGGTATCGAGGTAGACCCAAGGAACGAAACGCTGAAACGGCTTCCAGCAGTACGCCTTAAGAAAACTCAGCAGGCTTAAACACAAAAATGTCTTCTTCTCCTCTCTCCCTACCCCTGTCCTCCAGTGGCCAACAGCCCTTGGCTGTCGCTGCCGAAGCCGCCCGTCGTGCTGGCAGGGTCCTCATGGACCGGTTTGCCGGAGACATCTCCGTCAGCTTCAAAGGCCGGGGCGATGTGGTCACCGATGTCGACTTGGAGTGCGATCGGGTGATTCAGGAGCTTCTGGCCGAGGAGTACCCCGGCTTCGGCATCCTGTCCGAAGAGTCGGCGCCTGTGGATACCGGCTCTCCCTATACATGGGTCATTGATCCGTTGGACGGCACCCGCAACTACTCCGAGGGCATCGCTCATTTCTCGGTGGTAGTGGCGCTGGCCCATGAACGAATACCTGTGGCGGGAGTCACGTACGATCCGGTGCGGGACCACATGTTTGAAGCCGAGCAGGGGAGGGGCGCGCGGTTGAATGGCACGCCCATCTCCATTTCAACCAAGCAGGACCTGGAGCGCTGCCTGATGGGGTTCGATATGGGCTACGTCGACCAAGACGCGGCGAAGGCTCTGGACATGGTGCGGCATCTGTGGCCGGGAGTGGAGGCCATACGCATTATGGGGTCGGGTGCCTTGGGCTTGGCGTACGCCGCAGCCGGTCAGCTGGACATCTACTTCCACCACCGGCTCTTCCCGTGGGATGTGGCTTCAGGCCTGCTGCTGGTGTCGGAAGCAGGGGGCGTGGTAACCAACCGGCAGGGTCAGCTTGGGACGCTGGATAGTCCCAGTGTGATTGCCACCAGCCAGCCCCTGCTGGACCAGTTTCTAGCGGCTACCGAGGGCACCAGCTGGAGGCTGGGCTAGGGGCCCGGCTTCAAACGCGTCCAGCATCTCGTCAACGCTATTCCACACGTAGTTGGGCGCCTGTTCCAAGGTCGCTGCGGGATTGACCGACCCCCACAAGGCGGCTGCGCTGTCAGCCTTGGCATTGTGGGCGCACTGGATATCCACGTGGCTGTCCCCCACCACCAAGGACTCCTGGGCAGGCACTTCCAGTTCGTCCAATATCACCTGCAGGCGTCGGGCGTCGGGCTTATAGATGCCTTCTTCCTCCCGGAAGTGGAGACTGTCGAATAACTTCTCCACGTTACTGTCGGCGGCCTCCTGCGTCCCGTACCTGCCCCGCTTGTCGGACATCACTGCCATCGTGTACCCGCGCGTCTTCAGCGAGGCGAGGGCGTCGAAAACCCCTTCATACAGGTGACCCAGCTTGAACATCTGGGTGCGGTAGAATTCTTGGTAGAGGTCGTACACAGCCTGCGTATTGTCGGGGAACATCTCTCCAATATGCCGAATAATCGGCATGGAGTAGTGGGGAGCGATTTCCTCCACAGGCGGCCGGGCCAAGCCCAGAAGGTCGGCCGCGTGCCAGACCCCTGCGACATGAAGATCCCAGCTGTTCCACAGAGTCTGGTCCCAGTCGAATACGAGAAGTTTGTACTTATCCACGTTCCACCTATTACCATTATACGGCTGGGCCAGCAGCCCAGATATGCTTTTTGCTGCCGAGGGGACCGGATGTACTGTGATAGACCTGATTCTGGAGAACGCACGAGTCCTGACCCTGGACCCCCAGCAGCCCACGGTTTGGTACGTGGCCATAGAGGGCGACCGCATCGCATCGGTCGGCCCGCAGCAGGCATTGGGGGCGCTGCCAACTGTTGGAGCGAAGCGCATCGACTGCCAAGGGATGACGCTGGCGCCGGGTTTCCACGACGCCCACATCCACCTGCTGGCCTATGCCTCAAGCCTGCTGCAAGTGGACTGCCGTCCCGGAAATGTCGGCTCCATCGCCGGCATTGTAGAAGCGATACGGCAGCGGGCCTCCAGCACGCCAGCGGGCCAATGCATCCGCGCCTGCGGCTACGACGAGTTCTACCTGCAAGAAGGGCGGCACCCCAACCGGAACGACCTCGATGGCGCCACCCGTTCCCACCCTGTACGTCTGGACCACCGTACGGGACATGCCTCCGTCCTGAACAGCGCCGCGTTGGATGCTTTGAGCATAGGGCGCCACACCCCGGACCCTGTCGATGGCGTCATTGACCGGGACAAGACTACTGGCGAGCCCACCGGCTTGCTGTTCGAGATGTCACGCCATCTCCGGCCTCTCCGGGTAGGAGACGACGCCGTTGACCGGCATCAAGCAATCGCTCTAGCGAACCAGCAACTGCTCTCCCAAGGCATCACCTCGCTCCAGGACGCTGGCGCGGACAACGACCCCGACCGCTGGGATGCCCTGCGAAAACTCAAGGAGGACGGTGCTGTCACGCCACGACTCTCAGTGATGCGGGGAGCATTCAAGCTGGATGAGTTTGAGGCGGCGGGGCTGAGGCCCGGAAATGGCAACCACGATGCATCCTTGGGCGCAGTGAAGGTCATGCTGTCCTACACGACCGGCGGAGCCCAGCCGGAGCCAGAAGTATTCCGCTCTTTGGTGGAGCGAGTGCACCGCGCTGGACACCAGGTGGCAATTCATGCCGTGGAAAGCGAGGCAGTGGAACTCGCTGCCTCCTGCTTGCTGGGAGTCCAAGGGCAATGGCCCCGACCTGACGCACGACATCGCGTCGAACATTGCTGTGAGTGCCCGCCAGAACTCGCGGCCATGCTGGCCGAGGCGGGTGCCGTTGTAGTGACCCAACCCGTCTTCACATACGCCTACGGCGACAAGTACCTAGCCCTCACCCCCAGCGAACTCCATACGCATCTCTATCCGCTAAAGACCCTGCGCCAACGGGGGATTCGGCTCGGCTCAGGCTCAGACGCCCCCGTCGCCACGCCCAACCCCATCCAATCCATCCACTCCGCCACCGCGCGGTACACTGTCGAAGGCATACCCTTCAATCCTGACCAATCTCTTTCGGTAGACGTAGCGCTGTGGATGGAGACCATGGGCGGGGCCTACGCCGGGTTTCAAGAGCAACGTGTGGGCAGTATTGAGAAGGGAAAACTGGCTGACTTGGTTCTGCTCTCACGTGACCCAAGAGATAAGTCGGCGGAGGTCGTGATGACGATGGTGGGGGGTCAAGTGGTTTGGGAGCGCTAGCGGGTGAGCCTACGGGTCGCAATATCGGATGGGAGCTTGTGCGCCTTTGACACGGTATCGTTCAGGAACACGTTTCTCCACGTATTTCTTCGCGACCTCATCCTCGGCGGGTTTTCCGATGAATCCCCAGCGGTCCGGCAGGCCGGGGTGGCCTGGGAAGTTATCGGTTGTGGCGGGCACCCATTTTTCGGCACGGAACGCTGCAACAACAACCCCCCGGTTATGAGCCAAGACAAGGCTACGTTGCCCTGCTCGCTGGGGGTCTAGTCTCCACGCATAGCGGGTGGCGTCGTAGAATTCTCTTCCTTCGTCAAAAGCCCTGTTGATGCAGATGAGGATAAGGCGTTCGCCCACGTCAAACGGCTCGGCCGCGTAGTCCCGGACTATGTCCTCCGCATGCCTGCAGCCGTAGTCACCCGACCTGCGTCCCGCCGCTAGGTTGGTGAGACCTGGATAAGCGTCTATGAGAGCAGCCTCTATCTCATACGCTACCTCTTGGCTGTCGATGCCATGCCGATGTACCAGATGACCCACTTCAAGACCTGCACCTTTGATCTCACGGATGCGCCGCCTCTTCAAGTCGGTGTCATATTCGGCTTTAGCCGAAGAAAAGTTCCCCTTGGCGTGCTGGAATATACGGTTACCTTGCCCTTTGCCAATGTAGAAAGTTTCGCCGTTCCGAGGGTCAATCAGCCGGTAGACGTACCATTTGAGTTGCTCTGCGACTCCCTGAGGAAATTCGTCCCTAGCCACTACCAAACCCTCCTAGCGGGTGCGCTCCATGACGTATGACGCCAAGTCCGCGAGAGGCTTCCTGGCAGGGCCGTCCTCCAGCGTTTCCAAATCTTGGCTGGCCTTGATGCAGTAGTCTCGCACTACGCCGTAGCACTCCTCCACTATGCCTGAGTTGCGGATCATCTCAAGGGCGGCATCGAGATAGCCGTTGGTGTTGCCCTCTTGGAACAGGGCCCTTACCGGGTTGTCGTCAGGGTACCTCTCGATGAGCCTGATAGTGGGGAGCGTCAACACGCCCTGCAGCAGGTCATGGCCCACCGGCTTGCCGATTTCATCCGTGGAGCCCAACACGTCCAGGATGTCATCTACGATCTGGAAGGCCATTCCGATGTGGCGACCGTAGTCTTTCAAAGCCTGCACCGCAGGCTCCGGGGCCCCGCTCAACAGAGCCCCAGTCTCGGCTGCCGTGGAAAACAGCGATGCAGTCTTGCGGTAAATGCGGTCGCAGTAGTCTTCTTCCCGCTGCTGCCAGTTATAGGTGTTGCAGTATTCCAGAAGTTCACCGCTGGAGAGGTCCATGATGGTTTCCGAGAAGCGGCGTATGGCCCGGACGTTTTCTGTATCGCATACGAATGTGGCAGAGGTGGCGAACACGTAGTCGCCCAGCAGCACAGCGGCATTGCGTCCCCACAGGCTGCCGACGGTGGCCTTACCCCGCCGTAGAGAGGAGTTGTCCACCGTGTCGTCGTGAATCAGGGTGGCAACATGCAGCAGTTCCACTGCCGTGGCCATGATTACCGGTAGCGTATAGTCCTTGGCATAGAAGCGGGAAGCCAGCAGGGTAATGGCGGGACGCACTCGCTTGCCTCCCGTGCCCACCACATATTCCAGCATGCCCGCCAGATCGCCCACGCCCTCCTTGGCGATCCTGTGCAGATGCTCCTCAACCTGTCCAAGCTCGTTGACGACAGGCAGGTAGATGGAGAGGGCTGTTGGGTCGGTCCCTTCTCGCAACGTCCCTATCCTCGGGCGCTTACCAAACGGGAGGTCTCTTCTTCCGCCACACCGTCATCCAGCTTGATAAACAGGGGTTGGGGACGCTCCAAGGCTTGTCCGGGAGTGAGGTGCTCGGTGGTGCCCTGCCAACTCCAGCCACACTCTCCCACATCGCCCTCATAGCCCAGCATATTGTGCAACCGCTGGGCGCTGAAGGGTATGAAGGGAGACATGAGCACCTTCAGGCAATCGATGGTGGCCAAGGCGACCCACAGCGTCGTGGCCGTCGTATCCCGGTCAGTCTTGATGGTTGCCCAAGGGGCCTTGGCATCCAGGTAGCGGTTAGCTTCCTGCGCGAGGGCCATGCATTGAGTCAGGCCGAGGCGGAAACGGCATGTGGCGAGGCTGGTTCCGACGTCGTCCACTGCGGAGGCGCACTTCTGCAGCAGCGCGCTGGCCTCTTCGTCCAATTCCCCTGGCGTCGGTACTTTGCCGTCGAAGTTGCGATAGGTGATAGTCAGCACCCGCTGCACCAGATTGCCGAAGGTGCCCACGAGTTCGGAGTTATTGCGCCTCACGAACTCGCCCCACGAGAAGTCGGTATCTCCCGTCTCGGGCATGCTCATTGTCAGGTAGAAGCGGAGCGGGTCGGGGTCGTACCGCTCCAGGTAGTCAGGCAGCCAGAGGGCCCAGCGCTGGCTGGTGGAGAACTGCCTGCCCTCCAAGCTCAGGAACTCGTTGGCAGGCACATCGTGGGGAAGGTTGAATCCTTCGTACCCCATCAGCATGGCAGGCCAGATCATGGTGTGAAAGGGGATGTTGTCCTTGCCGATGAAGTAGTAAGGCTTCGCCTCGGGATTGTGCCACCACTCCTTCCAGGCATCGGGGTCTCCGCGATCGCTCGCCCACTGCACTGAGGCCGAGAGGTAGCCAATGACTGCCTCGAACCAGACGTATATCCGCTTGTCGTCGTAGCCGTCCAGAGGTACCGGTACACCCCAGGTGATGTCCCGGGTGATGGCGCGGTCCAGCAGCGCCTCTTCCAGGTATCGCTTGGTGAAGTTCAGTACGTTGGGGCGCCAGTAATTCTTGTCCTGCACCCAATCCAACAGACGCTCTCGGAAGGCGCTCAGGCGCAGGAAGAAATGGTCGGAGTTCTCGAAGCTGGGCGTGGTCCCCGAGAGGCTGCACCTGGGGTCGATGAGGTCTTGAGGGTCGAGAGTGCGCCCGCAGTTGTCGCACTGGTCGCCCCGGGCCCTCGTGTTCTCGCAGTGCGGGCAGGCCCCCTCGACATAGCGGTCCGGCAGGAAGCGCCGGCAGTCCGCGCAGAAGGGCAGCAGCATGGTGTCTTTGTATATGAAGTCCTTCTCAAGGAGCTTCCGGAAGAAGTCTTGCGACACCTCCCGGTGGTTGTCAGTACCGGTGGATGTGAACAGGTCGAAGCTGATACCCATTCGCTGCCAGGAGTCCAAAAAGTCCTGGTGGTACTTGTCCACTACCTGCCCCGGCGTCAGGCCTTCCTGCTCCGCACGTATCGTGACGGGGGTGCCATGCTGGTCGCTGCCGGAGACCATAAGCACGTGGTCGCCCTTGGCTCGGTGGTACCGGGCAAAGATGTCCGCGGGCAGGTAGCAGCCAGCTAGGTGTCCCAAGTGCAGCGAGCCGTTGGCGTAGGGCCAAGCCACGGCCACCAATATGTGTTCAGCCATTCAGTTGATCCCCGGAATAATCGGCGCGTCCGAATATTCTAGCATAAGGCCTAGTTGAGGGTACGACTTGCGGTCACCGGTCACACTCCTGACGCATGACCTTCGGTGTTCGGACTCCAGGGTAGAGCCGGTTTGGGTTAAGGCCTTTGGCGGGGAGGCATCTACAGGGCGGTGTTATCTGCGATGGACCTGGACAACCGAAAGCCACCGCACCGGCGCCGCCGAAACTTGATAACAATCAGGCTTGCAGGCTATCATGAAACAACGCTAGGGGGTGCCACATGCGTATCGGGGGGCTTGGACTAACGGAGATACTCATCATTCTGGCCGTCCTCCTCTTGCTCTTTGGGGCGACACGCCTGCCTCAAGTCGGCAAGTCGTTGGGGTCCAGTATGCGCGCCTTCAAGCGTGCGGTTACGGGAGAGGACGAGTCGGACCCCACCAAGAGTGAGACCGAGACGCCAGTGGGCAAAAGTTCCGATCTGTGAATATCGGGCGCTAAGTGGTGGCGCTGGCTGGCTTGGCCTCCTTGCCGCGGTTGGACAGCCTCGCCAGTAACACTCCCAGCTCGTACATGACGATCAGGGGCACTGCCACCAGGGCTTGGTTCATGGGGTCGATCGTAGGTGTAATCATGGCAGCGAGAATGAACGCCACCACCACCCAGTAACGCCTCCACCTAGCATAGGTCCGCGCCGTCACAATCCCCAGTTTGGCCAGCAGGAACATCACCAGAGGCGTCTCAAAGACGACGCCCATCCAGAACACCAGCATCACGGTAGTGTTGATGTAGTTGCTTATCCGGGGCGCAATCGTGGCAAGGTCGCTGCCCCAATGCAGCAGGAAACCAAGGGCTGGGGGCAGCAGCACGAAGTATCCGAAGGCGCATCCCCCGGCGAAGCAGACCAGACTGCCCGGCAGGAATGCCAGCAGGTAGCGTAGCTCCCGGCCCGTGAGACCCGGAGCGATGAACCGAACCACTTGGTACAGCACTATGGGGAAAGCCAGCACGAAGCCGGCCACCAAGCTGACTTTTACCGTCACCCCCAGAGTCTCGGTGATCTGGACGGCCTGCAGCTCAGGGGCCCCCGGCTCATCAAATCCTCCCGGGTACTTCAGCACCTCCACCAAGGGCTCGTAGAAGTAGAACCCTACCATCGCGCCGCCGAGTACGGCGAGGCAGCAGATGATAAGACGCCTGCGCAGCTCCCGTAGGTGCTGCCCGACGGAAAACTGGCGCTCCATCAGCCCCCGGCCTTGCCGTCCGCGTCTGGCTCCTTCTTCTGGCGGTCATCCCGGGATTCAGGAGCCTCATCCCACTTGCTTGGTTCCAATGTCGATGACAGGTCACTGAAGGAACGGCGCACCTCACCCATGATCTTCCCTGCGCCGCGGGCCATGTCTATCGCCTTGGCTGGCCCCAGCACAATAATGGAGACCAGCGCGATCACCAGCAACTCCAGGAAGCCGATGCCCATCATGACCGCTGTTCCATCCGCAGAGGACAGTCGGTGCAGTCCTGTACCAGAGAATCCGGAATGTCCCGCGTGTCCTCGTAACCCATTTCCTGCATCATCCGCAACAGGGTGCAGAGCGGTAGCCCAACCACATTGGAGTAGCACCCGTGCACTTCTCTGGCTGGGTGAAAGTCTGCATCCTGCACCCCGTAGGCCCCCGCCTTGTCCATCGGCGAGCCTGAGGCGATGTAAGCATCCAACTCGGCGTCCGAATAGTCGCGCATCACGACTTGTGTCGTCTCGCTGCTCAACAGATGCTCCCCAGTGGCGGCGTTCACCACGGCTACGCCGCTGAACACCTCATGCACGTTCCCGCGGAGGCTCGTCAGCATTCGTCTTGCCTCCTCCGTCGTACCCGGCTTGCCCAACACTTCGCCTTGGTATACCACCACGCTGTCAGCCCCTATCACCAGACCTTCAGACACGCCGGAGGCGACTGCACGCGACTTGGCCAATGCCAGCCTGCGCACAAGGTCCACAGGCAACTCTCCCGGCTCTGGTTCCTCTGGAATGGAGGAGGGCTGCACCTGGAAGTCCATATCCAAGGCTTGCAGCAATTCGCGTCGCCTCGGCGAAGCTGAGGCCAGGGTCAGGCGTTTGGGCGGGGCTTCTAAGGGAGCTTCGGATGCGACGAGGGTCGCTACGCACTCCACATGATGGGTCTGGGGAAACATGTCGATGGGCTGGACCTTGCGCAACTCAAACCCTCCAGCGCACAGAACCTTCAGGTCCCGCGCCAGCGTCGAGGGGTCGCAGGACACGTACACCACCCTCCTCGGTCGCAGGCGCACCAGCGATTCCAACATGCTGGGATGGCATCCCGCCCGAGGCGGGTCCAGCACCACTGCATCGGGGCATCGTTCCATCTCTGCCAAGGCGTCTTCGGCGCGGGCCCGCAGCAGTTCCAGGTTGGTTATGCCTTCGCAGTTCACCTCGGCGTCGTCCATGGCGGCGCTGGACTCTTCGATGGCGACCACATGCCTGCAATACGGGGCCAGCAGCGCGGCGAAGGTCCCGACGCCAGCGTACACATCCGCCACAACCTCATCGCCCGACAGTTCCAATTCCTGGCGCACGATGTCCACCATCCGCTCCGCTTGGGGCGTGTTCACCTGGAAGAAGGACGGGGACCCAACGCGGAAGACGTGGCCTCCCATTAGCTCGCGGAAGTGCTTCTGGCCTGTGGCTATGGGTATATCGGGGTTGCGTAGCGTGGGCTGGACCAGAGTGTCCCCCGTGCCCGTGCCATAGCGTACCGACAGTTGAGTGGTGTCGGCGCAATGCCCTTGCAACTGGCCGAGGGTGCTGTTGATGCCCTCATCCATCAGCATACAGCGGTCAATCGGCACGAATCGCCGGCTCTCCCGGTTCACGTAGCCCAATGCCCCCTGTGGTCCCACGGTGAAGCGGGCATGGTTCCGGTAGCCAAAGGGCGCTGGCGCAGTAATGATGTCGGCGACCGGAGCGTCTGCTAGGCCTCCGATGCGCTCCAAGGCGTCTACTACTGCCGAATGCTTCAGTTCCCGCTGGCGCTCCTCGCTGATGTGTTGCCACTGGCAACCCGTACACGCCCCGAAATGAGGACAGGGAGGCTCGACGCGGTGGGGTGAGGGCTCAATCACGCGGACCACCCGCGCTGCTAGGTACCGGCGGTGGCGACGCACTATCTCCGCCTCCACCTCCTCACCGTCGATGCCACCGAACACAAAAAGAGGGATGTCGTCGTGCTGGGCCAGTGCTTCTCCCAGACGTCCCCATCCCTGCAACCGCACCCTTAGGCGTGATCCAATCTCCACTGCTTGTACCATCAGGGAGCCACTATAGACCACGGCCCCAAGGCTGCCAAGCGAGAGGCCCTCGCGCCAGTGTCTTATGCGTCAGAGTCTTCTGTTTGGGGTCTTAGGGAACGAGACGGTTTTCCTTGACTTGACATTCGCCCTCTGTTAGATTTTTTGACACCCCTTCCTATGGGAAGCCACTCCTCTTTCAATGCCCCCTTAGCGACGGCTACCAAGCCGCCCTCTCACCAGCCCGCCTGCCCCAGCCGCGTTTGCGCAATCTCTCTTTCGAGGTGATGCCGCCATGAGCTATGTGCCTTTCAAGGAGCTCCGTCCCGCCTACGGCTTCGATGAAGTGGCTATCGTCCCCGGAGAGGTGACCGTAAATCCCGAGATGACCAGCACCGAGATGCGCATCCGCGACACCGTATTCGACATCCCAATCATGGCCGCCGCCATGGACGCCATCGTGTCACCTGCCAGCGCCATCCTGATGGACCAAATGGGCGGATTGGGCGTCCTGAATCTTGAAGGCCTCTATACCCGCTACGACGACCCGCACTCCATGCTCGAGGAGGTCCTTTCTGCATCCCAGCAGGAGGTCACCGGTCTGCTCCAGGACGTCTACTCGCCTTCTGTGCAATCGCACCTTGTGGGACAGCGCGTTCAAGAGATAAAAGCGTCTGGCTCCTGCTGCGCCGTCTCCGTTACTCCAAACAACGCCAAGGCGCTCTCACCTGTGGCCGTGGAGGCAGGGGCCGACATCCTCTTTGTCCAGTCGACGGTGACTACCGCTAGGCATACCTCTCGCAGCTATCGTGGCCTCCAGTTGGACGAGCTTTGTCAGCAGGTGGGCATACCTGTGGTTGTAGGCAACTGTGTCAGCTATGGAGTGGCCCTTGCCCTCATGGAGACGGGAATAGATGGCGTGCTTGTGGGAGTCGGCCCTGGTGCCGCATGCACCACCCGCGAGGTGGTCGGCGTCGGCGTCCCCCAAGTTAGCGCCACTCTGGAGTGCGCCGCCGCTCGCCAGGAGTACTTCAACCGCACTGGCCGCTATGTCCCCATCATCACTGATGGAGGTCTACGTACCGGCGGCGATGTCTGCAAGGCAGTGGCCAGCGGGGCCGACGGCGTCATGCTGGGCACCCCCTTTGCCCAAGCCGAGGAGGCCCCCGGCCGGGGCTTCAACTGGGGCATGGCCAACGCCCACCCCAACCTCCCTCGTGGCACCCGCATAAAGGTCGGCACCAAGGGTACCCTCAACCAGATACTCTTCGGCCCAACCTCCGTGACCAACGGCACCCAGAATCTGGTAGGCGCCCTCAAAGTGGGCATGGGCATGTGCGGTGCCATGAACGTCCAGGAAATGCAGCAGGCCGAGATGGTCGTCGCCCCCTCCATCAAGACCGAGGGTAAAGTCTTCCAGTTCGCTTCTAACTGACACATCGAAACTGACGCTCCATAGAGCCGCGACCCTATCAATATCTAGCGTGGCTCAGTGCGCCCCCATTGTGATCAGCTTGCGCATGCGGTCGACGTTTGTTAAATTGCCCTCGATTTCCGCATCGCGCTGACAACGGAGGCCGCGATGAAGAGGCTTCTTCCGTTCGGTATCGCTCTTATGGCGCTTGCAATGGTGCTCACCTTAGTCCTAAGCGGCGTCCTCTCCTCGGTGGACCCCGACGCATCACAGGACGCCGCGCTGGCTCCCCGCTCCATTTCTCCTCCCGAAGATGAGGGCGAAGACGACGACGAAGACACGCCGGATCCCGACGGACTGGCCCCCCCTCCCGAATCGGATCTCGACGAAACGCCACAGGAAACAATCGCTCCTGCCGGTGGCTCGATAGCCAATACCTTCAATAGGCCGTCACCTGCGGACAGTGACTCAGCCGTACCTCAACCTCAGGTAAATGCGTCATCTAGTCTTCCCTCCAGCAACTTGCAAGCTCCCGGTCCGGTTGGCACAGCGATCAATCCAGCCAAGGACGAACAAGACGAGCAGGCGTCGACTGTGGCGGTAGCGCAGATCCAGCCAACCGAGTTATTGGAAGGGGCATCGGCAGTGCAAGGCGGCAATACTCCATCGTCTGAGCAATTGCCCGATGAGTCTCTTCCGCAGTTGTCGGCTCTCAACGCAACGCCCCTCCCGCAGACCATTTGGGACGATGAACTAGAGTACGTCGGCATAGACACGCCCACCCCCACAGACAACGACGGCACGGACAGCGACGGAATAGATACCCCGACCCCCACGGACAACGACGGGACAGACAGTGACGGCATAGACACCCCGACCCCCACGGACAACGATGGCACCGACAGTGACGGCATCGACACGCCTACTCCCACGGACAACGACGGGACAGACAGCGACGGCATCGACACGCCTACTCCCACGGACAATGACGGCACCGACAGCGACGGCATCGACACGCCTACTCCCACGGACAACGACGGCACCGACAGCGACGGCATCGATACGCCTACTCCCACAGACAACGACGGCACCGACAGTGACGGCATCGACACGCCTACTCCCACGGACAACGACGGTACGGACAGCGACGGCATCGATACCCCGACCCCCACGGACAACGCCCTGGCGGGTACCAATAGCAGCACAACGACGCGACAGATAACGGCAACACCGCCGCCCGCACCCCTGACAGACAGCGACGGCATAGACACGCCCACGCCGACGGACGGCATAGACACGCCCACGCCGACGGACGGCATAGACACGCCCACCCCGACGGACGGCATCGACACGCCCACGCCAACGGACGGCATCGACACCCCTACTCCGACGGACGGCATAGACACGCCCACCCCGACGGACGGCATAGACACGCCCACCCCGACGGACGGCATAGACACGCCCACCCCGACGGACGGCATAGACACGCCCACGCCGACGGATGGCATAGACACGCCCACGCCGACGGATGGCATAGACACGCCCACCCCGACGGACGGCATAGACACGCCCACGCCGACGGACGACAGCGATGAGGACGACAGCGACGACGTGAGCAGCTAGCAGGGAATGATGATGGAATCATCCGCTATGTCGACTGTGTACCCTCAGGTCCAATTCCCTGAAGATCCTGCTTTGCCGGGGTTGTCGGATCTGTTCGATTCTGAATGGGTGTGGCACGCATACCGCAGTGGCTCCGCGGATGAACTGGACGCCCCATATCGCATCAGAGTTCTTCAGTTCAGCCATAATCCGGGTAGGAATGCCCTCGTCTGCTACGCTGTGGAATGGCGTCCGGACCAATACATCCCCTCAGGATATTTCTCGGTGGGGATTGACCGGCGTAAGCCCATTACCCTGCAACACTTCCCCGAAGACAGCGAGTTGCCGGGTTTGGCCCACGCGGCCGACCCCGGGTCGGCCGTTGCCCTCGCAAACAGGCACGTGCTCGCGATCCCCGTAAGGCGGGGACACGTTGAAGTGGTCCGCTACCGTCCGGGCAACCGTGCCGTACTGCGCCACAGGTTCGGCAAAGTCAAACTCTTCGCTCGAGTCGTGAGACCGCTTGCTGTAACGCCCATGCTTCAGGCGGCTGCTCTCGTCGGTCAGTCGGGGTTCGTGATACCTCGCGTCGCTGGACATTGGAGTGCCGGGGGTGCCTTGTGGTTCTCGGAGATCCCGGGCAGGAACCTGAGGGAATGCATGCGACAGGGCGATTACCCGGACCCTGATGACATTCTCCACAACATCTACGCTCTCTGGTCCGCGTCCCCACAAGGATATGACTATCCTTCCTTTAACCTGAGCGGCCTGTATGAACGAGCCAAACGGACAATTGCCCACGCAGTGCAAAGCGACGACGAGGCAACGAGGAGTCTTCATGATGCCCAACGCATCCTCGACTCGTTCGTAACTTCCTGGCAGCCATCGTGCTTGTCACATAACGACTTCTACGACGATCAGATGTTGGCGTTGCCCGATGGCAGGATTGCCTTGGTGGACTTCGAGGAAGCCGGCCCCGGCGACCCCATGCTCGATATAGGGAATTTCTTAGCTCATCTTAGGTGGGCAGCTTCCACTCGGCTTGGTGATGAGGCCTGTTCCATCAACGCGTATCACAATAGATTTCTGTATGCGTCACTGGACCGCTTCCATTGGACCGAGACTGAACTCGCTTTGCGTGAGGCCGTATGCCTCTTTAGGATTTGCACCAGCGTGGTGCGTCGTCCACAGAGAGACTGGGAAGCCCGGCTAAAAGTTGGCCTCGATACGGTCAACCAGATTTTGGGATAATCCGGAATCAAGAATTCCATAAATGGAAAGAGGCCGGTCACCTGACCGGCCTCTTTATTCGTTGGCGACCCTGATTCTCAGTCGACGGCTAGTGGATCGGCGAGAACGAAGCAGGCGACAGGATCTTCGTCTCCTGCCGGACCAGCATCTCGCGGGTAGGTGCAGGCCAGTTGGGGTCCTTCATGGACTCGGCCCGGATCCTGTCCCGCTCCTCAAGGCTGGCATAGGGCCAGACGTGAATCCACTTGTTCAGCCCGCCCAGCTCGGTGTACCAGCAGGCGGCTAGGGGCGAGTACTTCTCGCGGTGGTGGATAGCCTCAGCCCATCGCTCGATCACCGTGTTGATGCTGCCGGGCTTGTAGGTGTAGGTCCGCATCTCGTACACATTGCCCAGCTCCTGCTCGCCGTCCCAGTCCCGCATGAAGGGCGCGGGTATGAGTATCTCGGCTTCCTGGTTCAGCAGGTTGGCATTGTGCTTCGGAGGCCAGTTGTCGTCCTTCATCGCCTCGCCGCGGATGTCCTGTCGGGCCTGCAGGCTCTCATAGGGCCAGACATGGATGGCTTGATTCAGGGGACCGAACTCGGTCTTCCAGAACGCGCCCAGCGGGGAATACTTGCTGCGATGGGGTATCGCCTCACCAAACCCTCGCTCGAACTCCGCTACGTTGCCCGGAGCGAAGGTATAGGTCCGCATCTCGTAGATCATTCTCTCTCCTCCTCTGACTTGGGGAAATCAGTATCCCGTCCCTTATGAGGGGTCGGCGCAAGTCTAGCAAACGCCACGTTTACGGGCAACCGGACCAGCAGGCGGACATGCCCCTACGCCACCGGCCATCGCCCCGGAAACGATACCCCCGTCCTCGAAAGCATATCCTCTCCGATCGCCTGCACCTTCTGGATCAACTCCCACTCATCCACGAACGTGGGCTTGTGGTCCTCCACCACAACCCTGCCGTCCACAATCACCGTATGCACGCTCCTCCCGTCCGCGTTGTACACCAGATTATTCACCGGGTTGAACAGCGTGCGCCATTCCGCGCGCCGCGTGTCGAACAGCACGAGGTCCGCCTTCTTCCCAACCTCTATAGACCCGATGTCTCCATCCAATCCAAAGGCCCGCGCCCCATTGATCGTCGCCATCTCCAGCGCCGTCTCCGCTGGCACTGCCGTGGGGTCCTGCCGTGCATCCTTGTAGATGATGGCCGCCAGGTACATCGAGCGCATCGTCTCAATCAGGTTTGCATTGTTCCCCGCGTCGGTACCCAGCGCTACGCACACTCCCCGGTCCAGCATCTCCGGCAGCTTGCCCTGTAACGTCGTACCCGACGCACCCTTCAGTGCAGCCGTGGGACACATCACCGTCTTGGTGTCGGTCCGTGCCATGCTGTCGATTTCAGCGTCGTCGATCCCGATGACATGCGCCAGTAGCGTGCGGGGGCCAAGCACCCCCTGGTCCTCCAGATACTGTATAGGCCGCTTCCCGTGCTTTTGCATATGATTGTTTACCGACGATGCGCTGCCCCCTTGGTGCAGGGTCAGCCCCGTGTTGTGCTGGTCGCTGAGCTCCTTGGCAGCCTGCAACAGTTCGCTGGAACAGAAGTCGGAAGAAAAGGGCATGGCCCACGCCTGCACACGGCCCTCCAGCCGGTTGTTGTACCCCTCAATGGTCTGGGCCATGAGAGAGATAGCTTGGTCCGTTGTGTAAACCGGCAGGTTGATGGGGTTGGGTTGGTCCGTCACATGCGCCCCCACCATTATCCGGCAGCCCGACTGCTCGTAGGCCTCCATGGTCGCGTGCAGATGCTTGGTGCTGCCGGGGTCAAGGAAGCAGGTCGTCCCATATTTCAGCAACTCCGTGATCCCCAAAAGCGAGGTGTGGTACTCCTCCTCCGGCGTCATCACGGCCTGCAACCGGAACACGTTGGGGAGGTATTGGTTTCCGATGTCGTCGGGAAAGATGCCCCTTGTGGCATGCGCGTAGCTGATGTGCATGTGACCGTTGCAGAACCCCGGTGTAAGCACCATCTCCCGCGCGTCGATAGTCCGGTCTGCAGTCACATGCTGCAGGTCTGTCGCCTTGCCCACTTCTGCGATGCGTTGACCGTCAATGACCACTGTCCCGTCCCGTATGATGCGCCGCTCCGGGTCCATGGTCACGATGAACCGCACACCCTCCAGTTTCATCGTCTGAGAGGCCATATCAACCCCCCTCTCTTCCCTGTTAGTTATCGTTTCTTGTGGCTACCGGCAATATGCAATAATATGGGGCAACGCCTGCCAACGGGCAAGGACAGGCCCGATTTCCCAGTGCGGTATATGCAGGCAGGCCCGGCACATAAAGGCGCTAGTAGGAGAGGAGCGACAGATGGTCAAAGAGGTCCACTTCTTCACGGAGATGGCTTACTCGGCCTACTCGCAGGAAGCAGCCAAGGAAGCTGGCTACACCAATCTGATGTTCCCCAATGAGAACTTCGACCCCAACCGGGCTGGCGAGCTGTACAACATCTACTTCGAAGAGTTCGCCCACGCCAGTGAGGCCGGCTTCGATGGCATGATGATTAACGAGCACCACTACAACCCCCTGTGCATGATGCCCGCCGTCAACCTCATCGGCTCCGTGCTGGCCCGCACCACCAACAAGGGCAAGATAGTCTTCCTCGGCAACGTGCTGCCCATCCACGAGAACCCCGTCCGCGTGGCGGAAGAGGTCTCCATGGTGGACATAATGTCCGGCGGCCGCGTCGTATGCGGCTTCGTCCGTGGCATCGGCCAGGAGAGCATGGCCACCAACTCCAATCCGGTGTACAACCGCGAGCGGTTCGATGAGGCCCACGATGTCATCGTCAAGACCTGGACCACTCCCGGCCCCTTCCGCTGGGAAGGCAAGCACTTCCAGTACCGCATCATCAACCCTTGGATGATGCCCATCCAGAAGCCTCACCCAGCCATCTGGATTCCCGGTGTGGCCAGCCCCGAATCCATCATATGGGCTGCCAGGCACCGCTATCCCTACGTCGCACTTGCCCCTTCCATTGAGCTTCTGCGGGGCATCTACGACCTCTACGCCGAGACCGCAGCCGAAGAGGGCTACACCCCCACTCCCGACAACCGCGGCTACGCCATCCGCGTGGCCTGCGCCGACACCGACGAGGAGGCCTACGAGCTCGGCCGCAACTGGTACTGGCAGTTGGGTACCTCCTTCGGCATCGCACCCCGTCACTGGCAGGCCCCTCCCGGCTACCTGACCCGTGCAGCCCAGCAGGGTGCCCGCCAACAGGAGAGGAACGCCACCCGTCAGGTCAACGTCACGCCCGGCGGCCCAGTCCTTGAGTACGATCAAGCTCAAGCAACCTATCAGATCGTCACCGGCAATCCCGACACCGTGACCAAGAAGCTCAAATACCTCATGGACATCATCGATCCCGCCAACCTCATACTCTGGGGCCGCGAGGGACGCATGTCCCACGATGACGCCATGAAAAACATCGATCTCTTGGGTAAGGAAGTCATCCCAGCCATCAAGGACTATCAGCCCCAGTACCAGTGTTAGGGTGATACATCCTAAACTCGTACTGATGACAGAAAAGAATGGCGTCTGAGAATATGGCTGCTAATATCGAAAAGCATCTGCGCTGTGCTCTGGAGTTTCTGGAGCATTCAGACCGTGAGTTCGCGGCAGGCGATGAGCAACAGGGCTCCGAGGAGCTATGGGGCTCGGTCTCCCAAGCCGCTATGGCTGTGGGTATGCAGCGGGGTTGGCGTAGCGGCAAAAGCGCCCACCGCCGAGAGATAGCGC
This sequence comes from uncultured Dehalococcoidia bacterium, assembly GCA_951813255.1. Lineage (GTDB taxonomy): Bacteria > Chloroflexota > Dehalococcoidia > Lucifugimonadales > JAAXIE01 > JAAXIE01. The sequence continues at coordinate 1,955,080 of OX638353.1, read as the reverse complement.
GAACCTTGGCTCAAGAATATGGCGAACCTTTGCTCGCACGGGATTATGGTATCGCAGAAAAATTCCACGCCAATTTCTACCACGACTTTATGGAAGTGGAAGAGATAGAAGAGGACCGGCCAATGGTCCGCCAACTGGTTCATCGCTTGATCGAGATAGCGGAGGATAAGCCTTAGCAGAAAACACGGCAAGACGAAAGGAGCCAGCATGAACATCAACAAGGGTTTCTCTCACGTCGGTCTCTCCACTATGGACATGGACGCCACCCGCGACTTCTATGAGAACGTCCTTGGCTTCAAGGCTGTCCGCTGCGACATCCTCAAGGTGAAGGAAGGCGGCCAGATCCGTCACATCTTCTTCGACACCGGCCGCGACCAGTACCTCGCCTTCATGGCCCCCGAAAACGTTCCGACCATCGACGACTATGACGCCGGCATCAACAACGCCCTAGGCGTTCCCGGCGCTTTCTACCATTTCGCCTTCGAGGCCGGTTCGCTGGAGAACCTGGAAACCAAGCGGGAAGAGCTGTTGGCCAAGGGCATCGAGGTCACCGTCGTTGTCGACCACGAGTGGGCCAAGTCCATCTACTTCAAGGACCCCAACGGCATCTCCCTCGAGTTCTGCCACTTCGTCCGTGATGCCGGAACCGAGTACGACACCGACATGCAGGTGCGGACCGAGATATCTATCCACCAGATGCGGCAGAATTGGGACAACATAGCAGCCAGAGGGCGTGTTCTCGGCGAACCCGTTCTCGCCCGCTAACCATGGCGAGTTCTCCTCAAGCAACTAATCTGGACGAGCAGGAGCTCCGCGACCTCCGCTATCGCATGCGCCACTCAGCGGCCCATGTGATGGCCGACGCGGTGCTCCAGCTCTTTCCCGAAGCCCGCATGGGTGTCGGTCCGCCTACTGACGACGGCTTCTACTACGACTTCGAAGTCTCGCGTCCCTTTACCCCGGAAGACCTCGAAAGCATCGAAGCCTTGATGCGCGAACGCGTAGCCGGTGCCCACCCCTTCGTCCGTGGCGAGTTCGCCCGTAACGACGCTCCCGCCATGTTCGCCGACCAGCCCTACAAGCTGGAGATCATTGAGGACATCCCCGACGAAGAGGAACTGACTACCTACAGCCACGGCATTTTCACCGACCTCTGCCAAGGCCCCCATGTCGCCTCCACCGACCAGATTTACGCCTTCAAGCTCCTCAGCGTCGCCGGCGCCTACTGGCGTGGGGACGAACGACGCCCCATGCTCCAGCGCATCTACGGCACCGCTTGGGAGACCCAGGAAGCCCTCGATGACTACCTCACCCGCCTCGGAGAAGCCGAGCGCCGTGACCATCGTCGCTTGGGCCGCCAGCTTGGCCTCTTCAGCATCCACGAGGAGGTCGGCCCCGGCCTGATTATCTGGCACCCCAAGGGCGCAGTGGTTCGCTCCATCGCTGAGGACTTCTGGCGCAAGCTCCACCGCGAGCGTGGCTACGACCTCGTCTACTCCCCTCACGTCGGACGCTCCAACCTTTGGGAGACCAGCGGCCATCTCGACTTCTATCGCGATTCCATGTACGCATCCATGGATGTGGAGGGCCAGGAGTACTTCCTCAAGCCCATGAACTGCCCCTTCCACATCATGGTCTATAAGTCCTCCCTGCGCAGCTATCGCAATTTGCCCATGCGCTTGGGCGAGCTCGGCACCGTCTACCGCTACGAGCGCAGCGGCACCCTACACGGCACCATGCGCGTCCGGGGCTTCACCCAGGACGACGCCCACATCTTCTGCCGCCCCGACCAAGTCGAAGACGAAGTCCTTGGCGTCCTCGACCTCACCTTCGACCTAGTCGGCGCTTTCGGTTTCACCGACTACGTCATCTCCCTCTCCACCCGCCCCGAAAAAAGCGTGGGCGACCCGGAGATGTGGGACCACGCCACCGAGTCCCTCCGCCGCGCCCTCGACTCCCGTGGCCTCACTTACGAGGTTGATGAAGGTGGCGGTGCCTTCTACGGTCCCAAGATCGACCTCAAGATCAAGGACGCCATCGGTCGCGAGTGGCAGTGCACCACCGTGCAGTTCGACTTCAACCTGCCTCAGCGCTTCGACCTCACCTTCCAAGGCTCCGATGGCGGACAGCACCGCCCCTACATGGTGCACCGCGCCATTCTCGGCTCCATCGAGCGCTTCGTCGGCGTCCTTACCGAGCACTACGGCGGCGCTTTCCCCGCATGGCTCGCCCCCGTGCAGGCCGTCCTAATCCCCATCGTCGACCGCCACATCGACTACGCCGAGCAGGTCGCCCAGCAACTCCGCGACGCCAATTGCCGCGTCGAGGTCGATGCCCGCAGCGAGCGCATGAACCTCAAAATCCGCGACGCCCAGACCCAGAAAATTCCCTATATGCTCGTAGTAGGCGACAAAGAAGCCGAAGCATCCGCCGTAGCCGTCCGCACCCGCTCCGGCGAAAACCTCGGCCCCATCCCAGTACCCGACTTCATGGAGCGGCTAGCCGCCGACGTAACCTCCGGCCAATAGAACGGCCCCGGTCCACCACACGCTCAGTCGCAAAAAACAAAAGGGGCGCGATATCGCGCCCCTTCTCTCGTTCCAAAATCCCCTGTGTTCTTACCCGGCGGAATGCCCCTTCCGCGGAGGCGCAGGCGTCAACTCAAACAATTGCGTCCTCGCCTGTATCTGCTCGTCCCAGCCACGCTTCCTCAGGTCGATCATCACGCCCTGCGGACCCTTGTACTTCCGGTTGGCTGGCGTGCTCCCTGGACATTCCGTGGAGCCAGCCTCCTCAATCGTCTGCACCGACTCTTCCAAGTCGTCCACATAGAACCCGATGTGGTGGAAGCCAATCGTCGTCGAAGGGCCCTCGCCCAGATTCGGCGTGTCGTCGCAACCGTACTTCAGGATGGCGAAATAGATGTACCCGTCGCTCAGCCACACGCCGTCCTCACCCGTGTCCTTGGGCCGGCGGTGCAACTCCTCTAGCCCGAAAACGTTCTTGTAGAACTCGGCCGTTGCGACCGGGTCGTCTGTCGACAAGGCGATATGCTTGATTCGAGCCATGTCTCTCTCCTTCACGATATCTGCAAGCTATCCGGCACGCTCATACTGCGCGCCTCTTGGCCAACTCCGGCCATTGTAGGCCAACCGTCCTTCCTCGACAATGCCTTTATCTCCGCCAGTCCCTTCGCAGACGCACGAGTGCCCCGTGACATCCGCCCCTTCCCAATCCTTCCTTCCAACACGTACCATGACTGGCGACCACTCAATCTAAGGAGGTGCCCCATGCCACGCTTGGAAGGCAAGGTAGCGCTTATCAGCGGCGCAGCCCGCGGGCAGGGTGCCTGTGAGGGCAGGCTCTTTGTCCAGGAGGGCGCCAAGGTTGTCCTTACCGACGTCCTCGACGAGGAAGGCGAGTCCGTAGCTGCCGACATTCGCGAGCAGGGTGGCGACGCCATCTACCTTCACCTCGACGTCACCCAGGAACAACAGTGGCAGGACGTGATTCAAGCCACCGTCGACCGCTACGGCAAGCTCGACATCCTCGTGAACAACGCAGGCATCTTCCCCATGTTCCGCGTGGAAGAGACCACCGTCGAACTGTGGGATCAGGTGATGGACATCAACGTAACAGGCGTCTTCCTCGGCACCAAGCACGCCATCCCAGCCATGCGCGCCGCTGGTGGAGGCTCCATCATCAACATCTCATCCGTCGCTGGCCTCGTCGGTGGCTCCCGTGCCTCCGCCTACAGCGCCTCCAAGGGCGCTGTCCGCATTCTCACCAAGAACACTGCCGTCCAGCACGCCACCGACGGCATCCGCGCCAACTCCGTCCACCCCGGCATCATCGTCACCCAGATGACCGAGGAACTCCTCTCCGATGAGAGCGCCCGTGAACAGCGCCTCACCGGCACCCCCATAGGCCGCTTTGGCACCGTCGACGACGTAGCTTACGGGGTCCTCTTCCTAGCCTCAGATGAGTCCTCCTACGTCACCGGCAGCGAACTCGTAATCGACGGAGGCTCAACAGCCCAATAGCCTGCCCATAGCGGGACATCAGACGACTTGACTCGAAAGACACAAGTTATGGAGTATAGAGACTACGAGCAGGCGGTCGCGAAGTTTTATACCGCTATAGGGGAACCTCAAGGTGTGACCACAGTGGCATGGAATCAGCGCCTAGTCAGCAAATCTGGGAAACCATATCAGATCGATGTTCTGGTCGAAGGTTCTAACGGGCTTCAATCCCTAAGAACCGCAATTGAGTGCAAATATCTAAACAGGAAAGTCAGTCGCGATATCGTTTCTGCTTTCGCCACCACTATCGAAGACGTGGGGGTTGAAGGGGGTTATAGTCACTACCGTGGGCTTTACAGATGGCGCGACTAAGTTAGCTCGGGAGGAGAATCGGCCTCGTGGAGATGCGGCGGCCAACTGAAGACGACTGGAAAGGGCGTATTAGGGTTATGCATCTCACCACCAATGTGTCGGCGCCAGAGTTCTCCGATATTGAAGCGATCCAGATGCTCCTTTGGCGGATGATTCAGAAAGAATTTCCTTTACCGGATCCGGTGCTGAGTTCTACATCACTGAGCCAGGACAAGAGCCGGTTACTATTGACGATCTTCTGAATGGCGCGATTAATTCATTGCGGGGTGAGGTTCCTGTCAACGCAGATCCAGCAGAGCGGGAAATGGGGTTTCCCGAAGGAACCGTGTTGAGTGTTACTGGGTATGAGGAGACTGCATCGATAAACCGTATCCGATTCAAGGTGCGGATTCTGAAATCTCAAGTCGATACCGTCATAGACGGAAGTGAAATCGTGAGGTACATCGTCAGAGAGATTTTTGATCATAGAAGTTTGCTGTCAGTATGGATTGGCGAATCAACGAAACCACTGAGAGAAGTGAACCAGGCTGACAAAGCGCAGTCTGTTACACCAAGTCCAGCCCCACCCCCACAAACAACTCCTCCAACCCCACCGCCCGCGAGATAACCCCCTGCTCCACGTTGAACCGGACAAACGACTCCAGACTCTTCCGGTTCGGCGCCACCCCATAGAGCAGCGGATCACGCCCGATGACCTGCTGCATCCGGGCCAGCGACTCGTCCTGGGAATTCTGCGGCCCATTGGAAGCCAGCGCGTCCAGATACTGGTCCTTGGCCGACCTGAACAACTGGAACAACTCCTCCGGCAGCCAGGGATTCGCCTTCAGGACTTCGTCCTTCACCACCACGTGATGGCTGATGGGATATATCCCCGTCTCACGGTAGAACTCGGCCCCCGTATCGAAGGCATTGGGGATCAGAGGTTGTATATCCTCAGAGTCCACAGGCCCAGGGCCTATCGCAGCATCTATCTCCCCTGAAAGCAGCATCGCCCCCAAGTCAGCCCCCTGTGGCGCAGGCACCACATTGGATGGCGCCACATACTCTGCCACATGCTCATTCCCCGATAGCACCCAGGTCACTTGGTCCAAGTCGACGCCATAAGCAGTGCTCAGGATGCCTCGCACCCACACCCCCGGCGTAACCGTGTATCCGCGAACACCCACCTTCCGCCCCGCCAAATCCTCCGGCCCTTGGATGCCCGAGTTCACGTTGTACACAATCTGGCCATGTTCGAACCGTCGCAGCACGAAGATGGGCAGAGCAGTGATCGGCTTGCCATGGTCGCGAGCGCACAGGTAGGTGGACAAGGCCATCTCCGACACATCGTAGTCCAGGGTGCGCACCATCCGCCGGAAGGCCGTGGTGATGGGAGATACCTCCACATGGTCGATCTCGACCCTGTCGGAGCTCAGTTCGCCATCAATCAATGACTTGGTATGCCCATAGCTGACCAAGGCGGTCTTCAAATTCAGGGGCATCGTAACCCTCCCTTGCAGAGGTTAGGTGGTTGGAATTACCTGGACCCGACCATCATCCATGTGCCCAAGCCTTGAGCGATTACGGCGCCAGCCTCGTCCGATACGGTCACATCCCCGACGGCTAGAGTGCCCCCCTTGCGGATCACTCTCCCCTCAGCAATCAACGCTCCCTCGCTTACCGGTCCGATGAAGTTGATTTTGAGCTCAACGGTGACGATGCGCTGCCCTTCTGGGAGAAGGGTGAACAAAGCCCGCGTGATCGCGGTGTCCGCCAACGCCATCACGATGCCGCCTTGGATTCGCCCCGACTTTGTTGGAATGTGCCGGGGCTTGATCGGCATCCTCAGTCGGGCCCAACCCGGCCCCGAATCCAAACGCTCCGCCCCCAACAACTCATCGAACGACTCGACTTGATCGGCTGCGCTTATGCTGGAGCTTGTGTCAGACAGGTTCGGCTGCTGTTCCTCGACAGACATCAGGACTGCGCCCGGCGCTCCAGTTCCGCCTCAAGTTCTCGGACGTGGTCTCGCGCCTTGCGTAGAGTGGCTTTATCTTCGTCGAACAATCGCTTGAGGTTCCCGTAGAGGTGTTCCGCGTTGCAACGGGCAGCCTGCTCAGCCTTGCGTCTCAGTTCGGCATGGTCGGCGCGCGCCTCGGCTGCCCGGCAGGCAGCCCAAGCGGCCGCAGCTTGAGTCTCGGTGTCAACTGGCTGGTTCTTGGCGGCTTCAGCAGCTCGGCGGGCAGCCAACTCAGCCTCGGCCCAGGCTTCCGCCGATTTCGCCCGCGATTCCATTTCGAAGAAGTCTTCAGGTTCAGGAGGATCCGGCAACCGCTCATACCATGGGATTCCTTCAGGCGCGTCAGCAGTCGGATTCGTGCTCATATTGGACCTCTATTGCTCCTCGTAGGGGCCTCTTGCCGTCTGCTTTCTTGCCCGACATTATACGGCACGATTGTCTTTGTTGAGTGCCGTGAGCTACGCTAGTCCCCACCAGCAACAAGCCCCGTTGCTAGGAAAGGAACAACACCTATGGCAACTGCCACCAACCGGCCCGGTCCACGCACGAGCAAAGCCGAATACGGCTCCGACGTCATCGTCGACGTCCTCCGAGACCTGGAAATCGACTATGTATCCCTCAACCCCGGCGCCACCTTCCGCGGCCTCCACGACTCCATGGTCAACTACGGTGGCAACACCAAGCCTGAGACCATCCTCTGCACCCACGAGGGTATCGCCACATCCATCGCCCACGGCTATGGTCGGGCCGCCGGCAAGATCATGGGCGCCGCCGTCCACAACATCGTGGGCCTGCTCCACGCCACAAACGCCATGTTCAACGCATGGCAGGACCGCGCCGGCATGTTGGTGCTGGGTGGCACCGGACCCATGGCTGTCGAGCAGCGACGCCCGTGGATCGATTGGATTCATACTGCATTGGTGCAGGGCGATGCCGTCCGGGGTTTCGTCAAGTGGGACGACCAGCCCGCCAGCGTAGCCAGCATCCCCGAGTCCCTCTACCGCGCCCACCAATTGGCATCCATGAATCCCCAGGGCCCGGTGTACGTCTGCTTTGACGCTGCCATCCAGGAGCAGAAGCTGGACGAGCCCTTCATCCTGCCCGATCCCTCCCGCTTCGACCTTCCCAGCAGAGTTCAAGCCGACCCACAGGCCTTGGAACGCGCTGCGGACCTGTTGATGGGAGCCCAGCGCCCCGTGGTGGTAGCCGACTACCTTGGCAAGTCCAAAGAAGCAGTCGACGGTCTCCAGCGCCTAGCCGAAACCCTCGCCCTGCCCGTCGTCGACATGGGCGACCTCTTCAACTTCCCCAGCCAGCACCACCTCAACCTCAGCGGCGCAACCAGTCGCCTCATCTCCCACGCCGACGTGATTCTCTGCCTCGACGTGTTCGACATCCAGCAGGCCCTCACCACCACCGACCGCGTGAACCGCGTCGCCAGCGACCTCGCAGGCGAAAACGCCCGGATTATCGACATCTCTCTCCGCCAGTACATCGTCCGCAGTTGGGCCGACGACTACGGTCGCCTCTACCCGGTAGACGTCCCCATCGCCGCCGATACGGCCTTGGCAATCCCAGCCCTAGCCGATCTCTGCCAGAAGAAACTGGCCGAGCAGCCTGGCATGGCTAGTACCATCGAAGAGCGCAGCAACCGCCTCAGGGCCGAGCACGAGGAACTGGCCCGCGAGACCGAGGCCGCCGTAGCCGGCTCAGCCAGCGACTCACCCATAGCCTTGCCCCTGCTGGCGCAACAGGTGAGAGATGCGGTCTGGGAACACGACTGGGTGCTCACGGACAACGACCTGCGAGGCTGGGCACGCCGTATCTGGGATATACGTGAGCCCTACCAGTACCACTCAGCCAGAGGGGGCTTGGGTAACGGCATCGGCCGGTCCCTCGGCGTGGCTTTGGCCAACCGGGGCACAGGTCGCCTGTGCGTCGACTTCCAAGCCGACGGCGACTACCTCTTCAACCCCGCCGCCCTCTGGACCGCAGTACATCACCGGATACCATTGCTGGTCGTGATGTACAACAACCGCTCCTACTACAACGACGAGGAACACCAAGCCGACATCGCCCGTGCCCGGGGTCGCTCCGTGGAAAATCGTGTGGTCGGAATTCGCATAGAGGGCCCGCCAGTCGACTTCGCGACGATGGCCCGCTCCTGTGGGGTATACGCCGAAGGCCCCATTGATCAGCCCGATCACCTGATGCCAGCCCTGCAACGGGCCTTGAAGGTGGTGACGGAAGAGGGACGCCCAGCCCTGCTGGACGTGATTACGAGGAACCGCTAGAGCGCTGCCTCAAGCCTGAGGCAGGTCGTAGCTCGAAAGAAGCCGGTCGACCATCTCGCCTACGTTGTCCCAGTCATACGTACGGTAGGCGTGGCCCCGTGTGCTTATGGAGTTCCCGCCATAGAACATCTCATACTGCTCATGCCGCGAGCCGAACTCCGAGCCTATGGCATCCCAAGCCAGCTTGAACAGCTTCACCCGCTCAATGGAATCCACTACCGGCGACTTCTGGGTGGCCTCCACATAGGGCGCGATCTCAGGGTTCAGGAAATCGGCCACAGACGATGGGGTCATTATCATCCCCCCGCCTGCCAGGTCCCTGATCGTATGCACGATCTTGGGATATATCTGCTGCGACAGCACCTGCGCCGAATACAGCAGCTGCGTATCCGGCACATAATACGGTCCGTACTGTCTCCCCGACGCCTCCATTCCCTTGACCAGCCCCTCGATCATCGATGTCTCGGCCGCCAGTTGCCCCAGCGTAGTAACCACCGGTGGGATGGATATGATCCCGTTGGTCTCCGCGATCCTACGTGCCAGTCCCAGCAGAAACCGCAGCTTCACCATAAACCGCACTTGCGCTTGATAGTTCTGAAACACATGCGTCGGCGCCGTATGCCACTGCGCCTGGCACATCGGCACGTCCCGGTACACGAACACCCGCTCCCACGGCACCTTCACTTCATCGAAGTAGATCACCGCATCGTTCTCATCGAACTGGCTCGAAAGCGGGTTATCGAACTCCGACACAGCCGTCGACTCGTACGACTTCCGCGACAGGATCTTGACGCCCTTGGCCCCCAACGGCACCGCAGCAGTGAAGGCGTACTTCTCCTCGCCCTCCCTCAGTGGCGCCATGGTGGTCACCAGCACCTCGTTCGCCATCACCGACCCGGTACCAAGCATCTTAGCGCCCTTGATGGTGATCCCCTGCGAGTCCTCATCGCAGATGCCCGCCACCAAGTACTCATCCTCCTGCTCTGACGCCGGCTTGGAACGGTTCGCCTGAGGATTCACGATCACGTACGTGACATACAGGTCGTTCTCACGCACATAAACGAAATAGTTTTGCAGTGCCTTGGCCCGTTCTTCACCATGCTCCCTGAACACATCAATGCCCATCATCATCCCGCACAAGCACGACGCCACATGGTCCGGAGACCGCCCGAAGAACCCATAGCTACCCTCAGCCCAAGCCGCCAAGCTAAGCCGCCGCTTCACCAGTTCCTCATAAGAGGTCGGAAGCTGCCAACACCGCCCCACCGCCTCCCCGGTATCAGGCGAGGCAAAAGTCATCAACTCCCGGTTCTCCGGCGCCGCCTGAAAGTCATACAAGCGGGCCACCGACCGCACCGCATTCCGATAGCTAGGATGGGTGCCTGGGTCCTGCACCAACGCGCCATCCAGATAGATGGTGCGTCCGTCCCGCAGGCTTTCCATGTACTGTGCGCCAGTTCTGGTCATAGCCTCTGTCGACCTAGCTTAGTTAAGTTCTTCAAGCCTTGGGTTGAACTCCTTCTTGAGTGCCAGAAGCCGCTCCGCCATCCACTCGCGTATATCCATCAATGTGTTCTCGTCATCGTCAATGGAGCCGTCTCTGTAAGCCGCTATTCGAGGAGCGAGACGTTCCTCTCTCCTCTCCCAACTTAACTCGCCCAGCTGAGCGTCTATCTCATCATGATACTGTTCTAGGGTATCAAAGCGATCGTGGTTAGTGTCCTTGTCCGCACCATCAATCCACACCCCGACGCTCACAGTTCGCTGCCTCTCAAAATGAGCATAGTACTGACCGCAGCGAGCACTGGATGCAAAAGCGTGTCCAGATTTTCCAGCTTCTCTTCTCTTGGGCAAGAGGTGTTTCTGTCTCAGGGTATCAAACAAGGGCTGATAGAAGCTGCGATACTTTACTTCTCTCTCCGACGACTCTCCATCGCGCCGGTTGTCAGCAGCCTGCTTGACCTGTCTCCCCCACTCATTGGGAGCGACAACGACCTTGAGATTCGGCGCAGGCGGTGACTCTGCAATACGCCATACCTCGACAACGACTCCGAAGAATTCTATCTCATCATCGGTGTGTCGGTTCAGTAAGTCCAGAGCTGCGCGGTGCTCGTCTCTGAACTCTTTGGCGATCCAAATCACCACACCGGCATCATAGCCGGCAGCGTAGGTGAGCAACTGGCCCAGATGGCTATGGTTGGTCTGCTCTAACTGGTTCTCTATGATGACAGGCCGGTCCCTGCCAATGTCTCTCGCAAGGATATCTAACGAGAAGTCGCCGACAGGAGCTTCCGAAGAGTATTTCTCCAACTCCAGGCCTAGGGCCCCACCGAGCTCCTCGATGTGGTCGGCAAGCCAAGGGGTGAAGTTTCGAGCCTCGTTAGGCCAGACGTCTCTTGGGTCAAGCCGCTCTATTCTTCCCAGAGGTTGCGCTGTGGTCATTCACTCACCTCAATCATTGGCAAATGATCGCATATATATGTATGCGATTACCTTCCTCTGCCGGGGTCGTCATCCGAGTCCATACCCGATATCCATCCCGCAAAGTCGGAGGCGGCTTCAGCAACGCCCAATGCTACCTGTGCCACCATCAACCGCATGGCGAGCCACATCATTCGAGACACGTAAAAGGCTCGGTCCCGCTGCCATATCTCCTGACGATCGCGCTGCCCCACAGCCGCCCGGGACACACTCATGGCCATGCGTGCTATGCCCAAGGAGGCCCGCGCCGTGTACAACGCCATTATCTGGAAAACGAGCACCGCTTCATCTCAATCCGCAGTGCATTGTGAGGGACTTTGGGGAATTGTGGGTAGAGTGGTCAGCCATGCACCTTGGGCGTTAGTCGTCGACCCTGGGCCTTTCGCCTAGCCGCCTCTTCTTCGGCCACGAAGGTGACCCCGTGCTTGGAAAACCCGAATGGATAGAAGAACCTGTAATCCTCCGTGTCGCAGTCACGCACCGCGTTACGCAGAGCCTCTTTCTCCGAGATTCTACCTGATGTCATCGCAGCTTTGTATTCTTCCAGTCGCAGCTTGCATGTGGAGCAAAGGCTGATCTTGGGCTGTATCGTCTTCGCCATTCGGTGTGAAGTCCTTCTGAGTCTATACCGGACGCTTGCGGTGGGTCGTACGGCTTCTAACCCCTCTCTAAATACTATACAGCTTGCACGGGTTGTCCGAGAGCATCTTCTCGATAACCCGGCTTGGCACATCCTCTCGCGCCCGCATGTTATCGAACACATCCGGCTGGCCCGAGGGATCACCCCCCTTGCCTCGGCCGCCGTGATGCCCCCAGTCCGACCCCACCACGATGTTGTCCTCGCCAGTGAAGTTGACCAGATAGGGCAGGTCTTCCCACTCCTCGTAGGTCGTGTACAAGCGATAGTCCTGGAACAACTTGGGCCCCCACTCATCAGGCGACCCGCCGAACACACCCCTCAGCGCATGCAGCACGTATGGCACCCACGACGTCCCTGCCTCGATGAACGCAAATCTCAGTTCCGGGTACATCTCCGGTATTTTGTTGGCCACTATGTTCCGGAACGCCATCAAGGGCAGCGTCCTCGTATGAGGAAACGTGTGGCTCCGGGTCACGTCGAACACCGCCGTGAAAGCAGGGCAGCCCGCTCCCGTATGCACGCACACCGGCATATCCAGGTTGGCAGCCTCCTCGTACACCGGGAAGAAATAAGGGTCGTCCAACGTCCGGTCCCGCTCTATCCCCCGGAAAAAGAGGCCCACAGCGCCGTTCTCCTTCCCGAAGTTCGCCTCCTCCAGCGTCGCATCCACCGACCGCAGCGGCGGCACCACCAGCCACCGCAGGCGCCCGTTGGCCCGGCGACACATCTCTGCCATGAACCGGTTGTACGCCCGGCACAGGGCGATCTCCAAGTCCACGTCATCAGTCACGTATGCTAGGAAGATAGTGGGGTATATCACCTGCACATCGGTCCTCATCTGGTCCATGGCTGCAAGCCTGCCCGGTATGTCCAGCATCTCCCGCGCCCGTACGTCCGGCATCCGCGCAATGTCGTCCGGCTCCGTGGGCGTCCCCAGCAGGAAGCCTCCCTTGCCTGCCGACTTGGGGAAGATGTTGCCGTCGATCATCCAGAAGCGGGACTTCTTGTACACCGTGTCCGAGTCAGCGGACACCACAATGGGACGCCGCAGGTACCACTCCTTGTCCAGGTAGTCCCAGAGTTCCACTGGCTCAAAAATGTGAGTATCAGCATCGACAACAGCCGGCATCATCGCCTCCTGTGGATGTGTTGCCCGGCAGACCTATCAGCGCGCCATGCTCCCACGCCTACCGGGCCCAGTCAATCCCATTCTGTGAAGATAGTGTGAGTAATTTGTGAGAGCAATCTGCCCGTTTTCCAGCACCCAGGGCCTGTATATCCCTGTTAGAAGCAGTTGGTCAGGTCATCCGACAGTTCCACCGGCAACGCAACGCGAGCGGCCTCTAGCTGGGCTACCATAGAGCCCGAGTCCAACCTGGCCCTGACCGCATCGAAGTCCATGAATTCTTCGGGCGGAAACGTGCTCACCGTATCGCGGATGAGCTTCACTCCTTCCACGTAAGCCTGTGAGTACTCCCCAAGCTCTGTTGGCGGATTCAACCCCCTGCCTTCATGGTAAATCATCGAATAAAACTCGTCCCCGTCGCCATAGGTCTCCGGTGCCGGCATCGATGCAAACTTTGAACACCACTCCAGATACTCGTCCACCGTAAGCACCCGCGGCCCTGCCACATCCGGGGACCAGCCTCCACACCCTGCGAGAAAGACCCCCACAAGAGTGACGGCCAAGAGCATCAAGCCCGCCGTCCTCATTCCGCTCTCTTCGTCACCAAACGACCCCTAAAACCTCTTCGCCATGAAATTCATCGCAGCCCGGTTTGGACTGAAAACAACCAAAACCCGGACCTCAGCTTCTATGGAATCATCAATGAGGGCGCACTTCGGTCAGAGTCGCCACATTGTATCGAAGGCTCTGACGATGGACAATGCTGAACCTAAACCTTAAAATAATGTGTAGCACACTTCAAAAGACGCAGGTCAAGGCTTTGCCAAATGGTATCTAAAAGCCATCAAACAGAAGCAATACGCCATTTTTTGCTAAGTAATGTCGAAGAGCACCCCACAGATCTTGCACGGCTGACCTCAGAGAAATTTGGGGTCAGCCGACAGACGGTGGCTCAGCATCTGCGTTCGCTAGTCCGCGAGGGCCTCATTCAGGCGTCGGGAAACACTAGGGCCCGTCACTACGAACTCGTGGAATCAAACAACCGTGTGACGGTGCCAGTCCATGAAGGCCTCGAGGAGCACATTGTATGGCGTGAGCATTTTGCGCCATTTCTCTCGGACCTTCCCGAGAGCGTCCTCAGCATATGTCAGCACGGCGTTTTGGAGATGGTCAATAACGTAGTGTCTCACTCTGAAGCGGAGAGGATGACACTAGGCCTAATCCGGTCAGCTATCCAGGTCCAGATGCTTGTTCAGGACGACGGCGTCGGATTGTTCAATAAAATTCGGAAGGCATTTGGTCTTGATGATGCACGGCATGCACTCCTCGAGCTATCGAAAGGCAAGATGTCCTCAGATCCCGACAACCACACAGGAGAGGGCATCTTCTTCACTTCCCGGATGTTTGATAACTTTGGCATCTACTCTGGCACGCTATTCTATGGCCGCGCCAGAGAGAATGGTGGAGACGATTGGCTTATAGAGGTTGAGGAGCGTCCAGACTTAGGGGGTACTATGGTATCGATGTCCATCAGTCCCACCGCCGTCCAGACGTTGCGGGAGGTATTCGACAGTTTCGCTTCTGGGGACGGCTACGACTTCTCGCGGACTCACGTGCCCATCAAACTGGCCAAGTACGAACGGGAGCAGTTGCTTTCGCGGTCTCAAGCCAGACGGGTGTTGGCAAGGTTCGAACGTTTTGCGGAGGTGCTTCTGGACTTCAGCGACGTCGACATAATTGGGCAGGCTTTCGCGGACGAGATTTTTCGGGTGTTCCAAAGGGAGCATCCGGAGATCACCATATCGCGCGCCAATGCTTCTCCCGCCGTCGAATCGATGATTGCCAGGGCCGAGCGCAAGGAAAGTTAGTCTCCGACGCGAGACCAGAGTTCCAGTCGCTTGGAGCCAGCCTCCCTCTCCCCCCTAAAACCCCTGCGCCATGAAATCAATCGCAGCCCGGTTCGGGCTCGACACTATCGGCACCGTCACCCCAGCCTCCATATATTCGCCGATGCGGGCCCGCACCTCGTCTGGGTCCCCACAGCAGGTGAGACTGTCAACCAGTTCGTCGGATATCAGGTTGCCACCCTCAACACACTGCTGGTATGTGGCCGGCCATGGGATTGCAGCCCGTAGCCGCTCCGAGAGCTCATGGTCTGCCCCCGAAGGACCTTCGATATGGGGCTGCTGCGCCAGATACTGAGCAAGCCTGGGCTTGATGGCCTGCAGCGCCGCCTTCTTGTTCCGCGTCATCCTCACCAGCAGCAGCTTCACCCGTTCGATGTCGTCCAGCGACCGTCCCGCTGCCTGTGCCCCAGCCTCGAGTTCGGCCACGCCTCGCCTCACGGCACCCACCGTCTGATAGTTGTTCAGCACTACTCCATCCGCGATGCCTCCCGCGAGACGAAGCATCCGCGGACCCACGCCGCCAATGTATATCTTTACGTCATGGGGCTCTAGCTCTCCATGATCCAGATACAGCTCCTCCATGTGCACGAACTCGCCGTCGTAGTTCACTGGCCCTTCCATCGAGAGCAGCATGCGCACCGACTCCACCATCTCCCGCATCATCCGCAGCGGACGCACACGCTGCACTCCGGTACGGGACGCCAGTGGCTCCCACCACGCCCCCAGCCCCAGAATGACGCGCCCCGGCGCCAGCAGGTCCAGGGTGGCGAAGCTCTGCGCGACGAGGGCGGGATTGCGTGTCCAGATGGGGATGATTCCGGAGCCGACGTGAATGCGGTCCGTCGCAGAGGCATAGGCTGCCAATGGCCCCACGGCATCGGTGGACAGACGTGTCTCGATGACCCACAGGGAGTCCACTCCACGCGCATCCGCATACCGCGCCAGGTCCAGGTTCTCCCGCACCGCGTTGCCCGGCAGCACAATCCCGAACCGTCTGGGTGTGAGCGGATCGTCCTCCATCATCCTTCGCAGCCCTCCATCCAGTCCCTCGCTGGGTCAAAGTCTTTCAGCTGCGGGATGACCTCCTCGCCAAATAGCCTTATGGACCGCATGAGATCCTCTTCAGGCAGCGCCCCGATATTGAGTTCGGCCCCCATCACGTTGAACAGGCCCTCCTCGGCGGCGTCCTTAATCTTCTGGGCCACCGTATCGGGCGACCCCACGAACACCAGGTCCTTCGCCGTCAGGTATTCCATGTTCTGCAGGTTCACCCGTGTCTCGGCCCTCTCCACCTCACCCCGGGCCCGGAACCGTTCAGCAAGCTCATACCGGTGGTCTACTTCCCAGTCGTAGATGGAGTACATACTGTGCACCATGTGCGGTGTCGCTTTGGCAATCGCCTTCTCATCAGTCTCGTCCACATAAACGAAAGCCAGATAGATGATGTTTGGGGAATAGTGGTGGTCAGCGCCCTTCCAGTCTCTCAGGTAGCTCGTCAATAGTTGTGCGCAGTCCTTCCGGGGCCGGTCGAACAGGTAGCCGGTATGCACCCCTTCGGCCGCAAGCACCGGCAGGCGCTCCTTGTCGATGGACATAAGCCAGATGGGTGGGTGAGGCACCTGCACCGGCTCAGCCGCCATGTGCACACGTTCGTAGCTGTGAAACTGGCCCTCGAAGTCAAACGGCTTGGGGCTGAGGAACGCCTTCCTCAGCAGTTGCATCGTCTCCATGGCGTAGTCGGCCCGCTTCTCCCAGTCAGCGTGGTACACCCGGAATTCCTCCGGGGTGACGCCAGCCGTCAGGCCGATCTCCAGCCGCCCATGCATCATGTTATCGAGGACGATGGCCTCCTCCACGATGCGCATGGGGTCGTACAGCGCGGTGGTGTACCCCATGGGCCCCAGCCGTATTCGCTTGGTGCGGGCGGCGCCTCCGGCGCAATAGGCCGCTGCTTGCGGACGCAACCTCTCAAAGTGGTGTACTGACGTGAACCCGTAGTCGAACCCCACCTCGTCGCACAACTGCAACTCCCGCCAGAGCTGGTCGTACCGCTCGGCAGTCGTCTCTCCTGTCCGTGGAAACACCTGACAGAAATGGGCGAACTTCATGTCCTTATCGCGCCTTCCATTCTTCTCCCATCCAGTCCGCCACCTTCTCCGCAATCATCAGCGTGGTGGCATGTGTGTTCGCCCGCACCACATCCGGCATCACCGAGGCGTCCACCACCCGGATCCCCTGCAGGCCGTGCACCCGGCACCGCTGGTCCACCACCGCCATAGCGTCCGAGTCTGGCCCCATTTTGCAGGTGCCGGAAGAATGGTGCTGCGTCTGCACATTCGCCAGCAGCCAAGCGTCCAGCGTGTCGTCCGACGCCAGGTCCGCATCAGTGGGGTTGAGACGCTCCTCCAGCAGTGCCTGAAGGGCTGGTTGCTCCGTGATTTCAATGCATTGGCGCAGCGCCTGCCTCATGCGGGCGCGGTCGCCTGCGTCCGTCAGGTAACGGTAGTCCAAAATCGGCTGGACATGGGGGTCGCTGGAAGCCAAGCGCAGCACACCCGCCGTCACGGCATTCTGCAAGCTTACCCCAAAGCCCATTATCGGACCGTCGCCGCGGACCCGGACAGTGGCCGGTACGGAGCCACTGCTGATGTGGATGGGGCTGAGCTGCATGTCATTGGGTGTCGACGAGCCCTCGGTGGTGTAGCGTAAGCCAACCTGAATAGAGGGAACCTGCGCCTCCTCTGGATACGGCTGTTTGGGACGGTAGGCCACCATGGTGTTCGGGTGGTCCCGCAGGTTCTCGCCCACTCCCGGCAACTCGTGTACTACGGGTATGCCCACTGAACGCAGGTGTTCCGCTGGCCCGACGCCCGAAAGCATTAGTACTTGGGGCGAGCCTATCGCGCCTCCGCTCAGGACCACCTCGCCAGCCTCGATGGTGAAGACCTCGCCACCACTCTCAGCTTCTATGCCACAAGCCCGCGTGCCGTCGAACAACACTCGTCGCACGGTCACGTTGCCCCGCACGGTCAGGTTCAGGCGGTGCCGTGACTGGTCCAAATAGGCGATGGCGGCGTTGACCCGGATGCCCCGCTGGTTGTTCAGGGCGCGCATGCCAACGCCCGTGGACTCCGGGTGATTGCAGTCCGGGTCCTCCCGAAACCCCAAGGCCAAGCTGGATTCTACGAAAGCAGCCGCGATTGGCATCAGTTCTTCGGGCTTGCAGCGACGTATGGGGATGGGTCCGTCGGTCCCGTGGAAGTCGTCCTGGAAGTCTTCGTCTGTCTCAAGCTTGCGGAAATAGGGCAGGCACTTGGTGAACTCCCATTCGTCGTTGCCCATGGCCGCCCAGCCGTCGAAGTCCTGTGGTATCCCACGGAACATGACCTGTCCATTCACCGAACTCGAGCCCCCCATGGCCCTGCCTCTTGGCAGCGGGAACTGCTCCTGTTGCGGGGTGGCGGTCGCCATGTAATTCCAGGTGTGCGGCCCGTGGTAGGACGCCTTGAACAGATTATTGCCATCCTTCAGGTCATCAGGCAGGTGTTCGAAATCAGGGTAGTCCGGGCCCGCCTCCAGCAGCAGGACAGATCTGTCCGAATCTTGTGCGAGCCGGTGGGCCAGCACACATCCGGCCGAACCCCCTCCGACGATGATCACGTCGTATTTCATCATCCCTCCGTGAACGGGTTATTGGGCCCGCACTACAAACTCTTGTGGTGCTCCCTCAGTATCCCGAACTCCGTTTGGAAGCCTTGAATCATGGCCCGACGCTCCGACCCGTGCAGTATGAAACGTGCCCCCTGGCTCATGAAATACGTACTCAGGTCTGGGGTCTGGTGGTGCACCAGCGTCGCCACCCCGTGCGCCTCAGCAGTATCGATCACGTGCTTCACTGTCGTTCGGTATATCTCCGTATCGTACTGGTCCGGCACCCCAAGGCTGATGCTCATGTCGTTGGGGCCGATGAAAATGCCGTCGATGTCGGGCACCTTCAGGATGTTCTCCAGGTTCTCCACGGCAGCCTTGCTCTCGATGCCGATGATGGCCACGGTGTTCTTGTTCCGCTCCTCCAGGTACGCCCGGGTGGCATCGCTGACGTGCTCGCCTGACGCCATCACCCTGTCTACCGCCGCGCCCTTCAGGGGGCGCCACTTGGCGGCTCCCACCACCTCGGAAGCCTGCTCCGCCGTCTCGCAATATGGCGCCAGCACCCCCTGTGCCCCCGCATCCATCGCCATGGTCACATAGTGTGAGTCGGGGATGGGTATGCGTACGATGGGCACCACGCCCGAGTTGGTGAAGCTGAGCAGCAGGTCGCCCATGTCATCTCGGCCCAGTGGAGCATGCTCCGTGTCCACCACCACGTAGTCCAAGCCCACCCCATCGAAGGCCGACACCCATCTTGGGCTGCGGGTCACGTTCAGCATCGTGCCGAACACCCGTCCCCCTGCCTTCAGGGTCGCCTTCAACTCCGCTCCATTCATCGTGTGCCTCCCCCTTGTGGTACCAGAGCTCAGTGGAATAGGCGGCAGTGTAGCACCCACAAGCCCTTGACGGAACAATAAGGAGCCTCCTCTCAGCGTCTCGCCCGTACCATATCCATGCTGCTACCCTTGGTTCCGCCAATCGTCGCGGGAACCATGGCCCGCTTTGCGCACCCCGCCACGACATCCCTCGCTTGACACGCCACGCACATCTGTGCTAGTCTCGCTTAGAGTCCGCAGAAGATCGTCCCCGAACGCTCCCTTGCGCCTTTTCTTTTGTCCCAGTTCTCATCAAGAGGCAAAGACCGATGGAACCTGTCCAGCATGACATACGTACCAATGGGACAAGAAGTCCCACTACGGACCTGCTGCGATAGTGGGACGAAGGGGACACATTTCCCGAAAATGCGGAGAAAAATCCCTAGCTGGACAGATAGGAAGCCGCGGACAATGCGGACAAATTCAGCTACAAAAACCGCTCCACAGCTACGCGTTTGTCCGCAAATTTATCAGCAAGGGCGGGGCCTCCTCTGCGATAAGCCAGCACGCGAGAGGGTGATTTGCCCCCCGCTGCAGTTTACAATGTACCTGCTGACCAGATGGTCAGATCAGGCTGAAGCGACTAATGCGACCTAACAACACCAAGGGCAAACTTCAGCGCGGCGAGATGGTCTTCGGCGTCTCCGTAGGTTTCGACTCCCCCGACACCGTCGAACTCCTCGGCGCCTTGGGCTTCGACTACGTCACCTTCGACCTCGAACACGAAATCTTCGACGAGCGCGCCATCCTCCACTCCATCCGCGCCGCCGAGAACTACGACATCACCCCCATCATGCGCGTCCCCAACGATCCCGACCTCATCCTCCGGCTCCTCGACGCTGGCGCCCAAGGCATCCACGTCCCCCAGATCAACACCGTCGAGCAGGCCCAGCGCGTCGTAAACGCCTGCCGCTTCCACCCCCAAGGCAACCGCACCTTCTACGCCGTCTCCCGTTCCGGCCACTACGGAATAGGCTACAGCGAAGAGGAGTACGCCGAAATCTCTAACCGCGAGACCCTCGTCATCCTCCAAGTGGAAGAACTCGAAGGCATCGAGAACCTCTCCAGTATTTTGGCCGTCCCCCATGTCGACTCCTACCAGTTCGGCCCCAAGGACCTCTGGCAGTCCATGGGAATGCCCGACCGCAGCAAGGTGTGGGAGGTCTTGGACGATGGTATAGCCCGGGTGGTTCAGTCAGGCCACTGGGCCAGCATGTACGCTTGGATCGACACCAACATGGACGACCAGATAGCCCACTACCAGCAGTTGGGCGTCAAGCTGGTCACCATCTCCGCCCGCGACCTCGTCGTCCTCGGCGCCAAGGCCTACCTCACCCCCTGGCATCAAGCCGCCAGCCGTGCTCAGGGCTAAGGAGTCTGCCTTCATGCCTCCCAGGTTCCCCACCGATCGCCAGGAAAAACGCGCCGTCCTCCTGAACGCCGTCGAAGAAGTGCGCGATGTACTGGAAGCCGGTGCCGACGAGGCGGAAGCCTTGGGCACTCTGCCCATGGCAACAGTCAACGCCCTCTACGACTCCGGCCTCCTCTGGCTCAAGTCGCCCGCCGAACTCGGCGGTGCCGAGGCCGACCTCGTAACCCAGTTAGAAGTGATGGAAGCCATCAGCAACATCGACACATCCGCAGGCTGGTGCACCATGATCGGCGCCAGTGCCTGCTCCTTCCCCGGTGCCTTCCTGCCAGAAGAAGCCTTGGCTAAAGTCTACGCCGGTGGCTGTCCCCCAAGGGTGGCCGGCGTGTACATGCCAGGCGGCACGGCTACCCCCGTAGACGGCGGATACCGGTTAACAGGACGGTGGGCCTTCGCCAGCGGCATTCGCCATGCCCAGTGGGTCTCCGCCTGCGCCAGAGTGCAACGGCCCGACCCATCGGAATCACAGACCATTTTTGCCATCATTCCGGCTTCCGATGTGACCATCCACGACAACTGGCACGTGGCAGGACTGAAGGGTACTGGAAGCAACGACTTCTCGGTATCCGATCTCTTCGTCCCCGAAGAGTTCACCTATGACCGCGCCCATGCCAAGCCGAGGCGAGGTGGCCTGCTCTACCGTCTCCACTTCGTAGGGTACGTGTCCAATGAACACGCCGCCCTTGCCCTCGGCGCCGCCCGCCATGCCCTGGATGAAATCGTGGCCGTGGCTCAAGCCAAGCTCCGCGGGTTTGGCCCGACTCCATCCTCCATGGTCTCTCGCGGGTCGTTCCAACGGGACATAGGCCACTGCGACCTGAAACTCCGGGCCGCGCGCGCCCTCACCTACCAAGTGTTCGAGGACGCTTGGGCCGCTATGTGCCGGGACGGTGCCTTGAAGGACAGCGACTACGCCCGCATTCGCAGCGTCGCCACCTACGCCACCGAGGTCTCCTTGGAGGTGGCCACAGTGGCCTTCCGCTACGGCGGGGCCAACGCCCTGTTCGAAGGCCACGTCCTCCAACGCTGCCTGCGCGATATCAACGCCGCCGCCCAGCACCTCATGGTCAGCGACGCCAGCTACGAGAACTATGGCCAGTTCGTGTTGGGCTTGCCCAACGCGAACCTTCTAGCGTGAGCATGTCGGAGTTAGATAACGTAGGCGTCCCGCGAATCCCTCCGTTAGGCCGCCGGGCCTGCCAACCGGATGCCACTGCACCCGACGGCTCCGAGATCCGTCTCCTCCTCGATGACCGGAATCATGCACAGAAAGCCAGCATGGTGGAAGTGGTACTCCCAGCCGGGCAGGTGTCGCGTCCCGTGCGTCACCGCCAAGTGGAAGAAGTCTGGTACGTATTGGAAGGCCGCGGTCAGGTGTGGCGATGCCCGCCCCACGAGGCAATTGAGTCCTATCCTGCGGCCCCGGTGAATCGGGGCGATGCCTTGGTCATACCCACCGGCTGGAGCTTTCAGTTCAGCGCCGCCCCGGACGTTGCCCTCCGCTTCCTCTGCGTCACCATCCCACCCTGGCCCGGAGGAGAAGAAGCCCTCCCTGTTGAGCAGGGAGGGCTTGGCCCGCCAACCGTTTAGGTGCCGCCCTACACTCCGGCAGGGTGCATCAGTGGCAACAGCGTATCCCGCCAGTCGCTCTCACGGGGCACGGTATCCTGCATGGCTCGTATGGCATAGTACGAATCACTGGCTCCCGGGGGTGAACCGCCGTCCTTCACCGTTTCAATAGCCTGTAGCAACATCTGTCGCGCTATCACGATGGCCCTGTCAGCCGGCCCAAGGAACTCTTGGCTCCGGTCCACCACCCGGCCCATGCTCTCCTGGATAGCCCTGTCCTGCGTGTTCACCCCGGCGATGCCCGTCATCGACTGCGTGCGCTGCGCGTCCCGGCTGATGTTCCAGCCGTTGGCGCCGTTTGCGTAGGAGCGGAAAGTGGTCTGGTCCACAGCATCAGGCCCGTTGCCCAACCCCTTCTCCAAGCGCTCGTCCTCGGTCAGGGGCTCGTCAACAATGTTGTACTGCCAGTTCCACACCATGCACGTGCCATCGTCCATGGGCACCCAGATGTGCCCAGCAACCCCGTCGTTCACTGTCGGAATCCCCGTCTGAAGCTCCCGTCCAGTCGGCCGTATCTGGTGGAACGGCATCACGAAATGGTATGTCCGTACGAAGTTGCCTTCATCCCGGGGGTAGACCCCTGCGTACCGGTAGCCATAGTCGGTGATGTCGATTTCCAGTTTGGGGGCCCCACCACGCCCTCCGTCACCGGTCGGGCCAATGCCAGCCACAAAGTTCCGGTGCAGAATCTGGGCATGGGAGGTGTCGATGCCTCCCTCCAAACCCTGCAGCCAGTTGCAGTCCTGCACCACCTTGGACACCGATCGGTTCGGTGCAGGCGCCTGGGTCCAGTCAAACTTGGGAGGCGGAGGCATCAATTCTTTGGGGCCTAGGTAAGCCCAGATCACCCCACCCTCTTCCACGGTGGGATAGGACTTGATGACCACTTTCTCACCGAATTGGGAGGGTTCGTTCATCTGGTCCACGCAGTTGCCATACACATCATACTTCCAGCCGTGAAAGACACATCGCAGACCGCATTCTTCATTACGCCCCAGCCACAGTGACGCTCCGCGGTGCGGGCAGAACTCGTCCAAGAGTCCGATGCGACCGTTGGTGTCCCGGAAAGCAATCAGCTCCTCGCCCAGCAGTCGCACCCGGACGGGCGTGCCGTCTGGCTCGGCAACCTCCCAATCGATCAGGGCGGGGAGCCAGTAACGGCGTAGGGTCTCCCCCATGGGTGTGCCGGGCCCCGTCTTGGTTACCAGTTCATTCTCTTCTACCGATAGCACGAGACACCTCCGCTATGTAGGGGTGAACCAGTTCAGGCATATGCCTCGGCGGCATAATAGCATGACTTACGCACGCTTCAGGGTGTTAGTCATAGCTGGGCTGCGCCTTTGCGAATGCTTTCTCAATGTCAGATGCCATCGCACCTATGTCCCCACATACCGCATATCGCACGTAGCCCGGAAAATGGACTCCCACCACCCCCGTCTCCTCGATCATCATGAAATTGAAGTGCTCAGCGCTCTCAACTCTGCGACCGAACGCTTGGCTGGGAACTCTCCACAGGGTGAAGAACCCGGCGGCTGGCTCCAGCGCCAGCCGCATGCCCTGCCCGGTGAGCAGGCTGATGAGTAACTCCAGCCGGGCTCGGTACATCTCACGATACTGTGCAATGCTCTCTTGGTCAGTCTCAAAGGCGGCTACCACTCCGGCTGCCATGGGAGCCACGAAACCGGTGTCAGTCTTCCCCTTCACTACCTTCAAGTCTCCGATGAAATCGGACGAGCCTACCATAGCCCCTATGTGCCAGCCGGTCCCATTGCCCACTAGCTTGGCAGCTGTAAATGCCTCTGCCCACGACAGTTCAGGGAAATCAGGAGCGACCTCCGAGAGCGTACAACTATCAGGCTGGTGACTCAGTACCACGTAGGCTGCATCATTGAACAACCGGATGTCGTGCTCGCTGCAGTAGGCGCAAAGTTCTTCCAGCCACCGACGGCTGGCTACTTGTCCGGAAGGATTGTGGGGGTAGTTGGTCATTATCAGATTGGTTCCGCTGGCGATATCCTCAGTGGTAAAGCGGAAATCGTTCTGCGGGTTCAGAGGCAGAGCATACTGTTCTGCATAATCGTAGATTGCACACCAGTCCGCGGGGATGGGATACCCTGGATCAGTCATAGTTCCGACCACCACATTCTGGTCAGAACATCCACAGGAGAGGGGCACCAGCCCCAGAATGGGTTTGATGCCCGGTATGGGAAGGTAGTCTACCTCGTCGCTGTTCAATTCGCGGTTCACATGAGCGCGGATGAAGCGTGAGGCGAAGTTGGGTACGCCGGGGCTGGCATTGTACTGGTAGGCGTGCATTGCCTCCTCGTCACTCATCACCGCTTCAGCAGCCGCCTTGCGCGCGCTCAGAAGGGCCGCCCCCTTGGGTTCTCCTATGGACAGGTCAGTCAGCTTGATGCCCCTGGCCTCGGCGTCGGCACGCTTGGCGCGGATCGTCTGGAGTATGTTCTCACCGCCAGCCGGAAGCCTTGAACCTCGCATGAACCTCTGCCTCCCCTTAACGGGCCGCAATAACACATGAGACCCACGTACCTTGGGTTGTGGCTCGATGGCGCGTATTGTACCTTGATTGGGTTGGGGAGTCAGCCTAGTTGGGGAGTTAGTCCGTCAGCAGCGGCTCTTGAATCAGGCACCGCTAGTCGCCGATGGCGGTACCTTCGTTGGACGGAGACGTTACAGGTGTCGCACTCTGACGTCGCAGCCATGCTTGAGCGTGTCCCTTCAGGCCGTTCCACGCCAACACTAGGACAAACAGCGTCGCTGAAAGCAGCACTACCGATGCGCCGGAGGAGACGTCTAGAAACCAACTGATGTAGATGCCCACCAAGCCGCAAGAGGTCCCTAGGATGGTGGATATGAGCATCAGCTTGCGAAAGCTGTCTGTAAGTAGGCGGGCCACTACTGGAGGGATGACGGTGGCTGCCGCAATGAGCATGACCCCCAACACCTGCATGGACACCACGATAGTTGCAGCCAGAAGCAGCGCGAACAGGGCGTCGACCCAGCCGGTGGGGACTCCGTAGAAGCGAGCCACTACCGGCTCGAAGGTAGCGAAGAGAAACAGCTTGTACGCAACGAAGAACACCAGCATGGTGGCCAGCGTCACTCCGCTGATGGCCACCAAGTCACCACCATTGACCCCCAGGACGTTTCCGAAGAGAGCAGCGTCGAAATCCCGAGTGAATGTCTTGAACCGGCTGATGAGAGCGATGCCTATGGCTAGGCTGGCGGTGGTGACGATGCCGATGGCAGCGTCCGCTCCTATACGTGACTTCCGCGTGGTCAGGGTAATCAGGATGGCCGCCAAGAACCCCCAGAGACTGGCCCCGATGAAGTAGTTGAAGGACATCACGTAGGTAACCACTGCCCCGCCGAATATGGCGTGGGACAACCCGTGGCCGATGTAAGCCATGCCCCGCAGGACGATGTAGACCCCAATGAGGGCGCAAAGACCTCCTACCAGTCCGGTGGCAATCATCCCGCGAACGAAGAACTCGTATTGGAAGGGCTCAAGCATTCTTTGTCTCTTGCTCCACCGGGCGCTCCTCGGATTGCGCATCATGGTTCCCGTTGCGAGCAAGGGGATGGCGGTGTATCGCTTCTTCGGGAACGTGGTAGCTCCCGCTGGCTTCCAGGAAGTGGGGACTCTCCGCTACCAGTGTCATGCCTTGGTAATGGATCACCGGCATTTCGGCCCCATAAGTGTCGTACAGGGTCTCCGGGGTGAACACCTCAGAGGGCGGTCCCTCGGCCACGATAGCCTTGTTTAGGCATACCACCCATGGCAGGTGGGCTGCGACCGCATTGATTTCGTGGGTGGTCATCACGATGGTAATGCCTTGGTGGTTCAGATCGTGCAGCAGGTGCACCACTTCGTCGCGGGTCTTGATGTCCACGCCCTTGGTAGGCTCGTCCAGCAGCAGCAGCCTGGGATTGCTGATCAGCGCCCGGGCAAGGAAGACTCGCTGTTGCTCGCCACCGGAGAGTCGCCGTATGTGTCTCTTGGCTAGGTGGCCGATGCCCATGCGCTCCATGGTGGTCTGGGCAAGCTCCTTGTCGGCGCGGCCGAACCAAGGGAACAGGGGGCCGTTCATCGTGCGTCCCATCAGCACTGCCTCTTCTACCGTTACAGGGAAGTCCCAGTTGATGTCCTCTATCTGGGGCACATACCCGATGCGGTTCTTGCGCTGCTTCACGCCCGCGCCGGCTATGGTGATTTTGCCTTCGTACACATCCACTGCCCCTAGGATCGCCCTCAACAGGGTGGTCTTACCCGAGCCGCTGGGACCCAGAAGCCCCACGAACTCTCCGGGCATCACCTGTAGGTTGATGTTGGACACCACGGGGCGGCGCTCATAGCCGCAGGTCACATTCTCCAGTTCGATGATGGGGATGCCGGGTCCGGGTAGATGCGGTGTTGGATGTAACATGCCTTACCTTGTCTGAATACTGAGTCTCGCTCTGACTATTGGGGGTAGACCGCAGTCCTCTCGCCGTCAAATACAGGGTGGGCATCGAACCCCTCCATAGAGGCTGCACTGCCCCCCAATGCTGGTACCATGATTTCCATGTTCCGCTGCATGAGGCCCATGTAGCTGTGCTGTCGATCGCCAGGCGAACCCGGCAAGTCGTCGTCACGTAGCTGGTCCACGAAGTTGGCGCCGGCCTCCTCGGCAATCTGCTCCATCACGTCACTGGGAAAAACCTCTGAGCCGAAGATCGCTGGCACCCCCGTATCGCGCACCTGCTCGATCAAACGGGCCACCTCGCGGGCCGAAGGTTGGCTGAAATCCGAGGGCTGTACGGCCCCGATGACCGCTAGCCCGTATCTCTGGGCAAAGTAAGGGAAGGAGTCGTGGTACGTTAGCAGTCTCCGGTTCCCTGGCGGGACGGTAGCTACGCTGTCTCTGATGCGTTGGTCCAAGTCCTCGATGCGCGCTTCCAGTTTGGAGTAGTTATCGTGGTAGTAGTCGGAATTGGCTTCATCCAGGGAGGCCAACTGGTCCCGGATAATCTCCGCATATTTCAGGGCTAGGACCGGGTTGGTCCACAGGTGAGGATTGGGGTGACCCTCCGATTCGGGGAAGGAGAAGTCGAACACCCATTCTTCGCGGCTGATGGCCTTGTCTCCTAGAGTCAGGATGATGGCCTCGGGATTCTTCGAAGCTTCGGCCATATTCAGCGATGGCTCCTCTAGGAACAGTCCGTTGAGCACAATCAGGTCGGCATCGGCCATTAGCCTGGCTACCGACGGGGCAGGGTCGAAAGTATGGGAGTTCACACCTTCAGGCACAATGCCCTCAAGCTCGATGGTGGTGCCCCCTATGTTCTCCACCAAACTGGTGATGGGGGAGACGGTGCTGACCACTTTCAGCTTCCCCGTGCCAGAGGTCGTTTCCGTCCCCGGTTCCTGCTCGGGAGTCCCACAGGCTACGGAAGAAGAAATGACCAGCGTGAGCAGAATCACAACGCAGGCTGCTAATGATTTCCTTACCATTGGTTGATAGATATACCTCCGAGAGTTTCATCCGTTGCCTGGCCCATCGGCCTTTTCTCTGCATGAGGCGCAGGTTCCACTGATGGCGAAGTGCTCCAAGTCGGGCTCGAACCCGAACTCGGAAACCAGCGTGGAACGGAACTCCTCAAGGTAGTGGGGGCTGAGATTATAGGCTCCATGGCACGACTGGCAGACCATGTGATGGTGCTTGCCGTGAGGGTCCGTAAGCTCGTAATGCATCCGGTCGCCGATAGCTACCTCGGTCACCACGTTGAGCTTCTTCAGCAAATGGAGGGTGCGGTAAATGGTCGCGATGTCCATGTAGGGGTAAGCTTCTTTGGCGCGACGATGGACCTCGTCCACCCCCATGTGGCCGGTGCCCTCTGCCACAGCCGCTAGAATGAACATACGCTGGGGAGTAAGGCGATAGCCCAGCTCCCGTAGTGTTTCCAGTGCCTCCGAATGACCCGACATGCGAGTCTATACTCCTGCAACAGATTGCAAATGAAGCTTATAGCAACTGCGTTGAGTAGTCAACTGGGATTTGCGGGATTGTGGAGTTAGGCAGCAGACTACAGATGGATGCGCCTAGGAGGCTGGCGATGTTGCTCCGTCTGGATGATGGCCTCCACTGCAGCGACAGCTTCGTCCAGCTTACCATCAGCATTCAGGACTTTGTGGTCGAATACGTCTGCGAGTTGCAGTTCCGCTGCAGCTGAGGCTAAGCGGCGTTCCAGCGCAGGTCCGGCCTCTGTGCCCCGGCGCACCAGACGCCCCCGCAGTTCTTCGACCGAGGATGGCGCAATCATGATGGACACTGCATCGGGAACAAGATTCTTGATGGTAGCGGTACCTTGGATGTCCACTTTCAGGACCACTGTCTGGCCTCGGCCTATAGCCTCTGATACCTGCTTTCGTGGCACGCCGTAGCGATGGCCGTACACCTCGGCGTGTTCCAGGAATCCGCCTTGGGCCAGCAGTTTCCCAAACTGGGACTGACTCATGAAAATGTAGTCGACACCATCGACTTCAGACCCACGGGGAGACCTAGTGGTGACCGTTACGGGGAAGTGCCAGGAACGGCCTAGATGCTTGAGGGCTAGCACAACTGCGTCCTTACCTGCCCCGGATGGCCCGGAGATGATGACCAGAAGGGGTATGGGTGAGTCCATGCAGGGTTAGTTGGAGGATGCGCCGGTCAGGGAGTCCAAGTGCTCCCAGAAAGTTGGGTAAGAAACCGAGGCGGACTCTGCCCCTTCAATCGTGACATCGCCATCCCCTGCTAGACCAGCGACTGCCATGGTCATGGCCAGCCGGTGGTCGCCATGACTGGAGACCCTGGCGCGATGCAGGCGGCCAGACCCGTGAATGACCAAGCCGTCGGCTTGCTCCTCAACACGGGCCCCCAAGGCAGTCAGCAGGCTGGCGGTGGCGGCTAGCCGGTCACTCTCCTTGATCCGCAGCTCTTGAGCATCCCGGATGACGGTAGTCCCTTCGGCGAAGCAGGCTGCTACGGCGAGCACGGGGACCTCGTCGAGGAGACGGGGAATCATGTCGCCGCCAATCTCCGTCCTGGTGAGTTGGCATGAACGAACTCGCAGATCGGCTACGGGCTCGCCCCCTTCCTCGCGCTGGCTCTCCAGCACCACATCGGCCCCCATGGCTTCCAGGGCCTCGAGGATGCCGGTACGGGAGGGGTTGATGCCTACTCCAGCGACGGTGACGTCGGCGTCCGGGTGGCAGCAGGCGGCCACCAGCCAGAAGGCTGCGCTGCTGATATCGGAGGGTATCACCACATCTATGGGCCGGAGGCTGGCGGGATCGAGGGTCAGAGTCAGGCCGTCCTCTTCCACGGTGGCGCCCATAGCCCGCATCATGCGTTCGGTGTGGTCACGGGAGAGGGCAGGCTGGTGCAGCACGGTGGGCCCCGATGCGGAGAGGCCTGCCAAGAGCAGCGCCGACTTGACTTGGGCGCTAGCCACCGGCATGGTGTACTCGATACCATTGAGGCCTCCCCCGCTTATGGCAAGAGGCGCGAGGGTGTCGCCATGTCTGCCCGATATCCGCGCTCCCATCGCCCGCAGAGGCTGTACGACACGCCCCATAGGACGGGACCGGAGTGATGCATCGCCGGTGAGCACTGAGAGGAAGTCCTGGCCAGCGACGAGGCCTCCCAGCAGGCGCATGGAGGTGCCGCTGTTGCCTGCGTTGAGGATGTCTTCCGGCTCCTGCATGGTGGATCCCAACCCTTGGATGCGCACCGAGTTAAGACCCGCTTCTTCGATGGTCGCGCCCAGGCTCTCCAAGCAGCGTATCGTGGAAACCACGTCCTCGCCACGCCCAAGGCCTGACACGTAGGCCTCTCCCGCCGCGATGCTGTTCAGCATCAGGGAGCGGTGGGATATGGACTTGTCTCCCGGTGGCGTCACCATGCCCGCCAGCTTGGCGGGTCTGCGGACAACCCGCTCCATCGAGTAGGCCTCCTTGAGTATCTCCAATAGGGGCTCTTCTGGGGCTACTTCTTCCCGTCTTCGGTCTTGTCCTGATCCCGGCCCCGGCCCCAGCCTTCCACCAACCGCTTCTGGTGCTCCATCAAGCGGGAGCCGAGGAGCAGTTGGCCCATGTTGTCGCCAAAAGTGGGCAGAGGCTCTCGTGCGTCCAGAAGGTTTGGCCCAGGAGTGACGCTACCGGTCATCCACTGCTGACGGCGATAGAGGGCGTCGCCAAATGTCTCCTCTATGTACCTAGCGTCTCCTTCCCCAGCCTTTACAACCCGCTCGCGCATGTCATACAGCTCGTACATGAAGGCATCAATCCAAGAGACTATGAACTCGGAGTTGGTCGTGCATATATCGCGGTGCATGATGGGGTCGCCCGAGGCCAGCCGGGTGATGTCGCGATAGCCGCTGGAGGCCACCTTGGCGATGTCGGCCCACGACGGGCTTTTGGACGTGGTGCGCACCAGCGCCACAGAGAGCAGGGCGGGGAGGTGGCTCACTGCGGCTACGAAGCTATCGTGTTCGCCGGCATCAATGAAGTAGTGGCGCGCCCCGATGGCCTCCACTATCTTCACCCACTTGTTGACGGCATCGGCTCTGGCGCGCGGGGCTGGTATCACACAGTAGGTCTTATTGCGGAAAAGAGTAGCCTCGGCGTGTTTTGGGCCCGCAGTTTCCTTGCCTGCCATGGGATGGCCGCCCACGAAGTTGACGTGGCTCGGCAGGGTTTCCTCAGCCCAGCGCATGACCTCGCCCTTGGAGCTTCCGGTGTCAGTGACCAAGCAACCTTGCGACAGGTAGGGGGAGATGGCCTCGAAGACGTCTCGAATTGCTGTCACAGGAGTGGCCACTACTACGACGTCTGCCCCTTCAACCGCGCTGCGCAGGGAGTTTTCCACCTTGTCCAGTGCGCCCATCTTCTGGGCGTCGCTGGAATTACCCCGGTCGCGGTCGGTGCCCACCACTGTGCTGGCTTTGGGCATGTTCTGCCGGATAGCCATGCCCAGTGAGGTGCCGACCAGACCAGTACCCACTATGGCGATCTTGTCCAAGGGGCCCTCCTGTTTTCAGGTGCTTGGTAATGCTGGCTGGTCTAGCCTTGGCTAGTCGTCCTCTTCGTCGTCGTCATCATCTTGTTGGCGGGTGGCAGGCAGGCGGAAGGCATTGCGCGGCAGCATCGCATCGGACTTGGAGGCCCGGGGCTTTCGCTGGCGTGGCAGGTTGAGCAGGTCTTCCTGGAGCTGCGCCAAGGCCTCCCCGCTAACCGATGTCACATCCATTATGACCGCGTCCACACCTATGTCGCGCAGGCCCCGAAGCTCTCCGGCTCCTACGACCCCCGGCAAATCCACCAGCAGGTACTTGCTGAACATGCATCGGACCGCACTCAAGGACATCAGTTGCGATAGGTCCAGAGGCAGTCCGGAGGAATCGACGGTAAGCACTACTCCGTCCACGGGAAGGTCTTCGACACCCCTCAAGATGCGCTCCTCCGAGTCGAGAGGGACTGACAGGAGATAAGCCGGCTCTTCTGCAGAAAGGGCGCCGACCTCCACTCCGTTGGCCCCGAACCGGAAGAAGTCTGCCCCCTTCTCCAGATAGCTTGAAGCAGTGCCTCCGTCGAGACAAGGAACCTCCATACCCCATGGCAGGTCTCCCACTTGGGAGACGAAGCTGCTCAACTGCCCGCCGTCGATAGCTCCCTTGATGATGAAACCATCTATCCCACTTGAGGCCAAACTTCCACTTGCGGCTTGCTCTTGAGTGACCGAGGCCAACAGGCCCATCGCGGGCAGCTTCTCAACCCGAGAGGAGGCGCCGAAGCCCATGGGAGTTGAAGGCCCACGGGCGAGTCTGTCCAGCCTGTCGAGGAACTTGCTCATACACTTCCCTTTGATACCAAGGATTATTGCGCTCCTGATGGTCTGGAGCGTAGGCGCATTATATCCTACACACCGCAATGGCGCGTAGCCGCGATGCTGCCCATCCCGCTAAGGCTGGTTCCCAGGCAGCCTTTGTGCACGCTATAAGCCTCCTTGGATGCAATGGAGGGTGTTTGACACGGTGGCCAGCCGACGCCAACATTCGCGGCGTCGCATCCATCGGTGGTCGGCGGTGGGCACGCCCATTCCAGGCCAAGGGGCCTCACATGATATCGGGGTCTTCAATTCCCGGCCCGCCCGAGAACGGAGACAGTCTCATGGACTCGGAACGCAGACACCTGCTCCGCGCGGTGCTGCCGGACGTATCGCGGGCTTTCTACCTGACGCTACGCGTCTTGCCGTCGGGGATGAGAGAGCCTGTTGGGTTGGCGTACCTGCTGGCTCGGGCTGCTGACACGCTGGCCGACACTCCGTTGTTGCCTGCTGAGAGGCGTCTGCCCGCCCTTCTCGCCTTCCGGGAGTTGGTGGAAGGACCTGCTGCGGCTCACGGCGTCGACGCCATTGTCGCGGAGGTTGCGAGTTGGGATGGGGGAGGCGTTGACAGATTGGAGGCTGAACGTGTCCTTCTGGCGTCGCTGCCCCTAGCCTACTCCATGTTGGAATCGCTGGATGATGAAGACAGTCGTTTGGTGCGTGCTGTGGTGGTGGCCCTCACCCATGGCATGGAGATGGACCTGAACCAATTGGCTCCACGCCAGCCGGGAGAAATCCAAGCGGTGAGGGACGCTGCCCAACTGGATGCCTACACATACGGCGTGGCTGGCTGCGTCGGGGAGTTTTGGACCGCTATCAGCATCTCGCGCCAGCCAGCCTTGAAACATTGGGACTCGTCCCACATGTCCCAGTTGGGCGTACGCTTTGGCAAGGCCTTGCAGATGACCAACGTGCTGCGGGACATCCCCCGTGACCTGCGCAACGGACGCTGCTACCTGCCCCAAGACCAACTGAACGAAGCCGGACTGGACCCCAACGACCTGCTGAGCCCAGCCGCCGGGCCCGAGGCCCGTCCTGTGTTGGAGCACAATCTGCGCCTAGTTCTGGGCCACTATCAGTGTGCCGAGGAGTACCTGCTGGCACTGCCACGGCGCTGCTTCCGCCTCAGGCTGGCGGTTGCCTGGCCTTTGCTGATGGGGCTGGCCACCTTGGCACGATTGGCCCGTAACACTAACTGGCTCGACCCTAGGAGGCCCTCGCGGGTCTCCCGGGGCTGGGTCTATCGGATGATGGCAGTGTCGGCCGTCTGTGGGTGGTCCAACACAGCACTGCGATGGTGGATACGGCGCTTGAGGCGTCAGTTAGAGGACGTTCTATGACGGGGCTGCCCGGACGCTACGCAGGCTCCGCTACGAACACGGGAATCTTGCGGGTGGTTCGGGTCTGGTATTCTTCGTAGGGTGGGTAGGCCGCCACGGCCCGTTCCCACAGACGTGCCCGCTCTGGGTCATCATGTACTTCACGGACGCGCATGTTGAACACTTCCGTCTCGTCCCGGATCTCCACGCTGGTGTCGGCCCGGAGGTTGTAAACCCACTCAGGGTTCTTGGGGGCGCCGCCCTTGGACCCGACCAGCACGTAGTTGCTGCCGTCCTTCACCCGCATCAGAGGCGTCTTGCGGATGCCTCCGGTCTGCTTGCCACGGTTTGTGACTATAATGACTGGCAGCCCTGTCTCCCTGAGGGTGAGGCCTTGCGTGCCCCCGCTGCCTTCATACAACTCCACTTGCTCTCGCACCCAATCAGTGGGTGATGGTAGGTACTCAGCCATGATCAACTCCTGTGTTAAGGATAGCCTGAGTTCAGCGATTCATCATAGTCCGAATCGCCGATGTCTTCTACCGTAACGCACCATTCGCCTCTGTATCCAACCGCCAGTCCTACTATTGGTGCTAGCTACCCATGGGACTTGCAGGTACAATCGGGGCCGCGATGGAAGTCGCTTTCGCATTTCTCTGTGATTACGCCGACACCAGCGGGCCGAAGCTGACGGCTGTTGGAGTGGGACTGGATACGATTCATGCTGCGGAGGTGCCTGTTCGACATCATGCCATGTACGCCGTGGCAGCGTTCAGCTTTACCCGGGCGGAAGCAGAGAGGGGTCGGAAGCAGGTGGGGATCCACATTGTGGATGCTGATGGCGTCCCCGTGATGCCGGCGATCGATCTGGACATGCCCGTGGAAGCCCCTCAACTTGGCTACAACTATCGAACTAATCGCATCGCGTTGGCGTTGCAGGGGCTCACTTTCCCCAAGTTTGGCGATTACTCCGTGTCGTGGCTGGTGGACGGCATGGAGGTGAGGACCTTGCCCCTTAAGGTCGTCCAGTCCGTCCCTCCCAAGGACGCCGCTTCCGAGTCGCCCTCTGCCTAGGCGGCCTACAGGCATTGGCCAGATGGACTCTCCAGGCTCCCGTTGGAACGGCGCTCTGATCAAGGTGGTATCATCCTCCACTGAATCCCGTGACAAGGAGAGGCCATGGCTGACCTCACACCAGAAGATGTGAAATGCTTGGGCTTGGCGGTGGGCATTGACATGCAGGAGCCGCTACTGACCGAGGTGACTCACAATATCAACGCCATTCGCGACCTGATTGATGGCGTTGACCTGCCTGAACTAGTGAGTGTGGAACCCCTGTCGGTAATACCGCCCCACCTCAGAAGCTGGAAGGAGGAATAGCCGTGAGTCCGAATGACATCCCCTTCCTGTCGGCCACTGCCTTGGCGCAGAGCATACGAAGCAAGGAAGTCTCTCCTGTGGAGGCCACGCAAGCCTATCTGGAGCGCATCGGTGCGGTGGACAGCCAACTGAATAGCTACATCACCGTGTGTGGCGACGAGGCAATGGCAGCGGCCCGTGAGGCCGAGCAGGCCGTGTCTCGTGGTGGGGCGTTGGGGCTGCTTCATGGGGTGCCCTTCGCAGTGAAGGACCAGTTCTGGACGAAGGGCCTGCTGACTACCGGTGGCTCCACTCTGCTCTCTGACTTTGTGCCTAGTGAAGATGCCACGGTGGTAGCCCGCCTGCGACAGGCCGGAGGCATCCTGCTGGGCAAGCTCAACATGAGCGAGTTCGCCACGGGCAACAGCGTGTACCACCCCTATGGGCAGCCCCACAACCCTTGGGACGTGGCGCGCCATCCCGGCACCTCCAGCAGTGGTTCGGGCGCTGCAACAGCCGCCTTCCTCTGTGCCACATCGCTGGGAGAGGATACCGGAGGCTCCATACGCAATCCCGCCAATAACTGTGGCCTCGTGGGCATCCGGCCCACATGGGGTCTGGTCAGCCGCTACGGCATGCTGGGGGCATCCTGGTCCATGGACATAGGCGGTCCCATCTCCCGAACCGTGGAAGACTGCGCCATCACCCTGCAGGCCATAGCAGGTCACGACCCCAACGACCCCCACTCGGCGCAGGTCTCCGTGCCTGACTACCGTGCCATTCTAGGCCAGGGTGACCTGAGAGGCGTGCGCGTAGGTGTGCTTCGGGATGCCATTGATGCCGATTACATTAACCCCCAAGTCAAGAACCTGGTTTCCTCGGCCGTAGCCTCGCTCGGCGAGATGGGAGCGACTTTGGAGGAGGTCAGCATCCCCCTCATGGACCGTGCCGCAGCCGTGACCCGCGCCGTGCTGGCTGTGGAGAGCGCTTCCCTGCACCACGAGTGGATAAGGACCCGCATTGGTGACTACGACCGCAACGTCCAAATCGACTTCCTCACTGGGGCTCTGCTGCCCGCTCAGATATACTACCGGGCCCAGAAGATGCGGGACCTGATACGCCAAGCGACCCTCGATTTGCTGCAGCGGTTCGATGTACTGGCCCTGCCCAGTTCCTCGGAACCGGCACCCATCATTCCAACCCAAGCGGGCTTGAAGAACAAGGAGCAGGCTGTGCAGCGCATGGCTGGCCGGCGCAGCCTCACAGGCGTCTTCAACCTCGCCAACGTCCCTGCCCTTTCGGTGCCCTGCGGCTTCGCCAACATCGATGGCAAGGACCTGCCTGTGGGACTCCAACTTGCGGGCCGTCCCTTCGAGGATGGCTTGCTGCTCCAGGTAGCCCATGCCTACGAGCAACAGGCTGGCTGGCACCAAAGGCGCGCCCCGATTTAGCGGCCAAAGCCGCGTTGGAGCAGGTGATATTGGGTCTTTTTGTAGCTGACCAACTGGTGCGGTTGCCGCTAGGCCGTAGCTGAGCGGCGGCCACTTTCGTAGCTGGAAGTGGTCTCATTGGCCGCAATCATGCCTTCGTTACGGCTAGGGGCCAGCTATGATTTTGAGGGCGGAAGAGTGGCAGCACCGTTTTGTGCTTGTCGCCGTATGGGAAAATTGTTTCTCTCGGCCATTTCCCGTTGATTTCCGCACATTTCCTCGGCGTGGTTGGAGAGTTCCCTGAGGTCGCATTTTGAGTCACTCTGCGAAACTGGACCTCTTGGGATAAAGTGGGATCCGGAAACCTTGAGTGGAATCCCCTCACGTATATCGAGAGTAGGGCCGACGGGGTAGATGGCGCAACAGTTTTTGTCGTGGGTCCGGCCCTTAATAGCGTGATATGAGGCTGATGGAGGCCGGTGATGAACTGGAGCCAGTTCAAGCAGTCAGCCCCCGACTTGGCTAGCTTGGCCGAGGAGAGGTTTCAGCGTCATGGCCTTGTGCTGGTGGGTACCCTGCGACGCGACGGCTGGCCCCGCATTTCGCAGGTTGAGCCGTTGATAGTTGATGGAGCGCTCTACCTTGGGATGAGCTATCGCTCCCGGAAGGCCCTTGATCTCCTCCGAGATTCACGGATCACCGTACAAACCATCGTCACCAATAAGGACGGCACTGAGGGCGAGGTCAAACTCTACGGCCGCGCCGAAGACGTGCAGTCCCCGGAGGTCAAGCGGACCTATTTGGAGGCGGTGCGGCGTGAATTAGGCTACGAACTGTCCGCGGACGAAGAATTTCACCTGTTTGCGGTGGACGTGAGTTCAGCGGCGTATGTGGCCATCGAGGACGGGGAGCAGAAGGTGCGTGTGTGGCCGGAGGTAGAAAGCACTCCGGCCACTGACTGACGTTCTCGCCCCGCTACCCGCCCGCCAATCGTTCTACCGCTACCACCTCCGGGCTATCCGCGTCCGCCGTCTGCCACCGCTCCCGGACTGATGCCAAAGTGTTGGATGCACTGGGCTGACTCGTGGCACTCTGGGCCCGGCCCAGCCAGAACTCGTCTCGGATGGAGGGACGGCGGCCTAGGCGGGTTTGGAGGAGGGTCTGGGCGTCGTCGTACTGCTCGGCGCGCAGGCAGGCTTCCAGCAAGGTGTCCTCGAAGACCTCATGCTGGGCGTGGCTGCCTCCGATGCGCGGAAGCTGGGGCTGGACACCCTTGAGGAGGGAGGCGGCTTGGGCGTACTCGCCCTCAGCGAAGGCGCTGATGCCTTCCATCAGGGGCAGGGCCGCCTCGGCTGCTAGGGTGTTGCCTTTGTTGGCCATGGCGCGCCAGCCCTCGACGACGCGGGCAACGCCATCCTGGTCCCCGGCGGCGGCGAAGGCCATGGCGGCATGGCCGTCTCGGAAGGGCAGGCCGGGGTTCTGCACGGCGGCGTCGGCTTGGTCCCTCAACTCCGCCCAAGGGAAGGGCGAGTAGCTGCCGGTGTAGAGGAACCAGCGCCACATCAGCGATGCGCTGTCGGCCAGGGAGTTGGCATCGCAGGCCGTCACAGATGGGCGAATGTCGTTCTCGTAGAGGGTTGCCACCTGTTGGTAGCGTCCCATGCCCAATTGGAACAGGGCTTGATGCCATGACAGGTGTACATGATAGGCCACGCGGCGGTCATATCCGGTTAGCCAGTCGCCTAGGAAGTTGGCCCCAGAGGAGTAGTCAGCCCGCTCGTAGAAGACGTGGGCCACCGAGTGGGCGGCGACGGCGTTCGTGGGGCGAAGTTCAAGGGAACGCTGGGCTAGCCGCAGGCCCTCGTCCAGCATGCCAATCTCGTGGGTGGCCCAAGCGAACTGGCCTTGGAAGGCCCAATCGTCGCCGTAGTCCGACTCCACGGACTTCATCATGTTGTAGAAGTCGGGCGGGTAGTGGGCCACCCCGCTGCCGCTGCACCCGGCGACAAAAAGGCGTTGGGCGAGACGCAAAAGCACGATGTCGCGGCTGAAGTCCTTGAGGTGATCCCGTATGAGTTGTAAGGCTCGAGGACTGTTGCCGTTTATCCAGGTGTCGAAGATGGCGATCTGTTGCTCTTCCCGGCGGGAGAGGCCCTTGGCCCGGGCGTGGGTCTCGGCTAGGTGGCCCTTTGCCTTCACCGGGTCGTAGCCAAACATGCTGGCCAAGGCCAAGGTAGCATGACCTATGGCGAAGCCGTCGTCGGCCTCAACCGCCATGCCCAAATGCCGTCCGGCTCCGTAGGTCTGGGAGATGATGGCATCTATGGCGTCTACGTAGTGCTCGGCGGCCACCGGGGAGGAAGTGCTGAGAGGAAGTCCGTAACGGTCTGAGATGGCCTGGCTCATGACTTACCTCCAAATAGAAGAAGTGGGGGCAAACGAGACTGGGGCTCTCAGCGATGGCATGTATGAGGCCTCCACGTTAAGGCGGGACGCTGCGCGGTGTCAACAGAATTTGTCGTAGTTCAAGGCCTTGACACGAGCATTAAGTTAGGTAGGTAGATTTGGAATATCTGGCAAGTTTCATTGCCATACTTCTCAAGATGGTAGCTTATCGTAATAGCGGAATAGTGATAGCTGACCTGGCCCTGATAATGACAAAGGTCGCAAGAAGAGAGCTGCGCAATGGCCCCAAGCCCATTCGCAGGGCGGCGTCCATGGGAATGTTGGTGCTCGTGATAGCTATTATGCTGATGGCATGCGACGGTCGGCCGCAGCCCATAGCTCCTTTGGGCGGGACTGATGCTCCGGCAGCGGAATCTCTCGCCACGGCCACGGCAACTCGCGTGCCGAGAGCCACACTGGGCCCCACCTTAGTTGCGCCAGTTCCCATACCCACTGCCACCTTCATACACACCCCGGAACTGGCTCACGCCCCCACGACTACCCCGGAGGCGGCTCATACTGCGACTCCTACTCCAAATCCTGAACCTATACCTGATGTCACGCCGCCGCCCGAGACCTCTCCTGCGGCGGGTGCACTCCCGGAACCCACTCCCACCACCACTCCATTGCCTGATGGCTCTCCCGCTACACCACCTTCGGAGCCCACATCCGCTACCCCACCGCCTTCACCAGTGGGTGAGATAGCAGGGTTGGCATGGGTAGAGGACGGCCTTTCCGGATTGGAAGGACGGGGTGTCGCCCTTCTTGTCGGTCTGGCATCAACATCGCGACAAGGGTTCCGGCGCTTGATGTTGGAGTCCTGGCTGAAAGATGGCCTCACTCAGGTAGAGGTCGATCTTCTGGAGGAACTGAAGAAAATCGCCGCCAGACCGAGCGTTCAAGACGATGGACTGATAGCGGATATCCTATTGCTGCCCTTCTTGGAGACTGTCGAATCCAGCGATCTTGTTGAGATGGCGGTGTTCCGCCTGCCTTGGGTTGAGGATGGAATCGGACTGGATGAAAAGCATTTGCTGCGGGAGTTGCAGGCACTAGCCGTGGAATCGCCCGAACTACTTGAAGCGCTAATGTCCTTGCCTTGGGTGATGGAGGGGCCTGCGGCCCCAGTGCGACCGGGACCCCATGACACATCCCGCCCGAGGGGTCCCCTGAGTTGGAGTGATTTTGCGTATGTGGTGAGGCGTTTCCGTCACATGATCGCGGACAGGAGTGGAGACGAGTCGTCTGCTCTGCGGATAGCGAAAATGCCGTTTCTGCATTCTCTCGAGGCGAAAGATATTCATATGATGGAAGTCTTGATCGATGCACATCGAACGGGTCCGAGCGGCTTGTCGGAATTTCTTTCATTACCCTTAGTCAACGCGGGAATCACCGATGCCCTGGTCCTCGTAGCCGTTTACCCTCCGACCGGCGCTGCTCGTGTGTTGCCGGTGACGGCTAATTTTGGCCACACATATGACGTACTGCGTAAGGGGGATCACATAGAGAGCAAGACCATTTCCTTGCCGTTGGCGGGTGAAACGAATATCACCGTGATCCACATGACGCCAGCACCGTCTGGCGAAGACTTGATTACTACAGTTGAAGACATCGCGCTCACGATGGAGGGCTTCCTGCAAGCGCCATTCCCCTCCAGGGAAGTCGTCATCAGTGTAGTTGA
This sequence comes from uncultured Dehalococcoidia bacterium, assembly GCA_951813255.1. Taxonomy (GTDB): domain Bacteria; phylum Chloroflexota; class Dehalococcoidia; order Lucifugimonadales; family JAAXIE01; genus JAAXIE01. Next base: position 1,914,492 of record OX638353.1, on the reverse strand, counting down.
TGCTTCCTCCTCTACTTCTTCCTTCGGATCCTACATAACGGTGGCAAGGAGGTCCGATGGAAGTGTGCCTGCTCTGGCCCACGAGATGGCCCATTACTACTTCAACGGCAATTTTCGACAGACGTGGATGGTAGAAGGTGGGGCCGAATTCATGTCGACATACGTCCGTGACCGGATGGGTGTACAGCCCTATACCGACCGCAAGGTTACGTTGGAGTCTGTCTGTACCGGATATGAGAACATAAGGCATATGGAGTACACTAGGAAGTTTCTAACTCGGTGGGATCAGTGCCACTATTTCATGGGAGAAGCCTTGCTGCTCGGGATATTCGAGGTCATTGGAGAAGAGGCGATGGGGAATGGGCTCAAGGAATTATACCAGCCTTCGTACAAGTACAGTACGTCTCTGCTCCGTGAAGACGCACTGACCCTTCCCACCGATGAAGAGCTTTATCTTACCTTTGCGAAACATACCTCCGAGGACCGCAAGGAAGTATTGCTAGACCTCTTCCGGAGCCTTCACGGAGGGGCTTTCGCTTTCTCCGTGAAGGCGTTCGAGGACGACCACGGCGACGGTCCGTCGGAGGCTACTGACCTGACAGTTGGACAGGTTGCTGCTGGCACACTTGACTATGTGTTTGATTTTGACTATTTCCGGTTCCAGGCAGAAAAGGGCCAGTCCTATAGGATGAGTGTCCTGCACCACTCCCTCCCCAAGAGCAGCATCACTGTATATGACTGGGACGGAAAGGAGCAACAGCTCAGGAAATGGAAGGCCCGCAGGCGGGCGCCCTCCGGCCCCGAGATAATCTGGATTGCGCCTGACTCCGATGAATACTACTTTGCTGTACAGAACTTCGGAGGCGACAGTGGAACATATACAGCTACCGTCGCCTCGATTGAAGGAGACGCCGAGGACGAGGAGGACTCCACGGCGGACATATCTTTGGACCAAGTCGTGCGGGGTGTGATCGAGGAAGATCATGGCGTCGACTATTTCACGATCGAGTTGGAGAAAGATGGCCTATACCGTTTGGAAGTGAAAGGGGAAACGCTAAAGTCGTTTTGTGTCAATCTGGCCAAGCCTGGCTGGGTCAAGGGCCGGTGTTACGATCCTGAATTCGATCCCGAGGGCAACATTTCCATCGAGTGGGATGCGCAAGCATCCAAGGTCTATCAGGTAGAGGTGACCGCCTATAAGGAAAGCGTAGGCACATACACGGTGGCTGTCGCAGCACTCGAAAGCTTAGAGGCAGGTGGCTCACGCGACGAACCTGCTGCAAGCCTGCAATGAAGGAGCCATTGGTCGGTGAATCCGTAGGCCCCTAAGGAAGGGCGGCCACCGCCTTGACCTCCACAAGCAGGTCTTCACGCACCAAGCCGTCGATGACCAGCAGGGTGTTGGCGGGGTAGTCGCCGTTGGGGAACAGGCTGGGGAATATCTCGCTGCGGGCTGCGATAAAGGGTTGGACTGCCTCACGGCCCACGAGGTAGCTGGTGAACTCGAGCACGTCACTGAAAGACGCGCCAATGCCTTCCAGTGCTTTGCCTAGGTTGTGGAAGACCTGCTTGGTCTGGGCGCCAACGTCGCCTGCGCCCACCAGGTTCCCGTCTGCGTCCAAGGCCACCTGTCCTGCCAGATAGGCGACCCGGCCACAGTTGGCTTGCACCACTGCAGAGTAAGCCCCGATGGGAGCAGGCACGCCTTCGGGATTGATTGTTCGTCGTTCGGTGGGCATGGCATCCTCCAGATGAGATGAGTGGTCAAGGGTTCGAGAGACTGCTGCCTGCATTATAGCCGATGGGAGACCGGCTGCGCCTTGACCCCATATAGCTGCCCCCATATCATGCGGCCAGCCGAAGCCCGTCCTAGGTGACGCATGGAGGTGACACATGTTGGAAGGGCAACTGAGCACCATCACGCCTGGTACCCCGAAGAATGAACTGGACACGCCAGCCTTTCTGGTGGACACCGATATCATGGAGGCCAACATCGAGAAGATGGCGGTCTATTTCCGCGACAAACCCGCCGGACTGCGGCCCCATATGAAGCACCACAAGTGCCCCACCATCGCGCGCAAACAGATAGCGGCTGGGGCCGTGGGTGTCTGCTGTCAGAAGCTGGGCGAGGCCGAGGCCATGGCCGACGGTGGCGTGAAGGACATCCTCATCACCTACGAGGTGCTGGGACGGGCGAAAATCCAACGGCTGGTGGCGCTGGCCCAACGCACAAATCTCCTGGTGACGGTAGACGACGCTGGCAACGCTGGCGACCTCTCCGAAGCAGCGGTGACTGCTGGCACGACCCTCGGCATACTGGTGGACGTGAACTGCGGTCAGAACCGCTGTGGCGTCGACCCGGGCGAACCCGCAGTGGGGTTGGCGCGGGTCGTCTCTCGCTCTCCCAACTTGGAGCTCCGGGGCATCTGCGGGTATGAAGGGCACCTTCAGGCAGTGGCCGACCGCGAGGACAAGACGCTGCGGGCGCGGCAGGCCATGGAGCAGGTGGTGAGTACCGCCGAGGCCATACGTCGCGAGGGGATATCGTGCGACATCGTGAGCTCTGGAGGCACTGGGACCTACAATATCACCGGCGACTACCCCGGCATCACCGAGGTGCAAGCCGGTTCCTACGTCTTAATGGACGCGGCCTACCGCCGGGTCATGGACGACTTCCAGGTGGCGGGAACTATACTCACTACTGTAGTCAGCCGCGCTGCGACGGACAGGGCCGTGCTGGACTGTGGCATGAAGGGGATCTCCACCGACCAGTGGCCACCGGAAATCGTGGGGATGCCGGGTGTGCAGGTGCGGAGCGTGTCCGACGAGCATCTGAGCGTGAACCTCACCGACAGCGACAGCCAGCAACTCCGGCCCGGCGACAAGGTAGAGTTGGTGTCGGGGCATAATGACACCACGGTGCACCTTCACTCCCACCTGTTTGCCCTGCGTGGAGGCTTGCTCGAAGAGGTGTGGGAAGTGGAAGGCCGAGGCCGAATTCGATAGGGCGCTAGCTTACATACCACGGGTTTTGTGATAATCTAGGCATGATAATTTACCCCTTTACCCGCTAGACCCAGACGTGCGAACGCGAGCACGCAACATCAGTATACGGAGGTCGGAAAATGGTGGACTATGCGCCCAACATTATCCTTTCCCAACAGGAATTCAATGTGGTGGGGACCAGGCCAACCCGGCATGATGCCCAGGACAAGGTGACCGGTCTGGCCCATTACAGCGCCGATGTGCATCCCGCCGGTCTGTTGCAGGGCAGAGTGTTGCGCAGTCCCCATGCCCACGCCCGCATCGTCTCGATCAATACCGACAAAGCCAAAGCCCTGCCAGGTGTGCGGGCAGTGGCGACCTCGGCCGACTTCCCCCAGTTCTCCGGACAGATGGCCGACTTGGGAGAAGGCGCCATGGTGAACTTCAAGTTCCTCAGCAATAACTGCCTGGCCCATGACAAGGTGTTGTATATAGGCCAAGCAGTGGCTGCTGTGGCCGCCACCACTCCGGAAATCGCGGAAGAGGCCATGAACCTCATAGAGGTTGAGTACGAAGTACTGCCCCCCGTAGTGGACGCTCGCGACGCCATGAAGCCGGGCGCACCCGTCCTGCATGAACAATTGGCGACGTTGACTAACCCTACTATCCGGGCTGGCGCCTTCCGCGGTGACGATGAAGAACAGGCAGGGACCAACGTGGCCAGCCACATTGAGTTCACCTTGGGCGACGTTGAGGAAGGCTTCCGCCAAGCCGACCAGATTGTGGAGCATGAGACCCACACCGCCGCGGTGCATCAAGGGTACATCGAGCCCCATTCCGCCACCGCTCAGTGGCACCCCGACGGTCACATCACGGTATGGTCCAGCAGCCAGGGCCACTTTATGGTGCGGGACCAGACGGCCACCATCCTTGGCCTCCCCGTCTCCCGCGTTACTGCCATACCCATGGAGATAGGCGGCGGATTCGGAGGCAAGACTATCGTTTACCTTGAGCCGGTCGCTGCAGTGCTCTCCCGTGATTCGGGCGGGGCCCCCGTGAAGCTGACCATGAACCGCACCGAGGTTTTCGAGGGCACGGGCCCGACATCCGGCACCCACATCAAGGTCAAGCTGGGCGCCACCAAGGATGGCAAGATTACGGCCGTCTCCTCCAGCATGATTTACGAGGCGGGGGCATTTCCTGGCTCTCCCATGGCTGCAGGCATACGCTGCATGCTGGCCCCCTACGACATCGCCAACGGCTATCTGGAAGGCTACGACGTGGTGGTCAACAAGCCCAAGTCGGCAGCCTACCGCGCCCCAGGCTCTCCGGCGGCTGCCTTCGCCATGGAGACCACGGTGGACATGCTCTGCGAGAAGGTGAACATGGACCCACTGGAGTTCCGCCTGCTCAACGCCTCCAAAGAGGGCACTCGACAGGTGACCGGTCCGGTGTTCGCTCGTATCGGCAATGTGGAGAACCTGCAGGCGGCCTTGGACCACGACCACTACAAGACTCCCTTGGAAGGGCCCAACCGCGGACGCGGCGTCGCTTCCGGTTTCTGGTTTAATGCCAGCGGACCCTCGGCTGCGGTGGCCGTCGTCAACCCCGATGGCACGGTGAATCTCATCGAGGGCTCGGTGGATGTGGGGGGCACCCGCACTACGGCGTCAATGATGTTGGCGGAGGTCTTGGGCATATCGGCGGCAGACGTGCATCCACAGGTGGCGGATACCGATAGCATTGGTTATACGTCAGTAGCCGGTGGCAGTAGCACTACTTTCAAGACTGGCTGGTCTTCCTACGAAGCGGCCCAGGACGTGAAGCGCCAGATGATCGCCCGCGCCGCCCGTATCTGGGAAGTGGAAGCGGAAAATGTTGAATATAATGACGGGGTGCTTCAGCATACCTCGGACCCCGCTCTGCGCATGACTTTCAAGGAGTTGGCCCCGCGGCTGGTAGGCACCGGCGGGCCCATCATCGGGCGGGGCAACGTGAATCCGCCCGGCCCGGGCAATGCCTTCTGCACCGTGATTGTGGATGTGGAGGTCGATACCGACACCGGTAAGGTCTATATCCTGCGCTGCACCGCGGTACAGGACGCAGGCAAGGCCATCCACCCCACCTACGTCGAGGGTCAGGTCCAAGGCGGGGTCGTGCAGGGCATCGGCTGGGCGTTGAACGAGGAGTACTTCTTCAACGACCAAGGCCGGATGATGAACGCCAGCTTCCTGGACTATCGCATGCCCACCGCATTGGACCTGCCGATGATCGACACGGTGCTAGTGGAGGTGGCCAACCCCAATCACCCCTTCGGCGTACGTGGTGTGGGAGAGGTCAGCATCTGCCCGCCCATGGCCGCCATTTCCAACGCCATCGCCCAAGCGACCGGCAGCCGCTTGAACGAGCTACCCATGTCGCCGGGTAGGGTGCAGGCCGCTGTGGGGTCCAACGGGGCCGCTTAGGATAGGAGCCCGCTTGGCCTCTCCTCGCTTTAAGGGGAGAGGCCAAGAGTGTGAGGGACTGCGTGGCTGAAGTCTGGATCCCCAGGCAATTGCAGGGCTTGACCCTCGGTCAAGCCCAAGTGCAGGCTGCCGGGGCTACCGTGCGCCAAGTCATTCACAGCTTGGAAAGCACCTACCCAGGCATCATTGATTTCTTGTGTGACGAGAACGGAATTGCCCCCAATATGGCAGTGGTCGTCGATGGCGAGACCTCATACTTGGGACTCTTAGAGAAAGTGCACGAAAACAGCGAGATACACTTTCTCCCGGCCATAGGCGGGGGCTAGCGGGACCCCTCTGCTTCTTCAGTAGTGTTTCTAGACCGATTGTGCCCGAGAGCGGATAGTCCAGCCTCTTCCTTTGGGGGGATGAAACATGGAATCGGTAGAGCGTCGGCTCGAAGTACTACAAGCCGAAGGCGAACGGCTGGCCCAATACCTCGCCCGTCTGCCGTCAGATGCTTGGAGCCGTGACAGTTCCTGCGACCGTTGGGAAGTGCGCGACGTGGTAGCTCACTTAGCGGGTGGCGCCGACTTCTATCACGATTCAGTGACCCGCGGACTGCAGGGCGACTCTTCACCTTCAGCCGGAAGGCCGGAGCCAGGCAGGGGCGACCCGGTGCAGAGCAACGAGGGCATCGCCCGGGGCTCGATAGCACTGCGGGAGTCCTTGGGCAACGACGTGCTCCCCCAATTCCGCGAGCGCAACGCCCGCCTCAACCAGCTTTTCTCCGAACTCTCCGGCGACCACTGGGAAACCACCTGCTACCACCCAGCCTCCTTCTTCCCCGTCCGCCGCTTCATCGACCTGCGTATCAGCGAGTTGGCCATGCACAGCCACGACATCCGGTCGGCCTTGGAACCTGAAGCCCGCCTCTCAGACGATACCCTGCCCACCTTCTTGGACTTGGGGCCTCAGGTCGCCCTCAGATGGGGCTTCCGCTTTGGTGCCAAGCTGGAACGGCCTCTGCGCTTCCGTTTCGACATAGGCAGCCCCGACTTGGAATACACCGACATCGTGGTGGAGGGCGACGACTGTCACGGCGAATTGCCCGGGCAAGCCTCCCCCGATGTGACCTTCCGGTGCTCCGCCGAGACCCTCGCTCTCGTGCTCTACGGCAGAGCCAACACGACAGCCGCCCTCGCCGACGGCAGTCTTAAGTACGAGGGAGACGCTGACGCAGCGCGACAGTTCGCCCAATGGTTCGGTGTCCAGCAGCCCTAACATCCTCCCTCTGGAGTATCGATACATGACCACTGCCTTCGTGTCCCTAGCCCAAGAAGTCCTGCCCCGCAAATACCGCCTGACCCTCCAGCCCGACTTGGAGACCTTCACCTTTCGTGGCGCGGAAGAGGTGGAGTTGGACGTCTCCGCCCCAACCTCTCGCATCACCATGAACGCGTTGGACATCGACGTGCAGTCGGCCACGGTAACGTCAGAAGGTGTGACAGCTTCCGCCAGCAACATTGAGTACGACAAGGACGCTGAAAGCGTCAGTTTTAGCTTCCACCACGCGCTGCCTGCGGGCCAAGCCACCCTCTCCCTCCGGTTCACCGGAATACTGAACGAGCAACTCTTCGGCTTCTACCGTGCGACCTACCAGAGCCCCGACGGCGAGCCCAAGCTTATGGCCACCACCCAGTTCGAGGCCACGGACGCCCGTCGCGCCTTTCCCTGCTGGGATGAGCCCGCGGTCAAGGCCACCTTCGAGTGTATCCTCATCGTCCCATCCGAGTTGAGCACCGTCTCCAATACCCCCATAGTGAGCGAGACCCCGGAGGGAGATGGGTGGAAACGGGTCCAGTTCGGCGAAACTCCACCCATGTCCACCTACCTGCTCGCCTTCATCGTTGGCGAACTCGAATCCATCGAGGGACGCAGTCGGGAAGGTACCCTGATCCGCGTGCTCACCACCCCAGGCAAGGTTGAGCAGGGACGATTCGCCCTCGACACCGCTATCCGCCTTCTCGACTACTACAACGACTACTTCGGGATCCCATACCCCCTGGAAAAGCTCGACCACCTTGCCATACCCGACTTCGCCGCCGGGGCCATGGAAAACTGGGGTGCTGTCACCTACCGCGAGACGGCCCTCTTGTACGACCCCGCTAACTCTTCGCCCGCCACCCGCCAGCGCATCGCCGAGGTGGTGGCCCACGAGATGGCCCACATGTGGTTCGGCGATCTCGTGACCATGGAATGGTGGAACGACCTGTGGCTCAACGAGAGCTTTGCATCGTGGATGGGCACTAAGGCAGTGGACCACCTCTTCCCTGAATGGAGCATGTGGACCCAGTTCATCGTCGACGACCTCAACTCCGGCCTCTCCCTCGACGGCCTCGAGAACACCCACCCCATCGAGCAGGAAGTCAACGACCCAGCCCAGATCGGCCAGCTATTCGACGCCATCAGCTATAGCAAGGGGGCCTCGGTCCTGCGTATGTTGGAGCAGTTCATCGGCCCCGACCAGTTCCAAGCCGGCCTCTACAGGTACCTCGATGCCCATCGCTACGGCAACGCTCGTGGCGCCGATCTCTGGCAGGCCATGGAGGACGAGTCCCAGCAACCTGTCATCCGCATGATGGACAGCTGGATACAGCAGCCCGGCTATCCGGTCCTCCGTGCCGAGGTGCAACGAGGCGACCAGTCCCAGGTGCGCTTGAGGCAGCAGCGGTTTTTATACACTGGCCTTCGTGAAGACGAAGCTCTTTGGGAGATACCCGTGGGCGTGGCCTCCCCCGGAGCGGGACCTGCCTCTCCGGTGGTCATGGGCGACCGCGAGCGCGCCCTCCCCATGGCCCAGCCTGTCACCGCCAACGCCGAATCCCGCTGGATCAAGGTCAACCCCGGCCACACCGGCTTCTATCGCGTGCAGTACGAGGATGATGAATGGCAGCGCTTCATCCCCGCCATCGAATCAGGCGAACTCGCTGCCACCGACCGCTTGGGCCTCCAAGGCGATGCCTACGCCCTAGCCCGCTCCGGCCTCATACCCGCCACCCAGTTCCTCCAACTGGCCCAAGCCTACCGCAACGAGGAGGACTACAGCGTCTGGGCCGACCTCATCGGCAACCTGCGCCAAGTCGAGATGCTCATCGCCCATCAGCCCTTTCTGCCTCAGTACCACGGCATGGGACGCCACTTGCTGCAACCCATCGCAGCCAAAGTCGGCTGGGAACCCGAGGCTGGCGAAGGACACCTGCAGGTCCTATTGCGTGCCACCGCACTGGGCGCCTTCGGTGCCGCGGGAGACGAAGACACTATCTCCGAGGGCCGGCGGCGGTTCGCGCGCTACCTCGAGGACCCCTCCTCCCTTTCTCCCGACCTCAGGGGCGCTGTCTACGCCCTCGCCGCACAAGCTGGCGACGCCAACACCTTCGACTCAATGCACCGCCTGTCTCAAGAGACTCCTCTGCAGGAGGAGAAGGTACGCCTCCTTCAATCCCTCACCCGTTTCTCAGAGCCTGACCTGCTGCAGCGTACACTGGACCTGTCCCTCTCACCCGACGTGCGGATCCAAGACACGGTTGCCATGGTCTTGGGCGTGGCCGGTAACCGACACAATGGCACCCGGATGGCTTGGGACTTCGTGAAGGGCAACTGGGCGGAGTTCGACCGGCGCTACGGTTCCGGTGGTTTCGCCATCATGCGTCTGGTCGGGCTCACGGGGGGCTTCGTCACTGCCGAGGCCCGTGAGGACGTGGACAGGTTCTTCCAGGATAACCCCACACCGGCAGCCAGCCGCACCATACAGCAGTCCTTGGAGCGTATAGATCTGAATATCCGCTGGCTGGAGCGCAATCGCGACGACATAGGCCAATGGCTGAGCAAATAGCGGCTGGCGTTCTAGATCGCCCACGTTTACGTGATTGCTACTCCCCGCAGCAGTTTAGGACGTAATGATGGCTCGAACACCCGCTGATCAATTCCAGACCACGGTTACCAAGCCTGCGGACTTTGACCAGTTCTGGGAGGGGGTGCTGGCCCAAGCTTCCGTCATCCCCTTGGACCCAATGGTGGAATTGGATCCCTTACGCTCGACGGACGAAGTTGAGGTCTATAGCGTTCACTACACTAGCTTGGATCATGTGCGCATATTCGGATGGTACTGCCTGCCACGGGAGAGGTCAGCCCCCTTGCCAGCCATCATCCAGGTGCCCGGCTACCTGATGGACCCGCGAATACCCAAAGCAGTGGCCAAACGTGGCTATGCTGCCTTCTCCGCCTGCCCCCGCGGGAAGGTGGGCAGTCGCAGTCAGTTCAACCCCGGATATCCCAACCTGCTCACCCACAACATCATGGACCGCAACACCTATTCCTACCGTGGCTTCTACGTGGATGTCTGGCGCATCGTCGACTTCCTGATGGGACGCGACGAGGTGGACTCGAAGCGCATAGGCGTGGACGGGCACAGCCAAGGTGGAGGGCTGTCAGTGCTCACCGCCGCCATGCGCCCCGAAATCGCCGCAGCCTCTTCCGGCGCCCCCTACCTCTGTGGCTTCATGGACTCCATCGAGCTGACCCACACTTATCCCTACCAGGAAATCACCGACTACCTGCGCGTCCACCCCGAGCACGCGGATGCAGTGGAGGAGACTCTAGCCTACTTCGACTGCATCAATTTCGCCGACAAGATAACCTGCCCCATCATCGTGAGCGTCGGGCTGCAGGACAACGTCTGCCCGCCGGAGACGGGCTATGCCTTGTTCAACCGCATCGTATCCCAGGACAAGCGTCTCTATGCCTACGATGGTCACGGTCACGACGCCAACCAGCATGTCCACGCCGGCGTGATAAACAGCTTCTTCGAGAAGCACCTCAAGGGAGACGGGACCGCTGCGTAGTCCCCTCTTCCCCTAGGAGAGGACATTTGACCAGCCAGAACCAAGCACCGCCCACAGACTTCCAAAGCTACTGGCAGGACCTGCTGCACGAGTTGGCATCCATTCCGCCTGCACCCGAGGTGGAGCCCCTGCCTATTCGCTCCACCGACTACGCCGACTGCTATACCCTGCATCTTACGTCCGTCGGCCCATATCGCATATTCGCCTACCTCAGCATCCCCCACGGCCAAGGGCCCTTCCCCGCCCGGTGCTATCTGCCCCGCTATGCCACGGTGGTCGAACCCATCCCCCAAGGAGCGCCCAACGGTCTGAGAGGTCGCTACGTCACCCTCTCGGTCGGAGTGCGAGGCTCACGAATGGCCAACCAGCCCTATACCGCCGACATCCCCGGCTGGTACACTGAGGGCATCGACGACTCCCAATCCTATGTGTTCCGTGGCATCGTTGCTGACTGCTGCCGTGGTCTGGAATACCTGGTCAGTCGTCCTGAAGTAGACCCCAGCCGCGTGGTGGCCATAGGCAACGACCTGACCATGATCGCAGCCGCCCTCACCCCTCACGTCACCCATGTCGTCTGTAACCCATCTCTCTTCTACCGCAGTGCCGAGTTGGCCCCGACCACGGAGTTCTATCCCTTGGAGGAGATCAACGACTACCTCCGCCTCCACCCCGAGAAGAAAGACGCTGTCCACGATACCCTCAACCGCTTCGACCTGCGTTGGTTCGCCCCTCAAGTGAGCGTGCCCACCCTGGTGGCTGAAGCTGGCCTAGCTGGTGCCATGACCGGCGACATCCTGGCTCCCTTGGGCGAGCTCCTCAGTCAGGGAGAAGTGCGAGGTTCCCAGCACTCGGCCTATAAGGATGGCCTCGACACCGAACAGTGGATCGCACGCCACACCGGCTTCTCCGAGCCGGTCCTGCCGGAGCACTGGCAGGTTTGATAGTACGTGGCGTAACATAGGGTCTCATTGAGAAGGGCTAGGCATGACAACCACAAAGCAACAGCTATTGACCGCCGACGATCTGCTGTGCCTGTACAGCCAGGGAGTCCGTGGCGAGCTGATCCGAGGGGTGCTCTGCAAGACTATGTCGGTGGGACAGGAACATGGCGAAATCGTAGTCAAGCTCACAATCCGGTTGGGGAATTTTATTGAGGCAGGGAATCTAGGCAGGCTGGTGGCCTCAGACTCAGGCGTCTGGCTGGAGCATGACCCCGACACAGTGCGGGAGCCGGACATAGCCTTCTTCTCCGCAGAGAAGATCCCTCCGGGCATCAGGATCACAGGCTACTCCGAGACGGTCCCCGATCTGGTGGTGGAAGTGCATTCCCCCAGCGACAGCATGCGAGAAGTCCACGATAAGGCCCGCATGTGGCTGAGCTACGGGGTGCGCCTGGTCTGGGTGGTCCACCCCGACACTCGTACAGTTGACGTCCATCGGCCGGAATACAGCGTATCGACCCTCACCGATAATGATACCCTCGACGGCGTAGAGGTGCTCCCCGGCTTTGCTTGTGTCATAAGCGACCTCTTCAGCGTGTAGGGTCAATTCGGACTCGATTATTTGCTCTTCTCTTGCTTTACAGCCAAGCGGACAGCTTCGTAGTTGACCGATGACTGTCCTCGAATTTCAAAACTAACCAAGAAATCACCTAGCTTTTTTCTTAAACTGCACCCCTGACATTTTCCCATTGCCCACCCCCTTGATGCCGCTGTAAGTTACCCCTCCAACCGTGGGAGGGGTTTGGCTTATGGATATTGCCTGTCTTTTGGCGCCCCATTTTGCCATTCAGGTCGAGCTGCGCCGTCGCCCTGAGCTAACCGGACGTTCTGTGGTGCTCGCCACCCGCCAGCGTACCGTGCTGGATGCCAGCCCCTTGGCAGGGGGGGTACAGCCCGGCATGCCCTTGGAGGAAGCCATGGGCCGCTGCAAAGGGGCCGTGGTGGTCGAGGCCGACATGGAGTCTTACCGCCAAGCTTGGTCCGACGTTCTGGACTCTCTGGAAGAACGCTGCATTGCCTTGGAGGACACGGCCTTGGGCCAAGCCTGCATGGATATCAAGGGCTTGGATCATCTCTATGGCGGCCGAGCCAAGGTAGCAGTCCTGCTCCTCAACGCGGCCCCGCCATGGCTCCAAGTGCAGGTGGGACTGGGCCCCAACCGCTTCACTGCCTTCATTGCCGCCGGTCGGGCAGGCCGTGGCAGTGCCAACTGCGCCGAAGCTAATGCGGCTGCCTTCCTGTGTGATGCCGGAGTCGAACTGCTGCCGGTGGAGTGGCGGATCAAAGAGCGCCTGATGGGCTTCGGACTGCATACCTTGGGACAGTTGGCTGCCGTGGGCTTGGGCCCGATGCAGGCGGAGTTTGGTCCCCAAGGCAAGCTGTCTTGGGAGCTGGCTACGGGAGTGGACCGGCGTCCCTTGGCGCGTCGTGTGCAGGAGCAGGTCGTGTCCAGTTCCTTCACATTCGATGCACCGACCACGGTGCTGGCCACTGTACTGCTGGGCGCGGATAGGTTGTTGAACAGTGCCTTTCGCCACGAGGCAGTCCATGGCCGGGCTGTGCGCATCGCTCTCTTTGAGGGTGCGGTGCACGACGGCGGCCTGTGGCGCAGGCGCGTGGCCTTCTGGCCCCCAGCCAGCGATGCCTCGCATGCTTCGGGGCCGGTCAAGCGGGCCCTCTCAGGGGTCGTCCTTCCTGGGCCCCTAGAGGCGATGAATCTTACCCTGTCCGGCTTGACCAGCGAGCCTGGTCGTCAGGGCAGTCTCTTTCCTGAGGTACGCCAGCGCGAGAGGCTGCGGGAGGCCCTAGCCCAACTGGAAGCACTGGAAGGACACAAACCCATTTACCGTTTGCGAGAGGTGGAGCCATGGTCACGAATACCGGAACGTCGGATGGCCTTCGCCCCCTGCGATTCCTGAACCTGCCCCAGCCCATTCAGGTGGAATCCAGCCTTCAAGGCCAGCCCCGTCGCGTGACACTGCGGGGACGCTTGCATCCGGTGGAGGCTGTGCGGGACATCTGGCGCATCGACGACGAGTGGTGGCGCGAGCCTCCCATCCACCGCGTCTACTACGAAATCATCCTGAACGAGAGGGCTGTAACCATCGTGTTCCAAGATTTGACTGATGGCGAGTGGTATGAACAGAGGGGCTGTGAGCAGCCCTATGAATAGAGAAAATGGGCCGGCCTACGTAGAGTTGCACTGCCACAGCAACTTCTCCTTCCAGGAAGGGGCATCCTTCTCCCACGAGTTGCTGGCCCGTGCAGTGCAGTTGGGATATCCTGCCTTGGCCCTTACCGACCACGACAACCTGTGCGGTGCCATGGAGTTCGCCCGTACCGCCCGCTCCTTGGATATCCAGCCCATCATCGGGGCCGAGGTCACCCTCATGGGCAGGGGGGCTGCTCCCGGTGATGAGCATCACCTGACCCTGCTGGCGGAGACGCGCCAAGGCTACGCCAACCTCTGCCGCCTCATCTCCTCCTCCCATGTCTTCGGTCAGCGACGCCATCCCCAACTCGACCCCCGCATGCTGCCCGAGCATGCCCAAGGACTCATCGCCCTCTCAGGCTGCCGCCAAGGAGAAGTCTCCAAACTCGTATCCGAAGACAGACTGGATGAAGCCGCCGATGTAGCCCGCCGCCACATCGACTGGTTCGGACCCCACAACTACTTCCTCGAACTTCAGCAGAACCTGGTATACGGCGACACCACCCGCAACCGCCGCCTGCTGTCCCTAGCCAGCGAACTGGGCGTAGGAGTGGTCGCCACCAACAACATCCATTACCATGTCCCGGAACGCCACCGCCTTCAGGATTGCCTGGTTGCCATTAAGGAGTGCAAGTCCCTGGAGGACACCCACCGCCAGCGCCGTCCCAACAACCAGTTCTACCTCAAGTCCGCCTCCGAGATGAGCGCCCTCTTTCACGGTTGCCCCCAAGCCATCACCACCACCCTCAGCATCTCAGAGCGTTGCAACTTCGACCTCACCCGTGACCTCGACTACCGCTTCCCCGATTACCCCGTGCCCGACGGCCACACCCCAGACAGCTACTTGGAGGCTCTATGCCGCCAAGCAGCCGTCCGCCGCTATGGCTCCATTACCCTCAAAGTGGAGCGCCGGCTGGAGGAGGAGTTTCGCCTCATCGGCAAGCACCAGCTTGCTGGTTTCTTCCTGCTGTACCACGAAATCATCGCCATGGCCCGCGAGGTGCAGGTGGAGTTGGGGCTTGTGGACCCCGAAGTGCCCGTCGAGGAAGCCCCTCCCGGCCGTGGCCGTGGCTCCAGCGTCTCCATGCTGGTCGGCTATCTCATCGGCCTCTCCCACATCGACCCCCTCGAATACAACCTTTCCCTGGAGCGCTTCCTGCCCGAAGACGCCCTCCCCGGCGTCCCCGACATCGACCTCGACTTCCCCCGCAACATTCGCGAGCAACTCATCCTGCGCGTGCACGAGAAATACGGCTGGGACCATGCAGCCCTCAGCGGCATGCTGGACACCTACAAGCTCAAGGGCTCGGTACGCGACTTGGGCAAAGCCCTTGGCCTCCCCACTGACCGCATCGACCGCCTCGCCAAGCGGGCCGAGCATCGCGGTGCCAAGCATCTGGGTGAGGACATGGCTGCCATGCCCGAGTTCCGCGACCAAGTGAACGCTCCCGTATGGCGTCACCTCGTGGACCTGTCAGCCCAGTTGGACGGCTTCCCCAAATATCTCGCGCAGCACCCCGGAGGCATGATCATCTCCTCCACGCCCCTCATCAACCAGGTCCCCGTCCAGAAAGGGGCTATCGATGGTCGCTATGTATGCCACTGGGACAAGGACTCCATTGACGATGCCGGGTTCGTCAAAATCGACTTTCTAGCCTTGGGCGCTCTCTCCCAGATGCAGGATGCCCTCCTCCTCATCGAGCAGCGCACCGGCAAAGCACCCGATCTCTCCCGCATCGACTTCGACGACCAAACGGTCTACGACATGCTGCACCGCGCCGACACCATCGGCATCTTCCAAGTGGAGTCCGCAGCCCAGATGCAGACCATCCCCCGCATTCGCCCCCGCAACCTCACCGACATGGCCCACGAAGTAGGCGCAGTCCGCCCCGGCGTGGGAGTCAACGACGGCGTCTCCCAGTACATCCGACGTCGCACCGGGCGTGAGCCCGTCACCTTCCACCACCCGCTGGAAAAACGCGCCTTGGAGCGCACCTACGGCGTCATCCTCTTCCAAGACCAAGTGAACCAGCTTGCCATCGACGTCGCCAGCTTCAGCGCCGCCGAGGCCGACCAGCTGCGTCGCACCTTCACCCGGCGTCACAACGCTCCTCTGATACAAGCCTACTGGGACAAGTTCCGCGAGGGGGCCGCCTCTAATAATGTGGACGAGACCACGGCAGCCCGCATCTTCGAGAAGTTCAACGGTCACTACATGTTCCCCGAAAGCCACGCCTTCGCCTTTGGTGTCACCGCTTATCAGGGAGCATGGCTCAAGCACTACTACCCTCTCGAGTTCTACACCGGTCTCTTCAACCAGCAACCCATGGGCTTCTATTCCCCAGAAACCCTCAAGGAGGACGCCCGACGTCACGGCGTGCCAATCCTCCTCCCCGACGTGAACCGCAGCGACACCCGCTGCATCATCGAGAACCAAGGAGGCAGGGACGGGCGCGAGGCCATGCGCTTGGGCCTCAGCTACGTGGCTGGCTTGGGCGAGGTGGGCACCAAGGCAGTGGCAGAAGCGCGAGAGCGTGGCGGCCCCTTCACCTCGTTGGATGACTTCATGCAACGATCAGGCGTGCTGCGCGAGCAGATTGAGTCTCTGGTCGATGGCGGTGCCTTGGACTGCTTCAACCCCGATCGTCGTGCCCTTCGCTGGGAAGTGGGTCTGCGCTACCGCCCTGTGGGCAAGCAACTGGCCCTGCCCATGTCCGTAGACCAGGACCAAGCCGTCCTCGATTCCCTCACTTCATGGGAGCAGATGCAGGGCGAGTACCGCTCCTTGGGCCTTCACCCCGAGAGCCACGTCATGGCCTACCTGCGCTCCTGCCTCCCCGAAGAGACCATCGCCAGCCTCGACGTAGAAGGCTTGGAGGACGGCCAGGAAGCGACCGTAGCCGGCCTCATCGTCCGTCGCCAGCGCCCCTTGGCCAAGGCAGTCTTCCTTACTCTCGAGGACGAGCATGGCCACATACCCTGTGTGGTCTGGCCCAAGGTCTACGGCAAGCTGCGACGCGTCCTCAAAGAGCCCCTCATCCTAGCCAAGGGCACCGCATCCCGCCGCGAGGGCACCCTGAACATCGTCCTCACCCATGCCCGCCCGATCGGCCAGCAAATTGCAGCCCCACGCTCCAAAGATTGGCAGTAGAACGCTGGCAATAGCGGACTCGCAGTAAAATGTAACTCATGAGTAACCCGGCTCCAATCGAGTGGACACGCTGCATCCTTCACGCCGACATGGATGCCTTCTACGCCGCCGTGGAGCAGCGCGAGGACCCCTCCCTGCAGGGCAAACCCGTCCTCGTCGGAGGACGCCCCGAGGGCCGCGGTGTGGTCGCCGCCTGCTCCTACGAAGCCCGCCGCTTCGGCATCCACTCAGCCATGCCCATGCGCACTGCCGTCAGCCGCTGTCCCAACGCCGTCATCGTACACCCGCGCTTCGACCTCTACCGCCGCGTCTCCGGCGAGGTCATGGAAATATTCACTGGCGCCACCCACTTGGTGCAGCCCCTGTCTCTCGACGAAGCCTACCTAGACGTCTCCGAAGCCGCTACCGACCAGGACCCCAAGGAAATAGCCGTCAGCATCAAAGCCCAGGTCCGCCAGCAACTCTCCCTTGCCGTCTCCGTAGGCGTAGCCACCTCCAAGTCCGTGGCCAAGATCGCCTCCGACTACGACAAACCCGATGGCCTTGTGGTTGTCCCGCCCGGCACCGAACGCGACTTCCTCGCTCCTATGCCCGTGCGCCGCCTCCCCGGCATCGGTCCCAAGGCCGAGGAGCGTCTCACCGAACGTAGCGTCAACACCATCGGCGATCTAGCCAAAAGCGACCCATCCATCCTTCACGCCCTCTTCGGCAAGCGCGGCCCCGAACTACGCCTCCTCGCCCAAGGCCGCGACACCCGCCCCGTGGAAGTCGAGCGCGTCGCCAAGTCCGTCAGCGCCGAGAACACTTTCTCCACTGACCTCAACGATCCGGAAGCCCTAACCGACGAGTTGCGCCTCCTCTGTCAACGGGTGGCCTCCCGTCTGCAACGCTCCGACCTCAGCGGCAGGACTGTCACCCTCAAACTGCGCCTAGCGGACTTCACCACCCTCACCCGTAGCTCGACTTCCATCGTGCCCATAGGCGAGTACGACGACCTCACCACAGGAGCCCTCGAGCTCCTACGTCACGAAATCCAGCCCGGCCGCAGCTTCCGTCTCCTAGGTGTCGGCGTTTCCAACTTCCCCGAAGCCCGCCAACTCCCCCTGCTCTAGTCCCCCGCTACCGCCCGCTGCTGGTACCGCTTACTGACGATGTGGCACGTAGTCCCAGTTGCTCAGCCAGTCCTTGCGTCCGCCCATGGGCTCCCAGACATCAATCTCCGGGCCCACGGGCCATACCATGTTCTGCCCGAACAGCGGGATGACCATCACTTGGTCAACTATCCAGCGGGCTCCCTCGGCCTGCTTGGCCCACCGTTCTTCTTCGTCGACGAGTTCCGTCATTTCATCCAGCAGCGCCTGCCAGTCGGGGTGCTCCCAGCCGAAGTTGATGGAGTTGGCAGCGTTCTGCAGTATGGTGTACCGCTTCAGG
The DNA here is from genome assembly GCA_951813255.1 of uncultured Dehalococcoidia bacterium. GTDB lineage: Bacteria > Chloroflexota > Dehalococcoidia > Lucifugimonadales > JAAXIE01 > JAAXIE01. The sequence continues at coordinate 1,896,364 of OX638353.1, read as the reverse complement.
GGTTCAATGCTGGGAGGGCCGGTGGAGTGTACCCACATCCCCTTGGCCTCACGGCTTACCAAGCTGGGCCGGAATGCCGAATAGGGCATCCGGGCTTGGACGGTAGTGATCCCGATGTTCTCCCACATGGTGGACACTGCTTGAGCTACCGGCTCTCCTGTGCTTCCGGTGAGGGTGACCGTTATCTCGAAGCCGTCGGGGTAGCCTGCCTGAGCCAGAAGCTCCTTGGCGCGTTCGGGATCGTAGTCGAACTTGAGATCGTCGAGGCCAAACTGCTCGACCCGGGAGTCGAAGGAATCCCAGTACATGATGTGGAAGGGCCGCCCTTCACCGAAGGCCACAGCATTCACCAGCTTCTGACGGTCAATGGCGAGGGCTAATGCCAACCGCACATCCCGTGCCGTGGCCCACTCCTCTGAGGTGATGTCCCGGTCGCAGGACACCCAAGGCAGCCCGCAGTCGAAGTGGTTTTCGGCCAAGGGAACCCTTGCTGGCTTGCCATCGGGCGTGGGATGGTGGGCTGGATGCTCGGGGAAGTGGTGCATACCTAGAAGGTCGGCGTTATTCATTACGCCGCCGGGGAAACTCATGTACTTGATGTCGTCGCGATTCTCCCCACGGATGTCCTGTATGGTATCCAAGGTGAACTGGGCGGTATCCAGTTGGCCTGTCAGGAAGTTGGCTAGGCGTGTGGAGTCCTCGAACACGGTCCACCAGACCATCTCATCAAACTCGGGCGTGTGGCGCCAGTGGTCGCGGACGGCCTTCATCCTTCGGAAATCCCCGCTCTTGAACTCCACCATCTCCCAAGAGCCGGTTCCTACAGCCTGCAGAATGGATGCGTCCTCTCCCACAGTGTTGAAGTGGTCCTCGCTGTGGAAGGAGATGGCCCCTGATTCAGGGGCCCGGCTGTGCCACGTAATCTCGAAAGTCGGAGTGGGGCGCACCAACTGTACGGTGAAGTCGTCTATTTTCGTCAGTGCGCACTCTTTGCACAGGAAGATACGGCGGGTGTGAGAGGAGACGGGATGGGGTGCTCCCTCTGCCGCCACCTCCCCCACGGAGAAGAGGAAGTCGTCGGCGTCAAAAGTCCCCCACTCGCCAAAGTTAGTATGCCACTCGGCCCCCTCCTGAAGGTACATGGTGTAGATCAAGCCGGAGGCGTCGACGGTCCAGTCCCGCACTAAGCGGGGTATAACTTGGCCATCGGCGGTAGTGGCAAAGCCGGTCTCGTGGGTAGTATGGAGGTCCGCTCTCTGATTCAGGAAGGCCTGTTGCCGCAGTGAATAGATAGGGGTACCCGTGTCGGGGAATGCCACGTCCAGCGTTCCTGTCGGCACCATTATCGGGGCTGGAGTAGACGTGGGAGCAGCCGTTGGAGCGGCTTGTGGGGTTGCGGTGGCGGGAGCCGCCTGGGTGGCGGTAGCAGTGGCAGCTTCCCGCGTAGGAGCCGCTGTCGGGGCAGCGGTGGGAGCAACTTGTGTAGGAGCCGCTGTCGGCTCAGGAGGAGGCGCCTCTGTCACCTCCTCGCCACAAGCAATGATGAAGATTAGAAGGATCAGAACACAGGCTGTGACAACCGACCTGGGGTGTTGCAAACATGACATTGCAGACCTCCTGATCTATGTCCTTACCACCTGAAACCCTTTTGCTCAGCCTCCCCATTGGTTCCCTCGCCAGTCTGCTTCCTCCCCATATGGCACACGCCGGAGAGCCGCACACTGGCTTTGCCACCATTGATGATTGTGGAATGCTATACAGCATACAGATATATGTCAACTGTCAACTGGATTCGTTAAGATACTGTCGGATTATCATTGTTTTCTGGTTGCAATGTCACTCGATAAACGTCTGCCTCACAGGGGCGGATGTATAATGACGGCATCCCTTCCTAGTAGGCCTACTGACACTGCGTGACAACACCCCTGCAACAAACTTCAACCCGTAAGTGGTGGGTCTTTGGTGCCATCGCCGTCGGCAGCTTCCTCTCAGTCATCGACTACGGCAGCGTCCTCGTCGCCCTCCCCGCCATCGAGACCTACTTCGACTCCGATCTGCCCACCGTTCAGTGGATCGTCGTCGGCCATGCCCTCGTAATCAGCATCCTGCTCCTTCCCATGGGACGCCTCGGTGACATGATTGGACGCAAACGCGTCTACGTCGGCGGGTTCGTCATCTTCGTTGCCTCCTCCGCCTTGGCCGGCTTCTCAGTAGACCTTACCATGCTCATCGGCGCCAAGATCCTCCACGGTGTAGGCTCCGCCATGATTCAGGGCACCGCCATGGCCACTCTCATATCCGCCTTCCCCGACTCCGAGAGAGGCAAGGCCATGGGTACCCATCTCAGCGTGATCGGCACCGGGGTGGTCGCTGGCACTGCCATCGGCGGCTTTCTCGTCGACCTCTGGGGCTGGCAGGCAGTCTTCCTCCTCAACGTTCCCATCGGCATCGTCACCATCGCCGTCTCCTGGCTTGTGCTGCCCGACAACCCCGGAGAGCGACGCGCTCCTGCCACCGGCTCTCCCGCCTCCGGCCGCTTCGATTGGCTCGGAGCCGCCCTCTCCGGTGCGACCCTACTGATTTTCCTTCTGCTGCTGGGACAAGGTGACCGCATCGGCTGGACATCACCCCTGATTCCTGCCGGGGCAGTGGTGGCCGTCATCTTCCTGCTGACCTTTATCTGGTGGGAACTGCGGATACCCTCTCCCCTCCTCGAGCTCCGCCTCTTCCGGCGTAAGCTCATCGCAATGGGTGCCATAGCCGGTTGGATGGCCTTCCTCGCCAGCTCCTCCTCCCGATTCCTGCTAGCCTTCTATCTCCAGCAGGTTCTGGGGTACAGCCCCAAGGAAATCGGTCTCTTCATGGTCCCATCTGCCCTCTGCATGGCCGCTTTGGGCCCCATTGCAGGCCGCCTCTCCGACCGCTTTGGCTGGCAGAAGCTCACCACTGGCGGCCTCATTGTGGGCGCCTTTGCATGGTTCATGATGGCCGAGGGACTGGACCCCGGTGGTTCCAGCTTCGGCCTCAGCCCCCTCATGCTCGTAATCGTCGCCCTCACCGTGCAGAGCATGGGCTTGGGAGTTTTCTACACTCCCAACAACAGCTCCATCCTCGGAGCCGTCGAGCGCAGTAGCTACGGCGTCGTCTCCGCCCTCACCCAACTCATCCGAAACACCGCCAATGTCACCAGCGTGGCCCTCTTCACCGCCGTGGTTGTCATAACCATGGGTTCCATGGGCGTCGAGCCCAGCCTCTCCGCAGTCTCCCCGGAAGTGTCCGGTGCCTTCCTCGAAGGCCTCCGCCGGGCCTTCCTCGTCATGGGATGCGTCCTCATCTTCGGCGCAATCGTCTGCGTCGCCCGCGGCGAGCGCGCCAAGATCACCACCACCACCCCGTATCCTGTCCCCGCCGATTCCGACTGACCCCCCACCCTTGCGCGTCCCACATGCCACTCCAGCCATCCAACATGTCATCCCGACCGGAGGGAGGAATCTAAGAACGAAATTATCACCGCCATCGGAGTTAGTCGATCTCCGTGCGTTGCTGGCCGGCTTCATCCGCAGGGCCAACACACCTCCAGTCTCCCGGCACGGACGTTAGCCAGCCACGATGGGTATATAATTCCCTCCTGCCCCTGAGAGAATGAGGCCCCCGGGAGAATGAGAGGAGTAGGAACCAATGTCTGCGTACATAATCACAATCGACACTAAAGTTACCGACTTGGAAGGCCTCGCGGGTCTAGCCGACCGCCTCGTCGAGGCCGTTGCGTCTCACGGCGGAAAGTACATCATTCGGGGTGGTGACTTTGAGGCGATGGGGGGCGATTTTACGCCTGCCCGCATTGCAGTCGCCGAGTTCGACAACATTGACCAGGTCAGGGCCCTGATGAACACAGAGTCGTTCACAGAACTCCGTAAACTCCGGGGACAGTTCGCAGAAGCTAACGTGTTCATAATGGAGGGGGTGTGAGGTCCCTCTTAAGAAACCCCAAGCGGCCGTTCTACGGCTCCCATTATTGAATGCGCAGGGGGCTAACTCCTAGAGGGCATCCCTGCGTGTCTTTTTCGAGAGGCCATTCTCCTCGGGAAGGATTTTGGGGAGAGGCCCACTCTTCGTGGGAGGAAAACATGCAACTTCATGCCAAATGAACTGGCCCTTCATTGGATTGTTCGGGCATAACTTGGCGGTGCCACCACTTGGCTTTAGGTTATGCAGGGTATATCCTGTCAAGGTTGCCTGTCTCCATGAGGCAGCGACTGCCCTTGGTATGTGTGCAAACGTTGGAAGCAGCAACTATCCTTAACCCCACTCTACCTACTGCGACTCCCGCCAGCGACGGGTTGACGTCCCGGCGGGAGTCGTCGGCACAGCGCGTTGACCAGAGCGACTACGCTGAGTTGTATCGGCTCGTTTCTGGAGCGGGGTTGTTGGACAAGCAGCCTCTCTACTATGCTTGGAAGTTCGTCTCTACCGCGTCCATGCTGGGGGCCAGCATCTGGTTGCTGGTCACCGCCGATGCGCTGTGGGTCCACCTGCTGAACGCCGTATTCCTCGGAGTCGTCTTCACCAACATTGGCTTCCTTGGGCATGATGCGGGACACCGCCAGATGTTCCGTTCTGGGCGCAAAAACGAAATCGTCCTATTCTTCGTTAACCTGCTTATTCTGCTGGACCGCAGCTGGTGGATCGACAAGCACAACCGCCACCATGCCCACCCCAACGACCTTGACCGGGACCGGGATGTGGACCTGCCCTTCATCGCCTTCACCGAGGATGTGGCCAAGAGCAAGCGGGGCATCTATCGGTGGGTGGTGCGCTACCAAGCCTTCTGCATGTATCCGATGATGATGCTCGAGGCCCTGAGTCTCAGGATGGACGGCTTTCAGTACCTGCTGCGCGGTAAAAACGTCAAATACATGTTCGCTGAGTCAGCCTGCGTAGTCCTGCATCTGATTCTCTACTTCGGAGCTGTGTTCTACCTGCTTGAGCCGTTGCATGCCGTCCTGTTCATCTTGGTGCACCAAGCTACTACGGGCTTCTACATGGCCAACGTCTTTGCGCCTAATCACAAGGGCATGCTGTTGGTCTCCAAGGACACCAAGCTGGACTTCCTGCGACAACAGGTGCTAACAGCTCGCAATATCAGGTCCAATCCGTTGACCGACTTTGTCTATGGAGGTCTCAACAACCAGATTGAGCACCATCTCTTCCCAACCATGCCGCGCAACAAGCTGCGCAAGGCCAACAAGCTCGTCACGGCCTTCTGCGCCGAGCGTGGCATCACCTGCCACCATACAGGCATACTGGAGTCGCAGAAGGAGATACTGCAACACCTGCACCAGGTAAGCGCCCCCCTGCGTCGTAGCAGCAGCAGGGTACTTAACAAGTCCTAGGCATCTGCCAGCAAGCCACTAACAAGAAGCCCTTGTCATGCAGACAAGGGCTTCTTGGTTTCCTCCCAGCGCTGCGGAACGCTATGTCGCAGCGTCACCTTATCAGCAGTTCATCTGAGGCACATACTCCTTGATGGCTGGAATCACCTCTTTGGCCAGCAACTCAATGGAGCGCATGCCTGCCTCGCGGGACATGGGCCCTTCGCGCGCCCACAGTATGAGCTCAGCCGGGTCGGCCACATCAACCACCTTCTTCAGCTTCCGTATCACTGTTTCAGGAGAGCCGGTGATGATCTGGTCCATAGCCTCGGCCTCTTCGTAGCTGATGCTTGCCAATCGGGCTTCGGTGGCCCCAGCCGGGCTGATGGCCGCCGCTTGGGAGGCGTACCCGGGAGGGCTCGTCCATTCGCGTGGCGCCCGTCCGAAAGTGCGTCCCAACTGCCAGTAAAAATTTCTGCCCTCCTCGTAGGCCCTCTCGTCGCTATCCGCCACACAGATACGCTGCAGGTAGCCAAAATTGTCTTTAGTCGCCTTGTAGCCCGACTCGACAGCCGTCTTCTGGTACAGTGCCCAGATATCGGGTGTGACCTCCATTGAGGTGTTCTGGGCGATGTACGGGTAGCCGTGCTGAGCTGCCCATATGATCGTCTCGGGGCTGGTAATACCTGGGACCCAAATGGGAGGATGGGGCTTCTGTATGGGCAGCACCCAAGGGTTCACCACCCGGTATTGGAAGTGCTTTCCTTCCCAGCGAAACGGTCCGGGCGTCGTCCACGCCTTCACGATGAGGTCGTGGGCCTCGTAATAACGCTCCCGGTTATGAGTGGGGTTGATGTTCACCGCCACGCTCTCTGTGCCCACTCCGCGTACGAATCCGCACACCACTCGTCCCCCGGAGATGGTGTCCATCATCGCAACCTCTTCTGCCACCCGCAGAGGGTTCTCGTGAATCGGCAGGATGTTGCCCAGCAGCACGATCCGGCCCTTCTTGGTGTTACGTGCTAGGATGGCCCCGATGAGGTTGATGCCTGGCATCATATTGAGAGGGTTGTTGTGGTGTTCGTTGATCACCACCCCGTCGAATCCCTCTTCGGATGCGTACTGGAACTCGTCAAGGTACATTCCATACAACCGCGACGCTGTGGCAGCATCGAATTGCTCGTTGGGCAGCATGAGACTCGTATAGCCCAGTTGGGCAGCAAACTCTTGCGAGTAGGCCGAATAGGCCATCTCGTTGAAGAACAAGACTTCTTTGACCATTCAATCCCCTATCTTCAGGAGCGATTACAAGCACGCGAGGATAACTTCACCCTAGACTACCCAAAGTTGGCTAAGGCGTCTATATTGCAGAGCGAGTCGTTGGTCTCCGATGCAATGCAAACGGATAAGATGGGCACCGGGGACGGAGGTAGGAAAATGGCGTACGACGTGATTATCGTGGGTGCCGGTTCCGCAGGCAGCGCGTTGGCAGCAAGGCTTTCGGAGGACGCTGATCGCTCCGTCCTGCTCTTGGAAGCGGGGCCAGATTACCCGGATTTTGAGCGCCTGCCCGATGACCTGAAGTTCGGTCGCAGCGCCTTGCGCTCGGCCTACGGCACTCATGACTGGGCCTACGAGGCCACTGCCACTCCCGAACACGAAGGCCCTATCGCAATACCGAGAGGACGGGTTACCGGCGGTTCCAGTGCAGTCAACGGGCAAGTGGTCTTCCGTGGGGTTCCCGAGGACTACGACCACTGGGCATCCTTGGGCAACGACGAATGGGGATACACCAACACCCTCACCCATTTCCGCAAGATGGAGACCGACCAGGACTTCCGTGGTGATTTCCACGGCTCCGAAGGCCCAATTCCGGTGCGCCGCTACAAGCGGGAGGATATGCTGCCTAGTGTTCAGGCCTTCTATGAGGCCTGCCTAGCTGAAGGCTACCCTGAATTCCTCGACCAGAACCACCCGGACTCCCAAGGCATCGCTCCCACTCCTCTCAACAATCGCGCAGGCGTCCGGGTTAGCACTGCCTTGGCTTATCTGGACCAAGCTCGCCATCGCCTGAATCTGACTATACGGGCCAATGTTCAGGCGCACCGCATACTGTTCGACGGCAAGCGGGCCATGGGCATCGAGGCTTCGAGCGGCGGCGAGACTTTCAACGTCTACGGCGGCCAGATTGTGATAAGTGGCGGAGCCATCAATTCACCCCAACTACTGATGCTCTCAGGCGTGGGGCCGGTCCAGCAGCTTGGCTCTCTCGGTATTCCCGTTGTGCACGACCTGCCCGGAGTGGGGCAGAACCTGCGGGACCATCCGGTCGTCTACACGGTGTTCAAGCAATTAGTGGAGCAGCCCGAGGGCTTTGAGTCTTCAATTCAAACGGTACTGCGTTGCACAGCGGAAGGTTCGGACACCCGCAACGACATCCAGATATTTCCCATTCAAATGGAACCCGAGAACCTGGCGTTCAGATTCCCTATCGCCGCTGGGCTGAACTGCTTCTCTATCATCATCGCCCTGCAGAACGCCTCCACAGCTGGCGAGCTGACCCTGGCTTCCGCTGACCCCAGCGCCCCTCCCCGACTCGACTATCGTTACCTTACCGATCCATGGGACCGCGAGCGAATGCGCCGGGCGGTGCGCCAAGCCATGCGGATATGCGACCAACCAGCGATGCAACAAATCCTTGGCGACAGGCTTGTGCCAGCCGATGCCGACCTCGCATCTGAGGATGCCTTGGATTCCTGGATTCTGCGCACGGTCAACACCGAGCATCACTCCTCGGGCACGTGCAAAATGGGTCCTGCCTCGGACCCAATGGCGGTGGTCGACCAATTCTGCCACGTCCGCGGAATAGATAACCTGAGAGTGGTTGACGCTTCGGTGATGCCCAACGTAGTCCGCGTGAACACCAATGCCACTACCATCATGATTAGTGAACGCGTGGCTGACTGGATCAAAGAAGGCAAGTAAGCGTCGCAGGTTGGGCGAAGTGGCACGCTCGGCAGGATTCGAACCCGCGACCCCCTGGTCCGAAGCCAGGTGCTCTATCCACTGAGCTACGAGCGCTTGTATCCGGCTATTCCGGAATTCGCCGGAACCCGGAAACGTCTGTCAGGGTAGTTATTGGGGTGAGCGATGGGATTCGAACCCATGATCTCCTGAGCCACAGTCAGGCGCATTAACCCCTTTGCTACGCTCACCACGAGCTACCGGAACACAAGTTTACGGCCAGCAGGCTAGCTACGTCAACGTAAGGTCCGGCCACCATTTGGGGCTATCGTCCTGATGCCGTGGAACAGAAGTTGACTGGCGTATCCTGCCTGCTTCCCGAACCGGTCCCGGGCACGTTCAAGCAATTGAGAGTCCGTCCCTTCCAGCGCGCAGAATGCTCGGAGAGCACGCCGTATGTTCGTATCAATTGGGAAGGCCTCTCTCTTGTCGCAGGAGAATAGCAGGATGCAGTCGGCCACCTTGCTGCCGATGCCTTTGCACGTCATCAAGTGCCTCTTGGCCTCTTCATAAGGCATGCCACGCAGATCGTCCAAGCTAAGGAAGCCTGCGGTGACTTCTTGAGCAAGATCGTGAATGTATTCCGCATGCCTGGGCAGGCCCAGCCAGAGCGCACGCAATTCGTCGACTCCGGACGCCTCCAGAGCCGCCGGTGTTGGAAATGCACTTCGCTCGATACCGTCTAGCGACAGCGTCTCGCCGTAATGAGCAGCTAGGACCTCCACTGCCCGGATGTTGTTCTTAACCATATTCCGCGGAGAACAGACATAGGTTATTAGGCACTCCCACGGTTCCTGCCTCAGAATGCGTAGCCCACCATACCGCTCTACAAGCTCCGCCATATCTGGGCTGCGCTCCAAGAGCGCTTGGTGTACGGGGAGTACGTCCTCGTCCAGCCTTAGGTAATCCGCAAGCAGGTGTCTTGCGTCGTCTGCTGGGACATTGCAGCGGAATTCCACGCGGTCGTATGTTTGGCGGAGCTTAATGAGATGTCCTCTGAGCACACCAACGTACCAGCCCTCCTCTCCCTCCCGCCAACGTAAAGCTTGGCCCATGGTGAGTGTGAGCTCGAGGTCGAAAGGCCGCCGGACAGGCAGGTCCAAATTGGGCCTCAGGGAGTGGTATGGGTGTAAATGGCCCTTGCGATTGTGCTAAGTCTGCATGCCATATCCACATTTGTCCAACGAGTACAGCAGCACGCAGTCGGCGATCTCAGGAGTGACGCCTCCGTACTGCAGGAGCAGCTCCCTAGCCTCGGCATGGGGCAGGGTTCTCAGCGCTTCCAGTTGCAGGTCCCCGTTAGCCACTGCCTCCGCAAGCCGGTGCACGTACTCGGCCCGGCGGGGCATACGTAGTGCCACTTGACTCAAATCGGTGATGGTGAGTTGGGCTAAGCGCTCGGCCTTCGGAAAGGAGTAACGAGTGATGCCATCAAGGGATACTCGCGGTCCATAATGTTCACACAGCCTCTCGATGTCCGATGTAAGCCTGTGAGGTCTTTGGCCAGGTGTGCAAACGCAGGTAATGAGGCATTCCCACGGTCCCGGGCGCAGGATGTGCATCCCCTCATGTTGGACCATCAGATCAGCCATCCTAGGATCGCAACGGCTGAGCGCCTCGCGTAAAAGGGTGGGATTCCTGTCCATTCCAAGATACCGGCGCAAGAGCTCCTCTTCCAGATCGCGCGGTTCGCTTGCATTGAATTCCACACTATTCGCGGATGCTTGTCGCAGCATCACCAGTGTGTCCTCCACCACCCCGGAGAACCAGCCCCCGTTTTCTTTGCGCCACCGCAGCACCAACCCCATGGTCAGGGTGCGGGCAAGGTCGAAGGGTTGCTCAATGGCCAGATGTCCTTGGGGCATGGTTCTTCCTTTGCAGCTTCGTGACGAGGTCAGACGTCGGCTATGCCTGTCGCGCTAGCGAGTTGCTCAACTCTACCAGTGTGCGCACGGGGACGCCCGTGGCGCCCTTTACCATGTAGCCCTTCTCCCGGTCGGTATAGGTGGTGCCAGCCACGTCCATGTGGGCCCACGCCACGCCCTCGGCAAACTCGGCTAGGATACAGGCGGCGGTAATGGAGCCCGCGCCCCGGCCTCCCGTGTTCTTCATATCGGCCACGTTGCTGCGGATCATGTCCTTGTAGTCGTGCAAGGGTAGCTGCCACGAAGGCTCTCCCATGTGTTGGCCAGCAGAGAGCAATTGGTCCACCAGCGGTTGGTCGTTGCCCATCACCCCGGTGATGCGGTTGCCCAACGCCACCACCACTGCTCCGGTAAGGGTGGCTATGTCCACCATGCGTGTCACCCCCAAGTGCTTGGCGTAACACATCACGTCGGCCAGCACCAGACGGCCTTCGGCATCGGTATTCAGAATCTCGATGGTCTTGCCTCCCATGGTGCGCACGATATCTCCGGGGCGTTGCGCTCCACCTCCCGGCATGTTCTCGGTGGCTCCGATGATGCCAGTGACGTTGATTTTGGGCTGCTGGTGGGCGAGGATATTCATGGCTCCCATTACCGAGGCGCCGCCAGCCATATCCCGTTTCATATCCTCCATGCCTGTAGCCGTCTTCAAGGACAATCCCCCACTATCGAAGGTGATGCCCTTCCCCAGCAGGCCGAGGTTGTTGTCGGGATGTTCGGGGTCACCACGATATTGCATGGTGATGAGCTTGGGCGGTTCAACGCTGCCTTGAGCGACTCCTAAGAAGCTGCCCATGCCAAGTTCTTGCATATCGAGCCGGTCCAGCACGGTGCATTCCAGGCCTTTGACCGAGGCCATCTCCATCGCAATCTCTGCCATGCGCTTAGGTGTCATCACATTGGGCGGAGAGTTGACCATGTCCCGTGTAAGGGAGACTCCCTCTGCCATCCAGGAGCCTTGGCGCGCACCTTCTTCCAATTCATGTAACTTTGAACCATCCATCTCGATAATGGACAATTCGTCCATGTTGTCACGGGCGTCGTCATCGCGACTCTGGTACTCCGTGAATCGATAAAGACCTAGAGAAGCTCCCTCCGCGATGGCTTGGGCGGAATCCTTGGGACTTATCCCGCCGATGCCCGCCCCATGCGCTATTGTGGCCGCTGAGGTTATGCCCCGTCGTCGCAAGAAGCGACAAGCCTCTGCCGTCACCTCCCGTATGGTGTTTACGTTGAAGCTGCTCTCCTTGCCGAGGCCAGCCATTAGTACACGAAAGGGCGCGATGCGACCGAAGGTGTGTACCAAGGTCATCTCGCCCCGCTTTCCCTTGGTCTCTCCCTCGGCTATCAGTTGTGAAATGGCGTTGTCCAAGGCTTGGTCGACTGCGCCGGTGGCCCCTTCGGGGTGAGTCACACCTTCAAACAGGTCGATGATGAGAGCAGGAGTGGAGACTTGTGTTACTTCACCATGAATTACGGTTACGCGCATTCGGCCGTCCTCCTTCAACACTAGACCACTGGGTAGGAGGGAGTCACCTCAAGGCTCTTTGGGCTGGCTCAATGTGACGCCCATGATTTCAGTGGCGAGGCTTCTCATGATTATTGCCCCGTCATTCCCTCGACGCCGGTGGGTCGAACCATTCCAGGCAACCCCACCGTGTGGCGCCCATTATACCCTCAGCCCAGTTTTCCCTCGCATGCAGTGTCGTTCGCCACCCTGAACGCCACCCCCAACAGCCCCGGCCCGGTATGCGCCCCAATTACCGGCGTCATTTGGCTAACCAGCAACTCACGGCAATTGAACTGCGTCTCAATTGTCCGGCGCAACGCGTCCGCCTCCGCGGCGGTGTCTGCTTCCATGATGTTTACCTGCAGGGGGTGGTCTCCCGCTACCTGTCTCATATAGGCCAGCATACGGCTTATGGCGCGAGGACGGCTGTGCGGCTTGGCCAGCACGTAGGGCACACCTTGGTGCAATTCGAATACTGGGTTAATGCGTAGCGCAGAGGCTGCCGAAGACGCAAGCCAGCTGATACGGCCACTCGAGCGCAAGTAGTTCAGATCCCTCAGGGTCGCTAGCAAACGCAGGTGTGGAATGGTCCTCTCGGCATTCTGGGCGATATCTTCAATGGTCTTCCCCAAAGCCGCCGATCGAGCCGCCTCCAGTACCAGTAGAGCGGCGGCTCCGGCAGCACAGCGACTGTCCAATACATGGACCTTCAGGCCCGGAATTGCCCGACAGGTGTTTGTCCTCGCAACTTGGGCCGCGTCATAGGCCGCGCTGAATCGCGAAGCCACCACGATACACAGAACATCGGCTGCGACCAAGTGAGCACGCTCGAATGCTTCCTGAAAGGCTTTAGGGTTGGGCGCGGCTGTCGTGACCTTCTTCTGGCCCTGACTCAATATTCGGTAAAACGCGACTGGATCGATGTCCACGCCGTCGCGCAGTATGGCCCCATCTACAATCAAAGTGTGAGGAACAACCATCACCTGCCACTGCTCGACTAAGTTGGTCGGGAGGCAGGCGCTGCTATCGGTGACGACTGCTACCTGGCGTTGGTCGACCAATGGGGCGGGGCCTCTCCGCCTTCCATGAGGTCGATGATGGCCTCATCCTCGTTCTCTAGCTTGGAACCCAATACCGCTGGGCTAAGCAGGAACGCCACGGATGCCAGGATTATGAGGATCGCTGCCAGAATACCGAAGCTCACCGGTATCGACACTACCGTGAAGGCTACCATGAGCGCTGAAGACACTGTCAGTAGCCCAATCTTTAGTAGGCGGCTCCCTATCATGTAGAAAGCGCCAGTGGTAACGGCCAATGCCAAGAACACTAAAGCCCTGTCCCCGTCCGTGTCCCGCAGGCTCAACTTTTCCTGCCCCCAGAGCGTGCCTTGGGAGTTGAAGAAGATCAGCCATGTGGTGAGGAAGGGGAACGGTAGTGCGCTCAGGGATGCCATGAGCCAGTCCTGTTTCACCAGAGGGACCACCACGCGGGCCATCACCCATAGAGAGAACGGTATGTACGCCAGTATCAGAAGGTAGAACGCTGGCGTAAGCGGCAGGCCTCCGGTAGTCACAAAAGTCCAGGCGCCGTACACCAAGGCCATTGTGGCCAGCAGCCAGGAAAGTGCAGGGCCAGCCATGCAGTAACCCAGCCACGAGTAGCTCCACTTCGGCTTGCCTTTGCGCCAGCATCGTATTGCCACCATGGCCACTCCGAGAAGCACCACCACCAGCAACGCATATCGCGTCCATAGGTTCAGAGCAAACAGGGCAGCCAGTAGTAGGTGAGGCACGGTGGCCAGAAGTATGTCCCGCCAGCTCCCCTTGCTATGGATGGCATATATCCCGCTCGCGACATGGGCTGGCGTGCCCATATACTGCATTGCGCGTTGCAAGGCCTCCTTGCGGGATACGCCCGCACCCTGTAGGTCGCGAGCCTTATCCTCCAGATGACCCTGGAGCTCAAGCAGGATGTCTTGCTGTCTTGCAGGATCCAAGCGCAGCCTTTTGGCGAGGCTGCGAAGATATGGACGAAACTCTTGATCCAACGGAGGCTACCTCGTCGGAAGATTGCTAATTGGGTTGGGGAATCATTATGGCGTTAACTGCCGTGGCGAATTTCCGCCACTCACTGCTCCGCTCCGACAGAACACGCTCTCCCTTTGCGGTGATGTGGTAGTAGCGCCGCGGTGTCCCCATATTGGCTTCTGCCCAGCGGCCTTCCACCAAATGGGCCTCCTCTAGGCGGTGCAATGCCGGATAGAGGGTTCCCTCTTTGAACTGGAAGTAACCGCTGCTGCGACGCTCCATCTCTTTGACGATCTGATAGCCGTACATTGCTTCTTGGGTAAGTAGGGACAGGAGCAATGTCTCCGTATTGCCTTTTAGCAACTCTTTCTGGTTCATAAGCGCACCTGTGCCCATGGATTGTCCGCGATTGTATCGGCTACTTGTGCTGGGCGTCAACAAGAACCGCTCGCGTGGAGTCTGGGCCGCGTTATCACGCTCACCCCAACAGTGCCAGCACCAGGAACAAGATCAACAGCGCAATCGTTGGTGTGAAATCAAACATACCCATCCGGGGAATGATCTTTCGCAGTGGGAGCAGGATGGGCTCGGTCAACTGATATATCAGAGCTACTAAGGGGTTAAGCCTGTTGGCAGTGGGGAACCACGACAGAATCGTCCTAGCGAAGATGGCTATGACGAGTATGATGATGAATGCCCTGATTATAGATACTAGCAACTCCAAGGCTCATCTCATTCTTTGTTGCCGAGTTCGACCGACTTTCGATAAGCAGCAAGGACAGCATTGCCTACCGTAGCGCGGAAGCCTCCCTGCTCCAAAGCCAGCAAGGCCTCGGCCGTCGTCCCTCCCGGCGAGGTCACCATGTCCCTCAGTTCGGCAGGGTGCTTGCCCGTCTGCTTGATCAGCGAAGCGCTGCCCAGCACTGTTTGCAAAGCCAGCGAGCGGGCCATGTCCCGTGGAAGCCCGAGGTGTACCCCGGCATCGATGAGGGCCTCTATGAAGGTGAACACGTAGGCTGGGCCGCTGGCGCTCAGAGCCGTTGCCATGTCCATGTACTTCTCGTCGTCCACCTCGATGTGTGGGCCCATGGTGCTCAGCACTGCCTGCGCCTGCTCCCGCATCTGCCGGTCGACGTTGGGGGAGCAGGTCCACATGCTGATGCCCTCGCCGATCTGAGCTGGCGTGTTGGGCATCACACGTATCACCGACGAGTGCTTTGTCCCCTTGGTGATCGTCGACATCTTGGCGCCAGCGATGATGGACAAGACAGCTTGATGAGACTCAAGTCGTCCCGTCAGTTGGCCCATAACCTCCGGCAGGTTCTGAGGCTTGATGGCGAGCACCACCAAGTCTCCCGATTGCGCAGCCTCAAGGTTATTGGTGGTGGCTGTCACGCCGTGCGTCTGTTGCAGCCACTGGCAACGCTCTCTGATGGCCTCACCGACGCAAATGTTGGAAGCCGGAGCGATACCCTTGTCCAAGACCCCGCGTATTATAGCCTCGGCCATGGCACCGCCACCGATGAAGGACAGCTTCACGCCCCACCTCTCAGCCAAGCGACATCAACTAGCCTGCAATGCTGGTGAATTATATCACCGGCGCCGTCAGCCCAATCCCTGCCCACGGGCGAAGGTTTGCGCCAACTTGATGGCCTCCATCATGCTCAGGTGGTCGGCCACACCCCGACCAGCTATGTCGAAAGCGGTGCCGTGGTCCACTGAGGTACGTATGAAGGGCAGACCTAGGTTGGCGGTGATGCTGCGTTCGAATCCATGCACCTTTACCGGGATGTGTCCTTGGTCATGGAACATCGCCAGCACTACGTCATACCGGCCGCTGATGGCTTGATGGAACACGCTATCGGCGGGCACCGGCCCCGTGACATCTACACCCGCATCCCTGGCCGCCTCCACTGCTGGGCCGATCTCCTCGTTTTCCTCGTGGCCCAGCAGACCGTTGTCGCTGCCATGGGGGTTCAAGGCTGCCACGCCGATGCGCGGGTTGGGCATGCCCCAACTCCCAAAGGTATCGTGAGTGAGTTGCAGGAAGGAGAAGATGCGGTCTTTGGTCACGTAATCAAGCGCCCGTCGCAGGGAACGGTGAGTGGTAAGGTGCACTACCCGCAGGTTACCTGACATAAGCATGGTTGCCACGGTCGGCGAGCCAGCCACCTCCTGGAAGAGCTCAGTATGTCCGATGGCGCTGTAGCCGCCCAAGCTGGCGGCCTCCTTGTTCACTGGGGCCGTCGCGATGGCGTCCACCTGCCCATCCATAGCCAACTGTGCTGCTGTGGCCACCCACTCCATGGCAGCCTTGCCGCATGTGGGCGAGATCTGCCCCACGGTAACGTCCTCGGCGTTCAGGTTGCCTGGGTCCAGCAGGTCTACCATGCCTGCAGCCCCGTTGGGCTCGAGCAG
This sequence comes from uncultured Dehalococcoidia bacterium, assembly GCA_951813255.1. Taxonomy (GTDB): domain Bacteria; phylum Chloroflexota; class Dehalococcoidia; order Lucifugimonadales; family JAAXIE01; genus JAAXIE01. The sequence continues at coordinate 1,880,088 of OX638353.1, read as the reverse complement.
GCCAGTAGTGTGGTGCAATTTCAGGCCCGATCCCACCAACTCCAAGGCCCGCTCCATGCACCAGCCGTTGCCGATTATCAGCGGACGGCAGGTCTCATACACATCAGGTGAAGAGAGTGCCTTTGCGATAACCTCCGGCCCGATGCCACATGGGTCTCCCATGGTCACGGCCACCACCGGTTTCCGCTGCTCCGCCATCGGTCCTCCATGTCTGCTGCGTTAGGCTTCTGTCTGAACTTACTCTAACATAGGCTGCAAAAGAGAGGGGCCCCCGGTGGGAGGAACCAGGGGCCCCCAAGAGGAGGGACGGGACGATTTCAAGAATTAGCGGGCGTCATTACGACCCACACCGGTTCCACCCACAACTGGAACAAAGCAAGCACCCTTCCTGGAAAGCAAGAGTCCCGTTGCAGTCGGGGCAGCGGTTGCGCTCGTTGGGCGAGTTCCCATGCGACGATGCACCCTGAGGTAACGCACCATTGCCGTTGGTATGACCCTCCAGCATCCCTGGCCAAGAAGCCTCCACTTCGCGGGAGCCTGCCAGTTTGAGTTGCACTGCCTCGCGTGGAGAGCCCTGGCGTAGGGCGTTCTCCAAGGAAAGGGCTACAGCATCGGGGGCGGAGCGTACTAGCACGCCACGGTCCCAAGCGGGGCAGCAAGTGATTCCACGCAACTGTTCCATCACTGCTTCGGGGTCGATGCCTGACCGCAGCGACAGGGACACCAAGCGGGAGATAGCCTCCAATTGTGCCGAGTCGCAGCCCCCAGCCTTGCCCAAAGCACTGAAGACCTCGAAGGGCGACCCCTCAGAGTCAAAATTGATAGTGACATACATGTTGCCGTGGCCCGTGCGAACCCTCTCCGTGATGCCCACCATCTCCTGAGGCCTAGGCCTGGGCATCAGGGCCTGTGGGCCTGTGGGCGGGGCCTCGATCGCAGTCTGCTGACCCTGTCCGGGACTCAGCACTTGGTTGTCCTTGCTGCCGTCACGGTAAATGGTGATGCCCTTGCATCCCTCTCGAAAAGCCAGCATATACGAGTCTTCTACATCCTTCTTGGTGGCCTCACCGGGGAAGTTGATGGTCTTGGAGACTGCGTTGTCTGTGTGTCTCTGGAAAGCCGCCTGCATTCGCACATGCCATTCAGGCGTCACATCGTGGGAGGTGATGAATAGCTCCTTCACCCACTCCGGTACGTTGCCGTCCATGTGGTGCAGGCTGCCCTTCTGCGCCAACTCCTCCATGAGGTCGTTGCTATACAAGCCCTCGTACTTCGCCACAGCCTCAAAGATGGGGTTTCCCTCCACCAGTCGGTCATTGTCCATCACGTTGCGCACGTAACTGAGAGCGAACAGGGGCTCAATGCCCGATGAGCACCCAGCGATGATGCTGATTGTGCCCGTGGGCGCGATCGTGGTGGGAGCCGAGTTGCGCATCGGCCCCTTTTCCTTCTGTGGGCCACCGTTGCGGTTGTATACGCTTCCTTCCCAAGCAGGAAAGCAGCCTCGCTGCCCTGCCAGAGAGGCCGAGGCTTCCTGGGTTTTCCTGTCGATAAAGCCCATCACCTGTTCAGCGGTCTCAAGCGCCTCCTCCGACGCATAGGGAATGCCCATCTGCAACAGCATGTCAGCAAAGCCCATGACGCCGAGCCCGATGCGACGCGTCTTCTTGCTCATCTCGTCAATCTCGGGCAGGGGGTAGTCGTTCATGTCCACCACGTTGTCCAACAGGTGGACAGCCGTATCTACGGTACGCTCCAGCCTGTCCCAGTCGATGACGGCCCCTTCCCCACTGGCCTTCAGCATCAGGGCCAAGTTCAGCGAGCCTAGGTTGCAGGACTCGAACGGTAGCAGGGGTTGCTCGCCACAAGGGTTGGTGCTCTCGATGTCGCCCAACTGTGGGTTGGGATTGTCGCGGTTTATCCGGTCTAGGAAGATGATGCCCGGATCGCCCGTCGTCCAAGCCATTTCCACCAGTTCGGTAAACACCTCTCGCGCGTTGAGCCTCTCCGTCACCACGCCGGTGCGGGGGTTGACGAGGTCGTACTCCTCTCCCCTCGACGCCTTCTCCATGAACTCCTCGTTAACGGCCACAGAGATATTGAAGTTGGACAGGTTCTGCCCGTCCTCCTTGGAATGGATGAACTTCATGATGTCGGGATGGGTCACATGCAGGATGCCCATGTTGGCTCCTCGTCGTGTGCCTCCCTGCTTCACCACATCAGTCGCAGTATCGAAAGCCCGTATGAAGCTGACTGGCCCGCTGGCGATGCCTCCTGTAGACCCCACCACATCGCCCGACGGACGCAATCGGCTGAAAGCGAAGCCCGTGCCCCCGCCACTCTTGTGGATGAGGGCAGTTGCCTTGACCATCTCGAAGATTGAGTCCAGCGAGTCGGTCACCGGCAGCACGAAGCAGGCCGACAACTGCTGCAACTCCCGCCCCGCGTTCATCAGCGTCGGCGAGTTAGGCAGGAATTCTAGACCCTTCATCGCCCAGTAGAACTTCTCCTCGGTAGCAGCCACCTGGGCATCGCTGGCCCCATAGTTCCGGTCGGCTCCTGCCAGGTTCCGCGCCACGCGGCGGAACATCTGGTCCACCTCTTCCACCGGCTTCCCCTCCCGGTCCTTTGCCAAGTAGCGGCGGGCCAAGACTATTCTGGCGTTGTGGGATATTTCCGGCTGTGGGCCTAGGTCGGGATCCATTAACTCTGCAGCAATCAATGCCTGTTGCACTCGGACGGGAACTGGGGTCTCGCTCTCACTGCCGACAATCGGAAGCGTTGAATTTGACGGGTCTCCAAGGGAAGGTTCCATCGGACCGCCGAACATGGTTACTTGAGAGTCGTTATACAGGTTGGCCACCACACGCCTCCGTACGCATTGAAACCGCAGAGACTTCAATGCTAGTTGTCCAGTCGTGCTTCAGCAAACTTGATATCCGGCGTCCCGGATAAATGGCGTTCATCACACGTCTGTTTGGACCGTACCCATATGTGAGGGTGTCAATGAAACATGTATCAAACGATTGCCGTCCGCCCTGGGTAATTCTTATTCTGTGATATCCGGCCGACTTCGCAACTGTTCCCATCAAATCAGTTAGGAGTGTTTTGTTCAAATGCAGCATGTGCGCATCAACTTCACACCAGCTACTTCGAGCCAAGCCATTACGTTGATGACTCTTTAGCTTGAGGCGGTTACCGTCAACCTCTGTGTTCAGCCTCCACATTAGCAAGAAGCACGGCTCGGCTATTGTATCGACGTATTTCCGAGAAGTTGCTTCCATAGACGTTTGGAACTCCGCTGCCAAGGCAGACAGTGCGGATAGTTGCCAGGAATGGGCGTAAGCACGTTGGACAAAGAGCTCTCGGGGCATCAGCAACTCAGCAGCAAGCTGGTCGCAGGCGGTCTCCAAACGTTCTGGCATTTCATTGTGTTGTCGTCTGACCCCTCGTCGCTTGTACATAGGGTCCAGTAGAATGTGCGCGACTTCATGGGCACACGTAAACCGTTGCCGTTCCTTGGAATGGGCCTCATTCAACACAATTACGTGCGCATTCCGCCCCATGGGGTAACATATGCCGTCACCTTGAAGGCTACGACGTATTACTTTACGGGTGCCCAAACTCAACGCAATGCGCTCGATATCAATGGGCGGGATCTGTAGCAGGTCACCGGGGATATTATCAATCAATCCGGCCAACCTGTTGCTTGCCAGCCTATTGGTATGAGGCGTGCCGATACTCATTAGTTCGACATCTCGTTTGATCCACATTGGCACCTATCGGCGTTTTCTGGCATGAGGTGGCCAACAGCACAATAGACATATGCCGTTCCCTCCAGTATATCCGTAACCGAATCAGTCGCTTGGCCTCTATTACTTTCGAGGGTAGGCTGCACGGTACCAAAGGGCACGCCAAAATATCCCTCGAGGATTCTCCTAAAGTCTTCCGTAGGTGCGCGTAGCCCCCGCACTAGGATGCTGAGAGCATTTACCGATAAACCAGTAGCTGCAGATAGTTGCTTCAACGTGCAACTTCGACTTTGGATTTGTGTCTGCAGCCAGCGGGCAAAGCGAATATTGTAAGGGGGGTTGTTCATGTCTCGTTGTACCTACTGCGGTCACCTTTCGCTGTATTGCGCTATCGACGGATGCCCAGTGTCACGCCCGCTTCGGGCGCCGGGCCTTCTGCGGTTTGACACTTGTCTTGCGGGTGTTGGGTCTGACGGAGACCGTTCTCTTGCCTGCGCTGGTACTAGCCATGCCCCTCCGGTCCTCGCCCTCTCTAGCCTTCCGACGACCTTGTCTGCGCCTGTTCATTGGCACGTCTGCCACGCCGACGTGGCTGTGCCGGTGGTGGGGTGCCCTCCAGGAGGGCCAGTTGGTCGGGCTCGTCCCGCAGGTCCCGCACCACCTCTTCGAAGCTCTCCAAGTCTTGGAAGTCGCGGTATACGCTTGCGAACCGTACGTAGGCCACCCGGTCCATCTTGCGCAGCCTCTCCATCACCATCTCGCCGATAGATGTGGAGCGGATTTCCGCGTTGCCCAGCTTCTGCAACTCTCCTTCTATATCCTCTACCAGCTTTTCCATATCGCGGTTGGGTATGGGCCTCTTGGTGCAGGCAGTGCGCACGCTGTTGCTCAGCTTCTCCCGGTTGTAGTCCTCACGCCGTCCGTCCCGCTTCGCGATGAGCAGCGCAGTCGATTGCACCCTCTCGTAGGTGGTAAACCGCAAGCCGCAACGGGTACACTCCCGCCTGCGCCGTATTCCATTCTCAGCGTTGCGTGAGTCCGTTACTTTCGAGTCCTCGTGTCCACAGTAAGGGCAATGCATTTCGAGGTCTCTCGGCTTCCAGCATCCCTGCGATGCTATAGCCCATCTAGCCATCCAGCTTCATAGCACCACAATATCTTGTGGGCAGGGCGGGATTCTATCATGCCCATCTCTTGATATGTCAATAGCCCAATGTCACGAAAAACACTAGGAGTTGTGGAGTCGTACCTATAGGATACGACATATAGACAGCTTGGGAGAGTTGATGCGGAAAAGGGCTGCGGACGGGCAAAAAATAGCCGGGCCGTCGCTCCTGGAAGCGACGGCCCGGATCAGTTCTCGGCCACCGGAAGGTCGATGAGCTTAGAGCGGGTCGGGGCCGGTGGCCGGGAATTTTACTCCTGGTTGGGAAACGTTGGCCCTACATGCTCTTTCGGCGACGCTGGGCTTCCCGGCGCAGGAAACTGGGGACCTGCCAGTCCGTGGGGTCCTCGGTGGGAGGTACGCTCATGGCGTTGTGCAGATCGGGCAAGGGGTCTTCATACACTGCAGGAGCCGAGTCCGGGTCCATCGGGAAAGCCGAAGCCACCATCGTGACCTTGATCTGTTCCTCCATACTCGGGTCCTTGCAGGTGCCGAATATGATGTTGGCCTCAGGGTCGGCCACCTCGTGGATTACTGCGGAGGTTTCGTACACCTCCTTCAGGGTCATGTCGGGTCCGCCGGTGACCACGAACAGCACTCGCTTGGCGCCTTCAAGTTCGATGTCCAACAGAGGACTCTTCACGGCCATCTCTGCCGCGTCCCTAGCCCGGTTGGGGCCTTCACCCCGCCCGATGGCCAGCCAAGCGCTGCCGCCACTGGACATGATGGACTTGACGTCGGCGAAGTCCACGTTGATTTCGCCCGGTACCGTGACCACTTCCGCGATGGCTTGGATCCCTTGCAACAGCACGGAGTCGGCGAGGTTGAGGGCCTCTTCCCATGTGAAGTCGGCACTACTGCGGCCTTCGACATCCAGCAGACGATCGTTGGGTATAATGATCAGGGTGTCCACATGTTCCCGCAGACGGGCGATGCCCTCTTCAGCATTCTTCTGCCTCACGGCGGCTTCGAAGGAGAAGGGGCGGCTCACAACCGCCACGGTTAGAGCGCCCGACTCTCTGGCGATACGGGCCAGTACGGGGGCCGCGCCCGTCCCGGTGCCTCCGCCCATACCGGCGGCGATGAACACCATGTCGGATCCGGCCACGGCGTTGGTCAGCTCGCCGACGTTCTCCTCGGCAGCTAGAGCGCCTACTTCAGGATGGCCTCCCACTCCCAAACCGCGTGCGACCGAGTCGCCGATGGCGATGCGGTGGCCGATTTGGGACCGCTCCAAGTGCTGGGCATCGGTGTTGATCGCGTAATACTCCACCACTCCCAGGTCATCCTGGCACATCCGCTCCACTGCGTTGCACCCGCCTCCGCCTACGCCGAACACGCGTATAACAGGCAACCCCGTTTCGTAGGGCTTTATCTCCGGCTCAGCAATGGGAGCCGGCGCAGGGGCTGGCGCCAACCCACTGATGGGTGACGGCGCAAAGGGCTGCGTGGCAATCAGGCTATGGTTGGGGCCGTTGGTGCTAATGGTCACTGTTTCCCTCCTACCGACGAGTGACGAGGGCCAATTCCTTCTCCCGGCTCTCTCGCCTTCCCCGCCTGAAAGTAAGTTTCTCCAACCAGGAGGATTCGTTCCCGTTGTAAATGCGGCTGCGTCCTTGATGCTTGGCTCCCCACAACAGGGTGCCCAGCGGTGCTGCGAAAGCAGGACGGGCTAGATAGCTGGGCAGACCTGCGACTTCTGCGGGCCAAGCCACCCGGGTGGGTCCTCCCACCATGGCCCGCAGCTTCTCCTCGAAGCCCGGCATCTCGGCGCAGCCTCCGGTCGCTACCAGCCCGCCGGGAGGAAGATTCCTCAGGCCCGCCTGCTGCATGCGCAGCAACACCAGCTTCAGGATCTCTTCCAAGCGGTCATGCAAGGGCTGGCACACAGCCTTCCTTGAGATGCTCCACTCGGACTCGCCATCCTTGCTGGGTATGGTGGCCTGCTCATTGGCATCCAGGGACTGGGGCATCGCATACCCCCAGTCCAGCTTGACCTCTTCAGCCACATCCAGAGGCAGGTCCAGGCAGGCGGCCAAATCGCTGGTCATGTGCATCCCGCCAAGAGGCAAGACGGAACTGAACCAAGGATTGCCCGCCCTGAAAATGGTCATGTCGGTGGTGCCGCCTCCCACGTCGATCAGCACGCACCCCAGCTCGCGCTCGCCCTCGGTGAGCACTGCATCGCCCGCTCCTATCGACTGGGCTACTAAGCTGCGTGGGGGTAGCTTGCATGCGGTCATCACACTCACCAGATCTCTGACGTGCTGGGTGTCGCAAACGACCACATGAGAGTTCACTCGCACCTGCTCCGCCTGCAGGCCCACCGGGTTCCGCACACCGCCCAAGCCATCGACTTCATACTCAATGGGAATGACGTGCAGCACCATGTGGCCGTTGGCTGGGCCGGGATGGCAGGAGTCCACCAGTTTGGCTACTTCTCCGTGGCCAACCGGGCCCTTGGAACGGAGTCCGGTGATTTCGGCTTCGGAGTTGAAGCACTTGATTCCGTCACTGGAGACGGTGGCGTAGACGTTGGTCGCAACGTCGTGGCCAAGATAGCGATAGGCGTCCTCTGCCGCTGATTTCAATGCGGCCTGTAATCGATGGGCGTTCTCCACTTTGCCATTGCCGTATCCCGCAGTGGCTGTGTAGCCCACGCCCGTGACCTTCAGCGTGTCGCCGTCGGCGAGCCTCGCGACGATCACGCATGTCTTGGTAGTGCCTATGTCTACTGCTGCGTAAAAGCTGTCGCTAGCCACGGTCTTTCCTCACTACTTCCTCACAGGTTGGGTCACTGTTCTGGCGCGGCAATCTTTCAGCGGCCCTCAGTCGGGCGCTGCGGCTGCGCGGGTTGGCCTGCACCTCCTTCATAGATGGGGTAATAGGCCTTCGGGTCAACAGGCCAAGGGTCGCTACGTGTCCGCAAGTGCAGGCCGGGGCCCGTGGTGGGCACACGCAATTCTTTGCCTCGTGAACGAAAGCCTGTTTCACGATTCGGTCTTCCAAGCTGTGGTAGCTGATGATGACCAGTCTGCCTCCGGACTTCAGCAGCCCGATAGCCGAATGGATGCCAGCCTGCAACCGGTCGAGCTCGCTGTTGACTGCCATCCGCAGAGCCTGGAAAGTGCGGGTTGCCGGATGGACACGCCGCGTCCGTCCAACGATGCTTGCTATGACTTCTGCCAGTTGGTGAGAGGAGGAGAAGGGCCGGCCCTGCACTATGGCGCGTGCAATCACCCGGGCTCGCGGCTCTTCGCCATAGCGGGCGATGATGCTGGTGAGCCGGTCCTGTGGGTAGGTGTTCACCACCTCGCTGGCCGTTACTCCGTTCAGTGGGTCGAACCGCATGTCCAAGGGCTCGTCCTGACGGAAGCTGAACCCGCGTCCGCTGCCCTCTAGTTGCAAAGACGAAAGCCCCAGGTCCAGCAGAACCGCGTCCACTTGCTCCACGCCCAACTCCGAGACCGCGTCATCCATGTGGGAGTAGCTGTGCTTCATCAGCAGCGCGGACTCCTGCCACTCCTCAAGGCGTGCCTTGGCAGTTGCTAGGGCGCCATCGTCCAAGTCCAGCCCCAGCAGTCGCCCACAGGGCCCGGCTTGGCCTAGGATCGCCTCCGCATGGCCACCCTCTCCCACGGTTCCGTCGATATACGTCCCTCCCGCCTCCACTGCGAGGAAGTCCAGCACCTCTTGCACTAGCACCGGCTGGTGATGGATCAGGTGGTCCATGGCATCACCTCGCCGTGCTACATGTTGCGTAGCCGTCGCCCGTTGGCCAATAATTTCCATTGCTGAGTTCAACTATGGCTCTCCTGTTGCCATTGGACGGCAACATGTGGTTTAGCTGTGTCTTAACCTATAACCCCGACCAAATATGGTGAACTACCAGTGGACCGAAGAAAGGTTGTATAGCTCGTGAACGTCTACATGACAATACTGTTTAGACTAGACTATTTTCAAGTCTAAACATAGAAACTTTTTAAGACTTTTTTGAATTATAGTAAAAGCTCAGATTGCACGGGCAGGACACTATCGACGCCGTGCCCTGTGCTATCATCACGCTGTAGGAGGCGAAACATGCGCTCCCTTGGCGTACTCACCATAAGCACTTCGGGCTTTCATGGCGCCCGCGAAGATACCAGCGGCCGTGCCATCACCCAGCTGCTGGCTGAGCCTGACTATCGGCAGGTACGGTATGAAGTGGTGCCCGACGACCGGGACATGATCGCCGACCGGCTGGCCTCTTGGAGCGACAGCGGTGATGTCGACCTAATCGTCACCACGGGAGGCACAGGCCTCAGCCCTCGCGACATCACCCCCGAAGCAGTTCAGTCAATCATCGAACGTCCCGTTCCCGGACTGGCCGAATCCATGCGCGCCGGGACCCTCTCCAAGACCCCCATGGCCATGCTCAGTCGTTCTGTGGCCGGCATACGTGGCCACACCCTGATCGTAACTCTCCCTGGAAGTCCGCGGGGTGTCACAGAGTGTCTCGAGATCATCATGCCTGTCTTGGGCCACGCCTTGGACATTCTGCAAGAGCAGACCTCGGAGCACCCAACGGGCCACTAGGGGAGTTCCGATGCAGGTACAGGTTCTCACTCTCTTCCCCGACATGTTCCCCGGTCCCCTGCAAAGCAGCATAGTTGGCCGTGCAATGGCTGGCGGTCTCCTGGAGTTGGGAGTCGTGGACATACGCGACCACGCCCACGACAACTACCGCTCCGTCGACGACTACCAGTTCGGTGGCGGCGCAGGCATGGTGATGAAGCCCGAGCCTGTTTTTGAGGCGACCGAAGCTGCCATGGCCAAGCTTGGTTCGGATGCCCCGGTGGTCCTCACTTCACCTCAAGGCCGGCGCCTTGATCAGGGTATGGTGTACGAGTTGGCCCAGATGCCAGCCTTGGTCATCATCTGTGGCCACTACCAGGGAGTGGACGAGCGCGTAGCGGAGCACTTGGCAACTCACGTTGTGAGCATCGGCGACTACGTCCTGAGTGGTGGCGAACTGCCCGCAATGGTGCTGGTGGAGGCCCTCTGCCGGCTCTTGCCCGGCGCAGTAGGTTCCTCCAATTCAGTCGAGGGCGATTCAATCACTACAGGCCTGCTCCAGCATCCTCTCTACACTCGGCCGAGCATTTACCGCGATTGGTCCGTGCCCGATGTACTGCTCTCGGGCAACCACGCGGAAATCGAGCGGTGGAGGCGCAGGCAATCCCTGCTGCGCACCTTCCGGAACAGGCCGGACCTACTCCAGTCTGCCCCCCTTCAACCCAGCGACGTTGCCTTCCTGCATGCCAACGGATACGTCAAAGAGTAGATATCGCCTCCCCATCGGTTTGGTGCTTCCTTGTTATACCAAGCCATTGGTATTAGAATCTTTCGGTTGAAATCCGATAGTGAAAGTGACGGGCCCGAACGACGGGCCAAGGCGGTAGGCCACATCGCTATGGTGGGCATATCGACAGGAAGGTAGCAGGTCATGCAAGCCCAAGCCCTAGTCTCGGTAACACGTAACCCCAAGGTTGAAGACTTCGCCCCAGGCGACACTGTCCGCGTCAGCTTCCGCGTCCGCGAAGGTGAGCGCGAGCGGGTGCAGGTCTTCCAGGGTGTGGTCATCCGCAACCGCGGCGGCGGGGTAGGCGCCACCTTCACCGTGCGACGTGTCACCTATAGCATAGGCGTGGAGCGCGTATTCCCCCTCTACTCCCCTCGTCTGGAAGGCGTGCAGATCGTCCGCCGTGGCTTGGTGCGTCGCGCTCGCCTCTACTACCTTCGGGGCCTGCGAGGCCGCGCCGCCCGCATCAAGGAGCGCAGGTGGGCTGGCCCTCGTCCCCAGCAGGCCCCCGTCGCCGAGCCCGTCATCGACCAAGATGCCGCCTTCGAGGCGGAATTTGCCCAACTGGAAGCCGAGGAACTGGCGGCTGCAGAGGCTGAGCAGTCTGGTGAGACAAGGCCTGTCGATGCCTCCGAAAACTCTGAAGAGGCCAACTAGCTTCTCGAGGGCCAGCCCTCACTGGATGACAATCGCGACCAGCCCCAGGCACAAACCAAAGCAAGACCGATACGCTGTGGCTGGCCCGCACTGGACGCTGCTTTTTAGCACCGTCTATTGATGCAATCCCTCCCACCGACGTCTCGTCTTGACACCCGGCGCGACCCCCCTCTAAGATGAATGCACCGGCCGAGGTAGCTCAGGTGGTAGAGCACGGCACTGAAAATGCCGGTGTCGACAGTTCGACTCTGTCCCTCGGCACCTCGCCAAAGGCCGGACAGGCGACCTAGCGAGCGGAAGTGGCTCAGTGGTAGAGCATCTCCTTGCCAAGGAGAGGGTCGTGGGTTCGAATCCCATCTTCCGCTCCAACCCCATCTTTTTGTATCTGCAGACCCTTCTTTTTACCTAAAAGGCCGACAAAAAGCCGACATAAATCTTCGAACCCGCAGGCTTCACCCCGCTCCTCCCGCCTCTCCGGCTTTTCCCCAGTCTCAAAGCTCGTCGAGATTGGTACTGGCTGTTGACAACCAGATTCGGCCGACACACTGCCATGGTGTATAGCGTCTCTCTTTTCGATAGTCCGCACACCATGACGGGTGCGGTGTACCGGCGACAAGAGGAATAGCTAGCAGTAGCCTTTCTTGCTGCTGGCACCAGCCTTGACTTTACATAGTCGCCGGATCGGCCAGGCCAAGGTGGTGCCAGCACCGAAGCCGGGCCGATCTGCGTTAGGGGGGCAAGCGGTGCGGAACGAGGAAGAAGATGGGAAACTCGCGTACAGCGTTGCCGAGGCGGCGGGCTTCTTGGCGTAAGCCAGTGGCTGGTGAAGGGGGAGATCAGGGCAGGTCGACTTCAGTCCGTTACCTTGGGCAGGCGTCGCCTGGTCCCCGCTTGGGCCTCGGAGGAGCGTCTGCGTGGGCATGGGTGAGAACAACGTGCCTGGAGGGGGAAGAGCATGGCCATTTTACGACGCCGAACATTAGCCTCTAGAGCGCCTAATCGAGGCGCTAAGCTAGGGGGGAAGGGCTGGAAGGGGAAGCGGCAAGGGAAGGACGCACCGTCTGGGGAGTAGACCTTGGGACCAGCGCTGCCCAGAGCGCCATAGTCTGCTACTGGCCGGACACCGGACGGCTTGAAGCCTTGAGCGCCTTCCCCGAGCTGCCCAGCCTTGAGCATCGCGGGCCGGCCGACGGCGTGGGACCGCTCTACACACGCTGCTGGGAGCGTGGGGAACTGCTGCAGCTGGGCAGCTGGATTAGCGACGTGGGCCTGCTGCTGCAGGCGGCATACGAGCGCTGGGGCCCGCCCAGCCTGGTGGTCCTGGACCGCTGGCGTATCAACGAGCTGGTGGAAAAGCTGGAAGCATCGCCGATCCCGCCCTGCCCAGTGGAGCAACGAGGGCAGGTCTACAAGGACGGGGCGGAAGACGTGAGAGCCTTCAGGGCAGCTTGCGACAGTGGGGCCGTGACGCCGGTCGTGAGTCTGCTGTTGCGATCGGCGCTACTCGAGGCCAGGACCATAGGGGATGCAGCGGGCAACGAGAAGCTGGCGAAGTCGAGCGAAGGCGGAAGGCGCGGCATGGCCAGGGACGATGCCATAGCGGCCGGGATAATCGCCGTCAGCGCTGGCTACAGGCGTAAGGGACACAGCCAGCCCAAGGGTCCGGCCCTGGTGGTGGTCTAGATGGGCAGGCTCAATAGCCGGCGCTGGGAGAAGGCGAGACGTGCTGCCCTAGACCGTGACGGCTGGCGCTGCACTAGCTGCGGGAAGGCTGGGCGCCTCGAGGTTGACCACTAGGTTCCGCTGAAACGTGGGGGCCCGCCCTACGATCTCGCCAACCTTCAGTCGCTATACATCGGGTGTCATTTGGTGAAGAGCGCGGAAGAGTACAGCGTGAAGCGAGACTGGAATGCCCGCAGGTCAGCACAGGAGCTTGTTACAGCCCTGTTGGAGCCCACTGATGGGGATCAGACGGCCCGGACTCGTCGTGATGGGTTATTGACTCACCACGGCCCTTCTGGCGTAGCCTTTACATAAAGCCAAAGCCAAAGAAGGCCTAGGGTGAAGGATCGACTACTGAAGGCGCAACAGAGGGAAACCGATGCCAGGATAGCCTTGGACGGCCTGTTGGATGCCGAAACGTTGGACACCACGGCGATCGACGCGGCCAAGAAAGAGCTGCAGGATGCCCGATCGGCCCTGTCGGCCGCCATCGAGCTTGAGAAAGACAAGCCGATCCTTGAGTCTCGCCAGGACACCCCTGAGGGCCGCGAGCTCCGATCCAGTTCGAGCAAGCCAGCATCGGCAAGATTCTGGGCGCCCACCTTGGAGTTGCGCCGATCGACGGCGTAGAGCGTGACCTACAGCAGCACTACGGCCTAGCGGCCAATGCCGTACCGCTGGCGATGCTGGCCGAAAAGACAGAGCAAAGGGCGGCCGCCACCACCACCGGCGATGAGCCCAACACTGAGCGGCCGGTTATCGGCCAGCTCTTCCCGCAGGGCGCGGCCGCCTTCTGTGGCGTCTCGATCGAAACCGTGGGGGCTGGCGAGACCATCTATCCCGTACTGAGCACCGGCGCAACTGTTCACGAGCCCGGCGAGTCTACGGCGGCCACTGAATCCACCGCTGCCTTCACGATCGAAACTCTGACGCCCAAGCGCCTGCAGGCCAGCTTTGCCTACACGGTTGAGGCGGCCGTCTTCGCCACCATGCCCGATGCCCTGCGGCAGAACCTGAACGATGCCCTGCAGAACGAGCTGGACAAGAAGATTCTCGTTCGCACCTCGGACGGCCTGTTGGACTTTGGGACCGATCCCGACACGCCGGCTAGCGCCAGTAACTACGCGGCCTATTCGGACGCCATGTTTGAGGCCGTCGACGGCCTGTATGCGAACATGATCGGCGATACCCGAATGCTGGTGGGCTCTTCGATCTATGCCCACATGGGCAAGACCTACTGCAACGCGAACGCACCGGATAGCGGGCTGGAGGTGCTGGCCCGCCAGTATGGCGGCTGGGACCAGGGCCAGGCACCGTCTGGCGAGTGGACACCCAGGCGCCTAGGCGCCAACCCGCCGCCCACGCTGCCAACCCTGGGGGGTGATGTTGAAAAGACGATCCTGGCGGCCTGCGGGATACCGCCTGAGGCCGTGATGGGCGGGCAAGGGACGGCCTCAAGGGAAGCATTCCGGCGCTTTCTTCACCTTACGATCTCGCCAAGCGCCGACGTACTGGGAGCCCAGCTCGAGCACCTGACAGATGATCCGGTGAAGTTCAAATACGATCGGCTGATGGCGAGCGACATTCAGGGGCGGGCCAGGGCCTTTCAGAGCATGGTGGGCGGGGGCATGAATATAGGACGGGCTGCAGCGCTCAGCGGACTGCTAGCAGTGGATGATGAGGAATGACGACTCGTGGAGAGGCCCCGGTCCTGGACCGACTGATCACCCGCCGCGTGGAGGGACCTTCACCTGGGCACGATCCTTTCGGCCAAGCGCTTCCTGGCGATATCTCCACCGTCATGGTGTGGGCCTCCAGGCGAGACTTTCAGGCCCGCGACTTCCTCAACAACACTACGGCAGGCCTTATAGCGGTCAAGGACAGTTGCTACACCGTAAGGGCCGAAACCGGCCCATGGTCCGAGGTGACACCTTCGTCGATGAAGAGGGGCGTACTCGCACTGTAGTCGGGGTGAGCTCCAGCGACATCCGCGGGCGCTTCATGGAGTTGTTGGCCCGTCGCATCGGCTAGCCATGCGCGAGGACCTCTCCGACTGGTGCCCGATCTGCGGACAAGAGTTCCCAGACACCCCGGCCATGGACGCTCACCTACGGCGGCGCCATGGGCGCAATCGTCGGCAGGCTGACGGGGAGGAAGGGTCGACACTTGACGACCTGTCAGACAACCTTACACCCCGGCGCCTGACGGACCGGCCCGAGACTGGTGCAACTGGGGGGAGGCATGGAAGCAACAGATCTCCTGTCTGAGTTGTGGTAGGTCGATCCAGGCTCACCCCAATGGGCAGCGGAAGCGGTGCGACAATTGCCAACGGGCCCACCAGGCCGTTGAGGCCAAGAGGAAGAGGCGTCAGCGGCACCGGTGCCTGGACTGCAAGGCTAGGCTGTCGGTGAAATCACGCTCTCCCCGATGCGACGCCTGCCGGAAGACGCACTATCGGATAGGTCAAGCACGGGCAGCTGGTGAGCGTCGACGCTGGGCCGGTGTTCCACAAAGGGAACGGGCGAAGGATGCGGCGCACTACAGCCAGCCCTGCCCCACCGGCTCGCGCCCAGCCATGTTCAGGAATTCGTAGCCCGTCTTTCGGCAAGCGGGATGCACCCCAGCGGTGTGAGCCTCGTTCGAACGGTCCTGGGCGGAGCGATGGATCACGCCGTACAGGTGGAGTTGGCCTACCGAAACCCTGTCTCCTTGGTGAAGCGCCCGCCCCTAGTACGCAAGGAGTTGGTGCCGCCAGACGTACCCGTTGTCCGCCAAGCTCTGGAACTGCTGAAAACTGCAGGGGACTACCTCTACCCCTGTATCCGCCTGTTGGCGTACACCGGTCTACGCCGTGGGGAAGTCGTGGCCCTGCAGTGGGACAAGGTGAATCTGGAGGCGGGCCGTCTTGTAGTAGAGGCTTCTCTTGCCCGCACCCGTGAGCGCTTGACCCCAAGACTGTCGATGTACTCGTTGAACACCTGCTAGCTCAGCAGAAGCAAAAGGCGCTGTTGGGCGAAGCGTATCGATAGCAGGCTGGTATTCCCCAACGAGCTTGGCGAGTTGCTGAATCCCATGCGGTTGACTCGGGCCATGACCGCACTGGGGCGGCGCATGGGCCAAGAAGGGATGACGGTCCGGAGCCTGCGGCACTTTCACGCCTCGTTGGCGCTCGCCACTGGTGAGAACATCGTCGAGCTGAGCAAGAGGCTTGGGCATGCCAACGTTTCGATCACGTCGGACATCTATGCGCACTCGATGCCCGGCAGGCAGAAGCAGATGGCGGCCCGAGTTGCCAGAGCGATGGAGGATGCCGACAAAAAGCCGACAGAAAAGCCGACATCGGCGACAACTCCCCACGACTTTCCACACCCTATTTTGGAATAATTCGTATCTGAGAACGCCTCTGACAACCCTCCACAACAGGTTTCGAGGGAATCCCATCTTCCTCTCCAACTCCCCCCTTTAGCTGCGAATCCATTGTGTTTTCCGACCATGTATCACCTATGCTGCCGATGGGTCCGCCTACGACTTCTCCGACAAACCCAAAGGTCTACTACCCTGTGATACGGAGAGCACTGCACGAGTATCAAACGTCTGATACAAAGATGGACACACTCCAGCCTATGCGCCTGTAAGTTGTCACAGGGCTAGAATGTGCCTATCACGCGACGGGATTGGCGGGCTTCACCAGCGGGGAACATTTGCCGCAGTCTCTTCGTTCCCCGCGAACTGGGACTGGACAGCTACTATGCCAACTGGCTTTGGAGAGCAGTTACGCAGTAACTCAAACAGTCTCTAGGACGTACGGAGGATGCGAGGCTATTTTTCATTGACTGAAGTTATCGTGTTTCTGGTCAACTTCCTGCTTCTAATTGTTGTCGTGCCTCTGTACCTTTTGCCAACTGTGGTTGCTGTGCAGAGGCAAGCGAAATTCCCTACCGATTCTTGTTATCAACCTATTCCTAGGATGGACCTTCTTAGCCTGGGTCATCGCCTTAGCACGGTCTCTGGCTCACGAAGAGCCACGATAGCCGGAAAATAAGGTGGGATGGTAACAATGGTAACAAGGGTGTCCGGGGGTTCCCGCCCTCAGCGACCATTTGAGCGTTCTTGATCGCCCTCCCTCGCGCCAGTGCCAGCGTGAGCAGCGGGAAGCCTCCCAACCCTAGATTGGTGAGTTGGCCGCCGATCCGCAGCCGTTGGCTCCAGCCCTTGCCAATCCAGCCATTTGCCATTAACCAGACCAGGAGGTACAGACCACGCAATCCACGCCTATCGCCACTCCCGACACCATCCCCTTGACAATACCGCACGCCCGTTCTATTATGAATCATGCACGCGCTGGGGACTGCCTGCCCGGACTCCGCTCTGGAGACCCCAAGGTCACCCCAGCTTTCTCTTGTGAGGTAAAGAAAGCCATGAAGCCCCTGGCAAACTTGCAGACTCGCGAGAACAACCTGAAATCCGCCGAGCCACCTCGGATGTCTCAAAGCTGGCTCCTAGCTGCGCAGCTACCAATCCCGTGGCACCGGTATGTCAAGAGAATGCACCGGGATTGCCACGGGTATGCCACGAGAATGCACCGGGATTGCCACGAGAATGCACCGGGAGTTGCACGGTATGTCTACCGGATTACCACGGGAACTCTGCAAACGCAGGAACACGTCCCCATCCCCAGCTACGAGTGTTGCAGCACGTCCTGCAACCTGTTCCTACGCTCCAAGCTACGAGTGCTGCAACACGTGCTGCAACTTGATCCCACGCTTCAGCTACGTGTGTTGGAACACGTTCCTACCCATCGCCCTCAACACACGTATAATCTCCCCAGCCCGTTCAGGGAGGTGCAACCTTGGTGCAGAAGATGATCGGCGCCTCAATCAAGCGTAAAGAAGACCCTCGCCTCATCACCGGACAGGGTAAGTTCACCGACGACGTCTACCCTCGCGGCGCCCTCCACATGGCTGTGCTCCGCAGCCCCCACGCCCACGCCCGCATTCTCAACATCGACGCCTCCAAGGCCAAAGCCCATCCCGGCGTCGTCGCCGTCATCACCGGCGAAGAACTGAACGCCCGCTGCCTCTCCACCTTCCGCCTCTTCGGAGTGCGCGAAGGCATGAACGCCCGCTCCCGCTGGCCCATGGCCGGCGATGTCGCCCGCTACCTCGGCGAACCCGTCGCAGCCGTCGTTGCCACCAGCGTGGGCGCAGCTTGGGACGCCACCGAACTCATTGACGTCTCCTACGAGCCCTTGCCCGTCGTCGTGGACATGGAACAGGGCATGCAGGGCGACTCACCCTTGGTCCATCCCGACCTCGGCACCAACATCGCCGTCCACTTTTCCAATGAAGCAGGCGACGTAACCACAGCCTTCCAGGAATCCCATGGCGTGGTCAAAGTCCGCCTCATAGAACCCCGTCTCGTCCCCAATTCCATGGAAGGTCGCGCCGTGGTAGCCAACTACGACCGCGGAACGGACAACCTCGAAATCTGGGTCAGCACCCAGAGTCCTCACTTCGAGCGCGACAACGTCGCCACCATGCTCGGCATACCCCACAGCCGCGTCAGAATTTACTCCCAAGACGTCGGCGGAGGTTTTGGAGCCAAGGTCGACACCTACTCCGAGACCATCATCGCCTCCGTCCTCTCCAAGGATGTCGGCCGCCCAGTCAAATGGGTGGAACAGCGACGGGAGCACTTCACCACCACCGTCCACGGACGTGGCGAAATCCAATACGTCGAGGGTGCCTACGACCAAACGGGACTGCTGACCGGCCTAAAGGTGGACTACTACACCGACATGGGCTCCTACTGCCGTGGCCCGTCCCACTCCGTCGTGGGAGGTCTCACCCCCTTGGGCATCCAAGGCCCCTACCAAGTGCGCAACGTCGCTTGGAACAGCTACGGCATTTACACCAACAAGGTGCCCGTGGGCCCATATCGCGGCTACGGTCAGCACGCCAGCTCCTACGTAGCAGAACGTGTAATGGACCTCATCGCCGGAGAACTCGCTCTCGACCCTGCCGAAATCCGTCGCCGCAACCTCATCCCATCTCACGCCCTCCCCTACCGTGCCCCCACGGGCCTTACGTACGACAGCGGTGACTACCATGCCACCTTCGCCAAAGCCCTCACCGTGGCCGACTACGACGGCCTGCGTGCGCGCCAGCGACAAGCCCGCGAACGTGGAGAACTCCTTGGCATCGGTCTCGCCACCACCGTCGACGCCTCCGGCTTCGGCCCCGGTGGCGGCCTGACGCCCCGGCCGTCCTACGAAAGCGCCTCCCTCCGTGTGGAAACCACCGGCAAGATGACCGTATCCACCGGCTCCTCCCCTCACGGCCAAGGACTCGAGACCAGCTTCGCCCAGATCGTCGCCGACGAAATGGAAGTCCCCGTCTCCGACGTCCAAGTCATATGGGGCGACACCCACGTCGTCCCTCCCGGAGTGGGCACCTTTGCCAGTCGCTCCCTCGTCGTCGGTGGAACCGCGCTGCTGAACGCCAGTCGCGAGGTGAAAGAGCGGGCCTTCGAGATCGCCGCCGAACTCCTCCGCACCGACCCAGAGTACGTGTCTCTCGAGAATGGCGCCTTTGTCGCCGAGGACATCGAGGGCCGCGAAGTGACCTGGGCTGATATCGGCGCCCACGCTTACGGCGTGCGCACCTCCGCCAGCAACATTGAGCGTGGCCTTGAAGCAACCAACTATTGGGAGCCCCCAGGATATACCTTCCCATTCTGCGCCAACGTCGCAGTCGTGAGCATCGACCCCGCCACAGGCCGCGTAACCCTCGAGCAGTACGTGGCCGTCGACGACTGCGGCGTCGTTGTGAACCCCATGATCGTAGAGGGCCAAGTCCACGGCGGCCTCGCCCAGGGTATCGGCCCCGCCCTGATGGAAGAAGCTCTCTGGGACCAGCAGGGCCAGATGCTCACGGGCACCTTCCTCGACTACGCCATGCCTACCGCCGAAGACCTCCCCAGCTTCATCCTCGACAGCACCGTAAGCCCCAGTCCCCACAACCCCATCGGCGCCAAGGGCATGGGCGAAAGCCCCACCATCTCCTCAGCCGCCACCATCATGAACGCCGTGGCCGACGCCCTCTCGCCTCTGGGCGTCACCGACATCACCATGCCCACTAAAGACGAAAAAGTCTGGCGCGAAATTCAGAGGACCGTAATCTAGGCACTCAGCTCAAAGACAGTCACTCACCGGCCCAACCTCATGTACAATCCAACCATCAGTAAGACCACTCCAAGACCTAAGGAGGAGCCATGGACAAGCTCAGACATGTAGCTCTCTTCACCGACGACCCCCAAACGACTGCCCAGTTCTACCAAGACGTGTTCGACTTGGAGGTCGCTGGAGCCGCTGGCAATGGCGGAATATTCCTCACCGACGGCTATATCAACCTCGCCATTCTACCTAATTCCGTCCGCATGGACGGAGGGGGCAGGTTGGGCTTCGACCACTTCGGTTTCAAGGTGGACGACCTCCAAGCCACTATCCAGAAGTTGCAGGTTGCCGAGGCTCCCGAACTTCCTTCCCACGCGCCTCCGGGCGGCGGTGCTTTCTACTACGAGGTCAAGTATCAAGGTCCCAACCAGCAGACCATCGACATCACCGCCAACGGGTGGGCTGGTGCCCGTTAGCGTGTCCGGGCTACGTTAGTACACTCAGTCTCCATCTCATATCTGCCTGACAAGGGGTGCCATGGATAAGCTTCGACACATAGCCCTGTTTACCGATAACCCTCAGGAGACCGCCAAGTTCTACCAGGATGTCTTTGACCTCGAAATCGCCGGCCCCGCTGGAGCTGAAGGAGTCTACCTCACCGACGGCTATATCAACCTAGCCATCTTGCACTCCGCGGTCCGGATGGTCGGACCCGAAGGACGATTGGGCTTCGACCACTTCGGCTTCAAGGTGGACGACCTTCAGTCCACTATCGAAAAGCTTCACGAAGTCGGCTCAGCCGAACTTCCCTCCCACGCTCCTCCCGGCGGCGGCGACTTCTACTACGAAGTGAAGTACGAGGGGCCCAACCAGCAGACCATCGACATCACAGAGAACGGCTGGGTAGGTGCCCAGTAGGGGTCCCTTGGTTCGCATGATAAGGAAACTCGCGTAAATCGCTCCGAAAGAGTTTAGGAGAAACGGTAAACAGGGAGACCTACATGGATGGTTCGGCATCAGTCGGACAACGGACTGTCAGGGCTGGCGGCGCGTCCGGGGGCTGGCCGCCGCAGCCGTACAGGGCTCCGGGCGCTGTGGCTTGTCCTCATCGTCACCGTGGTAGTTTCCTTTGCAGTCCTGCTCTATTTCGGGCGCGAAATCTATCAGGTTGCGCCTCCGATCCCCGACAGCATCGTGATTGCCGATGGGAACGAGCTCTTCAGCGGTGACGACATACGGCAGGGGCAGGATGTCTGGCGCTCCGTTGGCGGTCAGGAGTTGGGGTCAGTCTGGGGCCACGGGGCCTACACCGCGCCCGACTGGACGGCTGACTGGCTCCATCGTGAGGCCCTATGGTTGGTCGAGTCTTGGTCCAGCGACCAGTATGGGGCCCCTTACGACAACCTTACCCCTCAGGAATCGGCGGCCCTTCAGGCGCGTTTACAGTCCGAACTTCGGACCAACACCTATGATCCCAGCACGGGCGCAATAACCCTCTCCGCCGACAGGGCGGCAGCCATCGGCGCGGTCCAGTCCCACAACACATCTCTATTCGGAAAGCGATCCGGAGCTTGCTGACTTGCGCGAGAGCTATGCCATGCCCAGCGACGTCATCCCCGATGCTCAGAGACGCGAAGCCTTCACCGCCTTCATATTCTGGGCCTCTTGGGCAACGGTAACCGAAAGACCCGGCAAAGACATTACCTACACCCACAACTGGCCACCGGACGATCTGGTCGGCAACCGCCCCACCTCGGTGATGTTGGTCGTCTCCGTCATCAGCTTTGTCCTGCTATTGGGTGGGATCGGCGGCTTGGCTTGGTTCTTCGCAGCAACTCGCGATACCTGGAGGAGCAAGGAGAGGGCGCCAGGCACCGACCCCCTTATCGACACCCAGCCAACGCCTTCTATGAGGGCAACCCACAAATACTTCTGGGTGGTCGGTGCTCTGGCAGTCTCGCAGATAATTACGGGCATAGTCGTGGCCCACTACGGTGTTGAGGGCACCGGCTTCTACGGCTTACCTCTGGCAGAAATCGTCCCGTACTCTTTGGCAAGAACTTGGCACCTGCAGTTGGGGATGCTCTGGATTGCCACATCGTGGCTGGCCACAGGCCTGTGCCTGGCACCGCTCATCGCAGGATATGAGCCGCGCTTTCAAAGGTTCGGCGTTAACCTGTTGCTTGTTGCCCTTGTCGTCGTAGTGGCTGGCTCCATGTTGGGCCAGGCCTTGGCGATACACCAGGTGCTGGGCGACAAAATCAACTTCTGGTTCGGACACCAAGGGTATGAATACGTGGACTTGGGACGCGTTTGGCAGATCATGCTCTTTGTGGGGCTTCTCCTGTGGCTCGCCCTGATAATCCGCCCGCTGCTATTTGCATGGCGACAAGCTGGGGCAACAGCCGGCGGAGGCAGTTCCTGGGCATATTCATGCTATCCGTGGCCGCCATTGCCTTCTTCTACGCGCCCGGCCTGATCCCGATGCAGCACACCAACCTTGCCATCGGCGAATACTGGCGATGGTGGGTGGTCCACCTATGGGTGGAGGGCTTCTTCGAGGTATTTGCCACCACGATAATTGCCCGGGTCTTCGTCCGTCTCGGTCTGATTCGCGTGCGGTCGGCGACGATGGCCGTTCTGTTGAGCACTATCCTGTACCTGTCCGGCAGAGTGCTGGGGATGCTCCATCACCTCTACTTTGCCGGAACAACGCCTATCATCCTCGTTGTCGGCGGCACCATGAGTGCTCTGGAACTGATGCCGCTAGTCATGATTGGATTCGAAGCTTACGACAACCTCTCCATGACCCGTAGGACGACCTGGATTCAACACTACAAGTGGCCAGTGTTCTTCTTCGTAGCCGCTGCCTTCTTGAATCTGGTCGGGGCAGGCCTATTCGGCTTCCTCATCAACCCGCCTATCGCCCTGTACTACATGCAGGGGTTGAATACCACCGCAGTCCATGCCCACGCAGCTTTGTTTGGTGTCTACGGTAACCTTGGCCTTGGCCTGACCCTTCTCAGTCTTCGGGTGCTTACAGTGCGTAAGGAGTGGAAGAGCGGTGTCATCAGCTTTGCCTTTTGGTCCGTGAACATCGGGCTGATGCTCATGGTGCTTATGAGCCTTCTGCCCGTGGGGCTTGCCCAGACTTGGGCCAGTGTGGAACACGGGATGTGGTACGCCCGGTCCGCGGAGTTCCTCCAGTCGCCCGGGCTTGAGGTAATTCGCTGGCTTCGCTCAATAGGCGACACTATATTCGCTGTGGGCGTCGTGGCCTTGGGCTGGTTCGTGATTGGCCTGTCCACTGGGTGGTCAATAAAAGGGACCCGCGCAGACAGCGCCGTCCCTGAGACTGCCGAGGCCCAAGGGCAACCAGTGTAACGCCCCGACGGCCGTCGCGATCGATGCCTTGGGGGCTGTTCGCGGACTGTCTCTGGCCGTCTCCCCTTGGCCGTAGCCGGCACCAGGGCAGCACCATCCCACTCTCTTAGCCCCGATGCGCGCCTCTGTCTTTGGGCAGTATGCTAATCTACTTCTGCGATGAAGGAGTGGGTCCACGACATCTTGCAGGCTGGTGCCCCTGATCAGCGACTCAGCCGCGCCTTTGACATCTTCCTCATCACCCTTATTTCCCTGAATGCGGTGGCGTTGATCTTTAGCACCGTAGATGAAGTTCACGACGTGGCACCGCTGGCCTTTCGGGTATTTGAGATAGTGTCCATTGCCGTCTTCACCGCCGAGTATCTCCTCCGGTTATGGTGCTGCACCGTGGAGGAACGGTACGCCTCACCCCTCCGGGGCCGTCTGTTGTACATCCTTACGCCCTTGGCACTGGTCGACCTAGCGGCGATTGTGCCCTTCTACGTGACCCTCTTCGGCGGGTTCAGCGCCTTGGACCTGCGCCTGTTACGCACACTGCGCCTCTTGGCCCAAGTCGCCCGGCTAAGCCGTTATTCCTCGGGCATACGGACACTCGCGCGGGTGCTTCACGAGAAGGGCCCGCAACTGCTGACTGTGATCATGGTCCTCGCGGTTCTGTTACTGATAGCGGCATCCCTGATGTTCTTCGCTGAGCACAGGGCCCAGCCGGAGAAGTTCGACAGCATTCCACATGCCATGTGGTGGAGTGTGATAACCCTCACCACCGTGGGCTACGGCGACGCCGTTCCCGTTACCACTTGGGGCCGTATGCTTGCGGGTCTCATAGCAGTGCTCGGTATAGGGCTTTTTGCATTGCCCGCTGGCATCCTTGGCTCAGGGTTCGTCCAGGAACTCCGCCAGAATGACAACCAACCCATCATCTGTCCCCACTGCGGCGGAGAGATTCCCCACCAGTGATCTGGACTGGCCTGATGAGGCCCGACTTGTCTCTTGCGGTATCGGCCAGCCCCTCGGAGGCGGAGTAGACACCATCGGAACAGAAACCGCACAAGCACGCCAGACCCAGATTAACAAGGCTGGGTTCTTCGCGGTGGTCTCGCTGGCCGTTCTGGCCAGTCACAGCGCAGTGCTCTTTATTCCCCCTCTCTTGGTAGAAATCGCCACGGACCTCGATATATCGGTAGCCTTCGCAGGTCAGTTGGCCACCGCCACTTTCGCAGCTTGGGGTGTCTCCGTCATCTCGGTAGGTCCCCTGTCTGACTCCTTTGGGCGCCGCCCCGTCTGCCTGGCAGGGCTGTTCGTGCTCTCTGCATCCGTCCTTGGTTCGGCGTTCGCCCCGAGTATCGAAGCTCTGCTGGCCCTCCGGGTCTTGACTGGCTTGGCCGGTGGAATGCTGCCCCCCAATGCGGTGGGGGCTGTCTCCGACATCATTTCCCCGGAAAGACGGGCCCAAGCGATTGGCGCTCTGCTGGCAATCAGTGTGCTCACCTCCGCCGTCACCGTGCCAATGGTCGCCCTTTTGACGGACTGGGGCGGATGGCGGTTTGCCCTCTTCGTTTCAGGTGTGTTCCTGGCATCAGTGTTTCTTGCCAACTGGCTCTGGTTCCCACGTGGCAGCAAACTGCGAGCGAGCAACTGGGTGTTCTTCTCCAGATACTGGTCGCTGCTGTCCCTCCGGTTTTTCCGCGTAGCTATTGGCGTCAACATGACCCAGCGTATCGCGTACTGGGGGACGCTCAGCTACTTCGCTGCCTACTTGATACATACCTATGGAGTGAGCGTAGGATTTGTCGCTCTCCCTCTGGCCATATCTGCGGTAGGCCAGATGATCGGAAGCTACTCCGGGGGATTCGTAGCGAAGAAAAGGCGTCGCGCCCTTGTCGTCGCCGCCACTTCCGCGGTCGGCGGTGTCTGTGGGTTGCTCTTGTTCTCCGCTGGCTTCCACCTCTGGGTCGCAGTGGCCGTGGCAACCCTTGGAACGGGTCTGCTCAGCGTGACCCACCCTGTTCTGGTGGCAGCATGTACTGAGTATTCAGGAGATTCCAAAGCCACAGGAGTTGGGCTCATGGGCCTGAGCAATCAGATTGGAGGCGTCTTGGGCGCCGCCCTCGCTGGCGCATTGTTGGCCGGCACTGGCTACGAAGGGATAGGCTACCTCTGCCTCGGAGTAACCATCGCCAGCGCCCTGCTCACAGGCCTCTTCGGCAGACAGTTCGGCGAAAACGCCAGCTGAGTCCTAGGCGCGAGAATCGCTGGGCAGCATTGCTTTGACACGCCGCCCCCTCGCGTGCATCATTGCCGCGACACTTGCGCTGAAATCTCAATAGAAACCGTGGTGACGGCATGAAGATAGCAGTGATGGGCACTGGCGGGACTGGCGGGTATTTCGGCGGACTGCTGGCACATGCCGGCCACGAGGTGACGTTCATCGCGCGGGGCGCTCATCTGGAAGCCATACGCCGGAGGGGGCTTTCTGTGGAGAGCAGCCAGAGCGGTTCCTTCGTCGCTCCAGGCCGGGCGGTGGAAGATGCCTCCGTTATCGGCGAACAGGAACTAATCCTGTTCACCGTCAAGATGTACCAGAACGGCCCTGCCATCGAGGCCATTCGGCCCATTGTGGGTCGCAACACCGTGATCCTGACCCTCCAGAACGGCATCGACAACTGGCAGCAGTTGGCCGCCACCTTCGGTGAAGAACGGGTGATGATTGGCTCCGTCTACCTCGAAGGGCGGGTCGTCGAGCCGGGTTTGGTCAGTCAGGGGGGCCCCGGCACTTGCGATTTCGGTGAGGTCCGTCCCGGCATCACCCAGCGCGGCCGTGACCTCTGCCAAGTGTTCGCCGACGCCGGTTGGCGGGTTGAGCTTCACGAGAACATGATGGGCATGCTCTGGAAGAAGTTCTCCTACATTGCAGGTGCAGCTACGGTGTGCGCCGCAACCGGCTCTGTGTACGGCGAGATGCGCGATATCCCTGAGTCTAGGGCCCTCATCAGCGGAGTTGTGCAGGAGGCCTTGAACGTGGGACGCGCCCGTGGCGACCCCATCATGTACGACTCCCACGACTGGGCTATGGAGTCCTTGGACCGCTTCCCCGCTGAAGGACGCGCCTCTCTGGCGAAAGACTTCATGGAGGGACGCCCCGTGGAACTCGAAGGCCTGACCGGCGTCATCATACGGATGGGCCGCGAAACGGGTGTCCCTACCCCTCTTAACGATGCCCTCTACGGCATCCTGAAGCCTTGGGAACTGCGGAACGCCAACGCTATGCCCGGCCCTTAACTCAATATCGGAGCAACCAAACATGTTCGCAGAGGTCGGCGGTTGCAACTTCTACTACGAAATCACCGGCGAGGGCCCACCCTTGGTGCTCGTTCATGGCACCGGCGCCGACTGCCAGAGCTTCGAGGATGTGGTCCCCATCCTCAGCCAGCAGTTCAAGGTCTATACCTACGACATGCGAGGCCACGGCAAGACTGTTCGTCTCAGTGACGCCCCCCTGTCCGATGATATCTGGGCTGATGACCTAGCCGCTCTGATGACGCATGTCAATCTTCCGTCGGCAGCCATATCGGGCTGGTCCCTGGGTGGTCTCATTGCCATGAACTTCGGATTGCGTCATCCCCAGATGACCAGTTCCCTGCTGCTCATGGGCTCCCGCAGCCCCCTGCCCAGTTCCTCCGTGGGGGACCGCTCCGGCTTTGCCGTCAGACTTAAGATGGCCGCCGAGGGCGCCAGCATCGAAGAAATTGTGGATGCCACGTTTGAATTCAGCCTAGGCGCCTACAGCCCCCATACTGTCCAGAACAATCCCACGGCCGTGGAAAAGCTGCGCCGGTCTCTGTTGCGCAACGACCCCAAGTCTTACGGTGAACTTATCGGGGCCACCCGGGCTGACATCGCTGGGAGGCTGGGCGAAATCACCTGCCCAACCCTCATAGTTGTCGGCGAGGACGACGCCCGCGCTCCCGTCGGCCAAGCTGAGGGACTCAGCGCCGCCATCCCCAACTCCTACATGAAAATCATGCAGAAGTGCGGCCATTTCTACGGGTATGAGCAACCCGAGGAGACCTGCCGTATCATGACCCGCTTCCTCCATGCCTTTGGGTAGCCTCTACTCCAACTCTCCCAAGTAGGCGTAGACCTCGATTTCCAGCTCCATCTCCGGGTGGAGGAGTTCGCCCTTGTAGCCGTGGGCGATGTAGCCCTTGTTGGGGATGCGCTCCCGTAGCTGGCGGTCTACTTCCGCGAAGTGCTCCCGCTCCTTGACTATGATGCGCATCTCGTAGACTTGGTCGAACGATGCCCCAGCGGCCTGCAGCACCTTCTCGATGTTGTCCAGAGTCAGCTGCGTTTGCCGTTGGATGCCCGGCTCCAGCTTCCTATCATTCATTGGGCCGCTCAAGCCGGTCATGGCCGAGACGCCGGATACGAATAGCCAGTTGTCGAACTGCACAGCCCGGTCAAAGTGGCCCACCGGAGGTCCGATGGTCTCCGGGTTGTAGATAGTCTTCTTCATGGTCTGCTCCTTGTATCAAGTGACATTGTTGGCTGGGGCCGTTACTCCAGAAGGAACGCCCGTAGATCAGCGTGGACCTGTTCCGGCATCTCCTCTGGCAGATGGTGCCCGCAGGGCAGCGAGTGGCCCCGCACGTCGGTGGCATAATCGCCCCACACGGCCAGCACGTCCTGAGAGCGACCCGTGTATCCCGTGGCGCTCCATAATGCCAGCATCGGACAGGTCACTTTGTTGTTGAAGTCGGCCTCGTCATGCTCCAAGTCGATGCTGGCCCCGGCACGGTAGTCCTCGCACATGGCGTGGATGGCAGCCGGGTCGGACCCGCAGCGCACATATTCTGCGATGGCTTCCGGCGGATAGTGGGTGGCCCAGTCGGCGCCACGCTCGAAGCGGTGCCGGATGAAGTAGTCGGCGTTGGCTCCGATCATCCGCTCAGGGTAGTCGTAGGGCTGGATCAGGAAGAACCAGTGATGCGTGGCGGTGGCCATGGCTTTGTTGACCAGCTGGAACATGCGATGGGTTGGGATGATGTCCATTGTCGCGAGCTTGAGGACTCGCTGGGGGTGGTCCTTGGTCAGCCGGTGAGAGACCCTCGCTCCGCGGTCATGGCTGGCGATGAAGAAGGTGTCGAAGCCCAGCGCGGTCATTACCTCCGCTTGGTCTTGGGCCATGGCCCGCTTGGAGTAATTCACGTGCTCAGGGTCTCCAGCAGGCTTGCTGCTGTCGCCGTAACCCCGCAGGTCCGAGGCCACCACCGTGAACTCTTCCGCCAGTAGTGGCGCGACCTTGTGCCACATCACATGGCTCTGGGGGTACCCGTGAAGCAGCAGCAGGGGCGGGCCGCTGCCGCCTACCACGAGGTTGATTTCGGCACCCGTGGTGGTGACTCGACGCTGCTCGAAGCCTTCAAACATGGAAGTTGCCTCCTCGTCTTGCTGGCTGTGGGGGGGTCAGAACAGGGTATGTGGCTGCTTGCCCGCATTCGTAGCAGTATGACAGCCTTTCAGGTTGGGCAGGATCTGCGCGGGGTGGGCGCGGTCTCACCTGTCTCATGGTTGTATCTGAGTCAGCTTGGCGAGGGTTGTCGCATTCGGGGGACATTCCGTAGCTGTGAAAACAGGGCGCGAGAGGGCATGTTCGTAGCTGATGAGACCAAAATCGTAGCTGTGGCGAAATTTTCGTAGCTGAAAACTGTCTCATTGTCTCATTGCCGTATCTGAACCAGCTAGGAAAGTGTTGTCTCACCGGGGGCAATTTTGTATCTGAGGAGGGGCGAAAAAGGAGGGCATAAGGGTGGTCGGACGGGGACAAGTCCGTAGCTGGGGACGGGTTTTCGAGGGCTGAGGGCCGTCTCATTTGTCTCACGTTTGTATCTGAATCAGCTAGGAAAGTTTTGTCTCGTTCAAGGGGTGTGGATGGCCGTTTCGGGGTTGATCGAGGGAGCGTCAATCTCGCGGAGGGACCGCTGGCAAGCGAGTCCAGGCCGTGGGTTGGCGAGCGTCGACGTGGGGGCAGGCTGGGCACGGGGACGACGGGGGAGGGCGTGAAAAAACATGAGAAAACAGCGCAAAAAAGCGCGAAGATGCTGGGGAGCAGGGGCTTGGCTATTTGGGGTTCCATGATGTTCCTGCCGTTTCCGGGGCTGGTCGCCGTGGTTTGCGGGTTCTGGCCTGTGGCCGGAGAGCCGTGGGCGACGATTTGATGATGGGGGATGGAGGGCGGAAGGCGCAAGCGGTTTTTGTCATGGCTGGTCGGCACCGTCCTCGGGCTGAGTCCGTAGCTCGGCCAGAAGGCGCTCAACCCGCTCCTCGAAGACTTCTTTGAATTTGGGCAGCATCTCTATCATCCAGGCCCTAGTCTCCTCCAACTTGTCCGGTGAGTCGTTTATTGAAGCGCTTGTCTGTATGCCGATGGTGGAAAATGTGTGGCCGCTATGCCTGTTCCAGAACCAGTTGGCTTTGGGGTCAATGGCCGATTGGAACTGCTCCTGATCCTTTTTCAACGCATCGAACAGGCTGTTGTTGAGGTCAACACTGGACCACGTTCTGAGAAGCAAATAGACACAAGCGGCCCTGCTTTGGAAGGAGGCCACATAACCTATGTCTTTGTGGAAGCCCGAAGGAAAGAAGCGATCACGGTGCCACCAAGCGTTGCCGTATGAATCGGCGAATCTCGGCTCCGTCCCAAGCATCTTGACGATGAGAGGCCGGAAGAATTCTTCGCACTGCTGGACTTCAGGGGGAGGCGGAGGTACTGGGTCGAGTGTAAGGGCCTTATCCCAACCACCGGGCCACACCACCTTAAGGAGTCTTGCCTCCGTGCTAGAGTCATCGCCCTTCTTGATGGCCTCGACCTTCACGCCGTAGAAGGAGGCGTTGGAGCCAGCCCATTCATTTAGCTGGTCAAGGACTTGGGCGTGCTCGTACATGAACTCCGTCGCGACCCATATCACCACCTTGGCCTCGCAGCCCGCCGCGTAGATGAGCAACCGGCCCATGTGGTCGGTGTCGCTCCATTCCAACTGGTTCTCGATGGCCACCGGCGTCCCGCTACCAGCCTCTTTAGCAAGAATATCTAGAAACATCGAGCCTATTGGCTTCTCCTGTTGTACCACCTCCAGCCTCAGTCCTACGGCCTCGCCTAGCAACTCAAGGTTTTCTGCGAGCCACGGAGTGAATTTGTAGGGTTCACTGGGCCACAGGTCACGGACGTCCACCTGCTTTATTCCCTCATCGAATGCGGTCATGACTTATCCCTCCTCTCTCATGCCGGAGTCGGCCCGTCGAAATCCTGGACTAGCCTCGGCTATCGCCATTAGCTGTGCAGCCACGTCGTTCAAGACTTCGGGGTACTCCGCGCCCAGCTTGGGATAGATCGGGGTCCAAATTCCAGCTCGACTGCTGTCGTAGTGGCGTAGCCACAGTGGCGTGTCTGCCTCGTTGGCCCATCGTCGAACGTTCACTCCAAACCAGCAATCGCCTTCAAGACCCGAAAAGCGGAAATACCGGCCGTAGCCGTAGGATTGTGGCGTTGCACGCAGATTCTGGGTATCCATCCATTTTTGGGCGACACCTCTGGAATCGACCACAGCGTCGACAAGCCGGTTGTACCAAGCCAAGCGGTGTCCCAACTTGGGACTCAGGTCTTCCGAGTGAATAGGCAAGAACGCTTGGGAGTCCTGCGCCTGGGCGAGTCCTCGGAGTTGCCGGATATCTGAACGGACACCATCGTCGGCAGTGGAGGCCTCCAACCGGTCGAGCAAGCGTAGCCAACCGACCAGGACCAACTCGAGTTCCACGCCTTTCTTTTCCAGTTTTGAGCCACTCATTTTGGCTCTTTGGACTCCAGGAGCAGAGCGGGCGGGACCGAGTTCGTTGTACTTGCCGAGTTGCCTCGAAATCTCATTCCAGAGGGTGGGCATTCTGATTTCAGGAGCTATAAAAAGAAGCACTGCCGGACCTGATTGCTCCAACTTTTGGGCATAGGCACCTGCTTGGTCTTCCAGCAAGGCGGCCCAGAATTTCACTTCTACGAGCAAGCGCGCCATGTTGTTCGCGTCATAGCCAGCCATGTCAGGGCGAGAACCGTCTTCGTAGGTCACTTGGGTTTCCACCCTAGCAATAGGTCTAACGGCAGCCCCACCTTCGCCGAGAAGATTGTTCAACGCCTGCATCGACCCGCTGGACTTATTGAGTATGTAGGCCAGAGCGTCAGTCGCAGCATTCTCAACCTGGATGGTGAGCCTTGGGATGAGATAAGCCATGAGAGTGGAATCGTCAGCCATGAGGGGTTTCCTTCTCTGCCTGCGAACTAGGCTGGGTGATGTGGGGTGAAGCCGGATAGTTCTGCGGATTGCCGGAGTCGCCCGGTTTGATAGCGAAGTCGCGGCGGTCGCGGTAGAGCGGGGCGCGGTTGAGGACGCTGTCGTAGGACTGGGGGTTTATCCCCTCCACCTCGTCCATTACCCAATACTTGTAGCCTCCCAGGAACAGATATGGGCGGGTCTGGTGGAAGAAGTGGCATTCGACGCCTTCGCCGCGGAGGATGCGGTCGCAGAAGGTGGCTAGTAGTTCCTGCTGGGCGTCCTTCTGGATTACGACGTATTCGTGGGGCCATGTGTCGCGGTAGGTGACCGCTTCGTGCCAAGGGGCGTTGGCTATGAGTTCCATGATGTCTGGGGCATCGGTATCGTTCATAGTTGCGTGTCCTTAATGCCATACAACGTGCGGGCGTTGTTGTCCAGAATCTTGGCTACGGACGCCTTGTTCAGTTCGCCCTCCTGGCCTTTGCGTTGGAGGATGGCTAGGGCGTCGATCTCGGCGGACATGTCGGCGTGGCCGTAGTCGGAGCCGATGACGAAGTTGTCGTCGCCGGTGAGGCCCATGATGTGGCTCATGTCGTCGAAGTTGTCGCAGCTCACGTAGAGGCGGTTCTCGGCGAGGATGTCCTGGCGGAGGTCGAAGCTGCGCATCCAAGCCATCCGGCCGTGGGTGCGGTTGAGTTCGGTGACCATGTAGGGGACCCACGAGGCGGTGGTCTCGATGAAGCCGAAGCGGACGTCTTGGACCTGGGTGGGGATGTTGAAGGTAAGGAGCGAGTGGAAGGCATCGACGACTGGCAGGATCATCTCCAGGATGCCCATGCCACGGACGGCGTCAGGAAGGTCGGGGTCGCCACTGCCTAGGTGGAAGCAGATGGGGATGTCGAGCTTGCCTGCTTCCTGATAGAGGGGTAGGAAGTAGGGGTCTCCTGCTGGGCGGCCGCCACATTCCCGGCCTTTCCTCAGGACGCCGCAGGCTCCGTGTTCTTTGGCGAAGGCCATCTCGTCCAATGCTTCTCTCATGGTGAGCAGGGGGAGGGGAGCGACCCAGCGGAGGCGACCGTCGGACTGGGCCCATTTGCTGGCCATCCAGCGGTTGTAGGCTTTGCACAGGGCAAGCTCGACTTCGGGGCGACCGCTTACCTGGGTGAGGAAGAGGGTGGGGTACATCACCTGGATGTCGACGCCCAGTTGGTCCATGTGGCGCAGGCGGGCGGGGACGTCGGTGAGTTCGCGCTGGGCCTGTATGGTGCTGGTGCGTATGTCATCGCGGATGCGGCGCAGGCGCAACTTGCCGTCGATGAGCCAGTAGCGGTTGTAGCCACGAGGGGTGCTTTGGGAGCTGCCTGAGGGGTCACCGGGGATGTCCTGGTTCACGGTGACGGGCCGGTACTGCTGGTCGCAGTCGGCTAGGTATTCCCAGGTTTCGTCGGTCTCATCCACGTGGGTGTCCGAGTCTATGATGGGCATGGCGTCCCTTTCTTCGGAGAGTCGTGGAGTGGGGTGTTTGGGGGTAAGTTAGACGGATGGGGGTACCCCGTCAACAGGGCTGGGTTGGGGGGTAGGGGTGGGAACATTGCCGTAGCTGGAATTTGTTATTGTTCCCATTCCTCGATGGGGCGTAGCTGAGACTGCTTGGGGGGTTGCTGATCAGAGTCCATTAGTGATATGATACATCTGTTCTAGATTTCGGCAAGGGGAAAATGGGCAGAGGAGAGATATCGGCGGGGGACACTGTGAAATATCCAGCCTCGAGAGGCCCTGATAAGGGAATACTAACAAGAGTAATATAGACATTGAGGCCCCGGAAGATTTCGACCCAGGAGTCTTGCATGCAGACCATCAGCTTCGAAAAAACGCGACTGTCCAACGGCTTGGACGTCATCCTCCACGAGGACCACTCTCTGCCTGTAGTGGCCGTGAATGTCTGGTACCACGTTGGCTCCAAGGATGAGGTGCCGGGCAAGACGGGTTATGCCCATCTCTTCGAGCACCTGATGTTCGAGGGCTCCAAGCACCATGACCAGAGTTACTTTGAGCCCCTGATGCAGGTGGGAGCCAACCTCAATGGGTCCACGAATCTGGACCGCACCAACTACTGGGAGAACGTCCCAGTGGAGTATATGGAGCTGGCACTGTGGCTGGAGTCGGACAGGATGGGCTTCCTGCTTGATGCTTTGGACCAGAAGCGGTTCGATATCCAGAGGGACGTGGTGAAGAACGAGCGCCGCCAGAGCTACGAGAACCGGCCATATGGCATGGCTGGGATGCGCATCCAGGAGGCGCTGTATCCTTTGCCCCACACTTACCATTGGCCTACGATCGGCTACCACGAGGATTTGGACATCGCCACGGTAGAGGATGCCCATGCCTTCTTCAAGCGCTTCTACACCCCTTCCAACGCCAGCCTCTCCGTGGCAGGAGATATCGATACGGAGCAGACTCTGCAGATGGTGGAGCGGTACTTCGGGGACTTGGAGCCGGGTGAGAGTCTGGTCCGTACCAACCGGGCAGAATCCGCGCTGGGGGGGCCCGTGCACATAACTCTGCACGACAAGGTGCTGGTGCCGAGGCTGTATCTGGCGTGGCCTGCGGTGGCCCGGTTCCACGGGGACGAGCCTGCGCTGGCGGTGCTGGCTGACATTTTGGGGGACGGCAAGAGCTCATGGCTGCACAGGACGCTGGTACACAACAAGCAGATCGCCCAGGGTGTAGGCGTTTACAACGACTCGGCGGAACAGGCGGGCGATTTCAGCGTCGAGGTGACGGCGGCTGAGGGGCACAGCACGGAAGAGCTGGAGGCAGTGGTACGGGAGGAGTTGGAGCGCCTGAAGCACGAACCCCCCACCGCTGACGAGATGGCAAAGGCCAAGAACCGGATTGAGTGGTCGCATGTGCGCCAGCTAGCCACGGTGGGCGGCTTCGGGGGCAAGGCGAACCGGCTCAATGCTTTCAATACGTTTGCAGGAGACCCGGACTTGGCGAACCGGGACATGGAGCGGTTCCTTGCCGTCCAGCCGGAGGATGTGAGCCGTGTGGCCCGGCAATATGCCGGGGACCGGGTGGTGCGCCTGCAGGTGCTGCCGGAGCCCAAGCTGGCACACAGCGCACCGGTCATCGACCGCACGGTGCAGCCGGCACCGGCCAAGCCGGGGTCGTTCCAGGCACCGCTACCCCAGCGACATGCCCTGTCCAACGGCCTGCAACTGCTGGTGGTGGAGAAGCGGGACGTGCCCATGGTGGCCTTTGGGGTGATTTTCAGCACCGGCGCTGCTGGGGACCCTGACTCGCTGGGAGGCATCAGCAGCCTGACCACAGCCATGTTGCAGGAGGGCACGACCACCCGCTCCAGCACCCAGATAGCTGATGAGTTCGAGTATTTCGGCAGCCATCTCCTCGCTTCGACGGGGCGGGAATATACGCTGGTCGGAAGCGAGGCGCTGACGCGGGAGTTCCCGAGGGCCTTGGAACTGGTGGCCGACCTGCTGCAACGCCCGACGTTCCCTGGGGAGGAATTGGCGCGGGTGAGGAATGAGCGTCAGACGTCGATCCGGCGTCACCGGGACAATCCGACGGCGCTGGCAGACTTGGTGATGCCGGTCCTGCTTCACGGAGTAGGCAGTGCATACGGGCATCCCATCGAAGGAAACGAGGGCCTGTTCCAAGGGCTCATGAGAGACCGACTCGAGCAGCACTACAGTGGCTGCTATGGGCCGGGAAACGCGACCCTGGCGGTCGTGGGTGACGTTTCCATGGATGAGGCGGTACGTCTAGCTGAGGAACATTTCGGCGGGTGGCGGGACGGGCGGTCGCCTGCGGGTGCCAACGGCAACGGGGCGATGCAGGCTGGCGAGGCTGGGACGCTGTACATTCTGGACAAGCCGGGGGCTGCGCAGTCGGTCATCCGGGCCGGGTCGCTCGGCGTGGACCGGTATCATCCGGACTATTTCCCGCTGGGTGTGTTCAACCACCTGTTCGGTGGCCAATTCACTGCGCGCCTCAACCGCAACCTACGCCAGGACAAGGGTTACAGCTACGGGTACCGTTCCTCATTTGAATGGCAAAGGCCTTCGTCGCGGTTCATTGCAGGGGGGAGCGTGCAGACCGAGGTCACCGGGCCTGCGGTGTCGGAAACGCTGAAGGAGTTCGCGGAGGTGCGGGGAAGCAGGCCGGTCAGCGCGGAAGAGTTCGACACTGCCAAGTCGGCCTTGGTGCGCCAGTACCCATCGCACTTCGAGTCGGGTTTGCAGGTTCTGCAACAGCTGGCGCAGATCGTGGTCTTCGACCTGCCGCTGGACTACCACCGCAGTTACATTCCGCAGGTGGATGCGGTGACGCTGGACGATGTGCGCCGGGTGGTGCAGGACCACATTGCGGAGCAACCCATGGTGCTGGTGGTGGGCGACGGAGAGAGCATCGGGCCCTCGCTAACCGAACTGGGGATGCCGGTGCGGCATGTGGACCACGAGGGCCGGGAAGTTTAGGAAACAAGTTGCGGGGACGGCATGGTCCGCATGGTGCTGCGGGTAGTGCGGGCTGGTGCCGTTTGACAGATTGGTTATGGCCTGGTGCGCTGGTGTGCCAACCCAGCATCGAATGCGGTTTCGTCTTCCGATGTTCCGGCTGCTTGTGGCCCATAGATGGGGAGTTGGGACCCAACAACTGCCCATGATCAATATACGAGAGGTGACGACGTGGCGGTTAGCCATGAAAACGACTTGGTAATTCAGACCAATGGACTGACGAAGCGGTTCGGCAAAAACGTGGCAGTGGACAATCTCTCCATGGAGGTGCGCCGGGGACGTGTGTATGGGCTGCTCGGACCAAACGGCTCGGGCAAGACGACGACGATGGGTATGCTCCTCGGGCTATTGAAGCCGACGGCGGGGACTTTCAGCCTGTTCGGCTCTACGACATGGCACGAGGAATCGCTGCAACGCATCGGGGCTATTATCGAGACTCCAGCCTTCTACCCCTACCTGTCGGGTCGGGGAAACCTGGCCTATTTCCAGCTAATCTCCGGTCGTGGTTCAGCCGATGAGGTGAATGACCTGCTGGAGAGGGTAGGCTTGGGTGGCCGAGGCGATGACCGCTTTCGTACATACTCTCTGGGCATGAAGCAGCGGCTGGGAATCGCATACGCGCTGCTGGGCGACCCGGACCTAGTGTGCTTGGATGAGCCCACCAACGGCTTGGACCCGGAGGGCATGATCGAGGTGCGTGAGTTGATCCGCAGCCTCGCCGATGGAAGGCGGACTGTGCTGCTCTCCAGCCACCTGTTGCACGAGGTCGAGCAGGTCTGCGACAGCGTTACGATTTTGGGCAAGGGGCGGTTGATTGCCCAAGGGGCGGTCGCCGAGTTGGTACGTTCCCGGGGGCGAGAACAGGTACGCGTGAGGAGTACAGACGACGCCAAAGCCCACGACGTACTTGCGGCTCTGGAGTGGGTGGAGGATGTGTCCGCTGCGGAGGATGGGGCCCTGCTGGTAGCGGCTCCGGTGGCGCGGTCGGGTGAACTGACTGCGGCCCTGAGCCGGGTAGAGGTATTCGTCACCGAGATGGCCCCTGTGCAAGCGACACTAGAGGAGTACTTCCTCGAAGTCACTGGCAGCCAGGAAGGAGGCGCCTAATGGTGGCCCAAGTTATGCGCCTCACGATGGGGGAATGGTACAAGCTGCGTCGCCGCTGGCTACCTTGGATATTGCTGGGGGTGGCCATCCTGCTTTCCCAAGCAATCTTGTGGGGTTTCCATATCGCCTACCACGTCAGTGACGACGCCTTCGGTTCCATTACGTCCACTTATGAGTACCGCAGAGATAACGTCACCGTTAAATTGACCTGCGCAGATGTTGCAGAGGAGCGCGTGGAAGAGAAGCTGGCGGCCCTCTCTGAGGAGGAGCTGCTGATGATCGGTGAGGATGTCGCGGGGTGGAGTACGAACTGTGACGACTATGTTTCGCCGGAAGAGAGCCGGGGGGTATTTACCCTGCCCTACAGCATTGGGGCGAACATTGCCTTCCTGTTTGCCCTGTTCTTCATCATCATGGTCATGATTCTGACGACTTCGGTGATGGGGGTGGAGTACGGCTGGGGTACGCTGCGGGCGACACTGAGCCGTGGCACCGGACGCTGGCAATTCCTAGCGGCCAAGCTCATATTGGTCCTTCTCGCGGGCATCGGAGGGCTGCTGGTCGTCACCGCAGCCGTTGCTGTTTCCAGCATCATCGCGGGTGTCATACCGCCAAGCGAAGAGGGGTCTCTGGTCTCCTCGGATGGGTGGCTCGATGCGGTGGAAGTGCTGGCCAAGTCCCTGTACGCCTTGGCCCCTTACGTCGCTGTGGCGATCTTCCTCACGGTGTTGACGCAGTCCACGGCCCAAGGCACCGCCCTGTCGATGGTGTACTACGTGCTCGAGTCCTTGGTTCTGCCGCCACTGCTTGGGCTCAGCGACCTGCTGGAGAACGTTTCGGAAGTGCTCCTCAGCACCAACGTCAGTGATTGGATGTATCAGGGTGAGACGGCTGCCGTGCAAGCACTGGGCGGAGGGGAGCAGCCGGACACGGTGCAGGCGTTTTTCGTGATGCTGGCGTACATCGTTGTTCTAGCGGGCGCCACGTTCTGGGTGTTCCAGCGCAGGGACATCAGCGGGGCTAAGGGGGAGTGACGCACAGCTAGAAATTAGTTGTGCTTATGGGGAGCGGGGCCGGTCGAGTAGTTCCGCTTCCAGGGCGGTCTCGACCACCTTGCCATCGCGGAGTTCCACACGGTAAGCGGTGGCGCCGTGCCTGCCAGTGACGACCTTGGCGGCCTCAGTACCCACAAAGTGGATTGCTGCGTCCTCGTCGATGGCGTAGCCAGCCGGAAAGCCCTCGGATATCAGTTTATGGTACAGGGGACGTCGCTGGTCCTCGCCGTCGAAGTGGGGGCAGTGAGAGCCGGGGAGGAAGCCGAGGCCGTCGTGCAGCGGGTGAAGGTCGCTGAGGTCGAAAGAGTCGGTGGTGCCGCACTCGAACCAGCACAGAGAGCCAGCGCTGCCGCCACACAAGAGTATTCCGGCTTCCCATGCCTCGCGGAGAATTTCGTCCACGCCATGGACACGCCAGACGGCAAGCATGTTGGCGGTGTTGCCGCCGCCGACCATGATGATGTCCTGGTTGAGGAGGAAGCTGCGTATGTCGCGCACGGTGCGGTCGAACAGGGCTAGGTGAGTGCGGGCGGCCCAGGCCCCGGGCACCCTGTTGTAGAAGGTGAGCAGGGAGGCGGGAGAGTCGCCGGTGGCAGTGGGAATCATGCAGATGCGGGGGCGT
This sequence comes from uncultured Dehalococcoidia bacterium, assembly GCA_951813255.1. Taxonomy (GTDB): domain Bacteria; phylum Chloroflexota; class Dehalococcoidia; order Lucifugimonadales; family JAAXIE01; genus JAAXIE01. The sequence continues at coordinate 1,841,250 of OX638353.1, read as the reverse complement.
GGTTTCTGTGGCAGGTGGAGTATCTCCTGAGGCAGCGACAGGATGTAGTCGATGACGGGGGACATGTCACCGGGGCGAACTCGGAGGCCGCCAAAGGCGACTATGTGCTTGTGGTCCATGCTAAGGTCAGCCTCCTGATTGCTCGGCCGCCTCGCGGGCCCGGGTGAAGGCGGGGGCCAGCAGCGAAAGCAGCTCTTGGTGTCCCATCCAGGAGATGGCTTCGAGCTCCAAGGGGTCGAGATACATGGTGCGGCCGGTGCGCATGTCGCGGAGCATCAGACGTGGGCCGTTGGCGACGCCGTCGTCCTTCTCGATGCGCACCCAAGCGAACTCATTGGCCAGATCGATCTCATTCATGGTGTCCGTGCCAGTGTCGCTACCCTTAGAGCAGGAACTGGAAGCCGGGAATCTCCTCGTCGTTGTTGATGAGCATGATTTTCTTGACGGCCATTTTCAGGTCGCCGTTTTCGCGGCGGAGCCGGTACATCATGCGGCCGGCCCAGGTGTTCTGCTGGCGCCTGCGGAGTTCGATGACCATGAAGTTGGCCTGGACGGTGAGGTCGCCGTTTTCTTCTTCGTCGACTTCGATGTTGGAGAGCATGCGCCTCATGCGGGAGGCGGGGTCTTGGGCGAAGGCGAGGCCCTGCTTGAGGCGGTCGACACGGTCGCCGATGCTGCGGCGGTCGTCGTAGATGAAGGAGACCTCGCGGGTGGGATCTATGTCGTCGCGGTTGGCGGGCACCCAGTAGAGGGCGTCGTCGGACCAGAGTTGCAGCCACTCATCGCCACGCTGCTCGTCGCACAAGCGGGCCTCGTGGTAAATGAAGTCTTCGATTTCGCGGCGGTCGAAGGCCAAGTGTCAGTACCTCTTGTGTTGAGTGGCGGTTTTGGGCTATGCGCCGGACATCGCCTTCTTGTAGTGGCGCCAGAAGCCCCTGAGGTTGTTTTCGTCCATGCCGTGGCCAGAGGTGCTGCCGTCTTTCAAGACGCGCTCGCGGTGGAGGCCACGCTTGAGCCACAGCCACTCGTCGACTTGGGCTTCCATGCCGAGTTGGTTGCGCTCACAGACTTCGAGGTCGTCGGCGGAGACGAATCCGCCGGGGCCATAGCTGCGCTCGTGACCACGAAGGCGCATGGTGTTGACCTCTTGGGGGACGCCCTTGAGGAGGGTGGGGTAATACCAGACTTTGGTCTCGGTGGTGGTGACGGGCTGGAGCACCCGTATCTGGGACTGAATCATGACGAGGTTGGGGAAGATGAACATAAGGGGCGCCCCATACTCCATCATGAACTCGGCCCTCTCGGTGCCGAAGCGATTCTCCAGTGCGTGGAAGTATTCCTTCCAAGATTCTCCATCCTTGTCCGCTAGAGGCATGGGCGATATGGCGAGGTCTTCGACCATGTGACCGCCGGGGAGGAAGATGACCTTGTCGGCGCTTTCTTCGTTGTTGAGGTTGTTGGTGTCGAGGCTGCCGCCTTGGCGCTGCCGATTCAAGGAGAAGATGAACTGGTGGATAAAGTGGCCGTGATAGTTTCCTTCCAGGGAGTTCTCGGCCATCATTTTCCAGTTGCCGTTGTAGCGGGCTTTCTGCACGCCGGAGCGGACTTCCAGTTCGCCCTCGGGGGAGAAGTCGATGAAGGCGTCGAGGTAGTCGGTGACGCGGCCGAGGTGCTCGGCGAGGGTGGGGCCGGTGTCGCTCATGCTGGCGAAAACCAGACCGCGGTAGGAGTCGACCCGGGGGACGGGGGCGAGGCGGTAGTCGCCTTTGTTGAAGGAGTCGCCGTAGGCACCGACGAAGGTTGCGCCCAGCAGGTCACCTCGGTTGCTGTATGACCAGCCGTGGTAGGCGCAGCGGAATACATGGGCGTTGCCGCGCTCGTTCTGGCAGACGATGTTGCCGCGGTGGGGACAGCGGTTGAGGAGGAGGTTCACGGAGCCGTTCTCGTCGCGCACCATAATGACGGGCTGGCGGCCGATCTGCTTGGTGCGATAGTCGCCGGGCTCGGGGACCTCGCTCTCGTGGCCGACGTATACCCAGGAGCGGTACCAGATATTGGTGAACTCTTCTTCGAAGATGTCGGGGTCCCGGTAGAGGCGACCGTGGATGCGGTCTTCGAAGATGAGCTCGTTGTAGTCGATGGACGGGCTCATGGTGGTGGCCATGGCATCCTCCTCGTTCGAGGTGCGGGTCTTTCTGCTGCTAGGCTAGCACCGTAGAGGGAATGGTTCAACCAAGGGGCGGGTTATACGCAGGCGTAATAAGCGGTAGCGGCGTAGGCTTGGGCGGCGCGCTGGAGTTCGTCGATGGCTAGGTAGCTGATTTCGCTGGGGCCGCTGCCGGGGCCGTAGGTGATGCTGGGGATGCCTGCGCCGTTGAAGATGTTGATGTCGCGCCACATGCTGGATACGGGCGGGGTGCAGAAGCCGGGTTTGCCACCTATGACGTGGTCGTGGGCTTTCTCCAACACCTCACGGAAGGGGCCGATGTTCTCGCCGATATGGCCCTTGCGGAACATGTAGCACTCGACGGTCCCGGGGAATCCCAAGGAATCGAGGAGTTTTTCGAGTTCTCTCTGGCCTTCTTCGGGGCCATCGCCGGGAGGAATGCGGATGTCGACGTAGGCACTGCAGACCCCAACGGTGCTGGCGGGCTTGAAGGGGACTCCTCCGCGGACGGCGCCGATGTTCACCTTGGGGATGATCTGGCCGCCTTCGTAAGAAGAGGTGTGGGACTTCTCGTACTCCAAGGCCCATTCTTCGACTGCAGAGATGAAGTGGGCCATGCGCATGATGGCGTTGGGCTGCTCCTGGGCAGTGTAAGGGCGGCGGATGTAGGGGGTATAAAGCCTGCGTCCACCGTCCAGCGTTACCTTGTAGTAGGCAGCGCCGCAGTCAGCCCATGCGATACCGAAGCTGGTGGTCTCCGCATTTATGCAGTAGTCGCCGGATAGGCCGTGGTCGATAAGGTGCTGGGCGCCGATGCCCTTACCCCAATAACGGCCACCCTGGAACTCGTCGATGGGGGCCATGCCAATCTCGCCGATGACCATGGTCATGATTACGTCGCCGCGCAGCTTGACGCCGGAGTCGCGGAGGGCGCGGGTGCCGAGCATGAAGGCGGCCATGGGGCCTTTGTCGTTGACGACTCCCTCACCGAAGGCTTTGTCGCCCTCCACCCAGCCATGGTTATAGTGGTACTCCTCGCGGGGGACGAGCCAGATGTCCTCGTCGCCGTAGAGGATGGTGTCCATGTGGCTGTTGAAGATGAGGGACTTGCCTCCACCTGTGCCCTTGAGACGGGCCACGACGTTGCAGCGGCCGTTGGTAACCTCGTGCCGCTCGGGCTGGAAGCCCTGCTCAGCAAGCCACTGGCAGAGGAAATCGCCCATGGCCTGCTCGCGGCCGGTGGGGCTGGGGATGGAGCCCATGGTGGCGCCTAGCTGGGCGATCTCCATGCCGTCGATGCTCTGGAGGGCTGTACCAAGGGCTGGATCGGGGGCTGCCTTGTCGGGGGTGGTCATATAAAGAACCTCATATCTTGGCTAGATAGATACTAGAGACCGAGGATGTTGCCGTTGTTGTCCACGTCCAGCTTGCGGGGGGTGGAGGGGAGGCCGGGCATGGTGACCATGGAGCCTGCCAAGGGGTAGATGAAGCCGGCACCGACGGAGGCCCGGACATCGGAGACTTCGAAGGTGTAGCCGGAGGGGCGCCCCTTGAGGGAGGGGTTGTGGGAGATGGAGAGGTGGGTCTTGGCCATGCAGACGGGTAGATTGCCCCAGCCCAAGTCCTCGTAGCGGCGGAGGGTGCGACGGGCGGCAGGGGCCCACTGGGCACCGTCGGCGCCATAGACGACGCGGGAGAGGGCATTCACCTTGTCTTCGATGGTGTCGTCCTCGGCATAAACGTAGGTGATGGAGGGCTTGGGGCCGTCAGTCGCTTCGATTAATGCCTGGCCCAGTTCCTCACAACCCGCGCCACCTTCCATGAAGCCGCGGCTTTCGGCGGGTATCGCACCCATGGACTCGGCGCATTCCTTGACGACGGCCATCTCGTCCTCGGTGTCGGATGGGAAATAGTTCATGGCGACGACTACGGGCAGGCCGAAGGACTTAATCATGCCGATAAGGTGCTCGAGGTTGGGCAGTCCGCGCCTCACGGCGTCGACATCGGGTGTGTCCAACTGGCGGAGGGGAACACCGCCGTGGGACTTGAGGGCGCGTACCGAGGCAACAAGGACGGCTGCGTGGGGTTCGAGGTCGTTGAAACGGGCCTTGATATGCATGAACTTCTCGAAGCCGAGGTCGGCGCCAAAGCCGGCCTCGGTGACGACGTAGTCGGCGTATCCGAGGGCCAAACGGTCGGCTACCACAGAATTGCAGCCGTGGGCGATGTTGCCGAAGGGGCCGGCGTGGACCATGACGGGCTGGCCCTCGCTGGTCTGGACGAGGTTGGGCTGGATGGCGTAGCGGAGCAGGGACATCATGGAGCCGACGGCGTCTACATCGTTGGCGGTCACCGGGGAACCGTCGGTGGTGAAGCCGACAACGATGCGGCCCAAGCGGGCGCGCAGGTCGTCCAAGCCTGAAGCTAGAGCGAGGACAGCCATGATTTCGGAGGCGGTGACGATGTCGAATCCGGTCTCGCGCAAGGGGGCGTTATTGGAGCCTCCCAAGCCGGTAGTGACCTGTCGAAGGGAGCGGTCTTCCACATCGCTGACCCGGCGCCAGGTAACTCCGCTGGGTTCGAGGCCGGGGACCTGATGGCGCTGGGCTGCGTTGTCGGTGAAGGCGGCGAGAAGGTTGTGGGCGGTGCCGACGGCGTGGGCGTCGCCGGTGAAGTGGACGTTGATTTCATCTTCGGGGAGTACGGTGGCCTTTCCACCGCCGGTGCCTCCTCCCTTGATGCCGAATATAGGGCCCAAGGCGGGCTCGCGGAGGGTGGCTACGACGCGCTTACCGAGTCGTCCCAAACCTTGGGCCAAGCCAACGGTGGTAGTGGTCTTGCCCTCGCCTGCGGGGGTGGGAGTGATGCCGGTGACTACAACCATCTTGCCCCGGGGGCTGCCGGTGCGGATGGCTTCAAGGGGGATTTTGGCCTTGTAATGGCCGTAGGGGATGATGGACTGGGGGTCGAGGCCCATGGCCTCGGCGATCTCTGCTATCGGGCGCATGTCTCTTCCTTCAAACAACGACTCGGAACCAACATTTTAGCGGATGACGTCCCAACGGGTAAGCCGCGGGATGCCTTGACGCCAACGCAGCATGATGCTATATCGGTGCAAACCCAGTGCCAGATGACGGAGGTTAGTATGGCCACGGACGTTAGGGGACTGGTTAACGCTGATGTAGGCCTAGTAGATAAGCGCATTTTCGTCGAGCAAGAGATTTACCAGGAGGAGATGGAGAAGATTTTCGCCAAGTGCTGGCTCTTCTTGGGACACGAGAGCCAGGTGCCGAATCCGGGAGACTTCTTCACAACCTACATGGGGGAAGACCCGGTGCTGGTGACGCGTGGGCAGGATGGGGTAGTGCGCGCCTTCCTGAACGTATGCCGGCACAGAGGGAACCGTGTGTGCCGGGCTGATTCGGGGAATGCGTCGAGTTTCGTTTGTGCCTACCACGGCTGGACGTACGGGACGGACGGGAAGCTCACGGCGGTGCCCAACCTGAAAGAGGCGTATTACGGAGAGTTGGATACATCGAAGTGGGGACTGGCGCCGGTGGCGCAACTGGACAGCTACAAGGGGTTGCTGTTTGCTACTTTCGATGCCAACGCGCCGTCTCTGAGGGAGTATCTGGGGGAGACGACGTGGTATCTGGACGCGATCTTTGACCGGCATGAGAGTGGAGTCGAGGTCTTCCCCGGGTTACATAAGTGGATTATGCCGTGCAACTGGAAGTTTGCGGCCGAGAGTTTCGTTGGGGACGGGTACCATTTCGGATGGACGCACATCTCCGCTCTGCAGGTGGGTGTTACCGAGGGGTCGGGTGTGAGGCGGAGCGATCTGAGGGGCAGGCAGGTGTCGCTGGACAACGGGCATGGTGTGCAGGTGGTGCACCCGGATGACCCGTCGGACCCGCCGAATGCCACCGTCAAGGACTACGAGTCGCGCGTACGAGGGGAAGTGGAGGCACGGTTAGGACCGCGGATGCAGTCTTGCAAGCCGATTGTGGCCAACGTGTTTCCCAACCTGGGGTTGGTGAGGGCGACTACTTACACGCTGCGTTTGTGGCAGCCGCGGGGCCCATTTCACACGGAAGTCTGGGCCAGTGTATTCGCGGACAGGAACGCTCCGGGGGAGGTGAAGGACGCGATACGGCGGAGCAGCCTGCGCACGTTTGGGCCTTCGGGGATTCTGGAACAGGATGACATGGACAACTGGCAGGAGTGCACCACGACCTGTCAAGGGTATGTGTCGCGGCAGATACCGCTGAATGTGCAGATGGGCCTTGGTCACGAGGGGTTTGATGAGGAGTTGATGGCTAGGGCCAGCGATTTCAGGTACAGCGAGATAAACCAGCGGAACTTCTTCCGCAGGTGGCAGGAGTTGATGGCGGCCTAGACGCTGGCATGGCCGTCGTCCTGCGCCAACTCTATGACACAGCGCAGACGTGGTCCGATATCCGTTCGAGTTGAGCGGGTAGTGGATGGGGACTCCTTGGTGGTGAGGGAGACGGGGATATTCTCCCAGCCGATAAGGGTGCGCCTATATGGCATCGATGCTCCCGAGGCTCAGCAGAAGTTCGGCTTGGCGTCGCATGCCGCCTTAGCCCACCTCCTCGATAGGAGAGGCGAGCTTGTGATGGAGGTATTCGCTTACGACCGGTACGCCCGGGCCATTGGGCTGTTCTACTGGAGAGACCATGGGCGTGGGCGCTCCATCAATCTGATGATGGTGCGGCAGGGGTATGCGTATTGTTTGCGACACTTTCGTGGAGAGTACGGCTTTCGGGCGCTGGGTTTCCTGGCGGCGGAGGAAGATGCCCGGCGTGAGCGGTTGGGGGTCTGGTCCGGGACACACGACCAGACGCGTCCCTGGGTGTACCGAGTGCAGCAGGGTCAGGCTAGATCGCGGGTGGGCCGGAGTTCTCGGGTAGGGTGCCTGGCTATCGCGGTTGGGGTGGTGCTGGTGATTGGGTTGATAGTGGAGGCTCTTACCTGAAGGTTCACATAGGAAGCTTGCAGAACTTTAGCCAGCCATGGCTTGACTCCCTGCTGAAGCCTCTGTTACAAGGGTTGTCTCCCAGAATTCCTTCTAGATTCCGCGGTTAGGCCCGGCCGCAAACTCTTCCTGGGTCTCCGCCTAAAGGTACACGACCCTGGAAGTGTTGCGCGCAACACGTTGTGCGGCTCGGGTGGCCATCATAGTTGCCGGGACCGTCGCTTCGGCTCTGCTGTGGACCGTGGACGGCTATGTCTACGCGCAGCAAGGGAACCGGGTACCCGAGTTTGGAGAGGGCGACTCCACTATTCGTGTGGTGAAGGAAGGCGCAGCTCCCGACCGGAATGTCGGCGACCCTGTTGAAGCGGTTGATCCCGGAGATACCCTCACCTACAGCTTAGCTGGAGACGATGCTGGGCACTTCAGCATCGATAGCGCCAGTGGCCAGCTACTAACCAAGAGTTCGCTCGACTATGACACCAAGAGCTCATATTCGGTAGTGGTTGAGGTTACTGACGGGGCCGATGACGCCGACCAGGTAGATCCCTCCATCGATGACACCATTGAAGTGACCATCAGGGTTTCGGTTTCTATCGATCTAAGCGATTGGACTGCGGAAGACTACGACAGCAACACGCAATATTGCGCTTCTGGATCTTGGACGATTACTGGCGACGGTAGGGCTAAAGAAACGGGTGGGGAGGCCCCGTCCGTCCTGTACGGTGATTTCGATGCCTACGGCAAACGGCTGACTGCTCGCGTCCACCCGGGCAGCGACGATGATTACTTCGGTTTCGTTGTGGGTTTCGATGGTGGCGACTCGGCGAACGCCGATGCTGACTACTTGCTTATCGACTGGAAAAAGCAGTCCCAGAGCTTCAATTTCGGAGGCGACTCCACTTCATCCGGTGGGTCAGCGGAGGTAGGTCTGGGGCTTTCGCGGGTCACAGGTATCCCGGACTGTGACGAATTCTGGCAGCACGCGAACCTTGATGGTACTGGCGAGTCCAGCGGTCTGGAAGAGTTGCAAGAGGCGGATAGCAAGGGTAGTACGCGCTACGCCTCTCAGGACTACGAGTTCGTGATTGACTTCGGTAGTGAGAGCATTGAGGTATACCTTGACGGGCACTTGGAGCTGGACTTGGATGGAGAGTTCAACAACGGGAGCTTCGGCGCCTATGCCATGCTTCACAACAGTGCTACGTTCTGGGACTTCTCCTATACCGATGGAAGCTTCCCGTCGATCAGCGAACCGGTAGACCAGCCCGGCGAGGTCACGCTGTCGTCCACGACTTCGGAAGTGGGCGTCGAGCTGACGGCGACGCTTACAGACCCCGACGGGGGCGTGCTCAACAAGGTGTGGGAGTGGGAAAGATCAGCTGCCCAGGACCCACCGAGTTGGACACCAATATCGGGTGCCACTTCTGCCAGCTACACACCGACTGCTACGGATGCCGGAAAACTACTGCGGACCACGGTCACATACGACGATGCCACCGGCACCGACAGGACTGCTGTGAGCGCACCAACGGAAGCGGCAGATCAGAAGGGGATGGTGAGCCTGTCAACCAGCCAACCAGTAGTGGGGGAAGCGCTCACGGCGACGCTGAGTGATGCCGACGGTAGTATCACCAATCAAGTTTGGGCATGGGAAAGCTCGCCTGATGTCACCACGCCAACGTGGAGCGTCATAGGTGGGGCGGACTCGGCGACATACACGCCGGTGGCCTTGGACGCGGGGTTATTGCTCAGGGTGGGAGTGACATACGACGACGCTGTGGGGATGGGAAGGAATGCCATCAGCGGGGGCACGGGCGCAGCGGACCAGAGGGGTACGGTGACAATCGCTCCTGCTACGCCGGTGGTTGGGGAAGCTGTGACGGCGGCGCTGACGGATGCTGATGGGGGCGTGACGAATGAGGTGTGGAAGTGGGAGAGGTCGGCTGGGATAGGGGAGGCTGAGTGGAGTGTGATCGACGGCGCAACATCCTCAAGCTACCCGCCGGTGGCGTCGGATGATGCGGGGAAGCGACTCAGGGTGATGGTGGAGTACACGGATGGGACGGGGGGCGGGAGGAGTGCGACGAGCGGAGCCACGGATCGAGTGGACCAGCGGGGAGTGGTGACGCTGAGCACGAGGGTACCGGATGTGGGTATTGAGGTGGAAGCGACGCTGTTGGATGCAGACGGTGGTGTGACGGGTGAAGCGTGGCAGTGGGAGAGTTCGGCGAGTGTGGGTACGCCGACTTGGAGCGACATCACTGGCGCGACTACGTCGGCCTACACTCTAGGCTCAACGGACGAGGGCAAGCTGCTACGAGTGACCGTGGGCTATGAGGATGCGGTCGGTGGTGGGAGGAGCGCTACGAGCGCATCCACAGAGAAGGTGGGCAAGCCTGGGGTGGTGAGTCTGGATTCCAGCATGCCCGTGGTGGGCACGGCGGTCAATGCGACCCTGATCGATGATGATGGCAGTGTTTCGAGTGAGGTGTGGCAGTGGGAGAGCTCGCCTGCTCAAGAAAACCCGGAGTGGTCGGATATCACTGACGCGACTTCTTCCAACTACACACCTGTCGCTGGGGATGCGGGACGTTTGCTGAGGGTGTTCGTGAACTACACCGACGGAAGTGGTATAGGGCGGATGGCCGGTAGCATTTCCACTTCTAGGGTCGACACTAGAGGGGCGGTGACGGTGATGCCGGAGCCGCCGGTGGTGGGGAAGCCCGTGAGGGCGAAGCTGGTGGACTCTGACGGAAGCATCACGAATGAGATGTGGGAGTGGGAGCGGTCGCCGGGGACGGGTGAACCTGAATGGACTACGATCAATGGGGCGCGATCCAGTAGTTACGCGCCGACGGAGACTGATGATTCGGGACGGTTGCTAAGGGTTGTCGTGGTGTATGACGATGGGACGGGGACTGATCGGAACGCCACGAGTGAGGCGACAAAGCGGGTGGACCGAGAGGGGATGGTGACGGTGAGTCCATCGCCACCGGTGGCAGGGCATTTGGTGATGGCGACGTTGACTGATGCTGATGGGATGGTAACGAACGAAATGTGGCAGTGGGAACGGTCACCGAGGACGGGGACGCCGGAGTGGGACGTGATCAGCGGGGCCGCCGCGTCTGGATATACGCCGGTGGCGTTGGAGGATGGGGGGAAGATTCTGAGGACCACCGCTAGCTATGACGATGCGATCGGGACGGGTCGAGTGGCTGTGAGCGCGTCTACGCTGCCGGTAGACCGTGCGGGGGTGGTGAGTCTGTCGACGACGATGCCTTTTGCCGGGGAGCAGGTTGTGGCGACTCTGATGGATGGTGATGGTGGGATCTTGAACGAGGAATGGCAATGGGAGAGTTCAGCTGATCAAGATGCGCCGAGTTGGAGTGTGATCACGGGAGCGGAAGCTTCGACCTATATGCCTCCCGCTTCGCTGGCTGGGGCTCTGTTCAGAGTGATCGTGGTCTACGACGACGCGACGGGACGGGGGCGTCAAGCCATGAGTGATGCTACCGCACCGCTGGACCAGAAGGGGACGTTGGGCCTGTCAACCAGCCAACTAGTAGTGGGGGAAGCGCTCACGGCGACGCTGACTGATGCCGACGGTGGCATCATGAATCAGGTTTGGGAGTGGGAGAGCTCGCCTGATCAAGACCCGTTGGATTGGAGTGTCATCAATGGTGCGGACTCGGGGACATACACGCCGGTAGCTTTGGACGCGGGTCTGCTGATCAGGGTGGGAGTGACATACGACGACGCTGTAGGGATGGGAAGGAATGCCATCAGCGGGGCCACTGACGCAGTGGACCAGAGGGGTGCGGTGACACTGTCTCCTGTTACGCCGGTGGTGGGAGAGGCCGTGACGGCGATGCTGACGGATGCTGATGGGGGTGTGACGAATGAAGTGTGGAAGTGGGAGAGATCGCCAGGGACGGGGGAGACTGAGTGGAGCGTGATCAATGGCGCGGTTTCCTCGAGCTACACGCCAGTGGCGTTGGACGATGCGGGACGAATTTTGCGTGTAGAGGTGGAGTACACGGATGGGACTGGGAGCGGGAGGAGTGCGACGAGCGGGGCCACGGATCGGGTGGACCAGCGGGGAGTGGTGACGCTGAGCACGAGGGTACCGGATGTGGGTATTGAGGTGGAAGCGGCTCTTGTGGATGCGGACGGGGGTGTGACGGGTGAAGCGTGGCAATGGGAGAGTTCGGCGAGTGTGGGGGCCGAGATGTGGAGCGCCATTGCGGACGGGACGGCGTCCACTTACACGCCGACGACGGCTAACGAGGGCAAGCTGCTACGAGTGACCGTGGGCTATGAGGATGCGGTCGGTGGTGGGAGGAGCGCTACGAGCGCAGGTACACGGAAGGTGGGGAAACCTGGCGTGGTGAGTGTGGGTTCCAGTATGCCTGTAGTGGGAGAGGTCTTGACGGCGACTCTGACCGATGATGATGGCAGTGTTTCGAGTAAGGTGTGGCAGTGGGAGAGGTCGCCTGCTCAAGAAAACCCGGAGTGGTCGGATGTCACAGACGCTACTTCTTCCAACTACACACCTGTCTCTGGGGATGCGATGCGTTTGCTGAGGGTGGTCGTGACCTACACCGACGGCAGTGGTTTAGGGCGGGTTGCGAGCAGTGGAGCCACAGCGCAAGTCGACACTAGTGGCACGGTGACGGTGATGCCGGAGACGCCGGTGGTGGGGAAGCCCGTGAGGGCGGTGCTTACTGACTCTGACGGAAGCATCACGAATGAGATGTGGGGGTGGGAGCGGTCGCCGGGGACGGGTGAACCTGAATGGACGTCGATCAGCGGGGCGCGATCCAGCAGCTACACGCCGACGGAGACCGATGATTCGGGGCGGCTGTTAAGGGTTGTTGTGATGTATGACGACGGGACGGGCACTGGGAGGATGGCTACCAGTGAGGCGACGATGCGGGTGGACCGGGAGGGGGTAGTGGCGGTGAGCCCATCGCCGCCGGTGGCAGGCCAGCCGGTGACGGCGATGCTGACTGATGCTGATGGGATGGTGACGAACGAAGTGTGGAAGTGGGAACGGTCGCCGAGGACGGGGACGCCAGTGTGGGAGGAGATTGCCGGAGCAACGTCGGCGACCTACACACCGACTGCTGCGGATGATGGTGGGAAGATATTGCGCGTCAGTGCTACGTATGATGACCCGATTGGGATGGGACGTGTCGCGATTGGTCCGTCCACTCTGCCGGTGGACAGACCGGGGGTGATCACGCTGACGACAAGTATGCCAGTGGTCGGTGAGGCATTGGTGGCGACTCTAATGGATGGTGATGGTGGGATATTGAACGAGGAGTGGCAGTGGGAGAAATCGGCTGATCAAGATGCGCCGAGTTGGAGTGTGATTACTGGAGCGGAGGCTTCCACCTATACGCCACCGGCTTCTCTGGCTGGCGCTGTGCTGAGAGCGACCGTGGTCTACGACGACACTACGGGACGGGGGCGCAAGGTCATGAGTGATGCCACCGCGCCCCTAGACCAGAAGGGGACGCTGGGCCTGTCAACCAGCCAACCGGTAGTTGGAGAAGGGCTCACGGCGACGCTAACCGATGCCGACGGTGGCATCAAGAATGAGGTGTGGGAGTGGGAGAGTTCGCCTAATGAAGACCCGTTGGATTGGAGCGTCATCGATGGTGCGGACTCTGCGACATACACGCCGATGGCTTTGGACGTGGGGCGGCTGCTCAGAGTGGGAGTGACGTACGACGACGCTGTGGGGATGGGAAGGAATGCCATCAGCGGGGACACTGACGCAGTGGACCAGAGAGGTGCGGTGACACTGTCTCCTGCTAAGCCGGTGGTGGGAGAGGCTCTGACGGCGATGCTGACGGATGCTGATGGGGGTGTGACGAATGAAGTGTGGAAGTGGGAGAGATCGCCAGGGACGGGGGAGACTGAGTGGAGCGTGATCAATGGCGCGGTTTCCTCGAGCTACACGCCAGTGGCGTTGGATGATGCGGGACGAATTTTGCGTGTAGAGGTGGAGTACACGGATGGGACTGGGAGCGGGAGGAGTGCGACTAGTGGCGCGACTGATCGGGTGGACCGGCGGGGAGTGGTGACGCTGAGCACGAGCGTACCGGATGTGGGGATTGAGGTGGAAGCGACGCTGATTGATACAGACGGGGGTGTGATGGGTGAAGTGTGGCAGTGGGAGAGTTCGGCGAGTGTGGGTACGCCGACTTGGAGCGACATCACTGGCGCGACGGCTTCCACTTACACGCCAACGATGTCTGACGAGGGACAGTTGCTGCGAGTGACCGTGGGCTATGAGGATGCGGTCGGTGGTGGGAGGAGCGCGACGAGTGTCTCCACAGAGAAGGTGGGGAAGCCTGGGGTGGTGAGTGTGGATTCCAGCGTACCTGTGGTGGGGGAAGAGTTGACGGCGACTCTGACCGATGATGATGGCAGTGTTTCAAGTGAGGTGTGGCAGTGGGAGAGCTCGCCTGCTCAAGAAAACCTGGAGTGGGAGGATATCACTGACGCGACCTCTTCCAGCTACACACCTGTCGCTGGGGATGCAGGGCTTCTACTAAGTGTGATGGTGACCTATGAGGACGTAAGTGGTCCGGGTCGTGTTGCGAGCAGTGCAGTCACGGCGCAAGTGGACCAACGCGGCACAGTCGCGGTGCAGTCGAGGAATCCGGCGCGGGACATGCCGGAGGTGGGTGTATGGCAGGATGCGGTGCTGACTGACCCTGATGGCATGGTGAGCGGTCAAGTGTGGCAGTGGGAGATGGCGTCCCATGCCCCTGAAGACGAGCGGACTTGGAACGAGATAGCCGGGGCAAACTCCGGTAGCTATAAGCCTGTAAGCAGTGACACTGGTAAGGTTCTTAGGGTTGTAGCGACATACAGTGACGGGACAGGCACTGGCAGAGAGGCAACCAGTGCTGCGACGGAACGAGTGGACCAACCGGGGATGATCGAGCTTTCCTCCTACAGTGATGTGGCCGTGGGCAAGGAGGTCATGGCAACGCTCATTGACCCCGACGGGGACGCTCTGAATATGGTCTGGCGGTGGCATCGCGCCTCTAAACAGGACATTCCGATGTGGACAAAGATCGATGGGGCGGTGTCTGAGACGTATACGCCGTCGGAGGCAGACGCTGCCCGGATATTGCGGGTGACGGTGGACTACGACGACAACATCGGTGATGGTCGGGTTGCGGAAAGTCCATCTACGGGTGCTGTGGACAGGCTTGGGGTTGTCACTCTCTCCACGCAGGCACCTGAGACAGGTGAGCTTCTAGAGGCTATGTTGGAGGATGGAGATGACGGTGTGCGGAACGTGAGTTGGCAGTGGGAGAATTCGCCCGCTGGTGGCCTGCCGAGCTGGGAGGCAATCCCTGGGGCACCTGAACTGGCTTCCTATACTCCATCATCGTCGGTGGCGGGAAGGCTGCTTCGCGCGGTGGCCCGCTATGACGATGCTGTGGCTAGAAGGACGGCCGCGGGCGAGGCAACCAAGCCGGTGAGCCAACCTGGGGTGGTCACACTAGAATCCACCGAGCCAGTCACAGGTATTGTGATGACGGCGGTGCTTGCTGATGTGGACGGTGGCGTTACGGGAGAAGTGTGGCACTGGCAATGGTCGCCGGACCAGGCACTACGACGTTGGCAAGGTATCCCGGGAGCCAACTCCGAGACCTACGTGCCAGTATCCGGGGACGCAGGGATGGTGCTAAAGGTAATCGTATCCTACGCCGATTCCATTGCCGCGGGCAGGACAGCTGAAAGTGTTGAGACCGTTCCTGTAGACCAGCCTGGTGTGGTCAGCCTGTCAACCTTGGAACCGGAGGTGAGGCAAGCAGTTCGGGCGGCTCTTGATGATGCAGATGGAGGGGTCCAAGGGGAGGTGTGGGAGTGGCAGAGGGCGAGAGTGGGGAACGGGGATGATTGGACGCCGATTGCGGGAGCAAGCAGCGATTCCTATGTGCCGGCAAGTGGGGATGCTGGTTACCGGCTAAGGGCTGTGGTGACCTACGAAGACATCAGTGAAGTCAGACGGACTGCGCGCAGCGAGCCTACAGCATTTGTGTATCGGAGTGGGTCCGTCGTGCTATCACCTTCCATTCCTATAGTAGGTGAGCCCATAACAGCGAGGTTCTCGCACCCCGACAGCAGCCCGCGAGGTGAGACTTGGATGTGGGAAAACTCTCCCGGTACTGGAGAAGTTATGTGGGAAGTCATCCCGGGTGCGGCGGAGGCCTCCTACACTCCGCTAGTGTCTGATGCCGGGCACGTATTGAGGGTGGAGGTGACCTATGAAGATGGAAACGGTGTGAGAAGAAGCGTCACCAGTGAACCTAGCGAACGCGTTGACCAGCGGGGCTTGGTGGTTCTGATGTCTCAAATGCCGGTCGTGGGAGAAGTGGTGACTGCGGTACTGACCGACTTGGACGGCGCAATGCCTGGTCAGATGTGGAGGTGGGAGAGATCCCCCGGCAAAGGAGTGGAGAGTTGGATGATCATCACTGGAGCGGACGGCCAGAGCTATGTGCCCTCAGCCCCGGGTGATGTTGGGCAGTTGCTACGTGTTGCAGTGAAGTATGACGATGGCACTGGCACCGGTAGGAGCGCCATCAGCGAGCACACCGAACGGGTAGACCAACGGGGAGTTGTGAGTTTGAGCAGCAGCGTACCGGATGTGGATGTTCCGCTGACGGCGATGGTTTCCGACCCTGACGCTCCGGTGACGAATCTAGAGTGGCAGTGGCAGCGTTCTTCCAGTATGGACAGCGTCGCTTGGGCTGACATCATCGACGCGGATGGGGTGGCTTACACGCCTGTGACTGGCGACGAAGGGATGATTCTGCGAGTCAAAGCCGCATATGACGATGTCATAGGCCGAGAGCGACATGCTGTGAGTCCAGCCACGGATAGTGTGGGTAGGGCCGGGATGGTTACGTTCGACTCGGGGGCACCGGTAGTGGGAGCCGCAATGACGGCTACCTTATCTGATCCCGACAGTGAGGTAGGTAATGTGGTCTGGCAGTGGGAGAGTTCGACGTCAGGTCCAGCGCAAAGTTGGAAGGTCATTGCTAGGGCGGGATCTGCGATTTATATACCTGTTTCAGAAGATGCTGGGCAAATGTTGCGTGTGCTGGCCGTCTACGAAGACGCTACAGGTGTAGGCAGGCTCGCTGTGAGCGAAGCTGTTGGCCCTGTTGGCAGGCCTGAATTGGTGGTGCAGCCTGCAACTCCCGACGCGAATGCCGCACCCACGGTGGCCCGATACAACGCTCCGCCTGTCTTCACGGAGGGGGCAGAAGCCGAACGCAAGATAGCGCTAGGACGGGCGGGGGCCAAGGCAGGTGAGACGATCACGGCAACGGACCAAGCTGGTGAGAGTCTGACCTACCTGTTGACTGGGCGGGACTCGGCGTTCTTCGAAGCCGATGCCTTTACGGGACAGGTGAGAATCGACAGGAGGTTATCCTTCCTCGAGCCAGGTGTGTACTTGGTGACGTTGCACGCAGTAGACCCCCTAGGTGGCTTGGCAAGCATTAAGCTAACGATCACGGTATCCCAGTTTAGTGTTCCTGCCTTCTACGAGGGGGACAGGGCGGTTCGTCGTGTGCTAGAGAACGTGTCCGCAGGCACGCTAGTGGGGGCTCCCGTGAGGGCTAGAGACCGTGACGGGGATGCACTCACGTATTCGCTGGTTGAGGCCGATGGAGCATTGTTCGAGGTAGACGAGGGCACCGCTCAGATTCGGACACGGGAAAAGTTTGACCGGGAGGTTCGTTCGAGGTATGGGGTCATCCTGCGGGTTGAAGATGGGCGGGGAGGGCATGACTCCATTCAGGTGGACATCGAGGTTGCCGATGAGAACGAACCTCCGGTATTCGACGGACAGAGTGCGGTTGAGTTCTATGTAAGTGAGAACCTGCCTGCGGGCACGGCTGTGGGGCAACCCTTTGTGGTCGAGGACCCGGAGCAAGACCCCTTAGGGTATTCACTGTCCGGCGATGATGCTGATGCATTTGGCGTGGGCATGAGTACCGGACAGGTGTATATCGAGCTCTCATTGGACTATGAGGCGCGCTCTTCTTACAGCTTCAAGGTTGGCGTGGAAGACGAAGGAGGTGGCAGTGATGAGATTGATGTGAACGTCGAGGTTGTTGATGTAAATGAAGCCCCCACGTTTGGCTCCAAGGCCGTTGCAGTGTTTGGCGTTCCTGAGAACCTGCATGTCGGGGCCACTGTGGGTGAACCTTTTCTTGCTGAGGACCCTGAGGGTGACAGGCTGCACTACTCGTTATCGGGTGATGGCGTTGGTGCCTTCGATATGGATGGTGTCACGGGAGTGCTGGTGTCAAAAGAGACGTTGGACTTTGAGAGCCGCTCCTCGTACTTGTTGAGGGTGAGCGTTGTTGATGTGGTGGGTGGATCAGACAGCATCTACGTGACGATCAACGTGACCGATGTGGAAGAGCCGGATATGGAGACCGTTGAAGAGGTCTTGACCGACCCTGCCACGGCTATACCGATCTTCCCTTCATCGGTTGTTGACCTACGTCCCAGCTTGGTATCGTCCGAAGAATCACCACGGCTCGGCGCGGATGCGGGCATTGGCCAGAGTACAGAACAAGATCCGCTGGTCATTGCTGATACGGGATCTGCATTGAGTCCTAATCCTATTCAAGACGAGCAACCTGAAGCAGTCGAGGTGGGTGATGAGCCTGCATCGATGCGGACTTCCGATGATACGGTCGAGATTTCCCATGAGGCAGTGGGTGCTGGGGGTACTGCCAATACCCTGAGCGCTGTCTCACGGAGTCCGGTGGTCGCTTCGAGCGCGAACCTGCCTGTAGCGGTGAACAAGATGCCCTTGTGGGCGATGATAGCGCTGCTGATTCTCACTTATATCGACGGCATTCTAGTAGTCGTCATCTCCTATAGGCTGTGGGGTCGGCCTCCGGCAACGGGCAGGCCATGGTCTAGCACCTATAATGGATGAGCAGGACTCTAACGAGTCGATTGGGTGAAGGGAAACGGCGATGCCGCGAAGGCACATACCTATGGCGATCGTGTATGACTTCGATGGGACCCTGGCTCCGGGGAATGTTCAGGAGAGGCAGTTCATTCCCGATCTAGGCATGACCCCTGATGACTTCTGGGAGGGTGTGGACCGGATGGCCGAGGT
The DNA here is from genome assembly GCA_951813255.1 of uncultured Dehalococcoidia bacterium. GTDB lineage: Bacteria > Chloroflexota > Dehalococcoidia > Lucifugimonadales > JAAXIE01 > JAAXIE01. The sequence goes on along the minus strand of OX638353.1, from coordinate 1,822,902 downwards.
AAATCAGGCCGACGGCACGCTGATGTACATGTACGCGATGCTGAAGAGGGCGGGGGAGGCTGGGGTGCCGGTGAGGCGGGAGGATTTCAGGGCGGGGAGCCAAAAGATAGATTTCTACGAGGGTGTGCAGGATTGGTTCGACCGGGTGAAGGAGTATGGCCGGGAGGCGGGGGTGCGTATCGAGCACTACATCGTGTCGTCGGCGAATGCTGAGATCATTGAAGGCACACCCATTGCGCCGAAGTTCGCCAAGATATATGCCTCGAGATTCCTGTTCGATGAGAACGGTGTGGCGGTCTGGCCTGCATTGGCCATCAACTACACGACCAAGACCCAGTATCTTTTCCGCATCAACAAGGGGGCCCACGACCTGAGCGACAACGATGCTATAAATCGCTACGTGGAGAAAAAGGACCGGCCTGTGCCATTTGAGAATATGGTGTACATCGGGGACGGGCTGACAGACGTGCCGTGCTTCAGGCTGGTGAAAGACCAAGGAGGCTTATCGGTCGCCGTGTACAGGCCGCACACTAAGAATGCCCGTGAGAAGGCGGAGCGGTTCGTTCGCGACGGGCGCGTACAGCGGGCCGTGCCCGCCAACTACCTGACAGGCGGGGATTTGGACCGGCTGGTACACGACTACATCAAGCTGGTGGCTGCCCGCGAGGCTTTGGCCTGAGGTCTGCTCGGCCTGTCTTCCTAAGGGGACGGGTCACAGGAACTCTACGCAGGTTTCGCTGGTGACCTTCAGCACCGCTTCCTGTCTGAAGCGCTCCTTGTACTCGTTGGCTACCTCGTTCATCAAGCCACTTGATGTGTCACCCGGAGGAGCGAGGATCACGAGCAGCTTGGAGAGTTCCTTCTCAATGGTCGCATCGGGATTGCGCCATTGGCCGTAGGCGTCGATGACGCTAAGGCCGTCTGGGAACCTTGATGTGACCTCTTCGGAGAGGAAAGAGTCCCAAGATGCATCATCCACAACCTCACCGGACGGGCCGCCTCGACCCATGAAGAGCTCGTACTTCACCCACTGTTCGGCCCCGTCTGGACAGGATGATGCTACCTTTGCTGAGCAGGCGGCAGTAGCAATTATGATGGCGAGTGCTACGCATGCCGCTAAGGCTGGGCCCAGGGCGCTTGCACTACGAGCAGAGCCGGCCCAGTAGCGGCTTGCCATCCCTTCCCAGGACCTATCGGGAGCCCTCGCGCATGAGGCGGCAGCCTGTGAGGCCAAAGGTTATGGGCAGAACCAAGTCGATAGCGTTCCAGATGTTCCATGCAGGGGCATTGCCGACGAGGTAGCCGTTGCCGTGGGCCAGCAGAGAGAACCAGTTGTACAAGAACCAGAGGGTGAGGCCTGCTGTCACGAAGAAGTATAGGTTGCCTTCAAAGTACTGCCTAGTGATGGCTGTATTCGCGTTATCGTCCGTGCTGTCACGCTTGTACAAGTAGTTGAAAAACAAAGCTAGGCCCAATCCCATGAGCATCAGCACATCCAGAACGTGCCATACAATCATCCCATCGAAACCAACTGGGTAGAAGGGGTTCAGGACGAAGTTGAGGGCTACCATGACCCCTACGGCGACCAGATAAATGCCTGCCGGTTTCTTGACTACCGTCAGCTTGGCTTGCTCGATGTTAAGCGTGACCATAGCACCTCCGCCTATATTCGTCTCCAGCGCGATTCCGACTCCAAGCCGGGACTCCTGATTTTGTGGGAGTAGTACCTCCTGATGCGATGCAGTGCTTGCGGAGTATAGCACGGGGGGCTTGTCTGCGATGAACATGGCCAATCGGTTGAGGAAGCGGGCTGCTGAAGACAGGGCTACACAAAGCAGGGGCTCTATGCTAATGTGAATGTAAGTCCACTTGTATTTCCTCCTCCTGTCCTCCGACTTGTGGCTAGAGCGATACCCGGCCTTCGTGGCCTTGCGCCGTGAGGAAATCGGGGAGCACGTGGGCCTTTGGGACAGGGATGTTCAGGATACCCTTGTACTGCTCACATAAAGTAAGTGATACCCGCGCGTTGGGCCGATAGGGTTATGGCGGCCTTTTCCGTACTGTGGAAAGCCTTGACGAGTTGGTACACCTTGGTATTCGTGGTGGCCAGTTTGGGCGTGGCAGCAGGCCTGCTGATTTTTGTGCTCGTGTTTCCGGGCAAGCCTAAGATTGGGGTCATCCACATACCCTTCACCGTCATCGAAGAGGTCCCTGCGTATGTAATCAGCGAGTACCTGAAATATGCCCGGCAGGACGACTCCATCAAAGCGGTGGTCATCACGCTGACCACACCGGGAGGCGCCGCTGCGGCCAGCGAGCGCTTATACAGGGAGACCAGCAGTCTTCGGGACGAGAAGCCGGTGGTGCTGGTGATGAACGACTTGGTGGCCAGTGGGGGGTACATGATGGCCATGGGCGCCAGCCACACCTACGCCACCCCCTCTACTTTGGTGGGGAGTGTCGGAGTGGTCTCGTTCGCGGGGCCCCTGATTCCACCGCTGCCTAACGAGGGAGTGGTGGCTACCGGCCCGTACAAGCTCTCGGGATTTCCTAGGCGAGACTGGATTGGAACCGTAAACCAACTCAAGGGCGCATTTGCCGACATGGTAGTAGCGGAACGACGAGGCAAGCTGCGCCTTTCAGCGGAAGAGTTAGCGGAGGCCCGCATATACTCCGGCTCGGACGCTCTCTGGCTTGGCCTAGTGGACGACTTTGGCGGAGACGCGGAGGCAATCGAAAAAGCGGCTGAACTGGCTGGCATTTCCAACTACAGTTTGGTTGACGTGAACGTAGAGGTGCAGCGCAAGTTTGCTCAAGACCTCGCCCGGATCGTCGAACCCCTCTCAGCGGGGTCACATTCACCCCTATCTCAAGTGCTAACGCTACCGCCGCAAGAGAGATTTGTCGAAGACCCCTTGCTTCAGTCACAAAGCGGTGCGGGGCCTTCCGGCATCACCAATTTGCAGACCTTGCGGGAACTGGCCACGTCCGGCATTCGCAGCACGACAGAAGAGGACCCTTTATCTGAGTTGCCATACGACCTGAACCACCCCAAGATTTACTACCTGTACCTAGGCTATGATCCGTAGACTGTCGTTGTTAGTGTTGCTACCCATCTTCGCTGGGGCTATTGCCTTCTGGGCCGCCTACTTTGTGTTCTATCGCGGCGGCTACGAGCCCCTCCCGCCCGTTGAGGTGCCCCTGCGGGGCCTCGCCGCAACGACCGCATCGCCTGGCGTGCCAACCGATGAGGCGCCGACATCCCGCATTCAGCGGGGCGTTGTGCTGGTGGACACTCTCCATGGCAATGCGTTCAGAGCGGACGAACTGCTTGCACTGCAGACGCGTGTGATCGCGCGGGGATACGAGATGGGATTTCTGGATGTGTCGTGGCTTGGCCGAGGAGTAAGCAGAGCGCAAGCGCTGGAGGCGGGCCTGCGCGGGGCCGACAGCTTCGTGGTCGTTCTGCCTGAGGAGCCGTACCCGGCCAGTGAAGTGGCGGTAGTAGAGCGGTTTGTGCATAAGGGCGGGAAGCTGCTTCTGATCGCCGATCCGGGACGCCCCCACATGATCAACAGCCTAGCAGAGAAATTCGGCCTGAACTTCCAGCCGGACTACCTGTACAACCAAGTGGAACACGACCTCAATTTCAGCAACATATTCGTCAGGGACTTTCAGCCTGACGAAATCACCGCTGGGTTGGACTCCATTACCCTGCATGGCGTTGGTTCCATTGAGTCTTCAGGGTCGGGGGTTGCCTTTGGCGACACCAATACCCTTTCATCGGTGACTGAGGCTAAGGGAAGGCACGCACCCATCGCGTGGGGCGATAGGCGCAATGTGCTGGCGATGGCCGACTTTACTTTCATGGTACCTCCGCAGGACTCGTTGCGGGATAACGGGATGCTGCTTTCAAACATCGCGAACTTCCTTACCACTAGCGAGCGCTCGTATGAGCTGGCGGACTTCCCATATTTCTATGGTGAGGAGCTCGATGTGCTAGTGGGCCAGCCCTCCCTTCTGACCATTGGATTACAGCTAAAGGACAGCCTCTCCGCCCGCGGAGTATCGGCGCAGGTGACAGACTCGGAAGACGTAAGCCGGGATACGCTGTTCCTAGGTCTGTACGATGACGCTCTCCAAGTCGATCAATACTTGCAGTCGGCTGGTGTGCGTATCGATGACATGCTGGGAGTTCCTCTTGCATCCGATTTGAGGCTGGGAGGTAAGGCGGTCACAGTGCTGGACGAGAACCACGACAGGCATGTACTGCTGATGCTGGCTGATACACCCGAAACATTGGCAGGCGCCGTGTCGCGCTTGATCGGTGGAGATTTCCGAAGTGACCTGTTGAGCGATTACATCGCGTTGACTGGCGCCGTAGGAGCAAGTGGACCCGGTGCGCCTGGTGGGCGGGCGGAATAGAGACCTGTTGCGGTAGGGAGATAGCATGCGGTTGGCAAGAACACGATGGTTTCTTACTCTGGCGCTGCCGATGTCTTTGCTGCTGGTCGCCATGGTCGCTTGCGGTAGCACCAATGACTTTGACCCCACGCCCGTATGGGCGCCGGAGACAGACAGCGTTCCTACACCTACACCGCTGCCCGTGGCTGCTCGCGAGGCCACGGGCGAGTTTCTTGAACAAAAGAACGTCCTTGATGACGAATGGGATGCTCTCCAAGACGGATTCGACCAGTGGCGTAGTGGGTTGACGGCCTGCCATGGGAGCGCAGTTTATGAATCGCTGCGGGAATTTGCGGTCGACTTCGCAAGTGTGACCCAGATGGCTAGAAACCTGCCACCGACCTCCACCACCGGTGAGTTGACGGACATTCTCATCCAGGCTGCGGAACAGGAGGACCAGGCCTACCGTACGTTGCGCGACCGGTGGCAGCCCAACAACCTCTCTTTCTTTCAGGCAGTGGAGCAGCGTCGGACCCAGAGCGCGGACGCTCAGAAGCGGGTTGCCAACAGAATTGCGGACATGCGAGAGGAACTTGAAGAGGCACCGCTGCCTGACGAGGTGGAGCAGTTCTCCCGAGCGTTCAACTCCCTGAAGGAGCAGTGGAAGGAGTTTCACGACGACTATTTGGCGTTGATGAAGGCGGTAGCCAAGTTGCAGCAGCAGATGCCTGGAATGGTGGCGCAGGTCGTGGAGTTGGAAGGGCAGTTAGCGCAACTGCAACTAGCAATTGCACAGGCGTCCGCCGCAGCAGGGGACGGGGCAGTCGCTGTGGACTATAGGATTCTAGAAGCCAATCTGGCTGCAACCCGCCCGAAACTTGAGGATGCCCAGCTAGAGTTGGAGGCAGCCGAGGTGGAGCTTGAGGAGTTGATGGAGCGTCTTCCGGAGATCCCGCGGGAGTTCGAAGATACTGTAGATGCCCTCGATCGCCTTCCCTCCTTGGATGTCATTGAGACTGAAATCGAGGACCTGAGAGCGGCGGCGGCGGCCGAGCTGGATGCGCTGCAAGGACTGGATAGCTCCGTCTCTGATATGGACGTCCTTCCTGAGGCACAGGTGGAGGTCAGCATCGACAGGAGTGAGGCCCTGCTCAAAGAGACTACTGAGGCTGTGAAGGGCATCACTGATGAAGACCCTGATGAGGCGCTGGGAGATCTGGGGGAGTTCGACACGGCCTACACCGGGCTCACCAGCGCGTGGAGGGGCTTCCAAGCGGGGTTCAGCGAGTGGCGCAAGGTCGAGGGTGGGTGCGACCGCACCGAGGCGCTACAAGCGTTGGACCAGTTCGCTCTTGATTTCGCCGGGTTGGGACGTAAGGTGAGAGACCTGCCGCAGGCGAGCCATCTGCTGCCTATGTACAACCTCCTGACGGATGCGTCCGCTAGGGAAGAGGGCGCCCTGCGCACCTTGCGCAATTCATGGCGCCCGTTCACTGTGGATGTGTTCAAGGCGGTGGACGTGGAGCGAACTAACTCTGACCGGCTGCGACGGGACGCCAACATCGCATTGCAGGAGTTGAACGAGCGCTTCCCCTAGGCCGCATTGTGGTCCGACACCCTTGAGGGCGATGCGCCCAGCGAGTAAGCTAGTTGCACACGCCTGACGCGGTCGTCTGATTGTCTGACTCTTCGATCAAAAAGAATGCCACCCCACCCGCTGGCCCGATGCGGGTGGTCCATCTATCGCACCGGTTGGTCAGCTCCAACTGGTTCGAATTCTTCATCATCGCCGTCATCATCGGCAACGCGGTGCTCCTGGGGTTGGGGACGTCTCCCGGTGTGGAAGATAACTACGGAGACTTACTGCACTTGGGGAACCAAGTTGCCTTGGGAATCTTCATAGTTGAGGCGTTGCTGAAGATGCTGGCGCTGGCACCCCGATCTCATCGTTACTTTCGCGAGGGGTGGAACGTCTTCGATTTTCTGGTCATTCTACTTGCCTTGGTGCCTGCCACTGGCCAGTTCGCAATGGTGAGCCGTTTAGCTCGGCTGCTGCGAGTAGTACGGCTTATCACCACCATACGTGACCTGAGGCTTATCGTGGCGGCCTTGGTGCGCTCCATCCCCAGCGTGGGGCATGTGATGATGCTGATGGGCATCGTGGTCTACATTTACGCCATCATGGGATACCACCTGTTCCATGAGCATGACCCAGAGAACTGGCGGAACCTGGGCATCTCGGTGCTGACGCTGTTCAACATCATCACCCTAGAGGGGTGGACTTTGGTGATGAACACTGCGATGGAGAAGTACCCGTGGGCTTGGGTCTACTTCGTCAGCTTCGTGGTTATGGGCACGTTTGTGGTAATCAACATGTTCATCGCCATCATCATCAACAATCTGGACGAGGCCAAGGCTGAGCGTCTACGGGAGTTGGAGACTCCGGTTTCCCAAGAGGAATTGCTAAGGGAAATACGGGCCACCCAAGCCGCCTTGGCAAGGTTGGAACGGCGGTTGGACGATGACCAGCAGAGATAGCGCCCGCTACTGAATCGTCCGGTACAGGTACCGGATATCCCATACACCGTACAAGGTGGGGGTGGTGTTGCCGAAGACATTGCGGACAGCGTTCAAACGTTCCGGCAGGGTTGTGTAGACCACAGGTACGTTTTCCGCAGTAATCTCCTGGGCCTTGTGATAGAAGTCAACCCTCCTCTCGTGGTCCAACTCCTGGCTCGCCATAACATAAAGCTCGTCTATTTGGGCTTCCCAACTGGTGGCAGGAGTTTCCTGATTGGGGTGCCAGAGGTGGAGGGACTCTGCGCTGTGCCAGAAGGTGATGCCGCCGTAGGGGTCGGGGCCTCCGGTGAAGCCTATGACTATGGTCTCCCAGTCGTAGCTGCTGGTCAGTTGCACTACCAAGTCACCGAAATCGATGATGCGATAGTCGACAGCGATACCGATAGCTTCCATACCCTGCCGGATGATGTTGCCGACCTTCTGACGCACTTGGTTGCCTTCGTTGGTCGCTAGGATGAAGGCGATGGTGTTGCCGTTGTCGTCCTCTCGCACGCCGTCTCCATTGGTATCGACCCAGCCTAGGCCGTCGAGAATGCTGTTGGCCTTGTCCAAATCGTATTCATAGCGACGCACGTTGGGGTTGTGAAAATCACCAGTTGCAGGGCTCACCGAAGCCCACTGAGGATATCCGATGCCATGTTGCACATCACGGATGATCGAGTCTTTGTCCACGGCGTGGGCGATGGCTTGACGGAACTGCGTGTTCTGGAACCAGCGAAGCTTCGCGGGGTCTACATACGCTTGGCCTATATCGGGGTCCTTACCCGGGTTCATGTTGAAGGCAAGGAAAGTGGTGCCGAAGGCAGGACCGCGCTTTTGGATGGTGAAGTTGAGGTTCTCCTGAAGCGGCTCGAGTTGGTCAAGTTCTTCGCCCAGCACTCCGTGGGTGTCGGACTCGCCGGACAGGAATTTCTCCAACTCGTCCCCCAATTCTGAAACGATGATCTGCACAATCCGGTCCAGGTAGGGAAGACGGTTGCCCTCATCATCCAGGAGCCAATAGTTGGGATTGCGCTTGAAGATCACCCGGTCTGCGGGGACGTAGCTTTCGATGGTGAATGGCCCCGTGCCGATGATGTTCTTGGGGTCGGTGTTGATCCCCCAAGTCAACTCGAAGGTGCCGTCGTCCACGCGTTCTTCGAGGATGTGTCTGGGGTATATGGCTGTGCCCATGGAGCGGAGGAATGGGGCAAAAGGTACAGGAAGGACACACTCCACTGTGTAGTCGTCCAAGGCCCGCACGGTCATGGGCGCCTCCTGCCATACTCCGTCCTCGTCCTGCACGCGGAAATGGAAGGCAGCCCGATCGCTGGAAGCGATGTCGTGGTTGTAGGTGATGCGGTTGAAGGTGAAATCCACATCGTGTGCGGTAAAGGGCTGGCCGTCATGCCAATTCACGTCTTGGCGCAGGTGGAATGTCCACGTCAGGCCGTCAACTGAAACCTCCCAAGTTTCGGCAAGTGCCGGCTCTACCCGGTCGTCCAGCCACGAAGTTTCAGTGAGGCCTTCAAAGAGGTATCCCAAGACGCCGGACGAAGATGCATCGTTCGCGATCGCCAAGTTGAAGGTGAGCGGTTCGGAAATGGTGGCATAGGTAAGGGTCCCACCCGGATATCCGATCTCGTACTGGAATTCGGCAGCATTCTTCTTGAGTTGATCAACGGTATTGAGTTGTGGCGCTGGAGTAGGGGTTGCTGGTTGAGGAGTGGGTGTGCCGGGTGGCGGCGCCGGTGCTGTGGTTGCTGGCTCCGGGGCGAGACTGTGGGGTGAAGGAGTGGATGTCACACTTGGCGGGACTGGAGTTGGGCTTGGGGACTGCGGGCTTACTGTGGGGGTTGGAGCAGGAGTGCTGACCGCGGCTGTGGGGACAGGCGACGACGTTGCTTCGTCGTCGCAGGCTAGAAGGACCAGCAGGGATGATATCAGCAAAAGACAGATGACCGAGTAGGAACTGAATCTATGTCTCATTATACCCGTCACAAGTGTGGAGTTTTGGGACACGGGAGTTTCAGAAATTGATACGCAGTGGTGGCGCGGCGTGGCGTCTGCTAGCTAGGTATGTGGGCCGACGTGAAGGCCGGTTAGTGCGGTGGCCGGCCTAACACGTCGGAAACCATAGGACTCTAGGCGGCTGAGGCGGCGCCACATACGGTGTTGAGGATCAGGCGCACAACTTTGTAAGGGTCACAGTTGGCGTTGGGGCGCCGGTCCTCGATGTAGCCCTTCTGCTCGCGGTGCACCTGCCAGGGAATACGCACCGAAGCACCCCGATCAGCAACACCGTAGCGGAATTCGCGGTAGGAGCAGGTCTCGTGGCGTCCGGTCAGACGCTCCTCGATGCGATGGCCGTAGTTGGCGATGTGCTCAGCGTGGTTGCCCTTGAGGGCCTCGGCGGCGGCCACGCAGGCGTCGTAGCTCTCGCGCATATACTTCGTGGAGAAGTTGGTATGGGCCCCGGCGCCGTTCCAGTCTCCCTGCACCGGCTTGGGGTCCAGCCTTGCGCTTACGCCGCGGTTTTCGAAGTCCGAGATGTGAATGTCCTCTCCGACGCGGTAGAGGAGCCACCGGGCTACCCAGAGTTGGTCGCAGACAGTGGGGGCTTGGGTAGGGCCGATCTGGAATTCCCATTGGGCGGGCATGACCTCGCCGTTGATGCCCGATATCATCAGGCCGGCGTCCAGACAGGCATCCATATGGGCCTCGACAATAGGCCGACCGAACACCTCGTCGGCGCCGACGCCGCAGTAGTAGCCGCCTTGAGGCGCGGGGAAGCCGTTCTCCGGCCAGCCGAGAGGTTTGATGCCGTCGAAGAAGGTATATTCCTGCTCGATTCCGAACCAGGTGTCGAAATCAGCATACTTCTGGGCAGCTTCGGCGCAGGCGGCCCTGGTATTGGAGGGATGGGGCGTCATATCGGGCAGCAGCACCTCGCACATCACCAGCTTGTGGTCGCCACCGCGGATGGGGTCGCCGCAGGTGTACACGGGATGCAGGACGCAGTCCGAGTTTTCTCCTGTGGCTTGATTGGTGCTGGACCCATCGAAGCCCCAGACGGGAGGCTCTTCGCCCTTCTCCAGGACTTTGCACTTGGAGCGCATCTTGGAAGTGGGCTCAGCGCCGTCGATCCAGATATATTCCGCCTTGTAGTACTCCATCTGCACCTCTCCAGATTCAGATTCAGGCTCAATTCTGTGCGTTTTAGTATCGGATAGTCAAGACTGCCGGGGTCTTTCGATTATGGAGAATCCGCCCTTGATAAGTTGATTGCTAGCGGGGTGGATGTTGCAAGCGGGCGGGGGCTCACCCACCGCGCGTCCTGGCCTTCACTTCGTCCGCCCTTGGACAGGCTAAGGACGAACGGAAAACCGAAAGACCCGGCCATACGGAGCGCGAGACCGTGGTCTCACGTTTGTAGCTGGGGAGTGCGGCCATTGGCGAGACCGTGGTCTCACGTTTGTAGCTGGTGACGGAACCTTGTGGCCGCTTTTGTGGCGTTCCCGTGGCAATCCGGTAGACATACGGTGCAACTCTCGTTGCATTCCTGTGGCATTCCTGTGGCATACCCGTGGCAATCCCGGTGCATACCCGTGGCAATCCCGGTGCATTCCGGTGGCACAGGATTGGTAGCTGGCCAGATAGGAGCCAGCTTTGAGGGAGACAAGGGGGAAAGAAAAATAAAAAATTGGTTTCGCGCGGGGCAGTACCGCATTGTGGGCATCATGGGCGCGCATCCGCATTATGAACATTCTTCTTTCGGTCATTTCTTCTTCGCGTTTTCGGGAACAGGGGCTTGGGCCAAGAAGGTGCGTATGGGGAAGGGCCGGGGCTGGTGTCCATCGACATGGGCAGGACGAAGGGAGGGGAAGGGGTGAGTGTAGCCGACATACGGCTACGGCCTCAGGTGAACCCCGATGTGCGGGCTGTGAACCGTGGCGGCGCGGGCGGCAAGAGCCGCTCGGGGCAGCTTGCCGCTGGGGTGATGGCCTCATGAGACCTTTGTGTGCCCCCCGTTGTTGCTGTTAAGGGCGCTGTCAAGGACTTACGTTCTCCTGCAGGATTCCCGCTCGCTTAGCTGGCGCAGGCAGGACTTCAGGCGTCGCCGGGGCGGGATTTTGGGCTGGCCCGGTCAGTCCCGACACAGCTTTGAATCAGCTTCAGGACCAGGGTTCCCGCTTCTCTGAGGGAATGCGGGTCTGAGAGCGGAATGTGGGCCAGCGGTTGCCTTGCTATGTTTTCCTTTCGGTGTGGAATGCCCTTCGGGGGGCTTTGGCGTCGACGCGTGAGCTAAATATAGAACGCATGTGTGGACTTGTCAAGGGGATTTGTGTCATGGGCGGGTCTTTCGATTGTTGTCGGGGAGGGCCTCTGGGGCGAGACGCCCGGCTCCGCAGCGGCCCGCCCCTGGATCGAGTCCGGGGCAGGTTCTTGGACTGCGTGGTATGGCGCGCGCGGATAGCGCGTCATGCCACTTCGCTCAGGACGAACGGAAAGGACGGGGTGGTGGAGCAGGCGATAATCTAAAGGCCTCGCCTCGGCGGAGGAGGGATAGGTAAGAGGGGATAGGGATTGGATGGCATATTCGTCGGCGCAAGAAGCCCGCCAAGATGTAGCTGCCTGACATCATGAAGGATTGACGGTAGAGTGCGCCCGAAGCTTTTGACCTGCGGTATCAACCACATGTAAAATCGGCGCATCGGCTCGCGATGGAGTTGTGGCCAGGGCAGGCATGAGACCCTGCAGTTGGACACAATCCCTAGGAACATAGACGTGAGAGGAGGGTGGTAATGCGGCGCATGTTAAGGACTATTCTGCCACTGGTAGCGCTGCTTGCGGTGTTTGCACTCCTGATAGGAGCGTGTGGTGATGGTGGCGAGGACACCTACAAGATTGGCGTCATGGAATCTGTGACCGGCCCCGGTGAGACGTACGGCAACGTAGCGGTTCAGGCCAAGCAGATGGCCGTTGACGAGATCAATGAGGCTGGTGGCATCAACGGCAAGATGATTGAACTGGTCGTCGAAGACTCCAAGTGCAATTCTGCCGATGCGATAACGGCCTATAACAAGCTGACCGATGTGGACGGAGTGAAGATAATCCTCGGGACCTCCTGCAGCGGGGCGATGCTGGGCGCTGCGCCACGGGCGGAAGAGGATGGCGTCATTCTGTTCTCGGGACTAGCCACAAACCCGGACATCGCCAATGCTGGCGACTACATCTTTCGCACCTCTATGAACGACCTGCAGGTGGGTGAAGATACGGGCAACGTGATGTGGGCCGACGGTATTCGCACGCTGGCCACTATCACTGAATCTACGGACTATGCAGAAGGTGTGCGGCGCACGTCGGTGGACCAGTTCGAGAAGCGTGGCGGCAGGGTGGTAGCATCTGAAAGCTATGCCTCGGATATCACCGACTTCCGGAGCCAGCTGACAAAGCTGTTCAGTGACGGGCCCGACGCTATCCATGTTGCAGCGCAAGCAGAGGCGAGTGGGGGCACTATCGTGAAGCAGGCGCGGGAGCTGGGATGGGATGGCCCCATATACGGTGACATTGTAGTAGCGGGCACCACGGCCCAAGAGGTGGCCGGGGACGCCGCGACCGGAGTGAAGGCCATCATCGCAGACCTAGACCCCGGCAATGCAAAGGCGCAAGAGGTCATCACCAACTTCCGGGACCGTTACGATTACGTGACACTGCCTTGGTACTTGGGGTCGGCCTATGATGATGTGTATATTGCTGCTGAGTGCCTGACGCAGACCGAGGACGACCAAGACGCCGACGGGTTCAAGGACTGCATGTACGACATCACTTGGAGCGGAACTATCGGGAACAACTACAGCTTCGATGATCAGGGTGAGGTTGTGGGCCTCTCCAACGTGGTGGTGGAAGTGCTGCCGGCTGGCGAGCGGACCGATGACAACTTTGGGTACAGAGTCCTGGGTCCTGCCCCTACGGAGTAAAGGGAGGGGACACAGGATAGAGTGTTTTGAGGGCCGCAACTGAGGGTTGCGGCCCTGTCACTTCATCTGACCGCTTACGGTTAGTGGCCAATCTCTCTCGAGGAGTCTTCTTGTTCAGGCACTGGGTGGTTGGCGGAAGGTCCTTCTCTCTGCCACAGCTGTCGCAGTTTCTGGCGGTGCTGCTGGCAGTGGTAGTGGCTGGCTACGTTGGTTGGAAGATCAGCGAGTCGAGCACACAGGCACTGCAGTTCACTTTCAATGGGCTGTCGGTGGGTGCGGTCTACGCTCTGCTGGCCATAGGCTTCACTCTGGTCTATAGCACCGTCTGGTTCTTCGACATGTACTACGGGGCGGCCGCCGCCGTGGGCGCGTACGGAGTCTTCTACTTCCACTCCCAATCGGGGGGATATGCCACTTTTGACGCCAACAATCTTTATGTGAACATCATCCTGGCCGCCATAGTAGCGGGCGTTGTGGCGTGGAGTTTCCGGGAGGCCTTTGTTTCCCACTTACGGGAACGGGTCCACCCCATTGTCCTAAGGGTTATTGAAGGTGGAGTAGCTGGAGGCGCCGGGGTCTATGTCGGTTTCCTGCTGACGTATACGGAGCAACTCAACATCATCTTCAGCCCTGTCGTCGGGGTGCTGACCGCTTTGGTGGCAGGCTGGGTCGGGTACCAGCTCTACCGCCAAGTGGCGCCCCGCGCAGGTGCGGTTCCGGTCCTGTTGCTGGCTGCGCTAGCAGGGGTCTTGGGAGCATATTGCGGACTGCTGGTATCGCGGGAACCTGGAGCGAGCCTCTACCTAAGTTGGGGCGTATCCTGCTTGCTGACTGGCACGGTAAGCGTCGCACTCTATCGTGGCCTCTACGTGCGTATACGGCAACAGGCGAGGTCTCCTCTGATTATGCTGGTGGCCTCGTTGGGGATATTGTTGGCTGTCATCGCCCTACTGACCATTCTGTTCCAGGCTACGGCCCGTCCGCTGCCCGAGGCTTTTGGCAGTCAGCCGTGGTCGATTGGCGGGGCGAGCATCAAGGGCTTTAATGTTTTCACCGTAGGTGTCTCTGTCGCCGGGTTCGCCGGGCTGTTGCTCTTGCTTAAGCGCACGGCGTTCGGCAAGGCGGTGCGGGCCATCGGCGACGATGAAGAGGTGTCCAAAGTTGTCGGGATCAACACCACGGTAATTATCGCGGGCGTCTTCTTCATCGGCGCGGCCTTTGCTGCTATGGCGGGCATCCTGAGCGGGCATGACACTGCGATACAGACACGAATGGGTCTGCTCCTACTGCTGAAGGGCTGGATTGCTTCGGTGGTAGGAGGCATGGGAAACATCTATGGGGCCATCGTGGGCGGATTCACCTTGGGGCTGGTCGAGCAGTTCGGTATCTGGGACTTGGCTGGCGAGTGGAAGGATGCCATATCCTTCATCCTGTTGATCCTGTTCCTGTCCTTCTGGCCGAAGGGCATGCTACCCAGGAAATAGAGTAGTAAATCTGATGCTACAGAGGATACACAACAGCCTGCCACCGAGTGCACAAGGACTGTTGGGGGTGCCCAAGGGCAATATCGAACTGTGGGCCAACCTGCTCATTATCACTTGGGCAGTGGCCTTCATGCTGTGGCAAGGGACAGGGTTTGCGGTCATCGTAGCCACGGTATTCGCTATATGGGCGATTCTTGCCGTCAGTCTGAATTTGGTGATCGGGTTCACTGGCCTGCTGTCGGTGGGACACATCGGGTTCTTCGGCATCGGGGCCTACGCCGTTGCGATACTCACGTCGGACCCGGCGTATGAGCAGTTGCGAACCGAGTCCATACCAACTTTCGGGTGGCCTTTTTTTGCAGCGCTGCCCATAAGCATGCTGGCTGCTGGATTGGTGGCCATAGTGGTGGGTATAGTCTTCAACCGGTTCCGGGATGACATCTATGTGCTGGTATCTTTTGGGTTCGCCATCATCGCCTTCAACGTCTTCCTGAATTTGCGTGCTGTGACGAGAGGCGCTTTCGGGATTCACGAAATAGCCAAGCCTGCGATAGGGGGTTGGGTATTCGACGGCGAGGTGGAGTTCCTGCTGCTGTGCCTCGTCTTTCTGGCGTTGGTGATGCTGCTGACTTGGGCCATAGTGACGTCGTCCTTTGGCAGGGTGCTCACCGCCATCCGAGAGGATGAGCAGGCCATTGAGGTCTTCGGGTATCGTGCCACACACTACAAGCTGGCCGTCTGGGTCATATCGGCCATGCTGGCAGGACTGGCTGGAGGGCTGTTCAGCAGCTGGGCTACGTTCATAGACCCCAACTCCTTCATACTGCTGGAATCGATACTACTGGTAGCGATAGTGATCCTGGGTGGGTTGGCCACCATCTGGGGCTCCCTGTTGGGGGCCATGTCCTTCGTGCTGTTGGAGGAAGGCATGCGCTTCTTACCTTTCGTGCCGTCAGAGTACACGGGGCAGGCGAGGCAGGTGGTGCTTGGCATCCTGCTGGTGCTCCTGATGCTGTTCAGGCCTCAAGGCCTCGTAGGGAGGTACCGTCTATGAGCGCTGCCGAGATGAACGGATCCGCGGATGTGGCCTTGGAGACGGACAGGATTTCCAAGCACTTCGGCGCAGTGCGGGCAGTGGACGAACTGAGCATCTCCATTCCCCGGGGGGTCATGACCAGCATCGTGGGGCCAAATGGCTCGGGCAAATCGACTTTAGTCAACCTGCTCAGTGGCACCTTGGCTCTTGATGGCGGGGTGGTGATTATTGATGGAGTGGGTCTTCGGGTGGTAAGGGCCTATGACACCCCCAATCATGGCATCACCCGCACTTTTCAAGAGGTGAGGCTGTTCGAGCAGATCAGTGTGTGGGACAACATAATGGTGGTGCTCACCGAGAGGCGCCTGTTGCCTGCCCTAATGCAACGGACCACTGCAGAGCGCCGTGCCAAGGTGCAGAGGGTGCTTGAGGATGTGGGGATGTGGGAGAAGAAGGACTCCCTTGCGATGGACCTCTCCTATGGTCAGAGAAAGCTTGTGGAGATCGGGCGCGCTATCGCCATGGACGCCAATACGTACTTGTTTGACGAACCCTTTGCCGGACTGTTTCCGCAGATGATTGAGACGGTAAAGGGTATCGTGAGGGACATCCAGGCACAGGGCAAGACCATCATCTTCATATCGCACAACATGGACATCGTGCGGGAACTGCCTGAGCATCTCATCGTGCTGGAAAGCGGCACTCTCCTAGGAGAAGGAGAAGTCGATGAGGTGCTGGGTCGGTCAGAGGTGATTGAGGCCTACCTAGGCCTCTGATGCGAATCCTCCCTTTAACCGAATCGGAGAACACGCCTATGGAAACCGCAGAAGAAGCAAACGGCGACAAGAAGCTTCTGGAGTTGGTTGATGTGTCGGTCCACTACGGAGTTGTAGTGGCCTTGGATAAGGCATCGGTGGGGATACACAAGGGCGAGATGGTGGCGATCATGGGCCCCAATGGTGCGGGGAAGTCCACTGTGCTGAAGGCCATTATGGGGCTGGCGCCAGTGGTTGGCGGTACAGTGTATTGGCGGGACAGACCGCTGGCGGTGGCCACCCACGAAATCGTCAAGCAGGGCATTTCCTTCGTACCCCAGGGCAGGCGGGTCTTCACCCACCTCAGCATCGCCGAGAACCTGGAAATGGGCTGTCTTCACTTGGAAGACCGAGTCGAGAAGCAACGACGGCTGGACTCGGTGATGGACCTCTTCCCCGTCCTGTACGAGAAGCGAAATGACTTGGCAAGCCAGATGTCGGGTGGACAACAGCAAATGCTGGCCTTGGGCCGTGGCCTTATGGCGTCGCCAGACCTGCTGCTGTTGGACGAGCCCACCCTTGGGTTGGCCCCGATAATCGTCAAAGAGGTGTTCGAGAAAGTGAAGGAGATCAGTGATAAGCTGGACGCCACTATCTTCGTCGTCGAGCATAACATCAAGGGCGTATTAGCCATCGTCGACAAAGCCTACGTGCTGGCCAACGGGCGTGTCGTTCACTACGGCACCCCCGACTCCATACGGGACACGGACATCCTGACACGGGTGTTCCTGGGACAGGCCAGCGAGGAGTAGGGGAGACCCATGGTCAGAGTCGCTTTTGCCGTCGCCGCTCTTCTGATGGTGTCGCTGGCCTGTGGGACAGAGCCCCAAGAAGTCAGGATGGGTACAGAAGGAGCTTATCACCCGTATAACTATGTCGCTGATGATGGTGAGTTGGTCGGATTTGAGATAGAGCTCGGCAATGAACTGTGCCAGCGGGCCGATATGGCCTGCACTTGGGTGCGCAACGAATGGGACAGCATGATTCCCAACCTGCAGGCGGGCGACTTCGATACCATAATGGCAGGCATGAGCATCACCGATGAGCGGGATGAGTTAATCGATTTCAGTGAGGCGTACGTACCTCCGAGTCCCTCGGTCTACATGGCTCTAGCAGGGGCTGGCGACGAGTCATTGCAGGGCAAGGTCGGGGCGCAGGCCGGGACAATTCATCTTGACTACCTGTTGGAGGCGGGCGTAACCCCTCTGGAATACGAACTTGCCGAGGACCTGGTTGCGTCTGTACTAAGCGGTGAGGCGGATGTTGTACTGGTGGACTTGGGGTTTGCCTTGGATAACATTGAACACGGTGAGGAAAGACTGGCAATTGTCGGCCCGCAAGTGGCGATTGATAAGGGCATCGGCA
Source organism: uncultured Dehalococcoidia bacterium (assembly GCA_951813255.1). Taxonomy (GTDB): domain Bacteria; phylum Chloroflexota; class Dehalococcoidia; order Lucifugimonadales; family JAAXIE01; genus JAAXIE01. The sequence goes on along the minus strand of OX638353.1, from coordinate 1,805,258 downwards.
TAGGGGTCCGCGAGGAAGACGGCGAGCTCAAGGCCAAGTTCGACGAGGCCATTGGCAAGATGAAGGGTGACGGAACGCTGAATGAGCTTATAAGAAAGTGGTTCGGGTCGGAGGCTGAGACGTTCTGAAGGGCGTGGGCCTTATGCTGGCGGGCATAGCCTGCAAGCAGGTTGGATGCTTTGCCTTTTCAAGAGCTGTCTAACGAGCGACGCCGTATAATCATCTCAAGATGTCTCTGCGGATTCTGCTAGTTGATGATGACCGCGACATAACCGGAACCCTTGGGGCGTACCTGGAGCAGGCGGGGTTTGCCGTGGCTTCGGTGCACGATGGCGCTGCTGCCTTGGCAGAATTCCAGCGAACCAAGCCCGACTTGGTGGTGCTGGACTTGGGGCTGCCGGAGATCGATGGCTTGGACGTCGCCCGTGCCATCCGGCGGGACTCGGAGACGCCCATCATCATGCTGACTGCCCGGGTGGATGAAGCCGACAGGCTGGTGGGGCTGGAGCTCGGCGCGGATGACTACGTGGCCAAACCCTTCAGCCCGAGGGAAGTGGTAGCTCGGGTAAAGGCCGTGTTGAGGCGCTCCTCTGGGCAGAGGCTTCCGGCCGACATCACAAGAGCAGGGCCCATCGTGTTGAACAGGGCGGCCCACACCGCCACCGTGAGTGAGGTTCCACTGGACCTGACTCCCACCGAGTTCGCCTTGCTAAACGTCCTGATGCAGAATGCAGGACGCACTCTGAATCGTCTGCAACTAATCGAGCAGGCCTTGGGGTACTCGTACGACGGGTATGACCGCACCATAGATGCCCATATCAGGAACCTGCGGCTCAAGCTGGAGTCCGACCCACGCAATCCCCGCTATGTGGTAACGGTTTACGGTGTGGGTTACAAGTTTGCAGGGGCCGCGGATGAAGAGTAGCCTCTTCGTCAAGCTGCTGATCGCGTTCGCGTTGGTGGTCCTGGTGGGGACGGCCTTGATGACCTTCCTGGCCAACCGCGCGGCCTCAGGTGGCCTAAACCTCTTCGTAGACCAGAGCGCACAACGGCGTGCATTGCAGGTGGCGCCGCTGTTCGCTTGGTATCACCAAGTGACTGGTTCATGGGAGGGAATCGACGAGTTCCTGCAACAGCCGGCACCCATCCCGGAGAACGTGCCTAGCACGCCCGGCTTCCGCCCTAATGCTCCTGAGCGCAGGATAGGCTCGTGGTTGCTGGACGAACGTTTCCTCGTCATAGGCCCTGATAGGGACGTGGTGTTCGATTCACAGATGGACACTGAAGGACAGGCGGCGAGCCCCGAACTGCTGGCCTCGGCTCTCTCCATAAGTCGAGGCGGTCAGCGGATAGGGTGGTTGCTCTTTGCTCAACCTGTAGGCAACACCTTGGAGGGCCAGTTCTTCGATCGAGTTAACAGATGGCTGCTGTGGTCGGGGCTGGGAACCGGAGCTATAGCCCTGCTGCTGGCCTTCTTTCTCGCGAGGCAGATCACCGCTCCCGTACGTCGTCTCACTCAAGCCGCTCACAACATGTCGTCCGGTGACCTGCGCCAGCGGGTCGATGTTTCCAACAGGGACGAATTGGGCGAGCTGGCAGGGGCTTTCAACCACATGGCGGAGAGGCTGGAACTCAATGAGCAACAGCGTCGTTTAATGATGGCGGACATAGCCCACGAGTTGCGGAACCCGCTAACTGTCATGCAGGGCAAGCTGGAAGGGCTGATGGATGGCGTACTACCATTGGACCAAGAACAGGTGGGAACGGTCTACGACCAGACGCTTCTCCTCTCACGGCTGGTGGACGACCTTCGCCTTCTCTCCCTAGCTCAAGCAGGCCAGTTGCCCTTGGAGAAGGCCGAGGTAGATATGGGGTCGTTGGTCAGCAGGGTAGTGGACGATTTCCGGCCACTGGCACAGGACAGGAGTGTGACTCTGGACGCCAAACTCAACAGCCAGTCCCTGGAGGCGACAGTGGACTCACAACGCATGGGCCAGGTGCTGTCGAACCTGCTCAGTAATGCAGTGCGGCATACAGGAGAGGACACAGCGGTCACCGTCGAAGTTGCACAGGTCAATGGCTCGGTGCAGGTGGCAGTGGCAGACGGAGGACCAGGGATAGGGCCAGAAGACCTGCCGTATGTTTTCGAACGTTTCTACCGAGTGGACCGCTCTCGCAGCCGCGAGGGCGGTGGGTCGGGCCTCGGCTTGGCTATCGCCAAGGAGGTAGTTGAAGCCCACGGTGGAAGCATCTGGGTGGAGAGCAGCCGAGAAAGGGGGGCGGTGTTCACCTTCCAGGTACCGAGCGGGTCCAGGGATCATGGCGCGGGCGTTTCAGAAGACTGGCGGATTGGATAAATGTCCCAAATCGAACTCGTTGATACTACAGAACGGCTTTCAGAAATAATCAGCCACTTGTGCACAAAGTCACAGGTGGCCGTTGATGTCGAATCCAATGGTTTCTTCCGGTACCAGGAACGGGTCTGCTTGGTGCAACTGGCAGCGGATGACAACGCTTGGATCGTGGACCCTCTTGCTATTGACGACCTCCAACCCCTTGGCATTCTGCTTGCCGACCCCTCTATTGGGAAACTCTTTCATGCTGCTGGCAATGATATTCGCAGCCTGCACCGCGATTGGGGATTCCAAGTCAGGAACCTGTCCGACACCAGCATAGCTGCTGCGTTTGTGGGCTCCACCCAGTTGGGGATGCAAGCAGTGCTGAAGGAGCACGCTGGAGTGGAGTTGACCAAGCCGCGAAATCTGCAACGCTCGGACTGGAGCCTGCGTCCGCTGAAGGCCGATGCGTTGGACTATGCTGCTTCCGACGTGCTGCACCTAGGGCATGCATGGAACTCCCTGGTGGAGCAACTAGGGGAGTTTTCGAGGCTTGACTGGGTACGTGAGGAGTGCGAGCGTTTGGAGGAGGTGCGATACACTCCTGCTGAGAGGCCTGTGGCCTTCCTTTCCACAAAGGGCAGCTATCATCTCGATGGCGCGGCCTTGGCCGTGCTACGATCCGTGCATGAGTTCAGGGACCAAGAGGCCCGTCGACTTGACAGGCCGCTATTCAAGGTTTTTTCGGACCCGACATTGGTACAGTTGTCCGAGGAGCCTTTGATCGAACTCTCCGATGTCAAGGGACTGGGACGGTATGCCCATCCGCCAGGGAATAAGGGCCTGCGACAAGCCATCAGCCGAGGTCTAGCCTCTGAACCCGTCAAGAGGCCCGAACGGGAGTGGACGCCGGGCCCACTGACTCCAGAGGAGCGAAAGGCCGTAGATGCTCGCTTGCGCGCCCTCAAAGGCTGGCGTAGCCAGATCGGCGAAGAAATGGGTCTGAACCCCGGCCTGCTTTGGCCAGCCGCCAGTTTGGAGAGGCTGGCTCGGTATCCGAGCAGCTTGGACGTGGAGTTCAATAGTCCTGACGTCCGGCGCTGGCAGCAGCGGGAGTTCGGTGCATCCATGCGAGCGGTGCTGCAGAGCCTGGGATGAGACTGGCGGGGCCTAGCGCAGGGGCGCTGCATATATCTGCCCGCCCTTGGGGCAGCCGGTGCATGAGGCTTGGGCCCAGAGGGCGTTCCGACTGCCGGCCCTAGTCAACCCTATGCCATTGCTGCCTAGGTGACGGTCGTAAATCTCGCCGTAGTTACCGACCGACTTGATGACCGTCTGCGCCACAGTAGCTTCCAGCCCCATATCAGCCTGTCCCCACGCCCCTTCAACTCCCAGAAGGCGTCGTACCTTCACGTTGTCACTCGTGGTCATGTCGTCGACATTGCTGGAATCTACACCGTAGGCTTCGGCGTATATCAAGATGCTCATGACGCTTTTCACAACATCGAACCACTGACTGTCGCCGTGGGGAACCAAGGGCGTAAGCGGTTCCTCGGATATGACCTCGGGGAGAATCACATGCTGGTCAGGGTTAGCAAGGCTGGTGCGCAGTGCTGCAAGGGCCGATCGGTCGCTTGTGAACACATCACACTGCCGGTTGCGGTATGCGTCCAAGGCCAACTCTGCGTTCTCAAAGCTAGTTGAGTTGAAGTCCATTCCATTTTGACGGAAGAAGTCCTGCATGTTCAGTTCACTTGTAGTGCCTATCAGGGTGCAGACGGCAGCCCCACCCAGGTCGTACGCACTGCCGATTCCTGTGTCAGCGGGGACCATGAACCCTTGGCCGTCGTAGAACATGGGGTAGATGAAATCTCCCCAGGTGGCGTCGCGAGTGGTGGTCCAAGTGGTCACAAAGACCAGCAGGTCCACTTCTCCTGATTGCACGGCAGGTCCGCGCTCGGCGGATACTATGGTACGCAACTCTACGGCATTGGGGTCTGAGAGGGTCGCGGCGGCTACCGCGCGGCACAGGTCAATGTCGAAGCCGACCAGGTTGCCTCCTTCGCTCAGGAAGCCGAAGCCTGGCGTATTATCCAAGGTCGCGCACACGACCTTACCTCGGTCTCTGACCGTGTCCAGCCGGGAGTGGTCCCGTTCAGATGTGACCTGAGCGCAGGCGGATACAAGTATCAGGGTGAAAAAGAGAACGACCAAATACCGGCACGAGTTCATGGTCAAGAGTGACATGCTCCGTTGTGGTGAGTGCTGGGAGGTACGTCCAGCACAGGGTTGGTATCGAAGAAGCCCACGGGCTTGAGGTGGAAGCCACAGTACGCAACCGGAGAGATGGGCCAGTCTTCAGGGCGGGGCACATGGTGGTAGCCCACGGTGTACCAGAGAACCACATCTGTGTTCTCCACGTTCCGGTCGTTCTTGGTGTATTCGGGCAGGCCTGCCCCGCCGGGGTGCTGGTTAGGGTACTTGCCCGTAGCAGTAATCTCATCGGGGTCGTAGGGCGTGACCCACAGGTGTTTGGTCATGAACCCGGCCCGCTTGATGACGCTAGCGTCGGGGTGGGCAAAGGGGAGAATGTTCTCTCCCGGCATGAGCTTGTATGCGACGGGTTGGCCCAAGGCGTTCTTGGTGGAGGCGCTGCTCACCAGCCAGTAGCGACCGCTCATGGGGTCAATGATCCGCTGTGCCTCCAACTCGCTCTTAAGGGGCGTGGCCTTGGCGTAGAAAGCGTTGCCATGTGGGTTGTCCTGACCAGGAGGCTCGGCCACGGTGTTCACTTCATACACCGAGTTGCTTTCTCCGTCCACTGACATGTCCAGCCGGAAGTTGAAGAAGTGCTGGTGAATGTGGGCGTTGAGCTGCGGGGCCACGAGTGTGCCGTATTGGGGCGTTTCTCCCGCGGGTACAGCAGCGGTATTCACTATGCCGGTTAGCTTGATTTCCATTTGTATCGTGCCGTCTTGGTAGAAGTACCAGAAGAACCCGTATTCGTAGTTTCCTACAGTGGCGATGCTGGACACCACCAAGCGCCGCGAACGCCGGACCTCAGTCTGGCCTGTACGCCAGTCGGAATGTTTCCAAAGGATCCCGTAGTCCTCCTCGTGCATGCACACGGCGTTAGGTATGGTAAAAGGGTCGCCGCGGCCACTGTTGACCAGTGCGTCGAAGTAGTGGATTTCTCCAAGGCAGTCGCATCCTAGCGACAGGGAATTGGTAAGAGAGCCGATACCATACTCTCCAGCATCGAAGGCATTCTTTCGATAGTGGTCCTTGCTGGGGTCCCCGTAGGGAACCACCATGTCGGAGAGGGCGGCCCGGTAGAGGACAGGCCGGACCCGGCCTTGGCCCTCGTAACCTACTGTATAAATCACCAAGCCTTCCCGTGGTGTGAAGCCAATGCGCATGTGCCATTTCTGCCAAGTTACATACTGTCCATCCACTTGGAAGCTCGGTCCCTCGGGTTGGGTGATTTCCAATGGTTTAAGGTCGTTGCGAAACTCTCCCACGAACTCGGCAGCGTAGTTCCCATCTGTGGGAGGCAAAGGCACAAGACCGTAGTCATCGATGCGCACGACTTCCATGGTGTTAAGGTCCACTACGGCAGTGACGCCTTCCAGAGGACGGGCGTATCCGTTGTCCGTGGCACTTGAGCGGACGAAGCAGCGGGCCAAGACTAGGCGGCGTCCCTTCTCTTCGTCGAATCCGTAGTCACCTGCCGACCACGGGTCCACCATCACCAAACGGGGATCATTTATGCCTCGCTTCCGCAGTGCCGCTTGGAACTCTGGGTGGGCCTGCACCGCGGCCTCGCACTCGGCGAACTCGTCGAACATGACCCTAGGCTGTACGCCCGGTATGTGCTGCCATGAGAGGACGCGTTCCTCGTCTAGGGATACAACGGCTTCGTAGGTACTCTGGACATCGTTGTCCAAGATAACGATGAAGGCATTGCGACGGATAGAGTCGCCGGGATGGAAGTTGAGCACAGTGTCTTTGGGTGGTTCCAGGAGCACGATGGTCTCGAACCGCACTCGTGGCCCCAACTGACGTTGCGTTTTGACGATGGATGAGGCCGCAGAGATCTCCTCGGCTGACAGCGGGTCCAATGGATGGGAAACCGATGGGAGAATGGTAATGTCTGAGCGGCCTTCTGTGGAAATAGCCATATCGACCCCCCCAGAGCGTCTTTTGCTATCAGATTGACTACGATTATGGGACTTGGCGACAGTAGCAGCAGTGATGAAGAGGGTCAAGGCGGCGACCTAGGGTCGCCTTCATGGGCAGGTTAATTCCATCACCTTGGCAGGATGGCGTGCTGTCACAATGGAGATATGGGGGGTGTAGGCTCAAGTTTTCACAAGATCCTCACGAAGCTGAGCCACTTCTTCTCAATATATTCATAACCGTTTTGTACATTGGTGTTGTTGCTCCTTGGGACGAGGCGTGAAGCGGAGTCGGGCGGAAATCGGGAAGACGCCAAAGTCCCGGGGAGCAACATCGCTTTTCCGGTGGTAGTGTCTTTTCCCACACTTCATTCTCCCCGTTCCACAGGAACTCGCTATGTCTGCGTCCCGCTACCTGATTTGAGTAGCCTCCACAGTACCTCTGTTAGAATGACACTACATTGCAAGAACTGAGCGGTTCGTCCTGCATTCGAGCGAGACATCCTGAGGCACAGGGAGGAACATGATGGCCACTGGGACCCTTACCATCGATGTACAGGTGCACGCCTATGAAAGAAATCACCCTGGACGCCCTTGGGCTGGGACACTGACTGGTCCCGATGAGGTTAGTGGCGACGACATGGTGGCGGCCATGGACGCCGTTGGCGTCGACGGCGCCTTGCTGGTGTCGCCATTCTCCATGTATCGCTACGACCCAAGCTATGCGCTGGAGGTGTATGGAAAGCATCCAGGGCGGTTCGGCCTGATCAAACCCTTCGATCCCGAATCGGAGTCCGTCGCCGAGGAGATGTCCGAATGGACGAGCAGACCCGGCGTGGTCGGAGCCCGGCTTATGCTGGTGGCATGGGAGTTCGAATCCGATGACCCTCGGCCCAACCGCATACTGGCTGCCGCAGGCCAGTGCGGTGTCCCTGTGAACATCATGGCATCAGGCAAACTGCCTCTCTTGCGGGAACTGGCCCGACGCAACCCCAATACGCAAGTGGTAATCGACCACTTAGGCATCGCCCAACCCATGGACCCTCCGGCGCCTCCGGAACCCTTTTCTGAGATGGACAACGTGCTTGCGCTAGCGGAACTGGACAACGTGGCCATCAAGATATCGGGGGCTTGCACCCTATCTCACCAGCCCTTCCCGTATCCTGACATCTGGGAGCCTTTGCGCCGGATATTCGATGCTTACGGCATGGACCGCTGTCTCTGGGGCACCGACTGGACCCGGGCTGTGAACCTCCTAACCTACGAGCAGGGAGTGGAGGCTTTCCGTGTCACCGAGCATCTGTCTGAGTCGGAGCGCGCCGCACTGATGGGCGGTTCTCTAACCAAGATTTACAACTGGTCGCCCACTGTGGGTGGGTAGGCATTGGGAGAGTAGCGCACCACGATGCCGTGGGTGGAGGACTCTGTCTCGTTTGACACCGTTTCCCGCCGATGCTATATTCGGAACAGAGTAGCAGCCGTTCAAATTGGCTGCCCAATGGTGACCACAGGAGGTCAAAGGTGCCCCTTTACGATTACCAGTGCGACAGCTGCGGGCATATCTTCGAATTAAGGCAGAGCTTTAGCGCAGCCACCGAAGGGCCCTGCCCCCGCTGCGAAGGGAATTCCCGTCGCAGGTTCCATGCGGTTCCCATCATCTACAAGGGCTCCGGCTTCTACACTACCGACTACAAAAAAACGGGCTACAGCCCACCGGGCAAGACGGAAGACAGCGATCATGGCCATAGCCACGATCAATCCCATGGGCATAGTCATGGCGACTCTGGCTCCAAGGAGAGCGTCGCCACCAGTTCCACTTCGGATTCTGACTAGATCCAACAGTAGACGGGAAGCCCCGTCGTGAGAGCCCTCGTCCAGCGAGTTTCCCGTGCTTCGGTAGCCGTGGATGGGCTTGAGGTTGGGTCTGCCGGCTTGGGCCTCTTGATCTTCTTGGGCGTCTCCAAGGGAGACACTACCGAAGATTGCGCATACCTTTCTGACCGGATCCTGGGTCTACGCATCTTCCCCGATGACGATGGACGTTTTGACCGCTCTGCCCTGGATGTTGGCGCTGACTTGCTCGTCATCAGCCAGTTCACTCTCTATGCCGACACACGACGCGGGCGTCGTCCGGATTTCCAGCAGGCAGCCCCGCCCACAGAGGCAGAGCATTTGTACGAGATGATACTTCAAGAGCTGAGAAAGTCGGGCCTGAAGGTTGCTTCAGGGAGGTTCGGGGAGTACATGAGAGTCGAACTGTGCAACGAAGGTCCGGTGACGATCATGCTGGACACTGCCGACAGAAATCGACCACGCAGCGCTTAGCGATACCACCCCATACCCTTGAGGTAGCCCCGAATGTAGGCAATCTGCCCGCCGTGGGCCACGTTGTCCCATGTCATCTGCGCGACGGCCGACGCTATGGTGCGTGGCTCGGGCGAGGGTGGGAACACGATCTCGCGAAGCATCTCTTCCTCGGATACGTTCTCTAAGTACGATAGGGTGGCGGTCTTGATGTCTTCGTAGTAGCCCAACTGCACATCAGGGGATGGGGGCGCCCAAGTGGTCACCTGCTCAGCGGTCCAACCCACCCCACGGTCATCAGGGTCATAAGCCATGCCGAATTCCTGGGCCCAGCCTTTGCTGATCCAGAGCTGCGGCAGGTCGCGGAATCTCTGGTGGACGAAGGTGTCGAGTACCCGGTTCATGTGCCACAGCGTCCATGCTACCGAGTTGCTGTGAGCGTTGGGCTGCTGCGCCATTTCTGCTTCGGACATATCCGATATGGCTGCCTCCACCATCTCCCAGTTTCGGCCCAGCGTGCTCATGGTTGGCTCGAAGGGATGCAATTGAGCGCCTCCTTGGCTGTTCGACTGGGATACAGGAAAAGCTGCGGATGAACTGCTACGGAAATTCGAGGTACATACCAATGTCCAACGCGTGGACGGAATGGGTGAGGCCACCGACGGAAATTAGGTCTACGCCTGTGGAGGCAACCGCCCTCACGCTCTCCATGTTGATTCCGCCCGAAGCCTCGACCGCTGCTCGGCTGTCTATTACCTCAACTGCCTTGCGCATCTGCTCAATGTCCATATTGTCCAGCATGATGACGTGCGCGCCGGCTTCAGCGGCCAGCTGGGCATCTTCAACACTGGTGACCTCCACCTCGATCTTGACCATATGGGAAGCTTGGGAGAGGGCCAGCTCGATAGCCTGCTTCAGGCCGAGGCCGGAATAGGCAAGGGCGGCGAGATGGTTGTCCTTGATGAGGATTCCATCGGCTAGGTTGAGGCGGTGGTTGTGCCCGCCTCCCATCCGCACGGCGTACTTGTCCAGGTTGCGCAGGCCGGGAGGCGTTTTCCGCGTATCGATTATACGCACGTCGTAGTCACGGACCGCCTCCACGTAGGCTTGAGTGGCGGTGGCGATGCCACAGGTACGTTGTAGGAAGTTGAGCGCGGTGCGCTCTGCTTGGAGGATGCTGGTGACGCAACCCTCAACGTGGGCAATGGACATTCCAGGCTCGAGGGTAGAGCCGTCAGACACGAGGGCATCGGTGCGCAAAGCGGGATCGACACGCTGGAACACACCCAAGGCAACGTCAACCCCTGCCAACACGCCCGTTGCCTTGGAACGTATGACACCCAAGCCGGTGATGGCGGTGTCGATTATGCTGCCAGTGGTGGGGTCGCTGAAGGCTAGGTCCTCAGCTAGGGCGCGGTCAATCAGTGATTGGATCTCCGGATTGGTGGGCCGCATCATCGCTCGAGAACCTCGCCAGATGATTTTGGGGCCAGATGATTTTGGGATAGAACAGTTGGCGGCCTATAGCCTCCGCGCCACGTTGTCCGCAGCCTTCGCAAGCTCAGAATGTACAAGCTCACCCTGCAGCGACCAAGGGCTGGTCTTGGTCACCACCACTGTAACCAGTTGGCCTGCCCTATCTTCAGGGTCATCGAAGAACACCAGCTTGTCGCCGCGGGTGCGTCCCTGCCACCGTCCCTTTTTCCGCTCCTCCACCAACACTTCCACATGCTGGCCTTTGAACGAGGCGTTGCGGCGGGTCAGCAGCTTTTCCTGCAGTTGGTCAAGTTCCTTGATTCTTCGGGACTTCTCTTCTGGAGAAACGTCGTCGGGCAATTGGCGGTGGGCTATAGTCCCGGGTCGCTCCGAGTACATCGCCGAATGGACCTTGTCGAACCCCACGCCTTCTATGAGATCCAGGGTGCGTTGAAACTGCTGGGCTGTCTCTCCGGGGAACCCGACGATGATGTCGGTGTTGAGGGCGACGTTGGGCACTGTGCTCCGGATGTCATCTATGAGGGACAGGTAATCATTGCGAGTGTAGCGGCGACGCATGCGCTCCAGCACTTGGTCGTCGCCTGCCTGGACGGGCAGGTTGATGTGTTCGCAGACCTTGTCCAGCCGAGCAACGGCCTCCATGATTTTCTTGGACAGGAATATGGGATGGGATGTGAGGAAGCGGATGCGGGCCAAGCCGTCAATATCGTTCAGGCGCTCCAGCAGATCAGCTAAATCAGGCTGATCTGCCAAGTCGTAGCCATAGGCGTCGACCGTCTGCCCCAGCAGCGTTACCTCTTTCACCCCCCGTGCGACCAGAAGCTCAACTTCGTGCACGACCTCGTCCACGGGCCGGCTGACCTGTCGGCCACGGCGGTAGGGGATGATGCAGAAGGTGCACATGAGGTCGCATCCCTTGATGATAGGGACATGGCAGCTAACGGCGCGAGTGGCCGGAAGGATGGGGCCAAGGTAGTCATCCCACTCAACGCCTACTCCGTCCCCAACACGGTCCAAGAGAGGGGCGAACTGTTGAGGGGGCATGAAGAAGTCCACGTAAGGATACTTGGCCTTCAGTTCGTCCTGCTTGGGACCGACCATGCATCCCATAAGGGCCAGCACCTTGTCTGGGTTGCGCGTCTTCAGGGGTTTCAGGCTGGTGAGTGAACCGACCACGCGGTCTTCGGCTCCCTGGCGTACGACACACGAGTTCAGAACGATCACGTCGGCTTGTTCTGGTTGAGTTACGGAGTGCAGCCCCATGTGCTCCAGAGCACCAGCCAATCTATCTGAATCGGCTTGGTTCATCTGGCATCCAATGGTCCAGAGGTAATAGCTGTCCATAGTCGAAGGAATGAGTTTCAGTACGCAGGATGTCTGGCCGCGGAGTGTAAACTATCCCCTTGCTTCACGCAAGCTTATAGTGCTTCACTACGTTCCATTCAGATACGAAAACAGACTACGGTGTTCCTTGACGCACCATGCTGTTCCGATTGCTCTCGCTCTCCTGGAAGGATGGGTGCAAGTCGGCGGCCCAGCCTTAAGCCCCCACGCCATGGTACGGGTGGGTAACAAACCGGGACTCGCCGTCGCCTAGGTTTCCATGATTCTATCGTTAAGCTGCCGTTCGTCTCTTACAGGCACCGCTCCGCCTCGGAACGGATGTAGTCCCGGAACTGCTGTGGCAGGGCGGCGGCTTGGGCAGCTTGGGCGTTTTCCTGGATACGCTCGGGGCGTGAGGTGGTGGGTATGGCCGAACTCACACGGGAGTCAGAAATGACCCAGGCCAGTAGGGCTTGAGCCCAGGTGCTGATGCCATATTCTCGCAGCGGCGTCATGTCGGGCCGTTGCTTCAGCTCGAGGACGTAGCGGCCCTTCTGCAACGGCTCCATCACCAGCATCCCGGTGCCCAGTTCCTCGGCTAGGGGCAGCAGTTCATCCTCAACGCTTCGGTTCATCACGTTGTAGGGAATCTGGACAGCATCCACCCGACCCTCGCGCATCAAGTCCATGATGGTGGGATAAGCATCGGGCACCATGGCGGACACACCCAGCATGCCGATTTTGCCCTCGTCCTTAAGCCGCTCCAGGGTGGGGAGGTGGGTCTGCCAATCGATCATGTTGTGGACTTGGAAGAGATCGATGTAATCGGTTTTCAGCAGTTCGAAGGACCGGGTAATTTGGGCCTCGCCGGCTTCCTTGCCCTCAGTACGCACCTTGGTAGCGATATAGAACCGGCCTCGAAGGTCCTCGGTAATCTCGCCCACAACCTGCTCCGCGTGGCCGTACCAGGAGGCAGTGTCGATGAGGTTTACGTCGCTGACCAGGCAGTTGTCCACGATTTGTCTCCGGACGGCTATCTCATCCCCGTCGGTGACATCGAAAGTTCGTAGGGTTCCCAGACCTATCACTGAAACGTCCAGGTTCCCAAGTTTGCGGTACTCCATTTTCTGACCTCACTTAAGTGCCTAGTTCACACATAGATATGTAGGATGAGAGCTTTGACAGGGTGCCAGGCATTCCTGACGGAGCCACGCGTCTTTTCAGTTTCGCATCAACCGTCAGTGCTTGTGACGTGTCCTCCAGCCGACATGAAAGTGTCTTACAAGGGAGTTATCCCTGCCGGACGTACTTGTCCACCCGCTCCATTGCGCCCAAGGCCATGTAAATGTCACCGTGGGCGTCAATCCAACTACCGTGGGCCGAGTTGGCGTCCCAGCGGGCTACCACGTTGCCACGCCTGTCCAGCAGGCTGACCCGTGGCGACAGACCGTTGACCCCGCCTTCAGTGACGCAGAGAACGCCGTCGCTGTCCATGGATATGTCCAGAGGGCGGCGTAGGTCGGACCACATCTCGCGGAACTGACCGTCCGCTGAGAAAACCTGGATGCGATTATTCTCCCGGTCGCAGAGGAACACTACGCCTTCCTCATCTACCAGTAGGCTGTGGGGCAGGTGGAACTGGTTCGGCCCCTCCTTGCCCGGCTCGCCCCAAGAGGAAATGAGCCGGCCATCCCCGGAGAAGCGGTGCACACGGGCATTGCGGTATCCGTCGGAGACGTAGAGGTCTCCGGAAGGAGAGGGCACCAGTTCGGTGGGGTAGTTGAATGGGCCAGCGGCCCGAGGCACCAGGTCCCCTAGCCTCTCTCCGCCTGTGTCCGAGTGCACCCCGCGGTCGCCCAGAACCTGGAGGGGCTTGCCTTCCAGGGTGAACTTCAGGGCTACTGAGTCGGACCGGTCGGTGAGGTAGACGATGTCGTCGTGAATGCAAATCCCATGGGGGTCGGTGATGACTCCGGCGCCCCAGGAGTCCAGGAAATTGCCCTCCCGGTCAAAAATCATCACCGGCGGGTCTTTCCTCTGGAAGACATACACCCGGTCCCGGGAGTCGGAGGTCACTGCGCTGGTGTTGCCGAAGGTCTGGCCGGGGGGCAACTTGGCCCAGTGCTCGATAAGTTGGTAGCTATACTTGCCAGTTCCCACGGTGGTCATCTTGCTTCCTCCCCACTATGTTTGACCAACTGAGCCTCTTAATCATCTGAGAAATTGGACATTGTATTTCCGGCGACCGCGGTGGAGGAATGTGAGTTGCCAACATTGGGGTCCGGAAGTACTAAGAGAGTTGCCAATTGGAAAGGGCAATTCACTCTGACAATACTACATTACCTCCGTCCGCGTCTCTATCCCTGCCAACGTCCCTTGTGGCGCTGCGGTACCGGGAGAGGAATTAGCCGCCAGCGCGGACTGCTGAACAATGAACCACACTTCCGGAACTCGACCATATCCACTATGCGGATGAAAGGGAGAAAATCGAAACGGACAGAAGACTTACACGGAGCCTTAAGCTTCCGCTGGAAGGATGCGAGGTCTCAGACGCTGAGGCTACTGCTGTATACTTCCAGCATATGGCGTTCCTGATAAAGGCGGAGGCCCTGACGAAGCACTACGGCTCCGTCATTGCCCTTGATGGCGTCGATTTCAGCATCGGCGAGGGAGTCACCGGGCTGCTGGGTCCGAACGGCGCGGGCAAGAGCACGGCGATCAAACTGTTCCTTGGCCTGATCAAGCCGACATCGGGCTCGGCCCAGGTGCTGGGCGGGCGCCCCTACGAGTCCATAGGGATCCGTTCGCGTCTTGGCTACATGCCCGAGCACGACTGCCTGCCACCGTCGCTGACTGCCTCCGAGTTCCTGACTCACATGGCCCAGGTGAGCGGGCTTCCCCCGGCACACGCACGTACCCGTGCTGCGGACACGCTGCGGCACGTCGGGCTGGCCGAGGAGCGGTACCGGTCTATAGGCGAGTACTCCACCGGAATGAAGCAGCGCGTGAAGCTGGCGCAGGCCCTCGTCCACGACCCGCTGATGGTCCTGCTGGACGAGCCAACGGCAGGGCTGGACCCGTCGGGACGCGAGGAGATGCTCGCCCTTGTGCGTCGCACCGGCAGGGAGTTCGGCATCAGCATCATGCTCTCGTCTCACCTGATGGGCGACGTCGAGAGCACGTGTGACAGGGTCGTCGTGCTGGAGGGTGGGCAGGTAGTAGAGGACGCTGAGGTCTCGCAGCTCACCCAGGAGACGGAGACGCTGTACGTCGACGTCGATGACCGGCGGGACGAATTGCTGGCCCTGCTGCGCGAACAAGGGCTCTGGGCTGGCCTCGACGGGATATCCATCGCCATAGAAAACATAGATGACGGAGGCTACGACAAGGTACGTGACGCCGTGGTCGAGTCGGGAGCAAGGCTCCGGCGGATGGCTCCGCAACGCCACCGTCTGACCGAAATATTCAGGAGATAGCTCTTGGACGCGCAGTCTAGAGGCGAGCTATATGACATAGGGTACCGGAGTTACGAGGGCCCCCGCGAGGGCCGCAACCGTGCCCGGATCGCCCTGTGGACCAACGGTGTGCGCACCACCCTCGGACTGGGCAGGGGCGCCCCCGCGAAGATACTTCCGATACTCCTGTTCGCGGCCACCATGGCCCCGGCGGTCGTCATCGTGATAATCGCCTCGTTCGCGGAGGGTTTCGGCGCGTCTGATGGCGCCGGTGTTCCTGGACATGCCGACTACTACGACATCGTTTCGATCCTCACCCTGCTGTTCTCGGCGATCATGGCGCCAGAGCTCCTGTGCGCGGACCGGCGCAGCCAAGTGCTTCAGTTATATCTGGTGAGGCCGCTCACCACGACGGACTATGTGGCTGCTCGCTGGCTGGCATTCTTCACGATTGTGCTGGCGCTGGTCTATTCGGGCCAGATTGTGCTGTTCGTCGGGCTAACGCTCGCCACGGCGGATCCCCTTACATACGTTAGAGAGAACTGGATGGACGTACCGCGCTTTCTGGCGGCTGGAGCGATCATAGCGGTCTTTACGACGACCATACCGCTCGCTGTATCGGGATTCGCCAACCGCAGGGCCTACGCTGCGGGGTTCGTCATCGGGCTGTTCATAATATCCGCAGCGGTGGCGAACTCGCTCACTGCCTGCACCGAGACAGAAGTGGTCGTTCAGAACGGGGAGGTGGTAGTCGATCGGTGCGAGACGGTAACGGGCCGGTGGGCCAAGTGGATCGGACTGGCGGAATTCGGCGCCGTTCCCACGAACGTCAGCGACATGATATTTGGCGAAATTCCCGACTCCTCGGACGCGGCTCGACATGTGAGTGAGCTGAACGACGCCATCCCCGTGGTGTGGTACCTCATGCTCACGATAGGGCCCGCCGGCCTGTTGCTGTGGCGCTACCGGAAGGAAGCCCGATGACCGCATCCATAGTCCTGCGGTCGGTCTCGAAATGGTACGGCAGCGTCGTGGCAGTCAACGACGTTTCGCTGGAGGTGCACCCAGGCATCACTGGCCTGCTCGGGCCGAACGGCGCTGGGAAGACGACCGTGCTGCACATGATGGCCGGGCTTGCCGACCCTTCGGAGGGCGCGATAGAGGTACTCGGCCAGCCGGTGCGCAATAACCCGGATATATACCGGGTGATGGGGATGATGTCCGAGCACGAGGCGGTATATGCCTTCTATAGCGGCAGGCAGTTCGTGCAACTCGCCGCCCAGCTCCACGGCCTCAGCAAAGTCGGGGCCGCGGTGGACAGGGCGATCGGGTACGTCGGACTCTTGGAAGTACAGGGACGCGCCCTCGGCACCTACTCCCGGGGGATGAGACAGCGCATGCGACTGGCTGCCGCTCTGGTCCACGACCCCGAGGTTCTGATCTTGGACGAGCCTCTGAATGGCACAGACCCGCGCCAACGGATCGAGTTCCACGACCTGATGAGACGGCTCGCGTCTGAGGGAAGGACGGTGCTGGTGTCGTCGCATATTCTGGAAGAAGTTGAGACGGTTGCCGATCGTCACCTGCTCATGGTGAGTGGCAAGCTCGCCGCGTCGGGCGAGTTCCGCGCAATCCGCGACGCCCTCGACCAGCAGCCCTACAAGGTCAGGGTAGTCTGCGAGGAGCCCCGCGCCATGGCCTCGGCGCTAGTGCGCTTGGAGTCCGTGGAGTCGGTCTCCCTGGACGGCGACGCCGTGCTGGTCCTGAGCCGTAACATCGCCTCACTCCAGCGCGCCGTGCCCGTGACGGCCCGCGAACTGGGGCTCCGGCTCACCAGGGTAGAGCCCCTCGACGAGTCGCTGGAGAGTGTCTTCAGCTACGTGGTGGAAGCGTAGCCCGTGGGCCCAATGTTCCGGTTGTCGTTGCGCCAACTCCTAGGCAAAGGGCGCGTCGCTATCATCGTGCTGTTGGCGGCCGTTCCCGTAGTACTGGTGGCGGTGATCCGAGCCTTCAATGTCGACCTGGGAGTGGACGACCTCAACGAACTTGCTGTGGGGATCGTAGGTGTCCTGATGGTCACGGCCGTTCTTCCCATCGTGACGATGACGCTGGCCACTGCCAGTTTCGGCAACGAAGTCGAGGACCGCACGCTGGCCTGCCTCGCGCTTAACCCCGTCTCGCGGTGGTCGATCGTACTGTCCAAGATGCTTGCTCCAGTGGCAATCGCGGGACCCGTGCTCGCCGTGAGCGGCATGTTGGTGGCGGGCGTCTGGCTGGAGGGAGACGTCAGGACCGTGGCGGCAGTCGGAGTCGGCATTTTGGCCGGAGTCGCCGCCTATTCCGCGATATTCACATGGCTTGGTCTGATGGTGGGCCACCCACTCGGCTTCGCTCTGGTGTACGTATTCATCTGGGAGGGCTTGCTCAGCACCCTGCTCAGCGGCACCAGGTACCTCAGCGTGAGGGCCTACACGATGACGCTGATGGAGGGCATCGACACTTCACGGCTGAAGATGTTCGAGGACCAGACCATAGAGATGCAGGTATCCATCGGTGGCATCATCGTCGTGACGGCGTTGTTCTTCTGGTTGACGGTGCGCCGGCTTCGCAGCATGGACATTCCCTAGCCGCAGCACGTCCGGTAGCTCTACCAATAGGCGTTCTCTCGGCTGGTGGTGTTAGACGCGGTGACGAAGCTGCTGAAATAGCTGGGGTTGTAGCCAATATAGACGAGTTTGTGGCGGAGGGAGTGACCACAATCCCCCTGTTTTAGTTTGCCTTTTTCTGTCTCAATTGGTCTCGTGAACTGGGGTCCACAAATAATAACTTGTGTCTCAAGTAGGCGCTTGACGTTTCGTGCGGGCATCGCTTGATATCATCGCAAAAGTGCTAATGAGAGTGCTAGTAAGATGATACGCCCGCGGCAGTTATCTGCAGCTTTTGTAAAGACGGTCAAGGACGCCGGAGCCTACGGTGACGGCAGGGGCGAACATGGCCTTACTCCTCTGGTGAAGATGGGGGCGGGGCGTCCGCTCAAGTCCTGGTACCAGAGGGTACGGATCGGGGGCCAGCCCTTCAACATGGGCCTTGGGGCCTATCCGGTTGTCACGGTGTCCGATGGCAGGGCCAAGGCGCTGGCCAATGCGCGTCTCGTGGCCCAAGGGCACGACCCGCGCCAGGGCGTCACCAGCCTCCCCACACTCCGGGAGGCTGCGGACAAGGTGAATAGCCCTTCACGCCGCCAACTGGAAGGACGGGGGCAAGTCGGCGGCCCAATGGCGGGCCAGCCTTGACGCCTACGCCATGCCAAGCTTGGGGAGCAAGCCGGTGGACCGGATAACGACCGCTGACGTCATGGCCGTGCTGATTCCGATCTGGAACGACAAGAGGGACGGCGCGACGGGTGCGCCAGCGCCTGAGCGCCGTGATGAAGTGGGCCGTCGTGCAGGGTACCGGGACGACGATCCAGCCGGTGACGCCATCGGAGCCGCCCTGCCCAGGAACGGCAGCAAGAGGGAACACCAACGGGCGCAGGATCATGGTGACGTTGCCGGGGCCCTGTGCGCCATCCGTAATACGAACGCTTGGGTATCCACCAAGCTGGCCCTTGAGTTTGTGGCATTGACGGCCTGCCGTTCGGGTGAAGTACGCGGGGCAAAGTGGGGTGAGGTGGACCCTGAGAGCGCGACGTGGACGGTGCCAGAGGAACGCATGAAGGCGGGGACAGAGCACCGGGTTCCCTATCCGATAGAGCGCTGGAAGTGCTCGCCGAGGCGCGGGAGTTGAGCGATGGTGAAGGCTTGTTGTTCCCGTCCGTGACGGGCCGACAGCTTACCGACAACACCCTTTCCAAGCTGCTGCGAGAGAAAACATAGGCGCTGTCCCCCCACGGTTTCCGGTCCAGCTTTCGCGACTGGTGCGGCGATTCCGGCGTGGCGCGAGAAGTGACGGAAGCGTGTCTGGCCCATGTCGTGGAGAATCAGGTTGAGGCGGCCTATGCGAGGTCCGACCTGCTGGAACGGCGTCGGGAGGTGATGCAGAAATGGGCCGGCTACGTGACCAAAACCCCATAGGGTGGTTCCATAGTGCCTCGCCCGGTATCAGCACCGTGATCATCCGGTTAAGGCGGTAATCGAGAGTCGTTGATCCTTGCCTGATGTCGCTCAGAGTCTTGACACGCCCGTCTCAGATTTCGGTGGTCGCCACCCCTGGTCCCACTCGCGCTGAGACGGAATGAGGGTCAAGGGTCGGTCGACCCCAAGCCATCCTTCTCGTCGTTTGCGGCCATGCGTTCCGCGATCCACGCTGTGATGGCGGATTTCGGCCAACGCCTGGCACGGGGCCCGATGGGTATGGGCTTGGGAAAGGCACCGTCTGCAAGAGCCGATAAATGGTGGAGCGGGAAATCCCGGTTGCCTCGGTTATCTGCCTGCAGCTGAGGAGACTTAGACGCTCAAATGTCAGGGAACACCTCCGGTCCTGATATACATGAAGTGTAATCCGGGGCCGTGAGGACGATGGAGACGTCAAGGTTCGGCGGCTGACCTTTCCTTTTGGAGGAATTTGAAATGGAGTTGATTCGCGGGTGGGAGAGGCGATACGCCCCCCACGTTACAGGCGGTTTACAGCTAAGCAAGGTAAGGTGGTACCGGACAATTGGAGATGAGGATGGAATGGGAGACGAGGGGGAGGGGGAAATTCGCGTCAGCGTGCCCGCATCGGTGACCAGACTCGGCGGAAGCGATTTCGATGACCCGCCCATGGACATGTCCGTACAAATGGGACCCGACGAGCGGGCGATAGAAGTAGAAGGTCTAATGACAGAGGAGCGGCGCGAGGTGCGAGAGGAGCTCTACGTGGAGGATTCAGGACTCAACGACAGTCCCTTGTTCTCTGCCTATCAAGGGAAACCCAGCGCAAAGCGTGGTTGGGATGTCCTGCGGGCAGCGTTACCTGAGCGGTACGACGTGTGGACTGTGACGAGAGATGTGCATGCCTGCAGTTTGAGATCGAGTGTGGGATCAAACGGTGGATGGCGCTGAATATGATATCCGAGCACCAGATCATTCGCCCGATGGGCTGGGTGGCATACCCTTACGACACGACCCCGCCAGCCGTCGAACTCGACTCTCTGGATGATATGAAGCTGCTTACGCGGTGGTTCCAGAAGAATAGGAGGTACAGCAATCAACAGGAGTACAGGCTGGCGTGGGTCTTAAGGAGCCGCAGATGGAGACATTTCCAAATGCTATGGATATTGAGCTGACGAAGACTGGATTGAGCCTATTCAGCCCTTGGAGTCCTCCAACAAGATGAGGCGTGGATGTCACGGTTCTTCGAGGCATGGGAAGTCTTCGATACCGGCCCAGCCCATCATCACGCCCCCGGATTCCACTTGGCTCACAGGAGTACAACGAAGATAATGGGGCTTGGTGTTGGGGCGTAGTGGCAGAGTTGAAGATGGCGGGCTGTGCAGGTCTTGCCTTACAAAGAACGATCCTCCAACCCGGTGGGCCGGAGGATCGTGGGACAAGGCCGGGGTTCTCAACCTGCTTACCCTACATTAGGACCCACCATCGGACATTCCCAATTCAGTACATGTGGGCTCAGTTGACAGGGATCGAACCAGTCATGGGGGAGACCACTCGTCCGTCCCCGGGTCGTCTAGCTCAACTCCAGAAGGCCTTTCCGACCTTGGTGCGCTCACCCGGTCGCGCGCCACCTTTGGTCACAGCGCCCCCACCTTTCCGGCAGGCTGTTGTGGCCACGCTCTGTCTAACAATCTGACCTGGCTTGAATGGACCCAAACCGACCACCCCCACGAGTACTTCAGTGTTCCGTGTCGATTGAGTCCGTCAAATGTTCAGTCTGAGATTCGTTCTGAACCTGTAGTCAGGCTGTAACTTCAATCCGTCTGGACTGACCGGAAAGATACCTCCGGAGTTGGGCGGCCTGTCTCAGATGACCCGCTTTATCTATTTGACGACCGCTGAATGGCAGCATACCGGCGGAATTGAGGAACCTGCACAAACCGTACCGATTGGTGCCGAATGGCAACAGGCTGAGAGGAAGGGTCCCGGGCGGAGCCGGGGGACATGGAGGGTCTGACGGAGTGTGCGCTCAAGGACAGTCAACTATGGTTCGCATATCAGCTCTCCATCCTCACCCCGAAGCCCGTATCCGGCGTCTAGGATGATCCCGCAGACCTCGCTTAGCGTGTAGGCGTGATCCCTCGCCTCAGGGTGAGGATGGGTTATCGGCACTCCCCGTATGTATACTCCCCACTGGACTCCCTGTAACTGGTCCTCATCTATCCCCATCTCCTCGGCCAGCCGTCTACTAGTCTCCTCATCCAACAGTTCCATCGTCTTCCAGCTCTCCTCTATCTCCTCCGCCCAGCTGCTCCAGTCCTTGGGAGTAGGTGAGGAGTCCGTAAAGGATTCTCAGATCAGGGTAGAGGAACGTCTGAAGGTAGTCGGAGATGTCCTCGACCACAATGGACTCATGAGTGTAGTGAGCCTCAGACTTCGTGCCTTCACAAGCAGTCCATTGGAGAAGGACGATAAGGCAGGCCATACCGAGAGCATGTATCTTGGCATCTTGGGCACCTGCCTTCTCGGGAGTTCAGGAGCTGTGGGAGACGATCTTGGCTCCTGCCCACGACCTCCTCCGTCCTTCTCCCTATTGAGACGGCTGTGGCCGCCTCCCACACCTTGGTGAGTCAACGACCAAGGAGGCCCTAGAAGGGGAACGCCCCCGGTGCCTCTTTGGGGCCCATGGCTGATCCTAAGTACAGTGCTGGCTTTGGCTGTCGGGTTTGTCCTAGGGGCAGTCGCATTTGATGTCGATGATGGCACCCTATCTTTTACGGATGATAATGGCGACCCTCGTAGAATTTATACCTATAGCAACGGTGAGCAGGAGCCAACAAGCCCCATATCGGCAGAGGAAGTGGTCATAGCTACCCGTGCTGAGCGTGATGCCCTTCTGAGTAAGTGGTCAGGGAGGCCATTCTGTACAAGGTGTATGACAATTTCCGCAATAATCAGGCAGAAGGACACCCTTTCCGCACCATTGATGATGAGATATGGTCGGCCTCATGCAGCACTTTGTGCTCCTGGGCCCCGTCCCAGTCGTAGGCGTCGTAGATGAGGTAGCGGCCGTTCTTGGTGCCGGTGTGCAACCCTCTGAGACCGTCCCCCAGTCGTGTACACGGGGCGGTCTTCAGGCCGGCTTCCTCGACAATCTGGTGCTGGAGGCCGAAGGGCGGCGCATTTTGGTCAAGGGGCGTACCTCCAAGGAGATGGTGCTGGTGGAGGAGACGGAGCGGGCCGAGGTGTACCGCGAGAGGCTCAAGGCCACCGTGACGACCATCAACCTCGACGACGGCGAGATCACGGACATTGCAGCCTAGGCCGTTCATCAGGGAGACAGAAGAAGTACAGCATAGCGAGTAGCTAACAACGCACAGACCCAATGGGGGACGCCTCCACGGCTCGGCAACCACGCAGGCGTCCCCACGGGGGATGCTGTGCGGGCCGGGTCCGAGGCGTCCTCTCACTCGTAATGAGAAGGAAGGAGAACACCCCATTGGACCTGGCAGAATTCATCGACACCTAGAGGGACGCCATCGCCAAGAGGGTGGTGGAGTCCTACCCGCCCGTCTATCGCCCTTCGGAGAACGCCCACCCGCTGCCCAAGCTGCTCCGCTCCCCGCTGGGGGGCGCAGCGGGACGCCATACGCGGCACAGCCCTCTCCTTGGAAGCCCACCAGGGCACCACCGTGGTGGGGGAGATGGGCACGGGCAAGACCTTCATCGCCACGGCAGCAGCCCACATGGCGGGCTTCAAGAGGGTGCTGGTCCTCTGCCCGCCACACCTCACCCGCAAGTGGAAGCGGGAGGTGGAGGAGTCCATCCCCTACGCCCGCGCCGTCATCGTCTCCTCCATCACCGATCTGGAGCGCGTCAGGCTCCACCAGGGCCACGGCCCCCTCTTCGCCGTCATGTCCCGTGGGCGGGCCAAGCTCTCCTACCGCTGGCTGCCCGCCGTGGTGCAGCGTTGGGCCAGGGGCTGGGGCAGGCTGGCGCGGGACGAGGAGACTGGGGACCCATTCAAGGTGCCCTGCTGCCCCTCATGCAATGCCCAGGTGGTGGACAGGGACGGGGTGCCACTGACCCATGGAGAGATGTCGCGGCGCAAACGCACCTGCGAGGGGTGCGGGGAGGCCCTGTGGCAGGCCGACCACTCCGGCCCCCGTCGCTACCCTCTGGCCGACTACGTGAAGAACCGGATGAAGGGCTTCTTCGACCTGCTCATCGGCGACGAGGTGCATGAGTACAAGGGCAGGGGATCGGCCCAGGGCATCGCAGCGGGAGTGCTGGCCGATGCCTGCGGCAAGTCGCTGACTCTCACGGGCACCCTCCTTGGCGGGTACTCCTCCACCCTCTTCCACCTCCCCTACCGGTTCTCGCCGGAGATCAGGACGGAGTTCGGGAGGGCCGAGGAGCACCGCGGGTCACCCGCTACGGCTTTCTGGAGCACACCATCAATCACGGGGACGACGGCTTCGACGAGGACGGGCGCCACTCCCGACGCAGGAGCTATCGCAAGACAACACGGGAGAGGCCCGGCCTAGCCCCCTCGGCCCTCTTCCACCTCATCGGGAACTCGGTGTTTCTCAGGCTCTCCGACGTGGCCTTGGGGCTTCCTCCGTACGAGGAGCAGGTGATGCTATCAGGGCTGGACGCGGAACAGGACCACACGGGCTACTCCCAGCGCTCGGCCCACAACCACGTGTTCGAGAAGCTGAGGGAGGCCTTGGCCGATGCCCTCTCCAAGGGCTCAAAGAGACTTCTGGCCACCTACCTCCAGACCCTGTTGGCCTACCCCGATGGCTGCACCCGCGGGGAGACGGTCTTTGACCCCGGCACCCAGGACCTGCTGGTGCAGGTGCCCCCGCTGGACGGGGACAGGCTCTACCCCAAGGAGAAGGCCCTTTTGGACCTGGTGTCGGAGGAGAGGAAAGCGGGGTAGGCGGGTGCTGGTCTACGCCACCCACACCGGTACGCGGGACATCACGGAGCGGATGGAGGAGTTCCTCGGCCAGCACGGCTACCGGGTGGCTGTGATGAAGGCCGAGGCAGTTCCCCGGAGAGGCGCGAGGCCTGGGTGGCGGACGAGGTGAAGGAGGGCATGGACGTGCTCATCTGCCACCCCCCGGCTGGTGCAGACGGGCCTGGACCTGGTGGACTTCCCCACCATCGTCTGGTTTGAGACGGACTACTCCGTCTACGTCATGAGGCAGGCGTCCTGCCGGTCATGGCGCATCGGCCAGACCCGGCCGGTGAAGGTGGTCTTCATGGCCTACCGGAACACCCTGCAGGCCGATGCCCTGAAGCTGGTGGCCAAGAAGCTTCAGTCCTCCCTGGCGGTGGAGGGAGAACTGCCGGAGGACGGCCTCTCGGCCTACGGCGACGACGGGGACGACCTGATGCTGGCCCTGGCCCCGGAAGATCGTGAACGGCGACGCCGATGATGCCGAGTCTGTGGAGGCGGTGTTCGCCCAAGCACGGGACGCCGAGTCAGAGGGCGAGGAGTTGCTGATGGATGACGATTGGAAGGACGTGGAGAGCCTGCCCCGTACTGGATACGGGGTGGAACCGGAGACCATCGGGGTCAACGGCAACGGGCACGACGACGTGTTCGGCATCGGGCCTAAGGTCGAGTCGGCGCCGGTCAACGGGCATGCCAGCGGCAACGGCCACCACCACGACGGCGAGGCCTAGGAGCCCCAGCAGTCGCTGTTCTCCTGGGCCGAGTTCATGTCCGATGAGCCGGTGAAGCCGAATAACAGGGGGAAGCAGCCCGCAACCCTCTCCATGTTCGAGTGGGCGATGAGCATGGAGCAGGCAGAGGAGACAGAGCCGGTCGGCGCCGGACGCTAGACCGCACGGACACCGGAAGGCCGCCGCAAAGGGGCGACGGCCTTCCCGCAGGTGGCAATGCAGCTAAACACCAACCATCACAAGGAGATGAAACATGGCACGCATATTCGTCTACGACGACCGGGAGTTTCCCGACCCCGCCCCCAGATGAGCGTGGAGCAGGTCAAGAGCACCCTCGCCGACTTCTACGGGGAGATTGCCAACGCCTCGGTGAAGGAGACGAAGCGGGGCGACGACACCATCTATGAGTTCCAGCGGCGGGTGGGCACCAAGGGCGCCTTCACCCACGCCCGGAACTGAGGAGGGGGTCCGATGGACAATCAAACGCTGGCCGGTCTGCTGGCGTCAACCCCGCCCGCACGCCTCAGCATCATCGAGCTCACGGCGGACCTCACATGGCCCGACGGCTCCCTTGACCTGGATGCCGAGGCCGCCCGGCAGCACGAGGTGGAGCTGGCCTGCGCCCAAGGGCCAGGACTACGCCGCATCCACGAGGCCCTGTCGGAGGCGATGCGATGGAAGCTGTTTCCCCGCCACGGCTGAGCGGGCTGGCAAGACTGCTCCTGCGGCGTCCGCCGTCGCTGCGGGAGCTGGTCACGCTGGTCGGCTACGCCGACGACTATGCCTGGTTCGCGGGGCCGGTGCGCCGACTGTTTCCCCAAGAGGGTGAGGCGGTGCTTTCAGCCCCGGACACACGTGAGAGGGTGGAGGGCTTCGTACGGCTCTTCGAGGAGCGCCATTTCCCCCTCTACGGCCCCTTCTTCGACTTCCATATGGAGGAGGGGGACGAGCCCCCCTGGACCTGGCTGCGCAGGGGGATCCCCTACGAACTGATGGGCTTCGGCTGCGACGGCCTCCACGAGATGTGGGACGGCTACCGCGAGGGGCTATCGGCCCTGGTCCTGCTGGCCGACTCCCCCGATGCCCACTACATGGGAACCGACGGGCTCAGGGTGGCCTGGCTGGAAATCGGCCTCCG
Organism: uncultured Dehalococcoidia bacterium; assembly: GCA_951813255.1. GTDB lineage: Bacteria > Chloroflexota > Dehalococcoidia > Lucifugimonadales > JAAXIE01 > JAAXIE01. The sequence continues at coordinate 1,779,239 of OX638353.1, read as the reverse complement.
CCCGCATCCCGCAGCAGACACTGCTCAGAATCCCTCAAGGGGGCATATCCCTCGAAACCCTCACCTGGGCTCTGCTGGAGACCGGGTTCGAGGGGCGGCCCACGCCGCCTCCTGGGCACGAGGCGAGACCGGCAACTTCTTTTTGGACGACTGCTACGAGGACGGGAACTACGACGGGTTCGCCGACCCCTGGGAGGACGAAATCATCCGGGAGGCCACCGAGGAGTGGGGACGGGCCAGCGCCCTCATGGACTCGGTGGGGGAACTGGCCGGCTGGCTGGAGGAGGACCTGCCCGGCCGTTTCGCCCAGATGCTCGACTTCATCCTGAGGCTGCTTCCCAATCAGGAACGAGAAAAGGAGGAAAACGATGATGGGGGTTGATGTCCATACGACCCAATGGTCCCTGCCGGGCCCGGCGGACGTGCCCCGGGACCGCTCCAAGAAGCACCCCGACAACCTGATCGCACTATGGGAGGAACTCGATGGACAGACCGAATACCCGGTGGAGGACCTGGTTCCCCAGTGTACGGTGGCCCACGCAATGGCGGTCTCCGAGGGGAGACGAGGCTACCGTTAACGATGCATCTGGGCCGGTCGGCTACCTGATCAACCACACCGCCGGGCTGGCCAGCGTCCAGGGCATCGGCTACGACTACGTTCTGGGATCGGGGGGCGTCTACGTCCAGTCCCGGAGCGCCCACCTGACGGCGCGGGTACCGGTCGCCTCCTGCGTGGTGCGGGGGCTCGCTCCCGTGGCCGAGAAGGCGCAACTGGTCCACGGCCCCATCCCGGCCCCCCTCTTTGAGCTGGGGCTGCGCTGGTTCCAGGACGCCCCGGACACGAAGCGGTTCTTCGCCGTGGGCTGGGACGGGCGAGCCTACCGGCTGGCGGTGCCCCCGCAGGCCGGGACCGCCACGAGTCTCGCCTACGTGCCCCCGGCGGGGGTGGTCGCCGAGTTCCACTCCCACGGAAGCTCCCGCGCCTTCTTCTCAGCCACCGACGACCGGGACGAGCAGGGCTTCCGCATCTACGGCGTCGTCGGACGCCTCGACACCGCTCTACCGGAGCTAAGCCTCCGGGTGGGAGTCTACGGCCACTTCGCTCCGCTGGACTGGCCGCAGGTGTTCTACGGTCCTGAACCGGGCGTCCGGCTCGTGGGTGAACACGAAACACCAAAGAATGGCAAGGGGGTGAACTGAAGATGCCCTACTACCTGGACAACGCATTCCTGCTGGACAACCCGTGGATCACAGTGGTCGGCTGCGGCGGGACCGGCGGCTTCGTCGCCGAGGGGCTCTGCCGCCTCTTCCAAGGGCGGGAGGCCACCATCGTCCTCGTCGACCACGACCGGGTGGAGCCCCACAACCTGCTGCGCCAGAACTTCTACGCCGAGGACGTGGACAGGTTCAAGAGCCAAGCCCTTGCCGACCGGCTGGCCCGGGCCTACCGGCGTCCCGTGGGCTACTCGGTCTACCCCTTCCGGGAGGAGGACGCCCTCCCTCACGGACACCGCTACCCCGGCCTAACCGCCTACGGCAACTCCCTGCTCATCGGCTGCGCCGACAACGCAGCCGCGCGCAGGGCCATGGCCGAGTGCCTGCCGGGCGACCCGCGCCGGTGGCTCATCGACGCGGGCAACGACACCAACTGGGGGCAGGTGCTCATCGGCAATGTATCCGGCGAAGTGACCTGGGACGAACCCGCCTTCACGGGAGAGACCTGCCACCTGCTGCCCGCGCCCACGCTGCAGCGCCCCGATCTGCTGACCGCCGTGTCCACCAGACCGCCGGACGTGGACTGCGCCGCAGCCCTCGACCTCACTGACCAGGACCCCACCATCAACCAGATGATGGGGTCACTGGTGCTACAGGTGGTCCGCCGCATGGTGGCGGGCACCTGCCCTTTCATGGGCCTCTACCTGGATATGGAGCAGGGCACCGTCACCCCATCTTACGTTACTCCAGAGGCGGCGAGACGGCTGTTGGGGTACGACTCCGACCCGGTGGACCGGGCGCACTGACGCAACTCGGGGGCCACAACTCCCCGAAGGCCAGCGCACATGAATCCATCCAGAGAAACAACCGGAGGGAAACTATGCCCAACTCAAAGAGGGGCGCCACGAACGCCACGATGTGGCAGGACAATCACAGCAGTTATCGCGGACACAGCCTCATGACCAGAGAACTGGGAGAGACAATTCCCGCTCTCGGCACCAACGATGACGTCCAGGACTACGACGATGTCTTCGCTCCGGCCAAGCTGTTTAGCCCCTATAACGGATGGACTTGGTACATCACCGAGTGGGACCCGGCGACCGGACTGTGCTTCGGTCTCGTCAAAGGGTTTGAGACGGAACTGGGGTACTTCGACCTCACCGAACTGGCGGGGGTCACGGTGCTTGGCAATGTGCCCGCGGTGGAGCGCGACCTCCATTGGGATCCCGCGACTATCGGGGAGATACAGGGACGGTCGCACTGAGACTCGACCATGGGCGCAAAAAAGTCGCATAAGAATCAAGAAGAGGAGAAAGCCATGCCTGAAGAAATTGGAACCGAAGTAACTCTCTCAGCTTCCCAGGAGGCTTACGAGAGCCTCTTCGTCGAATCGCCTGAAGCCGATGCCGAAGACCTCGAAATACGTGACCCTGACAGCGAGGTCGTGAGGGAATCCGGGAGTCCCGAACACTGCGAGGACGATGCCGGTCCACCCGCGGAGGAACTGAAGGTCGTCCTGTCCATTGATGGCGGTAGGGCCATCATCGGAGTGCAGCAGCCCTCCTCCGACCCCCACATCGAGTCCTTCGATGATAAGGATCTTTCAGGACTGGTGCATGAGGTGCTGGCGGTGACCGAAAGGGCGCGGGCTAAGTGGTATGATGAGCCCAGGCACCCTGAGTACGCAACCGACCAACCACAAGCCGAGGCCTTGAAGTTGTTCTAGGGTTACACCGGGGAAGAGCCAGCGCTTCGGCGCCGAACAATAGGCCGAACAGAACAATAGGCCGAACAATAGAGGGTGAGGACGTTCGCTATCGGGCGTTCTCACCCTTGTACGTCGATGTGTGGAGTATTTTTTGCGTTTCAGGCTTGGCTTCTCGAAAGCGCGCGCGCCCACTACGCGACTCCCCGATGAGGTCGTCCTCGACTTGGGTGACATGCGCTTCGCCACGGGAGTGGCCTGAAATGAGGTAATTGAATCCGTCTTCGATGGCTGAGTGGGCAGCTACCAGTCTGTTCATCCGCTGGGGAATCAAGGCCTCTCGCCACGCTCGCGGGCTTGACGGGTCGTGGCGGTGGCGAGACGCACTCTTGACGTTGGGGATGATGGAACCGAGGTAGCGGGCCGCATCTCTGATTCGCCATATGATTGAGTGGGCCGTCACATCCAAGCGTGGCCCGCCTGTCCCTTCGTTGCTCTCGCTCATGCCTCGTCCTGCTCCCGCCCCTCCCCTTTGGGCATCCGGTAGCCGACACGGGGCTCGGCAAAGAAGTAGGTGGGGTTGCTCGCGTCCTCGCCGATCTGACTGCGAATCTGGCTCAGGTGGGTGCGGAGCGCCCGCAGGTTGTCCGGCCTCTTCGCGCCCCAGATACTCCTCAAGAGCTCATCGTGGGTCACGACCCGCCCGGCGTTGACCGAAAGCTCAAAGAGGAGCTGGTACTCCTTGGCCCTTAGCTCCACGACGTGTCCGGCAAACGTGACCCGGCGCTCGGCGTAGTCGATGGCGAGGTCGCCATAGACGTAAGGTCCCGGCGGTTGAGACTGATAGGAGCCCGCCCTCCTTCGCAGGGCGGCTCTGACCCTGGCGACGAGCTCCGTTGGAGAGAAGGGCTTGACGATGTAGTCGTCGGCCCCCGCCTCAAAGGCCCGCGCCACCACTTGGTCTTGCCCGTAGCCGGAGATGAATATAACCGGTACGTCGGCAACCGAGAGGACGTCTCGCATCACCGCGATGCCGTCGGCGTCCGGCAATACCATGTCGAGCAGGACCAGGTCGGGGCGGCTTTCCTCCATGGTGGGGATCACATCCTCCGGCTCGCCAATTACGACCGGATTGTAGCCCGCATCGGCCAGCGCCCTGCGGACGTATTGAAGAGTCTGCGCGTCGTCGTCCACGACCAGAATGGTCTCTCCGGCATTCACCTGCTGCGGCGAGTCCAAGGCGGGTCGGACCCTGTCGGCCGGGGCCTCTTCCACCGCCGGCAGAGTGAAGACGAACCGAGCTCCCAGCCCCAGCCCGTCGCTCTCGGCCTGGATGCGGCCCCCGTGGGCCTCCACGATACCCTTGCAGATCGCCAGACCGAGACCCGTGTCGCCTCCGGGGTCGTCATCCTGGCGTGAGAACTTGCGGAACAGGTGCGGCAGGCGCTCGATGGGAATCCCGCGCCCTTCGTCCTTGATCGATACTTCCACGTAGACGCCGTCCCGCGCGGCAGTGACCCCGATGGAGGACGATTCCGTCGAGTGCCTCGCGGCGTTGGCTAGGAGATGGCCGATGACCTGGACGACGCGCCGCCGGTCCGCCATCACCAGAGGCAGTTCTGGTGCTAGGTCGATGTTGAGGTTGTTCCTGCCCCCGGAGCTCAGGAAAGAGTTGCGGGACCTGTCCACCAGGGTGGCCACCTCCACCGGTTCGGGGTCGACGGGCAGCGTGCCTGTTTCGATACGGGCCACGTCCAGCAGGTCGCCGATCAGGTTGCGCATGCTGCCGACCTGCTCGAGGATGATCCTCAGGAACTGGCGCGCCTCGGCGGGGTCCAGGTCCTCAGTGTCTTCCAGCATGGCCATCACAGAGCCCCAGATGGAGGTCAGCGGCAAGCGCAGCTCGTGGCTCACCATGCCCAGGAACTCTGCCCTGAGCTTTTCCATCTCCTCCAACGGCGTCATGTCCTGCATGGTTATGACCACGGACTCGACCCCGCCCCCCTCCGACCGGATGGGAGTGGAGTTGAGCAGCACGGCGATGCTCCGCCCGTCGGGCACTGCCAAGACGATCTCTTCGGCCCGCACTGCTTCGGTGGTGCTGAGGACTTCAGCAAGGGGGAATTCGGTCAGTGAGAATTCGCTCCCGTCGGCGCGGCGCACGGTAAGCACGTCCAGCAGTTGCTCCCTCGTGTGATCCGGATTGCGCAGTCCGTCGACGATCCGCATCGCTTCCCTGTTGAACGACACCAGAGTGCCTTCCGCCGCGTCGAAGACGACGACTCCCACGGGGGACATTTCAATCAGAGTCTCCAGGCCCGTCTTGGCGCGCCGCTCATCCCGGTGCCGACGGGCGTTGGCAACGACGAGGGCGACCTGGGAAGCGAACATGACGAGGGTCTCCTCGTCTTCCCGGCTGAACTCCTGGCCGGGCACCTCCTTGCCAACGTGAATGTTGCCAACGTTCACGCCCCGGTGGCGCATGGGAATGGCCAGAAATGAGCTGATATGCACAGGAGTGCGCAGCTCGTTCAGGCCCAGTGCCTTGGCGTGACCACCCAGGTCCGATACTCGCAGTGGCTCCGCAATGGCGCTGAGGTATTCGAAGAACTGCTGACCCTCGGGACCCTCCCAGAGACGCCGGGTCTCTTCGTCGGTCACTCCGGAGACCCGGAGCTCCTCCATCCGTCCCGCCTCGTCCAGGGTCGTGATGCACGCATAGCGGGCGTCAGTCAGCGTCCGGGCGCTGTCCAGTACGCCTTGGAGGACATCTTCGAGGTCGAGGCTCTCGTTGACGCGGAGGCTGGCGTCGCTCAGGCGGGACAGCCGGTCCCGCAGCGTCGCAATCTCCCGGTCGCGGTCGTCAGGTTCCTTCAACTTCCCTCCTCGCCGATAGCTAGCTCCCAGGGGCCCGACACGCGCCTGAAATAGACTTGGGCAGAGCCGTTTATACCAGTGTCGCCCGTAATTAATCAATATAAAAGCACTATTGCTTGCTCTTTTACCCCTGTTTTATCAGAGTGTCGCTAAACTGTAGTGTTGGAAATAAGTTGCATCCCGGCGGACTGATCTCGCGAATTGTCTGGCAAGCAGTTCTACGCGGCGGTAATCCCATGAGCTTGGAGATTCCCGATGGACCAACAACCGAGAGACCCTCTCTTGGAGGCGCACACGACCAAGAAAGGAGGCTCAATCGCTGACTCTGCCGGTGCTATTGGGGACCGCCCCCTTCCGTTTCGTCCATCTCTTCCCGGACCGCGGGGCGTTGCCCGGGTGGATGGTATGTTGATGTGAGCAGCCCCAGCCGGATCACACAAGCACGGACCTCGATCAGGCGGTTCTTTGGCCCTTTTGTGGTCCTTCTCTTTCTCCTCTTACTTGCCCAGATCGGGGTTCTGGCCTATGGACTCGTAGAAACAAGAGGGGATCTCAACTTGGCAACAGAAGAGATCGGCGTGAAGAACAAGCAGCTTGGGGAGGAACAGTCCAATCTCCAGCGGGCCGAGGGCGATCGAGTCGGGCTTGAGGCGAAGGTCGCGTCCCTGCAGGGCGAGCGAGACGGACTCGAGGCGACGGTCGAATCACTGGAGGGCGAGCGAGACGGACTTGAGTCGAAGGTCGAAACCTTGCAGGACCAGCGGGAAGGGCTTGAGACGAAGGTCGATTCCCTGCAGGGCGAGCGAGACGGGCTTGAGACGAAGGTCGAATCACTGGAGGGCGAGCGAGACGGACTTGAGACGAAGGTCGATTCACTGGAGGGCGAGCGGGACGGACTTGAGACGAAGGTCGATTCACTGGAGGGCGAGCGGGACGGACTTGAGGCGACGGTCGAATCAGTGGAGGGCGAGCGAGACGGGCTTGAGGCGACGGTCGAATCGCTGGAGGGCGAGCGGGACGGGCTTGAAGCCTCCCTTTCTGTCTTCAGCGACGACAACAGTGGCTTGAAGGCGACATTGCAGACCCTGGAAGGCGAGAAGCGCGGACTGGAAACGCAGCTGGAGGAATTCAGGCTCGCGCATGAGTCCGTGACCAAACTGGAGGAGAGGGCGGAGGGTCTGCGAGCAGTCGTCGCCGGCTTGGAGGAGGACCGCAAGGCCCTACAGGTGTCATGTAGGAAGATGTTTCCCACCTGCACTGGCAGCATGGAACCCAAGATCACGTGCCTCGACACCGTCGTGGTGCTCCAGAACTTTCGCTCGGAGGACATAGCAGCGGACACTGTCATCTCCTACTACCCTCCAAATCAGATGGATGGTTCCCCAGTGCTTCACAGGGTCACGGATATCAAGATCGAGGACGATGTCTACTACTTCTGGCCCAAGGGAGATGCATTGGACGAGCCGGACGGACACTGGATCCCGGAGAGCAACGTGTTGGGATATGTAATCGAACTCCAGCAAGGGACACGGCCGGAGAACTCAGCCCTGAGAGAACGGGTGAATGGAGCCAAGGAACGGTACGTATCCGCCACAGGGAATATGCTTGAGGCTAGAGACGAGTACGACGACAAGGCCATAGCGTATTGCGGGAGCGTAGAAGCCGCATCCTCGTGCTCCACTACGCAAGGAAACCTGTTAAGGCTCAGGGCGGTCTACGATACTTTCTCCCTAGCTTGGGAGCAGTATTTGAACGCCGTATGCGAATACGACAAGGCCTACTACCACGGTATCCACGAAAGTGAGCCGTTGGCTGGGGAAATGTTCGATCCTTATGTTGCTCCCTCCGTGTGTTCCCAGACAAGCTAGAGAAAATATGCGCCCTAAACACCATGGAATTTACATGAGAGATGTAAGAAATCTTGAGTCCGGCCATTTATAGTCAAGGAAGGCTTGGATCATCGGATGAGGTGTTTTGATGAAGGTCACATCAGGGGCTTTGGTTTCTCAATCCGGGACGAGGCTGCTCGGGATCAGTGTGCTGGTCTCGCTGGCCTTGGGCATAGCCTTTGCCCTACTTCTGGTCCCAGGCTCCGTGGCGGCTGACGGACAAGACGAGTTTACCGCGCCCATCGTCCTCAAAGAGGGTCGTACCCCTCCGGAGGTGACCGAACCGCCCCGCGCACCCGCGCCGCCACAAGCTCGGACGACGGTTGAACCGCCCAGCGTACCCGTGCCGCCGCAGGTGCGGACGGTGGTCTACCCGCCCATCGTACCCCCGCCGCCACAGGTCCAGACGGAGGTAGAACCGACCAGCGTACCGCCGCCGCCGCAAGTCCAGAGGGATGAGGTGCAGGGGCGCGGCGTGACCATCACCCAGACGGCCGGCACGCTGGTCAGCAACACCGGGCAGGGCGGTACCGGCAATATTGCCATGGGCATAGACACCGCGCAGCCGTTCACCACGGGCAGCAATGCCGCCGGCTATACGCTGACCCGTATCGACATGAACATGAGGGCCACCAGTGGGCAGCCCAGCTACTCAGTGTACATTGCCGAAGATTCGTCCGGATTACCTGGCAGCAGCCTAGGCACGCTCAAGAAACCAACAACACTGCAGAATTCCTTCAGTACTAAGGACTTTTCGGCATCCGGCGACGGCATCGATCTCGACGCCACCAGCACGTATTGGGTGGTAATCGACGTACACACCACTAGCAACACTAGTCACGTCAAGGGAACGGGTTCGGACGCTGAGGATTCGGGCGCGGCGTCCGGCTGGGAGATCGGGAACAATCGCAGCGTGCGGGGTCACCTGCAGAGTACTTGGGGGAGCGGAAGCGATACGACTGTCGCAATGATCAAGGTCGTTGGCTATGCGAATTCGAATGAGCCGGCGGTCCTGACAAGCGGGGAGATCAACGGCGCCACACTGGTTCTCACCTTCGACAGCAAGCTGGACACCACTTCGGTCCCTGCTGCGGGCCGGTTTACGATCGAGGCTGGAGGGTCTTCGCACGCGGCCACCGGGATTTCGATTAGCGGAAGGCAGGTCAGGCTCACGGTGCCGGCGGTGAAGGCGAGCCAGTTCGTGACCGTGTCCTACAGGAGAGCGGGCGGCAATCCTCTCAAGGGCAGTAACGGCAAGGCCGTGGCCACGTTCAGCAAGCAGGCCGTGACCAACAATACACAGTCGCCGCCGGGCGTTCCCCAGCCGCGCGCTCCAATCACCTATACGGAGGACGGAGAGACAAGAGAGGTCGGAGTGTTTTCCGCCGACCGTGACACTCTCTACAGCTACTTCGTCTCCGAGTGCACTCACCAGCGGTCGGTACCGAGTGCCCTGCGCGACTACAGCTGGTTCAACGCGGATGGACACAGGATGATGGCAAGGAACGGCTGGAGGTGGGTGGAGGTACAGAATGCGAATGGTGACGTCACACACACGAGGCCGATGACGATCAGCGAGTGCGCCTCCCTGAAGATGTACCACAGACAGGCCTTCTGTGCGCAGTACGCCGACGACCAAGGCCCCAATGAGCAGAAGATATGCCCAACAAATCGGAACTGGTAGCCGCAAGGAGACTGCGCCTCAAGTCCAACAGTCCGAATGAATGAGAGAAATAGGAGACCGGATATTCATTTGAAAGGGAGGATTGAACCGAAAGGCCGTGCTCCCGCAAACAACGCAGTGAGGTAACAAGATGAAGATTACGTCCGCTCTGGATTCTCATTCCGGGACGAGGCTCCTCGGGATGGGTGTGCTGGTCTCGCTGGCCTTGGGCATAGCCTTGGCCCTACTTATGGTCCCAGGCTACGTGGCGGCTGACGGACAAGACGGGTTTACTGCGCCCATCGCCCTCGAAGAGGGTCGTACCCCTCCGGAGGTGACCGAACCGCCCCGCAGACCCGCGCCGCCACAAGCTCGGACGGTGGTCGAACCGCCCCGCGTAACCGCGCCGCCACAAGTTCGGAAGGTGGTCGACCCGCCCCGCGTGCTCCGTGACGTCACAACTCGGGACGTTACTGGCCAACAAGAGACATCCGTGGTCCTGGTCGGAAACAACGAAGAGGCGGACGCAACAGGAAACCTTGGGTTCAACAGGGACCGGGGTCAGCCGTTCACGACAGGCAACAACAGCCAGGGCTACAGGCTGACCAAAGTGCAGATCGCCTCCGATACAACGTTGGCGACGGTGGGGAACTACAGCGTGAGCATAGCGTCGGCCGGGAGTTCCGGACCGGGCAGCACCCTGACAGGGGGCGGCCTGAACGAACCGGCTGGGCTGACCACGGGGATTGACAACGACTTCACGGCGCCCGGCAACGGCATAGATCTCGACGCCAACACGACGTACTACATCTTCATAGACCTGTCCGCGCAAAACTCCAACGTGTTCTGGAAGTCAACGGCATCAAACGATGAGAATGCTAACCCAGCGGCGGGCTGGAGCGTCGGGAACGCGTCCTATAGTCGAATGGTCGGAAGCACCACCACAACATGGACCCAATTGGGCAGCAACAAAATGAAGATCAAAGTCTTCGGCTATGCGAAGGTGGTGCCGGCCCTGACGAGCGCGGAGATCAACGGCGCCTCACTGGCCCTCAACTTCGACAGGGACCTGGACACCACTTCGGTCCCGGCTGCTGGTCGGTTCACGATCGCGGCCGTCGGGAATACGCACACGGCCACAGGGATTACGGTCAGCACAAGGCAGGTCAGGCTCACGGTGCCGGCCGTGAAGGCGGGCCAGTTCGTGACCGTGTCCTACAGCAAACCGGGCAGCAATCCTCTGAAGGGCACCAACGGCGTGGACGTGGCCGCGTTCAGCGGTCAGGTGGTGGACAACAAGACGCCGGCGCCGCCGCCGAAGTCGCCGGACTCGCCGCAGGACACTACGCGTACGACGGTGCGTGCTCCAATCACCTATACGGAGGACGGAGAGACAAGAGAGGTCACGGTGTTTTCCGCCGATCGGGACACTCTCTACAGCTACTTCGTCTCCGAGTGCACTCACCAGCGGTCGGTACCGAGTGCCCTCCGCGACTACAGCTGGTTCAACGCGGATGGACACAGGATGGCGGCCCGAAACGGCTGGAAATGGGTGGAAGTACAGAACGCGAATGGTGAGGTCACACACACGAGGCCGATGACGATCAGCGAGTGCGCCTCCCTGAAGATGTACCACAGACAGGCCTTCTGTGCGCAGTACGCCGACGACCAAGGCCCCAATGAGCAGAAGATATGTCCAACAAATCGGACATGGTAGCTTCAAGGAGACTGCGCCTCAAGTGCAACAGTCCGAATGAATGAGAGAAATACGAGACCGGATATTCATTTGAAAGGGAGGAGGCATTGGCCGCTAGGTTGGGGCTGGCATACCTGAGCTTCCCCCGTACCGAGCTCAATGTGACCGGGAAACCGCACTCGCCGGTGATCCGCCTGATGCGAAGGAGCGAGTTCGAGGCGTTGCGGGGAGGGTCAGGTCCAACGACAGCCTCGGACCCGTTGGTCTGGGTGGTCGAAGCACAGGGTTCGTGGCGCACTGGCGGCATCGTACAGGAGGAAGCACAACGAGACCTGAAGCTCGGTGCCGTGGCCTTTGATGCGGACACGGGGTCGGACTACGCGAGGAGCCACAGGCACACGCCCCTGTTGGAGAAGCACTAGACAGCTTGCCACGGCATAGCCTGCCTAGAGGGGGCCTTATGCCCAACGAGTATGGATCGAGAGTATTCGTGTCCCGCCGTATGCGATTGGTTGCTGGCACTGTTGTGGTGATTGGGTTGCTGGCGTTCGGAGCTGTGCCCTGGTTCTGCCGCGGCGTGGGTGCCTGGCCCAGTGAAGTGAGGGTGATAAGCGCGTCCTTGCATTCCCCAGAAAGGCTCGGACTCTCTGTCGGTTCTTGCCAAGGTTCCCCGGAAGTATCGCTGTTACGAGAGACGGAAGTCGACGTACAGATTAAGGTCACCGCTTGGGTCACGCCCTTATTGGGTGGCATGGACTGTGCGGACGGCATGCAATTCCAACTCCAAGAGCCACTGGGAGATCGCGTCGTTGTTGACAAGCACACAGGGGAAGAAGTGAGCGTCAGCACCGACCGCTTATACCAGGATGCAGGACCGTCGTCGGACTGGAGGGAGGTGGAGGTGCTGGGATGGCCGAGCCAGGCGGGATTTTCTCTGCGCCTACCTCCGGGGTGGGAGCTCAATGAGCTTCAGGGTGTCGATTCCTACGTGGGCGAGTTGGTAGGGGACGGAGTTTGGCTGACCTTTGATTACGGCGAATTCACGTCGAGCTTGGATCCGGCGGACGCCCCGGATAACGCTTATGCCGTGAATTACTGGTACAACGGCGGTGTTGCAGCAAAGCTACTCATCTCCTTGACTCCAGGTGCCGGGTACACGGGCATCTATTTCTCTAACTTGGGTGGCTCCCGCCTAAACCTTTTTGGGGAAGGACTGACCGTGGAACAACAGCGGACTGCCGTCGGCGTGTTCAAGAGCATCCGCTTGCTTGGGCCATGAGCGTAATGTTTACGGCTTGCAAAGCTGCTGCGGCCGTTGCGCGGGTTCCGTTCAGACCGATGGATTCCGGCTAGACTCCTATGATCTCCAGACGTCCACCGCACTGGACAAAATCAAGAACCTTCACCTTGAGGTTATCGTTCGCCCTTATAGCTTCTCCCTCCCCTCTCCCGCTGGCGCATACCCATAGGATGAAGCCCGCTCCATCTGACCCCTGTCCCGAGACCAGCGGGATACGCGGGTCGTAACCAACCTCCCGGAAACGGAGTTGGAGGCTCCTAACGGCTCTATGGCCAGAACCCACGAAGGATTTGGACGAGTCCCTAGTCCTCTCTTGATTTCGCGTTGGCAACAAAACGGTTACGAAAGATCGCCACATGATTACACCAAGGTTAGAAAAGGGCACTACCATCACGCACTATAGGGTGATTGCCTAGACAGGGAGGGTCTTTATGCCGTTTGCAATACAGACTGATGAGGAAGTGTTACATCGGGCTAGGGGACGGGGATTGGGCTTGTTGACGGAAGGTCAATACACTATCACCAATCGTAGGGTGGCGGGCGTCTTTACGCGCAGGATTAACCTGTTCGGAGCGGGGACGGAGACGCGTTGGGTATATCTCAATTTGCTTTGGGGTGTGAAAGAGGAGCGTCATTTGCCTAGGCTTCCCTTTCTTCTTGGGTTGCTTCTGACCATCGCAGGGATAGCCACGGTGATATTTCTTGTGGGCATCCCCTTGCTTTCCTAGGTCTGATTCTGCTGGTGGTGGCGTTGTTGCTCCGGCGTGATGTTATTGTGCTCGGTGCTGGAACTACTGAGTTGCCGGTCTTGCTAACACCGCGTGAGGCTGAGGAGTTTTGTGAGGCCCTTCAGACGGCGCGTGAGGGTCTATTCAGGCGATAGGCTAAGATTTGCCCAAAGGCCCCCCTCGAATCACGAAGCCAAAAGGAGCTGTTATGATCAAGGTGTAGGGACGGTTCGTGCGGACTGGGTGAGGCGGTGGCTCTAAAGCTAAACCCCGGGCGACAGTGCGATCGTGGAATGGATCTCCGAGAATTGTCGCCGTAGCAATGAGTGACGGCCAAGACGGGAGCGGATGGGACTACCTAGGCGACGGGATCGGTGGAGTGCTGATCAGAGGGCGGAGGCTCTTCCCACGTACGGAAGTTCTCTCGAGATACAGGCGATCCGAGCTTGGCAAGCCTTCTATTGGACTAACCGATATGAATAAGCTGGAGCGATGCGGTCATTGTATGGCACCAGGTATTCGTCACATTCGAAATACTAGCTGCAAACCTGTAGCACAAATCCCTATCTTGGGCGCAACTGGCAAGCTGACTAGCACTCGGCTATTGGGCGGTCACTTAAGACGCAATCTTGGAATTCTGGAGTGCCGAAGCCTCGCGTAAACAGCTTCAGACCATCTCCGTCCTCGATATCGAAGCCCAAATACCTCAACACAACATCAAAGTTCTCATTAGGGTCATCGCTCAGGTTGCTCCCCAGAGTAATCAGGTCCAAAGGCAGAGCGAAATCCCCCACCTGGTTCCCTATGGTAGATAGTCCCTTCGATACCCTGAATAGCAAGCGTCCCGTCGTACCCGTTGATTCTTGGGTAAAGAAATTCACCAATTTCGAAGCCCATCCATACTTATTTATCTTCTTCCCATTGGCCACAAGCACGTTGAAGTAGTTTAGATTGTCGTTCGTCTCCAGCTTTGCGCCCAAGTCATCCGATACTTCCAGGGATGCTGCGTTATTGCCAAGGTGCAGCACTCTCAGGTTTGTTGAGTCCCCCAAGATGTACGGCACTTCCCCACCAAGCTCGTTGTAAGACAGGTTCAAGTACTTCAGATTGGGGAATTCGCCAAAGGCGTTGGGCACCGACCCACTCAGACCGTGCCGGCAGCCCAGGCTCAAGATTCTGTTATTGCAGCTCTTGTTGGATGACAGGTCCAAGTATTCCAGCTTATTCAGGTTGGCCCAGTAGATACCCCGTTCATGGTCATCGTTTTGGTCCTCTATATCGCCTCTCAGAGCGTTTCTGGACAGATCCAGGTGGGTCAGATTGATGAGCATGTCCAACTGGGGAAGTATTGCTCCACCCAGCTCATTGCCTGACAGATCAAGGTGCGTCAACTGGGTGAGCATTCCTATCTCCGCCGGTATGTTCTCATGCAGGTTCCTGCAGCCCAACTCCAATTTCAATACGCGGTCGTTCCCGTCCACGGTGACGCCACTCCATGTGCCTATATCAGACTGGGCGTTATCCACGTCCCATGGTGCTTGGTATTGGTCGTTGCAATCCGTGGTATCCCAACTATGCCCCAAAAGTCCACCTGGCTGCGTCTGCCTGTGCAATTTGATGAGCGCCGCCCGGTCAGTGTCAGGCCCGCATTCGGGGAGCTTATCGTTGACCCGGTTCACGGTGTTCAAGTCATGCCCTCCCGTACCCTGTGCGACGAAGTGTTGCACGTTCCCTTTCGGCCCGGCCGGTATGCAACCCTCGAAATTGTTGAAGCGGAGATATATCTGCTCCAGCTTCGTCAGCCCTGCCAGAGAAGATGGAATTCCCCCGCGCAGTTGGTTGCCAGACAGGTTCAGCACCCTCAAGTTCTCCAAATCGCCTATGGCGGCTGGCACTATTCCCGCTAATCCCATGTTCTCCAGATTCAGCTCAACGACCCTGATTTCATTTCCGATGGTCTCGGTTGTCACTCCGTCCAATTCACCCATGGCTCCCAAGAGGTAACCCCAGTCGAGGCTCCGGCCCGTAGCAAGATGCAGCGTCTCAAGGACGGCCCGGTCGACACTGGACTCCCTGGATGTTGCCGGCCGCGGTGCCGGCGTTACTGCCGGGGTAGTCGGACCGGGCGGCGTCACCAGGGGAGTGGTCCCAGGCTCGCAGTAGGGCAGACTGCCGGCGTAGCTGGTCAACTGGCTGCGAAGGCCCACCGGTATGCACCCCGCGACCCCTCTGGCTCCGGTGATATGGAGGGTCTGGAGGTTGGAGATGTTGCCGATCTCCTTGGGGATGTTGCCGGTGAATCCACTACCCTGGGTCTGGGTGCTGGTGATGGTGACACCGCCGATGATGAGGTCCACCAGGTTGGAGAGGTTGCCGATTTCCGGTGGCAGCGGGCCGGTGACCTTGCTGAGTCCGCTGAGATTCAGAACCCTCAGGTAGGATAGATCCCCGATCTCCCCTGGCAGCTGGCCCTTGGCTCCCCAGTTCCATCCAATTGTCAGCCCCACGACGTTGCCGTGATCGTCGGCGTCTACCCCGCTCCAGTCCCCCATGGGGGTGTTGCTGTCGATGGGCCACCTGTCACGGGTATTCCAGCCAGGGCCGCCGAGGGCCTCGTATATCGCCACAAGAGCGGGCCGGTCCCGGCACATGTTCCAGTAGCCGAACCGCTCTTGAAGTTCCTCGGGAATGCAGAGTCGGGTGTTGTAGAGGTAGACGGTCTTCAGGTTCTTAATGTTTCCCAACTCCTTGGGGATGACCCCGGTCATGCGGCTATGGGTGATATGGAGGGTCTGGAGGTTGGAGATGTTGCCGATCTCCTTGGGGATGTTGCCGGTGAATCCACTACCCTGGGTCTGGGTGCTGGTGATGGTGACACCGCCGATGATGAGGTCCACCAGGTTGGAGAGGTTGCCGATTTCCGGTGGCAGCGGGCCGGTGACCTCGCTGAGTCCGCTGAGATTCAGAACCCTCAGGTAGGATAGATCCCCGATCTCCCCTGGCAGTTGGCCCTTGGCTCCCCAGTTCCATCCAATTGTCAGTCCAACGACGTTGCCGTGATCGTCGGCGTCTACCCCGCTCCAGTCCCCCATGGGGGTGTTGCTGTCGATGGGCCACCTGTCACGGGTATTCCAGCCAGGGCCGCCGAGGGCCTCGTATATCGCCACAAGAGCGGGCCGGTCCCGGCACATGTTCCAGTAGCCGAACCGCTCTTGAAGTTCCTCGGGAATGCAGAGTCGGGTGTTGTAGAGGTAGACGGTCTTCAGGTTCTTGATGTTTCCCAACTCCTTGGGGATGACCCCGGTCATGCGGCTATGGGTGATATGGAGGATCTGGAGGTTGGAGATGTTGCCGATCTCCTTGGGGATGTTGCCGGTGAATCCACTACCCTGGGTCTGGGTGCTGGTGATGGTGACACCGCCGATGATGAGGTCCACCAGGTTGGAGAGGTTGCCGATTTCCGGTGGCAGCGGGCCGGTGACCTCGCTGAGTCCGCTGAGATTCAGAACCCTCAGGTAGGATAGATCCCCGATCTCCCCTGGCAGTTGGCCCTTGGCTCCCCAGTTCCATCCAATTGTCAGTCCAACGACGTTGCCGTGATCGTCGGCGTCTACCCCGCTCCAGTCCCCCATGGGGGTGTTGCTGTCGATGGGCCACCTGTCACGGGTATTCCAGCCAGGGCCGCCGAGGGCCTCGTATATCGCCACAAGAGCGGGCCGGTCCCGGCACATGTTCCAGTAGCCGAACCGCTCTTGAAGTTCCTCGGGAATGCAGAGTCGGGTGTTGTAGAGGTAGACGGTCTTCAGGTTCTTGATGTTTCCCAACTCCTTGGGGATGACCCCGGTCATGCGGCTATGGGTGATATGGAGGATCTGGAGGTTGGAGATGTTGCCGATCTCCTTGGGGATGTTGCCGGTGAATCCACTACCCTGGGTCTGGGTGCTGGTGATGGTGACACCGCCGACGATGAGGTCCACCAGGTTGGAGAGGTTGCCGATTTCCGGTGGCAGCGGGCCGGTGACCTCGCTGAGTCCGCTGAGATTCAGAACCCTCAGGTAGGATAGATCCCCGATCTCCCCTGGCAGTTGGCCCTTGGCTCCCCAGTTCCATCCAATTGTCAGTCCAACGACGTTGCCGTGATCGTCGGCGTCTACCCCGCTCCAGTCCCCCATGGGGGTGTTGCTGTCGATGGGCCACCTGTCACGGGTATTCCAGCCAGGGCCGCCGAGGGCCTCGTATATCGCCACGAGGGCCTCGCGTTGCTCTTCCATCGTGCTTGGCGTCCGAGTGGGTGTGGGGGTAGGACTGGGAGTTGAAGTCTCCTGAACCAGATCGGATGTCGGCGCGGTGGTCACCTGTTCTGAAACGGGAGCGAGTGCTTCCGGCGACACGACTACGGGGGCTCGGGGAGCAGTTGCGGTAGAGTCCTCTTTGGATACAGGCTGGTCTGCAAGGACTCTCGAAACCGTGCGATCCAAGTCTTCGCCCTGAAGCACCCGAGCGACAGATCCGTCATCAAGGGCTTCAGATACCTCGTCGGCGGCAGCCTCGTCCTGTAACGCTTCGGCGACATTTCTCTCCGAAGTACTGTCCGAGGCCTCACAGGCGAGCAGTAGCACCGCCAGTATCAGTAGCGCGAATAACATGATGAGCGGAGAGGGTCGAGATGCCCACCAGTCCGGCAAATGTGATTTGACTGACTTTCCGTCTTCGCTGGAGCCCACCCTGCTACCGAGCATCCACTTTGCCAAGGGTTGCGACGCCAAAGGACTTATTGAGACATTAAAGGTCCCAGTCGCCATATCAAGAAAGAGGATAGCAGCTTTACCTTGCCTCCATATTATGTGGCAACGCGATTACATTGCTGAGTTATTGTCACCAAACGAGTCAGAGTGGCTCCCTCAGTTATGGCCAAGAGGGGCTTGTTCTCACATGAGACGGATAGGGCTGTGTCGTTATCATCCTCCAAGCACGATATGATAGTAGTCAGGATCACTGGTCACTAGTTCCTTTGAAATGTCTTTCCAGCATTTATATGCTTCTCCGTCGTTAGCTCCCTCACTAATCTTGGGGAGGACGTGGAGGACCCCACCAGCATCAGGAGCCTGCATCCCATGTGTTCGTACCTCTCGGTGCGGCGAGAAGGCATCACTTAAGTAGTATCATATCCCTCGTGCCGTACTTGGGAGTGCCTCTGGGCCAACTTCTCTTGCAGCTCGTCTCGGGAGAACGGGGGCTTCTCCCATCATCTCGAACTACCCTGACCAGGTGAGTATCCCCATCCGCCCATCAACGTATACGGTTGACAGAACCGTCTTCGAGCTTTGGCTCGGGGGCCTGTGAGCCAGAGCTCGCAGTTCAGTACCCTTCGACCATTCACACATTCCGGCCAGCTAACACGAGCAGACCGCGGCTCATGCTGGGGGGCTCCACGCTCTGAGCATATCCAGCCCTGTTCTCGCCAGTTCAATGTCTATCTTGTCGGGGAATCGTTCCATCTGAGGGCTACGTATTTCCCAGACCACTCGGTATTCCTTTTGGTCACTGAACCGCCGGTTCTTGCGCAACCATCGCGCTGCCAACGCTGCTCCGAGGTTGCTAGGTTCGACGCTGGCCGGGATGGTGTCGTAAGGGTAAGCCACCCAGCCTTTGCGGGTGTGAATCTCGTGGTGGGTCACTCCATTCAGCGCCAGCCATCGCTTGATTCCCCATTCGATCTCGAAGATCAGGCCCGGCACGTCGTCCGTCAACGGTCCACGTGTCCTTTTGGGGCAGCGCTTCTCGGAGGACTTCCCACTCGGACTTCGTATTGGGCTTCCTTGATAGACAAAGGACGAACGGGCTGTCGAGACCGGAGTCGTCGACTAGCAGGCGTTGCGGGTACTCTCGCGTCTCCCCCGGCATCAGGCTTTCAACGACAACATCTGGCTCGTCTGGCGCCTCCATCGTTTAGTAAGCGGTCCGGCCATTTTTTTTGACGAACTGACGTGCATCGGATACTAGGCTAGCACGCCGACGAAGAGATTGCCGCCGTAGCCGTATTCGCTGGAAGGTACTTCGAGCAGTTCGACTTCGAAGCCGGCGTCTCGAATGAGGCGGAGCCACGTGTCCCTTGGGAAGAGGCCGGTGGTGTGGTGGTCTTCCTCGATAGTTATGCGCTCTCCTTGACGGAGGGTGTAGACAAAAATGGACTGGACGATGGTACTGTCATGGGTGAGGTCGGGGAGGTGTTCGGCGACATCCAAGGTGATGTCGCCATAGTCTTGGTGCCAGTGCATGGTGTGCTTGCCGGGGTAGGTCTCGCGGAACCAGTCAGGAGCTACCAGCAGAAGGCCCCCTGGCTGGAGATGGGCGCGGGCTGTGGTTAAGGCTTGCACGATAGCGTCTTCAGTGAGCATGTAGTCGATGGCGTCATGTATCAGGACGGCGTCGAAACGGGTGTTCAAGCGTATTGAGCGCATGTCGCCTAGGTGATGTTGGACCGTGGGGTTGAGGCGGCGGGAGAGAGCCAACATTTCCTCTGAGATGTCGACGGCTGTGGCGTCGTGTTCGACAGTCAAGTGGGAGAGCAGGTGTCCACCGCCGACTCCGAGATCCAGGATGCTGTGCCGTGACGGCCCCAGCTTGGAACGGAGAATTTCGAGGTAAATTTCGGCCTCGTCGGCGTATTCTTCGGGCGGGCTGAAGAGGGGCCAGAGGTGGGCGAGGTCGTGGTATAGGCGGTGATGCTTCACGGCAGGCGCTACAACCCGGCCTGCCAGTAGCGTCGGCCCTGGACGCGGACTATTCGACCGAAACCGGGGGCAGGGAAGTGGCAGCTGATCACTGGTGTGCCATCGGCTTCCAGTTCATTGAGCAGTTTGTGACGAGTGAGGGTGGCCAGAGCGGGGTCGCCGTCGAAGAGGGGCGTCCAGTGTTCCTCGGTGACTTGTGCGGGATGAATCAGAACGTCGCCTTGGATATGGGCCCGCTGGCCTTGGGAGGAGACGACGATGCTCATGTGCCCGGGGGTATGGCCGGGGGTATGAACTGCCCTCACTTCATCCGTGAGGTTGGAGTCGCCGTCGAGAGGGTCGATCATGCCGGCGCGGGCTATCACCTCTATACATTCGTCCATGTAGGGGTAACGGGAGCGGGCATGGACGTCGGGACGGCGAAAGTGGTCGAGATCGGCACGGTGCATCACATAGCGGGCGTTGGGGAAGGCGGGGATGAGGTGGCCGTCCTGTTCGATGGAGTTCCAGCCCACATGGTCGAGGTGGAGGTGGGAGAGGAAGACGGTGTCGACCTGGGCGGAGTCTATCTTCTTGGCAGTCAGGTCGGCCCAGAGTTCGCCCTTCAGGCCTCCCAGGTATTCGACGGGGCCGGGGCCGTAGCCGGTGTCGATGAGGATGGTCTTGCCTTGGGAGCGGACGAGGTAGCAGCCGATCTCGATATTCATGTGGGTGCCGTGGCCGCCGTCGGTGAAGGTGTCGCCGTAGCGGTCGCGGAAGGCGTCCCAACCCTCATACGGCACATTCGGCCACAGGTCAGCCAAGGGCGTCGGGTAAACACAATTCATATCCGATAAGGCAACGATCTCCGCGTTGCCCACAATCATCTGGAAGTCACCCATGGTTCATGGCCCCTTCCACTCATCGGAGTCTGTAGTAGCTGGTATCACGCGCTTGCGCCTTGGGCCTCGCGGATTAGGTCGCGGACGTAGCTGGGGCTTAGGGGCATGTCACGGACTTGGACGCCTAGGGAGGAGAGGGCGTTGGTGACTGCGTTGGCTAGGACTGCTCCGGTGGCTACTATGCCGCTTTCGCCTACGCCTTTCACTCCCAAGGGGTTTAAGGGGGAGGGGGCTAGGTCGAGTTCGATAACCTCGAGGTCGGGGACCTCGGTGCTGGATGCCGTCAGGAAGTCGAGGTAGGTGGTGCAGAGGGGCTGGCCGTTGTCGTCGTAGGCAAGCTCCTCGAGGATGGACGCGCCGATGCCTTGGGCGGCCGCTCCCACCAGTTGGCCGCGCGCGAGCATAGGGTTGATGATGGTGCCTACATCGTCCGCCATGACGTAGTGGAGGATGTCAATCTTGCCGGTCTCCGGGTCCACGGTGATGTGGGCCACATGGCTGCCATAGGAGTGGGGAAGCATGTTGGAGCGGAAGTAGTGGGTGGCTTCGAGGCCGATTTCGCCTTGGTTGTACTGGCTGGTTGGGCCGGCGAGTTCCAGCACCCGGCCTAGGTCCATGAGCGGGCCCTCGACCCGGGATGTCTTGCGGTAGACCTGCCCCTGCTCGAACTCCAATTCCTCGGGGTCGACGTCCAGATAGCCTGCTGCGATGCGGAGAATCTTCTGTTGGAGCTCCTGGGCCGCTAGGAAGACGGCGCTGCCTCCCATGACGGCTTGGCGGCTGGCATTGGTTCCGCCGCCGTGGGGCATCAGGTCGGTGTTGCCGCTATGAAGGGTGACGTGGTCGTAGGGGACGCCGAGGCCTTGGGCGCATACCTGGGCCATGGTGGTCTCGTGGCCTTGGCCGAGGGTGGATATTCCCATGTAGACGACGACCTGATCGGGGCCCTGCACGGTTACCTTGGCTGCCTCGTAGGGGGCGCCTCCTGCGGTGAACTCGACGAAGGAGCCGATGCCGATGCCGTGGTACTTGCCGTCGATGAGCTTGCCTGCCTGCTCCTTGAGGGTATCGTAGTCGATGGCATCCAAGGCCACCTGCAGGGCCTTGGGGAAGTCGCCACTGTCGTAGATGGTGGGCGGGTTTTCGGGCGGCCGGATGATGCCGGTGTTGTAGGGCATCTCGGAGGCGAGGACGAGGTTCCTCATGCGAATCTCGGCTGGGTCGATGTCGAGGTCTTGTGCCATCATGTCTATGAGGCGCTCGCGAGAGAAGGCTGCCTCGAACATACCGGGACCCCGGAGGGTGCCTACGCCTGTCTTGTTGGTTACCACGCAGAGGATGCGCCCTTCGAAGTTGGGCAGCCGGTAGGGACCGGGAAGCAGGGTGACGGTGAGGAGGGGGACGGCCCCGCCATGGGTGCGCACGTAGCCGCCGTTGTTGCCGTAGACGGCGGCCCGCATGCCGGTGATGGTGCCATCGCGCTTGGCGGCTATTTCGATGCGGCAGGTCTGGTCGCGGGAGTGGTTGCAGGAAACCAAGTGTTCGCGCCGGTCCTCGATCCACTTCACGGGGCGGCCGAGCATCTTGGAGGCGAAGGGGATGATGAAATCCTCGGGGTAAAACTCGCCGCGTGCCCCGAAGCCACCGCCGACGTCGGGCTCGAAGAAGTGGAGGGCGTGGGTAGGCATGTCGAGCATTGAGGACAGGACGCCGCGGTTGAAATAGGGCACCTTGGTCTCGCCCCAGCAGGTCAGTTCGTGACGTCCGGGGTCGTAGGAGGCCACGAGGCCGCGGGTTTCGAGGGGGTTGGCAGTGTAGCGGGGGACTTGGAACTCCTCTTGACGGGTGTACTCGGCGTTGCGGAAGGCCTCTTCCACGTCGCCCACGCTGACGGTCAGGTCGGCTGCAACGTTGGTGCCGTTCTCCTCGTGGAGGAGCACCTTTCCTTCGTAGGCCTCGATGACATCGGTTACGACTGGCAGGGGCTCGTATTCCACGTGGACCACATCGATGGCGTCCTCGGCTAGGTGGCGGCTTTCGGCTATCACAACTGCCACCGGGTCGCCCACATAGCGCACCTTGCCCCTAGCCAGAGGGTGTTGGAGGAAGCGGTCGAGGCCTCCGAGTGCGGAGGTGCGGAGGGGTATGCGCTGGGGGGTGAGGTTGGCTTCCACGTCGGCCGCGCTGTAGACGGCTACCACGCCGGGTATCTTCAGGGCTTCCGAAGCGTCGATGGACTTGATGAGGGCGTGGGCGTGGGGGCTGCGGACGATGGCAGCGTGGAGCATGTGGGGCAGGCGGACGTCGTCGGTGAAGCGGGCCTTGCCGGTGAGGAAGCGCCGGTCTTCCTTGCGGGGAATTGGGGCGCCGATGTAGCTCTGGACCATTGCTTCCTCCTGTCAGGGCTATTGGGGGGGTAGAACCGGTGTGGGAATTATAAGGCTTTGGGCTGGGGCTTGGTTGCCGGTCTACGCTCCCTGGGGGGAGGGCTTGCCCTCTGGGAGTGGCCGGAGATGTCACAATGTCACAGCGGTTGTAGCTAAAATCGTGTTTTTGTAGCTGAAAAGTGTGGCATCTGTGGCATTGTGCTAGCTGGCCAGATACGCGCACAGTGTCACATGTTTTTCGTATCTGAAAACTCCTCGATGTCACAAAAGTGTGACATGTGTGACATGGTCCGTATCTGGAGAGATGTCACAGTGTGACATGGCCAGCCTCTACGGGTCCCCGGATCAGGGGTCCGGTGCAGGCAGTCTCCTGTGCGCTCCAAGAACATAATAGAACACACGTACGATTGTTGTCAAGGGGGTGTGCTTGCCCGGAGGAGAGAGGGCGAGGGAGAGAGGCTTGTTGATGGGGGAGCGGGAGTTGACGGACAAAGGGACGTTTTTGTCCTGAACGGGCTTGGTGACGCTGAGGGGAAGAGGTGGGGCGCGATGCTATGATGGCCGTGATAGTGCGTTCCGCCATCTCTGTTACTTTTGGCGGACGGGACAGGCCGAGCCCATTGCGGCGTGGAGCCATGGGAGGCTTGGGCACAGCACCGAGCCGTAGCGGCGCAGGCTCCAATATGTGGCGGACAGAGTCGCAAGGAGAGCCGTCATAGACATCGGGTTTTCGATAGCCACCGCGAGCATTTCCGAAGGCAGCGCCTCGCTGCTGAAGGACTTCACCATAGCCATGGTGATTGCTGCGGTAGGTCTGGGCCTGGCACGGATTACACGGCAGCCCCCGGTGCTGGGATACCTGCTGGCCGGAGTGGCGATCGGGCCGTTCACGCTGCCGACGCCGCTCATCAGCAACCTGGATACCATCGGGCTTCTGGCTGAGCTTGGCTTAATCCTCCTGCTGTTCGGTATTGGGTTGGAGTTGGGGTGGCGGCGTATCCGGAACATAGGCCCGCAGGTGCTGGTGATCGGGGTGGTCGAGATCAGTGTGCTGACCCTGTTCGGGGTGTGGCTTGCCAGCATACTGCCGGGAATTGACCCAGGACATGGGCTTTACCTGGGAGGGGCACTGGCAATCAGTAGTTCCGCCATTCTGCTGAAGGGTTTGCGTGATCGCGGGAACCTGTACACGCGTTGGGGCCAGACGATAGTAGGGATCCTGCTGGTAGAGGATTTCGTCGTCGTGGTCTTATTGACCGTATTGAGCGGTCTCTCCACGACGGGCACAGCGAGCCTCGCCGATGCCGGCCTGCTGGCCGCGAGATTGGGAGCTTTCTCCATCATTGTCCTAATGCTGGGCACGATGGCTGGTGGCCGCTTGATGGACTACCTCTCCCGGTTCCAACCCGACGAAACCCTCCTGCTGATTGCACTTGGAGCCTGCTTTCTATTCGCCCTTTTCGCCACCTTCCTCGGGCTGTCCCCAGCCGCAGGCGCCTTCCTGGTCGGCGTGGTAATCGGCGACACGCAAGTTGCAGGACGGATCAACGGAATGGTAGCGCCGGTGCGCGATATGTTTGGCGCCCTCTTCTTCCTGTCCATTGGAATGCTGATCGACTACCGCACGCTGGATGACTATCTCATCCCAGTCCTGGTGGTGGTCGCGGTCTTCATGGCCGCCAAGATAGCTGCCAACACCGTGGGCTCCATAATGGCCGGTCTCGGCCCGACAGATGCGTTCCGGGTGGGAATGACCATGCCGCAAATGGGGGAATTCTCCCTGGCAATAGGGCGTTTGACTCCAGCCACTACGGCAGGCGGCGCCGCGCTGGCACCCATACTGTCGATTTCCACGGCTGTCACCTCGGTATTGGCCCCATTGACGAGTCGTGTGGCGGTACCTTTGAGCGAGTGGGTCGGCCAGCGTGCTCCTGCTGTCCTGCGCGAGAGCATGCTCTCGATCAGGCTCGGGGTGGATGTGTTCTGGTCGTCCTTCTCGCAATCCGAAGATTCGGGGAGAGGGTTTCGCGGTATCGGGCGACGCATCCTGATCAACATGTTCATCATTGCCCTGTTGAGCGGGGCAGGAACAGAAGTGCTTCACTTTATTCCTGAAGACCTGGGTGACCGTCTCCCTGTGCCTGCGGGGGTGGCGGGACTTTTGGTGGTGGGACTTGTAGCTGGGCTTAGCATTCCCTCCGGAATAGCGATCTGGCGGTCTCTGGACAGTCTCGCCAGAGTGGCCACCAGTTCGTCCAAGCCGGTGGACCAGCAGCCCGAAGGCCAACGGCGCCGTGATGTGGTCCGCACGATGGTTGAGTATGGGCTGGCCATGGTGTTCATCGCCCTACTGTTCCTACTGATTCTTCCCCTGACCAGCGAGTTGTTAGCGTTGAGTAGCTTGTCCGTCCCAGTGTCCCTGCTGTTGTTGCTATCGCCCGCCTTAGCAGTTGGCGTGTTCAGCTTCCGGCTTCACAGGGCGTTGGAGCGTGCAGTCAGCCAGACGTTCACATCGGGGGAGGAGGGTCGAGGGAGTCGGTCACAGGATAGCCCGGAAGAGGCACGACCGGGGGAGCTTCCGGCAGAAGCAGATGGCGCCGCCCTGCAACCTGCCGAGGATACCCTGCTGCCCGAGGACAACCCCCTTGCTCCGGTGGTGGAGCGTATGCCGGAGCGGGATGAGTTGGCGCATTTGCTGATGGGGGATGGCCATCACCCCGAGCCGCCAGCAGATGGAGGCGGGGAAGATGGTAAGGCTGGGGATGTGGGGGAGGAGTCGGAAGGCACAGGAGAACGTAGGGATGGCGGTCAGGTTGGGTGATGCCCATTGATCCCAGGAAATTGACCGGCAGATGTAGGAGTGCTACTTTTCGCCAAAGGGCCGCGGCAAGATCGTGGAGAAACCTCAACTCCTTCTTGGAGCTATGTCATGAATAACGGCAGCCATTCCAATGGCCATCATCCAAATGGGAACCGTGACGGTGGCAGCACCGACAATGTTCATCTGAACATCCCGGACCGAACTGAGGAGACTATGTACGGCGTCTCGCAGATTGGGATCCATGACCTGGTGCCCCAGATGGGATACCGGGAGTACTGGTACCCGGCGATCGAGGTAAGGAAGCTGGGCCGGAAGCCGCGGCGCGTGAAGTTGCTGGGGGATGAGCTGGTGATGTTCCGCGGGAAGGACGGGAAGGTGGGGGCGCTGAAGGACCGGTGCCCGCACCGGGGGGCGTTTCTTTCGTTTGGCAGATGCGAGTTCGAGGGGACGATATCATGCCCTTACCACGGTTACACGTTTGATGAGACGGGGAAATGCGTGGCTGCCATCACGGAGGGACCGGACTCGCCGATGGTGGGGAAGCTGAAGGCGCGGGCGTATCCCACGGCAGTGCTGGGTGGCGTGGCGTATGTGTGGATGGGGCAAACGGACCCGGTGCCGTTGGAGGAAGACCTGCCGTCGGAGTTCTTTGATTCGAAATATGCGGTGCATGTGTACAGCAAGGTGTGGCCCATGAACTGGGCGGTGTCGATTGAGCAGAACGAGGATGCGCATTTCTCCTGGATACACAGGTTCCGGGTGCGACGGCTGTTCAATCTGGAGGCGTTCCGGCAGATACCGGCCTACTGGAGCGGAATGAATGTGGTGGGGGAGACGGACAGCACCATGGGGATCAAGCCGACGGTGAACGCGGCACAGCAGGCGTATTACCCGGGGTTGGGGAAGAAGTGGCCTCAGCATGTGTGGTGGAGGTTCCGGAAGTTCCCGGTGCCGGGGATCAATGTGAAGAGCTTTTCGGGCAAGCCGTACCGGAGTGAGCACTACCTGCCGAGCATCACGCGGGTGGATATGGGAAACCGGATGTACAACCGGTGGGCGGTGCCGGTGGATGAGAACCACACGATGATGTTCACGTATGACATAAGGAAGGGCGGGAGCCTGTGGGACCGGATTTTCGCCAAGTTGTGCTTCCACACCGTCGTGCGGTACTGGCAGGTGAAGGGTGTGAACGAACTGGAAGACCTGCCGGTGCAGTTGTATACGCGGATGGACCCGAAGGAGCCGCAGAAACTGGGCCGGAATGACCGGGCGATCATTCACTGGCGCCGGAAGATGCCGTTGAAGTCGCGGGACGCGCAGCGGGTGTGGGGGATGTCGGAGCGGGCTTTGGTGGATGCGGATGCGGTGCGAGAGGAGAGGGAGGGGTTGGTGGAGGTTGGGGATGATGATTAATGCTAGACAGGAGCTCTCGAACTAACGAGAGTGGAACATGAGTCGGTTTACCGAGAAAATATGGGTATCAATCTCACGAGATAAACTCGTCTAGAGTTCAAGGAATACACTTCTCTCTAGAAAGTAATTGGGATAGCCTCGCCTAAAGGTGGTGACATCTGAGATGGACACGAGCACAGCGTCGGTGCGTGAGTCTGTTTCCAGTTCTAGACGAGCGTATCGCCTCGCCGCATCATCCATGCTGCTGGCCCGAAAGCCAAGTAGCCTGAGCTGTTCGTTTCCGGCTCCTGGATGCCCGGCTGTGCCGTCTCCCTATTGACAGCACACGCACACCCGTTCTATCATCGATCCAGTGCGCAGGGGACTGACCCCTCGGGTCGACCCCTGCGTTTTCTTTCCAACTCCGCTCAGAAGGGACCAGCATGAAAAGTAGGCCTGTGGCAGTACAAATTCCAAGCTGAACAGATACGACCACTGGCAGAACTGGCAGTGAAAATAGCTACAAAAACATTCGCCGCAGCTACGAACGGTCTGCCAGTGCTCATAGGAAGCAACAGCCTCCGTGGGGTCCGGCCCCAGCCCTCGATGATTGTAATGACCGGAAAATGAGCGAGTAACAGGAATTCGCCACGGCTCACCGTAACTTGACACTTTGACATGAATAGGCGTATATCAGGTTGGAGTCTAGGGTCCTATTGGGTTCTGAGGAGGAAGAATGGCGACTGTGCAGGATAGGCCAGAGGTAGAGCAGGTTGAGCCAAGTTCCAATGGGCACGGATATGGTGAGCAGAAGGAGTGGAAGCCTGGCCCTGATGCTCCCTTCCTTGGACGTAGCGTGGAGCAGGTGGGGCCGTGGGAGCCTATCAAGGCGTCGGAGAATCCCCACGAGAAGAACAAGCGGGGGGAACTGGGCAAGCCCCTGTTCAACTGGTACTTCAACCGCACCTCCAAAGACCCGCTGGGACGGATATCCTTCATCCAGTCGGCTGCCGATAAGAAGAACGTGGCCTTCTTTGCCGTGGGTCAGGCACCCAAGGGCAAGGTCAACTCCGAGAAGCCCAAGGTGCAGGATGCCAAGACTCTGACCAAGCACATCAAGAGGGTCGCCCATTACATGGGGGCTGACCTAGTGGGAATCACCGCGACTCACCCTTCCCTGCTCTATAGCGACGGGGCGGAGGTGGACAACCTGGGGTCTGTGCCTGGGTTGGCGCAGAAGAATGAGGCCGAGGCTGGGCTCCCCACACATGAGAGGTATCCTAATGCCATAGTCATCACGGTGGCATGGGACTATGACAAGATACAGGCCCACCGCCATCACATCGGCGACCATGCCTACCACTTCAGCCAAGCCAGGCTGGGAGCCATCTATGAGAACCTGGTGCGGTACATCAAGGAGATGGGTTATTCGGCAGTGCGCAATCTTGCGCAGCCTATGCCGACGGCCTTGTCTGCCGGTCTTGGCGAGATGGGCCGCAACGGCATCCTGATTACCGAGAAGTACGGGGCCCGGATACACCTGTCCAGCCCCATCCTGACGGACATGCCTCTGTTGTCGGACAAGCCTATCGACATCGGGGTAACCGACTTCTGCGCGCGGTGCAAGAAGTGCGCTACCACGTGCCCCACGAACAGCATCACCATGGAAGACAAGGTCGTCCACAACGGCATCAAGAAGTACAAACTGAACTGGGAGACTTGCTACCGGCTGAGGGCGTACGTGATGGACTTCTGGGAAGTGTGCATGTCGTGCGTGACCATCTGCCCTTACACCAAGCCCCGGCGGTGGTGGCACGACCTGGCGATCCAGACGCTGAAGCGCACGCCCACATCTCTGCGAGCGGGTGTGGTGTGGCCTCTCAAGTGGATTGATGACGCCTTCTGGGGCACGGTGCCCAAGAAGAGGGTGAAGTGGCTGGACTACGACACTGCGGTCTATCACGGCAAGAACGGGAAGAATGGCAACGGAACGCATGAGGAGCCGGACCCGAAGTCGAAGATCGGCTATTACCACCCATTGAAGGAAAATACGAGGCGGTTCGAACTGCTCAAGGAGCGGGAGAAAACCGCGACAACGCGGACCAAGCAAGACTAATGGCCCCGATGGAATCAAAAGGCCTGCTTGGCAGGCTCTTTGGCTTCCGAGACAAAGACCCGCTGTGGGATGGCTTCGTCAACCGGCCATTGTCCGATCCAAGTAATGACTTGTCCGCCGCCATAAGGACGGCCCCCGAGGGTGCCGTGTATCCGGTGAAGACCGAGGTGCCGGATCCTGCCCGGATGACTGCCAACATGAAGGAGCTTGGGGTCTGGCTGGGAGTGGATATGGTGGGCATCACCCGCTTGCAGCCCTCTCAAGTGCGACCTGAAGAGCTACGAGACGGCCAAGGGTCCAGGTCTGCGGAAGAAATTGTAGAAGACTATCCCCTTGTCATCGTTTGCGGGGTGCAGACGGAGCATGACCCCGCAAGCACGGAGGGAATGGCGGGCCGGTCAGCGGTGTTGGATGGCAACCTGGTGAGCTTTAATCTCGCGGCTTTCATCAGGGAGCTGGGATATCGCGCGAGCTTTGGCGGGGCTGACCCGGTGAAGGTGGCGGAGGCGGCTGGCTTGGGGCGCCCGACGACCGACGGGCATTTCGCGGCGCCCGGCAAGAAGGGGTGGGTCTACCTGAGCGATCCCATCCTTACGGAGTTGCCCATGGAAGTCGAGCCTCCCACCCGGTAGAGGAAGAGCATGACATCCCAGTTTTCAACTTACGTCATCACCCAGCCATGCGTCGGAGTCAAGGACGCGACGTGCTTGGAGGTATGTCCTGTTGACTGCATCCACAGCACGGATGATGACGACCAGTATTTTATTGATCCTGAAATGTGCATTGCCTGCGAGCAGTGCGCCCTAGTATGCCCGGTTGAAGCCATATTCCTGGACATTGATGTGCCGGAGAAGTGGCAGAACTTCATTGATAGGAACGCGGACTTTTACCGACGAACAAAGGGGGAGCCCATGCCTGTACCCATCGACCGTGCCATCACGATGATTCAAGCGGGACATGCCAAGGCGCGGGAGTTGGATATCGCGGTGAGCGTTGCCGTGGTGGATGAGGGCGGGCGTCTCATAGCCTTCGGGCGCATGGACCAAGCACGCCCCATGAGTGTCGACATCGCGGTGAACAAGGCGTACACGGCCGCCACGTTCCAGGTGCCCACGGCGCAGTTGACGGCGACGGCGAGCCAGAGTTGGTTCCAGAGCATGATTGTTTCATCTCAGGGGAAGGTTATCGCTGTGGCAGGGGGGCTACCTGTGTTGGATAGTCCCAATATCGTAGGGGCAGTGGGGGTCAGTGGTGGGACGGATGATCAGGACGTGGAGTGTTGCCGGGCGGCGGTGGCCGCCTATGGCGCGTAGATGGGCGTGGTCCCTGGACCTGCCTCCATTTGGTGAATGCAAAAAAAGAGGCCCCTGATATCAGGGGCCTCTTCTATGTCCTAGCCTAACTCGTGACCTAGAGAGCGTACAGGGCCTTAGGGTTGTGGTAGAGGATGCGCTCCTTGTCCTCTGCGCTGATTTCGTCCATCCCCTTGAAGGTGAGGATGGCGCTGGTGTCGCTGGAGGGGTCCAGGTGGCCGTAGTCGGTGCCGATCACCAGGGAGTTGGGGCCGGCGTACTTGCGAACCCAAGGGAGGTCGTCGTGAGTCTCGCAGGTGACGTAGACTTTCTTGGAGCCGAATAAGTCTTCAGGGAAGTCGCGGCCTGAGGTGTTGTAGCGGTTCTCGACCTCCTTGTAGATCCAGGGCACCCACTGGGATGAGGCTTCGATGAAGCCCCAGCGCAGGTTCGGGAAGAGTTCCGACATGTTGCTCATGAGAAGGACCCAGCTTAGGACCACGGTGGGGCCTCGGAAGACGGAGAAGCCGCTGTTGGACTGGCCTTCACCCGGCGCCGGCGTGGAGGTCCAGAGGCGGACGTTACGCCGGTTGCCGTTGGCGATGTGGATGGCGATGGCCATATCTAGGCGCTCGGCTTCGGCGAAGATGGGGTGGAAGTAGGGGTCTGTGAGAAGGCGGTCGCCTTCGAGGGGCTTCATGCAGACGGCGACGGCGCCGTTCTCCTTGGCGAAACGTATCTGGTTGATGGCTTCGTCGACCATGAGGTCGGGGACGACGCAGGACCAGCGGAGGCGTCCCTTGCCCTGCTTCCAGATGTCGGCGAGCCACTTGTTCCATGAGCGGCACAGGGCAGCCTGGGTCTCAGGCCAAGTGGTGACGGTCTCGAGCCAGATGGTGTTGTGGAGGACCTGGATGTCCACGCCAAGCTCGTCCATGTGATCGAGACGCATCTGGATGTCGTTCATCTCGCGGGCCTCTTTGGGTGTACCCATGGCCCGGCCAGCGTTCTTAGAAATCTGCTCGATCTTTTGCTCGCTGAGGGGAGGGAAATATGGTCGACCGAGTTCGCCATTAATGAGCCAGTAGTCACTGACGTTTTTGTCGGGCGAGGTATAGAGCAGCGGGCGGAGTTTCTGTTCGGAAGGCTCGAGATAGTCCCATGTGCGCTCAGTTTCCACCACATGGGCATCGGCGTCGATGACCTGTAGTTTCACCTGTGTTGTCATATGTGGCTCCTTGCTGCAATTACTACGGGCTGTGTCCGAGAAGATTCGACGTTCTTGGTGAGGGGAGCATACTGGGAATGGCCCGTGCTTTCAAGACTGGGCATGCTGGTGCAGGCCTCAGACTGGGTTGACTGGAGGGGAGCCGACGGTGGAGGTGTATTGGAGGACCTGACATGGACAGGCGTTGCACCTAACCTGCGTTTGGGTGCGTTCGAAAGAAAGAGGCCCCTGAAATTCAGGGGCCTCTTGTCGTTTTTGGGTAAGCCGTGACCTACAGGGCGTAGAGGGCCTTGGGGTTGTGGTAGAGGATGCGCTCCTTGTCCTCGGCGCTGATTTCGTCCATCCCTTGGAAGGCGAGGATGGCGTTGGTGTCGCTGGAGGGGTCAAGGTGGCCGTAGTCGGTGCCGATCACCAGGCTGTTGGGGCCGGCGTACTTGCGGACCCAAGGGAGGTCGTCGTGGGTCTCGCAGGTGACGTAGACTTTCTTGGATCCGAAGAGGTCTTCGGGGAATTCGCGTCCTGAGGTGTTGTAGCGGTTCTCGACCTCCTTGTAGATCCAGGGCACCCACTGGGAAGAGGCCTCGATGAAGGCCCATCGCAGGTTGGGGAAGAGTTGGGACATGTTGCTCATGAGAAGGACCCAGCTTAGGACTACGGTAGGACCACGGAAGACAGAGAAGCCGCTGTTGGACTGGCCCTCACCTACCGCAGGGGTGGAGGTCCAGAGGCGAACGTTGCGGCGGTTGCCGTTGGCGATGTGGATGGCTATGGCCATATCGAGGCGCTCGGCCTCTGCGAAGATGGGGTGGAAATGGGGGTCGGTGAGGAGACGATCTCCCTCCAAGGGCTTCATGCAGACGGCGACGGCGCCGTTCTCCTTGGCGAAGCGTATCTGGTTGACTGCTTCGTCGACCATGAGGTCGGGGACGACGCAGGACCAGCGGAGGCGCCCTTTGCCCTGCTTCCAGATGTCCGCGAGCCACTTGTTCCAGGAGCGGCACAGGGCAGCCTGGGTGTCGGGCCATGTGGTGACTGTTTCGAGCCAGATGGTGTTGTGCAGCACCTGCACGTCCACTCCCAACTGGTCCATGTGATCGAGGCGCATCTGGACGTCATCCAGCTCGCGGGCCTCTTTGGGGGTGAGCATGTTGCGTCCTGCGTTCTCGGAAAGCTGCTTTATCTTTTGCTCGCTGAGGGAGGGGAAACGGGTGCCGCCGATCTCGCCATCAATGACCCAGTAGTCGCTGACGTCGTTGTGGTTGGAAGTGTAGAGAAGGGGGCGGTACTTCTGTTCCGAAGGCTCGAGGTAGTCCCATGTGCGCTCCGTTTCGACCACATGGGCGTCGGCGTCGATGACCTGCAGTTTTACCTGGGTTGTCATACCTTGCCTCCTTAAGTTTGGTGGGCCTTCAGGTGTTCTCAAGACCAATATACAGAGGGAGTGGAGGCAGGATACAAGCAATTCCGTCCAGCTTCAAGACCAGGTTACCCTGGACCAAGCTCTAGAACGGAATGTTGACCGCTACCGAGGCCACCAGTAAACTCGCACTCACAAACTGCTGGGCATCTATCAAGCGAAAGCCCATTTGCGCAGAGCGTATATTCTCAGAAGCAACGAGCTATAGCGGAGGACAAGCATGACAACTCAGGAACGACTGTCGATGCCTCTTGGAGAGGCGATTTTCAGCCAGCGGGCCATACGGCGCGTCCGTCCGGATCCGATACCGGAAGAGGACCTGCAGCATATTCTGGAAGCTGCCATCCATGCTCCCAACGGTGGGAATCAGCAGCCGTGGCACTTCATAGTTTT
Organism: uncultured Dehalococcoidia bacterium; assembly: GCA_951813255.1. GTDB lineage: Bacteria > Chloroflexota > Dehalococcoidia > Lucifugimonadales > JAAXIE01 > JAAXIE01. The sequence goes on along the minus strand of OX638353.1, from coordinate 1,745,505 downwards.
GCGGGACCCTGAGGTCAAGGCCAAGTTCGCGACGTTGTACGAAGAGGCTTGGTGGGCCAAGCGGAAGGACGAGGGCATCAACGGGCCGCAGGACATTGCGCCGGGCAAGGGCTCGCAGCAGTCGGCCATGCGCTTGTCCAAAGAGATCGGCCAAGCTCCGGTGATAGTGCTCCTTTGCGCCACACGCTTGGGCGCAGGGGCTGCGGGTTCGATTATTCCTGCTGCTCAGAACCTTCTGCTTGCTGCCCGTGCGGTGGGCGTCGGTGGGACGATCACGACCCTGCATGCTGTAGTGGATGAGCGGGCTCGGCAGCTGTTTGGCGTGCCCGAAAATGGGCAGATCGTCTACGCGCTTCCTCTGGGCTATCCCAAGGGCAGCTTCGGCTCAACGAGTCGCAAGCCTCTGTCGGAGGTGGTCTCCTACGACCGCTGGTAGGCCTCCCTGGCTACCCTTGTATCAGAAAGTCGTGATTCAGGAAGGGGCGCAATGGGCAGGCTGGACGGCAAGGTGATAATCGTGACCGGTGGAGCCCAAGGCATCGGCAGGGCCTATGTTGAAGGGTTGGCGGGTGAGGGGGCCAAGGTAGTGGTGGCCGACCTGAATGCTGAGGCGGCAGGAGCGGTGGTGAGGGCACTGGGAGAGGATGGGAAGGATGCGATGGCTGTGACCGTTGATGTCTCCAACCCAGACGATGCGGAGCGCATGGTGTCGGAGACGCTGGCCCGGTTTGGACGTGTGGATGGGCTTGTGAACAATGCTGCCATATACCAGCGTCCAGGCCTGTTTCGGGGGCCCTTCGACCAGATTCCGGTGGATGAATGGGACCGAGTGATGGAGGTGAACCTGCGGGGCATCTTCCTGTGCAGCCGGGCGGTAGTCTCCCAGATGAAAGAGCAGGGAAGCGGGAAGATCATCAATATCAGCTCCGGGACTGTGGCGCAAGGAACAGCGAATTTTGCCCATTATGTGACTTCGAAGGCGGGGGTCATCGGATTCACCCGCTCGGTGGCCCGGGAGATGGGGCAGTACGGCATTAACGTAAACGCCATTGCGCCAGGGTACACGTTGAGCATGGACGAAGAGGATGTGAACGACGACGTCCGGGCTAATGACCTGCGAAGTGTGAGCAACCGTCCATTGTCCCGTTCCGAGCAGCCGGAGGACCTGGTGGGCACAGTAATATTCCTGTGCTCGTCGGACAGCGATTTCATCACCGGGCAGACCATGGCGGTGGACGGTGGCAACACGATGCGCTAGGTGCGCAGACTGAGCAGGGCCTAATTTTACGGTCAGTGCAAGGGGGCCTCACTCCGCTATGGCAGGCCACGCTTCAGATGACTTCTTAATCCGGAAGGTGCTTCATGGGCAGGCTAGATGACCAAGTGATCATAGTGACCGGTGGCGCTCAGGGTATCGGTAAGGCCTATGTGGAGAGGCTAGCCAGTGAGGGCGCCAAGGTAGTAATAGCCGATCTGAATGCCGAGGCTGCCGGGGCGCTGGTTCGTTCCCTGGGTGAGGACGGGAAGGACGCGATGGCGGTGACGGTTGACGTGTCCAATGCCGACGACGCGGAGCGGATGGTGAGCGAGACTCTTGAGCGGTTCGGACGCGTCGATGGTTTGGTGAATAACGCTGCTGTCTATCAGCGTCCTGGGCTGTTCCGCGGCCCCTTCGACCAGATTCCGGTGGAAGACTGGGACAGGGTGATGGCCGTTAATCTGAGAGGCATCTTTCTTTGTTGCCGAGCCGTGATCTCTCACATGAAAGAGCGGGGCAGCGGAAAGATCATCAACATAAGCTCCAGTACCGTGGCGCAGGGTACCCCTAACTTTGCCCACTACGTGACGTCCAAGGCTGGGGTGATTGGGTTCACCCGCTCGGTGGCCCGGGAGATGGGGCAGTACGGCATCAACGTGAATGCCATTGCGCCGGGCTATACGCTCAGCATGGACGCAGAAGACGTGGATGACAATGTTCGTGCCACGGACCTGCGGAGCGTTAGCAACCGACCACTGTCCCGTTCGGAAAGCCCTGCAGACCTGGTGGGTACAGTGGCATTCCTGTGTTCTTCGGATAGCGATTTCATTACAGGTCAGACCCTGACTGTCGACGGCGGGAATACAATGCCCTAAGGGCGCTAAGTTGAAGGCGGGAGGCCTTCCATGCCGGCGTGTACCGGTGCTCAGTACATCGAGAGGTTCAGGGAACACCCTCCCAACGTGTGGATAGAGGGGGAGCGGGTGAAGGATGTGGTGTCGCATCCCGCCTTCCGTAACAACATCCGTACGACGGCGAGCCTGTATGACATGCAGTACGAGGCCGGACTGCACGAAGAGATGACCTATCGTTCTCCCACATCAGGTGAGGCGGTAGGTCTTTCTTTCATCGTGCCACAGAGTATGGAAGAACTGGAAGCACGTGGGCGAGCGATGTTCCGCTGGGCACGGGCGACGGTGGGTATGATGGGGCGCAGCCCCGACTTCATGAACGTTACTGTGACTGCATTCGGGTCTGCCGGAGAGTTCTTCGGTCAACGAGAGCCTGAATTCGGTAAGAACATCCGCGCCTACTGCGACTATATTCGGGAAAATGACATCGTTCTCACCCACGCGCTGTTGAACCCTCTGCGACGGCGTGACGTGTTGCGGGGCACACAAGCCGTGGGTTCCGATGAAGTGGGTGCGCATGTAGTGCGGGAGACTGATGCGGGCATGATTGTGCGGGGCTGCCGCATGTTGGCCACCCTGCCGATTGCCCACGAAATTGCAGTGTATCCCATACGGCCCGATTCGAGTGAAAGGCATGCCCTGTGCTTCGCTTTGCCCTGCGACACGCCGGGCATGAGGTTCCTGTGTCGCGAGGGATTCGACTACGGGAGATCCCGCTTCGACCACCCGCTGAGTTCGCGCTTTGAAGAGTTGGACGCTGTGGTGTTGTTCGACGACGTACTGGTGCCATGGGAGCGGGTATTCATCTTCAGAGATGTGGAGATAGCCAACGGAATCACGACCCACAGCAATTTCTTGAAACACAGTGGGCAACAGATATGCCAGCGCCGTATCGCAAAATCGGAATTCCTGCTGGGCTTGGCGGCGATGATGGTAGAGGCGCTGGGCCGAGGGAATGAGCCCCACGTTCAGGAGATGCTGGGCGAGTTGGCGATGTACGTGGAAATCATGAAGGCGACGTTGCGGGCAGGGATATCACAAGCCAGCTATGACCAGCATGGAGTATTCACGCCGAACAACGCTCCTTTGACGGCGGGCCGTGACCTGTATGCGCGGAGCTTCTATCCTCGCATGGCGGAGATCATTCACTTACTGGGTTCGAGCAGCCTGATGGCCCTGCCGACGGCTTCGGACTTTGAGTCGGAATTGGAGCCGGGCCTGGAGAGGTACATGGCCACGGATACCATGACTGCGGTGGACCGAACCAGGGTATTCCGCCTAGCGTGGGATATGACGTGCAGCGCCTTCGGATCGAGGCAGACGCATTACGAGCGTTTCTTTGCTGGCGATCCGGTTTATAATGCTATAGTGGAAACGCGCACCACGGATATGGAACCTGCCAAGGACATGGTGCGAGAATTTATGGCCAGAAACTGAACGCCAGAGCGAAGCCCAGTCTCAGTTACGTTAGGAGGCGGTACATGGCAAGCAATGGGAACGGCACTACTACGGTAATTCGAAACGGCACCCTGATAGACGCCACTGGCGCAGAGGCGACCCACAACGAGGCCGTTGTGATTGAGGGGAACCGGATTCGCAGCGTGGGGGGGCTGCCTCCCGATGTGAACCTGGAGGACCGGGACAACGTGCAGACTATCGATGCGTCGGGGCAGTGGATTATGCCTGGACTTATTGATGGGCACTGCCACCTGTCCTTCGGATTCCCGGTAATGACCGGAGTCGCTTCGGCCAAGGGAACCAACAGCCCCGAGTTCAGCTCCCTGCGCGCTGCCCGCAACCTGGGTACGATATTGCGGTCCGGCGTCACGAGCGTGGCAGCTCCGGGGGGCACCTGGTTCATCGACGTCGCCCTGCGGGACGCTGTGCAGGCGGGGCTGATCGAGGGCCCGCGTATCAACTGCGCTGGTCGCTTTATCGTTACATACGGCAGCATTGCGGACGACGAGCCTTCCTGGGTCGGAAGCCCGGAGCATAAGCTGGGCAAGCTGTGCAATACCCGTGACGAGATGATCACCGAGGTGAGGAGGCAGCATAAGCACGGGGTAAACTTCATCAAGATCGCGGACAGCACATACGGACAGACCCAGACCTTCTCCAGGGAGGAGTTGACTGCCGTGGTGGACGAGGCGCATCGCCGGAATTGCCCCGTTACAATCCATTCCCGCGGCGCAGGTTCCACGCGGGACGCGGCCTTGGCCGGGATGGACTGGATTCTGCACGCCGACTTGGCGGAAGAGGCGGACCTGGATGCTGTGGCCGAAGCGGGATCCCGCTTAATGCCGTCTGCCACCTTCCTGTGGCGCGCGGTGGAATTGGGAGAACAGTTCGGGCGGCCCCAGAACGAGATCGACAATATTCGCCGACATGCAGAGGGGACGGCGCGGGTGCTTCAGCGCTCCCGTGAGCTGGGCATCAAGATCCTGTGTGGTACGGACAGCGGCAACAGCACGCCGATGCCCTACGGCGAGCTTCACGCGAACGAGGCCGAGATACTGGTCAAGTACGGTGGCTACACGCCAATGGAGGCAATCCAATCCATCACGAAGGAGAACGCCTACGTGATAGGACTGGAGGGCGAGTTGGGTACGCTTGAAGAGGGGAAACTGGCAGACATCATCATGCTGGATTCCGACCCCTTGGCTGATATCACGGTATTGCAGGGGGGGAAGCACCTGACGAATGTGATGAAGGACGGCCAGTTGGTCAACCTAGCCACCGGGGACGACAACTTCTTGCCCTTCCAGCAGGTCGGTTTCTAAGCGTAGTCCTTAGGTAACTCCGCAGACCCAAATCGTTAAGGGCTGGCGAGGGGCTCTTGTGGCCTTTAGCTGGCCCTTTTCGCTTTTTGAGGCCCTGCCCTCGAGTGCTTTGGGATCTGCGCGAATGCGAAAAGAGGAGAGATCAGATGGCCTCCAAGACGACTCCAATAGATATTGAGATTACCCTGAGGCATCTAAACGGCGATGGAGCAGCAGTGAAGCAACATGTGCTCAACAAGCTGAACGGGGTTGTGCGGGCCCTGCCCGCCGTGAACCGGGCATCGGTAGAGATTACCTTCGAAGCCAGTCGCCCTCGGCACCAACAGTACACAGTACAAGCTACCCTGGCGGTGAGTCGCACCTTGTTGCGCGCGGAAGAGACTGGGCCGGACCCACGGACGGCCATCGATAGCGTGCGGGACGTGCTAGAGCGAAGGATCCGTGACTGGAAGGGTCGCGTCTACTTCCAGCGGCGCCGGGCGAGCGCCGCGGTGAAGGGGTCGAACGTGGCGGAAGCCGCGGAATGGGAAGAGCCTGAAGTGACGGGGGAAATCGTCCGGACCAAGAGCCACGAGAGCAAGCCCATGTTTCCGGAGGACGCCGCTGAGCAGATGGAGTTGCTGGGGCATGACTTTTTCCTGTTCCTCAATGCGGAGTGTGGGCAGCACAATGTGGTGTATAGGCGGAAGGACGGGAATTATGGGGTGATCGAGCCGGCGGGATAGGAGGCGCACACAATCTTGACCACCCTTTAGCTTTGTGGTGTACTTGGTCAACCCCTTTGCTTGCGCCGAATATCGGTGCGCGAGAACATAACTTTTGGGAGAAGATTATATGGCGGCTAGCATAGACGTCCTGTTAAGCGGGCTCAACTTCCGGAGTGATCTTGGTACCTTCGGGTTCTGCAGCATCACGCTGATTACGGTGGGTGACAAGCGCATTCTGGTGGACCCGGGCCATGTGGGGCGGAGAGTGCATTTGCTTGAGGAGCTCACGAAGCGGGGGCTAACGCCTCAGGACATCGACTACACCGTCATGAGCCATGCGCACTGGGACCATAACCAGAATTTCGACCTCTTTTATCACGCGCCCGCGCTGGTGCACCGTCTAGAGATGAAGTACGCGCACAAGCCGCATCACAACGACTGGGCAACCCCAGCTTGGACGGGCGCGATGATTGACCACATCCCCAATGTGGTTGAGGTTGACGAGGGTTACCAGATTGAGCCGGGCATCGGGGTCATTCACGCACCGGGCCACTCCCCTGGGAGCATGGGAATCACAGTGGAGACTGACCAGGGTTTAGCTGTGGTGGCGGGTGACATCATCCATTTTGGTGGTGTGGCGTTGTCGAAGACGAGCCCGATCATCTTTTGGAGTGAAGACCAAGCTCGGAAGAGCATCGAGCGTGTGACGGAGATGGCGGAAGTCATCTATCCTGGGCATGACCGTCCGTTCAGGCTTGCCGGTGGCGAGGTGGAATACCTGACTCCCCAGAACATCACGCTGTCGGGCCTTACGCCCGATATGGACGGCGTCATCTTTGATAATCCTCCTCGCCCTCAGTACGTCATGCCGGGCATTGAAGAGCAGACTTTGGCATCGCTGGGAGGCTAAGAAGGGGATCACCGACTATATCGATAGAATTGTCACCATTGGGAGGTACTGACCGTTGGCCCAAGAAGCAACGACGACCATACTGCTGTACACGCACCCGGACTGCAACTACTCGGACGCACAAAGAGCCGACTTCGTGAAGGACGGCGTCGAGTTCACCGAGATCGATATCAGCGTCTACCCGGACCGGATCGATGAACTGGTTGCTTTGACCGGGGGTGAACGCATTACCCCGGTTATTGTGGAAGGCGACAAGGTCTCCGTTGGCTATTACGGAGTTGGTTGAGCGTTCTAGGTGGGAGCAGTCTGCTCCCGTTACGAACCTTGAGAGGTTGCCGCGCGTAGAACGGCGTTTGGGGCGGGCACCATAAGGCCCGCCCCAAAGTTTTGATCTGACCCAATATCACATCCCGACCAAATAGGAACACTTGTTATGGACATACTGGTTTCCGGCTCGCTGGCCTATGACCGCATCATGGATTTTCCGGGTCGGTTTTCTGACCATATCATGCCCGACAAGCTGCACATGATAAACGTCAGCTTCACGGTGAATGGGATGGCGGAGAACTACGGGGGCACGGCGGGGAATATTGCGTACTCGCTGTCTCTGCTGGGCGAGAAGCCCCGGATTCTTGCCGCCATCGGACATGACTACCACCGGTACTTCGAGTGGCTGGGGAGATGCGGGCTTTCGGTGGAGGACATCCGTGTGGTGGCGGAAGAGGCGACATCGTCGGCCTTCATCACCACGGACTTAGCGGCCAACCAGATAACGGGATTCAACCCGGGTGCGATGAAGCACCCGTCGCTGTTTGATTTAGATGCAGTGGACCCGGCTGGCAGTATTGGAATAGCGGCGCCGGGGAACCTGCAGGATATGGCCGATTACACTGCGGGCTGCCGTGAGAGGGGCATCTTCTGCATCTTTGATCCGGGGCAGTCGCTGCCGGCATGGGAGGGGAGCGCGCTGGCGGATACTTTGGTGCAAGCGAACATGCTGGTGTCCAACGATTACGAGTTGGAGCTAATCAAGGATAAGACCGGATTGAGCGTGGAGGCCATGCTGGCGCAGGTGAGCACCATTATTACGACCAAGGGCGAGGAAGGGTGCGACGTGGTCACCAAGGAAGGTACGACAAGAGTCCCAGCGATAGCTACGGCCAATGTGGTGGACCCAACCGGGGCAGGCGATGCCTTTCGTGGCGGGCTGATAAAGGGACTGGTACAGGGCGTTCCAGTGGAACGGGCCTGCATGATGGGCACGGTGTGCAGCCACTATGTGATCCAGAAGTATGGCACGCAGGAATACAAGTTTACTCCTGAGGAGTACGCCCGCACACTTGAGGCGCACTTCGGCGCCTAGCCGGCGCCTCCAGTTAGCTAAATGGGGACTGGTCTGGTGGCCGCTGTGGCGTGTTGTTCATCAGCATGGTAGGAGCTGCGGACCAGAGGGCCGGAGGCGACGTGCTTGAAGCCCATGGCACGGCCGATGTCCCCCAGCCGATCAAACTCTTCGGGGGTGTAGAAGCGGGATACGGGGATATGCTTGTGGGAGGGGCGCAGGTATTGGCCGATGGTGAGGAGGTCGCAGCGGGCTTGACGCAGGTCCTCCATGGTCTGCACCACCTCATCCCATTCCTCGCCCATGCCTAGGATGATGCCCGACTTGGTGGCCATGTCGAAGTCGAGGGTCTTCACCCGCTGCAAGAGTTCCAGTGACAGGTCATAGTCACCGCGGGGGCGTACGCTGTGGAACACCCTACGGCAGGTCTCGATGTTGTGGTTGAAGACGTCGGGCTTGGCTGAGACTACCTTCGCCAGTGCTAGTTCAGAGCCAGCGAAGTCGGGAGTGAGAACCTCCACCTTGCAACCTGGCACCTGCTGGTGAATCTGCCTGATGGACTGGGCGAAGATGAAGGCTCCGCCATCGGCTAGGTCGTCCCTGTTTACCGAGGTGATGACGCAGTAGCTCAAGCCTAGGTGCGCGACTGTGTGGGCTAAGCGCTGTGGCTCCATGAGATCAAGACCAAGAGGCCGTCCAGTGGTGACGGCGCAGTAGTGGCAGCGGCGAGTACAGATGTCGCCGAGGATCATGAAAGTGGCGCTGCGGCGCTCCCAGCACTCACCGATATTGGGGCAACGGGCCTCCTCGCACACGGTATGCAAATCGCTGTTGCGTAGTAGGTCGCGTATCTCGAGGTAGTTGGCCCCACCGGGCATGCGCACCTTCAACCAAGAGGGGAGGCGGCGTTGAGGCCCGCGCTGATCCGAGTCGGCCAAGAATCTCCTTTGGGTTGGGGCTTGCTCCATCATATCACGGTAGGGTGACCACAATCGCTCAATTGCTGATGTGTGGATTGGCGGTCCGTCGGTGGTTAAAGCCCGCTGTCCTTGAACCAGGCCGCGCGCTTCACCAGTTCGTCAGTGGTATGCCGCATGGAAGCCAGTTGTTTTTCCGATATCTGCCGTTTCACTTGGGCTGGGGCACCGACGATGAATGAGTTGGCCGGAAACCGGGCCCCATCGAGCACGACAGAGTTGGCTGCGACGAGACAATTCTCTTCCAATATAGCCCTGTTGAGTACGGTGCAGTTGTTGCCGAGCAGGGATCCGCGGCCCACCCGGTTGCAATGCACCACGACGCTATGACCTACTGAAACGCGGTCTTCCAACGTGAGGCCGTTGCCATGAATCACTGCCCCTTCCTGGATGTTGACATAATCACCGATGACTATGGCGTTGTCGCCGTCGCCACGAACCGTTACGCCCGGCCAGATGCTGGCATATTCGCCAATCTCCACGTTGCCGACCACATAGGCAAACTCGCTCACCCAGGCGGACTCTGCAACTTTGGGTGTAACGCCGTTAAGAGTGCGGATCAAGTTGATCCTCCTTGAATGAATGTGAACAGGAAATGAGGTACTGGCGCAAACATGCTAGCACGACCGCAGCCTCCATTGAGGGAAAGACTGCTCCGGGCATGGGCAATGAGCTAAGTCAGGGCCGTGAGCATGGCCGTAGCCAAGCCTAGGAAGACGGCGAACCCGCAAACATCGGTGAAGGTAGTGACGATGACGGCAGATGCGACGGCGGGGTCCAAACGCAGGCGACGGAGCAGTAGGGGAACGCCTGCGCCTGCGAGACCAGCCACCAACATGTTGGCGAGCATGGCCAGCCCCAAAACGAGGCCGAGGAAGGGATTACTCTTCCACAGGCCGGCAACAAGCGCCACTGCAAGCCCCAACAACAGGCCGTGCACCAAGCCCAAAATCACCTCGCGGGCGAGCAACCGCATACCACGTCTTCCGGGAAGCTCGCCGAGGGCCATGCTGCGGACAACGAGGGTGAGGGTCTGGGTTCCTCCGATACCGCCCTGCCCGGCAACGACTGGCAGGAAGACGGCCAATGCCACAACGCGGGTAATGGTGGACTCGAAGGCGCTGATTACCAGAGCAGCTACAAAAGCTGTTCCCAAGTTGATGTAGAGCCACGGAAGCCGGTGCAGGATGGAAGCGCCCAGCGGGCCGGTGACCCGCTCGCCGGGAATGCCTGCCATGTTGTACATGTCCTCGGTGGCTTCCTCCACGGCTACGTCCACCAAGTCTTCCACCAGGATCACTCCCAGAAGCCGGCCGTCGGGCTCGGCCACCGGGATGTAATGCAGGCTGTACCGCTCCATAAGTCGGGCGCACTCCTCCTGGTCGGTGAGAGGAGCGACGGAGTGCACAGCAGCATCGGCAATCTGGCTGACAATCGTGTCGGGCCGAGCTAGGGCGAGGCGTACGATGCTCACGGAGCCCTCAAGATGGTGATGGGCGTCAACCAGCAGTACGGCTCCAATGCGTTCGGCTGCGTCGCCTCGCAGCCGAACGATGTCGAGGGCACTGGCTGCGGAGGCATTGATGTTGACTTGGGGACACTCCGTGGTCATGAGACTGCCGGCGGAGCTGGCAGGATACTGGAGGAGGGGAAGCACGGGTTCGAGCCGTGACATGGTGGCCTGCACCTGTTCGGACTGCTGGCGGGACAGGTAACGCAGTACATCGGCTGCTACGTCTGGGCTGGAGGCGTCCAGGATGGCAGAAAGAGTTCCGGCGTCGACTCCATAAGAGAGTTGGGCTGCCTCCGTTGGCGAGAGGTGATCCAAGATGTGGGCGGTATGCTCAGGGGATAGGAGGGAGAGGGCCTCGTTTTTTTGAGACCGACCCAGATCCGCCAAGCAGAGGCCTTGGTCCGCAGGATACATCTGGGAAAGGAAGGCCACGGCCAACTGAGGCTGGTCCTCATTGATCAGGTCTCGAAAATGCTCGGCTGGGTCCTGGATGTCGCCGTCGACTCTGGGGTCGTCGGGCTCGAAGACGGTGTCCGTGGAGTCCTGAGGGGGATTCATGCCTCAACTCTAGCGGGCCGCAGCACAGCCTTACAATCGGACTCAGGCCGACTGGAAGGCAAAAACGGCTGTGCGTAGCGTAGTTGGCTAGGGGCCGATGATCTTGATGGTGGAGTGGCAGCGATAATTACGATTGATGTTGACCAGCAATGTGGTCAGTTGCTCGACGTAACGGGCGTATTCCAAGGCACCGCCGTCGATGGCACGGAGGTTGGGAATGCGCTGAACCATGGCGCTGACTTGCTCCTTGGCTTCGCGATGGTCGGAGCAGACCACGACGTCGCTTTCCATCTCCAAGTCAGGCTGCATGAGGTCCTCGGCGCTGAGGTTCTGGAGGGCTGCCACCACTTGGGAGTCGGGTAGTATCTTCTGGCTCTCCTCGGCGGCGGAGCCATCTTCCACTTGGATGGCCTTAGCGCGGCCGCGGTTGAACACCATGGGGGCGACGACGTTCACCACGATTTTGCCCACTAGGGACGGGGCGACCTGCTGCAGCAGTGGCGCTTGGCCTTCGTAGGGCACTGTGAGGAAGATGATGTCGCCCTGCCGGGCCGCCGCGTCATTCACATCACCGGTGACCCTCAGATCGGGGGCCAGTTCCTTGAGTGCCTCGGCGGCGTCGGAGGCGCGGGTGGCATCGCGCGAGCCGATGACTACCTCCTCGCCAGCCATGGCCAGCCTGAGGGCTATGCCCTTTCCTTCAGGTCCTGTCCCTCCCAAGATTGCCAGCATGGCACCCCCTAACCAAAACTGCTCATTACTATAGAGCCTGCTAACGTTGCTGCAAAGGCCCAAAGTTGCTGGGGAGATCTTCTTCGGCACCGCTCCTGGCTCCGTACTGGTAAGCCTTTAGCTGCGGAGGCTTTGTCCGCACTTGGAGGACGTTGCCAGAATAGGCGGTGCTGCTAGAATAGCCTGCGGCGAATCGCCCACCCTGCCATTCGGAGATGCCTGTTGTCTTCATCGGCCGATGATATGCTGCTTAGCCCTTATCGAGTCCTTGACCTATCGGACGAGCGAGGTCTGCTTTGTGGTAGGATACTGGCCGATTTGGGGGCGGATGTGCTGCAAGTGGAGCCTCCGCGAGGTAGCAGCGCCAGGGGTATCGGCCCCTTCTACCAGGATGTGCCTGACCGGGAGCGCAGCATGTTCTGGTGGTCCTATGCCGCCAACAAGCGCGGCATTACCCTAGATCCCTCGACCAGCGACGGGAGAGCGCTGCTGTTGAGGCTGTTGGACTCGGCTGACTTCCTGGTGGAGACCTTTGCACCGGGGTACATGCAGAGTTTGGGGTTGGGGTACGAGTCGCTACGAGCAGTGAACCCCCGCTTGGTGATGGTGTCCATCAGCCCCTTCGGGCAGGACGGCCCTTATTCCCAGTATCTAGCCTCGGACCTGACTGGCGTGGCGTTGGGTGGTCTGCTCTACATAACCGGCGATCACGACCGGCCTCCGATACGAATCGGGTATCCGCAGTTCTACTTGTTGGGAGCGGCTGGCGGAGCGACAGGGGCGATGTTGGCTCACAACCATCGCGCCTTGACGGGCGAGGGCCAGCATGTGGATGTTTCGTGCCAGCAGGCGGTGGCTAAGGCCTTGAGTCAGGCACCGCAAAGCTGGGATGTGGAAGGGGTGCTGGTCAAACGCATGGGCGCATACCGCATGCACACGGGCGGTATGCTGCGTCGTGTGAATTGGGTCTGCAAGGACGGCTTCGTGAACTATCAGTTGAGCACTGGGCCGGGAGGCGGTCGCAGCATGAGAGCACTCCTTCAGTGGATGGATGAAGTGGGGATGGGGGACGAGGAGTTGAACCAGATTGACTGGGAAGGTCTGGAGTATGGGGGTGGCTCACCGGAACTCCTGGAGAAGGTGGAACCGCCGGTGGCCCGCTTTTTTGGCGCCCTTTCCAGGGACGAACTTTCCCAAGGCAGCTTGGACCGGCGCATCCTGCTGTTCCCGGTGAACACCCCTGAGGACATATTCGCCGATCCCAACATGGAAGCCCGCTCCCATGTGAACCAGTTCCAGCATCGTGACATCGACATGCCGGTCACTTATCTGGGCCCCTTTATCCAGGACGTAAAGGCCCTTGAGCAAGGGCATAAAGGCTCACGGGTAGCCGTCAGGCGACCTGCGCCACGAGTTGGGGAGCACAACCGTGAGGTGTATGTGGATGAGTTGGGACTCACGCCTGGGGACTTGGTCGCGTTGCGCGGCGCAGGGGCGATTTGATGGTACAGACATCGCCTCAAGCGCTGGATGGTCTGAAGGTTCTGGACTTCTGCTGGGTTGTGGCTGGTCCGATGACTACCAAGTACCTAGCGGAGCACGGAGCAACGGTCGTACGGGTGGAGTCGGGTAATCGGACGGACGTGCTGCGCAACGGGGGGCCGTTCAAGGACGGCCAGTCGGGAGTGAACCGCAGTGGCTACTTTGCCAACCAGAACGCCAACAAGTTAGGCATCACCATCGACCTGCGCCACGAAAAGGCGGGGGGCCTGCTGCTGCGCTTGGTCCGATGGGCTGATCTGGTCACGGAGAACTTCACGCCGGGCACAATGGAAAGGCTGGGCCTCGGCTACGACGACTTGGTGAAGACGAACCCGGAGATAATCATGTTCAGCACCTCCATGCTGGGGCGTGGCGGACCTTTCGCGTCCCAGCCGGGGTTCGGGGCCGTGATGGCTTCGCTGTCGGGCCTCACGTACATAACCGGGTGGCCTGACCGCGCGCCGGTGAATCCCTATGGCGCATATACGGACTTCGTGGCTCCCCGTTTCGGCGTGGCAGCCATCCTGGCGGCTCTCGACTACCGACGTCGGACCGGCAAGGGTATTCATCTCGACCTAGCTCAGTTGGAGACTTCGCTACAGCTTTCGGCACCGCTGTTGTTGGACTGGAAGATGAATGGGCGCCTGCCGCAACGTACCGGCAACCGCAACCCCTCGGCGGCGCCCCACGGTGTATTCCCGTGTAGCGGGGAGGACAGGTGGATCGCGATTGCCTGTCTAACCGATGACCACTGGCGAAGTCTGCAACAAGCGATGGGCAGTCCGGAGTGGGCATCCGCGGGGGCGCTAGACACCCTAGCTGGACGCAAGGCACATGAGGATGAGTTGGAGGCCAACATTGCACGGTGGACCACTCCGTGGGAGGTGCGAGAACTGACGGAACACCTACAAGCATCGGGTGTGCCAGCAGGCGCGGCGTTGGATTGTTCAGACTTGTACCAGGACCCGCAGCTATCACACCGTGCCCATTACAGCTACCTGGAGCATGAGGAGATAGGTGTGTACGCCACTGACCGCAGCGAGTTCGTGCTGTCCCTCACGCCGGGACGTCACTACTCGCCGTCTCCACTACTGGGCCGTCACAATGAACTGGTCCTGCGGGAGATGATCGGTCTGTCGGATGAGGAGTACCGTCAACTGTCCGAAGAGGGAGTATTGCAGTAGGAAATTGTCCAAGGGATAAGCAGGAGACCTGCCGTGAGACAACGACTTTTTGGTAAGCCGGGCATGGTGAGCGCCCTCAGTTTGGGTGGTGGCGGACTGGGCCAAGTATGGGGGGCGACCACTCGTGAAGATTGCGTCGCTACCGTCCGTGAGGCCATCGACTCCGGCGTCAATCTTCTTGATCTTGCTCCTTCTTACGGCAATGGCGAAGCGGAGTCCGTTATCGGTGCTGGGTTTTGCGGCAAACTGCCTGACAATGTGCGCGTCACAACCAAGTGCAGGGTGGGAGACACCGCTCCCGCTCAAGTCTACGGACTGCTCTCGGAGAGCCTGACGGCCAGCCTTCGCGTATGAAACTGGACCATGTGGACATCATGTTCCTCCACAATGCCGTGATGCTTGATGGCGAGGGCGGTGAGAGACTGACAACCGCTGCATGTGTGGCTGAGGGTGTAGCTCCAGTGTTTGAGAGACTCATTGCTGAGGGCCGTATCCGCCACTGGGGACTGACCGGCATCAGGCATGGGGACGCCTTGCTCGACCTCCTCGCCAATAGGCCGCGCCTGACTACATATAGTGCATAGCGAATCTCCTTGACTCCGCTGGGGGCCTGTTGCGGGGCGAACCCCCTGCCCGTCCGAGGGATATTATTGCTGCCGCCAACGCCAACGGGGTCGCCGTGATGGGAATACGTGCTGTCCAAGCTGGCGCTCTCACGGACAGCATTGATCGCCCCCTACCTGATGGCCACCCTGACCTCATGGACTACGCTAGGGCCGAGCCCTTGCGGGCGATTGCCGCTGAGGCCGGGACCAGCGCGGCCTGCCTAGCCCATCGCTACGCTCTATCTATCGACGGAGTGTCTACCGTAGTCCTGGGTGTGAAGAACCAGCACGAACTACGCGAATGTATTGATGCAGAAACCGCTGGACCTTTGGACGCTGAAATGATGGACCGGATAGACAAAGCCGTCGGCCGCGTGAATTAGCTCGATCACTCTGACATTCTTGTCTAAGGGCTGTGTCACGGACTCCGCGAGTCCGAGGGCCACGGTGGACGCGGGGCATAAGCTGGCACTATCCGAGGAAGCGGCGGAGCTTGGCGGCTTCTTCGACGTAATGGGGTATGTTTACCGTCGCCTGGTCGTGGTCTATGCTGGCCCAGATAGCGCTGGTCAGTCCCTCGTGTACCCGGTCAAGCTCGTCGGTGAACTGGCCTAGCAATCGCAGGTAGGGTTCGCCCAGAAGCTCTTTTACGTGGCGCTCGTTGGTGAAACGCAGGGCAGCGCGGAGGTCGGCGTCCAAGCTGGGGTAGACCTCGCGCAGGTACGCAAGATCGTCTTGGGTCAGGCATGACAAGCCCAGTAGCTCTGGAGGCACCCCGATGGAGTAGAGGGACGCAGTGAACCCGATGGCGCGTGGCAAGGTAACTTCTCCGTCGCCGAGGGTGCGCCCGTACCCGAATAGGCCCACATGGAGCCTGCGCTCGCGCCTCCGGGGTACGTAGCCGGAGACCGTGCGAATGACTTCCACCAGCCGCTGAACATTGTTCTGGTGTTCGGCGGTGGCTTTGTCGATAATTGGGCGGGCGTGGTCTTCCTCGATAGGCACCGGATCGCCACGCTCATGGGCCCTAATCTGCGCGATGCCGCTGCGCACCGCGTCTTTGTCGTAGTCGTACTTGAAAGCTGACTGCACGGTGAACGTCTGGGCGCTGGGATACTCACGGAAGGCGCGTTCGACGTTCACAGGAGTCAGATGGCCACGGAATGGTACCGAGCCAGAGCCGATGATAGGGTAGAGAGGCAGCCCCAGTTTCTGCTCCAGGTTATGCAGTCTCATGAGGCCTACCTTCAGGACCAACTCAGCGGGTACGATGCCGTAGTTCAGAGCGGGGTCGCTCCGGGCGAGAAACACACGCTGGTAAGGCAGGTCCCTGTGCTGCAGGTATTCCTCGACTATGCGGTCACAATGGATGAGGTGCTCCATGTCTTCGATCAGGGGAATAACTCGGACACGCTTGGGGAAGAATTCCCCCACCCAGTCGCTAACGGCCTGTCCGTCCTCTAGCGTCTCGTCTTCCTGTCCCACCACCACCTTACGGTAATAGGTCTCGACCAAGGAGATCTCTTCCGCCGAGGTGGTCAGTGGGAGAATCACATCCTCGATGGGGGCGACTTCAGCATCGCCGTAAAAGCTCTGGGCCATGTCCCATGCCGAAGGCACGCTCTGGAGGGCCTCTACCAGAGACTTTCGCATGTCCCGTTCAACACGTGGGTTGGGTACACGGAGGGTCAGGGCGATCTCGCGTCCGAGGCGAAAGGCGTTCTGGAAGAAGTGGGGATGGCTCGTGAGCAGTTTCCGGACGACCTGGTTGTCGGTCTCCTTGCCTTCCGAGTCCCACATCTGCTCATCACAGCCCAAGGCGAAGACATGAACAGCTTCTTCTACCTCACCGTCCCCTCGCAGGACCCCCCGGGAGTCAGCGAACGGGGCGGGATTGGCGTTATCCGGATGTTGGGTGCTCATGACCTTGGGCACTATGGACACGGTGCACCTCCCTATCGGCCGACGCTCTGTTACTCAGCACAAGAGCTAAGCGCGTTGGTGGAATTGTAGCAACACGCGCAGGTGGGCCACAAACAGGGGGGGTTGCCGCACTGAGCCTATTGACATGGAGGATATCGACTGCGGTTCCTTCGGACCCAAGCCCAGCGTCTCAGGGTACGAGGAAGGCCGCCGAGGCGCAAAGTTGCCTATACCAAACTGTCCGAGGTAGCCAACCGAGATGACCTGCTCCTATCCTCTGGCAGAGGAATATAATGGCCCCTCTAGCTGGGTGACATCGCTCGAACCAACGCTGCCTTGGGGATAGTATGGAAGTAATCGATTCCAACGTACGGACTTCCGACCGGGATTTTATGGAAAACCAAGCCCGCATGGAGGCCTTGGTGTGTGACCTGAAGGAACGGTTGGCGCTAGTTCGGGCCGGTGGGGGGCAGCCGGCAGTAGAGTTGCACCGCGGTCGTGGCAAGCTACTGGCCCGGGAGAGAATTGAGGCGCTGGTGGATGCCCATACTCCGTTCCTTGAGCTGAGTCCCCTCGCGGCATGGGAGATGTACGATGGACAGGAAGCATCTGCCGGTATAGTGACCGGTGTAGGCGTGATTCAAGGGAAAGAGGTGGTGATTCTTGCCAATGACGCGACAGTCAAAGGTGGAACCTACTACCCGATCACCGTAAAGAAGCATCTGCGTGCTCAAGACATTGCCTTAGAAAATCACCTGCCTTGCATTTACTTGGTGGATTCCGGGGGGGCTTTCCTACCGTTGCAAGCGGAAGTATTCCCAGACAGAGACCACTTCGGGCGGATCTTCTACAACCAGGCCCAGATGTCTGCTTTGGGCATTCCCCAAGTGGCGGTGGTTATGGGGTCGTGCACTGCGGGGGGCGCATACATCCCTGCAATGAGCGACGAGGTAGTGATGGTGCGGCAGCAGGGCACGATATTTCTCGGTGGGCCGCCTTTGGTACGAGCAGCGACTGGGGAGGAAGTGGACCCGGAGACGCTGGGCGGTTCGGAGGTGCATACCCGTATATCTGGGGTGGCCGACCATCAGGCTGCGGATGATGAGGAGGCCTTAGCCATCACCCGGGACATCGTCCAGAATTTCGTGCGACGGCGTGACCTTCCCTTCCAGGTTTCTAGCCCTGAGCCACCAGTGCACGATCCTCGGGAGCTTTATGGCATAGTGTCCCCGGACAATCGGAGGCAGTATGACGTACGGGAGGTAATTGCGCGTATCGTGGACGGGAGCCGCTTCCATGAGTTCAAGGCCGGGTACGGAGAAACCCTGGTCTGTGGGTTCTCACGCATCTGGGGTTATCCCGTGGGCGTGATCGCCAGCAATGGGATTCTCTTCTCCGAGAGTGCCCTAAAGGGGACCCACTTCATTGAACTGTGCAGCCAGCGAGGAATTCCCCTGCTGTTTCTACAGAACATCACCGGTTTCATGGTGGGCCGGCAGTACGAGGCGAGCGGTATTGCTAAGGACGGAGCCAAGATGGTCATGGCTGTTTCCAACGCTTCTGTTCCCAAGTTCACCGTAATCATCGGCAGTTCCTTCGGGGCGGGCAATTACGGAATGTGCGGGAGGGCATATCAGCCGCGTTTCCTGTGGACTTGGCCCAACGCCCGTATTTCGGTGATGGGCGGGCAGCAAGCAGCGGAGGTATTGCTCACGATAAGGCTGCAACAACTGGAACGACAGGGCCGGGCCATGGAGCAGGAGGAACGTGATGCTCTGCGAGGGCCCATACTAGAGAAATATGAGACTGAGAGCGATCCCTACTACAGCACCGCGCGCCTGTGGGACGACGGCATCATTGACCCCGTCGACACGCGGACCGTGGTAGGCTTGGGAATCGGGGCTTCCATCAATGCCCCGTTCCCGGAGCCGAAGCGGGGCGTCTTCCGAATGTGACCCCGCCTCTTCTTGCTGCTACTAATGTTTCAGCCTGGGTGGTTGTTCATGTTTTCCAAAGTGCTGGTTGCCAATCGAGGCGAAATAGCGGTCCGGATCAACCAGACACTCCGCGTGATGGGAATTGATCCCGTCGCGGTCTACTCCGAACCAGACTCCGGTGCCCTACACGTGAAAACGGCAGAGCGGTCCGTGGCCCTGCCGGGCAAGACCGCAGAAGAAACCTATCTGAACATCCCCAAAATCGTGCAAGCTGCAAGGGACTGTGGGGCCGATGCGATACACCCAGGCTATGGCTTTCTGTCTGAGAATCCAGAATTTGCCCAAGCCTGCGGGGAGGCGCAGATAGCTTTCATCGGGCCAACTGCTGAGAACATGGATGCGTTAGGAGACAAGGTGCGTTCCAAGGACATCGCCCTCCGGGCTGGTGTTCCAGTGGTCACCAGTTCCCCGGTGTGCCTGCCTGGGGACCGTGAGGTCGAGGAGTTTGTGGAGCGGTGGGGCTTTCCACTCCTCGTCAAGGCTGCCTCAGGGGGAGGCGGTCGGGGTATGCGCGTGGTCAACCAGTTGCACGAGTTGGACACAAATATGAAGTTGGCCAGCCGGGAGGCCCAAGCTGCCTTCGGCGACGGCAGAGTATTCCTGGAGCGTTACATAACGAACCCTCGACATATAGAAGTGCAGGTGCTCGCCGACGGGTCCGGGCATACCATCCACCTAGGCGAGCGGGAGTGCAGCATACAGCGACGCCACCAGAAGATAATCGAAGAGACTCCCTCTCCAGCCTTGGTACCGGAGTTGCGGCATAGCATGGAGGACGCAGCCATCGCCGTAGCCCGCGGAGCGGGGTACGTGAATGCCGGGACAGTGGAATTCCTTCTAGACCCCCATAGCGGTGAGTTCTACTTCCTGGAAATGAATGCCCGGCTACAGGTCGAGCACGGCCTCACTGAGGCCGTACTTGGGTTAGACATGGTGGAGTGGCAGGTCCGCATCGCCAGCGGCGAACCTCTGATTTTACAACAGTATGACATCCAGCCCCGAGGCCACGCCGTAGAGTGCCGTATCTACGCCGAAGACCCTTATCGCGACTTTACCCCGTCCACCGGAAGGTTGCTTCGCTGGCGGCCTCCCAGCGGCCCTGGGCTGCGGCTGGATAGCGGCGTGGTAGAGGGCGAAGAAGTATCCATCTACTACGACCCCATGCTAGCCAAGTTGATAGTCTGGGCACCGCGGCGCGATCTCAGCCTGCGCCGGATGGAGCTGGCTCTCTCGCAGTTCCCAGTCTTAGGATTGATAACCAACATCCCTCTGCTGCGCGCGATAATGGGTCACGGTCAGTTTCAGAGAGGTGAATATGATACCTCCTTCTTGGAGTGGAACCCAGCGATTACCGTGCCCTCCGGGACCGGAGAGTCCCGTAGCATAGCCCAGGCGCTGGCAGCGTGGGCGTGGCATCATCCTGCGAGTCCTGCGTCTTCGTCAGTAGCGGTAGGAGACAACCAGCCTAGCTCCAATCCCTGGCTTTCTGCCGGGGGTCAGAGGCTGCCGTGACCTCGAGCCAAGGCGAGATGAGGGAATTATACCCGGTGACGGGCGAGGCCTATCGTTACCGAATAGAGGATCGGGAATGCCATTGCACCTTCAACTTAGAATTCGAGGCGGGGACGGGGTTCAAGCCCGGTCCGACGCTCAGCATCGAGTCCCGCGAGACGGGCGAAGGGCTATGTCGCACCGAATCAGGCCAGTCCTATGCCTTCGCCTGGGCCTGGGTGGGCCTGGAGTTGCATGTGTGGTTGGATGGTGCCCTGTTCGTGTTTCAACGGGCGGTAACCAGGCGCCGGAGCAACGTTCGAGCTACCGAAGCGCCTAGAGATGTAGTGTCCCCCATGCCCGGAGTAGTGCTGGAGGTGCTGGTGCGTAAGGGCGACAGGGTAGAGGTAAACCAGACTGTGGTGGTAATAGAGTCCATGAAAATGGAACTGGTGATCACTCCCTCCCGGAGTGGTGTGGTGCGGAACGTGGAGGTACATTCGGGACAGCTGGTAGAGCGAGGTATGCGCCTGTTGGAAATCGCTCCGGAGGGTGATGCCTGACTGACGCCAGCGGACCGCTTGAATCAAGGCGTGGTTGGTGTGCGTCTCCACGATACCGACGCCAACGACACTAAAACACCCTATCCGCAGCAACTGGAGCCGAGTCGAACCAGAGAGAAGGTGCTTGGCTGCGCCAGTAGTAGGCCAAGCCTACAAGCAGACGGTACCATTCCAAAGCGGGTGACTTCCCTGTAGAGAAAGCGCCCGGTGGTGTGGTGCCAACCTAGCGGCTATGATGGGCTTCGATACTTGACGGGCAGTCGCTCGGGCGCCTAGAGGAGAGGGTTTATGCCACAAGATTACAGCATCACTATCGGCACCACGGGAAGAGGCACATGGAATAGCCTTGATGGCGGAGAATCATGGATGCTGCAGCGGAAATGGTTCTTTCCTCCCGAGAGCCCAATTGTACGCGCTTTCAACGTGCACCCGTCGGAACCACAAACTCTCTATGCTGGTGGGGACAAGGGGGTCCACTGTAGCACCGACAACGGGCGTAACTGGGAGATGATCAGTAGACCGGGAGACCTTGCCAACGTATGGTCGGTCGCGATTTGCCCCGATGACCCTAGCACCATGTTTGCTGGTGTTAGCCCTACCGGACTCCACCGCTCCCGCGATGGTGGGCATTCTTGGGAGAGGCTATCTCTTCCGCCTCTGGCTACTGAGTGTGAGGTGGGTGACCCACGGGTTGCCCAGATGGTGATAAACCCGGACGACACCGGATAATCTGGGCTGGCATCGAGGTGGACGGGATATTGCGCAGCACGGACCAGGGAGACACGTGGGAGCGTGTGCCAGTGCCTGATGAAGACATCCACAGCATGGTGATCGGGGAGGGGAACCCCAAGCGGGTTTTTGCGCTGACGCCACGGGAACTCTATGTCACGACGGATATGGGTGAGAGCTGGGCGCCTATGGGCACCAAGCGGTACGTCAATGCGGAGAACAGTGGGCATTACCAGAGATGGCTGGCGCATAAGCCCGATGACCATCGGGTGATGTTCATGGGAACCGGGAGTTTCAACGTCGGAGACTCAGGCAATGTTTTCCGCAGCATGGATTTCGGGCAGACATGGGCGCCGGTGGGGCTTTCCAAGCGGACGAACTCCACGGTGTTCGGGATTCATACGAACCCTGCCGACCCGGATAAGGTGGTAGCCTGCTCGGTGAATGGCGAGGTGTGGGCCAGCGATGATGTGGGCGACACGTGGCGGTTGATTGAACAGACCTTTGGCGAGCTGAATTGCATCGCATGGTAGCCGAACTCGGGCGGCATTACGGCTGAGCACACGCCTACCGGTATGCAGGCTGGTCTGGGGGGCGAGGTGATAGTTCCGGGCACATAGTCGGCTGCCGGAAGCGGCAGTTGGATTGTGAGGTTAGCAGGTTGCCATACCTCTCTGAAGGGGGCCCAGGGCCATGACAACCAGAGCGCCATTTCTGGACCAGCGCTACGGCGCTTATCACCACAGGTTCGTGCCCAAAGAGGACGAAGAGTTCACTCATGTGGGGCCGGGGACGCCCTGTGGGGAGTACCTGCGGAGGTTCTGGCATCCCATATGTCCAGCTCGGAGTTGCAGGAGCTACCCGTTGCCGTGCGTATCATGGAGGAGGAGCTTGTTGTTTTTCGTGACCGTTCCGGCAGGGTGGGGCTCCTTGAGTTGCACTGTGCCCATAGAGGGACGTCTCTTGAGTATGGGCAGATAGAGGCTGATGGCATCCGTTGCTGCTACCACGGCTGGCTGTTGGGGTCGATGGCGCGATCCTGGACACGCCCGGCGAGCCTCCTGAAAGCACGCTGAAGAACCGGCTGTGCCATGGGGCTTACCCTGTCCGCGAGCATCAAGGGCTGGTGTTCGCTTACATGGGGCCTCCGGACAGGATGCCGGAGTTTCCCATCTACGATACGAGTAACCTGCCGGGCTATGACCGTTACCACGTGACGAAGCACCACTGGCCCTGCAACTGGCTGCAAGTTAAGGACAATTGCATGGACCCTTCGCACACTGCCTTTCTTCACGCCATCGAGATGGGGCATGGGTTCAGCGAGGCCCACAAGGAGCTGGGCACTTTGGACTGGGTGGAGACTCCTGTCGGGATGATCTACATCCACTGCCGTCGCGTGGGAGACAACGTGTTTGTGCGAATGACCGACTATATCTCCCCTACCCTCCACCAGATCGCAACCAATGCCGAGGAGGGAAACAGGGAGCATGGGTTCTATCGTGCTACCAATACCTTCTGGCTGGTACCCATAGATGACACGAACTGCGTCACTATCGTGCTGCGGCGGCAGCGGGAAGGAGCCTCGCCGCCGGGACCGTCCTTTGGCCAAGATGGGGACAGGCCCTATGAAGAACGCCAGCGGTCCCCTGGAGACTGGGACGCGCAAGTGACGCAACGGCCGATAGCAGTACATGCCATGGAGCGGTTGGGTACTACAGACAGGGGCGTGATCATGCTGCGGGGCTTGGTGCGAGATGGTATCCGGGCGGTGCAGGAGGGACGGGACCCCAAGGGGGTGGTCCGCACACCGGGTGAGATCATCACTACATATGCAAACAATTCTGTATGGCGTGTGCCTCCCGCGCCCACGCTGGAGGAAGACCGGGCGCTGCTCTTGGAGAGCGGCCGACGTGCGTTTGAACAGTACATGGCCAGCCCATCGTTAGAGACCGCCCCCTAGCCTGGGGCTCACAGAAGGGAGACCGGCATGCCGGATGCCAAAGTCAATGGGACAGAGATATATTAGGAAAGCCATGGGGAAGGCCCCGCCATCGTCTTGGCCCACGGGTCACTAACTGGCTCTTCTATTGCTGGCGGGCGTTGACAAGCGCGACACCGCACGCAGGTCGTGTGCACTCCGGCCTGCGCGAGCATCTCGGCATACGCCTCCCCTTCATCGCGAAGCTCGTCATATTCGGCGGTGATGATGAGGGCCGAAGGCAGACCAGTCAGGTCCGTAGATACCATAGGGCAGGCGTAGGGATTCTTGGCATCAGCCTCATCGGCAAGATACTGGGTCCACCACCAGTTCCTGCCGCTCCTTGGGGTAATTTCAGGGTCGACCGTCAGGGGCTCGAAATTCCTATGGGTCACGGGGCAGCGCAACACTTGGAGGCGGATAGCCGGTCCACTTTTGTCTCGCGCCATCATGCATACCACTGTGGAGAGATTGCCTCCAGCGCTGTCACCACATACGGCGATTCTGTTGGCATCCCCGCTGAGGCTCTCCGCATTCTCTGCCACCCACACGGTTGCGGCATAGCAATCATCGGGAGCAGCAGGGAACTTATTCTCTGGCGCGACCCGGTATTCCACGTTCACGACCATGCAACCCGCGCCCACGCAGATGCGCCGCGCGTTCCCGTCATAGGAATCAATGTTGCCGAAGACGAACCCACCGCCATGGAGCAACATGACAATGGGAAATGGGCCATCGCCCGGGGGGGTATAGATGCGCACTGGTATGTCCCCCCCGTGGCCCCGGCAGTAGCCGGTCCTCGACCCTATCCACTTCGGGCCCGGCCTCCCGCCACGTCTGATTGAAGCGGTCCCTCCTCTCTGCAAGAGAGGCATCCGGACCCATGAGAGGCCCGGTGGAGGAATCTCGTCGTTGAATGACGGTTGAGGCCTGTGGGTCCATGGGCATGTCACACCTCAAGTTCAATTCGCGGGATTATACCACCGTAGCGAGCCCACCCAACTTGATGGGTTGTGATCGTATGGCCCAAATCCGGTCACTGGCTTCGAAGAGTGACATAGGAGTGAAGCAAGAGGCGATCCGGGAACATTCGGCGCCCTCAGCTGGGATGTACAGTCGAAGAGTGGGCGGTGGAGGACTCGAACCTCCGACCTCCGCCATGTCAAGGCGGCACTCTAACCAGCTGAGCTAACCGCCCAAGGAATTTTAGTCTATCAAGGGGCTGGTTAGGCGTCAACGGTATTTCGGCTTGACACGTGGGTATGGGACGGGTACGTTCAACGACAGATTTGTCCGTGGGGAGGCTGCCATGGTCAAAGTCCAATATGGGCCGGTGTGGAGAGAGTATTCCAAGGGACTCACGAATCGCCGGTACCTTATGGTTCTTGGCACGCTGATGACTGCGGTGGGAGTGGCAGGCTTCTTCTTGGGCACCGATGCTGACGATCTTTATCACCTTGACATCGGCCAGAATATCTCCTATCTGGCGCTTGGCTTGATTGCCCTGCTAGCGGGAGAAGTATGGACCTCCAGCTGGAAACGTGCCCTGCTCGGAGTCGAAGGCATGTTGATAGCCGGTGTTGGTATAGCCGGCTTCATAGTGGCAGGAGGCGGGACCGGGGACTTGGGTATGTTCTCCGTGGGACTGTGGGAGAACGTGGTCCATATGGTCTTTGGAGTTGCAGCACTGGCCACTGTGTTCTATCCGAGGCGCTTCAGAGACTACTCTTATGGGACCGCTGTTTCTGACTAGGGAACTAGCGACTCCGGGGCTGATGAGCCTGGTAGCCGGGCCTACATTGGAGCGACGCAGATACCCGCTGTCGTCCTGAGTGCAACCTCTTAGACCTTGCGGTCAAGCCTACTCGTGGTGATGACGGTTTGGGTGCGAACTCCGACCTATAATATGACCGTGTTCGCCTCGTTGACAGTGAGCGTATTTGTTGCTTAGATATTCGGGGCTGCATCGGCAGCCGATACAACATGCATATCCAAAGCCAATACCAAGTATCAATGTCACGCTTCGGGTCTCACTTCACAGCCAACAGACCTACACTCTACAGGTGGGAGGACTCGGCTTAATGACACTAGTGCGCTTCCTTTCTTACCATCGCCCCGCCGTCATTGTCGCCGCAGCCTGTATTGGGCTCCTTGCCTTCTTCTTGGTCAATCCCAGCTTGGTCCGTGCCCAAGGAGTGGATGGAGAGACCAACTTCGTCCTCAACACCTTCATGTTCTTGGTGTGGGGCGCCTTGATCATGTGGATGTGCGCTGGGTTCACCATGCTGGAGTCCGGCTCTGTTCGCACCAAGAACGCCGCCATGATCTGCCTGAAGAACATCGGTCTCTACTCCATTGCTGGTCTGGCCTTCTATTTCCTCGGCTACAACTTGATGTATGTGGATGTAGACAAATATGCGGGAGTCATAGGCTCAGTTGCGGGCCTTTACGTATCGTCAGCGACCGAGGTAGCCCTGCTCGACGGTGATGAAAACGCGCTAGCACACGTGGTGGATTCGGGTTATTCGACGATGTCGGACTGGTTCTTCCAAATGGTGTTTGTGGCTACGGCAGCTTCAATCGTGTCCGGCGCTATGGCGGAACGGGTCAGGATGTGGTCCTTCTTCCTCTTTGTGCTGGTCCTGACGGCAATCATCTATCCTATTGTGGGGGCTTGGACTTGGGGTGGGGGATGGCTTAGCGAGATGGGGTTTAGCGACTTTGCTGGTTCCACCATCGTACACAGTACTGGTGGATGGGCAGCCTTGGCAGGAATCCTAGTGGTTGGGCCTAGACTGGGGAAGTTCCGTCGGGATGGCTCAGCGCGAGCCACGCCCCCTTCCAACATCTTGGTGGTAACCCTGGGTGTGTTCATTCTGTGGCTCGGCTGGTTTGGTTTCAATGGCGGTTCCCAACTGGCCTTGGGAAGCGCTGCCGACGCAGTGGCCATGAGCATCGTTTTGGTTAACACCAACCTAGCGGCGGCAGCGGGTGTGATGGCGGCACTTGCCGTGTCACGCCCGATAATGGGTCGCATTGACCTGTTTGCCGGTTTGAATGGGGCGATAGCGGGTCTGGTGTCCATCACTGCTGCGCCCGACATTGTGGATCACTACTGGGCGGTGGTCATTGGAGCCGTTGGCGGGGTGATATGCGTCGCTGCTCTAAAGCTGTTGGAGAAGGTCAGGGTGGACGATGTGGTTGGGGCTGTCCCTGCCCACCTTTTTGCTGGCGTATGGGGAACCATAGCGGTTTGTATTGCTGGTGGCGCCACATTCCATGTGCAGTTGATTGGTATACTCGCGATTGGGGCGTTTGTGTTCACGGTCTCCTTTGGCCTGTGGCTTGCGATCGACAAGGTGTTGGGAGCGCGCGTAGCCCCGCAGGTAGAGCGCTTGGGACAGGACGCAGGAGAATTGGGCATGGAGTCCTACCCCGAATTCGTGCTGATGCCGGAGGAGTTTGACGACGACTAGGTGCGGTTTCGGTCGCGAGTGATCAGGTTTGACACTGAGCAGGGAAGCCCTTTCCCCTGCTCAGTGTTTCTAAGGGCTATCCCAATGGTGCCATATAGCGGACGGCGCGTCGCCCAGGATGCTGGATATACGACTCCCATCCTGCCTCCGCCGTCTGGAGAGCGACTATCCAAGCAACGCTCGCGGAGACGGCTCCTTGGCGGGCAGGGGTTAACTACGCGTCGGGCGGGGTCACGCGCACGGTGATGATGTCGGTGTCATGGAACTGCTGGTGCTTAACGGACGAGGCGTAGCTGCGCAGCAGCTTGAGGGATAGTTCCTGCTCTACAGGCGTCTCAGAATCGTGCTGCTGTAGTTGTCGCAGCCGGTCCTCAACGTTCGCGTCGTTGCCTCCACCGATGAACTCGAGGTCGGCGACCGGACCTTCGCTGGCAGCGATGACAATAAGGCGTCGTTCCTCCTTGGGAGGCGATAGTTCTTCTCCATCGTCGTCTCCATCCAGCCCTAGGAAATCAGGCGGGGCTAAGGTGAGGAGGGTTTCCTCGGCCACTGCGCTAAGACGCTCCTTCATGGCGCTGCTCCAGCCCCGGCGTTGGGAGAACCTTGCTATGAACTCGTTGAGTTCTGGCAGGGCCTCGACATCCAACCTGGATTCGAATCTCATGCGGCGGGGATTGGTGAACTCGAGATACAGAATCATCACGATAGCTGCGAGACCGCCGGTGGTTATTCCGCTCTTCAGCATGGCGCCCAGCACGGGATGCACGTCGGGGAGATTGAAGAGGCCGAACTGGAAGGCCGCTCCTATCCAGAAGCACACCCCTGCCACTACGACCTTCTGCCGGTTCTGCTCCGCCTGGATTACGGTGCGCGCGCCCTCGGCGAAGAGGTTGCCCGTCACCATGATGAGGTAGCCGGTCATAACAGGGCCGGGCAAGGTGCTGAGCAATGCGGATACTTTGGGCAGGAACGCAACCGAGATGAATATGAGGCCAATGCAATAGCCTATGCGCCGTGAAGCAACGCCAGTGGTCTGGGTGAAAGCCACGATGGCTGGGTTGATGGCGTTGGGCACCGCGCCTGCGAGTGCCGCGAAGACGTTGCATATGCCAGTGCCCGCTAGGGTCCCCTGCACCTGCCGGAAGTCCACTGCGCGGTTGTCGCGCCATGAGACCCGTTGTGCAGAAATGGCCTCTCCATTGGCTTGGATGCTGACTATTACGCCGAGGAATAGGAAGGCCGGAAGCAGCGTCCAGAAGGAGATACCGAAGTCGAAAGACAGGCCAGGCGCGCCTTCCGGGAGGCCAATCCATGGTGCATCAAGCAGTCTGTCTACGTCGTAGATGCCGAATCCAGCGGCCACGGCGCACCCAATGACGATGCCGATGAGGGGACCCCACAAGCGCCAGATGGCCGAGCCTCGCAGAGTAAGGGCTGCGACCACGACCAATGTTGCCAAGGCGGTGAGGGGCGCTGCTGTGGGATCCACCTCGGATGCTCGGTCCAAGAGGGCAAAGACCACCGAGGCGAGAGTGATGGAGAGTATCATCATTACGGTACCGCCCACGATGGGCGTAACGATGCGTCGCAAGATGACCAACCACTTTGAGATGATCAATTGCACTACTGCCGAGACCAGCACCAGTGTTGTCAGCAGGGCTGGCCCGCCATCTTCTACGGCGGTGATGCAGAAAGGAATGGAGAAGGCGGCGGTGAACATGGGCAGTACCGCGCCACCGCCGATGGGCCCGATGCGATGCACCTGCAGCAGCGTTGACACACCCACTACAACCAAGGAAGCGAAGACCATCCAAATCAGGTAGGACTCGTCCATACCTGATTCCCGAGCCACTATCACGGGAGTCACCAACAGGGTGGCTGAGGCGATAAGGCTGAATTGAGCACCGAACCCCACCGAGGCCTTGATGGATGGGTGCTCGTGAGGCTCGTAGCGCGGGTTGCGGGCTGGTGGTGTGGTCAGGACTGCCTCCGGGACCTCTTTGCATGGAAATGCCTAGGGCACAATACCATAGTTGGACCTTGAGTTGTCCCCTTGCTTGCGGTGCTCCTCCAGAGCAGATGGGAATCATCGACGCTAGCAGAACCATAGGGCCTCCAAGTCGCGACTCGGCGGTGACCCGCGAGGATCTGCCGAGCTGCGACCGAGGACGTTGTGAGCCTGCGTGTGTGGTATTGGTGTCTACCAACCGACTTTAGTTGGAGCTAGTCACGCTCAGAGAGTATGTGCCAGTGTCCCCAAAGGCTGCTGCCTCAAGATAGTAGTCCCCTGAACTGGGAGCTTCCCACTCTAGAGGTGAAGTTCCATAGGTTTGCAGCAGCCGATCGATGGAGTACAGGGTTAACGGAGGTTCTTGAGGCAGGGTTCCCTGCTCCACTGTGATGGTGTAGGACTGGCCCTCCTCCGCTGGGAACAAGAAATAGTCGAGGTCGGTGTTGTAGTCCATTGTCCCTTCAACGGAGTCGCCAACCTCGATACGGGTAGGAGTTGCCAGAGAATTGCCATGGTCGTCGGTAGCGAGGGAAACAGTCAGGACGTAAGGGCTTACCTCTCCTGTCCAAGCATTGAACTCCACGTAGAAGTTGTCTGAGGCAGGCGCTTCCCAGAATATGGGGGCGGATTGGGCCAAGTCATGTTGCTGCCCTGCCGTGTCATAAAGGGCAACGGTCCAGCCGGCTTCTATCCCAAGTTCGACGCCTATCCTGTAAACGGTGTCCTGCTGGGCTCTGAACTGGAAGAAATCGAAGTCGCTCTCATAGTCGACCATGCCCTCGACAGGCTCGCCCACCTCTATGGATGTAGCGTTTCCGCGATCGTCGGCATGGTCATCTTCAAAGCTTGGGTCGGGACCCAGACCTATCTCGCTTTCCATCGCTGTTACAGGACTGACTCCGAAGTAACAATCGGACTGTTCCAGCAAGGCAAGCGTTTCAGGCGGTAGCGCCTCTCTTGCTGCGTCGTGGGCTTCACCCGCTGTAACAAAGTCGGGACCGAAGAACTCTCCGAAGACTTCCTGTGCCATTGCCTCCAGGAGTTCCTGCTTCTCCTCGTCACTCTTGCTTGGGTCCAGGGCGATTTCGAAGGATCTCTCCATGAGGCCCTCGAACATTAATCTGATGATGTCACCCAAGAAGGAGCCTTCGCTAGGACGGGCCTCTGCGAAGTCACGGAGTGCCTTCGCGCTGCCAATCCAGGCGGCATGGTACGCCTCAAGCTCCTCCGGAGGAGTCATCCGTTGGTAAGCCAAGACCACCTCGTTGAAGAGTTGAGCAAGCTGACCCCATCGCAGGTCATCTCCGGGGCCCAACTGGGTCAAGTCGTCCATTGCTGCGAAAGGTCTGGCAAAGGCGAGGCTCTCCTGCGCGCACTGGAGGAGAAATTCGTCGACACCCAGTACCACCGGCTCCGGGGTGGGAGTAGGGCTAGGAGTGGCAGCGGGTCGAGGGGTCGGTGTGCTTGCTACTGTGGGTGTAGGTGTTGGTCTAGGTGTGCTGGCTTGTGTGGGTTCGGCAATGGGAGTGCTGGTTGGCACGGGCGTGCTTACTGGGGCGCTAGTCGGCGTTGCTTCCAGCGTGGAAGTGGCATCGTCGCCCCCACAGGCCGCAAGCAGGCTAATTGCCAAAACGGCAATAAGTGTGACTGTGATGAGTCCGGCGCTCCTCAATTCTTTCTCCCTCCCCACCACGTCAGCCCGAACAGAGCCCCACTTTCGTCTCCCATGGTGTTAGAGCTATTGTTGTTCGGCGCAACGGATATCGAATCTCTCGTCAAGGCGAGAAACTCGGCGTCGCACCTAGGCATTCCGCATTACATAATCCTATATGGCCCAGGGAGAATGCAGCAAGGGAATTAGCTGCGATTCCATCACAGAACCCAACCGCGATACGCGTGGCGGTTCTGGTCAGGTCCCAACGGGCCTGGATTGGCGCTAATGCAATAGGCCGAATCGAGACTCAGTTGGCGCCGTCCCAAGCATGATGGGGAGACAGAGCCTACGGATCTCTTCGACTTACATTACCGACGTAAGAGGACGCGGTTTGGTTCCACCGACCTTGATTGATACTTCCAGGTGTCTTCATAGGTTCTTCATTTTTTGGTTGTAAGCTGGAGTCATTCCCTCCGGGTAGACCGGAGCGTCAGGAGGTTGGTGGATGCGGAAACGCTGGTTGATTATCCCGGTGGCGGTGCTGGCCTTGGCCGTTGCATTGGTCGGAGGAGTCGTTCTTGCTGAGGGGACTGGCGACGGTGACAGCAGCGGAGGCGGCATCAGCGAGGGAAGCAGTAAGGGGTTCGCTGCCCGGGTGGCGGAGATACTGGGTTTGGAAGAAGACACCGTAGCTGACGCCATGGAGCAGGCCCGCCAAGAGATGCACGACGAGCGTGTGGAGGCTTGGCTGGACAAGATGGTAGAGTCGGGAAAAATCACTCAAGAGCAGGCGGACGACTACCAGGAATGGCTGGATGACCGGCCAGAGGGCCTTGACCGGTCTTGGGGCAAGGGCTTCGGAGGGCATCATGGGTTCCGCAGCAGGGGACGCTGGGACAAGGATTCCTCTGACTCATCTGAGTCGAGTACTGATTCGACCTCCACGTAAGGGCCTGCCCGCAAACAGCACAGGGAGGCCCCATCGATAGAGCCTCCCTGCTGTATCGCAGCCAGTGGTAATAGCGAATACCGCCAAGCTTGGCAGATGCTTGGAATCTGTTAGATATAATTGATGCAGAAGATGGTGAGGCAAATGACTCGAGCGAAGATGAGGCCCTCTGGTTACCTTGCGTTCCTCATGCTCTTGGCGCTTGCCTTGGTGCTGCTAGCATGCGGAAGAGACCTTTCTCAGGATGAAGCAAGGACGCCCCAGCCTGGCACTGAATCCACACCCTCGTCAACTATCGCGTCCGACAGCTCGGTTCCGCCCAAAGAAACGAGCGCATCAGTAACCCCGGTACCTTCAACGCCCATGGCCACTCAAGTTCCGGGCACGCCTCCCCCTATCTTTGCGACGCCGGAGGCCGTGCAAACCACCGCTGCTGCAACCCCTGAACCCTCCTTGATAGCGGCGCTGCCTCCGGGGCTGGTGATCGACCCACATCTGTCGCTCTCCGCATACGAGGAAGTGCTAGTCGGCATCTACGAGTCCATCCTGCCCTCGGTGGTGCAAGTGCAGGTGAGGACCAACGTACGTACGGGAGGATTTGTCGGAGGTGAGTTGAGGCCGGTACCTTCAGAAGGGTCAGGGTTCGTCTGGAGCGCCGAGGGGCACATCGTGACGAACCACCATGTCATAGAGGACGCTGAAAAGGTGCTGGTGGTGTTTGCAGATGGCATGGAGCTGCCTGCGAAGGTGCTGGGCAGTGACCCGGACTCAGACTTGGCAGTATTGAAAGTGGACCCGCCAGACGGTGGCCTGAAGCCGGTGCATCAGGGCGACAGCGACCAGCTTCGCGTGGGGCAACTGGCCTTCGCCGTGGGCAGCCCCTTTGGCCAGGAGTTTAGCATGACAGGGGGGATCGTCAGTGCGTTGGGGCGGGTGATTCCTGCTGGGACGAGCCAGTTCAGCAACCCCAACGTAATCCAGACCGATACGCCCATCAACCCAGGCAACTCCGGTGGCCCGTTGCTGGACCGGTATGCCAACGTCATTGGGATCAATGCCCAGATACTCAGCCGCACGGGCAGCAGTTCCGGCGTGGGGTTCTCCGTGCCAATCAACACTGCGAAGCGTATCATCCCGGTACTCATCGAAGAAGGTGATTACACCTACGCCTATTTGGGAATAAGTGGGACCACGGTGCGAAATACCTTAGCGGAAGTCAACGGTCTGCCTCCGGAGACTCGAGGGGTATTGCTGGTTGGCATCGTCCCAAACGGCCCGGCGGACAAGGCTGGGTTGACGGAGGCCAAGGATACCCGGGAAGTGGATGGTGTGACTTACCCCGTGGATGGCGACATCATTACGGCCATCGATGATGCGCCCGTGGAAGGCATCGATGACCTCATAAGTCACATGGTGGAGCTCAATAGGCCGGGCGATGAGGTGACTCTGGAGGTGTTGTCCGATGGCCGGATGCATGAGGTGGTGGTGGAATTGAGCGCGAGGCCTGAAATCGGCCCATTGAGCGCGTTGCAGGAGTCTAACCTCCCCACACCTGGCTGAAGAGCCGTAGCCAGTTGCCGCCCAGCACCTTGGTGATGTCGTCGTTGCCGTAGCCCCGTTGGGAGAGGCGGACCGCGATGTTGGAAAACTTGTCGGGCGTCTCTATCCCCTCGGGGTGGATCAGGGGATCGGGGTACCGCACAGGCCTGTTTTGGAGCTTGGTGCCCTGCTGGGAGAAGAGCCAGTCGAAGAAGGCCTTGGGCTGGTCTTGCGTGAAGTCTGTGCCTATACCCACATGATCTATGCCAACCCGCTCCACCAAGTCGTCGATGGCGTCGATATAGTCGTCCAAAGTCGACTGGAACCCGTTGGGCATGAAAGGCGGGAACGCATTTGCCCCGATGACGCCCCCCTTTTCGGCGATGAGCTTGAGGGCGTCATCGGTCTTGTTTCGCACATGACCGAAGAAGCCGCGTGCGTTGGCATGGGTGGCAGCGACAGGATGTTCCGAGAGATCGGCAGCTTCCAGTGTAGTCCGATCGCCAACATGAGAGAGGTCGATGAGAATCCCTAGCCGGTTAATCTCCTTGACGGCGTCGACACCGAAGTTGCTGAGACCATCGTCGCTGCGCTCGTAACAGCCGTTCCCCAGCAGGTTCCGTTCGTTGTAGGTCAACTGGATGACACGCACTCCAAGGGCATAGAACATGGCGAGACGGTTGAGGTCGTTCTCGATGGGCGAGGCGTTCTGCCATCCGAGCACAACGCCGACCTTCCCCTCCTCCTTGGCACTGAGTATGTCGCGGACTGACTTGGCTTGGAGCAAGCGGTCGTCGCGCTCGAAGCGATGCATCCAGCCAACCAAGTTGTCCATGCATTCGCGGTAGTTTTCCCACACAGCGATGGTGGCGTTGATAGCGGTGACTCCGCCATTGTGCAGGCTGTCGTACACGCTTGGGCTGTTCCAGTTGCTGATGTTGAGGGCGTCGATGACGACGCTGCGGTCGTAGAGGCTCTGGGGTTGCTGCGGCTGGGTCATGATTGCCTCCTTGACTGGGTGCCGTTCAGATGTCGCCAGTTTGGGGAGCATCGTTTGAGCGCTTCGCATGATACTACACGTAGACACAGTGCATTGACCCACCTGCCCTCTAGTGCTAGCTTATGCGGAACATCGGGACGCCCGCCGGAACGCTATTCATAGTCGTACGTTCCGTACGCACAACTGCTCCCGTAGAGTAGGAGGACACAATGGCCATCAACGGAACCACCACGGTTATCCGCAACGGCACACTGATTGACGCAGCGGGGAATCCTCCCGTGCCCAACGAGGCTGTGGTCATTGAGGGCAACCGCATACGTAGTGTGGGCGGTCTGCCTCCTGACGTAAACCTGGAGGACGGGGAGGTAAACGTCATCGATGCCACTGGGCGTTGGATAATGCCCGGACTCATCGACGCCCACTGCCACCTTTCCTTCGGCAACCCCCCCATGGTGGGCGTACCCACGGCCAAGGGCACAACCAGCCCCGAATTCAGCACCCTGCGGGCTGCACGGAATTTGGGACGCATACTGTCCTCTGGAGTCACCAGCGTCGCCTCTCCGGGAGGCACCTGGTTCATCGACATAGCGTTGCGCGATGCGGTGAGTTCAGGTCTCATACAGGGTCCGCGCATCAACTGCGCTGGGCGCTTTATCTCCACCTATGGCAGCATTCTGGACAACGAACCTTCTTGGGCGGGTAGCCCTGAGCATGTGCTGTCCAAGCTGTGCAACAGCGTGGACGAGATGATTACTGAGGTGCGGCGCGAGTGCAAGCACGGCGTCAACTTCATAAAGCTGGCCGATAGCCAGTTCGGAGAGACCCAGACCATTTCCAAGCGCGAGCTGGAAGCCGTGGTGGGCGAGGCTCATCGACGCAATACACCCGTCACGATCCACTCCCGTGGCTCCGGGTCCACCCGCGACGCTGCCCAAGCCGGAATGGACTGGATATTGCATGCCGACCTCGCCACT
Organism: uncultured Dehalococcoidia bacterium; assembly: GCA_951813255.1. Lineage (GTDB taxonomy): Bacteria > Chloroflexota > Dehalococcoidia > Lucifugimonadales > JAAXIE01 > JAAXIE01. The sequence continues at coordinate 1,710,202 of OX638353.1, read as the reverse complement.
GAGGCCGACCTTGACGCGGTGGCCGAGGCGGGTTGCCGGATCGTTCCCACCTGCACTTCGCTGCGGCGTGCCTTGGAGTTGGGCGTGGCATCCGGACGCTCAGAAACGGAGCTTGACTTGGTCAGGCATCATATCGAGGCGCAGGGGTTCGTCATGGAGCGCAGCCGCGAGTTGGGTATCAAGGTCCTCTGCGGCACAGACACCGGCAATGCACCCAGCATGCCCTATGGCGAACTCCACGCTAATGAGCCGGAGATACTAGTGAAGGAAGGTCGCTACACTCCGATGGAGGCCATCCAGTCCATCACCAAGGAGAATGCCTTTGTAGTGGGGCTGGAAAACCAGGTGGGCACCATTGAGGAGGGCCGCTTGGCCGACATAATCCTGCTGGATGCGGACCCCATCACCGACATCAGCGTGCTGAAGGCTGGCAGGCATGTGACTATGGTCATCAAGGACGGCGTGGTTGTAGACCGGGACAACCTCAGCCCTAACAACGAACCTCTGGCATTCAATCAAGTAGGCTTCTAGGGGGGCGTCTACCATCCTCCTCATTCCCAACCTTCCGCCTCGAACGCGGGAGGTTGGGAATGGCTCCCACGGGTATGGCCATCGGGCCGAAAGAAGGTAAACAATGGATGTGGGTCTGTTCCTAACCTTTGACCGTAACCAAGACATGACGCAGGCCGCTGCGTTTGACCAGGCCTTTTCGGAGATTGACTTGGCAGAAGATGTCGGCCTCCACTCGGTCTGGCTGGCTGAGATGCACTTTGCTGGTGACCGTTCGGTGTTGGCTTCTCCCTTGGTGGTGGCCAGTGCCATAGCTGCCCGGACCAAACAACTGCGCATGGGCACTGCTGTTCAGGTCCTGCCTCTGACCAATCCGGTCCGTCTTGCGGAAGAGGTGGCGACCCTGGACCACATCAGCCAAGGACGCTTTGACTTCGGCATCGGGCGCAGTGGCTTGGCCCGCTCTTACGTTGGTTACAACATACCTTATGCCGAAAGCCAAGGACGTTTCTACGAGTGTCTGGACATCCTCCGTAAGGCGTGGACGGAAGACACCTTCAGTTACGAGGGGGAGTTTTACAGCTACCATAATGTGGCAGTAGCCCCCAAGCCCTACCAGCTGCCCTACCCTCCTATACGCATGGCAGCAGGCTCGAACGAGACCTACCCGTTGGTGGGACGCATGGGTCTGCCTATCTTCCTGAGTTTGCGCACGGTCAGTATCGAAGACCTGCAGCAATCGGTGTCTGACTACAAAAAGGCATGGCGTGACGCAGGACAGCCGGGTGAGCCGGACCTTGCCTTGCGGATACCGGTGTATGTCGCCGACACCATGGACGAAGCACTCTCAGAACCAGAAGAAGGCGTGATGTCCTTCTTCCGCAACTTGGGACGGATGGTGGTCCAGAGTGGAGCGCAAGGTCGAGAACTCAATGACGAACGCTCCCAACGGGCCAACAGGCTGGCGGAAATTAGCTACGAAGAGGTTCTCCGGGAGAAGGTAGCCTTTGGCACCCCTGATGTGGTGGTGGAGAGACTGCAACAGCTAAAGGAAGACTTGGGCTTGTCGATGGTCATAGCAGAGGTAAGCACCGGCTTGCAATTGCCTCCGGAATGTGTGTTGAACTCCATACGTTTGCTGGGTGACCAGGTGGCGCCACACCTGAGCTAGAAATTTCGGGACCGAAGCCTTGTTAACCAGTCATCAGGAGGGGTCGAGTGGGAATCTACAGGATGTATACAGGGGACGACGGGCAGAGCTACATCGAGTCCCTTGAACCCGATGACCCCAAGCTGGAGTCTTTGAAAAAAGTCTCGGGGTGCTCCCTCCAAATAACCCAGGCCGGCGAGTTCTCGGACTTCCACCCTGCCCCGCAGCGTCGGTGGCTCACAATCCTCACCGGACAGATTGATATCCAGTTGGCCGACGGCTCCATCCATAGTTTCGGCGCAGAGGATCTGCGGCTGTGGGAAGACCTGACAGGCAAGGGACACCGCACCCGCTTCCCCGTCCCCACCGTTACCGTCTCCATGCCTGTGGTCGACTAGCGAACTCGGTCCCTGGGCTTCCAAGGTCCTGGAGGCCCGTCTGTTGGCAAACACACGCGGCAGGGACGGTAGCCCGCGGTCGCCGCTTCCTCTTCTGATGCGAAGATCACCCTGTTGGTGGGCTTGGTGCGTCTGCCGGGTGGGCAGTTGGGGCGGCAGAAGATTCGCGTAGTTGTGCAGCCGTTGAGGGTCATGGGTGTGTGGTTGGACCTCCTAGCGAATGTCTCCGATGCGGGCCGCCAGATGTTCCGCGACCATGGCAGTGGGGAGATTGGTGGGGGCGCGCATGACCACGGGGAAGACGGAGGCGTCGCAGACGTAGAGGCCGTCGACACCGTGAACTTTACCGTTGTGGTCGACTACGGCACCGCTGTCGTTCGTGGGTCCCATACGACAGGTGCAGGAAGGGTGGGCGAAGGAGTTGACCGTGCTTTGAACCCACTGGCCGACGCCTTGCCTGGAGGAAACTGCTGCGCCGGGATCTTTCTCCCCGTCTATGAGGCCGGCTCGGGCGATGGTGGCGCCGATGGTGCGAGAAATTTCTACGCCGTCGATAACTGCGTTCAGGTCGTTCTCTGCAGCGTCAGTGAGGTAGCCGATGTCGATGATGGGCTTGGCTTCGGGGTCGGCAGAAGTCAGGGTGAGACGTCCCCGAGAGCGGGGAGCGACCATCGTGATGACTATGCCGTACTGCATCTCGTCTGTCTCGGGCCAGTGGAGGGTCCGCGAAATCAGGTCGAGGTCGAAGCCTTCGCTGCAATGGGGACTGGGGATCTTAGCCATGGTGCGGACCTCGGAGCGGCGGGCGGTGCCGCCCAGCTGGGCCATCTGCTTTTCGAGCTTGTCAGTGGGGTTGAACAGCAGGAGTAGCAGGGGATGGTCGGTGAGGTTTTGGCCGACGCCGGGAAGGCTGTGGAGTGGATCGATGCCGATGCGCCGGAGTTGGTCAGGGTCGCCGATGCCGGATCGCATGAGTATCGCTGGGGAGCAGTAGGCCCCGCCCGCAACTACGATCCGGCGGGCCCGGATGGTGTGGTGTTGGCCGTCGGCGAATACTTGTACGGCGGTTGCTTTTTCGCCTTCCAAGACAATGCGTTCAACCAAGGCGTTGTCGACGATGTTCAGGTTGGACTTGTGGCGTACAGGATCGAGGTAGGCGAAGGCGCTGTTCCAGCGCATGCCGTCGGAGACGTTCACGGGGAAAGGGGAGACGCCTCTCTCCTCGTCTGGGTTATTGAACTCGGAGACTCTGGGTATGCCCACTTCTGCTGCGCCATCGAGGTAGGCGACGTGGTAGGGGGTGAGCTCCTCGACGCTGGGGGTATGGACGCGCATTGCTTCCTGAGCGCGGGCGAAGGCGGGGGCTACGGAGTCCCAGTTCCAGTCGGGGTTGCCCATATTGGCCCATCCGTCGTAGTCGCAGCGGTGGCCCACAGAGGCGTTGCAATAGTTGTGGGATGAGCAGCCTCCGATGACCCGTGCGCGCCAATAGTTGATGGGTTCCGGTTGGGCGCTATGGGCAATACCTTCGTATACCCAGTCGTGGCTGGTGGCACCTGGGCGGGGGTCTAGTAGATCGGCAGGCCATACGGAGCGGTCTGGCGGGCCATAGTCTGGGCCAGCCTCCACTAACGTGACGCGGTGGCCGGTATCGCGGGCCACGATCCCGGCTAGAGTTGCCCCTCCGGTGCCTGCGCCGATTATCAGAAGGTCAGTCTCTTGGGGAATCGTTCTGGGTGTGTTTTGCATGTCATCACCTTCGAAAGCGGAGTTAGAGCCGGACGCCCGCGCTCGCTGCTCTTTGAGCCTGTCTTGTAACTGTGGCCTCGCCCTAGCCCAGGATGTGGATTGTCATGGTCTGTATCTGAAAAAGAAAGGCCGAGACGCCCTCCCAGGGTCAGTCCCCAGCCTGCGCGTAGGGTAGAGGGGGTGGTCATCGCTGTCAACGGGCGGTTGTCACGGCGGTACAGAGTAGTCCGTCCAAGCGATGTTCCTCAAGTCACGCCTCCACACGGTAGACGCGGGCCGCAGTGTCGTGGAACATGGCGGCCCGCTCGGAGGGGGAGTAGTCCTTGGACATGCGTTTGAAGGCGTTGTAGAGGATGTTGTAGGAGTAGGAAACTTTGTCGACTGGGAAATTACTTTCGAACATGGCGCGTTCGGGGCCGAATTTCTCTATGCAGTAATTCATCAAGGGTGCCATCGACTCAGCGAGTTCTTCGGAGCCTATGGGCTTGGTGCGGGCGTGCCAGTCGAAGCCGGTGCGGGGCATACCGATGCCGCCGAGTTTGACGTTGACGTTGGGGCAGGCGGCGACGGCAGCGATGCCATTGCGCCAGGTGTCCATGACTTCTTCGCGGTTGGCGTAGGGACCGACGCGGAGGAGGCCGCCGATGTGGTTGAGGATGATGGTGAGGTTGGGGACGGCCTTGGCGAAGTCGGCGACCTCGGTGAGTTGGGGGAAGAAGAGCCAGGCTTCGAGGGAAAGGCCCATGTCGGCGAGAACGCGGGCACCGCCGCGAAAATTGTCGCTGGAGAGTTGGCCTTGGCGGTTGTGGGCTGCGGTGTTTTCGATTTCGGGGTGGGGGTCCCAGGTGACGGAGTGGCGGATGCCACGGAAGCGGTTGGGGCTGGCGGCTCGGAGGGCTTCGAGAACGGGTCGGACTCCGTCGCCGAGGTTGAGATTGGCGTGGCCTACGATGGAGGCAGCGGCGCGGCCGGGGCCGTAGAGGTTGGAAGCGCTGGCGGCGGCTAGGCCTTGGACGAATTCCACCTCTCCGACTGGGCGCATTTCTTCGGGACCGGTGGTGCGGTACATGGAGCGGGCCTCGACGAAGACGGTGGAGCGGACGTTGTGGCCGCTGTTGATGTCGTCGGCGAGTTCGTGGAGCAGGTAGCGCTGGTAGGGGAGGCGCTCGAGGCGGTAATCCCAAAAGTGGTGATGGGGATCGCAGATGGGTAGATCCGGCTCGAGGGTGGGTTCCTGGGTGAGGGCCAGCCAGTCGTTACCACCAAAAGGCATAGCGACCTCCATGGGTGAGGGTTAGCGGGCACCATCTTATCAGAGTGTGAAGAGTGCAGGTGGGCCGAGTTCTGATACAATGTGGGGCGAGTAGACTGACCAAAAGGCCACAGGAGGCGAAATTATGACTATGGAACGGACCCGAATTGACGCTGGCACAGTCAGCTTTTCGATTGGGTACTACTCCCGTGACGGCGGTGTCGCCCATGGTACGGCACCGGGAGCACGTGGCGGGCAGAACCCTGACCAAGGCCTGTCTCTGCAGGTTCGAGGCGAGGTGGATGGCGAGGACACTGAACTGCTGCGCTTCGACTGCTTTGAGATTGCACCCCACTATCACTATGCACCGGCGCGGGAGAACACGCAGGTGATGCTGGACCCGGTGGTGACTGGGAACCCGATTGGATGGGCGTTCGAGCAGATTGCCACCCGTCTGCCGGCGATGCTGACCAAGGCGGGCTATCCCCAGGTGGCCACGCGAGTGAACGCGGTGGCGCTCATGGAGGCGCTGCCTGAAGCTGAGGCTACGGCCCGGCATATAGCGGCTACCCGGCGCGCCACGGTGACCCACAGCCGTGGGAAGGAGATCGTGGAGGCGGGGAATATACGGTTCGGGTTGGAAATCCGGCGGACTACCGGTGGTGGCGGGCCGGCGATTCACGTGTTGGGCGATGTGGCTGGGCAGGAGATTGAGTTGCTGGCTTTCGACTGCTTCTATACCGCTCCTCACTACCACTACGGCCCGCGAAGCCGGAACGAGCGGATCTACTGGGACAGCACCTTGGTAGAAGACCCTCTGGCGTGGACCATCGACCGCTTCCGTGAGGGAGCGCTGCCCCGGATGCTGCAGAGGGCGGGATATCCGACCATCGCTGCCGATCTCGACCAGCGCGTGGTCTCTGCGAAGTTGAATTATATCGAGTCGTGGCTGCGCAACTCGGACAGAGAGTTGCAGGAGCAGGAGGCAGCGGAAGCTGCGGCCTAACCTGCGCTGATCCAAGGACTGGAAGGGTCTCAGAGGCAATCTCTGAGGCCCTTTTGATTTCACCAAAAATATAAGGAGTCCAAGATGCCGAGAGCAACGCTGTCGTTGGGAGATGAAGCGGGACGGGCGGCGACGAAGAGCCAGTGGAAATTCGCGCGGGGATATGTGCCGGGGGAACCGAACGGGGGTCTGGTGGAGGAGGCCGAGGGTAGCCCGGCCCGGCTGCCGGAGTACGATGATTCGGGATGGGAAGTGTGCACGGACCTGACGCAGAGGCAGTCCCGTGGGTTCACCTTCGGTTGGTACCGGACCAAGGTCACCCTGCCGGAAACGGTGGAAGGGCATCCGGTTGCAGGTGTGCGAGTCCTGCTGGAGACGTGCATCGACGACTATGGGGAGATCTGGGTGGACGGCGAGTGCAACCGGGAGCGGGGAGCCGTCCAGGGTTTCAACGTGCCGCAGAGGGTGATGGTCACGGACAGCGCGGTACCGGGGGCGGAGCATACGATTGCTCTTCTGGCAGTGAACGGCCCGTTGGGTGCGCCGTTTGGTACGGTCTTTGTTCGTTATGCGACCCTCGCATTCGAGTGGGTTGGGGCATAGGGGCAAAGATAGCCTACCTGAATAGGACTTGCCCTTGGTCAAGGAACTACATAGGAGTCTGCAAGGCGCGTGGTGGGTTTGTAGGTGACGCGGACTATGGGTCTGCAGACGCCATATCTGAGGTTGCAGGGCCTTCATAGCTGGGAGAAAGTTTTTTGTATCTGTAACGTCTGCAATTTGTGCAATTTTCGCTTTTGGCATAGCTAGGAGCCAGATAGGTCCTGGCTTGGTCTGTAGTTGCAGGTTTTGATGTAAGTCCATGACTCTTTCGCAAGGCCTTGCCGACAGGGACAGTTGTGAATCCTGGTCGTAGAGGCGGCTGCCCAGAGCGTGGGCTTCTCTTGATGAGTGCATCTACCCCATGGTACATGCGTTCTGTGTGCTGGGCAAGGGTGTTTTGTCAGGGGTAATGGGTGGCTTGGGGGGCTGATATAGAATCGGGCGTTGTGAGAGGCGCCCGATGGGATGGGGCGCTTGCAGGAGGAACCTGGAGTATGTGGGGAGGTGTTCCCCGATGCGGCCTTGGTCGTCGTATTACGGGGGCGTTGACACGTTTCTTTGGTACGGATAGATTTGAGTTGTGCACCCCCTGCGCGCTTCGGTGGCAGGGCGCGAGGCTGCCGCAAGGCAGCCTCAGCTTTTTTCTTGGCCATGGGACCGTCCTGTATATGGGCTGTAGTTTGCTCAGGCGATTCAGGCGTGCGAGTTAAGTCATCACATTCCATGTAGTTGGGGGAGAAATTGAGGCTCTTCGAGGACGAGCCATCGGTTCAACCGACACTTGACCTAGGCGACGGCGGTGGACTCAGGGTAGTATCTGCGACGGCCTTAGGGGAGAGGCCCTTCGCTTGGGACTTATTCGCTGGCTACGACCAACTCCGGGTGTTGACGTATTCAGCAAGCGTTAACGCGATCGTCAGAATGTTGGACGAGTATTCATTTAACACCTTCGAATGCGTGTTCGGATGCGAAGCAACTCTAAAGGAGCTCAAAAACGTCCTAGCTTTTCAAAAAATTGTGGTTGGCGACACTCGCGCTGCGATTATGGGACTGAAAGACGACAGGCACGTGCGCATCTTGGAGAAAGTACATTCTGGGGATGCCCATTTCCGAGTCCTGCGAAAGTCCATCGCCCATGCGAAGCTGTACTTACTATCCGGTAACGATGGACGTACTAGGGTGATTGTTGGGTCTGCGAATCTCTCAGAGCGAGCTTTCTCTGGAAGACAACCCGAGACATTAGTGTGCTTTGATAACGACGATTTAGCTTGGGGGCATTACAACCTGATGTTTGACACGATCAGAGATTTGGCCTCCGACGAGATTCCACTACCGGAGGACCGAGTCAACTTCGGAGAGATTGAAGTTACCGAAACACCCATCTTGTCGGATATATCTGGCACTGTCCTAATCGAGCCCCCTAAACCGGAAGAGGGCAATGTACCAGCGTTCGTCCAGGTCGAGCGCATCGAGAAGGTAAATGCCGTACTCGGCCCCAAGTTGTCCGGGACAGTGCCTACGATCAAGAACGGTCTCCAGCGTATTACGCCAGAAATCAAGCGTGAGATAAGCCGTATCCGTTTGGTGAAGTCTGCCGAAGAGGCAGATAGCAAATACTTTTCAATTGATAGGGTGAATCGTACTGCCTTGTTATCGGGAGAGCCTTTCCCACTGGAATGGGATGAGGAATGCGTTCGCCGTGACGCTCGTGTATTGTTGGACTACTTCCAAAACTATAGCGCATTTGAAGGTAGTGTTGCTTCCCTGCAACGGGACTACTTTACGTTGAGTGCTTGGCTCTGCTTTTCCCCATTCATGTGTGATCTGCGGTCACTCGCCCAACTGCAAGATACTGACGTAATTCGTTACCCATCCTTCGCCATCGTGTTCGGCAAATCTAATTGCGGCAAGACTAGCCTTGTGGACACCATGATGACATCGATGTTTGGATATGTTCCAACCGTCGACAAGGGTAGCTTTACGAGAGTTCAACTGAGAGGCTTACAACATGCTCGGAAGCGTCTGCCTGTAGTGTTTGACGACATCGGACGTAGACCCTTTATCAACCATGGTGTGGACGTGATCAAGTACGACTATCATCCCGGAGTTGAGGAGTATCCTGGATTTATCCTTTCTATGAATGCAGCGGAGACGCAATCCTTTCCGGATGAGGTAGTTAAACGGAGCCTGATGGTATACACGACAACCGCTTTGCCTCCTCACAACGAGCAACTACGGCAAGAACTACAAGGCCGGATACAGGAGATGAGGCGTACACTGACTGGTCATCTGTATCGACGTTATTTGAGTGAAATCCTGGATCGCTTAGACGAAGAACGACTCCCCAATGACTGGTTGGCTTTGTCTTCGGAGGTGTTGAGCACGCTCTTAGCCGAGAACTGCACCGGGGAACGACCTAGCTGGTGTCAGAAAGTCACTTGGCTGGGGTACGCCGAGAAGCGATATGACAGGGTCAAGGCGCGTCTTAGCAATTTATTGCGAGAATCAGTCCGGGCCAAGACTGAAGGAGAGGTCCCTAACGGCTGGATGGTTGATGGAGACAGGGTCATCGTGTGGGAGCAAAGGGATGCCTTCGGTAGGCGTGGTTTCGATTGGGAGGATGTTCCCTCCACCTTGATGGATGAGGACGCCAGCACTGGGGGCAGAACTGTCCTACATAGAAGCAGCCTCGAGAGTTTTTTGGGACGTAGCGTTCGAGAGGGTCATCCTTGGTGGAAGATCTGGTGAGCATATTGGAATCGCGTAAGGTGCGTGTCCCAAGCCAAAGTTGGCATCCAAGTTAGTCACGTTAAGGAGGAGCCCCCATGCCTACTGCACTCGAACACATACGAGTGATTGATTTTGGGCAGTATATTGCGGGGCCTTTGTTGGGGATGTTGCTGGCGGACCAGGGGGCGGAGGTGGTGCGGGTGGAGCCGCCGGGTGGGCCGGTGTGGGATGCGTTGGCGAATGGGACCTAGAACCGGAATGTAGCGGGTTGGCCGTGTTTCCCCTAGACTGTGGGGCACAGTTTACGTGAGGCTGCGAACGTGAAAAACATTACCGTATCCGTTGACGAGGAAACGCACCGGATGGCCCGCATACGGGCGGCGGAGTTGGACACCTCGGTGTCGGCTCTGGTGCGCGGCTACTTAAGGAGCTTGGTGGCGGAGGGCGCAAAAGGAACGGCGTCGCACGTGACGAATGGAGAGACGGCGGTTGAACTCCGGCGCAAGATGCTGCGCGAGCTGTTTGCGGATTTCGATGCCCGTGGCGTGGGACTGGATATGTCGGACAACCTGCCACGGGAAGAACTGTATGATCGCGACCGAGCACGGTCTGAAGCTGAGTGGGCGCATGGAGGCAGGCTGGGAGAGTAGGTCCGATGCGCTTCGTGGATACCAACGTACTGCTTTATGCGGTGAGCATACTGCCGGAGGATGGCGAGAAACGGAGTCGCGCCCGTGAGCTGTTGGAAGAGCCTGACTTGGCGGTATCAGTACAGGTGCTCCAAGAGTTCTATCACCAGGCTACGCGTTCCTCCCGGAGAGGAGCCATATCGGGCGATGACGCCTTGAGGTTTGTGGAACGCATTAGCCACTTCTCGGTGCAGGCAGTCACCCTCGACGTGTTCCGCGCTGCGGTGGCGATCAGCCGCCGCTTCGGTCTGTCGTACTGGGATGGGGCGATACTAGCTGCGGCGCGTGTCGCAGGTTGCGATGCTGTGTACTCGGAAGATATGAGCAGCGAGCAAGATTACGACGGGCTGCGCGTGGTCAATCCGTTCACAGGCCATTCGCAGGCCATTCGCAGGACTGAGGGGCCGGGTGTGACCGGAGGGAGGTACGATGGCTAGTGCGCTTGAACACATACGTGTGATTGATTTTGGGCAGTATATTGCGGGGCCTTTGTTGGGGATGTTGTTGGCGGACCAGGGGGCGGATGTGGTTCGGGTGGAGCCGCCGGGTGGGCCGGTGTGGGATACGCCGGCGAATGGGACTTGGAACCGGGGGAAGCGGAGTATTGCGCTGGATTTGAAGGGTGAGGGGGACCGGGAGGTGGCGCGGAGGCTGGTGGCGGGGGCGGATGTGGTGATTGAGAACTTCCGGCCGGGGGTGATGGATAGGCTGGGGTTGGGGGCTCGGGAGATGACGGAGGCAAACCCGGGGCTGGTTTACTGCTCGCTGCCGGGGTTTGCGTCGGACGACCCGCGGGCGGGGATGCCGGCTTGGGAGGGGGTGGTGGCTGCGGCGGCGGCTACTTTCAGACCTGCGGACCCGGCTCACAGGCCGGCCTATACGGCGATACCGATTGCTTCGACTTATGCGGCTTTTCAGGGGGCGGCGAGCGTTGTGCTGGCGCTGAATGCGCGGGAGCGGGATGGGTGGGGACAGCATATCGAGGTGCCTTTGTTCGATGCGATGTTTCCGTCGATTGGGCATCATGGGTTGCGGGTGCATGAGCCGCGGCCGGAGCCTGCCACGTTTGCGACGTTGTGGGGAGGGTTCTTTGAATGCAGTGACGGGAAGTGGTTGCGGTTTGGAGGGTCGGGGAACCAGAACTTCCGGCAGTTTGTGGAGGGGGCGGGGATTGAGTCGTGGGATGCCGATGGGCTGATTGAGTTGGAGCGGGTGCTGCCGGAGAGCTCGGGGGAAGTGGCGCAGATGCAGGAGTGGATACGGGAGCTGTTCAGGACGCGGACGGCGCAGGAGTGGGAGGACTTGATTGCAGAGGCGGGTAGCGAGGGGGCGGTGTGCCGGACGAGCGAGGAGTGGTTCGACCACCCGCATGCGCGGGAGTCGCAGATGGTAGTGGAGGTGGAGGACCGGGAGCGGGGGCGGATGCTGCAGCCGGGGGTGAATGCGCGGATGTCGCTGACGCCGGGACGGGTGCGTGGGCCTGCGCCTGCGGTGAACGAGGACCGGAATAGTGTGCTGGCGGAGTTGGATGCGCGGACTAGGGCGGCAGGTCAGCAATCGATTGATCGGCCGGGGGCGCAGGGGTTCCTTAGGGCGGCGCTGGAGGGGGTGCGGGTACTGGACCTGTGCATCATCCTAGCGGGGCCGACTCTAGGGAGGACGCTGGCGGAATTCGGGGCGGACGTCATCAAGATCGACAGCCCGGTGCGCGGGTCGTTCGTGGCACGACATAACGATATCAACCGGGGGAAGCGGAGCATCCTGCTGGACTTGAAGTCGGAAGAGGGGCGGGAGGTCTTCTGGCGGTTGCTGGAGACGGCTGATGTGGTGGCGCAGAATTATCGAGCAGGGAAGCTGGAGCAGTTGGGACTGGGGTATGAGGAGGTGCGGAAGCGGAAGCCGGACATCGTGTATGCCTCGCTGAATGCGTACGGGCACTTGGGGCCATGGGCGGGAAGGCCAGGGCATGAGCAGTTTGCGCAGACGGCGGCCGGGATGGCGGAGCGGTTTGGGGGAGAGGGCGCGCCGGCGGTGCAGCCGAATCCGGTGAATGATTACGGGACGGGGTACATGGGGGCTTATGCGGTGGCTCTGGCGTTGCTGCACCGGCAGCGGACGGGGCAGGGGCAGCATGTGGATACAGCGCTGGCGTATACGGCGATGACGCTGCAGTCGCCGTACATGCAGCGGTATGAGGGGAAGGAGTGGGACGAGCCGCGGGGACAGGAGGCGCTGGGGAGCGGGCCGCTGCACCGGATGTACCAGGCTAGCGATGCTTGGGTGTTTGTTGGGGCGAGAGAGTCGGACCTAGCGAGGATGGGTCACGTGTTGGGGTTGCCGGGGCTTGAGGAATTGCAGGATGCGGCCTTGGAGCAGGCGCTGGAGGAGCGATTTCTGGGGGATGCGGCGGATGCTTGGGTCGGACGGCTGATAGAGGCTGGGGTTGGTGCGCAACGGGTGGTCACGGATGTGCGGGAGTTGATGGAGGACCCGTGGGTGAAGGCGCATGGGCTGAGCCTGACGCGGGAGCACGAGGAGTTGGGATTGATCACGACATGCGGGCCGGCGCCACGGTTGTCACGGACACCGGTCCGTCCGGGTAACCCGGCGTCGAGGCCGGGGTCTGATGCGCGGGAGATACTGGAGGAGGCGGGATTGGGGAGTGAGTTCGAGAGGCTGGTGGAGGCTGGGGTGATTGTGACGGAAGGCGTACGGGCTGGGTGATGGCGTAGGGCGTGGACTGGATGCGGTAGGCGGCCTAGAATGGTTCAAACTGCTTTGAGAGGAGTAATGCGATGCCGGAAGTAACGGGACTGGGACATGTGGGGATCATATGCGACGACTTTCTGAGGATGAGGGACTTTTACACGCGAGTGATTGGGCTGACGGTGACGGACGAGGACCCGGATCGTGGGAGTTGCTTCCTGAGTGCCGACCCGCAGAATGAGCACCATGAGTTGAATTTGGGCGAGGCGCGGGGGCCCGATCATCCTATGGGGGAGAGGCTGAAGACGCAGGGTGTGGGGCAGGTGTCGTTCGTGGTGAAGAGCGTGGACGACCTGCGGGAATTCTACCACCGGTTGCAGAAGGAGAACGTGCGGATCGCGCGCACGATTACCCATGGGATATCGCTGAGTATCTACTTCTACGACCCTGAAGACAACTACGTGGAGTTGTACTACAAGACGGGGTACAACGTGAAGCAGGGTTTCGGCGCTGACGTGAACCTGGACGACTCCAATGAGGAGTTGCTGGAGTTTTCGAAGTCGTTTGAGGCCAAGCAGGGGCCGTTCCAAGGGGCCAAGCTGCCAGTGGGCTGAGGACCCCTCTGCATTGGTGAGGGATTCGAACTGAGGGAGGCCTGTGATGGACAGAATCAGACACATTGCGATCTTCACGCCTGAGCCGGAGAAGACGGCCAAGTTCTATGTGGATGTGTTCGGGTTGGAGTTGGCGGGTCCTGCGGGACGGGGCGGATTCTATCTGAGCGACGGTGAGATCAATTTGGCGGTGCTGCAGGCGCGGCAGCCGGATGGTGACCTGCCTGATGGGTTCGTAACACCGACTGGCATCGACCACTTCGGGTTTCAGGTGGAAGACTTGGAGGCTACGCAGGCCAAGCTGGCGCAATATGGGGCTGAGGAGTTGCCATCGCACGCGCCGCCGGGTGGGGGCGCGTTCTATTATGAGTGCCGGTACCGCGGGCCTGCAGGGCAGGTGGTGGACGTCACCGAGAACGGCTGGGTTGGGGCTGGCGAGGGCTAGCCTTGTCCTGAGGGGGCAGGCAGGGCCTCGCGCGGGAAGTCACGGATGAGGTCGCGGGCGGCGGCGGCGTTGGGTGTCTGGATGACGAGGCAATTGACGCCGGTGGCCTCGATGGCTTCCATGCGCTCCATGATCTGGGATGGGGAGCCAGTGAGAGTGCGCGAGATGTCTTGTTCGGAGACGAAGCGCTCCTCGCCGGGTTTCATGAAGACCATGTGCCCGCGGTGGACGTCGAGGTAAAGGCGGTCAGAGGGAGTCCCACGCTCTTCGGCGTAGCTGCGGATGTAGGCATTGTATTCTGAGGCTGCCTCGGTGGTCCCCGGTTGCCCCAGACTTGAGCCCGGCCCGAAACCTGCTTCCCACTGGCCGTGGACTCGCATGACGATGTTGGGGGCGACGTGGGCCATCACGCGGTCGGAGGTCATGGACTCGCCCTCGTGGAGCACGCAGCCGGGGGTGTTGGCGACGGTGTAAGGATTGAAGTCTGCGCGACCGGCGGCTTGGGCGGCTTCTAGGAGTATCTGACGGTCGGGATTGAGGTCCCGGCCTGCGCCGGTGGTGACCCAGCCGTCGGCGATTTCTCCCGCTGCTCGAAGGGCCCCGCGTCCGTTGGCCGCCATGAAGACGGGAATGGGGTCATGGATGTTGATGAAGCTGTCGCGGTCGGCATGGATCAGATGTATCCAGCGCTCTCGGCTGCCCTCGCGAAAGAGGACATCCTCGCCGGCCAGCAGGCCCTTGACGTCTTGAGCGTACTGGCGGAAGTAGTCAACGGGCACTGAGGGCAGGCCCATGGTGTTGCGGCCCGTGTAGCCGGTACCGAGGGCGAGGGTGACACGGCCGGGGGCGAGTTTGTTGATGGTGGCGATGGCGGAGGCGGTGACGGGTGCTATTCGATTGGTGGGGATGGCGACGAGGGTGCCGAGGCGAATGCGCTTAGTGTTCTGGGCGGCTAGGGCCATGGTGGCGTAGACATCGCTGTAGATGAGTTGGGAGTCGAAGAACCAAGCGTGGGTAAAGCCGGCTTCCTCGGCGGCTTGGACTTCGCGCCAAGCATCGATGTATGAGGGGATAGAGATGCCGATGTCCATGAGGTGCTCCTAAGGGAGGTGTTGGGTTATGGTGCCGAAGCCCGGATTCCAGTTAGCTGCGAATCGGGTATATTCATGCCTGTTTTACCACAGCACTTACCACACCAAAGGGTGCAGTCCGATGCGCTGCCCGTCGTGTTACGTGACCCGGGACGGGGTAGATATACATGGCACAGGATAACACAACGGGGAGCGTGGCGATGGCACTAGCGTTCCTCCGCGAACGACAAGTGGACGAAAGGCTCGGCATGCTACGGCGCTGGGTGCGGGCTGGCCAACTACCAGGGCCGGTGCGACTTGGCCTTGCAACTGTGGCTGGCGCATGAGCGACCTCGAGGCATGGGAGGCGGAGAGGCAACCAAGGCGATGGCTAACGCTCGCGCTGTGGCCCAAGGGCTGGACCCTCGGATATCGACCAGCACGGCGCCGACGTTCCGAGAGGCCGCGGCCAAGGTGATAGCCCTTCACGCGGCCAACTGGAAGGAGGGGAGCCGGAACAAGTCTGTTGCCCAATGGCAGGCTACCCTTGATGTCTACGCCATGCCAAGGCTGGGTAACAGGCCGGTTGACCGGATCACGACTGCGGACGTTATGGCCGTCTTGCCGATCTGGAACGACAAGCGAGAGACTGCCCGACGTGTTCGCCTGCGCCTGAGTGCGATCTTCAAGTGGTCCGTTGCGCAAAATTACCGAGATGACAACCCGGCTGGAGATGCTATCGGGGCTGCCCTCCCCAAGAATGGGACGCACCGGGAGCATCATCGGGCACTGGCCCATAGTGACGTTGCCGGAGCCCTTCAGACGATCCGGGACACGGACGCATGGCCCGCCACCAAGTTGGCCCTTGAGTTTCTGGTATTGACGGCTTGCCGTTCCGGTGAAGTGCGCGGGGCCATGTGGTCCGAGATCGACCTTGAAGGGGCAACGTGGACGGTGCCAGCGGAACGCATGAAGGCTGGGAAGGAACATCGCGTACCGTTGTCGGGTCGGGCGTTGGGAGTGCTTGACGAAGCGCGGGCATTGAGATGGTAGTGGGCTCATTTTCCTGTCACAACGGGGCAAGGTACTTAGCGATGCCGCGGTTTCGCAGTTGATGCGGACGAACAAGCTGGACGCCGTTCCCCACGGTTTCCGCTCAAGCTTCCGCGACTGGTGCGGTGACACCGGTGTCGCTCGGGAAGTCGCTGAGGGGTGCCTTGCCCACACAATCAAGAATCAGGTTGAAGCCGCCTACGCGCGCTCGGACCTTCTGGAACGGCGTCGCCAAGTGATGCAACACTGGGCCGACAACGCTGAACCTCGATAGATTGAATTTCTTAACTTGGCCCAAGACAGGGTTCTCCATTTGGGTATTTCACCCTGGCCCAAGACGCCTCGATCTGGCCTGTTGGCGCCAATTCTAAATGCGAATTAGCGTCCATGTTGTTTTATCTTGTCCTACTTAATCCTGTTGCCGAAGTGATACAAACTACTATGCATGCTTGGAATCCATCCAGTCTTGGACTGCAGACAACCGCCACCGAACAGCCGAAGGACTAATATGAATTGGTGGGGGGAACGAACCCATGTTCACCCAGCGCCAAAGAGTCGAGCGGCTGACAGCGACCATCCCGCAGACTTCTCCTTCTCTCAAAAATCGATCCGGGCCGACCTGGAAATATGAACCCGCCATACGGGGCCTCCTTTGAAAGCCCACCGAGCATCAAGGGTGTCAAACTCCCTAGTAGTCAGTGTCTATATTTCGTTGAGTGAGATAGCCATGGTTGACCTCCAAAATTGCAGGGTAGAAACTAAAGGTCATTCAACATGAAGGCCCCGTTCTTCTTTGCCCTGCAAACCCGGTTGAGCTGATACCAGCCCATCTGTTGTAACACCCTTCCTGGGCCCTGAAAAGCAACCTATTTCATCGGATCCCAGTCCATGTTCATCGTCAGGACGACATAATGGTATAGATGTCTTCCATGTTTCTATGGAATCTTTCACATATCATGTACATCCACACATGCATTTCGTCTAACCCGTCGTCCGAGTGCTGATCGGTTACGGCGATGTACTCGCTACTGGGCGCGCACTTGACGCCGCCGCAACAACCACACGGCGTACGTCATGGTTAATCCCATGGCGTATCAAGTCACTTGTGCTTATTGAGAATTGGCTCTGATGTTGACCCGTACTCGCGACGTAACGGTAGCTTGCTCTCTCATATCGTGAACGGATTGGTGTCGGTCAAGGATGTTTATCTAAAACACCTGAAATGGAGACCCCAAGAGTATGCAAACTCCAAAGCAGTTCTTGCGTAAAAATGAGGGCCGATTACTGCTTTGGGAAGGTTGAAGTCTAACAGGGTGCGGAAGAATGGATTCCACTGGTCCGAAGAGTCGGGTTTGACGCTCTTCGGTCAGCAGGAAGGCGGTTGGACGTCCCCCCCAAGAGCCCAAGATGTGATATGCAGGGCCTGGGGAGGGCCCGTCAGACCCTTCCGGGCGCACTGCACCCCAAGCCGATCACACCGCCTGAACGGGCCGAGCCCTCTCACACGACGCCAGGTTCGCCATCCTCACCATGTTGTAGGCCGTGGCCACGAAGTACCCAGCCAGCCCCGTCCTCTCAAGTCCCCGGTACCGCGTCCTACGCAATCCCCCCACCGTCTTCATCCACCCGAATACCTCCTCCACCCGCTTGCGTACCTTCTGACTCGCCCTGTAGCCAGCGTGCCTCGTGGTGCGTCCGTTTATAGCCGAGTGGGCACGCCGGGCCACGTGGGGCGTCACTCTACGATTGCGCATGGCCCTGACACACTCCCGCGTGTCGTACCCCTTGTCAGCTCCCAAGGTCCTGGGACGGTACCCCCGCTGTCTCGCGTCGTCCAGCATCACGGGCACCGCATCCCGCTCCGCCGTCCCCGTGGCTCTGCTAACCAGGAAGTCCATCAGTAACCCGTTGCCGTTCTCCATCAGGGCGTGGCCCATGAATGACAGCCTAGCCTCTCTCCCCTTGCCCTTCCGCATCAACCGCGCCTCGGGGTCCGTCCTGCTCTCGTGGGTCTCGTTCTTCAACCTCTCCCCATGAAAGTCCACCCACGGATTGCCTGGGTCATCATCGGGCGGTGGCTCCCCCTCATCTCTCCGCCGGAAGCTCTTGATGCTGGCCGCTGCCTTTATCAGCGTTCCGTCCACGCTGAAGTGCTCGTCCGACAGGAGCCCACGACGGTCAGCCTCCCACCCTATCTCCCTGAACAGCCCCTGGCCCACACGGTGTTTCCAGAAGTCGTTTCCGGTTCTTGGTGAACACCGTGGGATCGAAGCTGCGCTCCATCAGGTTCATGTCCAGGAACCAGCGAAAGAGGAGATTGTATTCCAGCTCCTCGCAGAAGGCCCGCTCGCTGCGCACCGAGTAGAGAGAGATGAGCAGTGAGGCCTTCAGCAGTCGCTCCGGTGGCACCGAGGCCCGGCCCACCTTGGAGTACATCCGGTCGAACTCGGGTGAGAGCCGTTTCAGCGCCTCGTCGGCCACCTTCTTGATGGTGCGCAAGGGATGGTCCTTGGGGATTCGCCCTCCATGTCCACATGGACCAAGATCACTTCCTGTTCCTCATGCCTGCCGCGCATCCCGCACCTCCGCTACGT
This sequence comes from uncultured Dehalococcoidia bacterium, assembly GCA_951813255.1. GTDB lineage: Bacteria > Chloroflexota > Dehalococcoidia > Lucifugimonadales > JAAXIE01 > JAAXIE01. The sequence continues at coordinate 1,691,633 of OX638353.1, read as the reverse complement.
CTCCCTAGCATCCTAACTCGCATATCCCTTTTTCCGCAGCCTGCTACATCCGGACTCTCTCAGACCCACGCTCCACCGTTTGCGATCTGCCTAGGTCTGTCAACAATAGGCCCCTCGCGATGCCGGGAACCCGCCGGACGTACCCCATTTCAGCCAAATGGGACAGATTCGAGGCGGCAGTACCCGTACTCTTGAGATCGCAGCCTTCGGCTACCTGTCTAACGGTGGGCGGATACGGGTTGTCCACCTCAAAGTCCCGAATGAAAGCAAGGATACAATACTGGCGTTTACTAAGCAGCGGCTTGCCCCTTTCCGTATGGGTACTCAGCCTATGGGCGGTCACGATCTGACCGACCCGTGCTCTACTGAGGCCAAGGCGTCGACCGACCTCCGCTTGTGATAAGTTTTGTCCTAACAGGTCTGCGATCTCCTTCAGCCTCTTTGGATCGTTAGAGTTGTTGCTCGGCATCATTCCTCGCATTGAGCGCGCTCAGAAATCAACAGTGTGGAGCTAGGGCTCTATCGAAGTGACACTTCGTTCCCTGCGGGGCATCTATCAGTATAGGCCACCAGGCCTTTCCTAGTCTTGGAGTCATCGCTAGCGGTGCTAGCAGGCTCATGAGGAATCGTAGGGAACCACTAGGCCGTGAGTCAATGGCAGTTTGTCACACGGTGTTCGCGGAGAGGGCGCCGTGTCGCTTCGTAGACTCTCCGAGGTGTAGGTGGCCAGATGGTATAATGTCTCCGTATGAACAGCCAACACGGCGAGCAATTGCTCTGGCGCACCTAGCGTCATGCTCACGAATTGCAGTCGTGGCTGGCGATTGCTATCCAAGGAATGTTGCTTGCCCAAGCCCGTGTGCTCTGATATCAACACAAAGCAGAGGAGGTACTTTTGGCCACCAATGTGCCGTTACTCGCCAAGTACGCAAAGCGTCTACTCGATATCAAGACCGAGCCCAAGTCAGTCGAAGAGACTACTCCGCCGGGAACGTTCATTACGAGAGTTATAGGTGAAACGACAGATGATCGATAACCTCCCTAGCAGGGGTTTGGCGCAGAAAACCAAATCGACACCCTCCATGGGTTATCGAAGGGATGGGACACTAGAGCATGAAGGATCCTACGCGAACTAACCCGAGCATGCGAGCTGTTGGGTCATCCGAGGTCCCACAGGGCGTCAAGAGGGAAATAACTGACCCGTTGCTACTAAAATTCGGACTTCTGGTCTCGCTCGAAGAATTCCCAGAGCCCCGGCCTAGACCAGGCACCATACTCACTTTTGTAGCACACGAAACCACTGATGATCGCTGACACAGTACTACTAGTAACTGCGTCATACGACCAGGCTCCCGAGGCCGTTGGCGCAGCACTAGAGGCGCGTAGCGTCCCGTTTTTCCGGTTGGATACAGACAGGTTCCCTCAAGAACTCCAGGCAAGCTTCGACCCGAATGGGACCGTCACATTCTCGGATGGACAGCGAACCGTCTCTGGTAAGGAGATCAAGTCTGTTTGGTACCGACGGAACGTCGCTCCAAAGCTACCAGAAGGGCTGAAGAAAGGTATACGTGAGTTTTGCGAGAGGGAAAGTCGAGCGTTCCTTGAAGGAACGTTGATGGGTTTGCGAACGGAGCGTTGGATGAGTCCCCCCGAAGCAATATGGCGAGCAGAGCGTAAGCCATACCAACTTGCTGTGGCTGCCCGGCTAGGCCTCTTACACCCTCGCACAGTTGTGACTAATGAGGAGGAGGTCGCGCGGCAGTTTGCCCAAGTACAGCAAGTGGTCGTCAAGGCCGTGCACTCTGGGTATATCGAGGAGCCGGAGGCCAACCGGGCAATATTCACCAGTGATTTAAACCCGCGCCACCTAGAAGACCTCAGTGGGTTGACCCTCGCGCCAGTAACATTCCAACAAAAGATCGAAAAAATCTCTGACATAAGAGTGACAGTTGTGGGTGGCGAGGTATTTGCCGCTGAAATCCTTTCCCAAAGCAGAGAATCAAGCAAGGTCGACTGGCGGGCAACGGACGATCCCAACCTCGAACACAGACGGCATGAGCTACCTCCGACGATCGCTCAAGATTGTCGGCGCTTAGTCGACTGCTTGGGACTCAACTTTGGTGCCATCGACTTTGCTCTTGAGGCAGATGGCACATATGTATTCCTAGAGATTAACCCAAACGGGGAGTGGCTCTGGCTTGAACATCAACTGGGCCAGCCCATTGCAAATAGAATCGCTGAATGGCTAAGCTCCTAGAGATCATACACCAGCTATATGCTTGTATCCCAGACTTCATATGGCCTCATCTCACTGGAAAGATGGAGGCTGAGCCCGAAGATAAGGACCTCTTTATTGGTGAACATTCCTCACTCTTGAATGAGGCCAACGCTACGCTGGCCTCCCGGGTTGCCGAAACGGAGGCGCGGAGCCGAACAGTGGATTTCAAGCTGGGGGCACTCCTTGCTCTAACCTCGGTGTACTCCGCGATTACCACAGCTGGCCTGGCAGCTGCGGCGGCTCTCGGTAAGGTTGACGAGGACGCACGGGTCTTCGCGTGGGTGGCGGTGGTGTTGGTCTGCTATGTAGCGGTCCAGCTGCTCCGCTCGCTTTGGGTCACAGTGGCTGGCCTTATGCGACGGTCATACCGACTGCTGTCTCAAGAGGATATGGCTCCCAGAGATGGGGAGACCCGCGAAACATACCTGATGCGATTGTGGAATCTTCAGGCGAACTGCATGTCCTTCAACGAATGGGCTATAAACCAGAAGGTTGGGAACATGACAGTAGCGCATACGGCATTGAGGAACGCATTGACCGCTACGTTTGGCCTTGTAATCCTAGTACTTCTGATCGCATCAGTCTCTCTGACGTGAGCGAGTAGTGGTTTTGTAGACCCCAGTTTGCCTCAGCAAATCCCCCGCATAGCGGATGGGACTGGTGTTGCGCTCGAAAGACGCGAGACTCTCACGTCCTTGGGGAAACAAGACCCTCCGTATCCGATTCCGGCCCTCATCCTGCTGCCCATCCTGGAGTCCATGCTCAGGCCTTCGCTCACAACGTCAACGGAGGCTCCGACCTGATCGCATATGGCGGCAATCTCGTTGATGAAGGATATGCGGGTGGCCAGGAAAGCGTTGCTGGCATATTTGATCATCTCCGCACTGGCGAGGTCGGCGATGATACGCGGGGCTTCTATGCCCTCGTACATTCGCTCCAACACCTCAATGGCCGATTCATCACCGGGCTCGACCCCAATCACCATGCGCTCGGGCGACTGCCAGTCGTCGAGCGCCCGGCCTTCACTGAGGAACTCCGGGTTGGAGACGTAATGCGCGCCCGTTCCCTCCATATCCTGGAGGATTCTGGATCCCGTACCCGGAGGCACGGTGCTCTTCATCACCAGCACCACGTCACGCAAGTCGAATGTCTTGAGCCAAGACACAGCATCCCATACCTGTGACAGGTCAGCGGCGCCAGTCTCGGCAATTGGAGTGCCCGTCGCGATCACCACAATTTCGCCCAAGGGACCGGTGAAATCATCCCGATGAGAGAACCGAATGTTCCCTGACTGTAGTTCGAAGCGTAGCCACGATTCCAGACCAGGCTCGTGAAAGGGTGACTTTCCTGCACCAAGAGAATCGAGCCGAACACGGTCGATGTCCACGCCAGTCACCCTATGGCCCGCCCTGGCAAGGCCAACGGCGGCCACCGACCCCAAACGGCCCAGCCCTACCAATGTAATGTTCAATTGAGGAGTTCCTTCCCATCCAGACGCGTCCGGCACATCATGTAGACACGCGTCCATAGTGCGTGCCCACGGTGCCGGCGGAGTCTGGTGTCTCGGCCCGAAGTAGCCGGACCACCGCCGCACCACAGGTCTGCAGTGAATTTACCCTATTGCCCCGCCATAAGTCGCCCTGCCCTGGAACTCGGGCTCGCTCACAAAGCACAACCACAAACGTGGACGCTATACTTCGAGGGCGGACACTGCCTCCCACGGGGTGGCGGACGCGATTGTCAGAGACAGACTGCATAACTTTGAACACGGAACTAAACAGGAACGCAGGTCAACACATCCTCGTGACCGGATGTGCCGGGTTCATAGGGTTCCACCTCGTCCTGCAACTGGTGACAAAAGGCCACCTGGTCCACGGTGTGGATAGTCTGGCCGCTTCCTACTACGGGCCAGAGTTCAAGCAATGGCGGTTGTCCCAGCTTGGAATATGTCCTTCGTTCAGATTCACTTGCTGCGACATTCGGGATCGGGATAACCTGCGGGTTGTTTTCAGGGAGGCGGTCTCGAAGCGACCTGTAGACGCAGTGTTCCATCTGGCGGCCTGGGCCAATGTGCGGGACAGCGTCCTCAATCCCGGAACCTATTACGAGAGCAATGTACTGGGGACGCTCAACATCCTGGAAATCTGTCGTGAGTTCCGGGTACAAAAATTCGTCCTGGCCTCGACATCAAGCGTATACGGTGCGGGGTTGGACGGGCCAATCCGTGAAGATACCGAGAACAGCCGCCCATTGTCGCCCTATGGAGCTTCCAAGGTCGCCGCCGAAGCGATGCTTCACTCCTACCATCATCTATACGATATCGACAGCACTGTTCTGAGGTACTTCACCGTATACGGCCCCGCCGGAAGACCTGACATGAGTGTGCTTGGCTTTATCCAAGCGATACACGAGGGTAGGCCGATCACGGTTTACGGGGATGGTACTCAGAGGAGGGACTTCGTTTACGTGGACGATGTTGTCCAAGGCACCTTGGCCTCCCTGCCTCTCACAGGATACGAGACCATAAACCTGGGCCATGGCCACCCTCACCCGCTCAACGACGTCATTGGCATGATTGAGGACGCTTTGGGCAGAAGGGCCGAGGTTCGATATGAGGCGGAGAACACGGCTGACCCTCAGACCACCTACGCAGACATCAACCGCGCGCAAGCACTTCTGGGGTGGAGCCCCACCATCGGGATCGAGGAAGGGATCAGACGTACCGTCGATTGGTACCTCAATAGCAACGGATGGAGGGCCAACTGGGCTTAGTACGCATGAGGATCCTACAGGTAATACACGGCTACCCGATGCGGTACAACGCGGGCTCAGAGGTCTACACCCAAGCTTTATGCCAAGCTCTGGCTGACCGCCATGAAGTCCACGTCTTTACGCGACAGGAGAACGCCTTCCTTCCCGAATACTCGCTGTCGAGAGAGCGTGACTCCGCTGATCCGAGAATCACACTCCATTTGATCAACATGGCGAGGTCAAGGGACGGTTATCGCCATCGGGCCGTTGATGAAGCGTTCGCCGAAGTCCTGGATCGGATCGCGCCCGAGGTTGTGCATATAGGCCACCTGAACCACCTCTCAACCTCATTAGTGTTTGAGGCCCAGTCCCGATTCATCCCTGTGGTGTTCACATTGCATGACTACTGGCTCATGTGCCCCCGAGGACAATTCATCCAGATGTACCCTCGGGACCCTTTGGATACATGGGCACTGTGCGATGGGCAAGAGGACCGCAAGTGTGCCGAGCTGTGCTATTCCCGCTACTTCGCCGGTGATCCGTCCGAATACGAAGAGGATGCCTCCTACTGGACTGCATGGGTCCAACGGCGCATGGCGCATGTCAGGCAGGTCTGCGACGCGGTGAGGGTGTTCATAGCCCCATCAAGGTACCTGCTGGAGAGGTTCCGCGACGACTTTGGCATCGCTGAGGAAAAGCTGGTCTACCTGGACTACGGATTTCACCTGGACCGCTTGCAGGGAAGGAGGCGGGTTCCCGGGGAGCCTCTCACCTTCGGCTACATCGGGACCCACATCCCCGCGAAGGGCGTGGACCATCTCATCCGGGCGTTCGGGGCCACATCAGGCGGTGCCAAGCTGCGAATATGGGGCCGTGACCGCGGCGTGGAGACTGCCGGCCTGAGGGTACTGGCCCAAGAGTTGGTGGAAGGAGCGGACACTCGTGTGGAGTGGATGGGAGAGTACCGGAACTCAGAGATCGTTCCCGAGGTCTTCAATCTCTGCGACACCATCGTGGTACCATCCATCTGGGCCGAGAACTCGCCTCTCGTGATCCACGAGGCCCTGCAGGCCGGGGTACCCGTGGTTACTGCCGATTACGGTGGGATGGCTGAATACGTGCAGCATGAAGGGAACGGACTTCTCTTCTCCCATCGTGACCCGGCATCGCTCGCCCGGCAGATGCAGAGGCTCATCAACGACCCGAATCTGACGAGGGGCTTGGCCCGTCGGAGATACCTGCAGTCCGCAAATGGCGAGGTGCCCGACATGTTGAGTCACTCCCTCTCGGTGGAAGGAATTTACGCCGCACTCCTGGGCAGGGATAACCCACTATGAACAGGACATCCTCAGATACCGGAGAACCACAGGGCAGGGTGGGCGCCAGCAACGCGGGACCCTGGCGCATCACCTTTGACACCAACCCCGATGACTGCAATCTCCACTGCATCATGTGCGAGGACCACTCTCCGTACAGCAAGACGCAACAGGAGAGACGAAATGCCGGCCTTCCCAGGCGGCGTATGGATATCGACCTGATACGGCAGGTACTGGCCCAGTCCAGGGGCACTCCACTGCGGGAAATCATACCCTCCACCATGGGCGAGCCGCTGCTCTACCGCCACTTCGACCAGATACTGGATCTCTGTGCAGAACACGGAGTGAGGCTCAACCTCACCACCAACGGGACCTTCCCTGGCAGGGGGGCCCAAGCATGGGCGCACCGCATCGTGCCCGTCACATCCGACGTAAAGATTTCCTGGAACGGGTCGACCAAGGCCACCCAGGAGAGGGTGATGCTCGGCATCAACTGGGACAGGGTGATGGACAACGTCAGGACCTTCGTGACGGTGAGGGACGCCCATGCCGCGAGTGGTGGCAACCGCTGCCGGATCACATTCCAACTCACCTTCATGGAAACCAACTTCTCCGAGCTTCCCGATGTGATTGAACTGGCTGCCCACCTGGGCGTGGACCGGGTGAAGGGACATCACCTGTGGGCGCACTTCCCCCAGATACGCCAACAGTCAATGAGACGTGACGCCTCGGCCATCGACCGATGGAACGATATCGTGGATGCAGCTCAGGAAGCCGTGGAACTGAACCGTTTGCCGGACGGAAGGCAGGTGCTACTGGAGAACATCTTCAAACTTGACCCCGGCGATAATGGTGCGATAACGCACGGCGCAGAATGTCCCTTCCTCGGACAGGAAGCCTGGGTCGCCTCCGACGGGCGGTTCAACCCCTGTTGTGCGCCGGATGCCCTCCGCCGCACCCTGGGCGACTTCGGAAACCTGAATGAGGTCAGCCTGTACGACATCTGGAGGAGTGGGGAATACCAGGCGCTGAGGGCCAACTATAGGGATAACGCCCTCTGCCATGGCTGCAACATGCGCAGGCCCGTTGCGCCATGACGGATTGGGAAATTACGCGCGTATCGCCTGATGCCACCCACCACCTGACGACCACCGGACGGCCTCTCTACCAAGCTCGATTCGACGAAGTGCTGAAATTTCACGCACCGGGCCTCGCCCCGGTCAGAGATGCTTCGGGGGCCTATCACATTACAGCTGACGGCCACGAGGCGTACCAACTTCGCCATTTGAGAACCTTCGGATTCTACGAAGGCCGGGCCGTTGTCCAGTCCGAAACAGGCTGGTTTCATATTCGGACCGATGGCGTGCCCCTCTACCAGGAACGTTTTCTCTGGTGCGGGAACTTCCAAGACGGACTCTGTCCGGTGCGGGACTCCGACAACCTCTACTTTCACATCAAGCACGATGGTGCCCGACCCTACGAGCAACGATACCGGTACGCCGGTGACTTCAGGGACGGCTTCGCGGTGGTGCAGCGGGATGACGGCAGACACTCGCATATAGACACCGGCGGAACCCTCCTGCATGGAAAGTGGTTTCTCGACCTGGATGTATTCCACAAGAATCACGCCAGAGCGTGTGACATGGGAGGCTGGCATCACGTCGATGCGTCGGGAACCCCCCTATATCAGGAGCGGTTCAAGCACGTGGAGCCCTTCTACAACGGGCGGGCCAGGGTGGAGGGATTCGACGGGTCCTTGTCTGTCATCGACGAGACTGGCAATGAGGTGATGGAGCTCCGGGAGCCCTTACGGTCACAGCTGGAAGAGCTTTCCGGGGACATGGTTGGTGTGTGGCGGACACAGACCATAAGGGCTGCGGTTGAGTTGGGCGTCTTCGAGGCTCTCCCTGCATCTGCAACGGATATGGAGAAGAGTATTGGCTTGCCCGCCCCGGTACTGCCCAGGCTGATGCGGGCACTGGTGGAGTTGAAGCTGGTCTATCCTGGGGCGGACGGGCGATACCACACCACCACCAGAGGGGGTTACCTGGTACGGTCACACCCCATGTCCCTGGCCGAAGCGGCGAATCACTGGGGACGTGACTCCTGTGACGCCTGGTCCCAAGTGGTCGGAGCCCTCCGGACGAGCACCCCCGCTTTCACAGCCTCCCATGGGGTCAACTTTTTCGACTGGATCGAGGATGAGCCGGACGTATTGAAGGGTTATCATGGTGCGCTAGCCTCCTACGCCAAGCACGATTACGAATTGTTGGGTAGGGTGGTGGACTTCAGTGCCCACAGGACGGTTCTTGACGCGGGCGGCGGATCTGGTGAGCTCAGCTTCGCGTTGCTCAGGTGTTACAAAGGTCTCCAAGCTACTGTGATGGATCGCCCCGAAGTCATAGCGCTTGGAAGGGTGCCCCAGGACTTGAACGGCCGCTGTCGGTATATAGCAGGTGACCTGTTCCAGCGATGGCCGGAGCAAGCAGAGGCGGTGGTCCTGGCAAGGGTGCTGCACGACTGGTCGGATGCCGACGCTCTGCGTATCCTCTGTCGCGCCAGAGAAGCGATGTCTCGCGATGGGCTTCTGTATCTGGTCGAGATGGTGCTGGATGCGTCAACCGGTCAGGGGGGCCTTCTGGACCTGCACATGCTGGTGATGACCGGAGGAGCTGAGCGTACCCTTTCGCAGTTCGTATGCCTTCTGGGAAAGGCAGGATTCGAACTCATTGAGGTCGTGGACACCGGAAACGTCAGTTCCGTCATCAAGGCCAGGGCGATTTGACCGAAGCAGAGCCCACGGTCTCCATCCTAGAACGACTCCACCGGAGACAGTGGACGATTTGGAGGCAAAGAAAGCACAATGAATGACCCTCACGTAAAGGCGATCCACTACTTCGTCGAACACGACGACTCCGTCGACTACAGAGACGCTTCGCCCTTGGTTCATGACGATGATCTCTTCCGCATCCGGGCCGACAAGCGTGAACAGGGTTCCCGACTAGTCCCCGTCATCGCAGTGTGGGCATCTGGTAGAGGTCGATGTATTCCGCCATCATGGTCGTAGAGGGGATCCTTGGCGACGGTGAGAACGGGTCATTCGAGAAGTACCGGGATAGAATTGACTGGTGCACAGCCTTCACATTGTTGGGCAACAGTTCAGGTCTTGCAGGCGCCTTCCCCTCGGCCAACGCTCTCAGTTGGGCCGCGGTTTCCGGGTCATGCGTATGGTTTCCCAGAATCAACGCGATCTCGGCCCTGGTGAGTTCCCGTTGGATTTCCGCGGTGTTCGTTGCAGCGTTCGCCAGTTGGTCAAGGTAGTTTGTCACCTTACTGGTGGCGCATCTTCCCTGAATGAACTCCCTGTAGAGTTCCGGGTTCTTGAGTTTCAGGATCGGCAAGACCCCAAGAAAGCTGACGTCTACTGGGGCGAAGCGTTCCATGGTTGCGGTGGCAAGGGCGATCATCCGGGTGCAGTGTTCGATATCTCTCAGTGACATGCCACTGGCCTGGCACAACGTGGGCAAGCAATTTTGTAGGGAACGGTATTCCTGTTGCCAACGCTGACGGGCCCAATTGCCCTCGCTGTCGCCCTCTCCGTCGTAAAGGAAGAATCTTCCCACGCCCGTCTCCTCCAGCTTCACCCAGCAGAACCTCCTGGGGTCGGCCTCGGGCAGGTTGAACTCGAAATCGAAAAACCGCAGCAGGTAGGTGGAAGCGTCTATCTGACCGTTGGTGTACTGGACGGCTTTGCAGAGCTCATCTCGGTTGATCCCCAGCACGAACACCACACCGGGTACGTCCATGATATGCTTGACGTGTTCCAAGCATTGCACTGCGTAGGCTGGACGGCATCGGTCCAGTTCGTCGATGATGAACACCAGTGGCCGTTGAGTTGTCCCCTTTACCCTGGCGGCCAGCCTGTTCACTGATTCCTTCAGTTCCGCCCGGACCTTGCGGCGCTTCACGTATTCGTCGAGCATATATGCTTGGTTGGTTTTTAACCTCCCCCTGATCCTCTCCAGTAGCCGCTGCAATGGAAAGCCCGTGGTGCTCTGAATCAGGGCGCCAGTGGTAGCTTCCAGGAGCGGGACAGATGCTTTGCCCATAAGCCGGATGATGTTCCTGAACTCGGGTTGATCGAATTCCAGTCCCAGTTGGCCCAACATGGCGAGCAAGGGCTCGTTGCAGGAATCGTCCTCCCAGGCGTTGTAGTAGATGGCCCGGAACCCCGCGTTTTCCAGTTCCTGTTGCCACCTCCGCAACAGGTAGGTCTTGCCCGAACCCCAGGGCCCGTGGAGGCTGCAACGCATCGGATGGTCGGAGGCTAGGACTAACCGGGTGAGCTTGGATGCCAACTCATCACGCCCGACTAGGTCGTCCGCCCACGGATTCTGAGGGTCTATGGGGTGTTCTCGAGGCGTTAAGTTGAGCGCGACATCGTGTGGGTTGTCCATCTTCCTCCCGTCAGGGTCGGCGGTGCATCATCAGGTGGCGGCGCTGGGAGACCACGGAAAGTGGAGTCAATACTCCGCACCGGCCGCGACGAGTACAACGTCCTCATGCCGGGCGAGGCCGGATGAGGCATGAATAGCATCCAGTGGCCGAGCGGACAGCACTGTGAGGGCTGCTTCATTCACTCCTTGGGAGGTCCCTCCGGCAATGTCACAGCCACGTGCGTCTCTATTCCTGTCGAGCCATGCAACTCTACCTCCTGCCTCTTCCGGTCAAGTTCCGCTGCCAGGACCTCCTCGTCGGGCAGATTGATGCGGTACTCTGCAGCCATCACGGTATTTGACAGGCTGTCAAGGGCATACTGGGCCAATGCCTCGTGCTTCTCGGAGCAGAGAATCAGTTCGACCGGAGGGTTTTCGCCCTCGCGGACCCAGTGCTGCCGGCATAGTTCAAGTAGAAGTGCATCTGACCGGCATCGGCATGGGTGAAGCTGCCTATCTTGAGGTCGATGACCACGAGGCACCTCAGACGCCGGTGGAAGAACAACAGGTCCACCCTGTACCACTGGCCCCCGACGCGGTAGTCGCTTCTGCCTGCCCATGAAGCAGAAGTCGTCACCCAGTTCGAGGAGGAAGGTCCTCGATGATCTTGGATACATCTCCGAAGACAGCTCGGTACGGAGCGTCGAGCGCGCCCGAGACCACCGCCTTCATCACAACTCGCTCCTCCGGGTTACCCTGCAATTCATCCTCCTGCCTAAAGTGGCGTCCCGTTGTAGGCCAACTGCTATTTTACAAACTAGGGCTCCAATCCTATCGGTTAGCGAGACCCGCAGGGTTCGTCATCCCTCAGGCCATTGCGGGATAGATGGGTTCGCGCCATTAGCCGCAGACCGAAGTCTATCACGGACTATTTCTCGGCAGAGTAGGGGCCCGGCGGGGGCTTGGTTGCCTCGCCTCCCGCGGTTCGCTTAGCAGAACAAACGTAGACGCTTCCTTGTGATTGCCCTCCTGTTGGTACTCACATCCCTCTTCCATGCCGTCATGGTATCGACTCTTTTTGGGAGAGTGTGACGGGCAACAGTTGCGGGGGCAAGGCTCTCGAAAGGGGGTGCATGCATGAACTCGTGAGCTAAGTGGGAGGCGTGAAGTTTCCAGTAGTTCTCGACGTGCAGATTAAGCCTAAGACGTGCCAGACAGTTCAGCCATTCTCCTTTCTATGGATTCACGTCCCCTGTTGCTGATTATTGCATCGTTGTCATAGTCGCTCTTGTTCACCAGAAAGTGGTGCGTCTTCTGCGCTAGATGTGCTACTGCCACTTCCGGATCTCTTTGCAACAACGTGGTCACCTCTACACATATGTGATCTGCGTCGCGCTTCAACAACCTGTCACCGGTGAAGTGCGACCATACGTGGCGCCCTTTCAGCGTCGAAACCATGGCTGTGGCCTCCGTCCCATCTCGCGAAGGTAGTATCGTCAGGGTGTATTGAGGACCTTCTATTGTCCTGTATATGCTACTGCAAGCCACACGTATGGCCGGATGAAATGTCCTGGTCGATACGATGACGCTGTCCCCTCGATTTTCTCTGTCCAGATAGACCTCCTGCCATCGTGCCATGTACCGCCTGAGTTCGTTTGCTGGGCCCCGCACGGCCTCCAGCCGGTCCTCCAGGCTGTCCTGGAGTTCCTTCCACTGGTCCCTTTGCTTCCAGAAGTCCGCTTCCTTTGGGCGGTGCAGCGATTGAACGAAATCGAGGACTGACTCGTAAAGAGCGAGTGTTCCTGCTGCGGCCCTAAATCCCAACAGGAATTGGTGGCTGCCCAGCCCTATGTCCAATTTGGCAGCATCTATTCCCTCGAAGACGGGACCATCGTGATTCTTGCAAGCGAACCTGCGCGTGCAACGCTTAATTAGGACGTTACTAGGCTTCCACCTGCCGACGGATACTCGATATGGAGTATCCTCTAGAGTTGAGCCGTAGAGCATCCATTGTGTTGCTATGTTGCCTATGTCGGTAGCGTCCCATTCATACACGTAACCGCTCTTGGCAATGGGGTACAGATGGCCCTCGCCTATCAGATGACTGTTGTTCAACTCCGGGCTGCATGGTCCGTCCCTATCGTTGGAAGGGATAAGGCAGTCTCTCTTCCTTGCAGTGCGTAGTTCCTCGCGCAACTGCCTGGCCTTTGGCAGAGCGTAGTCAAATGCTGGCTGCCGCCTGTCCGACTCCAAGACTAGTCTTCGCTTCCTGTTCCTCAATAGACACCTCTTTCTACCGACGCGTCGCACCCCATAAACGGGCGTCTCGCGAATAGTCATATGTGAATGCAAAACCAGGAACAAATGCCTCGGAGCTGCGCCATCCCTTCCCCAGCGGCCCCACCTCATCGAGCACCTTCCTGGAGGATATCAAGAGGAAGGAGCCGTACCCCAGTGCGTGCAGCTCCCGCCGGCGCTACTCCAAGGAAATTCGACTCTGTTAGCGGATCGTCGAAGACCATCAAGACCAATGCCTGAACGCAATGGTGGTCCATGGGTTCTCTGGTGAGTAGTAGCGCAGATAGGGAGCGATGCGGTCGGCCCGTGGTTGCTGGGCCTGACTGCCCTACGCTCCCACTCCAGGAAGAAGGGCCACCTCTTGTCCCTGAACTCCACAATGCCGAACCCATCGGGGTGGACTGAATGCACCCTGTCACCTAGGCGGAAGTAGCACGCTGCAGGGTGAGGCGGGTCCAGCCTCAGGATGCTATGTCTGCTGCTGGACCTGGCCTGACAGGCAAGCATCGCCATGAAACGATGCACCGCTTCGGTGTGGCGGATGTTACGGGCCAGATGCCGGGCTCGCGCTCCAGTGACTTGGTGCCCGCCTGGCGACTCCCGGCCAGTGGACTACGCACTCCATCGCTTTATGGCCGTGGTTACCGACCCTCGGTCCCTGCGGGCTAGCACCTTGAGCTGCGGTCGGAGAGGGCGAGGCGACGACGCCCTGAATGGATCGGCTGGGACGAGGCCAAGCCTGGCCAGTCGGGCCACCAGCCTGGAAGCGCCGGATTCAGAGAGGCCCGTCTGCCCGCCCAGATCGTCCCGCGCGACCCAAGGCCACCGGTAGAGGCAGTCCAGCATCCGCTTGTCCGCGGTCTTCAATACTACTGAGAGCATGTGGTCGAGGATATCGTGTCCTGCCTCTTCTACTCCGGCCAAGTCATGAGGCAGCGACCCCTTGACGTCGGTGGCTCGGACGGCAAAGCACCGAGGGACCGGATATGCGCCAGGGCATACCGTAGGCTGAGTTCAGTGCTGGTGGAGGTTAGGTGCCATACCGGATCGTCCAGCCCTGCCTGTGCCACGTTCTCCACCAGCGCCAGGTACACCGGCCCGGGGAATAGGTTCAACAGCCTGCGGGCATGGCGCAGACGCACCCCGTCGGTAAGGGCGAGGAGGACCCCCGGCAGGGGCCGGGTTCTGTCCAGCAGCCCACACACCCGGCGGGAAAACCCCGCCCAATCGGAGGTGGGGCCCTACCTTAGTACTCCCAGGGTGCGGCAGTTCGAGAGGGCCATGCCCTGCGTCCAGGGGCATAGCCCGGTAACCACCGGAACCGGGCCAAGGCTCCTACGTCGGACACTGCGGAGGCGAGCCGGTAGATGACTGCCACCGCGTCCAGCCTCCTGGGAGTAGACGCTGCCAGTGGGAGGAGACGGGGAGAGCCCGGAGCGTCTCGTCTAGGACCTCACCCTGCTCCACCACCAATCGGACGCCGTCGGCAGTGAGATAGTAGTGCCGGGTGGGACTGGGTGAGGGGAGAGGCATGGCGGACCCATCCTGCCAGACCCTCGCTCTCCAGGCTTGCGAGTCCCTCATAGGCCCTGCCCTCTGAGATTCCCGATACCGATGCCAGCTCCAGCAGGTCCAGGAAAGGCATGATGGCGAGATACCGGAGAATACAGGCGTCCCGGCTCTCCGCCTTCATTCTCTGCTGTTACTCGGCCCGGCTGCTCTGGGCTGTCCTCCCCCTTGCGCTTCTTCGGGGGCTTAGAGCTGTTCTTCGAGGCCCCCTTGTTCCTCGCGTTCGACACCTCCTCCTCAAGCTCGTCCAGCCCCCTGCACCCACGCTGTCTCGGGGGGCGACTATTACTCGGAGACGGCTACGGACGTGGGCGTCACGGTCACTGACGATGAGAAGGCCGAAACGGTCACGGATCCGCCGGTGATCGTGCCCAGCACCTGGCCGCCCACGCGGGGGGGGGGAACCGGCCTTAAACCCGTTCCACACCTGCCCTGTGCTGACGGAGGCGAACTGACCCTCAGGAGGCCAGTGACCTGAAATCGGGGACCTGCACCTGCCCTGCGGTGACCCGGAAGGTGTACCGGATGGGCACGCGCACCGACAGGACGGGGCGCATCCACCAGTTGAGAGCATTCTGGTTCGATGCTGCGGTATGTGGAAGTGCCTGCTGCGAGAGCAGTGCGTGGGCTCAGCGAAGGGCAGCGGCTCAATTGCTAGCCGCGGACGACCGGATCATCGCGGGTCACCCCGTCCGAGGGCATAGGGATGGTGTACGTGAGGGTGGCCTCATCGCCCTCCACCTCGATTCCCTGCACGAGTGGGTATCACCTCAGACCACAGGATTGCCCATGTCGGGGTGCCCAGTGAAATGCTCCCACTGTGTGCTCCGCATTACGACTCCACAACTGATGTCCTGACCTTCAGGGACCAGTCACGTGGCCTCGAAACACCGGTCCACGTTACGGAGAACGGCCCACTGGTGGGATATCTCATCCAAGCTAACCCCAAAGAGGAGGACTATTACCTCATCGGCTTGGACGTCAGGCTGGCCTCCGTATGGTTCAATGCCATAGCGGAGGACTTTAGTTCAGGACCTAGGTAGAGGAACTGGCTTGGCGGCGCGGTCAAATGCAATGCAAATAAGCGAGAGGGTCCGGAACGTCCGGCGCCCGCACGAACGAGATCGATGCTGCCGGATATATAGCCCGGATTGACCGTCCTCTTCCTTACGCGGAGCCTGCGCAGACTCTTAACTTAGGCGGTGGCTGACAATCAGCTCACGCAGCCCTTGGTCTAAGTCTGCTCGCAGACCCTTCGCCAGCACCTTGTCAACGGTTTCCCGAGCGCTGACCCAAAACCATGAGGCAGTATCTTGTCGCCCTAAATGGATGAGGAACTTGGCCAGATCATCAGGATACCGCCCTATCAGTTCGCTCTCTTTGAGGTCGTGCAAGATATGTGATCGAGTTAGGGGCGCAGGAGGCATTTGTATCGCCATCTCGACAGCTTCGGAGAATACTCCGGGCAAGCGGACGACCCATTCAAGCATTCGAGAGATTTCCGTATCCTGTAGCTGAGCGGGTACGCCCTGCAAGCGATTTCGCCAGTAATCCTTGAGCCATACGTTCCACCATTCCTGCTGTCTGCTCTCGTCGAGGTCCCGCAAGCTGTGGGCGATGGCACTTGCAAACTGGTTTCTCGGTCCTTCATCCGCGTGTTTGAAGAACTCGCCAATCCAGTGATCTGTGGCTCCATCGATGAGCCAACCCATCGCGACGACGTAGAATTCTACGAAGCGCGTGAGCATCTGTCCTTGGAATTCTCGAAAAACCCGAGGAATAGCGTCGACGAATCTCTCGTGCAAGAGATCGGCAATCTGTGGGGATACACGCCCCCAAGATAGAAAACCATCCCACGCGCACTGAAAATCTTCGTGTTCCGTGTCAAAGAGTGGCAGCAGGTTCTCGATTGCCCAATCCTCATCGACGGCAAGAAAGAAATGAAAGTTGCTGGCGAGCACGGTGCGGCCGAATTGCCCGAGCATGCCGTCTTCTTCTACGAGGGCATCCAATGCTTCGCGGTATTCAGCGCTGAGCGATTGCGGTGCGGGATCCTGCTGTCCACGCCACAGGACGATGCTGTGCGTCCAAAACAGGGCCAGTTGGCCGGATGCATGATTAATCGCCCTATCTAGCCAGCTAACGTACTGCGGTACTCCGCCTACGGACGCAGTCAACCCGGGCACTTTGTCTAAAGAGGCGCACGGGCGCAAGGTTACAGCTATTTCATTAGCCGTGCCGGGCAATCCCGTCGCTGCCGATGCTTCGATTTTACGGACCAATTCACTGAGGATGTTGGCGACGTCACGCGGGTGTTGCCGGTGCAACTCGCCGCTGGACAAGTGGGACAGCACACGCTTCACCCCGTTTTGGTCGAACTCCGCTGTCGTCCAACCCTGAATCACGTGTTGCCACAGATCTGAGTTCCATTCTCCGATTTCGGCCATGGCGTCAGCTAGGTCAAGCCCCCAAGACGGGTTGGCCTGGACGGCTTGTCTGACTGCGCCCAGCATCGCCCAGCGATCGTGTCCGTCGAACCACTGCTGATCGGTCGGTTGGTATGTCAGCAAGTCCGGCAATACCTCAGATGCCTGCCGAGCCAGGAGTGCGCCAACATCCCAAGTGTTTTGAGGGGGCGACCCAACTCCGGACCAGTGATAGTGGGTGAAATCGGGATGCTCGGGTGCCACGAATCCCGGATGTTCGGCCTGGATAGTGTCCAGCGCCTCCTTAACTATGTTGCAATCCGGGTCAGAAAGGTGCAGCCAGTGGAACCAGGTAAAACTATGGTGTGCTGATAGCTCTTCGCTATCGTAGTGCTCGCTTTTCGGCGCTCGGTACTCAGAGATTGCTTGGATAAGCGCGGTCCTTTGCCGGAGGCCGGCTTGTGGATACTCTTGGGCAACTGCACGGAAGATCTCGTGGTGGGCGGCTATTTCGTTCACGTCGCATCGTTCCAGCAGCCAAGCAATTTTGTCGTCAGCGGACAGATCGATCCGGGCGGCCAAGGAGTGGATGGCCAGACGGCGCAACAATGGCGCGTCGGAACTGACATGGCGGTTGCACCAAGCTCCCGTAATAGCCGGGACATCGGCGGCCAGCCACTCCAAGCATTCCCGCGCAGCGTCAATCAGTGGGTCTATTTCCCGGTCCATCTCATCCTGCGGGTGCGGTTCGATGGCTGACCTGCCAAAGTTGTCCCAATGCGGAGGCACATCGCCGCCCTCCCAGGCAGTTAGAATTGCATGGCGCTCTTTCAACCGTATGGTGACCAGCGCCAGCAGCGGTTCGGACATTTCGGCCAAGTTAGGTCTAATACAGCCTGCCAGAATCTTCTTCGCATAGTAGTGGGACATATCAGACATGCGCCAATCGGAATGAGGCGGCACCGGATTGAGACGCCTGATCATTGCTTCGTACACCCGCAACAGGCTATCGGTAGCGCGGACGCTGGCGCAGGCTTCGGCTAGCAAGGATAAAGCGGTATCGTCGGCGTCCGCCGGGATATTGCTCGTTAGGAAAAGAACCCAGCGCGTCATAACTGCTGCATCCGGCGATTGGGCGATGCTGCCTTGCATCTGCCAACCCAGTTGCGTCCACAGTGTTGGGTTCAGACGGTGACCATGGCGTTCGATCAGCGCAAAAAGTGCGCTGTCGTGGGCTATGGCGAAACGGGAAACCAACCACCCGATAAGCGCTCGATCTCGTTCGCTGAGTTCCCCGTCGGTGAACAGCCCGTCCAGATGACCTCGCCGAGCGATCCAATCGGCCCATTCCGGTGATTCGGCGGACTCGACGAAAAAACTTGTCGTTAGTGGGTCACTGAGAGCGTGCTCAATGATCCCGGCGCTTTCGTCATCAATGGGTGGGTACCCGCCAGCAATGGCGGTAATCTCACGCTGCCAGTCAAGGACACCACGTTGCAGGAAATTGGACAACCCTGCAACCGCCATGTCCAAACCGCTGAAGTCGTTGGCATGCGCTTGCTGGAAGGTAACGGGCTCTATGCCCATGCTACGCCAACGGTTGGGGTCATCAATTTGGTCGCCTATTAATGCGAAACGCTGCTGCCCGCCATCCGGAGGCAATGATGGCGTCAGGTAGGTCATTATCGTGTCGCTGTGGCTATAGCCAACGAACAGCACAGTGTAGTTGGTGAAGAGGTCAATCAAATAGCGGCGCGCCCAACCGCCTGATTCAGTCAAATAGGCGCGTCCAAAATCCCGGTGTGTGAGGACCATCTCGTCCGGTTCATCCACTGAACCGTGCAGGTGGACGATGCCGTGAAAACGGCTGCCCAATGGTAATGCCGGCGCTTGGAATACTCTGAGTTGGGAGTCAAATTGGCCTAGAGCTGCACCCTCGAACAGGTCATCGAAGTTGGTGGTAACTGCCCGCGCGGCCCTAGGTTCGCTGAAGAGACGGAGTAGGTTCAGGTGAAGTGTGGTGGGTTCGGGAGCATTCCGTTGCAAGATTTCAGCGGCCCGCCGGTGGACATCGGTACCGAGGTCTTTCAACCTACCCAAGAAACGATCCTCGGTTTCCACATCGTCAATGGATTGCCCAGTGCCTTCCCCTACTTGCTCGGCCAAACGGCGAAAGTCGGGCAGACCGGCCGGTTGCCCCATGGATACGCCGGCCCCTGCGAACACCACCAAACGCCCGTCTCTGAGGGCGTTTAGAAGTGGATCAGGGAAGTCAACACCAGCGATTTTCAATTGTCCGTCCTTGAGTGCCGCTTTGCTCCATCATAGGCCGTTAATGGATGGTTAGAATCGCCCAATTCTGGTTGCTGGGGACGCGAACCCCAGTCAGCTATGTTGTCTTCTATATCACGTACATCTTCCCCAAGGAAAGAGGGCAGCCGCCCGACCGCGGAATCTCTCGGTGGAGTGTACTCCGGTTCAAGAGGTAGATGGGGGAGGCGGTGGCTGGCCTTCAGCATAATGGATCTACACATTGAGAGACTGCTTCCCAGCATTCCACCTCAGCGGGAGCCCGCTGTGGCCTGATGCCCCCACCGACTTGAGCGCCCCTGATTAGGGAATTGAGGAATGAGCATGCAGGAGCTGGCGGAGCGGGTGGGTTTCAATACACAAGGGCCAACGGTCCTCCATCACTGATAGCAGCAAGTATAGCCCCTTACCCCGCACTTTCCTGCTAGACTTCTAGCGCGAATATGATGCTGCTACTTACTCCTCTTCGAAGCCGCTATCATCGAACTTCAGGGTGCGGCTGTCCTCGGTGACTACGCGTACGACATGCTCTGGGACGCCATCGGGCATGTCTGCTTCGATCTCCAAGGTCACGCGCACATCTGCCCCCATCAGACCGGAGAGGTGGGACATCACCTCGGAGGCTATCTGCCGCGCATCCCGCCCTATCAGGGTGCGGAAAAAGAGTTTTGTGAGTTAGGATGCCAGGGAGACGGAGCGGAGGTGGGGATGCGCGGCAGGCATGAGGAACAGGAAGTGACGTTGGCCCATGTGGACATCGAGGGGCGAGTACCCAAGGATCATCCACTACGCACCATGAAGACGGTGGCTGACGAGGGGCTGTAACGTCTCTCACCCGAGTTCGACAGTATGTACTCCAGGGTGGGCCGGGCTTCGGTGCCACCAGAGCGATTGTTGAAGGCATCCCTTCTCATCTCCCTCTACTCGGTGCGCAGCGAGAGGGCAGGAATGACCGCGCCGAGGTTCAGACCGTGGTCAGAGAAGCGAGGAGGAGGCCAAGGACGAGGTATGGGGAGGCTACCGCTTCGTTGCTCTGGCTGATAATCAGGCGGAAGGCGGGCTGAAGGTCATCGACCTCGGCGCAGGACATTCGAGCGGCAGCGAAGCCCTCTGCGGGCGCGTTGTCACCGTGTTGAAATCGGGAGCGCTGCTCAACGAATCCGTCGGCGCCGGATACATTGATCGGCATTGGCCGCCCGTGTTCAAGGACACAGGGGCCTGGCCGCTCACCAGCCTGCGCCAGAGTTTCCTGAACGGTGCGCTGACCCGGCTGATCGATCCGGATGCGGTCCTTCGGAGGCGCATCTTGGAGTTCGTCGAGACCGGAGAATTCGGCCTCGCCTCCGGCGACAGGGGAGACGGACACTATGAGACGGTGTGGTACAGGGAACCGGTAGGAGCAGAGGAGGTGGCCTTCGAGTCTGACGTTTTTCTGTTGACCAGAGCCAAGGCCGAACAACTCCGTACGGCCCAGGATGGCCAAGCTCAGGCTGGAACGGAGTCCACAGATACATCAGGGCCTGATTCAGGCACCGGCACCGAGCAAGAAAATCGTCCGATTGATACCCCGGCACCGCCTGTCACAGGCCAAAGGGCCACGGTAAGACTCAAGGGTACTGTGCCCCCTGAAGTCTGGAACCGGCTTGGCACCAGAATCCCGCCCAAGCTGCGTTCCGGAGACGACCTGAGCGTGGGAGTCGAGTTCTCGGTGAGCGTCGACGCGGGTCTCGCCCGGAGCTTTCAGTTGGAATTGCGGTAAGCACTCGTCGACCTCGGGCTCCAAGAACAAGTGTCGATGGAGACATCGCAAGGGCAGTATGAGTGACTAGAGGGAGAGCAGCAGCATCACCATCCGCTCCACTGGCACGGCGAGTGACAGTGCAGACAGAGGCGAGCCAGTTGTGCTGCGCCTACTAGCTTGGAAGAGGAATTCCGGGGCCTATACGAGTGCTTGCACGGAGGACAATACTAGGGAGTCAAAATTTGGACCTAGTCTCTGGTCTTCCCAACTGCACCAAGCTGGCTCTGTGACAAATCTTCGCGGCGGGGCAGACGCCGGTCCTGAAAGCCAGTCGTGAAACGGGTTAAACCAGGAGATTCGGAGGTGCCATAAACATGACTAGCTTTGGCGACGCAGAGCGAGAGCGTCAGGCCAGGTTCCGGGATACGTCACCAACCATTAGCGAACAAGGGCGCTCCCCTACGGACAACGGAGGGCAAAGGCACGACTACATGCTCGCACTCGACCACGAAGACGAAAACCTCTGTCCACGACTGAGAAGTAAGGATGGAGCGCGCAAGTTCTTGGCAGAGCGCCGAATCAAGTGGTGGTTTCAGAAAAACTATGACACCGCCGGAAGTAATGGGCCGACTCGCAACATGGCGAGCTCTCAGATCATGTGCATCAACTTCCTGCTTCCTCTTGCCAGCATACCCGGCGCGTTGGCGGCGGCGGTCCGCGCAATCGACGACGACGTGGCCTGCGTCGTTGACATCCATCATGAGGGCAGGGTGTCACCCGTGGAGTTCGAGTGGATAGGCGTTCCAAATTCTCTCGAGGGTACAACAACGCGAGGCCAGTACACTACCAGCGTCGATGCTTTCGTCATTGCCGACGCAGGCGCAGGCAGACGCGCCTACCTTATGGAATGGAAATATGTCGAGGCGGAGAGTCGCAAAGACTATGGCGCGGATAGTGCGAGCGGGAAGGCGGATATCCGGAGGCGCATATACTCCCCCCTGTACTCTGCCGCAATTTCCTCGTTCAACGGCAAAGTCCCCATGAACTTGATGCTCTATGGCAATTTCTACCAACTCATGCGCAATCGACTGCTCGCGGACAGGATGGTCGAAGGACAAGAGTTAGGCGTCACGGATGCGAAGCTGGTCGTGGTTGTGCCGGAGGGCAATTCGTCATATAGAGAGGGCAGCGTCCCTTTCTCCCTGTCAGAGCGGTGCTGCGGAGCCAGAACGGTGGAGGAAGTGATGCGGGCCACGCTGAAGGACCCCGACAGGACTTTCGCTAGCGTATCACCTTCCCTCCTGCTCGAATCGGTCGAGCGGGAGGGCGGCGCGTCCGTGCAAGACTGGTCGGCGTATATGCGGGAGCGGTACGGGATGTGAGGAGGAGGAACATGGACAAGCGATCGGCAATGGAAATGGTTAACCAGCATTGGGGGAGCAAGTTGTTGGATGGAGGGAACACGCGCTTCGCAAACATAAATTCCTCGAAACCTGTATGGTGGATTAACATAAGCCCCTCCAAATTCAAGAGCGACCTACATCTCCTCTTGGCGAAGGAAGGAGATGGTGGCTTGATTTGGTTGCGAATCGAAGGCAATTCCTTTCCCGACGTGAGAAAGGTGTTCAGGGTGCGGCCGGATAAAGACTGCATTGATCTGGAAATCTCGAGCAGGCATCCGAAATATATGACCGACGTCAAGAGCGGCGGTACGGAGTACGACTTCGCTAAGCACATTGAACACGAGTGGGAATCGCCCTGAACTTCACCTTGCTTGAATCGCGCGCGACCTGGCTTCAAGCAATAGTCGCGGTGGTAGTATTGGCGGCGTCATTTATTGGTGGAGGGGCGCACATATGGTCAGGTGGTGGGGCTGAGCGTACCCTTTCGCAGTTCCTATACATTCTGGGAAAGGCAGGATTCGAACTCATTGAGGTCGTGGACACCCGAAGCGTCAGTTCCGTCATCAAGGCCAGGGCGATTTGACCGAAGCAGACCCCACGGGCTCCATCCTGGAACGACTCCACCGGATCCCGAACCAAGCGGATGTGGCACTCGTCCTCAGGCACGCCGAGCGCCATACTATACCTTCAGGGACTTTCGGGACTGATGTCACCCTCACCGGACGAGGGACCAATTCCGCGGAGCATCTGGGCGCCCTGCTGGCCTCGCGAACAATGGGCAGGATTGCATCCAGCCCGGTACTTCGATGCATACAAACAGCTAGAGCCATACTGCGCGGCTCCGCACGGAGCGCTGTTCTGGGGGCGACCGGAGGCTCGGTGACCACGGCCCTTTCGTGGTCGACCCTGAAATCGCCGGTCGGCTCTTCCTGGAGATCGGCATTTATGAACTGGTCCGAAGGCAGTTGGCTGAAACAGATCCCCTCCCAGGGATGCGACCAACCTGCGAGGGAGTGCAGTTGCTCCTGGGGCTGGTTGCTCATGAGCTAGAGAACCGAGGTCGGCTGGACAACCACGTCACCCACGATGCCATCCTCGCTGTACTCGTAGCTTGGCTCTTCGGCCTCCCAGTTGAGGAAATCGAATGGCCTGACTACCTCGACGGGCTCCTCCTGTGGCGGTTGGAGGGTAGGCTATGCTTTTCCTGGAGAGGCATCGAGGAGGCCTCTTACCCATCCAGCAGTTAGAGAGATAGCCTCTGCCGGGGGTGTCCTGGGCACATAGGCCAGCACCCTTCTGGCCTTTTCGGTGCTGAATGCTTCCCGCTGCCCCTGCTCTCCTGGCCTGTAGCCCACATACTCGATCGATACCTCAGCCCCGGCTGCTGCGCGACACATCCTGGCCAGATGCTCGACGGTAATCTCTTGGCCATAGCCAACATAGAATTTCTGGCCCACAACTGCATCAGTTGGGGCTTCGATAGCTGACATCCACGCTTCCACCATGTCCCCGATGAAGGTCACGTCCCGGGTCTGCTGACCACCCTCCACGACAATTGGCCTTCCGTGAAGGGCGTCCCATAGCCACTTGAATATGAAGACCTCCCGTCGCATGTTGGGGCCTATCACCACCCCGGTGGACAATACTACCGAGGGCACGTTGTAGGCCCGGTACCACGTCCACATAGCCAATTCCGCGGCCGCCTTGGAAAACCCGTAGGGGTTGTGTGGCGTTAGAGGGTGATCTTCGTCCATAGGAAGGTATAGCGCTCGCCCAACTTCGTTGCCGGACGCGGCAAAGAGCACCTTCGAAACGCCCCCTGCTCGTCGTACAGCTTCCAGCAGTTCGACGGTGCCTCCGATGTTTTGCATCACTGTGTAGCGAGGCGACTCGAAGGCGAAGGGAGTATCAGGCTGTGCGGCTAGATGGATTACAATCTGGTGCCCCGACACGTCCGTGGGTTGAATATCCTGCACGCTCTTCCAGAGATACGTGAGTTCAGGATGATCCAACACCGGTTGCAGCAACACGGCATGGCTTGGGGGAGACACGTCCAGAGCTGTGATCCGGTATCCACGATCAAGCAGAGCCTGTACAAGGTTGGAGCCCCCGAAACCGGCCGCCCCTGTAATCAGAACTCTGTCCGGCATACTTTTCCCCCTAGTGGCCACGCCTCGCTCGACACATGGGTGTCTTGTGGGCACCGCAGAGTTGATAGTGGGTGCCTCGCGGAAAGGACTACCTCTGGGTCTAGACACAGGATAGGTTTCGGCGAAGCGCCGTGGTCGCCCAAGAGGGATGTTCCAGTGAGCGAAAAGCGAGGCGAGACCATATTCTATATTTGGCATCTGACCGAGTGTTGACTTTCCTAGCGTACCGGTTGCGTGAGCTTCGGTTGTCCAGAACTGGCACGACGGACCGTGTTGTCACCAGAGGAGGTGGCGGTGGAGATTCCCCGGCCAACTGCTGAGAGCTACCTACGATGGCTCTCCTTCATAGGATGGCATCAGGTAGCGGATGGCATTCCGACTGCCCAGAAAGTCTTTAGGCACGCGCTTGCCCACATAGCTAGACCAGACATCCTCCGCCCTATGACCCACGAAGCCACGCAAGTGGGGTATGTCCCATGCATCATAGCGCGCAGCCAAGTCGGGAAAGTTCTCCCGGGTAGCAGGAAGCCACTCCGTAGGACGATAGGCCCCGACAACCATCCCCCTGACGCGCGCTAGTACCAGTTTGTATTGATCCACTCGGTTGAGGTTCACCTTCCACGCATAACGGACTGCGTCGTAAGGGTCCTCTCTCTGATAGTAAAGGACGCCTATGGAAATCAGCATCAGGGGTTCCTTAACCTGAAATTCCTCCCCCGCGTATTCGTTGATGATTTCTTCCACGTGGCGGCTGCCGTAGTCTCGCGATCCTCGTCCTCTGACTTTGTTGGCCAATCCTGGATAGGCGTCGATCAATGCGGCCTCAACTTCGAAGGCGAGGATGGAGGTGTTCAGTCCATGTCTATGGATAATATGACCCACTTCCAGTCCCGAGGCCCGAATATCCCGAATACGCTGCAATTTCGGGTCTGCTATCTCGTTCTCTTCACTTGGCACCAGCCTCCCTTTGGCGTGATCGAAGACCCGATTCCCTTGACCCTTGCCCACATAGAAGGTCTCGCCGCTGCGTGGGTCAATGAGTCTGTAAACGTACCATTTGAGCTGTTCGGCCACTCCATCCGGGAATTGATCTCTGTCCACGACGGGCTCCTCCCATGATTATCTGACTTGGAGTGGCTGGTGGTGGTCAACCTGAAGTTGATGGGCAGTGGCGATGTCCCGCGACCGACGGCAGTGTAATCGACGTCCTGCCCAATCCCGTAGTGTAGCAGTTTGTCATCAGGGGTCACCGTTGCGTGGCGCCACGACGCTCTCCTTGCTGGTACTGATACACTACCGTCGCCGACACGGCGGACTTTCATGAGTCGATCAACAACTTCCATATCCTCACCGACGACTGGCTAATATGTCTGGCCCGCCAGCGGCCGGGCGAAGGGGCTGGTCAGGGCCCTCTGGAGCGGCAGACGCAGGGTAGACGCTACGGTGGCACCTCCTTGCGAACGATTTTGCGACGCGGCGAAAGTGCTCCCAGTTTACCCAATAGCGACAAAAGGCTACTGTATTGTTGGTCGGTGGGCATGCTAATCATCTCGCGTCGCTCCCGGATCTTTCGCATGAGATCGTCGTGTCCGTTCCAAAACACCACATCGAGATCGTCCAGGTTGTGCCCGACTTGACCTGGGCCACTACGAAGTAGGTCCCGGTCTCGCGTCGTCGATGTGTGTGCGTGCTCGCGATTCCAGAGTATACATGGTGCGAATCAATACGCAGAAAGGTGGTGACGTGGTGCGCTTCCAAGCGGTGTACCCCGCGCCGACCGGTGCGCTCTGGATATACATGCGCCCCACCTGCTCGCGACGGGTCAACTCCTCTTCGTACGTGGTTGTGACTTTGAACCCAGGAATCTGGTGGCCATCACTCCGATAAGGAGTCGCGGTGCACCGAACGATATAGGCCCCGGCCTTCGCCAGTTCTGCGATCGTTTCGCCCCGTGCACTGATGCTATTGGCCGTATGCGCCTCATCCACAAACACTACAGGCGGGACACCGTTCTGTAACTGGAGGTGCCTGATCCAGTGCCGGAATACGGCGATATTGCTCCTTACCAATTGTGTGGTGGAGGCGAGAGGGAAGTGGTCCACCAGTCGTTCAATGCGCGATGTTATTGGGGGAGATATTCCGGTGCTTGGTTCCGTCAGAGCGAGTGCGCTCTATGGAGGCTTCGTAGCGCCTGAGGCTGCGGGTTAGCTTCTCGATATTGACCGCTTAATTGCGCAGGACTCAGTTGGGAGTCATTAACAGCATGCCGCTAACGGCCTGCTGGTGCATCAGGTACAGGCCGTCAACAGCATAAAGGCCGTCTTCCCATATCTGGTGGGCAGTCCACGGCCGTGTGAGTCTCGCGGTCTTGGATCACGCGTTTAGCAGTTTCCTCGAAGGCGCCGAGTTGCCCTCGCCGGAACTTGCCCAAATTGAACGCGAACTCTGACAGACGGGACATCGCTCTATCTCCTTTTTGCTTGTTGCAGGCTGCGCATTTTAGAGCCTGCATCTCGAATACGTTGGTGCGTCGAGTCAACACCCATGGCTGACTATGGTCGGCGTGCCACCCCGAACTGAGGGGTCTGGAGGAGCGTTTCGACCATACGTTGGTGCGTCGAGTCAACACCCATGGCTGACTATGGTCGGCGTGCCACCCCGAACTGAGGGGGTCTGGAGGAGCGTTTCGACCATACGTTGGTGCGTCGAGTCAACACCCATGGCTGACTATGGTCGGCGTGCCACCCCGAACTGAGGGGGTCTGGAGGAGCGTTTCGACCAAACGTTGGTGCGTCGAGTCAACACCCATGGCTGACTATGGTCGGCGTGCCACCCCGAACTGAGGGGGTCTGGAGGAGCGTTTCGACCAGTGGATCGCTGTAAAGGGGGGCTACTCGCAGGTGGACCCGGTATCCGACCCCATTCGCTTAGGTGCTGCAGCACCTAAGCGTTGTCGTGTCCGACTGTGGGCCCCTAGTCTAGTTGGGTAGTGGGGCCATACCCTTCCTCCCATTTAAGAGACGTATCAAGACAATCCCCTTGCCTGTCTTGATACGCGGAGGATGATTCCACCATCCCAACGACGGCCTGCTCCAACTCTTTCACTGTAGCGCCGGGGTGGGTTGCGACGGTTTCCTCGATGGCCCAATCCAATAAAGCCAGGGAGAATCATTTCGCTCTCCCCGCATACTCGGGCTTCCGCCAAGGACACGTTCGCCAGAGTAGTCGCCCGCCTCTAGCTCGTCTACCTTAGCGAGCGCAGCAGTTGGGCTTTCTGAGAATATTGTATGCGATAATGGGACGGATACGTAGCTAGGCTCGACTTACTCCGAACCCTTTTCTTGGAGTTACCCGACTCACATGACCACTCCTGAAGCGCAAGGACGCATCCACATCGACAGCCTGCTGGAGCAGGCGGGCTGGCTAGTGCAGGACGTAAGTGCGCTGAACTTAGACGCTGGCACAGCTGTGGCAGTGCGTGAATTCCCCCTTAAAGCCGGTCACGGC
This sequence comes from uncultured Dehalococcoidia bacterium, assembly GCA_951813255.1. Lineage (GTDB taxonomy): Bacteria > Chloroflexota > Dehalococcoidia > Lucifugimonadales > JAAXIE01 > JAAXIE01. The sequence continues at coordinate 1,663,448 of OX638353.1, read as the reverse complement.
AAAGCCGACTGCCTACTGTACGTCGACAAGAAGGCCGTGGGCGTAGTCGAGGCCAAGCCCGTTGGGACCACCCTCACAGGGGTCGAAGCCCAATCCGGGAAGTACAGCACGGGGTTGCCCGACGCGTTGCCTGCCCACGAGCGTCCTCTGCCCTTCCTCTACGAGAGTACTGGCAAAGAGACCCAGTTCACCAACCGCCTGGACCCGGAACCACGCAGCCGCCATGTGTTCTCCTTTCATTCTCCTAAGACCCTGCTGCAATGGGTTGGGGCCGATGCCAGTCTACCGGGAGCTAGCGCTCCCAGCTACTCTGCAACCGGCGAGCCAAAGGGCAGTCGCCTAGCAACCCGCAATCTGCGTCAGAACCTTCTGATAATGCCCCCCTTGCATGAAGAAGGCTTGTGGCCAGCCCAAGCAAAGGCCATCAGGAACCTGGAGGAGTCGCTGGCGGCCTCACGACCACGGGGCTTGGTCCAGATGGCCACCGGCAGCGGCAAGACCTTCATGGCCTGCAACCTCGTGTACCGCCTCATCAAGTACGCTGGGGCGACGCGCGTGCTCTTCCTAGTCGACAGACGCAACTTGGGGCTCCAGACCCAGAAGGAATTCCAAGGCTTCACCACACCCGACGAGCGACGCAAGTTCACCGAGCTCTACAACGTCCAACCGCTCCAGTCCAAGTCCATCGACCCCGTGAGCAAGGTTTGCATCTCCACCATCCAGAGGCTCTTTTCCATCCTCAGGGGTGAGGAGTTGGACCCTGAGTTGGAAGAGCTTTCCGGCTTCGATGCAACCACGGCCCAACGCCAGCCGGCCCTTGTGGAGTACAACCCCGACGTCCCCATCGAGACCTTCGACTTCATCATCACCGACGAGTGCCACCGCTCCATCTACCACCAGTGGCGCCAAGTACTAGACTACTTCGATGCCTTCCTCATCGGCCTCACTGCCACACCTTCCAAGCAGACCCTAGGCTTCTTCAATCAGAACCTCGTCATGGAGTACAGCCACCGGGAGGCGGTCGCCGACAAGGTCAACGTCGACTTCGACATCTACCGCATACACACCGAAATCACTGAGCAGGGCTCCAAGGTCGACGCTGGCTACTGGGTCAACAAGCGCAACCGTCAGACCCGAACGCCTCGCTGGGAACAACTGGAGGAGGACCTCGCCTACACCCCCAACCAATTGGACCGCGACGTGGTCGACGGCGACCAGATTCGCACCGTCATCCAGACCTTCCGCGACAAGCTGTTCACCGACATCTTCCCCCATCGCAAGGACGTGCCCAAGACTATCATCTTCGCCAAGGACGACAGCCACGCCGACGACATCGTCAGGGAGCAGTTCGACAAGGGCAACGACTTCTGCCAGAAGATCACCTACCGCACCACCGGGGCCAAGCCCGAAGATCTCCTCACCTCCTTCCGCAACAGCTACAACCCACGCATCGTCGTCACTGTAGACATGATTGCCACCGGCACCGATATCAAGCCCGTCGAGATCGTATTCTTCATGCGCATCGTCCGCAGCCGCACCTTCTTCGAGCAGATGAAGGGCCGCGGCGTACGTACCATCTCCGTCACTGACTTCAACGCTGTGACCCCCGACGCCCACAACAAGGAGCGCTTCGTCATCATCGATGCCGTGGGCGTCACCGAAACCGAACTGGCCGACTCCTATCAGTTGGACAGGGAGCCCACCGTCTCTTTCGACAAACTGCTGGACCTCGTCGCCATGGGCAGCCGCGCCCCCGACATCATCTCCTCCCTAGCCAGCCGCCTAGCCCGCCTCGACAGTCACTTGACCCCGCAGGACCGCCAAGCCGTTCAGACCGCATCCAACGGCACGTCCCTAACGGAAATCGTCTCCAGCCTGCTGCATGCCACCGACCCCGATGCCGCTGTAGACGACGCCCGCGCCAGCACCGGTCTTGAGGATCCTCCCGAGTCGGCAGTCTCCCAAGCCCGCGAGAAGCTGCTGGAGTCCGCCACCCTCCCTCTAGCCTCCAACCCCACCTTGCGCCAGTGCCTGATCGACCTCCGCCGCTCCTACGACCAAGTCATCGACGAGGTCAGCAAGGATACCCTTATCAGCGCAGGCTACACCGAGACCCAAGCCCGCAACACTGTGGAGTCCTTCAAGCAGTTCATCGAGGACAACCGCGACGAGATCACCGCCCTCCAAATCCTTTACCAACGCCCCTACCGGCAACGCTTGGGCTACGACGATATCCGCGCCTTGGCCGACGCCCTCCAATCGCCTCCCCGTTCTTGGACCGCCGACCATCTATGGCGCGCCTACCAGCAGTTGGACCAGTCCCGAGTGCGCGGCTCCGGCCCCCGCGTCCTCTCCGACATCGTGTCCCTAGTGCGCTACGCCATCGGCCAAGCCGCCGAACTCGCCCCCTTCGAGGACGCGGTGCGTCAACGCTTCCAGGGCTGGCTGGCCATGCAGGAGACCGCAGGACGCGCCTTCACTCCCGAACAGGTGCGCTGGCTGGAGGACATCCGCGACCACATCGCCGGCAGCGTCAGCATCGATATGAGCGCCTTCCAGTACTCCCCCTTCTCTCAACAGGGAGGGCTGGCCCAAGCCCACAACCTCTTCGGCGACGACTTGGCCGACCTCCTCGACGAGCTGAACTTAGAGCTCGTGGCAGGGCCGTAGCCGATTCGGCCATGTGTGCCTTGACGACCCGCTGAGGCGGCCATAGGCTGGGACAAATGAGCGACTCGTGAGAAAGGCGGACCTTCGCCTCACCGCAAGGAGAAAGCTGTATGACGAGCATTGCGGAAATTCAGCAGGCCATTCTAACCCTCCCAGAGAGAGATTTCTTCGAGTTGCAACGATGGCTGGACGAACTGTTTTGGCAGAAATGGGACCAACAGATTGAGGAAGACTCCAAGGCAGGCAGGCTTGACTGGCTCGCGGCCGAAGCCTTGGATGCGAAGGCACAGGGGACTCTCCGAGACCTGTAGATGCACCGGACAGCGCCTCGTTTCTGGAGACATTTTGAGCGGCTCCCTGAGTCGATACAAAGAGTGGCACGACAGAACTTCGAAAGACTGCAAGAAGACCCACGGCATCCATCGCTCCATTTCCGGCGGGTTGGCAACCACTGGTCAGTTCGCGTAGGCAGGGGCTATAGGGCTTTGGCAATCCAAGAGGGGGATGACTTTATCTGGTTTTGGGTGGGCGACCACGATGAATACATGAGGATAATCTGATTCCAGTAGAGGGTTTTTGCCACCATATCAGGGTAGCCTCTGTGGCGATGAGTTGGCCTCCTTTCTCGACGAGTTGACCGTGGAGTTGGTAGTGGCCCCGTATGGTATCAAATACTGTGTGCCTTGAGGATCCAATGTGTTCCCCATAGGATTTGACGAGATAATGGACTCGGACCGCTCAGCCTGAGCCTCAGAGGTCACCGTGGATTAAGGTGGGCGGTGCGCCATCGTCTTAGGCCAGAATTAGTCCATTAGACACGAGGGCAAGTGACTATGTTGGACGTCAATCTGATCAAACTCAAGAATCTGTTTAGTTTCGTCCTCGTCTTCAAAAGGCGTGACACCCATCCGAAGCATGCGTCAACGGACCGCGATGGCTTATGCGACGACATAACCCAAGGATTGGTCATCGACGACAATTCCAAGCGGTCTTATGCGAAAGATATGTTCGACTTGGTTACAGTCAATTGACCGCGTCGTGCAACAACCCCCGCGGGGAAATGGAGAGCGCCCTTGCTAGTTGTTTGAAATTTATCGACCGCAGACATACGAAGAATCGACGAAGTGGCTGCTCAAGTGGTAGTCGTGACTACCAGAGGAGTAACCATAGATCAGGACATGCTATCTAAGGCAGGTAACGAGCTAACGCCGCATGCCCATCGAGCCATGAGCTATAAAGCACTAGCATTGCACGCCGAAAGGCAACTCGCGCTCCTGATCCCACATGACTACCACAGAGATTACACTGAGCCAGGTAGGCGCCTGAAAACAAACCCACTAATGCACGAAGTAGAACAGGACCTACCTTCCATGTGGCAAATCATGCGAAGCAACTTGTCACAATCCTGATGTCTTCGCTTTTCGTAGGGAATTTGCCTCTCAGCTGGTCTTACGTTGCTCTAGACCACATATCATTTATCATTCAAGGGCAATCTCCCCCCGGTGAGACCTACAACTGGCATCGAGTGGGCTTGCCGTTCCTTCAGGGTAAGGCGGAATTCGGCGAAGTATCCCCAGTGGCCGTCAAATGGTGCTCCGCTCCCACCAAAATAGCTGAGCCAGGAGATGTCCTAGTTTCTATAAGGGCACCGGTAGGGCCAACCAACGTGTGCGACACGCGGTCGTGCATAGGAAGAGGTTTGGCGGCCTTGAGGCCACAGGGAGACATGCCGACCAAATTTCTCCTGTACGGGTTGCGGGCAAGTGAGGACGAATTCCGCTCCAAAGCTACGGGCACGACCTTCGAAGCAGTTAGAGGAGCTGACCTCAGGTCTCATTCCATCCCCCTCCCACCCCTCCCAGAACAACACCGCATCGTCGCTGAAATCGAAAAGCACTTCACCCGCCTCGACGCCTCGATAGCCGTCCTCAAGCGTACCCAAATCAATCTCAAGCGCTACCGCGCCAGCCTCCTCAAAGCTGCCTGCGAGGGCCGCCTAGTCCCCACCGAGGCCGAACTTGCCCGCGCCGAAGACCGCGACTATGAACCCGCCGACCACCTCTTGGAGCGAATCCTAGCCGAGCGTCGCGCCCACTGGGAGTCCCAGCCCAAGCGCCGTGGCAAGTACAAGGAACCCGCCCCTCCCGACACGTCCGACCTGCGGGAGTTGCCGGAGGGTTGGGTGTGGACGAGTGTGGAAAATCTGCTAGTGGAACCCCTCTCAAATGGTCGGTCTGTGAAGACTGCACCTCAAGGGTTCCCCGTCCTCCGCCTTACGTCGCTGCGAGGTGATGATATAGACCAATCCGAACAAAAAGTCGGTGCGTGGACGGCCAAAGAAGCAGAGGAGTTCCTTATACAGGAGGGGGATTTCTTTGTATCGCGTGGTAATGGATCGATCAAGCGCGTAGGTATTGGGGCTCTCGTAGGCCCAGTGAGCACTCCAGTCGCGTTTCCAGACACCCTGATCCGGTTCCGGCTTCACCGAGGCATGACCAAAACGCTATTCGCGCACATATGGAACTCAAGTCTTGTTCGGAGGCAGCTTGAACCACGAGCAAGGACTACAGCAGGTATATACAAGCTCAATCAGCAGGATCTGTTGCCGTGCATGGTCCCTCTCCCGCCTCTCGCCGAGCAACACCGTATCGTTGCCGAAGTCTCACGCCGGATGTCCGTCATCCAGCAGGCCGAGGCGACTGTGGACGCCAGCCTCAATCGGGCCGATCGCCTCCGCCAGAGCATCCTCAAGCAAGCCTTCTCCGGCCAGCTTGTGCCCCAAGACCCCAACGACGAACCTGCCTCGGTCCTGCTGGAGCGCATCCGTACCGAACGCGAAGGCGTTCCAAACTAGGGCTAGGTTCACTAAACTCAGGGGAGCGGAAAGGTGATCGCATAGCTGCCTATGGGTTCCACCTCAAGTCTCTCCTTCACCTTTAACGCGGAGTCTCGTAATGAGCAACAATGAAAGCCTAGCATGGATATCCAACCATCATCGATACCATGTTATTGCACGACGCAATTTCATTAGCAGGCTGCGGAAGAATAGATTTCACTGGTTCGGAGAGGCTGGTATGAGTTGAGTTTGACGCTTTTGGGTTAGCAGGCCGGCAGTTTGACGTCCCCGCCAAGAGGCCAAGATGTGATCAGCAGGGCCTCCGAAGCCCCGTCAGACCCATCCGGACGCGCTGCACCCCAGGCGGATCACACCGCCTGAACGGCCCGAGCCCTCTCACACGACGCCATGTTCGCCATCCGCACCAGGTTGTAGGCCGTAGCCACAAAGTACCCAGCCAGCCCCGTGCGCTCTACTCCCCTGTACCGCGTCCTACGCAATCCTCCCACCGTCTTCATCCACCCGAACACCTCCTCCACCCGCTTGCGCACCTTCTGGCTCGCCCTGTAGCCAGCGTGCCTTGTGGTGCGACCGTCTATGGCCGAGTGGGTACGCCGCGCCACGTGGGGCGTCACCCCCCGGTTGCGCATGGCCCTCACACACTCCCGCGTGTCGTAGCCCTTATCAGCTCCCAAGGTCCTGGGACGGTACCCCCGCTGTCTCGCATCGTCCAGCATCACCGGCACAGCCTCACGCTCCGCCGTCCCCGTAGCTCTGCTAACCACGAAGTCCATCAGCAGCCCGTTGCCGTTCTCCATCAGGGCATGGCCCATGAAGGACAGCTTGGCCTCTCTACCCTTGCTCTTCCGCATCAATCTGGCCTCGGGGTCCGTCCTGCTCTCGTGGGTCTCGTTCTTCAATCTCTCTCCACGAAAGTCCACCCACGGGTTGCCCGAGTCATCATCGGAAGGTGGCTCCCCATCATCTCTCCGCCGGAAGCTCTTGATGCTGGCCACCGCCTCTATCAGCGTCCCGTCCACGCTGAAGTGCTCGTCCGACAGTAGCCCACGGCGGTCCGCCTCCCACACCACCTCGTCGAACAGCCCCTGGCCCACACGGTGTTCCAGCAGTCGTTTCCTGTTCTTGGTGAACACCGTGGGATCGAAGCTGCGCTCCATCAGGTTCATGTCCAGGAACCAACGGAACAGCAGATTGTATTCCAACTCCTCGCAGAAGGCCCGCTCGCTACGCACCGAGTAGAGGGAGATGAGCAGGGATGCCTTCAGCAATCGCTCCGGTGGCACCGAGGCCCGGCCCACCCTGGAGTACATCCGGTCGAACTCGGGTGAGAGACGTTTCAGGGCCTCGTCGGTCACCGCCTTGATGGTACGCAGAGGATGGTCCTTGGGGACTCGCCCCTCGATGTCCACGTGGGCCAACATCACTTCCTGTTCCTCATGCCTGCCGCGCATCCCGCACCTCCGCTACGTCTCCCTGGCATCCTAACTCACACAACTCTTTTTCCGCACTCTGTTAGAGGAGTGAATGCTCACAAAGAGTTGGAGGATGAGGAAGAGACCTACTTAGCTTATGAGGAAATCCACATATCGCGAACTGGCAGACCTGATCCGGATGATCTCGCAGCACATACCGCTAAGCGGGTTAGATTGTTGGAGGATCGTTGCGAATATTTAACCGAGGCAGTGGTGTTTTCTGCCCTATCAGCAGAAGCGTTCATAAATTATTATGCTACCCGAAAAACATCGGCCTCACACTTCAGCAAGTATTTTGAGCACTTAACGCATGAAGACAAATGGTATATAGTGCCTGCTCTATTAAATGGAGGGCATGGTCTCATCCCTGGCCAACAGCCCCTTCAAGAACTACATGTGCTAGTGCGCACGCGGAACAGCCTGGTGCACGGTAAGGCTACCGTCTTCGCCCAGCTTACGAATAGCGGCCACATTTCGATGAGGACTGACATCGATTACTACTACCCGTCTTCTGACGATGCACAGACGTGCTTCGGAGCAGTAGAAAGGCTGGTAGTGGCACTGCAGAGCATAGACCCTTCTGTACAAACTAGTTGGCTCAGTGAAGACAGCCCTACTAGCATCTTCTTTCAGTCAGCAAATCAGATTTAGGGTTCAGCCAAGACTCCTAGCGACTAGGAGACTTCACGTACGAACGAGGACATGCCCAATGACGACCTCATCCAGCGTCGGCCAAAAGCTCTGGAATTACTGCAACGTCCTCCGTGACGCCGGCCTCTCTTATGGCGATTACTTGGAGCAGTTGAGCTATCTCATCTTCCTCAAAATGATGCACGAGCGCACCCAACCACCCTTCACCCTGCTGCCCGGCTACCAGCCCCCCAACATCCCCCAAGGCTACGACTGGTCCAGCCTCTTGCAGCGGGACGGCGATGCCCTAGACACCCACTATCGCCAGACCCTCGATACCCTCGGACGCCAGACCGGCACCTAGGCGTCATCTTCCGCAAGGCCCAGAACCGCATCCAAGAACCCGCCATGCTCACCCGCCTCATCAAGGAACTGATTAACAGCGAGAACTGGTCAGCCCTCAGCGCCGACGTAAAAGGTGACGCCTACGAGTCCCTCCTCGAGCGCAACGCCCAAGACGTGAAGAGCGGCGCGGGCCAGTACTTCACCCCCCGTCCCCTGATTCAAGCCATCGTCGACGTCATGCGCCCCGCACCAGGCATGACCATCTGCGACCCCGCCTGTGGCACCGGCGGCTTCCTGCTGGCCGCCCACGATTACATCGCCAAGCACTTCCCCACCATGAACCAAGGCCAGTTGGCCCATCTACGGGACGATGCCCTCCACGGCTGGGAGATCGTCGACAGCGCCGCCCGCCTCGGGGTCATGAACCTCTACCTGCACAGCATCGGCGGCGAGGAGACCAATATCGTCGTCGACGACAGCCTGCGCAGCGTACCGGGGAAGCACTACGACATGGTGTTGACCAATCCTCCATTTGGGCGCAAATCTGCTCTCACCTTCGTTAACGCCGAAGGGGAGTCCGAGCGAGAGAGCGGGAGAGTCCAGCGCCCCGACTTCTGGGCCCCCACCAGCAACAAGCAGCTCAACTTCCTGCAACACGTACGCTCTCTGCTCAACATCAACGGCCAAGCGGCTGTCGTTGTGCCAGACAACGTGCTCTTCGAGGGTGGGGCTGGCGAGACGGTGCGACGCCACCTGCTGCTGGAATGCGACGCCCACACCCTGCTGCGCCTCCCCACGGGTGTCTTCTACGCCCAAGGGGTCAAGGCCAACGTCCTCTTCTTCGACCGCAAGCCCGCCAGCGAGGCCCCGTGGACCCAAGACCTCTGGATATACGACCTGCGCACCAACCAGCGCTTCACCTTGAAGACCAACCGCTTAGACCGCTCTCACCTCGACGACTTCGTGGCCTGCTACAACCCCGAAAACCGCCACCAGCGCCAGGAGACCGACCGCTTCCACCGATTCAGCTACGAAGACCTCATCAAGCGCGACAAGGCCAACCTCGATATCTTCTGGCTACGCGACGAAAGCATGGAAGACTCAGCCAACCTCCCCCCACCCGACCAACTGGCCGAAGAAATCGTCGAAGACCTCCGCACCGCTCTGGAGCAGCTTGAGGAGATCGCAAGCGATTTGGCGATGCCTGCGCCATGAGCCTGCACGGACTAGGAGGATTCACTATCCGAGGTGGGAGACAGAGGCCAACGAGGCACGACGGAAGATAAACAAAGAGAGCCGACGCCAAGAAAGGAGTGATGCTGAACAGCTCAGATGGACCGGACCGGGACCAAGAGACATCTAGACGATACTCACGGGATTGGCAACCAGTTGGGCAGTACGGCGTAACCTCGTGGTGGGTCAAGGACTTAGACGATTAGAAACCCTTTAGCCGGATACCTAGCTCAGAACCGAGCGGAGTGGAGCGCGGAGCTTATCTTGTGGCAGTGCCGCCAGGTGGCCTGTTAAACCGTGGGCGAAGTACCGCTATCAGAAACTGCTCGAGGTAGCCGTCGTCCATAGGAATCTCGTCGCTAGTCAGCCAGCGGACTGCAACATGCTTCGTGATCCAGTCCCTAGACTCCCGGTTATCTTGGGCCATGCCCTCAGTTTTCAGCTTGCCACAGAGATCAGCTTGAGGGTCATTACCATCCCAATGGTCCCGAAGCCTCGTCTGAAGGTCGGCAGAGCGTCCCACGGCATAGCAAATGTGAGGACCTTCTACATCGGAGAACATATAGACGCCACGCTCTTGGGGGAGACGTGTGGTGCGCTGGACGAAGGGCACCGGATCTTTGCCTACAAGCTTGCCTTGTGCAAGCACCAATGCTTTGATGTTGTCTTCCCAATCCGTGGTCATCCTCTTCCTCTCTAGTTGAAGTCCCGCTCGGAGTTCCGGACTACCTCGGGGGATAGTTGGCCCTCGCCTCCCTTTAGGGAGTGCCATCTTATCCCATAGACCCATTTTTCAGCAGCCTGCTAGAAAGGGTCGTGCAGCAATTGTAGTACTGTGGCCGAAGGCGTCGGCACGTACAGTGCGGCGGGTCCAGTCGCACGGTCCGAGGGCTGGACTCGACCTCGCCTGACGGACAAGCATCGCCATGAAACGATGCACAGTTTCGGTGTGGTGGATGTTGCGGGCCAGGTGCCGGGTTTGTGGTACGATGGTCTATCGATTGTCGTGCGCTTCCCCGCAGCAGTTGGCTCTGCACTCCATCTCTCTATGGCAGTGGCTACCGACGTCCCGGCCCCACAGGGCCAGGACGGTCAGAGAGGGCGAGGCGACCACGCGCAGCGAGGGATACGCTGGTGACCAAGCCAGTCGGGCCACCATTCTGGAAATTCTCGATTCCGAGAGACCTATCAGCCCGCCCAGACCGTCGCGCGTGATCAAGACTTGGCCTCCTCCTTCGCACATACTAGAATAATACCCATATAGATGCGGATACGTAACGAGTATGTGTCGAGGCCATGATGTCCCCTTCCGTCATCAAGAGATCACCGCAGAACGAGGTTCATCTCGCTGGTGCCCTTGAGCGCACATGGCTCGCACTCCCGCAGCTTCCATGCGGCCAGATCCATGGCCTGTATCGACGGCCCCACCACGTGTTTCAAGAGCATAGGAACCATGGCCGAGGTTCTGACCGACCGGCCGTCGGACACGGAGGCGCTAAATCCCATGGATTGGGTCTATAGCACGCGCAGATGTGGATGTGGCAACCTCTGTTGCATAATTCCTTGTAGCTGTTCAAAAAACTTGAGGTTTTTCAACAAAGCCAGCCGTCCTCAGTGCTGACAAGCTATTCCTTGACCAGCCTTTCCAGCAGCCTGACGGCCTCCGGTGTCAACGTGACATAGGGTGCCATCCGGACCCCGCTGTTCAGCGTGGGCCCCAGTTTGGGTAGTCCAGCCAGTACCATGAGTTCGCTTGCCCTGACCCTAGTCTGTTTGATCTCGTTAGCGTATCTGATTCCGAAAAGGTGAATCATCAAGGACTGCTGGCCGTGCCCTGCACGGTCATGGACTGCCCGCAACCCTGTCGCTATTTGTGTCGCATCATCCATCATTGGCACCATCCGAGGTGTCTCTAATGGCATCTCATTTGGCGGGGGCGGTGTGGGCCTATCGTCGGAAGCGTCATGACCCCACCCCAAGAGGCGTAGCAGCTTTCTCAACATACGGGTTATGCTCCTTTGTGGCACACTCCAAGCGACGCCCATAGGCGTTACCTCGCGTAAATCCTGTCGTCACAGCTAAGGGTGACCACCGTTCATACACCCAACTGTACGCGGCAGCACAAGCGACATACCCAGCGTTGCTTTGTGTGCTTGGCCTAGACTCTCACCAACAAACGCTCCAATGCCCCGGCTCAGAGCGGCGTAGTTGCTCAAATGCTTGTTTGATCCCGACGAGGCGTCAGCGATACCTTGAGAACCAAGCCGTCGATGCCCCCCTCGACCGTCCACTTGGGGCAGGCTAAGTGTATCAGTTTGCCCGGTGGGGCCCCGGGTCAATAGCAAGGTGGGCATCTAAGGAGGGCTTTCTATAGCAGCTACAATTCGATACCACGTAGTTTCCATACTGTATCCACAGATTTCACCTCTTCTACTGCTACGGCCGGAGAAATGTATACGTGATCTGGATAGCAATCCCTGCTCCTGTTGTGAGTCCCGTTTTCTACCAGCGTTCCCGCCTGTCACGGATGGAACAACCAAACCATACGACACTAGCTAGTAGACCTTGGCGTATAGTAGTCTGAAAGCGCTCGCGCGGACCTGCACACGTTGGAGGTAGCATGCTCGAAGAACTTGAAGAGCTATACATGTCACGCGGAATACACCCTCTCAACTTTGGCTGCCAGTATCTTGAAGAGTGCTCAGCCAACTCCCCGAACTTCACGGAAGCCAAGATGAGTTTCGTGGGTCCGCGTTATGAAGAGGCGACGCTCCCACGTCTGCTATTCCTCTCGCTGGACTCCGGGGATGCAGATGCGAGTCCGCAGCGACGCACAGCCAAAGCCGTCCAGACGATGGAACTGGCTAGAGATGTAGAGAAACTCCCGAAGCACAAGCATTGGTACCGCACGCACGAGATGGCTTTCGAGTTGCTCCGCCAGTTCGAGCCGCAGCTCACTATTCCCGATGCCCGGCTTTACTTTGCCCACGTCAACAGCGCCAAGTGCTGTCAGAACAAGGACGGCAGGAGCCAAGCTGACTCGATATTGTTCAAGAAATGCCGTGGCTACATCCCAGACGAGCTACGCATCCTGGCACCGGACGTTGTCGTAACACAAGGGGACGCCGCGAAGAAAGTCATTCTGGGGAAGTTCTGCCGCAGGGCGCATGACCCGCGAACGATCAGAACTGGTCCTAAATTCAGTCTAGATGCTCACTACGAGACCGGGCTCATCGAACTCGGGCCGGGCATGAAGTCATTCTTGTGGCTTCACACCCACCATCCGAACAACTTCGGAATGTTCAATCCCCAGCGCACATATTCCTGGCCTCTATACGTCGAAGAAGTCGGTCGATTCTGGCACTCTCGCCAGACTTAGGGTCTTGGCGCGGATTGAGCCGTGTTGGAGAAGAGCCTTGGACCCATAAGGCCCACACGCGGCTTGTTATACTATCCACCGCTTAATCCTCTGTCCCAAGGGCGTACAGTCATTCCTTCCGACCGCATATCCAGTGGCTCTAATGCTATATTCAAAGGCGGAGAAGGCCAACGGTCGATAGGACCGCGACCATCCAAATGTCACAAACACCCATGAGTGTCAGGATGCGTCGTGGAGGCAAGGACATAGACGAACCTGGCAGGTTGGATACTTCCCCAATGCAGGTGACAACATATGGCTGGCCGGACTTAGCGCTCCCTCACGCGGAGAAGACTTCCGAGTCCGCCTGAGCTACGAACGCCTGCGGTTTAGGACACGATGGAGGGTTCGGGAAATCGACCCCGACACCTGTTACCACGAAACATACCAATGGTGCCCCGGACGGAAAGACCAGTCGGTCGCCGGCGCTTGTGCCTGCGGTCATCGTATACTTCGCACCCGACTCCATTGCCTGCCTGTCATCTTCTATGTGGCTGCATTCCTCGCATAGTCAGTGCCAGTTGTGCTGGATGTGGCCGCAATGCTGAAGAGGGACAGGTCTGACGCAGAGCAACTGGCTAGTCAGAAGATCGAGGTTCTTCCGGCTCAGATCGGCAGGCTCAGAGAGGAGCATGAGAATTCGAGAGCGGACCTCCGGCAACAGGTTAACCACTTGGAGGATGTCGCGAGGTGGACGCTCAGAAAAGCCTTGGGGGGGCGTTCTTCCGCCCCGGCGCGTCTCGCTCCGAGCTAGGGCCGTTGCTGGCGGCCCAACGGCGTCCGCTACCTCGTCTATCGTCGGGAAGAGCAAGTTGGCGCGCCTTCGGCGGTCGTTTCGACACGCAATGCGACGGCTATGGGGAGTGGTCACGGAAGGCAGGAAGACAGCTAAACACGAGCATTGTGTTAGCCCAAGGTTAGGGTCGGGCACTGACCCGGAGCCGTGTGCGGGCAGTCCGTGGTGGGTCAGGGCAGCGGATTCTTGCGTGGCCTCCCGCCACGTCTCTTCGGAGGGTCGTCCCAAAAGTAGATTTCGGTATCGACGCGCTTTATTTTCATGCTTCTTCCCGACGCCTTGACAGCCGAACCCAGACGACGGCGCACGGTGGCGACGGTTTCTCCATCTGAGGGTGTGAGTCTGCCAGCCTCGTCGGGGCGCAGGCGTGTGATATAACTGGCATACTCCTGAGCTATTTGGGAACTCTTCCCGGTAGTGGCCGACGACATCTTCGCCTCGTGGAGAGCCACGACTTTAAACTCGGCATTTCAGTATTCCTTCGGGGTGGCGTGTCTCCAGATTATACCAGCCACCATGAAAGCCAAGGCCTAAACAAGCACACTTGACCATAGCCCGCACACAACAGCTACAGGTTCGGGTTCAAGGCTCGCAGGATGAGCAGAACCAACCTCCGCACGCACAACAACAGCCTACGCCCGAGGCACGATCACATTGCCTCCCAAACCAGCCTGCATACCGGTCGGCGTATGCTCCGCCGAAGACCGCGGCGACATCGTATCTCCCCCTCCGCGCAACCACCTTCCAAATCGACGACCAGCATCAAATTTGCCACCGTCTCAGTAGACCGACAGCTTTTCTTCCAAGTTAGTTCTCCCTCCACCACGCTGGGCAGAATGACGAACCTCTAGCTTAACGTTTGCATTTGAACCTATAGCCAAACCCTAGTCCTGTTATCTTTGGAGAGACCCCACTCTGAAGAGGTGCCTCCTGTCTACTAAGAGAGGAAACTCTGCTTGCGCAATGAACTGGCCCGTAGGCGCCGCCTGGTGGCAAAATGCTACGCCGCTGTGTACGCAGAATACTTCTTACTTCCCAGCCCTAGTGAAAGAAGTGGCCCGAAATGACTGTTGTGATGGTTACGGAGGGTAGCTTAGCTGTCTCGATAAGGAGATGAGTACACTAAGATTGGGTGGATCCAGACGACGCCATTGCCCCCAGTTACTGGGTCATCGTCCCTGTAGCGGGTCCTCGCAGCGGGAATAAAGCCACGATTCTGGTCAATAGACCTAGCCGCACGACTATCGATTGACGCCCCCTCTGACCGACAAGTACCATGGTCCCGTGGTAATCTAACGATGGCTCTCTTTGCCTCACTTCCAACCGGTTCAATTGCTTTGTTCGTAGCCACCCTACGATGCTTCAAAGAGGAGGCCTGATGCGGGTCGGCTTCATCGGCACCGGCAAGATGGGCAGCATGATGGCCAGTTGTATTCTGGATGCTGGCCATGAACTCTTCGTATACGATCTGAGGCGTGAGGCTACCGCAAGTCTTTGTCAAAAGGGGGCGAACTGGGCCGAGGGCCCTCGCCTCATAGCCCAGGCTAGCGAGTTGGTGTTTACCTCCTTACCGGGCCCCGCCGCGATGGAAGCCAGCATCCTGGACCCCGACAACGGAGTATTGGCAGGCTTAAGCCCAGGATCTGGGTATGTCGATCTAACTACGAACGCCCCAGGCACCATTTCCAGCGTGGCGCAGGCTTGTCAAGCCCGTGGCATCAATATGCTGGATGCGCCGGTTAGCGGGCGTGTCCCCAACCTGACGGTCATGGTCGGCGGTGATCAAGACACTTTTGCCAAATATCAGCCCATATTGCAGGCATTTGGCCGCAACGTTTTTCATGTAGGGCGCCAAGGGAAGGGATGCATTGCCAAACTCGTGACCCAATACATGGGCTATGCCAATTTCATTGCATCAGTGGAAGGGTTCCTGATCGCAGCGAAAGCTGGGGTCGACCTCAACATTCTCGCCCAAGTGGTGCCAGTGAGCGCCGGTGCCAACAGGATGTTCGATGCTTCCTATGAGGCCATATTCGACCGCACGTTCCATGCCGGCACAGGTGAGTTGGACATAGTAGCGAAGGACATTGACCTAGCTTGCAAGCTGGCTAAAGACCTTGAGGCCCCTGCCTTAATGGGCTCCATCACAGACGAAGTGTTCAAGCGTGCCCAAGCCATGAACCTAGGCGATCTGGGGTTTCCGGGTGCTGCCATTGCGGTAGAGCAAGTTGCCGGGATTCAATTGCGCCCTAGGATCGAGGATTAGGCACCCGTCCCGAGCCGTCGAAAGGAGTGAACCATAGATATGGCAAGTCACATCGCAAACGGCACGGCTAGAAGCTTAGTAGACGTTGAGAAGGGTAGGATTAGCCGCGAGATTTTCGTCAGCGACGAACTTTACCTGAAGGAGCAAGAGCAGGTGTTCGCCCGGGCTTGGTTGTTCGTCGGTCACGAGTCACAGATTCCAAACCCAGGCGATTATTTCACGTCGTGCATGGGCGAAGAGTCAGTTATCTTGGTGCGCGATCGTGAACGGCGAGTTCACGTCTTCCTCAACACCTGCCGCCACCGGGGCATGAAGGTGTGCCGCTACGACGAAGGAAACGCCACCGTGTTCACATGTCCTTACCACGGTTGGAGTTTCGCTACAGATGGCACACTTGCCGGAGTTCCCTACCTGAAGGAAGCCTATGACGATGAATTGGACAAATCTGAGTGGGGTCTTATAGAGGTTGCCCAAATTGCCCACTACAAGGGCTCGATATGGGCTACTTGGGACCCCAAGGCTCCCCCTTTCCTAGACTACCTTGGTGAGATGCGACTCCATCTAGACAACCTGCTCGACTGTAGGGATGGACGTGAGGGAGGCTCCGAAGTGCTGGGAGGCGTCCAAAAGTGGACAATGCCGTGCAACTGGAAGTTCCCATCAGAGAATTTCGCTGGGGATTCGTACCATAACATCAGCCACCGATCAGTGGACTTAGCGGGTATCGGTCCCAGCGGACGAGGTCGGCGGGATACCGACCAGCACCGAGCCTCAGAAAGGCTACTCATTTCCTTTCCGGGCACGGGCCACGCGGCGACCAGCATCCTTCAGGGAGAGGACGTGCCGAACACGTCGTTCTTTGGGGATAACCCTGTCGTGAACGAGTACTTTGAGCACTGCCACGAAGAACGCAAACGGCGATTAGGTCAGAAAGCTCGTGTACTAGGTGTAGTTGCCAACATATTTCCCCACATGTCGTTCCTAGCTAGGCAACCTCGCTCCATTGCTGTATGGCACCCGCGAGGAGCGCTGCAAACTGAGGCTTGGCGCTGGTTTTTGGTGGACAAGGATGCGCCCCAAGAGGTGAAAGACGCCCTGCGGCATTTCTATATGCGCTACTCCGGACCGGGGGGAATGACCGAGCAAGACGACATGGAGAACTGGGGATACGCCTCAGCCGCTAGTAAGGGCACTATCGCCAGACGCTATCCGTATAATTATCAGCAGCGGCTTGGCAGGGGCGATACTGAGGGAGTGGTTCCTGGGACTGTAGATACACACATCTCGGAAGAGAACGTTCGGTGTTTATACAGCCGCTGGGCCGATTTCATGGATGCGTCCAGCTGGGACGAGCTAAGGTGAGGCAAGTCAGAGATAAGACCGGGCTTGGGGGGAACACGGCGCTTGTGTCAGACAAGGAACCAGAGACCTGGCATTTCCACGGCGTCGTTGACCAGCAAGACTTTCTTGTAGGTTATCTTGAAGTCCTCGCCATCGGGGATCAGCTTGTGCGTTGAACTGCCAGCCCATATGTTGTGCCAAACATCTACACTGCGCCGGCGCACCTCGTAGAGGAAGAAATTGGAGTGCACAGTAATCGCACCACTCCCATCTTCTATCGTCTCGATATTGGAAACAACTCGGCGCAAGTTTGATTTCGGTTCCTGAGACCAAGCGGCTCCTGTCTTGAGGCGAGCAATGCGAGCAGCGATCCCGGATCGATCGGCGTAGATTATCGATATATGCTGGAGGGGATCAGTGTCATCCCCGTCGCAGGGCACCCAGTAGAGGGCATCATCCGCCCACAGGGCTTCCCATTGATCATAGAGATGCAGGTCCATGAAGCGAGCTTCGCGATAGATGAAGTTTTCGATTGCGGAGCGGTCGATAGCCATGCGTTCATTTACCACAAATAGAGGTCATTGGGGCACTTCGCATATGCCACGCGGCCATTTTAGGACTGCATCATGACATGCTTATAGTGACGCCAGATGGCCCGTTGAGGCGTCTCGCCCAAATTCTGGGAAGTTAGCGCGGGGACGCCGAACTCATCCGTCTGCATGGACTCGTCGTAGCTGCGGTCGAGTACCGACCAGTCATCTACCTGAGCGTCGGTGCCACGCTGAATGCGAGTGAAAATGTCCATGTCATCGGGATTGATAAAGCCACCCGGTCCGAACGCGTTTTCTTGAGCCCTCAAGCGCGAGAGGTTGACCTCTTCACTGGCGCCCTTCAGGAAGGTCGGATAGTAGTAGATGTAGGTAAGGTCCGGCTTCACGGGCTGTATCATGCGATAGCCGTTGAACAGCAACATGAAGTTAGGAAACACCATGATATGAGGCGGGCCTCCCTGAGCGATACGCTTGGCTTCCTTCATGCCGAGGCGCTCTCCTACAGCAGCCACTACGCTGGGTTCCAAGGTCCCCATACCACCAGTGTGACGGCCTGTCGCCTTCTCGCCCAAGGAACGGTTGCCTGTAAAACGGTCGTCCACTGTGTGGCCGCCGCCTATATCCCTCAGGTATATCCGGGGGTCATCTACTTTTACAATGGAGCTGTCTCTGTCATGTCGGCGGATAGCTGACTGGTGGGCGAAGGACACATGGTAAGCATCGGTCAGATTCTCTACCTGTAGCTTCCAGTTGGATTGTACCAACATGCGATGCCTGCCAGCTGTAGAGAATATCTCGCCATCGGGGGCCATGTCGCAATAGCGATCGATGTATTCTGCGGCCCGTCCTAGATATTCTTCAAAGGGGACTCCTTTGGGGCTGAGGCTGGCGAAGATGAACCCCCTGTAGTTACCCACCCGGGGCACTCGAGCGAGGCCATAGTCTTCCTGACGGAAAGAATCGAGATATCCAGCTATGCCCGACCTAAAGGGGACTCGTGTCAGGTCCCCGTTGCTGGCATAGGTCCAACCATGATAAGGGCATTGGAAGCTGGTGGCATTACCGTATTCCTCTTGGCACACCGTCGCGGAACGGTGGCGACAACGGTTCATCAACATATGTAAGTGATCCTCTTTGTCGCGGGTCATAATGACGGGCTGGAGGCCTATCATACGTGTCGCGAAATCACCTGCCTTCGACACCTCGGTCTCGTGCCCGACGAAAACCCAGCCACGATGGAATATCTTGTCCATCTCCTCGTCGAACACCGCTGGCTCATGGTACAGCCGGCCGCTCACCTTGAAGTGGCTGGGCTCGTCTGAGATCAGTCCGTTATAGTCCACAGATGGTCGGGCTGTCATTCGCACGTCCTCTGAATCTGTACAGATATGTATGTTTGCACGTTATCAGCCGTGACGGGGCCAATCAAAACACGATGCCCGTGCAGACGTCAATGGGCTCTAGCCAAGCTAAGGCAGGGCTGCGGGCTTCTAGGTAGTGGTGACTCGACGCATCTGCCTTGATGTCCCCTTGAAGAAGCTTCCCACCTTGGCATCTGGTGGGTATGGTCGGCTACCGGACACCCTGGAAGGGCAACAGACCGGCCTATCTCTAGTCCGCCCGGTCTCGCCCCTTGTTCCTCCCTATGCCCTTGATTCAGCGCTCTCAGATCACCTGCTGGCTGCCCTACCGCCGACGTTAGTGCCCTACCGCCCAACCATATCCCGTGTTGACAGCCTCCCCCACCAACACTAGACTCACCCAATCGCTGCTGGCGATGACCATTCCCCCGATGTCCATCGCTACATTCAGCTATCAAGAGTGCGGTATGTGACAAGAGACAGCGACAACCTAAGAAGTCCATGTAAGGTAGTGCGATGTTGAAGTATCTAGGCCTCGTCAGACGCCGGCATCTATTTGGACTTTTCGTAGCTTTGCTCCTCCTAATTCCTGTGGCCTGCGGTGATGCAGCCTCCCCCACCCCAGTAGATACGCCCGAACCCACTGCAGCACCCACCTCCGTATCTCCTACCTCCACTACGCCTGCCACGGCTCCTCAAGCAACTTCTACACCTCCGCAACCGACTGACGCTCCGGTCGCTGAGACGGCACCGACACCAACCGCGGTCCCATCTCCCGTTGCCACCCCTGTCCCTGAGGTGATCGGCATCCACGGCGGTACAGCCCAAATGCTGGCCTTTGCACCACCGGAAGCGTGGGACCCTCACCAAGCAGGTAATCTTTCTGCCAATGCCGCTGCGAGCCCTCTCTACAATCAGGTGGTTGAGTATGACCCCATTAGACCTGATCAAATAATTGGCGACTTGGCGGGGTCTTGGGACCTCGAAGATGCTGGCACTACCTACATCTTCCATATCATCGAAGGCATCAAATGGCAGGATGGCGAAGCGTTGGATGCCGACGACGTGGCATTCAGCATCAATCGAATGATTGAAGAAGGGGCGAACAGACCCAGAACAGGTTTGCTCCGGGCCTCCCTGGAAAGAGCCGAGGTCGTAGACAGCACCACCGTGAAGGTGACCCTGAAAAATCCTTCCGCCTCTTTCATACGCTTCCTAGCCGTTGATTTCATGAAGGTTGTCCCCAAGCATCTAATTGACGCGGGCACGGACATAAACCTCTGGGATAACATTGTCGGCAGTGGACCCTTCATGAAGAGCGAACAACGTCCCGGGGACCGTTTCACCCACGAACGGAACCCTGACTACTTCAAAGATGGTCTCCCTTATTGGGACGCTATGACGGCCTTCAACATAACGGACCCCGGTACTGCAGCAGCAGCCTTTCTTGGCGGTCGTCTCGACATGGCCTATACGGGCACTTCCATTCAAATCGATGATGCGAACAAGATAGTGGAGGACGCAGGCGACAAGTTCGAAATTTTCTTCACCGATCAGACCTTGGGACTCCACATGTTCGCCAACGTGGAGAAAGAGCCCTGGGACGATCTGCGAGTAATAAATGCACTCCGGCTGGCAACTGATCAGGATGAAATGCAGAAGACGTTCGGGGATGCCTTTACCTACGGTGCTCCCTTCCCAACAGGAAGCTGGTACGGACGCACGCCAGAGGAACTAGCTGAGTTGCCAGGTTACGGCGGCATTCCTGGAAGTACCAGGACCAAAGAGGAAGATATCGCCGATGCCAAAGCACTCTTGGCTCAGGCTGGATATGATCCGCCTTCAACGTTGGGAAAGAGAACGCTCCTTGCCACCAGCGTCACGATCGAAAGTGACCGCACGCAGCTATGGGTCGCTCAGATGAGGCGCAACCTCGGCGTCGAGATTGAAATCAATACTGTGGATGTCCCAACGGCGATCGGCGGCTTCACGAGTGGCAGCTATGACCTAGCTGCATGGGGCTATGCCTATAACATCCCTGATCCTGATGACTGGGTGAATGCCATCTACGGACCGGGCACCCGGAATTACACGCGGTGGCAAGATGAGAGGTTCTTAGAACTGTTCGACCAACAGACCAAGGAGCAAGATCGTGTGCGGCGAGCGGCTATCCTAAGGGAAATGGAGGATATTCTTGTGGGGGTCAATGGACAGGATCCCTACATAACTACCAACTGGTCCGGTGGTCACCAGATAGTCGGTAAGCATATAAGGACTGAGGCTGGGGGATATGTGGCCAAGCCCAGTGGCCAAATAGTGAACAAGAACGAGCACATGTGGTTTGCGGAGCAGTAGTTCAGGGTAAGCTTCAGCCACCAATATGCGCCCTTACCACAAGATGCCTGAGGGGGACATACCTGCCGAATGGAAGCTGGTAAGGACCGATGCCACACAGCGGGCTTGGATCCCGCGGCGGCTGGGACCCCCGATATAAGGGCGGGTAGGCGTACAATGGCGGGGAGACGGGAGAGCCGCCAACGAAGTTAGTTTTGTCACAGTGGACCTAGCAGCCCTTCCCGCCACCGCGGATTCGTATTCGACTATGACACTTGTCCATCTGGGATGAAGCACGGGATAGCGTTGGGTGGCTTCGACTTTGCCGGCAGCCCGGCAGTCACAGTGCGCCCGTTGGCTCAGCAACTACCCCCCTTCCTCCCATGTGATCCCTGCGTATAGCCCGCCCCACCACCGGCTTAGCTGTTCACCGGATACTCCTACCGTCGGAAGTTCACCGTTCTCAGGGGGGCTATTGCCACGGTACATTGCCATCAGGTTCATGCTCTTTATTCCTACGGTATTCCTTGTCACGCTCGGCGTTTTTCTGCTCATGAGAGTCATTCCGGGCGACCCGGCTCTTCTCAGGTTAACGGGCATATCGGGCGAAGGCTCCTACACGCAACAGGACTTGGACAATCTCCGCCAAGAGCTCGGTACGGACAAGCCCATTTACGAACAGTACAAGAATTGGATTTGGGACATAACCCGTGGGGACTTGGGAACATCCCTTTATTCCAACACTAAGGTTGCCGACGAAATCGTCCCAAGACTACCACTGACCATCGAATTGGCCATCCTTGCCACCGTTCTCAGCCTGGTGATTGCAGTGCCTTTGGGTGCAGTATCGGCCCTCCACCAAGACTCATTAGTGGACTATGCAGCCAGGATATTTACATTTACCGGGATCAGCGTGCCGATTTTCGTAACGGGATTGGTGGTCATATATGTTCTTGTCCATGTGTTTGGCTGGTTCCCGCCTTTGGACTACGCCAATTTATGGGATGACCCATGGCAGAACGTCCAGCAGATGTTCTTTCCTGCTATAACTCTAGCTTTTTTCCAGATGAACTTTACCGCCAGGGTAACTCGCTCATCGTTGCTCGAAGTAATGCGAGACGACTACATCCGGACTGCTCGGGCAAAGGGGCTGAGAGAACGTACGGTAATCTACGTTCATGCGTTGAGAAACGCAATGTTGCCTATAGTCACTGTTTCCGGGTGGTCATTTGGCTTCCTGCTGGGTGGCACTATCATCATCGAGAGAATTTTTGCCATCCACGGTATGGGCCTTCTTCTATTAGATGCTGTCATCGCGCGTAATTACACCCTAATACAAGCAGTCGTATTGGTCTTTGCCCTATGTATATTGGCCGTCAATCTGGCGGTGGATTTGCTCTATGCTTGGCTGGATCCGAAGATCCGTTATGCCTAAGAGCGGCCTGGTGGCGGGAATGCTGGATAAGACTTCAACTCTACGAATGCGAAGGGCGTGGGTACGCGGCTCAGCGCGAATCATAGCCCACTTCTCCCGGAGAAAACCTCTAGGCGCAGCTGGAGCGATCATCCTCCTAGGCATGATTCTTGTAGCCATATTGGCACCCGCGGTTGCTCCCTTCGATCCTTATGCGCCACACATCGTTGACACGGAGCACTATAAGTATGCTCCACCGGGGACAACCATTGCTGACACCGGGGATAATGCCTTAGACGTGGGCAAAACTTTCTGGTTTGGCGCAGATCAACTAGGGAGGGATGTCCTTAGTCGAGTCCTATATGGAGCGCGCATCTCACTCTTTGTGAGTTTCGTCAGCGTAGCGATCGGAGTGACGCTGGGCGCGCTGATTGGTGTGGTCAGCTCCTATTTTGGGGGCAAGTTTGACTTGGCCGTGCAACGTTTGGTGGATGCAATGCAGGCTTTCCCCGCGATCATACTAGCGCTTTCCATTGTGGCTATCGCGGGCCCGTCTATTCGGAACGTCATAATTGCGTTGGTGGCGATATTAGTGCCGGGAGCCGCTCGAATCATCCGATCCCAAGCTTTGGCGATCAAGGAGACCGACTATCTGTTGGCCGCCCGTGCTCTAGGGGCTGGGCATAGCCGGATGATTCTGCATCATATGATTCCAAACTGCATGCCTCCATATATCGTCTTCGCTACCGCGAACCTAGGTTTTACGATCGTAATCGAGGCAGCTTTAAGCTTCCTCGGCGTTGGCACGCCTCCTGATGTCCCCTCATGGGGTGGCATGTTGGGGGCGGCTGGGCAACGCTATGTGGCCGTTTCCCCTTGGCTGGTGGTGGTCCCCAGTATCGCGGTAAGCATTACTGTATTTGGGTTCAACCTTTTCGGCGATGCGTTGCGCGACGTATTGGACCCTCGTCTTCGAACGGGTGCTTGAGACGCTGGCCGAGCTGGTCCCGCAACGTGGGTGGAGAATCATCGTCGCAGTCCCGGATACATCTTCCAGGACTGTCGCACCGGCTAGAGGAGCCTGGGGACGATCCTGAGCAGCCCGATGTCGATCAACGGGACAGTTGAAAAGCGGCCCATTGCTGACGCTTCTGTTGGCTTTCACAGTTTTGGGGTACGTGGGCGAAAGTGACGCGACTGCCTTGCCTTCGCAGAACGCAATGTTAATTGTTGGCGCTGCACTGCTCTCGTTGGGTTGTGGACTGGCCGCCGCCCCCTATGTGATGTTAAGCCTCCAACCTTCGCGGGCCGGTGGCTCGTGGCCTAATCAGGAGGAACCGACCTGTTCCTCAAATGAGGATCTCCCACGGAGTTCCTATTTTCAGTCTTACACGGCCCACCATGACGTACCGATTTGCGAACTCCGCCATTGAGGGCGATTTCAACGGAGTCCGCTCCTCCTAACGGGCTGTCCTCTGGTGTAGGCATCGAGTAGATGATGCCAGCCTTGCCGGGCTTGACCTGAATCTCCCTGACGAAGGAGTAGACGAAGGCTTTAGCCGGTTGGCGCAGGACGCTAGGCCGACACGCAAAATGGGAAGGGCATCGCTGATGAAGCGATGCCCTTCCCCTGGCTGGTTCATGTATGCGGCCCTTTCTTGCGTTTTAGCAGGTCTTACCCATGTCCGTCCCGTTCACGGGGGACCAATTGAGGTGGGTACGCTACGAGAGTTAGTCGGTTGCGCACTGCGTGGCGACATGTGCGAGCTTTTTGCGTTGGCAGAACAAGAAGCCGAACGTCAATCCTCGCCCCCTTAACTCCCAGGAGCGTCAGTGCGCCAGCCTGCCCCGAACACCCAGCCGTGGGACTTCACAGCCCAGATACGCATGGATTCCGAGGTCAGCCAAGCACCCTCTTCGTCGATTGCTGACGCATCCGCTCCGAGCAGGTCTTTGATTCGTTTCCCGATCATCGCGGGGTTGAAGTGCAACACGACGCTGCCGCTACTGTCGGCTATGAATACCGACCATTCCCCCTCGACCACGCCGGAGGCGTTGTAGGACACGGCGGACTCTGCCACTCCCCCCAGAATGCTTCCGGGGTTGTTGCTCAAGGACTTGACCGTGCCATCCAGTCCCTCCGAATTGAACAGGTCGACAACATTGTCGACGATGTCTTTGGTGAACTGATCGACGTCGATGTACCAGCCGGAGGCGAACAACAACCCGTCGTAACGCACCACCCATGCGTTCTTCAGGTCCACCTTGCTTAGATCACCCGGGGTGATGCCGCCGCCTTCCGGGTTCTGGTAGACGTAGGACACCCACTTGCCCTCCTCAGTTGCCGAGAGCATCTCAGGACCAAAGTTGTAGCGGTTGGCGTCGATACTCACCCGGCCCTTCAAGTCCAACCCCAGGCGGCCGGGGTCGGGATGGGCAATCACCAAGTCGTTCTCGTCGATAATGAACACGTACCATTGGCCGTCGATGCTCCCCTCCCGGTTGTAGTACGCAAGGGTCGCGTCGAGGCCCTGGGTTTCGTAGAGGCTGATCGCGTTTTGGACGAAGAACTTGGTGTACTCGGCAGGAGCGGATTTGGTCGGGATGGAGGCCACTACGTCGCGGGCGATGCGCTCCGCATCCTCGGTTGTGATTCCGGGTTCCGGCTGTGGTATCTCCGCAATCGCCTTGCGGATGGCATCCTCAACATCGGCGGCTGAGAGTCCGCGCTCAGGCGTAGGTGGGGTGGGAGCTTCGGCTAGCTCTTTCCGCACTATCTCCTCGACCTCGACGCGGGACAGACCCTCGTTATTACCCCCACAGGCGACTAGGAGCAACATCACTGGAACGACCGATGCAAGTAAAGCCAGCGGGATCAGGCTTCGGTGATTAGTGTGCCTACCTGACTGCTGCATTGGGGATTCCCTACAATCCGCCCATTACCACCGCCGACGTCCCCTCGCTGGTCAACGACTCATCATTGTCCCAATCGTCAGTGAAGGTGACCCGCACTTTGATGACCTTGCCGTTGTCGGTTGTCTGGACCGTGTATGTTGAACTCGTCGCCCCTTCGATATCGGTGTCGTCAGCCAACCACTGGTAGTTGTAGGAGACGTTGGTCAGCCCTTGGGGATCGGAGATTCCGGATGTGCTTGCAGTGAGGGTCTGTCCTACCTGGGCAGTGCCGCTGATCGTCGGCGCTCCCGTGGCGGGATTATTCCAAATTACCGGCGCTGGTTCTCCAGTAAAGGTGCCCTCCAGGATGCCGACTACCGTTGTGGTCGCGGCGCTGGTCAGAGATTCCGAGAACCCCTCGTCATCGGTGAAGGACACCCTCACCTTGATGGTCTTGTCTATGTCGGCAGAGACTAGGGTGTAGGTGGACCCCGTGGCGCCGGTGATGTCAGTGTCGGAATCCCCGTCATTGGAAATCCACTGGTAGCTGTAGGAAACGTTGGTCAACCCGTTGTTGTCGGCAATCCCCGAGGTGTCGGCGGTCAGCGTCTCGTCCATCTGCGTAGTGCCGCTGATGGTGGGCGCTCCCGTGGCGGAACTATTCTGGTTCTGGGCAAGGACCGTTGGTGCTAGACCGATAAGGAGCACGAGCACTCCGGCTAGCGCAGACCATGGTAGAGTTGGCATAGTCTGCCTCCTATTTCGTCTGGTCGGATGGATGTCCATTATATGATGTGGATGTGAATTAGATGTTAAGTATTCGGCGAATTAAGGGCCAGTTGGTGTGAAGTTGCTGTAAAGGCCAAGAGTCTGGCAATCCGAACAGGTGTAAAGTGTAGAGGCAATTCTTTGGAAGAGTCATTAACGCAAAGAAGCATTTGTCGCGGCGCTAGCTATCAGTTTGGACACGCTTACCTTGTCGGTAACTCCTGACGCCCTTCCCTGGTGGCAGCTGTGCTGACCAGGGATACAGTAGTTTTTTGTCGCTATCGGATAACTGGGATGATCCTTAGTCTGGTCGATGACATTGACCGCTATCTTGACTCCTGGCGCGGGGAGTTCGAACGAGACAGTCTTCGTGGTCAGCATCTGCTTTCATTCCTTCTACGGTAACTTTGCCTGCTATCACTGCCTCGATAACACCCTTCCCAACCACGTTTCTCGTCCCCGCTCGTAAGCTCTTCTGTGTGGTTGAGCCGGTTGTTAAGGGTCTGTCGTCATGTTGACCTGCCCTTCCAACTTCAAGTCCGTCAGGGCCTGCCGAACCTCGTCCTCCACGTTCTTCAACCTGTCGGAGTCAGCTGTTACTGACACATTCACTCCGATGTTCAGTCCCTCCTCCCCTCGAAGCTTGGTGAGTATTCTCACACCGAGGGTGTTCCACTCTCCATTGGGACTGTGCCTGTCAGCCGCAGTACGCCGCCGGGCCGAGGAGATGGTCATCCAG
Source organism: uncultured Dehalococcoidia bacterium (assembly GCA_951813255.1). Taxonomy (GTDB): domain Bacteria; phylum Chloroflexota; class Dehalococcoidia; order Lucifugimonadales; family JAAXIE01; genus JAAXIE01. The sequence goes on along the minus strand of OX638353.1, from coordinate 1,636,358 downwards.
GTACGACGGGCGGTCCATCACGACGCTGATCAACGCAACGCCCATCCAAGTCTCAGGAGGGGGGCGAGCTGGAGGTGGTGGTGACCATACAGGATATAACGCCCCTAGGGCGAGGCGCAGGCCGTTCAAGTCGGCGAACACGTCGATCTGGTGGTCAGCAGGCTCGCGTCCGTTTCGAGCGTGACGCACCATGTCGTCGATCAGCACCTTGGGGTGCACCTTCTCCTGGATGTACCTTGGAGGGGCGTTGACCATCAGGGCGTCCAGATCCTGCTCGTCCTTGCCCCGCCAGACCAACTGCGGGTCCAGGTCGCGGTTGCGCTGCTGGTAAGCCACCCTCCAGCGGTGAATCCGTCTCCTCTCCACCATCGACTGGTATTCCGCCGTGGTGGTCGGAGCATAGTTGTCGCTCCCTATTTACTCGGTTATGAACGGATTCAGTATCGTGTGCCGCTCGGTTCAGACCGGCTCATATCCAACTGGCTTTCCAGATCATCGCCGCAGCAGTGGCCGCCGGAGTGGGCTCACCTAGGCATCAACTGCGGGGTAGGAGTAGGCATCGGGAGGAGCCCTCGAAATCAAGGTCAATTTAGGCTCTGGCGCGAGTGAGACGGACGCGGTGGCTGAGGTCGTGAGACTGGGGGGCTGAGTAAGGGTCGGAGCAGGCGATTGCCACTGCTAGCCGGAAGGGTGCCTCCATCAACCTCCCAAGCGGGCGACGGGCCGTCGGCTGAAGACAGGTATGGTCACGTGCGAATCGCGCCCTCAGGGCCACTCATCGGCTGCGCTCCTCGTCGGTCTGGCCACAGTGCGGTCCCTACCAGGTCCCAGGAATGCAATCAGCCTTGGGCCATTTCTCCGCTGTTGCGGGTGTGCCGGGGGCTCAGGAGTGCAATAAGGTACAATCTGGGTAGCTTGCATTGATATTGCACTGAATCGCAGTCTACAGGAGGCCTGTTGATGGCTTCGTCTGGGGAATCGGCGGGGATGGAACGGAGCGATACCAGCCCGGAGGACCTGCGTCTGCGGGATGTGCTGCAGCGGTTGGTGGAAAACAGGGGCTGGATGGGAGCGGCCACGGCACTGGGGGTAAACTACCGCACCTTGGTGGCGAACATGAAGACAGGTCGGATCTCCCGTCGGATGCGCCAGGCAGTACAGGAGTTCGAGGCCGGGATCGAGCCGGATGAGTCCCCCGACCTGGACGGCTCCAGAGGATCCGGTGGCCGGGCCGAAACTGTGGCGCAGCAGATGGAGACGCTGGTAGGGGAAGTCGGGCATCTCGCGGAGATAGTGGAGGCTCAGGCCGACCTGTTGCAGGAGTTGGGTCGGAGAGTGGCGGGACTGGAGGAAGTCGCCAGGCAGGGGACTGAAGAGAACGTTGAACCGACTGCCGATGAAGGTCTGCCCGACGAATTGCATCCACCGGAGCAGGAGCAGGAGCTGGCGAGAGGAGGGGTCGTAACGCTGGAGCCGCAGCCCGACGAGGAGCGTACGTTCGGGCCAGCTGCTGCTGTCTTGGTGGCCGAGTGGCGCAAGCTGCGCGGCAGGCACCGTAACCTTAAAGGTGCGGACCGGGCTAGGGCCGAGGTGCGCTTGTGCGAACTGATGCTCACATTGATGAAGAAGTATGACCTGACCTTGCCACCGCACACGGAGCCGTTGAGGGGACCAGAGAGGGCGGCTTACCTGCGGCGGCTTGGGAAACAGCTGGCGGAGGCCCACGAGCGATTTGTCAAGGCAGCACCGCGGCAGAGCTTGCGCAGTCGCTGATGCTGGGGCTGTGCAGCCGTGGTGCTCGGTCAGTTGGCGAATTCCGTCCGATTGGGGACAGCATGGCGGGAGGTAGCGCCTGTGCCTCACCCAATACGGTCACGCTCTGAGCAAGGTTGTGCAGCTTGCGCGTCCTGGTACGCCGGTTGGGAAGAGACTCTCGAAAAGCTGTACGGCACCTGGCGATTGCCGCGGTTTCGTAGTTGGTGCGGACGAATGACCTCGACGCCGTTCCCCACGGTTCCAGCTCAAGCTTCCGCGACTGGTGCGGTGACACCGGGGTTGCCCGAGAAGTCGCTGAGGCCTGTCTTGCCCGCACAATCAAGAATCAGGTTGAAGCCGCCTACGCGCGCTCGGACCTTCTGGAACGTCGGCGCGACGTGATGCAGCAGTGGGCCGACTATGTAGTATCAAAGGTCGTCCAATCTGAGAAATAGAGTTGATGCCCTGGTACGAATCTGGCCCGCTGTCCCCGGCAGGGCGCAATATTCATGCCATCGCGGATGCCGGTGGCACACCCTATATCCCGTTCAAAGCGAATGCCCACCCCCAAGATGGGGGCATGGAGGCCGACCCTCTGTGGACGCAGATGTAGCATCCCTTCACCCTGCGTCAGGCCGACTTCAACCGCCACTACCACCTTCGGAGCAATGTGGAGACCTGCTTCCACGTGATTAAGGCAAAGTTCGGGGAGAAGCTGCGGCCCAAGTCCGATGCCGCCATGGTCAATGAGGTCCTGATGCGCATCCTGTGTCGAACCTACCTGCGGCGGTGGGGCTTGGCCGTGCGCATTCCATCCCCAGAAACCACGGATTCGTCCGGCAGCCACCCACAGGTGTGCCCAGCCCGGCGTTGATGGGCCTGTCTCTGTGGTCGAAAGAAGAACCTCAGCAGTCCACAGCGCCTCAGGCCCTCAGCCCGCAGGTATTCCACTCGCCGGCGTTAACCAAGGCAAGTCCCTTTGGGTGGTGTGGATCGACCGTACTTGTCGTTGCCCCAACAGGCCACCGAGCCGTCTGCCGTCAATCCCATAAGTGTGGTTGCTTCCACTACTGAGCGACACGAACTCCCTGCTAGGCGGTGTGGACTTGCCTGCGCTATGGTCTCCCCAGCAGGCCACGGAGCTGTCATCCGTCACCCTGAATGTGTATCCGCCATAGCATCGGTTGCTCCAGCCCCGCGTCGGTACCCTGCAGGTATACGGACAGCACGCAGCAGCGTCAATGCGTCAAAACCAGCTCCTGTGGACTTGGCGGGGGTCCTGGCTGATGAAGGGGTTCTGGGCATGCCAATGGGGTGGCCGGGGGGGCACGGTGGATGGCGCCTGCCTGCCGGGCATGGACCAAGTCGGAGGAGCGCCCTTGGGCTGGAGCGGCGCTTGGGGTGGACCGAGCGAAAATGCAAACTGGTTCAGGTGGTTTTTGCAGTGCCTCAGCTATAGGAAGACTGGGGACTGCAGTAAAGTGCAATCCAGAGTCGAAGCGAGGGCTTTGTAGATACGGCTCATGCCGGAATGTTGAGAAGCGGGACAAACGAGTTTCTTGGACTCCATTGTCTTGTAGTCTATTGCAGTGTTTTGAGTGAAGGAGGTGGTCATGGGCGCGGAAGATGATACGGCTGGTGCCGGACGGGACGGCGAGAGTGTCTAGGACGGGTGTCTGTGGGCGATGTTCCAGGGGCTGGCGGACGACCACGGCAGGACGGGGGCGCCGGGCTAGGATCGCCGGTGGGAGCTTGAGATCCTCTTGACCGCGGATGGAGCGGTCCTCGCCCAGTAGCAGGGTACGCAGGTCGAAACCCCACATCGAATACCTGCCTCAACAATGAGAATCGGGCCAAAGCGTTCCGCGGCTTTTTGCCCGTCGCTCCAACGACCTCCCTGCATCTACTCCTTGGCTTCTCCGCCAAGAGGTTTCCCCAAGGCGCTTTGTTGGTGACTGGACACCGCCCTAATGGGGACCGCAGCGCATGTCCGGTAGGGGAAGGGCCACCCTTGGGCCACACCCGGTTTAGCAGGCCCCAGACCCTGAATTTAGCTGGCCTGCAAAGTCTGGCATAAATATATATATTCTGCCTCCACGCGGGCGGCATTATAATTCGATAGACAGGGTATTAGAACATATCAGGTAGGCGTGTTCTATTCGTATGGCCTGAGGGGAAGACCCAAGGGCGACATCGGCCGCTTGAAGAACTGCGTGGCATGGGGTTAAGTGTTGGGTAACAGCTACAAGGAGAGTGCCCTGCGCCATGGCGATGTTAATACATCCCTCCGCATCTGGTGACAGAAGAGACGACCGTCCTCCCGTGGGTGGGCGTACGGGTGATGGGTCCGGTGACCCGCCCGCTAGCATGCTGGCATGCACCAGGACAATGGTACACCACACCTCTTCCGGGAGAGGGACGGGTCCAACGGCAGCGTCCGGTAATGGGGCGGAGAAGGGCCGTGGGGAGGACGGCTCCCGCATGAGGGTGGTGAGTGTGGAGGGTAAGCCTTCCCGTGACTCCGAAGGCCGATTGCATCGCTTCTTTCTGATGGCGGTCCGGCGCACCGACCTAGGGGGCTCACTGGTACAGAGCGATTCCGGCGTACGGGTTGACCGCAAGGGGGATTCAGTCCTGATGCATCCCAGCCAACTGGGGACCGTCCAGAGCTCCTTGAGGCCCTGTGGGGCCGCTGGATGCAACCCCGCCGGAGGCGGTGCTACTCCTGAACCAGCGGAGGCACTAAGAACGTCCCCGTACTGGCAGGGATTTCGGCGCCCCCCGGATCCCACCTTCCAGGAGATTTGGAAACGAGATCCCGTCGACCTGAGTTCGTCGCCCCGGGGCGTCGGTGTTGCGTGCCCGCTTGCTCTGTACCCTTGCAGCCTTGGTCTCCTTGGTGACCCCGTCCCCCGAAGCGGGCAACGTTGTCGCCCAAAGCGAGGTCTCCCAGGGGCGCATGGGTGGGATGGATTTGCCCAGCCGGGAAATTGGGTTGTGTTTGTTTTTTTCTTGCTCTCACGCAGGCGGCATTCTAATTCGATAGACTGGGTCTTAGAACACGTTTGAATAGGCCTTGTTCTAATCACCAGGTCTCTAGCAGGTGGTGATGTGTCCTGGGTCGGTGTTGCGGAATGGCCTGCTAGGGTGTAACTATTGACCCATGGCTGCTGCAACAGGACACGCCCTCCCGGTCAGATGTCTCAAGCTTGGCCCGCGTCTGCCACCCCAGTATCGGGCGACAAGTTAACCGGCATGGGACATAGAGGCATGGGGAAAGAGCAAGAAATGCCCAGCAAGCACAACCCCGCTCTCAGGGTGGTCAACGTTGACTGTGATCCTGCTCCTGATGACGCAGACCGGCAGCGACACGCCTTCCTGATACTGCTCCAGCATACTGGTGTCCATGCTGCTCCCGACCAGGGTGAGGTAGTGCATAGTTCTGGAGACGCGCACGGCTGTCCAGAAAGCTGCTATCCGGACTCCCTCCTCATCCTATCTGGGGAACGGGCCTGCTCCTTCACTTGGCCTGATGACGAGTGTGGAGGATGAGTCCGATGTCCAGGGCTAGTCCGAGTCACCACCGGTCAGATGGGGGACACGTTGGCATCGGCGTACCTGTATCTGACAGGAGTCAGGCCGAGGACGACAGGACATCTCTCGCCGAGCAGACCGGCGACGTGGAAGCCTATTGCGAAGACAGGGGACGCAAGATACGAGGAGGTGGGACACGGGTGATCCAAGAAGCGTCCGGCGTTCCAGCGCATGCCATGATCGCAATGGCTGTACGGGGCAAGTCTTCAATACGTACCTGCTTCCCCGGGATGAACACGCCGAAAATGTCGAATAGTGGGGGACGGAGACGACAATGGGTAGGCCGGCGTGGATGAGGGTGGCGTCTTAGACAGATGCTCGACCTCAAGGATGACGAACTATGGTTGACCGTCAACAAGAATGTCTTGCCAAATTTCTTGAATCAGCTATGGGCGGCCTGATGACGAGTGTGGAGGATGAGTCCGATGTCGAGGGCTAGTCCGAGTCACCACCGGTCAGATGGGGGACACGTTGGCATCTACGTACGTGTATCTGACAGGAGTCAGGCCGAGGACGACATGAGAGTGGTCCTGGAAAAGAAAAAAGCTGGGGTGACCTGTAGGGGTCAGTCCCAGCGCGCTCCAGGGTGATCGCAGAAGAGATGTGGGGTTGTCGAGGGGGCATTTGGGGGCTTGGAGGCAAGCCTCTAAGCAACGAGGACTTTTGCATCAACAAACACGCAGCCCAGCTCGTTGGCAAGGGACGCTTAGCGTCCACACCCTTTCCTGCAAGGCTGCAATCATGGTTGCGGTATCGTTCGTGATGAGTCAAACAGCGTACACCGCACAAATGTCGACAAGGGGACCACGATGGATGAGAGGATCGAGCAAGCAGCGGAAATACTATCGAGGACTCTTGGCGCTAGTCCACTGAGCAGGGAGGCATGGCTCCAGTTCATTTTCGAAGGTGACCCCACCAGGTTCCCACCGAATTTTTCCGTGTCGCACGACGGCAATGTCGGAATGGGAGCAAGTTCCCACGGTGGCGTGCTCAGCATGCCCGGAATCCCATACATCGAAATCCACTGCGACCCCGAGACGCTGCTGCGAGTCGTGTCCGGGCACTTGCTCTTGGAAGAGGCCATGTCGTCCGGGCGGTTGAACATCGAAGGAGGCCGTGATATAGCAGATGGACACCCGGCTGGAGGGCGGGACCGCATAGTGCGGGCTTCGATCATCAGAGAACTGGGCCGTCGGTTCGCCGGGGGTACGGATATGGTCGCGGTAGACGTCACTGAGACGCTTCGATTCTTCGACGAGATACCCGATTGGGCCGACAAGCAAGCTACCGCTATAGTGGGCGTGATCGGGGAAGACTTGAACACGGCCTGTCTGCGACACTACCTTGAGTCTCAGGGGGCCGCTGTCACTGTTTATCCGGATAGTGTAACCACCGGGAGGCCAAAGGGTCCGAGGCTGGATCGGTGGATAGGGGTGGATGGGGTTTTCGAAGAGAACGTCTTGTTCCAGACTGAAATCAAGAACTGGTCGGCCCATGCCATCAGCGGTGAAAGGCTTCGCATCGACGCTCCCTCCCACGAGGTCCTGGAGCACAAGCGCAGGCGGTGGGAAGGTAGGTGGGACGCACAACGTGAAACGCTGGACCACCCTAGTATGGCTAAGGTGTTAATCCCCATGAATCTCCCCACTCGCATGAATATCATGAAAGAGAGAACTGTCAAACCACTGTTGCTATTCTGGGAACCAATCGGACCGTGCGATAGCCACCTGTTCAAGATGGATGTTAGCTATGACTTCCCGTTCAATCGCCCGAGTAACTGGCCCAACGATGGGACGTTCACAGAGTTCCCGGCTCTGTGGATTTTCTCTGTATCCAGCTATCTGCGCAGTCTTCCATCAGAGTCCAAGATTGATCTGAAGATGCCGACCGTTATTGAGAGACACGAAATACTAGGGAGGCTGCTTCCTGATATGTTCTCCTAGGCAACACCTCTAACCTCTCTATGTGTCTAGGGACTCTTGCAAAAGGGGTGAATCAAGCAGAGCGTGAGTGTCAGGAGACCTGTCGGGTGATTGAGGAGTGGCGACAGGTAAGATGGGACAGATGCATCCCAGCCACCTGGGAACCGTCCAGGTCCCTTTGAGGTCCTGTGGAGCCGCCGGATGCAACCCTGGAGGCGGTGCTACTCCTGAACCAGCAGCAGCACGAAGAGCGTCCCCGTACTGGCACGGATTTCGGCTTCCCTCGGATTCCCCCTTCCAGGAGGTTGGAACTGAAATCCCGTCGACCTGAGCTCGTCATCCGGGGGTCGGTGTTGCATGCCCGCTTGCTCTGTCACCCTGCAGCCCTGATTTTCTTGGTGAGCCCGTCCCCCGAAGCAGGCAACGTTGTCGTCCAACAGGGGGTGTCCCACGCGCATGGTTGGATGGATTTGCCCACCGGGAAATTCGTGTGAGTATATATATATCGTACCCTCACGCGGGCGGCATTATAATTCGATAGACAAGGTTTTAGAACACATTTAGATAGGACTGTTCTAATAACTAGGTTCCCGGTAGATGGTGATGTGTCCTGAGCCGGTGTTGCGCAGTGGCCTGCTAGGGTGTAACTATTGACCTATGGCGGCAGCAACAGGACACGCCCCCAGTCGGATGTCTCAAGCCAGGCTCGCGTCTGCCACCCCAGTATCGGGCGACGAGCTGACCGGCATGGGAGATAGAGGCATGGGGAGAAAGCAAGAAATGCCCAGCAAGCACCACCCCGCTCTCAGGGTGGTCAGCGTTGACTGCGACCCTGCGCCTGATGCTGCTCCTGATTGTGTGGACTCGAAATTGGGACAGCCTCCCTGGCGTTATTTCATGCCAATCGCTATGGCCTGCAGCTTCCATGGCAATCATGAGGTCTTCTATCGCTAGTAACGCCGGTGGGCTGGTGGGCATGGAGACTATGCCAGGTGTCCAAGCCACCTTCTCGCCGACCGCATACCGACGCCGATGAGGTCGTAGGGAAATGCCGGGTCGGCGGTGGGACGCCAGTAGGCCACCAGGGGGGCGTTGTCCAGAACGACCGTGGCACCCTCGGTGCTGCCAAACACCAGTAGGTCGGCATCGGCATCATAGCTGGGGCTCCCCATAGGCAGCCAGTCGTCGGCGTCGAGCACCTCCAACCAGTCGGGGCTGGAGCAGGGTGCCTCGGCATCTACGAGACCCATTATCACCTTCCAGTCAGACTCTATCGACTGTCCGACCCCGCCACCATGCCGGTTGGAAGGTTCGATAAACATCGACCCATGAGCGTATCTGACGTTAAGGGTTACCTCTTCTTCCATGGCTGAACCTGCTTGAATTCGCTGCATGGGCAGCGCCTAGTCCATCGCGGACTCGCAGATGTGGACTCTCCTCGCCCAGGACCATGTCTGGGGATAACCCGTTCCTGAGGTCATCAGGTTGTGCGCGAGTCTCCGGACCGCCTCCGCAGCGCTTGTGAGCTCTTCCTCCAGGTCACCACGCTAGGGGGAGCGGAGGCCAATAGGGCCAAGCGCTACCTTTGTTGGCGCAGTCGCTTCAGCTTGGCAATGGCTGGAGCCAAGTGCTTGGAGGCGTTCCGCAACTGCACTGCCATCGGTGTGTAAAACTCAGGCGAGTCGTCGTCCGGAGCATACCCCCAATGGACCACCAAGTCTCCATTGGCGACAACAAGCTCGGCAAGGTCAAGCCTATCCCCAAAGGTCACCGTGTCGGTCTCAGCGTCATACCCGTGTTCGGGGGTCAACGCAAGATACCAGCTCGCGCTTAAAATCACCTCAAACGACGACGGCTTGTAGGTCGCGGAGTCATAGTCCACAACGTAGTGGTTGTGCAGGTGGATCTCGTCGCCCTCGTCATGGGGGTCGCCAGTGCTGAAAGCAATCGCATCACACTCGGGGTCGTAACTCGATACATGTAGTGTCATTGCCGTTCCCTCCATTCCGGCTGGTCCAAACACCGTTGTTCAAACCACTCCCGGTCGCCTCTCTCCATGCCTTTCCTAGCGTTCCGGTTCAAGTTCACAGTATCTATCTCGTGCCCGTCCAAAGGAAGGACTTGAACCTTCGGCCGCCAGCTTATAAGGCTGGTGCTCTAACCTGGCTGAGCTACTAGCCCTTGGAGACGGCCTTGGACAGCAGTCGCATGGTGACCGAGGCGCCCCCAAGAAGGACATACGAGCCAACCTTCGAACCATGGGCGAAGCCCACGGCCAGTACCGCCCATGAGGCACACAGCACCACAGTCGCGACGGAGACCTCGAGAAGGCTCTCGGGACTACCATCCACCGCGATGCCCGATGCCCATAGGCCGACTCCGATGGCCGCGACACAGAGCAGCAGAGGCCACCAGCGACTGCCGTCGAAGGCGGGGGCCTCGCATATCCTCGTAGTCACCAGCAGTCCCAGGATCACCAGAGGCACGATGAGCATGGCTTCCAGCATCGGGCCGTGGTGGAAGGGCCACGGAAGCGGTCCGGAATCCCTCGCCATCGAGATGCCCACCCCAACTACCAGAAGGACCGCCAGCGAGCTTGCCAACAAACGGGTGCTCCTCACCAAGGGCTGTCGCTGCCTCTGCAGAAGCAGGGTAGTTGCCAGCACCCCCGCGTTGGCGAGGGGCCAGGCAGTCCAGAGATGGCTCCAGTCCGACAGGGCCAGGCACACGTTGATCAGGGCCGCCACCGCCAGATACGAGACTGCCCAGGGTGAGGGCCTCATCCGACTGAGCGCATCGCTTCCCCTGTCCAGACGCAAGGCCAAGGCTGAGGGAATCTGGGGCAGGGCCCAAATCACGTCATCCCAGGCTCCCCATGCCATGCGACGGAGGAGATCAACGGCGGTTCGGGCCTGACCAGCGCCCTCCCCCCGGTCCTGCTCCATCTGATCGTGGAGGTCCGACCGTATCTCATCTCTGCGGGCCGTGCGCGCCTGCTCGGGGAGGCCTGCGGTGTACAGCCACGTCCAGCCCAGGACCAGTGATCTGGCCGCTGGCAGGGCCCAGCCGTCCCAGAGCCTCCCCATCCCTGTTTCTCTCACGGTGTGGCTCCCCACGAAAGCTGCGATGTACCCCGCCTGGGGACGGAGGCCTCACCTGGTTCCACCACATGGGCCCCAGTGAGGCTGTACAGTCTACGGCGTGGACGGTGCTCCTCGGCCGCGACCACCGGGTCCTCCCATGTGCTCTGCAGGATCCCCTGCTGCTCAAGGCGGGCGAGTGCCCGGTAGAGGGTCCCCTGGGCCATGAGCCGGCGGGCACCCTCTCTGTCCCTTATCTCCTTGGCAAGGCCGAAACCGTGGAACTCCTCCACGCCGTGGGTGCTGAGCCGGACCGCGGCGGCAAGGATGGAGCGTTCGATGGGGATGAGTTCACCGGGTTTGCGCTTCATGCTATGATAATATGCATATATATGTTCCAACGTCAAGACTCAGTTGCCGGTAGGATGCCATGACTACACCCGAATTCCCCAATCCCGAGGACGGCCGTTTGGAGGTCATGTCGTCCCTTTGGGGTCGGGACAGGCCCGTTGACTCCGGAGGCGACCCGTTGATGGGACCCGGCTGTACCCTCCCCACAGGCGGTGAGCCATTGGCGACGCTGCCGGTGCCCGAGGTTGTGACTATGGGGAGCTGCTCTATCCCTGCGCATCACCACGGACCACTGGTGACGCTGCACCCTGCTGAGTGTCTGGGAGCGGAACTGGGGCTCCTCGTAAGGGTGACCCAGGACAAGGCGCAAGCACTTGCCTATGACGCATGCGAATTGGCAGAAGTTCCCCAGGTGCCGGTGGAATGCGTCTCGGCTCCGAACAGGAAGTTTTGGAACGCTGGTGGTTGGTTCTGTGGAGATGCAGCTTTCCCGTTGTTCCGATACCCGGCGCGGATAGTCCTCAACCGGGCCTACGGAGGGAACAACCTGAGAACACTGGCCCATGAGTTGGCCCACCACGTTGTGGTTGTGCGCCGAATCCGCGCGTGGGGCGCGGGTTCCGCCCGTCGGATTCGACCCCACGCCTACCCATTCCCCGCGACCTTCCGCGAGATGGTGAGACATGTTCACACTCTGGTGGCGCCTTGAGGGGACTCTCCTGCCGATGCCTCTCCGGGTCCGGCTGACCCTTTGGGGAGACCGAGACGTCCGTCACTGAGGCCGGACCTCGAGTGTGGGATACAGGGCTCGGAGTGGTGGTGCCCCGGTCGCCTTTGTTGCTCGAGTGCCGAACCTCTTATTTGAGAATCAATGTATCTTCGTAACTCCGGAATTTGACTCCCCGTCGCAACGGGACTCTTCACAACCTCAGATGGGGTGGAGGAGGAAGGCCATGGCCTTGGACTTGCTGCAACGAATTCTCATGTCCCTTGGGCCGCCGGAGTTGGCGGCGTGCCTCATGGTCGGAGTCCCTCTCCACATGCTCGTCAACCGTGCCCTGGATGCGGCGGAGAAGGCGTGGACCCGGTTCTGGGCCTAGCCCGAGGTGGGGCAACCGGGCGCGTGGCCCGCTCCTGTGATCTCGGGGGGCTCCTGTTCGACCTGCTTGGTCTCTGTCCATGCTCTTGGAACCGAATGGTAGTTGACTTTGTTGAAGAACCTTAGATTCTTGCAACAGGCAGCACCTTTCATAAGGCCAGCATCTGCACTTCTGTCAGGCCCGGGTCTCAATGCCTTGAAGCATCTCCGGATTTCCTTCAGCCGGAAAGGATGGGAGGTCCGGCATCCCACGGCCAGGGTAAGCCCAAGTGGTAAAGACTGCTCTGGCGTCGTCGAGAAGGATCATAAGCTGCTATGGAAGCAGCGTACATAATTCTTGTACTTCACTGTCCGTAGGGATGTCTGGATAGTCTCCGATATGGACCGTGGCGTTATGGTCTTGCTTGCGATTGCTAGGGATAGATCTAAACTGATGATACTGAGGGTCATGGTCATGACTATGGTATGATCGGACCGACTCCGGTTTGGAGGGATGCCACAATGGGCACAGGCAACGACACATCAGGCGACACGAGGACCATGAAGGCATCGGAGTTCAAGGCCAAATGCCTGCAACTCATGGACGAGTTGGCCGACAGTGGTGGCGAGATCGTCATCACCAAGAACGGGAAGCCGGTCTCCCGCATGGTGCCCTACTGGGAACGCCCAAAGTCTCTCTTCGGCGTGGATCAGGGCAGGATGAAGATTGTCGCCGACATCATCAGCCCCATGGACGTCGAATGGGAAGCGGAGACCAATCCCGACAGAGTGTTGAATCCATGATCCTCTTGGACACGCATACGCTCCTCTGGTTGCGGACCGGCGAAGCCCGCCTTGGAGCAAAAGCAAGGCAAACGCTTGATGATGCCCTTCGTCACCGGGAGATCGCTGTGTCTGCTATCACGTTCTGGGAAGTCGCAATGCTGAAGAGCAAGAGTCGGTTGGACTTTCCCGAGGATGTCGGCCTGTGGCGTAGGGAGGTGCTTGGCCAAGGGGTTGCCGAGATCCCCGTCGACGGCGAGATTGGAATCCAGGCTAACGCCCTGCCAGAGTTTCACTCCGACCCCGCCGACCGGATCATCGTTTCCACTGCACTGGGAGGCCATCCATTGCTAACTGCGGACGACCGAATCCTCGGATGGAGCGGGACCCTCAATCGACTGGATGCGAGGGAGTGACGTCCAATGCAACCCAGAATGGCTGGGGATGGACCCCCAGCACGGTGGCCCCGATGTGACAGAGGAGACTCGACCTTAGTACCGCCTGTTCCGAAGCTGCCCAAGACCGATGGTCCGGCCTCTCACCCCTTCCATCCAGCGCGATGCCGGAACGCTTTAGAGAGAAGCCAATGATCGGAACAAAGAGCAGTGCCGGTCACAACCGGCTTCCCCCCAAACGGAGCGTTCCGCATACCCAGTTCCTCGGAGCTGGTGCTGAACCTGGTGGCAGTGGCGCTTGGGGAGACATGGTCACCACCCCTATGTGAAATCCCTGTTTGGGCCAGCCCCAGACTACCTGGGCTTGATACCCAGATGGGCCCTCAGACGCTGCTTGGCAGCCAAGACGCTTTCCGGCCAATACCCCAGGTTGATAGCCTGTTCCCGGATGTCGTTCGTCTGTCTCACGGCCGCGTCCTTGTCGTCGGTCGCGGCGAAGTGGGACAAGTAGACCGATCCTTCATTAGTTTCATGGAAACCGACTTTCGGCTGGAAGGGAAGTTCACCCAAGGCTATGTAGCGCTTGGGTTCCTCAATCAAAGCACCCGTCCGGTCCATATCCACGATTACATAGAAGCCCTTGGCCCAATCAGGGTCGAAAGGGCATTCCATCACGCTGACGTTGATCTCTGAGTAATGGTGCCGGTCGTAGTCCTGTTTGGACCTCAGGGCTTCGGCTAGGGCTTCAGCCTTCTCGCGGGTACTGAAAGCCGCCTCAACTTCGGGCTCCCGATAGCGATCGAAGCTCACGGCGACCATGTAAATCTTCTCCATACGGCCTCCTGGAGTGGGGAACACGCGTCCAGAATACTGACTTGGATGAGTGGGGAGGATAACGGCAAGGATGGCCGTTCGATTGGGATGACTTCCCTAGGCTTGCGCCCAATGGTATGATAATAAGCATCTATATGCGAATAGATCAAGCCGTGGCACCAGGCCCCGGTGGTGAAGTCTCAAGTCAAGGAGTCCCAGGCCATGCCATACGAAATCAACGACAGAGCCAAATCATGGGCGCCTCCTGAGTCCATCGAGGAAGCGGCCATCGCTCAGATCGAGCAGACGGCGCAGATGCCCTTCATACACAGGTACGTGGCGGTGATGCCCGACTGTCACTACGGCCTTGGAGCGACGGTGGGCAGCTGCATTCCGACGGTGGGGGCCATCATCCCGGCCGCGGTGGGCGTTGACATCGGCTGCGGAATGACGGCAGTGCAGACCCAGTACGTCAGGGCAGACCTGCCGGAAGATCTCACGCCGTTGCGGGAGTCCATCGAGTCGCGGATACCGCGCAGTGCGGGCGGGTACAACGCTAAAGTGAAGTGGGGCGCGGAGGACAGGGTCGCCGAGGTGAAGGGCCTGATGCGCGACGAGAGGCAGTCGGCCCTCATTGAAAAGTTGAGTCCCCAGTGGATGCTGCAGATGGGGACCCTGGGGTCGGGGAACCACTTCATCGAGGTGGTGCTGGACGAAAAGGACGCGGTCTGGGCATTCCTGCACTCCGGTTCAAGGGGCGTGGGGAACAAGCTGGCGCAGCACCACATCAGGGTGGCGAAGAAAGTCACGGAGAAGAAGAACGTGGTGTTGCCCAACAGGGACCTGGCGTACCTGGAACAGGGGACGGAGGAGTTCGATGCCTACATCGACGACCTGATGTGGTCGCAGGCCTTTGCCCATCGCAACCGGGGCGAGATGATGGACCGGGTGCTGGATGCCATGGGGTACCATCTGGGGCCGGTGGAGGAGTTGGAGCGGATCGACTGCCATCACAACTACACCAACCTGGAGAGCATTGACGGGGTGGATGTGCTGGTGTCGCGCAAGGGAGCGATCAGCGCACGGGAGGGCCAGTACGGCCTGATCCCCGGCTCCATGGGGACACGCAGCTACGTGGTGCGCGGGAAGGGCAACCCCGATTCCTTCTACAGCGCACCCCACGGTGCGGGGAGGCGCATGAGTCGCAAGGAGGCGCGGGAGTCGTTCACCATGGAGGACTTCGACAGGTCCATGGAGGGGATCTCGGTGCGCCGGGACGAGGCGTTCCTGGATGAGCTTCCGGCTGCCTACAAGGACATCGACGAGGTGATGGAGCAGTCGCGGGAGTTGGTGGACGTGGTCCATGAGTTTCGGCAGGTGCTCAGCGTCAAGGGAAACTAGAGTGGTGTAGAGTACCTGAAGGCGACGTCAGTGGCCCAGTGAGACGGGGGGCATCGAGCAGCCTCCTAGCAGGGGTCGGGAGGCCATGGAGTCGTGTGAGAGGGCTCTGGCTGTTCAGGTTGTGTGATCGGCCTGGGGTGCAGTGCGCCCGGAAGGGCCTGACGGGGCTTCTGAGGCTATGCTGATCACCTCTTGGGCCGGGTTCTGGAACCGCAAACCCCCTACTCTCCAGCAAAGATGACTCGCCACCGGCTCAACCGGCATGCCAAGCCGACAAAACTGTTCTTCAGAAGTCTGCTAGAAGGGCTAGAAGGGAACTTCTGCCACTTTGTAGCTACTAAGTGCTACTACGCAGACTGAAAATCGAAAGGACTGGTGATGCAATGATCGAGCGTTCCCCAACTCTAGCCTCTCTGGTCGAACTCGGATTCAGGCGAGAGGCAGGAAACCCAGCGGAAACCGTCGGTTACGAGTTCGAGAATTTCCACCTGAGTGCCAGTTCGGTATGGTGGTGGACGGGAAGGATGGTCATGTTGAGTGGTTGGGGCTCCACGCGGAGGACATTCTCGGTCATGGACGGCTCCAAGACGATCCCCAACGATTTAGGTGACATCTGCGGAGCTGCGGCCTGGGTCAGTTTCATGCTTCAAAACTGGAGAAAAGACCTGGGAGCCCTGCCGGACTGGTTTGTAGAAGGCGAGCGCCACTGGGACCTGGTGCCGCCCGCACGGGCGCAACTCGCGTACAGGGAAAGGCAGCGGGCATACGAGGCCAGCCCGAAGTGCATGATCGACAGGGACTATGCCCGTCCCCTTCGGCGCAATCTGACCGAGGAAATCTCTCGGCTGGAGGAAGGCGAAGGGGTCGATATGATTTTCAGTTTTGATGGGCGCGTGCTTACCATCGATTCGGGACGCTATGAGCACGAGGTCCTGGCAAGAGGAGACCCTTGGCCAACCTCATATCGCACAAGAGTAACCCCTGACTCGAAACTCCCTCCTCGTTTCGAGCGCGCATGGGTTGAAGTGTGCGCCTTCGAAGGCCATCTGTGTTGGAACGGACTTCCCTTCGGGGCAGAGATGAAGGCCGAAGAAGGATACATACCGGACGAACCAACACACGCACTCCCTGACCCCGATCTCTACATTCGGTAGGACCCCGCCACCGACCTCCTATATCTTTCTGGTATCGGCCCGGTTGTAGGGAGCTTCGGTGATACCGTTGCCGAGAACCCTGTAGTATTCGCCAATGAAGCTGGGGGCGAGAACGTGGGGGTTGTGATCCATCATGCGGCCGCGATCCTGCTTCCACATCTACTACCGGGGAAAGACCCCGAAGGCTAAATGGCACCTGGCTTGGGAGGGGTTGGCCGTCGTGCTCAATCGGCCGAATTGCTTGTCCTCCACCTCGCGCGAGGCGGGATCATCCTCCGTCGGACTCCATGGGATCGGGCATGCGGTATCCCATGCCGGCGTGGGTGAAGATGTACCTGGGGTTCTTGGCGTCGTCGCCAAGCTTGTTGCGAAGCTTCTTGACGAAGGAGCGCAGGGAGTGGGCCTCGCCCGAGTGAGCCGGCCCCCAGATTCGCCGATACAGTTGGTCGTGACTCACCACCCGCCCCGCGTTCACGGAAAGCTCTAAGAGCAGCTTGAACTCGATGGGCGTCACCTCGATGGGCTGACCGGCAACCGTCACCCGGCGCTGGACATAGTGGACCGCTAGGTCTCCCAGAACATATGGCTCCGCATTTCCTGTCCATCCCGAAGCGGCCTTGCGCAGGGCCGCGCGTATCCTGGCTGCCAGTTCCGAGGGCGAGAAGGGCTTGACCAAGTAGTCCGACGCTCCCATGTCGAAGGCCCTGGTAACGTGCTCCTCCTGGCCGTAGGCCGACACGAAGATCACCGGTACGTCAGCCCTGCCCGTGATATCGCGCATCAGCTCTATTCCGTCGGTCCCAGGAAGCATCAGATCCATGAGGACCAGGTGTGGGGCATTCTCCTCCACGAGACTGAGGACCTCCGCCGGATCGCCCGTCAGGATTGGCGTATAGCCCTCCCTGGTGAGGGCGCCCCTTATGTAGCGCAGGGCCTGGGGGTCGTCATCAATCGCCAGTATGCGTAGCTGCTCCCTCTCGGTCCGCCGCGAACCGGAGGACAGCCGATGGGGGCCAATCGCCAAGCCGCTTCCGCTCTCTTCCACGATCGGTATGGTGAATGTGAAGCGGGTGCCTATACCCTGGCCCTCGCTGTCGACCCAGATGCGGCCGCCGTGGGCTTCCACGATGCCTTTGGAGATGGCTAGTCCCAAGCCTGACCCGGCCAAGCCGCTTCCCTGCTCCGGGTAGTCGGGCTGGAAGAACTTCCTGAACAAGTACGGCAGCTGCTCGTCGGGCACGCCTCTTCCTTGGTCGATAACGGAGACGGCGACATGGAGGTCCTGGCGCTCCACAGCAACTTGTATGGGAGTCGACTCAGGCGAGAACCTGGCCGCATTGGACAGGAGGTTGCCCAACACCTGGAGGACGCGCTGGCGGTCCGCCATCACCAGGGGCAGCCCGGCAGCCAGTTCGATGTGAATGTCGTTTCTGCCCCCACCGCTCACGAAGGTGTTCCTCGCCTCGTCCACAAGGTCGGCCATGTTCGCCGGTGCGGGTTCCACCGGCAGTGCCCCCGTCTCGATACGGGCCACGTCCAGGAGGTCGCTTATCAGGCCGCGCATGCGGTCGGCCTGCTCGACAATGATCCGGAAGAACTGCCGCATCTCGGCGGGGTGCAGGGATGACCCATCGTCGAGCAGGGTGGTCGCCGAGCCCCTGATGGAGGTCAGCGGGGTCCTCAACTCGTGGCTCACCGTTCCCAGGAACTCGGACCTCAGGCGCTCCAACTCCTCCAGCGGCGACATGTCCTGAACAATCACGATAATCGACTCCAGCTCACCGTCCTCTGAGTGCATTGGCGTGCTGTTGACGAGGGTGGTGATTGAGCGCCCGCCGGGATAGCTCAGCACCATCTCCTCGGCGCGCACCGTTTCGGACTTGGCCCGCAGCAGCTGTGCCAGGGGCAACTCGCTCAGGGATACCTGATGTCCGTCGGCCCTCCGGAAGGTCATGATCTCCAGGAGCTCCTCCGCGGTGCCATCAGGCTCATTGAGGACGCTGACGATTCTTCGCGCCTCCCGGTTGATCGACAGGACCTTTCCCGTCCTCGCGTCGAAGACCACAACACCCACCGGCGATGTGTTAATCAGGGTCTCCCAGTATGCCCTGACCCGCTGCTCGTCCCTGTACTTGCGGGCGTTGACGATGGCCGACGCTGCTTGGGAGGCAAACATCACCAGTATCTCTTCGTCCTCGCTGGTGAACTCCTCGTCGCCCTCCTTGTTGGCGAGATAGAAGGTCCCGAGATGCATGCCCCGATGTCGCATGGGCGTACCCACGAAGGAAGTCAGATGCATCGGACTGGAGAGGCCGAGGGACTCTATGTAGCTGCCCACGTTCCGTATCCTCAGGGGTTCGTGGATGTTGGTGAAGTGGTTGATGAACTCCGCCCACACTTCGTCGGGGAGGTCCAGGAGCCGCTGATGTTCTTGGGGTGTGAGGCCGTGGGAGACGAAGTCCTCGGGCTCTCCCGATTCGTCGAGAAGGGACATGCCTCCGTACCTGGCACCGGTGAGGGCGCAGGCGTTTCTTACCACCTCGCGGAGGACAGTGGAGAAATTGAGGCTGTCGTTGACGAGCAGGCTGGCCTCGCTGAGCTTGGTAAGTCGCTCTCTCAGCGACGCATTCTCTTGCCTCAGTTCGTCCGCTTCGCTCACCGCCATGCTTACCTCTCTGTCCCTCCATACCTGGTGCAAGTCGGCATTATAACGGATACATCATATAAATACTATGTAAACGTCATGCTATTGAGCATTAGACCACACCTATATCATGTTGTTCTTGGTATCCTTGGCCCAAGTTGGTTGTTCTGTGGGGCACGTCGAAGGTATGTGACCCAGCCTGAACACTTGAGCTTGGTAAAGCCCATTGGTGAAATGATGCAGAAGGGAATGCGTAAAGAGGACGACCAGAGAGGGAGAGACACGCTTGCCCGCTTGGCCGAGGCTGTCCTCAGCATCAATGAAGACCTCGATCTCAACGCCATGTTCCAAGCGGTCCTGGAGGAGGCGCGGGCTCTGACCGAGGCCACATACGGGGCAATGCTGACCTTCGACGGCTCCGGGGGCGTACGCGACTTCGTCACTTCTGGGATGAGTCAAGAGCAGATAGAGCGGATTGAGAGACTGCCCGAGGTGAAGGGTCTCCTGGCCTACCTGTCAGAAATCAAGCGACCCATGCGGGTCGCAGAGATCGGCGGCCACCCCGCATCGGTGGGTTTCCCCCCCGGTCATCCTCCGATGAAGACACTGCTGGGGACTCCGATACGTCACATGGGTGAAGCGGTAGGGAACCTCTACCTCGCTGAGAAAGAGGGGGGCAGGGAGTTCACCCTAGAGGACGAAGAGACCATTGTAATGTTCGCCGCACAGGCGGCTCTGGCCATTACCAATGCCCGCCGATACAGGGCGGAACAGCAGGCCAAGGCCGACCTGGAGGCTCTGATAAATATCTCTCCAGTTGGCGTCCTGGTGTTCGATGCGAAGACGGCGCGACTGGTCTCGGTGAACGAGGAGGCAAGACGCATCGCCGGCAGTCTGCGCGAGCAGGGCCGTGCTCTGGAAACCTTAATCGGCTTGGTGACCTTCCGGCGCTCGGACGGACGGGAGATCCCTTTCGATGACCTCCCGGTTACGAGGGCGTTAAGAACGGGCAGGACAGTGCGGGCTGAAGAGGTGGTTATCCATCTTCCCGATGGACATGCGGTCACCACACTGGTGAACGCAAGACCCATTCGCTCAGAGGATGGCGAGATCACGTCGGTGGTGGCGACTCTCCAGGATATTACGCCGTTGGAAGAGTTGGAGAGGCAACGTGCCGAGTTTCTCGGGCTGTTGAGCCACGAGATGCTAACCCCTCTGGCTGCCATCAAGGGATCGATAACAACCCTGCTTAACTCCCCGAGCTCTCTCGATCATGAGTCATCGCGGCAATTCCTGAGGATCGTTGACGAGCAAACGGACCACATCAACGACATGATCAATCACCTTCAGGATGTGGCACGAATACAGACGGGCACTCTACCGATCGCTGCTGAACCTCTTGATGTCTATGACGTAGCGGTACAGGCACGGGTGGCGTTCCAGATTCGGGATACTGGAAACCGGGTCGAGATAGATATCCCTGAGGGACTGCCACGTATAGACGCCGATAGGCAGCGCATAGTCCAAGTCCTTCACAACCTCTTCTCCAACGTGTTCAGACTCTCACCGGAAGAATCCATCATCAGGGTTACAGCGGTGCAAGAGGGCCTGCATGTCAGCGTATCGGTTTTCAGTGAGGGCGGGGAGGTCCCGCCCAGGGAGTTGCCCTACCTTTTCAAGATGTTCTCTCGCCGCTATGGGGATGGGGCCAGCCGCGAGGCCGAAGGGGTGGATCTTGGTCTTGCCATCTGCAAGGGGATTGTGGAGGCGCACGGAGGACGCATTTGGATGGAGAACGACGTTGAGGCAGGTGTTCGGGCTACCTTCACCGTCCCCCTGGCGGATGTGGTTGCCACGGGTGAAGCTACGCATCGCCAGCGATCGATCGTCCAAGCGGACCCACCCGTGAGTAAGCGAGCAGCTATCCTTGTGGCCGACAGCGACCCCCGGGTGCTGCGGCATGTCCGCGATATCCTCTCAGGCGCGGGTTACACGTCGATAGTGACCGGCAGCCTGAGCGAGGCCCCCTCTCTGATGGAGTCCAACACACCAGACCTGATTTTGTTGGACTCCGCGGGACTGGGTATGGTCCAGCTGGCACAACACTTGGGACGGGCGCCAATGGTGGTGATGTTCGGGAATGACCGCGACGTTGCCGAGGTCACTGATAGCGGAGCTGCGGACTACATCGTCAAACCCTTTGCCCCCACTGAACTCCTGGTGAGGGTAAGGGCCGTCCTGCGCGACCATATGGATTGGGAACTAAATGAGGCATCCCCTCGCCCCTATAGTTCAGGGGCACTGGTCATCGATTACGACGACCGCCGCGTGACGTTCGAGAATCGACATGTGAGCTTCAGTCCCACGGAATACAGGCTCCTCTTGGAGCTTTCGGTGAACGCAGGGCGCGTGCTGACTCACGACCAGTTGTTGCAAAGGGTCTGGGGCCAGGAGTATGCGGGCGATACCCGGCTTTTGCGCACCTACATCAAGGAAGTAAGACGCAAGCTGGGCGATGACGCAAATGCACCGAAGTACATTTTCACCGAGTCCCGCGTGGGATACCGCATGGCAGGCCCTGACTAGCAGGCTGCGGAAGAATGTTTTTTGGCAGTCAGACGTGCCCGGTCCGGGCGGCGACGTCCAGATTGGTTCGGAACGGCCGGTCTTGGATGCCGGGCATGATTCAACTGGCCATCAGCAAGGGCTGGGAGGGCCCGTCAGACCTTTCCGGGCGCACTGCACCCCAGCCCCCCCCCGGTCACACAGCCTGAACAGCCCGAGCCCTCTCGCACGACACCAGGTTCGCATCCTCACCAGGTTATAGGCCGTAGCCACAAAGTATCCAGCCAGCCCCGTCCGCTCTACTCCCCGGTACCGTGTCCCGTCGGAATCCTCCCACCGCCTTCATCCACCCGAACACCTCATCCACCCGCTTGCGCACCTTCTGACTCGCCCTGTAGCTGGCGTGCCTCGTGGTGCGTCCGTCTATAGCCGAGTGGGTCCGCCGGGCCACGTGAGGTGTCATTCTAAGATTGCGCATAGCCCTGACACACTCCCGTGTGTCGTAGCCCTTGTCAGCCCCCATGGGCTTGGGACGATCCCTTTCTGCCTCGCGTCATCCAACATCACGGGCACTGCCTCACGCTCCGCCGTCCCAGTGGCGCTGCTTACCACGAAGTCCATAAGCAACCCGTTGCCGTTCTCCATCAGCGCGTGGCCCATGGATGACAGACTGGCCTCTCTACCCTTGCCCTTCCGCATCAATCTGGCCTCGGGGTCCGTTCTGCTTTCATGTGGCTCGTTCTTCAACTTCTCTCCACGGAAGTCCACCCACGAGTTACCATCTGCCATTGATAGAATTCGTACACTAGTGCTATAATCAAGTCCACGCTGAAGTGCTCGTCCGACAGCAGCCCCCGGCAGTCCGCCTCCCACACCACCTCGTCCAACAGCCCCTGTCCCACACGGTGTTCCAGAAGTCGTTTCCGGTTCTTGGTGAACACCGTGGGGTCGAAGCTGCGCTCCATCAGGTTCATATCCAAAAACCAGCGGAGTAGAGGGAGATGAGAAGGGAGGCCTTCAGCAGTCGCTCCGGTGGCACTGAGGCCCGGCCCACCCTGGAGTACATCCGGTCGAACTCGGGCGAGAGACGTGGTCCTTGGGGACTCGCTCCTCGATGTCCACGTGGACCAGCATCACTTCCTGTTCCTCATGCCTGCCGCGCATCCCGCACCTCCGCTCCGTCTCCCTCGCATCCTAACTCACAAAATCCTTTTTCCGCACCCTGCTAGAGTAAGCCATGTAGCGCTACAGCCCGCCTAACACTGGGGCACCCGCGCCAACTCCCCGAAACTCTCACCATAACTCTCACTGTACCGCCTCGTTTTCTCACGCCCATCTCACATTCCTTTGGTACCTTGTTCCTAGCAAAACAATTGCGATTGGTATGCAAGCTAGCTCCAGTGCGTGTAGAGGACAGATGACGGTTGTGCTGGCATTCAGACGCACCCGTTTTCCCTTCCATCCCCGTTTCCCTGACACGTGTCTTCTTTCGCCCGAGACAAGGCTGGTAGATACCGCAAAGGACTCAAGCAGAGCCACTTAGGAGAGGCGACTCCACAAAAAGCCGGTTGGGGGCAACCCGACCGGTAACTCTGAGCTTTATTCCCACCATTCCGACGGCAAGGAGTTCCCCACCACCTCCCCGATGAAACCTGCAAGGGTCATCCTTCCCGCCCTTGTGATCGTAGCGTGCGTCGCAGTGACGGCCATCGCTTTACAGAGCGTCGTTGCCCACGCTCAGACCAGCACGTCCAGCGTTGCCATCACCACCAGCCAGACCAGCGTCTACGAGGGAGGGCTGGCCGTCTTCCAGCTCGTCCGCACCAGTGGGTACGACAGCGAGATCACCGTCCAGGTGAAGACCTGGGAGCCGGACCACATAGACGCCTTCGGAGCCAATGAGACCGACCAGGTCCACGATGTCACCTTCCCCGTGGGCGTCAGAATCGCCACCCTGAGCCTGTCCGCCTACGTCGATACCTGGTTCGACGTGGGGGAACTGACCCTGAAGGCCCAGGTGCAGGCCTCGACCAACGGCGACTACACGGTGGGAGACCCCGATATCGCATCCATCTCGGTGATCGACATCCACCAGCCCCCCCAGGGACTCTCCTCCATCAGCCTGGCCGCGTCATCGTCCACGGCCACGGAGGGCGACACGGTCACATTCACGCTCACCAGAAGCGGGACCACTACCAACCCCCTGACCGTGAACCTCGACGTCGAGGACCCCCAGGATTTTCTCCGGGGCAACCACTGGGACGAGCCCCCCGATATCCCAACGGGCGTGGAGTTCCCCGGAGGGAGCGGCACCCAGACCCAGACGGTCGTCCTGGACATACCCGACGACCAGAGGGACAGGACCGACGGGAAGATAAAGTTCAGGGTGCTGCCCTCCCACGACTACCTCCTGGCCCCGGGGGTGAACGACAGCGGACTGGAGCTGTTGAAATCCGTCGACGTCACCGACGACGACACCGCCCAGGAACTGGAGCTCAACTTCGGCAAGGACGGCGTAGACGGCGTAAACGGCGCCGAGGGAGACACCTTCAAGATCGTGGTGAAACGCCGCCAGCAGGACACGGGCCAGACCGCGACATTCACCGTCAGGGTCGAGGTGGAGCGGAGCGGAGCTGACCATGTCCTGGAAGAATGGGAACAAGTCGAGGGGAGGAGCCGTAGGTACAGGGACTTCCCCCTGGAGATCACAGGCTCGGACACCCAGGTCGAGCAGGTCATCGAGATTGTCGAAAATGGAGTGGCGGAAGCCCTCATGATCTACACGGCCGACATCAGGACCCTGGAGGACCACGAGGGCAACGAACTCGACGCCGCGGAGGAGGCCGAGTACTGGACGGTCAAGACCGATTTTCGCGGGACGGCGATCTCGCCCACCGACAACGGCGCCAAGACCGGAACAATCACCCTCACGACGGACCAGACCACCGCCGTGGAGGGCCAGGAGGTGATATTCACGCTCACCCGCGAGGGCGGGCCGGTGGGCCGGTCCACCACCGCCACAGTGGAGACCTCGGAGGAAAGACGGGAGACGACCACAGATGGAGTAACCACAAACCCCAGCCTCCAGGAGCATGAGATAGCCTTCGAGCCGTGGCAGACCACCGCCACCCTTCGGGTCTACCCGTACGTGGACATGACGACTGAGACCGGCGCCGACCCCCTGGACGCGGAAATCACCTCCGTGGTAACCGGCTACACCATCGGGAGCCCGTCCACCGCTACCGTGGAGATAGGCGACGCGCCCAGCAGCGCGACCACGCTGTCGCTCCAGTGGGGCAGCGGGACCACCGCGGACCCGGATGATGCCAACGCCACCACCATCGACGAGGGGGGATCCGTATCCTTCAGCGTGACCCGGACCGGGAGCACCACCCAGGACCTGACGGTGGGCATCGAGGTCGACGACCCGGAGGAGGTGCTCCGGGGCAACCACTGGGACCTTGCCCCGGACATACCCTCGGAAATCATCATTCCTGCGGGCGACGCCAGCGCGACCTTCACCCTGAACGCACCGGACGACCAGAGGGACGTCACCGACGGGACGATCGGGGTGAGGCTGCTGGCATCGGAGGACTACTACCTGGGGGCCCCGGGCCTGAACTCTCCCCTGACGGTGAACGTAACCGACAACGACACCTTCCAGGTGCTGAGGTTCAAGTGGGGATTCCTGGACTCGTACGCCGAATCCTCCTGGGAACCGGGAGAGTCCTGGCTTGACGAAACCGACGACGGGTCCACACCGGGCCCGGCGGAGGGACTGTACTACTACGAGGACAACCGCAGCTTCCTCTTCGACCACGAGTTGGACGAGCATTGGCCAGCCCACTTCCGGGTCATACGCCGCGGAACGGACATCGGCAAGACCGTGACCTTCACGGTACGGGTGGAACACAACCGGGGCTGGGTATCAGCCCGCCACACCGACTGGTCGGTGGACCCGGTCACCGGTAACCACTACAAGGACTTCGAACTGACCCTCACCGGAGACCAGAGACAGGTCGTGGGAAGAGTGGCCCTGGGAGACAACGGCCGGCTCGACCACGACGACTGGCAGCACTCCGCGAGGATCCTACGGATCACGGACGCCGATACCGGGGAGGAACTCACCGACGAACAGGAGGCCCAGTACTGGCGGGTGAACAGCCAGGGCAACAACTACCGGGAGCATTCGATCCATCCCAACGAAAGGGGCTGGCCCGAGTACAACTTCCTGGAGGCGGCGCCGGACCCGGTGGCCGAGGGCGGGGAGGTGACATTCACCCTCCAGAGGCAGAGGGGCGACAACTTCGAGCCACTGGAGATCCAGGTACGCACCTGGGAACCCAACCTGACCAACCCCGACGGGACCAACCCCAGCGACCAGCTCCACACCGTGACCTTCCCAGCCGAGGAAGTGACCAGCCTGCACCAGCGGGCCGCAGAACAAACCCAGACGATCACGGTCACGACCACCCAGGACACCATCTACGAGACCTCGGACGTGATCAAGGCCGAGATCCCGGCAAACATCGTCCGCTACGACCGCTCCGAGGACACCATCCAGGTCTCGATCACGGACGACGACCAGCCCACCATCACCCTGTCGGCGGACAGGACCACGGCCACCGAGGGGGACACGGTGACCTTCACCCTGACCCGGGGCAACAACACCACCCAGGACCTGATTGTCGGCGTCCAGGTGGACGACCCCGGCGGGTTCCTGCAGGGGAACTCAGCCTCCCAGGCCGTGGAGGTCCCATCCAGCGTGAGTTTCGCGCCGGGCGACGCCACCAAGGAAATCACCATCACGCCCCCCGACGACTGGCGGGACATACCGGACAGCACCCTGACCTTCACCGTGGCCCAGGAACCGGAGTACGAGATCATCGGGTCCGACACGCTCACAGTGCAGCTATCGGACAACGACGTGGCCCCGCAGGTGGGAATCAGCTTCGTCCAGACGCCGGTAAGCGAGGCCGAGGAACTGGTGCTGGTGGCAACCAGGACCGGGGAGACCAAGAACCCGCTGGAGATTCCCATAACCGCCGGCCCGGTGGGCGACCAGCAGTACATGGTCCTGGTCATGGACGCGGGCAGTTCCGAGATAAGGATCACCGTCAACGAGCTTGACAACGACGTTAAGGGACCGGACGTGGAATACAAGGCCACCCTCCACCCGGAAGCGCCGGAGTTCTGGACGACCACCGGCGCAACCACCGTCACGGGCACCGTGCTGGACGACGACGTGTACCTGGTGGGGGTCGAGGCCCTGGAGACGGTTGTGGACGAGGGCCAGCTGCTGCCCTTCCGGTATTTTCACAACGGCCACACCGGGGAGCGGGTCACGATAAACCTGGAGCGCTCCCAGACCGGCAGTGCGGTCAGGGAGGCGCTGGTCAACGAGACCGGGGTCTTCTACAACATCCCCGCCGGGTCATCGGACTGGGAAATAGCCTACATCGCGCAGCGGCAGGACGGCAGCGACGGGGATGCCGTGTTCACCGTCGAGCTGCTGCCCGGGGACGGTTACGAGATAGACCCGGACCACGCCAGTGCCTCCATCACCGTGCGGGACACCGACCCCCTGCCGGTGATCTCCTTCCCCGGCTTGGGCGACTACGTCGACGAGGGGGACGGCACCGCCGAGATCGACGTGGACCTGGCCAGCAGCGTCCTCGTCATCCGCACCGTGACCGTGGACTACGAGGTGACCGGGGCAACGGCGGAGGACATCGACCTGACCAACGCCACAGGCACCCTGGAGTTCCCGCCCGGCACCACCCAGTTGGTGATAGAGGTGCCCATCGTCCAGGACAACCTGGCCGAGGGCAACGAGCAGTTCAACATAGTGCTCAGCAACCCCACAGGCGCCAACCTCCAGGACGAGAGGACCACCCTGAGCTACAGGGTCATCATCCAGGACGACGAGGCGGAGGTGAGCGTGGAGGCCGCGGGCGCCGACTCGGACAATGAACTCGCCGTGAACGAGGGCACGGACATCGTCCTCACCCTGACCCGCACCGGGGACACCACGGAGGCCCTGGACGCCTGGCTCCAGGTCGTGGACCGCAGGGAGCCCGTGAGCATCACTTATCCCAAGGTAACGTTCTCCGCCGGGTCGGACACGGCGGAATACACCATAGAGACGGTTGACGACCAGGACGACCTGGGCAACTACGAGATAACGGTGACCGTGGCGGAGCCCGGGAGGGTCGGAGAACCCCGGACCTATCACAAGGACTACACGGCAACCATAGTGACCGTGCGGGACACCGACCTCCCCAAGGTCCGGGTCTACCCGGTCAGCAGCGAAGACGAAGGGGAGGGGGGCCTCTACGGAACGGCGTACAACTACATACCCCTGCCGCCCAACAACACCGAGGGAGATAACCTGTACTTCCTGTTCCAGCGCAACCACGGAGGCCGCGAGCTGACCGTGGACCTGGAGTGGGAGGGAGCAGCGGGTTTCGCCAGCGGCACCCTGCCGGCCACCGCCGTACTGGCCAGGGGTGTGAGGGAACTCACCCTCACGATACCCACCGAGGACGACGCGGTGGCCGAGGACAACGGGGACATCACCGTGACGGTGAAGGACGGCACCGGCTACATCGCGGGCAACCCCGATACCGCATCCCACTGGATCTATGACAACGACGGAGACCTGCCGAGGGTCCGCGTCACCGCCGTCCGGCCCTGGGTCAACGAGGGGGAGGACGTGGTGTTCACAATCACCCGCTCCGGGGACACCACCGGCACCCTCGACGTGAACCTGCTCTTCTTCCACACCAGAGACTCCGGTGACCACCAGACCACGGAAGAGGACACCGTCACCATCGCCGCCGGCAGCGACAGCGCAACCATCACCCGGACCACCACCGACGACCAGATCAACTACGGCAACGCCTCCATCGTCGCCGCGCTCATGCCCGGGGAATACTACCGGGACCAGACCACCGTCGAACAGGCACTGCAAGATACAGGACAGAACGTGTACAACCACGTCCGGGTCTGGGTCCAGGACGACGACCGGCCCACCGTGACCCTGGGACCAGCCACCACCGAGTACGAGGAAGGCGACCATATGGAGGTCACCATCGGCCGCACCGGGGACACCACGGTCCTGCTGTACGTGGACACCTCGGCGGAGATCACCCGGAAGTACCCAGCCCCCCTCCAGGACCAGACCGAGTCCTCCCGGAATCCCTTCACCCAGGTGAGCGCCGGAGAGTCCAGCAGCACCCGGAGATTTGCATACACCGGAGGGGTCGGGGCCCTGGGGGCCACCGGCAGGATCTGGCTGGTCCCGGACTCCTGCCCCGACGACGACGAGGACTGCGGACTGGTGACCAAGCCCCACATCTGCATCGACGACCCCGGCCAGAACAGGTCGAACTGCGCCTACGCACCCCAGTACCACCGGGACAACACCCAGTACCAGCAGGACTTTGTCATCCACAACGACTTCATGGGAGTGCGGATAGAGGCCGACCAGTCAACGGTGGACGAGGGCACGGCGGCCACCTTCACCCTGTACCGCCACGGCGGGGCGCCCGGCAGCCTGGCCAAGACCCTGGAGGTGGAGGTGCAGGTCACCCAGGAGGGGGACTACATTTCAGGCACACCGCCCACGACCGTCACCTTCGCGGCCAACACAGCCACCGCCACCCTCACGGTCGCCACCGACGATGACGCGGTGGACGAGGCGAACGGCACCATCACGGCCACCCTGCTGAGACCGTCCACATGCAACAACGAGCTGAACTGCTACGCCATAGGCGAGTACCCAGGCACGGTCTGGGAGGTAACCGAGGTAACCACGGCAGTGACCGACGACGACTATCTCCTGCCCACCGTCAGCATCGCCGACGCCCTGGGCAAGGAGCCGGACGGAACCATCGAGTTCACCGTCTCCCTGGACGCGCCCAACACCCAGGAGATAGTGAGCGTGGACTGGGCCACCGCCGCCGACGGAAACGCCACCACCGATACCGCCGCCACCTCGGGCACCGACTACACCGCCGCCAGTGGGACCCTGACCTTCGCCATAGGGGAGGCGGAAAAGACCATCTCCGTCGCCCTGCTAGACGACCATAAGGACGAGTATCACGAGACATTCAGCGTCACCCTGAGCAACCCGCAGAAAGCCACCCTGGGCGACGCCACCGCCACCGGCACCATCCGGGACGACGAGCAGGATTTCGCGGTCATCTTCTACCGGTGGACGCAATCCGCTGTAGAGGGCGAGGAGTTGGGATACACAATCAGGCGGCTGCCGCCGCTGACCCCCGGCGAAACCCTGAGCTCCGGCGACGCCTGCTTCGATGAACCCGACGACCTCGCCTGCTTCAACGAATCGCTGGACGCCGACACGGGAAACATTCCCCTCACGATCAACATCAAGGTGACCGAGAGCGGGGACATGATCTCCGGGACGACCCCCACTACGGTCACCTTCGAGCCCGACGCCATCTTCTACGACTTGGTGATACCCACCCAGAACGACGCGGTCCTGGAGCCCACATCCGTCGTGACCATACAGGTGCTCGACGGAGCCGGATACTCAGCCGGATACACCCACGTGGGCATCGTCAGCGTCGACGATGTGCCCACAGTCCTCACCACCGTCTACGACAACGACCTGACCATCTCCGTCGGCGACGTATCGGCCAGCGAGTCCGCGGGCACCCTGGACTTCACCGTAGAACTGAACGCCCCCGCCCCGGAGGAGATCTCCATAGACGTGGCCACGGAGGACGGGGACGCCACCTCCTATCCCTTCGTGACCGCCAGCAGCTTGGGCCAGGACTACACCGCAAGGAGCGAGACCGTCACGTTCCTAGCCGGGGAGCAGACCAAGACCTTCAGCGTCTCCGTAGAGGACGACACCATCCAGGAACGGAACGAGACCTTCAGCGTGGTCCTGAGCAACCCGCCCCCGCACACCACCCTGCTCAAGGACACCGCAACCGGCACCATCATCGACGATGAGGCCTCCTTGGTCGCCAGGGTCTACCGGGCCTACGGCTTGGCCAACGAGAACCAGGCAGGGCCGGTGAGGTTCATGGTCGAGCTCTCCCACACGGACACCACCACCCACGAGCGCAACCCGGCCGTCGCCTGGGAGACAACCGCCGGCACCGCCACCGAGGGTGAGGACTACCACGCCGCCGGGGGCAAGCTCACCTTCCCGGTGGGCACGACCATGGGTTTCGTGGACGTGCAACTCATAGACGACAACCTGGTGGAGGCGGAACTGGAGACCCTCAGCGTGAACCTGGACGGCCAGGATACCCGGCTGGTCTCCATCTCCCCGACGGAAGGCTCCTACGAGGTCAACATCCGGGACGACGAGTCCCTGACCGCCTTTATCACCGCCGTAACCGAGAACGTGGCCGAGGGACAGGACGCCGTATTCGCGGTGACGCTGTCCGGCGGCGTCCCGTCAGAGGACGTCAGCGTTAATTTCGAGACGGGAGGCACCGCCGATGAGATGGAAGACTACGGCACTCCCTTCGGAGATATCACCTTCCCGGCAGGGGACACCACCGGCAGGTCCGGTTCGCTGACCATACCCGCCGGGGAAACCACCGGCACCATCACCTACCCGATACTGACGGACTCTCTGGAGGAGTATGACGAGACCCTGGAGGTGGTGCTGTTCAGTGCCACTTCCGCCGTCAGGATCGGGACAATCGACCAGTACGCCGCCATGGCCACGGCCAACATCCATGACGAGGACACCCTCATAGTCGGGGTAGAGGGGACGCCCAGCGTCGCAGAGGGCGGAACCGCCACCTTCACCATCACCCTGTCGACGGCGAGCGACGATACGGTATCCGTGGGCTGGGCGACGGACGAACCCGGGGAGGCTGTGGCCGATGACCAGAGGGCCGAGCCGAACGAGGACTTCAACGCAGACGATGGAACCCTGGCCATCCCCGCCGGGAGCACCTCGGCGACCCTCACGATCCCCACAACAGACGACACCCTGGTCGAGAAAACCGAGTACTTCCGGGTGCTGCTGCAGGAGGCCACCAAGGGGACCGGCGTACCCCCAGAGATGGTGCCGCTGGGGGCCACATACGCCACCGGGACCATCACGGACGACGACGCGGCCCCGGACGGGCTCAGTGTATCCGCCGATACCACCAACATCGCCGAGAGCGCCGGGGCCTGGCCCCTCAGAGTGACGGTGACCCTGGACGGCACGACCCAGTTCACCCACGACATCCCGGTGACCCTCGAGTTCGTCAACCGGCCCAACGTGGCAAAGAACGCCGAGCCGGGAGTGGACTACACGGCTCCGAGGGTGGAAACTGTCATACGCGCCGGGCGGTCCAGCGTGACCAAAACGGTCACCTTCGACCCGCTTGAGGACAACATCGCGGAGGGAGACGAGATAGCCCGGCTGACCGCCAAGTCAACGGCCCTCTCCAATGATGACGCCATGGGAATCACCATCGAGGACAACGACCCTGAGCCGGTCGAGGTGGTCCTGGCCGTCACGCCGGACACCCTGACCGAGTCGTCTGGGGCCACGAACCTGACGGTAACCGCCACACTGTCGGGCCTGTCCCTCCGTGAGGTGGACACCGTGGTGACCCTGATGGCCACGGGGGTCACCGCCACCGCCGGGCAAGACTTCCAGGCCGCCGCCGGCTCCCTGACGATACCCGCCGGCAAGCTGAGCGCGAGGGGCGCCCTGACCCTCACGGTGCTGGAGGACACCACCGACGAGGACGACGAGACCCTGGAGATCACCGGGACAGTGCCGGGAGCCATAGATGTAGTCGCCGACGAGGTGACCATCCAGGACAACGACGCCCCGCCCACCGGCATCGGCCTCTCAGTGACCGCCTCCCTCATGACCGAGGGAGGGAGCGCTGTTGACATTCCAGTCGAGGCAACTTTGCTGGGCGGTGGCACCAGGGCCCAGGACACCGAGGTCGACCTCGTACTGACCGACCTGACGGCCACCGTGGGCGACGACTACACGGCGTCCTGGAGCTCGCAGACCATCACCATCCCGGCGGGAGAGTTCAGCGCCAGCATCACCCTGACCATCAACCCGGTGGATGACACGTTCTACGAGGGATTGGAGCACATGTCGGTCCGGGCCACCAATACCGACCCCGGCCTCCCGGTCAACGGCGTCCGCCTCACCATCGAAGACGACGACCCCCAGCCGACCACCATCGCACTGTCCCTCAGCAAGGAGGAAGTCCCCGAGACTGCCGGAGTGGCCCTCCTGGACGTCACCGCCACCCTGGAGGGAGACAGCACCCTCACCACCGACACCGAGATCTTCTCCCAGGTCGACAGCACCAGGAACGCGGCACGCACCTATTTCGGCTACTTCCTGGATGACCTCAAGATAGATGCGGGGGAGTCCACCGGCAAAGTGACCCTGGTCATCATCGACATCAACGACCATGTGGACGACGACGACGAGACCGTGACCGTCAGGGGCATGGCCTCCGACCCGAACCTCATGGTGACCGAGGCCACGCTCACCATCAAAGACGACGACACCTACGGCGTAACCATCAGTCCCACGTCGCTGAGCGTTACGGAGGGACTCAGAACCAGCTACACCGTGAGACTGGACTCGGAACCCACGTCGGCGGTGACGGTGTTCATCGACCTGCCGCCAAACGCGGGGTTCACCGTGAGCCCGGGCCACTTGAACTTCACCCCCCAGAGGTGGGGCAACAGAACCGTGACCGTGCGCGGCAAGCAGGACGCCGACGCAGATGACGAACCGGCGGCAACCATCACCCACTCCATCACCACCTCGGACAGCCTGTACAAGAACGCGGCCACGGACGACGTGACCGTCACCGTGAGGGACGACGATGACCCGGCGGTGACCGTCAGCTTCGGAGCAGCCACCTACACGGTTGCCGAGAGCGACGACGCCAGCACCACAGGCGTGACCGAGAACGAGGTCGAGGTTACGGTCGAACTGGACGTCGACCCGGAACGCACGGTCGCCATCCCCCTGACCCAGACCCCGCAGGGCGGGATCACCGACGCCGACTACTCCGGAGTCCCGGCCACCGTGACCTTCAACTCCGGCGAGACGGAGAAGACCTTCACGTTCACCGCCACCGGCGACACCGAGGACGACGACGGAGAGTCGGTCAAGCTCACATTCGGCACACTTCCCACCGATGTATCAGAGGGGACCACCAACGAGACGGTGATCTCCATCACCGATGATGACGTCACCGCAGTCACGGTCAGCTTTGGGCAGGGTTCCTACACCGTGGACGAGAGCGACGACGCCGGCACCCTCGACGTGACCGAGAACGAGGTGGCCGTAAAGGTCGTGCTCAGTGCCGACCCGAAGCGCACGGTGACCATCCCGCTTACCGAGACCAAGCAGGGCGGGGCATCAGCCTCCGACTACTCCGGCGTCCCCGCTAATGTCGTCTTCAATTCTGGGGACACTGAGAAATCCTTCACCTTTACCGCTACCTCCGACGTCATCGACGACGACGATGAGAGCGTCAAGCTGACCTTCGGCACCCTGCCCACGGGTGTGTCGGAAGGAACCACCAAGGAAACGGTCATCTCCATCACCGATGACGACGTGCCACAAGTCACCGTCAGCTTCGGCGCCGGGACCTACACGGTCGGCGAAGGAGGCACGGTATCCGTCAAGGTGAAACTCAACAAGGACCCGGAAAGGACCGTGGCACTGCCCCTGAGCATCACCCACTTTGAAGGCGCCTCCGGCGCGGACTACTCCGGCGTACCCGGCACAGTGACCTTCCAAGGCGGCGACACAGAGAAATCCTTCAGCTTCGCCGCCACCCAGGACACCGTGGACGACGACGGAGAGTACGTCCTGATCGGATTCGTCACACTGCCCCCCAGGGTCACGTCCGCCACCCCTTCCCAGACGACGGTGAGCATCACCGATGACGACACCGCCGGGGTGAACATCTCCGAGACGGAACTGGAGGTCCCGGAAGGGGGAGACGGCTCCTACACCGTGAAGCTGGACTCCCAGCCCACCGGCGACGTGAGCGTAACCATCGGCGGCTTTTCCGGGACCGACCTGACCCTGGATGAGACGTCGCTGACTTTCACCAAGGACGACTGGGGCAGCGCCCAGACCGTAACCGTGTCCGCCGGGGAGGACGCCGACGCCCTGGACGACTCGGAGGTCATCACCCACACGGTGGCCTCCGATGATGACGCCCTCTACGACGACCTGGCCACACCCAGCCTGGACGTGACCGTGCTGGACAACGAGACCGTGACCAAGACCACCACCCTGACCATGGCAGCGCCGGTCCACACCGACGTGGACAGCTCCGGAGAGGTGGACCTGGGCGACACCCTGGCCTACACCGCGGTCGCCACCAACTCCGGCAACGTGCCCCTGGAGAACGTGAACGTCAAGGACCTGCTCACCGATACGTCGGGCACCGACTGCGCCACCCTGGCCATCGGGGCTGAGTGCAAGCTGACCGGGGTCTACACCATCACCCAAGCCGACGTGGACGCGGGAGAGGTAAAGAACACAGCCACCGCCTCGGCGGACGGCGCCTCGCCCAAGGGGTACACCCGGACCACGGACGTGAACCAGATCAGGAAACTCACCCTGGAAAAGACCAGCACCGAGTCCGGCTTCGGCGCGAAGGATGACGAGCTCTCCTACTCCTACAAGGCCACCAACTCGGGAACGGTCACCCTGAAGGGCACGCTCTCGGTGACCGACGACAAGGTGGACGCTGACGACATCACCTGCCCCACGGTGCCGGACGTAGGCTTGGCGCCGGGCGCGGCCCTCACCTGCACCGCCGACTACACGGTGACCCAGGACGACGTGGACGAGGGTGAGGTCAAGAACACTGCCTCCGCCACCCTGGGCGGGACCACCTCCGCCGAGGTCAGCCTGACCCTGCCCTGGCGATCAGCCCAGGGCAGCCAGCCAACCCTGTCCATCGGGAGCGCCACCGACCTGGAGGACGCGGGGACCATCGGGGTGACCGTCCGGCTCAGCGCCGCCAGTCTGCAGACCGTAACCGTGGACTACGCCACCAGCGACGGCACCGCCACTGCCGGCGCGGACTACACGGCGGCCAGCGGGACCGTCACCTTCAGCCCCGGGGACCTCACCGAGACTGTGAGCGTCGCAGTCACAGACGACGACATCGACGAGGACACGGAGACCCTCAAGGTCACTCTCAGCGACCCGGTGAACGCCACCGTGCCTGCCGGGGCCGAGGTCGGCACCATCAGCATCACCGACGACGACACCGCCGGGGTGACCGTGACCCCGACCAGCCTGGATATAACCGAGGGGGGGAACAAGACCTACACGGTGGTGCTGGACTCGGAGCCGGCAGGGGACGTGGCCGTCACCCCCGGGGGCATCACCGACACGGACCTGACGCTGAGCAAGGACACCCTCACCTTCACCGATTCCAACTGGGACACGGCCCAGAGCGTGAAGGTCACGGTGGCCCATGACGACGGCTCCGACGACGAGTCCGCCACCATCACCCACACGGTGGCCTCCGACGACGACGCGGACTACGAGGGCATCTCCGCCAGCAGCGTCGCCGTGGCCATAACCGACGACGAGGTCCCCCAGGTCAAGGTCAGCTTCGAGCAGAGCAGCTACACCGTGGCCGAGGGAAGTTCGGTGACCATCAAGGTGAAACTGAGCGGGGACCCGGAGCGGACCGTGGCGATACCTCTGAGCAAGGACAACCAGGGCGGAGCCACCGGCTCGGACTATTCCGGGGTCCCCAACAATGTCACATTCAATTCCGGCGACACGGAGAAGACCTTCTCATTCTTGGCGGCATCGGACAACGTGGACGACGACGGGGAGTCGGTGAAACTGACCTTCGGAGCGATGCCGACCAGGGTCACGGAGGGCACCACCAAGGAAACGGTGGTCTCCATTACCGACGATGACGTGCCCCAAGTGACCGTCAGCTTTGAGAGCGCCACCTACTCCGTGGACGAGAGCGACGACGCCGACACCACCGACGTCTCGGAGAATCAGGTAGTGGTGAAGGTGAAACTCAGTGCGGACCCAGAGAGAACCGTCACCGTTCCCATCACCAAGACGCATCAGGGAGGCGCCACGGGCGCCGACTACTCCGGCGTCCCTGCCAGCGTGGCGTTCAACTCCGGAGACACGGAGAAGTCCTTCACCTTCTCAGCCGCCCATGACACCGTGGACGACGACGATGAGAAGGTGAAACTCACCTTCGGCACCCTTCCCACGAGAGTCTCGGAAGGAACCACCAAGGAGACGGTCATCTCCATCAACGATGACGATGTCCCGAGGGTGACCGCCAGCTTCGGAGCAACGGGCTACACGGTGGACGAGGGCAGCACGGTGGCCGTCAAGGTGAAACTCAACAAGGACCCGGAAAGGACCGTGGCACTGCCCCTGAGCATCACCCACTTTGAAGGCGCCTCCGGCGCGGACTACTCCGGCGTACCCGGCACCGTGACCTTCCAGGCCGGCGATACGGAGAAATCCTTCAGCTTCGCCGCCACCCAGGACACCGTGGACGACGACGGAGAGTACGTCCTGATCGGATTCGTCACACTGCCCGAAAGGGTCA
Organism: uncultured Dehalococcoidia bacterium; assembly: GCA_951813255.1. GTDB lineage: Bacteria > Chloroflexota > Dehalococcoidia > Lucifugimonadales > JAAXIE01 > JAAXIE01. The sequence continues at coordinate 1,599,221 of OX638353.1, read as the reverse complement.
CGTCCACGGCTCCCTCCCAGACGACGGTGAGCATCACCGATGACGACGACCCAGCGGTGACCGTCAGCTTCGGGCAGACGAGCCACACGGTCGCTGAAAGCGACGACCCGGATACCGACGATGCCACCGAGAACGAGGCGACCATCAAGGTGATACTTTCGGCTGATCCCGAGCGGACAGTGACCGTCCCCATCACCAGGACCAACCAGGGAGGTGCCACGACAGCCGACTACTCGGTGCCGGCCAGCGTCCAGTTCGCCTCCGGGGACACCGAAAAGGAGATCACCTTCGCTGCAACCCACGACACCGTGGACGACGACGGGGAGAAGGTGAAACTCACCTTCGGCACGTTGCCTCCCGGGGTTGCCGAGGGCACGACCAAGGAGACCGTCATCTCCATAACCGACGACGACCTGCCGGACGTCAAGGTGAGTTTCGGGGCCGGGTCCTACTCCGCCCAGGAGGGCAGCTCCGTGGAAGTCTCCGTGACCCTGGACAAGGCCCCGGAAAGGGCGGTGACCATACCCATCACCAAGACCCACCAGGGCGGAGCCACAAACTCGGACTACTCGGGGATACCCACCAGCGTCGCATTCTCCGCCACCGACACCGAGAAGAAGTTCACCTTCTCCGCGGTGGACGACTCCGTGGACGACGACGGTGAATCGGTCAAGCTGACCTTCGGCACCCTCCCGAGCCAGGTTGCGGCCGGCACCACCGCGCAGAGCATCCTGAACATCACCGACGGAGACGACCCCACCGTCACCGTCCAGTTCGAGGAGACCAGCTACGACGTCGACGAGGGCTCAACCGTCTCCATCAAGGTCATCCTCTCCGCCGACCCGGAGAGACAGGTGGTCATACCCCTGACCAAGACCAACCAGGGAGGCGCCAGCAACAGCGACTACTCGGGAGTGCCGACATCCCTCAACTTCGGCTCGGGGGACACCGAGAAATCGTTCACCTTCTCGGCCACCGACGACACTGCCGACGACGACGGGGAGGAGGTGAAACTCAACTTCGGCACCATGCCCGCCGGCGTGAACCCGGGCACCAACAGCGAGACCATCGTCTCCATCGGCGACGATGACGTACCCGCAACGGTCACGGCGGAGTTCGGCAGCGCCACCTACTCGGCCGACGAGGGCGGCACCGTGGAGGTGAAGGTCACCCTCAGCATCAAGCCGGAAAGGTCGGTGACCATCCCGCTAACCAAGACCAACCAGGGCGGAGCATCGTCGGGAGACTACTCGGGAGTGCCGACGAGCCTGTCCTTCGGGGCCGAGGACACATCCAAGACGTTCACCTTCACGGCCACCCAGGATACGGTGGACGACGACGACGAGAGCGTGAAGGTAGTCCTGGGCACACTGCCCACCGGAATATCAGAGGGCACGGTCAAGGAGACGGTGATTGCCATCAACGATGACGACGTGCCCACGGTCACCGTCAGTTTCGAGAAGACCGCCTACTCGGTCACAGAAGGCGACTCCGAGAACATCAAGGTCATTCTCTCGGCCAAGCCGGAGAGGGCGGTAACCATCACGGTCGCGGCCACCCTCCTGGACGGGGCAGGCGTCCCGGACTTTACCGGCGCGCCAGCCACCCTGAACTTCGGGAAGGACGATACGGAGAAGACCATCACCTTCGCCGCCTACGACGATGCCCAGGACGATGACGGCGAGGGGGTCAGGCTGACCTTCGCGCCCCTGCCAGCCCAGGTAAACGCTGGCAGCAACTCCCCGGCCACCGTCTCCATCGTCGACAACGACGACCCGGCCGTGACCGTCAGCTTTGAGAGCGCCACCTACACCGTCGCCGAAAGCGACGACCCAGACACCGTCGACGCGACCGAGAACGAGGTGACCGTCAAGGTCGTCCTCTCCGCAGACCCGGAGCGGCAGGTGGTGATACCGCTGACCACCACCCTGCAGGGCGGGGCCACAGCCGCCGACTACTCGGGAGTGCCGACGAGCGTGACCTTCGAGTCCGGGGACACCAGCGTTGAGTTCACGTTCAGCGCCACCCACGACACGGTGGACGACGACGGCGAGTCGGTAAAGCTGACCTTTGGCGCCCTGCCCACCCGGGTGTCCAGTGCCACTCCCAGAAATACAACCGTGTCCATCACCGACGACGACGTGCCGAGCGTGACCGTCAGTTTCGGAAACCACACCTACAGCGTGGCCGAGAGCGACGATCCCGACACCACGGACACGGCGGAGAACGAGCTGACCATCAAGGTCAAGCTCAGCGCCGACCCGGAACGGACGGTGGAGGTGCCCATAACGGTCACCAAGCTGAGCGGGGTCAGCGACGACGATTTCTCCCTGGCCCCCGGAAAGGCGACGTTCAACTCCGGCGACACGGAGACAACCATCACGCTCACGGCCACCGGCGACTCCATCGACGACAACGGCGAAAGGGTGATGCTGACCTTCGGCACCCTGCCCCACAGGGTCGGAACAACGAGCCCCTCCCAGGCGGTGATCTCCATCAACGACGACGACACCGCAGGGGTGAACATCTCCGAGACGGAACTGGAGGTCCCGGAGGGGGGGAGTAGCACCTACACCGTGAAGCTGGACTCCCAGCCCACCGGCGACGTGAGCGTAACCATCGGCGGCTTTTCCGGGACCGACCTGACCCTGGATGAGACGTCGCTGACTTTCACCAAGGACGACTGGGGCAGCGCCCAGACCGTAACCGTGTCCGCCGGGGAGGACGCCGACGCCCTGGACGACTCGGAGGTCATCACCCACACGGTGGCCTCCGATGATGACGCCCTCTACGACGACCTGGCCACACCCAGCCTGGACGTGACCGTGCTGGACAACGAGACCGTGACCAAGACCACCACCCTGACCATGGCAGCGCCGGTCCACACCGACGTGGACAGCTCCGGAGAGGTGGACCTGGGCGACACCCTGGCCTACACCGCGGTCGCCACCAACTCCGGCAACGTGCCCCTGGAGAACGTGAACGTCAAGGACCTGCTCACCGATACGTCGGGCACCGACTGCGCCACCCTGGCCATCGGGGCTGAGTGCAAGCTGACCGGGGTCTACACCATCACCCAAGCCGACGTGGACGCGGGAGAGGTAAAGAACACAGCCACCGCCTCGGCGGACGGCGCCTCGCCCAAGGGGTACACCCGGACCACGGACGTGAACCAGATCAGGAAACTCACCCTGGAAAAGACCAGCACCGAGTCCGGCTTCGGCGCGAAGGATGACGAGCTCTCCTACTCCTACAAGGCCACCAACTCGGGAACGGTCACCCTGAAGGGCACGCTCTCGGTGACCGACGACAAGGTGGACGCTGACGACATCACCTGCCCCACGGTGCCGGACGTAGGCTTGGCGCCGGGCGCGGCCCTCACCTGCACCGCCGACTACACGGTGACCCAGGACGACGTGGACGAGGGTGAGGTCAAGAACACTGCCTCCGCCACCCTGGGCGGGACCACCTCCGCCGAGGTCAGCCTGACCCTGCCCTGGCGATCAGCCCAGGGCAGCCAGCCAACCCTGTCCATCGGGAGCGCCACCGACCTGGAGGACGCGGGGACCATCGGGGTGACCGTCCGGCTCAGCGCCGCCAGTCTGCAGACCGTAACCGTGGACTACGCCACCAGCGACGGCACCGCCACTGCCGGCGCGGACTACACGGCGGCCAGCGGGACCGTCACCTTCAGCCCCGGGGACCTCACCGAGACTGTGAGCGTCGCAGTCACAGACGACGACATCGACGAGGACACGGAGACCCTCAAGGTCACTCTCAGCGACCCGGTGAACGCCACCGTGCCTGCCGGGGCCGAGGTCGGCACCATCAGCATCACCGACGACGACACCGCCGGGGTGACCGTGACCCCGACCAGCCTGGATATAACCGAGGGGGGGAACAAGACCTACACGGTGGTGCTGGACTCGGAGCCGGCAGGGGACGTGGCCGTCACCCCCGGGGGCATCACCGACACGGACCTGACGCTGAGCAAGGACACCCTCACCTTCACCGATTCCAACTGGGACACGGCCCAGAGCGTGAAGGTCACGGTGGCCCATGACGACGGCTCCGACGACGAGTCCGCCACCATCACCCACACGGTGGCCTCCGACGACGACGCGGACTACGAGGGCATCTCCGCCAGCAGCGTCGCCGTGGCCATAACCGACGACGAGGTCCCCCAGGTCAAGGTCAGCTTCGAGCAGAGCAGCTACACCGTGGCCGAGGGAAGTTCGGTGACCATCAAGGTGAAACTGAGCGGGGACCCGGAGCGGACCGTGGCGATACCTCTGAGCAAGGACAACCAGGGCGGAGCCACCGGCTCGGACTATTCCGGGGTCCCCAACAATGTCACATTCAATTCCGGCGACACGGAGAAGACCTTCTCATTCTTGGCGGCATCGGACAACGTGGACGACGACGGGGAGTCGGTGAAACTGACCTTCGGAGCGATGCCGACCAGGGTCACGGAGGGCACCACCAAGGAAACGGTGGTCTCCATTACCGACGATGACGTGCCCCAAGTGACCGTCAGCTTTGAGAGCGCCACCTACTCCGTGGACGAGAGCGACGACGCCGACACCACCGACGTCTCGGAGAATCAGGTAGTGGTGAAGGTGAAACTCAGTGCGGACCCAGAGAGAACCGTCACCGTTCCCATCACCAAGACGCATCAGGGAGGCGCCACGGGCGCCGACTACTCCGGCGTCCCTGCCAGCGTGGCGTTCAACTCCGGAGACACGGAGAAGTCCTTCACCTTCTCAGCCACCCATGACACCGTGGACGACGACGACGAGAAGGTGAAACTCACCTTCGGTACGCTGCCGACCAGGGTTTCCGAAGGAACCACCAAAGAGGCAGTCGTATCCATAGGCGACGACGACGTCCCGAGGGTAACCGTCAGCTTCGGGACAACGGGCTACACGGTCGACGAAGGAAGCACGGTGGCCGTCAAGGTGAAACTCAACAAGGACCCGGAGAGGACCGTGGCAGTTCCCATCACCATCACCCACTTTGACGGCGTCTCAGGAGCTGACTACTCCGGCGTACCCGGCACCGTGACCTTCCAGGCCGGGGATACGGAGAAATCCTTCAGCTTCGCCGCAACGGACGATACCGACAACGATGACGGAGAGTATATCCTGCTGGGATTGGGCAACCTGCCGGCCAGGGTCAGCTCCGCCGCTCCATCCCAGGCCACGGTGTCGATCACCGACGACGATGTGCCCCAGGTCACCGTCAGCTTCGGCAGCGCGACCTACAGCGTGGCCGAGAGCGATGACCCGGACACCACCGACGCCACTGAAAACGAGGCCACGGTGAAGGTGACGCTGAGCGCCGACCCCGAACGCACCGTGACGATACCGATCACCAAGAACAACCAAGGCGGCGCCACAAACGCCGATTACAGCGGCGTTCCGGCCAGCATGGTGTTCAACTCGGGCGACACCGAGAAGTCCTTCACCCTCAGCGCCACGGCCGATACCGTGGACGACGACGATGAGAGAGTCAAGCTGACCTTCGGCACTCTCCCCACCGGGGTCCAGGAAGGCTCGACCAAGGCAGCCGTCGTGTCCATTATGGACGACGACGATCCATCCGTGACGGTAAGCTTCGGCAGCGCAACGTACAGCGTGGCAGAGAGCGACGACGCCAGCACCACCGACGTGACCGAGAATGAGGTTACGGTGAAGGTGAAACTCTCCGCAGACCCGGAGAGGACCGTGACGATTCCCATCTCCAAGATGGACCAGGACGGTGCGTCCAGCGCCGACTACTCCGGAGTCCCCACCAGCGTGACCTTTGAGTCCGGCGACACCGAGAAGACCTTCACGTTCTCGGCCACCCACGACAACGTGGACGACGACAACGAGAAGGTGAAACTCACCTTCGGTACGCTGCCGACCAGGGTTTCCGAAGGAACCACCAAGGAGACCGTGATCTCCATAGGCGACGACGACAGCGGACGGCAGTTTTCCAACAAGGAGATCTCCGGGGGCGGGGACGACGGCGTGGCCATCGGCTTCGAGCAGGGTTCCTACCAAGTCCGGGAGGGAAGTACCACCGTGATCAAGGTGACCCTGTCGGCCGACCCGGAAACGGATTTCAGCATGCCGCTCACCCCCACCGATGGCACTGGCCTGAGCTCCAGCGACTACTCGGGCCTCCCGGCCACCGTAGATTTCGTCTCCGGAGAGACGGAGAAGACCTTCATGCTCACCGCCGTCCAGGACCAGCAGGACGAGAGCGACGAGACCCTGACCATCGGGTTCGGCCCACTGCTGACCGGCCTGCGCGGCGGCGATAACACCCAAGCCATCGTCACCATCCTCGACTCGGTGCATGTGTCCTTCGACGCCTCCACCTACGAGGCCTACGAGGGCGGAGCCGGCGCCTTGGTGACTGTCGAACTCGACCAAGCTGCCCCGGCCGAAACGGTCATACCAATCATGGCGACCGGAATGAACGGGGCGACCGCGGACGACTGGACCGGGGTGCCAGCCAGCCTGACCTTCGACGCGGGGAACACCGAGAAGTCGTTCACGGTCATGGCCTACGACGACGATGTGGAGGACGACGGGGAGACCGTGGAGCTGACCTTCGGCACCCTTCCCGCTGGAGTAGCCGCCGGAACGCCAGGCGCCGCGACCGTGGAGCTCATGAACACCGAAGAACTTACGCCGCCGTCCTGCGAGGACGCCGTGTGGTGCGCCGACGTCGAGTTCGCCGACAAGTCCGACGACGACTGGGGCCGGATGGACCTGTTCTATCACCCCAATCAGGACCCGGGCCCAGAGTGGTCATCCATTTCCGATGACCGGTTCGACTTCGGGGATGATGAATACTTCATATGGCATGTCAGCACATATCCGGGAGTCCACCCGGATGTCCTGCCAAGAGCATCCGCCAGCGTGCCCGAACGCTCCGTGTTCTCCATCACCCTGGGGCGCTGGGACAGTACCCAGCGGTTCTCCGGCAGGCCCAAGAAGGAACACTACCAGGACTGGATCCTCTGGGTCGGGGATGAGCCCTTCCCGCTGAGTGAGACCGACGGGATGAACGGCATGACCTTCGTCTGGCTGGACGAGGCGTTCTTCGACCTGTACGCCGGCTGGAGGGAGGGCAAGACCTACCGGCTGATGATCGAGGACAGCCCGCTAAGCGAGCGGCCAGCACAGGCCCCGACCATGCCCTCGGCACCCAGGCACCTGGAGGTCATCAACACCGATCACGGGCTGGCGGCCTTATGGCATGAGCCACTGGACGACGGGAACTCTCCCGTGACTCACTACCTGCTGCAGTGGAAACTCCGCTCGGAAAGCTGGAGCGACCAGAACGCCGTATCCGAGGTGGCGGTCAACCCACCAAGTTCCATACATTCTTTCCCCGGGCACCTGATCAGCGGGCTGACCAACGAGTCCATATACGACCTGAGGGTCATAGCCGTGAACGCCCACGGGGAAAGCCCTCCCTCCAACGAGCATTTCGGCATGCCCCAGAAGAACGGACTGAAGGCCGTCCGCAAGACCGTGAACGGCGACGTCGTCACCCTCACCTACAACCACGCACTGGACACCACCTCTGTCCCGGACAAGGGAAGGTTCATCGTTCTGGCCAACAGCGGACTGAGACCCATAGGCTCAGTCGACATCTCCGGGAGGAACGTCAACCTCACCCTGGAATCCGGGGTGAATGCCGCAGACAGGGTGACTGTCCGGTACATCGTCCCGCCCGTGCCGGACGAGGAGGCCATCAGGGACACCACCGGGCGGTACGCCTACACCATCGACTCGCGCACTGGCCAGCTGGTGGTCGAAAACCTGACCGATCCGGCGGGAGTCGAGGACCTGACCTCCGAGTTCGTGGGCATCCCCTCCAACCACGACGGCGCGGGCGACGAACTCCGGTTCAAAATCCGGTTCAGCGAACCGGTCAGGATCGACTCGGGACCGCCCCACGGCTACCTTCTGGAGGTTGAGGGAGGCAGGGTCACCAGCGCCTGGTGGGTGGAGAGGGACACCACCCTGTGGCAGATAGTCCTGGTACCAGAGGATGACCACGATATCACCGTCACCCTGCCGGCAGGACGCCCCTGCATTGACCAGAACGTGCGTGGAGGGCCCTGTGCCAGCGGCGACCGGAAGCTGACGACCAGGCTGGAACACACCATCACCGGCGACGATGGGGCAAGAGGTCCGCGTTCCTTGGATCCTAAAGGCGAGAATCTGGATGAGGGGGCTGATGACACCTCAAAGGATGGTAAATCCGAGAGCGTGGAAGAGGAAACCGGAGACGAAGAAAAGACTCCACCATCAGCCCCAGAAAACCTCATCGCCAGGGCCAACGATGACGGCTCTGTAGTCCTGACTTGGGACGACCCCGACGATGATTCCGTCACCGGATATCAGATTCTCCGGCGGAGGCCCAGTGAGGGAGAGAGATCTTTACTGGTCCACGTCCAAGACACAGGCAATACCGACACGAGCTACACCGATGCCGACACTACCCCCGGTATCAGGTACATCTATCGAGTGAAGGCCATCAACGACGTCGGGAGTAGCGAGAGATCCAACAAGGCAGAGGCCACTCCGCCTGAGCCCCCAAGCAACTCCCCGGCCACAGGCGCTCCTTCCATCAGTGGCACCGTGCAGGCAGGCGAGACCCTGTGGGCTGACACATCGGGGATTGCCGACGACGATGGCTTGGACAACGCTTCCTTCACCTACCAGTGGCAGCGAGATGGTTCCAACTTATCAGGAGCCACGTCTTCCAGCTACACCCTTACCGACTCCGATGTCGACAAGCGAATCAGAGTCCAAGTGTCCTTCACCGACGACGGAGGATATGAGGAAACTTTGACCAGTGCGGATACCGCAGTCGTACAGGCCCGGCCTATGGACCCTGAGCCGGAACCTCTACAAAAGCCACCTGCCCCCAGTAACCTTGTCGCAACGGTAAACGAAGACGGCACAATCACTCTCACATGGGATGCACCCAACGACGACAGCGTCACTGGGTATCGAATAATGCGGCGTCGACCTCATCTGGGCGAAGATACCCTCCTCGTGTATGTTGCCGACACCGGGAACACTGCGACTACCTTAACCGACACCGACGTTACCGAGGGCACTCGCCACACCTACCGAGTGAAGGCCATCAACGCGGCTGGTGTGGGACGCCGCTCCAACTATGCTACCGCTGACCCCTAGCGACGAGGAGGCGACTGCAGGCAGGTCTCAGGCTTGTGGCAGGGGCCCCGGCTGAATCTACCGCCTCGCAACGCGAAGATTCCGTCTCTTCCGCGTGGGACCGCTAAGAGGAATCTTGATGCAGCCTGAAGCAGGGGGTCCCCTTCACTGAACCTCGTGGTGGGTCTGGCTAGTGGCCCGCAGAGGGTCATCCGCTTAGGCCCGCACTATATCGCCAGCGGACATTCGTCGGGCTAGCATAGTTCCATCAGGGCCGCCCCGTACCCGTCGGCACGCCGGGTGGTCAGGCGTGAGATTCCCGAGTATAGCCTGGATTGGGGCAACGAGGTCTTTGATAGAATGGGATACAGAGGCAATCTGAGACGACGGGATGTGTTACGGACGGTGTCATCATGCTGATTGAACGATTGAGGGTTCAAGGGCTCCTGTCATTTGGGCCGGACGGCATTGATCTGCCTTTGGAACCGCTCAATCTACTCATCGGGCCGAATGGCTCCGGCAAGTCGAACCTGCTACAAGTGCTTGGGCTGCTGCGAACCGCAGCCGGAGGCGACAGAGCGCTGTTTGACGGCAGGGATTGGGAGAAATTGCTATGGGATGGCCCCCCGCACGTGAGCGACGACGCTCCAGCTAAAGCGAGGGTGGTTGCCGATGTCAAACCGCCGGGAACGGAATGGCAATGGGAGTATCATCTAGAACTCTTTCCCTCTACTGGAGGGTATGCACACGAATATGTACTAATGGCTGGGGAAAACGAGCTAGCCGTCCTGCACGGTCACTATAGCGATATCCGCCTGTACAGCAATTGGGCGTTCGGGTCACTGGCATCTATACGCGACGGGCAAGGACCTCCATCAAAGCCGTCTTGGTCGACTGATACGGCAGGCTCGGGCTCAATACCCGTAGTGGGGCAAGGCAACGACGTCAGATACAAACGTGACCTTTACAATCCGATTGCTTCTTGGCCCCATGAAGATGATAAGTGGCTTCCGGAAACCGGTGGAAACCTGCCCGGCGTCATTTCGCGGTTTTCGTCCGACAGGCAGGTCGCTCTGGGGAAATACCTGAACAGGCTCTACGATGGAATTGTGGGAATAACCACGCCGTTCATTGACGGCAAGGTGACCGTTATGGTTGAGGAAGGGGCGGCCGGCAAATTCCAGCGGAGAGGCTTTCCGACGGCACACTGCGCTACCTGAGCTTGCTGACAGTGCTGCTTGACCCCGACCCTCCTCCACTGGTTGCCATTGAGGAGCCAGAGTTGGGCCATGCGCTGGGGTTTGGTGATGCTGCAGCGGTGTTCGACTCAATAATGAGCAAACAGGAGCGCTCGATTGAAGCCAATTGTGGACCTGAGCCATTGGATGTGACGGCGGTCTATGCGTTATATCAGTCGACGGATTGAGAAATTGTCCAAGAATCTGTCAGTCGCCCACAAAACTCCCTCCAAGAGACGTGCCGTCATTGTCTTGCTATTCACGATGCTGTGCCTCGTGGGGTCAGGCTCCTGCGAAGGGAAAGCATCAGATCCGACAAACAGGGCCCAAACGACGCAACGCCCAGAGCTGGAGTCGAGCTTACCTGAAACGGCCGGACGCACGAGGCCAATTGAACAGGCATCAGTCTCAAAACCCAGCAGCGTACCACAGCCAACCGCGAGGACCACAGTCCCCCCAGCCGAAGTTATAGTTACACCCATCGAATATCGCTGTTATTATTTGGGAGACGACGTGGGGTTAAATTGGCTTCAGTGGAAGCCCGACAGCTCGGCGATCCTGTTCGATTACGCCATAGAACACGATAAATCGGGAAGAGAGCAGCGAGCGCGCTACGATGGCGGGCGGTGGCCTGACCCGGAGATATTTGAGGTTGCGGCCGATGGCTCTTCTCTAAGAAGGCTTATGGAAGAACCTGAATACGGTGCAGGTTGGAAAATTCCATTTCATCTGTCTCCTGATGGAAGCCAACTCGTCCGCTCCACATGCCTATATGATGAGCCATCTGGAACACGGGCGTATACACTGAGGATACTGGACCTCGATTCCGGTCAGTCGCAGGCCTTCGAATACGGCCCCGAACGCTCGATGTTCGAAAGTTACGACTCTGCTGATGAATATTGGGCCCAGTGGTCCCCCGATGGCTCGCTGATCGCATTCGTACAGGGCAACGATCCATCCGTGTGGCGTCACCCCACGGGAGTGCTCCTGTACGTGGTGGGGGCCGATGGCACTGGTGAAACCGTAGTCTATGGCTCAGATAAGGAAGTGCTGGAAATTCGTTTTCCGACTTGGTCTCCTGACGGCAGCAGAATTGCCTTCTTAGCGGACCCAGATCTTTCGGAAGAGCTTAGGCTTTACGTAATCGGGGCAGATGGTGAAGGGCTGGAGAAAATGTCAGAGCTGCACCCCGCGGGACCGCCTGTGTGGTCTCCCGATGGGAGCAGACTAGCCTTCTACGCCTCTCGGAAGCCCCACTTCGGCCGATACCGGTACCCCGTCTCCCTCTATACCATCGCTTCTGACGGGACCGATCTTCGGACACTGTTCACTAACGTGACAACTACGCCCTATCCGTCCTACTTCGATCGCGACGGGGCCCATAAGCCGTCATGGTCACCTGACGGGGAGCTTATTCTATATCCCTGTCTGTACACATACGAACACTTTCCTGACGAGTCGGCTCTCGATGAAGGGATATGCACTGTCGGGGTAGAAGGGAACGCAGAGGTTCTTACTTCTCTTTGGCCGACGGCGGTCTGGTCTCCCGATGGCATGAAAATCGCTATACGGGTTACTGAGCCGCGCCGGGCCTTATGGGAGGAAGGTGTCATCTATGTGATGAACCGAGATGGCACTGATCTACGCGTACTGGTGGAACTGAACGATGAAGAAGGAGAACTTCAAGCTGCGTTTGGAAGGGTAGCGGAAATTGATGATGAGGGCGTCCTGATTAAAAACTGAAATCATTCGTAGGGGCGTGCAGCTAGGGCTGTCATCAATGGCTTTGTCGTTGCTGCTGTTTGCCGGTGGGTCGGAAGGCTTGGAAGACGGAGAGTCAGCTAGGCATTGAACTAGCCGCTCTACACCTGCACCTTGCACCCCATCACCTTGTGTCCGCTTCAAACGGTGTGATCGGCCCGGTCTAAAAGTAGCCTGCACCAGTAGTCCATGAGGTCTGGGACGCGCCAGCTACGTACTCGGTTGGCATAAGATCTATTGTGCGCCCCTAGTTGTCAGTCCCCATGTCACCGGGCAATGACCAGCTGCGGACGACTCAAGTCATTATTGATGTTAGAGTGATGCGGTAACTAAAATTGCGCGGTGTGGGCACTCGGTGGTGATGGTAGTCCATGAGGATGGCTTCTGGACTGGCCCATGCTTGTGGCGGCCGCGGATACCAGACGGACATCAAAGGGGCGCTCCGTGAGAACGTCCAGAAGCCAGCCTGGACCTGAAAGCTAGCTCTGGTAGGTCAGAGGCAGCCCGAGAGGAGCATGACGAGCTAATGACTACCCTCAACATCAGCAGCTTCATATGGGGAATCGCGGACGACGTACTTCGGGACGTGTACGTCCGGGGCAAGTACCGTGACGTAATCCTGCCCATGACGGTCATTCGCCGCCTTGACGCGGTTCTTGAATCGACCAAGGATGCTGTGCTCCGCATGAAGGAGCAATTGGACGCCGCCGGCATCACCAACCAGGACCAAGCCTTACGTCAGGCTTCGGGAGAGGCCTTCTACAATACGTCGCCCTTCCGGCTCCGGGACCTTGCATCTCGCGGGAGACAACAGCAATTGAAGGGCGACTTCGAGGCGTACTTAGACGGCTTTTCGCCCAACGTTCAGGAGGTGCTGGAGAAGTTCAAGTTCCGTAGCCAGATACCCACGCTAATGGACGCGGACGCGCTGGGGTTCTTGTTGGAGAAGTTTCTCGATAGCTCCATAAATCTCAGTCCCCGGCCAATCTTGAACGGCGACGACTCTGTACGTTTAGAGGGCTTGGACAATCACGGCATGGGTACGGTCTTCGAGGAACTGATCCGGCGCTTCAACGAAGAGAACAACGAGGAAGCCGGGGAACACTTCACGCCTCGGGACGTGGTGCAGCTCATGGCGCGCCTCATCTTCCTGCCCGTTTCCGGTGAGATTAGGTCCGGCACCTACCTGGTCTATGACGGCGCCTGCGGCACCGGCGGGATGCTGACGGTCGCCGAGGAGACACTAACGCAGTTGGCTGCCGAGCAGGACAAGGAGGTGTCAGTCCACCTGTACGGCCAGGAAGTCAACCCCGAGACCTACGCCATCAGCAAGGCAGACCTCATCCTGAAGGGAGAGGGCGTAGAGGCCGACAACATGCAGTTCGGCTCTACCCTCTCCGCCGACGCCTTCCCCGCCCGCGAGTTCGACTTCATGCTCTCCAATCCACCCTACGGCAAGAGCTGGAAGACCGACCTGGAGCGCATGGGCGGCAAGTCTGGCATCAAGGACCCGCGATTCATCGTGGAACACAGCGGTGATCCCAACTACTCCCTCATCACACGCTCCAGCGACGGCCAGATGGTGTTCCTAGCCAACATGCTGAGCAAGGTGAAGCAGGACACGCCGATGGGCAGCCGCATCGCCGAGGTCCACAACGGCAGCTCCCTGTTCACCGGCGACGCCGGGCAGGGCGAGAGCAACATACGGCGCTGGATCATCGAGAACGACTGGCTGGAGGCCATAGTCGCCCTGCCCCTCAACATGTTCTACAACACCGGCATCGCCACCTACATCTGGGTGCTCAGCAACCGCAAGTCGGCGCACCGCCAAGGCAGGGTGCAGCTCATCGACGCCACGCAGTGGTTCAGACCGCTGCGCAAGAACCTTGGCAACAAGAACTGCGGGTTGGCCGACGAGGACATCAAGCGCATCTGCGACGCCTTCCTCGCCTTCGAGGAGACCGAGCAGTCGAAGATATTCCCCAACGAGGCCTTCGGCTACTGGAAGGTGACCGTCGAACGGCCCCTGCGCATTGAGGGCATAGATCCGGAACGGGTCTACACCGCCAAGGAAATCAAAGCGCTCAAAGAGACCAGCGAGCGTTCGGAGACTGCACAACCGGTCATTCGGAAGATTCACACGCGAGGCACAGAGCCGGACGCGATACATGGCCTATTTCCAGCCACCGTCAAGGACAAGCCGGGCGTCGTGGAGCACGAGCCGGACACCGACCTGCGGGACACTGAGCAGGTGTCCTTGCTTCACGATGGCGGAATCGAAGAGTTCCTGCGCCGCGAGGTGCTGCCGTATGCTCCTGACGCTTGGTACCCGGTGGACAGCGTGAAGGTGGGGTACGAAATCAGCTTCACCCGCCACTTCTACAAGCCGCAGCCACTGCGCCCGCTGGAGGAGATACGGGCTGACATCCTAGCCCTGGAGCGGGAGACGGAGGGTCTGTTGGCGGAGATTGTGGCATGAGGATGAAGTATGGCTACTCTCAAGATATTCGTCAGTTTCGAGTTCGGCAAAGACCACGATCTCCAGAACAGCTTCTATCAACAGGCCAAAGAAGAAACCAGTCATCGGATTCGGGACCGTTCACTCCATGAATCCTATCAGGATGAGGCTTGGAAGAACCAAGCAAGGAACGCCATAGGCCGGTGTGACGTCGTGGTCGTCTTAATTGGACAGGACACCCACAACGCCCAGGGCGTCAAAGTGGAAACGGACATGGCTAGGAGCTTTGGGAAGCCTATTGTCCAAGTCAGGCCAAAGGGCAGGCCGTACAACGGCCTAACCCACCTTGGTGAGCCGGTTCCATGGCGGTGGAAACGCATCAATACCGAGTTGGACCGAATATCTAGTGAGAAGGGCGGAACATTTTGGGCGAACTCCATGAGGAAGCCAGATGATTGAGCAGTCGTACCTAGACCACGAATCCTCCGCCGTTCAGAAGCACCTTGACATCATGCAAGGCGTGATTACGCGCATGGCAGAGAACAGCCGGTCCTGCAAGTTATGGTGCGTCACGCTGGTTGCCGCGACGCTGGTATTGGTGGCAAGGACGGAAGAGCCACAGCACTCGTTGATTGCCTTGGCACCAACCCTGTTGTTCATGGTCTTGGACTCCTACTATCTGGCGTTGGAGCGGGCGTTTATCAAATCCCAAAACACATTCACAACCAAGTTGCATGGCGGCGAACTGAAGTCTGCCGACCTGTACCGGGTAATTCCCACGGGCATGGGGTGGTGCTTGGTCGGGCGATGTATGGCGGGTTCGATATCGATTTGGCCCTTCTACCTACTGGTTGCCGTAACGATATTTCTTACCTGGTTGCTGATAATCCCGCCGGATACACCACCTCCCGGAGGCTGAACTTGCCCAGGAGTCGTGTGCCTAGGCACAAGGTATTCATAAGCTTTCACGAGCATGACATCAAGCAAAAGGAAGATTTCGTGCGCATGATGGGAAAGCGCATCGTGGATAGGTCTGTGGATACGGGCAATATCGACGACACTGGCCTGAAAACGGCAACGGTGCGCCAGAAGATTCGCGACGAGTACATCAGGGACGCCACCGTTACCATCGTGCTCATAGGCCCGCGCACTTGGCAACGGAAACATGTGGACTGGGAGATTGGCTCCAGCATTCGCAAGACCAAGAGGAACCCCAGATGCGGACTGCTGGGCATCGTGCTTCCGAATCATTCCAGTTATGGCAAAGATGACTTTGACCCTCACCTGATTCCTCCGCGCTTGGCGGACAACTGCACGGAGGGTGATTCATATTCGGTCATATACGATTGGCCGAATCCTTGGGCACCTGCACAGGTAGCCGAATGGATTCACAACGCGTATGTGCGGAGGGATGGCACGCCGCCCAACAACTCTCGAAGGCCGTTCGGGCGTAACCGTACAAGGGACTACCGGAAGGGTTGGCAATGACTCTCATGACTCCACACCCTTACCCCGCCTACAAGCCCTCTGGCGTCTCCTGGATCGAGGGTGTGCCGGAGCATTGGGAGGTGGCGCAGCTTGGGCGGATTGGCGTCTTCTTCAAAGGCTCAGGCGGAACCAAAGATGACGAGGTCCACGAGGGAATACCTTGTGTCAGGTATGGAGACCTCTACACGACCCACAAGTCATTCATAAGTCAGACACGAAGTTTCGTTTCACCAACCAAGGCCAGTGCTTATACGCCAATCAATAGGGGCGACGTTCTCTTCCCTACGTCAGGAGAGACAATAGAGGAGATTGGCAAGTCCGCAGTGAACTTGATGCACACTAAGGTCCTCTGTGGTGGAGACTTGATCGTATTCCGTCCGACGATTCCGATAGAACCCAAGTTTGCAGGCTACGTGCTGGACTGCCCTGCCGCCCAAACTCAGAAATCCTTGATGGGGCGGGGCATCACCATCATGCACATCTACACTGGCCAACTCAAGAATCTGTGGCTGCCCCTCCCACCCCTCCCGGAGCAACGCGCCATCGTGCGGTACCTGGACTACGTGGACCGGCGCATCCGGCGGTACGTCAGCGCCAAGCGCAAGCTCATCGCGCTGCTGGAGGAGGAGAAGCAGGCCATCGTCAACCGGGCCGTCACCCGCGGCCTTGACCCCAACGTCCGCCTCAAGCCCTCTGGTGTCGATTGGTTGGGAGACGTGCCAGAACACTGGGATGTCCGGCGGGCCAAGTTCCTCTACCGTGAAGTAGACGAACGCTCAAAGACTGGCACAGAGGAGTTAATGTCGGTGTCCCACATCACCGGCGTAACTCCACGAAAGAAGTCCGTGACCATGTTTAAGGCGGAGTCCAATATAGGCTACAAGTTGTGTAGGCTTGGTGACATCGTGATAAACACCATGTGGGCATTCATGGCGGCCCTTGGTGTTGCTCGACAGACTGGCCTTGTCAGTCCATCCTACGGTGTCTACCGCCCGCTCAACGCCGAAAGCCTGAGCCATGACTACATCGACTCATTGCTCAGAATAGAGGCATATAGGACGAATTACCTTATTCGATCAACTGGCATCACTAGTTCACGGCTTCGGTTGTATCCGGAGTCCTTCCTGGACATTCCCTTGCTATGTCCACCGAGCATCGAACAGCGCGCCATCGTCGAATACCTGGACAAGGCCACCGCCGGCATCAATGCCGCCATCGCCCGAGCCCGCCGCCAGATCGAGCTGGTGCAGGAATACCGCACCCGGCTCATCGCCGACGTGGTGACGGGCAAGCTGGACGTGCGCGAGGCGGCGGCACAGCTTCCCGATGAGGACGGCGACCAGAACCCAATAGAGGAGAGCGATCCGCTGCCAGATGGCCTGTCCGGAGACCTTTACGACATCGACGAGGCAGTGGAAGATTCGGTAGTGGGACAGGAGGTGACCGCATGACGGACTGGAGCAAGTGCCCAGTGGTCGAGAGCGTACCCGGCAAGGTGAGCGGAGCTTGGGTGTTCAAGGACACGCGGCTGCCGTTGTACGTTCTCTTTGAGAACCTTGCGGAGGGCGCGACGGTGTACGACTTCATCGACTGGTTCGGCGGGGTGGAGGAGTCAGAGGTGAGGGCGGTTCTGGAGCACGTGGCGAAAGACCTCCGAAGCAAGGTTGCGTATGCGGATCCTGTTCGATAACGGAACACCCCGCCAGTTGCGCCGCCGGCTCTTTGGGCATGAGGTCGACGAGGCCCGGCAACACGGCTGGGACAGGTTGTCCAACGGGGACTTGCTGGTCATGGCTGAAGAAGCTGAGTACGACGTCCTGATAACTACCGATCAGAACATGCGGCGCCAGCAAAACATGGCGAACAGGCGCGTGTCCATTGTCGTACTGATGGATACCGGATGGCCGCGTATCGCGCGGCGGACCGAGGCTGTCCGCGAGGCGTTGATAGGAATAGGGCCAGGAGAGGTGCGGGAGGTCCACATCCCGGCGAGAGACGAGGCGTAGCGTGACCACGGACACCAGCGAGAAGGGACTGGAAGACCTCATCCTTGCGTCGCTGACGGGAGTGCCCGCCGCTCCGATGGCTGGACGCGCTGTTGGGGAGAGACCGGGGGCGTACGGGGGTGGCTGGACAGCCGGGGACTCCCGTGACTACGACCGTGAGCACTGCGTGGACTTGGCCAAGCTGGCCGCCTTCCTTCACGCCACCCAGCCCATGGCCGCAGAATCTCTGGACCTCAGCCAGGACAGTCCGACGCGGCGCAAGTTCTTGGCCCGGCTGCAAGGAGAGATTGCCAAGCGTGGGACCATAGAGGTGCTGCACAAGGGCGTCAAGCACGGGCCGCACCAATTCGACCTGATGTACGGCACGCCGTCGCCGGGGAACGAGAAGGCAGCGGGCTTGTACGGGCAGAACCGCTTCAGTGTGACGAGGCAGCTCCACTACAGCCGGGATCAGACCCAACTGGCCCTGGATCTGTGCCTGTTCATCAATGGCCTGCCCGTCGCCACCTTCGAGCTGAAGAACAGCCTAACTAAGCAGACAGTGGACGATGCCGTCGAGCAGTACAAGCGCGACCGTCACCCTAGTGAGAAGCTGTTCGAACTTGGCCGCTGCCTGGCCCACTTCGCCGTGGACGACCACGAGGTGCAGTTCTGTACTCATCTCAAGGGCAAGGCGTCGTGGTTCCTGCCTTTCAACAAGGGGTGGGATGACGGCAAGGGCAATCCGCCGAACCCCAACGGCCTCAAGACCGACTATCTGTGGAAGCAGGTTCTCACCCGCGACGGGCTCACCGACATCATTGAGAACTACGCACAGATGGTGGAGACGAGGGACGAGAAGACGGGGCGCAAGAGGCAAGAGCAGATATGGCCCCGCTACCACCAACTGGACGTGGTGCGCAGACTCTTGGCTGACGCATCCATCAGGGGAGTCGGCCCCAAGTATCTGATTCAGCACTCGGCGGGCAGCGGCAAGTCCAACTCCATCGCGTGGCTGGCCCATCAGCTAATTGGGCTGGAGTGGGACGGTGGAACGATCTTCGATTCGGCCATCATCGTCACGGACCGCAGAATACTGGACAAGCAGATAAGGGATACCATCAAACAATTCGCCCAGGTCGGCTCTGTCGTTGGCCATGCCGAGGACTCCGGCCATCTCCGGCGGCTGCTGCAAGAAGGCAAGTGCATCGTCATCACTACCGTCCAGAAGTTCCCCTTCATCCTGGACGCCATGGGCAACGAGCATCGCGGCCGCAAGTTCGCCATCATCATCGACGAGGCGCATTCGGGCCAGGGTGGGCGGACGTCGGCGTCGGTGTCCATGGCGTTGGGAGAAGCTGGCGCCGAGGAAGAAGATGAGACCACCGAGGACAAGATCAACCGGCTGATGGAGTCGAGGAAGCTGCTGCCCAACGCCAGCTACTTCGCCTTCACCGCCACACCCAAGAACAAGACCCTGGAGATCTTCGGCGACCCGTCGCCAGAGGGCGGGAACACCAGGCACCTCCCATTCCATGTCTACACGATGAAGCAGGCGATCCAGGAAGGCTTCATCATCGACGTGCTGGCGCACTACACGCCGGTGAATAGCTACTACCGGCTGGTGAAGACGGTGGAGGGTGATCCGGAGTTCGATACCAAGCGGGCCGGTAAGAAGCTGCGCCGTTACGTGGAGGACAATGACCACGCCATCCAGCTCAAGGCCGAAATCATGGTGGACCACTTCCACGAGAATGTGATCGAGCCTCGGAGGATCGGCGGGCAGGCGCGTGCCATGGTCGTCGCAAGCAGCGTTCAGCGGGCCATCAGCTACTTCTATGCCATCCGGGACTACTTGGCGGAACGCAAGAGCCCCTACCGGGCCATTGTCGCCTTCTCCGGCGAGCCTGAGTACAACGGCGCGAAGGTCACCGAGGCATCCCTGAACGGCTTCTCGTCGAACCTGATTGCTGACAGGATTCAGGACGAGCCGTACCGGTTCCTAGTCTGCGCCGACAAGTTCCAGACGGGCTACGACGAACCGCTCCTGCACACGATGTACGTTGACAAGATGTTGTCCGGCATCAAGGCGGTGCAGACCCTATCGCGCCTCAACCGGGCTCATCCGAAAAAGCACGACACCTGCGTCTTGGATTTCGCCAACGACGCCGACACAATCCAAGCCGGTTTCGCCGACTACTACCGGACCACGATTCTGGCGGAGGAGACCGACCCCAACAGGCTGCACGACCTCAAGGCAGCACTTGACGGCTATCAGGTCTACGGCCCGGCCCAGATCAACGATCTGGTGGAGCGTTACCTGTCTGGCGCTGACCGCGATCGGCTCGACCCCATCCTAGACGCCTGTGTCGCCGTCTACCGGGAACAGTTGGACGAAGACGGCCAGGTTGACTTCAAGGGCAAGGCAAAGGCGTTTCTCCGGGCCTACGGGTTCCTGGCTACCATTTTGCCCTACACCAACGCCGAGTGGGAAAAGCTTTCAATCTTCCTGACCTTCCTAGTCCCAAAGCTGCCGGCGCCCGTCGAGGACGACCTCTCCAAGGGCATTCTCGAAGCCATCGACATGGACAGCTACCGGGTGGAGAAGCAGGCGGTGAAGGACATCCAACTTCCGGACGAGGATGCAGAGATCGAGCCAGTTCCGACCGAGGGCGGAGGTCAGAAGCCGGAGCCGGAGATGGATCGCCTCTCCAACATCATCAAAGAGTTCAATGACCGGTTCGGCAACATTGAGTGGAAGGACCAGGACAAAATCGAGAAGGTGATAGCCGAGGAGTTGCCAGCAAAGGTTTCCGGGGACAGGGCCTATCAGAACGCCATGGCCAACTCCGATCGGCAAAACGCTCGGATCGAGCACGACAAAGCGTTGGAACGCGCAATGACTGAGCTACTCTCAGACCACACAGAACTGTTCAGGCAGTTCAGCGACAACGATTCCTTCCACCGCTGGCTCTCCGAGATGGTCTTTGCCGCCACTTACGCAGGAGGGGCCGCCGTAGCTGGCAGAGCCGGAACCAAGGCGAGCTGACCCAAGAAGCGCAATTACCTGCCGTGAGGACCACTGAGTGCTCCGTCGCCGAGCCGCATGCTGGTTTGGTTCATGCGGGGGGTCCCCAGGTACCTGGCTTTCGGGACCTACGTTGCTTGGCCGAATAGGAAAACTCCAACATGCGATTTAGGCAAGACGAGAGACAGATGTTTAACGAACTCCTATCCTCTTCGGATGATAGAGAGCATCGCCAAAGCTCGGGCTCAAGGTTCGGATTCAAAGGGGCCGCCGACACGTTGGGACAAAACATCGGCCTGAAATTATCTGATTTTCGGCCGTTGCGCCCCTTTGGGCAGACAACCGGAGTGCCAGAGCTTTGGGACTAGCTTGGTGTATGATGTGGGATAGTGCCCTGACCCCCAGACGTTCTGCCCAATCAACTGGAGACAAGGCGTTGACAACTCGTCGATGTTTGTCCGGACTCTCCACAATGAAGATTGTTCACTTTTCGGACCTACACCTCGACGCGACATTCGCGTGGGCCGGTGCCTCGGGTGACGCCGCAAGGCGTCGCCGTCAGGCACTGCGAGACACGCTGCTGCGAATCGTGCGACTAGCGCAGGAAGGAGGCGCGGACGCACTCTTCTGCGGAGGCGACCTGTACGAACATGAGCGTGCCGGGCGGGACACGGCGGAGTTTCTGCGCCAGACGTTCAACAGCTTGGGCTCGATCCAAGTCTACATCGCTCCGGGAAACCACGACTGGTATGGGCCCGATAGTCTCTATGCTATGGTCGACTGGAGTGCCAATGTCCATATTTTTACCGAACCCACACTTCGGCCCATAGCACTTAGACCCAGTGTAACACTCTGGGGAGGGGCTCACTGCGCACCGGCAAATACCAACAATTTCCTCGACGACTTTCGCACTGAGGGGCCTGGCATACACCTCGCCCTGTTTCACGGAGCAGAGAACTCATGGCTCCACGAGCAAGGTGAGGGGAAACAACCCTATGCGCCTTTCGACGCTGCTCAGATTTCTGCATCGGGACTCCAGCACGTTTTCCTCGGTCACTACCACCGCCCACGCGATGCAGTTCGCCACACATATCCTGGCAACCCCGACCCACTTGCGTTTGGAGAGGACGGTGAGCGCGGTGCAGTTGTGGCGACCTTAAACTCCCAAGGGCAGATTTCACGAGAGAGGCACGTGGTTGCCCAGACGGCCGTGCACGACATAGACATCGACGTCTCTGATTGCACCACCCTGCAACAGATTCGTGCTGGTATAGCAGAGCGAGTGAATGGCCTTTCTGGCTTCGCAAGACTGACCGTTCGTGGCACGGTTGCTCCAGAAGTTAGTTTCACCGAGAACGATTTGCGGGACGCAATGACCGCTTTCGACGCTGTCCAAATCCGGCAGGCGGAACTGCGGGCGGGCTATGACGTGGACGCGCTTCGTGGCGAGCCAACGGTTCGTGGTCGGTTTGTAGTGGATGTGTTGGACGCGGGCTTGGACCCAGTGGAGGAACGCAGGGTGCTCATGACCGGACTGCGAGCACTTGAGGGCCGAACCGACCTTGAGGTGCTCTGATGCGCTTTGAATCGGTGACAGCCTATGTTTTCGGCCGGCTCCGCGGCGAAACCCTCCAACTTGCACCCGGCATGAACGTCATTTTCGGGCCGAACGAGGCCGGCAAGTCCACGTGGCATGCTGCTCTGTACGTGGGCCTATGCGGTATGCGCCGCAGACGCGGACGGTCGCGCCCCGATAGGGATTTCCAGGCCCGTCATAAGCCTTGGTATAACGAGGGCTGGGAGGTCGGAGCTACGATCGCACTCAAGGATCGACGCGTGATCCTAAGGCACGACCTTGATGGCCGAGTTGACAGCAGCGCACGTGACGCGGACCTCGCCGGGCGCGATTATGCCGCAGAGATCATGAACGATGGTGCACCTGACGGTGCCCGATGGTTGGGACTAGATCGAAATTCGTTCCTCAGCACGGCATGCGTACGACAGGCGGGCATCCTTGGCCTACTCGATGATCCCGGTGACCTCCAGGACGAGTTGCAGAGCGCAGCCGCGACGGCGCGTACTGGTGAGACCGCAGCGGAGGCACTGGAATTGCTCAACGCCTACCGAGCAGAAAACGTGGGGACGCAGCGGGCGCCGACGAAACCCCTTGTCCGGTCACAACGGGCTGTAGAAACCGCTCAGGCAACGCTGGAGTTGGCGCGTAACGCTCAATTCGAGGCCGCCCAGCGGCGCCGAGGCCTCGAGGTCCTTGACATTGAGGTGCAGGCCTTGGAATCGGAGGGCACTGCCACACGTGCCGTGCTCGCGGAGGCGGCAGCCGACTCTGCAGAACGGCGGCTTTCTCAGGTCGCAACCCTCGCTGAGTCATTCCCTGATGGGGAACCGCATCATCCAGCCGACGACCAGGGCCTGGCGGAGCAGATCCTGAAGGCCCTGGAGCATTGGAACAGCGCTCCGCACCCCAAGGAGCCGGAAGGTCCGACCGTCAAGGAACTACAAGGACAACTGGCTGACGAACAATTGCGGCTCGCTATTCTTGCCGAGGTAGAAACGCTGGCAGCGGAGAGGCGATTCGCCCTAGCAAGTGAAATCAGCGCGAACTTCCCAGGCGGAGCACCAAGACGTCCCGGCGAGGAGGATGAACTCGCTCAGGAAGTGGCGCTTGCGCTCGCCACTTGGGATACCCGTCCCATGGTAAGCGGTACCACTGTCGATGAGCTAAAGCGTCAACTCGAGGAGATCGAACCTCGTCCTACGGCTTCGTCGAGAGGCGGTCTCGGTGCAACGATTCGGACCATCCTGAGATGGCTCGGACGCCTTCTTCGTTTTGGACGAGCAGCCCCCGGTTCCGATGACTCGGAGCTTGCCGAGCGCCGTCACATCATCGAACGCGAAATCGACAACGCAACACGTTTCGAAGGAGCGGTAAACGCTATTCGCAGCGCGGCGTTAAGAGCACAACTCCCAGATGCTTCTCCAGACGCACTTGCGGAGTCCTTGCGCAGGTGGCAGCAGACGCGATCACAACGCATGCGCGAAGCCGACATGAAGCTTGAGGACTGGGATCAATTGCAGCGCCTCCTCGGAACCGATGCCCTGCCTCAGATCGAGGGGGAGAGTATCCGCCTCCGAAATAGGGCAGTGGCTTTAGCGGGGATGGCAGATAGCAACAAACTTGCGGACGCTCTGGCCTCGCCTCTTGGCGACGCTGAAATCGCCGCGCTCAAGAGCCGAACTAGCGAGGTAAACCACACTGAACTTCAAAACCGCCTACTCATACGAAGGGAACAGGACGGCCGATATCAAGAGGACACGCGCAGGCGGACCGAGGCGTCATCCGAGCTAGGTGAAGCGGCGCGTCAGATCGGGAATGGCAGCCTGACGCCGGAGGAGCAGAGATTGGCCATCCAGCAATGGCTCGACCACCGCCACGTAACGCTTGCCGAAAACCGCCACAAGCTCGACGGCTGGGAAACGCTTCAACGATTGCAAGGGGAACGAACGCTCACTGATCTCGAGGAAGAAACGGGGCGACTTCGTAGAGAAGCCGACTCACTGAAGGCAATCTCAGATCCAGAAGCGATGACACGGGCCCAAGAGCAGGGCCCATCCAGGCAGCATCTCGATGCCCTGAACGAGAACCTGATAGATGCGCGGGGCATGCGCGACGAGGCACGAGGTGAACTAACTGAGTTTGAGGCTAGCTTACCTGATGTTGCGGACGCCCAAGAGCAGCTCGACAGAGCAGCCGCTGAATTCGCGCGCGTTCGACGCCTTGATCAGACACTGGACACCACGATCGGATTCCTGCGGACCGCCCAAGAGCGAGTGCACCGCGACATCGCTCCGGTGTTGCGAGCCACTGTGCTGGAGCACCTGGATCAGGTGACTGGAGGCCGTTACGTAGACTGCGTGCTTTCCCCTGATTCTCTGCAAGTCGAGGTTGCAGACGGAGACGGACGGTGGCGCCCAGCCAACCTGCTGTCCCATGGGACCGCAGAACAGCTCTATTTGCTACTGCGTCTCGCGCTAGCGCAGCATCTCACAAACCCTTCGGGCGAAGTCTGCCCGCTCATCTTCGACGACGTGGTGAGTGCGGCGGACAGCGACCGTAAGCGACGGCTCCTTGATACCCTATTCAAGATAAGCGAGTCGGTACAGGTGATCCTATTCACCCACGAGGATGATGTGAGGTCCTGGGCAGAGGAGAGACTGGCTGGCGACAAGAACCACCTTACCGTATTAGGCGAAGAGACTCTCACCGTTTGAAGGCGTGGTGCCACTACCCCTGCTAATTTACCGAGGAGCCCACCCATGCGTTGGCTAAAGCGTATCTTTGGACTAGGCAGGCCGGGCGCTCCGGAGACACCTGACGGGCCCTCATTCACAATTGAGGAAGGGCCGTACTCCTTACGTCCATTCAACTACGTCTCAAGCGGACTCGAAGAATGGAGCGCCGGGAATTACGATCGGGCGGAGCGCCTCTTGAGTCAGGCGGTAGAAGCCTACCGCCGTAACGAGCCGGACGGCGTAGACTTCGCACTGGGACGTCTAGGTGCTTACCTTGTCGACCGAGGGCGAATAGATGAGGCAGTCGTGGCGCTTGACGAAGCGGTCACTAGGGGGACTGTCATCCCAGCTATCCTAGTCGACTACCTCGGCATCACGGCTCGTCGCCGGGACGTGGATGCCCTCTTCGATATTGCTTCGCGTTGGCATCACAACTCCCCTCACACACCTAGGCCTTGGGATGCGCTTCTAGCATGCGCGAGGAAAGCAGACCGCGAAGGCGACTCAGAGTTTGCGGGCCAGGTTGCCGAGCGGGTAGCTTCGATGTCCAGGGAAGTGGGCGACCGGCCGATATCTTGGGCGGCCACTGGAGTCCTAGGACACATTCTGGAACGTTCAGGTCAACTCGATAACGCGATCTATCTATGGACTGCAGCGTTCAACGAGGGAAGTGATGACTCTATAACCTTGAACCGGCTATCAATGCACCGGGAGCGGGCGCGCGACTACACAGGTGCGATCGCCATTATCAAAGAGGCCCTTGTCCGTGACCTCCCACCCAATACGAAGGAGCAACTTCGCAAACGCCTTGAAAGGTGCGAGTCTCGAACAGAGGGGCGTAGCCAACGCGACGTACCTTCCTACACCGTGCGCGTTGGCGGGGACGCCGTCCTGCCCGTATTCCATTCGCGAGTCACACCTCCTATTCGTCTGACCCAAGTCCAAGGGTCATCGGTGAGGTGCTTCGGAGTCAATAGGGGAATAGGAGCCATCGTCGACGTGTCCCTCACTGACGGAAAGGAGATCAGCCGGTATAGCGATCTTCCCGCGTTCCGTTCTATTCGGTTCTCGCCGGACGGATATGGATTGGGAACTGTCCAGACTGGGCGTGTTGGGTCCGGTGAAACCATGCTCACCTTCCTCTCTCCAGACTTGAAGCACCTAGCTACAACGCGAGTCTCCGATGCTATATCGGATTTCGCGGCTGCGTCGGACCTCTGGTACGTGGGATGCCGCGACGGTCGCCTCTATGCTTTTCTGAATACGGGAGAACTTCTTTGGGATTGGGAGACTCCGGGATCGCGTGACCACGACCGCGATGTCTACTCGCGGCCCTGTCCGTACCATGTTGCGTCCGATGGGCAGCAAGCAGTGATTTCAACCATGGGCGATATATACTGCATTAGCTCTGGAGGAGCCACGAACTGGCATTTCCAACTACCCAACGACACCTCGGCGGTGATCTCTAGTCCGGTCACGGAGTCGGCGCTTGCCAGCGATACCAAAGTGGAGTCTTCCGCGGGAGACATCGAGGAGGAAGATGCTCCACTCTTCAATCTCCCAGTCAGCATCCTCGGAATGGAACCAACCGTTTCGCACCTCTGCGCGACGAGGGAATCCGTTTTCGTGGGTTCATCAGATGGTAGAGTCCTCATCTTGTCCACCACTGGCCAACCCCTTGGTGCGCACGATTTGGCTGGAGACAGTACCCGGGTTGTAAACGATACGGACGGCAACCTCGTAGCCGCATGCACTGGCGATAGAATTTTTCGCTGGGAACAGGACCATTTTCGCCATATCGCGAAGGTTGGGAACCCACCGAACGGCATTGGCACGTGGGCGGGCGGACCGTACATCTGGGATCAGAAGAGGGTCGATGTCTTGACCTGGACGGGAGAGTTGGTCTACAGCGTGGAATTCTCCAAGAACGTCAGCAATGCCATGGTACACGACGGACGCCTAGTTTGCGCTGCCGGCGTCCTCGCCACATTCGACCTGAGGATATAGAAGGGGCACCAAACACTGATGCAGGGTGTCCAACGGTAGGAGCAATGGGAACTGCTTCCGGAGTTGGCCCCATGTTGACACCGTTGCTCGGATGCACTCGCAGGCTTAGGTAAGCGGTGGAAGCGTGAACGATAGAGGTAACCCACTCTGGAACGGAGCAAAAGCCTTGCTCGGAACCGTGTCGGCCTGCTTCACTCAGCCGTTTTGCGGCGGGACATACAGCTCTCACGCGTGCCTTCCCATGGATCTGCCTACAGAACAACCCGATAGACTTGGACTCAGGCCGAAAGATTAACGTGAAAGCGTTGTATGTGTTGGAGAAGGACTCCGCGAGGAATGCGCAAGACTGATCCCATTGATCCTTCAATATGATCTGGTGGGGCACTACCCCGCTATTCGGGCGCAGTCACGAAACTCTCTTCGATATGAGTCAATGCCGATGGTATCGGCCCGTCTCATGGTGGAATGAGTCTGATACAAGGCTGGGGCATACGCATGGATGAGGTGGTATGTGCCCGGCATTTGTTCCCTCGCTTTCCAACATTAGTGGCGTCGAGGGAGACCGTGGCGTCCACGTGAGTCTATGCCCAATACCCCTCTTTACAGAATGACTATTGTGCGCCCCCGCTGTCGTCGCGGGGTCGTATGATGTGTCCGGTTGCCAATATCCAACAAAGTCGCCGTTCTCGGATATCACGCGAGGATCGTGGCAGTCGTCCACCAACGCAGGGCATTCACACCCTCATAGGTGAAGCCGAGGATGAGCGGGGTCATTCGACACTCCCCGAACCTCTGCTATCCGGCTGGCAGGGGACGGACCCGGCGGCCGGGTCCGCTGGAGCCGTCGCGCACGTCTTTGGCCGTCGCCTCGTCGACGCCCTTGGGCCAACGGCGCTTGAGCGGGTCGCTAACGGTGAAAGTGAATCTGCCCACACCTTCGACGCCGATCTCAATGGTGTCGCCGTCCTGCATCGCGCCGAGGCCCTGGTGGTTGGTGCCCATGAAGAGCACGTCGCCGGGGCTGATCTCCTCGATAGCCGCCACGTACTCGATCGATTCGGCGATGGAGTGGGCGAGGTCGTCGGTGTTGTAGTTAACGCGCAGCTCGCCGTCGACGCTCAAGGTGACCTGCAACTTCTCCGGGTCCACGATTTCGTCCTTGGTCACAATGCAGGGACCAAGGGGACAGAAGGTGGGGTGGGATTTGTGCTCCGCGAGGGGCAGCGTGTTTGGCGCCCGGCCGCCGCCGGGTGCGGGCATTCGCGCCGAGACATCCACACCCGCCGTGTAGCCGAAGACGTAGTCCATGGCCTCCGACGCCGGGATGTCCTTGCCGCCCTTGCTGAAGACCAACACTAGCTCCGCCTCATGGTGAAAGATGTTGACGTCTATATCAGGGAGGACCACGGTGCCGCCCGGGCCTAGAATGCTGTGGGTGTTCTTGATGAAGCCCCACATTGGTGAAGGCTCCCGCGCACCGAACTCGCGGTAGTTGCCGCCCATACATAGGACCTTGCTCGGGCGCGGCAGAGGCGATTGCAATTGCGCGCCAGCGACCGGCGAGCCCTCGGCGGCGCGGGTCTCAAGTTGGGACTTCAGGTCGTCGTAGTTGGTGACTAGATGGACAATTGCGGTCTGGCCGCCTCCGGGGCAGAGGTCACCTATGTCTATAACACCCGCATCGGTCAGAATGCCCGGCTGGTTGTCGTTGTACACCACGAATTTCATTGATTCCTCCTTGTTCCCCGTGATTTCCGATTGGCCGTTGACATAATAATTGTACCGTGTGGGGCCGACCCAGTGGAGCGAGCGCCCGAGGAGGCAGGGGTCTCCCTCAGCAGCTCGTCACTCAGACTACCTTATCGTCCGGCGATAGGACGAGCGCAGCAAAATCAACCTCGACAACTCCCGCTCCACGGACTCTATGGGAAAGCCCGATGCTTCGAAGATGTCGTCAGTCCAGAGCTTGACCACGATTGGGTCGTCGCTTCGAGCCGACCGGCGCGACTGACAGAGAGTGCTCAGCTGAACACCGCACGAACAACACGGGGCTTGGGTTCTTGGCCAAGATGAATTGATTCCTCTGCCGGAGACGCTCAGCCAGCTCGCGTGCGGCGTTCTGCCATAGGCGAGGATGGGACTCTGCCAAGATGGCGAAGGTGGTTGCCGAAACCCGGGCGATGACCACCTCGCCCTCTGCGATAGCAGATGCGAACCGTGGCTGGCATCCAACACCGCCGTCGATGGGGCCGTGCGGTAGTAGGGAATTCAGAGACGCCGAACTGGCGGTAATGACCGTCAGAACGACGGAGAAGGCACCACAGCACAAGACTGGCTACTTTCGGATGACCCGCCGCGAGCAACGGGCGAGGTCCGCCACCAAAACGGCTGGCATGTCGTTCTCTGCCTAACGTGCGTCAGCGTCTCGGTCTAGAAGTACGGGAAGCCGGCCCTTGTGGTCAGGATCGTGGTCCGGCCAACTGTGCCTGCGGCGTTGCTATCGTAGAAGCCCGTAGACCCTGTCCCGAGCTCGACTGCCCCTATCGGTAGCCCAAAGGGAGCCCCAGTTCCCTCTCGGTAACTGTTGAGAAATGAGGGGGAGGAGCAGGCATGCGAGTACCACGATTCGTGGGGGGCGGTTTGCTCCGTCTGCCATTGTGGACTCTGGTCGGTCTCCCAGCGGTTGGGGGTCTTTGGCCTGTAGCAATTCTGACATTGTCACTCGACTTCCACGCGCTGAAGGCGCTCTGTGGGTCAACGGCTAGGGCTGAATTCTAAGGGGAGGGAACCGCACCAAGCTTGGCAGAGTAACCCCGGACGTACGTCAACAGCCTACGATCGGGGGACGATCACATTGCCCCCCAAACCAGCCTGCATACCAGTAGGCGTATGCTCCGCCCTGATCTGCTCGGAATTGGGCTGCCAGGCGATGCAGTTCAACTCTCCGAAGGTCTGTTCGATGAGGTGCCATGTGTCGCCGATATCATCACTGGCCCACACTTCGCCGTTGACGGAGCAGGCTACGACCCGGTTGGGGTCGGCCGCGTTGGTGTGCATGCCGAACACTGTGGAGTTAGTGTTCTTGGAGAGGGGCACGGGCTCCCAACTTTGCCCGAAGTCCATGCTACGAAAGATGTTCCCGCAGTCCCCCACGTTAAAGCTGCCGGTACCCATGAACATGACACGGTGGTCGTCGGGCTTCTGGACTAGCCAGCGCTGGTACCGAGCACCGTTTATCCCGTTAGTAAAGCGTTTGGTGCCCGTCGCCTCCCAGCTTTCTCCCATATCCATTGTGACATAGAGCTCGCGGGGAGTCAGGGCGAAGACCCTCTTAGGGTTACCCTGCCCGATGACCATGCTGTGGATGTCCTCATTGGGAACGGGGATACGGACCCATGTGTCACCTTGGTCTACGCTGCGTAGTATCCCGTCCACCTCGATGCCGGCCCAGATTATCCGGCTGTCGTCAGGGTCGATTACCATCTCGGTAACCCTGGGATCCCCTACCTCGCATGCGGTGGCAAGGGGAGGCAGCGAGAGCTTCTCCCACGTATGGCCTTCATCGCGGGAGCGATGAAGGCCAGTGGGACTGACACCGGCGAACATGGTGTTAGGATCATCCTGGCAGATGGCGATGGACCACACGTTGGTGAGATGGCCCGGGGTGTTGATCATCTCCCAGTTGCGACCGTTGTCAGTGCTGCGATGGACCCCACGGTCGCCGCCAGCATAGACCGTATGTGGTTCGGACGGGTGCAGGGTGAGGGCCCTCACGATGGGGCTTTCGGGAGGGAAGAACCATTTACGCTGGAGCATCCATGATTCTCCCCCGTCGAGACTGTTCCAGGTGCCCCGTCCCGTGGTTCCGATGGTGATGCTGTAGTCCTGCGACATCAGAACGCTCCTCTCGGCGAACATTTGCTGCCTTCTAAGCATTGAGGCTCATCATAGCCGCCAGTCTGTCCAAGCGCTAGCAGAAGCCAGTTTCCACAACTGATTTCGTTACATATTTGCTCATAGAAGAGTGTATACCTTATGACGCTAGACCGCACTCGACGATCTATGGCATGTCGGGTCCAGTATCCGAACTGCAGTCAAACCTTGGTACGATTTTCGACGGTATAGGGGGTGCTAGCCACGATTCTTGATATGTAGTTTGTATATATATAATGCTTCGAACATAGTCAAACCTAGGGGACAACGATTTGACACGCGTGGTGTCTGGCGATAGAGTCTGCCCAACCTTAAGAAGTAGTTCTATCATCGGGTGCGAGGACCCTCGGGGGAGATGGACAGCCTGACTCGCTTCCGCGTCCCAAAGTGCAGAGATGTTGGCGCATGCGCCGAGACTGGGGCAGGTGGCGATGACGCCCAAGGTCTGACTGTAGTAGGCATCTATAAGGCGGTATTCAATTCACAAGAAGAGATGTCTCCCACCCGTATAGAACGATGGTAGCGGAACCCATGAGTTCCAGGTCGTTGGGGCGACAACATGTCACCGATAAGGGCCAGGCCGGCATACATGAGATTGGAGGTCTAAAGTGCATCTCATGAAGAGGACCAAATCCTTGGGCTTCGCTATCTTCATACTGCTGCTGGGACTCATCCTAGCCTGCGGAAGCGAGGCGACTCCTGTCCCTACTCCCCAGCAGGTGGATACAGCCGCCATACAGCAGGCCGTAGAACAAGCCCTTTCCGCACAGGGCCAACAGCCCGCAGGGCTATCGGCAGAGGAGATAACCGAGCAAATACAAGCCGCAGTCAGGGCGACAGCCCCTGAGGACGGCTCTCCTTCGGCCGAGGAGATCGCTCAACAGGTCGAAGCAGCAGTGCAAGCTGCAATGCCGGAAGACACATCGGCTGCGGAGCTAGCGCGAATGGTGCAGCAGGTAGTTGCTGCCTCTCTCCCCACTCCCACGGCTGCCCCTGCCCCCACAACCCCTTCACCCACCACGGTAGAGCCGACAGGTAGCTTGAACGTAGCAGTGAGCATTCTGTTTGGGGCAGCGGAATTCAACCTCACGAACCAAGGCATTACCCAATCTCGGTTTGACTCCGTCTTCACCCATGACGATATGTGGATCAGTGATACCGACGGGGTAAACCGAGGCAGGCTGGTCCGTGACTGGGAGGTGGACCCCACAGGCCGCATCTTCACCTTTCGCCTCCGGGAAGGAGCGATGTTCAGCGGAGGATGGGGAGAGTTCACGGCCGATGACCTCATCTTCTCCATGGAGCAGGTGAGCTCCGAGGAGTCCTACCACAGCGTGAAAGGGGCCACCAGACGGATCTTCACGTGCGATGAGTGTGACTTGGTCAAGATCGATGACTACACGGTCCGACTCACAGGGCCTACTACTATCGCGGGGATTACCTGGAACAATGAGTCGCATCTCAATATGCAGAGCAAGCGGCACTTCGATACCGTCGGAAAAGAGCAGGCAAACCGCGAATCGGTGGGCACAAACTCCTGGGAGCTTGTGGATTTCCGCCCAGACTCCTTTAGAAGGCTAAAGGCCCGAAGCGAGCATTGGGCCAAGACCCCTAATTTCGACGAATTGACGGTGTGGGAGCTACAGGAGGAGTCAACCCGATTAGCTAACTTCCTCACCGGACTCATCGACACAGGTTCCTTCACCCCGGATACGGTAGAGGGTATCAGGACAGAAAATCTACCCGGGATCGAATACATGAGTCTGCCGGGCGGAGAGTACATCTACCTTCCAATTTACGGGATGCAGCACCACCTTGATCACCCCGACCATCTGCCGGATGCCAACGGCGATGTGAAGGTGGCTGTCGCGGAGAGCGCCGGCGATTGCGACCTTCCGTGGGTCTCATGCGACCGTAACCTGGATTCGACAGAGTGGCAGAATGCCCTTAAGGTCCGGCAAGCGCTGGCCACAAGCATCGACCGAGGCAAGCTGGTAAATGCCTTGGCCGGTGGCGATGGAGAGCCCCTGTACCTCCTTCACTGGACGGGACACGAACGGTTGGCCCAAGAGCTGGGGCTGGATAGCTTGGAATATGAATACGATCCCGCCGGAGCCAAGGAGCTTCTCGGAGAGGCGGGTTACCCCGATGGCATCGATTTCGACCTAATGCTAACGGAGTTCGCTAGTGCCGGCCCGATCGCCGCTGGTGAGGCCGTGGCGACCATGTGGCAGGAGATAGGAGCCCGCGCCAGTCTGAACCGGGTACCCTACGCGGCGTGGAGGCCCTGCACCGTGGACCGGAGTTGCAAGGCCATATCCACCCACAACAATCAGGCTTGGGTGGAGCCAATGCGCATCTTCCCCGTCTTTTATCACCCAGGGAATGCCTTCAACTTAGGATTCGAGCACCCCTTCATGACTGACCTGTTGGATAGGATGTCGGTAGCGGCGGACTGGGAGAACCGAAAACAGCTCACCGCGGAACTGGGCCAGTTCACCTTCGAGCAAGTTGTCGCTATCCCGTTGTACACGCGGAAGGTCATTTGGCCATTGGGCGAAAAGCTCGATCAGTGGGGCATTCAAGCGCGCCAAGCGCCGTTCCTGAGCAACTGGGAGTTCGCGCCTCATGGGACGTAGAATCTGGAGTCTATCCAGGAGGTAAAGACATATGATCGCACAGATCGCTGAACACACGATACGCCCGGAGGCGATGGACCAAGGCAAGATGTTGTACCGCGACAATGGTGCAGCAATGAAGAACGCCGCGGGCTTTGTGATGCGCATGGTCTGGATATCCAAGACCGACCCGAACAAGATAACCACCGTGAGCGTCTGGCGTGACGAGGAGGCGCTACGGAACTGGGGCCAAAACAACGAACACATCCTCGATAGCTATGGCGTACAGCCTAGGGTTCCGCCGGGCACTGAGTACCACGAGAAGTACGGAGACCTGCCTAGCCCGCTGGCGCGGCCGGCCGAGATCGAGAACTACGATGTGATCGAAGCCAGCTTATGAAGCCCTCTTGAAGGGTGGGCCACGCGGGCGTGACACCCTACCCAGGCAACAGGAGGTAGCGGATGCCTCTGGCGGCTGTCAACGGGACAGAGATTTATTACGAGGTGCACGGTAGCGGCCCACCGTTGGTATTAGCTCATGGTGTGGGCGGTAACCATGGCATCTGGTGGCAGCAACTCCCGTATCTTTCGCAATGGTATACAGTCGTAACCTTCGATCATCGAGGCTTCGGCCGATCGAGAGAGATTCCAGAGGGCCCCCACCGCAAGGACTACGTGGACGACCTCCTGGGTCTTCTAGACCACCTTGAGGTGGATCGCGCTGCACTAGTAGGTCAGTCCATGGGAGGCACATCCTGTGTCGCTATGACGGCGTGGCACCCAGAACGAGTCGCAGCCTTGGTCATGTCCGATACCACGGGCATGATGGATCATCCAGATGTAAGGCCTTCTGCAGATTGGCTGGAAGCTCTGGCCACCCTGAACCAGGCTGATCGGGCGTTGTCCAAGGATTTCCAACAACGGAACCCGGCCCTAACCGAGCTGTTCCTGCAGCTCAACAGCTTCAATAAGGCTAACCGGTTCAACGTTAGGGCTGACGGCTATCGGGGACCGACACCGGAAGAGGTTGCTGATACGGGCGTACCGGTGATGTTCATCCTAGGCGCCAACGACTGCGTAGCAGACCCCAACGTGCTACGCAGGGCTCACAAACTGGTCACGGGATCAAGGCTGGTGGAGTTTCCAGGGTCAGGACATTCAGTGTACTGGGAGCAGCCCGAGGCGTGGAATTTCGTAGTGCGGGGCTTCTTGGAAGATGTCGGATTCGTGAATCAGGCGGGTTGAAGCCAGCGCATCAATGTTCACCGCGAGTAGGTGTATCGGGCCAGAAAGCCCAGTCTGGCTGCTTTCGCCGCCTGACACGCCCATATAAGCCTCATGGGACGAAAACTACGGGCAGCTGTGCTGGGTCTAGCGGTCTTCGATGAACTTGTGGCTACCACCCTGATTGATGATCTGAGCAGCCACCCGCTTGCCCGTCTCCTTCAGAAGCAACTGGTCCTCCTCTTCAGTCGGCGCCAGAGGTATGGGTAGCACTGTGTTGCTGCCGTATGTTGGGATGATGGTGTGTTCTTCTCTTATGATGCCGGGGGGGTCTTCCCCTCTTGCTACAGCTTTGATGCCGTCTCTTAGTTGCTTGCGCATCATGATGACGCCTTTATCGGTGGATACAAGCCGCTCCATAGCGTGAACCGCAATGGGGCGTTCCGACACCTGGGCATCATAGTCAGAGGGGATGCGCTGTCTCAACTCATACGGCCGGTCTCCGTCTTGACCGTAAATCCCGGGCTTGAACCTTTCCACGTTGTCGGGGATAAGGGCTAGGTCTATCCTGAGGGTGTTCTCGTCATCAATGGGTACCAGCCAACCAGCCCCAGATACAAAGTCGGTGTCATGCGCCTTTTGCCCGTTCTCTTTGCCCGTAGGAATGTGCATGCTAATCGGTAGAACGAATTCCCCTAACCGTACCCACACATTGTCGTTGATTCGCCTGGTGACGATGTAGACCATACCGAAAGGTGTTTCCGTCCAGTCCATCACACCCATATCGGCGAAGGCAGGATTAAAACCGGTTCCCACCCCATTCTCAATCTCCCATACATGAAGGATGGCCGCATGTGCTGGATCTACGTTATTGTCCTTCGCTTGTAGCCAATTACAAGGCCAGATGTTCACGCTGGGGATCGCGGGCTGGTATCCAGGGATGTGGAAGTTAGCAGAGTCTGGAAACTCCGGCCTCTTGTCCGGCGGCCCCATGTAGGCGAACACTAGGCCCCATTTCTCGATGACAGGATAAGCCCCTTGATAGAGCCGGTCCTTCAGGGTGCCCTCCACACCAGGCATCTTTAGTATTTTCCCGTCTACATCAAAAACCCAACCGTGGTAACAACACCGGATTCCTCTCTCCTCGATGAGACCAAACTCCAACGAGGTGGCCCGGTGGGCACAATGAAGCTCCAAAAGCCCCACCCTACCTGACTGGTCTCGAAACACGACCAAGTCCTCTCCTAGGATGCGAATGGCCTTGGGCAGGTCCTTAAGTTCGTCGGAGACGGCGACGGGGTGCCAGAAGCGTCGCATGTACTCCCCGCAAGGCGTTCCGGGGCCAACTCGTACAAGTTCGTCATCGGGTTGGGGCACCTCGCGGTGAAAGTATGCGCCGTAGGGCTCGTCCAGGAAGTTCGCTCGTGTAGTCATCTTGCTCCCACCCCCTGGTAAATGTGGGTTTCTTGACACTGCACCACGCATTATAGACTACCTGCCTTAGACGAGGTATAGAGCAGACCGCCCGTGCTTCGGGGGGCGGCCATGCCCGGAGTATTCTGCATAATATGATCCCAGACTGCATGCGTCCCTATATCGTCTTCTATCGTCTTCGCTACTGCGAACCTGGGTTTCACCATCGTTATCGAGGAAGCGTTGAGCTTCTTGGTCGTTGGTACTCCGCTGACGTACCCTCTTAGGGTGGCATGTTGGGGGTGGCAGGGTAACGTTACGTGGCAGTCTCCCCTGCGTGGGGGTGTTCGCCAGCATCGCGGTCAGCATCACCGTATTTGGGTTCCAACCTTTTCGGCGATGTCCAACGCGACGTATTGGATCCTCGCCTTCGAACCGTCGCTTGAGGCGCTCACTGTTATCCGGGCTTTCAGTATGTGCGGTGTCTTGGCGTCTAGCTCGAACCGGCGCACTTCCCTCTCCCAAATGGCCGGAATGCTCTCCGTTCCGAGGCGGTACGTTCGTTCTCTCCTTGGGCAGTGTCCAACGTAGAGAAGGCCAGCCTCCCAGCTCAGGAGGCCCCAACCCCCAAATATCCCATGAGGTCATCCTGTGCGCGGTATTCCCCCAACTCCGGTCGGGGCGGCTGGCCCTCCTTGGCGTGCAGGGTACAGGGTAGCATCGTCGGCAGACGTGGAGTTCCGAAGTCCGGGTTCCCGGCGCCGGGACCGGGGGGATGGCGTAACTATCCAAGAGATAATCTACGCCTCGGAGTGGAAAGCGAGGCATGACTCTTGATTGACCAAGAACGCACACCTCGCCCGCGGCGGGAAAGGACCGAAGGCTGGGAACTCAAACACGCTCCGACTTAGA
This sequence comes from uncultured Dehalococcoidia bacterium, assembly GCA_951813255.1. Taxonomy (GTDB): domain Bacteria; phylum Chloroflexota; class Dehalococcoidia; order Lucifugimonadales; family JAAXIE01; genus JAAXIE01. The sequence continues at coordinate 1,561,654 of OX638353.1, read as the reverse complement.
TTGCTTTACTGTTCGATGTGAGCTTGTCTTTCAACCCACCTCGACCATATAGGACAACACCCTAGGTATCGACTAAGCATCAAGTTCTCAGTATGGCATCTGCCTCAAGGCCAGCCGACCCTCTTGACAATTGATCCTTTGAGGTGTAGTAGGGTGCTCATACCCTCTTGTGACGGTCCAATCTTCGAAGCAAGCATATCGTAATGTGTGGACAAGTTAGTCCTGTCCATCAGAGGCCGAGGGGCAGAAGCTGCGGAGTCTTGCGATGAAGCCAGTAGCTATAGAGCACCTGTCCAAACGCTTTGGAGGGCTTCAGGCGCTACAGGATGTTGGTTTCACCGTTGAACAGGGCGAAAGAAGGGCTATCCTTGGTCCGAACGGCGCTGGGAAGACGACTCTCTTCAACGTTATCTGTGGAGAAGAACGGGCAGATACGGGGAACATCTACCTGTTTGGGACAGACGCGGCCTCGCTTCCGACCTACAAACGCACAGCGCTCGGTATGGCGAGGACCTACCAAATCACCAGCCTTTTCCCTCGGCTGACCGTGCTGCAGAATGTGATTCTAGCGGCCCAAGGTCTGGACCAAGTGCGGTTCAAATTCCACCGTTCAGTTTCTACCTACTCACACATCATGGACCATGCCGAGGAATTGCTTGTGCATTGGCATCTTTGGGATAAGCATGATGTTCCGGTCCCCGATTTGTCCTATGGCGATCAACGTCTAGTGGAAATTGTGATGGCCTTGGCTTCCAATCCAAAGCTCCTATTGTTGGACGAGCCCACAGCAGGCTTATCGCCCGGGGAGACCCAGAGCGTCGTTTCCGCGATGACAAGCCTCGATACGAATATAACTGTATTGCTTATCGAGCATGACATGGATGTTGTATTTGAAATAGCTGATTCAATCACAGTGCTTCATCAAGGTTCTGTATTGGCTGACGGACCACGGGATGTTGTTCGTCAGAATACCGAGGTCTTGCGTGTCTACTTGGGTAGTGACTAGGACTTGCTAAATGCTAGACGTCATAGATATTCATGCCTATCGGGGCGACAGCTATATTCTTCAAGGCCTTTCACTTCGATTGGAACCACAGCAAGTGGTCGGAGTCGTTGGTAGAAATGGCGTAGGGAAGACCACTCTGGTACGAAGTATCATGGGGCTAACACCAGTGCGGACAGGACAAATTCTGCTCGGTTCAGAAGACATCACCAGAATCCCGCCCCATCGGATCGCCCGAAAGGGAGTCGGGATCGTGCCCCAAGGTAGGCAAATTTTCTCTGACCTTACTGCAAGAGAAAACCTGCAAGTAGCCAGCCGCCCTCGGCGCAAAGAAGACGAATCCTATGAGCCCTGGACACTAGATAGGGCTCTCTCAGTATTTCCTCAACTCAGGGAGCGCCTCGGTACCAGAGGTGGCAAGCTATCTGGCGGTGAGCAACAATTCCTTGCTGTCGCCCGCTGTCTACAGGGCAACCCAAAGCTGATGCTGATGGATGAACCAACCGAGGGACTAGCTCCCCTATTAAGACAGAGGTTGGGCAAGTTGATCCACCAACTGAAAAACGACGGGCTATCTATCCTATTGGTTGAGCAGAATCTCGATTTTGTGCTAAACTTCGCGGACTATGTATACATCATGCAGAAAGGGAGAATAGTTCACGAATCCCTGCCTCAGGAACTCGCTGATAATGTGCAGTTAAGAGCTCATTACTTGGGCATATGAAGGTCGTTTTATTCGACCAGAATTAGATGCAGTTATAGGCGCTTCATCTTATCCCCGCTGGGAGACACTGCTAGGAGCGGTGCTGGAAGGAGCCAGTATGGTCGGGCAACTAGGTAGCGAGACTGGCATCCACGAACGGACCGATAGTACGTATGAGCGTGCAGTCTTGGGGCTTAAGAACTATTGGTGGCCCGTTCTCAGCTCAAAAGAAGTACGTGAGAAGCCCGTGCCCGCAAAACTAGGTGGGGAGGACGTGGTGTTCTTGCGACGCAGCGGTAGGGTCTATGCGTTGAGCGACCATTGCGCACATAGAGGAGTTCCCCTTTCTCAGGGACGGCACGAGTTCAAGGACTCCACAACTATCACCTGCTCAAATCATGGGTTTACATACGATTGCGCTACGGGGGTATGCGTTGCGGCCTTGACCGACGGCCCGGACTCACCTGTGGTGGGCAAAGCTCGTGTCCGTACATATCCTGTGGAGGAGCGCAAGGGTATCGTTTGGATATGGATGGGCCGGATGCCCCCAGTACCCGTAGACCAGGATATCCCAGATGGGATCTTGGACGATGACAACCATGTCTTGGTCCGCATCCGTGGCCTCTCTGACAACAAGGACAAGGTGCGCCCGGGAAACTGGCGCTACCACGCGGAGAATACCGGTGTCGGGCATTTTCCGGTCCTGCATCGTTATGCTCTTAGCAACTTACTGAATCCCTTATGGGCACACACCACGGGGGCCGGGACCATCGTTCGCGAAGAGCCCGATGGCTTGTATGTAGTGGAGACGGCCGAAGGTCTGGCTAAACAAGCAACATATCCTGGTCTGGGTGTTTGGCCCCCAGCTCGACCATGGCGACGCTTCGGGATAGGACGATTTGACGAGAAGGCCGAACCGACTACTGTGTCAATGCGACTTCCCGGAATCGTACGTGTGACACGGTTTCCCACTGATGTATCAGTGTATTACGAGTGGTGGGTACCCGTAGATGAGTCCCACTACCAGCTGACTCAGATCATTCATGAGAAACGTGGCGGTATCTTCACGAGGCTGTGGCGTTACCTCAAGTATCGTGCCTATGTGACCCCACTGATAGTCCACCGTCTGATTGATCAAGATGGTGCGGTAGTGCAGGCACAAACGAAAAAGGCGATTGAAGACGACGGCGCTAATCCTATGTCCAGGGACTTTCGCCCCGACTCTTTCCCCCTTGCCTTCATAGATTTGTGCAACAAGACTGCACGTGGTGAAGTGCAAGGCGGCACCTGAAGCTCGGCGGTATCTGCAAGAACACACCTTAACTTATGCTTGAGTACAAGAGCGCAATATAAGAGTGGCATAAAGGGGGTAGCTGTGAAGAAGAGTACGATCTGGCGAGTGTTAGGGATTGGACTACTACTGATTGCGTTTGGCATTGGATGTGGAAGTGGGGACGAAGGGCCTACTGAACCGATCAGAGTCGGGCTATTACTGCCGTTGACCGGGCCTGATCCAGCCTTCGCCGTTAGACTCAGAACGGGGATTGAGGCTGCCTTCGAAGAACGGAACTACGAAGTAGCAGGCAGACAGGTCGAGCTCATCGTCGAGGATGCGGCTGCCGATCCGTCCATTGGCCTTGATAAGGCGAGAAAACTGGCAGAGGGGGATAACGTCGAGGTTGTAATCGGGCCTCTTTACAGCCATACCGCCGAGGCCGTCATACCGTACCTCGACGAGCAGCAAATTCCTAATTTGTCGATGATGAATCACAATATCGGTCTCGGTCAGTACAAATATTTCCATGGCGTGGGAGGTGTTCTAAAGGATATAGCTTACCTAATGGGACAATACGCCTATGACGAACTGGGCTATCGTACGGTGACCAGCTTGGGAATCGACTATGTAGCCGGGTGGGACTTCATCAATGGGTTTGTGGATGGGTTCGAGGGACGCGGCGGAAAGCGGGTCCAAGAACAATGGCACCCATTCGAAGTCTTTGACTTTGCCCCTTATATGACTAATCTGGATGACGCAGACGCGTTCGCAGTTTGGAGTATCGCCCCATACGCCTGGTCACTAGTGAAGCAGGCCGAAGAGTTCGGAGTCGACTTGCCGATGATCTCGCCTCTGGGCTCCGGCACTATTAACGAGGAACACCTCCATGAAATGGGTGACGCAGCCGTGGGTATGCTTGGTACGGCTTGGTACGCGCCTTCAATAGATACCCCAGAGAATAAAGAATGGGTTGCGCGGATAGAAGCCAAAACCGGCGAACCTTTATATGGCGACGCCGTCTATGTGGCATACAGGAGCGCTAGTGTACTTATCGATGCGCTAGAGCGTACGGACGGGAATACCGACCCCGAGACCCTGGGTAGCGCAATTCAAAGCACCGAGCTCGACACTCTCACTGGTAAGTTCAGGTTCGACCCGGACACACAGTGGGGACGTTCCACGTTCTACATTTTCCGTGTGGATAAAGTCGACGATGAGTACCTATGGATCCCCATAGACGAGTACCCTGATTCTTACTTCGGTAGGGAATAGCATGGTTACTAGGCAGTCAGTCTGAAGGTGCCGCATAGCGGTCGATTGCAAAATCAAGAGTGGCCGGTGGCTATGATGAAGTGTTCATACACTTTTCTGAATAGCTACCGGGATTGAGTCGGATCGATGGACTTTTGGGCCACTACCGCGCTTACAGCGATCGCCCTTGGTTCTGTTATTTTCATTATCTCAGTCGGTCTATCTCTGGTCATGGGCCTAATGGGCGTACTGAATCTTGCCCACGGGGCCTTGGTTATGATTGGGGCCTATATTGGCGTTTACCTGCAGTCGATTGGGGTCGAATATTGGTTTGCGGGGTTAGGCGGAGCTCTGGCCGCCGGTGTCGCCGGTCTCGTGCTTGAAAGGGGCTGGCTGAGGCATCTGTACCAACGGTTCGATGAGCAAGTGCTTGTTACTTTTGGGTTGGTATACGTTTCCGTCAACATAGTGATTTGGATTTGGAGTGCAAGGGTCCCACCTCCAGTACTTCCTGGCTATCTGACTGGATCGTTCGATGTTGGGGCCTACGCTTTCCCTATCCAGCGAACTGCATTGATATTTGTAGGCTTCGTCTTGTTCGCGATACTTTGGCTATGCGAGGCTCGGACAAAAATAGGCGCTATAGTAAGGGCTGGCCTGGAAAACAGGGAAATGGTTTCAGCTCTTGGTCTGAATTATCCTTTAATTGCCATGGCGACTTTCGCCGTAGGCGCGATGATGGCAGGGATTGGCGGATTCTTGGCAGCCCCTCTCATGGGGGTGTGGCATACACTTGCTTTCGATACTCTGCTGTTGGCTCTCGTTGTGGTAATCGTTGGTGGCATGGGTTCGATTCCGGGAGCTTTCATTGGAGCCATGGTGGTTGCTTCGACGCAAACCCTGGTGGCCGTCTACGCTCAGGACCTTGCCGTTTTCAGCATCTGGGCAGTACTGGTGCTGATGCTGGTCCTCCGGCCGCAAGGCTTACTAGGCAAAGCTACTTGAATATCTTTCGGCTTGTTCCAACGTTGGATCCGATGGGTCTCTTCACCTCAAGACGATTGCCACCGGTACTTGCGGTCATCGTAATTGGAGTGGTCTTACCAGCCATCTTACCCTCATTTCATCAGAGCCTGGCTGCGAGGGTATTGATCTTTGCGCTACTGGCTATGAGCCTCAATCTGATTGTCGGCTATACCGGACTGTTATCTCTGGGCCATGCCGCGTACTTTGGGGTAGCCGCATACACGGTCGGTGTTTTGTCTGTCAAATATGACGTCTCGAGCTTCTGGTTCGCCGCACTCGGTGCTGTAGGACTAGGAACACTACTGGCAGCGATCTTTGGCTTGCTCGCCCTGCGGACCAAAGGGATTTATTTCCTGTTAGTCACCTTGGCCCTGGGCCAACTCGTGTTCTCGGCTGCAAGAGAGTGGCGCGACGTGACGGGAGCGGACAACGGACTAGCCGGCATTCCTCGTCCTGACTTGGGGTTGGTCTCTATTGATTGGAACGCGTTGAGTTACTATTACTTCGTCTTCAGTATATCGATTATATCGTTCCTCGTAATGCAGCGGATTATAGATTCGCCTTTTGGGCTTGCCCTGCAAGGTATTCGTGACAACGAGCGTCGTATGCGCATGCTTGGATACAACTCATGGCTGTATCAGTATGCAGCATTTGTTATTGCCGGGGCGTTCGCTGCCATTGCTGGGGTACTCTTTGCCTATCTTAATCGGATAGTAGTACCCAACGATACAGGAATCCTGACATCTGCTAACGTGTACCTCATGGTCGCCCTGGGGGGACCTGGTACAAAATTTGGTCCCATTCTGGGAGCAGTACTAATAATTGTCATACAGTTTTTTGCAAGCGATTACCTCCCAGAACGGTGGCCGTTGGTGTTGGGATCTATTTTCATCTTCGCAGCGTACGCTCGCGGAGGTCTGGCCGTCGAGATCATGAAGCGGTTCCACCAGCTACGTGGATTACAAGTGAGGCGACAACATCAAGAACGAGAAGGGGCAGGATAGAAAACACTGTGACTGGCATTCGGTTCTGGTAGAGCGACCAACGGAGGGAGGCAATGGCCAATCTTCAAATGGATTTGATAAGCCCTCCGGCATTGACAGGAGGTAGCGAAACTTCGTAGACTCCTTGTTGGGTGAAGCTAGAATAGTAGATTGCTAGCGAGAATCGAAGAGTTAAAACGAATAATGTATGTATAACCGGTCTCTGGATACGAATACCGACGCCCAATAGGGTGCCTTTTAAAATTGTTGAAGGAGTCGAAACATGGCTACGATGGCGATGAGGAGACTTGTGGATAGCGAGACGGGATTGGTTAGCAGGCGTATTTTCATTGAGCAGGACATCTACGAGCAAGAACTAGAGCAGATCTTTGCTCGCTGTTGGCTCTTCCTATGTCATGAGTCACAGATCCCGAACCCCGGTGACTTCCTCACTACTTACATGGGAGAAGACCCGGTCGTAGTGGTGCGGGACACCTACGGCAAGGTCAACGCCTTTCTTAACGTATGCCGCCATAGAGGCAACCGCGTGTGTCGCGCCGATGCTGGCAATGCAGCATCCTTCACTTGTGCCTATCATGGCTGGACCTATGGCAATGACGGGAAACTGACAGGGGTGCCCAGCCTCCAGGATGCATACTATGGAGAGCTGGATCGTGGGAAGTGGGGTTTGGCGCCTGTGGCTCAGATAGACCACTACAAGGGCTTCTACTTTGCTACGTTCGATCGTGAGGCACCATCACTGTCGGATTACTTGGGCGAGATGAAATGGTACATGGATGTCTTCTTTGACCGGCGTGAGGGGGGAGTTGAGGTACTGGCCGGTGTGAACAAATGCGTAGCTAACTGCAACTGGAAGATCCCTGCTGAAAATTTCGCCAGCGACTCTTACCACGTAGGTTGGACCCACCTAGCAGCTATGATGACGCTATACCAGCCGCTGGAAGAACTCGTGGACGGGGGTTCCCCATCGTCCTTCCAACTGGTTGGCACCGGTCATGCCGTCATGCCAGGGAACGGTCATGGATTGGGAGTGTTGGGTGCCAACGATCCTGTTGACCCTCCGGTGGCAGAGATATTGGCCTACGAAGAGAAGATTCGTCCTGAGGTAGAGAAACGTTTGGGGTCACGATTAGAGCTGATGAACCCTGTGGTCGGCAATGTTTTCCCCAACTTCTCTATACTTCGAGGCATCTCCCGAACCTTCCGAGTATGGCATCCTAGAGGGGCTGAAAAGACACAGATATGGTCGTATGGCTTTGTGGACACAGCAGCTCCACCAGAAGTAAAGGAAGCGTTTCGTTTAGCCGTTGTCCGCGGCTTTAGCCCGTCAGGTACGTTCGAACAGGACGATATGGACAATTGGCAGGAATGTACTCAGACCTGTCGAGGAACGGTATCACGACGCTACCCCATGAACTACCAGTTGGGGGTGGGACATGACCACTTCCACGAGGAGTTAGGGGCATGGGCCAGCGACCACCGCTTCAGCGAGGGCAGCCAACGTGCCTTCTACCAGCGCTGGGCCGACCTGATGGATGGCCAAAGTTGGGCAGATCTCTAAGGCAGTTCGCTATTGGAAAACGCGACCTATCCTACTCAGCGGGAGGAGTGCGATGGTGGCATCGTCGATGAGGGGACTGGTGGACTACGAGAAGGGGTTCGTCAGCAGGAAAATATTTATTGAACAAGACATCTATGAGCAGGAGCTAGAGCAGATATTCGCGCGCTGCTGGCTGTTCTTATGCCATGAGACGCAGATTGCGAATCCCGGCGACTTCCTATCCACCTACTTGGGAAGCGACCCTGTGCTGGTGGTGCGCGATGGCGATGGAAAGGTAAATGCCTTCCTCAACGTATGTAGACACAGGGGCAACCGGGTGTGTCGTGCCGATGCAGGCAACGCAGCTTCGTTCACTTGCGCTTACCATGGCTGGACTTATGGCAGCGACGGGAAGCTGGTAGCGGTGCCCAGTTTGCAGGACGCCTACTATGGCGAGTTGGACCGTCAACAGTGGGGGTTGGTGCCTGTAGCTCAAATTGACCAATACAAGGGCCTCTACTTCGCCACGTTCGACTCTGCGGCACCGCCACTGTTGGACTATCTGGGAGAGATGACTTGGTACATGGATGTGTTCTTTGACCGGCGTGAAGGGGGGATTGAGGTTCTCCCCGGAGTCCACAAGTGGGTGGGGAACTTCAATTGGAAATTGGCGGCGGAGAACTTCGCTAGCGACTCCTATCACTTTGGATGGACCCATTTAGCCGCTCTAAAGACCTTCCCCCAGCCTGCGGGGGTGTCGCCTAACCTCATATCTACTTTCGTACCTGAGGCGACAGGGGCTGCACTTTCGCCCGGAAATGGACACGGCATAGGAGCATTGGGCCCAGCGGATCCGATTGAACCTCCGATACCGGAATTAATGGCTTATGAAGAGGAGATTCGTCCAGAAGTAGAGGAACGGCTCGGACCTCGCCTGAATCACATCGCGCCGATTGTGGGCAATGTGTTTCCCAACTTTGCCATTTTGCGTGGAGTTTCGCGCACTTTCCGAGTGTGGCATCCACGAGGACCCGATAAAACGGAGATCTGGTCTTACGGATACGTAGACAAAAAGGCCCCGCCTGCGGTCAAAGAGGCCATACGCCGAGGAGTAGTCAGGGGGTTTAGTCCGGCGGGTACTTTTGAACAAGATGACATGGACAACTGGCAAGAATGCACCCTTACCTGCCGAGGCGTCGTTGCCAAGCGTCATCCAATGAACATGCAGTTGGGTGTAGGGCACGAGCAGTTCCGCGAGGACCTGAATGCCCTTGTCAGCGACCACCGTTTCAGCGAAATAGCCCAGCGTGCCTTCTACCGGCGGTGGGCTGAGATGATGGACACCAGCAGCTGGGCAAAGCTGCCTATGACACCTTGATGCTCAAGCAACACCGATAGCTGGTCTGAGATACGCTCCCAGGTAACCAGCCCAAATGACAGTTGCGATATTTTGCCGCACTTCCATGGATGGTAGCGGGTTGATATTGCACTACCGCGGACTCGAAGGCGTCTACGCATCAGACAATGTGGGGAGGACCGAAACGTCATGGGACTTCTGGACGGAAAAGTCGCGCTGATTACGGGAGGCGGGTCCGGAATCGGAAGGAGCGTAGTCCGGCGCTTCATTCAAGAGGGAGCACGGGTAGGAGTGCTGGAGCGGATGCCCGAAAGAGTTGCGGAATTGGAGTCTAACTTTGGTTCCTCCCTTACAGCCGTGCTGGGCAATACATCACGCTTGGAGGATAATGAGACAGCCGTAGCGCAGACGGTGAGCGCCTTCGGCACGCTCGACATCTTTGTGGGGAATGCTGGCGTGTTTGATATGTTTACGCTCCTCAGAGATATCCCCAAAGAGAAGCTGAGCGAAGCCTTTGATGAGCAGTTCTCGATTAATGTTAAAGGCCTTCTTCTAGGAGCCAAAGCATCTGTTGGGGAACTGGAAAAGAGTGGAGGCTGCATGGTCCTCACCGCCTCTGTCGCCAGTCTGAACTCGGGTGGCGGTGGGGTGCTCTACACCGCGTCGAAGCATGCCGTGTTGGGAATGATCCGACAGTTGGCGGTGGAGTTGGCCCCCAGAATTAGAGTAAATGGGGTGGCGCCAGGGGGCGTTGTCACAAATCTGCGCGGGCTGGCCACCCTGGACCAACACCGCGCATCTCATTGGGAGGATCCGGCTCTCGCAGAGAAGATGCGGTCGAGCTCTCCCCTCCGGATAGCACTCGGGCCCGATGACTTGTCCGGGACCTACCTGTTCTTGGCATGTCCGGAGTTATCAGGAACTATCACTGGTGAGGTAGTGCTAAACGACACCGGTACAAGTTTGCCGTGGTGGGGTCCGGATTTACCCGCCTAGGTCCACCTGACCGGTTTCGAACTCCTCATCTGTGACGAGCTAAAAGGCCGTCACCAATTCAAGAACGGTACTGCCTACCGTCAAGTCAGGCCGACTTAAGAGGACTCGAACCTCTCCCACGTAGTATCGTACAATTCTACCGACCACGAGTAGCGGAATATTTTGTTGCTGTCGGGAAACCAGGATGGCATTTACCGAACATGCCATAAGACACCAGCGGAACCGTGAAAGACTCCCACACTGTGATTCTGTGGCTGGAGTTGCAGGTCAAAATCCTAGCAGGGTGCGGAGAAAGAGTTTTGTGAGTTAGGATGCCAGGGAGACGTAGGGGAGGTGCGGGATGCGCGGCAGGCATGAGGGACAGGAAGTGATGCTGGCCCACGTGGACATCGAGGAGCGAGTCCCCAAGGACCATCCTCTACGCACCACCAAGAAAGTGTCCGACGAGGCGCTGGGACGTCTCTTACCTGAGTTCGACCGGATGTACTCCAGGGTGGGCCGGGCATCGGTGCCACCGGAGCGACTGCTGAAGGCCTCCCTTCTCATCTCCCTCTACTCGGTACGCAGTGAGAGGGCCTTCTGCGAGGAGTTGGAATACAATCTCCTCTTTCGCTGGTTCCTGGACATGAACCTGATGGAGCGCAGCTTCGACCCCACGGTGTTCACCAAGAACCGTAAACGTTTGCTGGAACACCGTGTAGGCCAGGGGCTGTTCGACGAGGTGGTATGGGAAGCGGACCGCCGTGGGCTCCTGTCGGACGAGCACTTCAGCGTGGACGGGATGCTGATAGAGGCAGTGGCCAGTATCAAGAGCTTCCGACGGCGTGAAGATCAGGAGCCACCGCCCGGCGACGACCTTGGCAACCCGTGGGTGGACTTCCGTGGGCAGGGGTTGAAGAACGAGACCCACGAGAGCAGGACGGACCCTGAGGCCAGGTTGATGCGTAAAGGGAAGGGTAGGGAGGCCAAACTGTCATTCATGGGCCACGCGTTGATGGAGAACGGCAACGGGTTGCTGATGGACTTCGTGGTTAGCAGGGCCACGGGTAGGGCGGAGCGTGATGCTGGACGATGCGAGGCAGCGGGGGTACCGTCCCAGGACGCTGGGAGCTGATAAGGGGCTACGACACCTGGGAGTGTGTCAGGGTCATGCGTAATCGTGGGGTGACGCCTCACGTGGCCCGGCGAGTGCACTCGGCTATGGACGGGCGCACCACGAGGCACGCTGGCTACAGGGCGAGCCAGAAGGTGCGCAAGAGGGTGGAGGAGGTGTTCGGGTGGATGAAGACGGTGGGAGGATTGCGGAGGACACGGTACCGGGGAGTAGAGCGGACGGGCTTGGCGGGGTACTCGGTGGCCACGGCCTACAACCTGGCGCGGATGGCGAATCTGGTGGCGTGTGAGAGGACTCGGGTCGCTCAGGCGGTGTGACCGGCCTGGGTGCAGTGCGCCCGTAAGGTCTGACGGGCCCTCCTAGCCCTTGCTGATCACCTCATGGGCCTTGGCAGGGAGCCCAAACCGCCTTCCAGCAACCGAAAGCGTCAAACTCAGCCCATACCAGCCTCTTCGAACTAATGAAATCCATTCTTCCGCAGCCTGCTAGGCCTGCCCGGGCCAGCAGGTCAGCCATGGACAGGCGGGATCCCCCGCGTGGGCGGGGATAGACGGCAGGCACCGTCACGCCGCGGTCCATGGCCTCCGGTTCCCCAGCGAGGGCGGTTATAGACCCTCGATGGGTCCAGACTACCCATAGCCTCCGGTTCCCCCGCGTGGGCGGGGATAGAACGTCGACTCATGCATGTTCGCGTACCAGCCAAGGAGTTGCGCAACCATTCAGGCTGGGTGTAGATCGGTACCGGAGGTCGCGGGAGAGTGCCTTCATGCATCGCCCCGAGGGAACTGCATGGAAGTCTCTCCCAGGCTTCTTCATCCGGTCCGCTGCATAAAAGGACCCACGAGGGCAGGGCGACTTGAAATCCGGCAATGACGAGAAGAACCGCATGGCACAGATGGAAGACGGCCGTCAACTAGGACAGGGCAGTGGTCGGGCCGCAGGTCGGCGAGCGCACAATTGAGGAATTGAGCGCCGAGCTTGGGCGAATAGAGCCTCCGGCGTTTCCGACGGTCGAGCCGTCCCCGTGGACGGCGTGCGGGATTTGCATCACCAAGACTGGCAAGCAGACGGCTCGCCACGCCGCACGGTAGTCGTCCATAGAGAGTTCTATCGAACCTCCTACCCTAGCCCTGGACACGCTTGTTGTATATGAGCAAGAGCGCGAAGATGCCCAAACCCAACAGCAAGAAGAGCCAGTTCAAGTGTCACGCCTCACAAATAATTATCGGGTTAGGGGAGGCAGAAAACGGTCGCGCTAGGGTGAGACACGCTTGTGATAGCAAAAGTGGTAACGAGATGGTGTGAACACCAATCATAGCTACAAAAATCGGGTTTCGGGGCAGTGGGAGAGTTCACCGAGTGTGGGTACGCCGACTTGGAGCGAGATTCCTGACGCTACTACCTCGGCCTACACTCCAGCCTTAACGGACGAGGGCAAGCTGCTACGAGTGATCGTGGGCTATGAGGATCCGGTCGGTGGTGGGAGGAGCGCTACGAGTGTGCGGGCACCCAGACGATAGGCAAGCCTGGGGTGGTGAGTCTGGATTCCAGCATGCCTGTAGTGGGGGAAGAGTTGACGGCCACGCTGACCGATGATGGCAGTGTGTCGAGTGAGGTGTGGTAATAGAAGAGACCACGCCAGCCCTTGACCGCTGGTGACGCCGGAGCGCGAGACCGTGCAGCGCTCAGCGCCGGGCGTGGCTCGATACCTCCTAGCGCTCACGCCCTCAGGCCGACACCACCACGAGGCAGCAAGCGTGGGCGCCTAGGCGCGACGTGCGGCTCCGTGACGAGGTGGTCAGCGTCGCCGGAGGCCCAGTGTCGACGGACCGCACGGGCTACCGCTTCAGGTCAACGACCGACGTCCAGACCGGCGACTACATCCAAGATGGCGGCGTTCGCTACAAGGTGCTGGGCCTCGTTCAGGTTGGAGGGCCTTCGTAGAAGCGCTGGCAGAAGGGGTCGGCTCAAGTGCCTTATCCATGGCCGCCGCATCATTGGGTGCTGCCGCCACCGGCAGCGACGAGCGGGTCCAGCACTGCAAGAAGTGTGGGCTGGTGAAAACGTATGTCACCACCAAAGCGCCACCACCACAAAGGGCGCAGCGCATTCACGACCTAGTGATGAGTGATCGACCGCTGGCCTAGGTAGTCGGCCCACGCTTGCATCAAGTCGCGCCGCTGGCCCAGTAAGTCGCTACGAAAGTAGGCCCGTTCCACATTCGAGCCGACGCTGTGGGCCAGACTCAATTCAACTGCTGCCCAACTCGCGCTAGAACACTCTGCGGCCCAATCGCGGAAACTAGACCGGAAGCCGTGCGGATTGCAGCCAAGGGCCAACTGGCGGGCCAGCTTGCCAAAGGTGTTATCCGATATGTGCTTGCCCATGTGAGTGCCGGGAAAGACGTAAGGCGAGTCACCCGCGAGGCCCTTGGTCTGTTCCAGCACCGCCAGGGCCTGGGCGGATAGTGGCACAACGTGAGCGCGGCTCTGTTTCATGCGCTCAGCTGGCATGGTCCAGACCGCAGCCTCAAAGTCTACCTCAGACCACAACGCGCCCCGTGCTTCAGCACCCCTTGTGGCGGTCAGCACCATGAACTTGAAGGCTAGGCGAGTGCCCAAGTAGGCATCGCTGGACTCCACGGCTCTCAGGGCATCGGCTACTTGGGAGTAGTGGAGGGCTACCATGTGTGAAGCTGCGGGCCGTGGTGGTAGGCCGCCGTTGATTCCCTCTCCGGCAGGGTTGACGTTCACGAGGCCACGGGCTTGCGCCCTTGCGAACACCTGCCGGGTAATCACTCGTAGGCGCATGGCCGTTTCCGGCTTGGTGGTCTGTAGAGGGGCCAGCACGTCAAGCACGTCCGCGCCGGTCACGGCGTCTATCGCCTTGGCCCCGAACGATGGGAATAGGTACTTTTCGGCACGCTGTAGCCATGCTCGCACGTTCTTGGGATTGGTCCACCGCGCCCCAGTGTTCTCGGCGTGGAAGGCCCGAGCCTCAGCCTCGAAAGTGGGCTTGGACGCCTTGGGAGCGCGGGCCGAGGTAGCAGCCTTGCGCCGGCCTAGAGCAGACAGTGGCAGCCTTCCAGCCTGTACGCGCTGCCGGTTGTCTGCTGCCAACTGGCGGGCCACAGCAAGACCCACGGTAGGATACCCGCCTAGACCCACGTCGCGCCGACTACCATCAGCAACAATGCGCTGCACCCAGGACCGGCTGCCGTTCGGGGAAACAACAAGGTAGAGGCCGTCTCCGTCTCCGTACCGGCCTGCTTCCTTGAGGGTCTTTACCTTTGTCGCGCTCAGACTGCCCAGTTTTCCACCTCTTTTTACCACATCAACAGTGGGATTCAGTGGCATTATGCGGTACGGCATGGCACAGAGTCAAGGCGTTTGGGCACCGAATTACCTATATATTATGTGGTAAAAAGGACAGTATGGCACTCACTGGACAGATATGCTTGGTGCCGAAGCCCGGATTCGAACCGGGACGGGGTTGCCCCCAACGGTGTTTGAGACCGTCGCGTCTACCGTTCCGCCACTTCGGCGCAGGGGCTCATTATACCTGCATTCGTAGGCCTTGAGACCCCTTGGGGTTAGTGGTCCAGACGCACTTGATGGGCGATGTCCACAATGTGTAAGATCCTTACACATTGCAGAATAGGAATGGTCAGACATGGCACGCGTACAGTTGGTGATACCGGATGCGGACCGGGAACGCTACGTGCATCAAGCCCGACGAGAGGGAATGACGTTCAGTGCTTGGCTGCGGGCGGCAGCTGACGAACGCTTTGAAAGGCAGCGACACGTGACGCGGTTTGAGTCTGTGGAGGACTTGCGGGAGTTTTTCAGGCGGTGCGACGAGCGAGAAGGCAATACCCCGGAACCTGATTGGCATGAGCACCTAAGGACGATTGAGGAATCTCGATTGTCCGGCTTGCCGAAAGCATGATATTCGTCGATGCCAATGTCTTCATGTACGCTGTTGGGGGGCCACATCTGTTGCGGACTCCAGCGCGGGACTTCTTTCGCCAAGCGCATGAAGACGGCACTACTTTGTGCACGTCAGCAGAGGTACTACAGGAGCTAATGCATGCCTACCTGCGAGTGGCTAGGTTGGAGACTCTGGAAGCAGCACTATTTCTGACGTCAGCATACGGTATTGAAGTATGGCCACTGGACGCAGATGATGTCATGCTCGCGCGCCAGCTTCATGATCGGTATCCGTCCCTGAGTGCACGCGACCTCTGCCATCTGGCTAGCTGTCGGCGGCGTGGTGTGCATGAGGTCAAGACTTTTGATGAGGGGCTGAGGGCAGTGGTGGGGTGAGCAGGAAGGCAGCAGCGCGCGAGAGGTAGTCCAACTTCGGTTGGCCGGAGAGCCGAGTTACGGTTGCGGAGGAGGCCGGGCCGGTGTTTGTTGGCTGTTTGGCAACCGGACTGTGGGAGGAGTGGCGAAGGAGTGGTCTAGGCGCAATCGCGTGTGGATTGTTGGTCGTCGCCTCGGCTGCAGTGGGTTGTGACTTCGGGTCCGCTGAGACAGAGGCGCCTCAACCGACGTTAGCGAGCGTTGGGTCGACGCCGAGATCGCGGCTTACGCCGACTCTTCAAGTCACATCTGATGTCAAACCTGAGGAGACTTCTGCCCCTTCTCTCATCGCCTCCTCAACGCCGACTCCTCCTCCAGAGCAGACGCCCAGGCCAGCGGCAACGCGGTCTCCGGAGGGGACGCCCATGACTACTCCGACGGGGACTCCATTGCCTCCTCCTGAGCCCGCCGTGTATTTGATTCAGGACTTGGCAGTCGAGCTATTGGATGGAGAACGCGGTGCCCTTACAGGGCAGGTGTCGTGGGCGGTGCTTAACGTTGGCGGCCTTGGTGGACCAGAGACGGTCCCTGTGTCTCTGTGGGTTGAGGGAAGCGAACCTGAGATAGTGCAGAACCTGATGCGTCCTAGGGAGGATCAACCCGTGGGCTTCAGCGTCGAGTTGGAGCTGGAACCCAAGATACAGACCGTCGTAGTAAGAGTCGCCGACGTAGAACAGGTAACGGAGTTTGACGCTAGGGTGCCGGACATCGCGATCGAGTCGGTACAACATAACGTCGTGGCTGATGGATCGATTGAGATCTTGGTGGAGGTAACGAATGAAGGGGAGGTTCCGGGCCGGGATGTGATTGTGAGTGTGGAAATTGCTACCGCGTCGGATGGCGATGATGGGGCACCAATGCAAAGGCGCGATGCCACCCTGGAAACGGTCGTTCCAGGCGATGCGTACGATGTCAGCCTCCCTCTCGATATGCCGACCGGGTTGTACCAAGCGATAGTTGCTGTGGAGGCGGGGAATCCGGAGACGGTTCTGGAGAATAATCAGGTGGAGGCCTCGCTTGAAGTGGAGTACGTTCATCTCAGCGTCCTCCTGGAGTCATCGGAGACGGTCGGGTACGAGAACGATGGCGATGGTGTGGTTGAGGCGAGTATACGGGTGGCAAACCAAGGGGTAGCTCCGAGCGGACCGATAGAGGTTGGGGTTGTGTGCCCTGCGGTCATCCCTGAGGGGTGTACGCACACTGTCCAAATGGAATCGATACCGCCAAGCGAGAGCAGCGTAGCGTTGTTGGTGCTCGCGGTGCCCCAAGGGGAGAGTGCTGTGGCTATCTTCGGTGGGGCCAATGATGATGGCTATCAGTGGGGAGATTCCAATGTGGGGGATGCGTTGATCACCGTGCCTTCCAAGCCCGCGGTAGCGCTTGCTTTGCAGGCCCAAGCCGATGTGACGGGTTACTGGTCTAATGGCATGGCTCAGGTGGATTTCACGGGTTCGCTGCGAAACGAGGGTTACGAGCAGGTCTTGGATAGTCAGGCCATCAAGGTAGTCTGCAAGCAGGGTGAGGAGGCGATAGATGACTGTGGCGGGGACCTGACCGTTGATTTGGAGGATGGGTTTGGCCCTGCTGAAGGTTCCTTGGCACTCAGCGCGCCCATGGGCACCATTTTGGAAGTGTCGGTCGTCGGAGAGGAGGAAGGGATTCAACTAGAGGTGCCCGAGCGTATTTTGGGGGTGGACCGGTACGTGTGGGAGTGTTATAGCGACCGGCCGGGGCACAGGGATGGATGTGGCGGTTGGAAGCAGGAGACGATAGATAAGTGGGAGATTGATAGGCCGGTGAGGCTATGGAGAACCGGCAGCGCCGACTACCTCGCCATTTCCCTGGCTGTGCTGCGGGAATTGACTCCATTGTTGGGCCTTGAATTTGAACTGGTGGAGTCGGAAGAGGAAGCCGACGTAAAGGCGTATTTCGGAGTGCCGAGGTCCACAGCCCTTGAGCTGGGATGGCCCCACTGCGAGGACGCGGCCGGTTGCGCCAGCTGGTCAGTCCATGATCACCGTGTCACAAGCGGTATCGCCGGGGTGTGGCAACAGGAGTCCCCCCATGTGACCTTCGAGTTCGTCCGGGCGGTTGTCCTCCACGAGATGCTGCATGTGATGGTACCCATTGGACACCGACAGGCCTTCGATACCCGCTTGGCCACAGACCACGGTCTGTCGGTGATTGACGAGGAGATGATCAGGCTCCACTCGCACCCACTGATTAAGGCCGGCATGAGCATAAGCGACGTGCGGGATGTAATCGTTCTGAATGAAGACCTGCTGGACCCGCAACCGCTGAGCCCATACCGCGAGGTGCATGAAGCAGTTCGGCAAGCCGCACGTGTCCTTGAAGAGGCGGAGTCGGTGCGGTTCCAAGTAAGTGGTGAATGGAGGGGCACCTGTGGCCCCAATCCGGTGGGGCCTGGGGTGTACGAAGTGGGTGACATAGAGGGCATTTCTGCTGGTTCGATCAGGTACCGCGAAGGGGAGAAGCATTACCTGATCTTGGATGGGTCTGAACACTGGGAGGAATCAAGGGGAAAATGGAAGGAGACGGATGGACGTGAGATCTTCGATGCGACCTACTGGGCGCCCACGCATCCGAACCCATTCACCATCCTCACCTCCATCCTAGCCTTGGGGAACGACAAGAACATCTCCGTTGTCAGTCGTTCGGGTGGCAAGATTGTAATCAAGACTTCGAGTCCCTTGACCGAGCGCGTGGCCAATACCTCCATGACCATAGATGAAGAGACACATCAGATAGAGAGTTATGAGGAACAGATACGACTGCGCCGAGGGTGCCGGCTGGTGTTCGGGGGCGGGATGGGCGAGTATGGCATAGGGTTTGAGATACCAAGTGAGATTGTGGGGGCGGCGCGGGATTCTGAAGATGATGCAACAACCACTTAGTTGAGTTGACACCTCATTAGAGCCAACCAATAATCGTGCGACAGTGGACTATGGTGGCTGGGCCACTAAGAGGAGGCAGAAATGGCGGTGATGACTGGTGGTCAGGCGGTGGTGAGGGCTTTGAGGGCGGAGGGGGTGGATGTGGTGTTTGGGTTGCCGGGTGTGCAGATCATGCATATCTATGACGGGTTTTTCGATGTGGACGAGGTGCGGGTCATCACTGTGAGGCATGAGCAGACTGCCACTTTTGCGGCTGATGGGTATGCGCGTACTACGGGCAAGCCGGGCGTGGCGCTTGTGGTGCCTGGGCCAGGGACTTACAACGCTGGGGCGGGGATGGCGACGGCATACGCTGCGTCGTCGCCGGTGATGATGATCGCGGGGCAGGTGGCCAGTTCCGCCATTGGGCAGGACATAGGAGCCCTACATGATATCGACGACCAGCTTGAGTATATGAAGCCGGTGACGAAGTGGAACAGCCGGGTGCTGGCTGCGGCGGAAGTGCCTTCAGCTGTACATGAGGGGATGCGTCAACTGTCCACGGGGCGGCCACGGCCTGTGGAGATTGAGATTCCTCCTGATGTGCTGGGCGCGTCGGACGACATTCATCTCATTGAGCCAGAACCCTACCCATATCCCGCGCCTCCGGAGAATCTGGTGCGCAGGGCGGCTGAACTGCTGGCAGGGGCCAAGCGTCCGCTGATCTGGTGTGGAGGAGGAGTGCATCAGTCGGGGGCGTGGGAGGAGTTGCGTCAGTTAGCGGAGAGATTGAATGCGCCGGTGATGACAACGGCTGAAGGGAAGGCGAGCCTGCCGGACAGTCACCCTTTGTCCCTGGGCACTTCCGGGTATGGTTGGGGCGCTGCGGTGGACGTGGTGCCGCAGGCCGATGTGATTCTGGCGGTGGGGATGCGCTTGGCGTATCCGGGCAACGCTATCCCAGGCTCCGGCCAGACAGTTATCGACCTGAACATCGACCCAACCAAGTCTCCGCGTGGGGATGCTGACACGGTGGCCATAGCATCGGATGCGCGAGTGGGGTTGGCATCTTTGGCGGCGGCTCTGGGAGGCGGTGGGCCTGTAGGCGAGTGGAATCAAGGGGAACTGGACGAGGTGAGGAAGCGGGCACGGGACCGGATCAGGGAGGTCGCGCCGGAGCAGCTTGCGTTGGTGGATGCGGTGCGGGCCGGTGTGCCGGAGGATGGGATAGTGATTGCTGGGGTGACAATCATGGCGGCTTGGGCCAACGTGTGCCTGCCGATGGATGAGCCCCGTAGCTTCATCACCCCATCGTATATGGGGACGTTGGGGTATGCGTTTCCCACGGCCTTAGGGGCAAAGGTGGGGAACCCGGACCGGCCAGTGGTGGCGATGTGCGGAGATGGCGGGTTCATGTATGCGGCATCGGAGCTAGCAACCTGTGTGCAGTATGGCATCAATGTGGTGGCTGTGATCTTCAACAATGGGGTGTTTGGGGCATCTTTTGCTGACCAGTCTTCGCGGTTCCAAGGCAGGGTGGTTGGGACTGAGTTGCACAACCCTGACTTTATAAAGCTGGCGGAGAGCTTTGGTGCGAGGGGAATGCGAGTGGAGCGGACGGAAGACCTGCCGGGTGCAATCCGGGATGCGATTGCGGGCGGGAGGCCGACGGTGGTGGAGATGGTGACGCCTAGGCTGGCGCCGCCTTATCAGTTGATTCCGCCGGGTGCTACGCGGAACTTTTCGGGGTGAAGCGCTTCAGAGTTGGGTTCCGGCCTTCGGCGAAGGATTGGGAGGGTATGGCGATTTGATGCCCCCCTGGGCATCTGATTGAAAAGTGGGTATCAAGTGAAGCTCGTAAATGACAATGGCCGCAAAACGTTGCGTTTATATCGCGGAATCGCTGTCCCTTCCCCTACTCTAGACGACACTATGTCAGCGATATGGGAAAACGGGCTCACAGAAGGGCCATGGTTCTGGCGCACGGAACAAATAGGGGGCTTATCCATTGACGCTCTGGCTAATAAGGTTGACCTGTCTACCTCAGACACTAGACCGGAAGGTGGCGAGCGTCCCGCCGTATGCGCCTGCGGAACGCTCGAAGGAGCTGCCTACTACGCATGGCATCATAACCGCCATTCAGGCAGCGATGCCCCGATTCTCATCGAGTTTGATGCCCCACTTGAAGAAGTTGTGGTCGACGGCAAAGATTTCCTGTACACAGCATTTCAATATGGTGACCCTGTGAGAGCCAGAGGGATGATAGGAACTCTATTTGGCCCGAAAAGTCTCCGTTACGCTGAAGCAGCGTGGGATTCCGAAGACCAAGATCGTCGAGTGGCTCTCTGTGATTTGGCGTCAATCGATCCTGAAGTAGTAGTAGCCCATTATGAGAATCGTATGATAATAGGCGGCAGGCATGGGACCGTTTTTGAGAACGCGTTTACGATTGCCCTCCCTGTTGGACCTAAAAATGTTGTTCAAGTATGGTCACCGAAACAAAGGCAAGGGATCCGAACATCTGACATCACACTTGCGGATATCTGGCCTTTGGCTAGCTAGGATATGCCTGCGGTCGCTACATCCATAATACTAAGAGTTGTGAAAGGCCGGTATGTAAAGACGGTAGGACAGCCCTGATTTAGGAATGGGACAGGGGTTGGGCCAGCAGCGCCTTGATTCTTTCGGTGATGTCCTGCTGGTTGAAGGTGCGCATGAGGTTGATGCGGTTGCGGTTGGGGTCGCCGGCGTGCCAGTACTCGTAGACTTCCTGGCGCATGCCGAAGGAGGAGACGGCTAGGTCGTTGGCGAGGCGGTAGAGGCGGGACTTGTAGTCGACGTCGACTCCCTTGCCACGCATGTAGCGTTCGAGGTAGGGACGTAGTTCAGGGCTTGCGAGGTCGTTCTCGCTGGGCTGCATGATGAGGCCGGCGCCGCATATTTCGCGGAGCAGTTGGACCATGCGGGCGGAGGTCTGAGAGAAGTACATGTTCATGCCTGCCTGGTCGCCTAGGGACATGAGGCCGCCGGGGGTCATGAAGGAGTTGTATTCGATACCGTCCATGGCATGGCGCCAGACCTCGCAGTAGGTGGCCATTTCTCCCAGCTTGGCGGATACCTCGCGGTACTCGATGACGCCGATGGCCTCGGCGATGAGGGTGGCTACTGCGGTCAGCAGGCGCATGCGCTGGTGGACGCGGCAGAGGTTGGCCCAGCCGATGAAGTTGATGCCTGCGCCCAAGCGCTGCAACTGGGGGGAGGCGTCGTAGAGCATGAAGAGGCGGTCCCAAGGCACGAGGACGTGGTCGAAGAAGAGCATGGCATCCTGCTCGTCGTACCGCATGGCTAGGGGATGGCCGTAGCCGTCGGGGTACTGGGAGGCAGGTTCGCGACAGAGGATTTTCATGCCCGGGCTGTTGGTGGGGATGTAGAAGGCGAGGACCATGCGGGGGTCGGCGCGACGGACGAAGGTGGCGGAGAGGGAGACGTAGCACTCGTTGCTGATGGGGGCGGCGGTGGCGAGTTGCTTGCCGCCGGATACGATGACGCCCTCGTTGGTCTCCTCGACGACGTGGAGGGCGAGTTCTTCTTCGAGGGCTAGGCGCTGCTCGTTCTGGGGTTGCTCGCTGCGGTCGACTTGGGGGTCGCCCAAGGCGTGGGTGAGGAAGAGGTCGTTTTCGGCGCAGTAGCGGTAGTAGTTGACGGCGTTTTCGCCGAAGTCGCATTTGGGGTGCTTCATGGAGCTTAGGGCTTCGCGGGCGTCGTAGAGGGTGATGATGTAGGGGGCGAGGATGTCGGGGCTGCGGCCGAACTGGCCCCAGCATTCCCGGTTCCAGAGTTCGCTGTTGGCGCGTTTGCGCTTGAGGTCGTCGATGGAGCGGGGGAGGAGCCAGGACATGCTGCAGGGGTTGCCGGTTTCGGAGGAGACGAAGGTCATGCGGTCGCGGTACTGGTCGCTGTGTTGGAGGTCGTAGATACGGGCGAGTTCGTGGACGACGCCGGTGAAGGCGGGGTGCTGGGTGACGTCGGGGACGCGCTGGCCGTCGAGCCAGACTTCGCGGCCGTCGTTGAGGCTCTGGAGGTAGCGTTTGCCGGTCATTGCTCCGTGGGCGGTGCTGATGTCGAGTACCAATGGGGCCTCCCGGTCGCGGTTTTTGGGTGGCGGAAATGTCACAATGTCACAGCGTTTATAGCTAAAATCGCGTTTTTGTAGCTGAAAAGTGTGTCATTTGTGACATTTTCCTAGCTGGTCAGATACGGGCAGGGTGTGACATTTTGACGACCCCCTTTGATGGATGTTTGGGGAGGGGTTTTTTTGGGCGAACGCAGGTCGCGGTCCCGGGGTGGCGGTCTCACCTGTCTCATGGTTGTATCTGAGCCAGCTACGAAAATGCGGTCTCATTCCGGGAGATTTCGTAGCTGCGAAAACGGGGGGTGAGAGGAGCGTTCGTAGCTGATGAGACAAAAATCGTAGCTGTGGCGAATTTTTCGTAGCTGAAATTTGTCTCATTGTCTCATGGTTGTATCTGGGCCAGCTAGGAAAACGTTGTCTCACGCGGGGCAAATTCGTATCTGGAGAGTTGCGAAAAATGGTGGCAAAAGGAGACAAGGCCGTAGCTGGGGACGGGTTTTGGAGGGCTGAAATTTGTCTCATTTGTCTCATGTTTGTATCTGAGTCAGCTACGAAAAACTTGTCTCGTTCAAGGGGTGTGAAAGGCGAGTTGGGGATGGGATGCGGTTCCTGCGTGGGCCGGCACGGGAGCGGGGCTGGGACGGGGGCAGGGGGCGTGCTCAAGGATGTAGTTGGTGGGTTCATCATGGGTGTATGGTACATTAGTTCGTGATGTTTGGCAAGGGTTTGGTGTCGTGGGGGGCAGGCCCGTGGAGTGGGCGGGGCGACGGGGGAAACAGGGAGTATATCCATGGACTGAGTATAGAACGAACGTGCGTAGTGTATCAATGGAGCGTGAATGAGCAGACCGATTTTCACCTTGACGCACCTATTTACCCGTGGCAATACCGTTTCCGGAACTGTAAGGGGGGTGCCGTTCCACCGGAAAGGCATCCCCATGTCGGGCCGATTTAAGGAAGGGGCAAGGCATGATTTCCATTCCTCGATACGGAGTAATCCTGCTGGTGATTTTCGGTATGTTAGGCCTCGTCGGGATCGGCATCGCTATCGGCATCCTGGTGTCTGATGAAGATGCGATGCCAACCCTGCCCACGCCCGCTCCCACTGCCGTCCAAGCTGCACCAGTGTCTCCAACCTCTCCAGCTTTGGCTGACGGAGGCCAGGTCGGCCCGCCGTCGCCCACACCCACACCACGGGCTACGCCCATCCCCACCCCGCTTATCGGAACGCTCCCGATACCGTCGCCAACGCCCACACCACGGGCTACGCCCACCCCTCTCCCACCAGACGCAAGCAGGGGTGCATACGCCGACTGCCTTGTGAACGTGGTGCAAGGGCTGTCCCTGAAGCTGGAGTCTCAGCAGAAATTCGAGTTGGTCAGTGGAAACACGAGCGAGGTGCGGGATGCTCTGCCGGATAAGGCGTGGGCTTGGCTGCAGCCGGAGATCAGGGCTGTCTGCAGCAACCTTGTACCTGTCTCCACTGAGCTCTCGTCGTCGAATGTCTGTGTGTTGGACAACACCGCCTACGTCTACAGGCGGAACGGCTGGGATAGCCCCAACGAAATCACACGCGCCGTTTCACTGATGTTCGTCGCTGATATGTGCCACGACAGTCTCTTCAGCTTGTGAGAGCACCCTGCGGGCCACAATTCGAAGTGGGTTCTGATTTGCCTAGACATTCAAGGTAAGGAAGCTATATTGTGCCGTCCAAGCGCCCCGTACGTTTTACTCCCAACTGGAGGTGTGTCTAATGGCATCAGCAGTATTCGGGGACCCACGACGCAGCCGACACCGAGGCCGACGCCCGCACCGGCCGACGCCGCAGGTGGTTAGCTTTCCAGCACAAACACGTTAGGTCTAAGGATGGCTTAAGATTCGGGCTGAAATGGCAAAGCGCACGACGCGTCCTCTTCGCTAACAGAACGAAAGGAGGTAGGGCGCGGTGCTTAGGAATACGGTGGGGCGGTTGTTGGGGGGTGGGTGAGTTGTGGGAAGGTCGGGGTTACGTGGATTCCTGCCTTCGCAGGAATGACGGGGGGTGGGGTGTGGGCAGTTGATGCACCGGGGGAGGGCTGCCTTGAAGGGGGAACGGGGTGCGTGCTAGGATTGGTTAATTCCTCTCTAAGGCCCCTTTTCGGAATGGATGAGGTTGCAGGGAGTCTCCTTGACCCCAGACGCAAATGAGCTCAGGACGATAGCTGCCCAAGCCATCGTTTCCCAAAGCCAACCTACTGTTACAGTTCTCTCCTCTCTGTTGGCGGTAGAAGAGGAGTTGGGGTATATCCCCAAAGAGGCCATTGAGGCCGTTGCCGAATTCACTCACTCGACCATCAACGATGTGTGGGGTGTGGCTTCCTTCTACCCCAACTTCCGCTTCAGCCCGCCGAGCCGTTGCCAAGTGGAGATATGCTGGGGGACTTCCTGCCACATCATGGGGGCTTCGCGCATTGCGCAAGCTGCCATGCGGGCGTTGGGCTTGGAAGGGGAGGGAGAGACAGGCGACGGGGAGTTTGGACTACGGTTCAACACGTGCCTGGGGGCCTGCGCCCAAGCCCCGGTGGCCAGCGTGGGCCATGCATTGAAGGGGCGTCTGACTCCTGCGAGGACTGAGCAGATGCTGCGCGACCTCAGCCGTGCTGCCCAAGGACGGGGCCATGGCTAGGGAGTACAGCGATATACTTGCCTACTCCCGGGCCCGTTGGGAGGCCTTCACCGAGGCAGACACCCCTTGGATAAGGGTTGGCACTGCGCTGTGCGGGTTGGCGGCGGGGGCGGGGGAAGTGGTGGATGCCATACGGGCCAAGCTGGAGCGCGAGGGCGTGGATGCCCATGTGAGCGAGGTGGGTTGCCTGGGGCTGTGCCATGCCGAGCCTCTGGTGGATGTCATGGCGCCGGGAACCACGCGCTTGGTATATGGGCATGTGACTCCTGAACTGGCGGCGGAGATCGTTGCCTCGCACATCGTAGCCCGCAAATCACGGCCGGAGATGGCCCTAGGCCACTTGGAAGGCAGGGTTGGGGCCGTGGGCGATGACTTGGGGGACCACCCCATGATTCAAAACCAGTTGCGGATTGCTCTGCGCAATGCGGGGACCATCGACCCCATGGACATCTTCCAATACGTGGCGAACGGGGGCTACGAGGGGCTGCACAAGGCGGTCACGACGATGACTCCGGCCGAGGTGCTGGAAGAGGTGAATACGTCGGGCCTGCGGGGGCGGGGCGGCGCGGCGTTCCCCACGGCTACCAAGTGGCGTTTTCTTGCCGGGTCCAGCGAGCCCGACCGGTATATTCTCTGCAACTGCGAAGAGGGCGACCCGGGGGCGTTCAACGACAAGGCGATCCTGGAGTCGGACCCCCATACGCTTGTGGAGGGGATGCTGCTGGCGGGGTATGCGACGGGGGCGCGTTACGGATACATTTTCATTCGCTCGGGGCACGAGGGGCCGATTGTTCGCGCACGCAATGCCTTGGAACAGGCGCGGGAGCAGGGGCTGCTGGGGGACAACATCCTGGGGACCGACTTCAGCTTTCATGCCGAGGTGTCCCTTACGGGCGATTCCTATGTGGCGGGGGAGGAGACGGCGCTGATGGAGTCGATTGAGGGCAAGCGGGCGATGCCCCGTTACCGGCCCCCCTTCCCGGCGGCGGTGGGTGTGTTCGGCAAGCCCTCGAACATAAATAATGTGAAGACTCTGTCATACGTGCCGGAAATCGTGCGTCACGGCGGGCAGTGGTTTGCCGACATCGGACAGGAGCGGTCCAAGGGCACGGCCATCCTCTGCCTGTCGGGGAACATCAGCTTCACGGGGATGGTAGAGGTGCCCTTGGGCATGACCATGCGGCAGATCATCGAGGATGTCGGCGGGGGCATACCGGGAGGAAAGGCCCTAAAGCTGCTGCAGACGGGCGGCCCCCTTGGCGGGGTGCTGGGCGCTGACAGCCTGGACATATCTTTGGACTTTGAAGCCATGGCCCAAGCAGGGGCTATTCTTGGCTCGGGTGGCATTGTCGTGGCGGACGAGGACACCTGTGCGGTAGACCTCACGCGGGCGCTGATTGCCTTCTGCCAGTACGAGTCGTGTGGCAAGTGCTTCCCATGCCGGTTGGGAATGGGGCACCTGCTGGAGGTGCTGGAACGCATTTGCGCTTTGGAGGCGCGGCCAGGGGATTTGGAGTTGATGCGGACGGTGGGCCAGCAGATGCAGGCTGGTTCGCTGTGCGGTCATGGTCAGTTGGGCTTCAACCCGGTATCATCGGCGCTGCGCCATTTCGAGGACGAATTCATGGAGCACATGGTGCACAAGCGATGTCCGGCAGGATTCTGTCCAGAGAAGCGCAGCTTCCCACAGCGCACCCGGAGGTAGTTTGGCCGATCCTTTGAAGCTCACCATTGATGGGGCCGAGGTAACCTGCCAGCCGGGCCAGATGGTGCTGGAAGCGGCCAATCAGGCGGGGGTCTATGTGCCCTACCTGTGTTATCACCCGGGCATGAAGCCGTTCGCCGCGTGCCGCATGTGCGTGGTGGAGGTGGAGGGGGGCCGGGGCCTGCCGGCGTCCTGCACACTGCCGGTGCAAGACGGTATGGTGGTGCGTACTGATACGCCGGGTGTGCAGGCGGTGCGACGGGAAATCATGGAGATGCTCACTGCGGAGCATCCTCATGGCTGTCTGACATGCCATCGTGTGGACCTGTGCGGGCCGCAGGATGTCTGCCTGCGGCATGTGGCGGTCAATGACCGGTGCGTGACCTGCCCCAAGAACGAGCGGTGCGAGCTCAAGGACACGACGCGGTACGTGGGCGTGCCTATTGAGTCGCCTTTGGACTACAAGTATCGAGAACTGCCCATTCACACGGGCGACCCCTTTTATGACCGCGATTACAACCTGTGCATCGTATGCGGGCGCTGCGTACGGGCTTGCGATGAGTTGCGTGGCGACAACGCGATCACCTTCGTGGAGCGGGCAGGCAAGGCGCTGGTGGGGACTTCGTATGGGACATCCCTGCTGGAGTCGGGTTGCGAGTTCTGTGGGGCGTGCCTGGATGTGTGCCCGGTGGGCGCTCTTGTGGAGCGCGACCACAAGTGGGAGAAGGCAGCGACGGTGGTGCGAACGGTTTGCCCCCACTGTCCTGTTGGATGCCAGTTGAACCTGGAAGTCAGTGCCAAAGGCACCTTCGTGCGCGCGATACCTGAGCTGAACTCGCCGGCAAACCGGGGGCAAGCCTGCTTCCGTGGGAAGTTTGGGTTGGAGTACGTCAACGACCGCAAGAGGTTGCGCACACCCTTGGTGAGGCGAGGCGGAGAGCTGGTGGAGGCCACTTGGGATGAGGCGTTGGCTATTGTGGCCCGTAGACTGGGTGGCTACGATGCGGGGTCCTTCGCCCTGCTGACTGCAGGGGACTCCACCAATGAAGAGCACTACCTGGCGCAGAAGTTCGCTCGTGTGGCGATGGGAAGCAACAGCGTGGACATGGGGTGCAACGATACGCCGGAAATCGCGGACATCATGCTGTCCTCGCTGGGTGTGACGGCAGCTACCGGTACCACCTGGGGGCTGGAACAGGCGGACTGTGTGCTGGTGTTCGCTGCGAATCTTACTGAAGAGCACAATGTGGTGGCCCTGCCCATCAAGAAGGCGTTGAAGTCGGGCGCCAAGCTGATTGTTGTGGACCCGCGAGAGGTGGAACTCACCCGCTTCGCGTCCACGCGTTTGCGGCCGATGCCGGGGACGGAGTTGCTGCTGCTGGGTGGGTTGCTAAAGGCGGTAGTGGACCAAGGGCTGGGGCAAGAGGAGTGGCAGTGGCTGGCGAAGCACTGCACCGACCCGGCCGCCCTGCTGGATGCTGCCCGTGCGGTGGACCTGGACGAGGCTGTACAGCAGACCGGCGTGGACGCGACGGCTATCGTAGAGGCCGCTCGCGTGTTTGCTTCTGCGGACAAAGGAGCCATCGTTTTCAGCTTGGACAACATAAATGCTGAGTTACGCGCCGGATGTGTGCAGACTCTCATCGACCTTTGTCTTTCCACAGGAAACATCGGGTCGGAGGGCAGAGGACTGTATCCTCTGAGGGGTGGGGCGAATGCACAGGGAGGCTGGGATCTTGGCTGTGCGCCGCAAATGCTGCCGGGGGCCAACTCCGCTGATGACGACGAGGCGCGAGAACGGCTGCAACTTCTCTGGGGGCGAGAACTTCCAGAGCGTCCCGGTATACCACTGGGGGAGTTGCCCAGCGCCGTCCGGCGTGGGGATATCAAGGCTTTGCTGGTTGTCGGCGAACCACCTGCTTTCCTAACAGAGGAGGTCCTTGCCGAGGAGGGCGTTGCGGGGGAGGGTGTGAAGCCGGAGTTTCTGGTGGTGCAGGACGCTTTCCTTGGAGAGGTTGGCGCCAGGGCAGACGTGGTGCTGCCGCGAGCGGTGTTTTCTGAGAAGGCGGGGACGTACACGAACCTGGAGCGTCGCGTTCAATTGCTGCGACCTGCGATGGAGGCGGCGGGTGAGTCGCGCGCTGAAAGCTGGGTGCTGTGCGAGTTGGCGCGACGCATGGGAGTGCCGGGGTTCGAGTACGAGTCGCAGTCGGAAGTGATGGACGAAATCGCACAAGCTGTGCCGGCGTACGGCGGGGTCTCACATTCGCGGCTACTCAGTGGGGGACGGTGGGTGGCCCGGCCCGACCCAGCGAATCCGGGGCCCACGCAAGTGCTCTACTCCGACAAGGAATACCCTGGGTTGCAGTTGCCATGCCCTTCAGCAGAGCATCCAGGCACACCGGTTGTGCTGGCTGAGGAAGAATGGACGGTGAGCCTTGGGGATGTTGAGTTCGGAATGCACAGGGAGGAGAGGCAAGACGACCTCCCGATGCTGTTGGTTCCCGGGCGGGTGTTGCTGCAGTCGGAGAGGGACATTGAGATCGAGGAAGGCCGCGAGAACCGCATCATCCGCGAGGAGTCCGTAGAGGTATCGCAAGCGGACGCCGATACCTTGGGGCTGAATGAAGGCGATGCTGCGGAAGTGGTGACTGCGGGTGGGCGTATAGCGGTGCAAGTGCGGGTGGGGGAAGGTGTGCCGGATGGAGTGATCTATCATACGGCGTTATTCGGGCAGCTTATGACACAGTTGCAATCGAGGGATGACCCACGGGCGGTGGGTTCGGCCCCTGGTCTCGATATCGTGCGGGCGAGGCTGGAAAGTCTTGCCGACGGAAGCCAAAGCGAATAGGGTGAAACACTAACCAAGACTGCCTCAGGAGGACCCTTGGCGGAGCAAGTCCCAGCGGAGGCCACCAGCGCAGCGCGACCACGACTGCCTCGTGCGGAGATCGTGGAGCGAGTTGACATAACAGAAGAGCTGATGGTGCTGAAACTCAAGCCCGAAGGTCCCTATACGTACAAGGCGGGCCAGTACTGCACCTTGGGACGTAGAGGAATCGAGAGAGCCTATTCGCTAGCCTCCGCCCCGGAAGAGGAGTTCCTGGAGGTCTTCGTAGAGTTGGTGCCCCTGCCGGATGGTGTGCTTACGCCCATCATGTTTGACATGAACGTGGGGGAGACCATGTCCATCCGCCCCCGCGCCAAGGGCATCTTTACGATGGACCAGCGCTGCCACAAGCATGTGATGGTTGCTACAGTCACCGGGGTCTCTCCGTACGTGGGCATTGTCCGCAGTTATCTGAGTCGCGGCGACGAGGGGCATCACTTCTACATTCTGCAGGGGGCCAGCTACCAGGACGAGTTCACCTACCGGGATGAGCTGGAGGCCATAGCGCGGGAGCACCCGGATGTGGTGACCTACGTCCCGACTGTGAGCCGGCCGGATGATGAGCGGAATGTGGGCTGGGACGGGGCGACGGGGCGAGTGAATGCCATAGTGGAAGAGTGGATGGAGCGTTGGGGGCTGGGGCATGAGGACCTGCTGGTCTACGCGTGTGGGCATCCGGGCATGATCGAGGACCTGAAAGAGCGGCTAGAACCGAAGGGCTACCGGGTCAAGGAAGAGAGGTTCTGGAAGCAGTAGCTTGCAGAACCTCTTGGTGACCCCAAACGTAGCGGGAGATGCCAGCAGGCCTAGACGACTTCGAAAGCTGGCAGAGACATGCCCAACACCACTAGGGTGGCCAGCACCAGGGATGCAATGGATCCCAGCAGGAAGCTCCATCCCGTCACCAAGCGCATCCCCCGCATGGGTACGGCCAAGTAGAGGAACAGAAGTCCGCCCAGTATGGCCAAGATGATGGCGTAGATCCCCATTACGTAGCTGATGACGCCCAAGCCTCGTCCCAGGAATCCTGTGGGGCTGGCATCCTGACTGGACAGTACGGCGTCGCCGAGGAAATAGTAGAGAACTACTATTACGGATATCACGGCTAGAAAAAGGCCGTAGTAGCCCAATGTTTTCTGATCGTAGCCGCGCATGCTGACGCCTGCGAGCAGGGCGCAATAGATTGCCCAAGCCAGAACAAAGCCTGCTAGGGCGTTGTCGGAGCCTAGGATGATGGCCGAGTCGCGCCACAAGGCGACCAAGGCGAGAAGGATAACAGCCACGGCGCCGCCGATCACTCCCATGGAGCGAGGGCTGCCGTAGCGCCCAAGCATCTGCCAAGAATGGGCCCACAGAGCTGCGGGCAGTATGAAGAGGAAGGCCATTTCCATCGGTCATTCACTCCGTGGGCGGGCCGTCGATCGCGTCCCGGTCTGCCAATGTCTTGTCTTAGTCCAGCCATGGGCCAGACGGAACATTATAGCACCGGCAGTTATGGGAACTTCTCCTATCGTGGAGGCGCAATACGGCGGGTCTTATTGCTGTCAGGGTCGTATTTCCGAGGGCGGCGGGCTGGGTTAGAATGGACTTCATCCGGCTGCACATGAGGCCGACTTGACCCCGATACGCCGCCAGTACCTGAAAATCAAGCAACGCTATCCCGATACGCTGCTGCTCTTCCGCTTGGGGGATTTCTACGAGACCTTCGATGAGGACTCCCAGATCGCTGCGGAGGTACTGGATATTGTCCTCACTTCCCGGAGCATGGGGAAGGACACCAAGATTCCAATGGCTGGGATACCGGCGCATGCCTTGGAGAACTACCTGGGGAAGCTCATCAAGGCCGGATACAAGGTGGCCATCTGCGAGCAGCTATCGGACCCGGCCACCTCACGCGGGCTGGTGGACCGGGATGTGGTGCGAGTGGTCACACCGGGTACGGTGGTGGAGTCCTCTCTGCTGGACCAAGGGTCGAACAACTACCTGACTGCGTTGGTGGTCGCGGGTGGGGATGCGGGGTTGGCGTACGTGGATGTGTCTACTGGCGAATTTGCTGCCGCGCAGATGGACCTTGATGCCCTGGCGTTGGAGCTTGAGCGTGTGGCCCCAGCAGAGGTGATCGTGCCACGTGGCCAGGATGCCGGGTCGCTGCCGAAGGATGCGGTGTGCACGCCGCTGGCGGCGTCGGCGTTCGGGCAGGAGGTGACGCGACGCACGCTGATGGACCACTTTGGGGTGGTGAGCCTAGAGGCTTTCGGGTGTGAGAACCTGCCGCTAGCCACGGCGGCCGCTGGGGCCATAGTCGAGTACCTGACGGAGACCCAGAAGGGGGTGGTGAAGGAGCTGAAGGGGCTGACGACCTATTCGACCTCCAGCTTTATGACCTTGGACCCCCAAACGAGGCACAACCTGGAGATATTTGAGGGGGGGCGGTGGGGCGACCAGAGCCTGTCGTTGCTGAACTGCCTTAACGTGACCCGCACGGCGATGGGGGCGCGACTGATGCGTCGCTGGCTCAGCCAGCCCCTGCTGGACCTGACGCAACTGCTGAGACGGCAGGATGCGGTGGGCGTGTTTCATGCCGACATGCTGCTGCGGGAAAAGGCGCGGACTGCTCTGGGGCGCGTGGTTGACATGGAGCGCGTACTGACGCGGGTGCGCTTGGGCACTGTCTTGCCACGAGAACTGGTGGGGCTGAAGGTGAGTTTGCAAGCCGCTGCGGAGCTTGCGCAACTGGCGCAGGGCTCATCAGACGGGGAGCGCGACTGGATTCCGGCGGGGCTGCACCCGTGCTCTGAGGTTGCAGAGCTGATCGAGCAGGCCGTAGATGCGGAGCCCACCGGGTTGGTGGGAGATGGAGGGGTGGTCAGGGCTGGGCTGTCGGAAAGGTTGGATGAAGCCCGCTTGGCGGCCAGCGATGCGCGTCAGTTTATCGCGCAAGTGGAGTCCCAAGAGCGGGAGCGCACTGGCATTCGGAACCTCAAGGTCGGGTACAACCGGGTCTTTGGTTACTACCTGGAGGTCAGCAACTCCCATGCGTCGCAGGTGCCTGAGACGTACCAGCGGAGGCAGACACTGGTAGGGGCGGAGCGTTACATCACCCCAGAACTGAAGGAGTATGAGTCGCGGGTGCTGAATGCACGTGAAGAGGCGGCGGAGCTGGAGAAAGAGCTGTACCATCAGCTCTGCGCCCAGATTTCAGCCGCAGGGGCAGCGCTGGTTTCCTTGGCTTCCGCCCTCGCCCACCTGGATGTTTACGCCTCCTTGGGGGAGGTGGCGGCGCGCCATGGATATGTACGACCGGGACTCACCGAGGAGTGCTGCATTGAAATCAAGGACGGGCGGCACCCAGTGGTGGAGCGGGTAGTCCCGACGGGCACATATGTGCCCAACGACACCTACCTGGATGTTGCGAACCACCGGTTGGCGCTGCTGACCGGGCCCAACATGTCCGGCAAGTCCACTTACATAAGGCATGTGGCCATTATCGTTCTCATGGCCCAGATTGGCAGCTTTGTACCAGCTTCCTCGGCAACCGTCGGTCTTGTGGACCGGATATTTACCCGGGTGGGTCTGCAGGATGACCTTGCAACCGGCCAGTCGACTTTCATGGTGGAGATGGTGGAGACGGCGGCCATCCTGAACCAGGCCACACCGCGGTCGCTGGTGGTGCTGGATGAGATTGGTCGCGGCACCAGCACATACGACGGCATGTCGATAGCGCGGGCTGTGGCGGAGTACCTGCACAGCCACCCGCGGTTGGGGTGCCGTTCGCTTTTTGCGACACATTACCACGAGCTGACCCAACTGGCTGCATCCCTGCCTGGTGTGCGGAACCATAATGTGGCGGTGTCTGAAGAGGACGGGACAGTGGTGTTCCTGCACCGGATTCTGCCAGGCAGTGCTGATCGCAGCTATGGAGTGCAGGTTGCCCGGCTGGCTGGGCTCCCACCTGCCGTAACCAACCGAGCTTGGGAGATTCTGACGGAGTTGGAGGCGGCGCACCCCAACGCACCAGAGCAAAAGCAGGGTGGGCGCAAGCGCCGGCCGGCCAAGTCCCAGGGAAACCAGTTGTCGCTGATGTCGCCTCCCGACCTGTCGCAAGAGTTGCTGGATATGGACCTTTCAAGCATGACTCCGCTGGAAGCACTGAACAAGCTGTACGCGCTGCAGCAGTCAGCCCAAGGTATGGCATAATGACTGGCGACAAGCTGGCCGATGCCGGGAATCTCCCCACGCAAGGAGGCTATTCATGGCCCTGCAAGTGACTTACTACACATGGCCCCGTTGAACCAGCTGCCGCAAGGCGAGGGAGTTTCTCTCGCAGAAGGGCGCTGAGATCGAGGACAGAGACTTCTTCAAGGAACGCTTCACGGAGGCCGAACTGCGGGAACTGGTGGGCGACCGACCGATTACGGACATCTTCGCCTCACGCAGTCCGAGTGCCAAGAAGCTCGAGGTGAACATTGCCGACCTGCCGGAAGATGAGATGGTGCGCCTGATGCTGGATGAGCCACGTCTCATCCGACGACCGTTGACCAAGATAGGCGACAAGCTGGTGGTCGGGTCGAGGGAGAAGGACTTGGAGGAAGCTCTGGGGTAGTGCGGAGCGGCCAATACATACGTAGACCGTCTTTAAGGAGCAACAAATGTGGTACCTAGTCCTCAGCAGGCCCACCGGCGAGAAGGACGGCCGACCCTACCTTGATGACCATCTGGCCTATCAGCATAAGCAGCATTCGGCGGGCAACATTCTGTTTTCCGGGCCGACTCCTGACCGGAGCGTCGGCATTATCGTGATCAAGGCTGGCTCGCGACCAGAGGCGGAAGCCATAGCCGATGAGGACCCATTCCACGCCGAGGGAGTACGCAAGTACGAGATGCTGGAATGGGAAATACACCAGGTACTTGGAGCGGGCCCCTTCAGCATGGCGGCCCAAGCTGCGCTGTCGGCGGACCATCCGCACTAGGCCGACCATCCCCGCTGAGGGGAACGCATCACCCCCTGTTAAGGGTACTCATCGCCCACTGGGCCCGATCGGCTATTGAGGAGCAAGGAGCACACTGGCTGAATGAACATATTCTTTGACGTGGACTACACCATCCTGGGTTTAGACAACTCCCTGCGCCCCGATACCAGAGAGGTTTTCCAGAGGTTGGTGGATGAGGGCCACTTGGTGTACATCTGGTCTGGGCAAGGGGAGCGCTGGGAGGTGGTGCGCAAGTTCGAGTTGGAGCCCTTCGTGAGCGGGGTCTACGAGAAACCTTTGTCGGACTTCTTCAACCGGCTGGAGGGCTTGGGCGTTCCGGTTGTCCCCGATTTCATCATCGACGACTACCCCGAAATCACTGCTGCCTTTGGCGGGATGTGGATACGTCCCTATTTCTTCAGGAATGACCACGACCAAGAGATGGAGCATGTACACCGAGTCATCACGGAGTTTGCTGATACCGGCACCTCAGATGACCGGCAGTACCGGGCCAAGGGCACCAAAGTCCCGCTTTTCTGACATACGATGCCCAGACATGCCATGCCCATAAGGGTGCTTGAGCCCCACGTAGTGGCTAAGATCGCTGCCGGCGAGGTGGTGGAGCGGCCCGCGTCGGTGGTCAAGGAGTTGGTGGAGAACTCCATCGATGCTGGTGCCTCCCACATCACGATTGAGGTGGAGTCGGGCGGTGTGAAGCTGGTGCGGGTCAGCGACGACGGCCATGGCATACCCGCCGACGAGATGGCGTTGGCGTTCCAGCGTCATGCAACCAGCAAGATCAGTGGCTTCGACGACCTGGAACTGGTCACCAGCTTGGGCTTCCGTGGAGAAGCGCTACCCAGCATCGCCTCGGTGTCGCGCATGAGCCTGCAAAGTCGCGCTGCTGGCAGCGACGTGGGCTATGAAGTGCAGGCCCGCTGGGGTGAGTTGTCCACCCTCACTGCTGCTGGCGGGTCCACTGGCACCACTGTTACAGTGCGCGACCTGTTCGACAACGTGCCGGCGCGACGCAAGTACCTGCGCAGCATTGGAGCAGAGGCTTCCCGCATCGCCGACCTCGTATCCCGTTTGGCGCTTGCCTTCCCGGAGGTGCAGTTCCGCCTGCGACAGGATGGCCGGGAGACGCTGGTGTCCGCGGGGAACGGCAATGGGAGCGATGCGTTGGTCGCCGTGTACGGAGCGCAGGTAGCGGAGGGAATGCTGCCCGCCTCCTTCGCTCTAGATGCGGACGGCGACCGGCTGGATGCAAGCGGCTACTCCATAGGCGGGTATGTGTCTGCGCCGTCGCTGCACCGGGCGAACCGCACCTACATGACCTTTTTGGTGAACCGCCGGTTGGTGCAGAGCCGGACCCTCTCATACGCCTTGGAGGAGGCGTACCAGGGATTCCTGCCGCAGAGGCGCTATCCGCTGGCCGTGCTGGCGATAGAGGTCCCAACGTCTGAAGTGGATGTGAATGTGCACCCCGCCAAGAGGGAGGTGCGCTTTACCGCCGAGGGCAGGGCCTTCACGCTGGTGCAGCGGGCAGTACGGGAGGCGTTGGTGGGTTCGTCGCCCATCCCAGAGGTGCGGTTTGAGGACATCATGTCGCCCTCTGTGTCCGGCGAGGCGGCGCGGGCGATGTCTTTCTTCCCGATGACCGGCCCCATCGGGGGTTCGGAGGGAGGACGTTTCCCTGAAGGTCCCACGGGTGAGGCCCAAAGCCGCGATATGAGGACAAGGCTGCCCTTGCTGAGGGTGGTGGGCCAGATACAAAACACGTATGTGGTCACGGAAGGGCCAGACGGCCTCTACCTGTTGGACCAGCATGCTGCCCACGAGCGCATTGTGTATGACCGGTTGGTGGGCAAGTCCGGCGCAGGTCGCCAACCACGGCCTCTTCTGCAGCCGCAAACGGCAGAGCTGACAGCATCGCAGGAGGAGATGGTGCGCGCCAGTGGAGAGCTTCTAGCCCAATACGGGTTCATCATCGAGCCCTTTGGCGACCGCAGCTACTTGGTCAGGGCGGTGCCGGAGGTGGCCGCAGGGGCTGACCCATCGAGGGCCTTGGTGGAGGTGCTGGACTTGGCGGCGCAGCAGGGCGGCTTGCGGGACCGTGAGGATGCGGTGACAGCCTCGATTGCCTGCCACAGCGCCGTCAGGGCGGGGCAGGCTTTGACGCAGAGGGAAATGGAAGAGCTGGTTTTACAATTGGAGGAGGCCGACAACCCTCATACTTGCCCGCATGGCAGGCCGACGATGGTGCACCTGAGCGCGCACCACTTGGAGCGGGAGTTCGGGAGGCGCTAGAGGCCTCGGGTGCGTCGCTCGTAGGCTTCCAGGTTGGCGTCGCGGCGTGGGTGGAAGATGGAGTCCTCGCCGGGCAGGTCGTTGGAGGCCATTGGTACGGGGTTGTTTCCACCCCACAGCAACCCCTTCAGCGGGCCGAACACTGCTGCAGCGGCCCCCAATCCCAAGGAAGCCCCAAGTAGGAACCGCCTCCGGTTGACCTTGGACGTTGGGGACGCTGGTTCGCGTGCCTGCTCGGCCATCCTGTCTCCTTCGCTGTGCCAGTCACCCCCGGACGTGGCGCTGGAGGTGTGTGGGGGCAGACCCCCGGCTGGGCTGATGTCGCTTGTCACTATACGACGACCTGAGGCTTCTCTGCAATTGGCGAGGCCACTGGGAGTAGGGAAAGGGAGGTTTCAGAGAGTGGCGGGCTGCCGAGAGGGAGTCAGGACGGATGCAAGCGGCTACAGACTCCCCTTGACACTCCGAAAACGCCTGTGATAGCTTTCACTAGCCCTGAGACCTAGGCGATTCTCATAGCTATTCAGATATGGTGGAGTTGTCCGGAACATGCTCGACCCTGACCCAATAACTATGTCGGTCTGGGCGGACATTAACAGCGTTCTGCTCTTCCTTGGCATTTACATAGTCCTGATTGCCACCTTTGCTGCGAGCATCCTGGTGGGTGTGGCCTTTATACCGTCGTTGGTATCCACGGGCCATATCCCGAAGTCTGCGATGAAGCTTCTTCCGGTGGCTGTGGCTTTCGGGGTGCTGGCCTTGATAGGCGCAGGCGTCTTCATGGCACTGGTTGTCATCGGATACCAGAAAGTGGACGATTTCTTTCCCCGGTGGTTTTTCTAGCCTTGATGACGCTAACTTGCGGTGGTCCTTTGGGTGAGGCGGGATGCCAATAAGACCCAGTATGAGAATGTTGCCTTGGGCCTTAGTGGGCTTGGGGTTAACGACTTTGGTGGTCGTAGCTGCGGTCTTTCTGCTCCGAGCTTGGTTCACCGATCCCTTCCCGGTTCTGGGTATGGAGAATAACCCCGTTCAGCCCATTGACTTCCCTCATACGGTGCATGTGCAGGAAGCTGGCATCGAATGCGAGTTCTGCCACCGGACTGTGGCGAAGTCTGATGCAGCCACGGTACCGGCAGTGGAGCAATGCCTGATCTGCCATGACGTAATCGACGGGTCTCAGAAGCCGGAGATCAATATGCTGCTGGCATACGCCAACGCGGGCCAGCCCATAAACTGGGACCGGGTACACAGGATGCCCGACCATGTGCAGTTTGCCCACGAGCCCCACATCCGCTACTTCACCCAAGCCGAAGGAATACCCGTAGGGAATGTGTGCGCCAAGTGCCACGGCGACGTTGGGGGCATGGAGCAGGTACAACAGGTACGCGGGCTCAAGATGGGAGACTGCGTTGACTGTCACAAACAGAACGACGCACCCACGGACTGTGTGGTATGTCACTACTAGGAACCGGACTCTTGGGCGTAATTTGCCATGGTCGAGAAGAGCGTAAGTAAATGAACCTGACACGGCGAGACTTTCTGCGATGGGCCAGCCTCTCGGCAGTAGGGGCGGTGGCTTGTGGCGTTTTCCCCGAGAGGGAATTCGACCTGCAGAGTCCGGCGCGTCTGCCTGAGGACTTGGTCAGTGGCGAGGACAACTGGTATGCCACCCTGTGCGGTGGGTGCTCGGAACAGGAAGGAATATTGGTCCGGGTGTACCAAGGACGCGCGAAGAAGGTACGGGGCAATCCGGTCTATCCGACCAATACCGGGAAACAGGGCCCTCGTTGTGAGGCGAGCCTGCAGCACCTGTACCACCCTGACCGCATCGCCACCCCGCTGTTGCGGGTGGGACTCCGGGGTGAGGGCCGTTGGGCGACCACCAGTTGGGCCGATGCTCTCAACAGGGTAAAGGACCAGTTGCTTCTGCGCCGGTCCGTCAACGATGAAGACAACATGCTGATGGTGACCGAGCCCCAGCGGGGGCAACTGGGTACCGTGGCCGCCCGCTTCACCCAGGATTATGGCGGGCGCTACCTGACCTTTGCTTCCATGGACAACACCACGCTGAGCCGCGCGGTAAAGGATGTATTCGGCGAGGACAGGCTCCCGGCGTTTGATATCGCCAACACCAAGTACCTGCTCTCCTTCGGGGCTGATTTCCTTTCCACTTGGTTAGCCCCCACGCAGTTCGGGCGCGCTTACGGCGCTTTCCGGAGTGTAGCGGGCCATGACCGCGGGTACTTCGTCCATGCCGATTCGCGCTACTCGATGACAGCGGCAAACGCAGATGAATGGCTACCGGTGAGCCCCGGCACCGAGGGCATCCTGGCCTTGAGCATCGCGTACGAAATTATGCGTAACGCGGAGGCGTGGGGTGTTGATGCTGCGGTGGTGCAACAGATGACCGGTGGCGCTGGCTACGAGGCGCTGGCGAGCTTTGCCCCCGACCAGGTCGCAGGGCCGGGCGGGGCTCTCGCGGTAGGCTTACCTGACCCCCTGCGTGGAGAAGCGGCCGCCGCTGCCATACGCCGCGTCGCTCATGAATTTGCCACATCCGATGCGAGCCTCGCCATTGGCGGTGGCTCGGCGGGAGCTCACACCAACGGCTCTTTCAACCTGAAGGCGATACTGGCGTTGAACTACTTGGTGGGGTCGGTGAATCGCGCTGGAGGCGTCGTCTTCAACCCGGCGCCCCCGATTGACGGCTACATGGAAGCACCCGGGCCCGCCACCATTGGGGATTGGCAACGGGCCACCGAGAATCTGCGCAACGGGCGCACTCGTTTGCTGATGGTGCGCGGGGCCAACTTGGTGCACGGGCTTCCGGCGCAGGTGGGGTTCCCAAGCGCTATCGACAGGGACGACCTGTTCATTGTCAGCTTCTCAGCCTTCCGCGACGAGACAACTGAGATGGCGGATATCGTTCTGCCTGATCGGTCTCCCATAGAGGACTGGGGGGACGATATACCTGAGCCTGGTATGGGGTATCAGACGATCGGCATTCGACAACCGGTGGTGAACCCGTTGCCGGGCCTCGATCCTCGTAGCTTCGGCGACCTGATGCTCACCCTAGCTCAAGAGGTTGGGGTCGATCGCAACCTGCCTGCCCCGAACTTCCCGACTATGTTGAAGGCCAGTTCTGACCAACTCTACGGGCTGAATCGTGGCTCCATAACGCAGGCAGACGCGGCCACACCGGACGAGTTCTGGCGGGCCTTGCTGCGTAATGGGGGATGGTGGGATACAGGAGCGACATCAAACACACTGGCTCCTCAAGCCCCCAATCTCGCTGGCATGGCTAGGGAGCAGGGGAATGGAGTAGCACCTGCCACTGAGGGCACGGTGGGAGTGGACCATGTGTACAACTTGGTGCCCTTCTCCTCCAACGCGTTGCTGGATGGGCGGGATGCCCACCTGCCGTGGCTCCAGGCGCTGCCCGACCCGCTGACTACCGTGACATGGCAGACTTGGATTGAAATCAACCTGCAGGATGCCAAGCGGGAAGACCTGAAATTGGGAGACGTGGTCGAATTAACGGTGGTTGGCACCGAGAGCGGTGCGATATATGCATTGGCGTATCCCCACCCGGCGATTCCACCGGGGACCGTAGCGGTACCGTTGGGGCAAGGGCATACGTCGCCGTTGCAGTATTCCAATGGCAAGGGTGCGAACCCAATAGCGTTCCTTCCAGTCAGGCACGAGGGCGAAACCCAGGCCTTGGCGTGGGCTGCTAACCGAGTGCGCATCAGGAAACAGGGCGACAGAATGCGCATCACCAAGTTTGAAGCTAACGATGGGACTTATCAGACGGCCTACCATCGCATTGTGGAGGTCAGCAACGGCTAGGCGCCATCGCCAGCCGGAGAGGTATAGCCTATGACAACGCCCAAGAAGGACCACAAGTGGGGAATGGTTGTAGACCTGGACAAGTGCACCGGGTGCCAGGCCTGCGTCATCGCCTGCCAGTCGGAGAATAATCTCCCCATCAATGATGAAGAGATGTATATCGAGCGACGGGCCCACGAGTGGATACGCATTGAGCGCTACTGGGAAGTTCCGAAGGAGTACGACAAGAATCCGGAGGATGCGCCGTTTGATGAGTTGAAGGCCCGCTTCATACCCATCCTGTGTCATCACTGCGACAACGCTCCCTGCGAGCCGGTATGCCCGGTGTATGCCACCTACCACAACGACCAAGGCCTGAATGTGCAGGTGTACAACCGTTGCGTGGGCACGCGGTATTGTGCCAACAACTGCCCTTACAGCGTCCGCTTCTTCAACTACTGGAAGCCGGAATGGCCCGAGAGCCTACGCAACCAGTTGAATCCGGACGTGACGGTACGGTTCCGGGGCATCATGGAGAAGTGCACCTTCTGTGTGCACCGGATACGCCGGGCCCAGCGCACGATTGAGGACCGGGGTGGCCAGGACATCAGTGATGAGAACTTGGCCGACAGCAATCTTTCGCCGGCCTGCGTAACGGCCTGCCCCACCGAGGCCCTAGTCTTCGGCGACTTGAAAGATGGTGGCAGCAAGGTTTCCAAGCTGAAGAATGACGACCGCCACTACAGGCTGCTGGAACAGCTCGGCACCGAGCCTAGCTTGTACTACCTGAAGAAGATCGATTCTCACGCCGAAGCGAAGGGCGCCAACGGGCATGGCTAATAACGGCCATAGCAACGGCCACGCTAATGGTCATGGGGGAGCCCATGGCTATGGTGTTATTGGAGGCGAGGCCAGCGAACAGGAAGTGACCCAGCAACTGGTGGGTCGCGTGTTCACTACGTCGCAGCCCTTCATGCTGGCTGTGCTGGTGCTCGGCGTGCTTTTCGTGCTGGGCATCGTGGCGTTTGCTATCAAAGCGGCCGACGGATTTGATGACCGCTCCAACTGGGGCTATTACGTAGCGACCTTCTCGTTTCTGATTACGGTGTTCGGGTCGGCCCCCGTGGTGGCTATCGCCTTCCGCATCACCAAGAACCATTTTCGCCGCGCAGCATCCCGCGCTTCCGAGATGTTTGCCTTGGTGGGGGTGTTAAGCACCCTGATGTTCATACCTCTCATCGCACTGCTTCCCTCGTTTGAAGGCAGGCGGTCTATCTGGTTCGAAGTGCCGATGCATGGGTCCCTCCCGGGATATGCGGACTTTGCATCTGTGATCGTGTTGGTTGTCTGCGGACTGGCGCTCCTATACGTGTCTGCGTTACCGGACATGGCGGCAGTGAGCGGGCGAGGCGCCGGTCCGATAAGGTCTCTGCTCTACACGGGCTTGGTCAAGCACTGGCGCGGCACGGAGAGGCAGTGGGCCGTCCACAAAGGCCTGCTGGCTATTCTCGGCGCCCTCTACTTCATGATGCTGATCTTTGTGCACATGCTGGTGTCTGCCGACTTTTCTCTGGCCATGGTGCCGGGCTGGATCGACGCCATCATGCCGGCCCACCACGCTCTGGCAGGACTGCAATCGGGGTTGGCTGCCGTGGTGGTGACCGCCTTCATTCTGCGCACATGGTGCGGGTACCGCGAATACATAGGCAGGGACTTCTTCTGGTCATGCAGCAAGTTGCTGCTGGCGATGTCGCTGCTTTGGGGCTACTTCTGGTTCGCTGAGTTCAATACCTTCTGGTACGGACGCAAGCCTGAAGAGCAGGAGAATGTCAAATTCCTGATGGTGGGGACGTACGCCCTCCCCTTCTACCTGAACATGTTCGGTAATTTCCTGATCCCCTTCGGCATGTTGATATGGAACCATGTCAGGCGGTGTGTCATCGGCCCCACCATTGCCGCGTGCTTCATTTTGGTGGGCACCCTCTTCATGATGATCCGCTTTTACGTCCCCGCCTCGTCCATTACGGACTTGGGCGTGCATTCCATCGTCGATACGCGCGCGTCACATCCCGAGGAGCTGGCGGCCATCTGGCCGGGAGCTCTCGATATCCTGTTGATCCTCGGTGGTATCTCTGGCGCACTGCTTATATTCCTGTTGGGCACCCGGCTACTGCCTGTGCTGTCGGTCTGGGAGATCAAGGAGGGGTTGCTCTACCAGGTGATGAGGCCTCTCTTACGTGGACGTTATCTTGTGCTTGGGAAGCCCGAATAGGGAGCCGGGGAGACAGGTAGGAAAAAGATGCAAGAAGGGCGACCCCTTAGCGATCCTCAGATAAACAGGGACCTGCTGCGTCCTCTGTTCGAACACCCCACGAAGTACTGGATACTGGTGGGTGTGTTGGGGTTGATCGTGCTGGGAGCCGCTGCTGCCACTGGGCTGATGTTCTGGGAGGGTCTGGGCATGACCGGACTTAACCGGCCTGTGATGTGGGGCTTCTTCATCACCAACTTCGTCTTCTGGATAGGCATCAGTCACGCTGGCGTGATGCTATCGGCCATCCTCAGGCTGTCCAAGGCGGAATGGCGCCGGCCTGCGACGCGGGCTGCTGAAGTGCTGACCATCTTCTCCCTGATGACGGCGCTGATGATGCCTCTGATTCACACGGGGCGCCCGTGGCGCATTCTGTATTGGGCTTTCCCCTATGACTTGTCCCGAGGGATCTACCCCAATATCCGGTCTCCGCTGGTGTGGGACCCTGCGGCGGTCCTGACGTATCTGAGTTGCAGCACCATGTTCGTGTATGTGGCGCTGATACCCGACCTCGCGGTCATACGCGACCGGAGCACTGGGACGCGGAGGAAGATATATTCGATCCTGGCGCTGGGCTGGCGGGGCAATCCACGCCAGTGGAAACTGCAGATAATCGCAGGTTTCCTGCTGTCAGCCCTGATCCTGCCTGTGTTCGTCTCGGTGCACAGCATCGTGTCATGGGACTTCGGCATGGCCATGTCGATGACTAGCTGGCACAACACCGTCTTCGCTCCGTATTTCGTGATTGGCGCAGTGCACTCCGGTGTGTCGGCGGTTGTCATCGTTATGATTGTGATGCGCTGGCTCTTCGATTG
The DNA here is from genome assembly GCA_951813255.1 of uncultured Dehalococcoidia bacterium. Lineage (GTDB taxonomy): Bacteria > Chloroflexota > Dehalococcoidia > Lucifugimonadales > JAAXIE01 > JAAXIE01. The sequence continues at coordinate 1,517,498 of OX638353.1, read as the reverse complement.
GAAGGATTACATCCGGCCTGAGCACTTCGATTCCTTGGCGCGACTTCTCATAGTGGTGGCGACCGGGTGGTTCTTCTTCTTCACCTTGGAGTTTGTATTCGGACTCTATGGGCAGGAGGGAGACGAAATCGCCATCAAGCATATGCTGGCGAGCGAGTGGCCTTGGAACTTCCTCTTTATCGTATTCATTGTCACAACGTACTTCGTTCCTGTGGGCATGTGGCTCATCAAGAGCGTTAGACGAAACGCATGGTGGATGCTGTTCACGTGCATACTTGTCAATATCGGCATGTGGCTCGAGAGGTTGGTGCTCTTTATCCCTGCCATGTCCAAGAAACAGGTGCTGAATTTCAACTGGACCGATTACGCACCCAGTGCTATTGAGATCACCATCATCGGAGGCACCTTTGCCTTGGTGTCCATGCTGATGCTGATATTCGCCAAGATATTCCCTCTAATACCCCTGTACGACATCAAGGAAGGGGAGATCCTGAGGGACGAGATTCAAATTGGCCGGCGGACAGTGCCGGCCGTGGTCCGCGAGGAGTGAGGGGCGTAGTGCGCTCCCAGGAGTAAACGAGATGGCAAAGCAAGCAGTCTTAGGTCTGTACGAGGACGCCAACTACGCAGCCGAGGCGGGAGACGCCTTGAAGGAAGCTGGCCTCAGCAATGAGGAGTTCGACTTTCTGACGGGTTCCCCGTATCCGGAGGGGGCGTTCGGCGAGAGGCACAGCAGGCACCGTTTATATGTGTTTCCCTTGGCAGGGGCCATATGCGGCCTCACTGCTGGGATTCTGCTGACCTCCATGACTCAGATGGCCTACCCGCTGGTTACGGGTGGAAAGCCCATTCTTGCCTTGCCCCCAATGGCAATCATCAGCTATGAGGCTACGCTGTTGGGTGCGATCCTGTTCACCGTTATTGGCATCATTTTCGAGTCGCGCCTGCCACGGCTCAGGCTGGGGTTGTACGACAACCGTATCACTGATGGCCTGATAGGCGTCCTGGTGGAGTGCGAAGAGGGGCAGGTGCCCCGAGTGGAGCAGGCGCTTACCCAAGCCGGAGCCGTTGAAGTGAAACGGGAAGAGCCCGGTACTTCGGGTGGTAGTCGGTGATCAATCGGGTCGGGCATATGCGCTTGCCGGGAGTGCGTCTCTTGGCTGCCGCCGCACTGGTTCTGGCGTTGGCAGCCTTTGGCTGCTCGTCTGGTTCGTATCCAGTGGACATCTTCTACGAGATGCACTACCAGGATTCGTGGGGTTCCCAAGAACCTCCACGTCTTTCCCCGCCGGAGAGTGCCGTGGCGTGGTTCGACCCCATCGAGCCCCTGGGCGATGGGCACCAACTGTTTGTCACCAACTGCTCGATGTGCCATGGCTTGGAAGGCCAGGGTGACGGCAATGTGCTGCGCATCATGGAGAGCCGTTACGGTTACGAAGCGAAAGTCCCTGCCGACCTGACTACCATTCAAGCGAGCTTGGCCGATGAGACCATATTGGACTACGTGAATAACGGCATCGTGTTGGAGAACCAAGTTACAGTTATGCCGGCCTTTAAGAAGCTTCTCAGTCCGTATGAGATTGACCTCGTAATTGGCCACGTTCGTACTATGGAACCCCTTGATGTTCCAGAGGGACCCGAGGGACTGTTTGTTGCGAAAGGGTGTGCTGCCTGCCACGCGCTCGAAGGAGTCGATGGAGCGGTCGGCAATGTGGGCCCGGATCTCAGTAATATCGCAACGGTCGCCGCTACTAGAGTGCCCGGCCAGAGCGCAGAAGAGTACATTCGGGAGTCGATACTGGACCCCAATGCCTTCATTGCGCCCGATTGCCCGACCGGCGCGTGTGACATACCAACTCTGATGCCCCTTGATGTCAGTGGCACTATGGAGGCTGAGGAGTACGACGAGTTGGTGCAATTCCTGTTGACCCTGCAATAGCTGACCGGGTGCGGGGTCTATGACTGGACAGCCTCCCTAGGTGCATGCACTATGAGGTCAGGCTTAGCCTGATTTTCTAGAAATGGCTCGATTGCTGTGTGTCGTTCATTTTGGCGCCTCGCGTATCTGTGTACCACCGTTGCTGTTCTGCTGGTACTCGTGGGCGCTTGTAGTAACTCCTCGCGTGACGCGTCTCAGTTCCTGACCGCCGAGCAACTTGAGGCTGAGGCGCAATCGCTCGATGAGAGCCTCATCTGCCCTTCGTGCCCTGGCAAGACCATCGGACAAGCCCAAGTGGCCCAAGCCGCTCAGATGAGAGAGCTGGTCAGGGAGAAGTTGGCGGAGGGCTGGAGCCGACAGGAGATCTTGGACTATTTCGCGGAACGCTATGAGGGCGTGCTAGCCGAACCCCCCAAGGCAGGATTCACTCTGCTGGCATGGGTGTTGCCGTTGGTTGGCATACTTGGCGGTGGCACCGCGCTTTACCTGGTGATCAGGGCGATGCGGCGAAGACCTGACCGGCCGGACCCCGACACAGACTTGGAACAGTATATGGACCGGGTAGACCGTGACTTGGGACGCGCGCCTTCAGATACCAGTGCAGTAGTTCCGCCATCGGACGGGGGGGATGTATAGGACATGGCAGACCTAGGCTCTATTGCACTGCTTTGTGCATTCGCCCTTTCGTCGTACTCAGCAGTGGGCTCCTTATTGGGTGCGTGGAAGGGGCTGCCTCCGCTGATTGAGAGCGCGCGTCATGCGGTGTACCTGGCGGCTCTCTCTTTGATGGTGGCGACGGTGGGCTTGGTGGCAGCTTTTCTTGCCCACGACTTCGAGGTGTCCTATGTAGCCGAACACAGCAACCTAGCCATGCCACGCATCTATACGTGGGTAGCCTTCTATGCGGGCAATGAAGGCTCGTTGCTCTTCATCGCCACGGTGCTGAGTGTGCTGTGCTCACTGGCTGTGGTGTGGTCACCCGCCAAGCTGAAAGACAGCATGCCTCATGCCACCGCGGTGATGATGCTCGTGCTGACATTCTTCCTGGCTGTCACCACGATCATGGCAAATCCCTTCGACCGCCTCGATTTCGTGCCTCCCGACGGCCAAGGCATCAACCCGCTTCTGGTGCACTTCGGCATGTTCATCCACCCGCCCATGCTGATGTCCGGATTGGTGGCCGTGACCATACCCTTCTCGCTGGCGGCTGGCGCTTTACTGGCTGGTAAGGCCGCGGATGAATGGGTGGACGGTGGGCGTGTATGGGGCATTGTCTCCTGGGTAGTGCTGGGCGTCGGGCTGCTGCTGGGCTCGTGGTGGGCGTACACCATTCTGGGCTGGGGTGGATACTGGGCATGGGACCCCGTGGAGAACGCGGCGCTGATGCCCTGGCTGGGGCTGACCGCCTTCATCCACTCGATCATGGTGCAGAAGCGGCGAGGCATGTTCCGCATGTGGAACATAGCTCTCATCAATATCAGCTTCGCTCTTTCCCTGTTTGGTATGTTCATCAACCGTGGCGGACCGGTGCCGTCGGTCCACTCCTTCGGCGCCTCTGATTTGGGACTGGTATTCTTGGTATTCTTGGGGATTGGTGCGGTCGCGCCCTTCGGCCTGTTCCTGTGGCGATACAACAGCCTAAAGAGCGCCCAGAACCTGGAGAGCAGCTTGTCGCGGGAGGCCGCTTTTCTCCTGAACAACCTGATGTTGCTTGGCATCGCCTTCGTCACCATGTGGGGGGTTATATTCCCGCTCGTTTCCGAGATATTCCAAGGCCAGACCATTACCGTGGGCGCTCCCTTCTACAACCAGGTGAACGGTCCTCTGCTTCTGGCATTGATATTCTTGATGGGCGTAGGTCCCTTCTTGCCGTGGAGACGGGGCACCATACGAAATCTGGTACGTAATGTGGCTGTACCGGCGGTTGCGGCCCTTGCACTAGTGCTGGTGCTGGCCTTGGTGGGAGTGCACAAGGTCTACGCCTTGGCTGGTTTCGGCCTGTGCGCCTTCGTTGCTTTCGGCATTCTCCTAGAGTGGGGGCGGGGAACTCGGACCCGCATGAGAGGGGGAGACAACCCGGCAAGTGCGTTCGTCCGGCTGATCACCGGCAACCGGCCCCGGTACGGAGGCTACGTGGTGCACCTGTCCATCGTGCTGGTTGCCTTGGGGATTGTGGGCTCCTCATTTTACGGCGTTCAGCGGGATGTGGTGCTCCTTCCAGGCGAACGCATCGCCATTGATGACTACGAGGTTGAGTTCCTGACTACAACGACCCAGTTCTTTTCCGATCGCTCGGAGAGCCGGTTCTTGCTGACCGCCTACCGTGATGGCGCTCCATTGGCGAGTTTGGAAGCTAGGCGGGACTTCTATCCCACCTTCGAGATGTCCTCGACGCAGGCAGCGATACGCTCCACCCCCGTGGAGGACCTGTACGTGGTGCCCAGCAGCCTGCAGGAGGACGGTGGCGCAGGCTTCCGCATCTTCGTCAACCCGATGATATGGTGGATATGGATAGCCGGGCCAGTGATGGTGCTGGGAACGGTCATCGCTCTTTGGCCACAAAGGGCGCCAGCTACCAGCACTGTGCGCACACCGGTCGCGCGTCGCGTACCTTCACCTGTTGGGTCCGACTGAAGGCGGCGGAGAACGCTCTGTGGCAGTTCTTGTCGGACTTTTACTGGTGGTCTTCTGCATCGGGGTGGCGTTGTACCCCTTCCTCAAGGTCCGGTCATCAGGCCGGGTCGACAACTCGGCCCCGGTAAGGGAGATACTGGAGCGCCGTCGCGCCATATACGCTGACTTGGAGACACTGGAGTTGGAACGGGGGCTGGGGAACGTGGATGAGGTGGAATACAAGGAGCGATCCCGAGAATTTCGATTGGCAGCCGCTGCTACGTTCCGGGACCAGGAGAGTCTGGAGAGGGCTGATGAGGACATAGAGGAGGCGATCAGCAAGGAGTTGACTCGCTGGAAGGCGGCCCAGCAGGACGTGGCGCCGCCTGACCTGTGTGCGGCCTGTGGTGAGCCGCTAGGTGATAAGGGCGAGGAACAGTGCAACAACTGCGGCCAGAGGGTGGAGGCATCTTAAGGTGCGTTCCTGCCTGCTAGTGACCGTGACCTTGGGGCTGCTCTTGTCTTTGGGGATGATACTCCCCGCCATGGCTTTGGCCCAGGGGCCCCAGGTAGTGACTGGCAAGCTGACCAATGGCACCTCCGATGGCCCTGTACCCGCAGGCGTTGAGGTCACGCTCCATGCGGTGCAGTCCAGTGCCAGCGTGGAAACCAAAGTGGCGGAAACGGACGAAGAGGGTGAGTTCGAGATTGAAGTGCCCATGCTGGATGACGCAGTCAGCTATGTGGTGTCTCTGACCTATGAGGGGGCGATATACGGCAGGCCGTTGGATTTTTCGGGACTCGACGAGCCCGTTGGCATAACCGTGTACGAAAGCACCACCGATCTCTCGGTGCTTCAAGTGAACTCGGCAGCCTTGGTCTTGCGTCCTCAGATAGACTCGGAGGGAATGCTTACTGGCTCAGAGGTGGTGAGCTTGGTCAATACCAGCGACCGGACCTTCACCCCTGATCTCACTGGGCCGGCGATGGGTCAGATGAACTTTATGCGCTTCAGCCTGCCGCCGGGCGCCTCCAATTTGCGGTTGGAATCAGACTTGGCTGGCGGGGACATCATTGATGTGGGCCCGGGGTTCGCCGTCACTGCTGCAGTGCCTCCCGGAGACCACTTGGTCGGCTTCTCCTATACAGCGCCCTACGACGGCGACTCGCTGGAGTTCACCCGCACCGCCCACATGGCCACCTCCGACTTCCATCTGTTGCTACCGCAGGAGCTTGCCCGGGTACAGAGCGACATCCTCATGGCCGGCGAAGACCGGGTGCTACTTGGGGATGAACTGTTTCAAGCTTGGCGTGCAGGCCCGTTGGACGAGGCCGAGAAGGTGAGCATGGAGTTCTCGGGGTTGCCCCAGCCTCCTTGGAATGAACGAGTTGCCGATGTGGTGCTGGAAGGATCGCCTCCCCAGCTGTTCCTAGCCTCCCTGCTTGGACTGGCCCTAGTGGGTGCGCTGTTGTACAGTCTGCTGCGTGCCGTGCCTTCTTCCACCTTGCGGTCGGTTACGGCCCCATCTGTGAACACGTCGTCGAACCCGCAAGCAGAAGACTGCCTCCGTCAACTGGCGGAGTTGGACAATGCCCTGGAGCGGGGAGAGGTGTCCCCGGACCACTACAATGACAGGCGGGAAGCGTTGAAGACCGATCTGTTACAAGCTTGGGCATCCCGGGAGCTGGCATGACCGGGCCAGTGCTGCCGGAGCCAAACCCTGACGCTGACCGTCCACGCTGGTGGATGTCGCGCCGCTTGCTCGTGGTGGCTGCGCTGATACCCGCAGTGGTGTTGCTGCTGATTTTGGGATGGGCCATCATGAATCCGGTCACAAGCTCAAGCGGCGGCAGCAACACTAACTTTTCTGCCTTGGACCTTCAGGGGCGCGAGGCCCCGGACTTTTCCTTGGAGGGGTTGGACGGTGGCACGGTGCAACTTTCGGACAGCCGGGGCAAGGTGGTAATGGTGGACTTCTGGGCTTCCTGGTGTCCCAGCTGCCGCCAAGAGGCTGCCCACTTGGTTGAGCTGTACGAGGAATACAGCCCACGCGGGGTCGAGTTCATAGGCGTGGCTATCTGGGACTTTCCCGATGACCTCATGGCCTACATGGAGGAATTCGGCTTGAACTACCCCAACGCCCTCGACGGGAAGGGTACGGTGGCTATCGAATATGGAGTGGTGGCCACGCCAGAGAAGTTCTTCATCGACCGGGAAGGCAAGATAGCTCGCAAGTTGATCGGCCCCACTTCCCCTGAACTGCTGCGCCAACAGCTTGAGGAGTTGCTGGACTCGTGATGCGACCTGTAGAGCAGAATGAAGTGGCTGTCGCCTTGGATGTTGGGGGCACCTGGACCCGCGCTGCGGTGGTGGACGAGTTCGGCAAAGTGTTGTGGCGCAACCGGGTAGCTACCCTCAGGGACCAGGGCACCGAAGCCTTGATAGAGCAACTCGCCCAATCGGTGGGCCAAGCATGTGATATCGCTGCTCCAAGCAGCATACGGGGCATTGCTCTGGGCATGGCTGGGCCGCTGGACCCGCGAACCGGCGTCCTCTTCGCTCCCCCGAACCTGATGGAGATGGATGGCGTTTCGCTGACTCAGCGCTGGGGCGACTCGATGGGCGCCCCTGTGCTGGTGGGTAATGACGCCACCTTAGCCGCTCTGGGTGAGTATCACTATGGTGCGGGTCAGGGCTGCCATACTCTGGTTTATATCACCCTGAGCACGGGCATCGGCGGGGGCATCGTGGTGGACGGGCAGCTTCTCCAAGGGGCATCGGGATTCGCCGGCGAGATTGGGCACACGCGAGTGGAAAGCAACGGGCCGGAATGTGGTTGTGGCAGCAGAGGGTGCCTTGAGGCTGTGGCTTCGGGCACGGGCATCGCCCGGCAAGCACGGGCTCGGGTCGCAAGAGGGGAAGCGTCTCTGCTAGCCGCTGAGGTCTCGTCCATGGATGCCATTGATACGGTTGATGTGTTCAACGCCGCCGCGCGCCAAGACCGGCTGGCCCAGGACATCGTGGGCAAAGCTGCCCGCGGCTTGGGTGTCGGGCTGCTCAACGTGCTTCAATTGTTGGACCCAGACCTCATCGTGTTGGGCGGTTCGGTGTCGCAGCAATGGCCCGTGCTGGCTCCCGTTGTGGAAGCCCATGTGGCGGAACACGCCATGAATTCCCATTTCCGGGAGAGCTTCAAGGTGGCTGTTAGCCCCCTGGGTGACGACATCGTGATGTTGGGGGCGGCTGCCTTGGTGTGGGATACCATTAGCCAGCTCAGCGCCTATCCGTAACCGACGTAGTTCAGGCTGGGGCCGCTTCTCCCTCGGCGGCGTCCTCACCGCCACCCACTTCGCTCGCGTTGGCTGGAGGCGTCCCTGCACTGGGGGCCTGTTGGGTACTCTCAACGTACTCCAAGGCAGCCCCCCATAGGAAGAGGACCATCGCGAACGTTCCCAGGATGATAAGGCCAGGCGCGGTGTGAAATGCAACGGCGATGGATAGCACGGCGGTGGCTGAGGCCGAACCCATCAGCCACATAGCGGCCTTCGGCTTGGACATGGCAAGGGCAATCCCAACGATGCCAGCGATGGTGGCTACGAAAGAGATTATCCCCATGGCCAAGAGCCTATACAGCGACCCCTCTCCAGAGATGACAAGCCGCTGGGAGGAGAACTCTCTGTCGAGGTCCTGCAGTCTGTCAAAATCCCCGCTCGCCAAGCTGTCGAAGGCTTCGCTCAGGGCCCTCTCGATTTCTCTGTCGGAAGGGGCGACTTGACTGACAGAATAGCTGGTGCCCGCTCCGCCCATTCCCTGCAGGAGATCACCGGAAAAGTCGACGTAGCCTGGACTGTCGACCACCGCGCTCAAACCAATCAGGAAGGCGAGTATTGCCCCGATGAAAAGGGCCAAGGCACCTACGCCACCGAAGATTAGAGCAGCCTTTCTCATGCTGAACTCCTCTCGATAAAGGTGTCAGGTGAAGTTTCGAAGACGGACTCCCAAGTGATTGTCCAGTGAAACTTCACTTGGCTAAGACGCTTTGCGGGCCTTTTCGAATATCCCGAAGATTGCGAGAGCCGTGCTCAATAGGAGCATCACCAGACCTAGCACTCCGGGAAGAAGTAGAACGCTTTCTTCTTTGAGGACTGTGGCTGTGATGACGATGGTCAATATCGATGCCACTGCCAGCAGTATCGACGCCGCTATGGGTTGTCCGATCGCCAGTGAACCGCCGACGATGCCCAATATTCCGCCAATCACGCCTATTACACCCATGGTGAGGAACTTGTTGGCATCGTAATAGCCGAAGTCCTCTAAAACATAACCGCCGACAATAGTGTACCCCGCTGCCGCAATCACTAGTATAGATCCTATGATGCCCACAACCAGTCCAGCTACTCGCATCCCGTATTCCTCCAGGAGCGCCGTTCGATGGCACTACGTGATGAATCGTTCCTTGTCGCCCTCTCCTTTTCCCCGGAGCTAAAACTACATCGGATGGCAATGTTATATGGCAGTTGGTATCAGGGGTCAAGAGAAGGACGCACCTGTTTCGTCGAGCAACCAGTGCCTCATGGAGGTGCTCAGAACGCTTAGAAGTTTCTGGGCAGAATTGTGTGATGCTTCTCAGCCTACGTAGCGTCCACCCATCACAAGTATGCGGTCACCTGTGGTGTATGCGGAGTCGTCGGAGGCTAGGAACAGGCAGGCGTTGGCCACGTCTTGAGGGGTGCCTTCGCGGCCTAGGGGAATGGGAGGCTGACCGGGGGTGTCGCTGACGGTGGGCAGGCGTTCGGGGTACCACTCGGGACTACGACGCTCGGTGTCGATGGCCCCCGGCATTACCATGTTGGCCCGGATTCCGTAAGGGGCAAGCTCCATGGCCAGCACACGCATCAGGCCCTGGAGGCCCATCTTGGAGGCCGTGACGCTTCCTGTGCCGATGCGACCTGCCATGTTGGCCTGACCGCCCAAGGCGATGATGCTGCCCTGCCTGCGCTCCATCATGCTGGGTACGGCGGCTTGGCACAGATAGAAGCAGGCGTCGAGGTTCACTGCCATTACCTGACGCCACTCTTCTACTGGCACTTCGATAACAGGGCGGTGAGGGCGGATGGCTGCGTTGTGCAGCAGGATGTCGACCTGCCCCATCTGTTCCAAGCCTTCTGCTACCAGCCGCTCAGCGTCATCATGTTGCGAAACATCTGCAAGGCAGGTGGCAACCTTCACACCATGGGAACGACACTCCGCAGCGGCGTCCTCAAGCTCTTCGGCATTGGCGCGGGTGTTCAGCATGAGATTCGCCCCTTCGCGGGCAAAGGTCACGGCGATGGCGCGGCCAATATTGCGACTGCTGCCGGTGATGAGGGCCGTGCGGCCTTGAAGCTTGCCCTGAGTGGCCATGACGTTCCTACTCGGCCCTCCAGACAGGCGCCCGCTTCTCACGAAAGGCCGCCAGTCCCTCCTGGGCGTCGGCGGTCTCACGAATGCTGCTGGTGTGCTCCGCCGCGTACTTCAGGCGCTCCTCCATGGTCATCTCCAAGCCACGGATGGTGACCTCCTTCATAGTGCGCACTGCCAACGGAGCGTTGGCCAGTATCTCTTGTGCCAGCGCCTCGGTCTCTTCCATGACCTTGTCCGGTGCCACCAAACGGTTCACCAGCCCCAGACCCATCGCCTCCTCAGCGGAGAGAAAGCGCCCGGTGAACAGAAGCTCCAAAGCGATGCCTTGGGGAACACGGTGCGCCAACAGAGTTGGCCCGCTGACAGAGGAGATGCCCCGTTTGGCTTGAGGCCAGCCGAAGCGGGCCTCATTGGATGCGACCCGCAGGTCGGCGCTGAGAGCTAGTCCACAGCCTTGGGCAAGGCAGACGCCGTTCACGGCCGCTAGAATCGGCTTCCAGATGCGGGACTCCATGAGATATAGCTCATCGCTGGTGGGCTTCACGTGAGCCCCTTCCGCCATGTCCGTCAGGTCGTGGCCGGTGCAGAATGCCCGGCCGTTGCCGGTGATTATGGCCAGCCAGACATCGGGGTTGTCCCGCACGTCGTCGAAGACGGCCCCAAGCTCCTGGCGCATCTCCACGTTGATGGCGTTGAGCTTGTCCGGGCGGTTGAGGGTGATGTAACCGATCTTGTTCTTGATTTCATAAGTTACGGTGGACATGACGCTCCTAGCTTTGTCTAACCCAGTGAACGGGACCTTTCGGTCTCGTAGGGTTTGGTGCCGATTATACCTGTGTCTTCCAAGTTTCTCAGGGCTTGGTCGGACAGCCCTAGCAGGCTGCCCAGAATGTCCCGGTTGTGCTGGCCGAGGGTGGGGGCTGGGCGACGGACTTCCATGGCGCTCTTGGAGAGACGGAAGGGGAAGCCTGGGTAGTCGCGCGGGCCAGTGGATGGGTGGTCAACGGTCTCAAAGAAGCCGCGTGCTTGGTAGTGGGGGTCTTCGAGGAGTTCTCTTGGAGAGTTGACCGGTGAGGCAGGGACACCTGCGCTTTGAAGGCGAGTCGCGATATCCTGTGCGTCTTGCTGGCCGGTCCACGTGCTGATGATCTTGGCGAGGGTTTCGCGTTTATCCCAACGGCTGGGTATATCGGCATAGTCGGGATGCTGGGCTAGGTCGGGCTGGCCCATGCAGTTGCAGAGAGCCTGCCATTGGCCGTCACTGGATACAGCGATGGCAATCCAGCGGTCCTCGCCTTTGCAGGGGAAAACGCCGTGGGGTGACATGACGGGATGGCTGTTGCCAGCGGGCTGGGGGTTCTCGCCGGTCATCTGGTATCCCAGCAGGTGCTCACCCATGAAATTAATAGTTGACTCCTGCTGGGAGAGGTCTATGAAGGCCCCTTTACCGGTGCGACGGCGGCGCAGCAGGGCAGCCAGTATGGCACTGGCGGCATGTGTGCCGGTAATGGGGTCGCCGTGGTTGATGCCCGATTTAGCTGGCTGGTCCGGTGAGTGGCCTGTCATGGAGGGGAAGCCAGCCAGCATCTCCTGGCCGATGCCGTACTGGGCGTAGCCGCGCCACGGGCCGGAGTTTCCGAAAGCGGGCATGGAAACGAGGATGATATCAGGCTGGGCTTCACGGAGCTTCTCATAGCTGAGGCCTAATCTCCGCTCGCGGATGCCGTATCGGAAGTTTTCGATGACCACATCGCTGATAGATGCCAAGCGGAGCAGCAGGTCTCGTCCTGGCTCCTCCACTAAGTCGAGGGTCACGTCCATCTTGTTGATGTGGAGGGTGTTGAACCACGCACTGCGGTTCCAAGGCTCGTCCCCGGGGTCGCCGTCGGGGTAGTTGAGGTTGATGTGCCCACGGGTCGGAGCGACGGGCCCGCGCTGGATGTCGTAGAAGCTGAGGGCCTCGACCTTGATAACCTCAGCACCTAGGTCTGCAAGCAACCGGGTGCAATACGGTCCCGCCCATATCACTGACAGATCGAGGACGCGGATGCCTTCCAAGGGTGAGGGCAATTGCCTGCCGTTTGAGGTGGTTGCCAAGCTATATCACCCCGGTGGCGCGTAGTTGCACAAGTTCGGCGTTGGAGAGACCCAAGCTTTCGCAGAACACCTCGCGGTTGTGCTGCCCCAGCACCGGAGCGGGGCGCAGTTCCCACGAGGACTCGCTGACTCGGAAGGGCGGGCCGGGGTATGTATAAGTCCCCGCCTCAGGATGGTCGGCCTTGCTCAAGTAGTCTCGTGATTCCAGTTGCACGTTGTGGAGCAGGTCTTGGGGAGTGGCTACGTAGGAGAAGGCGAGGCCGAGTTCCTGGGCGCGGGTGAAGATGTCCTCCTTATCGTGGTCCAGCATCCAAGGCATGAGGTAGGCATCGATCTCGTCGGCGTAGTCGAGGCGACCGCGGCGGCTGGCGAAGCGGGGGTCGCCAAGTTCAGGGATGCCGGTTAGATCGACCATGGCAGGCCAGCGGCGGTCGGGGCCGGCGATGACGCCGACGTAGCCATCGCGGCAGGGATAGATGCCCCAGGCTGCGCGGCCGTAGCCCCGGTTGCCAGTACGGGGCACCACCCGGCCAGTGTAGCTGTAGGCGGCCACGGCATTCTCAAGGATGGCGGTGTTGTTCTCCGCCATGGATACGTCAACGTGCTGCCCCTCGCCGGTCATCTCCGCCTGCCAGAGAGCAGCCAGAGTCCCGACCAAGGCCATCTGGCCTGCGCCGTACTGGGTCACGGCTGGGCCTTCCTTCAGGGGTTCCTCGTCGGGCTCGCCGGTGAGGTACATGAGACCGGACATGGCATAGAGGGTGAGCTCCTCGGCGGGAAGCTGGCTGTAGGGGCCGTTCTGGCCGAAGGGAGTGATGGAGGTGAGAACGACGCCGGGGTTGGTCTGGGAGAGGGCTTGGTAGCCGAGGCCAGCGTCATCGAGAGTGCCTGGACGGAAGCTCTCCACCACGAGGTCGGTGCTCTGGACGAGGCGTAGCAGCAGGTCATGGCCCGTGGCAGTCGAGAAGTCGAGGGTGGTGCCGCGCTTGGAGGTGTTGAGGTAGAGGTAGAGGGCGCTCTTCTCGCGGTGGGGGATGTTCTCAGGGAAGGGCCCGGCACGGCGGGAGGGATCGCCGGTGGGTGGTTCCACCTTGATGACGTCCGCGCCCATGCCAGCCATCAGACGAGTCATGTAGGGTCCGGCGATGTTCTGGCTCAGGTCGAGGACCCGTGTGCCTGTCAGTAGTTGTTCTTCCATTCAGTTGCATCTGGTCCGGTGAATCATAGTGCGGTCACGCTGGGTATATGGCAGTTGCCGTGCGGCCTGAAAGCCGTTGAGTGCAGACAAACCTGCGATGACATGGTGCGTTTGTAGCTGGGGCGTTGCAGCCGGCGCAACCTTTTCGTATCTGGCGTTGCAGGCGGTCCGTATCTGTGACGAATGTTTTCGTAGCTGGCTAGCCTGCAATTCTGCAATCGTCGTAGCTGGACCATAGCTGGAAAGGCCTGCTGGCCCCTCTGGGGCCTCGTAGGCAAGTCTTCTGGAAGTCTCTCGCAGGGTCTCCACAGGGCCGTTCTCCTGATAGGGTGTAGTGATACCAGCTAGGCTCAGTCCAGCGTATCAGCGGGAGGGCAGGCGGGCAAGCCGAAAATGTCAGTGTTGCCTGGCTCCATGCCGTGACATTTTCAGCTTGACCCCCCGGCAGGGCCGATGCCAGAATGCGAGGAATGGCTGTATCCAGCAACGTATCTGAGGCAGAGCGAGAGCGATGGGGGCTTCGGCCCGAAACTTCGGCAAATGGGAACGATGGGAACAAAACGTGGGAACATGTCACAGCTACAACCCAGCTACGCCATGGGAACAATGGGAACAAATTTAGCCAAGAAAAATTTTCCAGATACGATCTTCTTCCCACGCAGCTACGAAAATGGGAACAAAGACCACGCCCAGCTACGACAATGTTCCCGCGCTAAGCAGCAATTCCGCAACATAACTCGTAGTAGTAACAAGGAGGAACCATGATCTGGTGTCGCTTCCAAGCAGGAGAGACGATTTCCTACGGCATCGTAGAGGACGAGACGGTCATCGAGGTGTCGGGCATACCCTGGGAGGAGCATGCCCGTACAGGCAAGACCCACAACCTGAGCGACGTGAAGCTGCTGGTGCCGGTGATACCGGAGACCTTCTACTGCGCCGGCGTCAACTACCGGGACCACGTCCTGAAGATGGCCGCCCTGCTGAACCGCGAACCGTCCTTCCCGCCACGCGCGGACATCGGCTACAGGGCCAACAATGCGCTGATTGCCCAAGGCGAGACTATCGTCATACCCAAGGATGCCCACGACGAGGTGCAATACGAAGGAGAGCTGGTGGCAGTGTTCGGCAAGAAGTGCCGTAACGTGTCGCCATCAGAGGCCTTGGACTACGTCTTCGGCTGGACCATCGGCAACGACATCAGCGAACGCGTGTGGCAGCGCAACGACCGCACCCTGTGGCGTGCCAAGAATGCAGACACCTTCAAGCCCATGGGCCCGTGGATTGTCACAGGGCTGGCGCCGGACCAACTGCGGACCACCGTGCGGGTCAACGGGCGGGTAACGGAGGACTTCGACACCGGCAACATGATCTTCGACGCACCCACCTTCATCAGCGAGGTCAGCAAATACAACACCATCGAGGCCGGCGACATAATGTGGCTGGGCACCGACGGCATTCCGGAGAACATCAAAGGTGGGGATGTGGTGGAGGTGGAAATCTCCAACATCGGGATACTGCGGAATCCTGTAGTGCGGGAGGAGTAACCGATGAGCGAGAAGTGGTGCCGCTTCCGACTGGGTTCCACCACCGCCTACGGCCTCGTCGAGGACGACGAAGTTGCCGAGGTGTCGGGGAGTCCCTTCGATTCGTACACGCTGACAGGCCCGCGTCATCCCTTGGACTCGATAAAACTACTGCCGCCGGTGGTGCCATCCAACTTCTGGGCCGCTGGCCCAAACCACCGTGGGCACATCGAGGCAATGGCCGCCCGTCGCGGCCAGCCCCCGACGTACCCCACCGCCCCTTCGCCCAACCAGCGGGCTGTCAACGCCCTCATCGGCCAAGGCGATGACATCGTGATACCCAAGGACTGCTCCGGTGCAGTACAGCCTGAAGGGCAGCTAGCGGTAGTCATAGGCAAGCAGGCCAAGAAGGTCTCCAAGGAGGAAGCCCTAGACTACGTGTTCGGCTACACCATCGGCAACGACATCAGCCAGCGGGTATGGCAGCAGACTGACCGAACGCTATGGCGTTGCAAGAACGCGGACACCTTCAAGCCCTTAGGCCCTTGGATTGCCACGGGCCTCGATCCTACCGACCTACGAATCATCGTGCGTCACAACGGTGAGGTGACACAGGACTTCTCCACCAGCGAGCAGATATGGGACGTGGCGACGTGGATTCAGGAGCTGACGAAGTACATGACGTTGAGCCCTGGGGATGTGATCTGGATGGGGACGCAGGGCGCGGACGGGGACATGGTGGCGGGTGATGTGATTGAGGTAGAGATCAGTGGGATTGGGGTGTTGAGGAATCAGGTGGTAGGGGAGGGGTGAGGGAACCCTATTTACCCGGTGCGGATGGTGTCCACTGCCATGGGCAACTACAGCCTGCAGGTCGTGAGGGTTGCCGTGGGGGTGAGGTGTTGTTGTGCCCTAATGGCCAGTAGAGCGCCGTTCCTCTTCGTAGGCAGCGAGTTCGTACAATGTGAGTCCTCGTTCCTGTCTTTTTGCCTGGAGCCATTTCTGGAAGGAGCGGTGGCTTTCGCCTGACTTTCGTCCCGCCAGCAGGCCTTCTATGCTGATGTCCTCGTCGAGGTCGGGCCAATGGATCCCTTGCCCGCCGCCAATAAGTTCCCAGTCGCTTCTCTCCGGAGAGGTCGCATAAGCGAGACGGGGGTACCAAGCCAACGGAACGGAGATAGTCCTTCCGTCCGATAACTCAGCGGTGAGGGTGTCTTCGGTGACACCGATTGTCGTTGCGTTGGGCAGGCTACTCAGTCCTACGGCGATTAATCGCTGCCTCGGCCCGCGGGCTGATGGCGCGGTCCACGAGCACGTTGACTAGGGCTGGACCGGGGGCGTCGAAGGCGCGCTGCACGGCTGGCACCAATTCTTCGGGGCTGGCGACGAGTTCGCTGTGGGCGCCTAGGCCTTGGGCTACGAGGTCGTAGCGCTGCTGGAGGAGGTCGGTGGCCACGGGGCGGCCGTAGAGGCCGATCTGGATCTGGCGGTCGATGCCCCATGCGGCGTCGTTGCCGAGGATGATCTTGGCGGGCAGGTTGTGGCGGACGGCGGTGTCGATTTCCATGGCGTTGAAGCCGAAGGAGCCGTCGCCGTTGAAGCAGACTACCCGGCTATTGGGGAAGGCAACGGTGGCGGCGAAGGCGGTGGGGATGGCGGAGCCGAGCATGCCGAGGGATGGGATGTAGAGCCAGCCGGAGTCGCGGCGGGCAGGATGGAAGGCACGGCCCCAGTGGCAGAAGTCGCCGCCATCGAAGACGAGGATGTCGTCTGGGCTGAGCATGGGGGCGACGGTCTTGTGGACGTAGGTGGCGTGCATGGGAGGACCGGCCACGGCCGCGCTGTTGACGCGCTCGGCTTGGGCTTCCTGGGCTTCCTTGAGCCGGCCGAGCCAAGGGAGGTCGGTCCAAGTGTGTTTGGAGGCCTCCTCGGTCATCTGGTCGACGACGCTGGGTATGTCTCCGACGATGCCGACGGCAACGCCACGGTTGCGGCCGATCTCGGCGGCTGAGGGATCGACCTGGATGATGGAGGCATCGGCCGCGATGGTGGGTGCTTGGGCGTAGCGGATGCTGTAGTCCTGCTTGCGTCCTAGAAACATGATGACATCGGCCTCGCGGAGGAGGCGGGCTGCTTGGTTGAGGCCGAGGTCGAAGAAGCCATAGCAGTAGGGGTGGTCGTCGGAGACGAGTCCGCGGGCGTGCTCCTCGGTCATTAGAGGCAGACGGGTGGTCTCGATGAACTTCTCGAGGTAGGCGCCGGAGCCACGGTGGGTGGCAGGGCCGGAGGCGACGACGAGGGGGCGCTGGGCTTGACGGAGGAGGCCGATGGCGCGGCGGACCATTTCGGGGTTGGCGTATACGTCCTCGTCGGCGCGGTATTCGCGGGGGTTGTAGACAGTGATGTCCTCCTCGTCGACCTCCTGCTCCTGGATGTCCATGGGGATGGTGAGGTGGACGGGCCCGCGGCGGCCGCTGTAGGCGGTGCGCATGGCGCGGGCGATGAACTCGGGGATGCGGCGGGCGTCCTGCACCATCCATGAGGCCTTGGTGACGGGGGCGGCCATCTCCACTTGGGGGATTTCCTGCATGGCGCCCTTGCCAAGCTGGCTGAACTCAGCGGAGCCGGCGATGGAGATGACAGGGCTCTCGCTGTGCATGGCGTTGGCGAGACCGGGGATGGCGTTGGCGAAGCCGGGAGTGGTGTACATGCATACGCCGGGCTGGCGGGTGATGCGTCCCCAAGCGTCGGCCATGTGGACGGCGGCCTGCTCGTGGCGGGTGTCGATGAAGCGGAAGTCGAGGTCGCTCATCACGTCGAGAACGGGAAGGACATGGTCGCCAGCAAGGGTGAAGATGTTGTGGACGCCCTCGAGTTTGAGGGCTTGAGCGATGAGATGACTTCCGGTGATCTTTCCCGCGCTGGCCATAAGTGGTTCTCCTTTTATTGGTGCTAGCTACATGATGGTCGCCGTTGGACACGGCCCGTGCATTATAAGGCAGCCGGGCGGGTCGCGTCGTTTTCTGGAAGGTGGGCCAGGGTCCACTCTCGCCTGCTGCTCCTGGCTACGGAAGTATAATGGCGTCAATCTAGTGCTCCATGGAGGATGACATGGCTGCTCCGAACATTGGCATTCTGATTCCTGGGCCTTCTGTGGGCGATATGCCCAGTCCCGGAGAGTACACCGATTTCTTCAAGGCCGCTGATGAGATGGGGTTCCACTCGCTGTGGGCTACGGAGCGGGTGTTGCACCGCATCCGGGTGGTACAGCCTTTCACGATGCTGGCGGCTGCCGCTGTGGTGACGTCGCGGATCCAGTTGGGGACGGCGGTGGTGCTGGCCTCGCTGCGTCACCCCATCAGCTTGGCGAATGACGTGGCGAATGTGGACTACCTGTCGGGTGGACGCATGAATCTGGGGCTCTCGCTGGGAGGCCGGCCGGAAGAGTTTGAGGCCATGGATATCCCCTTTGGGAGGCGGATGGGCCGGTATGAGGAGACGCTGGACCTGCTGCCTCGCTTGTGGAGCGAGGATAGCGTTACGCACCACGGCAGGCATTTCCAGCTGGAGAACGTGTCGCTGGCGATGCGGCCGGTGCAGGCTGGAGGGGTGCCTCTGCTGTTGGCGGGGGCTTCTGATGCTGCCATGCGCCGGGCAGGTGTGCAGTCGGATGGGTGGATCAACGGTGGGGCGGGCTCTCCCGAGGAGATGCGCCAGCGTTGCGATGCCATCGTCGGCTATGCTGCTGAGGCAGGCCGCGATTGGGGAGATCGGCCCTTGGGGAAGATCATCTACACGGGGATAGATGAGAACCGGGAGCGGGCACGGGAGGGCCTGTTCGAGAGGCTTACAGGCTACTACGGGCCGCAATACGACGTGGATGGCCTTTGCGCCATGGGTGCGCCGGAAGAGTGCGCTGCGTACATTAATACGTATGTAGAGGCCGGGGTTAACCTGGTGTTGGTAGGGTTCCCGAGGCCGGATGTGGGGCAGTTGGAGAGGTTGAAGGGGGAGGTGGTGCCGTTGTTGGGGTGAGTTAGTCGCCAGCGGTGCCCGATTCGTTCGATGCGTATGACAAAACCAAGATCGCTAGCCCAAGGAAGGATTTCACATGCCCAGAAAAAAGCACCTAAAAGGGCGAAACCGAACTGTAGCTGATCGTCAGAAATCCCTACAACCCCGTTCTCCCGAGACGCACGTTACGCTAGCAGGGGCGCGGGCTATGTACGACGGGATAGCAGGTGAGGAGTTCCCTTGTGTAATAAATGGGTATTGCCGCACGCAGATTTTTGAGTTCCCAAGCGATGACCTTCATCTGGATGCGGATGAACCCCATCACGAGATTCATACCTCGCCTTCGGTTCAGGCGTGCGTCGCTTCAGATTTGCCGGACTACTTCGAGAGCTCAACGTCCAGCACACACTACGCTATCAGCCCTAGTTTGCGGTCTGTGGTAGGTGAAACCTATGAGAAAGTCAGGGCACAACAGGCGAACCGAGTGCCAGTGTTTCTGGTAATCGAAGAATTTGAGCAATTGGCTCCAGTAGAAATGGTCAAAGGTGAATGCTGCATATCGAGTGAGGTAATGGTAAGAGATGGTGCACAGGAGCCCATGATCGTCGGCGGCAGGGAGGGTGAGAAAGTCATAATTGCTTGTGCTACCACTGATGGTGCATGGCCCGACATACCCGACAACCAGATATTCGTAGACATGGTCCTCGCAGGCGTCCGAGCTGGGCAGCAGACGCCGGAACCAATTCGCAAATACTTGGATCAGGATTGTCTGGTCACGGACGATGGTCGGTTCGTCACTATGAGCCGCGTTTCAGGATCCGCGAGGGTGAGGATAGCAAGGCCGATGAGCACCTCCGAGTACAGAAGCAGAGTTTCTGAGGTGCGAAGGGCTATTACAGGTATGGAACAGGATGTCGGCGTTCCTCACATGGCGCTGCTATTCAGATCAATGTACAACGATGACTACAAGGATAATTCCTACGAACGGCTACAGTACTTGCGGTTATGGGAGTCGTTGGCAGATGCTGGCCCCAAACATCTCAGCTGCCCGAGAAACACTATCAAGTATGGTTTGGACGTTGTAGGGGGCAATAGGACTCTACGGGAGCTAACCGATTACAGAGACGACATCGCTCATTGGTGGACCGACACGATTGACGAGAACCTACTGACAGACCTTCGGCGAACGATAAACGAACTGGTTCGGCGCAAGTATTTTCTGAACCCATGAGGGTGCGCCGAATGCTAGCGTCAATTGGAGCCGGTTGTTAACTGCCACTAATCCGGGAGCAGGATAAACACCGTGATGGTGTCGTCGGAGACGCGGGTGGTGTGGCCTTGGCCGGTGGTGTCTTCGAAGATTACGAGGTCGCCGGGGCCGAAGCGGTGGGTGGTGCCATCGCCTAGGCCGACATCGGTGTGGCCGGCGAGCCAGGTGGCAAGGCGGCGGTTGGGGGCGTTGTGGAAGTTGGCTAGGTCGGCTGCTTCCTGAGCGGAGCGGGCGGTGGGCGGACGAATTTGGAGTCCGCGGATCTGGTTATTGTTGGTGAGGTCTGGGCGGTCGGCGAGGTTGAACTCTGCTATATGGCTCTGGCCGTCGTCACCAGCGTAGACGCGGTAGTTTCCCACGCTATCCTCCTATAGCCCTATTGGTTAAGCAGGGGCATGACGCAAAGGATGGACGGCTCGGGCCAGTTGATGGTGTGGCCGTGGCCGGTGACGTCCTCGAAGAGGACCATGTCTCCCGTCTGGAAGTCGTGGGTGCTGCCGTCACCTAGGCCGACTGTCGCGCGGCCCTGCACGATAGCCACCCACTGGCGTTGCGGGGCGTTGTGGAAGGCGCGGGGATCATTGGGCGGGTACTGCTGTTGTGCAGGCTGCCTGAGGCGCAGGCCTTGCAGTTGCTGCAAATCTGCCAGCAGGGGGTGCTGCATGGCATCCAGTTCTTCGATGTGGCTCTCGCCGTCGTCGCCGGCATAGGTGCGGTAGATGCCCAAATCATCCTCCCGAATTGGGCGGCCGCCAAGGCTGCCCGTACGATTGCGGGCCACCATGCCGGTGGCCCACGGTTTGCCTGTCGAGATGGGTGGCTAGTGGTCCAGGACGTTCACCGCGATGATGACGTCGTGCCAAGTGGACTGGTGGCCGTGGCCGGTGAGGTCCTCAAAGAGGATGGTGTCGCCGGTGCCGAAGGTGTGCTGGCTGCCGTCGCCCAGACCGACGACGCACTCGCCCTGAAGGATGACGGTCCAGCGGGGGGTCGGAGCGCAGTGGAAGCCATCGTCATCGTTGACGATGCCGGGTGTAGGCCCGCCAACCCCCGGTCGCCGGAACTGCAGGCCCTCGGACTTATGCAACTCTTGGAGAGCAGCATTGCTGTCGAAGTCCAACTGCTCCAGATGGCTCTCGCCGTCGTCCCCGCTGTAACACCTGTAAATGCCCAAGTTATCCTCCCAAGTTTTGGTTCGTATTGATGGTTTTTTCGGTTCTCACCGGTTGAAGGGGGTGGGTTCGAGGCCCTCTAGTCTGGCAGCTGCATGACAGCCGAGATGTTCTCGGTGACGTAGCGGGTGGTATGGCCTCGTCCGGTGACGTCCTCGATGAGGCGTATGTCGCCTGCATGAAACCGGTGCGTGGTTCCGTCGCCCAAGCCTATCTCCATCTCGCCGGACAGGATTATCAGCCAGCGCTTGTTAGGCGCGGGGTGCCAGTCGAGAAAGCGCCCGCCCTCGGTGCGCTGGATGACCATGCCCTTCACGCTCTGCAGTTCATTCAGCTCTGGATGGGAGTCCAGGGGCAGCTCCTCGATGTGGGTCTCGTTGTCGTCGCCTGTGTACATGCGGTAAATGCCCACGCGGTTCTCCTTTTCTGTGGTTGAGGTTGTCGTTCTCAGGCCAGTCGTTCAGGGCCGTCGATGGTCAGTTCCGGGTCCACCGTCACCATGAGCCATGCCACGTCCTGCAGGGCGCGGGTGGTGTGGCCCCGGCCGGTGGTGTCCTCCATCAGTCGCAGGTCACCAGGACCGAAACGGTGTACGCTGCCGTCGCCCAAGCCGATCTCGATCTCGCCAGAGACGTTCACCGACCAGCGGCGCTCGGGTGCAGGATGGAAGTCCAGATAGCGGTCTTTCGGCATACGAGTCAGCGAGACCTTGGTGGCTACCCGAGGCGACTGGAAGTCGGGCGCAAGGTTTGGGTCCAACTCCTCCAAGTGGCTTTCTCCGTCGCTGCCTGTATAGAGCCTGACGATTCTCAAGGCCCGTCTCCCTCGTTTGCAGGTACGTTCCAAGAATACCCCTAGCTGGGTATGGAGGCAAGGCGGAGGTATGACTGGCACTGGTAGCCAGCTATAATGGCGGGCAAATGCTGACGGTGGGGGTGACCGTTGTCTGAACCCTTTGAAATGAATGTGTCAGAAGCAGCAGAGCAGGTGCGGAATGGCAGCTTGTCGCCAGTAGCCCTGGCGCAATCGTTGCTGGAGCGTATCGACTCGCTGGAGCGTCTCAACGCTTGGATCACCATAGACCGCGAGGATGTGCTTGGGGCCGCCCAAGAGCGGGAGGAGCAGGTGGCCCAGGGGCGCATATTGGGGCCGATGCACGGGGTCCCTGTGGGCCTGAAGGACATCTACTACACCGCTGGTATGAAGACCACGGCCAACTCCAAGGTGTATGCGGACTTCGTGCCCAGTTTCGACGCTACCAGCGTGCGCAAGATGAAAGAGGCGGGGGCCATCGTTTTGGGCAAAGCGATGACCACCGAGTTTGCCACCTCCGACCCCTCCATCGCGGTGAACCCCTACCACCCGGACCACACGGCGGGCGGTTCCAGCAGTGGGTCCTGTGTGGCCGTGGCGTCGCGCATGTGCGCGGTGGCCTTGGGTTCACAGACCGCAGGCTCCACTGTGCGTCCGGCCGCATACAACGGGATTGTGGGGTTGAAGGCGACCTATGGACGCATCAGCCGTGCGGGTGTGATTCCTGTGGCGTGGTCGCTGGACCATGTAGGCGTTTTGGTACGCACGGTGCGCGATGCTGCACTGATGCTGGGTGTGCTGGCTGGATATGATGAGGACGACCCCAGTTCGTCACGCGCTCCGGTGGGCGATTACACGGGAGCTTTAGGGCGCCAGCAGTCGCCGCCAAGGCTGGGTCTGATGCGCCAGTATTTCTATGACCGGTGCGATGATGAGGTGCGGGCACACACTGATGCGGCAGTGCAGAAGTTGGCCTCTGCAGGCGCTACCATCGAGGAAGTGGCGGCGCCGCCGAGTTTTGAGTACGTTGCCGGGGCCCATCGTGTGCTGAGCAACACTGAGTGCGCTGCCTATCACGAAGAGGTCTTCCGCCAGCGCAAGGATGATTACAGCCCCCAGATACGGGCCAACATCGAGATGGGCATGCTCACGCCGGGTGTGCGCTACCTGCAGGCTTCGCGCTTGCGACGCGAGGTGTCGCGAGAATTGAATGATGTGGCAGGACGCTATGACGCCCTGATCGTGCCCACCGCTCCGTCGGAAGCGCCCGATACCTCCACCACAGGCGATCCTGCGTTGCAGGTGCCTTGGACCTTCGCTGGTATGCCTACCATCGGCATACCGTCTGGTCTAAGCGCCAACGGACTGCCCTTGGGGGTGACGCTGGCGACGGGTTCGCTGGAGGAGGAGAGGATGTTTGCGGTGGCGGCTTGGTGTGAGGCGGCGTTGGGCGTTAGTCTGGCGCCGGCAGTCTAACGCATGGCCTGTCACCGCTTACCTTCTCTCCAATGACCGGCTTCTTACGAAAAGGAGGCGTCCCATGCAGAGCATTGAGATTGACCGCTCCAAGAGGCTGAAGGACGAGCCGCAGAAGGGGCACAACCGCTGGCACTATGACCTGACGCCCGTGGTGGAAGTGGAAGAGGGTGAGGAGGTGGTGCTGGAGACACGGGACGCCTCCGACGGCCAGACAACCTGGGACAGCACTATCGAGGACATGGCCACCATGGACAGGGGTGCGGTGCATCCGCTGACTGGGCCGGTGTACGTGAAGGGAGCCAAGCCCGGCGACCTGCTGGAGATCGAATACCTCGATATTCTGCCCCAACCCTACGGGTTTACCCGTTTCACGCCGGGGCGTGGTTACCTGAGGACTCTGTTTGAAGAGACCTTTCTAGCCCACTGGGAAATCAAGGATGGCTGGGCCACATCACCGCAGGTGCCGGGTGTGCGTATACCAGGTGGCCCCTTCATGGGGACCGCTGGTGTGGCTCCCTCGGCTGAGCAGGTGCGCCAGTGGAACCAGCGTGAGGCGGACTTGGTGGGACGGGGTGGTGAGGCGTCGTTACCTACGGCTGACGGTGCAGTCCCAGGCAACAGCCTTGCCGCCATGGAGGGGCTGCGGACTCAGCCCCCTCGCGAGAACTGTGGGAATGCTGACGTGAAGCAGCTGACCAAGCGCTCCAAGTTATTCGTGCCGGTGGCTGTGGAGGGCGGCCTATACTCTGCTGGTGACGGACACTTTGCCCAAGGAGATGGAGAGGCCTGTATCACCGCCATCGAAATGGGTGCTACCGTCGCGGTGCGCTTCCGGGTGCATGCAGGTGTGGCCGCCGAGCGCAACATCCGGTTCCCGCGCTTCAGTCACAGCGATTACTTCCTCAATCCGGTGTGGGCCGTGCCCCAGCAGTTCGTCGCCACCATGGGCATGCCTATACGAGACGACGGAACCCAGGAGGACGGTGATCTCAACTTGGCGGCCCACAATGCTCTGGCCCAGATGATTGACGTGCTACAGGAGCGGGGCTTTACGCGGCAGCAGGCTTACATAATCTGTAGCGTGGCTGTCGACCTGAAAATCAGCAACTTGGTGGACACTCCCAACTTCGTAGTCTCGGCATTTCTCCCTGAGGCGATATTCCAGGAGTAGGGGGGGCTGGCTCCTTGAAACGGGCCCTTGTGGTGCAGAACTCTCCAATCGAGACGTTGGGGAGCAACTTTGGCGCGGTGCTGCGGGCAGCGGGATTCAGCTTCAGGGGTTTGGGAGTGCATGGCGACGCTTTGAACGACTCGCAGCTGCCCTTCCCGGATCCCAGCGAAGTTGATCTGCTGATCGTGCTGGGCGGCCCCGCGTCGGCCAACGACCCCTACCCGGCACTGCGTGCAGAAGAGCGGTTCTTAGGGGAAACCCATGGCGCGGGTGTTCCAGTTTTCGCTGTCTGTCTCGGCGCCCAACTCTTGTCCAAGGCCTTGGGAGGTGTGGTGGAGGCCACTGGCGGCTTCCAATTCGGGCTGCGAAAGATACACGTACGGGATGAAGGCAGCGTAGACCCGGTCTTCGGCAACTTCGAAGTACCGCTGGTTCCCACATGCCACGGCGATTGCTTCACTGTGCCGCCTGGCGGTAGCGCTTTGGCCGAGGGCGACATACTGCTGCGTGATGGTGGTTATCAGCGCATTGAGATGGCCTATCGCCACGGCAACAGCTATGGGTTCCAGTTCGAACCTCAACTCACGCCTGAGGAGTTGGAGGTATGGAACCGGGAGATGCTCGACGACTACCGGCTGATGGGCGAGCGGTTCGATGCGGAGGAAGAGGCTGACAGGCATCTGCGCGAGTTCCGCGCCTACTGGCCTGTGTACCAGCGACAGACGGAGGCGATGCTAATGGCCTTTCTGGAGGAGAGTGGGATCGCGTAAGTGCCGTTGGCTGAAAGGCGCATGTGATAACATTGGTCAACTATAGTCGCAGACCTGAATAGCAGCGGCCAGTAGCTAGATGCGAGGTGATCATGGCGCGGAAAGTCCGGTTCGGGCTGACCCTTTCCAATCGTGGAGTGTTGCTGGGTCTGACTCAGCCCAGTGAACTGCTCAAGATGGCCGAGGCGGCCGAGAGCGCTGGCGTATTCGAGCACGTATGGGTGGGCGACTCCATTATGGCCAAGCCCCGCTTGGAGGCCATGACCCTGATGGGGGCCATCGCAGCTCGCACCAGCAAGGTGAGGATCGGCCCTGCCTGTATGGCCACGTTCCCCTCACGTAACCCCATCGTGATGGCGCACCAGTGGGCCAGTCTCGACCTGATATCCGAGGGGCGCATGATAATGGCTGCCTGTATGGGCGGCAGCCTTGACCAGCAGGACCACCGCATCGAGTACCGCAACATGGGCATGAAGGCCCTGGACCGGTCACGACGCATGGAGGAGAGCATTGAGATCCTGCGCCGGCTGTGGACTGAGGATTCAGTGGACTACGATGGGGAGTTCCACCACCTGGAAGGGGCTTTCATCGAGCCCAAGCCTGTGCAGCAGCCTCCGCCCATCTGGATTGTCAGCAACCCGCGCCTGCGCACCGGCAAGCCCCACATCATCGAGCGCGCCCTCAAGCGCGTTGCCAGGATGAGTGACGGCTGGATGACCACGTTCACTTCGGAGGAAGAATTCGGGATCATACGGGAGCGCATCTGCTCCTATGCTGGGGAATTCGGGCGTTCCTTTGATGACTTGCCTTGCGTTCTGTATTTCAACATCAACGTGAACGAGGACAGGGAGGCAGCCTTCAACGAGTCAAAGAAGTACTTGGACCTGTACTACACCACCGACTACACCCCAGCCCAGATCGAGAACTGGGTGGCCTTGGGGAGCCCTCAACAATGCATAGACCGCATCCAGGGGTTCGTCGACTTGGGAGCCACCGATATCACCCTGCGTCTGCCATCCTGGGACCAGGAAGGTCAGTTCAAGCGAGTGGTGAACGAGGTTCTGCCGCACTTCCTGTAGTCGCTGTGTCTTTGGGTGCGCTCGGACATGACATAAGGAGTAGAGATGGAATTCGAAGAAGCAGCACGCTTCATGCAGACCTTCCACCGGGGTGTGGTGACCACCACTCGCCGAAGCGGCTCTGGGCAGATGAGCATCCTAGCCAGCGGCCCCTACCGGGGCGGCGCAGCTTTTGTGGCTCGTGGCAATAGCGCCAAGATAGCAAACCTGAAGCGCAACCCTCGATGCACTGTGCTCACGCTCAATCCCAACTGGTCCAGCTACGTGGTAGTGGAGGGCGACGCCGAGATACATGGGTGGGACAACACCGATCACGAAGAGTTGCGGATCATGCTGAGAGAAGCCTTCCAAGCCTGTGGAGGCGACCACCCCGACTACGATGAATACGACCGTGTGATGCGCGAGGAGCGTCGCGCCGTGGTGGTTGTCCGGCCAGAGCACGTCTACGGTATGATCCGGTAGCCCTTTCATGGAGACCGCTCTGGCCGATGTCAGGGTGCTGGACTTCACCCACTACACCGCAGGCCCGTACTGCACCAAGCTGCTGGCAGACTACGGGGCGGATGTCATCAAGGTGGAGTCCTTGCAGGGTGATCCTGCGCGACGCCTTGGCCCCTTTCCCCAAGACCGACCAGATCCCGAAAAGAGCGGGATATTCCTGCACCTCAATACCAACAAGAGGGGCATCACACTCAACCTGAAGCACCGGAGGGGACGGGAGATCGTCCGAAAGCTGGTGGAGCAGGTTGACTTGGTTGTGGAGAGCTTTCGCCCCGGTGTGATGGCATCTCTTGGCTTGGACTATGAGTCTTTGAAGTCAGTCAACCCCAACATAGTGCTGACCTCAATATCCAACTTTGGACAGACGGGACCCTATCGCGACTACAAGGGCTCGGAAATCATCTTCTATGGCATGGGCGGGGAGATGTTCAGCACGGGCTTGCCAGATCGTGAGCCGGTGAAGCTGGGCGGTAAAGTGGGCCTGTACCAAGCAGGGGCCATAGCTGCCGTGGCCACGATGGGAGCGTTTTTCGCTGCCCGCTACCAAGGAGTGGGCCAGCATGTGGACGTTTCGATCATGGAGACGCAGGCTGGCAGCCAGGACCGGCGAATGCCCGCCTTGGTGGGGTACGCATATGCAGGTGTCCTCACCAAACGCACCGTGCCGGGGACGACGCACTATCCTCAAGGCGTGTATCCCTGTGCAGACGGATACTACGATTTCGCATCTCCTGTAGGGCGCTTCCAGTCCTTCCATGCCATGCTGGGCTACCCGGACTTCATGGAGGACCCCCGTTGGCACGGTACCGACGGGCCGACCGATCCCGAGCTGCGAGAGGAGTTTGACGCGTATTTCCTGGGGTGGTGCATGGAACATACCAAGCAGGAGCTATGGAATGTGGCCCAAGCCCACCGCATAATCAGTGGCCCTCTCAATACCATTGAAGACCTTGCGCAGGACCCAGTTTTCGAGGAGCGGGGCTGCTTCACGCAGACGACGCTTGCTGACGGCACCCCCATCGGTATGCTGGCCCGCCCCTTCAGCATGAGCGAAACGCCGTGGCGCATCGAGAGGCCTGCTCCCAAGCTGGGGCAGCACACTGAGGAGGTGTTAGCGAGGCTCGGGCACACGTCCGAGGAGATAGAGTCGCTGCGCAGTGAGGGAGCGGTGTGAACGAGCCTCGGCTGCCCTTACAGGGAGTACGAGTTGCTGCCCTCACCGTCGTGTGGGCAGGCCCGTATGCCACGGCGCTGCTCAGCGACCTAGGCGCGGAGATCATACGTATTGAGTCGCCTAAATACTCGCCCTACCTTACGCGAGGCCCCACGCCAAGGCCAACTCAAGAGTACTTGGATGCGATGACTGGTTGGTCGTGCGCGATGCCTGACCGGCTGGTGGGCGAGCGGCCCTGGAACCGCTGGCCCCTGTTCAACGCCCACGCCCGGAACAAGCTGGGGATGACTGTGGATCTCACAAGCTCGTCTGGTCAAGAGGTCGCAGACCGGTTGCTGAAGGCCAGCGATATTTTCATCCAGAACAATGTGCCGGAGACTTTGGAGAAGCTGCAACTGACATACGACAGGGTGTCGACGGTGAACCCCGGAATCATCATGATCAGCATGCCTGCCTTTGGCACGACAGGGCCCTACAAGAACTACCGGGCCTTGGGGGTGAACAACGAGGGTGTGGCGGGGCATAACTCCCTGCGTGGCTACGCTGACATGGACGCCTCTGCCCAGAGTCCCATCTTCTCTGCAGATGCTGCGGCTGGGGCATCAGCGGCTTTTGCTGCCATGGCGGCCCTGCACCATAAACGTCGCACAGGGAAGGGGCAGTACATCGAGGTCTCCCAGTCGGAGAACTTCCTGCCCTACTTGGGCGAGTACTTCATGGACTACTTCATGAACAGGCGTCTCAGCGAAACGCTGGGCAACCGGCATCCTTATGCGCTACAGGGCTGCTATCCCTGTTCAGGTGATGACAAGTGGGTCAACATCTCCATCTTCGACGATGCGCAGTGGCAGGCGTTCTGTGGGGTTTTGGGCCATCCAGCTTGGACGACCGAGCAGGAGTTCTCCACCCACGAAGAGCGACGCCAGCACCAGGATGCGTTGGATGCGCACATCTCCCAATGGACCGAGCAGCAGGCCTCCCAGACCGCAATGCGGTTCCTACAGGAGGCAGGTGTTCCCGCAGGGGCTGTGCTGGACCAGCACGATGCCTACGCTGACCCTCATTTGGCGGTTAGGGGCTTCTTCCAGCCAGCCTATCAGGAGGACTGCGGGACGCACCTGTACCCCGGCGCACCCTTTCGGATGTCAGTCACCGACCCCAAGATACGCAGTGGCCCGGTGCGCTTGGGTGGGGATAACGAGTACGTATACAAGAGGGTAATGGGATACTCCGACGAGGAGTACGAGGCCCTGACCGCTGAGGGCCACATCACGATGGAGTACCCCTAGTCTCTGGGTCGTCCACATTGGTTGACAACCCAACCTGCCGCCTTTAGTGTGACCCCTATCCGACAATCCCCCAAGCACTACTCTGGATTGCAAAAACTCTCGGAGGACCCATGGCTCAGACATACATCGGCGCACCATTGACTCGCAAGGAAGACGTCCGGTTTCTGACCGGGCGCGGCACCTACACCGATGATGTGAAGCAGCAGCACCTGTTGCACGCATCCATACTGCGCAGCCCCCATGCCCATGCCCGCATCGAATCTATCGACGCCAGCCGTGCGCTGGAGATTCCCGGTGTGGTGGCGGTATTCACTGCCCAGGACATCGCCAATGCAGTCGAGCCTAGGCCGATACCCATACGGCTGGTGCCCATGGAAGGCCTGGCCCGCTTTCTACAGTACCCGCTGGCCAAAGACCACAAGGTGCGTCATGTGGGGGAGTCGGTGGCAGTGATTGTAGCCGAGAGCCGTTACCTCGCTGAGGATGGGGCCGATGCCGTGGACGTCCGCTACGAGCCCTTGCCCGTGGTGGTGGATATGGAGGAGTCGCTCAAGGGTGACACCCTGTTGCACGAAGAACATGGCACCAACGTCGCCGCTGACTACACAATGGAGATCGGCAACGCAGACGCGGCTTTCCGGGCCGCCGAATACACCCGCAAAGAAACCTTCGTCTCGCATCGTCATACCGGCAACCCCATGGAGACCCGGGGCTTGGTGGCTTCGTATGACGTAGGTCGCGATGAGATGACCGTGTGGGGCGAAACCAAGGTGCCCCACTTCAATCGAGGCGTCCTAGCCGACCTGCTGCAGATGGCAGAGCACCGTATCCACTTCATAGAGGGCGACGTAGGCGGCGGCTTCGGCATCACGGGAGAGTTCTACCCCGAGGATTTCCTGATTCCCTTTGCCTCGAAGCAATTGGGTAGGCCCATCAAATGGATAGAGGACCGGCGGGAGCACTTGTTGTCTGCCAACCAGTCCCGTGAGCACACGTGCGAACTGGAAATCGCCGCCAAGCGCGATGGCACTATCACCGGCTTTCGGGCCACCATATCGGGCAACATCGGGGCATATGTGCGCACTCACGGCGCGCTGGTGACCTCTGGTGTGGCTTCCATAATGATGGGGCCGTACAACGTTCCCAACTTCAAGTGGCGCACCCTCTGCCTGTTGAGCAACAAGATGGGAATGGGGACCTATCGGGCTCCGGGCCGGTACGAGTCCTGCTTCTACAGGGAGCGGATGGTGGACATAATGTGCCAGGACTTGGGCCTGGACCCCGTGGAGGTCAGGTACAAGAACCTGATACAGCCTGAGCAGATGCCCTACCACATGGGGGTCACCCGGCCCGACCACGACCCCATCATCTACGACAGTGGCAACTACCCAGCGGGACTGGACACCGTCCTGGAAGCCGTCAACTACGACGGCATCAAGCATCTGCAGGGGCAGTTCATCGATGGGAGGTGGCACGGCATCGGCATTGGCTGCTTTGTGAAGAACACCGGCACCGGCCCCATGTTTGAAGGCGCGCGCGTGCTGGTCACCGGGCCGCAGCAGGTTGCTGTCTACCTCGGTCTTACGGTTCTTGGGCAAGGCCACGAGACGGCCATGGCGCAGATATGCGCTCAAGGCATGGGTGTGCCTATCGAGTGGGTCACTGTCTATCATGGTGACACCGATCTCATGGCATACGGAGGAGGTACATTCGCCAGCCGTGGCACCTTTATGGGAGGGAACGCCCTGTACATGGCGGCTCAAACGATGAACGAGAAGGTGGTGCGCATCGCCGCCGGTTACCTCGATGTGGACCCCATCGAACTCGAGTTCTCCAACGGCCAAATCCTGCGCAAAGGTTCCAGTGCCGAAGGTCCTCTGCTGGACCTGGGTCAAGTGCTGGAGTTGGCAGGGCCCACCAGTCGTTACAGCCAAGGCGAGATGGGACTGGACGTCACGGAATACTTCCATGCCAACAGGCTGCCCTACGCGTACGGCAGCCATGCTACCCACATCGCTGTCGACCCGGAGACGGGAATGATCGACATACTGGACTATGTGGTAGTGGAGGATGTGGGTCATGTGATCAATCCCCTCATGGTCAAGGGACAGGTGTGGGGTGCAGCGGCCCAAGGGATCGGAGCGACTCTGCTTGAGCACCTTGCCTATGATGAGAACGGCCAACCCCTCGCCACCACCTTCATGGACTACCCCGTGACCAGCGCCACCGACATGCCTAACGTGCAGGCTGTGGACCTGGACCTAGCCCCCTCTCCCACCAACCCGTTGGGAGTCAAAGGCGCAGGCGAAGGGGGGATCGTTGCCACTGCAGCCGTGCTGGGCAACGCTCTTTCACACGCTCTGCACACCTATGGCGTGCAGGTGCGCGACCTGCCCCTGAGCCCAACTCGGGTAAAGGAACTCATGCAGGGGAAGTAGGTTCCAGCGACATGCAGCCCACATCGTAGCAGCACTGGAGGGGTTTAGATGACGGCATTCACTCGCGGGTCCACAGGGATGAGTCCGGCTGCATATGGCTCCGACTTCATCGTGGACTTGATGCGGGCTTTTGATGTGGAGTACGCGGCCTGCAACCCGGGGGCTACTTTCAAGTGGCTGCACGATTCCATCGTGAACTACGCCGGGGACGGGCCTCCTCACATGATTGAGTGCACCCACGAGGAGATTTCGGTCGCGTTAGCCCATGGCTATGCCAAGGCGACCGGGAAGCCCATGGCAGCGATAGTCCACAATATTGTTGGCTTACAACATGCAACCATGGCCATCTATAACGCGTGGTGCGACATTGCGCCCATCATGGTGTTGGGAGGCACCGGGCCTATGGACCTGACCACCCGGCGTCCCAACATCGACTGGCTGCATACAGCCTTAGTGCAGGGCAACCAGATACGTGACTACGTCAAGTGGGACGACCAGCCCCACAACCTGGAGAGTGTGGGCGAGTCCTTCATCCGGGGATACCGGGTCGCCACCACCGAGCCGCAGGGTCCGGTGTACATCTGCTATGACGCCGATCTGCAGGCGCAGCGCATAGAGGTGCCCATGGCCATGCCCGATGTGGGCCGGTACAGCACGGGTACGCCTCCGGCCATCGACCCTGAAGCCCTGCGCCTAGCCTCCGGGTGGTTGGCAGAGGCCCAGCGCCCCGTGATCATCGCCGACTTCGTGGGCCAGAATGAGAAGGCTACCAGCGCCCTTGTGGATCTGGCAGAATTGCTGGCCCTGCCGGTGCTGGATAGGGTGGGGCGCTATAACTTTCCCTCGAACCATCCATTGGACCTGACGGGCGCGGAAGGCGAACTCCTCGCTGAGGCCGACTTGGTGCTGGCCCTGAACGTGAAAGACCTTTTCGGCGCACTCAGCGCCCGGGATGCAGTCAGCCACGGTTCCTTCAGCCGGCTGACTGACAGCACGAAAATCATCCAAGTGTCGTTATGGGAGCAGCGGGTCAGAGGCTGGACGACGGACATACAGCGCATCCCTCAAGTGGACTTGAACATCCCTGCTGACATGTCGGTGGCCTTGCCGCAACTGGTGGCAGCCTGTCGTGAAGTGATTGAGGGCAACAGCGCTTCCCCTTCGGCAGCAGGAGAGCGTGAGCAGCGACGGGCACGCCTAACAGAGCGACATGACCAACTACGCAGCGAGTGGCGGCAGCGGGCGCAGGAGACATCGGAGCAGACCCCGGTCTCGGTGTCCAAGCTGGCCTCTGACCTGTGGGACTGCATCAAGGGTGAGGACTGGGTGCTGGTGGGAGGCAATCTCGCGGGCTGGGCCCGGCGCATCTGGGACATCAACAAGCCTCAGCACTTCCAAGGCGGTAGCGGTGGCGCGGGGTTGGGGTATGTCGCAGGAGCAGCCTTGGGAGGGGCTTTGGCGTTCAAGGGCACGGGTAAATTGTGCGTCAGCCTGCAACCCGATGGCGATTTCATGTTCAGCCCCGGCGCCCTCTGGACTGCTGCCCACCATCGCATACCGTACCTGACCATCATGCACAACAACCGCACCTACTTCAATTCGGAAGAGCATGCTGTGGATGTGGCCCGTAACCGGGAGCGGGATGTCGAGAAGCGTGGCGAGGGCATCTGGATCAGCGGTCCCGAGATTGATTACGCCGCTATGGCGAGGTCCATGGGCGTCTACGGAGAGGGCCCCGTCGACCGGCCGGAAGATGTCATTCCTGCCGTGCAGCGGGCCATGCGGGTGGTGCAAGAGCAGCAGTTGCCTGCCTTGGTGGATGTGGTCTGCCAGCCCCGGTGAAGCGCTCCCCAGGATAAGCCGAACAGCTTGTCATGACTACGGCATCAGGGTTCTGCGCACGATGTGGCACGCAACGCAGGTCGCCCATCGATCGGTTCTGCCGTGACTGTGGGGCGGATGTGCGGAGCGCCCCTGGAGACGAAGCCTCTCGCTTCTGTCCCATATGCGGGACGGAGCGCCCCCCTGAAACCACTGACTGCAACTATTGTGGCCACGCCTTCGGCGGGTGGATGTCGGAGGCCGAAAGGAACGTAGCTGAACCATCTTCGTTGGAAGTCTCGTACTACCAGTGCCCGATGTGGATGGTGGCGCTTCTGTGCTTCGTGACGGCTGGTCTGTACCTGCCGATATGGATGGGCATCAGTTGGTCCGAGATGAAGCGGGTATACCGAGATGTACGCATGTACCCGATATGGCACGGGTTGTCTGCTCTGGTGCCAGTCTATGGGTGGATGCGGTTCTACGAGCACTGCGTGGCCATCAACTATGTGGTGCAGCATGCGGGCGGCCCCAGGATGGTGAATCCCGGGCGAGCGACGGCGGCGCTGGTAGTCGGGTCGGCTGCCGGATTTGCCAGCGCATGGACCATTGAAGGTCTTTTCATTCTGCTCTGGCTGTTCTCATCCGGGCTCTTCAGCGCGGCGCTAATGCATGCACAACGAGGTCTGAACCACTACCGTTGCTCTCTCTCGAAGGACGAGACGCCTACTAATGTGCGCGGATGGGAATGGGGACTGCTATTCTTTGGCAGCATCTTCATTATGATGGCTCTGTTCGCGGCCCTTCCGGGAGATGCGTAGGGCTGGGAGCCGTTCAGGAGAATAAGCTGAAGCTCACTACCAACTGGTTGATGTGAAGCCATATGCTGACGTCCCCTTGGCGTTCTTGGTGGCCGCTTTCCCTAGGCAAACGAAGAACAGGCGCCCTCACGATCTGGAAAACTCTTGGGGCCGCAATGCTAGGAGAACGCCTCGTCTAGCGAACGCACCTGTTCCGGCGTCAGCGAAAAATCGGCAGCGGCGCAGTTCTCCTCCACATGCTGGACCCGATTGGCTTTGGGGATGGCCACTACGCCCTCGCGAGAGAGACACCAGTTCAGGGAAACTTGGGCCAGCGTCTTGCCAGTTTCGCTGGAGACTCGCTGTAACGCTTCCGTAGCACGACGACGGCGCAGCCTCGGGCGCTCGGTCAGCCCGCCTTGATCCAGTGGGCTGTAGGCGATGATGGTGACGTTGTTTTGCTGGCAATAAGGCAGGAGGTCGTCCTCTATCTCACGGTCCACGAGATTGTAGAGCACTTGGTTCGAAACGATGGGATGCTTGCGCATTGCGCTCTGGGCCTCTTCCAACTGGCGGGTGGAGAAGTTGCTGACGCCGATGTAACGCACCTTGCCGGCATCCACCAAGTCTTCCATCGCGCCCATAGTCTCGGCGATGGGCACACGGCTGTTGTGCCAGTGAATCTGGTACAGGTCCATGCAGTCCACGCGGAGCAGTCGCAAGCTTTTGTCGGCCGCCTCCATCACTTCCCTGTACCTGAGGTGGCTGCCTAGCACCTTGCTGGCTACGAACACCTGGTCGCGGATGCCGTCGATGGAGTCGCCTACCACATCCTCGGTGCCGTACATCTCCGCCGTGTCGATGAACTAGGCGCCCAATTCCACGCCACGCCGCAACGGTTCCACGCCGCCGCGATACTTCCAAGTCCCCAAGCCGATGACAGGTATGTCGACGCCTGTGTTGCCCAAGGGCCTCAGTTCCAATTGACACCTCCTGAGTGCCTCAATGATCCCGGCGGTGTTGAGATAACGAAAGAGGGGCCAGTTACGGCCCCTCTTTCTTTGGTCGATTATTTGGCGCTCTGACGCAGACTAGCCGCAGGCTAGGGCGTAGAGCTGACTGGCGCCCTCAGGGAGGCGGTGGTCGGTCCAGAACTCACCGCCGTCGTTGCTGGCGAAGACCTGTCCGTTGCTGGAGGCGCAGAACATGTTCTTGGGGTTGCGCTGGTCTATGGCCAAGCCGAACAGGGTGCTGTCCAGGTCGAAGCCGATGTTCACTCGCATCCAGCTGGCACCGCCGTCGTCGCTGTGGAACAGCGCGCCGATGTCGCTCTGGAAGTTGGCGCCAGCAGCAATCCAGAGGGACCTGGGGTCGCCGGGGACCTCACGGATCTGGCGGCAGTAAGTTTGCCCTTTCTCGTTCAGAGGGTCGAGAGGCATGTGGGCCCAGTGGTCACCCTCATCCACGCTGCGGAACAGGCCAGCGCGGGAGATGCTGAAAACGGTCCCAGGGGTGAGACGGCTGCATTGCACACCGTGGACGTCCACGAGGTCGTCGTTCAGGTAGAAGCCGTGGCTGGTGTTCTGCCACGTGTCTCCGCCGTCGAGGCTGCGGATGAGGCCGCCGACCTCGACCGCACCGTAGAGGTGGTCAGGCGAGGAGGTGCTGGCGGACATATTCAGCACCCGCTTGGCAGGGTTGGCACCATGTCGCTGGGTGATTTCGGGGAAGCGCACGCTTACGGGCAATTGTGCCCAGCGCTCGCCGCCGTCGTCACTGCGAAAAATCTCGGTGTTCTCGTACCCAGCGTACATAACGTTGGGATCGCGGGGGTGGAACAGGATGGACCATACTGGCAGTCCGTGGTCGGCGATGTTGACCTTCTCCCAATGATCACCGTGGTCGTTGCTGCGATAAGGCCCGTCCTGGGTCCCGGCGTAGACAACGGAGCAGTCAGTGGGGTGAACTGCTACGCATCGTATCGTGGGGTCCTGGGGCAGGCCGTTCGTCAGGCTCTGCCATTCGCCATCACCAGCTGCCATCCGATAAAGGCCACTGTTGACCTGCCGACCTGGGGCGGTCTCCCCGGCCAGACCAGCGTAAACGTAGGTCTTGTGATTTCCGGCCATTGGTCTTCCTTCCTGCCGGCTATATTAGCTTGTCGTGACCGGCACTTTCTGGATGGCCCATTGCATCAGAAACGGGCCTATTGTGTCAACTGCGAGCTGGCTTATCCCGACGCCAGCTCGGCCTCCAGGCTTTGGAGTGAGAGGCGCCGTCCCCAGCACAGGGGGCCGCTCTGGTAGTAGGCATGGTCCGGAGCCAGGTCCACACGCTGGAGGTCGGTTACAACGGCCCGCAGCGCATCCAGGTGGGAGGGCGATGTCTCGAACCACCCGACCATAGTGCCCGGAGCCGCCTCGGGCAGCGACTCATGGTACAAACGCCGGTGTACGATGGGCACGATGGGCTCGGACACCAGCACATGACCGGGAGCCACCACTTGGTCGTTTGCCCCCAGCTTTGGGAGGAAGAGGGCTTGGCGTTGCATGGGTGAGAGATCCCACCATTCAGGTGTCCGACGGCAAGGCCACAAGAGCACCTCGGGGTGCTGCTCTCGCGATTGCCGACCGAGGGCCGGGTCGTAAGCAATGGTCGCAATGGTGGCGCTCGTATACCTGCGGTCCCTCGCCTCTACGAGAAGAACATCTATCCCTGTGGTGCTGTCTAACTCGCTGCGGCAACGCTGGGCTGCATGATCCAGCAGCGCTTCGTCAGCGGATTCGAGACAGATCACACGCGATGCAGATGCCAAGGGCGGGTCCTCCCAAGGCACCATAGTGATGCTGGGTGCCGTGGAGTACATTGCGACTGCCACAGTGCTGGACGGCACCGTGATGTCGGCAGTGGGTTTCTCCGCATCCGGTGGGAAAGAGACACTCGTATCGGCCAACAGATTTCGCAGGCGGTTACGGTCGCCCACGCTGATTCCGGAGGTATGGTCCCAGCTTATAAGGATCGCTCGCAAGCCCATGGTGTGCTCACTCGATGGTTGTAGAGTTATTCGTCCTTGAAGGCGGCGCAAGCGGTGACCAAGGCAGGCATTCCGCCGAACAGGAAGGCGACCTGTACCGTCTCGGCAATCTCCTCTTCAGTGGCGCCCAAGGCGCGAGCACGGTTTGCGATGTTGCGGCAGCCGTCCTCGTGGGCGGTGATGGCGTCGCATACCAAAGTCATCAGGGTCTTCACCTTGGCTGAGAGGGCGCCGTCGGAGATGATGTGCTCGCGTATCTCGTTGACGTGCTCAGCCATGTGGTGGTCGTTCTTAGTCAGCTTGGCCATGAAAGCTGGGCCAGCGGGTGTGGTCATCGAATTCCTCCTAGTTCACATTTGGGTGCGGTCAATGGTAACAAGAGGGATGTGGTGTGTCTACGCTGAAATAACGTCCCCAACCTGTCAGCGGACGCCTTCAAATTGCGCAGCATGAGTACGATGTCTAGAATGAGCGGATTCTGGCTACGGAGACACACATGACCACCCTTGCCGTGATAAATCTGGGCCTCATCCTGACTGGCGACCTCGCCCTACCTACTGCCCAGGGTGACTGTGTGTTAGTGGAAGACGGCATCATTAGTGCGGTGGGAGATGGAGCGCAGATTGGCGGCGCCGGAGCGGACACGGTGATTGACGCCGCTGGCGGGGCTGTGATGCCGGGGCTTATCGACTCTCACTTCCATGTGGTGTTCGGGGACTACCAACCACGACAGAAGGTGGTGGACTTTATCGACAGTTACGTCCATGGCGGGGTAACCAGCATGATCTCGGCTGGAGAGATACACACGCCGGGGAGGCCACGAGACAAGGCTGGGGTAAAGGCGCTGGCCATCGCCGCCCAGCGCTCCTATGCTGCTTTTCATCCTACGGGAGCCAAAGTCCACGCGGGCGCGGTGGTATTGGAGCCCACCTTGGACGAGGCAGACTTTGCTGAGATGGAGGCGGCGGGGGTGTGGCTGGCAAAATACGGCTTCGGTGACTACAGAGACCCCATGGACGGGGAGCCGCAGGTGCGGTGGGCCAAGGAGCACGGGATGGTGGTGATGTGCCACAGCGGTGGTACGTCCATACCCGGCAGCAAGGCCATTAGCACGGAACACCTGATGCACCTTCGCCCCAATGTGTGCGGGCACGTTAATGGCGGCCCCACGGCGCTGGAAGACGAGGGGGTGCGACGCCTGGTAGCTGAGACCGATATGATCATGCAGTTGGTACAGGCAGGCAACCTGCGTTCGTCCCTGCTCATCCTTGATTTGGCGCAGGAGTACGGGGCCATGGAACGGGTTGTGGCTGCGAGTGATACTCCAACGGGCACAGGTGTCATTCCGCTGGCGGTGGCCAAGACCATCACCGAGTTCTCATCGTTGGGAAGCGTATCGCCTGAGACGGCTGTGTGCTTGGCTACCGGGAACAACGCGAATGCATGGGGCTTGAACTCCGGCTTCATCGCACCGGGACGCGAGGGCGACTTGGTGCTGTGCGACGCTCCTGGCGGCTCCACCCGCAACGACGTGCTGTCGGCGATGCAGAATGGTGATATACCTGGGGTGGGAATAGTGGTAATTGACGGCGAGATTCGTGTGGAGCGCAGCCGGAATACGCCTCCACCGCAGAGAATGCCTCAAGTTGTGAGGCGAGGAACGGGGCCTCAGGGCAGTACACCCTCACACTAAAGGGAAGGGCCGCCGACCGAATCCCCTCTGATGCCCATCAACCCAATGGAATCCATGGTGACAAAAGAAGAGGCACGCGCCACGCTCCGTGGCGCGTGCCTCGCTAGCTCTACGGATTGGTCCTAGTTGCCGTCGGCCATCACGGCTTGGACTTGGGCGGTGCTGGGCGGACCCCAGCCCCAAGCGTGGGGCTCTTCGCCCTTTTCGCATATCTGACCGCTCTTGACGGTCAGGAAGGGGAAGAGGGCCGTGGGGGCGCTTCGGCCTATGCCGTCGGCATCCTGCAGCCACCAATCGCCGTCTACCACGTCAATGACGCAGATGTCGGCCTCGTGCCCTTCGGTCAAGCTGCCAGCCTCGTTCTCAAGGCCCAAGGCCTTGGCGGGGGCAGCGGTGCACATGCGGACAACGTCTTCCATGGAGAAGCCGAGTTCGAGGAAGAAGGCGCTGTATTCCAGCATGCCGCGCATCAGGTGGGTGCGGTTGCCGAACCCGGGCTGCACGTCAATGTCGGTGCCGATGGTGTCGGGGAAGACACCTTGGGACATCACGAGTTGTGCACGGTCCCACCCGAAGTTGAAGTCACCATAAGAGGGGTCAAGGTTTACGCCCCGATCGCGGGCTTCAATCAGTGCAGGAAGCATCCGACCCTGAGGGTCCAGGGCTCCACCGGACAGCGGTGTGAAGATGTGGGTAACGATGTCGCCCGCAGACAACAGGTTGAGAGCTTGAGACGTGAGTTCAGGCGGGGTCTGCGGCAGGTCCTTGCTGCCGATGTCGCCGATGTGCATTAGCACCCGGAGACCAGCCTCGCGAGCTGCCTTGGTCGCGGCCTCGACGTGCTTGATGCCCATGAGCTGTACGGTACTGGGCTGCACTAGGCACTTAACGCCCCGTACGACGTTAGGGTTCTCAGCCGCTGTCTTGACGATGGCGTCGATGTCCAATAGGGACTCGTCGTCGGGCAGGTTCCTGTCCCGGAACACGCTGAGGAAGGAGTAAACCTTGGTCTGGGCCTGCGAGGTTACGTCGCAGAACTCATCCAGGTTTTGGGCCCCACTGCCACCAGCGTCTGCGATGGTGGTCACGCCGCCCCATACGCCTGCAGCGTCAGGGTGGTTGGGGTTGCGCCTAGGCTGGTACACATGGGCGTGGACGTCGATGAGTCCGGGGGCGACCACCTTGCCCTGAACATCGACGACTTTGGTGGCCTCTTCGGCAGGGATATCCGGTGCAACTCGGCTGATGACGTTGCCCGTTACGGCCACGTCCAGCTTTGCATTCTTGCCTTGGGCTGGGTCAATGACCGTTCCGCCTTTGAGCAGCAGGTCGTACATTACAAGCACCTCCAGCGAGCTTGCTTGCCATTATAGCATCAACATGTGAGGGTTCGGCAAACCGGGCCCGGTTGCGACTTCTATCCGCCGCAATGCAGACAGCGGGCATTTTCCCTGGCGAAGATGAGCTGGGAGTCGCCGTCGGTCATCGCGTAGTCGACGAGCACCCTCGCTGCCTTGGACTGGTCGCGTAGGTTGTGTTGTTCAGCGATGCTGTTCAGCCAGTCTGCTTGGTCTCGCTCCAGTTCGAGCGTTACCGATACTTTGTCTTTGGGCATTCCATGCCTCCTTGCGGGATGTGTGGGAGTCCTGCTTATAGCGTCAGTAGTTTAGCAGACCGGTGAACAACGATTTCGTGTCTGTGTTTTAGCTGGGGTGTGATACGCTGGAATTAGGAGGCGGCGAGGGACGCATCGCCTCCGATGAGACCAGCGGATGGACGCAAGTCCACTTGCGAAGGAGGCTAAGAATGGCGGAGTTCTTTGGAGACATTGAGAGGTTTTTTGCGGACCTCTACCCTTACAGGTGGCCTCTGACCATCCTAGCCTTACTCGTGCTGACCGGCGTCGTGGCCTTTGCCTATCGCAAGGGTTGGCATATGCTGGTCTGGAGGAACCGTACTGCAGTGGCCATCATCGGGACGCCGGTTTTGGTCCTGCTAATAGCTGTAGGCTGGTGGTTAGGCTCGCCGCTGTTCACCAGCAAGACAGTGGTCGAGGAGTTCCCGTTCGCTGTTGCAGCCGAGGTGCCCGCGGGCATGAGTCGTGATGCGGTGGAACAGGTGATGAGCACCATGGCTCAGATCGATAACTCCATGATTGAAGCTATGCCTGAGATGATGGAGTCGGGTGTTGCCACCAAAGTGAAGTCGGGGAACTTCCGGGATGCTGACAGTTTCCACAGGGGCAGCGGACTCGCGACCATCTATCGAGGGCCTGATGGGGTTCATTTACTGCGACTGGACAGCTTCAGCGTGACCAACGGGCCGGAGTTGCATGTGATGCTGTCCCCCCACGCCGACCCCACACGTGGTAGCGAGGTCAGAACCTCGGGATATGCTGATTTGGGCATACTAAAGGGCAACAAGGGCGACCAAAACTACGAAATCCCGGACAGCGTTGACGTGAGCGTGCAGCAGAGCGTGGTGATTTACTGCAAGCCGTTCAGCGTCGTGTTCAGCGTAGCCACGCTGGAGGATGCCTCGTAAGCAGAGATGCGGGGAGATGTACTTGAATGGCAAAGGCGCCTCTTCGACAAGAAGAGGCGCCCCAAGACCGATTGTTGACGTAAGGAAGGTGTTACTTCGGCAGGCGGCTGACGAACTCTTCGCCAATCATCTGCAGGTACTCCAGCCGGGCCTTGTGCTCTGAAGGGAGGTTAAGGGTCGCGAGTCCGATGAACTCCAGCCCGTCCTCCTCGTGGCATTGGGTAATGCGTTCGGCGCACTCTTCCGGGGTGCCGGTGATGGCCCACTCAGGGATGGACCGTCCGCCTCCCAAACCGAAGTCCACGGTCGTGTTTTCCTGCATCTCGAAGCCGCGGTACTGCGAGGCCTTCTTCTCCCCAGTGGCTATTGCTTCACGGATGGCGGTGTCACGGTCGCGCCCGATGGCGATGGAGCGGTTGGCGGCTAGGGTGCCCGAGGTGCCGTACTCCTCCAAGGCCTCGCGGTACATAACTGCGAGAGCCTTGTAGTCCTCCCATTTAGGTTGGGGTCCGATGATGGCAGCGTCACACATCCGTGCGGCCCTGCGGACTGCTGCCCGGCTCTGAGTTGCAACCCACACCGGAGGGTGCGGCTTCTGCACCGGCAGCAGTGAAAGCCGGCCCTCGTGTACCGTCCAATGTTTGCCCTCGAAGGTGACCTCTTCACCGCTCCAGAGGAGCTTCATCAGTTGGAGGGACT
Source organism: uncultured Dehalococcoidia bacterium (assembly GCA_951813255.1). Lineage (GTDB taxonomy): Bacteria > Chloroflexota > Dehalococcoidia > Lucifugimonadales > JAAXIE01 > JAAXIE01. The sequence goes on along the minus strand of OX638353.1, from coordinate 1,474,963 downwards.
CTTCAAAGCGGCTAGCCCGGTCGCGTCGGTTGGTGCCGAAGGCTTCCAGTTCCTTCTCGCGGTATCCCAAGCCCAGACCTAGAGTGAAACGCCCGTTGCTGATCTGGTCCATAGTGACCGTCTGCTCCGCGATGTCCACGGGGTTGTGGTAAGGGAGCATGAGGATGCCCGTAAGAAGGCGGAGGCCCTTGGCTTCTGGGGCCAGGCGGGAGAGTATCTGCATTGGCTGGGGCCAGACAGTGGGGTAGCCGATGAAATGCTGTGGCATGTAAATGGCGTGGAATCCGAAAGAGCCGGCGACGCGGCACACCTCTGCGGCTTCCTCGATCTGGTCATACATGGGGCGAGTGGGGTCCTCCATGTAATCGCGAATGTAAATGCCCACCTGCATTGCCAGCCTCCGGTCCTCAGTGTTGATTGATGAATGGTGTCAAGGGTCGCAAGAATAGGCAGTCTAGTTTAGTGTTTTGGGACAGTCAAGACGCGCGAGAAGCTTGGTTAGGTAGTTCCTGCTATGACTGCTCACTATGGTGCGTAAAAGCAATACGCTGCTGGCCCAAGGCCAGCAGCGTATTCTCCGGGTCAGTATCAGATGGGACAGCAGCTAGCGGTAGAATCCCCGCTGCCGTGGGTCCTGACCTCTCCTGAGGAAGCTTGGCACGTCCAGGTCGTCGGACCCCGCCGATGGAGTAGCAATATCTGGAGGCGCTGTCCTATGGATGCCCATACGGGTTTCCATGCCGTCCGCTTCCTCCGGGATGGGGAAGGCAGCCGCCACCAGCGTGACCTTGATCTCTTCCTCCAGATTGGGATCTTTGACTGTACCGAAGATGATATTGGCTTCGGGATCGGCGATGCTTTCGATTACTTCAGCGGCCTTGTGCAACTCGTTCAGAGTGAGGGATGGGCCGCCCGTGACCACGAAGAGGAGGCGCTTGACGTCCTCAATGTTCATGTCGAGCAGCGGACTGTTGATCGCTTGGGTGGCAGCTTCCACAGCGCGTTTCTCGCCCCTGCCAGTGCCAATGGCCAGCCATGCTTGGCCGGCTCCGGATAGTATGGCCTTAACGTCGGCGAAGTCGACGTTGATTTCACCGGGAATGGTCACCACTTCGGTGATGGCCTGTATCCCTTGCTGTAGCACTGAGTCCGCCATGACCAAGGCCTGATCCCAAGTCAGGGGCTCATCGGACTGGTCGCTCACCTCAAGCAGCTTGTCGTTGGGGATTACCAGCATGGTATCCACCACGTCCTTCAACAGCGAAATGCCGGACTCTGCATTTCGCCTGCGCTGCGCAATTTCGAAGGAGAAGGGGCGGCTCACGACTGCCACAGTCAGCGCACCGGCTTCTTTGGCAAGCTGGGCGATCATGGGGCAGCTTCCGGTGCCGGTGCCTCCGCCCATACCGGCCGCGATAAACAGCAGGTCGGCCCCGGCTACTGCTTGCGCCAACTCGTCACGGCTCTCTTCAGCGGCGAGACGGCCGAGTTCTGGGTCGCCGCCTGCGCCCAAGCCACGCGTGAGTTCTTGGCCCATGGTGATCTTGTTGACCATCTCGCAACGAGATAGGTGGAGGGCGTCGGTATTAATGCCATAGTACTCCACACCGCTGAGGCGGTCCTTGTACATACGGGTAACGGCATTGCAGCCACCGCCGCCCACGCCCAGCACTTTGATAACCGGCGAGCCTAGCTTGCGGTTGTTCGTGCCGAGGCTGGCTATAGACTCGGCGAAGTCATTGAAATGGTCTATGGACTGCGACCCATCGGTAGTCATGGGTCCCTCCTTGTACACATGTGGCTCTTGTGTTACCGGCTCCGGCCTAGGTGAAGCAGCCGACTCATGAATCCGCCTCCGTTTTCCCTGCCTGCCTTTGCGCCCGGCCTTGGCCTCCGGTCACCTTGATGCTTGATTCCCCAGAGGAGCACGCCAACGCTTGCCGAATAGGCAGGCTGTCGCAGGGTGCCGGGAAGGCCCGGGAACCCACGGGGCGCGCCTATACGCACAGGGCTGTGGAACACGCGGCGTGCCAAGTCTTCCATGCCCGGCAATTCGGCGGTACCCCCGGTCAGGACGAGGCCGCCCGGAGGCAGGTCGCGCAGACCTGCCAGCCTGATCTTGTCGCGCACCAACTCCAGCATCTCCACGGCTCGGTCGTGCATGGGCTCGCACAGGTTCTTGCGTGGCACCGTACCGGGGGCTTTACCGAAGAACGGCGGTATGGTGACTTCATCCGAAGGGTTCAGGGTACCGGGCATGACGTGGCCGTATTCAATCTTCAGCTTCTCGGCGACGGGGTGCGGGGCGCCACCCAAGGCAACCGCGAGGTCACGGGTCACCTGAAAGCCACCCACGGGGATCACGCTGCTGTACCAAGGGTTGCCGCCTCGATAGATGATAACGTCGGTGGTGCCTTCGCCGATGTCGGCCAGCACCACTCCCACTTCCTGCTCGTCTGTGCTCAGCACAGCCTCTCCAGCAGCGATAGACTGGATTACCAGGTTGCGGACCTCGAGCTTGCAGGCTTCCACGGCGTTGCGTGCGTTCTCCAGTGGACCGATGTCCCCGGTAACAGAGTGAGTATGCACCTCTAGAGTCTCGGCTTCCAAGCCTTCGGGAGAGCGCACTCCAGTGAAGCCGTCTACTGCGAAGTCCATGGGTATGTGGTGCAGCAACTCCTTGCCCTGCGGGATGTCGGGCTGGCTTTCTGCCATAAGACGGACAATGTCTTCTCTGGTTACAAGGGTCTGACCTGGGCGGTGCAATACGCTGTTGCCGTTGGAGCATACGATGTGGCTACCCGAGACTCCTAGGTAGGTCCAGTTGGCCATCCTTCCTACGTCACGCTGGGCTTCGACAAGGGAACGGGCTACCGAGGCTTGAGCGGCCGCCACGTCCACCACTCGTCCTTTTTGTATGCCATCTGAGGCTGCCTCACCCATGCCGTGCACTAGCAGCCCGCCATCGGGCCGGACACTGGCAATGAGGGTCACTACCTTGCTGGTGCCCAAATCAATACCGGTATACAGTCCTTCTCTCGCCACTATCACTTCCCTCTGATGAGGCATCAAGAGTAACAGGAGACTCCCATGATGCCCAAGCCGTTGAGCTTCGCTAGGGGATATAGTGAGCCTCGGGGCCATACCCCGGCACCCTTGAGGCTAGCGGTCGTCAGCTTAGGGGTTGCACGAGGGCTGCGACCGACCTGAGTCACTCGTCCTGTGGCATACATAATATACACAGGTTGTGCGTTACAGGATAGCAGATACTATATGGAGTGCGCAATAGAGCCGCAAGGGACGGCCCGAATTAGCAGGTGTTCCCGCGGGCGGGATTCCGTGCACTAGTCCACCTGCGGGCTCCCCTTCCCGTGGGAGGTAGCCGTAGGCTGGGCGCATACACCCCAGTGGCGGCGATGCTGGTTCGCCATGTCCGTGGCTTCATGCGCTGGTGATGCTCAGTTCCGCGTTTCGGACGGAGTTACACCGTCGCCCACCATGGTGACAGCACCGGAGTCTCGTGTCGTGCCCACAAGCGAGAGGCCTCTGCCATCAGAAGTTTCGGGCCGGATAAGCCGGGTTCCCCCGCATTGTATGTAGGGACCATGCCGACGGATGCCAGCTGTGCTTTCACAATGCCGAATTCGCGTCAGCCGTCGTCGGGTTGGATTGGGTTCAAAATGGGATCGACAACGATGGCGAGCTCAACTGAATTGCATTCTTGGAAGCCATTGGGGTACGGGACGGCGACCTCGCGCGGTCGACCTTGTCGTTGGACTGGGTGCAGAACTTCAGCGAGAAGGATATGAACGCTATCACCTTGGCTTCCCTGGGGAAACTGGCCATGAATGATTCGAAGGCATTCAACAAAGTGATGTCGCACCCAACACTCGCGGATGGCATTACCGAGGAGCAGGCTCCGGTGCTTGCCGTATTGGACACAGTTGCAGACCGGGATATCGGGCTCATCGATGTCCTTCTCGCCATCATCCGCATAGCTCGAGGGCGGGCCGCTCCTGGATCTGTTGGAACACTCGGTGCGCACTACCGAGTCTCTCATGGGAACTCCCTTTCCAACGAAATATGTGGGGCTGCTATACGATGAAGGCGACTTGGGCAGCGCTGCGGGAAGGTACCATGGCACGCACATCGCCATTCGTGCAGAATACGACGTTGGCGACAGCGCCCGGCACGCTGGACTAGGAGCCTCCATCATTGCTCACGAGGTAGGTCATTACTATTGGCATAGCAATGTGCCGTGGATTGACTAGGGCCTGGCACAGGTCATGGTCCGGCTGGTTGACCAACGCTCGTGTTGGCACTCCTATTGCACCCCTGTATGTCCCTTGCTCTTACGTGCGCACTATTGCGGAATTGGAATCTCTCGCACCGAAACCAAGTGAAGATGAGTTCCGCTGTAATTCCCTAGGGGAAGGTTTATTCCTAGACTTGTACAGTACTCTGGGAAAGGCTGAGTTCTTGCAGAGATTGAGCAAGCTTAATGCTGTGTCCCTAGTGCAGCCCGTGGGAATCGAGGAGGTGCGGGAGACTTTTGGCGCGGGAGGTGAACTAGCTATGGCTGTTATAGACCGCTGGTATCATGGCACCGAGTCCTGAGCCCCCCGGCGGCGTTGCAAGGGAGGGTGGTTTCTGGTACAAGAAACCTGCTTCAACGCCAGCTAAGACTCGACCCTAGTTACATTGGGAGGCGACCATGAACTTGGAGATGCAAGGAAGAGTTGCTGCCATTACCGGCGGCAGCATGGGAATCGGGAAGGCGACGGCCTTGAATATGTCTCGAGAGGGCGCGAAGGTTGCTATCTGCGCCCGCAACAAAGAGAGACTGGAAGCTACCGCCCGTGAGATAAGCGGGCTGACGGGTAACGAGGTTCTGTCAGTGGTAGCCGACATGAGCAACAAGGATGATGCCGACAATTTCATCGAGGCTACCGTACGCCACTTCGGGCAACTGGATATTGTGGTCAACTGTGCAGGAGCATCTCCGGGAGGCCAGTTCCAGACCCTGGAGGATGACCAGTGGATGTCCGGCCTGAACCTCAAGTTCATGGGGTACGTGCGCACTGCTAGGGCTGCCCTTCCCCACCTGCAGGCAAGGGGCTGGGGACGGATCGTCAATGTCATTGGCAACGATGGCGTCAAGCCTACCTTCAACGAGATTTGCCCAGGCGCTTGTAACGCAGCCGGAATTAACTTCACCATGTCCCTAGCCGAGCAACTGGCCCCGCAGGGCATCACCGTGAACTGCGTGAATCCGGGTCCGGTGGACACCCAGCGGTGGGACGGCTTGGAGGCGGGGATCGCCGCACGTGAAGGGCTCAGCGCGGAGGATGCCCGCGCCCTCACCAACAAGAGTATGCCGATGGGGCGTATTGCCCGGGCCGACGAGGTGGCGGACATGGTCACCTTCCTTGCGTCGGAGCGCGCCAGCTTCGTGACTGGAGCTTCCATTGCCTTGGATGGCGCGCAACGCAAGGCAATAATCAACCCTCTCTAGGTCCCTGTAGGGCCATGAGCGCTATGGAGTGGTGCCAGACCAGACTTTCTAGAGAATCTGTGGGTTCCCACAGATTCTCTAGCTATTTGAGGAGTTGAATGCACATTGACGTACATGCCCACCTGATGCCGCAGAGGGCACTGGACATAATGGGAAGCGACCCTTCTCTGTACAACGTCAGCATGAAAGAGGTGCAACCTGTAGGCCACTGTCTTTCCTTCGATCCCGGCCCCACCATTCGTCCCTTCCCCGGAGGGCTCATCGGAGATGATATGCGCTGGGAGTACATGGAGAAGGCGGGTGTGGACCACGAGATACTCTCGGTCTGGGCCGATTGCCTAGGCTACAGCTTGGAGGGGGAGAAGGGGGCACGATGGAGCCGTCTGCTAAACGAGACCACTGCCGAGATCGTGCAGCAGCACCCTGAGAAGCTGTCGCTGATGGCGACTGTACCTCTACAGGATGGGGAACTCGCGGCCCAGGAATTGGAGTACGGGGTGAAGCAGTGCGGTGCCATCGGGTGCGTGATTGCTGCCAACATAAATGGAGGCAACCTGCATAGCCCGGACCTCAATCCCTTTTGGGAAGCGGCTACGGAACTGGAGATGCCCATCTTTATCCATCCCACGCAGCCGATTCCCCTGCCCCGCACTTCAGAATTCAACTTGGCGGTAATCTGCCAGTACACCTACGATTCTACCGTCACCGTCGGCTGTCTGCTGGCTGGGGGTGTGATGGACCACTACCCCAAGCTGGACTTCATCCTCTCCCATGGTGGAGGCTATTACCCCTTCCAAGTGGGGCGGTTCGACAAGGTGTTCGGAAGCTATCCCAACCGCAGTGAGTACCCTACCGATGTGCCTTCCAGCTATCTGAGGCGGTTTCACTACGACACGATCCTGCATGCGCCGGAGCCGCTGGTGTACCTGAAGGACCTGGTGGGGGTGGACAGGCTGCTCATGGGCACCGACTTTCCGTTCCCGGTGCAGGACCTCATACCCTTGGAGATCTACCAGCGGGCGGGCTTCACCGACGAGGAGGTGCAGGCTGTGTGCTACGACAACGTGGTGCGCCTCTTCACCAAGAAGGAGTCTTGGGGCTAGGACAACATCTCTATGCTGGTGATGACTTCAGAGGCTCCCACTGCGGGCGCCCTTGATTGCCTAACTTGGATGTGGCCCCTAGCCTTAGGTGGTCAGCAGCAGCTTGCCCGTGGTTGCCCTGCTTTGCAGTTCCTGGTGCGCCTGTGCTGCCTCGAAGAGGGGGCGCTCGCTGTGTATAGTCAGCTTGAGCTTGCCGGAGGACACCCAGTCCATCACGTCGTTGGCGCGCCATAGGAGGTCTTCTCGCTTGGCGGTGTAGGCTGGTAGGCCGGGGCGGGTTAGGAAGAGGGAGCGACCGCTGAGGAAACCGAGGTCTTGGGCTGGGACGGGCCCGCTGGCTGCGCCGTAGAGCACCATCATGCCCAGCGGGGCTAGGCTGGCGATACTCTTATCGAAGGTGTCTTTGCCCACGGCATCATAGACCACGTTCACACCCCTGCCTCCGGTGGCCTTCTTTGTCTCCTCTTCGAAGTCCTGATCGGCGTAATTAATGACCATGTCGGCGCCCGCGTCCTTTGCCAGGGCAGCCTTCTCTGCCGTGGATACCGTGGTGATGGCCGTCGCGCCGATGTTCTTAGCCAACTGGATGAGGAGCAGGCCCATTCCCCCAGCGCCAGAGTGTATGAGGCAGGTCTCGCCTGCTTGCAGCTTGTAAGTACTCATCATGAGGTAGTGGGCGGTCATGCCCTGGAGGAAGGCTGCTGCTGCGGTGCGGGCATTGATGCCGTCGGGGAGCTTGACGAGGCGGTCTGCGGGGCAGAGGCACTTTTCAGCATAGCTGCCCTGCACACTGGAGAAGCCGACACGGTCGCCGACCGCTACTTCGGTGACCCCTTCACCGACGGCTGACACCACTCCGCCTGCCTCGCGACCCAAAGTGATGGGCAGGGCGCTGGCATCTCCTGCCCGGCGGCCATTGACGTCTGCGTAGTTGATGCCAGCTGCTTGGATGTCGACCACGGCTTGTCCGGGCCCAGGGACGGGGTCCGGTGCTTCCTCGTATTGCATCACCTCAGGACCGCCGAACTGGTGTATACGAACAGCCTTCATCTCGCTCTCCTCATAAGGCGTTTTCAGCGATGCCCGGTGCAACCGGGCAATTGACTTATTCTAACCCGGTGGGGTGTTCAGCCCGAACACTGCTCCTTGGGGATCGACGAGCACGGTGATCGTGCCTACATCGTCTTCGTAGGTGGGTTGCATGACGATTGTGGCTCCGTGGGCTTGGGCCGCTTCGACGGCAGCGGTGGCGTCATCCACATGAAAGTAGACCTGCCAAAAGGGTGCTGTACCTTCGGCCACCTGGGTGATGCCCGCCCATAGTTCGCCGTCATGCACGAGCAGGATGTACTCGTTGCCGTCGGGCAGGGGAACGCGTTGGGAGTCCAAGCCTAGGAGGCTGGTGTAGAAGCGCAGTGCCTCTGAGGGGTCCGAGGTCTGCAGTTCGGCCCAACTCAGAGCGCCATGCTCCCTGATGGCGTCAGCGCCCTTGTGCTGGTCGGGCTGCCACAGTTCGATCACGGCGCCAGTGGGGTCGGCGAACATCGACATGCGTCCATAGTCACCGATGCTGAAGGGCTGCATCAGAACTTTGCCCCCGAGTCCCCGCACCGCTGCTGTGACCCTGTCCACATCGTCGGTGGCTAGGTATAGCTCCCAAGCGGACTGTTGCGTCTGTTGGGGTGCCAGGGTGTACAAGGTGGCGACGGCGGCATCGCCAGTGCGGGCCATTGACCAGCGGTTGCCTTCAGTCTCCTGCTCCTCGTAGTGCCACCCTAGGACCGCAGAATAGAAAGTCTTGGAGGCCTCGACATCCATTGCGCCGTAGTTCACCCAGCAGGGCGCCCCTTGGAGGTAACCTGTCATGCGCGTCATGATTCTCGTTGCCTCCTAAGGAAGGAGGAGCACCTTGCCGGTGGTGGCCCTGCCTTCCAACTGGCGCTGGGCCTCGGCGGCTTCCGCCAGGGGGAACTCGTGCTCGATGCGGAGCTTGAGTTGCCCTGACTTGGTCCAGTCCAGGATGTCGCCGGCGCGCCACTCCAACTCCTCGCGGGTGTGGGTGTGGTCCACCAAGCTGGGACGAGTGAGGAACTTGGAACCGGGATTGAATATCTGGGGGTTCACCGGGTCCACGGCACCGCTGGCCTGACCGTAAAGCGCAAGGAGACCGCGACGAGCGGTGCAGCGAAGGCTCTCGTGGAAGGTGTCCTTGCCCACTGAGTCGTAAGCAACGTTGACTCCCTGGCCGTCTGTGGCCTTCAGAGTTTCCTCTGCGAAGTCCTGTTGAGTGTAGTTGATGACCACGTCGGCCCCAGCTTCGCGGGCCAGTTGGGCCTTGGCCTCGGTGGATACGGTGGTTATGACCTGAGCGCCCAAGTGCTTGGCCATCTGAATCAGGAGCAGGCCCACCCCGCCAGCGCCTGCGTGCACCAAGCAGGAATCGCCGGGCTTGAGGGGGTAGGTGCTGTAGGCGAGGTAGTGGGCGGTCATGCCCTGCAACATGGCGGCTGCGCCCATGCGGGCGTCGATGCCATCAGGCATCTTCACCAACCGAGCGCCGGGGACGGCCTGCTTCTCAGCATATGCGCCTGGGACGCCACAGTAGGCGACGGTGTCGCCCACAGCGACTTCAGTGACGCCATCGCCGACGGCCTCCACCACACCGGCAGCCTCTTGACCTAGGATGGCGGGCAGGTTGGCGGGATTTGCTCCGTTACGGGCGTAGATGTCGGCAAAGTTGATGCCGACAGCTTGAACGTTCACCAAGGCTTGCCCAGATCCAGGTTGGGGACTATCCACATCCTCGTATTGGAGCACATCGGCTCCGCCGGGTTGGTGTATTCGTATGGCCTTCATTGGGCCTCCTAGTGGAGAATGGGGGCTCGTGGGATATGAAGCTAGTCGGGTATGCAGGCGACCACAGTGATTTCTACCATGAGGTCCTGTGCGTTAAGGTCCACATGCACTGTCGTGCGGGCTGGCTTGTTGGTGGGGAAGTACTTGTTGTACTCCTCGTTGTAGGCATCCAGGTATTCACGCCCCGTAAGGTGGGTTAGCACGCTGAGCACGTTGTCCAGTGAGGTGCCGGCGGCCTCGAGGATGACCTGGATCTTGTCCAAGGTGAAGCGGACCTGCTCCCTAATGTCCTTGCCGACTTCCCCGGTGACGTGGTGGCGTCCGGTCTGTCCGGCCACGAATACGAGGTTGCCAAAGCGGGTTGCTGTGGACAGGTTGACGTTTGGCGCCGCCATGTCCACTTGGACGATTTCCTTTTTGGGCATGTCGCCCTCCTGTAGTGATGTCTGGTGTGACTAGTCGGGTATCACCGCGATGCACTGGATTTCCACCAGCAGGCCGGGCCCCATCAGTTGCGAACCAACGGTAGCCCTCGCCGGGCGGTCAGCCGTGAAGTAGGAGGCGTAGACCTCGTTGAACGCGGGGAAGAGGGACGGGTCAGTGAGCCAGCAGGTGGCGGTGACCACGTTATCCAGCGATGTCCCGGCTTCTTCCAAGCACACCTTGATACGCTCGATGGCGTTGGCCGTCTGACCGGCCACGTCGTTGGGTAGATCGTTGGTCGCGGGGTGCCGTCCTGTCTGGCCGGAGACGTAGACGGTGTTACCGAACTTTGTGGCCGGGGACAGGGGCGGTCCGGCTGCGGACAACGAGGCTGGCGAGATAATTTCCTTCTTTGGCATGGCATTCCTCCTAATTGCTCGTATAGTGCGCTCTTACGCTTGGTATTCTTCAAGGGAGTGCGTCCACGACTAGTAAAGCGCTCCCCCCGGAGGGATTACGCTGCCGAAAACTCCTCGCAGGGCTTCGTTCCCGATATTGTCTAACTCCCAAGGCACTTCCAAGTTCAATGGACTAGCCTCAATCTCGTCAACTAAACGCATAGCGGTTAAGTGAGTCTTTTGGTCCCAATATATCGCAAGGTCGCGCAGCTTCTTGAACATATCCATGTCTCGTTGGTCAAGTGCGCTAGGTCCTCCAGAGTGCAGATACAACATCATAATATACGGTTCTAAGGTGTTTGTGTATGCGGTCACGGTATCTACAGTCCGTGCAAGTAGTCGCCGGTGCGAAGTGTGAACTTTCCTATTCCTCAGTGGCAGCGTGCTTTCATGGACCGCATCGATGTGGGTCCTGCAGGCTAGGGAATATCGTTCGTCCTCGGACTTTATGGAGTCGCCAAGGCTGGCGCGCTCAAAAATCGTACTTGTAGGTACCAGCAATTCGTACAAAGAGGCCGCACGCCGTTTTATTTCGTCGTCGTCAATTAGAGCTTTCCGTGAGAAGAACATATTGAATTCTTAGAAAATGGCGATGGGATTGACCGGCGAGCCTGTGGTGTTGTGCAGGCGCAACGGCCCGATGGACATCATGAACTCCCAGCGGTTGCGCTGGAGGCAGGCTTGTGCCAAGTCCTCCAGATTCGCGTTGTCCAGTATCCAGATACCCATGGCCACGATGCCAACTTGGTGTATGGGGTTCGTGACCTGCTGGTACTGGCGGGGCATGACATCGTTGCCGGTGTCTGACCCAATCATGGCGATGTTGCGCTCGTGGAACAGGGGCAGACAGGCTGCTTGGCAGGCAGTAGAGCCGGTGGTGGGTATATCCCATGGACCCTCCACTTCTCGGCGGTGAAGCTGCCCGGTGCGTACAAGGAGTATGTCCCCCTCTTCCACCTGGAAGCCACAGCGTCGTTCCGCTTCCAGGATGTCCTCGGGCATGACTCCCTCGCCGCGGTCGAGCCAGTCGATGCCGCGAATCATCGGTACGTCGACCAGCACTGCCCGTGTGGTGATGCCGTCCTTGGCAACCTCCACAGACTCCACGGTGGCCCCCAAGCTGGTGGAGACCAGATGGGCGGGGCGACCGTTGTACATCTTTCCTTCCCAGAAGAAGTGGGCAAGGCTATCGACATGCGTGATGGCGAAGCCGTGGAAAATCATGCCAAAGAAGTCGGTGGAGGCCTGATTGATGCGCGCGCTCACCTTGTCACCACTGCCCCAACCCTCGCCGCTCTCCACCATGTAGTGGATGGGAGGGAAGGGGATGTCGGCTGACGGCTCGAACCGCACGGTGCGGGCGCAGCTAAGGGTGGTGCCTTCCTGCACCAGTCCTACGGCCCGTTTCGTCTTCTCGGGGCCGAGGAAGTTGAGGGTTCCCAACTGGTCCTCCTCCCCCCACCGCCCCCAGTTGCTCAGAGAACTGAAGTAGTGCAGAACCTCTTCCTCGGTGGGTATTCCCTGTTGAGGCATCTCCCCTCCAGAAGTTCAGTATGCTGCGGTTGATTGGCTAGTCCAGGATGCCGAAGAAACGCGCCTGTGCCCCCTCTGTGTTTGCCACCTTGTACCATGGACCGAAGAAGTTGAAGCGACGGCCCGAGACGGCGCCGAGGTTGGTCATCCCCTCCATGATGGTGATACCGGCGCCAAGGATGATGCGGTGCACCACGAAGTCCTCGGAACTGAAATCGGGGAAGCGGGCCATGTATTCCTCGAAGAAATCGAACCCTATGGCCTTGGGCTTGCGCTCCACCAGCCAGTTTGCCCCTTCAGGGGTGAGATAGGGTGAGGTGGTGAAGTATTCGGGGAAGTTGCCCCACATCCGGTCCGTCCAGTCGGTGCGCAGCAGCACGATGTCGCCCTGGCGCACTTCCACGCCGCACCGTTCGAAGTCCTCCGGCGTAAGGCCGTGGCTGGGGTCGCATGGCGTGCAGTCCAGCACCACTGCCTCTCCGATGACGTTGTCCAACGGGATCTCCGCCATGGTCTTGCCGTCTTCGAAGCAGTGGAGGGGCGAGTCCACATGGGCGCCCGTGTGTATGCTCTGGTGTATGGAGCAGACCTGCCAAAAACCTGGACCACGGTGGAAATACTCCAATTCTACCCGAACGTTGGTGGAGGGAGGGCCACGGGTCTCGAGATCCACGAGAACGCTGAGGTCGACCAACTGCGTCATAAAGGGGCCTCCGAGAAACAGGCTAGCGTCACGGACGAGACAGGGGAGCCAAGGCAGGATACCAACGGCCCAAGGGAGGGTCAAGCTGTGGGACAGCTTGGGGGTTCGGAGAGAAGATAGTCGTAGATGCTGACTCTCACCGGATATTAGCGGGAAGTCATGCTTGTGATATTCTTCCGTTAGACTGGAGCGTGACAACGCACGTCCGGGCCAGTCCTGATCTTATTTGAGGGTGGTTGTGGGAATGAGTCTGAGGGCGGCTACTGGAATAGGTACAGAGATGCCCAGCAAGAAGGGCTTCTGGAGGGCGGGAGCAAGCTTCCTAGCCGACAGATGGCGACGCATAGGGGCGCGTCTGTATCTAGCCTTGGGTATCGCGGTCGCTCTTACGTTGATCTCGGCTGCCGTGGGTGTCTACTACTTCGAACAGAGTGGCGACTTGAACTATCAGGTCCGTTCCGAGTCCGTGCCAGCGTTGGAGGCGTCATGGACTGCCGCCCGTGAGACGGAGCGCCTGCGGAACCTCGGTTTGGGTATAGTCGCCGAAACCGAATCGGGGTTCCAGAATGTGGAGACGGGCTCCGTAGACCAGTCCCTGGCGACATTGAAGTCTGCTCTGAACGAGGTCAGCGGAGTGCCGGAGTTGGCTTCCGATGCCAAAGCGGTAAACGTGGCAGCCCAGGACCTGGCTGACGTAATCGATGGCTTAGCCTTTCATCAAGGCGAACTCCTGAGTGCTAATCAGGAAGCCGCCAGCTATCGTTCTAGCTTGTCCTTGGCATCCTCCGAACAAGGGGAGTCGGAGGCCATCACCTCAGCCCTGCGTCAGATGCTGCAAGCGAACGATAAGGCTTCACTGCTGGAGCTATGGGGAGAGTTCTCGGACGCTTACACCTCCGGCAGCCAAAGTCCTGAAACAACCTTGCAGTCGGCCGAGGGAGTCTTCAACGTCCGCACCACACAGTTGGACCTAGAGGCAAGGGTCAGAGACTCGGCAGTATCTTTCGAAGAGGCGAGCGCCTCTTTGGAGACCACGGTATCGACCCTGCTGGTGGCGGCCCGAGCCCACTCTTCGGAGACCATCGGGCAGGCAGTAAGCAGCTTCGATGAGGGTAGGACTCTTCTGACTGGCATCAGTGTAATCAGTGTTATCGTGGCCACATTGGCAGCGTGGTTGTGGGTGGGCAACGGGATGGTGAGGCGTCTCTCTCGCATGTCGGAGCGAATGCGAGGAATGGCCGATGGTGACTTGGCCACGCCGGTCCCAGAGGTGGGCCGGGACGAGATTGGAGAGTTAGCTGGCGCCTTGGAGGTGTTCCGCCAGCAGGCGCTGGAGGTGCAGCGTCTGAACTTGGTGGAGCAGTTGTATGAGGAGCTACGTGTGGCCAACGATGAGCTTCAACGGGTGCAGGCCCGATTGGTTGCCCAGGAGAAACTGGCGGCCTTGGGCGAGTTGGTATCCGGCGTGGCCCACGAAATCAGCAATCCTCTGAACTTCGTCAACAACTTCTCCGAGGGTACCCTTGAGCTATACAACGAGCTATCGGAGATGCTGGAGCACTACCGGGACAGGATGTCGGAAGAGGATTCGGCCCTTTTCGACGACATCAGCCAGGAGATGACCAACAGCCTGCGTCGAGTGCTTTCCAATGGCGGGCGCGCACTGGCAATAGTGGAGCGAATGCGTAGTTTTGGCGTTGCGGGTGGGGACCCGGTGATGACCGATTTGAACTCTGAGCTGCGGGAGGCGATCCAAGCTGGATGCAACACCTTCAGCGCTGAGTGGGATGATTTCTCAGTGGAGCTGGACTTCGTCTTGGATCAGTCCGTAGGCGAGGTGCTGTTGGTGGAGCGTGACTTCGGGGAAGCTATGCTCCACCTAGTCTCCAATGCCTGCTATGCCATGCGACAAAGGGGGCAGGAAGAAGGGGACGACTACCAGCCAGTACTGTCCGTTTCCACCCGTATGATCGATGACACTGTGGAGATAAGCGTACGGGACAATGGCACCGGAATTTCTGACGACGTACTTACCCACATATTCAACCCGTTCTTCTCGACACGGGATGGTGCCTTGGGGGCGGGGTTGGGTCTGCCGTTCTCTGCCGACGTAGCGCGCCGTTTGGGAGGGGACCTGTCGGTAGACACGGTGTTCGGGCAGTACGCCGAGTTCACCATGACCCTACCGTCTACCGCGAGTGCTGCCTAGCCGTCATTGGTAAACGAGCCCATCACCGCAGAACATCCGGCTGGGGTCGGCCAGGCCCCACGCCCTCTGTCCTGCCTAGCGCCGGCGGAACACCAAGTATCCGAATACCAGAATGGCGAAGAGTATCGTCACGCCCTGAATGATGAGAAGGGTGGTCCGACGCCTAGGCGTGGAGGCGATGCCACTCAGCGTGTCCCGTATGCGGGGTATCGCCTCGCCTACGACGGGCACGGCAGGCGCCTCCAACTCCCGCTGACTAGGCCTTGCCACTGGCTCAACGGTAGGCAGGGCCACAAGCTCCACCGCAGGCGCGGGTGTCGGTTCGGCTGCTTGCCCTGATTCCACTCCCTTTCCTTGCCCCGGTGCAGGTGTCGCTGTTGCCGTTGGTGTGGCAGTGGGTGGAGGCACGGGTGTGGGTGTCGGGGTTGGTGTGGGCGTGGGGGTAGGTGGTGTAGGCGTCGGCGTCGGAATTGGGTGAGGTGTCGGTGGCGGCGTAGGGGTAGGCGTCGGCGTCGGAGTGGGTGGTGGAGTGGGGATGGGTGTTGGCGGTGGCGTGGGAATCGGAGCAGGTGTGGGTGTTCGTGTTGGGCTGGGAGTCTGAGTAGGTGTGGGAGTAGGTGTGGGCGTGGGTCTTGGTGTCGGCCTAGGGATAGGTCTGGGTGTGGGACGCGGAGTGGCCGTCGATGTGGGGCTTGGCGTTGGTGTCGGTGTGGAAGTTGGAGCAGGTGTGGGTGTCGGTGTGGAAGTTGGAGCAGGTGTGGGCGTCGCTGTAGCTGTAGGCGTTGGAGTGGCAGTTGGCGTCGGACGGGGCCTGCGACTCGGCCTAGGTCTCGGCGTGGGCCTAGGAGAGGGTGTTGGAGTAGCTGTTGCGGTTGGAGAGGGTGTTGGACTAGCCGTTGCGGTTGGAGAAGGTGTTGGAGTAGCTGTTGTGGTTGGAGAGGGTGTTGGCGTGGGAGTCGGCGTTGGCGTTGGGGTAGGCCCGGGAGTAGGCCTCGGTGTAGGTTCGGGCGTGGGAGGTGGTGGAGGTGGGGATGAACAGTCGCCGTCCACCACGCGAACCGTCATCTCTGAAGGGTGGCCTACGCGGTAATTGTCGAAGACAGGATTGATCTCGACTCGGACCTCGCGATTCTTCGTGCATACGTCGCTGTGGATTGTTATTTCGCGGGTCTTGTCGCCCGCGCGAAAAATGAAGGCGACCCACACGTTATCCTCTTCTTCCGAGTCGAATACAATGACCCCTCCCCAGCCTCCACTGGGCCCTGCTGGGTCGGATGTTAGTGGAGGATTGATGCGCAGGGTGGCGACCAACGCCGTTCCGCGGACTTCGAGGCTGACGAAGCTTACCGTAGGTGGGGAGTCTTCTTGCCCTGCCGCCCTCTGGCCGCACTGGAAGATGAGCGCAATGAAGGTTACAGATAGGACGAGGATGAGACGCCAAACGAATCCCGAGGGGATACTCAGCATTGGGGCTGCCAACCTGTGGGCCTCTTCCTGAAAAGGCGACTTGGTCGGCATTCACCTAGGGGAAAGAGAGAAGAGGTGACGGGATGGTCGGCACTAAGGACTGAAGGGAGGGGCCATGCCCGGCTAACCGATGCGCCGGGATTATAACCCTTTTGAGTAGGGTGTTCAAAACCTAGTCCCGCGCACTGGTTGCGAATACATGGATGTCGCGGCAACATAATACATAACTGTTTACCCTGAACATACCTCGGATCGCAATACCCTAGACTCCAATTCGCAAGGAGGTAGACATGGCTACATACTTGGGGGTTGACCACGTTGCCTTGGAAACCAACGATATGGAGGCCACGGTCAGGTTTTACCACGACGTGCTGGGGATGAAGCTGGTTCGCACCCTGCGGACGGGCGGGTCCAATGACCGGCGCCACTACTTCTTCGACGCCGGGCACGGCAACTACTTTGCGTTCTTCGACGGCGCCACGCTGCCTGCTTCCCCGCCCCAGCTACTCAATCACCTGTCGGTGAACGTGGACACCGTTGGTGAGTTCGACGAGGCATACCGTAAGATCAAGGCCAATGGCGGAGAGTGCACGGATATCATCGAGCGGTCCTACGGCAAGACTTTCTACTTCAAGGACCCCAACGGCATCCGTCTCCAACTGGAGCTTCAGACGGTCGAGGATGAGTGGACGCTGGAAGGGGACCCAGATCCGGTGCCCTCGGTGAGCCGAATCCAGGCTGAGGGGTAAGCGCTACCCTCGGGCCTAGAGAGACATCACCACCTTGATGACCTCGTCCTCCTGATCGGTGTACATGTCGTAGGCTTGCTGCAGGTCATCGAATCCGATGCGGTGGGTGACCATGCGGCCGGGGTCAACAAGGCCACGTGTCTTGAGTTCCACCATCCGTTCGATGTGGGCCGTGACGTTGGGAGTTCGGGCGGCCACCGTGGGGACGATGATAGGCTGCTTGTCCATCATCTGGTTGTGTTCTAAGGGTATGGTGTCCGAGGCCTGGATGCCGAACAGGACCACTGTGCCCAACTGCTTGATCAACCGGAAACACATGTTGAAAGCATCCGGGAAGCCTGCGGCCTCGACCACCGCGTCTGCTCCCTCGCCGCCGACGATGTCCTGAATAGCCTGCACAACCTCCTGCTTACCCGGGTTTATGGTGTGCGTCGCACCGAAGCTCTTGGCCCACTCCAAGCGGTAGTCCAGCAGGTCTATGCCGATCACCCGGCGTGCGCCCATCATGGCCGCCAGCATGGTGAAGGAGAGTCCTATGCCTCCCTGGCCCACTATGGCTACGTCCTGTCCCAAAACGTTGCCCATACGCTGGCAGGAGTAGAGCACTGTCCCGGAGGGCTGGCACATGACCCAGTCGCTGAGGTCGCCCTCATCGGGCAGCGCAATCATCCGGCTGGGCCGGGAGGCGATGTACTCCACCAGCCCGTGGCTGGTGTCGGCGCCAGGGATCACAATGACTCGCTGGCCCTCGTGGAACTCGTCGCAACGGCTTTCAACCACTGTTCCGGCGCACTCATGACATGGGGCGCCCAGTCGGGCGGGATAGTGCTCTTCAGGGAAGAGACGATCATACTCAGAGCGTATGTCGCTGCCGCAGACGGATACCTTTTCCAGCTTGATCAGGCACTGGCCGTCGCCCGCCGTGGGCGTATCGGCCTCGAAAAGCTCGAATTGCTTCGGCCCGATCAGTCTGGCCGCTTTCATCACAATGCCCTTCCCAGCCTGTGAGCTGTATCGGTCTGTCAGTCTGTGGTCTGTAGCCGCCGCAAGTCGTCGTGAGGAGCCGGGCAGGCCTGTAAGCCGGGTTCTGTTCCTCTCGGGGTTGCCAGTTTACGTCGCGGAGACTTCCTCCTGGAACACCGAGGGCGGTGGTCATCTATCTAGGTCTACCAGCCCAAGAAGGGTGGCGTCCTCGTGGGACAGCGTTGCCGCTAGACTCAAGCAGCCAACCCGGGGACGGGCCGGGCGCCCATAGTCCCTCTATTCGGCCTTGCTCCGGGTGGGGTTTGCCTGCCATCCCCATCACTGAGGACGCGGTGAGCTCTTACCTCACCCTTTCAACCTTACCCAGTCCCCCTCAGGTAAGCCTGCGAAGGCCCGTCGGCGGTATGTTTCTGTGGCACTTTCCGTCTCCCCCGTTGAAAGAGGAGCCTGGGCGTTACCCAGCACCCTGCCCGATGGAGCCCGGACTTTCCTCCCCCCTCGCTCGCGAGGGCGGCGACCACCCAGCCTGACCGGCTCCTACAAGCCGAATCTAGCATGCAGTCAGAAGAGGGTCAAGGTAACCGCGTACCCTGGCAAGTCCATAGCGAGCGTCTAGAGGTCGGGCGCGGGCCCCAACACCCTGTATTTTCTTTCGCTGGTCCGCTGTTCTGTCGGCAGGACTTCCACCACTACACGGGAGAGCCCAACCACCTCCCCGTCGGCGTCAAAGCTGTAGTTGTCGCCGATGGCACCGCTCCAGGTAATGGCGTACAGGCAGTCCCGGAACCCGTCGGCATCCTGATCGTCGTTGGTCTGTCGCAGGCATTCGGCAGTGATGTAGACGTCGTCGTAGGCTGACCCCAAGTGCCATGGCAGCGTGATGTAGTCGTAGCGTTCCCTGAACTTGGACAGCACTTCCTGGCCCTTCTCGTTGTTTGGGTCGAGGTCGGCAGCGACAGCCTTCATGCCAGTGGCGGCGTCGCCCGCGATTTCCAAGGCAGAAGTCCCTATCGAGATGGTCTCGGCGTAAATGGGGCCTTCATAGCCCACCTCTCGCGCCTGCTTGATGATGGCGCCGGCAGACGCTTCAGACTGGGGCGCGAGGTGGAGGGCATCCGGGTTTGTGGCCAGTAGCTTCGACAATTGGGACCGGAAGTCGGTGTTGTCCGAGCCGTACTGTTCCGCGGCCACTATGGACCCTCCGAGCTTCTCGAATTGGGAGGCGGTGGTGCGCCTCACTCCCTCGGCGTAGTCGGTGGCCTCAGTGATGGTGGCGAGAGTGCGCACTCCATCGGACCACAACATGTTGCCGGTGGCGATGCCCACTTCTATGTCACTGATCTGGGTGCGGAAGATGTAGTCGCCAGCCTCGGCGATATCCGGGTTGCTGGCGAGGCCGGAGAATAGGATAGTGCCGTCGGCCTCCGCCAGTGGGGCTGCTCCCAGCATGGCGCTGCTGCAGGAAGTGCCCAGGATGATCTTCAAACCATCCACATCGGTCAGCTTGTTGTACGCGACCACCGCATCTGCCGCATTGCACTTCGAGTCCTCTACAACGAGTTCCAGCCTGCGCCCGTTGATGCCTCCAGCCGCGTTAATTTCATCCGCAGCAAGCTGCTTGGCCTGATTGGCTACAGTGCCGTAGGTCTCGCCAGTACCTGTGAGGGACTCCATGACCCCTATGCGGAAGGAGGAGGCGTCACCGCTGTCATCACCGCCGCAACCCGGAGCCCATAGGGACAATACAAATGCCAACAACAGAAGGGCAATTCGCCCCTTAGGCACTGTCGCCTTAGGCAATACTGATAGAGAGGAAAAGCAGGAATTCAGTGGCCGTAAGTCCTTCTAGCTCACGAACAGCAGGCGCCCACAGCTGTTGCAGGTGACAAGTTCGCGCGCCATTCGGGCCTTCTGCATCTGATGGGTGGGGAGGGTCATTAGGCAGCCGCGGCAAAGGCCTCGCTCTACTCGGGCGACGGCTACGCCGCCCTTGGAAGTGCGCAGAGCCTCGTACCGTTTGAGCTCGCCAGCGGGCAGGGCTTGGGCCGTTTCCTTGCGCTTGGTTCCCAACTCTTCCAAGCCCTCCCCCAACTTCTGCCATCGGTTGGTGAGCTCTTCTTGGTCGGATTTCCACTGGGCCGCCTCTATGGAGTGTCGCCGTTCGGCCTCGGCTAATGCCGAAGTGCTTTCTTCCAACTCCTCCATCATTTGGAGCAAGGCCTCTTCGCGCCGTTGGAGATCGGCTGCGAGTAGAGTCGATTCCTGCTCCAACGCCTCCAGCTCCCGTACGTTGGTCACGGTGCCGCCATAGAGCTTGCCCCGTTCCTCCTCCAGCTTGGTGCGTATGGTGCCAGCCTGCAGTTCTTTTTCAGCGTGGTCAGCGTGAAGCTTGTGGTAGCGCTCTTGGGCAGACTTGAGGGCAGACTCGGGCTCCGCCAAGGGGGTTCGGTCTCCTATGAGGCTTTCAACAGACGAAACCTCGCTCCCCACGCGTGCGATTTCGGAGTCTAACTCCTGCAGGTGGAATAGTTGCCGCGCCGTGGTCATGCTCTGGGCCTCCGGGGGAGTGAGAGTTCTCAGTTAGAAAGATTGTAGGAATGGCCTCAGCGCATTGTCAACGCGGCCCCTGTTCAGGGTGTGGCCCGCCGCACTACGGTTCTAATAGAGATTTGTGGTAGAATCGCCCCTAGCGATGGTGGGCGGTTGGTGTGGAATCCGCCTCCTGGGGGTGACGGTGTGCTTCGTTTACACAATACAATGACGCGACGGGCAGAAGAGGTGCGGACCCTGGACCCGGGTGTAGCCAGGATGTACACCTGCGGACCTACGGTGTACCGCTACGCCCATATTGGAAACCTCCGTAGTTACCTGATGGCCGATTGGATACGCCGCGCCCTGATGCACCGTGGCTACGAGGTGATGCACGTAAAGAACATCACCGACGTGGGCCATATGCGCCAGGAGATGCTGGAAGAAGGCGGCGATCGCGTGATTCTGGCGGCCTTGGAAGAGGGCAAGACACCACAGGAAATCGCCCAGTTTTATGCCCAAGCCTTCTACGACGACGAAGCCAAGCTGAACATCCTTCCCGCTCACGTGTATCCTTGGGCCACTGAGCACGTAGCGGAAATGGTCGCCTTGGTCGAGCAGTTGATGGACAAGGGCTACGCCTACCTTGTGGGTGGAAACATCTACTTCGATGTCGGCAAGTTCGAGGCTTATGGGGCCTTGTCTGGCAACCAGCAGGCAGGGCTGATGGAGGGTGTCCGCAGTGAGGCTGACCCCCTAAAGCGCGACCCGCGAGACTTCACCCTCTGGAAGCTGGCCGAGCCGGGACGAGAGATGAAGTGGGACAGCCCGTGGGGAGAGGGCTTCCCCGGCTGGCACATTGAATGCTCCGCCATGTCGACCAAGTACATGGGCCAGCAGCTCGACATCCACACAGGCGGTGTGGACAACATCTTCCCTCACCACGAGGACGAGATCGCTCAGAGCGAAGCCGCCTTTGGCGTGCCCTACGTGCGTTACTGGGTCCATGGCCAGCACCTCCTCGCCGACGGCGTAAAGATGGCCAAGTCCTCCGGCAACGTCTTTATCCTCGACGACTTGGTGGAGCGTGGATTCGACCCTCTTGCCTTCCGCTACCTCTGCCTGACAGTCCGCTACCGCAACCGGATGAACTTTACCTTCTCCACCCTCAGGGCAGCCCAGCGCGCCTTGACCGGATTGCAGGGCCGCATGGCTGTCTGGAGCCAGGCCCCAACCCTGGCGGAAATGCCGTCCGAAGCTGAGGAGTGGCGGGAGAAGTTCTGGGAGAAGGTTGAGAGCGACCTCGATCTGCCCAGTGCCTTGGCCACCGTGTGGAACATGGCGCAATCGCCCCTGCCCGACGCGGCAAAGGCAGGCTTGCTGGCGGAATTCGACGAGCTCCTCGGGTTGGGCTTGAACAAGGCGCCTGCTAGTCACGAAGTGCCTGAGCAGGTGGGAACCCATGTAGAGCAGCGCAGCGGCCTTCGGACCAGCGGCTCCTACGGAGAGGCCGATGCTTTGCGGGAACACATCGCATCCCATGGCTATGTGGTGGAAGACCAAGCTGTCGGTGCAATGGTGCGCCCCAAAACCCCCTTGGAGCGAATGGCAGGCCAGTTCGCAACGGTGTCCTCGCCCAAGGAGGTAGCATCCTTCTTGGAGGAGCCCCCCACGATGGATTTCTCCATGGTATCGGTGGTCTCGGGCTACATGGAGGACGTGCAGCGTATCACCCTCAGCGCACTTAAGTGGTCCGAAGGTCACGACGCGGAGCTTATCGTGGTGGACAACGGCTCCACTGACGGCACCTCTGAGTGGCTGGAGGAATTGCGGGCCAGCGATTCTCGTGTCAATGTGGTTCACGCCGACCACGTGCTCGGTGAGGCTGCGGCCAAGAATATCGGCCTTATGCAGTGTCGCGGACGAACAGTGGTGTTCCTGGACCCCTCCACGGAAGTCACCGGCGACATCCTGACGCCCATCGACAGGTGGCTGGATGACGAGCAGGTCTCTATGGTAGGGCCTTGGGGCGTATGTACAGACGACATGCACCACTTCCATGACGAGGTGACCTCCGCTGAAGCAGACGCCATGCAGGCTTATTGCCAGGGTTTCCGTCGCTCGCTCATCAACGAAGTGGGGCTGATGCGTGAATGCTTCCGCTTTTACCGGAACCTGGACCTCGACTTCAGTTTCCAGATGAAGAACCTCGGGCACCGCATATTTGCGGTAGATGACCTGCCCATAGTCCGGCACGAGCACCGGGTGTGGGCCGCCTTGGATGAGGGGCAACGGAATGAACTCAGCTTCAAGAACTTCAAGCGCTTCTTCAAGCGGTGGGGTGACCGGGGGGACCTGCTGGTAGCCAGCTCACAACGCCACGAACATTCCTAGCGAGGTAGCATGGCTCAAGCAGAAAAGGCGGACAGCGTCGACGGCATTGCTCGCTCCCGTGCACTCAGCGATCCTGAGGCGCTGCAGGTTTACACGCAGATGGTGCTCGTGCGCACCTTTGACGAGCGCATCTGGGCACTGAATCGCCAAGGCAAGGTGCCCATCGCCGCCTCGTGCCAGGGTCATGAGGCGGCCCAGCTTGGCAGCTTCCTCGCGGCCCTGCACGATGGCGACTACTATCTGTTTCCCTACTATCGGGACTTGGCCATCAAGCTGCATGCCGGAATATCTGTAGATCAAGCCATGCTCTCCTTCATGGGTAAGGATGGCGACCCTTACAGTGGAGGCCGCCAATTTCCCCTGCAAGGTGCTACGCCCCACCACAGGCTCATCCAGACCTCAAACGTGGTGGCTGCCAATCTTACGCAAGCCGTTGGGTATGCGCTCGGTTGTAGGGCCTTGGGAGAGAACACCGTTGTGCTGGCCTACTTGGGGGATGGCGGTTCCAGCCAGGGCGAGTGCCACGAGGCGATGAACTTCGCCTCTATACACCGCCTCCCAGTGGTGTTCATCTGCGAGAACAACCGGTACGCCATCTCGGTGCCTCTGGACCTGCAAATGGCCGTGTCCGACGTGGCCCGCAGGGCCGAGAGCTACGGTTTTCCGGGCCATCAGGTGGATGGCTTGGACTTGTTCGAATGCTATCGCGCCACCTGCGACGCTATCTCTTACGCCCGCAGCGAGGGGCCCGTCCTGTTGGAAATGCAGGTGGAGCGCCTCATGCCCCATACCACTGACGATGACGACCGCCGCTACCGCTCTGCCGAAGAGTTGGAGCAGGCGCGTGCGCGTGACCCACTCGCGACCCTCCGCACATATCTGCTGGAGACAGGCCATCTTACCGAGTCGCAAGACGAACTGTTGCATACCGAAGCCCGAGCGCAGGTGGACCGGGCAACCGAACTAGCCGAAGCCGCGGCCTTCCCCGACCCTTCAACCTTTTACGACCACCTTTACGCGGGTTGAGACAGCGATGGCTGTGAAGAGCGTCATTGAAGCCGTCCGGGAGGCGATGCACGAGGAGCTTTCCCGAGATCCCAGTGTGCTCGTGATGGGTGAGGACATCGGGAAGCGTGGCGGTGTGTTCCTCGCCACCCAGGGGTTCGTTGACGAGTTCGGCTCCAATCGAGTGATTGATACCCCCTTGGCCGAGGCCTCCATCGTCGGAATCGCTCTCGGCGCCTCCTTCCGGGGCTTGAGGCCGATCGCCGAGGTGGAGTTTGCTGACTTCATCTGGCCCACTGCCAACCAGCTAATCGGCGAGGCTTCCCGTGCTTGCTACGGCAGCAATGGCGCAATTTCCGCACCCATGGTGGTACGGGTGCCTTATGGAGGTGGGATACGCGGCGGGTTGTTCCACTCCCAGAACGTGGAATCGTACTTCTTTCACACCCCGGGTCTGAAGGTGGTGGCGCCTGCCACTCCCTACGACGCCAAGGGGCTGCTGAAGTCCGCAATTCGCGACAACAACCCAGTGGTCTTCCTGGAGCATAAGAAGACATATCGCTTGGTGCGCGGCGAGGTGCCCGAGGAAGAGTATTGCCTGCCTATAGGTGTCGCTGACGTAAAGCGTGCTGGCGATGACATAACGGTCATAAGCTACGGATTGGTGCTCCACTACTGTCTCGAAGCAGCCGAGGCTCTGGCGTCTGAGGGCATAGGTGTTGAAGTCGTCGATCTGCGCACCCTGAGCCCCTGGGATCGGGACACTGTCGTCAACTCTGTGAAGAAGACAGGCAAAGCCCTGATCGTGCATGAAGACAACACAACGGGTGGTGTGGGGGCCGAGGTCGCGGCTGTGATCGCCGACCAAGCCTTCGAACACCTGGATGGTCCGGTGACGCGCCTATGCGGCCCTGACGTTCCCGCGATGCCCTTTGCTCCCTCTTTGGAAGATGTATTCATGCCGAGCACCGAGAAGGTGGCCCAAGCCCTGCGCCAGTTGGCGGCCTACTGAAGGTTAGGGGAAGGGGTTACACCATGGCTGTCGTTATTGAACTGCCTCATGTCGGCGAGTCCGTGGTGGAAGGCGTCATCGGCAAATGGCTAGCCCAGCCCGGCGACACGCTGAGGCGCTTCGACCCGCTGGTTGAAGTGGTCACCGACAAGGTGACCATGGAGGTGCCCTCCCCGTATAACGGCAT
Source organism: uncultured Dehalococcoidia bacterium (assembly GCA_951813255.1). Taxonomy (GTDB): domain Bacteria; phylum Chloroflexota; class Dehalococcoidia; order Lucifugimonadales; family JAAXIE01; genus JAAXIE01. Next base: position 1,449,836 of record OX638353.1, on the reverse strand, counting down.
TCTCACCTCTTTGTTGGCCCAAGAGGGCGATACGGTGCCAATGGGCGCCCCCATCGCTGAGATCGAAACCCAGGATGCAATAGCCGACTCCACACCAGCCCCGTCCCCAACTACAGAGGCTGCCTTGACGCCTGCTCTATCCTCTGCGTCGGCACCCAGCACCACCGGCTACCTGTCGCGGGATCTACGGCCTGTGGGACCTACGGGCGGTGTCATGTACGGGGCGGAGACCCTCCCAGTTGATACCGTGCCGGAAGCCTCGTCGGAGCCTGTCGATACGAGGGAGCGCAGGCGTTACTCTCCAGCCGTGCGGCGGCTGGCGCGGGAACACGACATCGACCCCAACAGTCTCTCAGGCAGCGGCATGGGTGGCCGCGTAACGCGTGAGGATGTGATGAGGGCGGTGGATGCCCTCGGTGCGACAGTAAGTGCAGGCCCAACCCATTCGGCAGCGACTGTCTCGAAGACACCGGCATCGGTTGGTGGTGACGAGGAGGCGGTGCCTCTCACTGCAGTGCGTCGCATCATCGCCGAGCATATGTCACGTAGTGCCTCGGAGATTCCCCATGCTTGGAGCATGATCGAAGTCGATATTACGGCTCTCGCCTCTTACCGCGAACGCGTTAAGGACGAGTTCCGGCAGCGGGAAGGGGTGGCCCTCACCTACTTGCCCTTTGCCATAAAGGCAGTGGTGGAGGCTTTGAAGGAGAACCCGCTCCTCAACTCCTCGTGGGGCGGCGACAAGATTATTCTGAAGAAGCGGACCAACATCGGCATCGCCGTGGCTGCTCCCGGCGGCTTGGTAGTCCCCGTGATACACGATGCTGATGGCCAGAGTATCGCCGGCCTTGCCCGTGCCAGTCAGGATCTCACGGAGCGTGCCCGCCAAGGCAGGCTTGCACTTGAGGATGTGCAGGGCGGCACCTTCACCCTGAACAACACCGGGGCGTTGGGCTCCATCGTCTCTCAGCCCATCATCAACCATCCGCAGGCGGGCATCCTGACCATTGAGGCTGTGCAGAAGCGTCCCGTGGTGGTGAACGACGCCATTGCCATACGCTCCATGATGAATGTGTGCCTGTCCTTTGACCACCGCATAGCCGACGGCTCCGAGTCCGCGGCATTTCTTCAAGCCGTCAAGCAGCGCTTGGAATCAATGGGCCCGGACACACCCATATATTGAGTTGCTGGTCTGAGTAATCCGTGGCCCTTCCATCTTGCCAGGTCATCTCGTTGGGTGTCGTCGAATACGGCGAGGCTTGGCGGCTGCAAAGGCAACTCGTAGAAGCCATCAAGACCGGAGCACAGGCGAACACGCTGCTCCTGCTGCAACACCCCCACGTGTATACCTTGGGACGCCGTGGCGACCGTGAGCATGTCCTCCTGGATGATGCTGAGTTGCAGTCCCTAGGCGTCGCGCTGCACGAAACTGACCGCGGCGGACAGGTGACGTATCACGGGCTGGGCCAATTGGTGGCCTACCCACTGGTGGACCTGCGCTCGTGGGGCGGGCCTCTGCGCTATGTGCGCGCGTTGGAGCGGGCGATGCTGGGGACTTTGGCCCAGTTCGGGATTGAAGGTGGTGTGGTGGAAGGGCGAACAGGCGTGTGGGTGGAAAACGAGAAGATCGGAGCGATTGGGGTGAAAATCAGCGGGGGCGTCGCCTACCATGGCCTGGCTCTCAATGTGGTCCCCGACCTCAGATATTTCCGGCACATCATTCCTTGTGGCATCACCGATGCTGGAGTCACATCCATGGAGCGACTGCTGGGAGCCCCCGTCGACATCGACACAGTGGCCTACGGATTGACCTATCACCTAGGCCGTGAACTGGCACTGAATATGGCCGAGAGGCAGCCGAATGAGGCCCTCGCCGGCGCACTACAAATGAGCACAGGAGGAGCAATTGCCACCCGATGAGATGCTGACCATTGTTCACCCCGCAGCCGAGGGGGCGCTCCCGGAGGAAAGGCCTCATCCAAGGCTGGAGAGGATGCAAGGCGCCAGAATAGGCCTGATCGACAACTCTCGTCATAACTCCGATCGCTTCATGGACAATTTGAAGCTGCTGCTGGGAGAAGAGGGAGTCGATACCGTCATTGTTCGGAAGGCCAACCCCAGCATCCCCATGGACCCGGCCAAAATGGACGCCTTGCTGGCCCAATGTGATGCCGTGGTGCATGGCGTTGCCGATTGAGGGTCCTGCACAGCGTGGGGTCTCCACGACGCGGTTGAAGTAGAGAAACGAGGAAGGCCAGCCGTCACCCTTGTCACCACGGCCTTCGAGCAGGCAGCCCGCATGCGGACTCAGGCCAAGGCCATGCCCCAACACCGGCTGATACTGGTGCAGCACCCCATGGCCAGTAAGTCGGCAGCACTACTGAAAGAGGCGGCCGAGGCTGCCCTGCCTGAAATTCTGGCAGGCCTGACGAGAGGTGCGCCATGACCAGCCAGTCCAGTATGAGGGCAAGTCGTCTGCATGTGGCATCCGCATTCGACGAGGTGAACCGGCTCTTCTTGGAACGTGGTTGGAGCGACGGTCTCCCTATCGTGCCGCCCACCGAAGAGCGGGTGGCAGCCATGGTGGATGCCGTGGGTCTACCGCCCGAAGAGGTGTTGGGCATCATGCCTCCGGGAGAAGGTGTGGTGACCGTGGAGAAGGTGGCCGCTAACGCCGTGATGGCAGGAGCAATGCCACAGCACATGCCCGTGGTGCTCGCGGCCGTTCGGGCGGCACTCACTCCTGATTACAACGTTGGTGGCGTGGCAGCCACTACAGCAGGGGCTGCGCCCTTGATGGTCGTCAATGGGCCCATTGCAGGTCAGTTAGGTGTCAACGGCGACACGTCCTGCTTTGGATCGGGATATCAGGCTAACGCCGTTCTCGGGCGGTCACTGGCCTTGGTTGTCCGCAATCTTGGTGGTGCCCGTCCGGGCGAGATGGAGAAATCGACCCAAGCCCAGCCTGCAAAATACACCTTCTGCACCGCTGAAAACGAATCACAGAGCCCATGGGACCCGTTCCACACGGAGCGGGGCTTCCTAGACCAGGACAGCACGGTGACACTGGCCGCCGTCCGGGCCTTCCACCAGATTACCGAGACTACCGTAGAAACGGGCGAAGAGGTGCTTCAGACCGTGGCTGACAGCATGAAGGTGTTGGGTGTGGTCAGCTACTACATACAGGGGCGAGACTGCCAGGTGTTGCTCGTCCTCTGTCCCGAACACGCCCAGGAAATCGCAGCTGCCGGATACTCCAAGCAGGACATCCGCGAGTATCTCTACGAGCGCTGCCGCCTGCCCAAGGGAGGCCTCCTAGGCCGCTCCCACTATGGTGAACGCACCTGGCCCGACTGGATAGAGAACGCACCGGACGACTACCTCGTGCCCATGACAGCCCGCCCTGAGGATATCCTGATAGTGGTTGCCGGGGGTGCTGGGCGCCATTCCTCGTGGATGCCCGTCTGGTCGGCGACCAGGGCCGTGACGGAAAGAGTTCACTAGTTAGTAGGCCATTCGTGGGCTATCGGAAGGATGGCTATGCGTATCGACATCCATAACCACTTCGCCCCAGTCGAGTACATGGAGGTGCTCTCGGGGCGACAGGCCTATCCCAATACCATCTCCAACGACGAGGGATGGGTGCTGAATGTAGACCCCATACAGTCCTATCAACTCCAGCCCGGCATGCATCTCATCGACCGGCGCATTCAGGACATGGACGCAGCGGGCATCGACACCCATGTGGTCAGCATCATCTGTCCTGCTGGCGAGACGGGCAACGACGCTGGGTTGAACGTGGCTTTGGCTCAAGCTGCCAACGAGGGGCTGGCACGAGTGGTCCGAGAGAATCCTGAGCGATTTGCCGGCATGGGCAGCCTGCCCCTGCTGGATCCCCAACGGGCAGTGGAAGAGGCGAATCGCGCGGTGAACGAACTAGGCATGCGCGCTTTCATGGTCACGTCCAACGTGGCCGGCAAGATGCTGGACGATGACGACCTGATGCCCGTCTACGAACGCATCCAGCAGTTGGACGTGCCCATCATGATTCACCCAAGCTGGCCCGTCATGGCGTCAATTGAGCCCCTGCGTGACTGGCGCATGGTGCAGGTATTGGGCTTCCTCTACGACACTACACTGGCGATGATGCGCCTCATTCTCAGCGGTACCATGGAGAGATTCCCCGGCTTGAAGATCATCTTGTGCCACTGTGGCAGCACCATTCCCTATCTGATGGGTCGCATCAACCGTGGCGCAGGCATCCGGGGTCGCGAGTGGGCGGGCAGGGCCACGGGACTTCCTGCCGACTACTTCCAGCGAGTCTACATGGATACTGTGTGCTACCACCCGCCTGCAATCATGCTGGCCCACGGCATGTCCGGCCCCGACAAGCTCCTCTTCGGCAGCGACTACCCCTACGGCCCCATGGAACCAACCGTCGCCGACGTCGAAGGCCTCCCCATCCCAGAAACCGAGCGCGCCGCCATACTCTCAGAGAACGCGAAGGCGCTGTTGAAGTTGTAACGGTGCTCGTGGGGCGCTATCCCCGTTACACGAGGCGATGGCCAATATCCTTAAAGCCTTCCTCTTTCAACATCTTCTCCGTCAAGGTCAAGATGTGACCATTTTGGTAAGAGTTAGGACGTGCCACTTTCAGAACGGCTCGGTATAGAACTTTGGTAGCAAAGCGAACTGAGTAGTCCTCGTTGAAGGCTACTGCAATTAGGTAATCGAACAGGTTGTCGAGGTCTCGAATTATTCCGAATTGTACGGACTGGGCTGCGGACTGCCTTCCCTTGATTTGATAGCGGACGTCTTGGGGGTCGACCGCATCAATTCCTGCCTTAGAGTTCCTTTGAACCTGCAGTTTAAGGCGATTGCACACCAGCCACTCCGTATAGTCCGCGATGGGGTTATTTCTGGTCTTGACAACGCCGCGGCGACGCAGTTCAGCGATAGGCTCCGCGGAGGTCCGGAGCAGTTCAAGCTCGGACATGTCGCGTAATTCGTTCATAGTTTGTCTCTTTCGTCTCTCCTACGGTTTGACCTGCATCCCTTTCGGCGCACTGCTTAGGCGTACGCATTATTTGTCGCCGTGCTGCTCATCTCCCCAACTCCCGAAACACCGCCGCCAACTCCCTCACCCGCTCCAACTCCACAGGATTTCCCACCTTCCCATCGGCCTTCAAGCTCGTGCCCACTATCGCTCCATCTGCAGCTTGGAGGAAGCTGAGGGCGTTGGACGCGTTGACGCCACTACCTACCAGCACGGGGGTCTCTGGGACGACTTCCTTCACGCGGTTAACCTCGCCCACATCCGCTGCCAAGCCGGTAAGCGGCCCGCTGACGATCACGGCGTCGGCCAAGCCCCGGTTCACAGTGTCCTCGGCGACCAGAGCGATGTCCTGGTCGCCGAGGGGCGTGGCGTGCTTCACCAGCACGTCGGCCAGTATCTTTACATGCGGACAGTGGTGACGGCGGTAGCGGGTAGTCTCATAGGCCTCGCCTTCAATAATGCCCTCGTCGGAGACCATCACCCCGTAATGGGTGTTGGCTCTCACGAAGGCTGCCCCGGTGACCATCGCCATCGATAGGGCGCTCTTGATGTCATTGCGAAGCACGTTGATGCCCACCGGCACCTGCACCGCCTTGATGACCTCGGATATGGCTAGCGTCATGGAGGCCACGGTGTGGGCATCCACACGGCCCTTGGCGTAGGGAGCGTCATTGAAGTTCTCCACAATGATGCCGTCGATACCGCCCTCCTGCAGCGTGAGAGCTTCTTCTCTGGCCCGGCGCAGCAGCGAATCGAAGTCCCCTTCCCAGCGAGGCGACCCAGGCATCGGAAGCAGGTGTACCACGCCTAGGAACAGCTTGTGATTTGTTCCGAATAGGTCCTGCATCATTGCTCAGGTTCCTCTTTCGTATCTTGGGACGTGGCTACGATCGGGGATCGTGCTGGTCGAACGGCGAATACCAGCAAACCACCCAGCAGGAAGGCTATGCCACAAATCAGCAGCATTCCCTCGTATCCCCGGTCGCTGGCTCCCGTGTTCAGCGCGTCCACGCCAAACCCGAGCAGGCGTGACGCGGCGGCTCCTCCGGCCGTGGCGATGCTGGTGAGGCCCATGTGTTGTGCGGCGCGGCCCGGGGCCACCAAGTCGAGCGCCAAGGCCCAGTCTGCACTGAAGAACGCGCCAGCGGCCACGCCAACTATGAGACCTCCTGTGATGACCTGCATAATGGTGTCGGAGACCAGCAGTACGCCGACGCCGATAGCCCCCAGCAGACCGGAAAAGGCGACCAGAGGGCGATATCCGATGCGGTCGGATGCGGCGGCGGCGCCCGCAGCTCCGACCAGACCCGCCATCCCAAAGATGATGCTGAGTTGTCCGGCGGCTTCTCCGGGCCGTTCTACATGGATCACGTCCTGGAGATAAAAAAGGCCAAAAGTCTCGATCACGCCGGTGGCTGCCAGGAACAGAAAACGGGACACCAGATACATGCCGAACCCCGGAGGGAGGAAGCGGTCGCGCGGGTCGGGAATTGGGGGGCGCGCTGGAGCGTTTGCCCTTGTCTCGTGTTCAATAGCGGCCGTCGCTGCGTCAGCCTCATGGACGGTCATCATGGTGATCACTGTAGGCACGAAGTAGAGGAACATCAGCAGCCCTATAGCCGCCCATATCCAGTGGAACGTGTCAGGCGACTCGTAGCGTCCGGCAACATAGCCCACGGAGCCAGCTATGACGCCGATGCCGAGTATTTCCAAAAGAGTCTTCGCTCCCGATGCCATGCCACGTCTATCGGCTGGCACACTGTCGGGAATGAAGGCTTGGTAGGGACCTTGCGCGACGCTTACGCCCAGGGTGACGGCTATCAGCACCAGCACAAACAGTATGTAATCATTGGTGAGCGCCATGGCCGGCATGAGGATGCAGGCGAGAACGGTACCTATGACTATGTAGGGCACACGCCGCCCAAAGGGGAGGCGTATCCGGTCGCTTACGGCGCCCATAGCTGGGATAGCTACGACCGAGAACATCATCGCAGCGAAAGTTGCGATTCCGAGGTAGGTGTTCTTGCGGTCGCCGGGAACCAGGTCGAGGATCAGTAGTGGGACTAGGATGGCGGAGATAGCAAAGGTGAAGCCGCGCAGGCCGAAGCTGTATACGCTGATATCGAGGTAGTCCAGCAGGCGCGGCCTCTTGCCCGGGTCCGTCATGACGCGGTCCGCCTTGTTGGCATCCCGGCTGTCAGCCACCAGAAACGCCCTCTGGTCCGGGTAACCGTCGCGCTAGTGGCATCATGCTCCCGCGGCGACTGGTCGCCTCGAGGGTCTCTGAGCGACGAGCCTCCGCGGGTTGTCTGTCACAACGGCATCCAGCCCTGTTCGCCCCAGGGTCTCCATCTCGGTCCCTGCATCCACGTCCCAAGCCATGACTGGTTTGCCTTGAGCATGAAAGTGAGCCAGCACCTTCTCGCTATAGGTGTCCTCCGCCGGAACTGCCCAGTATGGGAGCGCCAAAGGGCTTAGCCATCTCTGGCGCAACGGCATTGGGTGCCTTTGTGCCCAGATAAACCCGACGTTTGCCTGCGGGGAAGCATGGCGCATGTAGTAGAGGGACACAGGGTTGAAGCTGTGCACCAAGGTCGTGTCCCAGCGGTCGTGCCGTGCGATCACTTGGGCAACGCGCTCAGGCAACTCTCTGATGCACCTTATTCTTGCCTTTAGTTCGACACACAGCAGGAAGTCGCGGGGCACACGGTCGAACACCTCATCAAGCGTGGGTATTCGGTAGGTCTGGTCGTTTGCTAGGTAGAGGGAACGTAACTGCTCCAGCGTGTGTTGATTGACCCAGCCTTGACCGTTGCTAGCCCGCTCCAGCCTGCGGTCATGGAACACCACAACCTCACGGTCGCTGGAAAGATGGACGTCCATCTCCGCGGCGTCGGCCCCCACTTCCACTGCGTCGAGAAACGCAGGAATGGTGTTCTCTGGGGCGCGATGATGCGCCCCGCGATGGGCCACTATGAGAGGGTATTCCAGCGAACCCGGCGGGATGCGCCAAGTGGCTAACAAAGACACGCCGCGTCCTTCATTTCTCCGGGGATGTTGGGAGGGGTCCGGTGCATTTGCGCTTAAGCCAGTGAGTGCTTGGGAAGTAAACCCTACCCCTAATTGCAGTGTCAAGGCCGCGCCTTCAGCGGCTTCCCCTGATGACCGTCACCCGAGGTGTTTGGCGAAGCTGAGTTCGTGTCCATCGGGGTCTGTCAGGTGGAAGTAGCGTTCCCCCCAAGGAGCATCGGCTGGGACGGTATCAGGCGTAAGTCCTGAAGCTACCACATGCCTGTGGGCGGCGTCCACGTCAGCGACATAGAAGATGGCGCGTCCCCACCACTGGGCCGCGTAATCCCTGCGCAATGTCAGGTTCAGGTAACCTTGACCTGCTTGAAAACTGGTGAAGTCGCGGTTGGGTCCTCCGTACAACAGTTCAAGCCCAGCAGCGCTGTAGAACTCTACCGAGCGCGCCATGTCGCTTACGGCTAGAGTGACCGCACTGATGGACTGCACTTCCACGGGTAGGCCTCCTGCGTCGCACGACAGCGGTCCGGCTCCGAGACAGGGTAGTATACTAGCGCATCTTGAGCGTAGCTGGAAGGAAGCTATGGAGGCCTTGGAGAAGCTGAACGGCGACATCGTAGCCTGCACCAAGTGTGCCCGTTTGGCGGAATACATCCGCGACGTGGGGCGCAAGAAAAGGCGCATGTACATGGAGTGGGACTACTGGGCCCGACCCATTCCCAGCTTCGGTCCCGCCGATTCACGTCTCCTGCTCTTGGGCCTCGCCCCAGCTGCCCACGGCGGTAACCGCACCGGCAGGGCTTTCACCGGCGACCGCAGCGGGGACTGGGTGTACGGCACTTTACATAAGTTTGGATTCGCCAATCAGCCGACATCGGTGCATCGCGATGACGGCTTGCAAGCCCAGGACGTTCTGATCAGTGCTGCTGCCCGCTGCGCCCCGCCTGCCAACAAGCCCACGCCCGTAGAACTTGAGACATGCCGCCCCTATCTGGTGCGGGAACTGCAACTCCTAACCGGTTTGCGCGTCGTGGTGGCGTTGGGCAAGATAGCCTTCGACGCCTTTCTGGCCGCCGCCCGGGACGCCGACATCGAGATACCCAAACCCCGCCCGAAGTTCGGCCATGGCTCGTTATGCCGTCTGTCCAACGGCTTGGTGCTTCTGGGCTCATACCATCCCAGTCAGCAGAACACCCAAACGGGCCGTCTCACCCGCCCCATGTTCGAGGACATCTTCGCCAAGGTCAGAGAAATCTTGGATTCAGGCTAGTACCTGCCTCACCTGTTCCCGGGCGTAGACGCGCCAACACCACCAGAGAGGTGACTTCCCATGACGACCGGCATTAACCGCGAAAGTCTTGCTTCCTTTCAGCCCGACACCACCTCCATGGTCTCGTTACCTGGCCTGAAGGAAGAGGCCACGGTGTACCGCGACCCGCAGGGCATTCCTCATGGTCGTGCGGGATGTACTTGGGATGCCTTCTTCATTCAAGGTTTCTACACCGCTCAGGATCGCCTGTTTCAGATGGACTACGACCGGCGCAGGGCCTACGGGCGAGTTGCGGAGCTTGTGGGACCGGGTGCGCTGGCGCAGGACAAGCTGATGCGCAGCTTCCGGCTCGAAGCCAGCGCTGAGGCAGACTTGGAAGTCGTCAGCGAGGCTGCTCGTGTGATGCTGGAAGCATACGCGGCTGGCGTCAACTCCTTCATCGAGACAACCAGCACGCTACCTGTGGAGTACGGTCTCCTCAAGTCTCCCCCTGAACCTTGGCGCACCCACGATGCCTTGGGGGTATTCAAGGTTCGCCACATCCTGATGGGTGTCTTCGAGCAAAAGCTGTGGCGAGCCAGGCTGCTGCGTCAGCTAGGGGCCGAGAAGATGGCTGCCCTGTGCCCAGGCTATCAAAAGGGCCAGCTCGTCATTGTCCCGCCCGGCAAGGAGTACGAAGGGGCAGTCGATGGGGTCGCGGATTTGCTCCGCGAGGCCGAATCTTGGATGCAGCCCATGGACACTATCGAGGTCGGCAGCAACAATTGGGTTCTTGCAGGCGAACGCACCGCTTCCGGATCCCCCATTCTGGCAGGGGACCCCCATCGCGGCTTGGATACCCCCAACGTCTACTACCAGAACCATGTGGCCTGCCCTGAGTTCGACGTCATCGGCCTTTCCTTCCCCGGCGTTCCGGGATTCCCTCACTTCGGACATAACCAGCGCGTGGCGTGGTGCGTCACCCACACCGGCGCCGACTACCAGGACTTATACCTGGAGCGCCTGTGCGCAGGCACCTCTCCGTCCTATGAGTTCAAGGGCCAATGGCTGCCACTGGAAGTACACCACGAGACCGTCGAGGTGCGCGGTCAAGCCCCGGTGCAGATGGACGTCCCTGTCACCCACCATGGTCCCGTCATCGGTGGTGGAGTCGACTCGGGGGTCGGTCTCTCCTTCCGCTACAGTGCCACCTGCCAAGCCCAGCCTTGGGCCGATGCTCTACTGAACATGTTGAAAGTGGACTCCACGCAAGCCATGGACGCTGCCATGCGTTGCTGGGTGGACCCGGCAAACAACTTCCTCTATGCCGATGTTGACGGAAATATCGCCTATCTCACCCGGGGCCGCATACCGGTGCGCCATGAGGCCAATCGTTGGGTGCCGGTGCCTGGCTGGGATGGGGAGCACGAGTGGGAAGGTGATGTGCCCTTCGAGGAGTTGCCCCGCTCCACCAACCCCGCGTGCAAGTACATCGTGACCGCCAATAATCGGGTTACTAGAGAAGACTATCCCCACTACATTGCTCTCGATTTCGCCCCCGGATTCCGCGCCGACCGGCTGACCCACCGCCTCCTCAAATTGAGCGAGGCCACAGTGGACGACATGGCAGGCATCCACTCCGAGAAGATATCCATCCCGGCGGTCTTCCTTGCGCCAAAGCTGGCGTCGCTGGAAGTTGACCATCCTCTGGCTGAGGCAGTCCGCAAGGGGCTGTCCGATTGGGATGGCGAGATGTCCCCCAACTTGGTGGCCCCGACAATCTATAGCGCGACCAAGGACCGCTTGGTTCGCAAAGTACTGGAGCCCATCCTAGGGCCGCTCGCTGCTGAGGCCTTTAGCCCCACAGGGCGGGGCGGCCCAGGGCATGTAGCCCGCTTGCGTTCCCACTTCCCAAGTATGGTTCAATCGGATGACCGTTCGCTCCTGCAAGAGGGGTGCGACTGGACATTGATGATGTCCGAGGCTTTCGTAGAGGCCCTGAACGAGCTGAGCCAACGCCTCGGGCCTGACGTCACCACTTGGCTCTGGGGCAGGGTGCATCATACCCGCCCACGCCATCCCTTGAGCGCATTCTTCCCGGAACTCGACGGGCTGCTGGATCCGCCATCGGTGCCCATGGGTGGCGACGGCGACACCCCTCAGGCTGGCTCCTATTCGCCGGGAGACCAGTTCGTCATGACCAGCATGTCGGTGTCCCGCTACGCCTTCGACCTTGCCGACTGGGAGGGCTCCAGGTGGGTAGTGCCTCTCGGGTCTTCGGGCCACCCCGGAAGCGCCCACTATGCCGACCAAGCCCCGGTATGGCAGCAGGTGACCATGCTGCCCATGACGTATAACTGGGATACGTTGGCATCGGAAGCGGAGTCGTGTCAGACAGTTCAGCCCGGTTAACTTTGGGCGCCCTAGCTTGAGTCTTAGCTGGGGCCCTGGCTGGGCACAAACCTGCTCAAGGATGTGTGTCCTCTTCTTCGCGCCCACTGCCCCCACCCGTCCCTGGCTACCACTAGCGCCACCACCAGCATCGGTGGGAGAAAAATGATCGCATGCATTAGGAACGCGAACGGCACGGCATCCACCCGTGCCACATCGAAAAAGCCCAGCGTGTAGATTATGGCGAACTCGAAGGTGCCCGCCGCCCCAGGGGCAGAGGGCACCGAATTCACGAACAGCGCTGCCGCTGCGAACATCACCGTCAACGCCAGCAGGTTCACCTCTAGCCCCAAGCCTCGGGCTATGAACCAGCCGCTCAGCCCCAGGAACACCCAGTGGACAACCGTAGATGAGAAGCAGGCCACTAACCGCGCTCGTTCGTGTCGCAGCGATGCCATAGCTTGGGTCCAGCGCTCGAAGGCAGGTATCTTGCCCACCAAGGGCAGCGTGGGCACACCCCGTATTATGAAGTAGAAGGCTCCTAGGCTCACCACACCCAGAATCAGCGAGCCGCTGAGTTGTATGCTGAGCCCCCTTAGTTGAGGCAGCAGCGCAACCCCTGCCCCCATCAAAGCTGCCGTAGCTACGATGTCCAGCATGTGCTCAGTGGCCAAAGTTGCCAAGGCAGTGGGAGCGGACACCTTGTAACGTTGGGTGAGCATGGCCATCTGCAGAGGCTCGCTGAGCACCCGCACCGGCAGCATATTGTTCACACCTGTGCCCACGTTCTGCGTGATGCCAAGTTGCAGCACCGACACCCTCTCATGCACGAACAGGACACGCCAACGCAGGGCGCGGAACAAGAGGCTGGCTAGGTACGCCCCAAGCCCCAACAGGGCGAAGCTGATGGAGAGGTCGCTGAAGGCTCGGTGCACCTCTCCCCAGTCAACCGCCTTCAGGGCTAGGTAACCCAGCACGACGCTAATGCATATGCCAACCGCCAAGCGTAGCCACCACGGCGTGCGCTTGACCAATGAGACGGCGGACTGTACCAGCCTAGTCAGTCCTGACACGGTCCATACTCGAGTGAAGGGATCCGATTAGAAGTGACTGGTTATTTCCTGGTGGCCGCCGTTCTCTGTGTAGGCTTCCTCCATGTAGAGGCCACTGGACTGCATTATGGGCGTATCCTGGATGGAGAACAGGATCGCCGGCTCGTCGCCCTCATTGGCATGCTCGTGCCAGCGCCATGACGGCACTACGAAGAAATCACCCTTGGTCCAGTCAAACCTCTGCCCGTCGATGATCGAGTAGCCCTGCCCTTCATGTACGTGGTACACCGCGCTATTCGTCTGGCGGTGTGCCTTGGTGCGCACGCCCGGACGGATCAGCTGCACCCAGCAGGACATCGTGGGCAGCACCGGCCCGCCGCTGTTGGGATTGGTGAACTCCATCGCCACATCGTCGAAGGGGCTGGCTCCTACCTTCGCAAGGTCGTGCAGGGCTTGGTGTGTATCCGCCCAGCGGAAGTGATAGAGAGGCGACCAACTCTCCTCGTGTGTCTCCCACGCAGGCTTCAGACCGCCGGCAGCGTAGCGGTGACGTGTGTTGCCCACCCCGACCACAGGGTGTCGGTCTTCCGGATAGTCCTCATAGAACATGGCGTCCAGGGAACGCACAACGGGCCAGTCGAGGCCGTCCATCCAGATCATGGGCTCGGCTCCCTCGTGGCCGTGGTCGTGCCAAGTCCAGGCTGGAGTGAGAATCAGGTCGCCCCGCTCCATATAACATAGGTCCCCGTTCACTCCCGTATACGCCCCCTCGCCCTTGACTATCCAACGGATAGCAGTGGGGCTGTGGCGGTGCGCCGGTGCCACCTCGCCGGGCAGGATCAGCTGCACCGCCGCCGACATGGTAGGCGTTGTGCCCATCTTGCCCTGCAGGCCGGGGTTGGCCAGCCGCAACACGCGGCGCTCCACCTCACGGCTATGGGTAACTAGTTCGCCAGCCCGCAGGGCCAAGGGCTCCAGGTCTACCCATCGCCAGAGATAGGGTTGCGGTTTCCACTCCACCGCCATGCTGCGCCGCCAACCCGGAATCAGGTTGGTCTGGTCCACGATGTCGTAGAACTTCTCCATCTCTTCCGGTGTATGAGTGGCCATTTCCCCTCCTGCGAGTGCCGCTTATCGGCTGTGGCATCAGTTGTCATGAGTGTAGCATAGCGGTGCTGTCTTGAGACTAGCCGAAGCTGTACGGTGTCCACGGCTGCTTGTGGACGCCGAAAACTCGGTCAGCCTGAAGCAGTGAGCCTCCAACATGCTCATCCACCAAGCCAGCACCTGAAAGGGTATGGAAAGCGACCCCGCCTAGGTATGCCGAAGCTAGGGCGCCGACGGTCACCGTCAGGTCCGGCGATGCTTCGGTCTGGCGACAGACCGCTCCTTTTGTGGAAGCATCGAGTTCGAACCGGCCCTGGTTCCATGGGCACACGTCGTCCTTTACCTCTATCGTCAGTCGGCCCGGCTCCTTGTAGGTGCGGAGCTCCAATGCGGCCCGCACATCTACCAAGCGAAGCCACAGACCGTCGCGGGTTGATCTCTGCAATCGCCGGGGATCCGCCAGCATCCAGGGCAAGGGGTCGTCTACCGGGCGCTTGATGGCCTCTGTGGTGCGCATCAGGTCGATGTCGAAGCAGAACCGCCATAGGGCTGCGCTTGCTTCCCTGCTTGTCGACATCAACTCGTTGACGGTAAGAGTGCCGCTGGCAGTGCGATAAGTCGCGTACCCATCTATTCTGTCGCCTTCCACGTAGGCGGCGTAGAACAGCCCTCCTTGTCCGCCCTCCCTGTGCTCCCGGGCTTGGGAGTCCCGCTCCCACCGGAATTCTGAACGCTGGAACACCCCCGGCCTTCCCTCGGTGCTGCGCCGGAAGACATCGGGAAGCTCCTTCCCTATATCTGCCGGTTCGACGAATACGATTCTTCCGGGGCTCTCGTAGGATCGGGCGTAGGCGTTGTGGTATCGCTCGATACTCCACGTCTCGTGAAGTGTTCCTACGCCGTACCCATACCTGCCGTATATCGAACTCTCTGAGCAGAAGAGTCCTGCCAGCGCTTCGCCACGCCGGTGGAAGTCGTTGAACTGGTGCAGCATCATCTGCGTCATGATGCCCCGTCGGCGGTGCGTGGGTTGCACTGCCACGTTGGCCACGCCCGCAAGAACCGCTGTTCCCCCAGGTACCGACATCTCTAACCGGTGGGAGTGCGACCCGCCAACAATAGCTCCATCCTCAAACACAGCTACGGAGCGGTCGAGATCGAAGTTGGGACGCAGCACCTCAGGGTCCACGGCAAGCCGGTTTCCGTAGGCCCTGGCCTCCGCCCGTGTCCACGGCTCAAACTCCTCGTCGGTAACCTGCCGCAATTCCAACATCGCCTGTCGTTCTCCCAGTGCGTCATTCAGGCTCTAGGTGCACACTTGGAAATTATAGGGCATGCCGTCCCTCAAGGCATGGGCACCCGCTATGGGGTTGCGCCTGTAGCTCAGGTTCAGGTTTTGCCACAGGTACAAGCATCTTGGGCCAATTGTTGCGGAATGTTCGGTAGTCGGTCAACGGCCGCCGTCGGTAAGCGCCCTTGTACCCGCCAAAACCCGCTAGTCCGACGAGACCAACGCGCCGTCTGCCAACTCTATTACCCGGCTGCTGATTTCGGAGAGGTGCAGGTCGTGGGAAGCGGCGATCACGGTGACGCCTCGTTGGGACGTGATTTCACGCAGAATCTCTGAGATTGCCGACGCTGTGTTGCTGTCCAACTCCCCGGTCGGTTCGTCGGCGAAGACCACTTGAGGGTTGGACACCAGAGCCCGTGCGATAGCCACCCGCTGCTGCTCGCCACCGGACAACTCGTAAGGGCGGTGCCGGCTTCGGGGCCCCAGTCCCACCAGCTCTAGGGCCTCCAATGCACGACGGCGCCGCTCACGCCAGGACACGCCCCCAATGTGCAGTGGAAGTTCCACATTCTCATAGGCCGATAACAGTGGCATTAGCCCGAAAGACTGGAATACGAATCCGATCTTGTGTCGGCGCAACTCCACCAACGCCGTCTCTGAGATGGCCGACAGGTCCTGCCCATCGAAGACCACATGCCCAGAATTCGGCCTGTCCAGCCCTGCCATAAGATTGAGTAACGTGGTCTTGCCCGACCCCGACCGGCCCGTGACCGCCAGGAACTCTCCGGAGAAAACTTCTAGGTCCACCTCTTGCAGCGCCACCACTCGTTGGTCGCCTGAACCAAAAGCCCGCGTGACACCCTCAGCAGAAATGAGTGGCGGTCCGCTGCCGTCCCGTTGCGTACTCACTTGTCCTCCGCGGCGCCCTGAGGCGAACTGCTGCCCGGGGCCTTTGGAGGAGGCTCTAGGGTTACGATGCGTTCCTCAATGTCTGCTTGAGCTAGGCCTTGGAGCTGCATTTGGGCAATGTAGTCCTGTGGTAGCTGCAGGCGGCCCGCCCCGTCCACAACGATGTACTCCCTGAGTACGTTCTCCCCATCTTTCTGGAAGGTGGGCTCAAGGAAGCTCTCCGAACTGATGCGCCCGTCGCGTATGTGGATCACTCGGTCAACGTGCTCGGCTACGCCTGGATAATGGGTCACCACGACTACGGTGGTGCCAAATAGTTGGTTGACCCTTCGCATCAGGTCGAAGATGCGATTGGCGTTCTCGGTATCGAGTTCGCCGGTGGGCTCGTCGGCCAGCAGCAGTGGCGGAGAGTTGGCCAGCGCTACCCCTATAGCCACCCTCTGCTGCTCCCCGCCCGAAAGCTGCTGTGGGTACCGGTCCGCCTTCTCTGTCATATCCAGGGCAGCCAACAGTTCCTGACTGCGCCTGTGTCTGGAAGCAATGTCAGTCCCCGACAGTGCCAGGGGCATTTCGATATTGTCTTGGGCAGTCAGGTAAGGTACTAAGTTGCGACTGGTAGCCTGCCATACGAAACCCACCTCCAACCGGCGGTACCGTACCAACTCGCTGTCAGGCATGTTCAGCAGGTCGCGCTCTCCCACCATCACCTGGCCTGCGGAGGGCCGGTCCAAGCCCGAAAGCACGTTCAGCAGGGTGCTCTTCCCGCTACCACTGGCACCAACGATCGCTGCCACCTCACCCGTGCGCACCGTGAGGTCCACGCCTCGCAGCGCCACCACCTCCAGCTCGGCCCGTTTGTATATCTTGAACAGGTCGCGGCAGAGAATGTACGGCCTTCGGGTTTCAACCTCTCCGGCGGCGTCTAGTGAAGGCACATGTGCCAAGATACTCCTTCAATCGTCTCTGGTAGGGGGGTCAGGCCTCACCCATGCGCAGCACTCGCTGCACCTCCAGGTGGGATGTCAGCCACGAGAGCCAGAGGAAGCTGGCCAACGCTGCGCCCACCAGCATGGCATAGGATGCTATCAGTGTGTTCCAGTCCGTCTGCAACACCATGGGTGGAGTGACCCGGGCGCCCTCTTCCGCCACCTCCAGCAGCGGCAGGATGCTGCTGCCTATCAGCTGGCCCACCCATGTGCCCAGCGCCATCCCAAAGACTACCACAACCAGCAGCGAGAACCACACGGCAGCATTCAGTTGGGTGGTGGAGAAGCCCATCGTCCTCAGCACCGCCAACTCCGTGCGACGTTCTTGTGTATCGATATAAGAAAAGAGGACGACCCCGGACACTCCGGCCACTATCAAGGCTAGGAACATCAACAGAATCAACCCGCGCCAAGCGGCGCTGATCAAAGGTGTATCCACCCGGTCACTGACCGCTTCCGAGCCCACCATCGTGGTCCATCTCAGTAGGCCACTCTCTCGCATTGCAGATGCGAGGAAGTCCGCATCTGCATCCTCGCTGGCCAGGTCCACCCACAGTTCGTTCGCTCCCCCCAAGGGTCTGGGCGAATGAGAGTTGGCATACTGTACAAATGCCCGGCGGTCCACCACGGCAAACGGCTGCCTGCGCGGGTCTTCCAGTGTCGGGAAGAAATCGGCTACTGCCACTGCCTCCACTTGGATGGCGTATTGCGACAGGCCAACATTGAACACCTCTCCCTGCTTACCCCCGGTTTCCTCAAGGAATGAGGGGCTCACCAGTGCGCGCAACGGCCTCTCCGGGTCTCCTTTGCGTATGCCCTGCAGTCCGGTGCTCCCCACCGACCATGTATAAGCCGCTGAACCCCCATTGCCCTCCCGCGAAACGGAGCCGATGTAGTCCAGTTGGTACAGCCCCGGACGGGCGTAATCCTCCAGCGTCTCCCACGAGGCTAGCTCTCGCCCATCAGCTATCGTGGTTGAGCCTTTGGGCCCGACAGCATCCAACCTGTCGATGAAAATGATCCCAGGCTCCCCGAATCCCCGCACCTGAGAGATATGCAACGCAAGCAAAGTGTACGGCGGGTACACCGGAGGTGGCGGCCTCTGACTGCGGAAGTTTCGCGTGAGTGGGATGGGCGTCATCTCCCCCTCGAGCCTTTGCCAACCGATGTTGTTAAGCGTCCCCATACCGATATCGAAGTGGTATCCTCGCGAGTCCTTCAGACGGGCCCGCAATGATGCAAAAGAGATTCGCCGGTCAGTCCGGACCCACACACCCAGCTTCTGCGTATCCTCGGGCAACTCCAGCCCGTTGCCGCCAAGGGCCCCGGAGTCATCGGGCCCTATGTCTCCAAGAATCTGCGCAAGTGAACGCCCATTCCCGAAGTCGGCGCGGTACCAGGCTGTTTCGCTTAAGTCGGAAGCGTCCACCGCCAGTAGCGACAAACGGGTGGCGCTGAACCCTTGAGATAGCAGGTGGCCATTGATGCGGTACGCCTCCGCTCCGTTGGCGTCATCGGCAATCGCCGCTGTCAGGTGGTGTTCCTCCAAGGGGATGGCGTCGCCGGAATGACGCACCCTCACGTCGGCTCCAACCTCGTACATAGCTCGTTCCCTCTGGCTGCGTTCCAGCGTGGAGCTGAACGAGCTTCCAATCACCCCCAGAGCCGTGGCCAGTGCCACCAGCACCACCAGTGCCCCAGGCACCACCGGGTCGCGCGATAAGCGCCTCAACCCTGTCGTCAGCCACGGAGGGGCCAGGGGGCCGCTCACCAACGCAAGAGCGCGCATCACCAGTGGGAACAGCCGCATCACCAGCAGCCCCAATGCGACCAGCCCCAGCACAGGCCCCAGCAGTAGGCTGTAGTCCAGCTCCAAGCCACTGCCCACAGGACGGACCAGGAAGGTGCCTCTGGCCTGGATCTGCCACCACAGCAGCCCGATGATCGCCAGTAGAGCCACATCCAGGTAATAGCGCTGTAGGAAGGGCGTCGTGGGCGGCCTCGCCCCGCTTTGCCGGTAGTCCACGATGCTTTGACGCGACCCTATCAAGGTGGCTATGGTGAGAACGGCCACCGCCACCAACCCGCCGATGGCTCCCACCAGGAAGGAGAGGCCAGACGGAAACAGTGGTATGAGGTCGCTCACCGGCCCAAAGTCGAAGAACAGGGCTCCCAGCAGCCGGGTCAGCAACAAGGCTAGGAACGGCCCGATGATCACCGCCGGCACGGCCAGCAACAGCCCCTCGAAGGCGGCGAGCAGTCCCAACTGCGGCGTGGTCGAACCCCGGCTCTTCAGCATGGAGATTTCCACCGCCCGCGTTTTCAGCAGGAGCCCCGCAGCTAGGGCTAGGTAGTACATGAGCATCCCGTTGACTAGGAAGACCATGAGAAACAGGGGCACACGCGCCAGCAGAAGCTGTTCGTCATAGTCTACTATCACTGTGTCCAGTCGCGTCGTTGCCGAACCGTTGGAGAGGCGTGACCGCATGCCGTGTTCCGCTCCACGAATTGCGCCTTGGATCCCATCAAGGTCGCTGGTGCGCACCCCGTGGCGGTCAATGTAGAAGAACCAGGTGATCTGGCTGTATAGGTCCGGGTACGCCCGTCCCAAAACCCCTAGCAGCGCCTGCTCCGTCGTGAACATGGGGACGGTTTCCCACTCGTTGTTGTAGAAGCTGAACGCCCGCTCCGACCCGTACCAGAATTCCCCCTCGGGGTCCACTCGCCGGAACGCCCCCACGATGCGGACCGTCACGGTATCCAGTTCGTCCACACCTGTAGCAGGGAAGATGTCCATTGAATCGCCTACATTCAGCTCAAGGAACTCCAACCCCTGCACGTCCACCGCTACTTCCAACTCCCGGTGGGTGCCCGGATCAACATCCTCGCCGTCGTAGGGCCAGCGCCCCTCCACAACCTCCACTCGGTCCGGCCTCAGACCGCTCATGTGCTGCACCTTCCCTCGTGGGCGCTCCGGACTGTCTATCCCCAGGTGGGGATGCCCCGAGAAGTAGAAGGTGGACGTCTGCAGCAAACGGGCCTCGTCATCTAGGTAGGGCAGGAAGCGGTATGCCACCTCGGACTGCATTACATACAGCGCCGTGGCATAGTCGTTTTCCACCAGGGGGTCCCCGTCCGCGTCGTCCAGCCCAAAGAAACTACGGGCCGTGATGTTGGTATCCTCGTGTGGCGCCTCATCCAAGGCATTGCGCAGCGCCGCTTCGGCCAGCAAGTCAGAGAAGGCCAAACTGCTGGACACCAGCGATATTGCCAGCAATATCCCCAGAAAGAGGGTTAGCTCCAGTCCCCAATTGGCCAGTGCGCGACGTGCGGCTACTGTCCATCCCAGGTTGAGAAGCGAGGTCATGGCCGAGCCGCGGAATAGCATCCTAGGACGACCTCAGCACATCGACAGCCTTGAGCCGTGATGCAGTAATCACAGCGATGCCCATCGCCAGTGCCAGCGCCAGGCCCAGTTCGGCAAAAGTGAGCCCGATGAGCCATGCGTGGGCAGTCACCTCAATGGGTGGCAACAGGTCGCGTCCTGTGGCAGTGATGTCCAGGTAGCTCAGCACCCAGGGGCCGAGTGCCAACCCCAGGGCCACCCCCGCCCCAATGCCCAGCACGGCCACCACTATCCTTTCCAGTACCAAGCCCATCATCAAATGCCTCGTGGAGAGCCCCAGCGCCCCAACCACCGTCAGGTCCATTCTTCCGCGGTACACCGAGATGGCGGCATGCGCCCCCAGCACTAGAACGGCGGCCACTGCCATGGCGCTCACGCTGAGGATCGTGAGGCCTCCCCAGCCGCCTCCCCCCAGCGGGTCACGCTGTGCCCGGTCCACCGATGCCTCTCGGTCCCGGACCAACGCCGAGGGTGGCAACTCCTCTCTCAGCGTCTGGATAGCAACCGCCCGGTCTTGACCTTCATGCAGTGCCAGCCAGAACTCATGCACACGCTTCAGGTTGCCTCCCGGAATCCGCTCCAGGTACGCAGCATAGGCGTCCAAGGGAACGAGTACGAAAGGGCGTGAGCCGGGAGTCAGGGTTGGGAAGAAGTCGGTGGTATCCTGCACCACGATCGGCACACGGCGCTCATCAACTTCCATCACCGTTTCCGTACCCGGCTCCAAGCCCGGCCCTCCTATCACTGGTATGGGCCAGGGTCCGGGAGGCACTACGAGACCGCGCACCGCTGAGGTCAATGGCTCCTGCCATGAGAGGGTCAGCATTGTTCGTCCGCCCTCCTCTTCATCAGGCAATACATGCTGCACCATATCGCCTTCGGGACCACCCTGGTTCATCGCGCCCCATAGCCCCGGCTCATCGAAGGACTCGATAACCAGTCCCGAAGACCCGAGCCCAGGTCCCTTCACCTTTATCTCGTCTATGCTAAGGCTTCCCGGAGGTGTCTGGGTTAAAGCGGTGCGACTTATGAACACCGCGATCAATTTGTAAGGCGGTATGAAGGAGGGAGACGGGGCGGGGAGAGCCGTCTCCAGGTACGTCCAGCCAGCATTCTCATAGGTGGCATCCAGTTCCTCGGAACGTGGCAGGTTGCCCAAGCGGACATCGCGGCGGAAACCCTGGGAATCAGCCAACCGGGTCCATACGCGCACATCCCTGCCCGTCGGGTCTATCCCCAGGTTCTCCCCCCTCGCCCACACCCCCAGCCGTTGCGCCTCCACAGGCAGGGGAATGCCTTGTCTTGGGTCCTGGTTCGCTTCCAGAAACCGGAAATCAGGAGGGTGCAATGGCGCCAGCAGTTCATCCAGCTCCTTGCCTGCAAAGCTCTTGCGGAACCAGGCTGTCTCCGCCAGCGTGGGGGGGTCGACCACCAAGGCGGAAGCTGGAGAGATGGCAAAGCCATCGTACAGGAGCAGCCCCTCGCGTATCATGGGGCTGACTACCCGTGGCACATCCGAGTCCGCTAATACCCGCTGCGCCCCCGGGTTCAAAG
Source organism: uncultured Dehalococcoidia bacterium (assembly GCA_951813255.1). Classification (GTDB taxonomy): domain Bacteria; phylum Chloroflexota; class Dehalococcoidia; order Lucifugimonadales; family JAAXIE01; genus JAAXIE01. The sequence continues at coordinate 1,427,808 of OX638353.1, read as the reverse complement.
GATTGGCGTCAACAACCACTTCCCCGCCGAGGGCGTACTCCCGTTGCTCCCTCTGGCTCTGCGACAGGCTCGACTGAAACACAGCCCCGAAGACGCCCAGTGCCGATGCCATCATCAGGATGATAACCAGCGAACCATAGGGCAGTGGGTCACGCGCTATTCGCGACAGACTCAGCCCCAGCCAGGCAGGCCCAGCGCGGTCGGAGACCCATGCCAGAAGCCTGAGGAGCAGTGGCATTACCCGCAGCATGAGAAGCGCTGCCGTTAACACCACTAATGCCGGACCGAACAGCAGTGTAGGGTCCACGTCCAGCGCCCGTCCCACAAGGTCGCGGTCCAGAAACCCACCCCGCCCCTGTATCTGCCACCAGAGAAGCGCCAGCGCCCCTACCGCTAGGAAGTCGATATAGTACCGCTGCAGGAAGGGCATGCCGGGTGGCCGGGCCCGCTCGCGCATGTAGTCCACCAGCCCCAGCCTCATTAACCGGATTTCCGACAGGAGCAGCACCAGCAGACTCAGAATTCCTCCCACCGCCGCTAGTGCGTAGGCCTCCGCCGACAATCCGATAACCAGGGGCTCTTGTCCTACCTGAAACGGATTGATCGTGCGAGCCAGTATCCCGCGGACCGCCAGCAGCGCCAGCAAGGGTCCTATGGCGATGGCCGCCAAGGCGATTACCCCCTCGGCAGCTATCAGCAGCCCCCCAATCTGCACCGCGCTGGCCCCGCGACTGCGCAGCAGGCTCGCCTCCTCCCGTCGCCGCGCCGACAGAAAGCCCGTAGCCACGGCAAGGAAGTACAGAGTCACCAAGGCCACTAGGGATATGAACAGGAACAGGGGTACCCTCGCTAGGGTCAGCTTTCGCGCGTGCTCTCCAAACTTGTTCTCCAACCCGCTGGTGATGATGGAGCGGGGGTACACCCGGTTGATTTCCAGCTCCAGGTTCCGCAGTGCATCTAGAGTCCGGTCAATGTCGGCAGTGGTGAGGCTTGCTACATCCAGGTAGAAATACCAGCCGAAGTTCCCTATGAAAGTCGGATAGCGCTGTCCCAAGCCCCGGAAGAAGTCTTCCTCCCTCAGAAAGAAGGGCACCTGGATGGGTTCAGCCCCGCTGATTTCAAAATACGATGTGTAGCCCATCCAGAACTCATCGCGCCGGTTGACGGGCTCGGCTGTTCCCACAACATGCAGAGTGATGCGCTCGGTAGGCTCCGAGTAGTACGGCAGCAGGTTTACCTCGTCGCCCACTTCCAGCGCCAGTGCCCCTGCCGCGTTGCTCCCCAGTACCGTCTCCATGACAAGACCCTTGTCGTGAAGCACGGGCTCGGCCTGAGGCCACCTCCCTTCAACCAGCCGCGAGTGCTCTTCAAAACCCGTAAGGAAGAACATGCGGGCAAGAGGGTCCTCAGGTTCCGGCTCACGTATGCGAGGTCCGGTGAGCATGGGCATCTGGGGAGGCACGTTGCCGAACCTCTCCGTCCCTTCCATCAGGTAGCCCAGCTGCTTGTTGGCTATGCCCTCCACAACCTCGCGCTGCTTGGGGTACTCGGCGGGAGCAATAGGCCGGTCCTGCACCAGCACCTGCGCGTTCAACACCCACTCCACCGTAGAAGCAAGGGTATGGCGCAACCCGCCCTCGGAGAGGGCTTGGGAATATATGGCGCCCACCGAGAGCACGGTCGCAGCAGCCAGTATGCCGAACGCGCTTACTGCCAGAAGCTGCCACGACGACTTGAGGCGTCTGGGTAACAGCCACAGCAGCAGCCGCAGGGAGTTCATAACCTAGCCCAGGGGGGCCATTCCATACCCACCGCAGTCACTGGGGACGCCGCGGTCGTTGGAACCTTTGGGGCCGTTTGGGCACGATACGGGGGCAACAGGTCGCCCTTTAGGGCGCGTGCCAGCGCAGGTTGGGACGCCTCGATGCTGTGGCCTCGTCCAAGCGGGAGACCGGCGTGTTGTGTGGGGATGCCTTCACCATGGACGGGTCGTCTTCCACCTCGCCGGCAATAGCTTTCATAGCTTGGATGAAGCCATCCATGGTCTCCTTGCTCTCCGTCTCCGTGGGTTCGATCATCAGCGCTTCCTGCACTATGAGAGGGAAGTACATTGTCGGAGCATGAAAACCGTAGTCCAGTAGTCGCTTGGCTATATCCAGCCCCTTCACCCCTGCGTGGGCTTGCGCCCTCGCCGAGAATATCACCTCATGCATGCAGGTGCGGTCGTAGGCCACGTCGAAGGTATCTCGCAACGATGCCAGCAGGTAGTTCGCATGAAGCACCGCATCCCCCGACACCTGCTTCAGCCCCGTGTTCCCCAACGTCCGTATGTACGAATAAGCCCGCACCAGCACCCCGAAATTGCCATGGTGCCCGCTGAGCTTTCCGATGGTCTTTTCCGGCCGGGCCAGGGAGTATCCATCACCGTTCATTTCGACCACCGGTGTCGGCAGATAGGGAAGGAGCGTCTCCCCAACGCACACCGGCCCCGCCCCCGGACCTCCGCCTCCATGGGGGGTGCTGAAGGTCTTGTGCAGGTTCAGGTGCACCACATCGAATCCAAGCTGGGCTGGCTTGGCCCTCCCCAGCATCGCATTCATGTTGGCCCCGTCACCATATACCAGCCCGCCAGCCCGGTGTACCGTCTCGCACAGCTCGATAATGTTCGTGTCGAACAGCCCCAGCGTGTTCGGCAGAGTTAACATAACCGCCGCCAGCCGTTCATCCGCCACGTCTTCCAACGCGCGCACATCCATGTTGCCGTGCTCGTCCGAGGCGACTGACACCACGTCGAAGCCAGCCATGGCCGCCGAGGCGGGATTCGTCCCGTGAGCGCTATCAGGAATCGCCACCAGATTGCGTTGGTGCTCGCCCCTGTCCCGCAGGCACGCCCGCACCATCAACATCCCCGCCAGTTCGCCATGCGCCCCTGCCAGCGGTGCAAGACCCACTCCGTTCATGCCAGTGATTTCCGCCAGATAACCCTGGAGTTCGTACATCAACCCAAGGGCCCCCTGCACCGTGTCATCGGTCTGTGACGGGTGCACCCTCGCTATCCCTGGCAAGAAGGCCATCTCATCGTTGACCTTCGGGTTGTACTTCATGCTGCAACTGCCCAGCGGGTAGAAGTGGGTGTCTATCCCGAAGTTCCGCTGGCTGAGCAGTGTGAAATAGCGGACTACCTGCGGCTCAGTCACCTCCGGCAGTTGCAGGTCTTCTCGCACCAGCGACGCATCCGGAAGTTCCTGTGCCGGAACGTCCAGAGGAGGCAACACTGCCCCCGCCCGTCCCTGTACGCTCTGCTCCATCAGAAGAGGCAGACTGTCGGCGTTCAACGGCATGCTCATGACTTGAACTCCGCCAAGGCATCCACCAGGGAATCAATCTCCTCCCTAGTGTTCACCTCAGTCACACACAGGAGCATCCCATTGCTGAATCGGTCGCCGACATCCAGTCCGCCTATGATTCCATGCTCCAACAGATGAGAGTTGATCTCCCCAGCCGGCGCCGGGCATGTGATGGGGAACTCAAACGCGAAAGTCCCCACCAACGGCAGGCCATAACCCGGCAACGCTGCGATGCGTTCTGCCGCATAGTGCGCCTTGTGGTACGCCTGCTCCGCCACCTGACGCAGTCCCCGCTTGCCCATGGCTGCCGTATAGACAGTGGCTGCCAGCGCCATCAGGGCCTGGTTGGTGCAGATGTTGCTCGTAGCCCGCTCCCGTCGTATGTGCTGCTCCCGGGTACTTAGCGTCAGCACGTACCCAGGTCGCCCGTCCCGGTCAGTGGTGCGCCCCGCTAGCCGCCCCGGCATCTGCCGCAGCAGCGCTTGGCGTGTGGAGAACAGCCCCACGTAGGGACCGCCGTAACTCATCGGCAGGCCCAGCGCCTGACCCTCCCCCGTCACCATATCAGCCCCAAAGCTACCAGGCGGCTTCAGCATCGCCATTGCCACCGGGTCCGCCGACACCACCAGCAACGCTCTCACAGCGTCCGATATGTTCCGGTATCGCTCCATGTCCTCCAGGTATCCAAAGAAGTTCGGGTATTGCGCTACCAGGCAGGCTGTCTCCGGATGTAACTCCGAAGCGTCAGGGTCCACATCATGTACTTCCAGCCCTTGAGGCAGGCAATAAGTCTCCAGCACCTCACGGTAAGCAGGCGAGACCGTGTTGCACACGCCTATGTGGCTTCGTCCCGTCACACGGCACGCCATGAGCGTTGCCTCCGCCAAGGCGCTGGCCCCGTCATACAAGCCCGCATTAGCCACTTCCATGTCATACAGGCTGCATATCATGCTCTGGAACTCGTACGTCGCCTGCAGCGTCCCTTGGCTTATCTCCGGCTGGTACGGCGTATACGAGGTCAGGAACTCCCCACGCGTGATGAGTGCCCGCACTATGCTCGGCGTGAAATGATTGTACGAACCAGCCCCCAGAAAACAAGCATACTCCCCGGCATGCCTGTTGCGCCCAGCAAACGCCTCCATCTGCCGGCGCAACTCCAGCTCCGATAACGGCCCCGGCAGGTCCAGCCCCGGGTTCCGGTAATCAGACGGGATGTCGGCAAACAGATCGTCCACATCGCCCACGCCGATGGTTTGTAGCATCGCGTCCCGGTCGTCTTCCGTCGTGGGCAGGTAGTGGAAGCGCGCGGGACCGTCTACGCCAAGCTCTACCATTCCTGTCTCCTGTTCCCGCGCATCACCCCGCCCGCCTCCGAGAGTAGAAGGGCAGCGAGGTGACCTCCACTTCCATTAATTCGCCACGAATATCCACATCCAGCAGTTGTCCAACCTCAGCAATTTCCGGTGGCACGAACCCCATTGCGATGCTCGCACTCAACGTGGGAGAGAACGTCCCGCTGCTGATGACCCCCACAGAGTTCCCTTGGTGCAGCAACCCGTACCCATGACGCGCCACCGACCGCCCCCTCACGTTCAATCCCACCAGTTGCCGTGTCAGACCGCTCTCCCGCTGCTTCACCAAGGCATCATGCCCAGCAAAATCGCCATCCATGTGCACATAACGCTGTAGTCCGGCCTCTAACGGGGTCGTACCGGCATCCATGTCCGTGCCATGCAGGCGCAGTCCCGCCTCCAGCCTCAACACGTCCCGCGCGCCCAGCCCAGCGGGCGAAGCTCCAAGCTCCACCAGGCGGGCCCACACTTGGGGTCCCTGCCCTGCGTCTAACACCAACTCAACCCCATCTTCCCCCGTATACCCCGTTCGACTGATGAACGCGTCCTGCCCGTCGATCCTAGCTTCCTGTATCCCGAAAGGCCGCGTAACCGGCCCTTCTAATGCATCCTGCCCCAGAAGCGCCAGCAGAATCCTCTCAGCCGAAGGCCCTTGCAGCGCGATGAGCGCGGTAGCAGCCGTCCGGTCATCCAGCACGACATCCGACAGTCCGTCTGCCATCAAGCCCTGCGTCCATGCCACCACCTGCCCCCTGTTGGCAGCATTGCACACCAACAGGTAGCTCTCCGCACCAAGGCGGGCAATCACCACGTCGTCAATAATCCCTCCCGCTTCATTGCAGATCATGCAATAGCGGGCGCGACCCTGCGCCAGCGCAGGCACGTTGGCCGTAAGCAGCCTGTCCAGCAACGCCTCAGCCTGCCGCCCCGAGATGAACAGGCGCCCCATGTGGGACACATCGAAGAGCCCCGCTTCAGAGCGCACGGCTTTCGCCTCAGCGAAGATGCCCCTGTATTGCAGGGGCATCTCCCATCCGGCAAAGGGCACCATTTTCGCCCCTGAATCCACATGGGTCTCAAACAGGCCCGTCCGGTTCAGGGGTTCACCCGTACTCATAAGCCTCCCGGTCTACCTGGAACCCGGCCAGTTGGCGTAGGTCGCGAAGTTGGGAGCCCCAGGGGATGGCCAGCTTCCCGTCAGGTAGTCGTACAGGTTGGCCACGTTCATCCGCATCACCACAGGAGCCATGCCGTCCTGCCCCACGTCCATCGGGTACCGGTCTGTGAGGTCCGTCAGGTTCGAGATGGCCTCGTCCTTGGTCATGCCACGCTCAATCCCGCCCTTCACGTATTCCTTCCACTCCTGCACCAAGGCCGACTGCTCATTCAGGTAGCCCTTGTCGCAAAGCTCCCCATGCCCAGGCACGAAGATATCCTCGTCCAGCTTCCGCAGCGACTCCAGCGCCGTCATCCACAGATCCGGGTTGCCCTCGTGAATCCACGTCTGCACGCTGCGGAAGATGTTGTCGCTCGTCCACGCAACGCCCTCTTCCTTGATGCAGACGGCCGCTTGGTACAGCGTATGCCCCGGCATGTGGATCATCTCAATCGTATGGTTGCCCACATGCAGCGTCATGCCGTTCTTGAAGGTGATCATCGGCGCGTTGGCCTCATAGCCTTCCAGCAGCGCAGGCTCATCAGGTCCGAAGAGGCCCACCCGGCGCACATGCTCCGCCATATCGGTGCTCTGTATGCGGTTCAGCACACCCTCATGTGCAACCACGGGAGCATTGAAGAAAGCATTGCCCGACCAGTGGTCCGCATGTGGCTCCGTATTGATGATGTACCGCAGAGGCCCCTTGGACTCCATCTCCGCCTTCAGCGCAACCGCATCGCTCGGCTTGTGGGGGCTGTCGAACATAACGACGCCCTCCGAAGTGACCAGGTAGCCAAAATTGCAACCACGGCACTTGGTCTCCGCAAAAACATTGCTCGTAACTTGCTGCACGTTACACCTCCAGGTGCTTCAGTCGTAAAGGCGAGTGTACCCGCCCCCGCTTTGAGGCGTCAACGTCAAAATGTCAGCGGACTCCCAGACCCCCGAACTCTGCCCGTGACATTCTCCTGTTGACACATCGCGCACATCGGTTCTAGTCTTGAAGCATCAACCTTGGAGATTCATACCACCGGGTCTCCCAGGTTGCAATTCGCGCGAATTGGTGTGAGGAGGGGACGATGAGCCGCAAGCGCAACGGCAACAACCGCAACCACAGGACAGAGACGATCAAGGAACCCGGCACGGAGGCACCCTCCGGCACTCAATCAAACCACGCTGCTGAAAGAAAGAGCAGATTCCTTGCCGCCATCCAGCTCGGCGTCTCCGTCGCTGAAGCCGCTCGTTGGGTCGGCATCCCTAGGACAACCCTATATCGTTGGCGCCGCAACGACCCCGAATTCGCCTGGGCCTGGGATAACCCCAAGGAACAAAACCCCATGGTCCGGAGCCTCGAATTCGAAGCCTTTAAGCGCGCCCTCAATGGCAATGACCGCCTCCTGGTTTTCCTTCTCAAGTCCTACGACCCCAACATGTTCAGCGAGCGTCGCCGGAACGAATTGCTCGCCGAGGAGACCCGACAGGAGCGTGGCGCCGCCCTCATCGCCGCTATTCTTCAACGCAGAAGAGAGGAAGAGTCCGCTGCAGCAGTCGACACGCCTTCCGGTCCCCGTGAGTCCCTCGCCTACCCCTCACCGCCAGTTGACCCCCTGGAAGACGCTGACGATCTACAGGAAGCCGGCTCCTTTCTGGAATCCCAGCCCCTGCTGGAAGAACCCCAAGCCTTGCCCAGCCCGGAAACCGGCAACATGGCACAGCCACGTGCCACCCGGCGCCCCTCACTTCATATCTGAAATGGACCCGAATGGCACAGATGGCACACATTCCAGCTACAAAACTTTCCGTCCCAGCTACGGAAGCTGTGCCATTCGGACCCCCATCCGTATCTGGAAACCCAATTTGTGGGACTGGAACGAGACCCCGATGGCACACCGTCTTCACCCACCGCCCACCCGCTTGACACCGTTCCCCGCCCTACCTAGCATCCTCTCGCACACGACCCCATACAATTCAGGAGGCTGAGCCATGCAGGCGTTGTTGGGCGCGACTCTTATCGACGGCACGGGCCGCATCCCCGTATCCGATGTGACCGTGGTCCTCAACGACGCCGGCCGCATCGAGGAGGTCGGCCCTCGTCCTGCCGTCACCGTCCCTCCCGGCGCCACCACCTACGACCTCTCCGGCCTCACCCTCATGCCCGGCCTCATCGACTGCCACGACCACCTCTCCTCCCACGGCACCACCCTCGCCGAGCGTTTCGCCCTCGCCGAGCCCATCAGCACCGCCCACGTCCGCACCGCCACCGTCCTCGAGCAGGTCCTCCGCACCGGCTACACCACCGTCCGCGACGGCGGCTGGCTCGACGTCGGCTTCAAGCAGGCCATAGAGCAGAAGCTAATCAACGGCCCCCGCCTCGTCCTAGCCACCAGCCCCATCTCCCCCATCGGCGGCTTGGCCGACCGCGTATCCCCATCCGGCCACTCCTGCATGCAGCCCCACGGCTACATCGACCCCAACCTTCCCGATGGCGTGGCTACCGGCGTCGATGATGTCCGCCGCAAGGTTCGTGAGATGGTCCGGGCAGGCGCCGACGTCGTGAAGTTCGCCACCACTGGCGGTGCCTCCAGCCGCGTCGGTCACGGCCCCAAGGACGTCGAGTTCGACCGCGACGAGATCAACATGCTCGTTCAGGAAGCCAACTTCCTCGGCCGCCGTGCCATGTGCCACGCCTTGGGCGGCCCCGGCCTCCGCATGGCCATCGAAGCCGGTGTCCACTCCATAGAGCACGGAACCTACCTCGACGAAGACCCCGACCTGCTCCCCATGATGGCCGACAAAGGCATCTTCTTCGTCCCCACCTTCACCGTCTACGTCTACCACGGCACCCAAGGCACACCCCACGGCCGCGTCCGCGCCCAAGCCCTCAAGGAGCACCACACCAACAGCCTGCGCCGCGCCCTCTCCCTAGGCGTCAAGGTAGTCGCCGGCACCGATGCCGGCGCATGGGACCACCCTCACAACGCCATGGAACTGGAATGCCTCGTCGACGCCGGCATGACCCCCATGCAGGCCATCGAAGCCGCCACAGGCGTCGCCGCCGAATGCCTCGACATGCAACAAGACATCGGCACCATAGAAAAAGGCAAACTCGCCGACCTCATAGCCATAGACGGCGACCCCCTCCAAAACATCCGCCTCCTCCAAGACCCCACCAAACTCCGCCTAGTCATGAAAGGAGCCGTCCCCGCCGTCAACAACCTATCAGCCACCCGCGCCCCGGTCTCCGCCGATTAGCCCTCCCGGCTATGCCCATTAACAATCTAAAACGGACTCACCCCAGGCACCCGCAACTGTATCGCGCATATCACCGGCCTAGCCGTGATATACAGCGTCATCATGTCGATGTTCCCAAAAGCCAAATTCGTCGGCTGGTGAGGCACCGGTATCGTCCCCAAGTGGTTCCCCTGGGCATCGATCACCCAGATGCCGCCGCCACCCGTGCAGTAGATGTTGCCGTCCACATCCACCTTCATCCCGTCCGGGTTACCCTCGGCCGCCACGTTCATATCAACGAACACCCGGTCATTGCTCACCGACCCGTCGGCATTCACATCGCACACACGGATGTTCCTGTTCACCGTATCGTTGGTATACAGCAACGACTCATCCGGCGACAGCGCCATGCCATTCGGCCGTCCAAAGTCATCGAACAACCGGTGCACCGTCCCATCCGTGTCAGCACAGTACACGCCATTGCACCCCTGCTCCCCAGGATCAGGATCAATCCCGTATGGCGGGTCGGTGAAATAAATGCGCCCACTCGAATGGCACACGATGTCATTCGGGCTATTCAGCTTTTTCCCGCCGTAGCTGTCCGCCACCGTAGCCATCTGGCGGTTCGCCCCCATGCGCGAAATCCTGCGCCCGCCGTGCTCGCAAGCCAGCAGGTTCCCCTGCTTGTCCCACGTAAGCCCATTCGCATTCCCGCTCGGCTTCAAATACGCCAGCGTCTGTCCCCCCGGCTCCCACCTGTACACCGTGTTCGCCGGTATGTCCGTGAACAGCAGGAACCCATTGGGGTGCCACAACGGCCCCTCAGTGAACTTGAACCCGTGCCCAATGACACGTGGCTCCGACTCGAATACCAAATCAGACATCTGTGCACACATGCTTTCCTCCCTCTAGTTGGTCCCCGGATTCGGGTTCAGGTCCAAATTCACCGTCAGTTCAAGCCCCCGGCATACGTCCAGCCAGCCAGCCCTATCAACACCAGCCCAGCTACCCAGCCCACGTACTGCCCCTTGGGCGCAACCTTCTCCAGCAGAACAAAGCCTGCGATGACAGCCACCCACAGCAGGTTCATGATTCCAGTCACGAACAGCAGCGCCATCAGCACCCAGCAGCACGCAACACAGAAAGTCCCGTGCCTGATGCCCATGACCAAAGCCCCGCCATACCCGTCCCGCCAGTCGTTCATCAGAAACCCCAGCGGCGACCGGCACCCCTTCAGACACGTGTACTTCAGTGGCGTCCACTGGAAGATGCCCGCCGCCAGCAGCAGCGACCCCCCCAGTATCGCGCTGGTGCTGGCCCCCATCATCGACGAGAGCAGCGCCCCTTGGTGCAAACCCCACTGCGCTGTGGCCGCTACCGCTGAGAAAGCAGCCCAGAGTATCAGGTACCCCAGCAGGAACACGAAAGTCGGAACATACGGGTCCGAGTTCTCCCGCCGCCGGCGGTTCACCGTAGCAAAAACCATGATCATCGGAGCCGCCGACGGGATCATCATCGCGAACATCATCACAGTCCACATCACGAACTGCGCCCAGAAATCAGCCGCCGTCCAAGCCATCGTGTTCGCCATGCCCATCGACATCCCCATGGACATGCCATCGTCCCCACCCATTCCTCGGGCCAGATTCACCGTATACGCCCACGACAGCCCCGCAATAGCCAGCAGGGCAACACCCACCAGCACCCGGTCCCGCTTGATGATCGATTCCAGCGGGCCTGTCCGTTGGGCGTTTGGTTGTGCCGCCTGTGGCTGTGCCATGTTTCCCGACCTCAGTCCTTCTCCGCTAGCCCAAGTGCGGACGCAGCGCATCCACCAAAGGCTCCAGGTACTCCTGCCAGTCGCCGATGATCGTATAGTCCGCGCTGTTCAATATCGGCGTCCGCCGTGCGTTATTGTTGTTGTTGATAGCGATAATCGTCCCCGACTTCTGCACTCCCACCATGTGGTTGAAGTCCCCCCGTATCCCCACCGCAATGTACAACTCAGGCCCGATCGCCTTACCCGTAAGCCCCACCTGAGTCTGCCGAGGCATCCACCCCACATCCGCCACATCCCGCGTGCACACCACCGAAGCCCCGATCGACTCCGCCAGCTTGGCCACCGCTGGCACGTTTTCCGGCCCGCCGACTCCCTTCCCCACTCCCACTACAATGCGTGCGCTCTCCAACTCCAAGCCCTGCACGTCCTCGTTCAAGTGACGCTCCAACAACTCCACATCTGGGTCCAGCCCCCTCGCCGCCGTCATGTGTTCCACGAAGGCATCGGCCGACCAGTCGGGTTCGATGGGCGTGAGAAGCCCAGGCCTTAGTGTGGTGAGGTAAGGCTTGGTCTTGGAGTAGATGGGCGCGATCACATTCCCGCCGAGGGCCGGCTTCATCTGCACCAGTTCCATCTGCTCATTGATTTCCAGGTCCACACAGTCGCCGGTCAACCCCAAGCCCAACCGGGCAGCCATGCGTGATGCAATGTCCCGCCCGTTCGCATCAGCCTGCAACAGCACGGCATAAGGCTGGCGGTCCAGCACCAGTCCCGCTAGGGAGTCGACGTAGCTGTTTCCGGTGGGATGGCCCACCTCCGAATCATCCAAAGCTATGACGCGCCCCGCCCCGTAAGCAGCCAGAGCTCGGAACGCCTCATCACTGCCCGGGCCGACTACGATGGCCGCCACCTCGCTCGAGGTGCGCTGCGCTAGCTGGCACGCCTTGCCCAGCAGTTGATATGTCGAGTTACGGAGCCCCGAGGCTGGGGTCTCCACCACCACCCAGATAGATTCGTCCTGCCTGCCGGGGTACCGGGCCAGCCCGGTGAGTGCGGACTCTGCCTCTGGCGGCTCCCGTTGAGCGAACGCATCGGCCACTCGCCGTACCGCAGCATCCCGGTCTTCCTCCTCGATAACCTCGGCCAGCCGCGAGGATTCGAGAATCTGGATGTCCGAGACCCACGTGGGCGAACCCGCTGCCCCAAACAGTTCCGGCTCCGGCGAAAGCGCATCCGCCCCTACTTCCACGATGGGTTTCTCGCGACCAGCCTCCATGTCGGCCCGGTTCGGGAACCTTTCCGGCATGATGCCCTCGGTGACGCATATCACCGCCGGCAGCGGGCAGCGCAGCACCTCGTGCCCGTCGTCCGTCTCTCGCTCAACCAGCACCGAGTTGCTGCCGGGGTCATAGTCCAGCTTGTACACGTTGCTCACATGGGGCAGCCCCATAAGTTCCGCCAGTTCAGGGCCCACCTGCCCCGTCTCCGCATCCGTCGAGTGACGCCCGCAGAAAATCAGATCGCATGCCTCCTGCACCAGCGCCATGGAAAGTGTGCGGGCCGTAGCCAGAGTATCCGATCCTGCCATCAGCCGGTCCGTGAGCAGGATGCCCCTGTCAGCACCCATGGCCAGGCACTGCAACAGCGCGTCACTCGCCTGAGGCGGTCCCATGGTCAGGGCCAGCACGTCGACCTTCGCCTGCTCCTTGAGCTTCGCTGCCCGGTCCACCGCCAGCAGGTCATACGAGTTGACCTCCAGCGGCACCCCTTCCCGCACAATGGTCTTGGTCTCGTAGTCGAACGTGACCCGGGACAGCACTGGGACCTGCTTGATGCATACAGCTACTTTCATCTTTGTCCTTCATGAGCAAAGGCTCCAGCCTTTGCTCTCAGTTCCTGTTCAGTGGTGTGGCGCAGACTCTCCAGCCCAGGGCCGTGAAGTACCGGGTATACGGCGGGCTCCCGCAACGCCTTATACTCGTCCGGCAGCGAGGAGAGGTCGAACTCCAAGCGCTCCCGCATCTGCTGAAGGGTGGCTCGGGGGCCAGCGACACGCCCTCCCTCCATCACCTTCTCCAACAATGGCTCCCCTGCGATGTCCGTCTCGTCCCTCTCCGCAATGACGTCACGAGTCATCTGCCCAGAGGAGTCCTTGCTCCGGTACACTTGCTTTTCCGATGGCAGCGAGACCTTCCCCTCGCTCAGCTTCATCACAGGATTCCCGCTATAGGACACCATCTTGTAGGCCATGTCAGTCGTCGGCGCATCAGCCGACACTCCCATGCGTGTCCCCACCCCAAAGATATCTATGGGCGCCCCGTCCGACGAAAGACGCGCCACGTCGTGCTCGTCCAGCCCGCCGCTGGCCACGATCTTCACGTAGTCCAGCCCCGCCTCATCCAGAATCGTCCGCACAGCCCGGCTCAGGCTATCGAAGTTCCCGCTGTCCAGACGCACCCCAAACAGTCGGTCTCCCCGCTCCTCCATCTCCTTGGCGGCGATCACCGCTTGGTGGGCCCCAGCCACGGTATCGTAGGTGTCGATAAGAAAGATGGATCTGGTGGGAAAGCTGCGCCCGTAGGCCCGGAAGGCTTCTATCTCGGTGGGGAAGCTGGTAACAAAGGAATGCGCCATGGTGCCCGCAGGGGTGATCCCATATATCTTCCCCGCCAGCACATTGCTGGTGGAAGCGGCCCCCCCGATGTAGCTGCTGCGCGCCACCTTCATCCCCGCATCCACCCCGTGTGTGCGCCGCAGGGAGAAATCGCTGACCATCCTCCCTTGCGCCCCCCACACGCAGCGCGAGGCCTTGGTGGCAATCACCGACTGGAGGTGTACTTGGTTGATGATGAAGGTCTCCACCGCTTGGGCCTCCATCACCGGCCCGGTGACCTCTAGCACGGGCTCCTCGGGGAAGAATATCCTGCCTTCGGGTATGGCCCACACATCTCCCGTGAACCGTAGTTGGGGCAGGAATTCCAGAAAGTCCTCTTGGAAAATGCCTGAGCTTCTCAGGTACGCGATGTCACTCTCCGAGAAGCTCCACTCCTCCAGGTAGCTCAGCACATCCTCAAGCCCGGCGCATACCATGTATCCCCGGTCGGGTGGTGCCGTGCGCACATGCAGGCTGAACGTGGCTCGGCCCGACATGCCGTTCTGGTAGTAGCATTGGGCCATGGTCAATTCATAGAGGTCGGTCAGCAGACCCAACTCTGCGCCCTTTAGCACCATATCAGGCTGCCCCTCTAATCATCCCACCTCGCCGGGTGATATACGTTGGCCGGGTGATATACGTTGGTAGGTGGGAGTGCGACCCCCCAGGTTGCTCGCCCGAGCCTAGTCGGCTGACCCATGCTGACCCATATTGACCTGTAGCTTACTATGGGAGTTGCAGCCCATTATGGGTTGTAGCCGAAAAAGGTGTCAACGTACCTGACAGAAGCGGACTCACGGTGCCGCCCCCACTGCAACCCGGCCCAAAAAACGCGTACGCCCCAACACGATAGGAGCAACAGTGCCTTTCGCCGAGGTGCAGCCTAAACTCCACATCAAGACCGCCCACACAAGCGACCGTGAGATACCCTCGCACTGGGGACGCCTCACCATCCGCCAAGGGCAAACTCCCCGGCACCCCGACGACGTACTCCACATCGACCTGCCCGACGACACTCCGTGGTCTGAAGAGACCGTTCGGGACATCGTGAACTTCATCGACACACACCTGAACGAAGGTGTCCCTGTATTGGTGGAGTGCGAGGCAGCCGTAAGCCGCAGCCCATCCGCAATAGTCGCCTACCTGATGCACCGCGACGGCCTGAGCGTTGAGGCAGCCTTGCAAAAGCTCCGCGAGACCTACCCTCCAGCCGACCCCTCCGCCCGCATCCTCGACTCGCTGAGCGCCTATTTCCGAGCGTAGACTGAGACTGTGGTTCTTGGCCAAATCGCTCCTGACAGTGCGGCCCTGTCCACAGACTGCCAATTGCCCGCAACCACCGTAATCGACATAACTAGCTGGCTTCCCTTAGAATGCCCTTGGCCTCCCCTGCCCCCAAGGGCCGTTCGGTAGTCGAATTGCTGTGAGTGGCAGGCCGTTTACGAACTACACCAATAGAAAGAAAAGAAAAGAATTGGAGGAGATGCACCCATGACACTGGGAAACTTGGGCAGGAACATCCTGGATGCTCTGACGGGCACTATTTCAGGGGCAGGTGACGTGGCAGAGAGCGCCATCGATGCTGCCCGTCGCAGCACGGTCGGAGCCTTCGAAGGCACGAAAGACACGGTTACAGGGTTCCAAGACTTGGTAGGTGACGTCATGAAAGGGGCTATCCAAGCCACCAACGAAGTCGGCACCGAACTCGGCTCCACGGCCAAGGGCGCCGTCATCGGCGTGATACGCGGCGCCGGCGAGGTCAGCGTCGTCACCGTAGGCGTGTGCAGCGACACGGTAAGAGCAGCCATCAAAGGTACCAGCGAGGTCGGTGGCGATGTGGGTACCGTCGCCCGTAGCGCAGTCGAAGGGACCATGGAGACCACCAAGAGCATCGGTCTCCGTGCCGAGGACATGGCCTTCAGCGTTACTCATGGTGCCATTCAAGGTGCACGGGACGTAGGCGCAGACCTCGGCTCCACCGCTAGGGACACCATCAAGGGCACCGTCCTAGGCACACAGGAAGTCGGCGGCAGCGCAGTACAGGCCATCGAAGAGGGCACCCGTGGACTCATCCAGAGCACCGCTGCCGTCGGTGGCGACGTGGCATCCGTCACTCGCAACACTGTCGAGGGCGCAATCGAGGCCACCGGCGGAATCGCTGTTCGCGTCCAGGATGCAGCCTTCAGCGCAGCCCGCGGCGCCATCCATGGCTCCCGTGAAGTTGGCGGAGACTTGGGCGCCACGGCTCGCGACACCATGAGCGGCACCATCATCGGCACTCAGCAGGTCGGCGGGAATCTCCTGGCAGCCATCGAGGACAGCACCCGTGGACTGATCAAGGGCACCGCCGAAGTCGGCGGAGACGTCGCATCCGTAGCCCGCAACGCCGTGGAGGCGGCTATCGAAAGTGCCGGGAGCGTTAGCGTTCGCGCCGAAGACGCCGCATCAGCCGCAGCCAACGGTGCCGTCAGTGCCGCCGGCGCCTTCGGCCAGAACACGGTCAACTCGGTCACCAATGTAGTCTCCGGCACCATATCCGGTGTCCGGGTCGTTGTCCGCTCGCCCTTCCGGAGCGACCCCCAGAACTAACACGGCCATTCGAGCCGATCAACCCCGCTTGCGAGAGGCCCCTCGCCTTGTCGCAAGCGGGGACGACGCTGGAAAGCTCAAAACTGGTCACTTAACCCTCAGACGGCCGAGGTGGCCTCATGCGAGACTTACACAATTCTCTCGCCGTTGAGTGTATTGTTTCGCAATTATGGAGTCTGGGTCCTAGAGTGTTCGCTTTTCTTGCCACAAGAAGGATGAGCGCTCTATGAAAGCATTCCGTCGTATCTTCCTTGACCCCACCGTACGTGCGCTCCTCCGTATTCCTGTCGTCCTCCTGATAGTCCGCACCGTGCGGGAGATGGGCCGCGACGATGCCACCCACATGGCGGCCGGGGTGGCCTACTACGCCATTCTCTCCCTCTTCCCCCTCACCGTTGGATTGATCTTCGTCTTGAGCCTGATGCTGAACTCCGACTCCTTCCAAGACGATCTTGTGGACTTCTTTGAGACCTACCTTCCCGGCTCCAACGAGCTGCTGGCCCACAATATCCACGCTGTGAAGGACGTGAGCGGCCTTCTTGGTGTTATAGGGGTCATCGGCCTTTTTTGGACCGCAAGCGCCATGTTTGGTGCCATCAGCCGCGCCGTCAACCGCGCATGGGACGTGCACGAAGACCGTCCCTTCTACATCGACAAAGTGCGGAATCTCCTCATGTCCTGTGGCGTTGGCATCCTGTTCCTGACCTCCATGGCCTTCACGACTTCCCTCCAGGTCTTGGGAAGGATTGACGTCCCCGGAATAGGTCGCCTCGAATGGCTGGAACACGGTGGAATCAACCTGTTGACGCGCCCCCTGCCCTTTGTCTTCACCCTCACCATCTTCCTGCTGATCTACAGGTATGTCCCCAACACCGAGACCCGTTGGCGTCACATCTGGCCCGGTGCGGTGGTGGCAGCCATCGCCTTCGAGGTGGGCAAGAGCTTGTTCGTCTTCTATCTGGAGAACTTCGCCGACTATGCCAGGGTCTACGGCTCCCTCGGCTCCGTCGTCGCCTTCCTAGCCTGGACCTACATCTCCGCCCTCATCCTCATAGCAGGCGCCGAACTCTCCTCCGAATACGGCCGCATGAGTCAAGGCGTAGGCCAAGGCAGGCTAGTAGAACGCCGCCCCCGCCGCGGCCAAGCCCGCCGCTTGGACTAGCGGACTCGTCCGTATTCGCTATTCATCTTCTAGCCCGGTGTTCAAGTCACCGATGCCCGTCAGCGTGACAGGCGGTCGGTCTGGAAACTCGGCCACTAGTCTCAGCTTGCCTCCCATCGACTCAACATAACTGGTGAGTGTGGAGAGCAGCAGGTCTGTCCGCTTTTCGATACGGGACACATTCTCCTGCTTGATTCGGAGCTTCTGGGCCAGGTGGGCTTGGGTTTTCGCCCGAGCCTTGCGCAAGTCCCGCAACGTCAGTTCTTCGGAGATGAGTTCCTGCGCGTGCTCTTCTATCCTCTTGCGGCGCTCTGGCGGCAGCTTGTTCATGATTTCGGCCAGTGTTGTCATTCTGCGCTCCGTTCTTCCCTTAGGTGGCGGAGATGTGCATCGTAGCGATCGTCTGCCTGCGAGATCAGTCTCCGGTAGAAAAGCCGTTCGCTGATCCCTGACTTGTTGGCAGCAACCAGAAGTATCGCTCTACGCTGTGGGTCGAATGCAAAAGCCACTCTCCATACACCGCCGTCGGCGTTGAAGCGAAGTTCCTTCATGTTGGCGTGGCGTGAAGCCTTCAACGTGTCTACCGTCGGTCGCCCAAGGGCTGGACCGAAAGCCTGCAGCAGACTGACGTTGGCAAGGAGTTCGTCTTGCACCTGGTCGGATAGGCCTTCGAAATCGCGTACGAAAGCCGCATAGAGGATGGCCTCCCATCTCATTTGATGATTGTGTCGCACGCCTGGCATGCAGTCAAGCGCATATCGCAGCTTCCAGTGCCACCTCCCCTTGCTACCGCCCACCCTCTTCCCGTACCATCGTCACCAAACGTCCCTCACACGGGCCCCACTCGGGACCAAGGAGTCATCTGCTTCATGAACATAGTGGACTACACGCCCAAAGCCGCCCTGCTGGTCACACCCCATCCCGACGACGCCGAAGGAGGCTGCGGGGGCACCATCGGCAGGTGGATTAGCGAGGGTGCTAGGGGCTACTACGTCCTCTGCACCAACGGCGACAAGGGCACCGGCGACCCCGAGATGACCCGTGAACGCTTGGCCGAGATACGAGAGAGGGAGCAACAGGAAGCCGCCGACGTCATGGGCGTCACTGAAGTCACCTTCCTCCGCATACCCGACGGTACCCTGGAGGACAACCACGAGTTCCGCAGAGGTGTCGTCCGGGCCATACGCAAGTACCGCCCCGACGTGGTCATGTGCATCGACCCTTGGCGCTCCAAGTCCCACACCCACCGCGACCACCGTATGAGTGGCTTGGTGACCCTCGAAGCCATCGCCCCTTACGCCTGCAATCCCCACTACTATCCCGAACTGCTGCGCGACGAGGGCTTGGAGCCCCACTTGGTGAAGGAAGTCTTCCTCTGGGGTAGCGAGGACCCAGACACCTACGTCGAGATCGGCCCCACACTCCGCCTGAAGTACGACTCCCTTAGCATGCACGCCAGCCAGTTCGTGGGACGCACAGGTCGTTGGGAGCGAATACAGCAGTGGGCCCGCGAGACCGCCGAGCCCGCGGGACTCGAGTACGCTGAGCGCTTCCGGCGTCTTCCAGTCATCTCGGACCCTTGGCTCGCCCGCTACTCGACCAATGGCACCGCCTAGTCGAAGCTGCTAGTCAACCAGGTCAGCCAGCCTTTCTAGCTGGTCGATGCCCCTCACCGTGGGCAGCATCATCAGTTCGTCCATGCCAATGCTCGAACAGTCGCGAATGGCATCCTTGGCCGCCTCAGGCGAACCCACGATGCCTTGTGCAATCACGTTGGCAGCAGGCCCCAGTTGAGAATAGTAGTCGCGCAGGTAGTCCGCCCCCTCGTCGGCAGCCCCCTGTCCCAACGCATAGTAGACCATACCCACCAGCCGGGGTTTGCCCTGCCGCCCAGCCTCCCGCCACGACTCCTCCGCAATGGCATACTGGCTGGCGATGTCCTGTGGAGGAGCAGGCGCAGCAAGGAACCCGTCAGCCCAGCGTCCCACCCGGCTGATCGCCCGCCGGTCCCTGCCTCCGATCAGCACCTCCGGCCCGCCTGGCCTGCCCGGAGTCGGCCCGACCGGCCCCACGTCCTCCGACAGAGCCTCCCCCGACCACACCTTGCGCATCACGTCCAGCTGCTCTTCGAATCTCCGTCCACGGCCCTCGTAAGGCGCAGGCGCAGCCCGGAAATCATCCTCCCTCCGCCCGATGCCCAGCCCCAGCGTCAACCGCCCGCCCGAGAAGGCATCCAGCGTGGCAGCCTCCTTCGCCAGTACTCCGGCATTTCGCAGGCTGGCCAGCACCAGCGTGCTCGTCAGCCGCACCCGCTGTGTGACCGACGCAGCAACCGCCAGCGTGATCATCGGCTCAAAGCACGGAAACACAATCCGGTCAATCACGCTCACACTCGAGAAAGGCCCCTCATCCGCCTTCCGCGCCCACTCCAGAATCTCCGCTCCCCCAGTCCCAGGCAAAGCCGCCGGCAACCCAATCC
Organism: uncultured Dehalococcoidia bacterium; assembly: GCA_951813255.1. Classification (GTDB taxonomy): domain Bacteria; phylum Chloroflexota; class Dehalococcoidia; order Lucifugimonadales; family JAAXIE01; genus JAAXIE01. The sequence goes on along the minus strand of OX638353.1, from coordinate 1,408,059 downwards.
CGATCTTCATCCCATCTCCTTCCTTGGGGTCCCAATCCCCTACTTGTTCACAGTAGTGCCCCTGTGACCGCGCGTTCGCACATTGTGCTGTAGACACATTAGCAGACTACAATTGATGTTCCCACTGTATCACACCATGATCTCGGTGCCGATGGAACCTCTGAACATCAGGGGTGATGTCGGGCAGCGTTGTCAGTGTCTAGATTTCTGGTGTACGTGCATGGCGGCTCGGAAGAGAACTCGCTACATCCCCAGAAGAGGCTGTATGGACCGCTCTTCTTGGTGAGAACTCCCAAACCGCACTTAGGGCATATATTAGGACGACTGTTGCACGCCGCATTCGTGCAGGTGGCAGCAGGAGAATCGGGAACGGCCACCAAGTACCCTTCATCACAATCGGGGCAGAGTGGTGCGAGGTGGGTGCAGAGTGGGTAGTAGGCACATCGCAGATTCTTGCGACTTTGCGATACAAGGAGTGTACCGGTCATACACCGTGGACACTGAGGGCCTTCGTAGCCCAAATTGCCGCCAAGATGTCGCAGGTTCCCATGACGACTGCGTAACTCCTCAACGAAAGAAGATGGACGCCCTGAATCTGCGACGAGATAAACCCCTCTTTTAGCCCGCGTCATGGCTACGTAGAAAAGACGCCGCTCCTCGGCATGCGGGAAGTGTCCATCAGAGGCAGGCGGCAACACTAGTTCCATTAGTGGGTCGTCCTCTACCTGTGACGGGAAGCCTCGTCTCTCATTCACTAGGTCTAAGACGATTACGTATTCAGCCTCTTTACCCTTCGCGGCGTGTATTGTACTGAAATATTCGTTGCTCAGCTTAGCTTGCCGCAGAGTGACTTGGCTATTCTGATAGCGACCGAGCACGAGCAACGACGGTAACGAATCGTCGGAAATGGTTGAGCGAAGATCGATGTCCTTTAATGCCAAGAGCAAGCCGTTTGACTGGTCAGCTACCTTTGATCCCTGGGATTCAGGCTCCTTGCTGTTCACTACGATAGTGATGCCGTCGTCTGTGGCATTTTTCGAAGGCCGCATCGTGCGCTGAGTCTGTACAGAGTTCTGTCGTATGAAGTCACTCGAAAGTTTGAGAATCCCGTCACCGAAGCGAAACGTCTGGCTCAGAAACCGTTCCTTTACATACCCAAAGTGCTCACTACAATTGCGCACTAAGCTAATATCACTTCCTGCAAAGCGGTAAATCGACTGCCAGTCATCCCCAACAAGAAAATACGCCGTGTCCTCCCGTCGCAGTGCCTTGAGCAATTCCATACGCCCCGCGGAGATGTCTTGGAATTCGTCAACGAGTATGTAACAGTATTGCTTTGGGCATATTCCATCACGAAGCAAGTTAGTCGCCTGATTTATCTGGTCATGAAAGTCCAGTTCCCCTGCGAGTGCCGCCTCGTATTGGCCTTGAATAAGCTCGAAGATGTTCAAGAAGCTGTGGCTGCGAGCAGGGTCGCGTGAGCCATCGGCACGCCTCCGCAGTTGTTCCTGGGACATCCGGCCTGTCTTGACGTGGTTCAGAAAGGAAGCTACCAGTCTCGCAAGCCAGGAGACTTTTTGCATCACCCAATCCCGGAAGCGTTGGATAAGGTTACTTACCGGTACCCTTGTTAACGTAACTCCGGCTGCTTCAAGCTGTTTCCTGAGCTCCTGGCGAAGGACTCCTTTTTTGCGTTGCCAACTGTATGTCTCAATAAGGCGTGTTCCATGTGTCCTATGCGCCTGCTGCTTCCACGACACTCCCTCGGCGTATCTGTGCCAATGTTCCGGTGGGTGTCCGCCCTCGTCGAGCGCAAAATGTTCAATGTAAATGTCGTAGTAGGGCAGATAGAAGTCCGGTTTATATTGGCTGTACGTTTTGGTCGAAGTGTCGACTGGGAAGGGCCGCTCATATTGAAAGTCAATTCCATGGAGTGTCAGAAAATTCGCGACTTCAACTTCTTCAAAGCTCTTCACTCGCTGACCATTTAGCGTATACAGCCCAGACTTGTTGAGGTACTCATAATACTCGCCAAGTATGTTGAAATCGAAAGTCGATTCATAAGTTGTGGCATTATAGGCGGCGAAGTCCATAACTTCAAAGGACTCATTGGGTGAGCTGATTAAAAGGTTCTTTAGCCTTTCTTCGATGAAGTTCCTGAGTTGACCAGAGTCTTCTACCAGTTTGGACACGCTCGGTTTCTTATGGGCGTGGCCGATAACGCTGAGGCCGAAGGCGTGAAACGTTCTGACGTCTGCGTACGCAAGGTCAACCGGTAAACGCTCATGTATTTCGGCGGCCGCCCTCTTGTTGAACGCCAACACCAGTATTTCGCGAGGATCAACGCCTCTGTTACGTACCAGGTGCGCTACCTTGCTCGTGATGACGGCAGTCTTTCCCGTCCCCGCACCTGCGAGTACTAGCGTTACATCCTCGTCCGTAGCAATAGCCGCAGCTTGCTCGTCAGTGAGGCCGCTGGCACCGCCAAGAACCGCTGCCGATTGAACCGAGGGAATGGTCTTCTGTATGAATAACTCGTTGGCCTTTTCACGCGCGGCCTCGAATTGTTCCGTCGCAGCCAAAGGCTCAATCCGGCGAAGGGCCTCTCTGGCTTCTTTGCTCAGGTATTCACGTACAAGCCCTCGGCAAGCTCCCACAGTGGACACGAGCGAATCGCGTATATTTCGCGAGTCAGAATGGCGCACGTAGTGAGTCCCATCGAGAAGTCGGCGCAATTCCTCATCCAGCTCCCTGAGACTCTTCTCCAGCCCTTTGGCCCGGCTGGAGGATTCTTCTTCGGCAGCATTGCGTACGCGCATGGCATCACGGCTACTGAGACCCGCAATACAATGTTCAGTGCCGTCGAGCAGTGAGAACGTCAGCTTGGTCCAAAACCATTGCGGGCGAATTGCAATCGCCGCGATTGTGGGGACGGAGATAGACGCAGCCAGTCCGCCATTGTCTCTGGGAAGCCTCACCTCTTGCCCGTTGGCTGCAACGTGGGTCGTTCCTCGGGAGAAGAGGCGATAAAACCAAGAACTTTCGATTTTGATGGGCGGGAACTGATTCATGTGTGACACAGTGGGTGATTAGCGTTCCAAGCTCAAGCTTCTTACTTCCCTACCGCGCCCCGTCAAACGTCTCGTCCTTCGCCAACCCCCTCAGGAACCGCAGGTACTCATCCTTATTCATCGCAGGCTTGTGACTGGAAATGATCCGTCCAGCCTCAGTCGCCCCATCCGACAGCAGGTCCACTACCGTCCCCGCCAAAGCCTTGGCCGCAGTCAACACCCCAAGCTGGTAGTCATCCACCAGAAAGTCCGCCCCGTGCGCCACCCCGCTGCACCCGCCCGCATAAGGCTGTATCAACGGCATCAGGTGACTGATATCCCCCATGTCCGTCGACGTTCCCCGATGCGGCACATGCCCCACATTCTCCGCCCCCACCAGCCCGTTAGCATTCTCCTCGAACACCCTCGACAGGTTGTCGTCCTGCCTCAGAGGCAGATACCCCGGAATCGTCTGTATCTTCACCCGGCCACCCACCGCCATCGCCCCCGCCTTCAACGCCCTGTCCACCTTGATGTTGGCGTCCGTGATCGCCTCCAGCGTCTTCCCCCGCACGAACGTCTCCATCCGCACATCCGCCGGCACCGCGCTCACCGCCTCCCCGCCCTTGGTGATAATCGGATGCACCCGCACGGTATCGTCATCCCTGAACGTCTCCCGGTTGGCATTGATCGCAGCCATCGCCAGCGACGCAGCATTCAGCGCATTGATCCCCAAGTGGGGCGCCCCGCCCGCATGGGCCCCGCGCCCCAAAAACTGTATCCTCTTCGCCACCAACCCATTATTCGTCCCGCCCATCCCCAGCATCTTGTCCGGCGCATTGGCCGAGCTATGCACCAGCAGCGTCACGTCCACGTCATCGAACTCACCCAGACGCACCAGTTCCGGCTTGCCACCCAAAAACTCAATCTTCCCCTGCTGGCGCATCTCATCGCGCCACTCAATCTCAATGAACTCCTCAGCAGGCACCGCCATGAACGTGACTCGTCCGCCCAGTTCCGGCATCACCCCCGAACGCTTCAGCGCAGTAGCCACCCCAAGCATCATCCCGATCTGCGCATGGTGCCCGCAGGCATGCGCCGCCCCCGTGTCTGCATCCGCATGGGGATGGTCGTTCACCAGCAGCGAGTCCAATTCCCCCAGCACCGCAATGGCCGGCCCGTCGCCACCGCCCGCCAGCGAACCCTTCACGCCCGTAAGCGCCAGCCCTTCCCGGCACTCGATATCCAGACTCCTTAACCGCTCCGCCACCAGCTTCCCCGTCCGCACCTCACGGTACCCCGCCTCAGGGTGCGCCAGGATCTCCTTGGCCACGCCCACAATCTCATCACCCCGGGCGTCGATCTCCGCGAATACCCGGTCCTTAATCTCCTGCGTCGACGCCATGGGCCTCCTCCTTCATAACGGGTCACGTCCAGTCTTAGTTTTGATTCCAGGATGGTAATGGATAGAGGCTAGGATTTACTTTTCTTCTATAGTTCCATTGGGCGGTGGAGGTATCTTGCCAGACTCGATCATCTCTTTGAGTTCTGGGTTGGCCTCCACCCAAGCTTTGATCGCTTCCTCGCGTTTTCTCAACGCTTTCTGTTGGACGTATTTGATAGTCGCAGGTATTAACAACACAGCCAGCGAACCTCCAAGCTCAACTAAAACCGCGGCAGCCACGGCAATGCCCGCCGACACCGCCACAATCGATGCCCCGGTATGCAGTCCATCCGCCGAAGCCAGCCTCTCCCCATGTGCCACCGCCAGCCCGGTCGCAACCCCAAAGTAGACTAGATAATAAGTAATCCAATACCGGCTTAGAATCCCTCCGTCTCTGTCCATTGCGCAAGGTCAGTCTACCACAGGGAGATGCCTCGACCCCCCACGCCCCCCATGTTACGATGCTCCTACCCTCCCACCCAAGGAGCATCATGCCTGCGTTCGTTTACGACCACATCCACCTCCGCAGTCCCGACCCCGAAGCAACCGGCAAGTGGTACGAGAACATGTTCGGCGCCACCATCATCCGCACCCCCCGCGACGGCGGCCCCGACCGCGTCGACCTCAACCTCGACGGACTCATGGTCTTCATCGCTGGCCCACCTGACGAAGGCACCGTCCCCGACGGCATCCAGGAGCCCCATTACGGCTTGGACCACTTCGGACTCCGTGTCGAAGACCTCGAACAGACCGTCGCCACCATGAAGTCCAAGGGCGCTAAGTTCTACGTCGAGCCCGTCCAGTTCCGCCCCGGCGTCAAACTCGCCTTCGTCTGGGCCCCCGACGACGTCCGCATCGAACTCCTCGAACGCACAATGCCCTAGCCGGTTTCCGGGATCCCATGAGGCACCCTGTCATCCCCGCTCTGCTGACATGTAGGCCAAAGTGGAAATGACCCCTCTCCCTCAGGGGACGAGCCAGCCCCCGCGGCGGCGGGGTAGATATGGGGGTGGCAGCGCCCTTCAGCGCCCAAACACAACAGGCCAACTAAAACAGGACGGACACCATGAGAGTCATCGACATCCACGCCCACCTAACTCCCCAGTGCTTCTGGAAAGCCACTGAGAACGGCGGCGACTGGCACGGCATCACCCGCGAGATTAACTCCCGTGGCCACCACATGGCCGTCGTAGGAGGCAAACCCGGCGGACTGCCTCCCCGTGCCCGCTGGGACCCCGAGGAGCGCATCGTCGAAATGGACTCCTTGGGTGTCGACATCCATGTCGTTTCCCCCTACTCCGGCTTCTACAACTACCACCTCGACTCCTCCATCGCCCAAGCCACCTGCCACGACTACAACGACGAGATCAGCGACATGGCCCGCAACTGGCCCGACCGTTTCGCCGGCCTCGGCTCCCTCCCCATGCAGGACATACCCGCCACCATCCGCGAACTCGAACGCTGCATGGGCCCCCTCGGCCTCAAGGGCGCCATGATCAACGACCACGTCAACGGCCGTACCCTCGACGAGCCTGAATTCCTGCCCTTCTGGAAAGCCGCCGAGGAAACCGGCGCCCTCATCTTTTTCCACCAAGGCGGAGGCACCACCGTCAGCCAGCGCGCCGACCGCTACCACCTCCCCAACACCATCGGAAACCTCTCCGACCGCGCCGTCACCTTCGCCACCCTCGTCTTCGGCGGAGTCATGGACGCCTGCCCTGACCTCAAGATTTGCCTCGCCCACGGCGGCGGCTACACCTGCTACGGCATCGGCCGCATGGACCGCGGCTGGCAGGTCCGCCCCGAAGCCCGCACCCACCTCTCCCGCCCGCCCAGCGCCTATCTCAACCGCTTCTACTACGACTGCATCGTCTACACCGAGTCCGCCCTCCGCTTCCTCATCGACAGCGTCGGTATAGAGCGCGTCATCTTCGGCACCGACTGGCCCTACGACATGGTCTTCGACTGGCCCGTCTCCTGGATCCTCAGCCTCGAGTCCATCACCCAGGAAGAAAAAGAACTCATCCTCTACAAGAACCTCGAGCGCCTGCTGGGCATATAAAATCCAGAGTCACTGGGATAGAGGCTCCTGAAAGGCAGCGACGTTGTCATGATGTCCGAGATCATCTTCGAAATCAGTGAAGACGAAACCGACGGCGGTTATTCTGCCAGCGCACTTGGATATGGGATACACACCGAGGGCGAAACTCTCGACGAGCTTCGCCAGAACGTAAGGGAAGCAGTGGCCTGCTACTTCGACCCCACCATGGAGAAGCCGAGAATGATTCGCCTCCTCTCGACGGGGGTCTGATGGTGGACACGACAGGGACGAGTCCCTTACCATGCTTGGTAGGGATGCTTCTAGAAGGGGAGACACATGGCTACTGCTGAACCGCAACTGGAGCGAGACATCGGGCGGTTAGAGGGCCAGATGGAAGGCGTTCTTGCCGCTCTGCAAGACATCCGCCATGACCTCCGTTCCCTGAAGCAAGTCGTGTTCCTTGGCTTCATCGGCTTGTCGGCGGCCATGATCGGCGGATTTGTAGGCTTGGCCGTTGCCGTTTTGTAGGCCAGTCCCTTCACGCTAGGGAGCGACTGATTCTCCAGCCAACTGGATTCGCCACAGTAGCCCGCGGTCCCTTGTAATTTCCGTGAGCCGCCTGCCAGTGCTTCTCCGAATTATCCCCAAACGCCTCCTCCTAATCCTCCTCGCCGTCCTCGTCCTCCTCGCAGCCATCAACTTCGGCGTGGCCTGGCACTACTCCAGCCTCCTGAACGACCTCGCCCTCCAGGTAAGAGACTCCGAGGTCGATTACAACCTCACCGCCACCGTCATCGATGACGGCCTCGTAAAACTCGCAAATGGCCCCGACGACGGCGACTGGCGTTCACCCGGCAGATGGGGCCTTAGCTGGCGCACCCCTAGCGGGACAATCGGCACTGGAATGCTCGGCGACATCATCGAGCAAGACGAAGACTTCCTCATTCGTCAGTTCACCCTAGCCACTGGCGACCCACCCAACTCCACCGCAGCCTCCGTCTCCGGCGACATCTACCCCAACGACCCCTACCGGGCCTTCGGCATCGAGTACGAGGACATCCAGTACGAAGCACCCGTGGGAAAGCAGGACGCCTGGCAGTTCGAAGGCACCGACGACACCTGGGCCATCTTCGTCCACGGCCTCCGAGGCGACCCCGGAGACGGCCTCCCTTCCCTTTCCGTCCTGAATGACCTCGGCATTCCCGCCCTCTTCATCACCTACCGCAACGACAAGAACCAGCCCCAAGACCCCAGCGGTACTTATCAATACGGCCTCACCGAGTGGCAGGACCTCCACGCCGCCGTCGCCTACGCCCTCGAACAGCCCGGTGCAAAAGACATCGTCCTCATTGGCCAGAGCATGGGCGGCGGAATAGTCGCCAAGTTCCTATACGAATCCCCCTTGGCCTCCTCCGTGACCGGCGTGGTCCTCGACTCCCCCATGATGCACTTCGAGGAAACCGTCCGCCTCGGCGCCCGCCAACGCAACCTCCCCGATTTCGTCACCGCCACTGCCAAGTGGCTCGCCACCCTCCGCTTCGGCCTCGACTGGGACTCCATGGACTACCTCAAAAACGCCCACCGCCTCAACGCCCCCATCCTCCTCGTCCATGGCGAAAACGACACCCGCGTCCCCATCGAAACCAGCCACACCCTAGCCCAACTCGGCCCCGGCCTCGTCACCTACACCACCTACCCCAACACCACCCACGCCAACACCTGGAACACCAACCCCACCCGCCACCACCAAGATCTCCGCCACTTCCTCCTCCGCGTCGCTCAGCCTCTTCGTCATTGATATGAAAGTAGCCAGCACGCCCACCCGCACTTAATTCGCCCGTTCGTCCTGAGCGGAGTGGGATGGCGCGCACTGTAGCGCGTCGTCCCACGTAGTCGAAGGGCGGGCCGCTGGAGAGGGAGACGCCTTGCCCATCTCGACAGTTAGGTAGGTGAACTGTCCAAAGGTGTACAGGACCTTAGCCCTCCTCAAAGACCCCTTCACATAGGGCAGCCTCCCCTCACGCAGGCAGAGATCCACGGACCCGACCGTCTGACCAAGCCGCCATCCCCCGAAACTCACCTAACTTCCCCGTCATTCCCGCGGAGGCGGGAACCCACGGCCCGTACCGCCTCAGCAAGCCGTGATCTCCTGAAACTCAGCCCACCGTCATTCGAAGGCAGGAATGCCAGGCCTCGACCCTCACGCAAGTTAGTCACTCACATGACAATGGCCCCCTTGCCGCGGCATAGGCCATTGGAGCACGATTGCAAAGGTGTTAGTGCCGCCTCCCAAGACAGGAAGTGATCGACTATCTCATGAGCACCTTATACAAATACGTTACAGCTCAGAGAGTACTCACCTGTATTCCCGAAGTAGGCGATGGAACGCTCCGGGCCACTCAACCGGCCTCGCTCAACGACCCGTTCGAATGCGCCGTCATGACCTTGTACGTCTTTCCTGATGGAGAGGAAGAGAACTGCGAATTAGCGAAAGTACTTACTCGAATCAACGAACGCAAACCAATAACTGCGGAAGATGTACACCAAGCGAGACTAGAGCACGGAAGACTGTTCACCCGGCAATTGCTCACACAGCAACTTTCAACTAGGTTCGGCATAGTCTCGTTCACTACGAACCCTCGCCACCCCCTGATGTGGTCCAACTACACCACAGATGGGTCTGGCTTCGTCATTGGTTACGATAAAGAGGTACTCGTGGCTATCGCTGGTCAAGAGGGATACCTACGAAGTGTGGGTTACGCCCAGCAGTTGCCGCCGATCTTTGGACCGATTGTCTTTGTTTCTCCCGAGTCCAATATACCGAATATCTTATCCGTAAAGAGCGATCATTGGTCCTACGAAGATGAATGGCGCTTGATCGTAGAGTTGAACCGGACCATCGGCACAGGAGAAGCAGACCAACGCGGCCATCCCATAAACTTAGTTCAGGTGCCCAACGAGGCTGTCGTAAGCGTCCACTACACAGAGAGAACGCCCAGCGAATCAGTTCAGTTGGTCCGAAGCCGCTTGGCGGACAGCAATAATCGGTACGGAGCAAAGAGCCCGCGCAAACTAATCCTCTCCTCGACGTCGTACAGCTACGAAGAAGCACCGGACGACTGCTAGAGTATAGATCCCTGTCCTACATGTGCTGCCTAGATTCACATTGACCTTACTGCTCATCCTCCTCCCAACCGCCACCCTCTTCTCCCTATCCCTCTTCCACAACACCCTCCCCGGCGACCAACCCCTCCTCGACACCCTCCGCATCCATCACCAAGGCTGGCGCGCCTTCCTAGCATGGTTCGACATCAACCCCATAGCCAGCCTCTCCATGACCGCCTTCCTCCTCACCATCTGCCTCCTCCGCCGCGCCATGACAGACGCCCTCGCCGTCCTCCTCATCCTCCCAGCCCAAGGCCTCGTCATCGTCCTCCCCAAGCTCCTCATCGCCAGACCCCGCCCCGAGGGAGCCCTCTTCGGCAACACCGACAGCTTCCCCAGCGGCACCGCCGCCACCGCCGTCCTAATCCTCGGCCTAGCCATCTACCTAGCAGGACTTCACATAACCCCCAGCCGCCTCCGCATCCCCCTCCAAGCAGCCTTGACCACAGCCATCATCGCCTTGGGCATCTTCCGCATCCTATCCGGCGAGCACTACCCCAGCGACGTCCTAGCCGGCTGGCTCGCCGGCGCCCTGTCCCTCCTGATCATCACCGCCATCCACCGCCGCCTGTTTCAGAAGCACCCCTAAGTCCTCCTCCAAGGCCATTGTGCGTCATTGTCCCTAAGCAACCTACCCCCTCCCCCTCAGAGGCAAGGCCGGGATGGGGGTGAGACAGACGCCCCGGTGCGACACTTCCCCCTTGACGCGCCACGAATAAGTGTTCGAAAATCAATACACAGTGCGCAGGGGGACTGACCCCTACAGGTCGGCCCCTACCTTTCTTTTGGCCCCAGCACCTGTGCTCCAAAAAACGATAAAGCGAATGTGTATGCGAATGGACTTGAATATGCGCAAGATGCGCCCCTGCACGGCAAGCTGCTCAGCTTTTCCCCTGCGGTGCGCGTGGCCCGCTTTAACTGCACCGCGGTGGCAAAAAATAGAAAATTGCCAATCCCCCTTGTCTGCCCCAAAGCTGGCTCCTATCTGCGCAGCTACCATTCCCGTTCCGCCAGAATGCACTGGGATTGACACGGGTATGCCACCAGAATGCAACGAGAGTTGCACGGCATGTGCACGGCACTGCACCGAGAGGTGCACGGTATGTACATCGGATTGCCACGGGAATACTACAAACGCGGGCATACTCTGCCACCGCCAGCTACGAAACGTTGCAGTACGTTCTGCCACCGGCAGCTACGAAATGTTGCAGCACGTTCTGCCATTGCTGCCACCGCCCAGCTACGAAGTTTGCAGCACGTTCCCGCCAATGCACACCCCTCCATAACGTCCCCGCCCCATCATCCGCGGGTGTACAATGTCCCTCCAACACTCATGCCCGTCAGCCCGCCAACAACATCTGGAGCGTTCTAATGCGTAGTATCGATATCCATGCCCACAACGTGCCCCGCAGCGTCGTCAACATCCGCGACGGAGGCGACTGGCACGGCTTCACCGTCGAGAAGGGCGGGCCCACCGGTCGCCTCTTCCTCACCCGCGGCCAAGACCGCGGTTGGCTCCATCCCATGATGCTCTGGACCACCGAAGAACGCCTCATGGACATGGACTCCAAGGGCGTCGACGTCCACGTCCTCTCCACTTGGGTCGGTATGTACAACTACCACCTCGACGCCTCGCTCGGCCAAGCTACCTCCCGCGACTGCAACGACGACATCGCTGCCGTCTCCAAGGCCTACCCCTCCCGCTTCGCTGGCCTCGCCACCCTCCCCATGCAGGACGTCAACATGGCTGTGGCCGAGCTTGAACGCTGCATGGCCGCCGGCTTCAAGGGCTGCATGATCAACGACCACGTCAACGGACGCACCCTCGACGAACCCGAGTTCCTCCCCTTCTGGGCCGCTGCCGAGCGCACCGGCGCCCTCGTCTGCTTCCACCAGGAAAACGAGACCATGGTCACCACCCGCTCCGGTGGTAAGTACCACCTCCACAACAGCATCGGCAACCTAGCCGACCGCGCCGTCACCTTCGCCCTCCTCGTCTTCGGCGGTGTCATGGACCGCTTCCCCGACCTCAAAGTCCTCCTAATGCACGGTGGCGGCTACACCTGCTTCGGCCTCGGACGCATGGATCGCGGCTGGCAGACCAACCCCTACGCCCGTGCCAACCTGACCAAGCCCCCCAGCACCTACGCCAAGCGCTTCTACTATGACTGCCTCATACACTCCGAGCAGTCCCTGCGCTTCATCCTCGACACCGTGGGCGCCGACCGCGTCACCTTCGGCACCGACTGGCCCTTCAACATGGACGTCGACTGGCCCGTCTCCTGGATCATGGGCATGGAAACCCTCTCCGCCGAGGAGAAAGAAGCCATCCTCTGGAAAAATCTCGAAAAACTCCTTAGTATCTAACCTACGGTATACACCTTAGACTAACGAAGTTGCTGAGAAAACAAGGAGGATACAGATGGGCGTAACCAGACTCGGACACGTTGGAATCTATTGCGACGACCTCATGAAGATGCGGGACTTCTACTCCCGCGTGGTTGGCCTGACTATCACCGATGAGGACCACGATCTCGGCATCGTCTTCCTCAGCGCCAATCCCGACTGGGAGCACCACGAGTTGGCCTTGGCCCGTGTCCGCGAAGGGCAGGGAGCCACCAAGTTCGTGCAGCAACTATCCTTTAAGATCGACTCCCTTGACGACCTACGCGACTTCACCCACCGCCTCGAAGATGAGCCCGAGGTCAGGATCGAGCGCACCGTCACTCACGGCATCTCCTGCAGCGTCTACTTCTTCGACCCCGAGGAAAACAGGGTGGAGTTGTACTACACCACTCCCTATCACATCCGTCAGCCTCTGGGCGCCCACATCGACGTGGATTCCTCCGACGAAGAGTTGCTCCAGTACTCCGAGTCCTTCCTCGCAACCATGGGACCGCCCCAAGGTGCCACGCTCTAGTCCGCCTCAAGCGGTAACCACAGGAGACACGAATGGGGTCCTTTAGCGTAAGGATTCAGGTCGGGAATACTCTGGGGGGCGACCTTCATGAGGTGAACGCCCTCGTCGATACGGGGGCGACCCATACTGTTCTGCCAGATGCCTTCCTGCGGCTGTTGAGTATAGAGACTCCATATGTATGCCATGTGTCCGTTGGGGGAGGGGACGTTCAACATTGGTCAATGGGCACAGCTAGGATTGCATGCGAAGGCCGGCTGGCTCCGTGCCCGGTTCTGTCTTCACCCGATGGAGATGAGTACCTGCTGGGAGCTACTTCCCTTGAGACGTTGGGTTTCCAGGTTGACCCCATGGAGCAAGTGCTCATTCCCGCCTTGGCGCGTCCTTGAAGCTGCAGTCGTGTCAAGCGCCGCAACCCATCCCGTCTTACAGCGGGAGGTCTGAGGTGGACTGGGTGCGTGCTATAATGCCACGTTCAACTCGACCAGCTCATCTAGCCCGCATCCGACGGAGGCGCGCCCCATGACACAGCAGCAGAACCTCGACTACCTGTCGCAAGAAGCCGAGGTCATCGCCCCACCCCCTCATGTGTCGGAAAATGCCTTCCTCCAAGACTACGCAGGTGAGTATCAACGCTCCATCGAAGACCCCGAAGGCTTCTGGTCCGAAGTAGCATCCGAACTCGAGTGGTTCAAGCCATGGGACCGCGTCTTCCGTTGGGACTACCCCACCTTCAAGTGGTTCGAAGGGGCCACCTGCAACATCACCCACAACGCTCTCGACCGTCATCTGAACTCTGGCCGCAAGAACAAGGCAGCCTTCATCTGGCTGGGTGAAGATGGCGAGGAACGAGTCTTCACCTACGGTCGCCTCTCTCAACTCGTGAACCGGTTCGCCAACGGCCTCCGCTCCTTGGGAGTGGGTAAGGGCGACAGGGTCATCATATACATGCCCCTCGCCCCTGAAGGCGTCATCGCAATGCTGGCCTGCGCCCGCGTGGGAGCCGTGCATAGCGTCGTCTACGCTGGCTTCAGCGTGGGAGCCCTCCGCGACCGTATCACTGACGCGCAAGCCAAAGTGGTTATCACCGCCGACGTCGGCTATCGCCGTGGCAACCTCGTCGATCTCAAGGGCATCACCGACGAAGCCGTCAAAGACCTCGACCTCGTGCAGCACGTCATCTACTGGCAGCGCCGTGAAAAGCAGGAGTTAGCACCGAAAGAAGTCGACTTCGACGACCTGATCGCCAACAGCAGCCCCCATTGCGATGCAGAGGTCATGGACTCTGAGGACCCCCTCTACATCCTCTACACCAGTGGCACCACTGGCCGTCCCAAGGGCGTCGTCCACGTCCACGGCGGCTACATGGTGGGCACCTACTATCACCTCAAGACCTTCTGGGATATCAAGGACGACGACGTATTCTGGTGCACCTCTGATATCGGCTGGGTGGTGGGCCACAGCTACATCGTCTACGGCCCCCTGATTGCCGGTGCCACCACAGTCTTCCGCGAGGGTGCCATCGACTACCCCCACCCAGGCATAGCCTACGAGACCATCGAGAAATACGGCGTGAACGTCATCTTCACCGCACCGACGGCAGTCCGGATGCTGATGCGCTACGGTGAAGAATACCCCCTGAAGTACGACCTCACTAGCTTGCGCTTTCTCACCTGCGCTGGCGAACCTCTCAACCCTGAAGCCCAGCGCTGGGCTTACCAGTACCTCTGTGGTTCCGGCCAGTGGGGCTACATGGTGGACAACTGGTGGCAGACCGAGACAGGCGGCCCCTGCCTCGGCACCTTGGCTGTGATGGACAGCAAACCTGGCAAGGTCGGCCGACAGCTACCCGGTGTTGTCGCCGATGTAGTTGATATGGAAGGCCAGCCCGTAACAGAGCCCAACAAGGGCGGGATGTTGGTGCTGACCAGACCCTTCCCCCACATGTTCCGCACGGTTTTCGGGGACCCTGAACGCTATGCCCGTGACTGGGAGCGGCTGCCGGGCTACTACTTCACCGGCGACGTCGCGCTCAAGGATGAGGACGGCTACTTCATGGTGGTCGGCCGCGCCGATGACGTGTTGAACGTGGCAGGCCATCGCATCGGCACCGCCGAGGTCGAGAGCGCCCTCGTATCCCACGCCGCTGTGGCGGAGGCCGCCGTCATCGGCAAGCCCGACGCCCTGCGCGGCGAGTCCATCAAGGCTTTCGTCAGCTTACGAGTCGGGCAGTCCCCATCAGATGAGATGGTTGAGGTGTTGCGAGGCCATGTCCGCCACGAGTTGGGACCCATTGCCGTGCCTGCCGAAATCGACTTCTCGCCCACCCTCCCCAAGACACGGTCCGGCAAGATAATGCGACGCCTGCTAAAAGCCCGTGAGTTGGGACTTGACCCGGGCGATATAACTACCCTAGAGGAATAACGTTTCGAGGACTGATCCTCCAAGATGAGCCATAGGAATAGACGAGGAAGGGGCTAAATGAAGGTCTACTATTTCAGCGAGTTCCCCTATCACGAGTACGACGATGAGGAGTCTCTGAAGTACGACTCGCTGCGCGTGGTCTTCCCCAACAGCCACTTCAACCCCGACTCGGCGCACACCCTCTTCCAGCGGTACATAGAAGAAGCGGTTCACTGCGAGGAGATGGGTTTCGATGGCGTGATGGTCAACGAGCACCACACCACGCCCTCCAGCATGAACGTCTCTGTCAACATAACCGCGGGTATCCTAGCCCAGCAGACTAAAAACTTGAAGATTCTGCTAATGGGCAATCTGATACCCATGCATGAAAACCCCGTACGAGTCGCAGAAGAAGTCGCCATGCTCGACGTCATCTCCGGCGGGCGCATCATCTCCGGATTTGTGCGTGGAGTCTGGGCTGAGACTTGGGCAGGGAACATCCGGCCCACCGACAACCGTGAGCGGTTCCAGGAATGCCACGACCTTATCGTCAAGGCATGGACCGAACCCGGCCCCTTCCGATGGGAAGGCAAGCACTACCAGTACCGTGTGGTAAATCCGTGGATGGTCCCGGTGCAAAAACCCCACCCTCCGGTATGGGTGCCGGGCTCCAGCAGCCCCGAAACTGCCGAGTTCGCTGCGCGACGCCAATACACGTACGTAGCCTTCCTTGCCCCCGTGGATGTGACCGCCGACCTGTTCGACTACTACCGCGCAATTGCCTCGGAAGAAAGTTACGAGCCTAGCCCCGATAACTTCGGGTACCTGATCTGCTGCTACGTTGGCGAAACCGAAGAGGAGGCCCAGCGGGAGGCCCAGCATTTCATTTGGCGCATGGGCCCCACCGGCCGAGCCCCGCGTCATCTGTTGGTCCCTCCGGGCTACCTTACCGAGTCTGGCGTGAAGATGCAGCAGAGGCGCAACAAGCCCTTGTCACAGCAGAGCTACCAAGAGCTACAGGACAACTACCACATAGTGGCAGGCACCCCCGACCAGGTTATCGAGAAGCTGCGCCATCTGAAGGACACGCTTGGTATGGGCCACCTGATTTTCTATGGCCAGGAGTCGCGCATGGGCCACGAGGCGGCCATGCGCAACATCGACCTCTTCGGCAAGGAAGTCATGCCCGTAGTCCGTGAGTGGTAGGCCGGTAGCCTACCACCCCAGCGCTGCCCCGTCCTTCCGTGGCTCCGAGCCACCGCGAAGCAGTCCCGTCTCGGGGTCGCGGGCGATAACTTGCCCTCCGCCGAATATCACCCGTTGGTAGCCTCCTAGGGTGGCGAGGTTGTGGCCTCGACGCCCTAGGTCTTGGATCGTGGTCAGCGGCAGGCCCTCTTCGACGACCACGCCACGCCCCAACTGTATGCTGAAGCGCAGCGCGTTCAGCGCAGCCTGAGGGTCGAGGCCAAAGTCGATTAGATTGCACAGCACCTGAAGCTGTCCCTGAGGCTGCTGAAATGCCCCCATTACTCCATAGCTGAGCCATAGATCGTCGCCTCGAGTCACCATCCCCGGAATAATCGTGTGATAAGGCCGCTTGCCAGGTTCCAACACGTTCAGATGGTTGGGGTCTAGGGAGAAAAGAGACCCACGGTTGTGCAGGCACATGTTTGTGCCCGGGACCACCATGCCGGTTCCGAACCCCTCGTATACGCTGTTGATGAACGAGCAGGCATTCCCTTGCCCGTCCACTGCCGTGATGTACACAGTGTCGCTGCCGAGGTTGAAGTCCCCGGATGGAGCTTCAGCCATAGCCTTGTCCGCACTGACCAGTGACGCTCGCTTGCTTGCGTAGTCTTTCGATAGTAACTGGTCCAACGGAATACGCACCTTGGCGGGGTCGGCAACGTACCGCAGGGCGTCGGCGTACGAGAGGCGCATCGATTCAATGAGGTGGTGGTAGGTATCTGGTGTCTGGAAGCCCAAGCCGGCGATGTCGAAGTTCTCGGCGATGTTCAAGCCCATCAGCACCGACATGCCCGACCCGTTGGGCGGACATTGCCAGCAGGTGTAGCCGCGATAGTCCGTGCTGATGGGCTCGTCCCAAGTAGAGGTGTGGGACGCTAGGTCTTCGGGCGCCAACCATCCCCCGCATTCCTGAACGTACTCTGCTATGTGCTTGGCCAGCGGGCTGCGATAAAAGGCGTCAGGGCCGCCATCGGCCACGTCACGCAACACCTTGGCCATGCCCGGCAGGCGCATCGTGTCGCCCTCGCGTGGGGCTCGCCCGTCGATGAGCAACTCCTCGCCCGAGGGATACTGCATCAATACCGGTATTGCTGCCTCCCACTGCTTGGATATGACCGCTGTGACGCCGAAGCCCTCTTCCGCATACCCGATCGCCGGCTGTAGTAGGTCGGGGAGGCTCATTGTGCCGTAGGCGTCTATCAGCTTCTGCCAGCCATCCACGGTCCCCGGCACAGACACCGCGTACGGGCTGTGGACCGGTATTCGCGTCACCCCCTGTTGTAGCAATTCATCTATGTTGGCCGCGGCTGGGGCGCGCCCGCTGCCATTCAAGGCCCGGACCTTCCGCTCTCTGTCCATCCATACCAAAGCGAACAGGTCGCCACACAGGCCGGTCGAAACGGGTTCTACCACCGCCAGCACCGCTGCCATGCCCACGCAGGCGTCCACAGCATTCCCACCCTCCATCAAGATGCGCAGGCCCGTCGACGCTGCCACGGGCTGGCTCGTTGCCACCATGCCGTTTTTGGCCAGCACTTGGGAGCGGCGGGAATCAAACCAGTCTGCCATCGAAACTCCTTTGGGTATGCCGAGTCCATCAGGGGCAGGCTCAAAACGGGCATATCTTAGCACACTGCTGGGATGCCCCCATTTCAGGCCTGACATTTTGCTCTGGAGCCTGGGGCCTCCGCGTGGTAAGTTAGGAGCAGGCTAAAGTCTCCGGGCAAGGAGGACATGCCCCATGCCAACGCGAAAGATCACTGTCGGGAACGTTGAGATTACATCGCTGTCCGACGGTCACTTGGACTTCGACCCGTGTGTCTTCTTTCCTTCGGTGGAAAAGACCCTGTGGGAGCCCTACCCCGACGCCACCAACGAGAACCATCAACTCAGCCTGAACTTGGGTTCCTTCCTCATACGGTCCGACGGGCGGACCATCTTGGTGGACACAGGCTTGGGGCCCGTGCCTCCCGACGCCCCTGACAGCGGATGGGGTGAACTCTTGGATGACTTGGCAGACAAGGGCCTGCGCCCCGAGGACATCGATATGGTGGTGATGACCCACCTGCACCGCGACCATGTGGGCTGGAACCTGTTGGAAGAGGGTGGAGACGTAGCCCCCACCTTTCCTAAGGCGCGTTACTGGGTGGGGGCCAGGGACTGGGAGTTCTTTCGCACGGAAGAAAACTTGGAAAAGTTCCCCACCAACCGGAAGTGCGTTGCTCCACTGGAAGAAATGGGGTTGATGGAACTCATGGAGGATGGCAAGGCCATCACCTCTGATATCACCCCGATACTAACCCCA
Source organism: uncultured Dehalococcoidia bacterium (assembly GCA_951813255.1). Taxonomy (GTDB): domain Bacteria; phylum Chloroflexota; class Dehalococcoidia; order Lucifugimonadales; family JAAXIE01; genus JAAXIE01. Next base: position 1,389,486 of record OX638353.1, on the reverse strand, counting down.
GGCCACACTCCGGGACACATAAGTCTGCTGATATCCTCTCAAGGCGAGAAGGGTTTGGTGCTCGGTGACGCCGCCCATCACCCGGTGCAGCTACACGAGTTGGAGTGGTGCTCTTTCGCTGACCTGGACCCCGACTTGGCCCGTAAGACCCGGACTGCCCTGTTCGACCGCATCGAGGGCGACAACACAGTATTGGCAGCAGGCCACTTCCCATACCCGGGTTTCGGGAGGCTCGCCCGTATGGAAGGGCGGCGTTACTGGCAGGCATTGGATTTGGGGTAGATTTGCCAGGAATCGAGTCCCCAAGCGACCCCATGACGTCGGTGCCCGTGGTGCCCGTGGTGTCAGTCGGCGTCTCCGCGGCGCTGGCTCTACGCCGCAACACGCGGTTGGGTGAGGTGTTTGTCTCATTCCGACGCTCCTGCTACCTGCAGACCTGCGCCGGCGAGGTATTGTGCCTGGCAGACGAAGGCCTAGGCCGAGGTCCCCTGACCATATCGGTCTGCCTTCCGGAACAGGCTGACCTGCCAGCCCTTGGTGTACTGGGAAAAACACCCTGCCTGTTGGAGGACGACAGCCTGCGGGTTGCGACCCTCGTACTGGAATTGGGAGGCGCGGAAGTATGGGCGCCCCCTGTCCCATCGAAAGCTATGGACACGTTGCTTTTTCGGCGGACCGGAGAACTCACGACACACATTAGTAGTCTGGTCCCCCCTGAGGGTTTGGGACCTTTGTTGCCCCAATTGCAAACACTGGCTTCCGGGCAGTCCCTCGATATCGACCAATTGGTCCCGGTCAGCGCCTTGGCTGCAACCACCATCCAAGACTTGGCGAATGGGCTGGTAGCTGGTGACGTTATTCGCACGGAGGCGGGCGCTCGTGGCTTGTTGGGTTTGGGCCCGGGACTGACGCCATCGGGGGATGACCTCTTGGTGGGACTCTTGCTGGCGCTGCATGCGGCGCGATCGTACATGGCCCCCCCTCTTAGCGAGGTCGTGGTTGCCCATGCCCCGGTCATGACAGGCACAATCAGTGAATCCATGCTCAAACAGGCTGCCCTTGGGCTCGGCAACGAGGCCAGCCATCAGCTCATCAACGCCTTGTTTGAAGGTCAGCCGGAGGATGAGGTGCTACACAAGGTGGACGCACTCACGTCCGTCGGACACACGTCGGGTTGGGACACGTTGGTCGGCATTCTCTTGGGCCTTCATTTGGTCGGAAGGGCAATGCCATGATCGTCTGCAATCATGTGCTCCGCAACACCTACCGCGACTCCGTGGTGCTGATGCGAGTATCGAAGGAACTGGAGGGGCAACCCGGAATTATTCAGGCAACTGCCATGATGGCCACCCCCAACAACCGGGAGCTGCTACGGGCTGTGGGTCTGCTGGCGGAGGTCGGCGAGTCAGCCACGCCCAACGACTTGGTCATCGCCATAGAACTGGAAACGCTCGACGCTCAAACAGAGGTTTTGGCCATGGCGGAAACCTTGCTGGCCGGAGTAGACCAGGGTTCGGCAGGCGCCGACGACTACCGTCCGCGCTCCTTGCAAGGCGCGCTGGACACGCTTCCGGGAGCGAATCTCGCACTGATTTCGCTGCCAGGTGAGTATGCCCCCGCTGAGGCTAGGCGGTCGCTAGACCGTGGCCTGAACGTGCTGCTGTTCAGCGACAACGTGTCGGTAGCCGACGAGGTATCTCTCAAACAGCATGCCCTCCAGCAGGGCCTCCTGATGTTGGGTCCCGATTGTGGTACCACCATCCTCCAAGGCGTGCCCTTGGGGTTCGCAAATGCGGTGCCCCGCGGGAGAATCGGACTGGTCTCTGCGTCGGGCACAGGTTTGCAGCAAGTTACCTGTCTATTAGCCGCTGCGGGTGAGGGAGTTTCCCAAGCCCTCGGGGTTGGCGGGCGCGATATGTCCGATGCTGTTGGCGGTCTGATGATGCTGGAGTGCCTGCGCATGCTCCAGGAGGATGATGCCACCGAGGTAGTGGCCCTTATCTCGAAGCCACCGGGCCGCGATACGACAGAGCGACTGCTACAAGCCGTCAGGACTTCAGACAAGCCGTGTGTGCTGGCCTTCCTAGGCGGGGCGCATCAAGACTTCGGATCGAACATTCACCTGGAGCCTACGCTGGAAGCTGCCACTGGCCGGCTGCTTAACATAACTGGTGAACGAGCTAGGCCAGTGTGGGCCATCCCTTCTACGGCCCTGTGGAAACGCATAGAGAGAGTGGCAGGAGCCCTGTCGGCTGGCTCCCGCTACATCCGCGGCCTCTTCTCCGGCGGCACGCTTTGCTATGAGGCCCTTTGGCTACTGCAACAGGGCGGATTGAAGATGCGATCCAACTTGGCGTTGAATGAAGTTGAGCTTCTGGATGACCCTGACGTCAGCTATGGTCACACATTGGTTGACCTAGGGGATGACCGTTATACCATGGGACGGCCTCATCCCATGATCGACTTTCGTCCACGCTGTCGACGCTTGCTGCAGGAGGCTGCCGACCCGGAAGTGGGAGTTATACTGATGGACGTGGTGTTGGGGTATGGGGCCCATCCAAACCCATCATCTGAGCTTGCACCTGCTGTCGAGGAGGCAATTGGGGTGGCCCGAAGCGCTGGAAGGGAGTTGGCTTGCGTGGTCTCGCTGTGCGGAACGGAAGGTGACCCGCAGCGCATGTTAAAGCAGGAAGAGCAACTGACAGAGGCTGGTGCGCTGGTTGTACGGTCCAATGCAATTGCGGCCCGCATTGCGCTGGCCCTCAGCCAAAACGATCTGTCCGGGCTACCGAGGAGCTAGCGAATGACGGAGAGCAGGAACCTGCTGCGGTCAGAGTTACGGGTGGTCAACCTGGGTCTTGAGCTGTTTGCGGACGACCTGCGCAGCTTGGGAGTGCCTGTGGTGCAGATGGACTGGCGCCCGCCCGCTGGAGGTGACCGGCGCATGGCATCGTTACTGCAAAAGCTGCAAGGGTCGCAGCAGAGCAGGGACGGAGAGTAGGGACTGTTGATATAAAGGACTCCTAGTGGCCTACTCTCCCGTGTCAGGGGGTGGGTAGGCCTCTAGCCCAAACACCAGCCGCCCTAAGAATGCCATACCCTCTTGACCCGCTAGTGGCTGGTGAAACATACCTGCCCGCACATCGCGGTACATCTGCTCCAGGGGGCGGTTGCGGAACATGGCTGCCCCACCCATTAGGCGCATGGCCCGGTCTACGACCTCAGCGGCCGTTTCGGTAACGAATCGCTGGCAGGACACGATGTCGGCCAAGGGAGGTTCAGTCCTAGCCTCAGTATGCTCAACCAAGCCGGCGGTGTGACGCATCATGCCCAAGGCGGTGCGCAGGCGCACTTCCATTTCACCCGCTTGCAATTGGTATGCAAGGCTATGCTTGTTGGCCTGTTGATAGGGGTACTGGGTACGGTCTCCGCTCCATGCCACAGCGTAGTCGCGGGCCGCCTGGGCAATGCCTAGGTATACCGCTGGCACAGAGGTGTTGAACCAGGAGGAGAAGAGGCTGTTGAACAACGTCCAGGTGCGTGTAGGGCGCAATAGCGCCGACCCGTCCGGAACGAACACGTCCTCCCAAAGGACGTCATTGCTGGCTGAGGCCCGGATGCCCATGGTATCCCAGTTATCTCGTATCTGGATGCCCTGCGACGTCATGGGTACCGTAAAGCTGAGGGCCATCGGTCCCTTTTCGGGATCATCGTAGTGGGCTGTGGTGCCGATCAGGTCGGCCCCTACGCTGAGAGTGTTGAAGGCGCTGCGCCCCGACACCAAATATCCTCCATCCACGCGGACGGCCTTACGAGTGCTTTCGTTGAGTCCTCCCAGACTAACTGCGCTGGCGACCATGGGGTCGCTGGAGCCAGCGCACCGTATTGCCTTGTCTCGCACGGCGGCCTCCAGCGTCGGGCGCACCTGTTGGACTCCCCCACGCCACAGGTCAGAGTATATGCCCATGATGAACAGGTGCATATTAATGCTGATGGCCGTAGGCCCGTCGCCCTGGGCCAGACGGTGCTGGGCGAGACACAACTCCAAGGGGTTTGCACCGCCACCGCCCAACTCTTCAGGTACGGTAATGGTGCTGTAGCCGGATTCCTTCATGGCCTCGAGGTTCTCGAAAGGAAAGCTGTTCTCCCGGTCATGTTGGGACACCCGTTGAGCGAAATCATGGGCGTGGGACGCCGCCATTTCCACGAACCCGCGTTGCCTCTCCGTCAGGTGCTCCAACATAGGATTTGGTCCTCTCTGGTATCATTGCTGCCTCAGCATAAAACACAGGGCCTAGCCGAAGGCAGCGCCCCATACACTAAGGCTTGGCCAGCCTGCGGGCAACACTTGAGGATCGTTCGAAGGGAGTCGTAGATGCCCAACATTGATATAGACGAAGCCAACTCCATAGCCCTGTCGCGTATTGTCGAGTCGGAACCCGTTCTCGTGGACGTTGTCCCTGCGTCGCAGGCCATCGAAGGGCTGCGGGATGGGATGCTCCTGCACGCGGGCCCGCCAATAGATTGGGATCGCATGTGCGGACCAATGCAAGGTGCGATAGTGGGAGCGCTCCGGTATGAAGGTTGGGCGAAGACCGAAGCGGAGGCCTTGGATCAAGCGTCAGGGGGACAAATTGCATTCCATCCGGCGCACCATTTCAGTGCAGTGGGACCCATGACGGGCATCACCAGCCCCTCAATGCCTGTGTTCGTGGTTGAGAACCGCCGCTTCGGTAACCGGGCCTACTGCACTATCAACGAAGGCTTGGGGCGCGTCCTTCGATATGGCGCCAACGACGATGCTGCCATCGAGAAACTGCGCTGGATGCAGAATACACTCGCCCCAGCCTTGGGTGAGGCGGTGAGGCACAGCGGTGGCATCGAGTTGCGCCCGATTATGGCCCAAGCTTTGACCATGTCTGATGAGATGCACCAGCGGAATGTCGCGGCTACATCGTTGTTCTTTAGGGCATTGGCCCCACACCTGGCTCGCACCGTTGCCAGCTCCGCGGACTACGGTAGTATCGTTGACTTTCTTGTGGCCAATGACCAGTTCTTCCTGAACCCAGCTATGGCAGCCGCCAAGTGTACCTTGGACAACGCCGCCAACGTGGAGGGTTCCAGCTTGGTGTACACCATGTGTCGCAATGGGACTGACTTCGGCATACGGGTCAGTGGATTGGGCGACCGGTGGTTCACCGCCACCAGCAACATGCCCCAAGGCCTCTACTTCCCGGGATACTCCATAGCCGATTCCAATCCCGACCTCGGTGATAGCGCCATCCTCGAAACTTTCGGAGTTGGAGCTTTCGCCATGGCTGGCTCCCCTGCTGTGGCGGGCTTTCTAGGCGCCGGCACGTTCCGGGATGCCCTGAATTACAGTCGGGAGATGGGTGAGATTACCGTTGGGCGCAACCCCAATATGGCAGTACCGAATCTAGACTTCCAAGGCGTGCCCTGTGGCGTCGACGTTCGGAAGGTGGTGGAAACGGACATCGCACCCGTCATCAACACAGGTATCGCCCACAAGGAGCCAGGCATCGGCCAGATCGGTGCAGGTATAGTCCGTGCTCCCATGGAGTGCTTCCACCAGGCACTGGAGGCACTGGCGGAAAGGCTGGCTGGCGGCTAGGCGCTATGCCTAATATGGTGTAGGTCCGGCTGCCACCTTAGGTCTAAGAAAGAGCCCCGCCAATTGGCGGGGCTCTTTAGTTCAGCGTAGTGTCGGTTATCTAGTCGGTGCCAACCCACCCGGTGTGGGTGACGTCCACTACCTGTTTCACGGGGTCGAAGTACTTGGCCTCGTAGTAGGACTGGCCGTCCGCACTTGGTGGAGGCGTGTGAATGGCCAAGGCTTCTGAGCCCACTTCTTCCAGTTTGGCAGCGGCAGCGTCCATGTCCTCGACTTGGAAGCCGAAGTGGTCGATACCAGTCTTGCCAGCATTCGGACCGGAGTCCTGCATTTCGAGGATGGCCAAGTTGATATGGCCGTCGGTCAGGTAGACGCCACTGCGCCCCTTGCCCGCCTCAGTCAGTTCGAAGACGTTCTTGTAGAAGCTGGCCGTTTTCTCAACATCGGGGGTCCGGATGGCTATGTGCTTGATCCTGCTCATGAGGTCTTCCTCCTTGGCCGTGTCTTTTCTAGTCGGTGCCTACCCAGCCGTTGCCCGAAACGTCGATCACTTGGTTATTCGGGCCGGAGTACTTGAGTTCATAGTAGAAGGCCCCGCCGCCAGGAGGTGCATGCGAGGGAAGCTCGCCCGCTCCGGCCTCAGCCAGCTTGCGCTGGGTCTCTTCCACGTCGTCCACCTTGAAACCGAAGTGCTCGATGCCGGTGTAAATGGGCTTGCCTTCTTCGTCAGTCCGAGCTTGGAGGATAGCCAGATTGATGTGACCGTCAGTCAGATATACACCGGTTCCGGCGGGCCCTGCCACCTCGAGCTCGAATACATCTTGGTAGAACTTGGCGGTGGCCTGCGGGTCTGGCGTGAAGATAGCCACATGCTTCAGCTTGTTCATGATTTCTCTCCCTTTTGTTGGTGAGATAGAGACCCCATTGTACAGCCTAGTGGAATGATGAAGAAGCCTGCTTGGCCGCTGCGATAATGGGCAGGTAGCCGGTGCAGCGACAGATGTTGCCAGACATGCCTTCGCGTATCTGCTCCTCTGTGGGGTTGGGAGTATCTCGCAGGAAAGCGTACAGGGTCATCAGGAAGCCTGGCGTGCAGAAACCGCACTGCAGCGCGTGATTATCTTGGAAGGCCTGTTGTAGCGGGTGCAATTGGTCCCCGTCGGCCAGACCCTCAACGGTCATAAGCTCCGCGCCATCGGCCTGAACAGCCAGCATCAAGCAGGAGCGCACTGCTTGCCCGTTGAAGAGTAGGGTGCACGCCCCGCAGACGCCGTGCTCGCAACCCAAGTGGGTGCCTGTCAGGTCTAGTTCTTCCCGTAGGAAGTCGGCTAAGGTCATGCGGACGGGAGCGGTGCGCTCGTAGTATTTGCCGTTGACAGTTAGGCGGACGACGCCTGTCTCGCTCATCTAGTTCTCCTCTCCTCTGGCCCGCCGGAATGCTCCTACTAGGGCGCGCCGGGCCATAACACCTGAGACCTCCTTGCGATAGAGGGCGGAGGCGTGTATGTCGGAATCGGGGTCCAAAGCCTCGGATACGGCGGCAGCCACTTGCTCCAGCGACTGCATCTCGCCGTTGCTGCCCCGGAGCACCGACTCTGCCGACTCGATACGCACGGGCGTACCGCCGACGCCGAAGATGACGATGCGCGAGTCGTCGCAGGCGCCATTGTTGTCTAGGTGAACACGGGTGAAGGCTCCTGTCATGGCGAAGTCGCCGTGGCGACGGCAGACTTCTTCAAACCCCCAGCCCCAGCCAGCGCCGCTGCCGGGAAGACGCACTTCCGTCACCATCTCTCCGGTCTCGGCAGCTGTGGTGAAGTAGGTGACGAAGAAGTCCCCGGCGTCCACCTCACGGCTGCCCGTGCTGCTCGACAGCACGATTTGTGCGTCGGAAGCCATGGCAAAGGCAGGCCACTCGGCAGAGGGGTCGGCGTGAGCGATGCTGCCACCGACGGTCCCGCGGTTCCGGATCTGGAAGTGCCCTATGTGGGGCACCATGGCTGACAGCATGGGGAACCGCTGAGCCACCACGTCCGAGAGTTCGACGCTCCGCTGTCGGGTAAGGGCACCGATGTTGATGCCTCCACCGTCAGCAGAAGTGATGTGCTCTAGGGCAGAGATTCTGTTGATGTCCACGACCACCGGGGGCCGGGCTAAGCGCATGGCCATTAGTGGCATCAGGCTTTGCCCGCCAGCCAGGACTTTGGCGTCGTCTCCATGCTGAGACAGCAAGGAGAGGGCCTCGTCCGTACTCTGCGGTGCGTAGTAGTCGAAACGGGCTGGCTTCATTCCAGTCCCTCCCTGTTCCGTAGGTCAGTCTTTAGGTTGGCTGAGGTAAGTCTAAGACGAGGCGTCGATCTCCTTCTCCAACTTGGAGAAGAACTGACCAACCATCATCTTGGAGATTCCACCCATTACCCTTTGGCCCACGCCAGCTATAGCCCCGCCTACTTGGGCGTCCACTTGATACGTCAGACGGGTATTGTCGCCTTCAGAGGCCAGAGACACGCTGCCGTCGCCGCGCACGAACCCAGTCAGGCCTTCGCCAGATACGGTCATTCGGTAGGAGGTGCCCGGGACGCTGTCGGTGATCACGATCTGACCATCGTAAGTGCCCTTTACGGCGGCTAAGCCCAACTCCAAGACTACGTGGTACTGGTTATCGCCGACGGCTTCGAAGACCTTACAGCCAGGTGTGCATTTGGAGAGGACTTGTGGGTCGTTCAGGGCTTCCCAGACACGGCTTGCAGGGTTATGCAGAAGGACGTTTCCCTTGATATCCATGGACTCTCGTATCGCGAAGTTTATGGACGTTTTCGTAGGGCCAAATCAGCCCGCAGGCTATCATGGGCCTAGCTGAGTGTCAAGGTAGGCTACGTATTACGACCGGTTCAGAATCCTAGAAGCGGCCCGGCCGTGTCTCTGTGGCGGTTGTGCTAAACTAGCCTCCATGTGTGGACGCTGAGCATTTAGATGGCTTGCCGGGGTAGAGGCGCCCGCTGGCCGGGAGGAGCATTTAACGTGGCAGAGATGACGGGCGGTCAGGCCTTGGCCAAGTCCCTTGCTCGCGAGGGCGTGAAGGTGATATTCGGACTGCCGGGTGTGCAGCTTTACCATGCCTTGGAAGGCTTAGAGGGCGAACCGGGTATCCGGTTCATCACCACTCGTCACGAGCAGGGCACCACTTATATGGCCGACGGCTACGCTCGCACTGGCGGAGAGGTAGGGACGTCCCTGGTCGTGCCCGGCCCTGGGGTGCTGAACGCCTCGGCAGGCCTGTGCGACGCCTATGCAGCCTCTTCGCCAGTGTTCCTGGTGTCGGGGCAGATCAACATCGCTGGCATCGGGCAGAACAAAGGCATCCTCCACGAAATCAACGACCAGCTTGATGTGGTGCGCACTGTCACCAAGTGGTGCTCGCGGGTGCTCGACCCCAAGGAAATTCCGGGCGCAGTTCATGAGGCCTTTCATCAGATGAAGACAGGCCGCCCGCGCCCTGTAGAGATTGAGGTTCCTCCCGAGACGCTGGCCCAGGTTGCTGACATCGAGTTGCAGGAGCCGGGTGTCTACGGACCTATGGCCCCAGACAGCGCGGAACTGGAGAGGGCCGCGGCCCTTATCGGCAAGAGCCAGCGGATCGCAATATGGGCTGGTGGCGGAGCCATCTGGTCTCGGTCCTCGGAGCCGCTGACCCGCTTGGCCGAGCACTTACAGGCACCGGTCATCACCACCCCTGAGGGCAAGGGGGCGATAGACCCCCGGCACTACCTCTCCTTGGGCACCTGCCGGGGAGGCGTGAACCCCGGTGGAGACCCTATGCGCAAGTACATCGCGGAAGAATGTGACCTCGTGCTGGCCGTGGGCACCCGCTTCCTCTCTCCGCTTCTGGATGCTTCCAAGCAGGTGTTGCAGATTGACGTCGACGCCGAAGAGATCGGACGCAACCACTCGAACACTCAGCCACTGTTGGGCGATGCAAGGCTGTCCTTAGAAGCGTTGTACGACCTGTTGAGTCACCAGCCCGCGAGGGCTTCCCGTCGCGCTGAGACCGAGGCCTTTCGTGCCGAGCGTCACGAGGTGATGATGCGCACCGAGCCCCAGAGTTCGCTGATGCGGGCTTTGCGGGAGAACATACCCGACGACGGCATTGTGGCAATGGGGCAGACTCAGGTCGGGTACTACAGCCATGCTCACTGGCCTGCGTACCAACAGGGGACCTATCTTACATCGTCCTACCAAGGGAACCTCGGGTTCGCCTTCCCCACGGCCTTGGGGGCCAAGGTAGCCCATCCTGACCGTGCAGTTGTGTCGGTGTCGGGCGACGGGGGCTTCCAGTTCGCTTCCAACGAGCTGTCCACGGCCGTGCAGCATGGGATCAACATCGTAGCCGTGGTCTTTAATGACGGCGCCTTCGGCAACGTCAAGCGGGACATGGAGGGACTGTTCGACGGCCGCAGCTTAGGCACCAACCTGTACAATCCCGATTTCCTAAAGCTAGCCGAGGCCTACGGCGCCGACGGGATGCGGGCCCACGGGCCTGAGGAGTTGGGCGGATGTGTGCGCGAGGCGCTGGCCAACAACCGACCGACTCTCATTGAGGTGCCGGTGGAGATGATGCCCCGCCCGTACTAGTGGCGTTTGGGACATTGTCCCCGGAGCGTAGCGCATGCCCCTCGGCAGCCATCAGGGATAACCTCAACCTCTTAATGTGCATGGTGTGCTGCCAATCATGGCGGACTATGCCATCCCATCGTCCATGTCCCAATGGCCATTGAACTCAAGCATCTAACTTCAGGAGCGCGGGGCGGATTCTTGTGTTCCAGTAGTCGTTGTTTCCCGCTCGCCGGAGTTCTTCCACCAAGTGCGCCGTCACCGTTCCGACGTCCCCGCTCAGCTGAGAGGCGGCGCGGTCTCCAGCCAACTCGATCACTGCGGTTCGCAGCTTCATCACGTATTCTGCGACTTCGTATGCCGCCTGATCAGATGCCGAGCGGGTATGCAACGCCTCCAGCTTCTCCAGCCATTCGAGTCCCTTTTCTGCATCGTCAAACTTGTCTTCCAAGGCGTTGGTCGTACTCATTTGGCGTCCTCCTCTCGTTAACGGATGGCTTCCGGCCACAAGTGGCGGTCCCCTCGAAGGATGTGGGTACACGAGGACCCTGTTGGGGGAGGGCATAGATTAGGTTGAGATGTCCGACGGCCACCACCGCCTTTGATGCCAGCTCTCAGTGCCTATTAGGTGCCTGCACCCGACAAGGAGCGTCAAAAGTACGCCGTTCCTGTTGGCTGCTGGAAGTCCGCCCAGTCTCCTCCGTTCCATTTTCGCGGAAGCCGGTCTGGTCGTGCAACGCCCTGCGTGGCGAATGGAGAGGCTAGGCTCTTCCCTTCCCTTTCTGTTTTCTTGACAGGTCGGTGTGTTAGGCCTATCTTTTCGTTCAAGAATCCGAGCTTGAACTCCGTTAGAGATCCTTAGGAGGATAGGATATGGGTGAGATACTGGGTGTTGGGACTACTCACTGGCCCGGGATGAACTTCCCTGACGAGTCGAAGAGTTGGCCCTTGATGCGAAGCCTGTCGCATGATCACCGGGTGCCAGAGGAGATGAAGAATCCCACCAACTGGCCCGAGCCAATGCGCGTTGAGTTCGGGGAAGACGAGGGGGTCACGTCGCATAAGGAGCACCGCCGACGCCTGGCTGAAGCGTTCCGCAAGGTGCGGGCGGAGATCGACGCGTTCAATCCCGATTTCATCCTGATGTTCGGTGACGACCAGTATGAGAACTTCAGGGAAGACCTGATACCTGCGTTCGCCCTACTGGCCTACGACGAGTTCGAGTGCAAGCCTTGGGCGCAGGCGCGGCACAAGGGGAAGCCCAATTTCTGGGGTGAGCCCGAAGACCACGTCATACCCATCCAGGGTCGGCCCCACATTGCACGACGGCTGGCCAAGGACCTGATAGAAGAGGGCTTCGACATGGCCTACGGCTACAAGCCCCTGCACTCGGGCCCGGAAGTGCTGGGACATGCCTTCCTGAATACCTGGATGTTCTTGGACTATGATCGCGAGGGCATCGACTACCCGTTGATTCCCTTGGCGGTGAACTGCTACGGCAGCAGCGTGATACGCAACCGGGGCGGGATGGATGTAGACCCCAACCTTTCCGTTGATCCGCCCTCACCCACTCCCAAGCGGTGCTTCGAGTTGGGGCAGGCCATCGCCCGAGTGCTGAAGCGCATGCCGGAGCGGTCGGTAATCATGGGTTCCTCATCTTGGTCGCACGGCTTCCTGACGGAGCGTAATCACTTCCTCTGGCCCGACCACGAGGCTGATCGGGCCGCCTTTGAGCAGCTGCGTGACAACAGGCAGATTGAGTGGAAGAACATGAGTCTCACCCAGATTGAAGAGGCTGGGCAGCAGGAGTTGCTGAACTGGGTCTGTTTGGCTGGGGCGATGCACGAGCTGGGGCAGAAGACCGAGGTCATCGACTACATCGAGACTTGGGTGTTCAACTCGGAGAAGTGCATGGCTATCTTCAAGCCTTAAAGGCGAGAGGCTTCCGGCATTCTGGTGCAGACCGGAATGCCGGACGGGACCCCTTCTATGGGAACGTCAGGATAGGGGTGAAGAATGACATCTACTAATGGGCACAGTAGCAATGGACACAGCGGGAACGGGCACGGAGGCAACGGCTCGGTCCCTGAGGGCTCGGTGATCGGAGGCCAACGCCCGGAAGGCATCGACAATGGGGAGTATGGCTGGTCGCAGATCGGCGTGCATGACTTGGTGCCCAAGCTTGGGTATCGTGAGTATTGGTACCCAGCGATAGAGGCGAACAAGGTGGGGCGCAAAAAGTACGGCTTCTTCGGTAGCCGCTACGGCACGCGTGTGAAGATGCTGGGCGAAGACGTAGCTATCTTCCGGGGCAAGGACGGACGGTTCGGGGCGGTGTGGAACCGCTGCCCGCACCGTGGGGCGCTTCTGTCCTTCGGGCGCTGCGAGTTCGAAGGCACGATCAGTTGTCCCTACCACGGATATACCTTTGATGAGACGGGCGTGTGCGTCGGCGCACTGACTGAGGGGCCCGAGTCGGGCTTGAACGGCAAGCTGAGGGTCAAGTCCTACCCTACCAAGGTTGTGAACGGCGTCGTTTACGTGTGGATGGGGCAGACCCAGCCGGTGCCCATTGAGGAGGACATTCCGGAGGAGTTCTTCGACAAGAACTTCATCGTGCACACTTACTCTAAAGTGTGGCCCATCAACTGGACCGTGACCATTGAGAACTCGGGTGACTCCCACAACTCCTACATCCACCGCTTCCGCATGCGCCGTCTGCTGAACATGGAAGCGTTCCGACAGTTGCCGGCATACTGGAGTGGTACCCGCGTGGTGGGAGAGACTGACAACAGCATGGGCATCGCGCCCACAGTTCACGCGCCGCAGCAGGCCTACTTCCCGCTGATGGATGCCAAGTGGCCCAAGCGGGTGTGGTTCCGTCCGCTGAAGGCATGGCGTCGCGGAGTGAAGACCTTTACAGGGAAGCCGTACACCAACGAATACCGCCTGCCCAGCCTCACCCGGGTGGATACCCGGAACCGCGTGCACTGTCGCTGGGCGGTGCCCATGGATGAGAACTACAGCATGATGTTCACCTTCGGCATCATGAAGGGACGGACTTGGTGGGACCGGTTCTTCTCCCGTGTATACTTCCAGACCATGTGGCGCTACTTCCAGATCAAGGGCATCAATGAACTGGAAGACCTGCCGGTGCAGGCATTCGACCGACTGGACCCAGCAGCCCCGCAGAAGCTGGGCACCAATGACCGGGCGATTATCCACTGGCGTCGTAAGATGCCTTTTAAGTCCCGCGATGCCCAGCGGGTGTGGGGCCACGACACAGACCAGCAGGCTGCCATCGCGGCCGATGCGCTGCTGGAGGCCACTGAGAACTTCCAACCCCAACCGGAAGACACTAAGGTCGTGGGCGCGGCCCGATAGTTCTAAACGAGCGCAAGACGGGGGTGTTGGGACAGACTCAACACCCCCGTTCTCATTCACGCACGGAGGCACGAAGTTGATTGTCCGCATCTACACTGGAAGCGACGGTGAGTCCCACTTTGAGGACATCGACCTCAAGTACGAGGCCAGCGGCAACTCGGCGAGTGCTCCCCCAGAAAAACCGGAGAGCATGACCTTTCGCACTCAACAAGCGGGCGTCGACCTCGACTTTCACCCCGCACCGCGGCGCCAGTACATCGTCAGCCTGTCGGGGCAGGTGGAGGTCGGGCTGGGCAACGGAGAGAAGCGCATCTTCGGGGCTGGCGATGTGATGCTGGCCGATGACACCACCGGTCGCGGGCACACCACCCGTGTGGTGGGCAATGAGCCTCGCGTGTCCATCGTGATCCCGGTGTAGGTGTGGCGCTGTCAGCGTGCTCGGAGCGTACCACCCCCATGAAGCCCCTTCCGCTCAAAGATGGAAGGAATTTTTCTAACACCTGGACCGCAATGGCAGGACAATGCCCGCTCCCGAACTGAAATCGGTCTTGGTCACTGGAGCGTCTCAAGGGATTGGGCGTGCTACCTGCCTTCACCTCGCATCGCGCGGCTACCAGGTGGTAGCTGCGGGACGCTCAAAGGAGAGGCTTCTTTCTCTCAAGGCCGACTCCCAAACCCCTGAGAGCATCACTCCGTGGGAGTTGGATGTCGGTGACCCGGGATGCGTTGAACAGGTGCCGGAGATCATCCGGCAGGTCGGGCGCGTTGATGTGCTGGTGAACAATGCAGGGTACGGGCTGCGCGGGTACGTGGAAGAGTTGGATATGGCCGCGGTGCAGGCGCAGTTCGAGACTAACTTATTCGCCACGCTGCGACTAAGCCAAGCCGTTATTCCTCATATGCGTGAGAATGGGGGCGGTGCCATCATCAACATCGGCTCGGTGTCTGCGCACCTGGGCAGCCCAAGCGCTGGGGCCTACGCTGCCACCAAGTCCGCTTTACGTAGCCTCAGCTTGGTGCTGCGATTGGAGTTGCACCCGTTCGGGATCAAAGTAGCGGTGATCGAGCCGGGGGTCGTGCGGGCCAACTTCCTACGCAATCAGGTGGTGTCGAGCTGGCGAGAGGGCGAGGAATCCCCCTATGCGTCCCGCGCCAAGAAACTGGAGGAGCGGACCGCGAGGTTCCATCATAGCGGAGCGGACCCACTTAGGGTGGCCCGCACCGTGGAGCGCATTATCCGAGCGAAGCACCCGCGTCCCAGCTATGTCGTCGGCATAGATGGAGGTATCGGAGTCTTTGCGGCCCGCTTTCTGCCAGAGCGATTGGTGCAGTACTGTACGCGCCGGGTCCTGATGGGGTGAGGGGCACCCATTCCAAGTTTTATTGACCGCCTTCCAGGGCCGCCGTATAGTGCGCCCGCACTTACTGTAACTAACGACAAGCTAGCCGCAGTGACATAACGAGACCGAGGGAGGCATCAACCAATGGCTATTGTTGGCGCTGGCAACTACACGTACGAGGTGGTGGATGATTGGGCGAAGCTGCCTGCCGGGATGGAACTAGGCATGGTGAGTTCTGTGGCCACTGACAACCTAGACCGTGTCTTTGCCTTCATACGGACGGCGGACCAGCCTTCGATGCTCGTATTTGACCGCAACGGGCGGTATGTGAACTCCTGGGGAACGGGAGTTATTACGGACGCCCATGGCCTTTCCTTCAACTCGCAGGGGGATGTGTATTTCACCGACCGGAATCCACACCAAGTGATGAAATTCTCGGCTTGGGGACAGCGTTTGTTGACCTTGGGGACGCGCGATGTGGCTGGAGAACAGACGCCCTTCAACCGGCCGAGTGATGTGATGGAAGGCCCATCGGGTTGCTTCTACGTGTCGGATGGCTACGGCAACTCCTGTGTACATAAGTATGCAAATGACGGACTGATTCTCGACTCTTGGGGATCGCCCGGTGATGGCGAGGGGCAGTTCAACCTGCCGCACGGCATATGGGTGGACGAGCACGAGCACGTCTATGTGTGCGATAGAGAGAACAACCGTATTCAGATATTCGATGGCAACGGGAAGTTGCTGAACATCTGGAACGACTTTTCGCGTCCTACGGACATTGTGATGGACTCGAAGGGAATCATTTATGTGTCGGGCATAGGGCACCGGTGCAGCATCCTAACGAATGACGGAGAGCTGCTGGCCCGTTGGGGAGGAGAGGCCGTCGGACCGGCGGGGGAGGAAGGCACCGCCCACGGCATCGGCATCGACTCCCGGGGGGATGTGTACCTGTGCGCCGCTGGGGCGAGGAAGATTCAGAAGCTGGTGAGGCAGCCAAGGTAGGGAGGCCCAGAACCGCCGATTTCCGCTGCCAAGGAGTCCAGTTCGTGGTCGAGGATGCATTGCACTTGGCGCCTGTCTACACCTTCATACAATTCCAAAAACTCGTCCACAGTTGCGACTTCCTAGAGGCTCTTGAATAGCGCTGGGTGCCGCGAAACACCCAGGCTCCGCCTAGTGTCTCTGGACGCTCGACAGTCGCACTCTTCCCAATTGGACATGTTCACCGCGGAGTTCCGTTCTCAGCCACAGGCTACCGTGCGGATTTCGCGGGTGTGTTCCGGTAGGGGGTAGGCAGTCCAGGTTGTGCCGTCGTCCAGGGTGCCGAAGACTTCTCCGACACGGGTGGCGCAGAAGATTTGCTCGGGGTGGGAGCGGTTGACGTCCACGGACATCATGGTGGAATGGGCTTCGAAGCCATGATCCAGGCGTTCCCACGTTCCCATGAGGTCGCGGGTGCGCCAAAGGGCGCCAGCGTGGGATACGGCGGCTCGACCCATGGCCACATAGAGAGTGTTGGGATCGTTGGGGGCCAGTTTCATTTCGCGCGTGTACGTGATGGGGGAGACGCCACTCATGTCGACGAACTCCCAAGAGTCGCCTTGATCGTCGCTGGTGAAGGGGCCGGGACGGGTGGTGATGTAGACGTTCCCTGGGGTGGAAGGACTGGTGACGATGCCGTGCATGTCGAGTTTGCCCTCGTCGGGGGCCATGCCCGCCTTGCAGTCCTGCCAGGTCTGTCCGCCGTCGCGGCTGCGCACCACACCGCCGACCTCCAGGGCAGCGTAGATCAAATTAGAGTCGGCTTGGTCCACGGCCATAGCGATGAGGCGAGTGGGGAAGTCCATGGTCACGACATCTGAGCCTTGGTTCAGGCCTAAAGAATCCCAACTGTCGCCGCCGTTCTCGCTGCGGTACACCTGGGCGGGGGAGGTGCCAAAGTAGACAATGTCGGGATTGTGGGGGTCGAACTCAAAAGACCAGCCGACCATGTAGTTGTCGGCGAAATCGAGGCGCTCGAACTTGGCCCCACCATCCCGGCTTCGGAAGGGTCCATTCTGGGTCCCGACAAATATGGTGCTGGGGTCCTGAGGGTGCATGGCGATAGCCCGGACTGCGGCGGCACGTGGCAAGCCTGCTGTCACGTTCTCCCACTCGGCTCCGTTGCCGATGGGCTTGCGGAAGAAGCCCCCTGATTCGGCTCCTGCAAAAACGTAGCCCTGCCTGTTACTGGCCATCGCCTGCCTCCTGGGTATTGTTCTTGATGCTAATTCTTACGGCCCGCTAAGTCGCTCGTAGGCGGGAGTAGCGGGCCGTTGGTTCTTTGGTAGCCGTCAGGCGGTTGAGTCCTGGAGCTAGCCGACTTTCTGCTCCAGAAGCCCCACTATTTCTTCTACCGAGTCCTGCTGCCAAGCTGGGAATCGGTCCATGATGAGGGGACGCCGTGCGGTGAGGATTTCTTGGTCTGTCATCTCGGGATGCTCTTGGCGGAGCTTGGCCGAGATCTCCAGGATCTCACGCTCGGCCACGGCGGGACGCTCAATCCAGTGGCATATGTACTCATGGTCACTGGTGTAGAAGACTGCGGTGGGGATCGAGGCCCACTGGCCTTCCTTGAGGAACTCATTCATGATGTCCGTGTGGGAGTCGCGGGGGAAGATGCGCATCTCAAGACCCGCGGCCTCGGCGACCCGGGCTAGGGTAGGCATGCCTCGAAACACGTCTGGGCACCAGTCTTCGCCGAGAACCAGCATCTTCTTGGGGCCGTTGGCCTTCTGGACCACTGCCTTAAGGCGTTCGGCCTCGCCGGGCTTGACTTGGAACTGGTAGAACTGTGCGAACCGGTCCTTGTTCACCTTAATCTGGCCAATGTAGTCAGCGTAGGTGAAACCTTCTGAAAACCTCTGGGGGGTAACCACGCTCTCCTGGGTCGCCATGGGATCCTCCTTGAGTTGCTTGGGATATCGAGTTGCCAGCCTACGGCGGGCTAGCCTATGCCTCAACCAAACTTGCCTTTGTACCCGTGCTCCACTCTACCGTCGGGGTAGACGATGATCGGAACTGCAACGCCCAAGTCCAGTGCCTCATCCAAGCAGGCTTGGTCCTGGTCCACCAGCCTCTCTTCGTACTCAATTCCTTCACGATGCCACTCATCGCGTAGCTCGTCGCCGACAGGTCAAACGGTGAGGGTGTAGACGATGGGTATACTTGCCATAAGCGCCTCGCTTTTCAACCTTGGTCTCCGCCACATGATATAACGGGCTATGGAGCTTGTCACCTTGGCCCTGTGACTCTAACTCCCTCCGGGTAGGATCGGAGGTAGGGGGAGAGGGATTTCTGGGCGCTTCCAAGAGGGAGAGCGAGTTAAGAGAGCATTCGCGACCTCTGCTATAATCCCGCCTGCCCGTACTCTGCTATGGAGGAGACTAAGCTATGCGCATTCCAGATGTGAAGAGGGAAGATCTTAGCCCCACCGACCAGGTGTACTATGATGAAATCGTGGAGAGCAGGGGGGGCATTCGAGGCCCGTTCCCCGCTCTTTTGCATAGCCCACAATTGGCCTCGCTGGTGGCGGCCACAGGCCACTACGCACGTTTCGATTGCATATTGCCCAACCCGCTCCGGGAGGTGGCGATAATCTGTGCGTCCAGGGAGAATCGGAACCAGTACGTCTTCACTGCCCACGTCCGACTGGCGCGAGAGGCTGGAGTGTCTGAAGGCATCATAGATGCCGTCAAGAGGGGCAACCTACCCGACGACATCCCTGGAGACGAGGCGATGGTGATACGGTTTGTGCGGGAACTGGTAGGACAGCACAAGGTCAGCGATTCAAGCTTCAACGCGGTGGTGCAGAAGTGGGGAACTCAAGGGGCTGTGGACCTCACCGGCGTGGTGGCCCACTACATGCTGGTGATGCAGGTCATCAACGCGTTCAACATACAGCATGCGGAAGGTGTGACTCTGGAGTTGCCGGTCTAGAGGATGCGTGGTGGGCACGAACGGGGGAATAAGCATCTCCGGTTAGGAGACATCCCAACTTATACCGGCCACGTCTCCATTTGGTAAGCCATGCGCCAGAACATCCACTCATAGCGGCTACTGGTTATGAAGGCACGGCGCATGGATTCGCGGCCGCGGGGGCCTGCTTGGGAGGCTTCGGTGTCGACGTAAGAGCGCCAGGCAGCCACACTGGCCTCCAATCCCCCCTCAGTATAGAAGGATGTCCACAGGCTATAGACTGGGTGCTCCGGAATATTCAGGCGCTCTCCCAAAAGATGGTAGGTCCATGGGCAGGGTAGCAGGGCTGCTGCGGTGGCTCCCAGACCCTCTTCCGAGGCGGTGCGCACCATGTGGTTGATGTATGCAAGGTTAGTCGGGGATGGGATGGCAGCCTGTAGCTCCTCTAGCGTCAGACCGGCAGCCTCCATCAGACGGTGGTGAAGGGGTCGTTCCACAGGAGTGAGTACTCTATGGGCAAGAGACTCCAAGGTGGAAGAGTCAGGTGCCTTGGCGAGAGCGAGGGCGACGGCGCGAGCGAACCCTTCCAGGTACAAGTAGTCTTGCGTGAGGTAGTAGCGGAAGTTTTCCAAGGAGAGCGAGGCGTCGGCGATATCGTTGAGGAACGGGTTGTGGAAGATTTGCTCCCATACAGGCTCAGCCTCTTGCCTCAACTGCTCCGAAAATGATTCGGTCACCGTTTACTCCTCGTGTAGAGACTCGTGCGTACCGGTCATTCGACGGTTGGTAGGTTCTCTCCTTGGTATGTGCCTTGGTATCCCTCAGTAACGGGTTTGGCCAATGGCAGGAATACCAGTTGCATGATGCGAGCCCCGAACTCCAAGCGGAACCCGAACGGGTTGGCCACCATCAGCATTGCCTGGGAGCGGCCACTGTATCCGGCGTCCCACACCGCAGTATTGACTGTGACGCCGGAGCGCAGCAGAGTGGAGCGAGGAAGCCCCAATGCCATGATGTGGTTGGGAAGGTTCACCACCTCGTTGAACGTCACCAAATATGGACCTGGCCCTAGGTGAATCTGCCCGTCCACATCTCCGCTCACTTCCGAGAGGGTGGCGACCACACGCTGGTGAGGCAATCGGCCAAGGTAGCCGGGAGTGGTGTAGAGCGCGACGGTTTTCAGTGTGAGGTCAAAGCCGTTGGGTTGCAGTTGCTGCGACAGATGGGTGTAGCCCTCCACCAAAGGGGGGGTGCCATGCAACAATCCCATGATGCTGTCGTGGTCAAGCGCGCCGGCCAGCATTTCGTCCTCTGCAGCGTCGATTGGGGCGTCCTAGCGGCCCGTTGATCCCAGTTTAGTGCCCGTTATCGGTATCTTGCCAGTTCGCTTGGAGGTGAGGCATGACGTGTTTTGCAAAAAGCTCCATGGAAGAGAGTACCTGTTCTTGCGACATGCTGCCTACCCAGAAGCTGCAGTTGAAATGCTCTACGCCAGCGATGTCGCGATAGTCGCGCAGTTTACGAAGGCAAGTTTCGGGCGAGCCGAAGATGACGCCCGTCTCCCACGTATCTTCCTCGCTGGGCTCACCTTCTATAGGCTCAGCTATGGCGCGTCCCTTCTCTACGCGACCGGTGCCAGCCCGCAGGTGGCGTGCAACACGGGTGTGCCACACGCTCTGGTGCACCTCCTTCCGGGCTTCTTCGTCGGTCTCGGTGACGTATACTTGGCGCTGCACCCCGAAGGTCGGAGGTCGGAGCATCTCGTACTTTTGAACTGCTTGGTCGAAGCAAGCGCGAAACTCGGCGACCATGGAGGCCGTAGTGCCGGAGCCGCCGGTGATGACGTTGAACCCGCGGCGCACCGAGTCCTCTACACTGGAGGGCTGCTGGCTAGCCACCCAGAAGGGCGGGCGTGGCTGCTGTATGGGGATCGGGAAGATGGTGGTTTCGGGGAAGTTGTAGAACTGGCCTTCGTAGGTAAAGGACTCGCCACGGAGGGCTTTTTCGATGACCTCGACGGACTCGTCGTACATCCCGTTATTGTGGGAGATGTCCAAGCCCACGCGATCGAACTCGTAAGGCTGGTAGCCTCTACCGATTCCGATGTCCATTCGTCCGTCTGTCAGTACATCGGCCATGGCGATTTCTTCAGCAAGCTGTAGGGGGTGATGCAGGGGGAGCACCACCACTGCTGTGCCGACACGGACGCGCTTGGTGCGCTCGCCGATTTTCACTGCCAGCAGGAGGGGGTAGGGACAGTAGCCGTACGAGGAGAAGTGATGCTCTGCCAGCCAAACGGAGTCGAAGCCCAAATCTTCGGCTGCTTCTGCCTGCTCGACAGCCTGAGCGTACACCTCCTTGGAAGGCTGCATCTCCGGTGATTGCAAGAGCATGAAGGTGCCAAACTTCAAGAGAACCCCCGAACTTGATCTGCGAGTTGAAACGTCGATAGTGTAGCGAGCAGGATGCTGCTGGGCAACCTTGCCCCGGATACCCCTGCTGCATAGAATGGGGCCCGAAGCAGTGTCAGTGAAATGGCTACGATGCCCTTACCCGGATTGCAGGAGGAAATGGTGGCCTCTCAAGACGGACTCACCCGCAGGCTCGCCCTCTTCTACTCGGAGTTGGACTACGAACAGCTCTCGCCGGAAGTTGTGGACCTAGCCAAGTACTTCTGCCTCGACTACTTGGCGGTGGCGATCAGAGGCTCTACCACTCCCTCGTCGACTACGATGGTGGAGGCTTTGGGTAGGCTGAACTCCACGCTCGTAGCGCCTGTGGCGGGTACGTCTCGGCGCTTATCGCCGGAGTATGCTGCACTGGCGAACGGCACGGCAGCCCATAGCTTGGAGATGGATGACGTCAACAATGAGGCGTCGATACACCCAGGCGTACCCACCTTCCCGGCAGCATTTGCCTGTGCCCACATGGCCCAGATAAGTGGCGCATCCTTCCTGGCTGCAATTGTGGCAGGTTACGACTTCACCATACGTCTGGGGTACGCCCTCGATCCTCAGTCCCACTATGCTCGAGGGTTCCATCCCACGGGCACGTGTGGCACGTTTGGGGCGTCCTTGGTGGCTTCACGCTTGTTGGGGTTGGGTGCGGACGCCACTGCATCCGCCATCGGCATCGCTGGGAGTCAAGCAGCTGGGTCGCTGGAGTTTCTGGCTGGTGGGGCATGGACCAAGCGGATGCACCCCGGTTGGGCGGCCCACAGTGGCATTATTGCCGCTACGCTGGCTGGGCAGGGATTTGTGGGGCCTGACACCATCCTAGAGGGTGTGCATGGCACTCTATCGGGCTACTCCGACAATGCGGAGCCGTTGCGTCTGACCGATCGTCTGGGCGAGCAGTTCTATATCACCCGCGCTGCGATCAAGCCCCATGCCTGCTGTCGTTACAATCAAGGCCCCATCGACTGCATGCTTGCGATCCGTAGCGCGCATAACGTGCGGCCCGAAGACATTGACGGAGTGCGGGTGGGAATGCTGTCGGCCGGTTTCCCCATCGTGTCCGACCCGCCGGAATACAAGCAGAACGCCCGCAGTGTGGTTGACGCTCAGTTCAGCGCGCCATATGCCATTGCAGTGGCCGCTGTCTGCGGTCGCGCCTCACTTGAGGAGTACACGGATGAGGTGATCGCACGTGATGATGTGCGCGACGTGATGGCGCGGGTGGAGTCGGTGCGCGATCCTGCGTTGGATGCGGTGTATCCGCGGCGATGGCCCTCGTGGGTCGAAGTGCGGACTACGGATGGGCGTACTTTGCGCTCGGATGTGCAGTTCCCCTTAGGCGAACCGGAGAACCCGCTCTCGTGGGAGCAACTTGAGGAGAAGTTCCGCTCGATAACCCGCCCAGTGATTTCGGACGCACGGCAAGACGAAATCATTGCGGCCGTTCATTCCCTGGAGCGGATGGAGGATGTGCGGGACTTGGATTGGCTTACGGGCGGATGATGGATGGACCGCCATCACCGCCCGAAGGTATACGGGCCCCACTGGAAGGCATTCGCGTCCTGGATTTGACTCAGGCTTTGTCGGGGCCCATGGCTACGAGGCTGTTGGCCGATTTGGGTGCAGAGGTCATCAAGATCGAGATTCCCGGCACGGGCGATTCTTCTCGACGGATGGGGACCAACTATCCAGAGGGTGAGAGCCTCTACTTCATGACCTTCAACCGCAACAAGCAGAGCATCACACTGGACCTGCGTAACGCTAAGGGGCGTGAGCTTTTCTACCGGTTGGTGGAGGTCTCTGACGTAGTGATGGACAATTTCCGTCCTGGGGTCACCAAGCGTCTTGGCGTGGACCATGAGACCCTTCAAGGACATAACCCTTCAATCATTTGTGGCTCAATCTCCGGCTTTGGACAGGATGGTCCCTATAGCCAGCGTCCGGCTTTCGACTCGGTGGCCCAGGCCTTGAGCGGAGGGATGAGCGTGACAGGCGATCCAGATGGTCCGCCTGCTGTGATGGGGTTTGCTGTGGTGGATATTGGTGGCGGGTATGGAGCGGCGGTAGGTCTGCTGTCGGCTCTGTGGGCTAGAGAGCGTACTGGGCGTGGGCTGTATCTGGATCTGAGTCTGCTGGATGTGAACGTGAGCTTTCAGGGTCACCTGTCGGAGGTGTACCTGGGGGCGGGGAACATACCGTGGCGAGGCGGTTCGACGCAGTCGGCTAACCTGCCTAATGGGGCGTTCCTGAGCAAGGACGGTCGTTATCTGCAGGTCCACTGCGCTACGCAGAAGTTCTACGAGGTGTTGGCGGAGAAGCTGGTGGCGAATGTGGCGGGGATGGAGGCGCTGGTGGAGGATGAGCGGTTTGTGACGATGCCTGCCAGACGGCAGCACTGGCCTGAGTTGCGAGAGGTCTTGCAGCGGGGCTTTGCGGCCAAGACCGCGGACGAGTGGATGGAGTTGATGGGTGAGGAGGTGCCGATAGCGCCTATCCATGATGTGGGGGAGGCGCTGAGGGACCCACAGGTGTTGCACCGCAACATGGTGGTGGAGGCGGACCATCCTGTGGTGGGGCGGCATGAGATGCCGGGGAACCCTATCAAGCTGGGGCAGGAGGAGAGGTTCGAGGCGGCTCCTACTCTGGGGCAGCATACCCGCACTGTGCTGTCGGAGCTCCTGGGATGCTCTGATGGGGAGATTGCGTCGCTTGAGTCGGATGGGGTTATCTAGCGGAGGAAGTGGGGGCTAGGCGCGGCTTTCCCAGCACTGGCGACAGGTGCAGATTTCGCGTAGAAGCTCGAAGGTGTAGATGCCTGTGTAGTGGGCGTCGGTGAAGAGGAACTGGAGGGCGTAGCTGCCCACAGCCATGTAGTCGTCGGTGCGCACCTCTTCCGACACTGTGGCCGGGTCAAGGCGTGCCTCGCGAGTCATCTCGTCGATGCAGCTGGCGCAGGGGCAGGCCAAGCGGAGGAACCGGTGGGGATAGACGCTCTGGTGGCCGTCGTCCCACTGGATGCGGACCGATTTCTCCGCTAATTCCACGGTCTGTGGAGCTACAGATTCAGGCGAATCGGGCAACTCAGGCCCTCCTAATCTGCCTGCTGGGCAGATAGCGGTTTACTTGTCGTCGGAATATTCGACTTCGAAGTGGCGAATCCAGTACTCGCCGGCGTAGAGGTGTTCGGCAGAGCGGGAGATTTCCTGACGCTTCTCGCTGTGCTCGTAGGCCTGCATATCGGCCTCGGTGTTCCAGAAGGTGACGGAGATACCTTCGTCGGGGTCATCGACGCTGCGGGAGAGGCGGCGGCCACGCAGTCCGGGGGCGTTCTCGGTGGCGGGGATGACGTTGTCCATGTACCACTGCTTGTATTCGTCCCACCGGCCTCTGCGGATTTTGCCCCAAACAACTCTGAGATGCATAACTGCCTCCTGGCATGAAGCTCCCCGGCGACCGGGGGTTAGGGCGGAGGGCTACAGGAACGGCCTAGCTACGACCTCAAGGCGGAAGGTTGCGCTGTCCCACATACCTTGGGCGAGGGACTCAGGAGGAGCTTCCCCGTAACTTGCCGTAACTTGATTCTAAGCTGTGGCCCTTTTGCCGTCAACTGAGACTGTGGCCTCGAAGGGGCCGTCCTGAGGTGGTAGAGCACCGGGTCAGGCTGGCAGCGCCCGCTGGGTGGAGCGGAATGGCGGGCTGAAACAGAGCATGGGTGAACTGGGTGGGATGGCGCGGTTGTGTTCTTCGGCGGGCGGGTCCCACAGGAGGACGGCATCGATGATCCTGCGGGCTTTGAGTCCGGGAATCAGGGTGGTGAGGATGGTACTGGGCTGAGGGCAGGTGTTGTTCTCGCGGTGCCTCTCGAGGCGGGGAAGGAGGTAGGAGAACGTGGTGAGGCTGAAGCCAGCGGCGGCCAGCTTCCGGATGAAGTCGGGGGTTTCGGGCAGGGGCTCATTCCTGTCCTTGGCGATGGCCCACTGGTCGCAGAACTGGGTGGCGTAGGGGCGGAGGCGTATGACGGTGAGGGGCAGGCCGAAGCGGCGCTGGAGGGCGTGGATGCGGTTGCGAATCTGGGACAGTGTCATGGTGTCAGCTCCTAGCTATCGTTGGAAACAGTGGCTTGTGATGCAGGGGCGGAAAAACTGGAAATCCGCCCCATTTCCGCTCATTTTCATCCATTCGGCATGGCGCCGAACTGGCAGGGAATGGGGGGCACGGAATGATGGGCTAGGGTCCTTCGACTTCGGGATGGGGGTTGTACATCCGACCTCGGTCAGCCGGATGTACAACCCCCTCCAGTCGCTCAGGACGAACGGATTGGAGGGCGGGACGAACGGAGGGGGTGAGGGGAGGCGCTTCACACTGGTCGTAGCTGTTGCGCGTTTTTTCGTAGCTGATTACTGTGAAATTTGTGAAGTGGTGTGCTGGGGCAGGAGCGTCAGTGGCGGGCACACGGGACCGGAGGTGGGCGAAGGACTTCTGCTGGCGTTCCATTCGACACTGGTCGTAGCTGGAAAGTGTTTTTTTGTATCTGGAGGGTGTCGAATCTGTCGAATCGATGCATCCGTCCAGCTTTGGGGCCGTATCTGAGGAGGTCATTCGACAGTGTCGAATTTCCGGGTTGGGCTGGGACTCCATGTGTGTTGCCTCCCTAGAGATTCTGGGCAAAAAAGACGCGCAGGGATGACCCTAGGGGTCCCCGGATCGGGGTCCGGGGCAGGCAGTCACCTGCGCGCTCTGTAGTTATGATAGAACGGGTGTGCGGGTGGTGTCAAGGGGAGCTCTGCCCCGACTGTTAGGGCGGCTCCGGCTCTGTGCAAAAGGTCAGGTTATCGGGACCGGCATAGATGAAGTTCTGGCTACCCGCATAGCGGGCGCTCAGTCGCTGGCGCATGCTGGCAGGTACGCAGCCGCTTAACTGGTTCCCGCCGATCTCCAGCGATCTCAGTTTATGGAGTCTGGCCAGTTCTGCTGGTATCTCACCGCTCAACTGGTTCTCTTCAAGGTTCAGATATAGCAGGTTGACGAGGCTGGGCAACCACAGGGGAATCTCTCCGCTCAACTGGTTCCCGTCGAGGTACAGCGATACCAGGCTGACGAGGTTGGCGAGCTCAGGCGGTATCTCTCCGCTCAACCGGTTCTCGCCGAGGTCCAGGTATCGCAGGTTGACGAGGCTGGCGAGCTCCGGCGGTATCCCTCCACTCAACTGGTTCCCGTCGAGGCCCAGCGAACTCAGGGTGACGAGGCTGGCAAGCTCAGGCGGTATCTCTCCGCTCAACCGGTTCCCGCCGATCTGCAGCGACCTCAGTTTACTGAGGCTGGCGAGCTCCGGCGGTATCTCCCCGCTCAACTGGTTCTCGTCGAGATACAGTATTTCCAGGTTGACGAGCCCGCCGAGCTCCGGCGGTATCTCTCCGCTCAACTGGTTCTCGCCGAGCTTCAGGTCCTTCAGGTTGGCGAGGTTGCCCAACTCCGGCGGTATCTCTCCGCTCAACTGGTTCTCGTCGAGATACAATTCTTCCAGGTTGACGAGCCTGCCGAGCTCCGGCGGTATCTCTCCGCTCAACTGGTTCTCGCCGAGGTTCATCCATATGACGCGCCCGTCTTCGTTGGTGCTGACGCCGTCCCATTCGTCGAGGGGAGCGTGGCTGAGCCAAGAGTCGTTGTTATCCCAGTTCTCACCGTCCGTTGCGTTGTAGAGGGTAACCAGGGCTTCCCGGTCCGTTTGGGCGGAGGTCGGCCCAAGAACCGGCGGCGCTGTCTCAGCCGCAGGTACACGCGCATCGGTGGCTGTGGGCACGTCCAGCGACCCTGAGGTGGACGCGGTCCGGTCGGGGTCTGTCGAGCCGTCCGGCTCGTCAGAACCGCATGCCGCCAGCACCGCCGTAAGGGCCAGCACAAGGACAATGCCCAGCATGGTCACATATCTTGTCGAGCGTGTACGGGTCGTTTCTTTCCCTCCTGGTCTTGACACCCGTTTCGCCATTCCCATTCCTCTGAATGCCGATGGACCTCGGCTAGCTTGTGCAGCCACCGTCGGCGCGTGTCAGGGTTCTCAGGTCGTCTTGATTGGTCATCCCCCGTAGCGTGATGGTGTCCGTGGTCGCGCCGTCGAAGGTACCGGTGATGACATAGTTGGAGCCACTGTTCGCGGAGGTAATGCGCCATCATCGGAGCGCTGGGCACGGGACGCGTCAAGCGCGGGCGCTGTGGCGACCGCCGCCCGGTGTCGACGCTGTTGCCTGCTCAGGTGTCTCTGTGCGAGCGCCAAGCAGACGCCTCCCATCTTCAGGATATAGCCCAAAGGCAATTCTACTACCGTAGCTATGAATCAAGGTGTGATGATTGAGAGCGATTGCCATGATGGACTGTAACAATTCGTGTACTTTGTGGCAACGGCTTAAAACCTGGTGAGGATGGCGAACCTGGCGTCGTGTGAGAGGTCTCGGACAGCGTGATCCCCTGAGCGTGGCAGTGCGCCCCTAGGAGCTGACGGGCCCCCGCCAGTGCCTCAGCTGCGGCCGCCAACAATGCTCACCGGCCCGGAACTCTCTACTCGATGGTCACGACGTTTGTGAACGGGGAACAGCCAGCCTTGTTGCATGCCCTGACCTTCCAACTGGTCAGGTCGTAACTCCCGAACGATCCTCTGTTGGGGGCGACCTCGAATGACTGGGCTTCCAGCGGGGTGTTTATCTGTGTCACGAGCTCAAATGGGAGGTCGGAGCCAGAACCTCGCCACAGTTCATAGTAGGTCGCCCCCGCCGCTGGTTCCCAGGTGAGCTTCGCATCGTCCGGGGAGAAGATCTCACTATGTACGATCTTCTTTCCCCGGAACTTGGGTGGAGTGGGTGGGGCACTTACTGGACCGTCGGCTTCCGTGGTGACAACAGCCATCTCCCGCGAGCACTCGAAATCGTCGCAAACCAGTAAAGCAAGATACTGGACCGCACTTGGCTCCAAGCCGTCGACAACATGAGTCACTTCTTCGTCAAGACCGGAGACCACAAGGCGGTATGGCCCCTCGGGAGACTGACTGGCGTGCAACTGATAGTAGTACCACGGAGGAGTTCCCCTTTCCCACCCCCGCCCATCTTCCCACACTGGCTGCGCCCACTCGACGGTAAGCGAATTGGAGGTCCGGTCCGTGACTGATAAGGTCGTGGCTAAATTATCGGGAACATCGCCCCAGCAGGTGGCGTATCCGTCCTCTCGCACGGCGCAGCCCTTTTTAAAACCGATACTTACCGAAATGAATTTGCCCTGTGAGAACGTGTCCAGCCATGAGTTGTCCGGATCTTCGAGGGTGTTTTCAAAGTGCCGTAGGGGCCAGCAGGCGATTGTCCTGTTCTCCCGCAACCCGCAAGCGACGTCGTCATGGGTGCTCGAGCCAACGGTTACAGCTGAGAACGGACCATCATGCGGCGCAGCCAGTGCTCCTTCAACAAAGGCGTCCCAGCAAACGACTGACCCGTCATCCCGCACGCCGCAAATGTGGCGCGTGTACTGGCTCGCCGACACTGACTCGAAGGGGCCGTCGGACGGTGCAGCCTCCAGCTCCCGGTCACTCCAGCAGAGGACTGATCCGTCTTCGCGCACACCGCAACTATATTCCTCGCCCGCGCTCACCGACACAAAGCGGCCCTCAGGCGGCGAAGCCTGCCCGAACTCGTCGCTGCCCCAGCAGGCGACGAAACCGTCTTCGCGCACACCGCAACTATGGTCCTGGCCCGCGCTCACCGACACAAAGCGGCCCTCAGGCGGGGTAGCCTGCCCGAACTCGTCGTCGCCCCAGCAGTCGACGGAACCGTCTTCGCGTACGCCGCAACGATGGTCCCAGCCCACGCTCACCGATCTGAATGCCCCTTCGGGCGGCTCCACTCCGAATTCACTGCGGCAGGACAGGGAGCCGTCCGCCCGCACTCCGCACACATCAAAAGTCCCCACACTCACCGAAGTGAGGTCGCCGAACTGCAAAGGCATAAAGGTGACTTCCGGCTCATACGGGGCCTGTTCCGAGAGCCACGTGCCTTCGTCGCAGGCAAGGAATGCCAACAGTAGCAGCGCAGCCCCCATGAATCGCAGGAACCTCATGGACGAATTATATGCGCCCGGCACTGGACCCAACAATCCGTCGCCATGGCGTTTGATTCGAGGGCCAGCGAAGTGGCGGAAAAGAGGCAACAATCCGATGGTCTTGGCCGTACCGCTGACCTTGAAGTTTCGTCGTCAGGCCTCGCTGGTTGGGTGCTTGCATAGGGTGCCTTGGGCAGGTTTCCCAATGGAGATTTCCGTGTTCATTGAAGGGCACGCGGTGAGCGTAAGGGTTCGGCCAGTAAAGTGTTTAAGGCCAACCCGCAGGGAGGAAGAGCGGTACGGGGTCCGGGTTCTGGCGCCGGTCAGGCCTGATCCCACAGGTCGGTCTCCGCCTCGAGCCCGTCGGCGCGCTTGCAGATCATTACTTCCAGCAGTTGCTCCGGCGACTGGTCGGGATTCCGCAGGCTGTCGAAGATCCTCCGGATTTCCCGGTTGAAGGACACGGGCGCTCCCGTCCTGTGCATGGGCGTCTACAGGGGCAATTATGCCGAATTCTGCGAATGGTTACAAGATGTCATGGGCATTGTCCCCAATCGTCACATCTTGGTTACACCTACAGTGGTAAAATTTCTAGGCAGTGGGCCCGATAGGCCAACAGTGAACAATGGCGCTGGGGTGGAACGGCTGGCTAGGGCCACAACTGCGCCAACGCGTCCTCAAACAACGCTGGGGTGTATAAATGAAAGTCACATCAGGGATTGTCGGTTCTCGTCTTGGGGTGAGATTCCCCGGCGTCGTTGTGCTGGTCTCGCTGGCCTTGGGCATTGCCTTGGCCCTACTTCTGATTCCGGGCACCGTGGGGGCAGGCGGACCAGACGGGTTTATCGCACCCATCGTCCTGGAAGAGGGCCGCATCGCGCCGGATGTGGTCGAACGGCCCAGCGTACCCGTGCCACAGGTGCGTACGGTGGTGGAACCGCCCAGCGTACCCGTGCCACAGGTGCGTACGGAGGTGGAACCGCCCAGCGTACCCGTGCCGCAGGTGCGGACGGAGGTCGAACCGCCCAGCGTACCCGTGCCACAGGTTCGAACGGTGGTGGAACCGCCCAGCGTACCCGTGCCGCAGGTGCGGACGGATGGGCCACAGGGGCAGGGAGGGGTTGGAGTCAGGCAAACGATACCTCCCGCCAAGAGACCGGTCAATGACAATACCGTCAACTGCAACGCCGACAATGCGTTCCCAAACGAGGGAACGTATGTCCATACCGGTTACTACCAGAACACCGGAAACCCGATCTGCGAGTACCGGCCTCGCACGCCGGGTTGGGGATATACTTTGTGCAGTCGGGCCCCAACGTGGCAAACAGTAAACCCGGCAACGGGGAAGGCCGTAGGCGGTTCAGCTACGAAACACTTCAGCGGTCATTACACCGCCAGCGGTCAGCCAATCTGCTCGAACTTCGATGGTCTCCAGAGCACTCGCGATTACCTGATTGAACAGCATAAGAAGAACCACCCGTAACAGGCTGGTGCGGACGCTCGCTGCCGCGAAGAAGCGCCCGCCGTTGTCGGGCTCAGAGGACTCGGTGGATACGCTGTACGGGCAGCCTTCAACGGTAAGGGCGTAAGGGAATCCCGTCGGCCACTGGCACAAGCTGAAGAGATAACCGGCACAGAGGCTCCGCTGAAACTGGCCGATGCAGGTTACTACTCCGGGATGTGGGCGTACCGACCATCAGGTGATTATGCCGGACTCGAGGCGCAGGACTCTGGCCAATCCATACACCACAAGGACCGGTTCGTCTATGACGAGACCAACGACAGCTACATCTGGACGAAGGGCCGGAGACTGAGTTTCACTCGCTACATCCAGGCCAAGACGGCTCGTGTGTGGCTGTATCCGGGCTCAGGTGTGTATGTCTGAAGTGCCCCGCATTCGGGTAGTGCACCATTGACCGGGTGCATGGGAGAGGCCGAGGCCTAGGTCCTTACGACGAAATACTGCGGTGCCACCGCGCGTTGATGGCCACCGACGAGGCAAAGCGGGCCAGTCAGCGAAGGCCACTGATCGAACCGGTGCGGTGGCCAACACAGGCTGATTGTCAGGGGCGAGTCCCGGCTGGTGAACTTGCCCTGCCTGCTAAGAGAAGGGACGTGGACGGCAAAAGCGGCGTGGCCGAGCGGGACCGGCAGCTTTCGTGGCTCCGTGAGGATATGACTATGGCGCAGCGTCGCCAAATATCTCATGGCTTCGTTAGCAGTTGCTCGTCTTCCGTGTCTGCGAGCAGTCCTCCCGAGCCGTGCGTGTTCCGGTCGTCAGACCTAGACCTCCCTCTTTCGCCTTTGGTGGACAGGGCCCGCCGGTACGAGTGCTTGGCATTTCCTCACGAACGTTGGCTTGGGGAGGTCTTGTCGGAAAGTGTCAGTGCTATCGTAAGTGCTAACACTCTTATCATACCTTACTATTCGTAGCTGTAAGCATGAGTTGCTGGCGGAGGGAATGGGATTCGAACCCATGGGAGCGATTTCTCACCCCAAGCGCTTAGCAGGCGCCCGCACTAGACCACTATGCGATCCCTCCGTTGGGCTCACTATATCAAAGCAGTCTTACTACGGCAAGCGTAGGTAAGGTTGTCCGAATCAACGCTATAAGCTGGTTGTCGGCTGAATATTGACAGTTTTCCTTCGCGCGAATATCATTTGCGTGAAAGGAGTCGTGACGACTGCCGTGGAGATGAATGAATTAGACAAGAAGATTATAAGCCTTTTGCAGGTCGACGGGCGTGCGTCCAACGCCAAGATCGCGCGAGAAGTAGGAGTCAGCGAGGGAACGGTGCGCCGTCGCCTTCGTCGCTTGATCAAGGATAATGTCATTCACGTTATTGCGGTGCCCAACTTGGAGCAGATGGGCTACGCCACCGCAGCCTTGGTCGGTGTCCAAGTGGAGCCTGGGGAGGTTTCCAATGTAGCAGACCAGGTTGCGAAACTGGAAGAGGCCCACTACGTCGCCATCACTCTCGGCGCCTTTGACGTATTTGCTTGGGTGGGCTTGGAATCGCCGGAACAGTTGGGGAGCTTCCTTCGTCAGAAGGTGCATCCCATTCCTGGGGTACGGCGTACTGAGACATTCGTCAACGACACCATCAAAAAGCGCACCTACGGCTTGGTGCTGTAACCTCTGACCGCGTCCCCCCATCGCATCCCCATATAGTTCCTGGTTGCGTTGGCGGGGGTGATTCCCTATACCTAACGCTTCATCCAGCGATTAAACTTTCCCCATGGATCTTGTGGCTCGTCCTCCACTGGCCGGCCGCGCCACCGCTTCTCCATCTTCGGACCGCTGGGGCGGGCGAAGAACATGAGGTAGGCTACAACGAGTAGACCTACCACGAAGCCTACAAAAAGCCATTTGGGGCCGAACGCCCCGCCCACCACCAAGGCAAGAAGCAGGATGCCCATAGCCGCCAGAATAAGTCGGCCAGCCGATAGCCAAGGCGGTGCGCCTAGAGCGCCGATTCTTGGTGGGCGCAAGACATACCGCCCGCTGGTGCTAGGCGGAGCAGCGGACGGATCCTTCTCCGGAGGAGGCGCGGCCTCGGCCTCCTTCAGAATTTCCTCAATCTCCTGCAGGTACTTCTCAGACATGCTGGCCTCCGGTATGCGTCGGGGGTTGCTATCCGCCTGTGAAGTCTTTCAAGCGCATGTGCCCGCTGGGGCTGGCTAGAGGATAACCTTACAAGTGATTGTAGCATAGGGGTTGCGTATCGCAACAGAATTCAAGTCAACATGAGGCGGTTGGAGGCCGATTGCACCCCAGCCCTCATGCGTTTAGGATGTTGCCTGGTCAATACGCGAACGGAGGCGGATATGACACAGCAGACCGTTCACAGTGTGAAAGTCAGGTCCTATAGCAGCGGCACACAGGGCAGGGCCATTTGCCAAGCGCGTAACCACCACTGGATCGCCGACGACGCAGACTATAACGGCGGGCCGGGCGAGGAACTTGGGGCGGGCGAACTCTTCTTCTCAGGCCTCACGGCCTGCGCGGTCAACATGGTGCAGCGCGTGGCACGGATACAGGAGATACCCTTGGTGCGTACGGATGTGACGGTCGAGGGCATACGCGACACCAGCATTCCCACTAACGGGCCTGCGGTGTACCAGCAAGTACACATGATCTTCGAGTTGGCCGGTCCCGACCAAGCCCAAGGTCAGGAACTGGTGGACTACTACAAGGGGCATTGACCCCTCTACGGTTCGGTCGCCGTGGCGACCGCTGATACCACTATCGAGTTCTCGGTAGTCCCTGAGTAGCAGACCTTCACAGCCATAGGCCCCGGATAGGCTCCTCGGTCCCCATTCGGTGGCATCAGGAACGCGCAAGTCTCCACAATGAGCAATGGCTCACCGTGGAGACTTTGATTGTTCTGACCTTCTGCGTGGCAGAGTCAGTGAGAATTCTCGGGGCTTTGATGGTGCGCGCTTCTAGCCGATTCGCACCCCGGGTGTGCGCACCCGTAGAGTGTAGACCGAGGTACGGGCTGTGAGGAACGCCGTGCGGCAGTCGGAGCCGCCGAAGGCTAGGTTCGCCGGAACCTCTGGTGTGACTATTATGCCCATGCGGTTCCCGGAAGAGTCGAATACCCACGTACCGCCGGGGCCGGTGCAGAAGACGTTGCCGGCACTGTCCACCTTCATGCCGTCCGGCACTTCCTCTTCGGGTGCGGACATATCTGCAAATACCCGGCTATTGCTCAAAGAGCCATCGGCAGCGACATCGAAGGCGCGGATGTACTTGTTGGGGCGCGAGTTCGCTACGTAGAGGACGCTTTCATTGGGGGAGAAGGCGAGGCCGTTGGGGTACTCGCAGTCCGCTGTGGCCAAGTGCACGGACCCGTCCGGAGCGACGCGCATCACGCCGGAGACGTCGATCTCTCGCTCTCCCTCGGGCACGCGCATGCCGGGATCGGAGAAGTAGATGCTTCCATCGGAGCGGCATACTGCGTCGTTGGGCCGGTTGAGGCGTTTACCATCCCAATGGTCGGCTACGACGGTGTCGTTAAACTCGGAATCAAGGCGTACCACGCGACGCTGGCCGCCTTGGCACATGAGCACACGGCCTTGGGTGTCGAAGGTCAATCCGTTACCGCCACCGGTATCTTCGCGCACTACGAATGGGCGTTGACCGGGGAACCAGCGGTAAAGACGGCTTTCGCGTACGTCGACGAACAGCAGGTAGCCGTCGTGGTGCCACAGCGGGCCCTCGGTAAAGGTGTAGCCGGTGCCCAGTCGTTCGGCCTCGCCGGAAACGATGGCGGAAAGGTCGTCGGCCATGTGCATCCTCCTTAGATGTTCGGTTGGCTGTGCGCTGGTGAATCCGTACCAGTGGGCTTTGCCTTATTGTAGCAAGTCAGGTGACTGATTCCAAAAGCCGGCAGTGTGGTAGCAGCCTGGGGTCCTGTGACAGTTGCACGGAACGAGGGAGGCAAGCGGCGCAGGCCAGAAATGCGGACAAAACCGTAGGCGGACAAAACCGTAGCTGGAGAAAGAAGTTTGTATCTGGAGTTGTACGCATTGTCCGCATTTTCCTTTCTGCGTAGCTAGGAGAATTTGTCCGCATTTTCGTTTTCAACGGGACTTGGCGCACTGGCTGGCACTAGTCCCACTCCCACTCCCGTAATGGTACACCAGTTCTAACATCTTCTCAAGGGGTGGATGCCAGTGCAGTGGAAGCCCGGCCCGCCGGGTCAATCGGTTGCAGTGTCAGGGCGTGGCGGGAATGCGGGGCGTAGGGCGGTCTTTGCTATAATCGGGCTGCGATTCATTCAGGAATTAGGAGTGCAGCTTGGCGAAGCAGGGTCTGAGGGTCTTGGACAGCGACTTGCACTTGATGGAACCTCCCGACCTCTACGCCCGTCACCTGGCGGCTGAATATCAGTCCCGAGCGCCAAAGACCCACAGGCAGTTGCCGGGGCATTTTGCCTGGTGGGAAATTGAGGGGCGCCGGATACCACCTTGGACTGAGAACGACGCTGTTCTGGAGGCGAACCAGCCTCTGGACGCCCGTTCGAGAGATGTGATGAAAGACGGCTGGGACCACGGCTTCGATGCTGCGTCTCACGTCAGGGCCATGGACCAGGAGGGCATCGATATTGCGG
This sequence comes from uncultured Dehalococcoidia bacterium, assembly GCA_951813255.1. Taxonomy (GTDB): domain Bacteria; phylum Chloroflexota; class Dehalococcoidia; order Lucifugimonadales; family JAAXIE01; genus JAAXIE01. The sequence goes on along the minus strand of OX638353.1, from coordinate 1,353,908 downwards.
TGCTTTTCCGCACCGTGGCGAGCATGCTGGTGTCCTTGGATGATATGGAGCCCAAGTACTCCCTAGCCCTGTGCCAAGCCTTCAACGACTGGGTTGCGAGCTATTGCCGGGAAGACCCTGCGCGCCTGAAGGCCACAGCGATCGTGCCTCAACAGGACCCCAGCCTTGCTGCCGGGGAGGCTCGGCGCGCGGTGCAAGACTTGGGGGTGGTGGGGGTCGTCCTATTGCCCATGCCGATAGGTGGGCGACACGTCAACGACCCCTCCTTCGATGCGTTGTGGCGAGAGGTGGAACAGCTGGGGGTGCCGGTGTGCTTCCATGGCACGTCCGGGGCAGCCAGCCGCGACTATCTAGGCGTACGTCTGGCTGGGCAGCCCGGTTATCGCGCTATCTCCCATGCCGCAGTATTTTCTGTGGAATTGATGCTCTCCATGGGCAGCATGATCATGGGGGGTGTGCTGGAGAGATTCCCCAGCATGAAAGTCGCGTTCCTCGAAGGCAACTGTAGCTGGTTGCCTTGGTGGCTATATCGCTTGGACGACCAGTGGGAGAAGTTCGGCAGCGATGCCGAAGGGCTGACACTGGCCCCTTCGGACTATTTCCGCAGGCAGTGCTACATATCCGTCGATCCCGATGAGTACTTGGTGGCGGATGTGGTGCAGCGGCTGGGGGACGACAACCTGGTGTTCTCCACCGATTATCCGCACTCGGATTCGGCCTACCCGCATGCTGTCGACGAATTGCTAGCCTTGGAGGGGCTGAGTTTGGAGAGCAAGCGGAAGATAATGTGGACTAACTGCGCCCGCCTCTACGGCATCGACTGAAACACGGACAGGTAGCGAGAGATAAATGACCACTCATGTCCGGGAAGCAATCATCATTGGAGGCGGCGTCGCTGGTTGCTCGACAGCTTTCTTCCTTGCCCAGGAAGGCATCAAGTCGACCATCGTGGAACAGGAGTCGGTGGGCAGCCACGCGTCCGGCTTCGCCTTTGGTGGCCTCAATCCGCTGGACGGCACTGGCACTCCATATCCGCTGCTGGAATTTAGCGTTCACTGCTTTCGCGCACACAGAACGCTGGCACCGGAGCTTCTTGCCCTGTCGGGAGTGGACAACCAGTTCTACCAGCGCCCCCGTCTAACGCTGGCCTTCAGTGACACGGACGTAGCCCGTATCACTGAGCACTTGGCGATACAGCAGCAGGTGGCCGACTTCACCGTCAACTGGATTGATGCCGATGATGTCTTCCGCTTGGAGCCTGACATCAGTCCCGATTGCGTTGGAGCGGTTTTGACGCAAGGGAGTGGGGCTGTGGAGGGCTACCGGCATACCCTGGCCATGGCGACGGCTGCTGAGAAGCTGGGGGCGGAGGTGATCCACGGCAAAGTGACCGGTATCCAGCGTTCAGGGGATGGCGTGGCTGTCTCAGTGGGTGGAAACACCATGGTAACGGATGTTGCCGTGCTGGCCACGGGCCCGTGGTGCCAGGAAGCCGAAGAATGGACCGGCGCCTCGATTCCGGTGGTCCCATTCAAGGGCCAGATATTGCGTCTGCAGTTGGAAAACCGGGAGTTGCAGACCACGCTGGGATGGGGCAAGAGCTACGCCGCCTCCAAGCCCGACGGACTCATATGGGCGGGCACCACCGAGGAGCATGTGGGGTTCGACGACCAGCCTACGCCTCAGGGGCGTGACGCGGTCATGGCCGACTTGCTGAGGATGGCTTCCTTCCTGTCGGAGGCCCAGTTGGTGCAGCACACCGCATGCCTGCGGCCTCTTACCCCAGATGGCCTGCCCATTGTGGGGCGGGTGCCGGGGTGGGACAACCTCTACCTGTGTACAGGTGCGGGGCGCAAGGGCATCTTGTGGAGCACCGGTATGGGCCGCGCCACCGCGGACATGATCTTGCGAGGTCATTCTGAGGTTCCTGGCTTGGAACACCTGCGTCCGGAGCGGTTTTCCGCAGCCACTGATTCGTAGTAGGAGAAGCAGAGATGCCAGCGCGGTTCCAAGTGGGCGACACGGTGCAGGTGATGGTGCGCGGGCCGGAAGGCTACAACCGCACTCCCATCTATCTCAGGGGGAAGAAGGGGATAATTCACGAGATTCATGGCGAGTTCGTGAATGCTCGTGGCCTCGGCTACGGCAAAGCTGAGGAGCATCAGGCCCTGTATGCCGTCTCTTTCAACCTGGCGTACGTCCGTGGCCGGGACCCGGAGAGTTCCCGGGATACGCTTATTGTGGATGTCTTTGAAGAGTGGCTGGAAGAGCCGGGCGAAACCCCGGTGCGACGCCACGTGGAGAAGGATGTGCATCACATGGACTACTACGAGCACCGGGCAGCGGCGCTCTCATCGGTGCTGGTGCAGAAGGGCTTGCTAGCTTTGGACGAGATACGGCGTCATGTGCAGGACGCCGACTACCCCAAGTTCGAGGCAGCAAGCGCCCTGCTCTACTCACCATCTCTTCAGGAGCAGGAAGAGGAATCCTCCGCTGGGTGACCGTCTCCCGGAACTACTTCTTGATCTCGATTAGCACGTTCATGTAGCGCTTAGTGTCGATGTTGGTGACGCGGTGCGCGGGCTCGGCGGGGCGGAAGTGGACCTCGCCCACGGGGTAGTTGAGGTCTTCGGGTTCGTGACCGTCGGCCTCGCGGCGCAGTTGGGCTGGGTCGACGACAATGGTCACATAGTCCAAGTCGTGTACGTGCCAGTCGCTGGCCTCGCCGGGGGCTAGGTCCAGGTTCCACACGCGCACCCGGTCGTTCTCGAAGAGAAACTTGTTGGCTACGTCTCCCAATGGCTCGTTGTCTCGAGGCATTGTGCGCCTCCCTTTCTTACTTATAGCCCTGTTCGCCGACGCCATTCTACGACATGGAGGGTATGCTCGTGATAGTGGGCAAAGGTATCCTGTCGGAGGCGTCGAACCAAGCGGCCGCCAGATATCAAAGAGCCGTCCGGCAACTCGCCCAGGCGCAAGAGCAGTGTATGGTGGCATTGTTGCATATCTGCCCTGACCTGTTCCAACGACACGTGCAGCTTCGCTTGCTGCTCTTTGGCGTTGAAGGCGTCAATGCCTCCGTACAGTTGGCGGTAGCGGGGGAGGCGTTGGCCTTGAAGAATGATGGGTATGGACTTTAAGGCCTCTTCTTCCCACGAAGTGATGTGGACCATCAGGTCCCGCAATGACCAGTCTCCCACCACGCCTTGCTGGAAGAAGGCCTGCTCCGGCAGCGACCCGAGGGAGTGCTGAAGGGCCGTCCATTCCCGTTGCACGCGGTCGATGAACAGGACTCTGGTGCTCCCTTTGACCGCCATGCCGGAGGTTACTCCTAAGGCCTTTGCAGGCGCACGTCAATGACGGCGGCTTGGCCAGCATCCACCCGCTCGATGCCTCGGCGTAGGGCGGCTGCCACCTGTGCCGGGTCCTCCACTTTCTCGCCGTAGGCGCGGCAGGACTCAGCCAGCACTGCATACTCGGGCGAGGGGAAGAGTTCCATGCCGACGAAGTTGTTGGTGTCCTGGGATACGGACTGTGGGTAGGCCCCCAGCATGGCCCGCTTGGTGGCGAAGTGGGTCTGGTTGTTGAAGATGACCGTGAGGAAGGGGATGTTGTGCTTGTCGGCGGCCCACAGGGCTGAGGTGGGGCAGCCGTAGACGAAGGCTCCGTCGCCCACCAAGGCTACGCTGCGGCGTTCGGGGGCCGCCAGCTTCGCGCCCAAGGCCGCGCCCAAGGCCCAACCTAGGGATGAGCCTCCGCTGGCGAACATGGTGTTGGGCTGGCTGCGCTGTATGTAGGCGCTGACGTAGTCGGCATTGGTGACCGTCTCGTCGAGGACCATGTCCTCGTCTCCGAGCGCCTCCCCGATGCAATGGGCCAGCCACTGGGGCAGGATGGGGACCGAGGACGAGGCAGCCTCGGCGTCGCTGGTGAGAGCTTGGCGTCGCTGGCGGGAGGCCTCCCCCAAGGCGGCGCGACGCTCGCTGGCGGCTGTGGTCTCGGATGTGCCCATCTTCTTGCGTACCTCGAAAGTGAGGGCAGGCACTGCCTCTGAGCTACTGGCCTGAATCAGCAGGTCAGAGGGGAACAGGTGCATGGGCATGCTTGCCTTCAGGGGGTCCTGGTCGATGGTGATTACGCGGGCATCGGGCCGTGGCTTGGCCAGTGAGGGTATCCACGGCACGTCGCAGTCCACCAGCAGCAGGGCATCGGCTTCGCGAATCTGCTGGTGTCCCGAGCGCCCCACGTAGGAGGGGTGAGAAGTCGGGAAGCCGAGGGAGACGCGGTCGCCGATGACCTGCGCGCCGATGAGCTCAGCCAACTCCACCATGTGGCCTAGAGTCTTGGGGTTACGGCCTGCTTGGGAGGTTACGATGAGAGGCTTCTGGGCCCGGGCAAGGATCTCTGCGGCCTGTTCCAGTGCTTCAGGGCTGGGATAGCCGGGGGACAAGGGTGCGAAGCGGCTGGCGGCTGGCATGCGGGCCGTCTCCACGGGGGCCATGAGCACCTCGCGGGGCAGGCTGACATAAACAGGGCCGGCGGGCTCTGAGCCTGCCAGCTGGAAGGCTCGCTGCATGACCTGCTGGATGGTCTCGGGGCGGCGTATCTCGTAGTCCCACTTGGTGAAGGGGCGGACGCCAGCAGCCTGGTCGATCTGTTCCTGGAGCCAGTGGATGTTCATGCTCTTGCCGCCGGGAAGCTCCCCATCAAAGGTATATGGGGCGCGTCCGGCGCAGAAGACCATGCCAGCCCGGCCACGCTGGGCATTATGGATGGCGCCTCCGACCTGCATGGTGCCTGCGTCGACATGGACCAGCAGCACCTGGGGCTTGCCCGATACCATGTAATAGCCGTGGGCGGCGGACATGGCGACCTCTTCATCCAGGCAAAGTATGACTTCGGGTACACGCCTGCCTTGGCTCTGGTACTTGGCGATGCTCTCCTGGATTGGGAAGGTGTCGGTGCCGGAGTTGATGAACACGTAGTTCACTCCGTTGGCGTTCAACGACTCCAGATAAACATCGGACCCTTGACCGACGTCGACCACCTGTTCCTGCTCTACGTCCCGCTGCTGTGTCATTCGTTCCTCCTGTTCGTTCTTGGCGGCCTGTTCGTCCTACACAGGCTCGACATTAGCACGTCAGATTGTACTTCTCTATTAACTCATCGTCAGTGACCACGGCTCCTGTCACACCCGAAGCATCCTGGCCCGCGAGGAAGAGGGTGGCTTGGACCATGGTCTCGGTGCCGACCCAGCGCGACCAGTCGGCGTTGGGCCGTTGGAGTTTGAAGCCCTCGGTCAGGACCGGCTTGGCTGGCTTGAGGGCGTTGACTGCGATGTTGTGCTGCTCCATCTCGCCAGCGAGTCCCCGGCTGAGACGCTCCACGGCGGCCTTGGATGCGCCGTAGGGCTGGCCGATGAAGCGGGCATCCTCTGTTTCGCCGTGGCCTCCGGTGCGGACAAAATCGGCGGCTAGGGAGGAGATGTTGATGACGCTCCCTTGGGAGTGCTCAATCATTGCTGGCAGGATGGCTTGGCAGCAGAGGAAAGTGCCACGCACGTTTACGGCCATTACCCGTTCCCATGCGTCCAGCGACGTTTCCAGGAAGGGGGCGTAGGAGCCTATGCCTGCGTTGTTCACCAGTATGTCGACGTGGCCGAATTTGTGCAGGCATGCTTGGGCCATGGCGCGGACGCTTTCTTCGTCACGCACGTCGCAGGCAACGGGGAGGGCCTCCCGCCCCGCGGCCTCTATTTCTTCGGCTACGCTGTAGATGGTGCCGGGGAGCTGGCGCCGGGGCGATTCAGTGCGACCCGTGACAACGATGTTGCAACCAGCCCCGGCCAAGCCCAAGGCTATGGCGCGGCCGATGCCTCGGGTTGCCCCGGTGACGATGGCTACCTTTCCCGAAAGCTCCAAGCCTGCTGGTCTCCCTAGTCTCTAGTCCATCCAGATCGGCGGTCTGTCGCATGATACAGCCCCAGCCATTCGGGCGCTAGGAATGGTGTCGGGAGGGCGCGTTGACAGGTGGTGATGGCCTGCCTATAGTGCGGCCAGACCTATCAATCAGCCGAATACTTACATAACCTCAACGGGAGGGTTGTCATGCAGCAGAGGGAGTTGAAAGCCTACCGTCAGGAGATCATCAATGCTGTCCGTACACTGCTCGACGGGGGAGTCATGCAGTTGAGCAAGCACGGCAACATGAGCCTGCGCATTCCTGGGACCGACCAGTTTCTGCTCACCTCCGTGGGCGGGCTGGAAGACCTGAAAGAGGACACCATTTGCCTGCTGGATATGGAAGGCAACCTGATTGAGGGCTACATCAGCCCTGTCGCCCGCGAGATAGTGGGGATGCACAGCGTCGTCTACCAGCACCGTGAAGAGGTGGGCAGTGTGTTGCACACCCATTCGCCAGCGGCCACAGCCTTTGCCATAGCCAACCGGGAGATACCCGTGGCCTACGAGGCCCAGGTGCGCTTCCTCGGCACCATCCCCGTGCCCGTGGCAGGCTACGGCCCTCGTGGTTCCGGCGAATCCGTGGCTAACATTGCTGCCATACTGCGAGAGAACCGGGCCACCGGAGGCCTTCTGCTCGCCAACCATGGCACCCTCACCTGGGGCGACAACCCGGCCACGGCCGTGCATGGCAGCGTGATACTGGAGGAGTCGGCCATTGCCACCATGGCCGCTGAAACACTTGGCGGGGCGAAGGAGATACCGGCCCACATGCTCCATGCCACACACAACCGGGTGGCCGAGTTCGAGGAGCGGGGCGCTGAGAAGGCCTAGCTTCAGACCTGCAATTTGGGAAGCTGAGGGGCACCCCAATGGGGTGCCCTTTCATTTATAGCAGCCTCTTCAGACTCCCCAACGCCTCGCCTATCTCGGGTCCCTTGGCTTCGATGACTGCGCTCAGTTCCTCTGTGGTGCAGGTATCGGCGTGGGATATCCCACACGCCCATCACGGCTTCCACCCCGTGACATTTCCGCCTTGACCGCTCCCACACATCCGTTCTATTGTACGTATGCGGAGCGCACTGGGGGCTGCCTGTCCCTGACCCCGATACGGGGACCCTGATAAGTCGACCCCAGCGCGTTTTCTTCGCCCAACACTCTCTTAAGGAGGCCCGGCCATCGGAATCCGAAGCGACACGTATCAACCCCGGCTTGCAGGCTGGCTCCACACACAGGCTACCCACGGCCATTGCAGAAATTGCAGAGGAATTAGCTACGAAAAAACTCGTGCCAGCTACGACCAGTCTGCAACATGCGAGGCACCGCCGTAGCTAGCCCAATCTCTCAATGAGACAAAATGAGCACAAAAGGGCCGAAATTCCAGGAAATTACGTCAACGTTGCACTGGGTACTGCAAATCGGACCACCAGTCCCCTATCTACCCAGCTACGGCCGATGAGACCAATGAGCTCTTGCAGATATGACAAAACGAGTTATAGCTACGCCAGTGGTCTCACCCCAGCTACAAAGAAAGGAAAATTACACGAGAACGTCTAGCAGTTACAGCTGCAAAAACATCATTCCCAGCTACAACCGGTCTCGAGTTCCAGATACCAGCGAGACTGGCGGGCCGCTAGGACGCGAAGTTGCGGGCCACCATCTCCTGGGCCTTGGCAGGGTCGATGTTGTTCACCAGCATGCAGGGGGCCATGTCTGCCAGTACCTTGGATGGGTCCTTCCAAAGCTTCCACTGCTTGTACTGGTCGGTGTACTCGATGCCGAGGCCGCGGGCGAACACCGTCAGGTAGTGCTCAATGGGAATGGGACGGTCATCTTCCTTGGGGCATATCAACCGCTGGCAACCGTGGTAGAGGGTGGCAAAGGTAGTCGCGCCCTGTTCCACCGCTGCGTCGAGCTGGGAGTCTATGATGCCGTCCCACCCACCGGGGCCGAGATTGGCCTGCACTTCGGCAGTGCAGTGGCGGCTGAGGCGCTCGTCAGAGCCGATGTCGATGTACTCGCAGCCAGGAAGGGCCTCGAACAGCAAGCGGGCTGCTTCGGCCTCGTCGCGACGTGTCTGATTGGAGTTGTGATAGTGCATAGCGACCTTAAGAGGCACTTCCTGGACGAAGTTAAGCTCCTTAAGCTTTTCCACAAGGAACTGGCTGACATGCTGCTTCATGTAGGGCTGCTCGGTGTCCATCACATCGTCGTAGTTGTGGAGGCAGGAGGGACACCACATCACGACCCGCTCTGGCTGGAACTTCATGAAGGAGTCCACGGTGTGCTGATTGACGTCCTGGGCTACCTCCATGTCACCCTCGCGGATGTAAGGGCTGCCGCAGCAGAAGGAACCCCCCCCAACGGCGACGAAGTCCACATTCAACATCTTGAAAATGTCATAGACGGTACGAATCATGTGGGAGGTACGCAGCACGTTGCAGCCGAGATACAGCACCACCTCGTGGGGGGTCGCATTCTTGGGGTGGGTGAGAACCCAGTCCTGATCTTCCTTGGGGACGCTCAGGTCGTGGATGAGCTTGATTTCCTTGTAGAACTCACCGTAGTTGTAGTCGCTGTTCTTACCCTTGGACAAGGGGGCCTCCTTCGCCCAAATGCCGTCGCCGAAAAGGGGCGCCGCAAAGAGAGGGTGCTAGGTGGCGCCACCGTAGCACCGGCGTCGGCGGGGTGTCAAATGCGATTGACGTCGGTTGACCATCTCGGGGCAGCCCGCCTAACATGACCTCGCATAGATAGTCTCGCATACCTAGTCAGGAGATGGCCCAGACATGCGTATCGTCCTCATTGGTCAGGCAGCATTTGGAGAGTCCGTGTTGAAGCGGTTATTGGAGGCAGGGAAGGAAGTGGTGGGGGTCTCCACGCCTCCCGACAGGGGAGGCCGCTCAGACCCGCTGAAGACATTGGCGGAGGCTTCAGACATACCCTGGCTGCCCACACGCGAGTTGCGTAACGAGGACACGTACAACCAGTTTGCCGACTGGCAGCCCGACCTGGGCGTCATGGCGTTTGTCACGGATATTCTGCCGGAGAAGGTGCTGGAGGAGCCCAAGCTGGGGACCATCCAATACCACCCGTCGCTTCTGCCTCTTCACCGGGGGGCCAGCGCCATCAACTGGGCCATTGTCATGGGGGAAACTAAGACTGGGCTGACTATCTTCTGGCCGGATAAGGGCATCGACACCGGTCCCGTCCTGCTTCAAAAGGAAGCTGCTATCGAACCCGACGACACTGTAGGCACCCTCTACTTCGACAAGTTGTTCCCCCTCGGTGTTGATGCGATGGTGGAATCGGTGGAACTGGTGGAGCAGGGAGCGGCCCCCAAGCTGGCGCAGGATGAGTGGCTGGCTACCTATGAGCCCATATTCAAAGGGGAGCATGCGGCGATCGACTGGTCCAAACGGGGCCAGCAGGTGTATGACTTGGTGCGAGGGTCCACTCCCGCCCCTGGGGCATCCACGAGCATCAAGGGACAGCAGGTAGAATTCTTTGAAAGCAGATTTATTGCCAGTGATGAGGCCGGTGAGCCAGGGCAACTGCTAAGGGTTTCCGACGAGGGGTTGCGAGTGGCGGTGAACGGAGGTTCGTTGCTAGTGCAGAGGGCGCGCTTGGTTGGCGGGCAGAAGGTGGCTGGAGCGCAGTTAGCGAGTGAATTGGGGTTGGCTGTTGGGGATCGTTTTGAAGATTCGAGGGGGTAGCCTTAGAACCGGGAGCGCCGGGGCACTAGCCTCTCTGCTGAGGGGTCAACCCCAAGCTGGAGTATCTGGAGAGTGACGGCGCCCAGCAGAGGCTCGGCGTCGTCTTCACCGAAAATCACCGGGGTTACTCCCGATATCCCGTCCACTGTGGTCCGTGCTTCGCCCACGTCCCATTCCACGGGGCGGTCGTCAGCCAAATAGAAGACACACTTGCGAGTCGGGGCATTCCCAAATCTCGCAGAACGCGGGCTGGAACGATACTGAAGCTAGTGCCGGTGTCCACCACTGCTTCCATGTCGCGTGCGTCCCCACTGTCGAGATTGGCAATGCGCATTGGCCAAGTGAATACACCCATGATGGTCTCCTAAGGTTAACCCTACTTGCGATCCTACAACGGGCGCATCGGAGGCTAAAACTCGGGTCGCTGCTCCTCCGTGGTGGCTTGGCGATAGGCCCGGTCGTCGATGACGACCGTCTTCATGATCTTGTCGTGGAGGGTTTGGCGGTCCTTGTCCCAGAAGGCCCATAGGAGGTTGGCCAGATATACGATAAGGCCAATCCCACCTAGGGCAGCCGCTATGATGTTGCCCACAAGGATTTTGATGCCGAATTCGCGGAGGAGGGTCCAACCCCAATCGGACCACGTTCCGTCGGCGCGAACGACGCGGATGCCAAGCAACTGCTTGGCGGGAGTTTGACCGCGTCCGAATATTATCAACGCCCAAATTACCCAACCGATAACCAGAAGACGCGGGAACAGGACTATATCCAGGAGATAAGCGGCCACCCGGCGTCCCAAGCCAGCGACGCGGACGCCCGGCGGGGCCATGAGGAATTGCTCGCAACCTGCGCATAGCAACGCCCCTTCGGCGTTCGCTCTCCCGCAGTTTGGGCAGCTTGCCCCACCTGTCGATACGCTGCTGGTGGGGCTCTGTGCTGCGCCACAGGCCGGACAGAAGGCGACACCGGCGGTCAGCGCGTTGCCACATCTTGGACAGTAGTTGGCGGCCATTTATTGCATCTCTCCAGCTTGCTGGAGGGCTTGCCACACCTTCTGGGAGGTGATGGGTGTGTCGATGTGGCTGACTCCTGCCCGGGATAGGGCGTCTACTATGGCGCCTGCGATGGCTGGCGGGGCGCCGACTGTGGCCACCTCGCCGATGCCCTTCACTCCCAGCGGGTTGGCTGGGGATGGGGTCTGCTGGAAGCCTTGGTCCAGGGGTGGCATATCCTCGGCGGTGGGCATGGCGTAGTCAAGGAAGGTGCCGTTCAGGGGCTGGCCGTCAGGGGAATGGGCATGCTCTTCCATGAGGGCTTGTCCCAGACCTTGGGCGATGGAGCCTTCAACCTGTGCTTCCACGAGCATGGGGTTGAGCTGAGTGCCACAGTCTTGCACCGTGGCATATTTCAGGAAGCTGATCTCGCCTGTATCCCGGTCTATCTCCACGGCCACGATGTGGGCACCAAAGGCGAAGGGGTTGAGGGGCAGGCTGTAGGTGGCTGGGAAATTTGTGCCTGGGTCGAGGTTGGAGGTCACCTGCTCGAAGGTGACGCTCTGGTCGGGGTTGTTCTGGTTGTGGGCGCGGCCATCGGAGAACTGGACCGCCTCGGCTGGGCACTCCAAGAGGTCCGATGCAATCTGGGCCAAATGAGCACGAGTCTGCAGGGATGCTTCGTATATGGCTGACCCTCCTGCAGGTGTGCCCCGGCTGGCAATGGATCCCCATCCGAAGGGAGCCGTGTCGGTGTCTCCGTGGTGAACCTTCACTTGGGCAGGGGTGATGCCCAAGACTTCAGCGGTCACTTGGGCGAAGGATGTCTCCTGGCCTTGGCCGTGGGGCGAGACCTCGGTGTAGACGCGGACTGCGCCGTCGGGGTCGACCTCCACGCGGGCGTTGCCGTCGCGCATGGGGCCCAAGCCTCCCGTGGCTTTCATAAATGTGGAGATGCCCACTCCCATCAGCGGTCCGTTGGGGTCGCGATTGCGCTGCTGCTCGCGCAGTCCGGCATAGTCGGCCAGTTGCAGGGCTTGATCTAGGGCGGGGGAGAAGTTTCCGGAATCGTAGGTGTAGCCGGTGGGAGTGGTATAGGGAAAGGCATCGGGCGACAGCATGTTTATGCGACGGACATCTATGGGGTCCATCCCCAACTCCTTGGCGATGAGGTCCATGGTGCGCTCCATGGCGAAGGCCCCCTCCGGACCGCCTGCGCCACGGTAGGGGGAGGTGGTGGGCTTGTTGGTGGTGACCGCCATCACCTCCATTTGAACGATGGGGGCCTTGTAGGGGCCGATGGTGCGGTGCAGGCTGTTGTAGGGAGGCACCACGGTGGTGCCGATGAAGAAGGCACCCACATCGGCAATGGCCCGGACATGCACGCCAAGGAGTCTGCCGTCGGCGTCCACGGCCGCTTCCGCCTCGGTGTGGTAGCCGCGGGCTTGGGAGGCTGCCATGTTCTCGGAACGCGTTTCCACCCACTTGATGGGCTTCTTGAGGGTGATGGCCATGTGGGCCATTGCTATCTCTTCGGGGAAGGGGTCACCCTTCTGGCCGAAGCCGCCACCGACGTCGGGAGCTATCACGCGTATGGACTCCTTGGGGCGGTCGAGGCATCTGCCCAACTCTTCCTGGACGATGTGAGGGACCTGGGTGGAGGTGTAGAAGGTGAGGTGGTCCACGCTATCATCGTATATGGCGAGCACGGCCCGCCCTTCCATGGGGGCCGCGGTGATGCGCTGTATGTGGTAGGACTGTCGGACGACCGTGTGGGCTTGGGCCTTGGCGGCGTCCATTTCGGCGGCGCTGTTGCCAAGGGCCACCTCCATGGGGGCATTGGTGCCCAAGTGTTCATGGACCAGTGTGGCCCCCTCTTCGACGGCGGCCACAGGGTCGGTGACAACCGGGAGAGGCTCGTAGTCGATTTTGATGCGCTCGGCGGCGTCCCGTGCCAGATACCGGTCACGGGCGGCCACGAGAGCGATGGTCTGGCCCACGTAGCAGACCCGATCGTCGGCCAGGATGGGGTGAAGGGGAAGGTTCATATCGTGGCCCTCGATCTCGAAGGACTGCAGCCTTCTGAGATGGCCAACGTCGGTGTTGGTAAAGACCGCCTCCACTCCGTCCATGGCCAAGGCTTCAGAGGTGTCGATGGACCGGATGCGAGCGTGGGCTATGGGACTGCGCAGGAAGTAACAGTGCAGCATGTCGGGCAGCTTTTTGTCGTCGACATAGGAGCCTTCTCCTATCAGGAGGGGTGGGTCCTCAAAGCGCTTCATTCGCTGGCCGATATACTTGGTCGTCATGATTCTCTTCCTGCTTTCATCTCGTCCTGGTTGGGGGACTGCCTGTTTCTAGCGGACTCTGGCATATTTCTGGAAGCAGCGCAGTTCCTGGGGCGGGTCCATGTGTTTACCGCGGATGGTGAAGGAGACTTCGCCGACATAGAGGTCACCGCGGGAGTCGGTGGCGGTGCCGTGGGGAGCGATGAACTGGCCGGGGCCCTCGCCCTCGTCGGGGGTGCCGAATAGGCCGATGCGCTCGCCACTGAGGTTGTAGATGGTGACGCGGTGGCCCATGTTGGGGGCGTCGTCGACACCGCCCATGCCGTTAAGCTCGCCGACGAAGAAGTTGCCCTCGTTGTCGAGGCAGATGCCGTCGGGGCGGTGGATGTTGCTCCACATGGTGATGTACTTGCCGTTGGCGTCGAAGACCTGGACGCGGTGGGCTTCGCGGTCGGCTATGTAGATGTTGTCGTCGGCGTCTATGACGACGTTGTGTGGGCGGATGAACTGGCCTGGGTCGATGCCGGGCTCACCCCAGGAGAGGAGGTGGCGTCCGTCGGGGGCGTATTTGTGGACACGGGCGTTGCCGTAGCCGTCGGAGACGTAGATGTTGCCGGTCTTGGCGGAGACGGCGCAGTGGGTGGGACGGTTGAAGGGCTCGCCTCCCCACTTGGCGGATGGCTGATTGTCGGTGCCGAGGGTCATGAGGAGCTTGCCCTCGGTGTCGTACTTGCGGACGACATGGAAGCCGTCGTCGATGCAGAAGACGGAGTCGTCGGGGGCGATGTGAAGGCCGTGGGGCCGGGCGCTGAAGGCGCCCTCGCCCCAGGTGCGGAGGAGGTTGCCGTCGCGGTCGAGGACGATGATGGGATGCTCGCCACGGTTGAACAGGTAGACGTTGTCCTTGGAGTCGACGGCTACGCCGGCGACGTCCATGAGGTGCCAGTCCTCAGGGATCTTGGCCCAGTTGTCTACGAACTCAAAAGTCAGGGTGCCGGAGCCTACGGTGGTCGCCATGGTGGGGCCTCCTCATCGTGGGGTTTCGCCTAGCTGGGAAGTTGCGGATAAGAGTATATCAGACAAGGGAAAGCGCCGGGTCAGGGGGGCGGTTCAGGTGTGGGGAATGTCACAATGTCACAGCGATCGTAGCTAAAAAAGCGTTTTTGTAGCTGAAAAGTGTGACATTTGTGACATTGTGCTAGCTGGCCAGATACGCGAAAAGTGTGACATTTTTTCGTATCTGGGGATGTCACAGATTCTTGGGATTTGTGACATTTGTGACACTTTCGTAGCTGGCGGGATGTCACAGTGTGACATTTTGGAGGGCTTGCCTGAATGGGATGTTTTTGGGCGAGGGAGGACGGTGGGTTCCTGCCCCGTCGGGACGGTGGGTTGTCGCTGAGGAGGTGATTCGACAGTGCCGGATTTTCGGGTTGGGATGGGTCTGCATGGGTGTTGCCTTCCAAGAGATTCGGGCGAGATTCTGGGCGAAAAAGGACGCGCAGGGATGTCCTGTAGGGGTCCCCGGACCGGGATCCGGGGCAGGCGGTCCCCTGTGTGCTCAGTGGGTGGAGTATAGAACTAATGTGTGTATCATGTCAAGGGGGTGGGTGTCACAAGGGGGAGCGGTGAGGAGGGCTGAGGAGGCGGTTCGTTGACCCTTGTTTTGAGGGGGCTATAGAATGGCGTCGCTCCAAGTTGCGATGGGAGGTGTGCCTATGGCACAGGAAGGCTTTGCGCATCCTGAACTGCTGGCCGATACGGCTTGGCTGGCTGAACATTTGAACGACCCGAATCTGGTGGTGGTGGACACGGATGTGGCTGCGGGGTATTCGCGGGGCCACATACCGGGGGCAGTGCTGGTGCCTGACAACTTTGAGAAGGACCCCGATACAGACCGCACGTTCATCCTGTCGCCGGACAAGTTTGCCGCGATGGCGGAGGGCTTGGGCATCGGCGACGACAGTCTGGTGGTGACCTACGACAGCGTGGGCGGCCTGACTGCAGCGCGACTGTGGTGGTGCTTGAACTACTACGGGCAGACGAACGTGAAGGTACTGAATGGCGGCTGGCGGAAGTGGGTGAACGAGGGGAGGCCCGTGAGCTTCCAGCGGACTCAAGCTAGGGCGGGGGCCAAATTCACTGCCACTCCCGACCCTTCCATCCACATCAACGGCGACCAACTTATCGAGGAGCACAACAAGCCGGATGTGGTGCCTTGGGACGTGCGGAGCATACAGGAGTACACCGGCGAGGAGATGCGGGGCAACAAGCGGGGTGGACACATTCCGGGGGCGGCGTACTTGGAGTGGCTGAACCTGCATGACCCCGAGACGCACGAGTTGAAGTCGCCTGCCGAGCTGCGCCGAATGCTGGAGGAAAAGGGGATAACGCGAGACAAGACCATAGTCCCTCATTGACAGGGTGGGATCCGTTCGTCGAACGGAACATTGGTACTCAAACTTCTCGGATATGAGAAGGTGCGGAACTATGACGGGTCATTCCGAGAGTGGGGGAATAGGGAAGATACTCCGATAGAGACGTAGTGGGAGTGTCGCCGTACCAACCTCCCTTCTAGTATGCGGGGAAGGGTCAGGGTAGCTGCATTACAAGCCATCCTTCGCTCTGCGCACGCTCTCTGGATACCGGCCTCCGCCGGTATGACGGAGGATTGCAAGGGTCTAGCGGAAGGGGGAAGGGCAAGCGGGATGACTCCAAAGGAGGAGAAAGAATGTATACGAAGTCGATGTTGAGTCTGGACCAGTGCCAGAGGGCCATTGATGCGATGGTGGAGGACTACAACAGGGACACGAACCGTCGCAAGGTGGACATGGCGATTGTGGACGACGTTGGGAACCTGCTGGCTTACGCCAGGATGGACGGGTGTCACCGTCCGACGTTTGCAATACGCAAGGCGTACACGTCGGCGATGAGGCGGGCGGATACGGGTGTGCTGGTGGAGCAGTTGAAGGCGCAGGGGCGGCCTATCTCCGCTTTCGGTGACCCGCAGCTTATTGATATACAGGGTGGGCTGGTCATCAATGACCCGGAGACGGGGGCTCTGCTGGGTGGCATCGGTGTCGGTGGATTGCCCACGGGTAAAGAGGACGAGGATATCGCCCGGGTGGGGCTGGCGGCGCTGGGACTGTAGGGGCTTCGAGCCAGCCTGACCTTTCACAGGCTTCCTATCCCTTCCTCCTGGAGGGGGAAGGGAATTCGGTGCTACTCCTCTACGTCCTGGCCGCTGGCTTGGAAGTCGGGTGCGGGGGTGTTGGCGAAGCGGTCGGGGAGGAAGGCGGTCATGTCGACGGGCAGGTCGGCGTGGCCGCGGAAGATGCGGTCGGCCAAGGCTTTGCCGGTGACGAGAGACAGGTGGATGCCCTTGGTGGTGTGGCCCGTGGCTAGCATGACGCCGTCGGTGCCGGGGACGGGGCCGATGATGGGCAGGCGGTCGGGGCTAAGGGGGCGGGAGCCAGCGAGTTGCTCGACGAGTTCAGCATTTTCCAAGTCTGGGAAAACGTCGGTGGCCCAGCCCATGATGTCCATGCGGGCTTTTTCGCTGGGCTGGCGGTCGAACTCCATGCCTCTGAAGAGGTTGTCCTTGTCGTAGTCGCGGCCGCGGGTGCTGCCCACGCTGAGGAAGCCGTCCCTGCGGCTGATCATGTGGCCGCGCTTGGGTGAGCTGATGAGCACAGGGAGGGGCTGGCCGTCGTAGCGGAGCATGAGGCGTTCGCCCTTGAGGTAGGTTACGGGCACGGGGAAATCGAGCCAGGATGTAGACTCGGAACTCCAGGCACCCATGGCGAGGACGACGGTGCCGCAGTGGACTTCTTCTCTCTCGAGCTTCACGCCGGTGACACGGCTGCCTTCTTTGACAAGGCCCATGACGCGGCGCTGCATGGACTCGGTGCCGTTGAGTTCGGCGGCACGGCCGAGGGCTAGGGTGAGGCGGTAGCTGTCGAGTTGGGCCAGTTTGGGCTGGTAGGCTGCCCCGAGGACGTTGGGGGTGAGGCGGGGTTCGATTTGCCGGACGTCCTCGGGTCCGATCCACTCGATGGGGGTGTCATTGGCCTGCCAGGCCATCCCCTCCTTGATCATGCCGATCTCTTCTTCTTCCAAGGCGAGGCGGAGGCCGCCTGGCTCCTGCCAGAGGAGGTCCATACCTGTTTGCTCCTCGAGTTGGGGGACGGTCTCTACGAACATGCGGTAGCCCTCGAGGCCGAATCGCCAAGGCGCGCCTTGGGGGAATTCGGTGCCGAGGAGGCTGAGAAAGCCGGTGGCGTGGGCGGATGCGCCGCTGCCGATGGCATCCATGTCGAGCATGCGGACCTTTGCGCCCTCACGGGAGAGGTAGTAGGCGGTGGCGCACCCGATGATGCCTGCGCCCACTACTACTACATCGGCTGTGTCTGCCATCGGTGTTCCTCCTGACTCTACTTGCGGGGTGGTTGGGTTAGCCTGAGACGGCGCGCCAGCAGCCGGGTTGATGGGGTGGGGGAATGCGCCCGACGCTTTCGAGGAAGCTGCCGGCGATCTTGGGGCCCATGAAGAGGAAGCGCTTTCGCAACTCGGCACGCAAGGCGTCGGGGTTGCTGACGAGGCCGCTGAGGTAGTTGTGAAAGGAGCCGTGGCTCTCGCGAATCTGCTGGAAGCGCCGGGCGTTTTCTATGGATGCCTCGATCTTGGCGCGGTGCCGGACGATGCCTGCGTCACCGAGGAGACGGGCGATGTCGTCCGGGCCGTAGGAGGCGACCCTGTCCACGGAGAAGTCGTGGAAGGCTTGGCGGAAAGCTGGCCTCTTGTGGAGGATGGTGCGCCAACTGAGGCCGGCTTGGAATACCTCGAGGAGCATGTGCTCGAGGTATTCGTCGTCGCCGGAGATGGGGGCGCCCCATTCTTCGTCGTGGTAGGCGGTCATCTCCGGGTCGCCAGCGCACCAGTGGCAGCGGGGTCTGTCGTCTGCTGTGTCTTCAGGCATCAGGAGCCAGCTTCGCTTTTCTTCCTCGTTGACTTGGAGCGTTGGAGGGCTTTCTGGACGCGTTTGCTCAGGGCGCGTCGCAGGGACAGGGCATGATGGAGCTTGGCGCTTTTGCCGCTGACGGTCATGCCGTAGCGGGCCTTGCGTCGCTTGGTCAGTCGCTTGTCGGTTTTGGTAGTGGTGTCAGTCGTCATGTACGTTCGTCTCTCCCGGCGATGGGAGAGGAAGACGCCGATAAGTGAGGCAGGGCTAAACGATGGCGACGGCTTCTATTTCGATTAGGAGGTCGGGGTGGGCTAGGGCGCGGACTTCGACCATGGTGCTGGCGGGATAGCTGTCGGAGTTGAAGTACTCGCGGCGCACCTCGTGGATCTGGGGGAAGTGGCCCATGTCGGTGATGAAGGCTGTGACCTTGACGACGTCGTCGAAGGTGGCGCCTTCCTCGTCCAAGACGGCCTTGATGTTCTCCATGACCTGCTTGGTCTGGGCCTTGATGTCGCCGACGCCGACGATTTCCTGCTGGGCGTTGAAGGCGACCTGACCGGAGACGTAGACCATATTGCCGGCGCGGGTGCCGTGGCCGAATACGCCTCTGCTGGGGGCGAGCTTGCTGCTGGTGATTGTCTTCTTGGGCATTGAGGTCCTCCTGTCACTTGTAGGTAGTGGGTAGCTGACGCTTGAGCGGGCCCCTGGAGCGTGTCCATGGGGCCCGCTGAATCTTGGTTCCAACTGGGCTTGGGCTATCTGGCCCCAGCGGCGACTCTGCCGAGGGTCTTCTGGAGGAAGGCTACGGTGATGGGCCAGGAGGCCAGGGCCGAGTTCTCCACGTACCTGTTGGGGTTGGTGTGGTCCATGTAGGCGTGGCCTGTCTGGGAGTACATGTGGAACTCGTGGGGTATGCTGTTGGCAGTGAGTTCGGCTGCGATCTTCAGCATGTCTTCAGGCGAGGGGTTGCCGTCGTCTTCGCCGAAGAAACCCAGCACCGGGCACTTGATGTTCTTCAGGAGGTCGAAGGGGGTGGGCCCGGCATCGCTGCCCCAGCGGGTCATGGTGTTGCCACCGTAGAAGGGCACGGAGGCCTTGAAGTCGTCGGGGTTCTGGCCGGCCATCTGGAAGGCGACTCGGCCGCCCATGCAGTAGCCGATGATGCCGATGCTGCCGTTGGCTACGCCATTGGCACGGATGTAGGCGAGGGCGGCGTTGACGTCGGCCACGATGTTGGTGTCCTGCAGGCGGCCGAGCTTGGTCATGCCGTCGTCGGTGGAGTTGGGGTCCTCGCGGTGATAGAGGTCGGGGGCGATGGAGGTGTAGCCGGCTTCAGCGGAGCGCCGAGTCATGTCCTGGATGAAGTTGTCGACACCACCGGCGTGCTGGATGACGACCATGGCCGGGTGAGGGCCGGGGCCGTCGGGGGTGCAGACGAAGGCTCGCATGGTTGCGCCGTTTACCTGGAGGTTTTCCCACTTTTCAGCCATTCAGTTAACTCCTTAGCTTGCGTGTTTTGTTGTCGCTTAGTTGTCGGCCGCTACGGGGGCGGCTTGGAGGGTGCGGGCGAAGAAGTCGAGGGTGCGGGGCCAAGAGGCATTGTCGCCCTCTTCGTTGTAGCGGGGCCCGCGGCGGTTCATGAACCCGTGGTCGGCGTTGGGATAGGTGTAAATCTCGTGGGACTTGCCGTGTTTCTTCATCTCGGCGTCGATCTTGTCCCTGTCGTCCACGGAGGGATTGGCGTCGATGGCGCCGTAGTGGCCGAGGACGGGGCAGTGTATATCGGGAATGCGGTCGAAGGGTGTTGGGCCGTCGCCCCAAGAGAGCATGGTGTTGCCGCCGTAGTAGCTGACGGCAGCCTTGAGGCCGGGCATGGCAGAGGCCATGAGGTAGACCACACGTCCTCCCATGCAGTAGCCCACGATGCCAATGTGGTCGCTGTCGATGCCGGGGTGGGCGCGGAGGAAGTCCATGGTGGCCAGAACGTCGGCGATGAGATTGTTGTCTCTCAGGCGTCCGCGGCGGGTGGGCGCGTCGTCCACGGAGTCGGCTGGGTCGCGGTGGTAGAGGACGGGGGCAACGCCGGCGTAGCCCGCGTCGGACATGCGCTGGGTCATCTCCTGGATGAAGTCGTCAACGCCGCCTTGGTGCTGGATGACGATGACAGCAGGGAAGGGCCCGTCGCCTTGTGGGACGCTGACATAGAGACCCATGTCCTCGCCGTTGACGGTGGTGGATTCCCAGAAGTTGGGCATGCTTGCCTCCTCTTGAGAGTTGGTAGGTCACTTAAGGTGTGAATCTGACGGGATTCTAGCAAAGGGGATGTAGGCGGGCAACACGGAGGGCTGGGGAGGTGCGCTGAGGAAGAGCCAGCAGAGCACCCCATTATCATCATTTATGGAACCGGGGTCTAGGCGACACGGACCTTCTGGGTCGCTCAGTACCATTCCGCAGATCGCATGGCTACCCTCTCTGGGAGTACTGGCCTTCCGAACTGATATTGTACACTGATATTGTACTTTGATGCGTTGCAAGGGCGACGCATTGCGCCTATAATCTCCCGTTGGAACGGAACCTGTGTGGGCTTGTTTGGAAAGGGGGAGACATGACGTACATCATCACGGAGCCCTGTGTCGGAGTAAAGGACGGGGCCTGCACTGACGTATGTCCCGTAGACTGCATTTACACCACCGACGAAGACCAGATGTTTTACATAAACCCTGATGAGTGCATCGACTGCGCTGCCTGCGAGCCGGTGTGCCCGGTGACGGCCATATTCGCCGAGGACGCGGTCCCGGGCGAGTACGCCAGCTTCACGCCGCTGAACTACGACTACTTCAAGAACAAAGACCTCTCGAGCCTGAAGACCCACCTCTAGGTCTTTCCGCCCCATCGCTGGGGTATCAGGAGAGGCTCCTACCAGAAACCTTTGAGGGCTTCAGCCCTCGAAGGTTTCGCTATGTTATGCTTGGGCCGATATTGGCACAGCATATAGGGCCGTGCCATCTGCTGAAGGAGAGTCGAGTCATGCCTGTCATTGAGTCCACCCCTGAATTTGTATCGAACGCATATGAGCGGATGGACCGCAACCTGAGTACGGTTCGGGCCAATCTGGGCAGGCCCTTGGGTCTGGCGGACAAGATAGTTCTCTCCCACCTGGACGACCCGAATACGACGGACTTGGTGCGGGGTCAGACGTATGTGTTCCTGCGTCCTGACCGGGTGATATTGCAAGATGTGCTAGGGCAGACGGCGATGCTGCAGTTCATGCAGACGCGACGGACGTCGACGGCAGTGCCTACGACGGTGCATTGCGACCATCTGATACAGGCTAGGGTGGAGGGGACCTCGGACCTGCGGGAATCGCTGGGGGAGAATCAGGAGGTGTACAACTTCCTGCGGTCGGCGGCGGCGAAATATGGAGTGGGGTTCTGGGGCCCGGGGGCTGGGATCATTCACCAGGTGGCATTGGAGCAGTATGCGTTTCCGGGGCAGTTGATGATCGGGACGGACTCGCATACGCCGAACGGTGGTGGCTTGGGGTCCATTTCGGTGGGTGTGGGTGGCGCGGATGCGGTGGAGGTGATGGCAGGGCTACCTTGGGAAGTATTGTACCCGCGATATGTCGGGGTGCGCCTGACGGGCGAGATGAGCGGTTGGACGGCGCCCAAGGACGTGATCCTCTACCTAGCGGGGCTGCTTACGGTGTCGGGCGGGACGAATGCGATTATTGAGTACTTCGGGCCGGGGACTTCTTCGATAAGCGCCACGGGAAAGGCGACCATCACCAATATGGGGGCCGAGCTTGGGGCGACCACGTCGGTGTTCCCGTATGACGAGCGAATGGCGCGTTATCTGAGGGCTACGCACCGGGGTGACTTGGTTGGGTTGGCTGAACGGTATTCTCATATTCTGCGAGCAGACCCTGAGTGCGAGGCTGATCCCGAGCGGTACTACGACCGCGTGGTGGAGATCGACCTGTCGAAGCTGGAGCCGCATCTGGTGGGGCCGCACTCGCCTGACCGGGCTCGTCCGATTTCGCAGCTTGCGCGAGAGGTGCATGAGAACGGGGAGTTCATTGATGAGATATCGACGGCTCTGATCGGGTCGTGCACCAACTCCTCGTATGAGGACATGAGCCGGGCTGCTGATGTGGCGGAGCAGGCGAAGAGGCATGGACTCAGGTCGGCGGTTCCTTTCCTCATCACTCCGGGTTCAGAAGGGGTGCGGGCAACCATTGAGCGGGACGGGCAGATGCAGTCGCTGCAGGATATTGATGGGGCTGTCCTGGCTAATGCCTGTGGCCCATGCATCGGGCAGTGGAGGCGCTCACAGGAGCAGTCGGCGCAGCCCAATACGATCGTGACGTCGTACAACCGTAACTTCCCGGCACGGAATGATGGACAGCCCACCACCATGAACTTCATTGGGAGCCCTGAAGTAGTGACGGCGATGGCACTGGCGGGCCGCATCTCCTTCAACCCGATGACGGATACGTTGACCGGGGCTGACGGACAGCCCTTTGCCTTGGAGGTACCTAAATCTGCGCCGGAGGTGCCGGCGCAGAACTTCGCAACAGGGGCGTCGTCCTACGAGGCTCCGCCGGAGGACGGTTCGGGCATCGAGTTGAGCGTTGACCCGAACAGCGAGCGATTGCAACTGATGCAGCCTTGGCCTGCTTGGGACGGCAATGACCTTAACGACATGCCGGTGCTGATGAAGACGCAAGGCAAGACCACGACCGACCACATATCTCCGGCGGGATACTGGCTGCGCTTCCGGGGGCACCTGAACCGGTTCAGCGACAACATGTTCATGGGGGCCACCAATGCCTACACGGGCGAGGCGGGCAAGGGAACGAACGTGGTGAGTGGGGAGACATCGCAGAGCATCTCCGCCATCGCGCGGGACTACCAAACTCGCGGGATCAAGTGGGTGGTGGTGGGGGACCACAACTATGGAGAGGGCAGCAGCCGTGAGCACGCGGCGCTTTGCCCGCGGTTGCTGGGAGGGGCTGCTGTCATTGTCCGGAGCTTTGCACGTATCCACGAGAGCAATTTGAAGAAGCAGGGGCTGCTGGCGCTCACTTTCCAGGACCCATCGCACTATGACCGGATACGAGAGGACGACCGGATAAGCTTGGTCGGGCTGAGCGAGATGGCAGCGGGGAAGCCGGTGAGTTGCGTGGTGCGCCATTCCGATGGGAGCGAAGAGACGCTGGAGCTGAACCATTCCTATGGGGAGTCGCAGTTGGAGTGGTTCCGGGCTGGGTCTGCGCTGAACCTGTTCCACAGGTAGGGGGTCATCATCAGGACTCTCGGGGCCGTCATAAGCCCTCGACCCTCTATGGAGGGCCGAGGGCTTATTCATTTGGAGGGGGTTGGTGTGGAGTTTAGCCGAGGAGGTCGAGGCATTCTCGCAGGGGTTTGTGGAGGCAGGTGAAGATGGGGGTGTCCCGCTGGGTGTAGGGGCGCTGCTCTTGGTGGCGCAGGGCCATGACTAGCTCGAGGAAGTCGGAAGGGTTATCGCCTTCGAAGCCTAGGACGAACTCCTGGTCGTCGAGGCCGAAGGAGTAGGTAGTGTGAATCTTGATGGTGGGGAAGCGGTGCCCGATGGTGAAGTGCTCGTTCATCAGGCGTTGGCGTTCTTCGCGGGACAACTGGTACCACTGGTGGGTCTTGGTGAAGGGATAGATGAAGAGGTAGGGGCGTTCCAGTGGCTGGATGGCCCCGGTCAACTCCTGGCCTGGGTGGGTGTGTTCGCTGACGTAGGGGGAGGGATGAGTGAGGGCGAAGTAGGAGTAGGGGGTATGGAGATAGCCGCCTATCGTGGTGCGACGTATGCCTCCCAAGAGACTTTCGAGCATCTCCATCGACGGGCTGACCTTCCAAAGCATGAAGTCGACATCGCCGCGGGTGGCCGTCAGGCTGTAGCTGTTGACCAGCATGGCGGATGAAAGCTCCTCCACCACTGTGGTCAATTCCTCCTTGTCTCGCTCTCTTTCGGGTGCGCTGCGCTGGCCCCATGCAGGGTCCAGCTTGAAAAAGGTGTACTTTACGAAATCGCGGCCCTTCTCCTCGGCCATGTGTCTCCTTATTCGTTGCAACTCCAAGCGGTTCCAATTATAGCGCAGCTTGATTGACACCCCGGCGTTAGCGCAGGTACACTTTCAGGGACAAGCTATTGGTGAGGACCATAGGGGAGCTTGGTGGAGCCAGGCTGAGAGGCCCCCAGTGTTGGGGCGACCCTTATGAACCTGATCTGGGTAATGCCAGCGGAGGGAATGCGCCATGGGTAAATGCCCTGTTCTTTTATCAGCCGCCGTTCTCAGGACGGGCGGCTTTTTTGTTGGGCCAGGCCACTGACATGCAAGCGGCCCCCCGCATCTCACTCCGTGGTGTCGGGAAGCACTTCTCATCCGGGCAGCATCGACTGTCCGTATTGGAAGGCGTCGACTTCCATGTGACAGACGGGCAGTTCGTTTCAATAATCGGGCCCAGTGGCTGTGGCAAGACGACGCTCCTGAATATCATCGCCGGTCTGGACCAGCCAGCTAGCGGTACGGTGGAACTGGACGGCGAAGTTGCACCGCAGCGTCTCGGCATGGTGGCTTACATGCAGCAGAAGGACCTGCTGATGCCGTGGCGCACGGTGTTGGACAACGCCATTCTGGCCCTTGAAGTGCGCGGGATGCCTCGCAAGGAGGCGCGGCGGCGGGCTGAGGGCCTGCTGGAGCCCTTCGGCCTTGATGGGTTCGCCAAGCACTATCCGTCAGCCCTTTCAGGCGGTATGCGGCAGCGGGCTGCCTTCCTGCGCACTTTCCTTGCTGAGCGTGACGTGGTGCTGCTGGACGAACCTTTTGGCGCCCTGGATGCTTTGACCCGCTCGCAGATGCAGGAGTGGCTGATGGGAGTATGGGCCGAACTGCGGAAGACCATCGTGCTGATTACGCATGACGTGGAGGAGGCGATACTGCTGTCGGACGTAATATACGTCCTCAGCGGGCGGCCTGGGAGGGTGAAACGGCTGGTGGAGGTGGAACTGCCTCGTCCACGGACCTATCACACCATTACTGAACCGGGGTTCAACGACCTCAAGGCGGACTTGCTGACAAGTCTGCGTGAGGAGTCCGTGACGGCTGGGGTGGCGTCGTGGCGCTAGGGATCGGACGGAGGAGCGAGACGGGCGAACTAACCGACGCCGCCAGCGTAGCGGCATCACTCGCGCGACGTCTGGCACGCGGGTCAATGCGGTGGGGTGTCTCGTTGCTGATGCTTGCGGGCTTGGTTCTTCTGTGGCAAGGGGTTGTGGTCTTCTACGACATACCGCACTGGAAGCTACCCGCTCCGTGGGAGGTAGCCAAGGAGCTGTGGCACAGCAAGGGTCTGCTGGCATCGCATACGTGGATTACGGTGCAGGAGATGCTGTTGGGTCTGCTGGCTGCGTTGGCGGTTGGGCTGGTGTTGGCGACTATCATCAACCTGTCGCGGACCCTTGGGCGAGTGGTCTATCCGGTGATAATTGCGGCCGAGACCTTCCCCATTATCATCATGGCCCCACTGCTCCTCATCTGGGTCGGGTACGGCATTGAGCACAAGATCATTGTGGTGGCGCTTATCGCCTTCTTTCCGGTGGTGATCAACACGGCTGATGGCCTTCGCTCGACTGACCCGGACCTGCTGAACCTGATGCGGACAATGGGGGCCAACCGCTGGCAGCTGTTTACGAAGGTGCAGATACCGAATGCGCTGCCGTTCATGTTCTCGGGTTTCAAGCTGGCGGCTACTGTCAGCGTGATCGGGGCGGTGATCGGGGAGTGGGTGGGTTCGAGTGAGGGTCTGGGGTATCTGGCGATGCTCTCGAAAGGCAAGTTCCTGTTCGAGAGGGTGTATGCGGTGACGTTCCTGTTCAGCCTGCTGGGGATGGGCATGTTCGTACTGGTGGGGCTGCTGGAGCGGGCATTAGTGCCTTGGCACCATAGTGAGAAGCGGGACAAAGGGCTGGAATGAGAGCTCTTAGTGATCAGGCAAGGTAAGTTTGACTAGGAGGGACTGAGGATGCTTCGGAATACTTGGCTGGCCCTGTTGGGAATATTGTTGGCCCTTACTCTGGGAATGGCGGCCTGTGGAGAGGATGAGCCTGAGCAGATGTCGGTGAGGCTGGCATTGGACTGGTTCCCGAATGCCAATCACGCCGGTTTGTACACGGCGCTGGAGGAAGGGTATTTCGAGGACGTGAATTTGGAGGTCGATGTATACACGCCTTCGGACCCGTCATCCATCTTGCAGATAGTCGCCGCGGGTGGTGACACAGATTTCGGTATCAACTACCAGCCGGACCTGTTGCTGGCTAGGTCTCAGGGTGTGCCCGTAGTGTCCGTGGCCGCTTTGGTGCAGCACCCATTGAACTCGGTACAGACACTCAAGGCTTCGGGGATTACGCGTCCCAGTGACTTGGCGGGCAAGGCGGTTGGTTATCCAGGGATACCCATCAACGAACCATTGTTGGAGACGATGCTGAAGTTCGATGGGGTATCAGGCGGCCTTGAGGAGGTGGAACTGGTGAATGTGGGTTTCGGCCTGTCCGACGCGCTCATCAGTGAGCAGGTCGACGCATGTATAGGGTGCTACTTCAGCTATGAGTCGATCAAGATGGAGAACGAAGGCTTCCCTGTGGAGATCCTGCGGATGGAGCAGTGGGGTGTGCCGGACTTCTATGAGCTAGTGGTGGTGACCAACGAGGATACGCTGGACGAGCGGCCCGAGGTGGTGCACCGATTCGTCAAGGCGTTGATCAGAGGATATGAGGAGGCGGCTAACGATCCCGACGCAGCGGTGGACAACCTGCTGGCCTTGGGAGGCGAGGATGTGGATGAGGCGATTGATCGTCCTGGGGCGGAACTTCTAGCACCGCTGTGGAAGGAAGGTGACACGCCGGTCGGCTGGCAGACGTCGGAGAAGTGGACCGGATTCGCGCAGTGGATGTACGACAATGGGATCGTGGATGAGCCGCTTGATGCGAGTGCTGCGTTTACGAACGAGTTTGTTGAGTGAGGCAGGTGGCGATAAGCGGTGACGTAGAGCACGGGAGGTTGCGACGTGGCCCTGAGTGATGATCTGAGGGTTGAGGTTGGTCCATTGTGGGACCAGACAGTGAGGCATCCATTCGTGCTCGAGTTGGGTGATGGTACCCTGCCTGAGAACGTGTTCCGCGTCTATTTCGAGCAGGACTACCTCTTCCTGAAGGACTGGATGCAGCTGTTGGGTCTGGGCGTGGCGAAGAGCCCGGACTTTGATTCGGCGCGGAGCATCTGCGCTTTCCTGAACGGAGGACTCATCGGCGAGGAGGCGCTGTTCCGGCAAGTCTTCAGGGACATGGGACTTTCGGATGAGGATGTGGATGCGTTGCAGCCACTGCCGACCACCCTGGCGTATGGCGCGTACCTGAAATCAATCGCATTCGGGGGCAGCTACCTGGAGATTGCAACTGCATTGCTGGCCATTGAGTGGCCCTACCTGCAGTGGGCACAAGACCTGAACGCGGCGGGTAAGAAGCCGGATAATCCCCACTACCAAGCGTGGATTGACATCCATGACAGCGAGGCGATGCGTGATATCGTCGCCGCGATGCGCAAGGATATCGACGAGTCGGTGGAGGCAGACCGTGAGCGATTGATGGAGGTGTTCCACCGGTCCATGAGGTACGAGTACATGTTCTGGGAGATGCCGTACCGAGGTGAAGCGTGGCCGGGGTAGGGGAGGCGCGCAGGCCCATCGCCATGACCATCGCTGGCTCGGATAGCGGAGCCGGGGCTGGGGTGCAGGCAGACCTCAAGACCTTTGCTGCCTTGGGGGTCTATGGTGCGTCGGTGCTCACAGCCATAACGGCTCAGAATACGATGCAGGTGACTGCTGTTCACGAGATACCCATCGATGTGATCACGGCCCAGATACAAGCGGTCTTGTCCGACATGGGGGCCAATGCTGTGAAGACGGGCATGCTTTCCAGCAGCGCCATAATCGATGCCGTGGCGGGGGAGCTGAAGTTGGCGGGCGTGGAGAGGCTGGTGGTAGACCCGGTGATGGTGGCAAAGAGCGGCGACTCGCTGCTGCGCTCCGATGCCGTGGAAGCCCTGAAGACGCAATTGTTGCCACTAGCTACCGTAGTCACTCCGAATATCCCGGAAGCGGAGGTGCTCACCGGCATGTCCATCCAAGGACGCGAGGAGGCTTTGCAGGCCGCGGAGGCGATCCTTGGGATGGGTCCAAAGGTGGTCGTGGTTAAGGGAGGGCACCTTGAGGGCCCTGCAACGGACCTGTTTTACGACGGAGAAGGAGTCAGGGAGTTGCACGCCTCGAGAATCGATACGAAGAACACACACGGCACCGGATGCACCTTCGCGTCGGCTGTTGCGGCGGGCTTGGCCAGTGGGTTGGAGCCGTGGGATGCTGTGGTGCAGGCCAAGAACTTCATTACCGAGGCGATCCAGAATGCTTACGCGGTGGGTCAAGGGCACGGGCCGGTGAACCACTTTTATCGATGGGTGTGAGTGAGGACGCCGGGCGTGATGGGACTGTGCGCCTAGGGCGTCAGCTGTAAACCTCGGGGTTCGCGCAGCGCTCCAAGCGTTGGCCCGCGATGCCCGCCAGCAGGTTGCGGGCCGCCAACATGGCCATGGCACGGCGTCCGCGGTTCCCTGCACTCCCGATGTGGGGTGTGATGACGACATTATCCAAGGTCAACAGCTTGTTGTCGGGGGCGATGGGTTCCGGTTCGGTGACGTCCAAGGCGGCTCCGGCCAACTTACCTTCCACCAAAGCCGTGTAGAGGGCCGTCGTGTCCACCACGGGGCCGCGGGCGACGTTAACCAGTATGGCGGTGGGTTTCATCATGTCCATCTCTCGGCGGCCGATGAGGTGGTGGGTGTCGGGAGTCAGCGGGCAGTGAAGGGATACGAAGTCCGAGCGTTGCAGAAGTTCGGGCAACTCCACGAAGGTCATGCCAATTTCGGCTTCGATGGCGGGCTTTCGGGAGCGAGAGTGGTACAGGACCTCCATGTCGAAACCGCGGGCCCTACGCGCGACCTCGATGCCTGTCTGTCCCAACCCCACTATGCCCAAGGTTGACTGGTTTACCTCTGATCCCAGCCAGTACATGGGATGGAAGGCAAGTTTCCACTGGCCGGCACGAACCCAGCGGTCCGATTCGACGACGCGGCGGGCGGCGGCCAAGATGAGGGCGAAGGTGAGGTCGGCGGTTGCCTTGGCCAGAACGCCAGGGGTATGGCCCACGGGTATGCCGCGTTGAGTAGCGGCCTTCAGATCGATATTGTCAGTGCCCACGGCAAGCTGACTGACCGCTGACAGTTGAGGCGCCGCTTCGAAGAAGGCCGAGTCTACGCCGTCCATGATGTTGGTCAGAACGCCATGGGCGTCTGCGGCTTTGGCCCGTAGCACATGAGGAGAAGGGGGCGAATCGTCGGGCCACACCTCCATGTCAGCCTCGGCCTGTATGAGCTCGAGGGCCTCCCGGTGGATCTGCCTAGTGATGAAGACCTTTGACTTGGCCACCATCGCAACCCCTTTATAACAATTGTATTGCGAGGTGGTGTCGTTTGCTACCTATAGCGTCGATGCTTATACTTTCGCCGGAGAAGTCGGAACCTGCTGGAGGTCTGGATGGCCCTGTACCTAACCAATGACGACATCGCCCAACTGCTCCCCATGAAGGACTGTGTAGACGCTCTGGAGACTGTCTTCATCCAATGGGGGCAAGGGCACGGGGTTAACCGCCCGCGAACACGCATCCGCCTTCCCACCGGCTTCCACCACTATATGGCCTCTTATGCGCCAGACATGGGCGTGCTGGGTCTACGCACTTACACGACTTTGGCGGGTGGGGGGCAGAACATATACATCCTGTACGACGGCGAATCGGGAGCAATACTCTGTCTCATGGACTCCGGGCTGATGAGCACCATACGCACCGGCGCCGCTTCGGGTTTGGGAACCCGCCACATGGCACGGGCCGATGCCAGCACGGTGGGGATGATCGGTGTCGGAGGGCAGGCCGAGGCCCAGCTAGCTGCTGTATGCGCTGTGAGGGACATCCGGCACGCCAAGGTATTCAGTCGTACATCCGGGAACCGGGAAGCATTCGCCTCGGAGATGAGCGAGAAGCTGGGCACGGAAGTGGTGGGAGCCGAAAGCGCGGAGGAATGCGTCTCCGGCGTTGACGTAATCATCACCATAACCAACTCCCGTGAACCTGTGCTCAAGGGTGAGTGGCTGGCCCCGGGTCAGCACATCAATGCTGCTGGGAGCAATCACTGGATGCGGCGTGAACTTGATGACGCCGCTGTGGAGCGCTCGGACATTATTGTGGTCGACGATTTGGAGCAGGCGAAGATGGAGTGCGGTGAATTGGTGTTCGCTGCGGAGAGGGGACGCTTCCGGTGGGATACCGTCCACGAACTGCGAGACGTGCTGGCTGGCAGGATAGCGGGGCGTCCCTCTGAGTCCGCCATCACTCTTTTTGAATCTCAGGGCCTTTCAATTGAGGATCTAGCCACAGCCCATTACGTTTATAACAAGGCTAGAGACCAGGGTATGGGGCAGGAGTTGCCCTTCTAGGTAAGTTGCAGCGGTTTGCGGGCTGTTCCCCGATGCCGATGACACGGAGGTATTGATGACACAAGCCACGGCCATGAACATGAAGCACCGCAGTAGCGACATAACGGAAGGGCCGGAGCGCGCACCGGCCCGCGCGATGTTGCGAGCAATGGGACTGGGTGATGACGACCTGAGCCGACCCTTTATCGGCATCGCGCATAGCGCCAGCGACGTTACACCCTGCAACATTCACCTAGGCAAGCTGGCGCACGCAGCCCGCGAAGGCATCCGGTCCTCTGGAGCGACTCCATTTGAGTTCGGGACGATTACTGTGAGCGACGGCATTTCCATGGGCACTGAGGGAATGCACGCCTCTCTGGTAAGCCGGGAAGTGATTGCCGACTCCATTGAGTTGGTGGCCTTTGCGGAGCGCTTCGATGCGCTGGTAGCTATCGGCGGCTGTGACAAGAACCTGCCAGGCAGCGCCATGGCGCTGGCTCGTCTCAACCTGCCGGGGGTGTTCGTCTACGGTGGCACCATCATGCCCGGAAAATACGGGCAACGGGACATGAGCATTCAGGACGTATTTGAGGCAGTCGGCGCGCATGCGAAGGGCCTCATCAGCCGGCAGGACCTGCGGGACGTGGAGGCCTGTGCGTGCCCTGGCGAAGGTTCCTGCGCCGGGATGTTCACCGCCAATACGATGGCCTCGGCAATTGAGGCTCTCGGGCTATCGCTTCCAGGACATAGCTCGATCCCCGCAGTTGAGGGGCTAAAGACTGAGGCCACTCGTCAGGCGGGAGCGGCTGCTTATGACATGCTGGAGCGAGGCATAAGGGTGCGTGACATAGTGACCCGAGAAGCCTTTGAGAATGCTATTGCGGTAGTGTGCGCCACCGGAGGCTCCACCAATGCGGTGTTGCACCTGCTGGCCATCGCGCACGAGGCCCATGTGCCCATCTCCTTGGACGACTTCACCCGCATCAGCGCCCGCACGCCTTATATCGCTGACATGAAGCCGGGAGGCCGCTACGTGATGGCGGACCTGAATCGTGCTGGCGGGGTGCCACTGGTGATGAAGCGGCTTCTGCAGGCTGGCTTGGTCCATGGCGGTCCTATGACGGTGACCGGGCGCACTGTGGCGGAGAACCTGGAAGGCGTCGACGCGAACATGGAGCAGGCGGTGGTGCATACGGTGGGCCAACCCCTGTCACCCACGGGCGGACTGGTGATCCTGCATGGCAACCTGGCCCCCGAGGGAGCGGTCATTAAAGTGGCGGGTCATCAGCTGCGGCGGTACCAAGGACGCGCCCGGGTGTTCGACCAAGAAGAGGCTGCTTTCAACGCTGTGCAGCGGCAAGAGATACGGGAGGGTGACATCGTGGTCATCCGCTACGAGGGGCCCAAGGGCGGGCCCGGCATGCGAGAGATGCTGGCCGTAACGGGCGCTATTGTGGGGCAAGGTCTGGGGGATGAGGTTGCCCTGCTTACCGACGGGCGTTTCTCCGGGGCTACGCATGGACCCATGGTGGGGCACGTTGCTCCCGAGGCCGCTGTGGGAGGCCCCATCGGTCTGCTACAGGAAGGGGACATCGTGACGATCGACCCAGCCCAAGGCCTCTTGGAGGTGCAACTGACCGAGGAAGAGATGAGCGACCGGCGCTCGCGCTGGCAGCCTCTGCCTGACCGCTATACCAGCGGTGCCCTTGCCAAGTACGCGAAACTGGTAGGCTCGGCCAGCGAAGGGGCAGTTACGGGTTAACCCGGGTACGCTCCGCACTTACGGGCAAGGTCTTGAAAGAGAAACGATGACAACCCCTAAAGTTGAAACCGAGCTCATGGACCGTATTCGTCCGGGGCTAGTCACCTTGGTAACTGAGAATGCCAAGCGGCTGACAGGCCTCCAGTACTGTGACCTTCGCATGGCCATCAAGGAGGAAAAGGGCGCGGTAGCGGAGAACGGAAGTGAAAAGGCCAGCTCCGACGACTACACGTTCGATTTTGGCGTGCGGGTCATCTCAGGAGGTCGCACCCGTGCGCCCGGATATTTCGGCCAAGTGCTGGGTTCCTCGGACGTTGGGCGTATAGAGCAGGTTGTGTGGAGTGGAATCCAAGAGGCGCATCGTCGTGCCCGAGCCAACGCGCGGCTCAAGAGCGCTGCGAAACGGCGATTCGGAGCGTTGGGAGAAAGCCTGACCAATTCAGAATTAGCTCCCGTCGCAATAGCTCAAGACACTGTCCCTGCTTCCTATACGATGGACCCCCGTACCGTGGCCTTAGGCGACGTTATGAAGATGGCGTTGGAGTCGTGCAAGGCGGCCCAAGTCAGCAATCAAGTTGTTTACAGCGCGGCCTCGGCGTCCACGTTCATGCTGCGGGAGCTTTTCTGCAGTTCCGAGGGCGCGGACATCGACCAGACCTTTGCCCAGACTGAAGGGTTCTGCATCGTGGTCTGCCAGAGCCAGTACGGGAACCTGGAAATCTACGATTTCTCGGGCCACCAGCGTGGCTGGGAGCTGCTGACGGATGGCTACGACAACGGAACGATCACCCTACCCGATTGGGTCACCTTTTGCGGTCAGTTGGGTAGCGATGGGGTGGAGGTAGCAAACGCACCGCCGCTCAAGCCGCCGGATAAAGAGGTGGTCGTCGTCACCGACCCCCACTTCAATACGCTGCTGGTACATGAGGTGGTGGGCCACCCATCCGAAGCAGACCGTGCACTCAAGTATGAGACCTCATATGCTGGGCGCAGTTGGTTCTACAAGAATGCTGACGACAACCAGATCGGCAAGCAGATTGCCTCGCCGCTGATCTCGGCGTTCTCCGACCCCACCATGGAAGGGTTCGGCTCCTTCAAATATGATCACGATGGCACCCCGGCTAGACGTGCATACCAGATAAGAGGCGGGAACTTTGAGGAGTTCCTGAACAACCGGCAGACGGCCGCCATTTTGGGTGTTCCGCCCAACGGTTCATCCAGAGCCACTGAGGCGAACCTGGTCCCGCTGATACGCATGACCAACACCGCGTTCGCGCCGGGCCAGAGCGACCCAGCCGCCATTCTCGCGGACGTTGACGACGGGTATTACGTGCAGGGCCACCGTGTGCCATCCATTGCCGAATCACGCGAGAACTTCCGTATCACTGCGGTGAAGGTCTATGAGGTCAAGAACGGCCAGCTAGGCCAACTCTATCGTGATGGGGGCATCACGTCGGACTCCCGCGACTACTTCATGCGCATCGACGCAGTGGGCAGCGACTTCCGTCTCTATCCCATCCCCAACTGTGGGAAGGGCCAGCCGATGCAGGCCAAGCGCATGAGCAATGGCGGTCCTACCATGAGAGGCGTGGCCCGGTTAACGGGACCCGGCACGTAGCCCCACGCACATCAACCGAGAAGGTCTGTAGCACCATGATTCCCATGAGCGCACTGCGGCGTTGTGTGAAAGACGCGCTGGACTACATCAAGACTCAGCGCGACGTTACGGAAGCGGAAGTCTTTGTCTCGGCCAACGGCAATCTTACGGCTCGCCTCAACTACACGTCGCACATTCCCAGCAATGGAGTGGAAGAGCCAAAGTCGGTGGAATTGGTGGGCGTGGGCATCCGGGTTGCCTTCAATACACCAGAAGGCGTGAAGACAGGATACGGCAGCGAGGCAAGCGACCTGTCGGTGGAAGGCGCCAAGAGGGCCTTGGACAAAGCCCGATTGGGGGCCGTGGCAGATAGGGAGTATGTCTCTTTGCCCAACCCTCAGGGCGTACATCCGAGCATGCGCAACTACCATGATCCGAAGATTATGCGCCTGACCGGCAGCGGTCTGGCGGAAGCCGCGTGGGAGACGGTGGAGCGTGCCCTAGATGTTTTCTCTTCATCTGAGGACCTGCTGAATGTGGCAGGCTCACCCGAGGGCGTTCGCTCGTTGGGTCTAATCCTTGGTGGGGACGTGGTGTTCCTTCAGGAGAGAGTGGCGATCGGCTCGACTCATATGGCCCGTATCCTCACAGACGAATCGACGCTCGTAATGTCCTTAGCTACTGCCATGGTAGAGCAGCAGTTGGGCAAAGGGACTGGCTGCTTCGTGTCCAGCAGGATGGCCGACTTGCGAGGACAGGCGGGAGCGGAGGCAGCGCGCAACGCCATCTCGTCCATGA
Source organism: uncultured Dehalococcoidia bacterium (assembly GCA_951813255.1). Classification (GTDB taxonomy): domain Bacteria; phylum Chloroflexota; class Dehalococcoidia; order Lucifugimonadales; family JAAXIE01; genus JAAXIE01. The sequence goes on along the minus strand of OX638353.1, from coordinate 1,319,221 downwards.
ACGGGCGTCGGGTCGCGGGCGGGGCTTATCGCGTTGTGCTGGGGCCTCAGCCAGTTACCGAGCTCTTGGAATGGGTGCTCATGCCTAGTCTGGATTTGGGGGCCTTCCACTCGAACATGTCGATGTTCCAGGGCCGTTTTGGGCAACAGGTCGCATCTGAACAGCTATCACTCTACGACGACGGGTCGGCCCCCAACCTCGCTGCCTCCAAGGGGATCACGGATGAGGGTCTGCCTACAGGCCGGGTGGACATCATCAGCAACGGGAGGCTTACAGGCCTGCTAGCCAACCACTACGAGCAGCAACGCATACTACACGACCCCCAAGGACGCGAGAAGCTCGGTGTCGACCCAGTGTCGGTGGCGCAGGGAATTGCACCCAAGAATGGCTTTCGCACCGGCCGAGGCGGTGGTCGCAACTTCGAGTCTCCGCCCGGCACGACGCCGACCAACCTCATTATGGAGGGACGTGACAGCTACAACCGTCAGCAGCTATTAGAGATGGTGGGAGATGGACTCTACATAGGGCGGATCTGGTACACGTATCTGATCAATGGTGTATCCGCTGGCGACTTAAGTGGAACCGTGGTGGGCGACTCGTATATCGTCAAGAATGGACGGCTGGCGGCCCCCATCAAGCCTAACACCCTTCGCCTCAATGACAACATTGGCAGGGTGATATCGAGCATCCTGGGAATAGGCGCGGAACGAACGGGAGTGGTGCGGTGGTCCTCCGACCAGATCACCTGGGCGCCAGAAGTGGTTGTGCCCGACTTCCGAGTCGACGATATCGCTGAGTACATGGAAAGCGTTTACAGCTAAAGGGCACTGTCGTAACCAAGCAGGATATCCAGTGCAGGACAGTGACGCGGGCGAACGATGCTAAAGTCACGCCAGTCCAAGGTCAGCACCTGCACAATGTCAAGTCGTTCAGCCAAGGCTATCACCGACGAGTCCACCATATCGAGCCGGCTGTCGGCGTACTGAGTAAGCAATTCATCGATACGGCGAAGGTCCGTGGGGGTTATGCCCTCCACCCGAAGTTCACCCATCGCCAGAGAATGAGCGAAAATTCGGACCGCCTCGCTCCCCAGGCGGGCGTTCAAAAGGTGGGCGACCTCCGGGAGCACTGTGACAGGAACAACTAGCAACTCGCTATTATTCTCAAAGAAGCGGGTCGCTCGTTCGTGGTCTTGGTCACTGCGGTCGGCCAAGGCAAAAATCGGACCAGTATCCACCAAGATTGGCATCTATTTTCCCCAGCCAGACTTCCCGATTCCCTGTGCCAGTAGCTCCTCCGCCCGTTCAGCGGTGTCCGTGTAGCCGCTGGCCCCTAGAGCCGCGAACGATGGAAGCTTCGATACTTCCCTGTTGGCCACCACATACTCCGCCAGTGCCTCTCGTATCACGTGTGTAGGCGTTTTGCCCTTTTGTTCAGCTAGTTGTTGTAGATCCATGTAAAGAACTTGGTCTATTTGGACAGTAGTGCGTTTCATGCCGTTACCCCATTCCTCAAATAGCCTCGGAATATGAGAATAGAATAACATACAGAATATGGATAGTCAAAGGAACTACTGTGTCCGTATGAATCGCCGTCACCGTGCTTGTACGAGAACGACATCCCTCTGAATGGGCGTAGTTGCCTCAGGACCGGAATCGTACATAAAGACATCGATTTCGGAACGTACGCCGAATTCGGGAAGATAGATACCAGGCTCGATGGTAAAACCAATACCTGGCTGGATGACCCGTGTGTCGTGAGTCTCGAACCCATCGAGATTCACAGCCTCCCCATGGACCTCCGTACCCAAGCTGTGTCCCAGGCGGTGAGTGAAGTACTCGCCATAACCTGCCTCATCAATATGGCGCCGTGCGACGGCATCGGCTTCCCACCCTTCTGCTGGTCTACCGGCGCTTGCTCTCTGTTGCAAGAAGGTCAAAGCTGCATCCCTGGCACCGGTAACTATCTGGAATACTTCCTGTTGTTGCGGGGGAACCTCAGCACCCATGTAGGCCACCCAAGTGATATCTGCGTAGACGCTGGCTGCTTCGGTTTCCTTAGCCCAGAGGTCTATCAGTAACCAGTCCCCCGTACGGATAGGGCTGCTACCATCCCGCTGGGGCAGGTAATGAGGGTCGCTGCCGTGGCCATTGACTGCGACTATGGGACCATCCGGGGAGTCAATACCTGCTCCGCGGAACTTCTCGTGTATAAACTGAGCCACTTGGTATTCATTCACTGGATTGTTCAGATGTGCGCCAGCGTATTCGAAAGCCTCCAGTACGATGCGGCCTAGAGCGGTGGCAGCCCTCCGATGGGAGGCCAACTGCTGGTCGTTCCAGCGCTGAGTGGCGTATTGAAGCAGGTCCGCGGAGGAGACGACCTCAAGACCCAAACTCCGGACCAACTCCACGGTGCCTGCGTCGACATGCGAAGCGCGCGGTATTGCGCCCATGGGCGAGTACTCCATCGCTATGTTGGCTCCTGCAGGAAGCAGATCTTTCAGAAGAGCCACCATCGAGGGGCGGTCGCGATAGGTGGTGGGCATCAATCCGGAGTGCTCAAGGGCGCCGGCATCGACGTGGTGGCCGATTATTCGTGCGACGCCAGCCGAAGGGATGTACAAGAAGCAGGGGCGCGTCAGCATTGAAGTCGAACCGAGGAGTTCGGTGAAAAGGGGATTGGAGCCGCGGTAGCTATGCACTAGCCAGCCGGACATTTGGTGCTGACACATGTATTCCTGAGCTTGGGCAACGACGGGCTCACTGATCACTTGGAGGCCTCCTCACATCGTACATTGCAGGAGGCCACCGTCCATCTGTACGTTGGCCCCAGTAATATAGCCAGCCCTGTCTGAGGTTAGGAAGGCGATGAGGTCCCCCAGTTCCTCGGGCTTGCCCGCACGCCGCATCGGCACTGTGGCGATGGCCCTCTTCATCACCTCTTCTCCGCCTTTGCCTGAACGCAGGCCCTCCTCCTGAAACAGTGCATTCACACGCTCTGTGAGGACCAGCCCTGGGAGTACATTGTTGACCGTGATGTTAAAGGACGCCAGTTCGTTGGCCAGCGATTTGGCGTAACCAGCCACGGCCAAGCGGCTGGAAGTGGACAACGCGGTCCCATGCTCAGGCTGCTTTATCTCTGCAGCGAGGATGTTGATAATGCGTCCCCACTGCTGCTGCTTCATGAATGGGATAACCTCGCGGCACATCCGCACCACGCTCATGAAGTTGTTCTCCATGGCATCGTTCCACTGTTGGTCTCCAGCCTCCGATGGACGGCTCATGGGAGGGGGGCCGAGGTTATTTACCAGCACATCGATGCGTCCGAAGCGGTTGAAGGTGTTCCGGACGACTCGCTTAATCTCGTCAGGCACCGACAGGTCGGCTTTGACAGCGAAGACATGTTGCTGAGAACTGGACCGGGCGATCTCGATCTCAGTTTTGCGGAGGTCGGATTCCGTGCGCGCGGAAATGGTGAGGCAGGCACCCTCCCGGGCCAAAGCCACAGCAACGGCCTTTCCCACGCCTCGGCTGGAGCCCCCTACTATAGCTACGCGATCCCTCAACCCGAGGTCCATTCACGCCTCCTAAGATGACGCCGCCATAATAATCCGCGTCATCGGCATAGAACAAGGCCGGGTTGACATGCCTGGCTATGCCTAGATCGCTCCCGCCTCCGCCAACTCAGCAACCTGTTCCTCAGAGTAACCCAGTTCCAAAAGTATCTCTTGGTTGTGCTCCCCCAAGAGGGGCGGGTGCTGCTTGATGGACCCTGGGGTCTCGGAGAACTTCACGGGTATGCCGGTCTGCTGGATGACACCCAGCGTGGGATGCGGGACCTGTAGCAACATGTCGCGCGCCAGCACCTGCTCGTCGGTAAGAACGTCGGCTACGTCGTTCACAGCGCCGCAGGGCACGCCGGCATTCAGCAGGCGCTCTACCCAATAGATCACCGGCTGACTGTCGAACTGCTCTTGCAATATGGATATCAGCTTCTGCCGGTTCATCACCCTGTGGGAGTTGTCAACATAGTCAGGATGCTCCGTCAGTTCTGCGATCCCCATCCCTTGGCAGAAGCGCTGCCACAGACGCTCGGACCCAACGGCAACATTGACGTACTTTTCGTCGCTGCACTTAAAGGCTTGGTAAGGCACGAGAGTCGGATGAGCAGCCCCTTGTTTAACGGGCGCGTTACCCGTGGCAAAGTAGACTCCAGCTTGGTACGTCAGCCACGCGACCTGCAGGTCCAGCATGGAGATATCGATGTACTGTCCTTCCTGAGAGGTCTGGCGGCGGAAAATCGCGGATAGGACGGCAAAGGCTGCCAACATGCCAGCCCCGATATCGGTCAGAGCGATGCCCATCTTCATGGGAGGGCTGCCTGGGTCGCCGGTGAGGCTCATTATACCGCCCATGCCCTGCATCACCTGATCATAGGCCGAGCGCTCGCGGTACGGGCCGGTCTGGCCGAAACCTGATATGGAGCAATACACGATGCGAGGGTTCACCTGGCGCACGGCGTCGTAGTCAATGCCCAAGCGATTGACCACGCCCGGCGTGAAGTTCTCCACCACGACATCAGCGTTCTTGGCCAAGGACATGAAGACGTCGCGCGCGCGCGCGTCCTTGAGGTTCAGGGTCAGACTGCGCTTGTTGCGATTGACCTGAAGGAAATAGGCAGACTGGTCGCCGATGTAGGGAGGGCCCCAGCCCCTTGTGTCGTCACCCGTCTCCGGCACTTCAATCTTGATGACGTCTGCACCGTAATCGCCCAGCATCAATGTGCAGTAGGGGCCCGCTAGGGCCCGGGTCAAGTCCAGAACTCGCAGTCCTTCCAGTGCGGTTGCCATCGTGTCCTCCGTGAACAAGAGTCCTTCGCCGGATGTGTGTCGACTAGGGAGAGGTTAGGTGGTGGCTGAGTCAGTCTGTGTCCCGGGGCGTGTTAGCGCCTTTTGGTAGTCCGTGGGCGTGTTCAGATCGAGGAGGAGGTCGGGGTTGTCTAGCTCCAAACGGTGGGTGTTGGGAGCATATCGACGCATCACCGCCTTCATACCTTCCGTCTCTTCTGTGATCTCGGCCAATTCAGGTAGAAGGGTGGCGGAGATGGCTACAGGGTGCCCACCCTTACCTTGGTGACAAGGTATGGTGACCAGATGGCCTCCCGCAGAGTGGCGCTCGATCACCTGCTCCACTATCTGGGTGGACCTAGGCTGGTCAACATTCAAAACCAGGAAGAACCGTGGTTGCGACTCGGTGACAGCCCGGAGGCCTGCCTTGAGGGAGGTTGTCTTCCCCATCAGATAGTCGGGGTTGTGTACCCACCTCACACCTGTGAACCCTTGCAACAGGGGGGATAGTTCCTCGTGGCGATGCCCCAGAACTACCACGACATCGGTGCAACCCCCTTGGACTAGGGCCCCTACTTGATGCTGGAGCAGCGGGACACCTTCCCATCGCAACAAAGCCTTGAGTTGGCCCATGCGGGAGGACTCTCCGGCAGCCAGCAGGACTGCGCCGATTTCCGACATGAGGCTGGGCTAGTCGGCGGCTACTGAGGCTAGGGCTTTGTTGATGGCGCGGTCGAAGTAGCGCTCGTTCATCTTCAATGGCCCGCCGGAGCCACCGTGACGGTGCATGATGATTTCGCCCAATATGCTAACCGCCAACTCTTCCGGAGTCAGGGCTCCTATGTCCAGACCTACAGGGGAGCGAACTGCCTTCAAGCGGTCCGGTGGGACCCCCATGGCAGCAAGGCGCTGGTAGATGAGCATCGTCTTGCGCTTGCTTCCAAGGAGACCAATGTAACTGGCTGGCGTTCTGATGGCTGCTTCAAGCGCGTAGTCGTCGTAGCGGTGACCTCTGGTTCCAACCACTACGAAGGTGTTGGCGTTGACGGGAATGTCCTCAAGGCACCGCAGGTAGTCAGCCACCACAGTGCCGGCGGCATCGGGGAAGCGCTCGGGGTTCGAGAACTCAGGCCGATCGTCGGCCACGTAGACGCGATAGCCCAGGGTGAGGGCCAATTGATAGCAGGCCTTGTTGACGTGTCCGCCTCCCACTAGCACGAGAGTAGGAGGGCTGGTGTAGCCTTCGATGAATAGTTCGGTGCCGTCGGCGGTCCGCACGAATTCGTTGGTGCCCAACCCGCTGACCCGGTTTGCGGTCTCAAGGGCTAGGTCGTCGAGTTGGGCTGTGCCCAATGTGCCTTCACGGCTGCCGTCTTCCCGGAACAGGACTTTGGCGCCCAGTTCGGCTGGCCCGTTGACGACTGTGGCCACAGCAATGGGATTGCTGCCTTCGTAGGAATCCAGAATCTGGCGGCCGTAGGGGAGGTAGTTTTCCGCTTCCCAGAGAGGCTCCAGGAAGAAGTACATGGTGCCGCCGCAGACCAGACCGTCGCGGGCGGCGATGTCCTCATTCAACAGATAGTCACGGAACTCCGGGCCTCCGTGGTGGCGTAGGATTTCCTTGGCGGCGAACCAGATGTCACCTTCCACACATCCGCCACCCAAGGTGCCCACCCCGCTGCCGTCCTTGCGAACCAAAAGCTTGGCTCCGGGCTTTTGCGGAGTCGAGCCCTTGGTGCGCACTACCGTAGCGAGTACGCACTCTTGTCCCTCGTTCAACTGTTTGACCGCTTCCTGAATTACTTCTCTCATGCGGTTTCGCCTTCTATCGTCGAGTTTGCGTGGAGTTTGTCCAAGAATAGCAGTTTTGACGCTGGCCTTCAAACTGGAAGCTACGCCCAAATGGGTTTGGGTATGGGCTTAGTCTTACGTTGTGGCAGTTGTGGCGCCTGTGTACAATCTCGAGCAGGTAGAGCCATCTGCTTGCAAACCAAGGAGCCATGTTCCCATGGAAGACAAGATACAGACAATCGACTCTCGCTGGCACGAGGTTAAGCCCAAGTCGTGGGGCAAGAATTCCCAGAGCACGGAGAGACAGATGCTGCACGTCTTTCTGGATAGGGATGAGTTGCCGGAGTGTATGGTCAAGGGCACCTTTCTGCCGGAGCAACCTGGGCCGAAAGACCAGTTCGTATCAGGAATCGTGGTGGCTACCAACAGGCGGCTGATGGCCGTGGGAGGGGCAGGGATTCAGGGGTCGCCAACCTGCACGGTTCTGGAGTACTACGACATTTCGACGGTGACGCACGAGATGGGGAGGTTCAGCGGCAGCATCCGAATCAGCGGCCCCGCATTGAGGGCACGCAAGATCAGCGGGGTCCGAGATAAGAAGAGCGTGGAGCCATTCGTGGAGCACCTTCTGGCTAAGGTGGCCGAGCAGAACGGCAAGGCCAAGGAGAACTCCTCCGAAGACGTTGTCGCTGAGCCTCCGTCCGAGCCTGAGTGCTGAGCTCTGAGCCCACAGTCAATCCGCGGAAGCCGGAGAGTATGGGTCCCATAGTGAGTCCGTGGCGTCTACCGGCAATGGTCCATTAGAGGCCACGTGATGGGGTCAGGGGGCGCTAGCCTCCTGAAATGATGCATCCTTCCACTACCCTTTCGGGAAAGTCCCGGCACCTCTGGGGACGCTGGTCGTAGATGCGGCAGGATGAGGTAGCGTCGTCGAGCATGGGGCAGTGGCTTCCAGGATGGTCGGTGAATCGGACCCAACCAACTCCGCTGGGCCTTGTCTCCACTTTCAACTCTACACCGAGTTCGGTGGACTGCTGTTGTAGAAGTGGGATCTCGTGAGGCTGGAGGGTCAGGATCATGGCACCGCGGCAGCATTGGGCGCGGCACTCGGTCATACAGAGACGGCTAGCCTCCTCAGTGCTCATTCCTGGGGCGAGGTGAGGAGGCAATGTGTCGCTCGTATGGAGTTGATCTAGGTGGTTAGGGTTAGCTCTTCTGGTCGACCACGTGTTGGATGGCCCGGACAATCTTGTCGTAGCCGGTGCAACGACAGAGGTTACCGGCAATATTCAGCCGGATGTCGTGCTCACTGGGGTTTGGCATTCGCTCCAGCAGGGCCTTGGCCGACATAATAAATCCAGGGGTGCAGAAGCCGCACTGGAGGGAGCCATAGTCGATGAAGGCCTGCTGGATGGGATGGAGAGCGCCATCCACAGCCACGCCTTCGATAGTGGTGATCTCATGCCCGTCGGCCTCGATTGCCAAGGCCAAGCAGGAATCGATGGCCTTGCCGTCGAACTGAACGGTGCAGGCGCCGCAATTGCCGTTGCTGCAACCCTCTTTGGTACCCGTAAGGCGCAACTCGTCGCGCAGCACCTCGAGCAGGGTCTGCCATGGCTTCACCAGCACTTCAACATCCTCGCCGTTTACTTTGAAGGCGATGGGTGTTCTCGTCATCCTGCGCTGTTGCACTTTGCCTCCTGATTGCTAGAGGGTATGGGCGTGTTGGCTGGGGTGGAGCAACTTACGCTATTCCCAAGTCATCCAAGCACTGTTCCATGGTCCTGCGAGTCAGAACCTTGCATAGCTGCCGGCGGTACTCGACGGTACCGCGCACGTCGCTGATGGGGCTGGCGGAGTTGGGCGCCAACTCTGAGGCTTGACGCACCAAGTCACGGGTGAGCACCTGCCCTTCCAATGCGGCTTCCGTCTCGCGCGCCCGGACCGGGGTGGGGGCTACCGACGCCAGTGAGACCCTTGCTTGGGTGCAGCGGTTGGTGCCGGGTTCGACGGCCACCATGGAGGCTGCGCCAGCGACGGCGATGTCCATTTCCTCGCGAGGTATGAATCGCTGGTAGTGGCCGGAACTGTTAGCCGGGGGTTCTGGCAGGAAGATTTCAACCAGAAGCTCGTCGGAGGTCAAGGCGTTTTGGCCGGGGCCTTTGAAGAAGTCCTCCAAGGGCATTTTGCGCCAGCCGTTGGAGCCGCAGATGTGGGCTTCCCCACCGTAGGTGATCAGTGGAGGGATGGTGTCGCCGGAAGGTGCTGCGTTGCATACGTTGCCACCGATGCCCGCCCGGTTCTGTATCTGGATGGAGCCGATGAGCTGGGTGCTGTCCTGCACCGAAGGATAGTGCTCGGCTACGGGCGCATAGTGGTAGACGTTGGTGCAGGATACCCCGGCCCCGATATGAAGGCCCTCGCCCGGCACATATTCCAAGCGCTGCATTTCGGGGATGTTCTTGATGTCCACGACTAGTGAAGCGGTGCGGCGACCGACCCTCAACTGGTCTATCAGGTCCGACCCTCCGGCCAGCGCCCTAGCTTGGCCATTGGCGCCAGCCATAGCGGCGACGGCATCGTTGAGGGTGCGGGGCGATGCGAAATCAAACGGATGCAACTACGTCCTCCTCCTAAGGGGGGTACAAAACCTGATCTATTATAGGCGCGACATAAGGGTTGGGCAAGTTGAAGCCCAGTGTCGGCAGCTTCGTGAACCAATCCATGCCTAGCGGTACCAGCCCATGCCACCGTAGTAGCCACGGAGGTAGGCGATCTGACCGCCGTGGGAGATGTTGTCGTTCAGGAGGACTCCTAGGGCGTCGCCGATGGTTACCGTGTTTGGTGGCGCGGGGAAAGGGACCTGCTTGGCGAGGCCTTCTTCGGTGAGGGACTGGAGGTAGGCCTTGGTTGCGTCTCTCACAGCGGAGACGTAGCCGAGGAGGACGTCCCTGGAGGGGGCTTGCCAAGCGGCTACTTTGGCGGCGTCCCAGCCCATGCCGAAATCGGCGGGGTCATTGGCCATGCCGAACTTCTCGTGCCAGCCGTCGCTGGTCCAGAGTGGGGCTTTGTCTTGGAAGCGGATGTGGATGAAGTTGTCGCATACGCGGTTCAGGTGCCAAAGGGTCCAAGCTGCGGAGTTGGACTGGTCATTGGGCTGGAGAACCATGGTCGAATCGTCCATGTCGGCTATGGCGGCGTCTACCATCTGCCAATTGCGCTCTAGGGCTGATAGGGTCGTTTCCGTCGGTGGCATTGCTGTTCCTCCCTTGTGTTCGGTTTTGACTGGCTTGCAGGCTGACTAGGTGCCCAAGGCTTTCTTGCGGTTGGTGACGTAGTCGACTAGGACGTATTCGCCGAGGTGATCGGGACTGCTGTAGAAGGCCCGGCCGCGGTTGATGCGGGTGATCTGGTCGACGAAGTTCATCAACTGGTAGTTGTTTTCCAGCATGAAGGTATTGATGACGATGCCTTCCTGGGTGCAGCGTTTCGCTTCCTTCATAGTTTCAGTGATGGTGCGCGGGCTGGGAGGGTAGCTAAAGTAGGACTGGTCTCCTTCGAGGTGTGCGGTGGGCTCGCCATCGGTGATGACGATGATCTGACGGGTGCCGCCCTTCTCCCGAGAAAGGAGGCGGCGGGAGAGGAGGAGGGCGTGGTGCAGGTTGGTGCCTGAGGTCCACGAGTTCCACGTAAGCTTGGGTAGGTCTTCTTCAGTGATCTCGCGGGCGTAGTCGGAGAAGCCCACGATGTGGAGGACGTCGCGGGGGTACTGGGTGTGAATGAGGGCGAAGAGGGCCATGGCGACCTTCTTGGCGGCCACCCATGCGCCGAACATGCCCATGGAGCGGCTCTGGTCGAGGAGGACCACTGTGGAGGTGCGGGTCATGTGCTCGTTGCGGAATATCTCGAAGTCGTCGGGGGTGAGTTGCAGGGGCACTTGGGGGCCGGTGCGGACGATGGAGTTCTTGACGGTGGTGTGGAGGTCGAGGTTGAAGGGGTCGCCAAACTCGTAGGGCTTGGTGTCGAAGATGGCATCGCCGCCTGAGCCACGCGTATCGAGTTCGTGGGTACCGACACGGTCCTTCTTGAGTTGGGTGAATACCTCTTTGAGGGCCTTCTGGGCGATCTTGCGGATGCCGCGGGCGGTGAGGTCGGGCTGGTTCTCGTCGGTGATGTAGCCAGCTTCTTTGAGGGCTTTCATCAGTTGTTGCAGCTGCTCCCAAGTGCGGCGGGCATCTTCTCCCAAGGTCTGGGCAAGCTGGTCGAGGTCAACCTGGTCGAGGTCGCCGGTGCGCAGGGCATCCTGGATGGCCTGCTCCAGTTGGTCCATGCCCTGAAGCTGACCCATGAGCTGCATGGCTTGGTCCAATGTCAGGCTGTCGTCGCCGAGGAAGGGGTACTCACGACGCATGTCGTCTATGGGCATCATCTGACCCATGAGTTGGCCCAATTGTGATAGTTCCTGTTGAAGGCCGGGGTCGAGGGCGGAGTTCAAAGCGTCCTCAAGCTCCTGCCGGGCTTCAGGGGACATGCTGTCCATCATCGACTGCATCTGGGACATCTGCTGGGACATCATTTCCATGAGTTCTTCGAGGCTCTTGGGCGGGTTGTCGCCGAACATGGAGCCGTACTTATCCATGAAGCCGTCGAAGTCGGGCTGGCGTCCTGCCATCTGATCTCGAAGCATCTGGTTGAGGTCCCGCAGCATTTCCTGCATGGCCTGCTGCTGTTCGGGGGACATGTTCTGGAGGCTCTGGGCCATCTGCTGGCCCATGTTCTGAGCCATCTGTTGGCGGAGCATGTCGAGGAGTTCCTGGAACATCTGCTGGGCGTCGGGGTCGATGAAGTCGTATTCCATTAGCTCCTGGATCTGGCCGCTGGGGCTGTCGGGGAGGGCATCGAGCTTTTCGGTGTTGGACTGGGCCCGTTGCTGCAGCATCTTGTACAGGGACTCGTACTGCTCACTTTCGGCGCCGCCGTCGGCGTCCATGTTCTGCCAAGCGTCGGCCTGCTCGCGGGCCTGCTCAAGGCGTTTGTCGATACCCGCGCGTTCGGTGTCGATGATCTCCTTGAGCTTCTCCTTGAGGTCATCCATGACCGAGTCCATGTTGTATTGCTGGAGTTGCTGGCGGCGCTGGTCGCGGAGCTGCTCCATGAGGCGCTGCATGCCGGGCATCTGCTGGCCGGAGCGGTCCTGCATGCCTTGGCGCATCATGTCGCGGAGGGCGCGCCACATGTCGCCATGCTGGAACAGCTCGTTGGAGAGCTGGTCGAGCACCTCGTCGGCGTCCATGTCGAAGAGGTCCTGGGTGCCATCCCACTGGGAGTAGCGGTAGGCCTTATTCAGCATTGAGACCCCCTCTGGCTTGGGGCGACTTGGCGCATTTCGCGGACCGCCTGGCGTTGTTAGGCCTCCCAAGCCCGGTTGTCTACCGAGGCTTCGTAGGTGGCTCCTTCGGTGACGAGGTCGGGGTAGCCGCGCATCCACTGGTAGGTGTAGTCGAACCGCTCGCGGGTATAGGGAGCGGGCGGGCCGTAGAGGAGGCGCCATGTTTGCATTTCGTTGGGATCGAGGAGGCCTCCTGTCTCGGCGACGAAGTAGTGGACGTACTTTTCGGGGTGGGCGTTGATCATTTCGGAGGCACGCGCTTCGGCGCGGAACATGGCGGCGAGAGTAGGGCCGTCGAGTTCGTCGCCAGCGGCCTCGCTCCGGGTGGAGTGGCTCTCCATGAGTATGCGCATACCATTCTTCTGGGCGACGCTGATCCAGGGTTCGTTGAAGTTGCCGGCTGCGACGTCGCCGTTGGCGACGGCTTCGAGGCGCTGGCGCATGGTGCCGGAGTCGGTGATTTTTATGCGGTCTTTGGCGACGAAACCTTCGAGCATCTTGAGGGTGGTGAAGTGGGAGCCGTTGTAGGGGCTCACGGCGACGGGGACGTCGGCAAGCTGCTCGGGTTCGTAGATGTCGCTGTTGGCGCGGGTGATAATGGCCATCTTGGACATGGCAGCGCCTAGGGCGACGATCTTGGAGGGGCGCTGGCCGCAGGACTCGGCCTCAACGGTGCGCTTCATGATGCCCCATTCGCACATGCGGAACTGGTCGACGCCGCCGGTATTGTAGAGGGCCTCCATGGTGCGGTCGAAGATGACGTCCTGCATGGCGCGGCGGTCTGAGTCGATCTGGGCCGTTCCGGGGGTGGTGACGACTTCGAGGTCGAGTCCTTCCTCGCGGAAGAGGCCCTCATCGCGTGCGACGAGGACGGCGAGGTCGTGGACGGCGTTCATCATGGAGACTCGGACTTTCTTCAGTTCCGCTTGGGTTGCCATGGTGTTGTCGACTCCTAGATTTGGATTGGCGTGGAAACCTGGGGACTCCGGAGGGCCGGAAGTGTACCGGCGGGGCCCATTCAGCGCGACTTCTCAGATACGCACGGAGGAAAAGTGGCACACTGTTCGTATCCGGGCATCAAAACTTTGTAGCTGAAATGTGTGCCATCTGTGCCATTGGAGGCAATTTCAGCTACCGGAACTGACACTTTTGTGGCACTCGGGTGTTCCATCATTAGTAAGGTAGAGATTGCTCCGTGTGAGGCCCTCGTCATTTGAAGGCATTATAGCAGGGGTGGATAACGCCGTCTTGAAGAAAATGTCACGGTCGCGAACGCGACATTGGCTCAGGCAGCCACAACACCTGCCCGCTAGGGGGAAATGTGCCCTTAAGGGGGGAGGTGGTCCCTATGCAGATTGCGGTGGGGCGAGCGGCCTAGGTGTTGGGGGCGGCGCCTTCGAGGTATGTGGCGTCTCCGAAGGGGTCGGGGCCGGCGAAGGCCCAGAGGAGGTTGGCCACGGTGTCCCCAGCGTTGCCCCAAGCGTGGGGAGCGTTGGCGGGGATGATGACGGTGTGGCCGGGGCCGAGGGTATGCTCCTCGTCGTTTACCTGGACCCAAACAGTGCCGTCGATGACCAGCATGGTCTCCTCGACGGTGTGCTTGTGGAGGGGGGCGTTGCAGCCGGGGTCGACCTGGTTTTCGAGGAGGCTGACGCCTTCAGCGCCGGTGTCCTTGTGGGCGAGGAAGCGGCCGCGGATCCCGGGGCGCATGTTCAGTTGGGGGAGGTCGTTGTGGTTGATTACCGGCATTTATTTGGTTCCTCCTAGCAGAGTGGGTGTGCGGCTGATAAAGAGTTGGGCTCTCGCTGATCAGTTCCTTCCTCTGGATACTCCTCTAAGTGTTTTCAGATTGTCCAGACATAACCACTCTAGGTTCTTACTGCTCACGTATAGACCTTAAATCAACCGCAGGAAATCGGCGGCGTTGTCGTACATGTGCTTACGGAGGGCGTCGGGGCCGAACTGGGGCCAGAAGTCCCACTCCATGACCATCTTGGCGGTTTCGGGGTAGTAGCACTGGCCGTGGGGGTAGTCGGACTGATGCATGAGGGTGTTGGTACCAAGGATTTCGACGCAGGCCTTGGTCATTGCGGGGCCCTCGTAGGCTTCGGCGGCGCAGCGGAACTTGCCCATTTGAGCGTATTCCATCGGGGTGTACTTGAGGGTGGGGGTCACGCCGTTGACGTACTGGAGGTGGAAGTCGAGACGGAGCAACCAGTTGGGGAGCCAGCCGTGGCCGACCTCACAGGTGGCGGCGCGGAAGTTGGGGTAGCGGTCGAAGAGACCGGAAACGATGAGGTAGGCGCAGAGGCGCTCGGCACCCCACGGGTGGGCGGCGGTGCGGGCGACGACGGCGTTGCCCCAGATATCGCGGTAGCCGGGGAAGTAGGGGGGTTCCATGAAGAAGGAGTGGTGAATCAGGGGAAGGTCGGCCTCGTTCATGGCAGCCCATAGAGGCTCTAGCTTGGGGTGGTCGACGGGAGTGCCAGCAGGGAGGTGGACCCAAACGGCGGCGGCCCACTTCTCGTTGGCCATGGCTTGCACTTCGGAGACGGCCCACTCGACATCGTGGGCGTTGACCTGAATGGAGCTCTTGATGCGGTCGGGGTACTTGTGGGAGTAGTCGGCCATGTAGCGGTGGTAGGCTCGGTACAGGCCCTGGGCGAGGGTCTGGTCTTCGACGGCAGTGAGGGTGGCAGCCCAAGTGCTGGGGAAGATGAAGTCGACATCGCGGCCCTCGCGGTCCATGTCGGAGATGCGTCCGTCGACGTTCTCTTCCTCGACGCCGGGGGTGTTGGGGGCGCGGTGGAACTTGATGGTGCGGCCTTCGAGGGCGCCGCGGCCGCCGATTACGGGGGTCTCGTCGTCGGCAGTGGGGGCGGTGCCGGGGAAGCGGTCGTAGGGGATGGCGCCAGCGGTGAGGTTGGTGTGGGAGACGCCGTCGGGGCGGACGAAGGTGCGGCGGTAGGGGTCGAGCTCAGGGAGGCGGTCGCGGAAGCTGGGCTCGACGTACTTCTCAAGGATTTCCATGGGAGGTCCAACGTGGGTGTCCATGTCGATGATCTTGTAGCCGTCTCGCATGGTGTACCTCCTATGTGTTCGTGTTAAGCAACCTCGGGGGGGATGATGTGCGGGCATCGTACACCGCGGGTTTGGGATAGGACAAGGCGGTATGAGCTAGAGCCGGAGACGGGGCAGGCCTCATGCTAGAATCCGCACGGGGGGGCTACATGGGAGCCTTTGACGTGACAATCGCGGTTGGCCATCCCGACGGCGGCGACCTGGCTCCGGTATCTGCGACAGTTGATACGGGGGCAGGTCATACCATGCTGCCAGCATCCTTCCTGGCCAGCCTGCGAATCGAGCCAAAAGAGAACCGGCACTTTGCCATTGCAGACGGGTCAGAGGTCTTGTTCGGCTACGAAATGGCCCGTATTGCCATAGATGACCGAGAATGGCCCTGTCCCGTGATATTTGGGCCGGACGATGAGTACCTTCTGGGAGCCACTACACTCGAGACCTTTGGTCTGGCGGTAGACCCGGTAGGGGGCCGGCTGTTCCCTCGTCAATACCGCGTTCGCGCCATCTGACAGGCGCCCTACCGACGCGTTCGCATCACATATTCCTAGGGATACGTGTTCCTACTTACGCCGGTTTGTCGCTTGCCACGAGCGAGTTCAGAAGCTCCAGCAGGTCGTCCGGTAGATGTGCGGTGAAGTCCATCCATTCCCCTGTGGAGGGGTGGGTGAAGCCGAGTTTGTGGGCGTGGAGGAAGTGGCGGTCTAGTTGGGGGTGTTTGCGGCCGTAGAGGGCGTCGCCGATCAGCGGGTGACCGATGTGGGCTAGGTGGACGCGTATCTGGTGGGTGCGTCCGGTGTGGGTGGTTACGTCGAGGTAGGTCGCGTCTTGGAAATGGCGGAGGCCGCGGTAGGTGGTCTGGGCAGTGCGTCCGTTGGGTACTACGGCCATGCGCTTGCGATGGAGGGGGTGGCGGCCTAGGGGAGCGTCTATGGTGTCTTCGTTGCGGGTTGTGCGGCCTTGGGCCAAGGCGAGGTAGCTCTTGGACATGGCGCGGTCTTTTAGTTGGCGTGAGAGGTGGATGTGGGCGGACTCGGTCTTGGCGACGACCATGAGGCCGGAGGTGTCCTTGTCGAGGCGGTGGACAATGCCGGGGCGGAGGTAGCCGCCGATACCGGGGAGGTCGGGGGCGAGGGCCAACAGAGCGTTGACCATGGTGTGGGCTGGGTGGCCGGGCCCGGGATGTACGGAGAGACCGGCGGGCTTGTCGACGACGAGCAGGTGTTCATCCTGGTATGCGATGTGGAGTGGAATCGATTCAGGCTGGAGTTCGATGGGTTGAGGCGGAGGGACAGTCAGGACGAGGCGTTCGCCGGGATGGAGCCTGCGGGAGGGCTTGCAAAGTGCGCCGTCGACAAGGACGTGGCCATCTTCGATGAGGGACTTGATGCGGGAACGGCTGAGGGAGGGTTCGACGCGGGCGAGGTAGGAGTCGAGGCGGGTCTCTTCACCCTCAAGGGTGAGTTCGCGCCGCATCGGAGCTGGCTCAGAGTCCATCTCAAGGTTTCCCAACATCGACGTCGGTGGAGAGGACTTCCGTTCGCTCAATCACCCCGCAATTGTTGCAACGCCTGCCTCGTGGGACGGTGACCATGGGCCAGTCGCAGAAGGGGCAGTCGAGGGGTATGGCTGTTGTGTCGCGGTTGCCACGACCGAAATCTCCACGGAGAAGGACCCAGGCGAGCATGAAGATACCGACTACGATGGAGGCATCGGCTACGTTGAAGACGGGCCATGGGCCGACATCGAAGAAGTCGGTGACGTGGCCGAGGCGTACGCGGTCGAGGAGGTTGCCGCCTGCTCCGCCGACTTGGAGGCCGAGGCTGAGGCGCAACAGCAGGGAGGGGTTGCTGGAGTTGCGGTAGACAAGCAGAAGGACGCCGATTCCGATAAGGGAGGCAAATATCAGGGGCAGGGTGAGGTCCTGGAAGAGGCCGAAGGCTGCACCGGAGTTGTATACGTGGGTGATGCGTAGGGGGCCCTCGTAGGGGATGGACTGGCCGTAGGCGAGGTTGGTGCGGACGAAGTGCTTGGATATCTGGTCGGCGACGAAAATTGCGGTGGCCAAGCAGAGGAAGAGGGAGTCCCTGTACCACGGAGTGGGGATGCGTGACGCTCTGGCTTCTCTAGCCCCCTTGGCAGACTCCATGGTTAGATGGCGCTCACGTCTATGTGAGGTTGGCGGCGAAGAAGTCGGAGACGTGGTTCGCGGCTTCCATGACCTGATGGCCCCAAAAGTGGTCGGCCCCTGGGATGATGTGGTATTCGGCGGGCTGGGAGAAGGACTCGGCGAAGGGGCTGAGGCCTTCCAAGGGGACGGTGCCGTCCTGGTCGCCACATACCACGAGCTTGGGACGGCTGTCCTTGGGGAGGGCTGATTCGGCGTAGAACCGCGGGGGCGGGGAGATGAGGGCAAAGGCCAGGACATCGCTGTAGTGGGGCAGTCCCTTCAGGACCATGCCTGAGCCGAAGGAGTAACCGGCTAGACCTACGTGATCACTATCGACCCCGGGCAGACTGCGGAATATTTCGAGGGCTGCCTTTACGTCTTCAACCTCGCCGTCGCCTTGATCGTGGGAGCCTTGGCTATTGCCCACGCCGCGGAAATTGAAACGCAGGGCTGCCATGCCGCGGGTAACCAGGGTGTGGTAGACAGCCATCACCACCAAGTTGTCCATGTTGCCGCCACGGAGGGGGTGGGGATGGCAGAGGACAACACCGGGAACCTTGGCATCGGCGTCGTCGGGCATGCCGAAAACGCCTTCCAGTTCCAGTGTGCCGCTGTTGAAAGATATAGCGCTCTGCCTCACGATTCCCCTATCTCCATTTGGTCTTCCAGTCCTAGTCCCAACTCGTCCCAACGGCCGTACCAGGAAGGCATGTCGTCCGCAAAGAGACTGGTGTCTAACGAGTGATGGCTGGATCCAGGCCTGTGGCCTCCCCGTTCTTCTAGGTACTTGACGATACGCTGGCGTATTCCTTCTCGCACGACGTTGTCAGGGACAATCCAGTATTGCAGCTCCTCCAGCGAGACGAATATCCAGAAGTGGTCAGGCTTACCCTGCACTTTCTTGAGCTCATACAGGTTAGTGGCATCAGCGTGATGGGGATGGGGGCTGACCTTCACTGACACTTCAGCGCAGCGGGCAGGATCACAAGTATCAAGGCATAGGCACGATACGTCCTTCGGTATTTCCCACGCATGTCGAAGGGAAAGCGGCCAGCGCTGCCTTGCAAACCGCTTGGTTTTGACTTGGATGTAAGCCATGTTCTGGCGCTCGTCGTCGGTCGCCACTATGTCGATGCCTGGCACATTGCCGGAAAAGGGGGAGGCGTAAGCCCCGCGCCTGTTAAGTTCCGCTGCAACGTAGTGCTCGCCCGCGCGCCCTATCTTGTCTGTCTGAGCCATAGGCACCTCAGATATGGCCGTCTCCCTACTCATGATAAGTAGGCCATCTCACCTTGGCAAGAACCGCGCCGTGACACAGGTGCCATTGACAACCCCAAACGCTTGTTCTATTGTTTCAAGAGAACGTCGGGGGTCTGACTCCACCCGATCAGCCCGGGGAGACCCCTTTTTGAAGATTTCTCCGATGGAATGGAATACGATGATAAATCGGGCGTGTGGCAGTACAAAACTCCTAGCTGCACAGCTACGGCACTGGCAGAACTGGCAGTAAAAATAGCTACAAAAACACGCGCTGCAGCTACGACTGTTCTGCCAGTGCAGCTACGAATCAACGGTTTACTTGCAGCTTCCAGAGCGCCATTGTTCACATACGAAAATGTCTAATGATGCAGTAAAATGCAGGAGCAAAGTCGCACTTATGCTAGAGACCACCGGCGTGGCACAGGAGATGTTGAATGAAGGTCTATGACCTGCGGAGCGACACCGTTACCCACCCCACGGAGGAGATGCGGGCGGCCATGGCCCGGGCAGAGGTTGGCGACGACGTGATGGGGGAGGACCCCAGCGTGAACCAACTGGAGGAGATGGCGGCTCAGATGATGGGGAAGGAAGCGGCTGTGCTGGTGGCCAGCGGCACCATGGGAAACCTGGTGTCCATACTGGCTCAGACGCAACGGGGTGATGAGGTCATCGCAGGCACCGAGTCCCATGTCTTCTGGAACGAGTGCGGCGGGGCATCGGTGATGGGCGGGTTGCAGTTGAGGCAGGTGGCGAACGACTATCGTGGCATGATGGACCCCGATGAGGTGGACCGGGCCATTCGGAGGCCGGGGAATATCCATTTCCCGCGCAGTTCGCTGCTGTGCTTGGAGAACACGCATAACAGGTGCAGTGGCGGGATTCTCACTCCGTCGGATACGAAAGCGCTCTGTGATGTGGCGCATGCGCACGGGATGCAGGTGCACTTAGACGGGGCGCGGATATTCAATGCCGCGATAGCGTTGGAGGTGCCTGCCACGGAGTTGACGAAGGATGTGGATGATCTGACATTCTGTCTCTCCAAGGGGCTGAGCGCGCCGGCGGGCTCGTTGGTGTGTGGTGACCAGGATTTCGTGGACCGGGCGCGGAAGTGGCGCAAGGCCGTGGGCGGTGGGATGCGGCAGGTGGGTGTGCTGGCAGCAGCGGGGATCGTGGCGTTGCAGACCTGTATTGAGCGGTTGGCGGATGACCACGCGAATGCGCGCAAGCTAGCCGAGGGTCTGGCAGAGATACCGGGCCTGTCTGTGGAGCCTGACAACATACGTACGAACATTGTGTTTGTGGAGGTCGATCCCAGCCTTGGGCCGACGCCGGACTTCATACGGCGTATGGTTGAGGAGGGCGTGAGGGTCTCGTACCCGGGTGAGCGGAACTTCCGCATGGTGACGAACCGGCACATCACCTCGCAAGACGTGGATGAGACGTTGGGGATCGTGTCGCGGGTGGCGCGGGTAGCTGCGGCTGCCAGCCACTGAGTTGTGCGGGGTTGTACGGGTTTTTGAGGTGACGGGGATGGGCCATGACGAGAACTAGCCGGTTCGTTACCGTCTTCTTCTTTGTTCTTGTCCTGCTGGCATTGTGGGCTTTGTGGCCTGCCGGACAGGCGTTGGCGAACGGGTCCCACGAAGACAGCATTGAGGCCTACTACGATGCTGTGGGGGAGTACGTGGTGCGGGTGGAGGCCATCCCGGTTGTGGGCGACCTGCATTTAGTTATCTACTTGACGGAGAAGGATGACACGCCGGTTCAGGGGGCGGAGGTGCAGGCGACGGGTGTGGGGCCGGAAGGCCTTGTGATTGGCCCTGCCTCAAACCTTCCTCAAACTGAGTATGACCTCAGCCTCTACTCGGTGACGTTGGTCGGGGCGCTTGAGGAGGGCGTTTGGGACATCAGCCTCCGGATTGAGCCGGAGGGGCTGGATGTGGGGTTTCCCATAGAGTTGCGGGAGCCGTCGAGTTACAACGAGTTGTTGATCGCAGTGCTGGCGGCCTTCGTAATCTTTTTGGGATGGATGGTGTTTTCGTGGAGGAGGCAGGCCCGCAGAAGGCGGGCCGCTAGCTAGGGTCTGGTCCCTCTCGCTGAGACCACCAGCGTTTTAGGCGTTCGGCTGCTTCCTTTTCCTCGCCCTGTTCCGTTGGTTCGTAGTAGCGGTGGTGTTGGACTGAGGGCGGGCGGAGTTCCTGTTGCACGAAGTGATCGGGGTGGTCGTGGGCGTACTGGTAGCCCCGGCCGTAGCCCGCGCCGCGCATGAGGCCGGTAACGGCGTTACGGAGATGCAGAGGAACGGGGTCGTTGCGGGTGTTGCGCACGTCCTCTCGGGCACGGTTCAGGGCGGCATAGGCGGAATTGCTCTTGGGGGCGGAGGCGAGGTAGATGGTGGCCTCGGCCAGCGGGATGGCCCCTTCGGGCAGGCCAATGAAGTGGACGGCCTGTTGAGTGGCCACGGCTAGGGAGAGGGCTGCCGGGTCTGCCAGCCCGATGTCTTCGGAGGCGAGGATGACGATGCGGCGGGCGATGAACATGGGGTCCTCACCTGCTTCGAGCATGCGTACGAGCCAGTACATCGCCGCGTCGGGGTCGGAGCCGCGGACTGATTTTATGAAGGCGGAGATGTGATCGTAGTGCTGGTCGCCGGCGCGATCATAGAGGACGTTCCGACGCTGTAGGGCTTCCGTGATGGTCTCCATGGCCACCGTTCGGATGGCGTCTTCATCCGGTGGCGTGGCATAACAGGCAGTCTCCAAGCCGTTGAGGGCGACCCGGGCGTCGCCGTTGGCAGTGTTTACCAAGTGGGCCATTACGTTGTCGTCAAGGGCAGCGTTCAGGTTGCCCAAGCCACGCTCTGGGTCAGCTAGCGCACGCTCTGCGATGAGGCGTACGTCGTCGTCACTGAGGGGAGTAAGGGTGAAGACGCGGCAGCGGGAGAGAAGAGGGGCTATGACCTCGAAAGAGGGGTTCTCGGTGGTGGCACCGATGAGGGTGATAGTGCCGTCCTCGACATGGGGCAGGACCACATCCTGCTGGGACTTGTTGAAGCGATGAATCTCGTCGACGAACAGGATGGTGGCGCCGCTCTGCTTGGCCCGCTCGACCACTTTCCGCAGGTCGGCGACACCGGATGTTACCGCGCTGATGGCCTCGACGCGGACGCCGGACACTTCGCCGATGAGCAGGGCCAAGGTGGTTTTGCCTGCGCCTGGGGGTCCCCAGAGGATGATGGAGGGCAGGCGTTTGGCCTCTATGGCGCGGCGCAGGACCCGCCCTGGCCCAACGATTTCTTCCTGCCCTACGAACTCATCGAATGTCTGGGGGCGCATACGAGCTGCTAGGGGGGGCTGAGTATCGAGGCTGTGGGATGGGACGCCTATCCCGCGCTGCTCGGTCGGCTCGTGCGGCATGAGCGGTGCGGTCTGTCCTTGGGGTGCTTTTCGGCTTCTCACTGGGCAAGTGTACAGGCACACGGAATAGTGTTCCACATGGAGCTACAAACTCCAGATGATCAAGAGATTCGGTGAAATGAGCGGCCCGCTGTGAAGGCCGGAGACGTCTGGGCAGCCGATTGGTCGGACAAGGGAGAGGCTGCAATGAGCAGGAGATGGCGTGTAAGCCAAAGGTTGGCAGGTTGTTGCTATGCTATACTTCCCAGCTATGAACAGGATTGGCGAGGCCTTTGAGCGTGTGCGGAGTGAAGGACGCACCGGCCTGGTGGTCTTCCTCACGGCGGGCTACCCTGACCTAGACGCGACTTTCGAATTGGTGCCGGCCTTGGCCGAAGCTGGGGCAGACGTGATTGAGTTGGGGGTGCCCTTCAGCGACCCGCTGGCCGACGGAGTTACCATCCAAGCCTCCAGCCAACATGCGCTGGGACAGGGCGTGAGCCTGCGGGGGTGCCTGGACTTGGTTGCCAGGTTGCGCGACCGTGTCCCACAAACGGGACTGCTGCTGATGGGCTACTACAATCCGGTCTTCCAGTATGGGACGAGACAGTTCGCACTTGATGCGCAACGAGCTGGGCTGGACGGCCTGATTATGGCTGATCTTCCGGAGGAGGAGTCGGGGCCGTTGCGCGAGGAGCTTGCGCCAAGAGGAATCGCCCTTGTCCCCCTCTTTGCTCCTACGAGCACGGATGCGCGGATAGCAGCGGGGTGCAAGTATGCTTCAGGGTTCGTGTACTGCGTAAGCCTGACAGGAGTGACGGGTACGCGTGACCAAGTCGGCGGAGGCGCGTTTTCGCTGGTGCAGCGGGTAAGGCAGCATACCTCGCTGCCTCTGGCAGTGGGCTTTGGGATATCGACGCACGAACATGTGGAGGCAGTGGGCCAAAATGCTGACGGCGCAGTTGTGGGGAGCGCGCTAATTCGTGTGCTCATGGAATCGCCGCGGGAGCGCATTGTAGAAGATGCAAGTTCGTTTGTTGCGCAACTCCGAGGTGGCAATATACATCGGAAGGCGATGCAGTAGTTGAGCGCTTGCCGAGGCATAAGGGGTGCCATTACGGTTCCGGAAAATACACAGGAAGAAATCCTGCAGGCTACAGATGAGCTGCTGCGACGGATGGTTGATGCTAACGAAATACATGAACATGAAGTGGCGGCTATGTTTTTCACGACGACGGTCGACCTGAACGCGGCATTTCCTGCAGTGGCCGCTCGGGCACAGGGTTGGGACCGGGTTGCCCTCATGTGTAGTCATGAGATGATGGTTCCGAACTCCTTGTCGAAGTGTGTGCGTGTGCTTATACTTGTGAACACTGAAAAGACAGAAAAAGAGCTAGTACACGTCTACCTGCGAGATGCCAAGGCACTTCGTGCCGATTTGGCGACGGATGACTGACATAACTGTAGAAATCTCGCTTGATAGACCGGCCCTAGAAAGGTTGGAAACCACGTGATAGTGGTAATGCGGACGGATAGCACCCCGGAGGAGGTCGATGCGGTCAGTCAGCGCATCGTCGAGCGAGGGTTCAGACCCGAATTGTCTTCCGGAGAACAGCGCACCGTTATTGGTGTTTTGGGGTCACCCTTCCCAGAATTGAGGAACGAGCTTTCTACCCTACCCGGCGTTTCGGAAGTCGTACCCATCTCCAAGCCGTACAAGCTGACGAGCCGCGAATTCAAACCTGAGAATTCCACTGTGGCTGTGGGCGACGTGGTTGTTGGCGGAGAAGACCTGGTAGTGATGGCAGGCCCCTGCTCGGTGGAAGACGAAGAGCAGATGGTATCAACCGCCCGGGCTGTGAAGGCTGCGGGGGCTTCCATTCTCAGGGGAGGCGCCTTCAAACCTCGCACCTCACCATACAGCTTCCGAGGCATGGGAGTTGATGGGCTGAGACTGCTGGCAATGGCGGGGAGAGAGGCAGGCCTCCCCGTTATCACCGAGGTAATGAGCCCCGAAGATGTGGAGACGGTGGCCGAATACGCCGACGTCCTGCAGATCGGTGCGCGGAACATGCAGAACTACAACCTGCTAGACCGTGTGGGCGAAACACGCAAGCCGGTGATGTTGAAGCGCGGACTCAGTGCGACTTATGAGGAGTGGCTCCTGGCGGCGGAATACGTTCTCTCGGGTGGTAACAGCCAGGTAATCCTTTGCGAGCGTGGCGTGCGCACCTTCGAGCCTAGCACGCGCTTCACTCTGGACGTGACGGCTATACCCTCGATCAGGAGGCTGAGCCACCTTCCGATAGTTGCGGACCCGAGCCATAGCAGCGGGAAGTGGTACCTGGTGAGCCCGTTGGCGCTGGGAGCGGTGGCTGCCGGGGCGCATGGGCTGATGATTGAGGTCCACCCCAACCCCGACTTGGCCAAGTGCGACGGACCTGAATCGCTGACCTTCGAGAACTTCGATAAGCTGATGGGTCAAGTGAAGGACGTGGCAAGGGCAGTGGGCAAAGTGCCAGCTGGCGCCTATAGCTAGGTGAGGCGGCAGGTCCTGTTTTCAGCCACCTCAGCCATGTACGAACGGGCGCTTCGTTCGGAGTGCAGGTCCTTATCCATAGTGAGTGGTCTGGTGTTCATCAGTGCCACCCGCATCGCAGCGTGACGTTCCTATGACACTCCGAGCCGATATCGCTGAGGGGTCTCCGCTCATTGACTCCGCCATCAGCATTGGGGCTTTTGACGGGGTCCACTTGGGGCATCGCCACCTGTTGCGCAGGCTGACTGAAATGGCTGAACGCGCGGGTCTTTCTCCTGTCGTCCTTACCTTTAAGAATAGCCCTCGCAGTGTGCTCAATCCCGCCGCTGAATTGCGTTACATAACCGATCTCAAAACGCGGCTTAGCCTGTTGCATCAGCCTGGAATCAGCCAGGTAGTGGCGGTGGAGTTCACACGGGAGTTGTCGCAGTTGACGGCCTCCGAATTCGTGGATGCCCTGATCCGGGAAATGGGGATGAAGGGGTTGGTAGTGGGGCCTGATTTCGCCTTGGGACACCGGCGACAGGGTGATGTGGCGACGTTGAGAGAGATGGGACGCACCGCCGGTTTCTGGGTTGAGACCGTGGACAACTTTCTTTTGGATGGCGCCCCGGTTAAGAGCAGCGTCATTCGAGAGTTACTGGCCCAAGGACAGGTGGAGAAAGTAAAACGGATGCTGGACAGACCGTTTTCGTTGACGGGCGAAGTGGAGTCGGGAGACCGTCGTGGACGCGACCTCGGCTTCCCGACGGCCAATCTGGCTACTGAAGGGACGATGGCCGTTCCAGGCGATGGCATCTATGCCACTTGGGCCACCGTTGATGGTGTGCGTCACCAAGGAGCTACCAGTATTGGGGTGCGCCCAACTTTTGGCGGTGAGGGAGACAGGCGAGTAGAGACCTATCTCTTGGACTTCAGTGGCGACCTGTATGGAAAGCGAATGACTTTGGAGTTCGAGCAGCGCCTGAGGGGGGAGTTGGCTTTCTCCAGCGTGGATGCGCTGCTGGAGCAGATGAAGAAGGATGTGGAGCAGTCGCGCGCGGCCCTGAGCGGAGAGCGCCAATGATCGATGACGCGACCCTGAAACACATCAAGAGCCGGGGAGTGATTGAGGTCATCGTCGAGCGGGAGTTCGACGAGTTGATGAGGCGGGAGGAGCCGCTGCGGTTGAAGATGGGCTTCGATCCCAGCCGTCCGGATATCCACTTGGGTCATGTGGTCGGGCTGCGAAAGCTGCGCCAGTTCCAGGAGTTGGGGCACCAGGTAATTCTCATCGTCGGGGACTGGACGGCCCAGATCGGCGACCCCAGCGGTCAATCGGTGACGCGACCGATGCTTACGCATGAAGAAGTGATATCGAACGCCGAATCGTATCTGCGCCAGTTCTTCAAGGTGGTGGACAAAGAGCGGGCGCAAGTGGTTTGGCAGAGTGAGTGGTTCGGGAGTTTCGACCTATCCAACGTGATCCGCCTGACGTCTCATTTCACCTTGGCACAGTTCCTGGAACGTGATGACTTTGCGGACCGCTACCGGGCTGGGCGCCCCATCGCAATCACCGAGTTCCTGTACCCGCTGCTACAGGCATATGATTCGGTGGCCATCGAGTCGGACGTGGAGTTTGGTGGCACCGACCAGAAGTTCAACCTGCTGGTCGGTCGGGACTTGCAGGCCATCATGGGGCAGCGCTCGCAGCAGTGCTTCCTCATGCCGATTCTGGTGGGGACTGACGGCGTGCGCAAGATGAGCAAGAGCCTGGAGAACTACATTGCGATAGATGACCCACCGAACGACATGTACGGGAAGGTCATGTCGTTGCCGGACGATGTGCTCACGTCATACTTTGACCTGCTCACCGACGTGTCCGATGCGGAGGTCGCCGAGATGGCGAATGCACTGGAGGCAGAGCAGATCCATCCGATGGAGCTGAAAAAGCAGCTGGCGCGGAATATCACCGGGCAGTTCTACAATCTGAGCGACGCCAATGCTGCCCAAGAGCATTTCGAGCGGGTAGTGCAGAACCGCCAAGCACCGGAGGATGTGGCCGAGTACGCGGTGGACATTAGTGTGGGATCAGTGCAGGACATTACAGCGGTGCTGGTGAGTGCGGGAGTGGTGAACAGCCGCAGCGAGGCGAGGCGCCTGGTACAACAGGGCGGTGTGGAAATCGATGGCGAGAAAGTCTCAGGCAACCAGGTGGAGTTGCGTGAGGGTGCGCTTATCCGGTCGGGCCGTCGCCGCTACATCCGGATCGTGAAGGCGTAGTGTCCCGCTGTGGTATTCTTGAGTAGATGAGAATGGTGCGTCTCCCCAACCCGGGGCGCAGTGCGTGTCGTGGGGGGGAGAAGAGTTGTTCGTGAGTCCAGCTGTAATTCCCACATACGAGGGAACGGCGAGCAGGACATCGATAGGAGGACCAGTGGAGCTGCCTAGGCACAACTTGCGTACACCGGGACCTACACCCTGCCCTGAAGATGTGCTGGACGCCATGTCCGGCCCAATGATCAATCACCGAGGCCCTGAATTCCGCGAACTCATCTCGGGCATTAGCGAAAAACTGAAAAAAGTTTTCGGTACTGAAGAGGATGTATTCGTTCTGACGGCGTCAGGCACCGGGTGCCTTGAGGCCTCCATCGTAAACACCCTATCTCCCGATGACAAGGTGCTGGCAGTAAGCTGTGGCTCCTTCGGGGACCGGTTTGCCAGCATCGCTCAAGCCTATGGGGCAGATGTGACCAAAATGAGTGTGAATTGGGGGAAAGCTGCCGACCCCGACGCCGTGCGCGAGGCCTTGGCGGCCGACCCGGGAATCAAGGCGGTCCTGATCACCCACAACGAGACCTCCACAGGAATCACCAACGACCTGCAGGCCCTTTCCAAGGTGATTAAGGACGAGTTCGACAAGCTGCTGCTGGTGGATGCGGTGAGCAGCTTGGGCTGCATTCCGCTGCCCATGGACGAGTGGCGCTGCGATGTGGTGGGGACTGCTGCTCAGAAGGGCATGATGGTGCCTCCGGGTCTGGGGTTTATCAGCATGAGCGCTGATGCTTGGGCTGCCTATAAGACTTCCACCATGGGCCGGTTTTATTTCGACCTCGGCGCTGCGCAGCGCTATTTGCGGGTAGGTCAGACGCCATGGACCCCGGGCCTGCCGATGTATTACGGGGTGAACGTTGCGCTGGACAGGATGATGGAAGAGGGGCTGGAGCAGGTTTACCGGCGCCACGCCCGGCTGGCCGACTTCACTCGGGAATCGCTGAAGGCCATGGGGCTCTCTCTCTTTGCCGACCCCGACCACGCCTCCGACACTGTCACTGCTGTGTGGACGCCTGATGGGATAGATGGTACGGAGCTGCTGGAGCAACTGCGGGTGGATGATGCGGTGGTGCTGGCTGAGGGACAGGGGAAGATGGAAGGCAGGATATTTCGAATCGGCCACATGGGCTATGTGGACGAGGACGACTTGAGGGTGGCACTGGTGGCACTGGAACGCGGCTTAGCGAAGGCCGGTTACCGGCCTGTTGGCGCGGCGGGGGCCTAAGTGACTCGACACCGCGTTCTAGTGTCCGATCCGATTGCCCCAGAGGGGCTGAAACTGCTGGAAACCGAAGCTGATGTGGACATGCGTCCTGGGTTGTCCCCGTCAGAGCTTACCTCCCTGCTTCCCGGCTACGATGCCTTGGTTGTGAGAAGCGAGACCAAGGTGACCCCTGATGTAATCGAGAAGGGGGAGCGGTTGCGAGTCGTCGGCCGGGCAGGGGTGGGGGTGGACAACATTGATGTGCCGGCGGCCACTTCGCGGGGTATCGCTGTGGTCAATGCTCCATCAGGGAACATCGTGGCGGCCGCTGAACACACGCTGGCGCTGATTCTGGCCCTCGCTCGGAACGTACCCCAAGCTCACCAGTCCATGGCTCAAGGAGAGTGGGCTAGGCGGGAATTCATGGGCGTGGAGGTACGAGGCAAGACGCTGGGCATAGTTGGGCTGGGCCGAGTGGGCTCGGAAGTGGCGCGCAGGGCGCAGAGTTTCGGTATGCGCCTGTTTGGGTACGACCCCTTCGTTTCCGCTGAGTATGCCGGTGGCATGGGTGTACAGTTGATGTCCTTGGACGCCTTGTTGGAAGGGTCCGATTTCGTGACGATACACATTCCGCTGTCCGATACGACGAAGGCATTAATCGGAGAGCCGGAACTCAGGAAGATGAAGCCGAGCGCTCGTCTCATTAACGTAGCGCGGGGCGGTCTGGTGGATGAGCAAGCTTTGGCTGAGGCCTTGAAACAGGACAGGCTTGCTGGGGCAGCGTTGGATGTATTTGCCGATGAGCCTCCGCGTGAGAGCCCCCTGCTGGGGCATCCGCAGGTGGTGGTCACCCCGCACCTGGGAGGTTCCACAGAGGAGGCGCAGCGCGAGGTGGCTCTGGAGGTGGCAGAGCAGGTGCTTGCGGTGTTAAGGGGGGAACCGGCCCGCACGGCTGTCAATGCCCCGTTCGTATCGCCCGAGGTGAACCGGGTGGTGGCCCCGTTCCTGCCCGTGGCGGAACTGGTGGGCAAGCTGGTGACTCATCTTGCTGAAGGCCAGTTCGGATCCATAGAGTTGGGATTCGAGGGTGACATAGCGGAGCATGACACGGCCATGCTTCGGGCTGCCGCCTTGGTGGGTCTGCTGAGCCCGACCACCGATGAACGAGTGAACGAAATCAATGCCAACCTGACGGCCCAGCGCCGCGGGCTACGTGTGTCGGAGCGCAAGGGTGGTCGTGTCCAAGAATACGGCAACCTGCTTACGATCACCGTGCACACCGGGGCCGGAGAGACTACGATCGCCGGTACGACTCTTAGGGGCCAGCCCCATGTAGTACGGGTGAACCAGTACTGGCTTGACCTAGTGCCCTCGGTGCCTTACCTACTGTTCATTGAGCACGGAGACATGCCGGGTATGATTGGGGCAGTGGGCACGATCACTGGGCGCAATGACGTAAACATCGCTTTCATGGAAGTCGGACGTTTGGACATTCGTGGCAGGGCTATGATGGTTCTGGGATTAGACGACCCTGTGAGCCCGCGGGTCTTGGAAGAGATCCGCGCGGTGCAACACATCGATGCGGTGAAGGTCGTGCGTCTCTAAGCGTTCTATGGCAGGGGCGGTACTATGGTAGAGATGAACCAAGCCATGGCCCGGCTGAGGCTGGTGCTGGCTGAGATACACCACCGTGAGACGCAGCTGGAGCAGCAGATCCGGCAGTTCCGGCTGCAGCAGCAACGCCTGCCACGACAGGCCATTTACGGCCGTGCACCTCTTGACCTATCGCTGGCGGCCTTAGGTGAAGTGGAGGAACGTCTCGATGACGCTAGGGCAAACCACAAGAGGCTGCTATCCATCAAGAAGCGGGCTGAAGAGGAGCTCAAGGCTCTGGAGCTGACTCGCCAGGTGGAGGATGCCAAAGCTGCTCTGCGGACCGTCAGGCAGCAAGCCAGGGTGTCGGGAGAGGCTGATGGGGAGGCCTCTGCCGAGATAAGGCGCTTGGAGCAGTTCATCGCGGAGTACAGCAAGGTGGCGGAGCGAGCGATCACGGAAATGGCGATGGCTGACTTGGAAGAACGAAGCGGCTCCTAGGCCATGATGCTACAGAGTTCCCTTCAGCGAGTTCAAGACCAGGCCCGTGGGTAGCTTGGGGTAGAAGAATGTGGATTTGCGGGGCAACTTTGCTCCCGTATCAACTATCTGTTGGAACAGGTCCAATGGAAAGGCCTTGAGGAACAGGGCAACGTGGGGCGACTCGGAAAGGGCCAATGCTTCCGCTTCACCCGCGTCGTGTACGTATGCCAGACAGTCCCCCAGCGCGGGTCCCAGCGCGGGGGGTAGCATCCTTTCTTCCAGAAGCCAAGGTTCCGACTGAGCCATAGGGCCCCATGAGGCCATCTCGGGGCGTTGTCGAATCCTGAGCAGGTAGGGGCCGTCGCCCGCAGGGCCCAGCAGGCCCAGCACCAATCCTTCTCGCCCGGCGTCCTCCACCTCAGCCTGCAACTTTGTGACGTCGGTGGGGCTGGGGACAGGCGTAATGTCACCCCATCCTCGTAGTGCCGACCAGACCGCGTCCAGTTGGCCTTGGTCCAATGGACCCAAGACGCGATGGTAGGGTAGCACCATAAGCCCAGGGTCTTGGAATTCGACGAGAACCATCATCATGCAGCGGGAAGCCGCATCAGAATTGGTCGTGGGGTTCAGTTGATGGTATCTGAGAGCGGTCTCATAGCGGTGATGACCGTCGGCGATGTAGAGCGGGAGGGATGCCATGGCTTGTCGTATGGCTTCGATGTCCGCTCGATCATCGATGCGCCACAGGGCGTAGTCCTGGCCGTCGGCCGCTGAAGCCGTGAGGGCAGGGGCTCGGTCTGAGGCCTTGTGGAAAACGGGTTCCAGCAGTCCATCAGAGTCTCTATAGAGCACCATGATGGGGCTGAAGTTGGCTTGGCAGGCCTCCATCAGGGCTAGGCGGTCGTCCTTGTCCCTCTGGCCGGTGAACTCGTGGGGCAGGACCACGCGCTGGTCGTATCCTTCCAAACGCACGCAAGCGACGAGGCCGAGACGGCTGCGTGTGTGTCCCTCGTGGGTGAATGTGTGGCGCATCAAGTAGAAGGCAGGGGTTTGGTCTCGCGCCAGCACACCGTTGGTCTGCCATTCGTGGAAGGTGGAGGCAGCGCGGGTGTATCGGTTGTCCTCTGGTGTGTCAGCGCCGGACTCCTCGCCAGCCTCCAAGCGCACCATGTTGTAGGGACTGCGCCGGTAGAGATCATCCTGCAACTGGGGCGGGATGGTGTCGAAGGGCGGGGATACTACTGATGCTATGTTCCCCACTAGGTTGGTGTTGTAGAGCAGCCCTCGGAAAGGGCGTAGGTCGGCCATGTCCAAGTCTCCTCGATTTCTCGGTTACAACAGAAAAGGTGGATGCTATTATACAGTTAACCTATAGCTGTCACGGGCATCGTATGGCGGCTACAGAGGCCGGGAAACATGGCAGACGACTTCGTCAAGAAACGGGTTAACACCCTTCGCCAAGATCTAAACCACCACAACTACCGCTACTACGTTCTGGACGACCCGGAAGTAAGTGACGCCCATTACGACGAGCTAATGCGGGAATTGCGCCAATTGGAAGAGGCGCACCCTGAAATGGTGACGAGTGATTCCCCGACACAACGGGTTGGTGCTGCGCCGTTAGAATCGTTCCCTCAAGCTGTGCACGCCACGCCCATGCTCAGTCTTGGCAACGCATTCGACATGGATGACCTCCGGGCGTGGCACCGGCGAGCCTCCAACCTGTTGGATGACCACGGCTTCGATATGGTGGCGGAGCTGAAAATCGACGGGCTTGCGGTGTCGCTCATATATGAGAACGGGAGCTTGGTGCGCGGAGCCACGCGAGGGGACGGGTACCGGGGTGAGGACGTGACCCAGAACCTGCGTACGGTGCGAGCGATACCCTTATCCTTGATGGAGGGTGCACCTCCCGTGCTGGAGGCCCGTGGCGAGGTGTACATGCCTCTGGATGCGTTCCGTCGTCTGAATGAGGAGCGGGAGGCCCGAGGAGAACCCACATTCGCCAATCCGCGCAACTCGGGGGCAGGGTCAATACGGCAGTTAGATCCGCGGGTGACGGCCTCTCGCCGTTTGGAGGTGTTCATCTACCAAGCGGGCACGGTTCAGGGCGGGGATATGCCCGAGAGTCATTGGGCCAGCTTGTCCAGGCTAGGGGAGTTGGGGTTCCGCATCAATCCCAACAACCAACGCTGCTACAACCTACAGGATGTGGAAGACTATTACCGCAGCTGGGTGGAAAGGCGTGAGGACCTGCCTTACGAGGTCGATGGTGTAGTGGTCAAGATCAATCCATTTGGACACCAACAGGCCTTGGGGTTCGTCGGCCGCGAGCCGCGGTGGGCGATTGCCTACAAGTTTCCTGCTGAAAGGGCCATAACCAAGCTGATTCATATCGGCATCAACGTGGGGCGGACGGGCAGCCTGAACCCCTACGCCGTGCTGGAGCCGGTGAACATACGGGGGGCTACGGTGAAGATGGCCACCCTGCACAACGAGGACGATATCCAACGCAAAGATATTCGCGAGGGCGATTGGGTGTGGGTGGAACGCGCCGGAGAGGTGATTCCCCAAGTGATAGGCCCAGTGGAAGAGCGTCGCACCGGTGGGGAGATGCCCTTTGAGATGCCGGAGCAGTGTCCTGTCTGCGGCACCTTGGTAGTTAAGTCGGACGACGAGGCGATGCACCGTTGCTCGAACAGCTCGTGTCCAGCTCAGTTCTTTGAGTTGCTCAAGCACTTCGTGGGCAAGGGCGCGATGGATATCGATGGATTAGGGGAACGCTGGTGCCTCGCTCTCATTGAGGCTGGACTGGTGAGCAATCTTTCCGACCTCTACTACTTGGAGAAAGAGCAGTTGCTGGCGCTGGACAGGATGGGGGAGAAACTAGCAACCCGAGTGCTGGACAACGTGGAAAAGAGCAAAGAGAGGCCCTTGGAGCGCATTCTTGTAGCATTGGGCATCCTCCATGTAGGGTCGGAGGTGGCTGCCCTGCTGACACAGCAATACTCTTCACTGGATGAGTTGGCCCAAGCGACGGTGGAAGAACTTACCGAGATACCGGGTATCGGCCCGAAGATCGCCGAGAGCATCCGGGCTTACTTCCTGGTGGAAGACAACCTGGAGGTCATCGAGCGATTGCGCCAAGCTGGGGTGGTGCTTTTCCAAGAGCCCAAGGCGGCTCCTGACTCGGATTTGCCGTTGTCGGGCGCGACGGTGTGCGTCACCGGCACGCTGCCGACCATAAGCCGGGCGAAGGCTGAGGCTTTGGTGAGGCAGATGGGCGGAAACGTGACTTCGAGTGTGAGTCGCAACACGACGTACTTGGTGGTGGGTGAGAACCCAGGGTCGAAGCTAGCTACAGCCGAGCGGCTGGGGACAGAGATACTAAGCGAGGAGCAACTGGTGGAGTTAGTTGGGCTGGAAGCGGTGGACGTGTAGAAGTTGGAATACCTCGACGCCATAGCAAGTGAGCCCGAGCCCGGTGAGCCGCACTTGTGGATCATAGTAGGTCTGGGAAATCCTGGGCTGCGCTACCGGTCCAGCCGACATAACGTAGGTTTCAAGACTATTGAGCGCCTGTCCAAGGCTTCCAATATCGCTGTGTCCCAGAGACGGGCCAAGGCCGTGTTGGGAGAAGGAGAGGTGGGGGGGCACCGGGTGGTGTTGGCCAAGCCCCGCACCTTCATGAACCGCAGTGGCGAAGCAGTGAAGTACCTGCTGGACCGATTCCATGCCTCGCCACAACAACTGCTCATCGTCTACGACGAGATGGATTTGCCTCCGGGCCGCATCCGAATACGTCCCGGAGGGAGCGCCGCCGGTCACAATGGGCTGAAGTCCATCATAGGAGCAGTTTCCACGCAAGGGTTTCCGCGGCTGCGGGTGGGCATCGGCAAGCCTGGGCCTCATGAGGACGACATCTCCTTCGTGCTGGGGGGCTTTTCCAATGAAGATGGCAAGCTAGTGGATGAGGCGACCAAGCGGGCGGTGGAGGCGACTCTGTGTGTGGTGCAAGATGGCATCGACCAAGCGATGAACCGGTATAACTCTGGCTGACTGGATTGGTGATGCACCTGTGGTGGTGGTTTCCGATCATTCTTGTGCTAGTGCTGCTCGCTGCGTGCGATCGCGCGCCCGTCTCTAGTGGGACCCCACAGACTCAGCCGCCTGTTGTCTCCGCAGGGCCGAGCGCTTCTTCTTCTACTCTGACTTCGCCGAGGCCAACGGTACGCTCATCGATTCCTGAGAGGGGAACACCCGCTGCAACACCCGAGCCGGTTACTTCGATCGCGGGTACGCAGTCACCTGTGGATGGAGCCCCCATACCTGCTCCGAATGGGGGTAGTAGTCCTGTTGAGGACTCGGACACGCCAATGCCTTTGGCCGTCCACACATCCTTCAAAGCGGCACCCGAGCGGGACTTGGTGGAATTGGCCCGATCCCTGCGGTTGAAGACGGAAACGCCCATAGAGCGTGTGGTCGGGCCTCCCCCGGGTCAGCTAGTGTTAGGGCGGATAGACGAGTTCCAACTCATAAGTCTGGACCCGGTCAGGGCGTACACACGGGAATTCGTGCTGAGACACATCAGCCCCAATGCCTACTGGTATGTCCAGGTGGGTTTGTCGGTGCCTGATGAGCGGCTGGTGCAGGCTGCGGATGCATTTGAAAACGATGTTTACCCGCGAACGATAGGCCTTTGGGGCACTGAGTGGAAGCCCGGTGTGGACGAAGACCCACGGATGACGATCCTTAACGGGCGTCTGCAAGGGGGGGCGGCGGGCTATTTCAGCTCTGCCGACGAGTATCCAAAGGCAGTGCACTCCCAGAGTAATGAGCGGGAGATGCTGTACATGAACGCTGAGTATCTGAATGTTGGCTCATCCCAATACCTCTCGGTATTGGCCCACGAACTGTTCCACGCTGTGGCTTGGGCCGCAGACCCCAGCGAGGACACATGGGTATCTGAGGGGATGGCTGAACTCAACACCTGGCTCTTGGACCGGCATCCCGGGCCTCCGTATGCTGAGGTGCCCTCCCCCACACCTTCCTTGGTCAATTGGCCTCTTGACCCGCTGTCGGGGGCAAACTACGCCTACAGTATGTTGTTTTTCCAGTACTTGTCGGGGCAGGTTGATATGCCGAGCGACCTGATACGGCTGGCCGAGGATCCCGCCAACGGTGTGGATGGTGTGGATGCCTACTTGCGCTCTCTGGGAGGAGAGTTTAGCTTCCGGAGAATGTTTGCGGATTGGTTGGTGGCGAATGTGCTGGATGAGCCCGATGGCGGTCGATATGGGTACGAGGACGTCGATGTGGGCGTGTTCCCAATGCAGGCGTTGGGCAAGGGAGGCGTGAGGAGGTCCGCACTGAGCCAGTATTCCGCAGAGTATGTGGAGCTGACAAAGCCACAAGATGCCCAAACGCTCCGCTTCCAAGGGGTGACCGAAACGCCGTTGCTCGGGACGTATGTCGATGCTGACGGATGCTGGTGGAGTAACAGTGGCGACTCCATCAGCAGCACACTAAGGAGACGCGTGGACTTGTCGGAAGTGGAGTCCGCGTCTATGCGTTATCGAATCTGGCATGAGATAGAGGAGGGGTGGGACTACGGCTACGTGGAGGTTTCGACGGACGATGGCGTTACGTGGGAGGTGCTACCTGCTAAAGGGACTACCACCGACGACCCTGCAGGCAACAGCTATGGGCCGGGCTACACTGGAATAACACGTAGTTGGCTGGAGGCGGAAGCCGATCTGTCTCCCTATGGAGGTGGAGAGGTGGATGTGCGATTTCACTACGTCACTGACGACAGTGTGAACGGCAGCGGCCTCTGCGTCGACGATATCTCCATACCGGAAGTTGACCTCGGAGGCGCGCCAACTGCGTCAGGATGGCAGGGGGATGGGTTCCTTCTTACGTCCAACCGGGTGGCGCAGGATTACGTGGTAACTGTAGTCGAGGCTGGCACGCAAACGCGTGTGACTGCGATGACCCTGGACGATCTGAACCGGGGCGAGTTCCGATTGAGCGCATCCCCGCAGCGCGAGCAAGTGGTGGCCGTAGTGGCAGCCATTGCCCCCAAGACTCGCCAGGCAGCAACGTACACTTTGAGAGTGGAGGTTGCTGCAGCATCCTGAGACCTAGGTACGTTGAGGGTGCAGATGCTGCTCTGATAGACTGGTCGTTAATCTCTTGCAATGGTGTTTAGTCGCAGTAAGGAGTGGTGTTGGCCCTTTCCCGTGAAGAGGTACAGCACATGGCGAGGCTATGCCGGCTTTCCTTGAGCGAGGAAGAACTGGATGCTATGGCAGAGCAACTGTCGCAGATTCTGGAGCAGTTCAAGACATTGCAGTCTCTGGATACCGAGCAGGTGCCGCCGACCTCACATGTGGCTGACCTGCGATCGGTGCTGCGGCAGGACGCCGCAAGCCCATCTCTCCCTGTGGAGGACGTTCTGATCCATGCGCCGTTGCAACATGCGGACCAATTTCGCGTCGGATTGGTCATCGAAGAATAGACGCTGCACTGTATGGTAGAGGCGTTTCAGCATCTTACGATTAGCGAGTGTCAAAGGCTTCTGGAGGGCCACGAGGCCAGCTCGGTTGAGATCACTCGGGCCTACCTTGCAGCGATAGAACGGGTGGAATCCCGTATTCGCGCCTTCATCGGCCTGACTCCTGAACTGGCCATGGAGCAGGCGCGCAATGCCGACGCCAAGTTGGCAGCGGGGACGCAGGGGGCGTTGACAGGCGTGCCGATGCAGCTGAAGGACGTCCTATCCACTCGTGGCGTTCCTACCACTTGTGGTTCCCGCATGCTTGAGGGCTTTTTGCCACCCTACAACGCTGCAGTGGTGGAGCGCCTCTATGATCAGGGTGCGGTGCTTTTGGGCAAGGGCAACATGGATGAGTTCGCGATGGGTTCGTCCACAGAGAACTCTGCTTTCCATACTACGCACAATCCTTGGAACCTGGACAGGGTGCCCGGAGGCAGCAGTGGCGGAGGAGCTGCGGCTGTTGCAGCCGGAGAATGCGTGTACGCCTTGGGGTCGGACACGGGAGGCAGTGTGCGCCAGCCTGCGGCCATGTGCGGTGTGGTCGGGTTGAAGCCGACATATGGACTGGTCAGTCGCTGGGGATTGGTGGCGTACGCCTCGTCGCTGGACCAAGTGGGCCCGATTACCAAGGACGTTGCCGACTGTGCCACAGTGATGAACGCCATCGCAGGGCACGATCCTCGAGATTCCACTTCGATGCCCGGTGAAAGGGCTGACTACCATCATGGGGCCAACGATGGCTTGAGAGGCTTGAGGGTGGGTATGCCCCGCGAATACTTCTCTGAAGGTGTGGATCCTGAAGTGCGGAGCGTGGTCACGGAGGCCGTCAGTGTGATGGAGGGTCTGGGTGCGTATGTTGATGAGGTCTCGCTGCCTTCGACGGAGTATGCCTTGGCCGCATACTACATCATCGCGCCGTCGGAGTGTTCGGCGAACCTGGCCCGTTACGACGGCGTGAAGTACGGGCTTTCGGCTCCCGCGTCGGATGATGCGAGCGCAATGGAGGTGACGCGGAGCCTGGGGTTCGGGGCGGAAGTGAAGCGCCGTATTATGCTGGGGACGTATGCTCTTTCGGCGGGCTATTACGACGCATTCTACCTGAAGGCGCTGAAGGTGCGCACGCTGCTGAGGAGGGAGTTTGATGACGCCTTTCAGCGGTTTGATGTGCTGGCGTCCCCCACGTCACCGACGGTCGCTTTCCCGTTGGGGGAGAGGACGTCAGATCCGGTGCAGATGTACCAGAGCGATGTCTGTACCGTGCCAGCCAACATTGCGGGCATCCCCGCAATCTCGGTTCCCTGTGGATTTGCGGACAGCTTGCCCGTGGGTATGCAACTGATGGGGCCTGCGCTGTCAGAGGCAATGCTGCTGCGCGCTGCGTATGGATACGAGCAGGCTACTGAGTGGCATCTTGCGCGTCCCCCTCTATGAGTCGCTGGGAATAGGAGACGTAGGGGCAATGAGGTAGTAGAATTGGCCCCAAGCGAACCGCACAACGGTGACCATGGGTACTCATATAGGCACCTGCTCCTGGACAGACCGCAGCTTAATCCGAGCTTCCACCTTCTATCCTAAGGGTGTGTCTAGCGCTGAAGCCCGATTGCGCTACTATGCGTCGCTGTTCCCCACGGTCGAAGTCGACTCTAGTTACTATTCCCTACCAACCGTCGATACTACCAAGGCATGGGCAGAGCGCACCCCGCCCGACTTCATATTCCATGTTAAGGCGTTCAGGCTGTTCACATTGCATTGGACCGGGCACAAGGTGCTGCCGCCCGACCTTCGACCGTTGGCACCAGACGGAAATCGCTTCTACTACGCGTCGGGTTCTAAGGAGTTCCTCAAGCTGCTCCTGGAACGCTTTATCGATGCACTGCTGCCCTTGGACAGCGCGGGCAAACTGGGGATGGTCCTGCTGCAGTTTCCCAAGTGGGTAACACCCAAACCGGAAAACCGCGATCACATCCTGGAAATGAAGGAAGCGTTGTCGCGGTTCAAGGTTGCTGTCGAATTCCGTAACCATACGTGGCTCAACGGTGACACGGACAGGACCCTGCACTGGCTTGAAGACAACGACCTGACGTTTGTGTGTGTCGACGAGCCCCAAGGCTTTGTCTCCAGCGTTCCGCCAGTGGCATCAGTAACCTCTGAGATCGCTTACGTGCGCTTTCATGGGCGGAACCGGGATACTTGGGAGGCGCGGACGCAGAGTTCCTCAGAGCGGTTCGACTGGTACTACCGCGAGGAGGAACTGCGAGAGTGGACAACAAGGGTACACTCTCTGCAGGAGCAGGCCCGCGAAGTCTATCTGTTGTTCAATACCAACAACCAAGACCAAGGCCCCTACAACGCTATCAAGTTAGGTCGAATGCTAGGGCAAGGGTTGGGTGATGAGGCTTCTTTGCGGGCTGCCGAGGAACGGATGCAATCGGATGCGCCTGTGCAGAGTGTCCTGGATATGGCCTCAGCAGCGGACCCGAGTCAGGACAGAGGCAAAGCATGAAATTCGGAGTGGACCTCTATCCCCACTTCACTACTGAGTTAGATGGTCCTACCGCCTTCAAGTACGCACTTCGCCAGGTGCAGACTGCTCGCGAAGTGGGATTCGACGGTATCTTCGCCTCCCATCACTATCTGATGGGTCCCAGTGAGCAGATGTTCCAGCCGATTCCTCTCCTAGGGAGGCTTGCGGCTGAGGCCCAAGGTATGACCCTTGGAACTGCGGTGTTCCTGCTTAGCCTGCATAACCCAGTGGAGGCCGCCGAGCTTTCGTCCACCATGGACATCATTTCCGAAGGCCGTTTCGTGTTCGGGGTGGGGCAGGGATATCGTGAGGCTGAGTTCTCTTCCTTCGGCATTTCCAGACGTAACCGAGGTGGACGCTTGGAAGAAGCGGTCCAAGTGGTGCGGAAGCTCTGGGCGGAGGAAGACGTTACATGGGATGGGGAGCACTTCCAACTAGATGGAGTGACGGTGGCCCCACGGCCGGTGCAGCAGCCCGGACCGCCTATATGGGTGGGTGGTGACACACTGGCGGGTGTTGAGCGCGCCGCGAGGATCGGGGATGCGTGGCTTACCAGTCCCCGTCACTCCAAGACTTTCATCAGAGAGGCTATAGAGCGTTTCAAGCGAACCAGGACTAACCTTGGTCAGGATTCGCCGCCGCCGGTCTTTTTCCGGGAGATGTACGTTGCGCCCACTAGGCAGGAGGCGGAAGAGGAGATCAGGGAGTCCTTCGAACGTCTGTACCACGCATATCACAGGGCAGGACAGCCGGGGGAACGCTACGACCTTCGATTTCAGGAACTGAGAGACGAACGACTACTTGTTGGGAATCCAGATGATGTTGTGGCGGAAATCGATCGATACCGACAGGAATTCGGTGCAGAGTACATGTTCTTTCGTTTGTATTACCTAGGCATGGACCCAGAAAAGAGTGTGCGCTGTATTCGGTTATTTGGAGAAGAAGTTATTCCGCAAATCGGCTAACAATCAAAAAAGGATAGACCTTTACATACTCATTTGGCGGCTGGTATACTCTGGCATCGGCCCGGCAGGAAACGCCCAATTCGGTGTTCTAAGGGCTTCGGAGCCCAAGGGCCCGGTGGCAGTGGTTGGTAGACAGGAACCAAGGAGGCCTAGCGGTGGTTATGCAGGACAGGACCCTGGTGTGCAGGGACTGCGGAGTTTCCTTTACTTTCACGGTTGGCGAGCAGCAGTTCTACCAAAGCCGCGGGCTGCTACACGACCCTGCGCGGTGTCCAGGATGCCGAACGGCACGCCGCAGGACCGGGGGCGGGGGGGGTGGTGGTGCTAGTGCGGGTGCCGGCTATCGCTCCGATCAGCCGAGGACCTTCTATCCTGCGGTGTGCGCAGCATGTGGGGCGTCCACTGAAGTACCGTTCGAGCCTCGGCAAGGCAGGCCCGTCTACTGCCGGGAATGCTTCGAGGCCAACCGCGAGACTACTTCCTTCTAGTAATTAACGATGCCCGGTAAGAGCCGGGCTTGAAGCAACCCCCACTAGGTGGCGGGGTCCGTATGAATACGGGATACCGCCGGCTGATGGGGGTTGTCCCTATTTAACTGCCGTCCCTGTGAGGTAACCAAAGGTGCATATCGGGGTCTGCCGCTTAAGTCTACGCTTGCCGGCCAGCCGTAATCTGAAGAATAAGCGGCAGGTGGCGCAGTCACTCATCTCCACTCTGCGTGCCAAGTACAACGTATCGGTGGCGGAGGTGGAGGACAACGACCGCTGGCAGGTGCTGACGATAGGCATCAGCTGTGTCAGTAACAACCGTAGCCACGCCGATGAGATGCTTTCGCGGGTAGAATCTTTCGTGGGCACGTCACGGCCGGACTTGGAGATGTTGGACTCGCAGGTCGAGGTGATCTCCGGGGTCTAGGTCAGACGTGTTCCGGCCGGGAGTAGTGCTGCGGCTACCGGCCTTGCCACTGGGGGGCTCGCTTTTCCGAGAACGCTCGCGGCCCTTCCTTGGAATCCTCGGACTGCAGCAGTTTGTCGTACATCTGGTAGGTCAGGGCGCAGGTGGACTGGGTGCTCATGTCCAGGCCGCGATGGGCTAGTTCTTTGAAATACTGTACGGAAAGCGGCGCGTTGCGGGCAATGCGCTGTGCCAAAGCGGTGGCCTCATTCATCAAGGCCTCTCCTGGGACTACTTTGTTCACAAAGCCGATGTCGTATGCCCGTTGGGCTGTGATTGGGTCGGCGGTGAGCACCAACTCCATGACGGCCGCCAAGGGAAGCATCTTGGGGAGGGTAGTGGCGAATGGGGGCAACAGGCTCCACTGCGCTTCGCTGATGCCCAGTTTGGCGTCTTCTGAGGCGATTCGAAGGTCGCACATTTGGGCGATGGACCAGCCGCCGGCCAAGGCGTAGCCGTTGATGGCAGCAATCAGGGGCTTCCATGTCTGGCTCCACATGTAGGGGCGGTCAGGGCTCATGCTGTCGGAAGCGCGTGCTTGGCGGCCGGAAGCATTGTCAGAGGCCCGTTCCTTGAGGTCGCGACCTGCGCAGAAGGCGCGTCCGGCCCCAGTAATGATGGCGACGCGGGCGCTTGTGTCCTTGTCGAACTGCATGATGGCGTCGTCCAACTCCTGGCGCAGTTGACGGTTGATAGAGTTGAGAGCGTCAGGCCTGTTGAGGGTGATGGTCACCACGTCGCTGTCCTGCTGGTAAAGCACCGTTTCCGCCATTTGTATCCTCCCTAACGTGCCTGACGTCCAAAACCACGCACTGGATGAGCGGCATGGCACTTGAGGGCGATTATAGCTACCGTTGGGTAGGGCCGCCACAAGGCGATGTCATGGCGCGACCAGCCTATGCATAGGGGCCCAGGTACATGCCTCCGATAACGTGGAGGTGGCTGTGGCGCTGGCTTTGCATGCCGTCGTGACCGAAGTTGGAGAGTAGGCGCCAACCGTTGGGGCAGCGTTCCCTTGCGGCTTCTACGGCTGCTGCGCCGATGCGTTCCATGATGGGGGAGCTCCACATTTCCTGTTGCGACATGTGCTGTTTGGGCATGATGAGGAGCATTACTGGCACCCAATTAAGTACGTTTTGGATGACGATGATGTGCTCGTCTTCGTATATCACGGTGGCTGGCTCGTTACCAGCGATGATGTTGCAGAAGGTGCATGACGCTTCCTGGGTCAAGGGAGGCTGCCTTTCTTGTGGGACTCAGTCCAAGGGAGCAGGTTCGAGTGAGATTTGACCGTCGCGGCGCACCAGACGGCCAGCGCGATGTTGGGTGCCGTGTCCGAAGAGGAGGCGCCAGTTCTCGCGTTCGGCTTGGGTGAGGACGTCCCGTTTTGCGGCTACTGTGTCCATGGGATAGCCGTCCCACGACGTAATCCAGTGGGGACGCAGATGATGGTGGGTCGGGAAGACGTCTCCGAGGCAGGCCAGTTGCTCGCCCTCGGAGTGGACCAGCACCATCTGGTGGCCCGCGGTGTGGCCTCCTGTGCGGTGTACCCGGACACTTGGGGCTAGGTCGGCCTGACCGTCCACCAAGTCGAGCACGCCATGCTCGTGGAGGGGGAGAAAATCATCGGGAAAGTAGGCGGGGCGAGTGCGGTCATTGGTGCAGGTGGCTTCGGCCCAGTCCCGCTGTTGGACGATGTATCGCGCCTTGGGGAAAGTTGGGACCAGCTTACCGCGGACCAGCCGGGTGGCACCTCCAGCGTGGTCGAAATGCAGATGGGTGAGCACCACCATATCAATGTCGGAGGCCTCGAGTCCGTGCTGCTTCAGGCCTGGGAGCAGACGGCCAGCCGCCATGGCGAACAGGGCCCGGCGGCGTGGCGGGTGCTTGGCGCCTACGCCGGTGTCGATCAGGATGTTCTTGTCGCCGGTCCGAACGAGCAGGCAGTTGAGGGCTATGGCAACGCGATTCTTGCGGTCGACCGGCGCGAGGTTACGCCACAAAGGTCGGGGCACTACTCCGAACAGGCTGCCTCCATCGAGACGGACCTGACCGTCGGAGATGATGTGGACATCTATGTTGCCTACTTTCATGGGCTGGCCTTCATGGTACTGCCTTCACGGCCCGGCTCGCCGTCGAGGCTTGGGAGCGGTGGTCCTTGTCTGACGAGACGAGGGTGGACTGCCACTGCCTTGGTCGCGATAGTCAGCAGCTTCGATGTGGACTGAGTTCACCCGAGGGTCCTTGAAGCGAGAGGCAATTCGAGGGCGGCTCTCGTCCAAGACTTCCATACTGGATATGGTATTGATAATGGTAGGCATCCAGGTGTTGTAGCGGTAGTCGAGAATCTGGAAGAGCTTCTCCTCAGCCCAAGGTCTCGTGGTCTCGGCACCCAAGTCGTCCAGCACCAGGAGGGGTGATCTTTTGATTTTGTCCAGTTCTTTGTCGTAGCTGGTGTCGCTGTCTTCATCAAGGGATGACCTGAGGCGATCCATGAGGGCGGGCACAAAGGCGAAGACGCACGGGCGACCTTCGTCCACCTGCCTGTTGAGCACAGCCACCGAGAGATGGGTCTTGCCGCATCCGGGCACTCCGGATAGCAGCAGCCACCCTTCGTTCCTGAGCGCAAGGTTGAGTGCGCCGTCGTGAGCCGCTTTCAGGGTGTCCTTCTGGCGGCTGGTGGCGCCCGCTCTACCTGTGACTTCAAAATTCTCGAAGGTCATACGATCAAGCATGTGGTCGCCCAAGCCGCCGATTACTTCGAGCAGAGGAGTGTCGCCGACCCGATTCCCCAACTCGAAGATGCGTGAGAAAGGCTGGGCTTGGAGGCGTGTGCGCAGGGCGGGGTCGAGGTCTTCCACGGGGCACTGGAGAGTGATGACGGTGGGCAGCTTGCCGTTGAAGCGGTGGTTCAGCACCTGCAGGAGCTTCTCCTGGGCCCATGGGGTGGTGTTGTGGGCTCCAAGGTCGTCCAGTACGAGCAGTGGGTTGTTGCGAACCTGCTCGAAAAGCTGGTCGTAGGTCATGGGGCTGTCGGGGGCATAGGCGCTGCGCAGGTGGTCAAGCAGGTCGGGGACGGTGATGAAGAAGACGGGCTTTTCGCTCTGCAGGCGCGCGTTGGCGATGGCAGCAGCGAGGGAGGTCTTGCCGGTACCTCCGGGCCCGCTGAGGACGATCCAACCTTCGGGAGTCACGGCGAATTCCTCGGACGCCTGCAGTGCGCGCTCCCATAAGCGCCGCCGTCCGGGGTCGGAGGCAGCGCGGTCGCGCAGGGTAGCGAAGGTGATGTCGGCCAAGTGGCCCAAGTTGCTGTAGCGGTGCAGACGGGAGCGGAGCTCGTTGCGAGTCTGCTCCTGTAGGCACTGGCATGGAAATAGCTGGCCGAAGTCGGGATGTCCCAAACTCACGCGACGGCGCACCCAGCCCCGTCCGCCGCAGATGAGGCATGACGGGAAGTCATCCTCCTGTGCGCCCTCTAGCTGGGTGCCTTCATCGGGGCGTCCAGCCGTTTGCGAGGAAGCATTGGCGGCTATGCGTTTGAGGATGTCGCCTAGGCTTTCCATCATCGGCCACCTGAGGTTCGATGGGGTAGGCGGGGTGGGACGCGAACGGGATGGCGACTCGATATGTGTTGAATTCTCCGTAGCTGGACTCTACACCGAT
This sequence comes from uncultured Dehalococcoidia bacterium, assembly GCA_951813255.1. Classification (GTDB taxonomy): domain Bacteria; phylum Chloroflexota; class Dehalococcoidia; order Lucifugimonadales; family JAAXIE01; genus JAAXIE01. Next base: position 1,274,492 of record OX638353.1, on the reverse strand, counting down.
CGTATCTGGGAATCAGGTTATTGTATCTGGGGAGTGTAGAGTTTGTAGAGTTGTTGTGTTTCGTACGTAGCTGGGTCGTATCTGGAAATGCCACTCTACAGTGTAGAGTTCGCGGCCCGTTCGGGGCGGGGATAGGGCTTCGGCAGGGGGTAGCCCGTGTGCCTCGCCGGGGTTGGAGAGGGCCTGTCCTTCGGCTTCGACAGGGGGTTGTAGATCCGGCCGACTGTGGCTGGATGTACAATCCCCTGCCTTCGCTCAGGACGAACAGGGGATAGGGAAGGGCGGGCATTGCAGTTATTTTCATCGTAACGACGGAGGAGAGGCCCAGACGCGGGATTTTCAGTGACCTGTTTTTTGCAGATTTCGCAGTTCGATCGTATCTGAAAAAGATGTTTTTCGTATCTGGAGCCACTGCGAATTCTGCGGTGGTTGTAGCTGAATCAGCTAGGGAAAAATGACTGCAACCCCCTTTTTCACGCCTGCTGGTGGGGGGGACAAACGGGCGGTAGGGAAGAGTGGACACTTCGGTTATTCCAAAGGTTGTCATGCGAAGACTCCGGGCTCGGTCTCGGCGGTGCGGAAGCGGACGAGGCTGCCTTCGAACAGCAGCTTTATTGTGCCTGTGGGGCCGTGGCGGTGCTTTAAGACCATGATTTCGGCTACGTTTTGCGGGTAAATCTGGTCAGGATAGCGTTGTTCCCACTCTTCCTCGTTGAAGTAGAGGTCGTCGCGGTAGATGAACATCACAACGTCGGCGTCCTGCTCGATGCTGCCGCTCTCACGCAGGTCTGAGAGCTGAGGGCGGTGGGACTGGCGGGCCTCGGGGGCCCGGCTCAACTGTGAAATGGCGAGGACAGGCACGTTCAGATCGCGAGCCATTCCCTTAGCGGAACGGGATATTTCGCCCATTTCCTGGACCCGGTTCTCGCCGCGAGAACGCCCTTGTATCAGCTGAAGATAGTCGACTATCAGGAGGTCGAGGCCGTGTTCCATGAAGAGGCGCCGCGACTTGCTGCGCATCTCCATGATGCTCTGGAAGGGAGTGTCGTCCACGTATATCTGGAGGTCAGACAGGGAGCCGATGCAGTCGTTGATGCGCTGCTCCTGGGCTTCGGTGAGGAGTCCGAGCCGGAGACGGTGGGCATCGACGCCGGCTTCGCTGGACATCATGCGGAGGGCGATCTGCTCGCGTCCCATCTCCAAACTGAAGATGCCTACCTTGGCGCCGTTACGAGCTGCATGTACCGCCATGTTCAGGGCCAAGCTGCTTTTGCCCAAGCTGGGGCGCGCTGCCAATATCACCAAGTCGGAGCGATGAAGGCCTCCCAGGAGCTCATCGACATCGTCGAAGCCCGACATGACGGGGGCTGCGTTGCTCATCATGGCGCCGGTGATGGCGTCGCGCTCCTCCATGTACTGGTCAAGTATCTGGCGGAGGGAGACGAAATCCCGGGATGGCTGGGTGGCACGGACGCGGGAGAGCACCTCTTCGGCACGGGTCAGGACTGACTCAGTGTCGGCCTCTCCCGCATAGCCGATTTCGGCGATGTTGGAGGCCGCGTCTATGAGGCGTCGCTGGGTGGAGGTGAGGGAGACGATACTGGAGTAGTACTCAATGTGTACGGGAGATGGGACGATGGAGACCAAGTGGGCGAGGTAGGACATGCCGCCCACGGGGTCCAACCTCTCCTTAAGGGCCAAGTCGTGGGCGACGGTAATCTGGTTGATGCCCTCGCCACGCTGGAAAAGGGCAAGGCAGGACTCGTAGCAGAAGCGGTTGCGCTCGCGGTAGAAGTCCTCGGGCTTTAGGAGGTGGCCGATGCGGGAGAGGCTTTCGCCGTCCAGCAGGAGCGAGCCAATAACCGCCTCTTCGGCGTCAATGTCATGGGGGAGAAGCCTCTCAGCGTACAACCTACCGACCCAACATAATGATATGTTGAGACTAGCGGTCGGTCGCTCCGCGTGTCAACGGAAAAATGTCGCGGTAGAGGAAGGGCTGAAAACTACTCTTCGGCCTCGGCGACGATGAAGATGTTGGCGGCGATCTCGGGGCCCAAGTTGAGGACGATCTCGAACTCACCCGGCTCGCGGATGGGGTCCAGTACCTCAACGATCTTGCGGTCAATGTCGCGTCCGGTGGCCTCGGTGAGAGCGCTGGCGATCTGGGTTTGGGAGATGGCGCCGTAGAAGAGGCCTGTGGGGGCGACGCGTCCAGTGACGGTTACTGCAAGACCTTCGAGGTGGGAGGCGAGCTCTTCGAGCTTTCCGGTCTCCCGGACTCTGCGCTCCTGGCCAGCTAACTTGATGCGCTCGGTCCTCTTGAGCATCTCGGGGGTGGCCAAGGCAGCCAGTTGCTTGGGAATCAGGTAATTGCGGGCGAAGCCGTCCTTAACGCGGCGCCGGTCGCCAGCGTTAGCTACGTTGGGCACGTCTTGAAGGAAGATGACATCCATGATCAGACCCACTCCAGTGCTTTTGGCGGCATATAGCCGCTCAGATTGCTATCCAAGGTAAGCTTTCGTCGGCCTGTTCGTCAAGCTGGAGAGTTACTGGCCAGCTGTGCCGTCCAAGGCTCGCTCCAGGCTGTTGGACCAGGCGTCGTCTATTTCCGACAGGGAGAGGACAATATCCCCGCCCACCGTGAAGGTGTCCCCGCCGGCGATGCCCAGCAAGATCATTGGCACCCTGTGGTCAGCCGCTAGGCTCCTCAGATGCTCGACTTGGTGGGGGGGCACCGAAACGATTATTCGGGATTGCTGCTCGCCGAAAAGGGCTGCTTCCCAGCGCGCCGGGAGTCTGAAGCTTGCCCGGAAGCCGATGCCCCGCGGGATGCAGCACTCGGCTAGGGCGACTGCAAGTCCGCCGTCGGAACAGTCGTGGGCGGAGGCCAGAAGGCCCTTTTCTATGGCGCTGCGGGCGAGGCCCTGCACCCTCGCTTCGAGTGCCAAGTCTATGCGTGGCTTGCCGGGTGCGTCCCAGCCGAGGACGCTGGCGTATTCGCTGCCTGCGAAGGCGGAGTCGTTGGTGGAGAGTCTACCGGAGCCCAGCAGTGCAATCACGTGGCCTTCCTGCTTGAACTCGTGGGTGACGTGGCGTGTGACGTCTTCCAGCAGGCCCAAGGCGCCTATCACTGGGGTGGGGTAGATGGCGCCACCCCGGGTCTCGTTGTACAGGCTGACGTTTCCGCTGACCACAGGGACGTTGAGCACCTGACAAGCGCGGGCCATGCCGCGAATGCACCATTCGAGCTGATAGTAGATGTCAGGGCGCTCGGGATTGCCGAAATTGAGGCAATTGGTGATGGCTAGGGGGGTGGCGCCTATGCAGGACAGGTTGCGACAGGCCTCTGCCACTGCGATGGCGCCTCCAACGTAGGGGGCGAGCTGGCAATAGCGCCCGTTTCCGTCGGCGCACAGGGCGATGCCTTTGCCGGTTTCCTTGATGCGCAGCAGGGCCGCGTCCCCACCTGGGCTGATGACGGTGTTGGTCTGCACTTGATGGTCGTACTGGCGATAGACGGCTGCCTTGCTGGCGATGTCGGGGGACGCCAGCAGGGCAAGGAGTGCATCCTTAGGACTCGTCAGCGTGTTGGAAGGGCGTTCAGGGTTCTTGGGGAGAGCGTCGCCTCGTGTCGCGCCCTTGGTGCGGTAGGCGGGAGGATCGGTGAGGGGGAGCACAGGCAGGTTTGCGACGGCTTGGGCATCCTTGAGCACGCGAGCTTCGGTTGACTCGGAAATGTGGCCGATCTGGGTGCAGGGAAGGTCCCACTCACGGCAAAGGGCTTCCAATTGCCCCCTGTTGGCGGGGTTGGCGAGGAACAGCATGCGTTCCTGGGACTCGGACAGCATGATTTCGTAGGCAGCCATGCCATCTTCGCGCTGAGGCACCTGGTCCAAGTCCAACTGGAAGCTTGCGCCACTCTTGAAAGCTGACTCGACGATGGCGCTGGTGAGTCCAGCAGCGCCCAAGTCCTGCATACCCGACAGGTGGCCTGTAGCGGCTGCTTGGAGGCAGGCTTCTATGAGACGCTTGCCAGTGAAGGGGTCGGCCACCTGCACGGTGGGGCGCATTTCCTCGTCCGTCTCGAATGTACGGGAAGCCAGCCCTGATGCTCCGTGTATGCCATCGCGGCCGGTCTCGGCACCCACCAGCATCAGCAGGTCTCCGGGACGTCCAGTGGATGCCTTGATGATGCTGTCGCTGCGGACCAAGCCGACGCACATGGCGTTGACCAAGGGGTTCTGGGAGTAGGATGGGGAGAAGCGAATCTCCCCGCCGACATCGGGTACGCCAATGCAGTTGCCGTACCATGAGATGCCGGATATCACGCCATTGAACAGGAAGCGGTTGTGGGGGTCATCCAATGGACCGAAGCGCAGCGAGTTGAGGAGGGCTATGGGTCTTGCGCCCAACGCCAGGATATCGCGAACGATGCCGCCCACGCCGGTAGCCGCCCCTTGGAAGGGTTCGATGGCTGAAGGATGGTTGTGGGACTCCATTTTGAATACCACTGCCAGACCGTCGCCGATGTCCACGGCGCCTGCGTTTTCCTCGCCAGGGGTGAGGAGCACTCTTGGCGAGGTGGTTGGGAAGTGTTTCAGCAGGGGCCGGGAGTGTTTGTAGGCGCAGTGTTCGCTCCAGAGGGCTCCGAACATGCCCAACTCCACGGTGGTAGGCTCGCGACCGAGCCGGCGCACGATGAGATCGTACTCGGACTCCTTAAGAGCGATCTGGTCGAGTAATTCTTTGTCGACGGGCATCGGCTCTCCCACGGCAGAGATAGACAAATACGGGGCTACTTGAGGGTATCGCCCAGTGCAACCAGTACTACCCCTCCCACCACGAGTAGAGCCCCAATCACCAATGGCAGGGTAATTCTTTCGATTTGGCGCAGGAAAACCCAAGCTATGACCAGGGTGATGAGGGGGCTGATGGATACGGTGGGACTGATGATCACCACGTCACCACGCTCCAAGGCGAAAGCCATAAGTATGATAGCAGAGCCTGATGCTACACCGGATAGCAGAAAGTATGTGGCGCTGCGACGCGCAGTCATTACGGTTTTGGGGAGGGTGCGTCCGACGAGGGGCAGGAACATTACGGTACCGAAAGCGAAAGCCAGAGTAGCGAAAACGAAGGGAGGGATGCCGAAGCCGCTAACAGAGTACTTTGCTATGACGTTCCAAAGGCCGTAGAAGACTCCGGATACCAGCCCGCACGCATAACCAATAGTTGCACCGGCGGCCACGGCATGGGAGAGACGCACGCCACGTCGTACTCTGAGGGCCACCGATGTTCTCAAGCCCATCGAACGAGAATCCTTGAGGTGGTTGTCGTCACGGGCATCGTTTTCATGAAACGGGTCCGCTCACCTACGGGTTTCTGCGGGCGTGGTAGGGATTGATGTGCGTTCGCGCCTTTCGGCCACGATGATGATGGCACCGGCTACGATACAGAGGGTGCCTATGACGACGACCCAGTGGGGGCGTTCTCCAAGAAATATGATAGCGAGCAGGGTGGCCCAGAGGGGAGATGAGGAGAAGAGGGGTGAGGCCCGGGCTGCACCTATTCTGGATATGGCGAAGAAGTTGAGCATGCGGGCTAGGGGGTAGTTGATGAAGGCGAGCAGGACAATCCATAGGAAACCCGCGATGGAAATTCTGGCAAAGGCGGACAGGTCAAGCAGGAGGGCAGGTATGAGGGCGAGGGCCAAGCTGGCGATGACTGATAGGGCGGTCCCTGTGGGCACGCCGATTCCGCGGCCGGCTAGACGAGTGAAAATAGCGGAAGAGGCGAAACCGACAGCGGCCAGCAGGGCGAATGCGACGCCTTCCATCTATCGGGCCGTGAATCCACGGACTAGGGCTTGGAACAGAGACGCGCCGTCGGTCCCTCCAATGAGTTCCTCGCAGGCTCGCTCTGGGTGGGGCATCATTCCGAGTACGTTACCCTCAGCGTTGGTCACGCCAGCGATGTTGGCGACGGAGCCGTTGGGGTTGGCGTCAACCGTGGTAGTTCCGTCCGCGGTACAGTAGCGAAATGCGACTTGTCCGTTGGCCTCAATCCTCTGCAGGGTTTCATCATCGGCAAAGTAGTTGCCCTCGCCGTGGGATACGGGTATGTGCAAGACATGGCCAACGGACAGGTCTCGGGTGAATGGGGTGCTTCCCTCCACGCGCAGGTTGGTCCATTGGCAGCGGTAGCCCAAGTGGTGGTTGCGCATAAGGATTCCCGGAAGCAGGCCGGCCTCGCAAAGTATCTGGAAGCCGTTGCAGATGCCCATCACGGGACGCCCTGACTCCGCGTATTCGTGTAACGGCTTCATTGCTGGGGAGAGGCGGGCCAGTGCACCGGCCCGCAGGTAGTCACCATAGGAGAAGCCTCCGGGGACTATGAGGCAATCGAATCGCGAGCGGAGGTCGGACGACTCTTTGTGCCAGACGTACTCGACGTGGTGTCCCAGGACGTGGCCCAAGGCGTGGTGGCAGTCAGTGTCGCTCCAGGTGCCAGGAAAGACGAGGATGCCAAACCGCATGGTGTGGGTAGCCTGGGGGGCTTGGAGAGTTGGGGAGGAGTTGTCTATTGGGAGTCACCCGAGAGTAGCTGGGTGACCAAGTCGTTGGCGACGTTACCGTCGCCTTTGCCGCGAATCTGTGGCATCAGCTTGCCCATGACTTTCCCCTTGTCGCGGATGCTGGTTGCACCGACCTCGGAGACGACTTGCTTGACCAATTCGAGGATGTCTTCCTGGGAGAGCTGTTCGGGCATATAGGCTTCGAGTATTGCGAGTTCGGCCCGCTCTTTCTCCACCAAGTCATGGCGCTGGCCGGCCTCAAAAGCCGAGATGCTATCGCGGCGCTCTCGCACTTGGCGGGCCAATATCTCCATTACGGCTGCTTCGTCCAACTCGGTGCCGAGATCTTTTTCACGGTACTGGATGGCGTTGCGCAGATAGCGGATGACAAGGGCGCGGGAGGCGTCCTTCTCTTGCAGGGCGACCTTGAGGTCGGCCACGAGTTGTTCTTTGAGTGGCATGGGATTGGGAAAGGTGCAGTGTGTCGAGAGGCTAGCTGTTGCGCATACTCTTGCGACGCTTGGCAGCTTCCTTCTTCTTGCGCCTCACTGTGGGAGGCTCGAAGTGCTGGCGGCGTCGAATCTCGGAGAGTATACCGTCGGTCTGCACCCGCTTGTTGAAACGCCTAAGGAGGCTGTCGAAAGTCTCCCCTTCGGCCAGACGTACTTCAGTCAACTGGGCCTCCCTATACATGGGGTTGGCACGAATCTAAACGGATTATAGGCAGAGTCAAAAGTGGCGTCAACGATTGTGTGGCTCTCCAAAACCGTCTCTGGCTCCCTGTGAGGCTGCGGGGGGGCCGTTGACGTTGCAGGTGCGCTGCCGATATCATCGTGAAAATCTCGTAGTAGTGGCGCCCTCTTGCATGTAGAGTTGTCCGAGCCAAACCCCTACTAGGATGGAGACTTTCCCATGAGCACCCGAACCCTTCCCCCGCTTCCTCGCGATGTGCGGTCCATGGTCCGCTCCGGCGAATGGAGGGGTGTCACTGCCATGGTCGCGCCGGGTTATGTGCAGGCCAATCTGGCCATTCTTCCGCGGGAGCTAGCTTTCGACTTCCTGCTCTTCTGCCAGCGCAACCCGAAGCCCTGCCCACTGCTGGAGGTAATTGAACCAGGACAAGTGGAGCCCCGACTGGTGGCCCCCGGCGCGGATATACGCACTGATATTCCCGGTTACCGTGTGTACCTTGATGGTGAGCCGGCGGAAGATATCACGGACTTGAACGATGTGTGGCGCGATGATTTGGTGTCCTTCCTGTTGGGGTGCAGCTACACATTCGAGTCTGCACTTATTCACGCTGGCATACCGCTGAGGCATGTGGACAATGGCAAGAATGTGGCCATGTACATAACCAACCTGGAGACAGTGCCAGCGGGGCCCTTCAGCGGCCCTACGGTAGTCAGCATGCGGCCGGTACACCGAACCCAAGTGGTCCGAGCGGTGCAGGTCACTACCAGATTCCCTACAGGCCACGGCGCACCGGTACATATCGGAGACCCGCAAGCCATAGGGATCAAGGACATCAACGCACCCGATTTCGGGGATGCCGTGGAGATCCGCGAGGACGAGGTACCCATCTTCTGGGCCTGTGGTGTGACTCCTCAGGCAGTTGCAATGAAGTCCAAGCCCTCGCTTCTCATCGGGCATGTGCCGGGGCGCATGTTTATCTCGGATGTGCGAGATGAGGATATTGCGGTTCTTTAGGAGCGACGGCGTTCCAAGTCGACAGGTAAATTACGAATCCACTTTGGGGGGCCAAAATGACGACCGTTGAAGACATAATTCTGGACCATGACAAGCGCGGGGTAACCCACCTCCGCCCCTATTTGCAGGCTGATTTTTGCGATGACGCTGCAAGGCTGATCGCGGGGACATCAGGCCCGGCACTGATAGTGACCGGCTTCTACATAATGGGGGCCGAACTGCCGGAGACCGACGGCCCTCCCGGAGCGTTGGCTATAGGCCGGGCCATTCAGGCTATGGGGCGCTCGGTCGTCTACGTCACGGACAAAGTGACCTATTCCGTGATGAAGGGGTTGGTGGGTGATGAGGCTGAGGTCGTTGACTTTCCGATCACCGACGATCAGGCGAGCAAGGAGTACGCCTCGCAACTGCTGGGACGCATCAATCCGGGTGTCGTCATTGCCATTGAGAGGTGCTCACTGACGGCGGATGGGGCGTACCTGAATATGCGCGGGCGGGACATCAGTCAATGGAATGCGCGGGTGGACCACCTGTTCACAGACCACCCGGCTACGGTGGGCATCGGCGATGGTGGGAATGAAATCGGGATGGGCAACCTGATCAAGGAAATCCCGGGTGTGGAGACTTTGCCGGATAACCCTGCTGCCACTAGGACCAGTAAGCTCATCATAACCAGCGTCTCTAACTGGGGTGGGTACGGGTTGGCGGCCTCTTTGTCGAAGCTGGCTGGACGGAACCTGCTTCCCAGCCTTGAGCAGGAGGCGGAAGTGTTGCGGCAGACTATCGACTTGGGGTCGGTAGATGGTTTCAGTGCTGAGCCCCGCTACGAAGTGGACGGGTTCACCTCGGATGAGAACGGAGCGCTTCTGGGGCGCCTGCACCAACTACTGGCGGATGAGGGGATTGCCTAGGGGCAATGGGTCTCTGAGCCCTGGCTAGTTGCTGACCCGGACAGGGAACACTTGGTCCAGGTTGGCGCTGAATCCCGGCAGCGTTGGGGATGTAAGGATGTCACCGCGCCCGTAGTTAGCCACTTCGTTTAACGCACCTTCGTTCCCGACCATTACCCAGATTCTCTGACCATCGGGGTCAACTACCCAGTACTCTCGGACGCCGTGCTGTGCGTAGAGGTCCAGCTTGATGCGCCAATCACGGCTGGTCGTGGATGGCGATAAGACTTCTACCACGAGGTCGGGGGCTCCCTGGATGTTTGCTTCTGTGAGGATCTGGTCTCGTTCGTTGGAGATGAACAAAAGGTCCGGTTGCACCACACTGGTCGTCGATAGAACCACATCCAAAGGTGCGTGAAAGACCCTGCCTAAGCCCGTGCGGTCCACGAAAAGCTTAAGAAGGACGAACAGGCTGCCGGAAATGTCTTGGTGCGGGACGTTTGGTGAAGGCGCCATGACCAACTCTCCGTCCAGAAGCTCCCAGCGTTCATCGCCGGGGGTATTGCGATAGTCATCGTAGGTGAGTTTGGTCGCAGGTGTGTCAACCATCGTGTCCTTCCGGTGCCTCCATTCTAGTCCTTCCGGTCGGCTTGGGACAATGAAAACTGGACTAGCCCCGTCAGGCGTTGGCCCCAGTGTCTCGTGTTTGTTCAACGACGCAGCCCGAGGCCTTTTCCAGCAGCATTACTATGGCGGCTAGGTCGTGGCCGGCTAGGCCTTTGTCGGTGGCCTCTTGGAACACTTGGGTTACCTGGTCGCCTGCTGGTATGGGAGCGCCAACGGTGCGTGCGAAGTCCTGTATAAGGTTGAGGTCCTTGAGGATAGTGCGGACCTGGGCACGTTCCCCAGAGAAGTTGCGATGGATGATGGTCGGGCCGTTGCGTTCCATCATGAAGCTTTGGCCCCAACTTGTCTGGATGATTTCTACCAGCATTTCGGGGTCTGCACCGCCCTTGGCGCCCAGCACCAAGGCTTCGGCGGCGGCCAAGCTGTGGATGCCGACCATGAGCTGGTTCACCAGCTTCACCACACTGCCAGCCCCGCTGGCACCCACATAGGACACCTTGGCGGCCATGGCTTCCAGCACTGGCAGGGCTGCGCTGTAGGCTTGGCGGTCTCCACCGACCATGATGGTGAGAGTGGCATCGGCAGCCCGCTCCGTGCCTCCACTGATAGGAGCGTCCAGAAAAGAAGCTCCTCTCTCCGAGATGGCGGCCGCAATCTGCTGGGAGGTCGAGGGCCCGACGGTGCTGTGATCCACCAGCAGTTGACCGGGGCGCACTGCTGCCACCAAGCCTTCGTTGCCTAGGAATACCTGCTCCACAGCAGGGACATCCGGCAGGCAGGTCAGCACAATATCGCTGCTTCCGACGACTTCAGTGGGACCTGAAGCAGCGACAGCGCCCTCGGAAGCCATGGCTTCCACACTGCCCCGGCTGCGATTGTGGACCACAAGCGGGAAACCAGCCCGCAGCAGGTTGTGGGCCATAGGCAGACCCATCCGACCCAATCCGATGAACCCTACCCTTAGCTGTTTGGCGGTGTCGCTCGCCATGGTCTGGCTTACCCTAGTTCGCCCTAGAGCAACTCCGACTCGAGGTCGGTGAACACGCTGTCCATGACTGTGACGATCTCGTCTATGTCATCGCGGGTGGCGCACAGGGGTGGGGCGATGTTCATTGCGTCACCGCCGCGCAGGAGCAGGCCATTCTGGCGGAACATGCCGGTGAGGCGGTCGCCGAGCTTCACGTGGGAAGGGAAGTTCTCCTTGGTTGCCCGGTCCTTCACGACTTCCACGCCACACATGAGGCCCTTACCACGAACGTCTCCGATGGACTCATGCCGAGCGTAGAGTTCTCGGAGGCCATCGAGGAGGTAGGAACCCACTTCGTCGGCGTTCTGGGGCAGCTCCTCGTCTTCCATGATCTGGATGTTGCGGAGGGCAGCGGCTGCGGCCACTGGGTGCCCGCCGAAGGTGATGATATGGCGGAAGGAGGCATCTTCGCTGCCGACGAAGACGTCGGCGATTTCCTTGCGGGTGATGGCTGCTCCCATGGGGATGTAGCCGCTGGTGATGCCCTTAGCCACGGTCATGATGTCGGGGGTGATGCCCCAGTGTTCGCAGGCGAACATGCGCCCGGTACGTCCGAAGCCTGTGATGACTTCGTCGGCGATAAGCAACACGCCGTGACGGGTGCAGATGTCCCGCAATGCTGGCCAGTAGGTGTCGCCGGGCACGGCCACACCGGGAGGGCTGGCAATGGGCTCAGCTATGACTGCTGCCACTGTCTGCGGACCGTAGAACTTGATGAGGTCTTCCACGGCGTTGGCGCAGCGGATGCCGCACTCGTCGGGAGTCTCGCCGCCGAACTCGCAGCGGTAGGGGTTGGGCTGGGCAACGTGCACGGCTCCAGGCATGAGGGGCTCGTAATCGATGCGGGGGGCGGAGGGCATACCACCCAGAGACATGGCGCCGTAGGTGGCACCGTGGTATGACCCGCGGCGGCTGATGATGCGATAGCGGCCCGCCTCGCCCACGCGTCGCTGGTAGGCACGGGCGATTTTCAGGGCTGTCTCCACGGACTCGGAGCCTCCGCTGGTGAAGAAGCAGCGACCGAGATCTCCGGGGGTGATCTCTGCGAGTTTCTCAGCCAGCTTTACGGTGGGGACGGCGGTGGAGCCGGCAGGCATGTAGGTCAGCTCAAGCATCTGCTGGTAGGCGGCGTCGGCTATTTCGGTGCGGCCGTAGCCCACGTTCTTGAGCCAGAGGCCAGACATGCAGTCGAGGTAGGAGTTGCCTTCGATATCGGTGACGTGGCAGTCTGTGCCGCCGACGAAAACAGGAGGGCCTCCTTTTTCCGCCATCTCGCTGGGCTCCCTCTGGTATATCCAGAGGTGCTGCAAGGCCGACATCTTGAGCTGGTCAATCTCCTGCTGGGTGTATGTCGTCATCGTGCCTCCTCCCGGTAATGGGTGGTGTGGGCCACTGGCCAGTCGCTTCTCAGCGACGGTTTTAGTATGAGAGGCGTCCCTCCGAAAACACAGACACAGGCTGACCGCAGAGAAGGCCAGCCTGTGTTAAGGGCGCCCAGTGTAGGCTCGCCTACGTTCCGGGCAGGGTTTTCTAGTTGTCTCGGGCCCAGCGCCTGCCGGTGGGGTGGTGGACGATCTCCAGCAGGTTACCCTCGAGGTCACGGAAGAAGGCGGCGGTGGAGCCGTCGGGCCTGTAGGTGGGGCCGCCGCGCTCGAAGCCGACGCCATTCTGGACTAGGTGAGCGATCATCTCGTTCCAGTCTTTGATCTCGAAAGCGGGATGCCCTTCCTCCATGTAGGCAGGGGTCTCTCGCTCGGTGAAGTGCAACTCGCACTCGCCCACAAACAGCTGGTTCGGCACCACGCCGATGCCTGGGCCGCGGTCGACGTCTTCCAAGTTGAAGATGTCCCGGTACCACTGCTTGGTGGCTTCCAAGTCCTTGCACTCCAAGTTGACATGATGCACGCCGAAGATCCTAGACATGCTTTATCTCCTTTTTACTTGCCTTGAGCCCAGCCGAGGAAACCCGTAGCTGAACAAAGGCCTTATGTGGCTAAGGCTCAGTCTAAATATGCCGCGCGAAGGTGTCAACACTTGGCGGGCGTGGAGGTCTCTGGGAGCAGTGGAGCAGGGGCCTCAGTATGCTAGGGACCCCATGGGGTCCCACGGGGGGAGGACTACCGGCTCCATTTCCAGCGCCTGTTGCAGGTGTTCCGGGAGGTAGCTCTTGGGGGCGGCTATTTCGAATATGTACTCGGCAAACCAGGAGTCGTTCATGAGGAAGAACCCCTTGTCGCCCACCTTGTCGTCCCAACTGTTTTCCACGCGCCACCGGCGTGGCTGACCATCCACCACGTCCACACCGGTGAAGAGCATGGCATGGGTCATGGCCGTCTGGTGATATTCGAGGCGCTCCTCTTTGTTCATGGAGAAGTCGGCGTTGTAGACGCTGGCGTAGTCGAACAGTTCTGCGTCCCACAGGCCCTTGTCGCGGTGCATCTGCTTGCCGGTGTCGCAGCCCATCCAGACGGGTTTCCCGTCCTGGAGCATGCGCATGGCGATGTCCTTCATGAGGTTGATGTCGATGTTGAGGTACTTGATGCGGGTCCCGTCTACGACGTTGCCCAAGTACTGGACTGTGTAGGTGCGGCCCGGGGGGTTGGCTTGGCGCGGGTCGTGGACCAAGCAGACGTATTCCTCCATGGGAGTGGAGATGTACTTTCCGGCGAACTGGGCGGGCGTCATTGTGCCGTCACGGTGGAACTCGTCGTCCTTGTCTTTCCACTGCCAGTTGAAACTGGCGGGCGGAGTACCCAGATGGATGCAGAGAATCTGGTAGACGGAGCGGAGGGTCTCCTCCTTGGCTTGGCGCATGGCGGTCAAGCCGCCCTCCTGGGCGTACAAGGTGCGGATGTCGCGGGCTGCCTGGCGGACTTGGTAGTTGAGGCTGGCGTTCATTCGGGCCGAGTTGCCGGAGCTTTCGGTTTCGGGCATGACTGTCTTGGGGACCACGCCGTGCTTCCTTACAAGGCTGACGAACATGTCCCACTGGCCGCCGTCTCCCAAGGGTTGGTGGAGCAGCCATGCCACGACACGGTCGTCGACGGGGCGGTCGGCGGTCTCGATGACTGCTTCGAGGACGTAGTTGGCCCGCTCCATCTTGTCCCAGAACATCACGTAGCTCTGGCTGAACTCGAACTCTTTGACGTTGAGCAGGTTCTTGGTCTCTGCGCGAAAGAGGTTCAGGCCAGCGAACATCCAGCAACGCCCTGAGCGGGCTTGATTGGTCACGCTCCAGTCATCGAGGACGGTGGAGAAGCTGTGGGTAGCTTCGGCGACGGTCTTGTGGTTCAAGGCCACATCGTTCACGTCGTGCTGGGTCACTACGTTCTGCATAAGTTGATGGGCAGGAAGGGATTCGAAGGCCTGCTGGAAACCGGCTAGGGTCGCAGCATCGAGGGCTCCGGGGTTGGTCTGTGCAGTCATGCCTTTCTTCTCCTTGGCTGGTCTTGTCCGTCTAGAGCGAACCGTCTATCACGATGTCCAGAAGGGCCGGTTTACCGGAGGCCACCGCCCGGTCCACGGCTGGCTTGATATCGGCGGGGTCGGTGATGCGCTCGCCATGAACGCCCATGCTGTTGGCGATAGCTGCCATGTTGAAGGGGGTGCCGAAGTCGGAATACATCAGCCTTCCGCCAGAGGTCTCGGGCAGTTCGAGAACTTCCTTCTGGTAGATGCTGAAGTTGACCTTGAGGACGCGATATGAACCGTTGTTGCAGATGACGAAGATGCAGGGGATGTTGTCGTTGGCTGCCGTCCAGAGCCCTTGGACGGTCATCATGGCGCTGCCGTCGCCGATGATGCCAAACACGGGGCGGTCAGGATTGGCGCATTGGGTGCCCATGGTTGCCCCGATGCCTCCGCCGATAGACTGCCCCCGGACGGCCCGCAGGTCCCCGCGACGCTTGCCTTTGAAGTAGTGTCGCATCACGCCACGATTGCTGATGGAGTCATCCACGACGATGGCGTTGTGGGGGATGGCTGCGGCTACCTCGGACATCATGCGGGCTGGAGTCATGGGTGCGTGGTCCCACTTCTCCGCTTGGGACTCATCGAATGCCTGACGGTTGTGCCGGGCTTCGGTCACCGTGCGGTCCCTGCGCTGGTCTATTTCGGGCTGATCGGCGGCGGACAGGCGTTCCTTGAGGGCCTCGGTCAGGTCGTCGAGGGCGAGGCCGCAATGACCGACTATACCGACATCAGTCGGTTCGGACCGCCCGATGCGGCTGGGGCTGGGGTCGATGTGTACCAGCTTGGCTTCCGGGGGCAGGATTACATCTCCCCAGTAGAAGAGTTCGGCGAAGGGATCAGCACCAACGGCGAGCACCAAGTCAACCTGCTGTAGAGCGGCGCGCTGCCCGGCGACCCGGAGGGAAAGGCCGCCTTGATATTGCGGGTGAGTCGTGGGGAAGGCCACCTCGGCCCCGCCGGCTTGGTAGACGGGCAGGCCCATCAGTTCGGCCAACTCCACGGCCTCGTCCAAGGCGTCATCCTCGGAGAGACGGTCGCCGACCAGCATCATGGGACGGCTGGAGTTGAGCAGCAGGGAAGCGGCTTGGGCGATGCCCTCCGGGTTGGGATGGGTGGCGTCGTAAGCAGGACGGGAGGGCACGATGTTCATTTCTGCCATACCCTCCAAGGCATTGGAGGAGAAGCCCACGTAGACCGGGCCCTTGGGGTGGGTGTTGGCTTCGTTGAAGGCCCGCCTCATGGTGCTAGGTATCTGGTCGGGCAGGGTCAGCTCCACGGACCACTTGGTGACCGGGCGCACCAGTTGGGCCAAGTCGGTCATGGTCTCGTTCACCTTGCGGGCATCGTAGTTGGCCGACGTCACCACCATGGGCGTGCCAGTGTTGAGGGCGTCGAGCATTAGAGCGACGCCGTTGGCTAGGCCGCTATCGACATGAAGGCTGACGAAGGAGGCGCGTCCGGTGGACCGGGCATAGGCCTCGCCCATTCCCACGGCGACGCTTTCCTGGAGGGTCAGGATGTAGCGGAACTCAGGGTAGTCGCCCAGCAGGTCGATGATGGGGCCCTCGCTGGTGCCGGGGTTGCCGAAGATGTGGTCTACTCCTTCAGCCTTGAGCATCTCCAGCAGGGCCTGCTTGCCGGTCATCATTTGGGACACGGACTCCTCCGATGCCGTAGTGGTTCGGGGAACGGGGTGGACGGTTAAACGCTTGGCAATTCTACAACAACCGGCGCGTGGGCTTGCGGGCTTCAGTGACCCATTCCCCTTCGGCTGCTATCATGCGGGCGCTATCCCAGCAAGAAAGGGGATGTCCCAATGGCTGCACAAGAGCGCATTGCTTACATCAACGGGAACTTCGTGCCGGAGAGTCAAGCTGCCATACCGATTCGCGACCGGGGGTTCATCTATGGCGATGCTGCCTTCGATGTGGCACGCACCTTTCAGGGGCGCCCCTTCCGGTTGAGGGAGCACCTGGACCGGCTCTATGCCTCCTGTCGTTACCTGCGTCTTGATCCCGGCATGACCCAGGATGAGATGGAGGAATTGACTCTGGAGGTCCTCCGAAAGAACCTGCCTCTGCTCGGCGAGAATGAAGACTACTGGGTGACCCAGCGGGTAACACGGGGCGTCGAGACTCCCGATGGCGATGTGCCGACGGTGTTGATCGAGTGCAGGCCCCTGCCTCTGGCTACTCGGGCCCGCTACTACCGGACGGGAGTTCCGATGGTGACGCCCTCGGTGCCTCGCACGCCACCCCAGTTCCTGAGTCCTAGGGCCAAGACCCACAATTACCTCAACATGGTGATGGGCGACTTGGAGGCGCGAGAGCGGAACCCGGAGGCGTGGGCGCTGCTGCTGGACGAGCGGGGGAATTTGGCGGAGGGGAAGGGCTGCAACGTCTTTATTGTGAAGGACGGGGCGATCCACACGCCGAACGTGCAGTTCGTGCTGCCGGGCATCACGCGGGACGTGGTGCTGGAGTTGGCGCAGTCCACAGGAGTGCCAGCCCACGAGCGCGACATCGACCAGTACGATGCCTACACCGCCGACGAGGCTTTCCTGACTTCGACCAGCCTGTGCATCTGCCCGGTGGCGTCTGTCAATGGCTCGACCATCGGCGACGGCACCGTTCCCGGACCGGTCACCAGAGGGCTGATCGCGGCATTCAGCGACCTAGTGGGAATGGACTACGTGGGGCAGTACCTAGCCCACGGGGGGTGAGCCCGTTTTCAGTGCTTGATGGGTAGGCTTCATTCCTGGCCTTGGCGCTTCGGTGGTGAGGAGGGGGATCTTGGCGAACATTGCACCAACGAGCGCTCCACTCAGGGTTGGAGTCTTGGGCCAGTTGGTTGCGGCGGCCTTCTTTGCTGCCGCGGTGGGTGCCGGGATATGGGTCGCGATGGACTCGCCAAGACCCTTCTCCGCCTTCTGGAATACCGCGCTATGGCTTTCCACATGGGGCCTCTTTGCCCTTGGCCTCGCTTGGACAGGCGACAGTTTGGCCGGAAGGCAACACCACTCGGGCTCTCTCCGCGTAGGGGCGCTCCTTGTAATGCTCAGTGGGATGGTATTGGGATGGTGGAATGCAGGACCTGCTGAAGGTGCTGAGTCATGGTTCGTATTCTCGGCGAGAGTTGCGTGGACAGCGGGGGCCGCCGGCTTCGTATTTGTCCTATCGCAGGCGCTGGACAACTCCAACGGAAGGCCTCTAGCCAGAGCCGGAGCTGCAACGGTGTTGGGGATGGCAGCCATAGTGGCTGGAATCTGTATAGGTATCTGGGCGCACGACATCTATTTGGGCCCAACAGGCATCCACTTTCAGTGGGGCTTCTTTTGGAGTCTTTTTCAGTTGGTAGGCCTCTTTGGCGTATTACTGATAGGCTTCTCGGAGGTGCTCCGGGGAGTTGTGTCGTCCGAGGCACGGCCTGAGGAAAGCAACCTGGATAATACATTGTCGAGGTTCACGTCTGTGGGTCCCGCGGTGGCGGCCGTGTTCTTCGCCTCTGCACTGGGCGTTGGAATTTGGCAAGCAACGGGTTCGACGAGGCCCCTTCTAGCGTTTTGGCATTCTGCGTTTGGCCCATTTACATGGGGGCTATTGCTCCTTGGCCTCGCTTGGATAGGGGGCACCTTAGCCGGGAAAAGGCGCCATCCGGACTTTCTTCGAATAGGAGCGGTACTCCTAACTGTCTGGGCAATATGGTTGGGGTGGCAGGAGGTGGGACATCTAGGTGATGTTAACGCTTGGTCCTTGTTTTCAGCTCACGCTGTCCGGGGGGTAGGGGCAGCCAGCCTGATATTCGCGCTAGCGCAGTTCCTAGACTATGCCCGTGGGAGACCCTTGGCTAAACTCAGGATTGTAAAGGTGACTGGAGTGTTGGTGGTTGCGGCTGCGATGGGCATTGGCGTTTGGTCGGCCTACTTAAACTCTCTGGGCGGGTTCGCCATCGATAGCGTCCGGAACGTCCTCTGGGGCTATTTTTGGGATGTGTTTAGGATGCCAGCCCTCTTTGGGCTGTTGACGATAGGGTTTGCGGAGGTTGTCCAAGGGCTTGCGGTCTCGAGGGATGCAGCCCGGAGGCAGGCGGAGGCTGCTGAGGCTGAGACTGCTGTGTGAGCCCTTGGACAACTCCTGAGTGACTTCCCCTACCTCGCTAGGGCGATGTCCACTATGGCGGGTTGGCCGGACTGGACGGCTTCGATGCCCTTGCGGATGGCTGGGATGATGTCGGCGGGTTGGTCGACGGCTTGGCCGGAGCCTCCGAAGGCTTCGAGGAGCTTGGCGTATTCGGGGCGGGGCTTGATGGAGGTGGCCCAGCGCACGTCGTCGCGGGAGGCGAACCCGCCGGGGTAGGCCCTTTCCACACCGCCCTGCTGGGAGGCGTAGCCGTGGTTGTTGAAGACCACGGTCAGGATGGGCATGTCGTATTCCTGGCACATGCCGTAGCAGGAGATGACGGGGTTGTAGAAGAAGCTGCCGTCGCCGATGGCGCAGACCACGAGGCGGTCAGGATGGGCGACTTTCATGCCGAGGGCGTTGGGCAGGCCTTGTCCTAGGCCGCCGAAGCTGCGCAGGTAGAGGCCCGGCTGGGAGCGCTCACGGTGACGCTCGAAGACGCCACGGTGGGTGATTAGCTCGGTGACCACTACGGCGTCGTCGGGTACGGCCTCGTTGAAGGCGTGGGCGGCGTAGTTGGGCTCGATGGGGAACTTGCTCTGGGCTGCGAGAGCGTCATCGAGGGCTGCCTGACGCTGGGCGCGGTGCATCTGGTGCAGTTCGGACTCGCGCTCCTGGATGCGGCTGGCGCTGGAGCTGTTGCGGGGCTTGAGGTCGCGGACGATTTCGAGCAGGGCTTGGAGGTTGGGTTTGACTTGGCCGTGGACCTGGATGTCGCAGGGGAAGCCGGAGTAGGGCTTCAGGTGGCGGTCAGGGTCTACGCCGATGTCGACTACCTTGCAGCCGGGAGCGGGACGCTTTGAGGGCGGGTGCCAAGGGACGGGACAGGCTAGAAGAAGTATGAGGTCGGCTTGGGAGCGCCAGGGTTCTGCGTCGTAGCCGAGGTGCAGAGGGTGCTCGGTGGAGATGTTGGTGGCGTCGGCACCGGAGGGCTCGATGACGGGCAGGGCTAGGAGTTCGGCCAGCTCGGTGAGGTAGGCCACTGAGGCGGGATCCTTGCCTGCGGCCTCGGTGAAGATGACCGGGTTGCGGGCTTCTATAAGAAGGTGGGCGACCTGTTCCAGCACCCGGACATCGGGCTGAGGGGCTGCTGCCGTTCCGGGGGGAACGGGCAACTGGTCGACGCCGATCTGCTCCAGCATGATTTCCATGGGAGGGTTCACCAGCACGGGGCCTTGGGGCTCGGCTTGGGCGATCTGGCAGGCGCGGTGGAAGGTGTCGGCTAGGGTGTGGCTGGTGCGGACGGTGGACTGCCACTTGACGAGGTCTTCCATCAGGCGGGAGGGCCCGCCGATGGAGCTGAGGCTGTGGAGCCACTGGGGGCCGGGATCGATGTCCATCTCGCCGTAGCCGATGCTCTCGCCAGCGAGGACGACCAGCGGGGAGAAGTCGTGCATGGCCCCGCGGAGGTTGGTGGCGCAGTTGAGGGCGCCGGAGTTGGTGTGGAGGGGAACGGCGACCAGCTTGCCGGTGCCGCGGTGGTAGCCGAGGGCTGCGCCGATGGCGAGGCCCTCGTGACGGCAGTTGAGGTAGGTGGGGGCCTGCTCGCCCTCGGCCTTGCGGCGGGAGAGGGCTTCCCAGAGGGGAGGCCACTCGGAGCCGGGGGAGCCAAACATGTGGTCAACGCCGTGGTTGTTAAGGACCTCTATGAGGATGTCGCCGCCGTCCATTATTCGATCTGCCATTTGGAGGTCTTCCTTTCTAGTCAGGGGTCTGTTGGCCTTTGGGGGCTATGATAGCGCGGGGTGGGAAATGTCACAATGTCACAGTGTTTGTAGCTAAAATTTGTTTTTTGTAGCTGAAAAGTGTGTCATTTGTGACATTTTGCTAGCTGGCCAAATACGCGAAAAGTGTGACATTTTTTCGTATCTGGGGATGTCACAGATTCTTGGGATTTGTGACATTTGTGACACTTTCGTAGCTGGAGAGATGTCACAGTGTGACATTTTTGACACCGCCTTGGGCGGGGTGTTTTGGAGCGAACGCAGGTCGCGGTTTCGGGGGATGGCGGTCTCATTTGTCTTAGGTGTCTCATGGTTGTATGTGAGCCAGCTACGAAAGTCCGGTCTCATGCCGGGGGATTTCGTAGCTGCGAAAACAGGGGGTTGGGCGAGCGTTCGTAGCTGACGAGACAAAAATCGTAGCTGTGGTGAAATTTTCGTAGCTGAAATTGTCTTATTTGTCTCATGGTTGTATCTGGGCCAGCTAGGAAAACGTTGTCTCACGCGGGGCAAATTCGTATCTGGCGAGCAGCGAAAAATGGCTGCAAAAGGAGACAAGGCCGTAGCTGGGGACGGGATTTGGAGGGCTGAAATTTGTCTCATTTGTCTCATGTTTATATCTGAGCCAGCTACGAAACACTTGTCTTGTTCAAGGGGTGTGAAAGGCGAGTGGGGGATGGGGTGTGGGTCCCCCACCGGGATAGTTGGCCCCGGTTGCCTGGTTGTTGGTTGGGCTGGGTGTCGAGAGTGGTGCATGGGGTGATGATAGAACGCATGTGCGTTGGGTGTCAAGGGGAAGGTGTCATGGGGAGGGGTACAGCCACTGGTATACTGAATGGCGTAGTGAAGGCAACTCGGTACTCGGGACACGGTTGAAGAGAAAGGCCATATCTTCGGGACCGAATACTGCGAACGCATGATAGCAAGCAGCTTCAGGACATACACAGTGTGGAGTCGGTCGAGGTTGCCGAGAGGGTGATGCCGGACTATGACGGGGACGGGAAGGTGGTGGCGATTGAAGTATTGGCTAATGCGCTGGCTCAAGCCGTTGGAACGCGTTAACACGATGGCTCAGGTAGAAGTGGTTGGAAGGGTTCCAACGAGACAGTGACATTTCTTCCGTGACAGCCGCTACCCCTTGTGCCATACTACCTCAACTTTTGACATTGAGTGGTAATTGGCATTGACTACAGGCTCGCCACACGAGACGACGCCAATGACTATAGTCAGCATTCTCTCAGAGATCGTACGTAGCAGAGTGATGATGACTCAGTGTCTTGAGGAAGAGCCATGGCCACCAGAGGACCCTATAGAGTTGGGAATATGGTGTGAAAAAGGCAGGTCAGGCCGGCCGATTCAGACTCATGTCGGGGACTCTGGAATAGTTCAGAGGATAGTAACTGAAGAGTCATTGATGGTTCTGTTTGACGATAGCGACGAACGAGTGCTCTGGGTAGACGAGGTAACTTTGGTATCTGAATCACAGTGGTCTTGATGCTGGGATGCAGCCTGTCTTATCGCCTTGGACTGATACGTTCGAACGGTTCCTGTACTCAGTGGAAAACCGTGCGATAATCGCGGCCCCCTACGTCACGGGGCCACCGCTCAGCAGAATCAAAAAGGCCTTTGAGAAGGATAGACAGCCGGAAGTCAGCCTACTCACCAACCTCTCAATCGAGAGCCTTCTGCAAGGGTCTGTTGATGGAAGGGCTATCGCTCAGCTTTGTCGGGATATCCCAACCATGACCGTTCGCCACCTGCCAGGATTACACGCCAAAGCATATGTGGCTGACGATCATACAGCCATAATTACATCAGGCAATCTAACTCAGAGTTCTCTAGACCATAATTACGAGTACGGCATAGAGGTCAGTGACCCCGTACTGGTCCGGAGGATTGCTGGGGATCTGCAGGAATACAGCTACCTCGGGACAACCGTATCAATTGATGCACTTAGTCGAATATCCGAAATCGCAGCCCGACTAAGGGAAAAGTACACTCACCAATTAGACTCTACTCGAGCCGAAGCTAAGCGGGAGTATGAGTATCAACTCAGTAATACTCGCGACGCACTAATGCAGCTGAGAGGAAAGTCGGGAGAAACAACAAATGCGATTTTCGCTAGAACTATCTTGTTCCTCCTCAAAAGCAAGCCCTTGGCGACGCGTGAGATGCATCCCCTTATCCAAGGGATTCATCCAGATATATGCAATGATGACGTGGACAGAGTGATAAACGGGGTGCAGTTCGGCAAGGAATGGAAGCATAGAGTCCGCGGTGCGCAGGTCGACCTGAGGCGGAAGAGTTTAATAGAGCTCGTGGAAGGCCGCTGGCGTATCGTTCAGGAGTCGTAAGGCCGGGGCGATCAAGTGACTTGAAATCGTGTAGGCATCGCACTCTTCCTAATTAAGAAAGGTTGACGAGTCTAACGTCTCTCCGAAGGGTGCATCTTCCCCACAGCATCCAGCAACGCCCCGACCCTTCTTTCATAATCCGTGCTAACGAATATCGTGGGCTTTCAACCTAGAAGTCGGGAGAAGTAGTGGTTCGGAGAGATTGGGAATAGAGTACAGGGGCCCGTTAACGGCGACCATCGCGCGGAGGGCGTTGCGGGGGGTGGTTGAAGTCGTCGGATGAAGAGGAGGCGGTGGGGCGGTTGCTGGTGGGTGGGTGAGTTGCGGGAAGGTCCTGGTTACGTGGATTCCTGCCTGCGCAGGAACGACGGGGGGTGGGGTGCCTCGGGGGGGTCCTTGGGGTTTGGGAGGGGAGCTCAGGACGAACGGGGGGAAGGATCGGGCTTTGGTGGGCACAACCTAGCGCAGATGGTGGTGTTGCTGGCCGATTTTGATTGGGGCGGAGCGGGTTGGAATAGAACGGCATCTGACTGTCGGCGGCCGGCCTGCTCAGCATGGGAACTAGGTGGCTCCGGCTTCCTGAAGGGCATTTTCGGCTACTTCGTTGCCTTCGTCTCCAGCTAGGTCGAGCGGGCTCTGGCCGTTGTCGTCCTTGGCATGAATATCGGCACCGGCGTCGAGGAGAGCTTGTATGAATTCCGGATTCTTGTTGTACCCGGCCGCTATGTGAAGAGGAGTCTGTCCGTTGTCATTTTGGACCTCTAAACCGGCTCCAGCATTGAGGAGGACGTGAAGAACAGCGGGGTCTCCTTGGGTTGCCGCCGCGGTGTGCAGTGGCGTATTGCCCCTATCGGCTCGGGCCCCGGGGTTGGCGCCAGCGTCAAGCAAGGCTTGGGCGACGGGGACCGGGTTTGGATTGTGTGGACTGTGCATGCTGACTCCCACAACAGCAGCGTGCAGCGGAGTCAATCCAGTTATGATTTTGGCCTCGATGCCGGCCCCGGCATCGAGCAGTACTTGGATGACTTCAGGGTCCGGGTTAGATATAGCCGCGAAGAATAGCGGTGTCGCCCCTGATCTATTGCGGGCCTCGATATCGGCGCCGGCGTCGAGCAGGGCTTGGACAACGGCTGGGTGACTTTCTTGGGAGGCGTTGTGTAGAGGGGTTTCACGCTGCCGGTTAATGGCTTGTATATCGGCGCCGGCGTCCAGCAACACCCGGATGACTGCTGGATCGGGGCTGTAGAAGGCCGCCCTGTGCAACGCAGTCCAGGTGAACTGGTCTGTGCTATGGGGATCGGCACCGCAATTCAAGGCGGCTTCGGCCACCGAGCCGTTTACGGCACGCCATGCGCTAGCGTTCATCCAGAATTCCTGCCACTCAGGCTCGGAACATGAACCCGCTACGATGGGGGGAACAGGAGTGGGCGTGGCTGTGGGGGCCGCCGTGGGTCTTGGGGTAGAGGGTGCTGTGGGTGCTGTAGTGGGCGTGGCTGTAGCGGCTGTAGTGGGCGTGGCTGTAGCGGCCGTAGTGCGTGTTGTAGTGGGCGTGGCTGTAGCGGCTGTTGTAGTGGGCGTGGCTGTAGCGGTTGTAGTGCGTGCTGTAGTGGGCGTGGCTGTAGCGGCTGTAGTGCGTGCTGGAGCGGGCGTGGCTGTAGCGGTTGTAGTGCGTGCTGTAGTGGGCGTGGAGGTAGATGCTGGCTTGGTGGTGGCTGGCGTGAGAGTGGGAGTAGCGGCTGTAGTGCGTGCTGGCGTGGGAGTGGGAGTAGCGGCGGTGGTGGCTTCAGTTCCTGGAGTGGCCACCGCGGTAGTCGTGTCCTGAGTTTCCGTTGGCGCGGGCGCAGAAGGCTCCCCATCATCTCCGTCATCGGGTGAGTCCCCGCCGCCGCAGGCTGCGAGGGCCATCAGGAGCGTGAGCGTGAGGGCGCAAAGGATGGAGAGGAGGCGGGACGTTTTATTGGGATTCACTGGTCACCACCTGTAGGCGTTGGAGGGTGGGGTGGCTCAGGGCGGGTCCTGATCAGTAAAGTCCGATACGATCTGTCCATCACTGTTGTTTGCTGTCATCACTCTTGGTTGTTGTTTAACGGTGGGTTAGACGTCGGTGACGTCGCGGCCTAGGAGCCAGCGGGCTAGGACCATGCGGTGCATTTCGTCGGTGCCTCCGCCGATGCGGGCGTGGCGCTGGTTGCGGTAGAAGCGGCTGATGGGAAGCTCGTAGGTCTCGCCGATGCCGCCGTGGACTTGGAGGGCGTTGTCGAGGCAGCGGTGGCCCCACTGGCCGGAGAGCAGCTTGATGAGGGAGCCGAGGTAGCGGGAGTCGCCTTCTGTGTCGCCAGCGTCGTACTTGGCGGCTGCGCCGTAGGTCATGGCGCGGAGGGCTTGGATGTCGATGAACATGTCGACGATCATCCACTGGATGGCTTGGCGGGAGGCGATGGGCTTGCCGAAGCTCTGGCGTTGGCGGGCCCATTCGATGCTCATGTCGAGGGAGCGTTGCATCTGGCCGAGGGAGGATGCGCCGCGAGTGAGGCGGTCTTGGACTACGAGCCATTGCTGGCCCAAGCGGAAGCCGTAGCCCTCCTCGCCGAGAATGTTGGCGTGGGGCACGACCACGTTGTCGAGGGTCATCTCGCAGGTGGCGCGCTCGAAGGGGCGGTTGTGCCAGGTCTTAATCTCGGTGACGTTGATGCCGGGGGTGCCCTTGTCGACGAGGAACATGGTGATGCCGCCACGGCGTCGCTTCTCCTGGTCGGTGACGGCTTGGAGCATCCAGAAATCGCAGGCGAGGGAGTTGCTGATGAAGAACTTGTGGCCGTTGATGACCCAGTCGTCGCCATCGCGGACGGCGCGGGTCTGCATGGAGCCGCCGGGGTCGGAGCCGGACTGGGGTTCGGTCTGGGCGAAGGCGGTGCGCTTCTCGCCGCGGATGACGGGTTCGAGGTAGGTGGGGGCCTGCTGGTCGTTGCACTCGTAGAGGATGACGTTGACGGGGCTCTTGGGAAGGAGGACGGCGCTGCGGTAAATCTCTTCGTCGATGACGCAGAGGCCGAGGATGCCCATGCCGCCGCCGCCGTGTTCCTTGGGCACATGGGCGTCCCAGATGCCGGTGTCCTGGGAGACCTTGCGGAGATGGGGTTCGTGCTCGGGCTTGAGTTCGTCGTAGAGGTCTTCCTTGAGGTATTCGAGCTCGAGGGGCATGCACTCGCGCTCGACGACGTCGCGGACCATGTTTTTGAGTTGGAGATGCTCGTCGGGGAGTTCGGCTAGTGAGTAGTCCACGGATGCTCCTTGGTGGGGTTGGGGTTTTGGTGGGGATTATAGCGGGTGGGGGTGGGCTATTGCGACGGTGTCTTGGAGGCGATACCTCCGCGCCAAACTAGAGGCTCGCCGGTTTCGGCGTCGATTACAACGCCTCCTAGCTTGGGTGGATTTTCGGGGTCGGCTATGGCCTTGTCTAACATCGCTTGGGTCAAGCCCTTTGCGGGCCATGGGATGCCGCTGGTATGAGCACCGTATAGATCCGCACCGGACAAATCGGCACCGGTGAGATCTACATCACTCAAGTAGGCACCGGATAAATCCGCAGCGGACAAATTGGCACGGGTGAGATCGACATCACGCAAGTAGGCATCAGATAAATTCGCTCCGCTAAGAAGAGCCTTGGATAGATCTGCTTCACCGTGTAGGGCATTGGATAAATCCGCTCCTCTTAGCCGTGCCCGCGAGAGATTGGTACGAAAGCCTAAGGAGTGGGATAAGTCGGCCTGATCGAGGCGAGCGTCTGACAGATTTGCGCGAGTGAGCTGGGCGTGAGAAAGGTCGGCACCCTCAAGGTCTGAGTGGTGTAGGTTTGCTCGTTCTAGTCGTGCGTGTGAAAGGTCTATCCCGGACAGCTCCAAACGCGAATGGTCGAGGCCCGGTGCTGTAGATGCTAGTGGATTGAGCAGCCTACCGTCCAAGTGGTAACCGCTGTCCATTTGCACCCAAGCGAGATCAGAGCCCCTCAGGTCTAACGTGAACCCCTTTTCTGTTTCGAGTACCTTACGCTGTTCGCTGCGCGCGGTGATCGCGTTCATGATGGCCTGCACATCTAGACGAACTAGTGGGCTGTTGGCCATCCAGGGGTCGTTATGGGGGTCGTTAAGTGGTCTGCGCGCAAAAGCGCAAAATAGCTCCATGATTTGGATGTGGTATGCCTCGGGATGGTCTTGAGCAAGTTGCTGCAGCGCGTAGATGCCGCCCATTCGAACTGTCAGGACGTTGCTGCCGAGCATCTCAGCGCCCTTCTGGTAGCGTTCGTTTAAGAGACTCCGATGTCCCATAGCGACCTGTTCTTGGGACGCATCGACCTGTTGCTGGGCAGCAGATGCCTGTTTGTCGGCAACTACGCCGCGCCATAGGGCTAGAGGCAGAGCGATTGAACCAGCAATGATTAACCCGATATTCCGAAGGGTTGCGCCAGCGGAATCGGCTCCGTTCATGGTTGTGCCAGCGGAATCGGCACCTCTCAACCAATCCCAAAAGACGATGGTTAAGGCGACCTCAACAATGAGTATTGCGGCCGATGTGATGAGCCACGGGCCGCCGGAACTAGGTAGCCTAAGTCGGCTGCATGCCTGTCGTAGTTGTCTTAAGCACTTCATTTGTTTCGAGCATCAAGTATAGACTACGCCAGCAATAGAGTGGGGAGAGGACCGATGTTAAAGCGAGTGGTGCACCCTGGGGTGGTGTTGGCAGGGGAGTTGGAAGAATTGGGGGTGAGCAAAGGGGAATTTGCGCGGCAGATTGAGGTGCCTGCTAACCGGGTCAGCCAGATCATAGCTGGGAAACGCTCTGTTACGAGCGATACGGCCCTGCGGTTTGGGCACTGGTTTGGGGTTGAGCCTCAGTTCTGGATGAATTTGCAGACGCAATTTGATCTGGTGGCGGCGGAGCGGGATGTGGGGGAGGCGGTGAGGGGGTTGCCGGTTGCGCCACGGGACGGCTGAGACTAGGTATTGGCCGGTGCCTCCGAGGGCTCTCGGATTGAAGGAGAGTCTTGGGACAGGTTTGAGGAACTACTCTTTCAGCGCAGCAAATCGAGGAATTTCTGCCTAGTCAGACCGGCATCTCGGATAAGTGCTCGCAGTAGGCCTGGCCCCAATTCCCTGTGCCTAGGTACTGAGAGCCTACGGCCCATTGGTGACATGAGAATCATGTGGCTGCCCTCAGTTTTGTCCCACTCGAATCCTATGGCGGATACCGCTCGACGGAAGTCGTCACCTGATATTACTGGGAGACGGGCCACTAACCGGGGACTTCGAGGACGGTGAAGTCAGACGACTTGGGCGTGGGGATGTCGTGTTCTCGCATGCTGGCCAAGTAGCCGCGGATGGCTTCATTGATGTTTTTGAGTGCTTCTTCTCTGGTACGACCTTGGCTGTGACATCCCGGAAGAGTTGGACAACTGACTACTTCCCATCCGTCTTCGTCTTGCTCGAACACCACCAGCAGTTTGAGCAATGCAGTCTCCTCCTCGGCTGAGTGTCTCGATTGGGAAGGTTAACATCAGGATAGGGTTTCGCGCACGGCTTCGAGGATGCGATCAGCGTTGGGGATGCAGTATTGCTCCATGATGGGGGCGTAGGGCATGGGGACGTCGGGGGCGCAGACTCGGACGGGTGGGGACTTGAGAGCGCGGAATGTCTGGGGGTCTTCGACGACCATGGCGGAGATTTCGGCGGCGGCGCTGCCGGTGAGGCAGGCTTCGTCGACGACGACTAGGTGGCCGGTTTTCTGGACGGAGGCGCGGAGGGTGTCCTTGTCCATGGGGACGAGGGTGCGGGGGTCGATGACCTCGGCGGATATGCCTTCGGCGGCTAGGGTATCGGCAGCTTCGAGGGCGCGTTGGACCATCTTGGAGATGGCGATGATGGTGACGTCGGTGCCCTTCCGTTTGATGTCGGCGGTGCCGATGGGGATGAGGTATTCGTCGCCGGGGACTTCCTGAGTAAGGCTGTCGGCTCCTAGCATCTGGTCTTCGAGGACGACGACGGGGTTGTTGTCGCGGATGGCGCTTTTCATGAGGCCCTTGGCGTCGTAGGGGGTTGAGGGCATGAGGACTTTGAGGCCGGCGATGTTGATGAAGAGGGGGTGGGGGCTCTGGGAGTGCTGGGCGGCGGCGGCGCGGCCTGCGCCGATGGAGGCGCGGAAGACGATGGGGAAGGGCGTCTGGCCACCGAACATGTAGTGAATCTTGGCCATCTGATTGACGATCTGGTCCATGGCGGTGAAGGCGAAGGTCATCATGCCAGGGCTGACGATGGGGCGGAAGCCTGCGCCGGCAGCGCCCACGGCGGCTCCGACGTAGGCTGACTCGGAGATGGGGCAGACGCGGACGCGCTCTTCGCCGAACTCCGGGACAAGGGAGGCGAGGGGGCCGAGGCCGCCGCAGAGGTGGAAGACCTTGGGGTCGTGGCGCATCTCCTCGCGGAAGGCTTCGATGGTGGCTTGGGTGTAGGTCAGTTCGGGCATGGTGTTCTTCCCCTCACGCTAGTTGGCGAATACGTCCTGGAGGGCGTCTTCGGGCTGGGGTGATGGGGCTACCTTGGCCCAGGAGAGGGCGTGGGCGACGCGCTCGTGGACTTGGAGGTGGAGGTGTTCGAGGACCTCGGAGTCGGTGGAGCGGGTGTCGAGGAGGTAGGCGCCGAACCGGGCGATGGGGTCGCGACGTTTCCACTCCTCGATTTCTTCCTCGGGACGGGGGTCGGCTATGGGGCCACGCTGGGCGTTGTGGACGTGCCAGCGGTAGGTCTTGCATTCGAGGAGGGTTGGGCCGAGGCCACGGCGGGCGTGGTCGACGGCGGCGGTGGCGGCTTCGTGGACTGCCATCACGTCGTTGCCGTCGACGGTGACGCCGGGGATGTCGTAGCTGGCGGCGCGGGCAGAGATGTCCTGCACGGAGACGGTCTCGCTGGAGGAGACGCTGGAGGCCCAGAGGTTGTTCTCGCAGACGAAAACGACGGGGAGCTTCCAGACAGCGGCTAGGTTCAGGGCTTCGTGGAAGGCGCCCTCGTTGCTGGCGCCATCGCCGAAGAAAGCGACGGAGACGCGGTCGCTGCCTTCGAGTTGGGCGGCGAGGGCAGCACCGGTGGCGATGGGGAGACCTGCGCCGACGATGCCGTTGGCGCCGAGCATGCCGATGCTGAAGTCGGCGATGTGCATGGAGCCGCCCTTCCCCTTGCAGTAGCCGTTGCTCTTGCCGAGGAGCTCGGCCATCATGCGTCGGATGTCGGCACCCTTGGCGATGGTGTGGCCGTGGCCGCGGTGGGTGCTGACGATCATGTCGTCTTCACGGAGGGCGAAGCAGACGCCGACGGCTACGGCTTCCTGGCCGACATAAGAGTGGACAGCGCCAGGAATGGTGCCAGCGTGGAACTCGTCGACGGCTGTCTGGTCGAAGACGCGGATGGTGTACATGCGCTGGTACATGGAGATGAGGCGTCGCTGGTCCAACTCCATGGGGGCCTCCAAAGGTGTGATGGGGTGGGATGAGATTGGGGGTATTTTATCACTTGGTTGGGTTGATATTTCCCGCTGAGATTCCGGTGCAAGGGCCCGCTGAGATTCTAGTCGCAGAGGGGACGTTGGGTTTGGCTCCGAGGGGCCAATAACTGAGGCCGTGCGATTGTGGTAGCATGATGGCCATGACAACGCCGGAAACAGCACCCCCTGCAGATCTCACGTCACTGGCCCATGCGATCGGGCGGGTGGAAGGGTCGGTCAATGCCCTCTGGGAGGGCCAGCGAGCTTTAGCTGAGGAGTTTCGTTTCTTCGGAGAGAAACAGCAGAGCATGGCCGAGGACATTCGGGCTTTGGCCGAGGGCCAACGGGCTCTGGCTGAGGGCCAACGGGCTCTGGCTGAGCGTCAGGATGTCTTCGAGGCAGAGATGCGCTCCGAATTGCGGGGAGTGAATACGCGGATAGACCAAGTGGCGGAGCGCCTGCACCAGCGTATCGACCGGGTGTTGCAGGTAGGGGTCGTTGCCGGTGCTACGGTGACGGCAGCCATCGTCGGGGCAATAGTGGCCATCGCCCTCATCGGTTAGCTCTGCATTATCGGTTAGCTCTTCTACCTCTGCATTGCTCTCCCTCCCGAGACTTATGCGTTTCCATTGACACCCCCTCTCGCACCCGCTATGTTCCGAGCAAGTGGCCTTCGGGCTTGGCTTCCGCTGTACGCGAAAGGCTAATTGGAGGGAACATGGCAGTACTGGGTATCGACCACATTGAGTTGATAGTGCGGGATGTGGACGAGTTCGTAGAGTTTTACCAGAAGCTGGGCTTCGAGGTGCTGATGCGGACGAGCCATCACGGGGGTTCGGCTGAATTGAAGCTGCCTGGGGAGAACCAGCCGGTGTTTGAGATCCACACGGTGAGTGGCGAGGAGAACATCGGGGTCAACCACATTGCATTCAAAGTGGATAGCGCGCAGGGGATTTACGATGAGTTCCTGCAGAAGGACCTGACTCCGGAGCGGGCACCCCACTACGTTGCGGAGACTGGCCGGACGAACGTCAACCTGCGGGACCCGGATGGCTGGAGGTTGCAGATGGTGGACTCGGACCGGAAGGCCCCGGCATAGACCTGTCGTATTCGCTTCTGTATCCCGGATGGAGTTGACTAAAGACAGGCGGTGGCAACAGCCATGGCAGAGATGACCGATTCCCCACAGTTTGGCGCACCCAAGACGGACTTCAACGTGGTCAACCTGGAGACCGGCGAGCGGGTGAGGCTTGCCGACGGGACGACGGCGGAGGTGGTGTCCAATCCACGGGACGGGATGTGGGTGATGGTGCGGTTTCTGGAGTCGCCGTCGGACCCTTCGCAGAACGACACCGAGGGGTTGGCTTTTGCTGAGGATATTGTTGAGGTGTTTGAGGCTCTGACTTAGCGGAGTTAGAGGCTCGTCTAGAAGAAAATGGTGAGGTTCTTGGCTAGGAGGACGTTCTGGTCTAGGGTGATTTCGCGGCTGGCGATTTTCCAGGAGCCATCGACCTTGCGCAGGGTGTCCTCACGTTTGCCGACGAAGAAGTCGGTCTCGGTTTCCACGCGGTTGCGGTAGACGACGAAGCGGCTCTTGGTGGTTACCTCGTCGCCTTCTTCGCGGGTCACGAGGACGTTGGAGATGATGTGGCAGACGCGGGACTGGGGCTCCTCGGCCCAGTGGATACCGGTGAGGATCTGGCGGACGCGCTGGCTCAGGGTCTCCTTGCCCTCGTCGAACCATGACATGTCGCCGACGCCGGTGGTGTTCTCGCGGGCTGTCTGGTCGAACTTGACGTTGCGGCGAATGGGCATGAAGTAGTGGGTGTCGTCGGTGAATAGGTCGATCCACTCCTCGTAGCGACGCTGGTCGAGGAGTTCGGCCTCGTGGTAGAAGAACTCCTCGACCTCACGAGCAAGCAGTAGGCGTCGTATCCCGTCAGATAATTCTTCTGCCATGGGCTGTGGCTCCTTGCAGGAGTGGGTTCTGCGTCCTAGTGGGAATCCTGTTTGAGGTTAGGAATCCTGTTTGGGGGCGCGTATCTCGGCGTCGGCCATCTGCTCGAGGATTTGGACGGCGGCTGGGAAGCCTTTCTCACCCAAACCTTGGGCTTGGGCCCGCTTGAAGACGTTGTCGGCAACGTCTCCGATGGGGGAGGGGACGGCAAGGTCTCTTGCAAGCTGGCATGCCAGTGACAGGTCCTTGGCCACGATGTCCAAGCTGCCGATGGAGGGGAACACGCCGTCGTAGACCGAGCGCGGGTAGTGGTCGAAGGCGCGAGATGCGCCGGCGCTGACCGGTACGATCTGGGCCAGCACGTTGAGGTCTACGCCTGACTTCGCAGCCATGAGCAGGCCCTCGGCGGCTGCAATGAAGTTGGTGTATCCAAGGTGCTGGGTTACCAGCTTGGCGATGCAGCCCTTGGTGCTCTCGCCCACGTAGAAGACGTTGCGTCCCATGGCATCCAGTACGGGCTTGTATTTGTCATAGGTCTCACGGCGACCGGCGGCCATGATGGTCATGTTGGGGGGGCGCTGGCTGACGGGGGCGTCCATGAGGTCGACGCCCTTGGCTTGGAAGGCCTCGGCCACGCGCTGTACGACGCCAGGGGAGTTGGTGGTCATGTCGAAGTAGGCGGTGCCGGGGGCCAAGCCTGCTAGGATGCCGTTGTCGGGGTCGAGGGCCACCTTCTCCATCTCATAAGGGCCGGGCAGGGAGGTGAAGACAACCTCGCAGGCTTGGGCGACCTCTCGCGCGGTGTCAGCCCAGTTGGCGCCACGCTCGCAGAGGTCGGTGGTGGCCTCGCGGCGGAGGTCGTTGACGGTGAGTTCGTGGCCGGCGTCGAGGAGGCAGCCAGCCATGGGGTGGCCCATGGTGCCGGTTCCGACAAATCCTACGCGCATGGAGAGGCTCCTTTAGATGCTAATTGAGGGGTGATGATTGGGCCCGCCGCTATTTGCCATGGGGAGTCAGCAGATCCTCCCAGTTATCGGCATCCATGTATTCGGCCCAGCGCTTGTAGAAGTTGCGCTGGTTCTGCTCGGTGATGTTGGGAGTGATTAGGCCGGGGAGGGGAACGTCGGAACCTTCGTGACCCATGCCCATCTGGTAGTTGTAGGGGTAGCGCCGGGCGATGACACCCTTGCTGGCCGCGGAGGCATAGTTCCAGTTCTCCATGTCGTCCTGCTCGGTCATGCCCGCGGGGCCGGAGTAGCGCATATAGTAATGGCGGAGGATTTCCTTGACCTCGTTGGGGGCGCCCTTGTCGACCAGGAACCAGCGCCAAGCCTCGGTTTTCATGGCTCCCCGGGGATGCCAGACGGCGATGGAACGGGGTTGACGAGCCAGATAGGAGGCGTTGGGGAAGACCGTTCCCACGCTTCCCAGCAGTCCGGCATCCTTGCCCATGCGGCGCTTGCGCTCCTCGTAGCAGTGACGGAAGTATTCATCGACAATGGGATGGTTCTGGTAGCTGGAGGAATAGGGGATGTCCTCGGCCTGCCAGTAGGACAGGGCGCCGTGGCCGCCTTCCGGTACTGCGGTGCAGATGCGGAAGGCGGTGTCACGTTCGTCGGTGTCGCGGCGGTTGCGGCCGCTGGGGCCGATGCCGACCATGTCGACGGAGCGGTGGCTGATGTTGTGATAGGCGTCGCCGGAGAAGTTCTCGGCTGCGAACTTCCAGTTGCTGGGTATGATCCACTTCTGGATGCCCATCAGGACTTCGGCGCCGCCCTCGCTGCCGTCACGGGCGTCCAAAGCGGTGTCGAGGTAGGTCTTCATGTCGCCGAGGTAGCTGGTGAGGCTGGGGGCTGAGGCGTCCCAGTTGGCCCAGATGGTGCCTTTGTAGTTGGCCAATTGCGGGACTTCAATCAGGCCCCACTGGGACTTGTCGAGTTGCTCGCGGTAGGCCTCTTTGAAGTAGGGGACGCCGACGAGTTGGCCGTCGGTGGCGTAGCTCCAACCGTGGTAGGGGCAGGTGAAGACGGCGGTGTTGCCCTCGTCGTAGCGGCAGACCTTCATGCCGCGGTGCATGCAGGTGTTGAGGAAAACGTGTATCTGACCCTGACGGTCGCGGCACATTATCACAGACTCTTCGCCCATGGATGAGACGAAGTAGTCACCGGGCGAGGGTATCTGGCTCTCGTGGCCCACGAACAGCCAGCTCCGGGCGAAAACCTGCTCCTGTTCCTGCTGGTAAATGGAGCTGTTGACGAAAACCTCGCGGCTGATGGTGCCTTGGGAAAGGTCGACCAGATTGCCCGTGGCAGAGGTCCCGGGGTGGATCGCCATGGAGTGCGCCCTCCTTGCGGTGTGGGCTCTAGGTGGGCGCATCGTATCAATGGGTATGGGAGGGGTCAAGGTGAGTTAGGACAGACGGGTCCGGCTGGCTTCACCACTGTGACTGTCGCGCGTTGACCAAGGCTCGGGGGCGATGCTAACGTCAGCTTGTGATGACCGTCCGGATCATCGTCCTGCCATGATTGCCCGGCTCCATGGGTCGTTGTCGTGGATGAGTCGTGATGCCTGGCTGATAACCTCTGCCCGTGGAGCCCGGACTTTCTCCCAGAGCTTTATTTCCATCATCATGGCGCTCTATCTGGAGGAATTGGGCTTCGGTCTTGTTGAGATCGGGGCGGTCCTGACCGCAGGGATTCTCGGCATCTCGTCCTTTGCTGTTGTGGTGGGGCTGTTGAGCGAGAGGGTGGGGCGAAGGCGTTTCCTGATTATCTTCTCCCTACTGGCGGCTGGCTGTGGGCTGGCGATGTACTGGGCCGAGACCTTCATTCCTCTAATGATCATCGGCTTTGTAGGAAGCCTGTCGGGAGGTGGAAGTGCGGGAGAGAGCCCGGCACAACCTCTGGAGGTGGCTATTCTCCCGGACACCGGGCCTGCCGAGAGGCGCACCGATATTTTCGCTATCTATACCATCGTCGCCAGGACCGGCACCTTTCTAGGGGCATTGGCTGCCGGGCTCCCGGTGCTGTTCCAGGATGCCTTCGGTCTGTCGGTGTTGCCGTCTTTCAAGATGATGTTTCTGGTCTTTGCGGTATGTCAGGTTGCCGGGGCCACGTTGTACGCCTTGGTCTCCTCGAATGTAGAAGGGGCCTCCACCAACCAGCAGTGGCAGAACCCACTAAAGCTGCCCTCACGGCGCAGGATATTCACGCTAACCGGGCTGTATAGCTTGGACACATTCACGACTTCCATGCTGATCCAAAGCCTGGTTGCCTACTGGTTCCACACGAAGTTCGGGTTGACGCTGGAATCCCTGGCGCTGGTGTTTTCGTTGTCGCATCTCCTGACGGCATGCTCCCTGTGGTTAGCGGCCAAGATCGCAAACAGGATTGGGCTGCTGAATACGATGGTATTCACGCACATCCCGTCGAGTCTGTTCCTGCTGGCCGCAGCCTTTGCGCCCACGGCGGCGTTGGCGATAGTGTTCTGGCAATGCCGTGCCTTTCTGGGCCAAATGGACGTTCCAACCAAGGAGTCCTACACCATGGCAGTGATCAAACCGGAAGAACGGGTGGCAATGGCCAGCATTCACCTAGTGGGCAGGAGCGCGGCTGGAGCCGTTGGACCGACGGTAACCACGGCCATGTGGAACGTTATGGCAGCGTGGACTCCGCTGGTTGGTTCGGCCCTCATGAAGATTGGGTACGACCTAGCCCTGTATGCCATGTTCCGGAATGTACGGCCACCGGAGGAAGAGGAGCGTCTGCGGAAGCGGCGCGAGGCTGCAGAGGCTGAGGTATCCGGTCAGGTGGACTAGGGGCCGAAGTCTCCCCTTGCTTGACATGGCTCGCTGGACGCAAGTATCGTCGCTGGCAAGTCACGCCTTCGGAGGCCATGCATGATTTCAGACGCCCACATGGGTACCGCGTACGATCACCTGGTGTCGGAGGAAAGCAACAACTTCAGAGTGCATACCCGCGCTTACAGTGACCCGGATGTGTTCGAGATGGAGATGCGCAACATCTTCGAGAACAACTGGGTGTACGTGGCCCATGAGAGCGAAATTGCGCAGCCGGGCGACTACCGTACATCGGCGATAGGACGCATGCCGGTAATCGTGACACGCAGTTCCGAGAACCAGGTGCATGTGCTGCTGAACATCTGCCGGCATCGTGGCGCCTCGGTGTGTCGCGATGAGCGGGGGAACTCGCGCTTTTTCCGGTGTCCCTACCACAGTTGGGTGTATCGGAACGACGGCGCAGTGGTGGGAGTGGCTGACCGCGACGGATATCCAGAAGGTTGGGAAGAGGGAATCGGCGGTCTGGTGATGGCCCCCAAGGTGGAGACGTACCGGGGCATGATTTTTGCCAGCTTCAACGAAAACGTTCCCACACTGGAGAACCACCTGGGCGCCCTGAAGACTTACATCGACTACTGGTTCGACCATTCCCCGGTAGGGCGTGTCCGCTTGGGCAAGCCGTACCGGGCCTACTTCCCCGCCAACTGGAAGTGCCAGATAGAGAATTCCACCGATGGCTGGCATGCGCGATACGTCCACGAATCGGCGCTGCAGACCATTGAGGAGTACGGTTCCCGCGGGCGCACGGTGGGCTGGCCCGGTTGCACCCGTGGTTTCCCTCAAGGGCATGGACTGCTGGAGGCGGAGCGGAACGATGTGCCACCAGAAGTTGGCGAGGAGTTTGACAGGCACCTGGACCTGCTGCGGGACACATATGGGAAGGACAAGGCGGAGCAGCTATACATGCGGCGCCACATTGCCCTGTTCCCCAACCTGCATCTGATGGAGTTCAAGTTCCGCGTGATACAGCCGGTGGCCGTGGACCGCACAATTATCTACGAGTACCCCGTGGAGCTGGAGGATGTGCCGGACCCGGTGAACAAGGCCATTTTCCGTCGCATTGCCCAAGACATATCCGTATCTTCCGGCTCATTCGTGTCGGGCGCGGTGAATACCGACGATGCCGAGATATACTCCCGGGTCCAGAGCGGGCTGGCGGCTAACAAGCTGGACTGGCTGCATCTGTCCCGTGGGCTGATGCGCGAGGAGCGACGGCCCGACGGAGAGACCGTGGGAGACCGCACGGACGAGGTACCGCAGCGGGCAGTATGGCGCGCGTGGTCCAAGATCATGGGCAATGGCCACGGGGCCTAGTCCATGGCCACTCTCACCCGCAACATGACGCGTCAGGAGGCCGAGGACTTCCTTTATATGGAGGCCCGTCTACTGGATGAGGACCGGCTGGAAGAGTGGCTGGCACTCTTCACCGGGGACGGGACTTACTGGCTGCCCATTGACGAGGAAGACGATCCTGAGCGTCAGGCTTCCGTGATTTATGACGATCCCCTGCAACGGGAGAAGCGGGTGCACCAGCTAAGGCAGGGGGCCCGATATTCCCAGTTGCCTGCCTCGAGGACCATTCACTACCTGTCGAATGTAGAGGTGGAGGCTGCTCCTGATGGCGAGGCGCACCTGCGGTGCAATGTTCTCATCATGGAGTTGCGTCCGGGGGACCACCAGGCTATCCAGAAGGGGCTTGGTAACCAGCGGGCGCTGGCGGGGCGCTGTTTCTACCGCTTGGTGTCCCAAGACGGCGGCTGGCGCATTGCGCTCAAGAAGGTCCTGCTGATAGACCGCGACATGCCCTTGTACAACCTCACGTTCATCCTATGAATGAAGGGCCCATGAGCGAAGGGCCTGCAGGTGGAAGCATGGAGCAGGAACGGGTGGTCCTGAAAAATGAGTTCGCCACCATAGAGGTGGCGCGGGACGACACGGCTAATGGAAGCCGCCTGCTCATTCGGGACGTGCAAACGGGGCGGGAAGTCTACCTGGACCCGCTGGAGCTGGAGGCCCTCACCCGGGCGCCTCATAGCGCTTACGCCCGCTGGCTGGACCCGGACCTGCATGACGGGGCACCTGAGGACGCCTGGTCTACGGCACCGCTGATCTAGCCTACCGCCGATCTGGCCCACCGCTGGCCTGACCCGCGTTTGATCTGGCCCACAGCCGTCGGCCGAGTCTTATTCGCTTGGCCTTTGACCTGCAGGCGGCGGAAGGATGCCCAGCTTGAGCAGCAGGCTGCTGTCGCCTGTCTCGTTGAACACGCGCCACGCCTCCATCCGCTGTTGCACGGCATCGCGCTGTTCGTCAGTCACGTCCAAGTGGCCCCAGCGCCGTAGCACCCGTCCCTCGGCGTCGCGGTGCTGGTCGAAATGGTCTTTCTTCTGGTCGTCGCTCATTCTTATCCAGCCTCTGGTTAGTTATACGTCGGCGCGGAGCAGTTGCCAAGTCAAGCATGTCGTGGGCGAGGTGCGGCACTGAAGGTTTGGTTGACCCCATTTCCATTGCGCCACTACAATCGCCCACAACTTGGCTTGGATATACGCGCCGGGCCATTAAGCGGTTAAGGGGGTTCCTGTGAGACAAGGATACCGGGTCATTGATATCGATACCCATGTCAACCCGTGCGTTGAAGTTTTGCTGGACCATGCTGACCAGGATATGCGGAACCGCATGAACGACCTGAAGCCGTACCTGCGTGTGGTGACACCGCGGCCAGGGCAGGGAGATGCGGAGGATAGGGAGGAGATATCGGTTATCTCCATCGCTCCGGTGCGTTACCAGCGGGTAGCGGGTGAGAAGCCTCCCACGGGCACCGACACCAGTGGCACGCACAACCTAGCGGGACGCACTCAAATGGCCAACCGGTTGCCCATTGCCATCGGCGCCGCGGAAGACAACCCCACAGGCCGTTTGAAGGACATGGATGTCGAGGGACGGGATATCGACTTCATCATCCCCGGCCCGTGGGCTTATGGCGCTCCTGCCATGGACTTAGGGCTGGAGAAGGGTCTCTACCGGGCGTACCACCAGTACATGGCTGACTACTGCTCGGCTGATAGCCGGCGCCTGAAGAGCATGGTGCTGGTGCCGGGGCGTGACCCGGAATGGTCGGCCCAGGTGATTCGCGACCACGTCAACCAGGACTGGGCTGCTGCCGTGTGGCCCCTGCTGCCGACGGATATGCCCATTGATGACCCTGACCTTGAGCCCATCTGGAAGGCGTCCAACGAGGGCAACTTCCCCATCATGTACCACGGCTTTCATATTGAGCCACCCTACTTCCCTGGATACAGAGATATCTGGGACAACCCTGCGATGGGGCGTTGCGCTGGGCAGACATGGGGCGGACAGCGGTTCATGTCCTTCATGCTGATGGGGGGTATGCTGGACCGTTACCCCAACCTGCGCATCGGGACGATGGAGTGTGGTCACGGCTGGCTGCCCCAGTGGCTGCTGCGCCTCACCCGGCAGATCGACTATGTGCGAGGGTCCGTGTCGCCCGAGGTGAAGTACAGCCCCATGGAGTACACCGAGCAGGGGAGGGTCTTCTGCAGCGTCGACCTGTTCGAGGGCGCCGAGATGACCAAGGCAGTAGCCGATATTCTGGGCGACCATGTGCTGATGTACGAATCGGACTACCCTCATCCGGAGACCATCTACCCTGACCACACCGATATGGCCATCGGCTGGGAGGGCATCCTGGGCAAGAAGGTGCTGGATAAGATGATGTGGGAGAACGCTGCGCGTTACTTGAGGCTTAGTAGCAAACCCTGGTAGGTGGGCCTAATGCTTTAATGGTTTCAGTCCGTCAAGAAGGCTTTAGCTAGAGGAGGTTTTCTCTTGAGCGAGGTCGGGGCGAATCAAGTTCCGGGCCGAGAGGAGTTATTCAATCCAACACTGTATGCGATTCGTGCCTTGGGGGGGAGCGCAAGAGTTCAAGAAATTGCCCAGCGTGTCGCTCAAGATATGAATCTCTCGGATTCTTGCGTCCAATGGCCCCACGGGAATGGTCGAATTACTGAGTTAGAGTATCGCTTGTATTGGGCTAGGAATTACCTCAAGCAATACGGACTAATAGACAACTCAACTCGAGGAGTATGGACGTTCACGTCAACCGGTTTGGGAACCAACTCGGTTGATCCTACCGACGTCGTGAGATATGTCCGAGGAGTGCGTACCAAAGGGAATGCTGGAAGTGGCCAAGACATAGGTGACATGGAAGAAGGCGAGTCATCTGACACCGACTCGTGGCGAGAGACATTGGCGGAAGTGCTCCGTGAGATGCCTCCCGATGCTTTTGAGCGTCTGTGTCAAAGGGTGTTAAGGGAGAGCGGCTTTATCGAGGTCGAGGTCACAGGGAAGTCCGGAGATGGTGGGATTGATGGGAAAGGAATAATCCGATTCGGGGGTCTGATAAGCTTTCCAGTGATTTTCCAGTGTAAGCGATATAGCAGCAATGTCGGCCCAGCAGTGGTGAGGGAACTGCGCGGGTCCATGCAAGGTCGAGCAGATCGTGGCATGATACTGACAACAAGCGGCTTCACCGCAGATGCGCACAAAGAAGCCACTAGGGATGGGGTTCCACCTATCGACCTAATCGATGGCGATTTATTGTTGAATAAACTAAAAGAGTTTCGTCTGGGCGTCGACGTACAGATGGTTGAAGACGTAACGGTGGATGCTAGCTGGTTTCAGGCTTTGTAG
Source organism: uncultured Dehalococcoidia bacterium (assembly GCA_951813255.1). GTDB lineage: Bacteria > Chloroflexota > Dehalococcoidia > Lucifugimonadales > JAAXIE01 > JAAXIE01. Next base: position 1,233,890 of record OX638353.1, on the reverse strand, counting down.
ATCCCACTGTTGCTTGGATGTGGAACTCTAGTCCGCGCCTGCGCTTGCGACTTCCTCGTCCTGCTCGCCGGTGGCGCCACTGACGCCGATGGCCCCGGCGAGGTCGCCGTCCCTGTAAATGGGGACGCCGCCTGCTGCGGCTAGGATGTTGAAATGGACTGAGGCTTGGATGCTGCGCAGGATGTCGGGGTTGACCTGCTGGGCTACGGCGCTTGTGGGCCGGCGGAAGTTGAGGGCGGTGACAGCTTTGGCCTCGGCAATGTCAGGCGACATAAGCGATGCGCCGTCCATGCGGTCCATCTGGACCAACTGGCCAAACTCATCCACGACTGCCAAGGATATCTGGACTCCCATCTCACGGGCCTTGGCGATCGCCTTGTCTGCGTGTCCTCGAGCCTCTGCCAACGTCATCGGCATATCTGCACAACCTCTGGCGGGCACGGTCGCCCGCGCTCGTCTCTATTAGTTCTTGGGTAGCTTCTGGTCTCCGCTTGCCTAGTGCTGGGTCTTGTAGGGTATGTCGAGAGCGTAGCAGGTGACGTAGTCCTCCAGGTTGACATCCTGCCCGTCTTCGGTGGGCACTTCCTTGTCGGCCACGCGCACCGACAGGCTGCTGGAGAAGCCTCCCACCACCTCGCCGTCCTTGTGGATGGGCATCCCACCCGGGCCGGGGAATCCTGGCTGAGGCAGGAACTGCTGGTATGCCGACCATCGCTCGGGGACGCGGTGCATCCGCTCGGAGAAGCCGCCGGTGGGGCCCTTCATTACGGCTGCCAGGTAAGCCTTGGCGCGGGCTGTGGGCACGGCTGCTGCGGGGGCGCCGTCCATCCGGGAGATGGAGAGGACGTTACCGCCCTCGTCTGTGATGGCCCAACAGGAGTTGTAGCCCACCTCAGTGCCCTTCTCCACGGCGCGGTCAATGAGGGTGCGCGCTTCATCCAAGGTAAGACGGTCGGCCATATTCGTAACTCCTGTGGTGCAGGACGCCTCTCGTAGGCAGCGGCTGCGGCTAATCGGCGGTTATTGTAACCTGCGGGCGGATTCCGTTCAAGGTTGGTGTGGATGGGAACGAAGCTTCGATACCTATGGGGGGACGCTTAACGGAGTGGGTTGCGCCAGCGGAGGCCGGGGAAACGCCCAAAGTCGAGGTCGTTGGAATGGACCTCGGCTTGATATTCGATGGCAAGGGCGGCGATGTGGGCGTCGGTCACCAAGTTCCCTCCGACGCCTGCTGCGGTGAGGTTCTGTTGAAGGAGAGTAAGGTGGGCAGCACCGGGGTTGATGGCCACGATATGAGGAAACCGGAACCACTCCTGTACGATTTCGACGGCGATGCCGACGGGCGGCGGTCGACGTAATGGTCTGGCGCTGGTTATCACTCTGATGAAGCCCGTGGCAACAACCCAAGGAAGCCCGACTCTCTCCAAGCCGTTCATCAAGCCTTCCCACCAGCGGCGCGAATCGTCATGAAATGGGGAGTCTTGGTCGTAGGCATAAACAAGCAGGTTGATGTCGGGGATCACCAATCGGGGTTCTTTCGCAAGAACTCTTCGACCTCAAGCTGGTCGTAAAGCTGATTGAGCTTGGTGGGGTCTACGCCAGGATTGAAGCCGCTGCTGAAGGGCTTGACCTTGAACTTAGGGCGCTCGCCCGTCCCGGCAGGCGACATGCCCCGGCGCAGAGTATCGTTCACCACCTGCTTGAAGGGCCGGTCCAGCAGGCGGCACTGCTCCTTGAGGTAGTTGGCTACGTCGTCGTCGAGGGTGAGTGTGGTTCTCATCTATACATCATGATGTCTGTAATAAATGATGTCAAGATGTCTATAGATTCGGACCCGCTCGCGGTGTGCAGCTGACTTCAAGCGAGAAAGCTTAGACCGTGCGAGTAGGCGAGAAGGGCTAGCAATGAGCAAGCCCTACCACCGCCACATTCTTGATGAGCCGGACCCTCTGCGTGCCCCCCGATAAACGCGGTGGCAATAAGATTCTCTCCGGCCATCGCATGCCTGCCGAGACCGCCAAGGTGACTCCCCAGCAATTTCAATCGCGAGCGTCCAGCAGTGAGCTTGGTTTGGAGGCCAGTACCCTACGGCGCGCGCTCGAAGGGGCTGGCCAGCTCGAACTCTTTGGCTATTTCGCGGGTGGCTGGCAGGACCTCTTGATCGATTAGTTGCAGGCAGCGCATGGCGTTGTCGTGGGTGATGGAGCCGTCGTTGGTCCACATGCAGAGGACGCCCGGTTGCACCTCGCTCAGCACCTCACGCATCTTGCGAATGACCGTTTCGGGGCTGCCCATGACCAAGCGGTTGTCGTCGATCATGGCTTGGTAGTCTTCGTCGCTGATGGGGCCGTAGCGCAGCAGGTCGCCACCACGAGCGGCCCGCACCGCAGCGGCCCGTGAGTCGACGCCTTCAGCGGCCTTGCGGAAGGTCATGTATCCGGGAGGCGCTTGGTACTCCTTGGGCAGGGGCACACGCCCAACGCCCACCAAGGCTTCCAGGAAGCCTCGGCCATTCTCCTTGGCCTGCTCGTCGGTGTCCTGCACGAACACTGGCAGCATGTAACCGAAGTGCTCAGGGCCAGCCTCATAGCCTTGGTCGCGGGCTGCATCCTTGTATATTTCCTGCATTTTGGCGAAAGACGAGGGAACGAGGCCTAGGTAGAAGTAGGGGTAGTGGCGCTCGGCGCACCACAGCACCGTGTCCTCGCTGCCGGTGCCGGGGGCCCATACTGGCGGGTGAGGCTCTTGCAATGGGCGCTGGAAGGGGTTGACCACGCGGAACTGGTAGTGCTTGCCCTCCCAGCGGAAGGGGCCTGGGGTGGTCCAAATCTTCAGGATGAGGTCGTGGGCCTCCTCGAACCGCTCCCGGTTGTGAACGGGATTGATGTTGGTGGCCCAAGTCTCGGTGCCAACACCCCGGACGAAGCCGGATACCAGCCGGCCACCCGAAATCATGTCGATTTCCGCCAGTTCCTCGGCCAACCGCACGGGGTTCTCGTGGATGGGCAGGATGTTGCCCATCAGCACAATCTTGGGGTCCTTGGTGATGCGAGCAAGGATGGCGGCTTCGAGGTTCATGGCAGCGCCAAGACATGTCGGGGTGTTGTGGTGCTCGTTTAGCATCAGGCCGTCGAAGCCGATGTCTTCGCAGAACTCCCATTCGTCGAGGTGCTCGTTATAGATCTGCGAGCCTATGCTGGGGTTGAAGTGGGTGTTGGAGAAGGTTACTCGGGAGGCGCTGTTGGGGCTGTTCTTGACGTCCTCCTCGGTGTAGTTGGTGTAGGCCCGTTCGGTGAAACGCATAATGAACATGACTCAGACCTCCTGACCGTTATCCACCAAGGCGGGAGTTTTGCGTAACCTACTCCAATCACTGGCGGCCGTCAACGCGGCACTGGTCGCCCCCAATGCACCCCAATATGGACGGGATTGCCCAGCAGGTTGGCCCTACCCATACTAGGCTAAATGGGTTATTTTACGGGGGTCAGCCCCATATCCACGTAAGCCCACACTCATAGCCGGAGGCATCACCATGAAGTTCGGCATGATGTACGAGATTCAGATACCGGAGCCCCACTATCCGGGCATTGAGTACGAGCGATATCACCAAGTGCTGGCGCAAGCTGAGCTGGCCGACGAGGTGGGCTTCGATTACTTCTGGACCGTTGAGCACCATTTCCTGCGGGAGTTCTCCCACTGTTCAGCGCCGGAGGTGTTGTACGGAGCCATCTCCCAGCGTACCAAGCGGATGCGTATCGGACACGCGGTTGCCCTGCTGCCGGGGCGATACAACCACCCTGTGCGTGTGGCAGAGCGGGCAGCGGTCCTCGATATTGTGAGCGACGGGCGCATGGACCTGGGCACAGGACGCTCCACGACTCTCATAGAGATGGATGGCTTCGAAGTGGACCCCGAGGACACCAGGGGGCAGTGGCGGGAAGCCATTGGCATGATCCCGCGTATGTGGACGGAGGACCCCTTCTCCCATGAGGGCCAGTACTACAGCATTCCGCCCCGCTCGGTGATCCCCAAGCCGGTGCAGAAACCTCATCCACCTATGTGGGTGGCGTGCAGTCAGCCTGACAGCTTCCGGTCGGCAGGGGAAATGGGGCTGGGCGTGCTCTGCTTCAACCTAGGTGGTTACGAGCAGATGGAGGAGCGGGTCGGCATGTATCGCCAAGGGCTTAAGAACGCCAACCCCGTGGGGGCGTTCATCAACCCCCAGGTGGCTGCCCTGTGTGTCACTCACTGTGGTGAGGACAACGAGGAGGCGAGGCGTGTGGCCGGTCCCGAGGGAGCGTGGTTCGTCCACAAGGCACTGGAGTTGTACGGACCTTGGCAGGGCCGGAACGTGCCGGACTCGTACAAGTTCGCGGTGGATGCCGTGCACGATGAGCGGGCCCAGAAAACAGCCCAAGACCACTTGGACTCGGGCGCTTTCGCCATGGGTGATCCCGACACTGTCATAAAGGTGCTCAAGGGCTACGAGGCTGCGGGCGTGGACCAGATACTCTGCTTCATGCAGATGGGCAACCTGCCCCACTCGAGGGTCATGGACTCCATCAAACTGTACGGAAAGTACATCATCCCCTACTTCAAGTAGGCGCACTCCCCACCCCGGTGATCCGGATTCCAGCAAGACATCAATCAGGACCATGGAGGTACTAGCATGGGTGTACTCGAAGGAAGAGTTGCACTGATCACCGGAGCAGGTTCAGGCATCGGCAAGGGCGTGCTGCAACGGTTCGTGGAGGAAGGCTCCCGCGCCGTGGTGGTTGAACGCATGGCTGACCGCGTGGACCAGCTCCGCGGTGAGTTCGGTGAAGAAGTAGCGGTCTTCCATGGCGATGTCTCCCGGCTGGAGGACAACAAGGCCGCCGTGGCCGAGGCGATTCGCGTTTTCGGGCAACTGGACATCTTCGTCGGCAACGCTGGCATCTTCGACCAGTTCATCACCCTTGCGGACTTTCCGGAAGACAAGCTAGGCGACGCCTTCGACGAGCAGATGGCGGTCAATGCCAAGGGAATCCTGTTCGGGGCCAAGGCGGCCCACGAGGAGCTGGCCAAGACCCAAGGCTGCATGGTGTTCACCGCATCGGTTGCCAGCTTCAACTCGGGCGGTGGTGGTGTGCTGTACACAGCGTCCAAGCACGCCGTGCTGGGGATGATACGCCAGTTGGCGTCCGAGCTTGCGCCCGATGTTCGTGTCAACGGTGTAGCCCCCGGTGGTGTGGCCACTGACCTGCGGGGCTTGGAGACGCTGGACCAGCACCTTTCCTCCCACTCCTCCCGCCCGGAGAACGTGGAGCGCGTCCGCGCCAACGCGCCGATGCAGAGGGCCCTCTACCCCGACGACCTGGTTGGCTCCTACCTCTTCCTAGCCTGCAAGGAGCTCTCGGGCACCATCACGGGGACGACGGTTCTGAATGATTCGGGGAGTTCGCTGCGGGTGCGGAGGCCAGCGCCCACCACCTGATACCGAGGTTGAGAACGCTGTGGGTTGCCCGCACCGCTCAACCGGAACTCAGGTCGGTACCCGACGTGGAACAGGCCAAACTGTGATACGGGAGATGTTTGCGTGATTAGGGAAGGCGGCTCATATAGAGGCCACACCTTGATAACCCAAAGGCCTTGCTTGAATACGCTGGTCCAGCACTCCACCGCTCACTCTTACCGCCCCGAAATCGTGGAGCGCATCAGTGTCAACCCCCCAAGCAGTAAGTCCGCTACCCCTACGACATCGTCGGCTCCTACCTCTTACTAGCCTGCAAAGAGCTCTCCGGCCATATCCCCGGCTCTACGGTTCTCAATGACTCGGGGAGTTCTCTCCGCGTGAGTAGGCCAGTGCCGACTATTTGGATAGATGTCTACTCTCGGCCAGATGTTTGTTTTACACTGCATTGACAGCTATGCGCTCAGCATGTGGTGTTATATGCTCATCATATGATCGGTGGTGCTTAAGCAATGGTAAGGAGTCCTGACTATTTGGCGATAGAGCGCCTATCTTCGTCTTTCACGCCAACCCGGCCTATCTCGCTGCCTGACCTCCTGTCGGGGAGGCTGAACCTCCTGTACCGAATTCTAGACGACATCGCGACTCCATCACAGCACGTGCTGCTTTACGGTGACAGAGGGGTGGGCAAGACTTCTATAGCGCGCGTTCTGGCGGTTCTTTCTCAACAGGCTGACGACCCCCGGGGGAGGCGATCCATAGTCGTCTCTTGCGACTCCAATGACACTTACGGGTCCATATGGCGCAAGATTCTTCAAGAAGTCTTGTTGGCAGAGCGCCAGCTTGGGTTCGAGGGATATCGCGACAGGAAACTAGTAGGCCGATGGGATCCCAACGAAGTGATCAACGTGCCAAATGACATCAGGCTATTGTTAGGAGGGCTGCCGAATCCTACGACTATTATCATAGACGAGTACGATAGGATAGAAGCTGGTGGTGACGCGAGCCGACTTATGACTGACACCATCAAGCTGTTCTCGGATAGCATGACCCCTTGCTCGATTGTCCTAGTCGGGGTGGGACAATCTATTGAACAACTTATCACGGCACACGAGTCTGTCTCGCGCAATATAGACTATGTCCCAGTTGACCCTCTCGAGGCTACGGAGTTAGCACAGATTATCCAAAAAGGCATGGGGAAAGCTGGCATCACATTCGACGATGGTATTGATTTTCGGATTGCTCACCTTTCCCAAGGATATCCCCACTACACACATTTGTTAGGGCAATGGGCTGGCAGACGTGCTTTGGAAAGGGGGACCAACCATGTCACCGACTCTGACCTGGAAGCAGCAATCCCGCAGTCAATTGAGACCGCCGCTGGCGGTGTCCGCGTCGAGTACGATAAAGCGACCGATTCAACCCAGCCCAATAACTTGTTCAAAGAAGTCTTGCTGGCCTGCGCGCTGGCCGACAAGGATGTTCGGGGCAGATTCTCGCTAGCGGACATACACGAGCCCCTCCAGAGAGTCCTGCATCGTTATAGAGTTGCCCGCTCATCGTATCAAAGGCATTTGGCCCTGTTTTGCGAACCAGAGCATGGACCAGTTTTGGTCAAAACAGGAAGGCGAAAGAACTACCGATGGCATTTCGCTAATCCACAACTCGTACCGTTCGTCCGCCTACGCGGAATCAACGACAAAATGATTAGTGCTTAGTAGAACTCGACAAACCTTGTCGCGTCGGGACGTGTGGGGGTATGGCTCAGCCCAGCGTTAAATTGGCTGGGTTTAGGCCGACACAATCCCAGTTCCCGGCCGAGCAACTTGACAACCCCAAGGGCGCATGCTACACCCCTTGATACGGCGCGATGTAGTGCGCAGGGCTGTTTCCGGGCTCCCAGCACATATGGCGGAGGTGGGATTGTGGCTACCGAAGTCAGGGGACTGGTCAATTCGGAGGATGGGCTGCTAGACCGGCGCATCTTTAACGACGAGGAGATTTACAGGCAGGAGCTGGAGCAGATTTTTGCCCGCTCGTGGCTCTTTCTCTGTCATGAAAGCCAGGTGGCCCAGCCGGGGGACTTCTTCTCTACATATATGGGAGAGGACCCGGTGCTGGTAGTGCGCGACTCTTCTGGCAAGATTGGCGCCTTCCTCAACGTCTGTCGCCATAGAGGCAACAGGGTGTGCCGGGCCGACTCCGGTAACGCATCAGCCTTCATTTGCGCCTATCACGGCTGGACCTATGGCACCGATGGCAAGCTCATCGCCGTGCCTAGCCTGAAGGAGGCCTACTACGACGAGTTGGACACCTCCAAGTGGGGGCTTGTCCCCGTGGCAAAGCTGGAGATGTACAAAGGGCTGGTGTTCGCAACCTTCGATGCCGACGCCCCACCCCTGCTGGACTACTTGGGTGAGGCGACTTGGTACCTCGACAACTTCTTCGACCGGCGCGAGGGCGGAGTAGAGGTGTTCGGCGGGATGTTCAAGTGGACTATCCCCTGCAACTGGAAGTTGGCGGCAGAGAACTTCGGCGGGGACGCCTATCATGTGGGCTGGAGCCATCTGTCTGCTATCAGGAACTCCTTCGCCGCCTCAACTGCCATTGATCCCCAGACGGGAGGCTCCATTGTGGCGGCAGGGCCCGTGAATATTATCTGCTTCGGCGCCGACGATGATCCGACTCCCCCCATCCCGGTGCTACGGCAGTACGAGGCGGACGTGAAACAGGAAATCAGGGACCGGCTGGGGCCGCGGCGCGACCTGTTCAATCCCTTTGTGGGTACGCTGTTTCCCAACTTCTCCATGATTCGTGCTGGCTCGCGAAGCTTCCGGGTGTGGCACCCCAAGGGCCCGGACAAGGTAGAGGTGACGGCGTGGGCCTTCTGCGATAAAGCTGCTCCGGCCGAGGTCAAGGAACACATCCGCTTGGGCTCTATCCGCGGCTTTAGCCCCTCGGGCACCTTCGAGCAGGACGACATGGACAACTGGCAGGAGTGCACCGTCACCGCCAAGGGGCCTGTGTCCCGGCGCATCCCCCTCAACAACCAGATGGGCATAGGCCACGACTCATTCAACGAAGACCTGATGTCGTGGACAAGCGACTACCGCATGAGTGAGAACACCCACCGCCGGTTCTATGCCCGGTGGGCACGATTCATGGAGGCCAACAGCTGGGCCGACATAGAGACGAACACGCCCTGATCATCCAAGGATTTCGCTAGGAGACTCGACCAAAGGGAGGCTGTTGCCATGGACCAGGACACCGTACGCGAGATAGAGCAGTTCATGTACCAGGAGGCGCGCCTTCTGGACAACCGGCGTCTGCATGAGTGGCTGGAACTCTGGACTGAGGATGCCCACTACTGGGTGCCCGTGCGAACCACCCGCTACCCGCGAATCAGCAAGGCCATCTCCATCGCTGACCAGGAGCGCTACGTCGAGGACGAGATCTCCAAGGAAGACGAACTCGCCATCCTCGATGAGGACAAGGACAGCTTGGAGCGCCGTGTAGCCCGCTTGGATACCGGCATGGCGTGGGCCGAGGACCCACCCTCCCGCACCCGGCACCTGATCACCAACATCGAGGTGCACGAAACCGATAAGAGCGACGAGGTGCAGGTATTCTCCAACTTCCTCATGTACCGCACTCGTGGCGAGACCGAGCAGGACTTCTACGTGGGTTGCCGGGAAGACACCCTTCGCAGGAACGGCGACTCGTGGAAGATCTCCCGCCGCAAGGCTGTTCTGGACCAGAACGTGCTGCTGGCCAAGAACGTCAGCAACTTCTTCTAGGGGACGTCCACCTCATAAGGGTTGGAGACCACAGTAGGGGCGGTTCGCGAACTGCCCCTACTGTGCGATCAGCTTCTTCAGTAACCTCGCACTGCTGTGCGGTGCCGACAGCACCGGCACTGGTGCCTTCGCTGCCACCTGTGAATAGGCCGCGGCGAAGGAAAACTGCCCCAGCACCACCAAGTCCACTTCCGGGGCCAGCTTCTCCACTTCTTCCACCAACCGTCTCTCCAAGCCCGTTATTCCCTCGGTGCGTATCACAGGAATGAGGTCTTCCGCCAGCGCGGGATACACCTCCAAATCGACGTTCCGCGCTGTGGCAGATCGCCTCAGGTAATACTCCGCATCCCTGATGGTGGCTGGCACTGAAGCAATCACGCCCACACGCCGGCCTCTGTCCAGTGCCTCCTCCACTACCGGGCCATAAGAAGACACCACCGGCACGTCCACCAGATCGCAGGCCGAATCCACCACTGGCGCATAGACGGAGCAGGCCAGCCCGACGGCGTTGGCCCCGTGCTCGGCGCCGTAGCAAATCAGCCCGCTCATGCGCCTTCTCAACGCTGGGGTGATGTGGTCATCGAAATCGAGGAACAGGCCCTCGTCCAGCAAATTAACAACCTCAGTTTCAGGGAACACCTCGCCGAAAGCCGTGTTCACTGGCGGGATGGACTCGGCGATGGCGTGAATCATGACGACGCGCATGGTTGAGTGCTTACCTCGTAGGAAAGTCGCGCTAGAGGGCTTCACCACGGTACGGAAGGAAGTGGTCTAGACGCCCAGATAGCTGCGCTTGATCTCCTCATTCTCCCATAGCTCGCGAGGAGACGACTCGTATACTATCCTGCCCTTGGTCATCACGTAAACGTGGTCCGCCAGCCTGAGGGCAAAGGGCAGGTTCTGCTCCACAAGTAGAATGGACAGGCCCTCGTCCTTCAACTGCTGCACGGTACGTCCAAGCTCCTGCACCAGCAGGGGTGCCAGTCCCTCGGTGGGTTCGTCCATCAGCAGGAAATCGGGATTGCGCACCAGTGCCCGCGCGCTGGCAAGCATCTGCTGCTCTCCGCCACTGAGGCGGTTACCCCGGTGCCGTATTCGTTCTTGAAGCCGCGGGAACACGGAGAACACCCGCTGCATATCCCAGCCTCCGCTCTTTGGTTGGGAAGCGATGCCAAGGTTCTCCCGGACATCCAGGGATGGAAAGATGCGCCTGCCTTGTGGCACCAGTCCCATGCCCATCTGGGCGACCTTCTGGGCTGGGAGACCTGTGATGTCCTGGTCTTTGAACTTGATGGTGCCCCTTCGGGGCGGAGTGAATCCCATGATGGAGCGTATCAGCGTCGTCTTCCCCACGCCGTTCCTGCCCAACAGGGCCACCACGGAACCCTTCTCAACCTTCAGAGACATACCCTGCAGCACGTAGCTATCGCCGTAGTAGGTGTGGACGTCGTCGATTTCCAGCATCAGGTGAAAAGCTCTTCTCCGGCCGTACCCAGGTATATGTCCGTCACGCTCTGGTCGGCCTGAATCTCCCGGGGTGTTCCTTCCGCTAGAAACTGTCCCATGTGCAACACCGTGATGTTGTCCACCAAGTCGAAGACCACATCCATATCATGCTCAATCAGCAGTATGGACATGTCCGCCGGCAGGTTCCGTATCAAGTGGCTTACCGTCTGCGTCTCAGCCGTGGAGAGGCCGGCGGTAGGCTCATCCAGCAGCAGCACCTTTGGATCACCTGCCAAGGCCAGCAGGATCTCCACTTGGCGCTGCTCACCGTAGGAGAGATTCCGCACAATGGAGTCCCGCGCCTCAGAGAGTCCCCACGTCTCCAGCAATTCATCGGCCTTGCTGTACAGGGACCGGTACGACGTGCGTGGCCGGTGCATCGCCAGCTTCATGGGTCGATGGGCTTGGATCCCCAGCAGCACGTTGTCCAGTACCGAAAGGTTGGGGAACAGGTTGGTTACCTGATACGTGCGGGACATACCCAGCAGCGACCGGCGATGTGCGGGCACGTGGGTGATGTCTCGTCCGAACAGATGGACTCGCCCCGTGGAGGGTGGCGTGGTGCCGCTGATGATATGAAACAGGGTGGTCTTGCCTGCCCCGTTGGGCCCGATGATGGCGCGACGCTCTCCAGGTTCTACCAACAGGTTGATGCCCTGCAACGCCTGTAACGATCCGAAGCTGCGGGACACCTCTTCCACCCTGAGTGACGGTGCGGAACTCATTCCTTGGTCTCATCTTTCGTCAATGGCCTGTCGGGAGCTGCTGCCACTGTCCGTCGTCCGCCGAAGGTGTCCCGCATTATCTTGCGCACCCATTCGGACCGGGCTATGCCAAAGATGCCTTGTGGCGCGAACAGCACCACGACGACATAGATCGTGCCGAGGATCAGCAGCCAGCGTTCCGTGTAGTCGCTCAGGAAGTTCTCCAGGAAAACTATGGCCCCTGCTCCTATCGCTGGCCCGAACAGGGTTCCCGGCCCACCGAGCACCACCATCAGGAAAGCTTCCGCCGATGGGAGGATCCAAATGTCCAGCGGGCTGACAAAGTTGTTCAGGTACACGAACAGGCTGCCCGCCACGCCTGCAAAGATGCCCGCAAGGATGAACGCGAGGTACTTGTACAGCCATACGTTATACCCCAGCACCAGCATGCGGGACTCGCTCTCGCGGATACCCTGTAATGCTTGACCGAAGGGCGAGCGCACTATCAGGTACATAAGGGCCGTCGAGGCGACGAAGAAGCCCAGCACCACGTAGAAGAACGCCTCGGCATTGAATGACGAGGGCAGAGCGGCCCCTGCTTCGAATAGCACCGACAAGCCATCGTCTCCGTTGGTCTTGGACCGCCAGCCCCATGTGATGGCCCAGAGCATTTGCGCCAACGCCAGTGTGATCATGATGAAGTAGGCCCCACGGGTCCTCAGCACCAGCAAGCCGAAGAGGGCTGCTATGATCCCGCTGACCGCTATGCCCAGTAGCAGTGCGAACCAGAAGTTGCCTACGATGGCAACGCACTCCCCTCTTTCTGGGCACAGGATGTCTTTATAGAAGATGGCCGAGCTGTAGGCCCCGGCCCCGAAGAACGCCGCATGGCCCAGGGACGGCAGTCCCGTATATCCGATGAGCAGGTCCAAGCTCATGGCGAAGATAGCGAAGATGAGCATCCTGCTCAGGATGCCCGTCCAGTAAGTGTCCACGAAGGGAAGCTGGGGAAGAATCACCAGGGCAATCACGGCGCCTATCACTGCCCAAAGGAAAACCCTGCGGCGCCCCCTCAGGCTGCTTATGGCATCACCCAAGGGGCTCCCAGGCGAGAGGCTCCAAGGGCGCGAGTTACGGCCGGTTGGAGGGGCGCTCACGACGCCCTTCCAAACAAGCCGTTGGGTCGAAGAGCTAGGACGATGGCCATAGGTGCATAAATGGTCACTTGGGCCAAAGTAGGCGACAAGGTACCGGGGAACTCCGCAATCACGGCCTTGGCGTAGCTGTCAACGAGGCCTATGAATATGGCCCCTACCAGTGCGCCGCGCAGGCTGCCCAAGCCTCCTACTATGACCACCACAAAGGCGAAAACCAGTATCTCGAAGTCGTATGCTGGCCCAACAGCGGTGTTGGCTGTCCCCAGCACTCCGGCCGCTCCTGCCAACAGCGCACCCAAACCAAATACAGCCGTGAATACGAGGGGCACGTTAATCCCCAAGCCACGGGTCATCTCCTCATCGTCCACTCCAGCCCGCACTACTGCGCCCACCCGGGTCTTCTCTTGGAGGAGTCCCATACCGACGGCTAGGGCTACCCCCAAGCCCAAGAGGAAAAGCTTGTAGATCGGGTATTGTATGGAGCCAATGTGGACAGAGCCGTCGAACAGCGCTGGCTTTGTGATCGACTGCGGATGGCCACCCCATATCCATAGGGCAACATCGGCGATGATAAAGAGGAACCCGAAGGTAACCAGTATCTGGGCCATCTCATCATGCATGTACCTGTCCAGGAGCAGCTTCTGCATGAGGATGCCCAGTACACAGATCGATGCCATGCCTGCCAGTAGGCCCAGCCAGAACATATCCGTCTCGCGTGAGACGGTAATTCCCACATAGGCGCCCAGCAAGTAGTAGGAGCCGTGGGCTAGGTTGAGCACCCTCATCAACCCGAAGATGAGAGACAACCCGGCAGCCACTAGGAATAGCAGCATCCCGAAGGAGAGCCCGTTCAGTGTGTGTGTGAACCAGATATCCACTTATGGACAGCCCTCTACTAAGTCAGCTTAGCGCCTAGCGGTGGTTTTCCATACGTCGGCCCCGGAGGCGTACCTTCGGGGCCGATCGGGATTCATTCTCCTAGCTGGGGTTCAGCAGAGCGTCTTTCTCCTCTGCGGTCATTCCCCAGAACTGGTCCACGTTCTCAATGGTGTCGACCAGCTCGTTGTACGCCTCTCCATCAGCCCCGATCTTCACTTCTCGGACATACACGTTCAGGATTGGGTTCTGGTACTCGTCGTACCTGAACGGCCCCATCGGCCCATCGAAAGCGACCTCTCCGGCTGCTGCTAGGAAAGCATCCTGGTCTTCCAAGTCCCCGTTGACTGCCTTGATTGCCTCTCCCAGAGCCTTTGCTCCGGTAAAGGCAATGGCAGTGTAGTAATTGGGCAGCTTCCCCTCAGACGCTTCGTACGAGGTCTTGAATGCGTTATTGGCAGGTGTGTCCAAGCAGAGACAGTAAGCCAAGTACGAGATTATGCCTTCAGCTGCCGCGGGTAGCTGGTTCGGCAACTCCAGTTGGTCTTCAACCGTGCTGCCAAGACTGGTGAGTGGCACCTTGTCGCGAAGACCAAATTCGTGCTGCTGGTTCACGAAGGGTACGGCAGTCGCGCCCCAGAGGATGGCGTTGACAGCATCAATCTCATCGGTCTTGATGGAGGTGATGTAAGTTGATGTCTCAGTCTCTCCCAAGCGGGGGTACAACTCCTGGACCATTTCCCCGCCCGCCCGGTTCAGAGAATTCTTAAAGGCGGTCAGATGCTCGTGGCCTGCCGCGTAGTCCAACGCCAAGCCCGTGACCTTGCTGTAACCTAACTCGTTGACGTAATACTCACCCATCGGCAAGTGCAACTGGTCGCTGGAGAAGGCCGTACGGAAGATATTTGGTGCCCGGTCACCCTGCGTCAGCCCGTTAGCAGTCGCCTGGGTGATAAAGATTGGCACGCCGGACTGCCTGATATAGTCGGCTATGCCATAGGCCACTCCGCTGCTCACAGGCCCAGCGACTATATCGACATTCTCGCGCTCCACGAGCTTCTTCACCTTGTCCAAACCCACGCTGGGGTTGCCTTCGCTGTCCTCCACGATTATCTCTATGGGCCGACCAGCGACTACCATTCCCTCTTGTTCGAAGTAATGCTCGTACCCGCTCGTCATGTCCAAGCCCAAACCAGCCAGTGCGCCGGTGTGAGGATGGAGCAACCCGATCTTGATTGGCTCGCTGGAGACTGCGGGGGGAGCGGCGTCTTGGGCGGTTGCTGCGGCCTCGTCCGCAGGTGCTGGGGTATCAGCAGCGTCGCCGTCACCGCCGCAGCCAACCCACACCATAAGGCCCACTATCAGAAATCCCAAAATCCAATAACGAGTATTAATGAGCACGGTTCACCTCCTGCAAGGTTCCGACGCTGGCCGCATAATATGATAAACAAAGAATCGTTTGTCAACATAGTTCTGCATGAAAGAGAGGTTCCATTCCATCTTCGATAGTGAATCACTAGATGACGGTTTACGGAATAGCCGGGATTCGGCGCACTGAGAGAATCGGGTATCCTGCTAGGGCGTTGAGACTATAATGTCGGGTAGCCCATAGCTGACAACGTAGTTCTATGCTGGCCTCGCGCCGGAGAAGGAGCCCGCCATGTACAACCTTGAAGGAAAAGTCGCTCTGGTCACTGGTGCTGGAGGTCAGCGAGGGATGGGCAGGGCTATCGCCACCCGGCTGGCGCAGGAGGGCGCCGACGTGGTCGTCAATGACATCGCCCCCAACCCCTACGCCGAGCGCGCCGCCGACTGGGGAGGCATCGCCCAAGTGGTGCAGGAGATAGAAGCGCTGGGCAGGCAGGCCGTACCCATAACAGCCGACATCTCCGACGCCTCCCAAGTAACCGAGATGGTGCAGCAGGCCCTGTCTCGTTTCGGCCACATCGACATTCTCGTCAACAACGCCGGCTCCCGCCCCGGCAAGGACCGTGTTCCCGTCGTGGACCTGGAGGAGGAAGCCTTCGACGAGGTGCAACGCGTAAACGTCAAGGGCACCTTCCTCTGCTCCCAAGCCGTGGCCCGCGAGATGATCTCGCGTGGACAGGGAGGCAAGATCATCATCATCTCGTCAGTGGCTGGCAAGCGTGGAGTGGCCCGCTACGCAGCCTATTGCGCCTCCAAGTTCGCCTTGGTCGGCTTTACCCAAGCCCTGGCCTTGGAACTGGCCCCGCACAACATCAACGTAAACGCCATCTGCCCCGGCCTCGTCGACACCGAGCGCCCTGAATACATCGCCGCCGCGCTGGCCTCCGAAGGTGTCTCTGGCCGTGAACAGCACGCCCTTATGCTCCGCGAGGGCGACCAGCGTGTCCCCTTAGGCCGCGTCGCCCAAGCCGACGACATCGCCCGCACCGCCGCCTACCTAGCCTCCGACCAGTCCGACTACCTGACAGGCCTCTCCATCAGCGTAGCCGGAGGCTCCAACATGACATAGTGCAACCAAACCGATTGCACAAAAGAGAGCGGGGAGGCCATGGCCTCCCCGCTCTCTTGTTTAATCCCGCAGTGCTTCGGTGGACTACACTTCGAGCTTGTACAACTTCTTGATGTTGTCGTGCATCCACTTGCGCTTCGTGGTCTGCATCAGGTCCTGCCGGCCTTGGGCCGTGCTCACGGTGTGAGGCCAGTCGGCATCCCAGTGAGGGTAGTCCGAGGCGAATATCACGCAGTCGTCACCCGTGGTCCGGATGGCGTCGGGGATCGTCTTCTCGCCACACTCAACGCCGAAGTAGCAACGCCCGCTGGTGATGTACTCGCTGGGCTTCATCGTCAGCCACGGAGCTTCGTCCTCGCCCCGCTTCTCCACCTCCTCATCCAGCCGGTCCATCATGTAGGGCACCCAGCCAATTCCCGACTCCAGGAAGGCCAATCGGATGGCCGGGAACCGCTCCAGCACTCCACCGACCACCGCGCTGCACAAGGCAATCATGTTCTCCACCGGGAAGTCGATGGTGTGCACATTGATGAAGTTGTCGAACCGTGAGTTGCCGATGGAAAACACGCCAGTGCCCGGATGGTAGGAAAGGGCCACATCCAAGTCCTGGGCCTCAGCGTAGATGGGGTCGTAGTAGGTGTGGCTCCAGTCAGGGCGCTGTGGCACATTGATGGGCACCATACCGCCCACCGCGCCTAACTCGGTAATGGACCTGCGCAACTCCTTGGCGGCGCCCTCTGAGTCCTGCGGAGCAAGAACGGCCGAGAACTTCAGCCGATCGGGGTTGGTCTGGCAGAAGTTGTGCAGCCAACTGTTATAGGCCTGCGATAGTGCCAGCGCGTATCCGGGTTCCTTGTAGAAAGCCAGTGACAGCAATGCGCTGGGATAAAGTATGGCCATATCCACACCGTCCTGGTCCATGGCGTCCAGCTGCTCTTGCGGAGATTGCGGGTTCGCCCCCAGTTTGTCGTGAAGGTTGCGGTCCCAAGTGTCGCCGCCGAACAGCCGGGGTCGGTCGAACTTGGGGTCTATGTACTTGCGTATGCCCTCCACCGACTCGATGATGTGTCCGTCAGAATCGAGAACCTTATAGTCTGCCACTGCCGTCCTCCTCGAAATTCGTCCTTGGGTCAGAAGGCTTGAATCGCTCCGAGTATAAGCCGCGCTGGGTTCCTACAGCAAGTTGACGCGGTCAGGCGTAAGATGCGCTCCATGACCTCAGCCAAGAAGATTCTGATCATCGCTGGCCCAAACGGCGCAGGCAAGACCACATTTGCCACCGAATTCCTTCCCAACGAGGCCGGCTGCCCTATTTTCATCAACGCCGACCTCATCGCTGCTGGCCTTAACCCATTCCAACCGGAAGTACCTGCCGTTCGGGCGGGGCGTCTCATGCTGGAAATGATTGATAACTACGTCAGCCGGGGTGACAGCTTCGCCTTCGAAGTTACCCTAAGCGGGCGTGGGTTTGCCCGCATGATTCCCAAGTGGCAGGAACAGGGCTATTGGGTGGCGCTCCACTATCTGCGCCTTCCATCGGCCCACATCGCCGTAGACCGGGTGCAACACCGCGTGCGCAGGGGTGGTCATCACGTGCCGGAAGAGGACATTAGGCGCAGATTCGATTCCGGCCTGCGCAACTTTGACCTGATATACAAAGGCTTGGTTGACGAGTGGGTAATGTACGATGCTACAGTGAGTCCACCGAGACCTGTTGAACAAGGGAGACTGATCGATGCGCGATGACAACGGCACGCACGAGGTGACATCCCAGGCCTGGAGCCCCGACACCCTTGCTGCCGCGGCCGCCCTGCGTAGGGCCGCCATCAAGGCCCAGTACGAGGCCATTACGACAGTCGGCTCTTTTCCAATCTGGAAGGACGGTAAAGTAGAGTATGCGACCGAGATCCAGGTCCTGCTAGAGCCAGGCGAGCTGGAGGTTGTCTTGGGCTACAAGCCTCGCCTGTAGGTCGTCACGGCCTGCGTTCCAATAGAATTACAGCGCCTCACGGTAGGAGGAGACACCATGCCAAGGCTCGAAGAACTCAGCGAAGCCCAGCGCAACTCTGCCATCATGTTCCCTTGCATGGAACATGACGACTCCCCTGTCACTCCCATGCGCAAACCTCTCTCCGAAGCCAAGCTGGCCCTTGTGACCAGCGCCGGGCTCCACCTGCGCAGCGACAAGCCTTTCGGTCGTGGCGACTCGGGTTTCCGTGCGATCCCCGCTGATGCAGATGGCAAGGACGTCCTCATGAGCCACAGCAGCAGCAGCATCGGCTTCGACCACGTGCCCCTCTATAAGGATGTCAACATAACATTCCCCGTTGACCGCATGAGAGAGATCCGAGACCGGGGCCAGGTCGGCAGCATCTCCCAGAACTTCTACTCCTTCATGGGCGCCCAGCGCGACCCCAGCAAGATATTGACTGACGGCGCGCCCGAGGTCGCCCAGCTCCTGCGGGCCGAAGGCGTCGATGCCGTCATCCTGACACCCACTTGACCCCTCTGCACTCACACAGTCTGTGTGATCGCCAGAGTCTTCGAAGAGGCCGGCCTCAGCACCACCTGCATAGCTCTGGTCAAGGAGCACGCTGCTCGCGTAAAGGCCCCCCGGGCCTTGGCCGTTCCCTTCCCCTACGGTTCCGCCTTGGGCCGGGCCAACGACGCTGACTTCCAGCACAAGGTCATCGCGGCCGCCCTCGGTCTGCTGCAGAAGGACGATACACCAGTCTTGGGTGAATTCCCCGAAAATGGCGAGGGACCGGTCAACCTGCTCCAAGCGTCTGCCGTCCAGGGTGACAGTGCCAAGTCCCTCTCCGACCCCGCCGACGAGTTGACCTCATTGCGCGAATACTACGAGCGCTGGGTCGACAACCAAGGCGGCCGTACCCTCGTGGGCCTGACCGGCGTACCCCAGCGGCGCTTCCGTGGCATCGTGCGCTACCTCCAGGACTATTCCCAAGGCAACGGACGCGAGGCCCCCGAAAAACCGGAAGGTGTTTCCGATCCCTTGTACATTCGCTGGTGCATTGACGACCTCAAGGCCTTTTACTACGAGGCGCGCATGGAGCAGCGTCCCAGTGCCGGTGAGGACGAGTTGCATGGCTGGTTCTGGGGAGAGACCGCCATGGGCAGCCTTATAGTCGACCTCGGAAACCACATGAATGCCTCCGAAGACCCCGAGGTGAAGGGCACTGCTTTCGGGCTGTCGCGATAGAGGCCCATTACGCAGGCCCGAATCCTACGTGATGACGCCGCGAGTTCCATGACAGCGCCAAACACCATCCGGCGCGCTGTATTGCGTGGCGCTCGCTTCTCCCTAGCCCATACCCCCGGCTTGGTGGAACACGGCTCCAAGCCCAGCCGCGAACTGGCCAAAGATCCCAGTCTGCGGCTCGCCATCCGTGCCCGCCTTCGCAGCTTCGAAGACGCAGTCTCTTATCCGCCCCACCGCGTGTTGCTGGGCGATCTCAGCCCCGACGCGCTATGGGACATTGATCGCCCTTGGTTCGACGTGACGGGCGATGCGTCCCCTTCCGGTCCTCACGGACAAATCATGTCTGAGGAGCATTTCTACGCCCTACTCAAAGGATGTGATTCCTTCAACCTGGTCTCATTGGAAGAGGGGTTCGCTCAGGATATGCAGTCCCTGGACAACTCACACCATACCCTGGCCCACATCCAGAACCTGCTCGATGACTCCACTGCCGAGGCCTTGCCTCTGCACTTGATAGATGGCCGTCTCGTAGGCTGCATCGCATCCGGCCATAACGAAGACGCCTCCCTGACCGCCGACATTCTCCTCGAGAACCTAGCCTGCAAGGCCACCGCCGTATCCGCTCTCCGAGCCCTGTTGCAGGGTGAACAGGTGGAGCCCACTACCATCGACTACGTCATCAACTGCGGCGAGGAAGCCGTTGGCGACCGGTACCAGCGGGGTGGAGGAAATCTAGCCAAGGCAGTCGCCGAGGCTTGCGGTTGCGACAACGCCACCGGAGCCGACGTAAAGGCCTTCTGCTGCGGCCCGGTCCATGGTCTCGTGATGGCCGCTGCCTTCGTGAATTCCGGGCTCTACGACCACGTGGCCGTGGTAGGAGGTTGCTCCCTAGCCAAGCTCGGCATGAAGTTCCAAGGCCACCTTGAAGCAGAGATGCCCGTCCTGGAGGACATCCTCGTCGGCGTGGCTGTCCTCGTCTCAGCCGACGACGGCGTCCACCCTGTCCTGCGCCTCGATTCCGTTGGTCGCCATACCGTAGGTGCCGGTTCCTCCCAGCAGGCTATCCTCGGGAGCTTGGTGCGCGAACCCCTGGTGCGCCTAGGCCTGCACCTCGACGATGTGGACAAATACGCCACCGAGTTGCACAACCCCGAAATAACCGAGCCCGCAGCATCCGGGGACGTGCCTGCCCAGAACTACCGCCTCATCGCCGCCATGGCAGCCTTGGACAAACAGATCGGACGCGAGGACATTCCTGCTTTCGTCCGCCAGCACGGGATGCCCGGCTTCTCGCCCACCCAAGGTCACATCGCCTCTGCAGTGCCCTTCCTCGCCCATGCAATCGACGGTATCATGGCTGGCGGGATGCAGCGGGCCATGTTCTTGGCCAAGGGCAGCCTCTTCCTCGGACGCATGACCCACATGTCCGACGGCATGTCCTTCATCCTGGAACGCAATCCATCTGCGTAACGCAGTCCGGCTGAGTGAGGTAAAGACGTGGATTTGAAAGGCAAGTGGGCTATCGCCCTGGGAGAACGCGACGGCGTGCAGGGCGCATCTCTCGCCCTCTGCGCCCAGAGTGCTGGCGCTCAAGTGGTCTTGGAGGCCACCCACTGCTTCGTTTGAACATCCGCTGGTGCCCTTGACCTGGACGGTCAGGAAGAAATCAAGAGAGTCGTCGAGTCCATGACCCAGTCGGGAAAAGAGGCGGACTTGGTGGTCCTCCTCGGTACGCCTAACCCCGAAAGTAGCCGTCTCTACGGCATTACCGTAACCCAAGGTGACCCTTCATGGGCGGGCTCCCTAGCCGGCATTGGTCTCAACCTGCCTGTCTACCACGTCACCGAAGCCGAGATCAAAGAGCAGGTCGATCCTCAAGTCTACGATGAGCACATCGGCTTGGCCGAACTGGCCATGGATGTGGACTCCATAGCCGACGCCCTTCGCCAAGTCCGCTCAGAAGCTGGCCAATAGCCCCTCCAACTTCCCCTTCACTGCCAGCCCATCCACCACCCACCAACCCTGACATTTACCTATCGACGCCCGCCCCCCGTCGTCGCTATCATGGGGGACATGTACCCTCATCGTGCTGACCCAACAACCCAGCCCACAAGCAGCTTTCTCTGCGCCCCTCACCTATCGCGAATCGTGATACCGATTGGCAGAGAAGTCCGCAATCATTTCAGCCCCGAATCGTATGTGAGCAGCGACCAAATTGCAGAAATTGCAGGAGATCCAGATACAAAAATATTTGTTTCAGATATGGTTGGACTGCAATGTTAGCTACGAATGTTGCGTACTCCCCACCCATTCCAGCTAGGACTGCCTACATACGGGCTAAAATTATGCAGCGTGATACTGTGATTCTTCAGATCTCCCAACAGGAGCGCCCATGCACCTGACCCTCTCCATCCACCCCGTCTCTGATATATCCTTCGGCGACCACACCGCCCTCGACGGCCAACGCCTTGAGGTCAGCAAGCAGGCCCTGACCCGCCTCCTGCTCGAAGACCGCCGTCTGGAGAGCGTCGATATCGAACTCGTCTCCCCCGGCGAGTCCTGCCGACTTGGTATTGTCTTCGACATCCTCGAGCCTCGCGCCAAGGAATCGGGATCAGGCTCAGATTTCCCCGGCATCCTCGGTCCCTACGCCGTCGCCGGCCAGGGTGAGACCCACGTCCTCCGTGGAGCGGCCGTCACGGTGCTCGACGAATCAGCCCCGGTCGCTGCAGGCAAGATGCTCGAGATGAATGGCCCTCCAGCCGAGACCACCGACTTCAGTGGCCTGCATCACGTCGTCATCGCTCCCCACATAATACCCGACCTCCCCCGCCGTGCCCGCCTTCACGCCCTGCGTGGCGCGTCGGTCAAAGCAGCCGTTCACCTCGCCTTGGCCGCCGAGGGCCACGAGCCCGCACATAGGGAGGTGTTCGATCTCGAAGGTCCCGCCGCCCCTGCCCGTAATACCCTCCCACGCGTGGCCTACATCGCCCAGATTCAGTCCCGGCAGCGGGTAGCCGAGGTCGACGAGCAGGTCCTCTACGGCAACAACACCGCTGGCATGGTGCCCGTGCCCTTACACCCCAATGAATGGCTCGACGGGGCCCTCGTCTGCGCCTACCAGAACATGCAGGTCGAAAGCTACTTCTACCAGAACCACCCTGTTGTTCTCGAGCTTTATCGGCGTCACACAGCAGGCGAAATCAACTTCGTCGGAACCATCGCCACCATGGCCGCCTCTGACGGCGACGACCGCAACCGCAACTGCATGATGGCCTCCCAACTCGCCAAGTGGAACTTGGGTGCCGACATCGTCGTGCTCACCAAGTACGGCGGCGGCGCACCCCACGCCGACATGGCCGAGACCGCCCGCCTCTGCGAAGCCCTCGGCATGCGCACTGCCGTCCAGGTGACCGACATGTCCCAAGACCGTCGCGCCGAGTCGGCTCTGCTCTTCAACTTCCCCGAGATCGACGCCATCGTCTACTGCGGAGGGATGGACACCAAGTGGTCCATGCCCGAACCCGACCGCATCGTCGCTGGAAGCCCCGCCACCGCGGCTGGCTTGGGCGAACTGCGCGAAATCAACGCCGCCAACATCTGCGGAGCCACCAACCAGCAGGGCGCATCCCGCATCAGGTCTTTCGTCTATTGATGCCCGATTCAACTGATGCCAAGTTCAACCCCGGTCATGTCTCATCGACAACGAATGAGACGTGCCAGCAATAAAGGAGGGAGCCACATGCACATAGCCCACTACCTCAACCAGTTCTTCGGCGGACTAGGCGGAGAGGAGCACGCGGGCGCACCCCTTGAGCAACGCGATGGCCCCGTCGGGCCCGGACGCCTCCTCCAGCAGACCATGGGCCCCGACGCCACCGTGGTCACTACCTTCGTCTGTGGCGACAACTACGGCGCAGAGAACATAGAAGAAGTCACCGAACAGGTGCTTAACGCCGTCAAAGCCGCCGAGGTCGACATCTTCGTCGCGGGCCCATGCTTCGAGGCAGGTCGCTACGGCATTGTTGCCGGCCACCTCTGCGCTGCCGTCCAGGACGAACTTGGCATACCTGCCGTCACGGCCATGGCCGAGGAGAACCCCGGCGTCGATCTCTACCGCCAAGACCTCTGCATCGTCGACTCCGGAGCCAATGCCACCGCCATGCAGGATGTCATGGCCCGCACGTCCGCCCTAGCCCACAAGCTGATCGCACGCGAGCCTGTGGGACGCCCCATCGACGACGGCTACTTCCCCCGTGGAATCCTGCGCGATGAGATGGTGAGCGAGACCAGTGCCCAGCGCCTCGTAGCCATGGCTCTGGCCAAGGGCGCTGGCGACGCCTTCGACTCGGAACTGGTCGTCACAACCTTCGAACCCGTGGAAGCTCCCGCCCCCATCCAGGACCTCTCCGGCGCTACCATTGCGGTCGTCACCGACGGTGGTCTCGTGCCCAAAGGTAACCCCGACCGCATCCCCAATTACGCTGCCCACATCTGGGGTTCCTACGACATCTCCGAGGTCGCCGACCTGCGTGGCGAGGACTACGAGGTGGCCCACCGCGGCTACGACACCCGCTACGTACAGCAGGACCCCGACCGCTTGGTCCCCGTCGACGTCCTCCGCGAAATGGAGGAGGCAGGCATCATCGGCAAAGTCTTCGACGAGTTCCTCTCCACATCCGGTCTTGCCAACCCCTTGGCCAATAGCCGTCGACTAGGCCGTGAGATGGCTCAGAAACTCAAGGAATCCGGGGTTGATGCTGTCGTCCTCACCTCCGCTTGAGGGACATCCACTCGCAGCGGCGCTGCGATCGCAACCGAACTGGAAAAAGCCGGCATCCCCGTAGCCCAGGTAACCTCCGTAGCCCCCGTGGCCCGCATGGTCGGCGCCAATCGAGTAGTCCTAGGCCACGGCATAGTCCACGTCCTAGGCGACGCCAGCGTCTCCCCCCAAGAGGAAAAGGAACTGCGCCGCCAGCTAGTCACCCAAGCCCTGGAGGCCCTGCAAAAATAGGCAGGTTTCCTGACCGCCGTGTAACCGGACGCGGGAAGATTGTGAGGCAGCTATGACCGGACGCGTAGGTGTAGGCTTTTCGAGAGGGCTCGAACCCTTGGAGATCGTCGAGTGCGCCGTGCTGGCAGAGGAGCTAGGTTACGAGTCGGCGTGGGTGGCCGAGGGCCACGCGGGGGACCAGTTCGCTATTCTCACTGCCATCGCCATGCGCACAAACAAAATTCAACTGGGCACCGCCATCAGCAGCGTCTTCGCCCGTACTGCTCCAACAGTCGCGATGGCAGCAGCCACCGTGGATCTCTACTCCCACGGCCGCTTCATCCTCGGCCTTGGCTCCAGCCACAAAGTGCAGGTGGAGCCGGAACACGGCTTGGTGTTTGACCACCCGGTGCAGCGGGTGCGGGAGTGCATAGATATCGTACGCGGGCTGCTACGTGACGGGCGCATCTCCTACCCCGGCGAGGTCACCAACATCCAACAATTCGACTTCTGGTTCCAGACGCAGCGGAAAGAAATGCCCATCTACGTAGCCGCCGTCCGCCCCAGGATGCTTCAGATATGCGGCGAAATATCGGACGGCACCATCCTCACATGGTGCACCCCGGAGCACGCCAGAGTTGCTGCCGAGAACGTGGCCTTGGGAGCAGAGCAGGCTGGCAAAGATCCCGCCACCGTGGACGTGACCAGCTTGGTTAACTGCTTCGTCTCCGACGATAAAGACGAAGCCCGCGATAAAATGCGGGGCCCCATGGCCACCTACTGCGGGTTCTGGCCCCGATACCGCAAGCTAATGTCCGATGCTGGATATCCCGACGAGATTGAACAAGTGAAGCTGGCTTGGCAGGCAGGGGAGCATGAACGGGCGCGTCAGTTGGTGCCGGCCGGGCTAATCGATGAAATATCTCTCGTAGGCACTGCCGAGGAATGTCGCAGCCGAATCGCGGAGTATCATGCTGCAGGACTGAAGCTCCCCATCGTAACGCCCCGTGTGGAAGGGCCCACCGCCTTGGAGGACGCCAAGCGGGTAATCAGGGCCTGTGCCCCTGGGACCTAAACCGCTGCGACCTGCGTCTCCGTAACAGGTTCCACGCCCTCCGCGTCCCGCTCGTGAGGCCAGCGGCCAGGCTGCAAGTCGCCGCCGGTATGGGCGTGAATCGCGTCCAACATGTCGAAGTCCCACTCGGACACGAAGGTAACTGCGGTGCCGGTACGTCCCATGCGCGCGGTGCGTCCAATGCGATGCACGTACTCTTCCAGGTTGCTGGGCATATCGTAGTTCACAACATGGGACACTGCCGGTATATCCAGTCCACGGGCTGCCACGTTGGTGGCCACCAAGATTCGCAGCTTGCCCGATCGGAAGCTGTTCATGACCGCCTCGCGCTGTCCTTGGCTCATGTCTCCGTGTATAGCTTCCGCGGCCAGTCGGCGACGCCGTAATTCGGACACCAAACGGTCGACGCCTATCTTGGTACGCCGGAATATGAGGCACTGGGCGACCTCGTTTGGGTCTTGGATAAGCTCATACAGTAGCGGTGTACGGTCCTCAGTGGCCACCTCGTAGTAGACCTGTGCCACCTGCTCCACAGGCTCGGCGTCACCCCCGGTGCGTATCCACTCCGGGTTTCGCAGGTAACGATGGGCTAGGCTGCGGATGGGGCCCGGCATGGTGGCGGAGAAGAGCAGGGTTTGGCGCGGCTTTGGCACGTACTTCAGGATGTATTCGATATCCTCTGCAAACCCGATGTCCAGCATCTGGTCTGCCTCATCCAGAACTACGATGGAGACACTGTTCAAGTCAACGGTGCCACGATACATGTGGTCCATGAGGCGCCCTGGAGTGGCCACGATGACCTGAACACCGCGCTCCAAGGCCGTTAATTGACGGCTCATGGCTTGGCCGCCATAGACCGTCACCGCCTGGATGTTCCGGTACTTGCCAAGGCGGGCAATCTCGCCATGGACCTGTTTGGCCAACTCCCGGGTAGGAGTAAGTACCAAGGCTTGGGGCAACCCGATGCTGGGGTCTACCTTCTCAATCAAGGGAATGCCGAAAGCGGCAGTCTTGCCGGTGCCCGTCTGTGCCTGCCCCACCAAGTCGCGCCCGTTGCGGACTAGGGGTACCACCTGCTCTTGTATGGGCGTCGGTTCCGAATAGCCCATCTCATCAAGGGCGCGGGCTACGGCTCCCTGTACTGGCAGAGTCCCGAAGACGCCATCAGTGGCGAAAGAGGGTGCGCTGCCTTGGGCAACTCCACCCGAGCGGCGCTTTGGGCGGGTGGTGGGCCTTGAGGCGGGCTTTGTAGATGGCGCAGTAGAGGCGACGGGGGTGGCGCATCTCTCGTCTCGGCGGCGCGGCGCTTGCTGTGGGGGTTGGGGCCTTGCGGTGGCTACACCGGTATCAGTGGCCTCTATTGCTTTAGTAGCCTCATCTATTGGAGGCGGGGAAGTCTTGTTTCCGAATATACCTAGTAGCTTGGTGAACAATGAGGGGAAAATCGAGAGACCTCCGTAGGCAGGGCTAGCGAGGCTATCGCGGAAGGACGCAAAGTGAGGGGAGTCCAGTTCTCAAGGTCGCGGTAGTCGCGGCGAAGCGCAAGAATGTTGTAGAAATCATTTCGTATTTGCAGTTTAACCACTAACTACCTGCAATGTCAAAGAACTGGTGTCACTCCTTCCCGTGGGTCTGTCTTTCAAGTGCTATAATCGGACACTGAATGCCGGCAAATATGGAGCTATTCGGGTGTGCCGGCCATGGAGGGCAATATGCCCACTACGAAAGAGTTGAACCTGCTATGCATGTCGGGACAGGGCTCCGTGCAGTCGGGCGAGGTGTTGGCCAAGCTCTATTCCGACCAAGGGCGTTACGTATCGGTCAACGTCTACCCTGGCACACGGGCGCGTAGCTCCCCGGTCATCAACTACGTCAAGATATCCGATTCCCCTGGGTTGGCCAGTTGCGCCAACTACCGCCCCGAAGAGGTGGTCGTATTCCAGGAGGAGCTTCTTCTCACTGCCAAGGAGAACAGCCACGAGTTGGTTGCGGACGCCATCGGGCGCATGAAGCGCGGAGTCCTGCTGGTGAACAGCCCCAAGCATCCCAGCGAACTGGACCTGCCCTTCGATTTTGAAGGAGTCGTGGCTACGGTGGACGCCACCGAAATCGCGGAGCGGCTGTTGGGGCGTACACCCCCGCCAGTGGGCATCACCATGCTTGGCGCTTATGCCCGCATCACCGAGGCCGTGGATATGGCAGCCCTCAGTGAGTGCATACGTGACAACTTCTCCGGCAGACTGGGCGAGCTGAATGCGCAGGCAGCCTTGGAGGCCTACGACAAGGTGCAGGCGCTGGGCGGCGTGCAATTCAGCACGGAGCGGAGCCCTTCCCGCATACAGCACGCCGAGATTTCCAGTCTGCCCCAGTACTACAGCTTCGATCGCTACGACAAGCTGCCGGGCTTTCGGCAGGGCAGTCCCTTCGTCTGGCGGGACAAAGTGCCAGTGTGCAACGACGCTCAGTGCATCTGCCCCAATAGTTGTATCAGCGAGGTGATGTGCCCCGATGGCACCGGCTTCATTGTGCGCGAGGGTCTCCAGCATCAGGGCTACCGCATTGACGTGGAGTTCTGCCGTGGGTGTGGCATCTGCGTCGAGGTGTGCGTCGGGACTGCGCTCACCATGGTGGACGAAGACCAGTTGAGGAAGGAGCGCCCAGCCTACGATGACGTGACGGTGGAACCCCACTGGCCTGAGGTGTCGGCCCACCAGAGGGCAGGCATGGAGGCGCTCATACCGCTGCGTCTGCGCCAGGAGGGCGATGCGCCGGGAGGGGCGGACTAATGACCCAAGCCGTGAATCGAGTTGCCCTCACCGGCAATAAGGCAGCCGCCCATGCCCTCAAGCTGGCCCGCATTCAGGTGCTCTGCTCCTTCCCCATTGGTCCCTCCGACGAGGTCGGCGAGGAGACGGCGCGAATGATTCAGCGTGGCGATCTCGATGCTAAGCTCATTGAGCTGGAGCACGAGCGCAGCACTATGAACGCCCAGATCACCGCTACCCAAGGAGGTGTGCGGTGCGCCTTCGCCACCAACTCCGAGGGCCTGCTCATAGCTGCTCAGCAACTCATATTTGCCTCATACGCCCGCATACCCATTGTGTTGGTAGTGGCCCATCGCGCTCTCGAGCCACCTGCCGTAGTGCGCACCGACGACCACGATACCGTGATGTACCGTGACATCCACTGGATTCACTATCACTGCGAAAACGCGCAGGATGTCGTGGATACCCTGATTCAGGCTTATCGTGTGGGGGAAGACCCCAACGTGCTGCTGCCCACCTTCATGACGTACGACGGGTGGGAGGTATCCCACAACAGCTATCCAGTGGAGCTGCCGACCCAGGAAGCCGTCGACGCCTTTCTTCCCGGCTTCCAACTCCCGGCAGACATCGACTTCGTGAAAAACCTGGACTTCGCCCAGTACTACTCGGGCCCACGTATGAGCGGCTATGGCTACATCGACGTCGAGCGTGAGTACATGGAGCGGCGGTTCCAGCTTGACCAAGCCCTCAATGTGACCGCCAAGCAGGCCATCGAGAGCGCTCACGCCGACTACCGGCGCTTGAACGGGCGCGGCTATGGTGGCCTCATCGAGGCTGAGGGGTTGGAGGATGCGGATGTGGCTGTAGTATCTATGGGTTCTCTAGCAGCTACTTCCCGCTACGCCGCCCAGCTTCTGCAGGAACAGGGCAAGCGGGTGGCCTTGGTCAAGGTGCGCGCTTTCCGCCCCTTCCCCGGCGACGAGCTTGTCACGGCCCTCAAGGGTGTGAAAGCCGTCGTAGTGCTCGACCGCAACCCGGTAGCCGCGGTGTACCACGACCTGCGCAGCGCCATGTTCGGGCAGGTTGACGCCCCCATTGTTTTGGGCCGTATCGCAGGTCTGGGTGGACGGGACGTCACCTTCTACGACGTGATGTACATGGCAGAAGAGGCTTTTGAGGCCACCCGTCGCGGCTACGCCCAGCGACAGCATGCGTGGCACTTCGAAACCATTGAGGACGAGACCATGTTGGCCCGAGCACTGGCCCGGTAATCTCCACCCCCTGATACGTAACCAGAGAGGGAGACGACAATGCCCATCAAGATGGTGATGGAGACCGAGCCCAAGCGTGTCTTCATGAATGTGACCGCCAACCAGTGCCCAGGCTGCCCTGAGAATCTTGCCACCAGACTGGTGATGCACATTGCGTTCGACCATCTGGCCAAGCAGGACCCCATCATCTTTGGGCAGGGCTGTGGCATAGGGCGCGACTTCCTGCAACGCAGTGGCTTGGGCACCCATGATAGTGGTATTGTCGGCCTCCTCACCGCCATGCAGGTGCGCGACATAGACCGCCCCATCGTCGTGATTGATGGTGACGGGCAGGTGGACATTGGCTTGGAGGACCTCGCCACCGCCTTCCAACAGGGTTACAAGTACCTACACGTGGTGTGTGACAACCAAGCCCACGCTGCTAGTGGCAGTCATGCGACGGGCAGCACCCAGCCCCTCGCTCGCACCAGCGTCCGCCCCGCGGGTAAGCTGCGACACCCCAAGCACTTCCCCTTGATGCTGATGCACAGTGGCGCCGAATACGTGGCCACTGCCTCCACCTCCCACCCTCAGGATCTCGAGCGTAAGATCAAGGCAGCTTGCGACAGACTGCCTGCCTTCATTCAGATACTCACACCCTGCAACCCCTCATGGGGCTACGACGACCACAAGGGCGTGGAAGTCTCGAGGCTGGCTGTAGAGTCGGGCATGTGGCCTCTATACGAGTGGAAAGACGGCGTATTCGCCCGCCAGAACATCCCCCGCAAGGCGACAGTAAAGGAGTACGCCGCCTCCCAGCGACGCTATGCCCACCTCACCGAGGACGACCTGAAACTGATGGAAGGGTACGTCGGGGACCTCGATTCCACCCTTGGTAAGCTACAGAAGGGTTTCTCTGGCTGAATAAGGGTCTCGCTGCGACGCTCGCTGGCTGAGTGGGCGCCGGATGACGCCTGTGGCCTACGGATATGACACCAATGATCCAGCCTTGGCTTCGCCACTACCCTGCCGGCCTTGAAGCCAGCCTCGATTACCCCTCTATTCCCTTATACCGGTTGTTGCAGGAGTCTGCCTGCCGTTTCCCTTCAAGGGCTGCAATCATCTCCTTTGACGGGGAGTCTGGGCGGGAGACTGCTGCCAAGAGCTACCGCTCCTTGGATGACGAGTCCTCACGTCTGGCCGCTGGCTTGGCTGGCTTGGGTGTGAGCAAGGGCGACCGGGTTGCCTACTACCTGCAGAACTCGCCATCGTTGGTCGTCAGCTTCTACGGCATCCTGAAGGCTGGCGCTGTTCCCGTTCCATGCAACCCCATGTACCAAGCCGACGAGCTTTCCCACCAACTGAACGACTCGGGTGCAACCACCATCATCTGCGACCGGCAGTCGCTCACAGTGGCGGAGCAGGTCAGGCCCCACACACACCTGCAGCGAGTAATAGTGGCTGACGCGGCCGACATACCACCCTATGCCTGTGCCCTCAACGAGTTGCTCGCCCAGCATGCGCCCCTCGACCCACTGCCCGGCATAACGCCCGAGGAAGACCTTGCGTTGCTGCCCTACACCGGCGGTACCACTGGCGTGCCCAAGGGCGCAATGCTCACCCACGCGAACATGGTGGCCAACGCCATCCAGTTCGGACGGTGGTTCGACTACCAGGATGGCCAGGAGGTGTTCATAGCCACCCTGCCTCTCTCACATATTGGCGGTATCGCCGGAGTGATGAGTGTGCCCATCACCGTCGGAGGGACCATAATCCTTTTCCCACGCTTCCACCGCCAGGGCGTCCTGCAGGCCATTCAGGACTATCGCGCCACCAGGTTCCTTGGTGTGCCTACCATGTACATCAACCTGCTCAGTCAACCAGACTCCGCCTATTACGATCTTTCGTCCATGGGCCCCAGCCGTACCAGCGCAGCACCCTTACCCGAAGCAGTGAAGGAGGCTTTCGACAAGCTGGTGGGTCGGGAGGTGCTTATCGAAGGTTACGGCCTTACGGAGACCGCGCCCCTCACCCACGTGAACCCGCCCGCCCGAGCGCGCCTGGGTTCCATCGGAGTCCCGTTGCCGGATACCGATGCTCGGGTTGTGGACCCCGAAGACCGCGCGAAGGTGCTGCCAGTAGGAGAAGTCGGTGAGCTCGCGCTGCAAGGCCCTCAAGTGATGAAGGGCTACTGGAACAGGCCGGACGCCACCGCAGAGGTGATGTCAGAGGGCTGGTTCCACACCGGAGACCTCGCCCGCATGGACGAGGATGGCTACTTCTATATCGTCGACCGCATCAAGGACGTGATCAACGCTGCTGGTTTCAAGGTGTGGCCACGGGAGGTTGAGGAGGTGCTGTACCGCCACCCCATGGTCCACATGGCAGCAGTTGCGGGCACAGCCGATCCCTACCGTGGGGAGACCGTCAAAGCCACGATAGTCCTCAGAGACGATGTGGCCGAGACCGAAGAGACCGTCCGCGATGCCCTGAACGACTACTGCCGCAGCCAACTGGCGGCTTATAAGGTGCCTCGCATCATCGAGTTCCGCGACAGCCTGCCCGTCAGTTCCGCGGGCAAGGTACTGCGCCGGGAGCTTCGGTAAGGCCCACCCTAAAGCACTGGTCTCTGCTTGTACCATCCGGCGTGCTGCTGATAGGTGTACCCGGCCCGGATGACCGTCTCCTCTTCGAAAGGTCGGCCAGCGAGCTGCAGGCCCAGAGGCAATCCGCTCTCGGTGAAGCCGCAAGGGACAGAGATGGCGGGCATTCCCGTCTCGTTGAAAGGCGCGGTGAAGCTGCGTCCCAGCACCACACTTGAGGGGTCGAAGGTGTCGAACACGGGCGCCGGCCCCAGCATCGTGGGACATCCGATGAGGTCCACTCGTTGCATCACCTCGGCGAACTCTCTCCGAATGCGGGTGCGGGCCTGCTGCGCCATGACGTACTCTCCGGAGCTGAACAGTCCTCCAATGTAGAACCGGTGGCGCACCACAGGACCGAAGTTCTCCGGCTGCGCAGCTAGGTTGGCCTTGTGGTATGCGTAGGCCTCGCTCATCATGATTAGCCAGTTGGCTGGCCCCGCTAGGTCCAGACTTGGGATGGTGACCTCCTCGACCCGCGCCCCCAAGCCTTCCAACTCGGTCAGGGCCTTGTCCACCGCTGCCAGCATCTCCTCGTCGGCGCCAGCGCTCGAGTCGAAGAAGTAGTGACGTGGAACCCCGATAACCAGCCCGCTGACGTCCTCCCGCAGCGACGCCGCGTAGTCAGGGACGGGTTCTGTGCAGCTGGTCGGGTCATTAGGGTCACGGCCGGCGATGGCCTGCATCATATGTGCAGTGTCCTCAACTATCCATGTCATCGGTCCGACGTGATCGAGCGACCAACTGAGAGGCAGTACGCCATGGCGGCTGACGCGACCGTAGGTAGGCTTCAACCCCACAATTCCACAATAGGAAGCAGGCCCGCGTATGGAGCCACCCGTGCACGACCCCAGCGTCCCCATGCAGGTGCCCGCAGCGATGCCCGCCCCCGACCCGCTGCTGGAACCCCCTGTCACATGGTCCAGGTTCCATGGATTTCTTGGCGACTCGTACAGGCTGGCAGGGAAGCCAAGGGCGAACTCGTGCATGGTCAGCTTGCCCAGCAGTACAGTCCCTGCATCCCGCAAGCGGGTCACTACCGTGGCGTCGCTATCGGGCACACGGTGCTCCAGTACTTTGGATTGGGCCATGGTAGGCACTCCGGCAGTGTCGTACAGGTCCTTCAGGGCTATGGGTATGCCGTGCAGCGGGCCGCGATAGTTGCCCTTGGAGATTTCCGTTTCGGCCTCCCGTGCTGCTTCCATGGCCGTCTCAGGCAATAGGGTGATGTAGGACTTCAGCCGGTCATCCACGGCCTCAATGCGGTCCAGGAAGGCTTGTGTCAGCTCAACAGGCGACAGTTGACGGCTGCGGATGAGTTCGGCGGCTTCGTGGATTGTGAGTAGGTACAAGTCTTGGCTGGATGTGGTCATGAGGACACCTCCCCCAGTGCGGTATTCCCCGCTCGCGGGAGGAAGATGCCGGCCACCTCTTCCTCCGAGAGATCGGCCTCTTGGAGGGGCTGCATACGCTCCATCAAGGCATCGTAGAGGCGTTTGAGTTCGTGCAACTCGTCGTCGGGCATCGACAGCCCGGCACGGCGCACCAGAAATCGGAACTCGTCATCGGTGAGTCGCGTCATGGCAGTGCCGACCTTTCTGGAGTTTCTCGGACCGTCTGTATAGTCGTTAGAGTGCATCCGGGCGGAACTTCAATGGTTGTTGGCGAACTGGGAGTTATGAGGCCGATGCCGTCTCGCTTGGCCTCGATAGCGTAGTCGTCCAATGCCTCCTGGGCGTTGCAGATGGCTTCGTCTAACGTACCTCCCATCGCCACGATTCCCGGCAGGTCTGGGAACCAAATGCCATAGTCATCCCCGCCTCCCTCAATAATCGCAGGATATCTCATGTCAGTCCTCCCAGCCCGCTTGCTTGGCTATGGATCGGGCCACCCCCAGTTTGACATTACGGTGTCGAGGCAGCGTTATGATGCCTCGTATATCTGGGTGTCGATAGATGTCATGGTTTGCACCGTGCCTCTGCATGTACCAGCCTTCATGCTCTAACCGCTCTCTGATGCGCTGTGTTCTTGTTTCCGGCACACGGCCCATACTACCACGCAAGCCACCCGTCCATAAGCGGAAGGATCGACGTCGACAACCCTGTAGTCCGCACCTTCAGCTTGACGCTCTCATACGCCCCACCTAGAATCGGCCAAGTGTGCTAGGTAGGCATGGCTAGGAGGAATTACGTATGAGTAAGGCGTTGGATGGTATACGGGTGATCGATATGACCCATGACCAAGCCGGGCCTTCGTGCACTCAGATGCTGGCTTGGCTGGGAGCTGAGGTCATCAAGGTCGAGATACCTGATGGCCGTGGCGATCGCGCCCGCTGGCTGCGCAGGGATGATCCTGACAAGGACAGTTTTTTCTTCCTGCTGCTCAACAACAACAAGAAGAGCACCACCCTCGACTTGCGCAATCCCAAGGCCAAGGAGCTGTTCAAGACCTTGGTAACCCAAGCGGACATCATGGTGGAAAATCGTGGTCCCGGTGCGATGGACCGCCTAGGCTTGGGCTACGACGACCTAAGCGCCATTAACCCCGGTCTGATCTACGCGTCGGTCAAGGGGTTCGGCTCCTACGGCCCTTACGCCGAGTACAAGTGCTTCGAGCCTGTGGCTCAGGCGACAAGTGGAGCTATGAGCATTACCGGCTATGCTGACAGCCCGCCCACGCCATCGGGCGTAAATGTGGGCGACTCCGGCACTGGTATGCACATGGTGATAGGCATCCTGGCCGCCGTGGTCCAGCGCGAGTCCACCGGCAAAGGACAAAAGGTGGAAGTGGCCATGCAGGAGGCAGTCCTCAACCTCACTAGAGTGCAGTTCACCAGCACCCTTTCCAGCGGGGTGCCAGTGCCCCGGGCCGAGAGCCATCTTGGCGGGGCCGGAGGAGAGGTGCGTGGCCTTTTCAAGTGCGCCCCAGCAGGCGAAAACGAATACGTCTTTCTCCTAGTGCCCTCCGACATACCGGGTATGTTCAACGCCGCCGTCCGCGCCATGGGCCGTGAAGAGTTGCTGGAAGACCCCCGGTTCTCCGACCGGAATATCCGTGATCAACACGGGGCTGAACTAGCGGCCATCATTCAGGACTGGACATCCACGCGCAATAAGGAAGAGGTGATGGCCGCATTTGCCGGAGAAGGTGTGCCTTGCGGAGCAGTGTTCGACACCTCTGAGGTTCTTGCCAACCCCCACCTGCGCGAGCGCGGGATGGTTACCGAAATCGACCATCCCACCCGTGGTCGTGTTTCCATCATTGGCTGCCCAGTGCGGCTGTCGGACTCCCCTGTGGAGGTCTCGCCCGCGCCTCTCTTCAGCCAGCATTCCGATGAGATATTCACTACCTTGGGCGGGCTTACCCAGGAAGAGGTTGACGAGTTGCGCAGCCAGGGCACAATCGTCTAGAAACTCGCGGACCCACCCAACCCGTAAGCGACTTATCAGGACAGAATTCGGTAATCTGACCCGGCTGGGAGGCCTCTAGATGGCGTCACCCGTTCACTTCGGTATTTTCGACTGGATCGACCGCAACGGCCTTAGCATCGCCGACAACTACGACATGCGCCTGCGCATGCTGGAATATGCCGACGAGGCCGGGTTCTACTGCTATCACTTGGCGGAACATCAGTGTGCGCCCTTGGGGATGGCCCCGTCTCCCGGCCTTTTTCTGGCGGCCGCCGCCCAGCGGACGAAGCGCATTCGTCTAGGCCCCTTGGTCTACCTGTTGCCCATATACAACCCCCTCAGGCTGGCCCAGGAAATATGCATGCTGGACCAACTGTCCCGGGGGCGGTTGGAACTCGGCGTTGGCCGGGGCATCTCTCCCATCGAACTCTCCTTCTACGACGTATCTAACGAGCAGTCGCGACCAATGTTTCAAGAGGCGTTGAACATAATCACCCAAGCCCTCACCAACGGCGTGCTCGACTACCAAGGCGAGCATTTCTCATTCGACAACGTACAGTTGCACGTGGAGCCCTTCCAACGTCCATACCCACCGCTCTGGTACCCAACCGACAGCGTCGACCGTACCGAATGGCTGGCAAGGGAGGGGTTCAACACCATCACACATTACCCAACCATGGAGAAGATGCGGGAACTGTTCGACCTCTACAAGCAGGTATGGGAGGAACATCAAGGAGATGAAGGTCGCCTGAACGCCCACGAACCGGACCCGAAGTACGGCATCGTGCGCCATGTATATGTTGGCGAGACGGACCAGGAGGCCCTGAGCGAGGCCAAAGCTGCCTTCGCCCACTTCAACGACAACTTCAACCATCTCCGGACCGTGAGAGGCGATCCCGGTCGCACCGCGTTCCTAGGCGACTTCGAGGCCCGCATGGCCGACGGCCTGCACGTCGTCGGCTCGCCCGATTCGGTAGCCGAACAGGTGCGCCATCACATCGACACCACAGGCACCAACTACTTCGTAAGCTCCTTCTTCTTCGGAGACCTAACCGAAGAACAGACCCTGAACTCCCTGAAACTGTTTGCGGAGAAGGTGCTGCCTGAGTTCAAGACAGTACCTTAGGACCAAGGCGAGACAGTGGTGGGGCGTTCGTAGCTGAGGGGAGAGACCAAGGTGAGACAGTGGTCGCGCGTTCGTAGCTGAGAGGTGAGACCAAGGCGAGACAGTGGTCTCACGTTCGTAGCTGAGGGGTGAGACCAATGGTCTCACGTTCGTAGCTGAGGGTGAGACAAAAGGGAAGGCCATGGTCTCACGTTCGTAGCTAGCGGTGAGACAATGTGGTCCCATTTGTAGCATTCTCGTGGCATTCCGGTATACAAACGGTGCAACTCCCGTGGCATACCGGTGCAACTCCCGTGGCAATCCGGGTGCATTCCGGTGGCAATCCCGGTGCAACGGGAATGGTAGCTGGGCAGCAGGAGCCAGCTTTGAGGCAGCAACAGAGGATGCTGGGGGAATTTTATTTTTGGTCCGATGAGCATGTGAATGGCGTGAGCGGCTAGGACCGAGGCGGTCGGCACCGAGTTCACGGCGGGGGTGGTTGGTGTAGGGGATGTGTGGTGCGTTGATCATGGGGGTATGGTACATTAGTTCGAGAGGGTTGGCAAGGGGTGGGGGATCGTGTTGTCCTCGCGGTGCCTCCCGAGGCGAGGGAGGAGGTAGGAGAAGGTGGTGAGGCTGAAGCCAGCGGAGGCCAGTTTCCTGATGAAGACGTGGGTCTCGGGCAGGGGCTCATTTCTGTCTTGAGCTATGGCCCATTGGTCGCAGAACTGGGTGGCGTAGGGGCGGAGGCGTATGACGGTGAGGGGCAGGCCGAAGCGGCGCTGGAGGGCGTGGATGCGGTTGCGGATCTGGGACAGTGTCATGGTGTTAGCTCCCTATATATCGTTGGACAGGGCCTGTGATCCAGGGGCGGGAAAACTGGAAATCCGCCCTATTTCCGTTCATTTTGCCATTTGGCCATGGCACAGAACTGGCAGGGAATGGGGGGCACTGAATGATGGGCTGGAGTCCTTCGATTTCAGGATGGGTGTTGTACATCCGACCTCGGTCAGCCGGATGTACAACCCCCTCCAGTCGCTCAGGACGAACGGATTGGAGGGCGGGACGGACGGAGGCGGGAGCGGAGGCACTGGGGCAGGAGCGTCAGTGGCGGGCACACGGGACCGGAGGTGGGAGGCGGACTTCCGTTGGCGGTCCATTCGACACTGGTCGTAGCTGGGAAGTGTTTTTTTGTATCTGGAGGGTGTCGAATCTGTCGAACCGGTACGTCCGTCCAGCTTTGGGGCTGTATCTGAGGAGGCCATTCGACAGTGTCGAATTTCCGGGTTGGGCTGGGTCACCATGTGTGTTATTGCCTCCCAGAAAATGTAGGGGGGGAAATGGCGCGCGGGGATGACCTCTGGGGTCCCTGGATCGGGGTGCGGGGCAGGCAGCCCCTGCACGCTCAATGAGGTTAGTTTAGAACTAATGTGTGGGTGTTGTCAAGGAGTGGATGGCGTTAGGGTCAGTGGGATGGACGATGTGCCGTTCTTGTTGACCCTCTTTGCTGGCTTGGACTACCCTCTGCGAAAGCTGGCGGTATGGTTTGCTTCTGGTGGACCGCTGGAGGGGCGCGTTACTGGGCAGTGCGCGGCCGGCTCCCCCCGTTTCCTGCGGATTGGAGAGAGCGAACCTGAGCCTGTGGATGGGACTGCTATGGCGGCCGTCCTATATTGAGGAGGAACGAAGAATGCGAACCCGCTCCCCATTCATTCTTCTAATCGGGATTCTGGCGATGTGCCTTCCGGCTCTGGTTCTAGCGTGCGGGGGAGATGAGTCGGCTGGTTCCGCCGCTGCGGTGGAGTCGCCGTCTACGGAGGCTGCGGGGCCGAGGGACGATGGTGGAGGGGACGCGGGAGGAGCAGCGCCTACGGAGGCTGCGGGCACTGGCGACGGAGGTAGAGAGGACGCGGGAGGAGCAGCGCCAACAGAGACCGGCGAGGTCAGCGACGCTTCCGGAGGTGGCGTTGTTGAGGATATTGGCGGACAGGTAGTGAAGGAAGAGTCTGCCTTCCTCAGTGCAGGAGATGACCACACCTGCTGGGTGAGGGCGGACGGCACAGTCGCCTGTTGGGGCAGCAATTATTATGGCGAGGCCACGCCGCCGGATGGGGAGTTCGCCTCGGTCAGCGCCGGAGGGGACCACACGTGCGGAGTGGGGGCGGACGGCTTTGTCGCCTGTTGGGGGGACAATGAATATGGCCAAGGCACGCCGCCGGATGGCGAGTTCACCTGGGTCAGCGCGGGGGGTGAGCACACCTGTGGGTTGAGAGAGGACGGTTCCGTCGATTGTTGGGGGGACAATGAATATGGCCAGACCACGCCTGCCGAGGGGGAGTTCGCCTCCGCTAGCGCGGGAGGTAGTCACACATGCGGAGTGAGGACGGACGGCACCGTCGCCTGCTGGGGGGACAATGAATATGGTCAGACCACGCTGCCAGAGGGGGAGTTCGCCTCAGTTAGCGCCGGTCGGAATCACACCTGCGGTTTGAGGCCGGACGGCACCGTCGCCTGTTGGGGACACAATGAATATGGTCAGACCACTCCGCCGGAGTCAGAGTTCACCTCAGTTAGTGCCGGTCGGAATCACACCTGCGGTTTGAGGCCGGACGGCACGGTCGCCTGCTGGGGGAGCGATGATTATGGCCAGCACATGCCCCCTGAGGGGGAGTTTGTCTCGATCACTACCGGGGAGTCCCACACCTGCGGGTTGAGGGCGGACGACTCCATCGATTGTTGGGGCAGTAATCAATATGGCGAGGCCCTGCCGCCGGAGGGGGAGTTCGCCTTGGTTAGCGCGGGAGGGGCAGTTCATAGCGCCTGCGGGGTGAGGGTGGACGGGTTCGTTGCCTGCTGGGGGGACGGTGGCACTCCGCCGGAGGGGGAGTTCTTCTCGGTCAGCATGGGGACGGGCCACAACTGTGGGGTAAGGGTGGACGGCTCCGTCGCCTGCTGGGGGTATGATGGCGATGGCCAGGCCACGCCGCCGGATGGGGAATTCGCCTCCGTGAAGGCCGGGAATAGCTACACCTGCGGGGTGAGGGATGACGGCTCCGTCGCCTGCTGGGGGTACGATCCCCATGGTCAGGCCACGCCGCCGGATGGGGAGTTCACCTCAGTTAGCCCCGGGGCTCATCACACCTGTGGGGTGCGGGCAGACGGCTCCGTAGCCTGCTGGGGAGCTTATAGCTCTGGTGGGACTGATCCGCCGGATGGGGAGTTCACCTCCGTGAGCACCGGGGGTGACCACACCTGTGGGGTAAGGTCGGACGGCTCCGTTTCCTGCTGGGGGAATGATAGCCGTGGCCAAGGCACGCCGCCGGAGGGGGAGTTCACCTCAGTTAGCTCCGGCAGATATCACACCTGCGGGGTGCGGGCGGACGGCTCCGTCGCTTGCTGGGGGGAGGACCGGGCTGGCCAGGCCACGCCGCCGAAGGGGGAATTCGCCTCCGTCGGCGCGGCGGTGGACTACACCTGCGGGGTGCGGGTGGACGGTTTCGTAGTCTGCTGGGGCTCTCGCAATATAGTCATACCTGCGAGGTGAGGGCGCGTCGCCTGCGGTGTGAGGGTGGGCGGTTTTTGACTGCTGGGGTAGCGGGGTGCAGGGCTCGAGTGGCGCTGAGACGGGATGGAGTGAGTGTGGCCGTGGGTTCCCGCCACGGATGAGGACGAAAGGGGTATGGCGGGGTCCTTCGACTTCGGGAGGGGGTTGTACATCCAACCTTAGGCGGTCGGATGTACAACCCCCTCCCTTCGCTCAGGACGAACGGGGGTAGGAGTAAGATGGTGGTGGGATGGCTTGGGGGCGTGGAGGTGTCTGAATAGCAACTCAGGAATGACGGAATGGTGGTTTGGCTTAGGGGTTTCCGTGCTTGAACCCGGCCTCGTGATCCCGGAGATCAAGGGCCCTCGGCTGGTCGAGGTTGACGCCGGGCCGGGCATGAACGCCACGGACGGTCACCAGCCGAAAGGGTGGAGGCTCGGAAGTCTCGGGGCGCTTCAGAGCATCGTCCAACGTCCGGGCGATAAAGGCGCTCATGCTGATGCCGCGGGCTTCGGCCTCCCGGCGCACACGTTTGGCAAGTTGGTCGTTTAGGGAGATGGTCGTTCTCATGAGGTAGAATCACAACTATGATGCACCGCTGCATCAACTCCCATGGACACGATGCTGGTGGCATGAATGCTCATGGCAAGGATTCCACGGGCATTTTGTTGCGGAGATTTTGCTGAACCATGGCTTTCCTCTTGACAACCCATATGAGTGGTACTAAATTGGTCTGACCAACAGGCCACTGGGCCTGTGCTGAAGTGGGTGGATGGCGACGCAAGAGCAGTTGAAGGTTATCAAGAGGCGGCGGGTCCATGAGGATATCGTGGAGCAAATCCGGGATTTGGTCCGGGATGGAAGCCTGAAGCATGGGGACCGCCTGCCTCCAGAGAGGGAGATGGCGGAGCGGTTGCGGGTGAGCCGGAGTTCGCTGCGCGAGGCCATGTGCGCTCTGGAGCTGCAGGGTATGGTGGAGAGCCGGCCTGGGGCGGGCACTTTCATCAACACGGGACAGTTCGATGCCATGGCGTCGGTCATTGCCGCCTGCTTGTCTGACTCTGAGCATACGGTGCAAGGGGTGTTTGAGATGCGCCGGATTTTGGAACCGGGCATCGCCTCGCTGGCTGCTGAACGGGCCACGGAAGAAGACATAAGCCACATGGAAGCAGCCCTAGATGAGCAACGGGAGCAGGTTGAGCGTGGAGAGAGTGGCGTTGCCGGGGACACGGCTTTTCATTTTGCCCTAGCCAAAGCGACCTACAACGCGGCCCTGCTCAAGGTGGTCATGGCTGTGGCCGATGCCTTGCACCAGTCGAGAGACCGCTCGCTTCAGACTCAAGGGAGAGCGCGGCGGTCGCTGGCATCTCACAAAGCTATGTTGGAGTTGGTGCGCGCCCACGATTGCGAGGGTGCGCGTCAGGCTATGGAGCACCACATCTCGGTCATTGAGACCAGCCATACGGAGGTGGAGAGCGCTGCATAAATGGCTGTAGGTGAAGTCAATCAGGCCGCATATGGCTAGATGCCGGAAGGCCCGACCGAAAAGGGGCCGGAATGACAAAGCAGATGCGGTGGTCTAAGGAATTCAGGACGAAATAAATCTGTACACGGGAGGCAAAGCATGGCTCGAGTTGCCGTGGAAGTGGTGTACCGGGGGATATTCCAGAAGAACCTGGCCCAACGGATTACCCGCACGATCGTGTTCGCCGCCAAGAAAGAAGGCAAGGTGGGCACTGCGTTCGGGCGGTACGGGGACTCCCCGGAGCGCAATGGCATCCCCGCCAAGCAGTTCGCAGTGGTGGCGGATGACGAGTTGGAACTGGAAGAGCATCTGGCCCAGTACGAGCCCAAGGATGTGGATGTGACCATCGCCGTGGACGACACGCTGTGCAAGGGCGTGGAGTCGTGGGCGTGGTATGGGCTGCAGCCAATCAACAAGCCGACCAAGGCGGGCGGGACCCTGCTGGTTACCTCGCAGCAGGGACGCACTGACCTGATTCAAGACATTCACGCACGGTCCGAGCCTTACAGCCTAGGCGTGGTCCGGGGCAGCGTCAGCTTCTCGGGTCTGTGGGTGTATAAGGAAGACCACACTGACGTGAGGGTGCTGGGGGCTCTGGCAAAGGTGTGCCCTGAGCTGGTGAGCATCGAGTCGATGGAGGCTGCGATACGGGACCAGTGGGACGACAACCTGAAGATCGCCTCCACCCGCAAGTCGTACGAGCGCACTGAGACCCGCGTAGTGGAGCCCGGTCAGGGCAACCCTGAGACACCCTATAGCTTCGTATTGCCGGGCTGGACAGAGATGGAAGAGGCCTTGGTGGTGCAGGGGCATGGCCAGGGCACTGGCTTCCGTGGG
Source organism: uncultured Dehalococcoidia bacterium (assembly GCA_951813255.1). Classification (GTDB taxonomy): domain Bacteria; phylum Chloroflexota; class Dehalococcoidia; order Lucifugimonadales; family JAAXIE01; genus JAAXIE01. Next base: position 1,191,535 of record OX638353.1, on the reverse strand, counting down.
GCCGAGCCTGTGGGCGAATTCGACCCCCATCACAACCAGTTGGGTGGCGCGGGCTACGAGCCGGACCGGAACCAGCTGTTCAAGAAGTTCAGCACGCGTTCGATGCGTCCGATGGTGAACTTCGACACGTGCATCAAGTGCACCCTGTGCTGGCTGCACTGCCCGGACTCATGCTTCGATGTGACTCCGGACGGCCTGTATGACGCCAACCTAGAGGCGTGCTGCGGGTGTGGCGTGTGCGACGATGTCTGCCCTGTTCCCGACTGCGTCGTCATGGTGAACGAGGCTGAGTTCAACGACAACGCTGGCCAGTGGGAATTCTGGCAGCGCGACAAGGAAGGCTACAACCAGTGGATGACGGGCTTGGTGGACCAGGCCAAGGCCGAGAAGAGGTCCCACGGGTTCCACCATGTCGGTGGGTACGCTGAAGACATTGCTGAGATGGAGGAGGTGGCCAGTGACGACTAGTCCTGCTACCCAGCAACAGGAACGTGAGGAGCTGATCAGCGGCAGCGAGGCCATTGCTATCGCCTGCTCCATGGCGGACGTGGATACGATCACCGCATATCCCATCCGGCCCTATGACACGGTGATGCAGTATGTGTCGCGCCTGATCGCGAACGGCGACTTCGATTGCGAATTCATCGTTGCCGAGAGTGAGCACTCCCAGTTTGAGATCGTGAAGCACGCCAGCTCGGTGGGGGCCCGGACGTTTGTGGGCTCCAGCGGTGTGGGCTGGTTCTATGCCTTCGAGGCCATCACGGTGACCGCGGGCCTGAGGCTGCCGGTGGTGGCGATGGTGGGCAACCGGGCTCTTGATGATCCCGGCGCGTTCGGGACCGAACATAACGATGCACTTGCCGTGCGGGACCTGGGTTGGCTGCTGAACTGGGTGGCGACGCCTCAGGAGGCCTACGACACCTGCATGATGGCTTGGCGCATTGCTGAGGACTCACGGGTGTTCCTGCCCTGCGCGATCAGTTGTGACGGGGCGTTCCTGACGCACTCCCAGTCGCTGGTGAAGGTCCCGCCGCAGAAAATGGTTGATGAATTCCTGCCGATGTACAACCGGGGCAATCTGGTGCTGCACCCCGACAACCCCATCACGGTGGCCCCTCAGGTGAACGAGGACTGGCTGATGGAGATGCGGAAGCAGACGGACGAGGGTATGAAGCGCGCCAAGGGCGTCGTTGAGGAGACCCATGAGGAGTTCCGGCGTATCTTCGGCCGGGGCACGGAGTCTCCCTGGTTCGAGGAGTATATGACTGACGATGCCGAGATTTGCTTCATCGGTCTGGGGACCATGTCCCTGCCGTTGCGGGTGGCCGTGCGACGTGCCCGCGACAGGGGTATCAAAATGGGGTTCATCCGTCTAAAATGGTTCCGACCCTTTGCGACGGAGGAAGTCAGGGAGGCCTTGTCCCGCTTCCAGGCAGTGGCAGTGATTGACAGGGACTACTCCTATGGCTCACCGGGCAATGCCGGGGTCTTGTTCAACGAGGTGCGGTCTGCCCTTTATCCGCTGGAGAAGAGGCCGATGCTCTTCCCCTTCATTTGCGGGCTGGGCGGACGTGAGATCCACCAAGGCGATGTCGTTGAAATGATTGACATGGTGCAGCAGGGGCTGGCCAGTGGCAAGATGGACCAGCAGACCGAGTGGATAGGCGTAAGGAGGTAAGTGATGACGACGATGGTTGAGCTGCCCCAAGTAAAAGGGGTAAAGAATATCCCGATCCAAGAGTTGTTCACATCGGGTCACCGGACCTGCCAAGGATGTGAGTCGGCCCTCTCCATGCGCCTGATGATCAAGGCCGCTGGCCCCCGGAGCATAGTGGTGGGCAGCACTGGCTGCATGTACGTGGCCAATACCACCTATTACAGCACGCCTTGGGTCGTGCCTTGGATGCATACCCAGCTGGGTTCCTCCGGCTCCGCTGCTACGGGCACGGCTGCTGGTCTCAGGGCCCTGATGCGCAAAGGCAAGATCAAGGACGAGCCCATCAACGTGATTGCGTTCTGTGGCGATGGCGGTGGTGTGGATATGGGTCTTTCGGCCCTGTCGGCTGCTCTTACGACCGATTACAACATGATGATCCTTCTGTATGACAACGAGTCCTATGCCAACACCGACATCCAGGTGTCTGGTAGCTCGCCTTGGGGCGCCAACTCCACTTTCAGCCCTCCGGGCAAGTCGAAGCACATCATGAACCGGCGCTGGAAGAAGAACACCGCTCCGATGCTGGCAACTGGTCATCCCGACTGCCGCTACGTGGCTACTTCCTGCGGTTCCTACGGTTTGGACATGACCAACAAGATCAGGCGGGCTCTCACTATCGGCGGGCCCACCTTCATCCACAGCATTGACCCTTGCCCCAAGGGTTGGGACTATGATCCCAAGTACTCCCACGAGCTGGGTATGCTCTCCATCGAGACGGGTCTCTGGGTGCTCTACGAGATCATTGATGGCGAACTCATCCTCAATGGTCCGTCCCGGGCAATAGCCAAGGGGATGAAGAAGCGCAGGCCCGTGCGCGAGTATCTGGAGAGGCAAGGCCGGTTCGCCCACTTCACCGAAGAAGACCACAAGTACTTCCAGGAGAAGGTGGACCGGAGCTGGGAAGAGTGGTACCTGCCCGGTGTGCTGCCCGTCCATCCCCAACTGGACGACTAGCCCCGCGCGGACCGCTAAAGGTTAGGTACAATGACAGGGTCCCTGATGATTCAGGGGCCCTGTTCTTTTGTGCCTAAGGTCCGATGGTCACGGTCGGCAGAGTCCAGGGTCTTCCCCAGCTAGGACTAGTAGAAACAGCGATAGGTAGTCCACATAGTAAGGAGCTTACATAAGATGGCAGAGATTCCTCCCGTCCCAACCTTCAGAGACGTGCTAGCTGCCCGCCGGCGAATATCCGCATATGTGCCACGCACTCCGCTGCACCACTATGCGGCCCTCAGCAAGCTCTTGGGGTACGAAGTGCGCTTGAAGCATGAGAACCACCACGCCTTGGGCGCCTTCAAGGTGCGGGGAGGGATCAACCTGCTGTCGCAGCTCAGCGAGGAGGAACGGAGCCGTGGACTGGTGACTGCCTCCAGCGGTAATCATGGGCAGTCGATCGCCTACGCGTGCTCGGTGTTTGGCGCCAAGGCGGTCATCTGCCTGCCTGAAGGGGCCAACCCTCTCAAGGTGGAGTCCATGGGTAACCTAGGGGCAGAGGTGGTGTTTCACGGGAGTGAGTTCGACGTGGCGAAGGCCCATGCGGAGAGGTTGGCCCAAGAGGAGGGCTACCTGTTCGTCCACCCTGCAAATGAGCCTCGGCTGGTGGCAGGCGTGGCAACCGCAAGCTTGGAGATTATCGAGGACTTTCCAGAGGTGGATGTCATCCTGGTCCCTCTGGGTGGAGGCAGTGGGGCGTCGGGGGCCTGCATAGTAGCCAAGGCCATGGCGCCCGACGTGAAGGTCATCGCCGTACAATCGGCACAGGCCCCCGCAGGCTATCTTTCGTGGAGAGAGCGGCGCATCGTGGAATCGCCCATGAGGACCCGGGCTGAGGGGTTAGCTACGGCGACTGCGTATGAACTTACGCAGTCGATCTTGTGGGAGTTACTGGACGATTTCATTTTAGTGAGCGACGACGAAATCGATGATGCCATACGGGTACTCTTGGAGAAGGCCCATACGCTGGCAGAGGGCGCTGGGGCTGCGGCTACGGCAGGAGCGATCAAGCTGGCTGACCAATTGCAAGGGATGCGGGTGGCTGTCATTGTTTCCGGAGGCAACATAACTCCATCACAGCTAAGGGGTCTGCTGGGAGACTGAGTGTGCCATGCAGTTAGAAGCGCTGGCGGACCAGGATAAAGAGCGGTGTTGGTGGCGCTTCTGAAGGGGACCAAGAGTGGCAGGGTGGCCTCAGAGGATGCCAACACAAACCTTCCGTTCATCTGATTCCAGCCGTGGATTACGATACCTTCTCGGCCACCGGCTGTTCCAGCCTGCGATTGATCAACTCACCTGCCCCGGATTACGCGCCTCGTGAATAGCTGTGCGCGTTTTTCGCAATTGGAGAGACACCCGCCGAAAAAGCGGTCGACATAATGTCTGGCTGAAGAATCTGAACTGGAATAGCTGGGGGAATTCCGGCTACCGCGCAAGGTAGGCCAGCATTCTGGCACATCATCCAGGGGAGGTGGCGCCACGGTGCTCTGGCCGCGCTGATGTAGGTCTGACTAGTCCTTACCTGGTTCGCCCTCTTCAATGAAGCGCGCCAGTTCGTCCCGGCTGAAGACCGGCAGTGGGTCCGGCTCGTGGCTGGCGCCAATCATCATGACCCCTTCTTCGGGATCCGTTACCTGGCCGATCTCATAAGCATCGATACCTTCACGCTCCAGCGCAGAAAGGGCCGCGGGTACATCCTCAGGGGGCAGGGTAACAACCAAGCAGCCAGAGGCCAGCAGTCCCAGTGGGTCGATGCCGATGGCTTGGCAAATTTCGTCGCACTGAGGTAGCACAGGTACTGAGCCCTGCTCGATCACGACACCGACTTTGGAGGCTTGCGCCACCTCATGCAAGGCTGTGGCCAATCCCCCTTCAGTTGCGTCATGCATGCAGTGCACGCGCGCCACATTGGCAATCACCGCGGAATCATGCACTACGCTGATACCAAGAGAGTGTAATAGACCCGCTGCCTGCTGAAGGGTAACGGCGTCTACGCCAGCGGTACCGAGTCTCTCGGGGAAGTTCCGGGCTAGGATCGCTGTGCCCTCGATGGCGAGGCCTTTGGTCACTAGTACACTATCTCCTGGCTGTGCATTACTTGCTGTTACCAGGTTGTCCCTAGCTACGGTTCCCAGCATGCACCCGGATACGACCGGATGGTCTATGCCCTGAGTGACCTCGGTATGGCCGCCGATCAAAGCTACATGTAGTTCATCGCAGGCGTGCAGTACCTGATTGAAGATTTCCTTTGCAGTTTCCGGAAGTGTACCCAGGGGTAACAGTATGGTGGAAAGGAACCAGCGCGGTGTGGCCCCCATGGCTGCTACATCGTTGGCGTTTACCTGTACTGCATACCAGCCGGGAGAGTCGTTAGGAAATGTAATGGGGTCACTGGAGGCCACCAGGAGTTGGTCGCCGAGGTCGAGGACCGCAGCATCAACACCCACCTGGGCGCCTACCAGTACACTTGGGTCTGCGTCCTTGATGGCGCCGAGGAGCTCCCGTAACAGGTAGTGTGGTACTTTGCCCAGTTGCATAGCGATTTATCCAGATGAGGCCGAATGGGGCCGGATGCGGCGGGTGTAGTGGATGCAGCAGGTAGCAGTCTATCACGAAGGCGAGGCCAATTGCGGACAAGAGCACGGCTTGGAGGGGAGTCGTGGCTACACGTCGTCTTCGTGAAACAGAGAGAGATTTGTTGTAGTCTCCGATGTGGCCCGGGGCCGGAGTGCATTTGTAAATGGACGATACATGGACTACCTGATCACCTTCTTGGTAAGTATGACTCCCATAGGCGAGCTCCGTGCCTCCATTCCCTTGGCCATACAGACCTATGAACTTCCCTGGTACGAGGTGTTACCTCTTGCGGTGGCAGGAAACCTGGTCCCTGCACTCTTCTGGCTGCTGGCTTTACCGCGCCTCGGTAGTTACCTGGTGTCCTTCCCCAACCCCGCTGGCTGCCTACTCATGTGGCGCAGCGAAAGACTCAGGCGCCTGCAGGGCGAGCGGTTCCGGCGCCACCGCAACCTGGCGCTGATTCTGCTGGTGGCAGTGCCATTACCCTTCACTGGTGTCTGGTCCGGTACGCTGGCTGCGTGGGTCTTCGAGATACCATTTCGCCCCGCGCTCTTGTGTATCGCCCTCGGGGCGGCGATCGCTGGAGGTGTAGTGACGGCCCTGACAGCGCTGGGGCTCCATCTTATAGGATAATACTCAAACCTCGCGCTCAACATTAACATGCGCTGGTGCATGTGATGTTCTACACTAGATAACGATGCTCCATAGAGTACGTTCTTTACCAAATACATATGAGATTTAGGAAAATATAAGCACTGGAGGAATGTTGGGTGCTGTTCCAAAAATATCTAAAAAACGACATAGAACTCGTTGACACCCTTTAGAACAACCTGATAGTGTAAGCGTGACCAACAGAGGAGGTACAGAAAGTGGCTCGAAAGACACGACTGATGCGGGATGTGGAGGAAAGGTACCAGAGGCAACTGGAGTACCTTGTTCCCGAGAAGGTCAATGAGTTGGGCCTCTCGGCTACTGCATCCGAGCTGGGTGTAAGCAAGGCGACCTTGGGGTATTGGATCCTCAAGCTGGGTATCAACGTCCGGCGTGTGGCACTGGCTCCCGGAGAGACGTTAGAGGTCAAGCGCGCCAGTTGATGCACTAGGTGTAACAGTTAACCGGCTCTGCCGGTATTCTTCCGGCCGCTACAGCCAAAATGCGGTAACGGGAGTTTGTGGACACTCTCCTGTGGGCTTATAGTAGATGTAACGTCTACGCCTCACAGGAGAGTGTATTGCTTAAGCTGGTAACCCTTGTCGTATCCGTCTTAGTACTCACCTCTATGGCCCTGATCGCCTGTGGGGGAGGGTCCTCCACCTCTACCGTATCCGGAGAGCAGTCTGCCAGCAGTCCTACCAATGGCGACCAACCTGAGTCCTCGGCCGACGACCTGCTTCTTGATATATCGGTTAACGGCGAGGACCTGGAGTACGATAAGGGTGAAATGTCGGCCCCCGCAGGGCGGGAGGTCACGGTCCAGTTCCGTAATGTATCCAAAGCTCAACCCCATAACTGGGTGCTGGTGCAGGATGGGACCAAGGATGAGGTTACAGCGGATGGGATTGAATCGGGCGCGGATAACGACTACGTAGCCCCGGGCGATGACCGGGTCATAGCGCAGACCGGTCTACTTGAGGGCAAAGATACAGGAAATGTGACCTTCACCGTGCCTCCGGCAGGCATTTACCAGTTCGTTTGTACATTCCCTGCACATAACATAACCATGTTCGGCACCTTCACTTCCACGCCTTGATCCCGGTGGCGCCGATGGATGGAGCGACGGGCCTGAGATGGCCCGTCGCTTGCGTTGACGCTATAGAGGCCCGCTCATATACTACAGCCCACTTTCCGGGAGGGGTGCTATGAGGCTGTCGGTGCTGCAAGAGAACTTGAAGCGTGGGCTGGGGATTGTGGGTCGTGCTGTAGCTACGAGGAGCACCCTTCCCATCACACAGAACGTGCTTCTTTCCACCGACCGGTCCATGCTCAAGCTTTCGGCAACCAACCTGGAGATCGGCATCACCACATGGGTGGGAGCCATGATCGAAGAGGAGGGGGCCATCACCGTGCCCGCGAGGCTGCTGAGCGACCTTGTGGACTCCCTTCCTTCCGAGACGATTGAGCTCAACGCCACCCAGCGTCCCAAGGCGGTGCATCTCAGTTGCGCCCGCTCCGAGGCCACCATCAACGGCACCGACGCCGAGGAGTTCCCTCCGATACCTACGGTGGAAGATGGGCTCACGGCCAAGCTGGACGTTCGTAAGCTGCGCACGGCCATTGCTCAAGTGGCCTTCGCTGCTGCTACCGAGGAGTCCCGCCCAGTGCTCACTGGGGTAAAGCTGGAGATGGAAGGCGACGAGTTCACCATGGCGGCTGCAGATGGCTTCCGGCTGGCTGTGCACAAAGAGAAGCTGGTGGAGCCGGTGGCCGAGTCTGCCAGCGTGATCATTCCGGCTAGGACATTGAACGAAATCAGCCGGTTCCTCGGTGATCAGGACGAGCCGGTGGAGATGATGATGTCTTCGGCCAAGGGACAGGCCATGTTCCAGTTGAAGAGCATTGAAGTTGTGTCCCAACTAATTCAAGGCGCGTTCCCGAATTACGGTCAACTAATACCTCAGAACTTCCAGACACGGGCGGTCTTCGATTTGCAGGAGTTCCAACGAGCTGCCCGCACCGCCTCGATATTCGCTCGCGACGGCAGTGGCATCGTTCGCCTGCAGATGGTGCCTGGCAGCGATGGCGGTCAGGGCAAGATAATCATCTCGGCACGGGCAGAAGAGGTTGGCGAGCACACGGACGAGATCGACATAGAGATAGAGGGCGAAGAGGCCAAGATCGCTTTCAGTAACCGCTATCTGTTGGACGTGCTAGGCGTGTTGGAGCGAGGCAAAGTTGCCCTCGAAGCCACGTCACCCTCGAGCCCGGGGGTCTTTAAGCCCACTGCCACGGACGACTATGTGCACGTGGTGATGCCCATGTTCGTGCAGTGGTAGTAAAGAGTATATCCAACATACTCAGGCGCTACCCCGGACAACTAGGCTTACCTCGGCTAATTGACTCCTAATTCACGACCGCATAGTTGCTTTGCCCAGCGCGGAGTTAGTGGCTTAGTTCTATTGCCTGCCATATACTTGCCCGAAGTACCGCACATAACGTGTGAAGGAGGCCGCCATGGGATGGGCTAGCCGACCTACCGGGGTGACCCTGCACGAGCCCAATCGCGCCTGTGCCGGCTATACTCTGCTGGCCCCCAACGCTGGCGATTTCACCTACCTGATAGATATGGATGGCAGGTTCGTTCATAGCTGGCGATGCCCTATAGGGGTGGCGCAGGCATACCTGCTTCCGACTGGCAATCTGCTGTTGCGTACGCCTCCTGTGCCCGGGTCGGGTGGGTTCCCAGGCGCCCCTGCGTCGGACCGAGTTCAGGAGCTTTCCTGGGATGGGGAGGTGGTGTGGGAGTATCGTGATCCCACCGTCAAGCGGTTCAGCCGGCTGCCCAACGGCAATACGGTGATGCTCTTATGGGAGCAGCTTGCCGAGGGGCGAGGTCAAGGTGCGCGAGGCGGATTCAGTTCTGGGGACGGACAACAGAGAATGCTGGGTGACTTGGTGCGCGAGGTTGCGCAGGATGGGTCTACGATCTGGGAGTGGCATTCCATCGACTATCTGAATGACGAGGAAGACGTTATATGCCCGTTAGAGCCGCGGGACGCTCGTGGCGGGGCCAACGACCTTACGGCACTGGAGGATGGGAGCTTTCTCATCAGTTTCCGTATTTTGGATACGGTGGCGAAGGTGCCGGGCGGAGGTGGGCCGTTTTTGTGGAAGTGGGGGAAGGGTGAGATATCTCATCAACATAACCCGCGGCCCTTGGCGAACGGCAACGTGCTGCTGTTGGACAACGGCTGCCACCGGCGTGGCCTGAGCTTCTCGCGGGCCGTAGAGGTGGACCCCGGCACTGACAATATTGTGTGGGAGTATCGTGGCGACCCTGCGTCGTCCTTCTTCACCCATTTCACGGGGGGTTGCGAGAGGCTGCCCAACGGCAATACGCTGATTTGCGAGGGGTACGACGGAAGGCTGTTCGAGGTGACGCCGAAGGGGCAGGTGGTGTGGGAGTATGTCAGTCCGTTCTTTCGCAATGAACCTGACGGGTATGCTAATCGTGTCTTCCGCACACACCGTTATGGGCCGGACCATCCTGCCTTAAAGGGCAAAGATTTGGACCCTGACCAGTATGCCAACCTGAACAGGGTGTATTCCAGCGGCTAGATTACTCGCTCTTCCTTAAGGCGGGCGATCTCCTCGGGGCCGTAGCCGAAGATCTCTCCGTATACTTCCGCGTTGTGCTCGCCCAGCAAGGGCGATGTGGTGACCTCTACGGGGGAGTTCTCCAGTTTGATGGGGCATCCTGGGAGGGTCAGGGTACCACGATGCTGGTGCTCGATCTGCGTGATCATCTCCCGTGCCAGCAGTTGAGGGTCCGAGTTGAGGTCGGCGGCGTTCAGGGTGGCCCCTGCCGGCACGCCGGCTTCGCCCATGAGGCGCATGACCTCGTGCTTGCTGCGTTGTGATGTCCACTCTTCTAGCATCCCGTTGACTTCGTCTGCGTGTTCCAACCGCCAGTTTGGGTCGGAGTAGTCTGGATGGCCAATCAGGTCTTCACGGCCGATGACGGTGAGGACAGCGTCCCACATGTGGGAGCGGACCGGCTGGGCGAAGATGTAGCAGTAGTCGTCAGGGCCGCCTGGGTGGCACTTGTAGATGCCTCCGGGGACGCTGTTGCGGGGGTTCCCTGTGCGCGGAGGGACCTCGCCGGTACGGTAGTAGTCCACCATCCGTACGCGGCAGTAGTTCATCACGGCGTCCTGCATTGAGACCTCGACCACCTGGCCTTCGCCGGTTCGCTCACGCTGCCACAGGGCGGCCATTATGCCAATTGCTGCGTGGACGCCGGTGCCGGTGTCGCCGATGGTGGGGCCGGGTTTGAGGGGGACGCTGTCGGCGTAGCCGGTGGTGGTCATGGCGCCGCCGGTGGCTTGGGCGATCATGTCGAAGGACTTGTAGTCGCTGTAGGGGCCATAGGTGCCGAAACCCTTGATGCGGGCCATGATGATTCTAGGGTTAATCTGCTTGAGGACATCGTAGCCCAGACCGAGACGCTCCATGGCGCCGGGGGCCATGTTCTCGGCAACGATGTCGCCTTGGCGCACCATCTCGAGGAACATGGACTTGCCCGTCTCACTTTTGAGGTCGAGGGTGACGCTGCGCTTATTGAGGTTGAGCAGGATGAAGTAGTAGCTGTCGATGTCTCCGTCCTGGGACCAGAGTCCGCGGCCGGGGTCGCCGCGGTTGGGTTCTTCAACCTTGATTACGTCGGCACCCATCCAAGCCAGTACTTCGGTGCAGGAGGTACCTGCCTCGAACTGAGTGAGGTCTATAACTCGGACACCATCCAAAGCCTTGGTCATGACTTACTCCTCAGTCCGGTTTCTGGGTGTGCGCGATTTCGTACCCGAATTGCGGACACTTTCGTAGCTGGGGAGAGACTTTCTATATCTGAAACTGTCCGCATTTGCCTATCTGAATAGCTTGGGGAATTTGTCCGCATTTTCAATCAAACTCCACTGAGCGGCTTCCCTGTGTTCTCTACACCTTTACTCCATCGCAACTGCCCCATTGTAATGGTTGGGGGTCGATTTCTCGATGGCAAAATGTCATGGCGGGGACTGTCAATGAGTCAGGGTATTCGCGGAGGCAAGGGGATATAGTCCCATGTCTCGGCAGACATAACCTTGGCCCAGTGACCATAGAAGGAGCGATGGGTGTGTTCGGAGACAGGGATATCATTGGCCCATGCCATGAGGTCTTCGTTGAATGTTTCGCGTCCCATGCCCATCTGATTATTGACGGGGATACGCCGAGACATGGGGCCGCGGGCCGTATGGGTGCACTCTTCCCAGTTGTCCATGTCGTCCTGCTCGAAACTGCCTGCCGGGCCGAAGGTGCGCTGGGCTGTGCGCCGGTAAATCGTCTTGATGTGCTGGTGAGCGCTCTTGTCGGTAAAGGCGCACGACCATATTTCGACTTTGCCTGGACCGCGGGGCTGCCAGACGCGGAATTCCTGGGTGGTGCTGGCCCTTATGAAGCTGAAATTGGGAAAGATGCTGCCTACGATGGGCTGAACCATGTCGAGGCGCGGTCCCAAGCGTTCGCGTATCTCGGCCCTCACCTCATCCTCGTAGGCTTGGACTTCGGGGATCACGCTCTCGTTGGCTAGGTCTCCACCCCGGCAGATGATGGAATGGCCCGTGCCTGATGCCACCATTCTGCCTTGAAAGGCACCTCCTTGGGCTTCCTTCTGTCGCGACACGGATATGAAGCCGCTGCGGAGGGCAGACAGGTGAGTCCAGGGCACGTGATAGTTGTCACCGCCGAAGTTCTCGACAGGGAGCTTCCAATTGCAGGGGACGACGGACTTGTGCATTCCCTGGAATACTTCCACGCCTCCCTCGCGCCGGTCGAAGAAGCAGTCCAAGTACCAAGTCATCTCTCCGAGGTATTCCCGGAGGGGTGGTGCGGAGGCATCAAAGGTGGCAAAGACCAGACCCTTATAGCTCTCGATTTGAGCCACAGGCATCAAGCCCCACTTGGAGGTGTCGAGTTCGTCGTAGTAGGCCTCCTTGAGGCTGGGCACGGCGATGAGCCTGCCGTCGCTGCCGTAGGTCCAGCCATGGTAGGCGCACACGAAGGCGGAGGCGTTGCCAGAATCAGCGCGGCAGACGCGGTTGCCCCTGTGGCGGCACACGTTCAGGAAAGCGCCTATTTTCCCATTGGAATCACGAGTCACGAGGACGGGGTCCTCTCCCATATAGGTGCTGAAGAAGTCGCCCGGGTGAGGTATCTGGCTTTCGTGGCAGAGGAAGAGCCAGCAGCGGGCGAAGATGCGTTCCAGTTCCTGCTGGTAAATCTCGTCTTCGATGAAGATGCGCCTGCTGACCACGCCCTGATTCGAGTCGACCAGTTCCCTAACGTCAGTTGCCATCTCGCACCTCCTCTGGCCATTGTAGTGCATGAGCCGGTGTGCCGTACCAGAGAGACCTTGTCTGTCCCAAATATAAGGGGCGCCCACAAGGGGCGCCCCTCTAATACGTTCCCGTCGACCATCTTGGAACCAACCCTTGTGGTTGCCCTTGGTCTGCGATCTCTAATCGTCGGCAGCCACTGCTTCTTTGCGATGCTCGCCTGCTGCGGCCTCGGCCTTCTGGAAGTCCACGTCGGTGAAGTCCCACAACGTGGCTCCTCCGGACAGTATCTGCTCGGCCGTTTCCCGTGATGTGACGCTCACCAAGTTGCTGGTCACGTTGGGGAAGTTGGAGTCGAAGTGAGGGTAGTCGGTGGAGATGCACATACGGTCGGCGCCGATGAGGGAGGCCGTGGCCTCGATCTCGGGCTCGCTGCCTTCCACTGCTGCCCAGCAGTTGCGGCGGAAGTACTCCTTGGGAGTGAGGGAGAGGTAAGGGGCGTGGGAATCGCGGTACTGGGGATAGTCCCACTCGATGCGGGTCAAGAGCCCCGGAACCCAAGAGTTCTGGGCCTCGAGGAAGCCGACGCGCAGGTTGGGATGGAACTCGAACACGCCACCGATGATCATGGCCACCAGGGCCTGCTGCATCTCGATCCAGTGGCTGGCAACGTGGCGGTAGAAGCGGTTCTCGCCATAGATGGTGTTCATGTGGGAGTACCAGGCGCCGGTGCCCTCGTGGAAGCCCCACGTTACGTCCATCTCCTCGTGCAGGGAGTAGAGGGGGTCCCACTGGTTGGAGTGCCAGTAGTTGCCATTGCAAAGGTTGGGGCGCATGAAGGAGCCAACGGCCCCTAGGTCCTTGACGGCGCGTACGAGTTCCTGGCATGCGAGGTTCACGTCTTGGGGAGGCAGCATGGCGGCGAACTTCAACTGGTTGGGGCTGTACTGGCAGAACTCGGAAATCCAGTTGTTGTAGGCTTGGCACAGACCTAGGGACAGCTCAGGGTCCATACCGTCGCGGGCCACCAAGCTCAAGCCCGTGGTGGGGAACAGGACGGCGATGTCAATGCCCTCCATGTCGAAGGCCATGACCTGAGCTTCGGCGTCGTAGTCGCGCTTGATAGCGAAGTCCAGCCTGCCGGAATCGGCAATGCGGGAGCCTGAGAGTGCCACAGAGGAGAGGCCCGAATGGCTGCCGTAGTTGCTCTTGGGTGGGGCGGAGCGCTTGCGGTACTGCTGCAGGTCGGGGTCTGCCGAAACTGCCAGACCATCTATAATCATGGTGCCCCGCTTGGGCCTGCCGTTAGAGTCCCTCGGCAGGATGACCCTCTTCTTGAACTCGGGGTCGAGGTACCGGTCGAACAGGTCGGGCGGCTCCATGATGTGCATGTCGCAATCGACAAACCTCATTCCGTCCTTCATGGGTTCTCCTCTCGTTGCAATCTAAGCTGTGGAAAGCTCGTCGGCGTCAGTCTATTAGCGCCCCATAGGGGTGTCAACTTACCGATATGCACAGAGCAGTAGCGCTTTGTTTTCGACGACCGCTATAGACGCTGATACGGTGCTTCCCATAGGTTAGAATGGGCTGAGATTCGAGGAGAGCCACTAGCATTAGCACCGTGCTGTTCCGATTTCACGTCGCTCTTCTAGAGGTCTGGCCCCTTTGATCGAGACAGAGGCCCTGGACTGGCTCATCAGGCACGGGTACCTGATAATGTTCCTGGTGATGCTGGTGGAGGGTCCAGCCGTCAACGCTACCGCTGCCCTCGGTGCATCCCAAGGCCACTTCAACGTCTTCATAGTCTTTGGCCTGTCCTTTTTTGCCAACTTCCTTCCTGACGTCTTGTACTATCTATTGGGGAACTGGACTGGTCAGTGGATGCTGGACAGGTTCGGACCGCGCATTGGAATAGCGCCTGCGCGTCGGGAACGGGCTGCTGGGCTGATTACCAACAACATGGGAAAGTGGCTGCTGTTCATCAAGACAATCCCCCTCATCAGCCCTCCTGGGCTAGCGGTCATGGGCGCTTTGGGCGTCTCCATGAGACGCTTCATCTGGTGGGATATGGCCATTGTTGCTTTGGTTTCGGCCATGTTCACCACTTTGGGCTACTTCTCGGGTGAGGGGTATGGAGTGTTGCGCACGGCTTTTGGCTATGGACCGTTGTGGCTGGGCGTCATTATCACGCTGTTCGTGCTGGCCTCGCTTACCTATAGCCGTGTGGCCCGCCGGTACACCCGCAGGATGCAGCAGTCGATCAGCGATGATTCCGACACGCAACATAACGATGAGTATGAAAGGGCTATAGGGAAGGCTCAATCGGGAGATAGGGGGGATAGCCGGTGAAGGTGCTGCTAGCCAACGATACCTACCCGCCGCAGTTGAACGGGGCAGCAGTGACGACCCAGAGACTGGCCAAAGGCCTAGCCGAGAGAGGCCATACTGTTTCGGTAGTTGCGCCTAGCCAAGCGTACCGGGATGAAGTACACCCAGACACGACATGTCACAGCGTGACGGTGTACCGAGTCAAGTCCCTCACTACCAAGCCGATCCACCCGGACTTCCGTGTAGTCTCCGTGGCACGTATAGGAGCCAAACTGGAGAGGATATTCCGGTTCTTGGAACCCGATATCGTGCACATACAAAACCACTTTATTTTGGGTAAGGGATGCCTGAAGCTGAGCCGGAAGCTGGATATACCCATTGTGGGAACGAACCACTTCATGCCCGATAACGTTCTTCAATACATACCCAAACCCCTGAGGCAGATGAGCGCGTCGATGATGTGGAAGGAATGCGTGAAGGTGTACAACCGCTTGGACTGCGTCCTCACCCCGTCATACGCCGGGTTGAGTCTTCTGCAAGAAGCGGGGTTGACGGCCCCGGCACGGGTCATATCCAACGGGGTCGACCTGAAACGCTATTCCAAGGGGCCGGTGCCGGAGAGCCTCTACCGGAAATACGGTATTCGCCCTGATGTGCCTGCCTTCATAGTGGTCGGGCGTCTTGATAAGGACAAGAAGGCGGACTTGGTGATACGAGCAACCATGGAAGTGACCGCCTCCGCCGATCTGCAGGTGCTGATAGTAGGCAAGGGAAAGGACCAAGCCGAGTTCTGGGAACTGTCCAAGCGCCTTGGAGCAGACGGTAAAGTCGTTTTCACCGGCTACGTCCCTGACGATGACCTCGAGGGTCTTTACAACCTAGCTGACGTATACGTAGCGCCAGGTTCCGCCGAGCTGCAGGGAATAGCAGTGATGGAGGCGATGGCTACGGGCATGCCTGTTCTGGTGGCCAACGCAGTAGCGCTGCCGGAGCTGGTGGAGGATGGGGTAAACGGGTACCTTTTCGAAGCCACTCCGGACGACTTGTCCAGAAAGATTCTTCTGATGCTGGAACATCGCGACCGCTGGGAAGCCATGGGGGAAAACAGTATGGCCCGCATGCAGAGACACGACATGCCATCGGTGCTAGCGGAAGTTGAGCAGGTGTATGGGGAGCTTGTAGGGGCGTAGGGGGTTAAAAGGCAGTCTGATTGTTCTAGGCGCTGTCGCTGGTGGCCAGATGGTCTGGAGGAGTAATTATCTGGCAATCGGGGCCACGGGCTCGGCTCAGCCGAAGATCGAGTGTTGCCAACGGGCAGTCGAGCAACTCCGCTACAGCCACATACCATGCGTCATAACTGGAAAGGTTGTGTCTCAACTCCCAGACTCGCTGGGAAAATGGGATGAAGGAGAAGAGGCTGATCTCCAGCCGGGCTAGATCCTGATGGGCTTCAGAAGCATCCGCCCAAGGCAGCCTGCCAGACAACCCAAACCGTCGCAATACGTTGCTGGCTTCGGGGAAGACAATGTCCGGGGCAGCCAAGTCCCCTTTAGACACGACCGACTCGGCCCAATTCCCCTCGGGTCCGATATCGGTTAGGAAGGCAACAATGACCGAGGCGTCGACAACTGTCGTCACTTACGATCGGCGTCTCTAGCTTCCAGGATGTCCTTGGCGGGGACATGGGTCTTAGACAGTTCCTTGCGCTGGCGGACCCTTTCCAGCAATACGCCTAGCGACGGCTTGGAAGCAATGCGCTCCAACTCGCTGAGAAGGTATTCCTGCATGGACTGGCGCTGGAGGGCAGCGCGTACCGCGAGCTCGTCGCGGACCTCTTCAGGGACGTTCCTGATAGTTATCTGCACCATAGTGCAAGCATAATAGCAGCAGTGCCAGCATTATGCCATCGAGACGCCGTACGTACGCATAGGGCTTGCTATGAAATGGGCTGGTAAAGAGATTGGTGGAGACGGGGGAGGGTCGAACTCCCCGTCCAAAGGACACCCCGGGTAGATGTGCTACAGGCTTATCCGGCGCTTTGTTCTTGCCCTACTTGCCTTCCGCCGACAGAATGCGAGCGGGCCAGCCAGTGTTTCTTAGTCTGCCCCCTACCGGCAGAGGGACAGAAGCGCCCCGGATTTATGGCGCCCGTTACCCCGCGTCCAGGGTTAGCGAGGGCGGACGTAGCTGCCAGTTTAGGCAGCTAGTGCGAATTCACGTTCGCCAGTTACTTTTTTGCTGCCAGTTTATCGAGGTAACAGCAACTCGGCCTGCAATCGTCCGGTGCGCTCCTCTGTCGAACCCACGCGTCCCCAGACACTTTCATTATCTCGCAAATGGCGTGAGTGTTCCAGACCCTGCGATGTATGCTTCACATAAGACCGTCATCGAGAGGCCTGCCGCACCGCACGGCGCGCCTCCTGGTCCTTCTCGCGGTCAATGAGGGTTCGACGCTTGTCGTATTGCCTCTTGCCCTTGGCCAAGCCCACCTCCACCTTGGCGTAGTGGCCTTTGAGGTACATGCGGAGGGGTACTATGGTGAGGCCCTTCTCGCCAGCCTCAGATGTCAGATAGGCGAGTTGTTCTTTGTGCACCAGAAGTTTGCGTGGTCTAGTGGGTTCGTGGTTGTAGATGCCCCCTTGAGGATATGGAGCGATGTGGGCATTGTGGAGCCACAGCTCTCCGTTTTGGGGGCGGGCGTAGGCGTCGGCGATGTTGGCCCGGCCGTCCCGTAACGACTTGATTTCGGTACCGGTGAGCACTATTCCGGCTTCCAAGGTGTCCGTAATGTGGTAGTCAAAACGGGCTTTCCGGTTGGTGGCAATGGTCTTGCCCCCACCCGGCTTACCGTTGCTGGACTTGGAATGGCCTGCCATGTCTAGGACCTGCCTATCATTTCGGTCAGCATATCGATGGCCTGCTCCAGTTGGGGGTCGCCCCTGCTGTCTTCGGGCACTTCGACTGCAAAATCTGGCTCGATGCCTTCACCTTCGATAAGGACTCCACTGGGTGTGTACCAGCGTGCAATGGTGAAATATACGCCGGAGCCGTCCTCGAACCGATGGAATGAGCTTACGCTGCCTTTGCCAAAGCTGGATTGGCCGATGGTGGATGCCCTCTGGTGATCTTTGATCGCGCCGATGAAGACCTCGCTACCACTGCCACTGAACTCGTTCATCAGCAGCACCATGGGTATCTCGCTGGCAATGCCGCCGGGATTCGCGTGGAACTCAATGCGTTGGCCAGCGCTGTCCAACTGGTACAGGACGAGGCCCTCATCCAAGAATTGGTCCACCACGTCCACCGTTGCGTTCAGGAGACCGCCGGGATTATTCCGCACGTCAACGACCAAGCCCTTGCTATTGCGCCGGGTGTAGAGGGCGATGGCCTCTGCTACCTCGCCCTCGGTGTTGTTGGTGAAGGACGAGATACGCAGGTGACCGATGCCCCCTACCAAGCTACGGAACTTGACACTGCGCACGCGAATGTTGTCTCTGACGATGGTGATAGTCACGGGTTCACCGCCGTCCTGATGCAGGATCAGCAGGTCCACGGGCGTGCCAGCCTCTCCTCTGACCAAGGCAACTGCCTCGCCCAGAGACAGGCCATCGGTGCTCTGTCCGTTTATGGAGAGGATGATGTCTCCGGGTCTGAGCCCTGCCTCTTCCGCGGGTGTATCAGGCATGGGGGCGTGAATCATAATGCGTCCATTCCTGGTTGAGACCTCGGCCCCGATGCCGGAAAACTGGCCCGAAAAGTCGTCTTGGGCAATGGCGAACTGGTCAGGGTTGAGGTAGGTGGCATGAGGGTCGTCCAAGGCTTGAAGGATCCCCTTTATGGCGCCCTCCTCCATGCTCTCGACCCCCAATTCGTCCCGGTCGATGTGCCTGCGCTGGAGGATGTCCCACACCTCCGACACCTTGCCGAAGCCCGGCGGCAGACCCTCATCCGAGGCGGCTACAGACCCGTTGTCGTCATCGATGGAGTCTTGGATAGCCCAGCTGACCAAGGCCACTACCAACGCAACCACGGCTATCAATCCCAAGGACGCGACCGCTATTTCCAGCTTGCGCACAGCGCCTCCAAAGTTTGGTGAGGGAGCGTACTTGCATTTTAGCATGGGACGCGCATGGGCAAGGTTCATGCAGCCAAGCCACAGATAGCGGCTACAAGTTGCTCGCGTTGACACTCTGACTGGGCATCGCTACGATTGGGACGAATTCACCTCAGATAGCGGCCAGCAGGCGGGAGAGAGCAGTATATGGTCGGCATCAAGTCCTACGGAGTCCACATTCCGCGCTACCGATTAGGGCGCGAGACCACAGGGTGGGGCAGTTCCACCGAGAGGGCCATCGCCAACTTCGACGAAGACAGCGTCACTATGGCGGTTTCAGCAGGAGTCAGTTGCCTAGCCGACATAAGTCGTGACAGCGTTGACTCGCTCCTCTTTGCTACTACCACTCCTCCCTACGAAGAAAAGCAGTGTGCATCCATCATAGCCACTGCACTGGACCTTAGGCGCGACATTTCTACAGCTGACGTCACTGGTGTTCTGAGGGCCGGCACCACGGCTCTGCGCATGGCCATGGACTCCTTGAACGCGGGGTCGGCCAAGAGTGTGCTGGTCATAGCTTCCGACTCTCGCCAGTCTGCCCCAAGGGCGGATATCGAGCGCAATCTAGGTGACGGGGCCACTGCTTTCTTACTCACCACTGATGAGGGCGCGGCTACCTTCGAGGGCGTCAACACCATATCGGAGAATATGCTGGACATGTGGCGGTCACCCGGCGACACCTTCGTGCGTTCTTGGGAAGACCGCTTCATGATGGAAGAAGGTTTGGAGCGCATCCTGGTGGAAGCGTCTCAGAGCTTCATGGAAAAGAACGGCCTCACTGCCCAGAGCTTTGCAAAAGTTGCCTTCCACTCGCCCGATGGTCGTCGCCACACTGGTCTTGGACGGCGCATGGGGTTCGCCGAAGGACAGATCCAGGACCCTCTCTACGGCCAAGTGGGGAACACAGGCACCGCCTTCCCGCTGATGCTTCTGGCTGGGGCTCTGGAAGAGGCCAGCGAAGGTGACCTGCTGCTGGTAATCGGATATGGCGACGGGTCCGACGCTCTGTCCCTCAGGGTCAACAGTGGCATCGCAACCCTGAAAGAGCGCCAACTGCTCAAGCAGGACTTGGAGGCCAAGAAGATCTTGAACAACTACGAGGTCTATGCCCGCTGGCGCAACGTATGGGTCTCCGACGCTGCTGCCCGGCGTCCCGCCCCCCAGCCGCCTTCGGTTACGGCGATGTGGCGCGAGAGTGAGCAAAATATGCGTCTCCACGGTGCGCGCTGCACCAACTGTGGCAAGATTCAGTACCCACCACAGCGGGTGTGCACAATCTGCCAAACGCGGGACGAGACCGAGCCTGTGAGGTTGTCGGACCGCAGGGGATCGGTATTCACTTACTCCATGGACTACCTAGCAGGGGCCACCGATGTGCCCTTGGTGATCACAGTGGTAAACTTCGAGGGCGGCGGGCGGATGCTCTGCATGCTGACTGACCGCGAGTTGGATGAGATAGCCGTAGACATGCCTGTGGATATGAGCTTCCGCAAACTGCGAGTTGTGAACGGTATCACCAATTACTATTGGAAGTCAGTTCCGGCCCGCGTTTGAAGCACTCAACGAGAGCACATAGCGGGCTATTAACATAAGACAGGGGGTTTAGGCAGATGCAGGGAATCAAGGACAGGGTCGCGGTGATAGGCATGGGTTGCAGCCGGTTCGGCGAGCGTTGGGATGCCGGTGTGCCGGACCTGATGGTGGAGGCGGCATACGAGGCGTATGAGGATGCGGGTATTGACCCCAAGGACATCCAAGCCGCGTGGTTGGGCACCGTCGGCAGTTTCCGCACCGGTCAGCCCTTGGCCCAAGCCCTCAAGCTGGACTACCTGCCCATTACCCGTGTGGAGAATGCCTGCGCCACCGCTACCGATGCCTTCCGCAACGCCTGCTATGCCGTAGCCGCCGGCATATACGACATCGTCCTAGCCTTGGGTGTGGAGAAGCTCAAGGACTCCGGGATCTCCGGGCTGGGCAGCTACGAGCCCCCGGGAAGCGATGTTGCTCCTCCGGTACCTCCTCCCTCGCAGTTCGCACTGGCTGCTACGCGCTATTTTCACCACTACGGCATCCCTTACGAAGATGGAAAGCGGATATTGGCGCAAATTGCATCCAAGAACCACCATAACGGCACCATGAACAACAAAGCCCATTTCCAGCGTGAGGTGTCCGTGGACCAGGTGATGAGCGCTCCCATGATCGCATGGCCACTGGGCCTCTACGACTGCTGTGGAGTCAGCGACGGCAGCGCCGCCGCTATCATCACCACGCCTGAAATCGCCAAGAGTTTCCGCCAGGACTACATGTTGGTGAAAGGTCTGGGCTTGTCTGTGGGTGCCTTTGGCATGTTGCGGGACGATTGGGACTTCACCTCCTTCCCCGAAAACGTCCGGGCGAGCCAAGCGGCCTACCAAGAGGCAGGCATCACCAACCCGCGCGAGGAAATCGACCTTGCCAGTGTGCACGACTGCTTCACCATCACCGAGTTGATCATCATGGAGGACTTGGGCTTCAGCCCGCAGGGCCGTGCCCGCGAGGATGTGGAGGCAGGAGCCTTCACGCTGGAGGGTGACCTGCCAGTAAACACCGACGGTGGCCTCAAATGCTTCGGTCACCCCATTGGAGCCAGCGGCATCCGTATGATCTACGAGGTGTACAAGCAGTTGCAGGGCAAGGCTGGCGACCGTCAGTTGAAGAAGGCCGACATGGGTCTGACCCACAATCTGGGCGGACGCCCAGGATCCTTCACCGCCTCGGTGTCGATCTTCGGTCGCGCAGACTAAAGGTACTTCAGATGAGTGGAACAAGCGAGGGCAGGTCCTTGGACCTGCCCTCGCTTACGTTATGTCGAGTGTTTCCAAGGGGTGCACAACATAACAATTATTGTGCGAATCACTAGTGGGGACGCGTTCAGAGCCTCACAGTGTAGTTATGTTGGGTGCGAACAGGTCCTGGAGTTAGTTGGCGGTGAAACGGAAATTAGGAAGCGGACCACGGTCGAGCACCGAGTGCAATGGCGGGAACGTGGTGCCCATGACGGTCGAGACGTGCCCAAGAGCCTTGCCGTTCAGTTAGGCGACCTGGCAATGACGAGTCGTGAGTTCAAAGGCTCAAGTCGGCGAGTCTGCTCACCAAGACTCTTCGTCCTCTAGACCCAGCCGTTCGCAGACCATTTCCAGGAGTTCGCCTAGGTTCCAGCCCTTTGCCGCCGAGACCAGCACGCTGGGGTGCCCATCCAGAGGCAGTGCATCCCCTGGGGCATAGCCGTTGGGCGATGTGGTCAGCAGGTCCATCTTGTTGACCACGAGCAGCCGTGGGGTCTCCTGCAGGCCCAAGTCCCGTAGTGTTTCGTCCACCGCCTCGGCCTGCTCTGCTGCGTGTGGTTGCGTTATGTCGACTACGTGCAGCAGCAGATCGGATCCCTCAAGCTCTTCGAGAGTGGCGCGGAATGCTGCCACCACTGTGGGCGACAGTTTCTGTATGAACCCCACGGTATCTGTGAGCAGGAATCGCCTGTCGGTTGAGAGGGTGATCTGACGGGTTACCGGGTCAAGGGTCGAAAAGAGTTGGTCGCGAGCGGGCACCTTGGCGTCGCTCAGAGCGTTGAATAGGGTGCTCTTGCCTGCGTTGGTATAGCCAACGAGCGACGCTACTGGCACACCTGCGCGGTAGCGCCTTGTACGGTACTGCTCCCGTCGTTTGCGTACCTGATCCAGCTGCTCTTGCAAGGTCTTGATGCGCCGCTGGATTAGGCGGCGGTCCGTCTCAAGCTGAGTCTCGCCTGGGCCACGGGTGCCGATGCCCCCGCCAAGGCGCTCCAAATGGGACCACTGGCCCACCAATCGTGGCAACAGGTACTGGTGCTGGGCCAATTCCACCTGAAGCTGACCTTCCCTGGTGTGGGCGTGACGACCAAAGACGTCCAGAATCAGTGCAGTGCGGTCGATGACCTTGACTTTGAGAGCGTTTTCCAACGCCCTCTGTTGAGTGGGGTTGAGTTCGTCGTCGCAGATGACTGTGCTGGCGTAGGACTCGTGTACAAGGTCCACAAGTTCAGCCAGCTTGCCGGATCCTAGGTAGTGCCTTTCTGGACGAGGCAACCTCTGGGCCACGCGGGCCACCACCTCGGCTCCTGCTGTTCGGGCCAGCATCCCGAGTTCGTCCAGCGACTCGTCCAATTTCCAAGGCTGGGCTGTTCCTCTGACGCTCACGCCGACCAAGACGGCTCGTTCGGCGTCCTCCTCGGTAGTGTAGGGAATGCCCGGAATCGGCTCTGTCTCCGCTAGCTCGCAGCGCTGGAAGGTGACGGTATTTCCCAAGAAGCGAGCCGCTGCACTCCCGTCTCCACTCGTTCGTCAGGTGTGGTCAGTGAAAGGCGGATGTACCCCTCCCCATTGACGCCATAGCTGGAGCCCGGGGTTACGACGATGCTGTTGTCTTCAAGAAGGCGGGCGGCGAACTCGGCGGAGGTGAAGCCGGAGGGGACCTTGGCCCATACGTAGAGGCTGGCCTTAGGCGATTCCACCTCAAGGCCAATGTCCCGCAGGACACCTACCACCTTATCTCGGCGGGCCTTGTAGATGGCGTTGTTATGTTCAATGCAGTCTTGGGGCCCCAATAAGGCCTCCATGGCCATTTCCTGGATGGCTTGAGGGATGCCCGAATCCAGGTTCTCTTTGATTTTCAGTAGGCCCCGCACGAGTTCCGAGTTGCCAACGGCCATGCCCACGCGCCAGCCGGTCATGTTGTAGCTTTTGGAGAGGGAGTGGAATTCGAGGCCGATATCCCGTGCCCCCTCGGCCTGCATGAAGCTAGAGCATTGGTACCCGTCGAACGTCACCTCACTGTAAGCAGCATCATGCAACACGATTATGTCGTGTTCCTTGGCGTAGCGAACGACCTGCTCGAAGTAATCGGGCTCGGCTACGGCTGCCGTGGGATTGTTAGGGTAGTTAAGCCACATCAGGCTGGCCCTCTGGGCGATATCCTCTGGGATGGCCTCCAGGTCAGCCAGCCAACCACCCTTCTCTGTGAGAGGCATGGTGTAGGACTCTGCCCCGGCGAACATGGTGCCAACCGCATACACGGGGTACGCGGGGTCCGGCAACAGGGCGAGGTCGCCGGGGTCCAGCAGGGCAAAGGCGACATGGCCGATGCCCTCTTTGGCACCTATAAGAGGCAGTACCTCTTTGTCGGGGTCGAGTTTCACCCCGAACCGGTTCTCGTACCACTGGGCCACGGCCCGCCGGAACTCGGGCAGGCTGTCGCTTTCGGGGTAGCGGTGGTTGGGCAGGTGATGCGATGCCTGCTCTAGCCGGCCCACGATGTGCTCGGGCGTGGGTATGTCCGGATCGCCGATGCCAAAGGTCACAACGTCTATGCCGGTGGCCCGCTTCTCCGCGATGATGCGTGAGATTTCCACAAAGGGGTAGGGTTTCAGCAGGCCTATGCGATTGGACAGTTTCATACGTCTCTTTCTTCCTCTATAAGGCCAGTGAAGGCCGTAGTTTTACCGGGCTACTTTCTGCAGTTCAACTCACGGTCGCGTAGGCGGTGCAGATAGTTGAAAATGTCCCGCGGGCTTACTTCAAAACTTGGTAGCAGACCCGAGATGAGGGCTTCTTGGTGGTCGTGCTCATGGCTACGGCCATTCTCCGGAGAATACCTCTTCCGCTGGGCCCTCCAAATACACTTCGCCTTGGCCGTCCCACTCGATGCTTAGCGTGCCTCCTGGGAGGGTTATGTTGAATCGGTCATGCGTGTGGCCATGAAGACGGGCTGCAACGGCTATCGCGCAGGCTCCTGTGCCACAAGCCATCGTTTCGCCAGAGCCACGCTCCCAGACCCGTGCCTGCATGGACGGGCCTTGGCCAGCATTCACTATCTCGAAGTTGGTGCGACGGGGGAAGATGGGATGGTGCTCCACCAAGGGGCCTACTTGGTGGAGCGGGAAGTCACTCACTACTTCGGGGATGAATGCGACGGCATGGGGATTACCCATGGAGACGAAGGAGAGAGCCAAGGTCTTCCCACCTATTTCTAGCTGGTAGTCCAGCGCAGCTTTGCTTTCGGATAGCTCTGTTGAGGTATTCAATGCAACCGGTACCGCTTCTGGGCGGAGTTCAGGGCGCCCCATGGCAACCCTCGCTGCCACTACCTGACCTTCCTCCAAGCGAGGGACGACAGTGCGCACGCCAGCTAGGGTCTCCACGCAAAGGCCTTCGCTGTTGTTATCGGTCAGCCCCCGTTCAATGGCGAACTTGGCGAAGCAGCGGATGCCGTTGCCGCACATCTCGCCCTCCGAGCCATCGGCGTTGAAAATGCGCATGCGCAGTTGGGCTTGCTGGGACTGCAGGACCAGTATGATCCCGTCCGCTCCCACACCACGGTGCCGGTCACTCATCGCGACCGCGAGCGCAGGCCAGTCGGCATCCAATTGGCGGGCGTCTATGAACAGGTAGTCGTTGGCTGCGCCGTGCATCTTGGTGAACTGCATAGTAGGTCCGTGTCGTTATGTTATCTCTGGTCGGGTAGGAGGCTAGGCTGGCATTGTATCATAGGCAGCTCTGTTCCCCAGAAAGCGAAGCACCAAGCGCGCAGCCTCCTCATAGGGGTTTGTAGAGGCGTCCAGCCAGCAGATGCGAGGGTCGGTTGGCCTGAACCACATGTATTGACGGCGTGCCAAGCGGTGTGTGGCATATTTGACACGCTGCACTGCTTCCGACAACTCGATTTCACCCTGCAAATGCTGTGCCAGTTCCCGGTACCCCGTGCTTTGCATCGAAGGGAGGGCCGGGTCGTAACCTGCGTCCAGGAGGCCATGTACCTCATCCAGCAGTCCAGCCTCCATCATCGCGTCCACCCGTTGGTCGATACGTCGGTACAGGGCTTCACGTTCCATGTTCAGCCCGATGACCAGGGTGTGGTAACGGGGGTCCTTTGGGGAATCTACTGAAGCGGGTAACTGGTCGGTCTGCCTCACCTCCAGCGCGCGTACCAGGCGCCGCAGATTGTTGGGGTGGATGCGCGAAGCTGCGCCGGGGTCAATGGAGGCCAAGCGGCGGTGCAGTACGTCAGGGTCTTGGGATTCCAGAGTGGCCCGCAACTCCTCGTTGGGTGGAGTGACGGGTAGCTGCCAACCCTCCAGCAAGGCCCACACATATTGGCCGGAGCCTCCTGCCACGATGGGAAGCTGGCCTTGCTCAAGAGCGCCGTCGATGGCTTCTGTTGCTAGGTTGAGGAATGTCGCTAAGTCGAACCGTTCGTCTGGGTCTTGCAGGTCGTGCAGATGGTGGAGGACCTCTTGCCTGTCTGCTTCGGAGGGCTTGGCGGTGCCAATATCCATGTACCTGTAGACCTGACGGCTGTCTGCACTAACAATCTGACCGCGGAAGGCCTTGGCGAGGTCGAGGGCCAACTGGCTCTTGCCTGTGGCTGTAGGGCCTACTATTGCCACTAAGCGGGGGGCCTCGACACGGGGGTGGGGGCTGAGCGGTATCACACCGTTTCCGCTAGCCCAGATCCTTGGCGCCAACGGTGAGCCGCACGATTTCAGCGAACTGAGAGGCATCCAAGCTCGCCCCGCCTACCAGAGCCCCCGATACGGAATCCTGTGCTGCAAAGCTGGCGATGTTTCCGGGGTTCACGCTGCCTCCATAGAGCAGAGGTACTTCTTGGGACACTGGCGTGCCTAGGAGTTCCTGAAGCACCGGACTGATGACCCCTCCCATGATCTCTTCGGCTATTTCGGGAGTGGCGGCTTGGCCAGTGCCGATGGCCCAGACGGGCTCGTAAGCCACCACCAATCCTGGCACGCTCTGCAGTCCCGTCAAGCCGCCCCGCAACTGTTCGGAGATCACTTGAGATGCGCGCCCTTCCTCCCGTTCAGTCAGCGTTTCGCCTACGCACAGGATTGGGCGCAGGCCGGCAGCAACGGCGGAGCCCACCTTTCGGTTCACCATGTCGTCGGACTCACCGAAGAGGGCGCGCCTTTCGGAGTGGCCCAGTATGACAAAGCTGCAAAGGCTAGACAGCATGCCCGGAGCAACCTCCCCGGTGAAGGCGCCACGCTCTTCGAAGTGCATATTCTGGGCCCCGACCTCAATCCCTGTACCCTGCAGGGCCTGCGCCACTGCGGACAGAGATATGAAGGGCGGGCAGAGGACTACTTCAATACCTTCGGGCACGCCGACATTGCCCGCTACTTGGGAGGCCAAACGCACTCCTTCGGGGATTGAAGTGTGCATCTTCCAGTTGCCGGCTACTATGGGTGGTGGCATATCTACGGCCCGAACTTGAGGAGTTTGCCTGCGTGGGCTGTAGCCAGCGTCATCACATGGCTGGCAGGGAAGGTGCCCAGAGAGCCCGCTGCGCAGTCGCGCTCGGAGAAGGCATCGACCCCTTCTCCTCTCGTCCACTTGGAGCGCAGCA
The DNA here is from genome assembly GCA_951813255.1 of uncultured Dehalococcoidia bacterium. Lineage (GTDB taxonomy): Bacteria > Chloroflexota > Dehalococcoidia > Lucifugimonadales > JAAXIE01 > JAAXIE01. The sequence goes on along the minus strand of OX638353.1, from coordinate 1,164,348 downwards.
AGAATGGGACGGGATGCCAGCTATGGGCTGCCATTATGGAAGGTGTGGAGTGGTCGCCAGCGACAATCAGGACGTCTGGACCCAAGTCCAACAGGTCGGGTATATGCCGGTCCAGTGCCTCCAAAGCCTCCACCTTACCTTTGAAATCGCCATCCTCTCCGGCAGCATCGGCCGGCTTGTAGTGCAGGAAGAAGAAATCGTGTTCGTGATAGTGCTCCCTCAAGGTATAGACCTCGTCGGTAAAGGTGCTTCCAGTGGGCATGACCCGCATACCAGCGATAGATGCGAGGCCGCGGTACATGGGGTAGGCGGCGATGGCTCCAGGGTTCAAGCCAAAAGCCTGGCCCATCGAAGGCAGGTGAGGCAACTGGGAGAAGCCCCGCAGCATCAACATATTGGCCCGGTCACGTTCCGACAGCATTCTGGCTGCTGTGTCGACGAACTGGCGCACTGCCGAAGCGGTCCTAGCGCCTTCCGGCGATAGTGCCTGCGCTTCCAGGGGAGGCACTCCCGTCTGCTGCGGGTCTGTTTCGCCGACCTGATCGCTCAAATCCGTTCCACGTAGATGCAGTACGAACCTGTAATCCTGCACAGGGTAAACGGTAGCGCTCACGCCATCCAGTGTTATGTCTTGCAACATGTGGCAAAGGGGGGCGCTCTCCGCGGTGGGTATCCGGCCCGCCCGTCGGTCAGTTAGGTTGCCTTGGTCATCGACAGTGCAGAAGTTGCCCCGAGCTGCAACGTCACCTTCCTGCAAGTCGACGTCAATGCCCAAGGCCTCCAGCGCCCCCCTGCCGATCATGTATTTGACCGGGTCGTAACCGAAGAGGGCAAGGTGCCCGGGGCCGCTGCCGGGGGCGACGCCCGGTTGGACGGGCAGGGTCATTCCACAGGCGCTCTCATGTGCCAGAGCATCCAGGTTGGGAAGGTTAGCCGTCTCCAGCTCCGACAGACGCGTGTCGGGGTCGGGCAGACCACCGAGGCCGTCCACCACTAGCAACAATATCTTTGAGGGCGTGGTTACGAAAGAGCCCCGCAGGGCCTCGTCGTCAATTGCACTCATATTATGTGTATACCTCTGAGCATCTGGCTTTGTTCGTATGCCTCGTGCCTATTCGTCCGGCAGGGCCGCTATGCCCGGAAGTTCCTTCCCTTCCAGGTATTCCAAAGCTGCGCCTCCACCGGTGGAAACGTGGGCTATCTTGTCGCTCAGCCCCAAGGTCTCCACCACCTCGGCGGTAGAGCCTCCTCCCACGATGGAGACGGCATCGCTGGTGGCCACAGCTTCAGCGACTCGCTCGGTGCCAGGTCTGAAGGGGTCCCGTTCGAACACCCCCATTGGGCCGTTCCAGATGATGGTCTTGCACTCGGCTAGCAACGCTCCATAGGCACTAGCCGTCTGGGGGCCGATGTCGAAAACACTGAGACCTTGAGGTATGGCGTGGGCGTTGGATGTCTGTGTGTGTGTTTCATCCAAGCTCGCTGCCACAGTGACATCGCTGGGAAGCAGCACCTGCATGCCTTCTGTCGAGGCTCGTTCCAGGAAGGAAGAGGCATATTCCAGCCTGTCTTCTTCCACTATGGAGGCCCCAACACCGTAGCCTTGGGCCTTGAGGAAGGTACACGCCATGGCACCGCCTATACAGACCCGGTCCACCCTGCCCAGCAGGTTGTTCAACAGGGTGATCTTATCGCTGACCTTGGCTCCGCCCAGCAGGGCACCCACCGGCTTTTCCGGTGATGCCAAAGCCCGGTCCAGGTACTCAATCTCCCGCTGCAGCAGCATGCCTGCGCACGAAGGGAGATACTGGGGTACGCCAACCGTCGATGCATGGGCACGGTGGGCCACAGCGAAGGCGTCCATGACGAACAGGTCTGCCTCTGCGGCTAGCTGCTGGGCGAACCCAGGGTCGTTGGCCTCTTCCTCGACGTGGAACCTGAGATTCTCCAAGAGCAGCACATCGCCGGGTGACATGTTGCCCACGGCAGTTGAAACGCAGCCACCTACGCACTGGTCGATGGATGTGACCTTCGACCCCAACAGGACCGCCAGCCGGTCGCCTACAGGCCAGAGACGCAACTCGTTCAGGGCCTTCCCTCCGGGCCGACCCAAGTGGGAGCACAGGATGATACTGGCCCCCTGCCGTTGGAGATGCTGGATGGTGGGGAGTGTCTGACGAAGGCGATGGTCGTAGGAGGCGATGTACTCGGGTCCCTGCTCGATGGGGACATTGAAGTCGACCCGCACCAGCACTCGCTGATTTCGCACGGACACGTCCTGTAGGCCTCGCTTAGCCAAGTTTCTCCTCTGCGCCCTCCGCTGAGGTTAGACCGAGCAACCGTTCCAGATCATCCAAGTGAGACTCGCCGACGCCAAGGCGGGAAAGGCCCTCTCTTGCATGAAGCACCTTTAGTAGACCGTCCGGATCGAGACTGGCTTGGCTCTCACCAGAGGTAACGGCGTCTTCCTGAATTTGCAGTGCTGCCCCCAAGTCAGAGCCACTTTCAAGCGCCAATTGTTGCATTGAGGCGTTTTTGCCGGCGAGCAGGGAGGCCAACTGCGCAGCGCATCCCATCAAAGACCCCGTGTTGGGGTTCCATGCCTGACTCTGAGGGCTTCCTGCTGCCAGCAACTCCGTATGCAGGCTTTCGCAGGTGCGGGCGTAGGCGTCATCCAGCATGCGCAGGGCTCCCAGAACAGCCTCATCATCGCATCCATGCTCCGCAAGGCGCATGACGCAGAGCCGTGACTTGGCGTGTAGCCCATCTCCGGCGTTGATGGCCTGGCCTGAACCCCAGTGTCCTTCAATCCGCGTACTGTCGCCCGTCACCTGGTTGCCCGTCACGCCAATGCCCCGGTGCACCAGGAACTGCTGGTGCGCCAGTTCGACGGCGGCTGCGGCAGGCAGGGCTCTGCGGTGGTCCCCGGACAGGGCGTGACACACCACAAGACACAGGATGCCTCGAGGATGCCCCTCCCGCCGGACATTGTCCGGGATGGCGCCGCCTCGCACTTGGAAGGACAACATGTCGTGCAGCAGTTGCACGGGGCTGGCCACTGCGCGCTCCACTTCGGCTTGCAGGTCGGCACCCAATTGGTGTATCAGGGAGGTCTCCATGCTATCCCGTGTTGGCCGCCATGAAGGACTCAAGCTCTTCCCACGGCACGGCTCCAGCCCGAACCAGCGTGGGACGGGCACCTGAGAGGTCGACGATGGTGGAGGAAACGCCCACTGCGCATTCGCCATCGTCCAGCACCATGTCGCACGATACCCCCAACTGTTCACGTACTTGCTCGGGGGTGTCTGGGTCGGGGCCGCCGGTCACGTTGGCGCTGGTGCCGATTACCGGTTGACCCAGTGCTGCCAACATGCGCAAGGCCAGTGGATGATCTGGGACACGCACAGCCACTGTGTCCAGCCCGCCCGTCACCAAGTCTGATACCGCTCTCGCTTTGGGAAGCACGATGGTCAGTGAGCCAGGCCAGAACTTGCCGGCCAAGGCATGGGCCAGTGCCGGAACTTCTGACACCGCTTGCTCTAGCATGTTGGCATCGGAGAGAAGCAGTGGGAGACCCATATTCGGCGGCCTGTGCTTGGCACGGAATACCCGCTGTACGGCTTGCGGGTTGAAGGGGTCGGCTCCCAGCGCATACAAAGTGTCGGTTGGGAAGGCAACAAGGCCTCCCTGACGCAGACGATCTACTGCTCGCTCTATCCGGTCTTCGGACAACCTGTTCTCACAGCTGAGACAAAGTGCGGGCGGTGCCCGTTCCCAGCTTGACCGAGTATAGCACGGGTGCTACCTTGGGTCGAGTTTATGGGCCTCCCGCCTGGCCTTCCTGCACCCTACCCCTTGTAGTCAGGGCGAATGGTGCTACAATAACCTGTGTTATGAGTGAGAGACACGCCGACTCCGGTAGAAGGGTATCCACCAGTGACCACTTGGAAGTGTCTGCCTACTTGGAGATTGCTCAGGAAAGGGCAGGCACTCCATCCGACGGGGCCGACTCAAGCGGTGCCCATGGTGTAGTTGTGGTCGACTTCGGCTCTCAGTACAGCCGCCTCATCGCGCGACGGGTGAGGGAGATGCGCGTCTACTGTGCCGTTGTGCCCCCCACTGCTTCTTGGGCGGAAGTGTCCGCGTCTAACCCTCGTGGCATTATCCTCTCGGGAGGCCCAGCTTCGGTGTACGACGAGGGCGCCCCAATGCCACAACCGTGGGTGTACCAACACGGTCTGCCCATACTGGGGATCTGCTACGGCACCCAAGCATTGGTGCAGCAACTTGGGGGTAGAGTTGATCCTGCTGAGGCGCGGGAGTACGGCCATGCCGTCCTGCACCAGGACGAAGCCGATGGGTCGATCTTTGCCAACCTGCCACCCTCAATGCCGGTATGGATGAGCCACTCCGACCATATCGTGGAGCTACCTCCGGGGTTCCGCTCTCTTGCTCACACTGATAGCTCACCCATGGCTGCCATTGGTAACGGGGGGAACATCCTGGGGCTCCAGTTCCACCCCGAGGTGGTGCATACCGACAACGGCAAGGCCATTCTGGAGAACTTCCTTTTTGGCGTATGTCAATGTGATGCCAAATGGACCCCCGACAACTTCATCGATCAGTCAGTGAAAGCAGTCCGAGAGCAGGTAGGCTCCGGCAAGGTGATTTGTGCCCTGTCTGGTGGCGTGGACTCGGCTGTAACAGCGGCCCTTATTCACGAGGCCATCGGCAATCAGCTCACCTCAATATTCGTGAACAATGGGCTGATGCGGCGCGAGGAGCCGGAACGAGTCTTAGATACCTTCCAGAATAAGCTCAACCTCAATATGCTTTATGTCGATGCCTCGGAACGGTTCCTGCGGCGTCTGCAGAGTGTAGTCGACCCCGAGGAGAAGAGACGCGTCGTCGGCGAGGAGTTCATTCGAGTTTTCGAAGAGTCGGCCGCAGAGCTGGGCGACACCGAATACCTAGCTCAAGGGACCCTCTACCCCGACGTGATCGAGAGCCAGACCCCGGGGAACAGCGCCTCCGCGAAGATCAAGACCCACCACAACGTGGGTGGCCTTCCCGAACACATGACGCTGAAGTTGGTGGAGCCCCTCAGGGAACTGTTCAAGGATGAGGTCCGAGATGTGGGACTCGCCTTGGGTCTGCCACCTGAGGTGGTCCATCGCCAGCCCTTTCCCGGTCCAGGCTTGGCCATTCGAGTCATGGGCGACGTGACGGCGGAGAAATTGGAGATGCTGCGGGCCTGCGACTGGATCGTCATTGACGAAATCAAAGACTCGAACCTCTACCACCAGCTGTGGCAGACCTTCGCTGTCCTCACCGATACCCAGAGCGTAGGCGTGACCGGCGATTTCCGCGCCTACGGCCATGTGGCCGCCATACGTGCCGTCTCCAGTGAGGATGCCATGACCGCCGATTGGGTGCGCCTGCCCTACGAGGTACTGTCCCGCATCTCCAACCGTATCTGCAACGAGGTTCCCGGTGTCACCCGCGTGGTCTACGACATCACCAGCAAGCCCCCCGGGACCATTGAATGGGAATAGGGCCGAATGATAACGGCTGATACCTCCGCCCCCGCCTCAAGCCAAGCCTCATGACGGACGTTCTGGTGGTAGGTGGCGGTGCGCGTGAGCACGCCCTTGCGTGGAAGCTGCGCCAGAGTAGCTCCGTGGATCGCCTGTTGATGGCCCCTGGTAACGGAGGCACTGCCGCCATTGCCGAGAATGTCCCTGTCGCAGCCGATGACGTGGATGGGCTTCTCCTTTTGGCCCGGGACCGTTGCGTGGACCTCACTGTGGTCGGCCCCGAAATCCCACTGGCTGCTGGCTTAGCCAACACCTTCCAGCAACATGGCCTTGCGGTATTTGGGGCCACTCGGGAAGCAGCCCGTTTGGAGTGGAGTAAGTCTTTCGCCCGCTGCCTTACCCAGGAGTTGGGTGTGCCCGGCCCGGAATTCAAAGTGTTCAGCGATGCCCCTCAGGCTGAGGAATTTGTCTCAAGACACCAAGGTCCCATAGTCGTGAAGGCCGACGGCTTGGCGGCAGGTAAGGGCGCGCTCTTATGTAAAGACCGCGAACAGGCATTGGCCGGCCTTCACTTGTGTATGCGAGAACGGGCTTTTGGCGCTGCGGGTGATACGGTGGTGCTCGAGGAGTGCTTGGTTGGTCCCGAAATCAGCGTGTTCGCCTTCTGTGATGGTGAACGTCTCTCGCCCATGGTGGCTGCCTGCGACTACAAGCGTGCCCTTGATGGCGACCACGGCTTGAACACAGGTGGCATGGGTTGCTACACCCCTCCAACTACTTGGACCCGCCAGCTACAGGAGCAGGTGCAACGGACCATCATGCAGCCCACCGTCACGGCCATGACCGAGCGGGGCACTCCTTACCGGGGCGTCCTCTACGCTGGCCTGATGCTCACCGACGAAGGCCCCAAGCTACTGGAGTTCAACTGCCGCTTGGGCGACCCTGAAGCCCAAGTACTGCTGCCTCTCCTTGAAGGTGACCTGCTCTCTGTTATGCAAGCCTGCGTCGAAGGCGACATCTCCCGCTACGAGAGTAATTGGTCCGACGAAGCCTGTGTGGGTGTGGTGCTGGTGTCGGGCGGCTACCCCGGCGATTACCGGCGCGGGCTGCCCCTCTATGGGCTCCGCGACATCGACGACGATGTTCTCGTGTTCCATGCTGGCACTTCTGTTTCCGGCACGGGCAACACGCTGCTGGCTGATGGTGGACGCGTGCTCACGGTTGTGGGACGTGGGAACGACCTGTCGGGTGCGCGGAGCCGGGCTTACGCCAATATTGGCAAGATCAGCTTTGAGGACTCTTACTACCGCCGCGATATTGCCGAGCTGGCGTCGTTGCCCCAAGGTACGCCGCCTGAGAGTGTACGATGAAGGGAGCGCCATGATGGAATGGGCCGACGACCTCCGAAAGTTCCGCGAGTCCATCGAGACTATCACCCAGCAACGGTCCGTCCCGGAGGAGGTTGGAGAAGAGGAGATGGAGGAGCGTCACAGGCTGATACAAGAGGCCTTTGACGAACTGAAACCCCAATCCTACTTGGCAGAGATGAATCATGTTCTTCTGGATGGGCGAGGGGAGCTGGAGTTATACCTGCCGTGGGACGAAGAAGAGGATGACGAAGAATTCAAACTGGAGTGGGAGGGGGTGGATGATGACGAGCCCGACGACGACGAACCAGACGAAGAAGATGATGATGATGAAGACTTTGAGGACGAGGAAGATGAGTTGGAAGAGCAGGATGTAGCTTCTGCTATACTTGTCTGGAATGACGGTCAGTGTGAGCTGGCGATCGACATCGGCTTGGAAGACAACCGCATCTATTGGCAGGTCAACGGCGAGGACGTGCCCACAAATGATGGGGCGCTACGTGAAGCCTTGAAGAAGGCATTCGCCGATGAAATCGGAATCTAGTTACCACGCGATTCAGTGACAGGAGGTCAGGTTGTGCCGCGTGTAGGCATAGTGATGGGTAGCCAATCGGACGACCCGGTGGCCCAACAAGTGGTACAGGTACTGGAGCAGATGGGCATCGATTACGAGGTGCGGGTGCTTTCCGCGCATCGCGCACCGGGACGCTTGGCCACCTACGTGGAAGAGGCCCCCGAGCGTGGAGTGGAACTGTTTATCGGGTTGGCGGGAGGCTCGGCAGCCCTGCCAGGCGCCATCGCGGCATGGACCACTTTGCCCGTCTTGGGGGTTCCGGTGGCATCCAGTGACCTCAAGGGAATCGATGCTCTGATGGCCATAGCGCAGATGCCCCCGGGCGTTCCCGTGGGATGTATGGCCGTGGGTAACTGGGGCGCCCGTAATGCCGCCTTCATGGCAGCCTCCATCCTCGGCCTGAAGTACGACGAGATTAAGAAAGCGTATGGCGAGTACCGGCAGAAACAACGGGAAGGCTAGTCGCCCGCTGGCAGTCCTCTGCGACTTCGACGACACCATTGCCTTGCAGAACGTGGCACAGCTGCTGCTTGACCGGTTCGGACATGGCAAGTGGGAGGAACTGCGGAAGCAGTTGCGGGCTGGCGAGATCGATTTCCGCCAGTACCAAGAGAAGTCCTTCAATGCTGTGACTGCCACGGAAGAGGAGATGTGTCGCTACGCTGAAACTGAGACCGTGGTACGTGATGGCTTTCATCAATTCTGGCGGCACTGCCAAGAGGCGGGCATCCCCTTGGCTATTGCCAGTCTTGGCTTGGACTTCTATATTGAAGCGATCCTTCAACGGGAAGAAATTGGTCCCGTTCCCATCTATTCAGTAGAAACAAACTTCACCCCGGACGGCATCAGCTACCGTTATCCCCATACATGGGATGGGTGCACCAAGTGGGGCACATGTAAGTGCGTTGCCATCTGGGCCTACCGGCGGGCTGGCTACGACATTGCATACGTTGGCGACGGCACGTCCGACTTCTGCCCCGCGTCCAAAGCCGACGTGGTCTTCGCTCGCAGCCATCTCGTAGAGAAGTGCGATAACGAAGGTGTGGCGTACCAGGAATTTGAAGATTTCCACCAAGTCCTAGCCCAGCTGAAAATCAGACAAGGTAAGAATCCGTCCTAGGTGAGCGGTGACGAGGTGAGACCCCGATGATCGACCGTTACAGTCGCCCCGAGATGAAGCGGGTGTGGTCTGATGACAACAAGTACGCCAAGTGGTTGGAAGTGGAGTTAGCGGCCTGCCAGGCATGGACCGACGAAGGGGTCATCCCTGCGGAGGACATGCAGAACCTGCGCCGTGCCCGCTTCGACCCCCAGCGCATGGACGAGGCCTTTCAGCGTACGCGCCACGACGTTACCGCCTTTATCTCTTCTGTGACTGCCGAGTTGGGCGAAGAGGGGCGCTGGGTTCACCAAGGACTCACATCCAGCGATGTCATGGACACGGCCCTCGCTCTCCAAATGATTGAGGCCTCCCGGATACTTCTCCGTGACATGGATGACCTGTCCGAAGTGCTGCGACGCCAAGCCTTGGAGCACAAAGACACCCCGATGATGGGTCGAACCCACGGTGTGCATGCTGAACCCATCTCCTTTGGGCTGAAGCTGGCTCTGTGGTGGGACGAGATAAACAGGCAGAGAGAGCGCTTGGAGCAGGCCGTCGAGAGTATATCCGTGGGCAAGATTTCAGGAGCTGTGGGCACTCACGCCACTGTGCCGCCAACTATCGAGCAGCGTGTCTGCCATGAGTTGGGCCTGAAGCCCGAGCCGGTTTCCAACCAGATAGTCCAGCGAGACCGTCACGCCCACTTTGTGGTCACCCTTGCCCTCATCGCCAGCTCTCTGGAGAAGTTTGCCACCGAAGTACGCTCGCTACAGCGCACTGAGGTCCGGGAAGTCGAGGAGCCTTTCGGGGCTGGACAGACCGGCTCCTCTGCCATGCCCCACAAGCGCAACCCCGAACTCACGGAGCGAGTGTGCGGTCTGGCCCGCCTGATTCGGGGCTATAGCCTTACTGCCATGGAGAACGTGGCCCTCTGGCACGAGCGTGACATCAGCCATTCATCCGCCGAAAGGCTGATACTCCCCGACGCCTGCCTGGCTCTCGACTACATCCTCGACCTGTTCAGGCATGTGGCCGACGGTATGAGGGTCTATCCGCAACGCATGTGGCACAACCTGGAAAGCACGCAGGGCTTGGTGTTCAGTCAGCGGGTCCTGCTGGCCCTTGTGGAGAAGGGGCTGTCGCGGGAGAGCGCCTACCAGATTGTGAAAGACAACTCGATGCGGTGCTGGGACGAAGAACTGGACTTCCGCCAACTCATCAAGTCCAGCGCCGAGGTTAAAGACCGCCTGTCCGAAGTCGAACTGGAGGGACTGTTCGACTACTCATACTACCTGCGATACACTGATGAGAGCTTCGAGCGAGTGGGCCTGTTGCAACGCGAGGTGACAGCAAGCTGAATATAGTCCCGCTCTACAATCCTAGTTTCAACCCTCAGACCAATACCCAACGCTTGGAGGTACGCGGTGCCCGTTATGTATACCGACTTGCCCGGTCTTATCCACCGGGGCAAAGTGAGGGACACCTACGAGTTGGACAACCACACCATGCTGCTGGTGGCTACGGACCGCATATCCGCTTTCGATGTGGTACTGCCCACAGGCATCCCGCGAAAAGGCAAAGTGCTCAACACTCTGTCCGCTTTCTGGTTCCAACGCACCGGCTTCCTGTGTCCTAACCACTACCTGAGCATAGCCGACGACCCGGAGGCCCGCAGCAAATACCCCTTCTTGGCCGACCTGCCAGAGGGTTTGGCCCAGCAGGCCATGGTCGTGCGCCGTGCCGAACGCATTGATATCGAATGCATCGTGCGTGGCTACCTAGCAGGCTCCGCATGGGCTGAGTACCGAAAGGGTGGCACTGTATTCGGTCACCAGATGCCCCCTGGCCTTAAGGAAGGCCAGCGCTTGGACAAGCCCCTTTTCACCCCAACCACCAAGGCCGAGGAAGGGCACGACGAAAACATGCCCATATCGCAGGTGGTCGAAATGGTCGGTCCCAAGCTGGCCCAGGAGCTGGAGACCCAGAGTATCGACATCTACAACCACTGCCTCGAGTATGCCCTCTCGCGCGGTATCCTTCTGGCTGACACCAAGCTTGAGTTCGGTCTGGTCGGTGGCCGCCTGACAGTGATCGATGAGATGCTGACACCCGACTCCAGCCGTTTCTGGGATGCCGAGGGCTACCAACCAGGTCGCTCCCAACCCAACTTCGACAAGCAGTTCGTGCGAGACTGGCTGGACAATGAAGGCTGGGACCACGAGCCTCCCGCCCCTGAGTTGCCCGACGATGTGGTGGAGATGACTACCCAGCGATACGTGGAGGTCTACCGCCGCCTCACTGGGCAAGAACTGACCTGACCCGTACCTACAACCTCAGCCCCAATGCCAATCGGGTGAGAGCCCAGACACAAGGAGCACATTTTGCCCCGACCCCGCAGGCCCCAGAGGCGAAGGAGAAGCGGTAGGACTTCTGCCGGAGGAATTTCCGAGATCCCACCCGGCGGACTCCGAGGACCCATGAGTCTTGGCAGAGGACGACGCACCCGTCGCTGGCTCATCTATGCTATAGCCGGGTTCCTAGCCGTCGTCATCATAGGAGCATTTGTGGTAGAGGGCCTTCTGGGCATCTTGCCCGGCCCAGGTCGCGGTACCGACGAATACAAAGATGGTGTAGGTCAGGTACAAGCTCGCATGCTTCTGCCCGAAGATACGATCATAGCAGGGCGGCTGTATCCAGAGGGTTCGGAGGACTCGCGTCACCTGTTTGATACTGATCCCGACTTCCCGGAATACTCTACGGTTCCACCGACATCGGGACCCCACCTAGGCAGGCCGGAGACCTGTGGCTTCTACCCGCCAGACTATGTCGACCCAATAACAGATCGGGAAGGCGTCCCAGACCGCGCCTTGGTGCACAATCTGGAGCACGGCAACATCGTAATGAGCTACAACCTGCCCAACCAGGAGGACGTAGACCGTCTGCAACAAGTGCACGTGAGCCTGAGAGACTATGAACAATGGCTCGTCACCCGCTATTACGACCAGATTCAGGAGGGGCAAGTGGCCATGAGCGCATGGGGTGTACTAGACGTTTTCGACGGAGTGGATGAGGAGCGAATCAAGGCCTTCTACGATGCCTACCGCGGAAATCGGTTCAGCGCAGAGACCCAGAGTGTGGGCCGTGGCATCCCTTGCGGTGGCCCCCAAGACGCCATGGAGCAGTAAACAACACCATGTTCCTCGCCAAGATATTCATCAGCCTGAAGCCTACGGTCAATGACCCCCAAGGACTGACCGTCCTTGCAGGCCTGAAAGACCTTTCCTTCAAGACGGTGGACTCAGTGCGTGTGGGCAAGTACATCGAGGTAAAGGTCACCGACCGTCACGTCCATCAAGCCATGGAAAGAGTCGATGAAATGTGTCGTCAACTGCTGGCCAACCCCGTGATCGAAGAGTACCGCTTCGAGTTGGAAGAGCTAGGCCAGCCGGGGGGCCACCACCACTAGCCCGCGATTGTGCCCTTGGTGCTGGGTACCTCGCCCACTGCACGTGGGTCTGCTTCCACGGCATCTCGCAGAGCGCGGGCCAGCGCCTTAAAGACAGCTTCCGCCTTGTGGTGGCCGTTGCGTCCCGACAGCACCTTGACGTGCAGGTTCATCCGGCCTTCCACCGCAAAGCTCTCTAGAAAGTGGTGCAGAAGATCGCCCGGCAGTGTTTCCACCATCTGCCCGTCCAAGTTCATGTCGATGGAGGCGTACCCTCGCCCGCTCAAGTCCACAGCCACCATTGCCAGCGTCTCGTCCAGTGGAACGATGGCGTGCCCCATGCGTCGGATACCCCGGCCATCGCCCAAGGCTTGGTGAAAGCCCCTGCCCAGCGTAATTGCTGTGTCCTCCACCAAGTGGTGCCAGCCCACCTCTACATCGCCGTGGGCGCTCAGGGTTATGTCGATGAGCCCGTGGCGACTCAACTGCCGCACCATATGGTCCAGCATCCCGTTGCCCGTGGCGACCTGGTGTATCCCCTGCCCATCTAGGCACAGGTGCAGAGAGATTTGCGTCTCCGAGGTCTGTCGTTCCAATGTGGCTTCGCGCATGGTCATGGGATTACTCTTTCCCAGGAAGTCTACGGCAACAGGCTCTCCAGAGCCGAAATCACAGCATCAGTCTGGTGCGGTAAGCCTACGCTGATGCGTACGAAATCTTCCAGCCTGCTGCCACCGAAATGGCGCACGAATATACCCTTGCGGGCTAGTCCCTCGAACAACTCCTTGCCCAGGCCTTGGGGTAGCTGGGTCAGGATGAAGTTGGCTTGGGAGGGCCACGGCGTCACCCCCGGAAGGGCCTGCAGCTTGGCAAACAGCCTGTCCCGCTCCTCCACGATGCACTCGACTCTGCGCAGTAACTCATCGCGGTCTTGCAGCGATGCGGTCAAGGCTGCCTCCGCTGCCACATTGACGTTGTAGGGTGACTTCATCCCCATCATGATCCGTGCCAGGTTGGGGTCCATGATCCCCAAGCCGATGCGCAAACCCGCTAGACCAGCCCACTTGCTGAAGGTTCGCAAGATGATGAGGTTGGGGTACTCCTCCAGCAGGGGTATGAGGGTCTGGCCGCAAAACTCGTGGTACGTCTCGTCCACTACGACGATCAGACCAGTGTCGAGTAGACGGCGCACCTGCCATTCCTGAGCAATGTTGGCAGTGGGGTTGTTGGGCGATGCGAGAAAGGTGACCTTCGTGTCGTCGTCGAGAACTTGCTCTATCTCGTCGACATCCACATCGAAAATCTCATTGCGTGGCACCGGCACTGCCTCACCGCCACACACCGCAGTGCTGAAGCGGTACATACCGAAGGTCGGCGTGGGGTCTATGACCTTCTGTCCCGGCTCCAAGAAGATCCGCAGCACCATGTCGATAAGCTCGTCGCTGCCGTTGCCCGCTACTATCCGGTCCGCGTCGACCTCAAGGTAGTCAGACAACACTGCACGCAGGCTGCGTTGGTCCGGGTCGGGATATTGGTTGTAGTACGGGTAGGATGCAAGGGCTTCGGCCACCCGGGGGGACGGACCAAAGGGGTTCTCATTGCCGTTCAGCCGGATCACCTCGTCCAGGGGTATGCCAGCCTGCTGTGCCAGAACCTCCGTGGGATCGACCCCTTCGTAGGTCTTCAGGGCGCGGATGTGGCCCACCATCCGCCGAGTGGGATCCAGATTCATGACGCGTCTGCCTGCTGCAGGCTCCTTACCCTGACCTGAATGGCATGGGAATGGGCTGAGAGACCCTCACCCAATGCGATGTGGGTTGCCGGCTCAGCTAACCGGGAGAACTCCTTGGGAGGCAGTCCTACCACCGGCATGGTGCGCAGGAACTGGTGTACGCCCAACGCCGAACTGAACCGCGCCGAGCCACCCGTGGGCATCACATGGCTGGGCCCAGCCACATAGTCGCCCATCACCTCCGGAGAGTAGTGACCCAGGAAGAGTCCTCCGGCGTTGCGCACCTTCCCTGCCCAATTCCAAGGGTTCTCCAACATCAGGCACAGGTGCTCCGGCGCTAGGAAGTTCGCCAGTTCTATTGCCTCTTCAATGGTATCAACCAGCAGTATCTTGCCCTGTCGCTCCAGCGAGGCAACAGCCAAGGCCTGCCGCTCCAACGATGGAAGCTGACGGTCCAGTTCGTCGCCGATGGCATCCACCAGCTCAGGCGATGTGGTGACTAGTATGGGCACAGCCATCTCGTCGTGCTCAGCTTGTGCAATCAGGTCGGCTGCGCAGAAAGCAGGCGGTGCCGCCCCATCCGCCACTACCAAGGTCTCAGTAGGCCCGAATATCCCGTCAATGCCCACCTGTCCGAACACCAGCCTCTTGGCCAAGGCCACGAACTGGTTGCCTGGTCCGCATATCAGGTCGACAGCGGGAACGGATTCCGTACCGTATGCCATGGCAGCGATAGCTTGGGGTCCTCCCACCGCGAACACTCGGTCGATACCGGAGAGAGCAGCAGCTGCCAGCACTATCGGGCTCGGGACATTACCGTCGCGCGGCGGGCTTGCCAGCACCACCTCTTTCACCCCGGCAACCTTGGCAGGGATCGCCGTCATCAATACGGTGGAAGGGTAGGCCGCCTTGCCCCCAGGAGCGTAGATGCCGACCCGGTCCAAGGGGATGGTGAACTCTCCCAGCCCCTTGTCCATGTCCAGCCAACGGCGGGGCATACACTCCTGATGGAAGGCTTCGATGCGTTCGGCGGCTATCTCCAGCGAGCGACGCAGGTCATCCGGAAGGGCATCAAGAGCAGCATCCAACTGCTCCCGGCCAACCTCCAATAGCCCTGGTTCCACACCGTCCAGAAGCTTGGTGTATCGCTTGAGGGCTTGGTCCCCGTCCCTGCGTACATCACTCAGGATTCGCTGCACCGCTTCCAGCGGGGATAGACGCTCGCCGAAAAGCTCTGCGTTCCGCTCCAGCACTTCCTCAGGCACTGACGAGGTGTCCAGTGGGTCCGTGCGTTGCAGGGCCTGTCGTGACTTATCCAGCCCTTCAATTACCTGCAGACGCATCCAGATACTCCTCTATGAGCCCCATCGATGATGTGATCGCCTCTTCGCGGTAGGAAGCGATGCGCTGGGGCGTCACTAGTTCGTAGACCCTATCTAGGCTATGCGGCATGTTCTCAATGAATTCCTCGGCCATCGCTAGGGCTTGCTCGTCCTCTCCGTACATACGACGTAGGGCGCGAGACAGACGCTCCCAGCTGAACTCCCAGCTATTGAACCGCTGCACCCAGGTGCGCCACTCGGCCAGCGTTTCGGACTCGACGAACCCGATGTCCACGCCTGCCTCGGCGCCCTCCAGCATCTCGGTGACTCGTTGCACCTCTTGCTCATCGGCCTTGGCCTCACGGTCCATATCCAGTTGCATGGCCCGGTCCCACATGTTCCCTTGAACCTTGCCCTCAGGTGTATCGCCACCCCCGAAGAACTGCCGGTACACGGTGCAGATCCACGTCTCGTCAGCGATGAGATGATTGATGTAGCCCGAGACGAAGGCGCGCGTCGGGTCGTTGGCGTTTGCCGACTTCAGCAGATGCGGGTTAGCTTCGAACATGGCCCGCGCTCCGGCGCCCACCTCCTCCACGGAGAGTGGGGCGAAGTGAGTCCGCTCGCGTGGCCACTTTGCCATGGCCCGGATGTCGGGAGTGGTCGCCCCGAGCAGGAATGCTCCTTCGTGGGTCTTCAGCACCGCATGATCCAACCGCGCCGCCGCATGTTGTGCAAGTTGAATATGTGCAGGTAGGTTAGGCATTGTCAGATTCTAGCAGACTGCGAAAACTACCGCACTCATCCTTGAACAGGTAGCTGACTTGGGACGCTGCGATATCCGTGGCACCTGAGTTGCGCAGGTGGTCCACGGCTTCCAGTAGCCGCTCCCGTGGCACCAGCAGGCTCACGGCATACCAGTCGGGTTCGTCTAGGTTGAATACCGGAGCAACAGTGGGCCCCTGTAGACCCGCCAAGTGCGGCCTTGAAAGGATATGCGTCCCGATAGCCTCGGCGGACTCTCCGTGTACGTTAGCCGTCAGTCGGAAATAGGGCCGGGCCTTCAGGTAACCCTCAATGGTCTCTAGAATCGCCCGAGCGATCTGGATGGTGTTTTCCGAGCGTCGGATAAGCTCACGGTTGCCCACCAGGCAGGCGCTGGAGTCTAGAATCGTCCCATCGTCCAAGGTCTTCAACCTGTTGTCCCGCAACGTCATGCCACTGGACACTAGGTCCACGATGAGATCGGCGTACCCAGCCGCAGGCGCCGCCTCCAGGCTGCCACTGGCCTGCACCAAGGTGAAGTAGTAAATCCCGTGGGAATAGAGGAAGCGTTGAGCTACCCGAGGGTACTTCGTGGCAATGCGTAATTGACGCCCCTGTTGGCGGAACTCCACAGCCAGGTCGGCGAGGTCGCTTATGCCGGACACGTCAAGCCACCCATCGGGCACGGCGATTACAAGCTCACATCGCCCGAACCCCAAGTCCTCCACCAAGCAGACCACAGGGGTGCCCTCGCGTCGGTACTCAAGGAAGCGGTCGAACCCGACGACGCCCAGTTCCGCACTGCCCTCCTCCACCTTCTGAGTGATGTCGGCAGTGCGCTGGAACAGTGCTACTGCCCCTTTAACAGCGGAGATGTCAGCGGTGTAGCGTCGCCGTTGCCTCTCTACCGGCATCCCGCAGGAGCGCATGAAGGCGATGCAACCGTCGTACAGGTCGCCGTCACTGGGCAGGACCAGCCGCAGCCCGTCGTGGTGGTTAGCCAGCTGCGTGTGTTGTGGTTGTGCCATCCGCATCTACCGCCAGCACTGAAGGATAGCCTTGGCTGCGAGCAAAGGCGACAGCTCCTGCCAAGTCACGAGAAGAGACCTCGATTAACGCAGGACGCCCGTGCTCGCGCAGTTCCGATGCAACGTCGAGGGCAGGCCGGTATGCCGCGTCTCCCGTGGGCCATATGTATGTCATTGGAGATGATGAGGCTTGGTCCTCACCGGAGTTGGGCATATCATCTAGGACAGTCTCCAGGGAGTAGGCAAACCCAAGCGCAGGCATGTCGATCGACGAGCCCAGCGCCCGCGCCAGCCCGTCATACCTGCCTCCTCCGCCTAGCGAAGCACCGCTCTTCCCGGCTGTCACTTCGAAGATGATACCCGTGTAGTAGGCCAGTTCCCGCGCCAGCCCAAAGTCCAGTTGCACCCATCCCGATTCAGGGCCAGCGTCGTCCAACAGTTCCAGTGAGCGGGCCAAGCCGTCGAGGTGGGAAATGTTAGCCCCATAGTCCCTTAATAGCGCTCCCGCATCTGCCAGGGCCTTTGCCGGATGTCCCTTGATTGCGGCTAGCGCGGTGGCCGCCTCCATACCGTTCTTCAGACGCACAGGGTCATCCGCAGCCTGCGCCTTGCGCAGCATCCGGTCCACCACCTCATCGGAAGTACGCTGCCCCACCGTCCCTTCTTCGGAACCGGTCAGTTCCAGCATGCCCCGCAGTAACTCCCGCGCATCCGCCCCATTCATCTCTCGGATGAACGCAGGCAGTTGCCCACTACGGCCATCGGGTGCCAACAGGCCCAGCTTGTCGGCCTGCTGCCATGTCTGCTCCGTAGCATCGGTTCCGCGCTCCAACTCTTGCAGCGCGCCCAAAACGAAGGCGATAGCCCGATCGGAAAGCCCGCAGGCCTCCAGCAACACCCGGTGCACCGAGATGTCTCCCAGCGTCAGATGCACATCGTCCAGTTCCAATGCGGACAGCGCGCCTCTGGCTAGGGTTAGACCCTCGGCATCTGCCATCGGACCTCCCACTCCCAGCAACTCGGCCCCCACTTGGGTGAATTGGCGCAGCCCCCGCTGTTCCTCGTCGTACCGGAAGACAGGCCCGCAGTACTGCAACCTCTGTGGTCCTGCCCAATCGTCCTCTTCCACCAAGTGGCGCATGATTGAGCATGTGAACTCAGGGCGCATACTGACAAGGTTGCCGCCTGGATCGGTGAGAGTGTACATGCGGGAGGCGAGCTGCCCTCCCGACTTGCGCAGGAACAGTTCGGTATATTCGAGGATGGGAGGCGCTAGAACTTGGTACCCGTAGAGGAGGAAGTACTCTCGTAGCCGGTCTTCGGCCCATCTTGAACGCCACCAACTGGCTTCCGCCAAGTCCCGCATACCCGGGAGAGTCCGCACTCGTTGGACAGCATTCACTGGCGCCATTCTACAGCAGTGCCTCGCTTGGGTTCAACGAGATTCGCTACGACGAAACGGCTAAGGCCGCGCCATGAGGCCGCCATCGATGTACACCGGCTGCCCCGTGGTGTAGTCGCAGGCATCGGAGCAGAAGTAGGCCAGCAACGGTGCGATGTCCCGAGGGTGCCCCCGCCTCCGCAGCGGGATGTAGCGAACCAGCTGTTCTTGCTGCTGCTCCTCCGCAGAGGCATCCGACTCGGAGAACCAGCCCAAGCCGATGGCGTTGACCCTCACGTTGCTCCGTCCCCACTCCAAGGCGAGAGCGCGAGTCAACTGCAGCACTGCCCCTTGCGAGAGGGAGGTGGCCACAGAATTAGGTATGGCGCGGTCAGCCAGCACCGACGTTATGTTCACTATGCGTCCCGACTGCCGCTCGACCATACCCGCACCCACAGCCCGGCACAGAAACAGCACCGGTCTGATATCACTTCCAAACATGACGCCCAGTTCGCTCACCGGCGTTTCCAACAGTGGCCTGAAATACTCAGTGCGGAAGCTGTTCACCAGAATGTCGATGGCGCCCCCATCGGCAGTTAACTGCGAGACAACCTGCTCCACGCCGTCAGGGCTGCTCAGGTCCGGAACTATGGCCAGAGCCCCAGAATCGTGCTTCCTTGCGCTCTCCGCAGCCGTGGTCGCCAAGTCCTGACGGGTTGCTGCGACCGCCACATGCGCGCCAGCCTCCGCCAGCGCCTCGGCAAGGTGGGGCAGGTAACCCCCAGCATTGCCCGCCAACAGCGCAGTCTTCCCGTCCAAGCGGAACTCTTCCAGTACCGGCAAACCTACGCCTCCATGGGGACCAAGGGTTCGTATCCTGCAGGGGCCATCCCAGCTGCCAATCCGCCCCCGTCCAACGTGAACATCTCGCCGTTCATATAGTCCGATGCCGTTGATGAGAGGAAGACGGCTATGGGGCCCATGTCCTCCGGCTTGCCCAGCTTCCCGATGGGTATGTTCGCACCCCCCCGCGGTAAGCTCTCCCGCATATCGTCCGTGCCCACCGTCGGTATGAACCCTGGGATGATGGTGTTGGCGGTCACACCGTAACGCGCCAGATTGAACGCCAGCACCCTGGTCAACTGCACCATGCCGCCCTTGCCACAGCAGTACATCCAGATATCCCGCCCGCCCCGCAGACCGAAACCGGACGCCACATTGATGATCTTGCCACTGCCGCGGTCCACCATGTGCTTGGATACGGCTCGTGAGCAGTAGAAGGCGCTGCTCAGGTTCGTGTCCATGCCCACACGCCAGTCATCGTCCGATATCTCCCAAATAGGCTTGCGTACATTTTGCTGTGTCATGCCGGCGTTGTTGATGAGCACGTCCACCTTGCCCAGTTCGTCCAACGTGGTGGCCACCATCCGGTCCACTTCAGACGAGTCAGTAACATCGGTTGCTACTGCGATGGCCTTCCGCCCCAGCGCCCTCGCCTCTTCAGCAGCCTCCTCAATAGGTCCCACACGACGCGCTGCGATCACCAAGTCCGCTCCAGCCCGTGAGAGGGCCCGCACCATCGCCCGGCCCAGACCTGTGCCTCCTCCGGTGATGATAACGGCGCGACCATCCAGAGAGAGCGCCTCCAACATGCCTACCTCCTAGGTTGGCCGGGCTTGATGTAAACAAAAGCAGGGGCTTCCAGAATCGTAACTTCCCCGCCAGCAAGCGTAATGAGACCCCCGTCCGGCAGGCGCAGCAACAGGTTCCCAGAGACATCCACATCCTCTGCGACCCCCCTGTAGGAGCCGTCCAAGCTGTCCGAGCCGGTCACGTCTCGTACGACTACCTCTTTGCCCAGAGTATCCAGAAGGCCACGCCACTCTTCCAAAGGGGTTTCGCCAGCCATGAGTGACTCGTATAGTCTGTCCACCTCTTCCAGCAGATGGCGCAGTAAAGCCGCACGGGACACAGGCCCCTCGCATTCCCGGTTCAGTGCCGTGGCAGTAGAGGCAAGGTGGAAATCGGTCGATGTGTCCAAGGCTACGTTGATCCCGATACCGATGATTGCGTGACGCACCTCGCTGCCCGATAGCGAGTTCTCCACCAACACTCCCCCAACCTTCCGCCCCCTGATACGCACATCATTAGGCCACTTCAGCGTGACCTCCAGACCAGCCGCGGACGCAATAGCGCGCGCTGCCGCTATACCTGCCAGCACACTCAGCCAACGCAGGGAGTCCAATGAGGGACGCAGCAGAATGGATACCCATAGGTTACCTTCAGGGGAGACCCACGTCCGGCCGAACCGGCCCCGCCCCGCCGTCTGTACCTCGGCAACGACTACTGTCCCTTCCTTCGCCCCGCCATCAGACAAGCGCGCAACTTCGTCCATAGTGGAGTCCAACTCGGGGTGTAAAAGAACAGGATGGCCAACAGTGCGCGTATCCAGCCCATCCCGCAACATGGCTGCGACAAAGTCCTCAGGCTTACCCGCAGGGGGCATGCTCTCAGCCTTCGCGGCTGGGCAGGGAGAGGATCACCTTCCCTCCTGCCAAACGGTCGCCATCAAGGTTGGTGAGGTGGACGTCGCAATCCACCAGCCTCTCCCCGTCCTCTTCCCGCTTGTCGGTGACCAAAGCCACAATCTTTACGGGCGCGTGCAGAACGGGCTGCCGGAACACAACATCAATCTTCTTCAATATCTGTGGTGGTCCCCATTGGGTGAAAAGCTGCGACATCAGCGCCACGCTCATCACACCAGGAACAATTGGCCCAGGCTGCCCCAGACCTCTCGCCACTTCCGGGTCCACAAACCGGTTGGGGCCCGGATTGCCCCATAGCTCGCAGAAAGTGCGCACCGCTTCCGTGGTTGGGTGTCTTTCTAAGGGGCCGAGTTCATCTCCAAGGTCAACATCTTCGTAGAAAAGCTCTGCCATGACCTACTCTCGCGCGGCGTAGGACTCTTCTACCGCCGCCACCGGTTGCCCATGCTGGTTGGAAAAGACCGTTTGCCAGACGATGAATACCATGGTGCCCGTGCGTCCCGTCTTCGCGTACACTTCCTTTAGACGGGACGCTGCAGTGAGCGAGTCTCCAGCCTGAATAGGCCCCAGTGTCTCCAGCACCTGCCCCGCGTGAACCCTTCCACTGCCGAAGTTCAGCTTTATGTCAGGCAGCACCACATCGTGAACGAACAGGGTGCATAGGGAGTTGGGGGCCAGCACTGCCTCGTATCCAGCACCGCGGGCTGCATCCTCGTCGAGGTAGAGAGGATTGGTTTCACCCAAAGTGCTGCAGAACCCATCGATCAACTCACGGGTGACCTGAAAAGGCCCCGCATGATGCTCCTTGCCTAACAACGAGCGGTCGAAGTCCAAATCCGGCGTGGTCATTCTTCGCTCCCGCCTAGCATATCTTCCAGTCTAATCGGAGAGAACGTGCCGGCCATTATCGCCTCCACCAACTCGCTCTCGTTCGCGATGTCCTTGGGGAAGGAGGTGAGGCAGGTGGCGATGTTGCTCACCAAGTGGGCATCGCTACCGCCGATGCCCATCAGCCCACCCGACTGGGCAAGCTCTTGGGCTCGTTCGTTCTCACCGCGACGGCTACCTCCGTTATGCGTCTCCACGATACCTAGGCTACTGAAGGTCTTCCCCTGCTCAATGAACTCGCACAGACCAATTCCGGCTCGGCCAGGGTGCGCCGGAATGGCGATGGCCCCAGTGGCCGAAGCCGCCTCAATCAGTTCCAGCGGGTCCATGCGCACGTTCGCAAAGTCTATCGCGGCTTGGAGCTGCGGGTTGACGCCGTACACGAGAAAATGCCCGCAGGCAGTGTCCAGTTCCGAGCCCTTCATCACCAGCACGCCGTACTGGCTGCCGAGGGTCGAGTAGTCGAAGTCGTTGTCGAACTTGCGGTGTTCTGTGAGGACGATGGCGTCGACGCTATGGCCACGTTTGCGAAGAACTTGTATCCACTTCAGGTAACCCTCAACCGTCGCCCGGGAATCATCCGAGGAGACGGAGTGACAATGCATGTCGACGAACATCTGGCCAGCCAGCCCCCTTCATAGCACACGCCTAATCATAAGACCTGTAAGGTGAGGGGGCAACATGTGTATAAGGAGAAAGGAGAATGATGGAGAAGGAGGAAAGGAGGAAATGCCCGTCCAAGTTCGAAAATAGGCTATGGACTCCGGATCAGTGGCTAGGAGCATGCTTGAGGCAGACTAACACTGCTCTGAGTCCGCGTGCTTGCCGTTAAGTAACACGTCCAAATCTTCGCCGGTCTTTTCCATCACTGCCCGGCGCGCCCTCTCCCATATGTGCTCATACTCGGCTACGGCCGCGGCCCGCCCCTCCTCACGGCCCTCCTCACGGCCCTCCTCACGGCCTTCTGCTCTGCCTTCTTCGCGGCCTTCTTCGCGGCCTTCTTCTAAGCCGCGCCTTCGCATCTCTGCCATTCTTTCCTTATGTTCTTCCCATGCCTTGAACATGATGCCTCCGACCCTTTCAACCGCTAACGTCAATAGGGTGTGTACCGATGCCGCAAACGGACTCATCGTCCCAGCAGTTTTCAGAACTTGCCGCCAACTGTCCGTCCATATCGCAGCCTGCTCAATCCATGAACCCATCAAGACCGAGATGAGGGGAATGAGGATGGCTGCCAGTAGCACATGGCGTTGTAGCCATCCGCTCCGGGTAATTTGATTCACCTTACTATAGCGTCTTACTCATACTCTAGGTTGGAAGGAGTTGCGACGTCAACCAAACGGCACTGAGTCGTTCAAGCGCAAGTCCCAGAAATGGTCTGCTAGAATGGCCACGTTTCTTCCAACCAGGGGGGACAGAAGGAGGACAGAATGACGGTCGCCGATCAACGGAAGCGCTATCGAGAGGTCTTGGAAGGCAACGAATGTGTCCACCCTGCCTCAGTGTTCGACCCCATATCGGGTCGTATCGCTCAGGACCTAGGCTTCCGCGTCGGCATGTTTGCTGGCTCCATCGCCTCCGCCACCGTTTTGGGCGCTCCAGACTACGTTGTCCTCACCCTCAGCGAGTTCGCTGACCAGATACGGCGCATCCTGCGCGCCGCCGATATCCCCCTCATGGTGGACGCCGACCATGGCTACGGCAACGCCCTTGGCGTCATGCGCACCGTCGAGGAGTTGGAACACGCTGGTATCTCCGGCATGACTATCGAAGACACCCATTTGCCTCCCCCTTATGGACAGTCCGGCGAGACCCTCATATCTCAAGACGAGATGATCGGCAAGCTGAAGGGTGGCTTGGCCGCCCGTCAGGACTCCTCCATGGCCATATTAGGGCGCACAAGTGGCATACGCATCGTCGGGCTCGAGGAAACGGTTCGACGCGTCAAGGCCTACTCCGAGACGGGAGTGGATGGCATATTCCTCGCCGGTCTGCGCTCACCTGAGGAACTCCAAGCCATCCGCGAAGTCACCTCGCTGCCCATTCTCCTCGGAGGGGCCCCGCCCTCCCTAGGCAGGCCCTCCGACCTGGCCGCCAACGGAGTGCGCATCGCCCTGCAAGGCCACATGCCCTTCCAAGCAGCAGTCCGTGCAGTGTACGAAACCTTGAAGCACCTCAAGGATGGTGGCTCCCCTGCGGACTTGGGTGATAGGACGGCTCCACCAGACATGATGGCGCAGTTCACGCGCCAATCAGACTACGACGCGTCGCGCACGGACTACCTCGCCCAGAAGGACTAGCCCAATGGGCTCTGCTCATCCATCTCCCGGATGACCCACCATTCGCCTTCCGCGACAGGCTTTGCCGAAGGACGCGGCCTACGATACCCAGCTAGGTTGCCAGACGCCGCCAAGGTCGAGCGTTGGTCTCTTCCCTCTCCTTCAACACCGCCCCAGCTAGCAGGCTCAGGCGAAGTCGTACTCGAGGACGTAAGAGTGCTGACCATCGTCGTTGTCAATCTCTAATGTGCCCGAGATGCCGACCAACTCTCCAGTACCAGAGTCCGGCACGACCATGACCATAAGCTTAGCGTCACCCCTGTTCATTATCCCGCTGTGTTGCAGCACGAAGGAGCCCGTTTTCCCGCTCAACGAGCCCGTGAAGTGTTCAATTGCCACGTAACCTGCTGAACCGGGAGTGCCTGTGAAGGAGGCTATCATCCTTGCTTCCGAGGTACCCACCAAGTCACCTGAAAACTCCTTGCCTACCATGCTATGGCTCAACTTCAGTCCGTCCCGCTCCAAGAACGGCGGCTCGGGGACGGTGTTGACATCCAAGGGTCCGCGAGCGGCGGGCATGGCAATCTCCTTCATTTCCCATTTGGCAGGGGCACAAGTTACTAGATCCAACTGGATGCTTCATGCATAAGAGACCGGGACATTCCCAATCTCCACTGCTATGTGTCTCAGTCAATTCAGAGGCTCCGGGCCGCCCATCTCCCGGATGATCCCCCACTCCTCTTCCGTGACAGGCTGCACCGAGAGCCGCGCCCCTCGGCGCACCAGCATCATCCCTGCCAACGTCGGCGTATCTTTGACGGTCGCCAGCGTCACCGGCTGTGAGAAGCGCTCCCTTGCGCTTATGTCCACCATGTACCAGATGGGGTTCTCAGCCGTGTGCTTCAGGTCCGGATGCAATGAATTCGGGTCCGCAGCAGTGGCGTCGGGGTAACCATCACGCACCACCACTGCCGTGCCTATGACCGCCATGGGCTTCGCGCTGCTGTGGTAGAAGAGGACCCCGTCCCCCTCCTTGATTTCATCACGCAGCAGGTTGCGCGCCTGAAAGTTGCGCACTCCATCCCACTCGGCCACGCCATCGCTCACCAAGTCGTCAAAGGAGTAGGCAGTGGGCTCCGATTTGAACAACCAGTACCGTGGCATCGCGATTGTCCTCCTGCAATGATGGCCCAGTTGACCCTCCGAGCGGATTATCCGCAGGTGTTGTAGGGCCCCTATGCACAGGATAGTTAACTCAGAGGCTCCGCACAGCCCATCTCGCGGATAATCCGCCATTCATGTACAGATATGGACTGCACCGATAGTTGATCGCGATGTAACAGTTCCATCCCCGCTAAGGTGGGAGTCACTCTAATGCTCTCCAGAGTCACGGGCTGAGAAAGACGTTCCCAAGCCCTTATGTCCACCACGGACCACTTGGGATCGTCGGGGTCGGGATAGGCCTCCCGCACCACGACGGCGGTACCTACGACCGCCAACGGGTTGGTGCTGCTATGGTAGATGAGGACTCCATCGCCCCTCTCGATTTGGTCCCGCAGCCGGCCCTGCGCTTCGGAGTTCCGCACAAGATTCCAATCAGTGATCCCGGTCTTTTTGTGGTTCACCAAGTCGTCGAAAGAGAATGTGCTAGGGTTTGATTTGAACAACCAATATCGCGGCATCGGGGCCTGCCTTCGCTCGTATGCTATTACCTCGCTGGGGCTATTGGATGACTAATTCCCCGGCACAGGCTCCGCTACCTCCACCCGCTGCAGGAACTCCTTGAAGATGGGCGCCGCCCGCTCTGCCCGTACTCGCGCCAGATCTTCGGCAGGCCCCACCCACAACCGCTCCCACTCCTCCACCGATATCGGAGGATCATGGAACTCCGACTGGGGCAACAGCCTGTGCAGGTTCTGCGCAGCTGTCAGCGTGTGCACCTCATCGTTGCCTGCCACGATACAGGTGGGAACCCGAATAGCTCCCAACTCCTCTTCCGTGGCGCCGATTACCGGCAGGTGTGCCCCTTCAGTGAAGAAAGTGCTCCACCGGCTCATCACCGAGATGAACTCGCCAGTATCCATGCTCAGCAATCGCTGTCGATTGCTGGAGTTCTCGGTAATCCGCTCTGCAAAGAACTCCGTAGCCGCCACCGCCTCCATGCCTCCGGCCTCAGCCGCCTCGATAAACTGCCCGTAATACTGGTACGCCAGTCGCTCCGCAGCAGTGGCCCCACCAGTCACCCAACCCAGCAGCAACCCCTTCACCAACTCCGGATATCGGATGGCCGTGAGAATCGAGAGACGGCAGCCCGATGACCAACCGCTCAGGTAAGCAGGTCCGAGGTCCAATTGGCGGATCATCTCCGCCATGTCGTCAGCCCATATCTCCTGGTCCGAACCCTCGCCAGCTATGACCACGTCTGAAGCTCCGCAGTTCCGCCGATCATGTATCACCGTGCGGTAACTGCAGGACATCTCGTCCGCGATCGTCCGCATCATGCTGCCTGGCGACCGTCCTCCTGGAGTAAAGATGATAGCTTGGCCCGACCCGGCCATCTCGTACCAGATATTGCATCCGTTAATCAGAGCCGTTGCCATGGCATCCTCCCGAAGTCGGTTTGGGCCGCTTTCAGCTAGCGGGAACTTGGGCCGATTCTACTTGTGGCCCGCGGCACCGTCAAACGAAGAAACCCGTCCCGCAGGTAGCCCCAATCTGGGCGATGGTATAGACTGCCGTGGCGGCCTGCCTCGTGTGCAAACACTCAATCCACCCATGGAGGAAGCGGGATGCAAGAGCTTGAATTGCCCCCGGTGGACAAGATTGAAGTCCTCAGCCTCATGGACAACTTCACCGACACCATAACCCCCGGCAACGCCATCGCCCGCCGCGCTGTCCGAGATGCCGACCCCTTCCTGAAGCCAGCTCTGAGAGCTGAGCACGGCGTGTCGATGCTCATCACCATCACCGCGGGCGACGAGAAGACCACCTTCCTCTTCGACACCGGCGTCACCGAAGACGGTGCCCTCCACAACATGGACGCCATGGATGTGCGCCCCGGCGAAGTGCAGGCTCTGGTCCTCAGCCACGGCCACACCGATCACGCCATGGGCATGCTCGGCATGATTAAGAGGCTGGGCAGTTCCCGCATGCCCATCATCCTGCATCCCGACGCCTTCCTCCAGCGCAAGATCATCGCCCCCGACGGCCGGGAGACCAACATGATTCCTCCCAGCCTCAACGACCTAGAGCGTGAGAACATTGAACTCGTAATCGAGCGCGGCCCCAGCTTCATCATCGACCGCCGCGTGCTTGTCTCAGGTCAAATCGAGCGTACCACCGAGTTCGAGCCCGGCCTCCCCGGCCAACACGCCGAAGTCAACGGCAATTGGGAGCCCGACCCGTGGGTCTACGACGACCAGTCCTTGGCCATGAACCTCAGGGACAAGGGCTTGGTGGTCATCACCGGCTGCGGCCACGCCGGCATCATTAACATCATCCGCCACATCCAAGGCCAGACGGGCATCGATAAAATCCACGGCGTCCTAGGCGGCATCCACCTCAACGGACGCGCCTTCGAACCAGTGATTCAGCCCGTAGTAGACGCCTTGGTCGAAATCAACCCCGAGATCGTAGTCCCTGAGCACTGCTCCGGCTTCTACGCTACCCAGCGCATCGCTGCAGCCATGCCCGACGCCTTCGTCCAGAACACCGTCGGCACCACCCTGATTTTCGACGCCGCCAGCACGTAAGGGAGGCCACCCTTGGTCAAAGTCGCAATCCTCGACGATTACG
Source organism: uncultured Dehalococcoidia bacterium (assembly GCA_951813255.1). GTDB lineage: Bacteria > Chloroflexota > Dehalococcoidia > Lucifugimonadales > JAAXIE01 > JAAXIE01. Next base: position 1,136,587 of record OX638353.1, on the reverse strand, counting down.
CAAATTTCGCCCTTCAAGCCGCCGACTGGAGTGCCCTCCCTGCCGGCACTGAGACAGTGCCCTTGCACGAGCACGTCTCCGACATCCGCCAGCTCGCCTCTCGCCTCCAAGGCTGCGAAGTCGTCTCCATCATGCGCGAACGCACCGCCTTCCCCCGTACCCTGCTGGAGCAACTCCCCGACCTCAAGCTCCTGGTCACCACCGGCGCACGGAACGCCTCCATCGACGTCCAAGCCGCCACCGACCTCGGCATCCTCGTCTGTGGCACCGGCGGCCTAGGCTACCCCACCGCCGAACTCACTTGGGGCATCATCCTGTCCATGCTCCGCTACATCCCCGAGGAACAGACCGCCCTCCGCGCCGGCCGCTGGCAGTCCACCGTTGGCGTGGGCGTCAACGGCAAGGTTCTCGGCGTCCTGGGTCTCGGCCGCCTCGGCTCCCAAGTCGCCACCGTCGGCACCGCCTTTGGCATGGAAGTCATCGCCTGGAGCCAGAACCTCACCCCCGAACGCGCCGCCGAGTGCGGTGCCACCCTCGTCAGCAAGAACCAACTCTTCGCCAACTCCGACATCCTGACCATCCACCTGCAACTCAGCGACCGCACCCGCGGCTTGGTCGGTCAGCAGGAACTCGCCTCCATGAAGCCCACCGCCTACCTCGTCAACACCTCCCGCGGCCCCATCGTCGACGAGCCAGCCCTCGTACACGCCCTCCAGAACAACACCATCGCCGGCGCCGGCCTCGACGTCTACGACCAGGAACCCGTCCGACCAGACCACCCCCTCCTCAAGCTCTACAACACCCTCCTCACACCCCACCTCGGCTACGTCACCGTCGAGGGCATGCGCGCTTTCTACGATGGAACTGTGGAAGACATAGCGGGCTACCTCTCCGGCAACCCCATCCGCATGATCAATCCCGAAGCCCTGGAAACCGCCCGCCAGCAAACTCGCTAGCACGACTCTACTGGGGCTAGGCGGGCTCCGAAGAGTCCTCTTCCGACGCCATTGCCTCAGCCTGCGCAGCCCGCTGCTTCGCCATCCACGCCTCCACCCATCGCCGGTACTCATCCAGCGCAGGCGGCGCCACGTAGAACACCTCAATATCCTGCGGGAACTGCAACTGGTGCCGTTCGTTCACCAGCAGCAGCCCCACTTCATCCTGCCCAAGCGTCTCATCAATCCGCTGGATGAAATGCTCGTTCCGGCGCCTCACCGCATCACCCAGCCACTGCTGCAACTGTCCCGCCACCTTCTGCGACGCAAACGGCATCATCAGACACCGCTGCAGGTCCATCGTCTCCAGCAGCGTATCAGCATCCTCCGCCTCCTCCAGCACCGCACCCGCCGCGCACTTCGTCCGCGCCAGCGTGTGACTCCCCATCTCACCCGAAGCCTCCAGCATCTGCAATCCGTCCTCGCCCCCTACCGGCAGCGTCTCGTGGTACACATGCTGCACCCACCCGATGCCCAACTCCAGCGACGTCACCTGTGTCTGCACCTGCTCCCAGTACCTGCCAACGATGGCAACCCCATCCACAGCATCCTCCGGCGGCATGGCCAGCAACGGCACCAGCAACAGCTTCCGCTTCCCACGAAACGACTCCAAAGACGGCCTCTCAATGCGCCCTAGCTCAGCCATAGTACCGATCCCTCATCCACCAGAACTCTTGTCACACAACCAAAGCCGCACGAAAAAAAACAAGCAACCCCATGCCCCGTCTACCCTCCGTTCGCCCTGAGCGAAGTGGCGCGGTCAACACTGCCTCCAAGCGTCCAAGCGCAGAGGTAGTGTTGATCGCGCCACGAAGTCGAAGGGCCACCACACCTAAGCCACCCACACCTCGTGAGCAGCATCCAAGCACGGACGTATCGTTGACCCGCCACGAAATCGAAGGGTATTCCCCCTAAACTACCCGCACCCCGCCATGAAACACCCCAGCCACGTTCACAATATCATTCACGTCCCGGTGCGGCTCCCCGTTGAACACCGCCACATCTCCCACCTTGCCCACTTCCAGCGTCCCCAACTCATCCAGCAGCCCCAGCGAGTCCGCCGCGTCCTGAGTGGCCGACACCACCGCCTGCATCGGCGTCAGCCCTCCCTGCACCAGCAGGTCCATCTCCTTGTGTATCCGGCTAAACGGCACAGGCCCCCACCCGCAATCAGTCCCCGTGACGAACCGCGCCCCGCCTTTCACCATCTGCTCTATCTGCCCCAGCCGGTCCTCCATTCGCGCTCCCCACCCATCCAGTCTCTCCCGCTCCTCCGCGTCCAGCCCCACGGTGTCCGCCTTCTCCTGCAGCTTCTCCCGCGGCGCACCAAACACCTGGTCCAGCGTCGGGTTCACCCACGACCCCGTCTCCGCTATCCGCTCCACCACGTCCGGCCGTATCGTCGACCCGCCGTCCGCATCGTTCCACGAGCAGTGGATGATCATATCAATGCCCGAATCCAAGCAGTTCACAATGCCCGCCGTAGCATGAGCATGCCCAGCCACCAAGCGGTTGAACTTATGCGACTCGTCCACGATGGCCTTCAGTTCATCCAAATTATACGCAGCCCTGTTCCGGTCGCTCGTCTTGGTGGTCCCGCCCGTGACCGCCACCTTGATGTAGTCCGCCCCCAGCTTCACCAGCCTCCGCACCCCCTTCACCACCTCGTCCACACCGTCCGCCTCCGCCCCCATCTGCCACATGTGGCCCCCGGTGATGGTCAGCGGGTTCACGCATATCGACAGCCTCGGCCCCGTCGCCAGCCCCCGCGCTATCCCCTTCTTCAGCGACAGCGTGGTGTGGTTCTTCGCCCCGTTGTCCCGTATCGTCGTCACGCCCTTCGCCAAGTACAACCGCGAGTTCACGATGGACTGCATCAGCAGGATGTCGTCCTCTTCCTCCATCACATCGTCCGTATGCGTCCCGTCCCCCGGATAGTTCAGGTGCGTATGCACATCCACCAACCCCGGCAGGATCGTCCCCTCCGGGAAGTCATGCACCTCCACCGGCGCACCCTCCGGCGCCGCCACCTCATTCACCGCCCCCACCATCCGTATCTTCGACCCCTCCAACAACACCGCCCCCCGCTCCACAGCCCTCCCCCCACGCCCATCCACCAGCAACTTCCCGGTAATCAATTGGTACGGTGCAGGCGTGGTGGTGGTCATAGCTGGGCGCTCCTTGGGTGTAGTTATGGCGGAGTATAGCATGTGACTACCTAGCAGCAGACCGCTGCTATACTAGATGCCACTCTAGGCGAATACCCCGCGCAGGGCATGGGCCTGAGAGTTGCGTACTACGAGAGCCGAGTCCTTCTCGGTGATGAAGGATCAGAACTATGAGGCAGGTGCTCGTTTATCCCGGTGAAGATGGCTACTGGATTGCTGAATGCCCCAGCCTCTCCGGTTGCATCTCCCAAGGCCGGACCAAGCAAGAGACCGTAGACAATATCAAAGAGGCCATAGCAGGCTATGTCGCCGCCCTAGAAGCCGACGGACTCCCCGTCCCCGAAGAGCGCTAGCCCTACTGCGTAGAACTGACCCGCTCCACCTCTATCCCCAAGCCCGGCGCCCTCGTGAGTCTTCCATCCACAGTCAAGAGAGGGACGCCATGAACACGAGCCACGGCAACGTAGAAGGCATCATACGCGCTGACGTTCTGGTAGTGCTGCCAAGCCAACTGGGCCAAGTCCCGGAGGCGGATGCGGTCCACGTCCCATTGCGCCAAATCATCAACGGCCATCCGCGCCCTTGATTCCTCCAGCCGCCCGCCCAAGACCGCCTTCCGCAACACTGACAGCACTTCAGCATCAAGCAGTTCGGGCGCCGCCAAGCTCGCCCCTTCGACTAGCTCAGTAAGCCTTTGTCCCAGAGGAGTCTTCAGAAGGATTTCAGCGGCAACGGAAGCATCGATGGCGTAATCGGTCACCCCAACTCCGCTTCCCGCTCGGCCCGTGCCTCAGCAAGAAGCGTAGCTGCATCAATGCCTAGATCAGTGACGGGTCGATGGGCTAAGCCCTGTTGCCACTCTCGACGCCTCAATTCACGCTCGATGGCGGCGACGACCAAGGCACGCATTGTGCAGTTGCTCTCATGCGCATGCTTGCGAAGCCGGTCATAAAGGTCATCCGGGATATTGCGTACCTGAATGCTAGCCATACGCCGACAATAGCATGTTGGGCCCTTCAAAGCCAACCAGCCACCCCCGCCGCCTCATTCGCCGCCCCCACCATCCGTATCTTCGACCCCTCCGCCAACACCGCCCCCGCTCAATGGGTCAACTCCGCGCCCATCCACCAGCAATTTCAGGGCAACTAGTTGGGTCTGGTACAGAGTTGGTGTTGGTCGCGGAAAATGTCCTTATGCGGCGCTGCGTATCTGAAACACGCCGCGCGTGCCGCGGGTTTGCGTCTGAGTTAGCTTGCCGCATGGTGACGCACCTCCACATCATGCCGTCCTGCACGTTGCTTCACGCTGAAAGCGTGTCGATATTGAGGCACAAGATCCAAAGCCGCCACACCACACGTATTAACCTCTCTATATAAGTGCATTCAAGGCATCAAATGCCCGTTGGAATCTATTAAGAGTGTCTTCACTCAATTCCGGCTCAAGCAACGTGGCCTTCTCGCTGAAATAGCGGGCGGGCCGATAGTGGTTGAACAGCTGGTTCTTTGGGAGAGGCTGATTTTTGAAGTGTTCTTCAAGCTTGTAGAGGATCCGCGGGTGCTCTGTTGAGAGTTCGGACGCCTGAGTGGACGACCCAAACTCACCATTGACTAGGCGCAGATAAAACTCTTCATCGAACATGTCCTCGATGTCAGCTTCGAAAGTTCCGGTGAATTGTGTGAAGGTCAAGACTTGTTGCTTCTCTAGTAGTTTACTTTTATACAGGTTTTCTATACTTTGCTGGCCTTTCTTTTGGAAATCTATGAGGACTGCGACATTAAGCGTAGTCCTCGCACCGACTAGCGCTACAAAGGTTGGGATGTTTCCGGCTCCCCCCACAGGAGTGATAGTCCAATGAGCATTAAGCCCGGGTTTGCCTCGGCTTTGCAAGATCGCAGACATAGTTTGTATGTATAGGAGATCCGAGGCCCCTTCCACTACTAAAGAATTTGGGCCAACAAAAAGGGTTTGATGTATTTCGTAACCAAGAGCACCCTGCAGGGGAAACAAACTGTCGGACGTTGCTTCAAGCACTTCAGTAGTTACTTTAGTTCCTCGTTGCGACTCTTCGAGGCTTCCGGGTTCAGCATCGATACTCAGGTCTTGGACGATCCGCACCCGATCGAAGCGCGAAGAGTCGACCATGAAGGGGGAGTGTGTTGTATACAAGAGTTGATGGTGGGGAGCGAGTTCTTGTTCGAAGTAGCGTAGCAAGTCAGCTTGAGCTTTGGCGTGCAGAGATAGCCCTGGCTCATCGAGAAGTAGTATCAGGTTGCTTTGTTCCTTACGAATTTGAGAGTACCAGGCCAAGAAGGAAAAGAACCAGACAAATCCTCTAGATCTTGTGCGGAGTGGTGTAGTTACCATGTGCTGCGTGTCCTCTACGCGCCCCCAAATGTTCGTGCCCTCGTCCATACCAGGACCATCCTGCGGCCTTGCAGGACGAATGTCGAATTTCATTCTTATGTGCCTATTTTGAGACCAATATCGTAACACGGACTGCGTAAGTTGGTTGCCTGCGGCTTCAAGTCGCGCGATTATGGTTTCGGTGTCTTCAGCATCGATGAGTTGTTGCAAACTGAGGCCTGCGAGGTCTATCAGTCCTAACAGTGGGTAGTCAGATTCTTCAAGCTCCTTGCTCTTCACCCGCTCCAAGAGTGAGTCAATATTATCTTGTCCTTTCATTTGGTAGTATTCGTCAAAGTAGAGAAACCTGGGAATACGAGCGTCAAGTACCTCTCGAAAGATGCAGCTTCGGAGGCCTCGGTCGGCGATTTGCTTGACAATTGGCGTAAGACTTTCGACTGCATCAGTCTGTTCCGCATCAGATAGCACTTTCAACATATCCGCAGCAGTACTCAGCTCGCGCAGTTCGCTCGCTGTCTGCTGTGGGAGGTCAGCATGCCCTACTAGATGTAGCAACGCCGCAGGCGTATCTGTTTCCAGATGTTCCAAAAAAAGCTGATTCGCATACCCTTTCTTCAAAGTGATGTATGGCGAATGTCCAATAAGACAGGATGGCCCATAAATGTTTCGGACCGCGTCAATATCTTCAGGTTGAAGTTCATAACTCGCCTCAGCAACTATCGCTGGCTGGCATTTACCCTCCGCAATATGTCTTTCGTAGGCACCAAAGGACCAACGAGGATAGTCTCGCACCGGGTCGTAAGCACCGTCCTTAGTGTCAACTGGCCGTAACTTCGCTAGTGCTTGGAGTAGAGCGGTCTTACCTGCTTCGTTTTTGCCGACTAGGCAAGTAACGGGACCGATGGAGAATTCGGTGGAGTCGTGAACGCTCTGAAACTCAGTTATCCTTGCTTTAGCAAGCCTCATAATATCTCCCAAGTAAGCACATTATTGCGATCTAGATTATTTGATGTCGGGTGTTTTTCGTCCCAAAAGCGATAGCGCGACGCCATTCATACTTGTTTTACAAAAAGTGGTTGGGACATTATCCGATAGACATGGTAGAATTGCACGCCACGGATAAGAGCCTGTCTCTATGAGTTTTCGCGAGAGGCTCCCCAAAGCTGGGTTGTAGCTGAACCAGTGTCATTCCAATGCACAAAGAATCCACCTGAGGCAGCACGCCGAAGCGGCCATCCTCGCCGAGGTGATGCCCAAATGCCTTGGACGCATGGGAGAAGGTTGTGGAGCTATATGAAGATTCAGGCGTTCCCTGCCAACGGAACTTCTTATGCGACGGATTCCTCAACCGAGTTGGTAGCCATGGACGTTATCGTATGCGCATGAGGTACCCCCAACCCCTCCAACGCCCCAATCAACGCCTCCACATCCGCCAGATTCTCCCTGATGTCCTCCGCATCCATCGCTTCCTTGCGCCAGTAATAGACGCTGTGCAGGTCCGTCGCGCTCTTCCGCCATGGGCGTAACCGCCTTTGCAACAGGTTCGTCGCCCCGTTCACCACCTGCAAGAACTGCTCATGATTGCGGTAAGGCCAACCTTGGGCCTCCGCCACTGCCTCGCCAAGTGCGCCGCCGCACCCCAACCCTTCGCCGATGCTTGGTGCAAGTCTCCAGCTTCTAGGTACTCCCAAGCCCTCGCCATGAACGTGCGGGCCTGTTCCCTGTGGCTCGCTACAATGTCCAAATCCACCATCTCGGCTGTCCTTCGCCGTACCTTCGAGGCTACCACGCCACCCCCGCCCCCCTCAACGTCCTTTTGTCAGTGCCCTCACCCCGTATTGACCACCCCGCCACCCTCACACTAACATCAGGACAGTCGTGCACCCCACACTGTCCGACGGGAGAAACCATGGCCACTGCCAGCCAGCCATCCCAAGACATCCGCACCCACCTCCGTCTCCCCCTTCACCTCGACCCCCAACCCGAGGGAGGCTGGACCATAACCTCGCCCCTAGTCCCGGAGCTACTTACCGAGGCCGATACTCTAGCCGACGTGATGCCCAACGTCCTCGATGCTTGGCAAGTTGTCTTGGAGATATACGAAGACGAAGGCCGTCCCCTGCCAGCCGGGCTTTACCCGATGCACGATTCCAACACCCCCCTTACCCTCGATATCATAGTCCCCGCGTGAGGGCCCCCCATGACATTTTCCCGTTGACCCCAGCCCCGTCCTCCCGCTAACCTCAATCCATGCAGCCCCTGCTTTTGTATCTAAGGAGGACGGGATGACGCGGAAAATACGGCCCCCATATCTTACAGAGCGGCCTGCAAGTAAACACAGATACGACTCAGATATGAACCTTGCAGACTTGCAGGTCCCCCAGATACAAAAAAACGCGCCGCAGCTACAAACAGTCTGCAACGACAGATACGCGGTTGCAGTTTCAGCCCGTCCGCCTCAGCTACGAGGCTGCCGAAAATTGCAGCGACCTCTTCAACCGTCCCACGTCCCACCGACGGCTGGAGGACCGTCGGCCCCTCTATTTGACCCTTAACCCTTCACTGCGCTACCATAACGCCAGATACGACGCCCTACCCCCAGAAAAGGAGAACAGAGCATGGCAACTACCCAGCAACGCACCTATGACGTCGGCGGTGTCAAGCTCGACCGGCCCTTCAAGATTCGCCGCCTCGGCCACTTCGGCTTCAACGTCACCAACATGGACGCCTCCAAACACTTCTACAACACCCTCCTCGGCTTCAACATCTCCGATACTCTCGACTTCGCCGGGCGCTCCCCCGCCCTCGAGGGCATCAAGGAGACCAAGGGCTACTTCATGCACCACGGCGGCGACCACCACGCCTTCGTCATCTTCCCCAAGCAGGCCCTCGACGCCATGAGCCGTGGCAGCGGCCACGAGGGCGACGGCGATGTCACCGTCAACCAGATAACCTGGCAGTGCGGTTCCCTCCAGGAAGTCATGGAGGGCGAGACCTACTTCGCCGAGCACGAGGTCCCCATCCGGCGCACCGGTCGCGATGCCCCCGGCAGCAACTGGCACACCTACGTCTGGGACCCCGACGACCACATCAACGAGCTTTACTACGGCATCGAGCAGTTCGGCTGGCTGCGACGCTCCAAGCCCCAGTCCCTCTACTATCGCAGCTTCCGCGAAAAGCCCGAACTGCCCCAGATTTCCGAGTGGGACGAGGTTGCCGAGGCCGAGGCCAACGGCATCAACGTCTTCGAGGGCACCTACGACGGCGCAGGCCTCCCCTCCAAGTACGACGTTCAGGGCATCATGCTCCCCCGCCCCTTCAAGATCACCAAGATCGGCCCCGTCGACCTGTTCGTCAACGACATAGCCCGCGCCACAGATTTTTACGTCAACGAACTAGGATTCGTCTTCACCGAAGAAACAAACTACAACGGCCACCGCTGCGTGTTTCTACGCAACGGAAACGAACATCACAGCTTGGCCCTCTTCCCCAAGGCGCTGCGCTCCGAGCTGGGTCTGAGCCCCCACACCTCTTGCGCCTCCTTCGGCCTCGAGGTCGGCACCTACCAGCAGCTAAAGGACAGTGTCAGCTTCCTAAAGGAGCACGGGGTGATCTTCCGCGAGATGCCCGAAGAACTCCACCCCGGCGTCGACTACGTAGCCTACGCCCAAGATCCCGACGGCCACCTGCTGCAGATCTACTACTACATGGAGCAGTTGGGCTGGCAGGGGAAGCCCCGTCCTAAGGAGCTGCGCCGCCAGAAGAACGGCGAATGGCCCCAGACCCTGGAGCCCTTGTCCGACACCTACGTCGACCAGGTCTACCAGGGCCCCCTCGGCTAGTTCCCGACACAACCGCGAAGAAGCGAAGGGCCCGCGTGCAACGCGGGCCCTTCCTGTTTGCTTGCGTAAGCGATCCTTCGTGCAGACCGTTAAACCCTATTGACTGGGATTATCTGCGATGGATTGGAAGATGCCGAAGGATGCGCCTTGAGGGTCTCCCAGATAAGCGAAACGGCCGACGGGAGGTTGTCCTTCGAAAGGGGCAATGTCGGTAGGAGGCACATAAACGGCACCCCCCAGCGACTTGGCGTGCTCCACGGACGTATCCACATTGTCGACTCCGAAATATACGCCCCAGTACGGTGGGAGGTCGCCCATGTCCGGTGTGATCTGCATGACGCCGGCGACCTCGGTGTCCCCAGATTTCAGCATGGTGTAGTCCATTGTTGATTCGGGCACCTGGAACTGCTCTAGGCCTAAGATGGTGCTGTAGAACTCGATTGCAGCGGCGCGGTCGGTGGTCATGAGTTCGTTCCAGACCACGGCGCCGGTCTCACCCTTTATGTGTGCGCCGATGTGATCCTTGGCCTGCCAGATGGCGAAGAAAGCGCCTTGGGGGTCCCGGCACATGGCCATGCGACCGGCCTCGAAGACGTCCATCGGCCCGAAGACTATTTGTCCGCCGTTGTGGCCTACGGCCGCGGCGGTCTCGTCTGCGTTGCTTACGTTGAAATAGACATTCCAGTGGGGAGGCACGTTTTGGCTCCGCTCCTCTTCACTCTGCTTGTAGATAGAGCAGGCGTATTGGCCTTTGACTTTCTGCATGTGGTAGAACCAGTCCGAGCCCATTTCATGGGGTTCGTCCACCCAGCCGAATAGCGCTGCGTAGAAGGAGAGAGCGCCAGTATCGTCGGTAGTGGAAAGTTCGGTCCAAGACGGCGCGCCAAGGGGGTGTGAAGTCACTTCCGGCATTGTTTGTGATTGCTCCTTGTATCAGATTGATTGTCTATTATTCTGACTTGTGTTGCGGACGCGGGCCACGGTCAGTGAAAGCTCCCTTATTCAAGTAGAGGGAGCTTTCGTCAAGTTGGATCCGTGAGGGGTGCTCTACCTGAATGCTGGCAGGACCTCTTCTCCGAACATTCGCATTGACTTCATGGCCAGTTCGGTGGAGACGACGCCTGGGCGGTGGTTGCAGCAGAGGATATCGTAGCCGATGCGCTCCCGCTGCTTTTCTATTTGCTTGATGACGGTGTCGGGGCTGCCGACCAGGGCGAGGCCGTTTTCGATCCAGAAGTCGTAGCTCTTGGACTGCTCGCGGAAGACGCGGGCCAACTCCTGGTTGGCGGGGGAGTCGTCATTGCCTCTGAATCCTACCCTGGTGTTGGCGATGTATTGAGGGCCGAGGTTGCGGGTGGTCATGAGGGCGGGCTCGATTTCTTCGCGGGCTTTTTCGTCCGTTTCGGCTACGTGGACCGCGCGCATGAGGAAGGTGCGGGGCATGGGGCCGGGGTGGTTGTATTCCTTCCAGTTTCTTCGCCAGAAGTCGAATTTTTCTGAAACTACTTCGTCGGTGTCGATGTTCTGGGAGACGTCGTAGTTGTTTTTGGCGGCGAACTCGAAGGAGGGTTCGCTGTGGGCGGCAATCCAGACTGGGGGATGGGGCTTCTGGTAGGGCTTGGGGTTGGTGAAGACTTCGTCCATTTGCCAGTATTTGCCGTGGTGGGTTACTTCGTCCTGGGTCCAGGCTTTGATGATGACGTCGAAGGCTTCGCTGAACATTTCTCTGCGCTGGAAGAAGTCGAGGTTGTAGCGCATGAATTCGTGTTCGTGGACCCCGGCGCCTACGCCGAACTCGAGCCTGCCGCGGGATAGCTGATCGAGCATGGCGCATTCCTGGGCTAGCCGGATGGGGTGGTGGAAGGGAAGCTGGTAGATCATCACGCCGAGACGGAGGTCGGTGGTGTTACGGGCCACGGCGGTGAGGTAGACATTGGGCGCGGTCAGGTGGCTCACGTAGGAGTTCTGGTGCTCGATGATGTAATAGCTCTCGTAGCCCAGCTTCTCAGCGAGTTGGGCTTCTTCGATGTGCATCTGGTAGACATCGGCAGCCGTATCAGCAGCGGTCATGTCGTGGGCTTGGAAACCGTCCCAGACGGCAAATTCCAGCTTCCCCATGCGCGCACCTCCCTGTTTTATGTAAGAACCGGAGGCCAACTTGCGTCGGCCTCCGGCTCCCATTGTGCTCGCTCTTGGTTTTCGGGCTACGCCGGGGCCTTGGTGAAGTCGGCGTTGGGGATGGCGGCCGCGACGGGCTCGGGGGCGTTGATGTCCATGGGGTCGGCGCCGCCGGGGGTGGCGTTCATGAAGGCGAGGCCCTCTTCCTGGGTGGCGAAGGTGTCGCTGAAGAGCTCCATCTCGATGCCGTCGGGGTCGAGGAAGTAGACGCTGCGGGTCATGCCGTGGTCGACGATGTGGTCGATCTCGGTGTTGTTCTCAATGAGCCTCTTGTGGGCTTCCTGAAGCTGGTCGTAGCTCTCCACGCGGAAGGCGAAGTGGTTGAGGCCGATCTGCTTCTTGGTGCGGGGCTCGAAATCGGGGGTGGCCTCGAACAGGGCGAGGTTGTGGTGGTTGACGCCACAGGTCAGGAATGCGCCGGTGTAGTCGGGGCGGATTCGCGAGACCTGGAAGCCGACGACGTCACGGTAGAACTCCACCGAACGCTTGACGTTGGTAACGTTGAGGACGATGTGACCGATCTCCTGAGGTACGCTCATCTTGCTCTCCTCCAATTGATGGATGTGTGAGTCATTTTACCAAATGCTGCTGAAGATCCGCGAGTTGGCGTCCCTAGCTCTTGGCGTACTTGCCTGTCAACTGGGGCGTCGTGCCATCGACGCCTTTGTTCTGCATGTCCAAGCGGGTCTCGCGGCTCCATGTGCGCTTGAGGTCGTCGCGGACGTTGAAGTGGAGCCGGCCCAAGCCTTCGACCTCCATTTCGATTTTGTCGCCGTCCTGGAAGGCGGAGAGGCCGCGGTGGTTGGTGCCGGTGGCGATGACGTCACCGGGTTCGAGGGTCTGGCAGGAGCTTGCCCATTCGACGACGCGGGGAATCTGGTGGGCCATGTCGTTGGTGTTGTAGTTCTGGGTGAGGTTCTCGTTGACCCAGAGGCGGACCTGGAGGTTCTGGGGGTCGGAAATCTCGTCGGCGGTGACGATGAAGGGCCCCATGGGGCAGTAGGTGTCGCGGGCCTTCATCTGATAGAAGGTGTTGCCACCGCCGGGCTGGAGGCCACGGGCGGAGCCATCGATGAAATTGGTGTAGCCGAAGATGTAGTCGGCCCAGTTCTCAGCGGGCACGTTGCGAGCGAGCTTGCCGACGACCATGGCCATCTCGGCCTCGGCCTCGAATATGGAGGCGGGTATGTCCTCGAGGACCATGGTGTCGCCGTCGCCGATGACGCTGGTGGCGGGCTTGAGGAAGGCGTTGATGGGGGCGGGGGCGTCGCGGGTGCCGTCCTCCATGTAGTTCACGGCCATGGCGACGATGGAGTAGGGCTTGGGCACTGGGGGCTTAATGTCGACTTGGGCGAGGGGGGTGCCCTGGCGACTTGCTGCCGCTTCTTCCAGCTTGCCGCGGTAGCTGGAGAAGTTCTCAATGAGGGCGCGGAGCAGGTCCTGGGGGGAGTGGGCGTGGAGGTCGGAGACGACGTCGGAGACATCGACGATTGAGTCACCCTTGGCCACACCCAGCTTGTAATCGTTGAAGAAAGCCAGCTTCACGGACATGTCCTCCTGATCGGATTTTGAGTCAAACTATACCTGTGGGACGGGGGATCCGTCTACTCTTGTTTGTCAGGGCGGTGCGTGGGAACGTGTTTCCCACGTTCGTAGCTGGGGGCGGGACCGAAGGCGAGACCATGGTCGCGCGGTGGTAGCTGGGGTTGCAAGATTTTGCAGGGCTTGTAGCATTCCCGTGGCATTCCGGTAGACAAAGGGTGCAACTTCCGTGGCATTCCGAGTGCATTGCCGTGCAACTCCCCTGGCATTCCAGTGGCACTCCCGGCGCAGTCCCGTGGCACGGGAATGGCAACTGCGCAGCTAGGGGCCAGCTTTGAGGGAACGGTGGATGCTGGGGGAATTCTTATTTTGACTGCCAACTGCAAGTAAATAGCGGGCGCGGCCCTGCTTGATCCGGTGTGCGCCGGACTCACAGCAGGGATGGTGGGTGTGGAGATGTACGGCATGGCTATTTCTGCGCTTTCTCCTCGTTGCGGATGGCTTGAGTCATGACGAGACGCACGAACTCAGGGACACGCAGTTCGTGTTCAGTGGCGATGCGTTCCCAGCGCTCGTATTCGGGCGGGGAGAGGGAGACGACGACTCTCACGGTCTTGTGCAGGACGGGGGTGGTCTTGGGCATTGAGGTTGGCTCCTTTGGTTTGGGAGTTATGTTGGGGCAGGGTCAGGTTTGGGTGCAGGGGTGATGGGGCTCCTTGGGTTTGTATGGGGATAGTGTAGAACGGGTGTGCGGGGGCTTGTAAAGGGGAAAATGTCATGGGGGGGGTCCTGCCTGCGCAGGAACGACGGGTGTGGGGTGTGGGGATGGTGATTGGTGATGGTAGTCCGGGTTACGTGGGTTCCTGCCTGCGCAGGAACGACGGGTGTGGGGTGTGGGGATGGTGATTGGTGATGGTAGTCCGGGTTACGTGGGTTCCTGCCTGCGCAGGAACGACGGGTGTGGGGTGTGGGATGGTGATTGGTGATGGTAGCCCGGGTTGCGTGGGTTCCTGCCTGCGCAGGAACGACGGGTGTGGGGTGTGGGGATGGTGATTGGTGATGGTAGTCCGGGTTGCGTGGGTTCCTGCCTGCGCAGGAACGACGGGTGTGGGGTGTGGGATGGTGATTGGTGATGGTAGTCCGGGTTGCGTGGGTTCCTGCCTGCGCAGGAACGACGGGTGTGGGGTGTGGGGATGGTGATTGGTGATGGTAGTCCGGGTTGCGTGGGTTCCTGCCTGCGCAGGAACGACGGGTCTCGGGTGTGGGATGGTGATTGGCGATGGTAGTCCGGGTTACGTGGGTTCCTGCCTGCGCAGGAACGACGGGGATTGGGGTGTGGGATGGTGATTGGTGATGGTAGTCCGGGTTAAGTGGGTTCCTGCCTGTGGACCGGGGTCCGGGGCAGGCTCTGCGCAGGCATGACAGAAAGGGTGCGAGATTGGCGGGGGTGGGGGGCTATAATGCTGGGCTATGACTACTGAGGACGCGCGAGCTAACACACTTTATTACGGGGACAACCTGGCGGTGCTGCGGGAGCATGTGCCGGATGAGTCGGTGGATTTGGTGTATCTGGACCCGCCGTTCAACTCGAATGCGAGCTACAACGTGCTGTTCAAGGAGCGGACGGGGGAGGAGTCGCCGGCGCAGATCAAGGCGTTCACGGACACATGGGAGTGGACGCAGGAGACGGAGCGGACGTACGAGCAGGACATCATTGTGAACGCGGCGGTGCCGATGGCGGTGAAAGAGATGATCACGGCGTTTCGGCAGTTCATCGGCAGCAACGCGATGATGGCTTACTTGGTGATGATGGCACCGCGGCTGGTGGAGTTGCACCGGGTATTGAAGCCGACGGGGTCGATATATCTGCACTGTGACCCGACGGCTAGTCACTATTTGAAGATTCTCATGGATACGGTGTTTGGGGTGGACAACTTTCGGAATGAGGCGATTTGGAAGAGACAAAGTGCCCACAGTGACGCTCGGGGCTACGGCGCCGTGCATGACACAGTTTTGTTCTACGCGAGATCGAGCGCCTACGTTTGGAACCCAACTTTTCAACCATACGAGCCCTCCTATGTCGAACAATACTATCGATACAGCGACGCCAATGGACGGCGTTTCATGTCGGGAGACCTGAGCGCGGCCGGATTGCAAGGGGGCGGGTATGAGTATGAGTGGAACGGTATCGTCCGAATCTGGCGAGTTCCGAGGGACACCATGCAACGGCTTGAATCGGAAGACCGCATCTTCTACACCAGGAACGGGTTTCCTAGGATCAAACGCTATTTGGACGAATCAAATGGGATGCCTATACAGGATGTTTGGGCCGACGTCGAGTCTTTGAGGTCGTGGCACAAAGAGCGTCTGGGCTACCCTACGCAAAAACCGGAGGCCCTCCTTGAACGTATTATCCAAGCCTCCTCGAACGAGGGGGAAGTGGTGCTGGACCCCTTCTGTGGATGTGGGACGGCGGTGGCTGCTGCGGAGAAGCTGAAGCGGCGGTGGATTGGGATCGACCTCACGCACCTTGCGGTGGCGTTGATGAAGAACCGGCTGAAGACGACGTTCAACATTGATGCGGGAAGGGACTACCGGGTGGTGGGGGAGCCGGAGGATGCGGAGAGTGCGCGGGCGCTGTGGGAGCAGGACCCGTTCCAGTTCCAGTACTGGGCGATGTCGCTGCTGGAGGCGCAACCGCAGGCGGACCAGAAGCGGGGCGCGGACAGGGGGATCGACGGGCTGCTGTATTTCATTGACGGGCAGAAGCGAACGCCGCAGAAGGTGGTGGTGCAGGTGAAGGGGGGGCATGTGTCGGCGCCGGCGATGCGGGACCTGAAGGGGACGGTGGAGCGGGAGAAGGCGGCGATGGGGCTGTTCATCACTTTGGAG
Source organism: uncultured Dehalococcoidia bacterium (assembly GCA_951813255.1). Lineage (GTDB taxonomy): Bacteria > Chloroflexota > Dehalococcoidia > Lucifugimonadales > JAAXIE01 > JAAXIE01. Next base: position 1,120,606 of record OX638353.1, on the reverse strand, counting down.
GAGCCGACGAGGCCGATGCGGACGGAGGCGGTGAGCGCGGGGTACTACCACTCGGATATCTGGCAGCGGGACTACCCGAAGATACAGGTGCGGACGGTGTCGGAGTTGCTGTCGGGGGAGGGGTTCGATTTGCCGGCGCGGTTGCCGTCGTTTGAGGCGGCGCAGCGGCATCGGGAGGAGGGGGAGCAGGGGCGGTTGGGGTAGGGGGATGTTGGGTTAGCGGGGGTCCTTCGACTTCGGGAGGGGGTATGGGGGATGTTGGGCGAGTGGGCTTAGCGGGAATGACGGGTGAGGGTGTTGGATGGTATTGGATGGTGATTTGGGATGGGGTCCGGGCCGTGGGTTCCCGCCTTCGCGGGAATGACGGGTGGTGGGGTGGCTGGTTGCTAGGGGGTGGTGATTTGAGATGGGGTCCGGGCCGTGGGTTCCCGCCTTCGCGGGAATGACGGGTGGTGGGGTGGCTGGTTGCTAAGGGGTGGTGATTTGGGATGAGGTCCGGGCCGTGGGTTCCCGCCTGCGCGGGAATGACGGGGGTGAGTCGACGGTTGAGGGGTGGGGTGTGGGTCATGGAGTCCCACGGGCGGTGGTTGGTATGGGATGGTGACTTGGGATGGAGTCCGGGCCGTGGGTTCCCGCCTTCGCGGGAATGACGGGGGTGGTCGACGGTTGAGGGGTTGGGTGTCAGTCATGGAGTCCCGCGGGTGGTGGTTGGTATGGGGTTCTTGGGTTACTGGGGTGTAGTATGATTGATGTATGAGATATTACGGTTTGAGTGCGGTTTTGGTGGGACTTTTGGTGCTTGGGGTGGCGCTGGGGGCGTGTGGAGGTAGTGATGGGTTGGAGGGGGAGTCTTCGGCTGGGTCGGAAGGGACTGCTGCTGCGGCGGTTAGTGGGGATAGTGCCACGCCTTCCGGTGCGGTGCGGGCAACGCCCGTTGAGCGGGGGACTGGGGTGAGCGACGCTGGTGCTGAGACGGTGACTTCCGTTGAGGGTGGCGCTGGGACGGCGACTGCTTCTGAGGGTGGCAGTGGGACGGATAGTGTCCGGGCGACTTCGGAGGCGCGGCCTACGGAAGAGGCCCTGGCTAGGGTGGTGGAGGAAGAGGAGAGTGAGTACGAGATTCATGACATCATCCCGCGGGACGCGATTCCGGCGATTCTGGATCCGGAGTTTCTTGATGCGGGCTTGGCTATGGAAGCCTATAACGAGCATGAGCAGGTGCTGGGGTTGTCGATCAATGGCGACCACCGGGCGTATCCGATTCCATACCTGAGCCAGCATGAGATTGTGAATGATGTGGTTGGAGGGAAGCCCGTCGCGGTGACTTGGTGACCGCTGTGTTATTCCGGCATCGTGTATGCCGCTGAACACGAGGGACAGCACCTGACGTTTGGGGTTTCGGGCAAGCTGATAATGAATGCGCTGGTGATGTACGACCACCAGACGGACACGTTGTGGAGCCACTTCACCGGTGATGCGGTGGAGGGTCAATTCAAGGGGGACAAGCTGCAGATTTTGCCGGCGCTGCATACGACCTGGGGGCAGTGGGTGGAGTTGCATCCGGATACGGTGGCCTTGGACAAGTTTGGGTATGGAAGCAGGGATGGGTACACGACCTACTATGACAGTGCTCAGACGGGGATCATAAGCGAGACGAATGAGGATGACCGGCTGGCGCCGAAGACGCTGGTGGCTGCCATCTCCATCGGCGATGAGCACAAGGCTTACTCGGTGGGACACCTGCGGGAACATCCGGTGGTGAATGATACCTTTGCTGGGGTCCCCCTGTTGGTGGTGTATCACGCCGGTTCTGCGACGAGTGCCATCTTTGAACGGGAAGTGGATGGGACTCTGCTGGAGTTCACGGTGGTTCCGGGGGCTGAATGGGAGGATGCGCCGCTGGTGGTGGACCAGGAGGGGACGACGTGGCACGGGTTGAGCGGAATGGGGCTGGAGGGGCCGAGGGCTGGGGAGGAGCTGCGGAGGATGCAGACGCACTATTCGTTCTGGTTTGCGTGGAAGGACTGGAGGCCGGGGACGGAGTTGTGGAGGCCTGAGGGGTAGCGGGGGTCGCGAGAGTCTCTCCCCCCTCACTTCACTCAGGACGAACGGGAGGAGTTCGGGGTTAGGTGGAGGGGCTGAGGGGTATGGGGGCTACCGTCCGGCATTGTTGCCGAGGCGAGGCCACCAAGGGCGGCGCTTCTTGTATCGGAATATCTTGCCTGTGGGTCGGGTCCCCAAATCACTGTACATCAGTGGCGCAACGAGGGCGGAACTATCCACTTCGCAACCCACCGGCGGAATAGGAGTGCCTGCCCTGAGGAATTCACCCGGAAGCCAGATTGTGGCTTCCGTATCCCACGACCACATCATCGTGGCGCCGGCTGCTGAGTTGTAGCGGACAAAGGGGACGGTCAACAGGGCCATAAAAGTCAGATGGATACCGTCCCACTGGGTGGCAACACCAGCCCAGTCAGGGGTTAGGACACCCACTCCTGCCGGGCTATTAGCATCTTGATTTATGCGTGGATGGGAGACGCATAAGCCGTGCCAATCGGCGGGATTTCGAACCTCAAGGACTCGGGCCAAGCCATCTATCTGAGCCCCGTATCTGCGCCATGGACCAGAGGGCCAATCTCCGATGCCTGAGGCTATGATTGTGTCGAGACATGAGTATTTATCCCGCAACGTCGAAGTGACGCGACGTGTGATCGGTCGCTCGGCGTATGCCTCCCACCTGACATTTGCTGGCGTATCCGGTTGTTGGTCGTCGCCTTCTTCGACGATGAAAACCTGTCGGCTGCGGTCGAATGGGGCTGTCCACCAACGACTTTCGGGGCTGGCTAGCATCTCGCGGGCAAGGTCGGTCAAGTGTGGCCCTCGCGCAAGGAGGGCCTTAACGTCCTGATCGAAACCTTGCGACCATGGGTTGACTATATCCCTGGCTATGGCGAGTCGCGCGAAGGCCTGTGGTGGAGTGATGGCGGAAGCAACGGGCTCCTGATCTCGCTGGATGGTGAGGAGGAAGGCACAGCCGACAGGGCACGATACGAGCAAGGAGGCCCAATCATCCGTGCCCATAGACGTGCCCGTTGTCGGCATAACCAGCCGCTAGTAGGAGAGGGTGGCGCGGTGGGGGCGCATCTGGCCGCCGGGGCCGGGGAAGGGGGCGCGGGGGTCGAGTTTGACGTTGATGCAGGCTGCTTTGCCGGAGTCGAAGGCGCGCTGCATGGCTGGCTGGATGTCTTCGGGGCGCTCAACGTACTCGGCGTGGCCACCGAAGGCGGTGATGATGCGCTCGTAGTGGATGTCTTCCGTGTACATCATGACGCGTTCGGGGTGGTCGGGCATGTTGGCGTCCTGGATGGTTGCGCCGGAGATGCCGTCGTTGTTGGCGATGAGGTAGACGACTGGGATGTTATGTCGCAGGGCGGTCTCCATTTCCATGGCGCTGAAACCGAAGGCGCAGTCGCCTATGATGCCGACGACGGGCTTGTCGGGGCGGGCGAGCTTTGCGCCGAGGGCGAAGGGGACGCCGACGCCCATGCAGCCGTTGGAGCCGGAGTTGAGGCGGGTGGCGGGCTCGTAGGAGGGTATCACCTGACGGCCTGCGCCGAGGATGATGTTGCCGTCGACGACTACGGTGGTGTCGCGGGGGATGAAGTCCTTGATCTCCTTGAGCATGCGATGAGGGGTCATGGGGAGTTGGTCGGCTTGTATGTAGAAGTTCTCCAGCCCTGATTCGTTCTCGGTGCGCTTCTCCTGTAGGCCCGTGACCCATGGGGACTCGGCGGCGCGCTCGGCCATACCGCTGGTGTGGCCTTGCAGTTCACCAAGCAACTGCTGGAGGACGGGCTTTACGTCGCCAACGATGCCGACGGTGGGTTGGCGGTTGAGGCCGATCTCGGTGGGGTCGATGTCGATCTGGATGATCTTGGTGTCGGGGCCGAGTTCGGTGCCCAAGCGGAAGGTCCAGTTGAGGCGGGTGCCGACGAGGAGGACGACGTCGGCGCCACGCTGGGCCATGGAGCGGGCGGCGCCCATGCAGAGGGGATGGTCGTCGGGGATGAAGCCGCGGCCCATGGGAGAGGTGAGGAAGGGCATGCCGAGGGTTTCGGTCAACTCGCGCAACTCGGAGAAGGGCTCGGACCAGCGGACACCTTTGCCGACGATCATGAGGGGAGACTCGGCGTTGAGGAGGAGTTCGGCGGCTTCTTTTATGAGTTCGGGGTCGCCGGCTGGGCGGGCAACGCCGTCGTAAGGGTGGGGCAGCGTGATCCGCTCTTCATCGGTCTGGGACAGGAGCACGTCTTGGGGGAGGTCGAGGAAGACGGGACCGGGCCGGCCTGAGGTGGCGGTGAGGACACCGCGGGCTAGGAAGTCGGGTATGCGGGTGGGGCGGTCCACGGTCTCGGCCCACTTGGACAGGGGGCGGAAGACGGGCACACCATCCAACTCCTGGAAGGGGCCTAGGCCGCGAGTGTTGAGGGCGCTGCGCCCGCCGAGGACGAGGAGGGGCCAGCAGTTGTCCTTGGCGACGAGCATGCCGGTGGCGGCGTTGCTGACGCCGGGACCGGAGGCGAGGATGGGGACGCAGACGAGCTTGCCTGCGCTGTAGTTCTGGGCGGCGGCCATCATGACGGCTGCCTGCTCGTTGCGCATGCCGATGGGACGGATGCCCTCTTCGCCGCAGGCGGCGATGGTTTCGAGGACGGGTCCGCCGGGGACGCTGCACACGTGGGTGACGCCTAGGCGCTTTAGGGATTTGGCTACGATGCTGTATCCGGCGATGTCTGCCATTCGTTACCTCTTGTGGGTGTGTATTGTGAGGGGGTATTGGGCGCGATTCTACGCCCTGTCAGTGAGGGGTGCAAATGAGGAGGTGTGCTATGTGCGACGGTGAACGGGCGGGAGTTCGTGCGACGGGCGAGGCGGTATGCCCGGAGAAACAGGTTGTCTTTTTCTTACGATCCTGCCTACGGAAAAGGGAGTCACGACGAATTGAGGGTTGGCGGGCGCAGCACTTTCGTTCAGTATGGAGAGATTCGCCCTAACACACTGGCTGCGATGTTCCGGCAGCTACAAATCAATCCGAGGGAGTTTTGAATCGTGCGATATGTATACCCGTGCGATATTGTCGGTGATGAGGAAGAGGAGAGAATAACAGGCCGGACGGGGTATGACGTGACTTTCCCTGATATACCGGAAGCCATCACATGTGGATGGTCGTGGAAGGAAGCCGTCGAGATGGCTATCGACGTGCTGGAGGTCGCTCTGAGCTTCTATGTCGATGCGGGGAAGGAGATTCCCAGTCCCTCTAGCCCTACTGAACGTCAAGTGATGATCCCAGTTCCGCCGCTTCCGGCTGCCAAACTGTCGTTGTACTCGGCCATGCTGGAGCAAGGCATTTCTCATACTGGATTAGCCGCCCGCTTGGAGATTGGTGAGTCCGATGTACGGCATTTGGTGGACTTGGCCCACCGGACGCCCGTCCGCCATGTGGAAATTGCGCTGCTGTCCTTGGGGCGGGCGGTTGTGTCGGAGGATATGCTGTTGCCTGCGGCAGTGCCTTTGCCAGAATTGGTCGGGAGCGAGGCGTGAATGGGCGGGAGTTCGTGCGACGGGCGCGGTGGTATGCTCGGAAGCACGGGCTATACTTTTCCCATGACCCCTCCCGCCGTAAAGGGAGTCATAGTGAAGTCTGCATAGGCGAGTCAGCACACCGTCCAGCATGGAGAGATAACAACCGGCACCCTTCATGGCATGTTGAGGGACTTGCACATTGACAGGAGGGCGTTCTAAATGCGCTACGTCTACCCCTGCAACATCATCCGCGATGAAGAGGAGTTGCGACTGACCGGCAGGGAAGCCTACAACGTCACCTTCCCTGATATCTATGGGTGTAATACGGGCGGGTGGTCTTGGACAGAAGCTGTGGAAATGGCGATAGATGTACTAGAAGTGGCTCTGGCTAGCTATATTGACCGTGGTAAGGATATTCCTCATCCTAGCGAGCCGGAGCATGGACAGGTGTTGATTCCGGTGCCTCCGTTGGCAGCGGCTAAGCTTGCTTTGTACAGGGCAATGCGGGAGCAGGGGGTTTCCTGTGGGGAACTTGCTGGGCGTTTAGAGGTGAGTGAGGACGCGGTGCGGAAGATGGTGGATTTTACTTACCGGACGCGTATACGCCAGATAGAGATTGCCCTGCTGGCCTTGGGGCGAGCGGTGGCTACGGAAGAATGGCGGCTGGATGACGCGCCGCCAGAGTTACCAGAGCTCGTTGGTAGCGAGGCGGGCGCCCTCGGATAGGGCGGCAAGCTTGGCCCAGACTATTTCGGGTTCGACGGTGGGGGTGGTGCGGGCGAAGGTGCCGAAGCCGCAGTCGGAGCCGGCGATGACGCGGTCGCGACCGACCATGCGGCCGTAGCGGGTGATGCGCTGGGCCACCAACTGGGGATGCTCGATGAAGTTGGTGGTGGAGTCGACGATGCCGGGGATGATTATCTTGTCCTCGGGGAGCTTCATTTCCTGGAAGACGGCCCATTCGTGCTCGTGGCGGGGGTTGGCGCCTTCGAAGGAGATGGCTTGGGGGCGGGCGCGAAGGGCGACGGGCAGGACGCTGCTGAGGGCGATGTCGCGGTGGTGGGGGCCTTCGTAGTTGCCCCAGCAGAGGTGGAGGCGCATGCGGTCGGGGGGGATGTTCTGGGTGGCGTGGTTGAGGGCTTCGAGGCTGGCGTCGGCGATGCGGAAGAACTCCGGGTCGGTGAGGTGGGCGAACTTCATGTGACGGCCCATGGCGAAGTCGGGGCAGTCGAGTTGGAGGAGGAAGCCTGCTTCGACGATGGCTTCGTACTCGTCCTTCATCAGCTCGGCAAGACGGCCGACGTAGGCTTCGTGGGTGGGGTAGTGTTCGTTGCCGAGGAAGAGGGCGATGACGCCGGGCGAGGCGGCGGTCATGAAGGCCTCGGTAGGGTTGGCGGTGGCGACGGCTTTTTGGAAGTTGGCGATGTCAGTCTTGTAGGCGTCGCGATCGGCCCATTCCATGGGGGCGTTGCAGGCGGGACGGTATACGGTGGAGGACTGGCCGTATTTTTTGGAGGCTTCGGGGAAGTCGGCCCAGTCGGCGCGGGCGGGCGCCGAGCTGCTGCCGCCGAAGCCGGTGAGGCGGTGGCGAGGGTATGTGGAGTAGCCGACCTTGCCCTGCTCGCCGTCGCTGACGATGTCGATGCCTGCTTCGACCTGTTTGCGGACGGCTTCGGTTACGGCTTCACGGGACATACGGGATAGTGAGGCCTCGTCAACTGATTGGCCGGCATCCTTGGTTTCCAGCATTTGGGCGAGGTCCATGGGACGGGGGAGGCTGCCGGTGTGGGTGGTGAGGATGCGGTCGGTGCTGCGCTTCATTGGTGGCCTCCGTTGGGGTGAATCGCTCTATTGGGTTCGGGTAATGACGAAAGGGTGAGGCGGTGTCCTTCGACTTCGGCAGTGGGTTGTACATCCAACCTCAGCTGGTCGGATGTACAACCCATCGCCTTCGCTCAGGACGAACGGCAATCTCGCTAATTATCAACCCGATGTACAGCCTTCTCGCTTCGTTCAGGACGAACGAGGGTGGCAGGTAGCTGTTGCCGCCGGGGCTTAGGATGCACTCACTGTAAATAAGCAAGCCGTTCGATTGCAGAGACGGTACGTTCCCTGTGAATGCGATATAACGACATCGAGCATCCCTTCTAAGACGTTCACGGTTACACCCGGTGTTCTAGTCCATCCCTCATTTCAGGGTAAATGGGGTATGTTGCGGGCCGTGGATTCCCGTCTCCACGGGAATGACGGGGTGGTGGCGCGGGTTACTTGAAGGCTGGCATGACTTCCTGGGTCAGGAGTTTGAGGCTGCGCTCGACGGCTTCCTTGGGTAGGAGGCCGCCGGGGTTGAGTTCGGCGGTGAAGCCTGTGAGGCCGAGGGTCTCCTTGAATTGGGTGAGGCGGTCGGCGACGCGGTCGGGGGTGCCGAAGATGACCTTGGTTTCTAGAATTTCGCCGTAGCTGAGTTTTTCCAGGCGTTTTACCCTGTCTTCTCGGGCGACGGCGGGTTCGGAGCCGGAACGCCCTAGGCCCTCCTCGAATATTTCGCGCATGCGGGCGAAATAGGCCTCGATGCTCTCCTTGGGTTCCTCCATTGCCTCGCGCTCGGTTTCGGCGATGTACACGGGGAAGCGGACGGAGACATCGCCTGCGTCCCCAGGATGGCCGTTTTCCTTCCACGCCTTGCGGTAGTCGACCATGTTGCGCTCGAGGTCTTCGATGTCCATGCCGCGCATGGAAAGGAAGATGGGGTAGCCCAAGCGACCCACGCGGGCAAAGCTGTCGTCGGTGGTGGAGGCGAGGCGGATGGGGGGATGGGGCTTCTGGTAGGGTGCGGGGGAGACGGTGGCGCCCTCGATGTTGTTGAACTGGCCGTGGTAGCTGAAGGGTTCGCCCTTCCATGCTTCGAGGATGATGTCGAGGGCTTCCTGGAAGCGTTCGCGGCTCTCCTCGTAGGGGACGCCCATGATGTCGTAGGCGCGGGCGTTGCCGCTGCGGCCGACGCCGAACTCGAAGCGGCCTTCGCTGATCTGGTCGACGGTGGCGGCTTCTTCAGCTATGCGGAGAGGGCTGATGAGGGGGAGGACCTGGACAGCCATGCCGACGCGCATGCGCTTGGTGCGGGTGGCGATGGAGCTGGCGACGACGATGGGGGCGGAGAGAACGGAGCGGTTGGGGTTGAAGTGCATCTCGCCCAGCCATACGGAGTCGAGGCCCATCTCCTCGCCCAAGTCGATCAGATCGAAGGACTCGCGGAAGGTCTCCTCTTGGGAATAACCGCGTCTGCGTATGAAGTCGAGGAATACTCCGAAGTCCATGGTTCTTCCTCCTATGGAGCTTGTGGGCCGAGCCGGTGGGCGAACGCCTCATGTGAGCTGACGGGTCTGCCCCGATAGGCCAGTCTGTTGGGCCAAGTGTAGTGTCGGCCCAAACGAGGGTCAACCTGAGGGCAAGGAAAGGCGGTGACGTCGAGCGTTTGACGGTAGTTGGGGCTGTTTGTAGACTGGTCTAGACGAGGCGAGCCTGCCTGAACGCCCCACTGTCAGACCCAGGAGCTTCCTCCGCTGAAACTTCCCTCCGCGATGCGCTACCCAGCCTACCGGGCCTTTTGGCTGGGGAGTGTGGCATCCATAAGCGGTTTCCAGATACTGCGGTTTGGGCAGTTCTGGCTCATATACGAAATCACGGGCTCACCGCTTTCGCTTGGCTACATCGGTCTGGCCAACGGGATTCCCGCGATAATTCTGAACCTAGCGGGGGGTGTTGCGGCTGACAAGGTGGACCAGCGCCGCTTGATAGTGGTTACGCAACTGGTCATCGCGGCGCTTGCGTTCCTTCTGGCCACCATTACTCTCATAGGCTCGGTGGAGGTATGGCACCTGATAGCGATCGCCCTGCTTTCAGGGGCTGTTGAAGCATTCGACCAGCCAGCACGGCGTTCTATTTTTCCTCACCTGGTAGAGCGTAAGGACATGATGAGCGCTGTGGCCATGAATTCGTCTATCTGGCCGGGCACTCGCATTGCGGCTCCGGCAGTGGCTGGCTTCATCATTGCGCAGGCGGATACGGCGACTTCCTTCTACGTGGCTGGGGCGGGGTTCGTGGCGATGGCAGTGGTGCTCTATGCCCTGCGGATACCGCCCATCAGACGAAGCACGGGCAGAAATGCTGCATCGGACATCAAGGAGGGACTGCAGTTCATCAGAGGGAACTCCTCCTTCATGTTCCTGATGGGGCTGACCTTCTTCCACAGCTTCTTCGGGACCACTTACATCATGCTGATGCCGATTTTTGCTGTTGATGTGCTGGAGGTGGGGGCAGACGGGCAGGGGCTGCTGTTGGGTGTTGGGGCGGTGGGGTCTCTGGTGACTGCGTTGTGGCTGGCGTCGCGACCCGGCGATGCGCCCCGGGCATGGTTGATCATGGTGGGGTGCGTCATGAGCGGAGTGTCGCTGGCTGCCTTCGCGCTTACGTCGGAGTATGTGGGGTCGTTCGCCTTGGCCATGGTGTTGATGGTTGTTCTTGGGGTTTTCACGACGGGGTTCACCACGAGCACGCAGACTTCGCTGCAGATGATGGTGCCGGACGAGTTCCGTGGCCGGGTGATGGGCTTCTATGGGATGACGTTCAACATACGTCCATTGGGGGCGGTGCAGGCGAGCGCGCTTGCCAGTATTGGTGTGTTGGGGGCACCGTTTGCGTTGGCTATTGGGGGTGCTGCGGTGGTGGGGTATACGGTTGTTTCGGCGGCTTTCAAGCGGGATTTGGGGAGTTTGGATGGGGCGGGGGTGCAGGGGGTGGTTTCGGCATCGGCTGCCGGTACTCCAGAGGGGGCTCCATCTGAGTCCAGGCCGGCATGACAGGTGGGTCATTGTGCCCATGACGTATTGAAGGGCTATAATGGCGACAGACGCTGGCAAGCTATCAGGAGGTGAGTGCCGTGGCTAGTTCAGACCGTGTTGTGTTTATGGGCACCTCGGATGGGGTGTTTATTGCCCGTGGCAATGGCGGGCAGTATCAGTCTAGGCCCTCGGGGCTGCAGGGGATGGGAATTGTCAGGTATCTTTTGGCTGACTCGAGGGTGCCGGGCAGGGTGTATGCAACCACGATGAAGAATGGGTTCTGGCGGAGCGACGACAGCGGGGAGACTTGGACGGAGATCAACAATGGGATCCTGTATCGAGAGGCATGGTCGCTGGCGCAGAACCCTCTGACGGGGACGCTCTATGGTGGTACCGGGCCGGCTTCTGTTTTCAAGAGTGACGACGGCGGGGATACGTGGACGGACTGCGAGACGATGCGCAACCTGCCGGAGACGATCGACTGGACGTTCCCGAACCCGCCCCATGTGGCCCACATGAAGGGGTTGGACGCCTATGGCGACCGGATTCTGGGGGCAGTGGAAGAGGGCTGGATCGTCCGAAGCCTGGATAATGGGGCGACTTGGCAGGACATCAAGGCTGGGACGCACTTCGACGCGCATTATGTCAATACAATGCCGAACAACCCGGATGTGGTGATACACACCGCTGGGGAAGGCATCTTCAAGAGCGTCAACGGTGGCGAGTCCTTCGTCGATGCGATGGATGGTCTGGACCACCGGTATATGTCGCAGATCATCGTGCACCCGGACCGACCGCAGGTGCTGTTCACCGCTGCTGCAGAGGTGCCACCGCCCTTCTGGTTCAAGCGGCCTGAAGGGGCAAATAGTGCGGTGTATCGCAGCGACGACCAGGGCGATAGCTGGCAGAGGCTGGTGGGCGGTCTGCCCGAGGTGATGGTGCCTGCACCGCGCGCGGTAGCGGGCGACCCGGGCGACCCAGACACGTTCTACATTGGCACCTTCCCCAAGGGGAGCCTGTGGCTGACGGAGAACGGTGGGGACTCATTCCGCGAGGTGCTGGATGAGATACCGCCGGTGAACTCGCTGCTGGTGACGCACATCTAGTTTGACAAGGGTGGGTTCCCAAGCCCACATGCTTGGGAACCGGGAACGGAAAGGGGCGACCATATGGTCGCCCCTTTAATTTGTGGCTGGTTCAGTGGGGTCGGGGATTGCGCGTTGGAGTCACGCGGTGGGAAGTTTGGCGGTGGCTTCCACCTCTATGAGCTTGCCGGGAGTGGAGTAGCCGTTGACGAAGGCGTACTCGGTTTCAGGGATGTGGTTGGGTACGCGCTGGCTGAAGAGCTTGCGCAGGTCATCCAGCTTCTGGCTGCGGTGGAGGAAGAAGGCTACGTGGACGACATCGTCCCATGTGCAGCCGGCGTCGGATAGGGAGGCCTCGATGCGGGGGAGGATGTTGTCCAACTGGTCGGGGAGGGTTGGGAGGACAGCGGTGACGCCCGAGAGTACTGCCATGGAGTCGTAGGTCAGGTAGCGGAGGGGGATTATGGGAGGGTCGTACTCCTTGAGGAACTTCTCGGCGTGGGGTTCGTGGGGACGCATGGCCAGCAGGTCGATGGCCACTTTTGCAGTGTCGGAGTCGAAGTGGTGGGGAGAGATGTAACTGGAACTGGCGGAGCGGGCCTTGGCGGAGAGCACTCTTACCCGTTCCGACCCGCCTTGGTCGCGGCTGTCGCGGTCTACGCCCCATAGGCGGGTGCGGACGGTGTTATCGAGAGAGAGTCCGAGCCTGCGCAACTCATTGTCGAAACGCTGCAATAGTTCCCTAGTCTGCTGAGTGGCGTCGTCCCCTTCGGTGGCCTCGCCGGATACAGCGACGAATTCGCGATCCTGCCAAGGATAAACAGTCAACTTCATCGGAGCCTCCCAAGTATCCTTTCATCAGTATGGCCATTTGGTTTGTACATTGGGCTAGAGGTCCTCGCATCCGGCCCGCATCCTCCAATACTGCCAGGCCCGGTCCATGGAGACGGGGCGCAGGAGATTGTCGCGCAGGGCGTCCACCTCGCCGGGCAGGAGGTAGTTGACCTCGCCCAAAGGGAGAGAATCGAGGAGGAGACGGGCGTTGACCTGCAGGTAGATGGAGCACATGACCGCCTCCTTCACTGATGCGGCGGCGACCACGCAGCCGTGACCGCGCATCAGGGCGGCCCGGTTGGAGCCCAGCGTGCGGGCGAGGTCTCGGCCTTGGTCCATGTTGACTACGAGCATGCCCGTAATGCCGAAATTGTCCCGTATATCCCACACGGGCACTTCGTTGCCCATGAGGGCTGCGGTGTGGAACATGGGGCGGAGGGGGGTGGTGGTTACAGTGAAGGGGAGGACGGCTAGGGAGTGGTTGTGGACCACGGCCTGGACGTCGGGGCGCTGCTCGAAGATGGCGCCGTGGATGTGCCGTTCAGCGTAGAGGGTGCGATCCTCAGTGCCTACGGGGTCGCCGGTGAGGGTGTGTTCCACAATGTCGTCGAGGGTGACCAATTCAGGGCTGCGGGAGCAAGAGAGGAGGTAGCGGTCGGCGTGGTCTGGATGGCGCACACTGACGTGGCCGTAGGCGTCGACGACTTCTTCGCGGGCGAGGATGCGGTTGGCTACCACCAAGTCGCGTAGCTGCGTTTCTAGCTCGTCCATCGCATTCCTGTTGTCCGTTTGTACGAGTCTATCTAAGTTACCCGCAAATAGTTATATCCGCAACTGTCGGAAGGTGGGCCTTATGACTCCCAACCAGAGGACGAATACGAGGGATATGGCTGCACCTCCGCCCATGGCTATGGGCCAACTCATCCGGTCGGCAACCAGGCCCATGGGGAGGGCACCCACAAACATGAGGGCGGCGGATGCGGTCCAGAGGCTGATGACGCGTCCCTGGACTTCTCTTGGGGTGGTCATCTGGAGTACAGAGGTGCCCAAGGTCACGTAGCCCATGCTTACGAGCCCTACGAAGAGGAGAAGGACCCAAGAGACCCAGTACCATGGCGACCAAGCGAAGGCGAAGAGGCTGATGCCGAAGCCAATGCTGGTGGCGATGAGGAGCCAGTTCTTGAAGGTGACCCCGCCCATTGCGGCGAGGGCTATGCTGCCAACGAGGGAGCCGATTCCAGCGGCTGTGAGGAGCAGGCCTGCCTCGCCCGCCCCAGCGTTCAGGACATCTTTGGCGAAACCCGGCAACACTTGAATGTGTGGGAAGGCGAAGAAGCCCACTGCGAAGCCGATACCGATGACTGTCAACGCCACTGGGGTGGAAAGGGTGTAGCGTATCCCTGTTTGAATCTCGGCCAAGAGATTGGCGCCCTGCCTGATGCGGGGCGGGCTGTCGGCGTGAATAGGGAGGAGGCAGAGGGCACTGCCAACGTAGAGACCAGCGTTGAGGAAGAGGGCGGTGGTGATGCTGGCAATCTCCACCACGCCTCCGCCCAAGGCGGGACCGATGATGCGGCCGCTGTTCAGCATGGCGGAGTTGAGTGCGACGGCGTTCATTATGAGGTTGTGGGGGACTATGTCGGCGACGAGGGCCATGCGTGCTGGGAGGTTGAGGGCTTGGATGGTACCCAGCCAGAAGGCGACGGTGTAGACGTGCCAGAGGACCACACGGTCGGTCACGACCAGGATTGCGAGGGCTAGGACGGAGGCGCCCACAGCGGTCTGGCATCCGAAGACCAGCCAGCGGCGGTCGAAACGATCACTTATCAAGCCGCCGAACAGGACGAAGGCCAAGTTGGGGAAGCCGTAGAGGGAAATGACCAAGCCCAGCTGGTACGAGGAGCTGGTAAGTTCGAGCACGAGCCAGCCCAAGAGGAAGAACTGCATACCCATGCCCATGGACTGGCCTGTTGTGTTGACCCAGAGCCAACGGAAGTCGCGGTTCTCGAGAGAACTCCAGAAGCCCGTTCTGTGGGTAGTTGCTACCATATTAATCTTGCTTTCAATGCCACCTGCGCGCTAGCTACCGTGGAGGCCATGACAGTTCTGAAGGCCCCAGCGTTGTATACTAGCAGGAGTTTCCAAGGCAGGAGTTTCCAGGTCTGACAGAATCCGGCAGTGGCGAAACTTTCGCATAGGATGGTATGTGATGGCGGACGTTCGAGTACAGGAAAACGTGGTTGTGGGGCAGGGTGGAGATTATGAGTTGAAGGCGGATGTGTTCCAGCCAGAGAGCCAGGATGGGCCCACGGCTGCCGTGGTTCTTCTGCCTGGCGGGGGCTGGCAGACATGTAATCGTGGCGGTCAAGTGGACCGGTACGGTTATAAGTTGGCCCGTCGGGGGCTGGTGGCGGTGGTTGCGGAGTACCGGGTGATGGACCAGGCCCCTTGGCCAGCGCAGATACATGATGTGAAGGCGGCGCTGCGCTGGGTGCGGGCGAATGCCAGTGAGCTTGGCGTCGATCCCGACAGGATAGTGGTGTGTGGAAGCTCGGCGGGAGGGCATCTGGCGCTGATTGCTGGCGGTGACTCGGGACAACTGGAAGGTAACGGGGGGAATGCTGGCGTCAGCAGCGGGGTTGCGGCAGTGGTGGCTATATACCCGGTGACGGATGTGTCTGAGATTGCCCATAGGCCGGAGCGGGCTGCCATGTTCGGGAGCAATCCGAGTGAGGAATTAATCCGGGAGGCCACGCCTCTGTCGTATGCGCGGCCTGGGTATCCGCCGACGATGATGGTGCATGGCACCGCCGATACGATGGTGCATCACTCTATGACAACCCGCATGTACGATGCATTGGATGCTGCCGGGGTGCATGTGGACCTGCACCTGTTTGCGGGGACAGACCACATCTTCGATACAGATGCGCGGTTCAGTGAGCCCATTGCCGACTTCATCAAGCTGTTTGTGGAGCGGTACGTGCCGGCGCAGGTGGCTGTGGCGGCTGATAACTAGGTTGTCGGGGTGTCCTTCGACTTCGGGGTGGAGTTAAACATCCGACCTTGATGGGTCTGATGTAGAACCCCACCCCTTCGCTCAGGATGAACGGAGGGAAGGGGGGTGGCCGATATGGCGGATAATGATGAGGCAATCGGAGGGTTGCGAGATGAGCAGTTTGGAATTCGGGCTGTTCGACCCTTTGCATGGGCATGAGTTCGCGTCGAGCAGCCCTGCAGATGTGTATGACGAGCACATTGGTCATGTGCAGCGGGCTGAGCAACTAGGATACAAATACTACTTCATCATCGAGCACCAGACGGCGAGCGTCAGCCACATGACGTCGCCAACGGTTTACCTGACGGCGGTGGCGCAACATACGAGCAGCATCCGGTTTGGGCCGATGATCTTCCCGCTGCCCTTTTATCATCCGGTGCGACTGGCGCAGGATGTTGCCATGCTGGACCACATCTCGCGAGGACGGGTGGACTTCGGCATGGGGTTGGGGACGTCTCCTCATGAGTTCACCCGCTGGGCGATGAAGTACCAGGAGAGGCGGGAGCGGTCTGAGGAGGCGATGGACGTCATCCTGAAGGCTTGGACTGAGGAGACGGTCACGCACTCGGGCAAGTACTGGGAGTTCGATGAGGCGCTGCCCCAGCCGCGGCCTTACCAGCAACCGCATCCGCCAG
The DNA here is from genome assembly GCA_951813255.1 of uncultured Dehalococcoidia bacterium. Lineage (GTDB taxonomy): Bacteria > Chloroflexota > Dehalococcoidia > Lucifugimonadales > JAAXIE01 > JAAXIE01. Next base: position 1,104,573 of record OX638353.1, on the reverse strand, counting down.
TGTGGGTGGGGGCGCATACTGCGCCCTCATTTGACTATGCGGCCAAGCACAATTTCCATGTGGCGCAGAACATTGACGTGGACCCGGTGATTGCGGAGAACTTCGAGTATTGGCGGAACCAGTGGAAGGCGCAGAACCATTCGGGTGCCATGCCAAAGTCGTTCCTCACACGGGCGGTGCATGTGGCGGAGACGGACGCGAAGGCGCGGGAGCAGGCTGAGCCGGGGCTCTTGGTGAGTTTGAATGCTGGGTCGGAGCAGATACGGGACTCGCGGATTGGCTTTGGCACGCGCGAGGGTTACGGTCGGGCCAGAGAGCTAGACCGGGTGTTCGCGGGGATGAGCACCTCTTATGACTTCTGGATCGAGAATGGTCTGGCTTTTGTGGGGAACCCGGATACGGTGGCGCGTCAGTTGGAGGACTCGCGGAAGCGCTTAGGTTATGACACCTTCTGTGGGAACTTTCATTTTGGGCCCATGGACAGCACTTGGGTGGAGAATTCGATTGAGTTGTTCGCCAAAGAGGTGATGCCTCATTTTGAGTAATGGGGTATGCGTCTTATGCGTGAGGTGAAAATAACGGAAGCCAAGTCACCCTTGGCCGAAATCCTCAGGGATGTTGAAGATGGCGAGTCCATCGCGATTACGCGTCGAGGCAAGGCCATTGCCCATCTAGTCCCTCCCTACACACAAAGCCCTGAGGGAAATAGCGCGGCTGTGGACTGGTTTTTGGAAAGGCGCGCAAAGTGGCACCCAGTGGATATGTCTATTGAGGAGATTCTAGAGGCACGTCATGAGGGACATCGCTTGTGAGCCCTCTCGTTCTGGATGCATCAATAGCCGTCAGTTGGGTTTTGCACGATGAGTTCGACGCGCGATCTCACCATGTATTGGCGCTCTTACGACAAGATGAGGGGATCGTGCCTCAACATTGGCACTATGAGATACGCAACGCGCTGCTGGTAGCCGAGCGGCGCGGTCGCGCGAACGTGAGCGAGACGGAGCAAAGACTGGACTCGCTCGATGAATTACCAATCCGAACAGACCAACAGGCGGACCTTCAAGAGGCCTTACGTTTGGCGCGGGCGCATCGTCTGTCGTTCTATGACGTTTTGTACCTAGAACTGGCGAAAAGGAGTTTCTCGGTATTAGCCACCCTAGACACAGAACTCGCTCAAGCCGCTACCTCCGAAGGACTTGAAGTTCCCACTGGATAGGAAACGGCCTTCCGGCAGGCTTATTCCTAACGGATAAAGCGGTCGAGCAGCGCTGCCATCTCGCCGGGGACGTCGACATTGGGCGAGTGGCCTATGCCGTGGAACATGTGCAGGGAGCGGGTGTTTTGGGGGAGGGCTAGGTACTCGGCTAGGATCTGATCGACGCCGACGGTGGTGTCCATGTCGCCTCCTACCACCATGCAGGGCACCTGAATCTCTTGGAGACGGTTTCGTAGACGCAGCTTGGACATGGAGCGTCTGCCCCCTATTGCCCTTTCCACGGGATTTCGTGCTACGTCACCCATCACGGCTTCAGTGAAGGATGGTGGTACGTGGGGCCGCGGGCTGAACTATCGCCCCGGGCGAATGAACCGTCGGCATAGGATGCGCGGATTGTTTCTTCCCAATCGGGGGCGAGGGTTCGCCCGTCGAGGGGGGCTGGGTTCAGGAGCACGAGCTTCTTGAGGCGGGACTGATCGTTCAGGGCGTACTGGGTTACGGTGGCGCCGCCCATGGAATGGCCTACTAAGGTGAAGTTGTTGAGGCCTAGGGCTTCCACAGCGTTGGACAAGTCACGGGCGAAACTCTCGACGGAGTAGTCTTCTTCTGAGGGTGTGTGCTCGGAATCGCCTGCGCCCCGGTTGTTGAGGGCGATGATGCGGTAGGCGGCGGGCTCCATCTTTTCCATGGTGAGTTGCCAGAGGCGGGCGTTCATGGTGTAGCCGTGGATGAGCACCACGGTTTCCGGGCCATTACCGTGGGAAAAGTATTGCAGGTTAACTTCACCGGCTCGAACCATGGCTGAGTCCATGTGTCTGCTCCTTCCGGATGTGGGGCTCCTCGGAAATGTGGGGGGGCGGGTGCTAGTCCTGGCCGTTCATGAGTGCGGCCCAACGGTGGTAGAAGTTGCGCTGGGTCATTTCGCTGAAGCGGTAGTCGCTGGTCATGCCTCCCAGAGTCTCGTCGTGGCGCTCGTGGCCGAGGCCCATGGTGGTGTTGAGGGGGTAGCGGCAGGCGATGTGGCCTGCTGAGGTGCGGGTGCACTCCTGCCAGTTGTCCATGTCGTCCTGTTCGAAGGTGCCGGATGGGCCGAAACCACGAGTGCCTGCTAGACGAAAGGCGTTCTTGACGCTGTCGGGGGCTCCTTTATCGACGTAGGTCCAAGCCCAGACCTCGGTCTTGTCCGGGCCACGGGGGTGCCAGACGCGCATGGTGCGGGAGGTGACGCGGAGCATGGAGAAGGAGGGGAAGACGGTGGCGACCACAGGCTCCACGATGTCGAGGCGGGGGCCCAAGCGCTCGCGCACCTCGGCGCGGATGGAGTCCTCGTAGGCGAGGATTTCGGGGACGGCAGGGTCAATGGCCTCGCCGGAGCCGAACCCGAGCGTGCCGTGGCCGTTGGCCATTGCCACCTGCCTGCCTTGGCCGACGGCTTTGCCGGACTGGGCTTGGCTGAAGCCCATCTGGATGGCTGAGAGGTGGGTCCAGCCGACGTGGTGGCCGTCACCGCAGAAGTTTTCCGCTGCCAGTTTCCAGTTGGTGGGTATGGTCCATTTGTAGACGCCGGGAAGGACTTCCGAGCCGCCTTCGCGGCGGTCGAAGAAGGTGTCGAGGTACCAAGCCATTTCGCCAAGGTAGTCGCAGAGTGGGGGAGCGGCGGGGTTGAAGGTGGCGAATACGAGGCCCTTGTAGCTGTCGACCTGAGCCACGGGGACTAGGCCCCACTTGGACGTGTCGAGTTCGTTGTAGTAGGCATCTTTGAGACTGGGGACGGCGATGAGTTGGCCGTCGGTGCCGTAGGTCCAGCCGTGGTAGGCGCAGACGAAGGCAGTGGCGTTGCCGGAATCGGCGCGGCATACGCGGTTGCCGCGATGGCGACAGACGTTGAGGAAGGCGCGAATTTTCCCATTGAAGGGGCCGTCGGATTGGCGGGTGACGAGGACGGGGTCTTCGCCCATGTAGGTGGAGAAGAAGTCGCCGGGGTTGGGGATCTGGGACTCATGGCATAGGAAGAGCCAGGAGCGGGCGAAAATGCGCTCCAACTCCTGCTGATAGACGGCTGGGTCGGAGAAGATGTGGCGGGGCAAGAGGCCCGCTTGGAAGTCGCTGGCGGAGGAAGGTCTCAGTGTCATCGGAGCGACTATAGCACAATTCTGATACGAGTCAGACCGCCATAGCGCTCCATGGGGCCAAGCTCTAGAATAGGACGCAAGCTTGACCGTAAGGGGTTTGATGGCATGAGCGACTCACCTGCCAAGGCCTTGATATTCGACGTTTTCGGGACGGTGGTGGACTGGCGGAGCAGCATCATTGAGCAGTGCCAGCAGTTTGGGGCGCGGAAGGCTATTTCGGCTGACTGGGACGCCTTTGCCGATGCTTGGCGAGGCCGGTACCAGCCCTACATGAACAAGGTGCGTCATGGTGAGCTACCTTGGACGAACCTAGATGGGCTACACCGGATGATGCTGCAGGATACGCTGGATGAGTTCGAGATTGCGGGGTTGAGCGACGATGAGAAGGCGGAGGTGACGAGCTTCTGGCACCGGTTGAGGCCGTGGCCAGATTCCGTGCCTGGGCTCTACCGTTTGAAGAACCTCTTCATCATTGCGCCCATGTCGAATGGGAACGTGGCGATGATGACGAATATGGCCAAGTACGCGGGGTTGCCTTGGGACTGCATCTTGGGGGCGGAGCTGGCGCGGCATTACAAGCCTGATCCGGAGAGCTATCTGACGGCGGTGCAACTGCTGGGCATGCAGCCACACGAGGTGGTGATGACGGCTGCGCACCAAAGTGATTTGCTGGCTGCTCAGAAGGTGGGGCTGCGGTCTGCTTTCATACCACGGCCCATGGAGCGCGGGCCGGGGCGGACCCCCGACCCGACGCCGGACCCGTCATTCAACGTGGTGGCGACGGACTTCGTGGACTTGGCGGAGAAGATGAGGGCGCTGGCGTAACGGCAAAGCGCCCTGGCGCTTAGCCTTGATGGGTTAGAGCTCGGACCAGTTTTGGGCGGACATCATCCGGGCCCAGCGGCCATAGTATGTGCGGTGGCCCATTTCGCTGTAGCGGTAGTCGCTGACGCGGCTCATGTAGTCCTCATGGAATTCCTCGTGGCCGACGCCCATCTGGATGTTGAGGGGGAGGCGCCTTGAGACCACTCCTCGGGCGCTGTTGGTGCATTCCTGCCAGTTGTCCATGTCGTCCTGCTCAAAGGTGCCGGAGGGGCTGAAGCCTCGCGCTACGGCGAGACGATAGGCGGCTTTCTCTTCCTGGCTGGCTGCCTTGTCGACATATCCCCAAGACCAAACCTCGATGTGATCGGGACCTCGGGGATGCCAGACGCGGAAGCTCTGAGAGGTACTACGGAGCAGGGAGAAGTTGGGGAATACGGTGCCCACGATAGGGGTGATGAGGTCGATGCGCGGGCCGAGGCGTTGACGGACTTCCTCGCGATGCCGCTCATCGTAGCCCAGTAGAGCGGGCATGGGTGGGTCGGTAGGGTCGTTGGGGCCGAGGCAACTGATAACGTGGCCGTTGCCGGGGGCGACGACCTTTCCGCCGGTGTCTGCCCTTCCAGCATTGGTAGTCTGGCTCATGCCGACCTGCATGGCAGCCAAGTGGGTCCATGCCACATGGTAGCCGTCGCCGCAGAAATTGTCTGCGGCCAGTTTCCAGTTGCAGGGCACTACCCATTTGTGCATTCCGGGCATGGCCTCTGTCCCGCCTTCGCGGCGGTCGAAGAAGGCATCCAGATACCAAGCCATCTCGCCCAGATAGTCCTTGAGGGAGGGGGCGGAGGGGTCGAATGTGCCAAAGACGAGGCCCTTGTAGCTGTCGACTTGGGCGACGGGGGCTAGGCCCCACTTGGAGGTGTCGAGTTCGTCGTAGTAGGCCTCCTTGAGGCTGGGGACGGCGATGAGCTTGCCGTCGGTGCCGTAGGTCCAGCCGTGATAGGCGCAGATGAAGGCATTGGCGTTGCCCGAATCTGCACGGCAAACGCGGTTTCCGCGGTGGCGGCAGACGTTGAGGAAGGCGCCGATTTTGCCGTTGGATTGGCGAGTGACGAGGATGGGGTCTTCGCCCATATAGGTGGAAAAGAAGTCGCCGGGGTTGGGTATCTGGCTCTCATGGCAGAGGAAGAGCCAGCAGCGGGCGAAAATTTGCTCCTGCTCCTGCTGGTAGATGTCGGGGTCAATAAAGATGCTGCGGTCGACCAAGCCATTCTGGGCATCGACCAGGGTAGTGGCGTCCAACGACATTTGGAACCTACCTTATGTCAAAGTAGCTATGAGGCAACTGGGCAGGATTATACACCTTGGGAATGAGGAAGGCTTGGGCTGGGTCAGTGTGTGTTGCGGCTAAAGAAGAGGCCCGGAGTTTTTTCTCCGGGCCTCTTCGAGTTAGCTGGGCTTACTGCCAGTTACTAGCGGTGAGGTACGTACTCGTAGTTGTTGAAATCAACTACTGGGCCTGGCAACACATCCCACGTATCGATACGTGGACCGATAGGCAGGATCTGTGGCTCGGAGTACATGTTGACCAGCATGGCGTTGTCGAACAGCCAGCGAGACATATCGGCTTGCGCCTTCCAGCGCTCGTCGTCGTCGTTGAGGCTGGTGGCATTGTCGATCATGGCTTGGAAGTCAGGGTGTTCGAAGCCGTAGTTGAACCCGCCTCCAACGTCGTAGAAGAGCTGCATGAGCCATAAGGGCTCTACTTGCTGTCCCAAACCGTGGCTGTAGAAGCCTTGGTAGTTGCGCACCACCAGTGTGGGACGGAAGGCGCTGTAGGGCTCATTGCGCTCGTTACATTGCACGTTGATAGCTTCGAGCCACATTACGCAAACAGCTTGGGCTCCGGGCTTTCCCTGGGGGAAGAGGTCGGGATGCACCATATCGGCTTTGAAGCCGTCGGGGTATCCGGCCTCGACCATGAGATCCTTAGCCCTGGCGACGTCATAGGGGTGGACCAGTTCGTCCAAGCCTTGCTGGTTGAAGCGAGGCCTGTGGCCTCCCCAATTGCTGAGGTAGGACTGATCACCCTCACCATACGTGAGGTTATTGACGAGTTTCTGGCGGTCAACTGCGTAGTTGAGGGCGAGGCGCACTTTCAGGGCCTTCTGCCATTCCTCGGAGGAGGTGGCCCGGTCGCAGGGTATGAAGGCATGGGAGCAATTGAAGTACCCATCAGCGAGCTTAGCCCTGACGTTGCCCTCGGCATCGGGTACGTGGGTGTCGGCGGGCTGACCGGGGACGCCGCCATCGAGGTCATCGGGGCCTGTATGGATCATGCCGAAGATCTGGACGCGGTTGGTGATGGCATCAGGGAAGGGGATGAACTTGTGATCAGGGTTGTTGTTGTCCTTGAGTTCCTGAATTCCTTCAAGGCCGAATTTTCCAGTGTCGATGTTCTCGGTAAGGAAGTTGGCTATACGGGTGGACTCTTCGGAGATACCCTCCCAATTGAGGAATTCCCATTCTGGAGTATGGCGCCAATGGTTCTCTACTCCACGCATCCTGTAGAACTCACCGGTGCGAAAGTCAACGATTTCCCAAGGCCCGGAATACACCGGCATCTTCTCAGCTTCTACCTCGCCGAGGATGTCGACATGGGCCTTGCTTTCCAGCGTCAGGACGGAACCGGCGGGCTGCTTGGTGTACCAGAAGACCTCGAAGCTCTCAGAGGGGCGCTTCAACTGAACTGTGAGGTCATCGATCTTGATAAGCTCACACTCTTCGCACAGGTAGGCCCTACGGGTACCTGCCTTAATGGCATGAACGGACGCGTCCTGGGTCACCAAGTCGATATTGAAGAGGAAGTCGTCGGCGTTGAACGTGCCCCAGTCGTCGCCCTTGCCCTCTTTGGATGTGAACTCGGTATGCCACCTGACGTTGGGCTGGAGGTTGAAGGTGTAGGTAACGCCGTCACTGGTAGACTCTACAGTCCAGTCTTTGACCAAGCGGCCTACTGTCTCACCGTCGAGGTTGTTCTGGAACATGCTCTCGCCGACGGTGGTCATGAGGAAGCGGAGGGTGGCGTAGGTAGCGTCGCGGTTGTTGAAGACTGCGGGCCCTACTTCGCTCATTGCCACGTTGAGGGTGCCTTGTGCCTCCATCATGGCGGGTGCCGGAGCTGGGGCCGGAGCCGCGGTCGGTGTCGCCGCTGGCGCTGCTGCCACAGGGGCGGCAGTGGCTGCTGCTGCAGGGGCGGCAGTGGCTGCCGGGGCCGCAGCGGTTGCTGTGGCGGCGGGGGCTGCTGGTGCGGCATCGGGAGCCGCCGTGGCGGCTGGCGCAGCCGTGGGAGTTGCTTCTTCACCGCAGGCGATGATTATTGCAAGTAAGACTCCCAAGAGGCCCACGGCAAGGAATCGGAATCGCGATTTAGCTTGCATTACCAACCCTCTCCTTATTTAGTGAGATACCCATCCAGTAGCTGGGTTCTGTTGGAGGCACATTTCGCCCAGCGTCAGGATTCCGCGTAAGTTAGCATTGGCCTATCGGCCTGTCAATCCTGTCGCGAATGCCTTGTCCCACGGCATGGCAGGTACGCCATGGCGCCAAATCGCCTAGCTATTACACTTGGGCTGCGCTAGCATGAGAGGTCACTTTTCGCATAGCCGTAAGAGTGATTACCATACCAAGTTCATCGGGAGGTTGTGCCATGGGTTTCACGAGGCTGTATACGGGAGATGATGGGGAGACGCATATCGAGGAGCTAGACTTGGCGTCGCATCCGGAGCTGACCACTCTTCACCAAGCTACAGGCGTTCAGTTTCGCGAATGGCCTGCGGGGCGCTTCAGCGACTGGCATGTGGGTCCCCGCCGCCAGTACGTGATTACTCTTTCCGGTGAGGCGGAAGTCGGGTTGGGAGACGGGTCAGTGCACCGTTTCGGGCCAGGGCATGTGAATCTGGTGGAGGACCTGACTGGCCATGGGCACACGACACGAGTCGTGGGCGACGGGCCGCGCGTGACCGTTACGATACCACTGGACTAAACTAGGCCTAGACCTGTAGTTCGTCGCGCAGTCTGGCCGCGACTTGCACCAGCAACTGGCACTTGGCTTGCGCCAACTCTCGGCTGACGGTCATCAGCCCGCAATCCGGGGCGATGAGCAGGTTGGAGGCGGGGACGTGATGCAAGGCCTTTTGTACGCACGCGACCACCTCGTCCACCGGCTCTACCGGGGTGTCGCCGGGATCCAAGCAGCCGAGCATTACCAGACGGTCTCGGCATTGGGCTAGCACGGAGGGGTCGTAGCCGCTGCGGGCGAACTCGACGGAGAAGCCGCCGATGTGGGTCTGCATCAGCATGGGTAGCAGGTCGTCGTACAGGTATTCGTGCTGCTTGGGACCTGTGCCGGGGTAGCCGTAGCAGAGGTGGACGATGGAAGGGATGGTGACGCCCTCGAGGCACCGCTCCAGGGCTTGCAGGCCGTAGGCGGCTACCTTTTCGTGGTAGCGGGTCATGGCGGGCTCGTCTATCTGGACGATGTCGCAACCAGCAGCCTGCAGGTCCATTAGTTCCTGGTTCAGTGCTACTGCGACGTCCATGGCCAAGGTCTCCTCATTGCCGTAGGCCTCGTCGTAAGTGGTATCCACCACTGTCATGGGGCCAGGTACCGCCATCTTCAGGGGGCGTTTGGTGCTGGCCTTGGCGAATTTGAGGTCGTCGACCACGGCGGCGCGTTGGCGTCGCACCTGTCCCGTCACTATGGGTACGGGACGCTCGACTCCGATGCGGCGGCGGATGCTCTTGGGACGCTGGCGCTGGAGGTCTATGCCGTTCCAAGAGGCCAGGATGTGGTTGATGAACTGGGTGCGTCTCTGTTCCCCGTCGGTGATGAGGTCGAGGCCGATGTCTTCCTGTCGGCGAATTGCCAGTTCAGTGGCATCATCTTGGGCCTGCCGGAGGGCGTCACCGCTCAGGGAGAAGGCGACGCTGGTACCTTCGGACTGGGCCAGCCATTGAGGGCGGGGGAAGCTCCCGACGGTGGTTGCTGCTACGGGTGGCAGGTCCATGGGTTGGTCCTTCTAGTGAAGTTAGGTGGCGGCAAGTTAGCATCGTGCGAGATGGGAGTCAACTGACAGAAAGGTCTATCGCTGACCGATGCGAGTAAGGTTGACGGTATAGACTAATCCTGCTAGTCTATGAAGGCTCAGCGACTCCCGATAGTTATAGAGTTGGAGCGTGAGCTAAATAGTCGAGGGTTCCTTCGGGAACCCTCATATTTTTTGATTAGGGGTGTGTCGTTGCGGTCCGCAGTATTTGTGGATGCTGGATATTTGTATTCCCAAGGCTCCAAAGCTCTTGGAGGCGCAAAACGCCCTGATGTCGAGTTGAACCCGTCCGAGGCCATAAAAGCGTTGCATGAGATAGCTTCGGCCAAGTCCCTACAGGCCTCTGTTTTGCGTATCTATTGGTACGACGGTTTGCTGAAAGGGGAGAGGTCGAGGGATCAAGAGCGGCTAGCGGAGACTGAAGATGTAAAGCTGAGGCTGGGGATAGTCAATGTGCACGGGCAGCAGAAAGGTGTCGATTCACTCATCGTCACTGACCTTGTAGAACTCGCTCGCAATCATGCGATTACGGATGCAGTCCTTCTCTCTGGCGATGAAGACTTGAGAATCGGTGTCGTGATTGCGCAGAGCTTCGGTGTCCGAGTACATCTCTTGGGTATTGTACCCAGTCGCGGTAGTCAATCTCGGGCGCTGCTAGAGGAAGCAGACACTACCACGGAATGGCACGGACCGGATATTTCAAGATTCCTGAGTCTAAAGTCTCCGACATATACCCCCTCCCTCGCTCCTGTATCATTGGGCGAGGCGCAGGTGAACGAAGATATTTCCAGTGCCTTGGAAACTGCGGTACGGGAATTTGTGGCCCCACTTAGGCCACAGGAGGTCGACGCAATCTGCCCTTTGGGAGAATCGGACAGCATCCCGTCCGCAATAGACAGGGGGCTGCTCGCGAGCTGCAGAACCAAGATCGGCAGGGACTTAGATTTCAGTGAAAAGGTTCTGATGCGAAGCAAATGCAAGGAGACTGCTAGGCGGAAGCAGGATGGACAGGTCTAAGGATACTCCCACAGGCGAGAGGAGGGGAGTCATGGCAACGGATGTCAAGGGGTTGGTGGACTCGGAGCATGGGCTGGTAAGCAGGCGCATCTTCATTGAGGACGAGATTTACCGGCAGGAGCTGGAGCGCATTTTCGCCAAGTGCTGGCTGTTCCTGTGCCATGAGACGCAGATACCGGAGCCGGGGGACTTCTTCTCAACGTATATGGGAGAGGACCCGGTGCTGGTGGTTCGTGGGCAGGACAGGGTGATTCGTGCTTTCCTCAATGTGTGCAGGCACCGGGGGAACCGGGTGTGCCGGGCGGATTCGGGGAACGCGTCTGCTTTCGTGTGTGCGTATCACGGATGGACGTATGGGAGTGATGGAAAGCTGATTGCGGTGCCGAGCCTGAAGGAGGCGTACTACGACGAGTTGGATACGTCGAAGTGGGGGCTGGCACCGGTGGCGCAGTTGGATACGTACAAAGGGCTGGTGTTTGCCACGTTCGACTCGAATGCGCTTCCGCTGAATGAGTATCTGGGTGAGATGAAGTGGTATCTGGATGCGTTCTTCGACCGGCGTGAGGGTGGCATCGAGGTGTTTCCGGGGATGCACAAGTGGGTTATCCCGTGCAACTGGAAGTTTCCTGCAGAGAACTTCGCCGGAGACTCATACCATGTGCCGTGGACGCACCTCGCGGCCATAAGGACGGGATTCAGTACAGGGGCAGGAACCATACGACAGAACCCGGGAGGTAGACAACTGTCGCCGGGTAATGGGCATAGCATTCTTACGATTGATCCGACGGACTCGGCGGACCCGCCAATTCCGGAGTTGCTGGCATATGAGGAGTCGGTTCTTCCAGAGATACAGGAGCGACTCGGGCCGCGCATTCAGAAGATGATTCCTGTGGTGGGCACTGTCTTCCCCAACTTCTCGTTGCTACGGGCGGTGTCGCGCACCTTTCGCGTTTGGCATCCACGTGGCCCGGACAAGATAGAGGTCTGGGCGTGGTGCTTCATGGACAAAGCAGCTCCCCCTGAGACTAAAGAGATTATGCGGAAGTATGGGGCCCGCGGATTCGGGCCTTCAGGTAGCTTCGAACAGGACGACGAGGACAACTGGCAGGAATGCACCCGGACGGCTTGGGGGCCCATGAGCCGAAAGCTGCCGATGAATTACGAGATGGGGCTGGGACACGAGGGTTACGATCCCGATGCTGCGGCTTGGGCGAGCCATGACCGGTACAACGAGGGCAACCAGCGTGGGTTCTATACGCGGTGGGCGCAGTTGATGGTGGCTGACTAGGCCCGTTCGCCTACTGGGCGGTGTAACCTCCATCCACGACCATGTTGTTGCCGGTGACGAAAGAGGCGGCATCGGAGCAGAGCCAGACGACAGCTTCGCCGATTTCAGAGGGACGTCCCATACGACCGATGGGTTCGCTGGCGATGGCCTTCTCTTCGAATTCGGCGAACCGGGACATGGTGCGCTCGATGGCTGGGGTCTGGATGTATCCGGGGCATACTGAGTTGATGCGGATGCCCTTGTCGGCGTATTCCAAGGCGGCGATTTTGGTGAGGCCGTTGACGCCATGCTTGCTGGCGATGTAGGCGGCGTTGATGCGCATTCCGATGAGGCCGGCGATGGAAGCGGTGTTGACGATGGCGCCCTTTCCCTGATGGAGCATGTGGGGTATCTCGTTCTTCATGCAGAGCCAGACGCCCTTAAGGTTGAGGTCCATCAGTTTGTCCCATTCTTCCTCGGAGTACTCGTGGGTGAGGGAGCGGTCGTCGCCGGCTATGCCAGCGTTGTTGTGGGCGCAGTCGATGCGACCGTAGGTATCGATGACCCGCTGCACCATGGCCTCGACCTGCTCCCGTTGGGACATGTCGGCTTGGATGAAGAAGGCCTCGCCGCCGGTGTCCTGAATCATGCGGACTGTCTCGTCGCCGCCGGCGGTTATGTCGACCACAGCGACTTTTGCGCCTTCCCGGGCAAAGGCCAAGGAGGAGGCTCGTCCGATGCCGGAGCCCGCTCCGGTAACCAAGGCTATCCTGTCCTGCAAGCTGCCTGCCATTGTGAGTTCCTTTCCAGACCCTACGGTAGGGCATGTTCATGCTCACGCTAGCATCATGCTAACGGCCGGTCAACGGGCGAGCGCCTTCTGGTAGAATGAGGAAAGAGAAGGAAACCGTAACGTAAGCAGGGGGAAGTCGCGATGACAACGGAGACTGCGGTATTCGGCGGGGGATGCTTTTGGTGCACCGAGGCGGTGTTCCTCGACGTGAAGGGGGTGACGTCGGTGCTTCCGGGCTATGCCGGAGGCGGTGTACCTGACCCCACTTATGAGCAGGTGTGCACCGGCACGACAGGCCACGCCGAGGTAGTGGAGATCAAATTTGACCCGGACGAGGTCTCTTTCGACCAGTTGATGGCAGTGTTCTTCGCCACCCACGATCCGACGACGCTCAACCGGCAAGGGGCGGATGTCGGGACTCAATACCGCTCCACTGTGCTCTACTCCAACGCGGAACAGAAGGCCCAAGCTGAGGCGATGATCTCAGAACTGAATGATACAGGGGTTGAGGGCAAGCCCGTTGTGACGACGGTGGAACCTCTGGACAAGTTCTATGAGGCTGAGAAGTACCACCAGCAGTTCTACGCGCGGAACTCCTCGGGGATGTACTGTCAGTTTGTGATTGACCCCAAGCTGGCGAAGCTGAGGGGCAAGTTCCCTGAGCGAATTCGCCGGTAGCACCGGTTCTAAATCGGCACCGGCCGATCCGATCCTATGTAATGAAGAGCCCCCTCAACTGCTGAGGGGGCCTTTTTCTTGTGTTTCAAAGGTTGGGGCAGAGTTTGCGGGGACTAAAGCGGTCCGCCGAGGAATGTGCTGGGCTGCCTGTGGAAGACCTGCACCCGGTGGCGGGCCACTTCGGCTACGTAGACGCGGCCATCGTCGTCGACCTCTACGCCGACGGGGCCTTGGAAGGGCTTCTCCCGCTCTTCCAAGCCTTGGGCCAGTTGTCTGCCGCGCATCATGGAGGGGTCGATCTGGACCCGTTCGAGCCCCCACTTGGATAGGGTGGCCTCTCCGAATAGTTTGTTGATGAAAGCGCCGTCGCGGTCGAACACCTGGAGCCGGTCGTTGCGGAAGTCGGTCACGTAAATTGTGCCATCCTTGTCCACTGCGACTGATGTTGGGCGGTTGAACTCGCCGTCGGCCGTGCCCGAAGAGCCGAACATCATGAGGAACCGGCCATCGGGGGAAAACTTCTGGATGCGGTCGTTGCGCCAGTCGGCTATGTAGACATCGCCCGTCGGATCGACTTCGATGCCCCAAGGCAGGTTGAACTGACCGTCGCCGGAGCCGAAGGAGCCCCACTTGCCAAGGAACCTGCCGTCCTTAGTGAAGCGCTGCACACGGTGGTTGGCGCTGTCGACTACGTAGAGGTTGTCGTCCCGGTCCATGGCGAGTCCGGAGGGCTTATTGATTTGGCCGTCGGCATCACCGAGGGTCCCCCATTTGCTGACGAAGTCACCGTCGCTGTTGAAGACGGAGATGCGATTGGCCCATTCGTCGGCGACGTAGGCGTTGTCTTGAGAGTCGATTGCTATGCCGGTGGGCCAGACGAAAGTGCCATCGGGAGCATCGTCGTAGGACTCGTCGGGGCCGGTCTTGCGGCCGAACTGCCCGAGGTATTCCTCGTCGACGTTGAAGACGGTGACGCGACGGCAGGGCGTCAGGGCGGCGGAGTCGGTACCGCGGCTTACGACGTACATGCGGCCGTCGTGTCCGCGGGTTATGGCAACGGGGTTGAAGAAGCCGTTACCCCCGCGTAACTCTTGGCGGCCTATGGTATGGCTGTATCGGAGGGTTACGGGCGCTACTTGGGTGACCATATTAGCCTCATCAATTCTTGTGTGGGTATAGATTCTATTGTTGGCTGCCAGTCTTGCGTTGGCAGGCGCCTAGCGGATGAAGTCGAACTGCTCGAAGTCGCCGCCGAGGATGCCGTGGGAGTCCACGCCCACCCATTTCTCAAGGAGGGTGGCGTAGGTGCTGCGGAAGTCGTTGTTCCACTGCAGGTCGCCCTCATCCAGCTTGTCCTGCTCCAAGGAGGGGTACTCGCCGTAGAGACCGCCCTTGACCGCGTCGCCGATGACGAAGGCGACTCCGCCTGCGCCGTGGTCCGTCCCTCCGCCATTCTCCTTCACACGACGGCCGAACTCGGTGAATACGAGGGTAACGACCTCTTCGCTGGCGTCATGCTCAACCAAGTCGTGGTAGAAGTCGCTGATGGCGTTGGACACGTCGCGCCAGAGAGCGGGCATGGCGGTGTTCTGGTTGGCGTGGGTGTCGAAGGCGCCGGGGTTCAAGCCGGTGTAGAGGACACGGGTGCCGAAGCCGGCCAAGTGAACCTGAGCGACGTTCTTGAGCCACTGGGCGAAGGGGGAAGCGCCATACTCGACACTGGACGTGTAGTTCACGGGGGCGGTGCTGAGGATGTCGGCGCCCTTGAGGGCATCGAGGCCAGTCTGGGAGAGATACTCGCTAACGGGGCCGGTGCCAATCCTAGGGGAGTACATGCGGGCGAAGATGTCCAGGGCTTCGACCCTCTGGTCCTCTCCCTGTATGCCGGTGAGGACGCCGTAGGTCTCAAGGTTGCCCACGGAAGCGACGGAAACGCCGGGAGCAGCCATGGCGCGAGGGAGACCGCGGCCGAAATTGACTCCGGTGAGGACGTTTTCCTTGTTGGGATCGAGCTCACGGATGGTGCGACCCAGCCAGCCGTCGGTGGCCATGCGCTCGGGCTCGGCGGTGTGCCAGATGTCCATGGACCGAAAGTGGGAGCGTATGGGCTTGGGATAGCCTATGCCCTGCATCACGGCGACTTTGCCTTGGTCGTACAACTCCTTGAGGGGGGCCATGGCTGGGTTGAAACCGACCTTGTCGTCGACGGCGAGTACTTCTTCGGGCTCAACACGGAGCACGGGGCGGTTGTCCACATACAGCGGGTCGCTGTAGGGGATGAAGGTGTTGAGGGCATCGTAAGCGCCCGACATCTGAAGCACTACCAGGACGGGATCCTTTTTGTTATCTGCCACGTTTCCTCCTTCTCACCGGTGCGACACTTGAGTGCCATTAGCTATGCTTAGTCATACAACCTGGATAAGCGTTATAACGTCAGTCTGCCCGACTATCTGGTGGCTGCCCCGGGGTGAGCAGACCGGACTAAGGGTATGGAGACCAAAGTCTGGCCTTGGGGTACCCCTACTGATTCCACAGGGCTGGGGCTGGCAAAGGGCCAGCCTTCTTTCTCCATTTCAAAGACGTAATCCCCTAGCATAGACTCAGCATTCACCATTGCTTCTTCCCAAGTGTCTCCCATTGCGCCTATGCTGAGATCAGGGAATACTACTCCGTAGGCTCCAGCATAATCATCCCACTCGACTACCGCGGGGTAAGTTACCATGGCTCCTCCAGAGGCCATCCGGCCTTCTTGTGAATCGAGGCAGCCGTTCCTTTGGCCAAGTCGCCCCTATGCCGAGGTAGCGGTACTATGTCCCGCAAGCCTTGATGTTTGTAGATGTCATGACTGCCCGCGTTGCGAGCTAGGAACCAACCCTCGCGCTCCAATCGTCTGCGTATCTTTTCTCGGTCAAGTTCCACCTTATAGGCGTACAGGCTAGGCGTACAAGTACTCTCTTGTGGCGACGATCATCTGGAGGGTCTGGCCCACCTGTTCGGGGAATTGCGGGCTGTCGCTGCGCATTTCACCGCGATTCCGGGCGCGGGCTATCAGCATCTCGCGAGTGTCGTGGGAGAGTTCGTAGTAGCCCATCATGCGTAAGCAACCATCCACCAGTGCCTCAGGTGATACGACCGTGCCCTCGGAGGCCACAGCTTGGATGATGTCCTGAACGCCGGGGAAACTGGTATCGCCGACGAGGTCGGCGGAGTAGTTGATGCGCTCTACAAGAGTGCCACCGTCAATCCATTCCCTGCCGGTGTGCCACCCCTCGACTGATGGGGGATTGAGGAACTCCTGGCCCATGTACTTCAGTTCGTTGAAGAGAGAGTCGAAGCCGGGCTTCGGCGTCTGCCAGTCTCCGATGAGGCGCATCATACCGATGACCGTCTCGGCAGGGCTCTTGATGCGGCGGAAGCGGGCATTCTTGAAGGCATCGGAGTGGAACAACACCCGCAACATGGAGCGGATGTTGTAGCCGGAGCGGAAATACTCGTCCTCCAGCATCTTGATGGTGTCAGGGTCTTCGGGCGGGGTGTCCATCCAAGAGGGGACGCCCACATCGTCGGCCACAAAGTAGTTGTACAGGTGGCGGGAGAGGAACCGGGCTGCTGCGGGCTTCCTGCAAATGATGTTGACGATGTCTTCACCATCGAAGTTACCTGTTTCTCCCAAGAAGGTCTTGACGCCTTCATCGTGGTCAGCGGGGTTGTATACGAAGCGGGCATCGTAACGGCCATAGGGCTGGCCGGGTATAGAGTTGGCGATGGTCCAGCCAGTGAAGGCGCGGGAACACTCCTTAACATCGTCCTCGGTGTAGTTGAACTCACCGTCCATGCCGACGCCCATGGAGAAGAGCTCGAGAAGCTCTCGCCCGTAGTTTTCGTTGATGGCGCCCTTGTGGCTGAGACAGTTGTCGAGGAAGTAGACCATGGCGGGATCGCGAGAGATCTCCAGCAGTAGGTCGTGGAAGCTCTCCATCCCATAGTTGCGGAATAATTCCAACTGGGTATGGGAGGACGGTTGACTCTGCAGCTTGCTGTCGGAGGTACAGAGGACGCCGTGCCAGAAGAGGATCATCTTCTCTTCCAGTGGGGTGCGGGTGTTTATCATGCGGAACATGTGGTATTCGGGTATGCCCCGGGTGAAGTGGTTCCACTCGACGAAGTACCGTTCGGCAAGGTCGATCTCCAAGCCGTTGTCGTGTTGCTGGGGGTTCAGGAGCTCCTCTACCGTGGCCTCGTAGCCCTTGGCGGCGCGCTCCTGCAACTGTGCGTGTGTCTCGCCAAAACCAGCCCTTCGCATGAGGTGGGCGATCAGGGCGATGTCATGATTGTCAGCCATACGCTCTCCTGTTCAAACGCAAGCCGCGTAGATTCGCTAGGTATCGTATCACGTCCGGGAGGTTAAGGGCTAGAGTGTATACTTGAGGCAAGAGGGAATGTCGACCTGTGAAGGTAATCTGGAAAAGACACGGATGAGGTCCGCGGCAGACGCGGGAGAAGCATGGGAACTTTCAGTGTGACAATAGAAGTCTTCGGGATGGACGGACAACAATCGGAAGAGTTGTCAGCGTTGGTTGATACGGGTGCTACAACGACCGTGGTGCCACGGTCCATCCTGAGGCGCCTCGGTATCACCCCTATGGACCGACAGACTTTCTCATATGCTAATGGTCAGAGGGTAGACTTGGATTTAGCGGAAGTGCGCGTTCGGGTGGACGGGAGGCAAACCACTACTTGGGTCATCTTTGGGGAAGATGAAAGTGGGGAGGCCCTGCTAGGGGCGTACACACTCCAAGGGACTTTTCTCGGTGTCGATACACGCAACGAGAGGCTCGTTCCGGTGGAAGGACTACTGAAGTAAGGCCGCGCCAACGTCGACGGCGATTGCAGGTTTATCCGCCACTCAGGGCGGAGAGTTTGTTAGTGATATCGTCTGCTTCCAAAGACAGTTTCTCCCATTCGTCCCAAAGGGACTGGGTCTCCTCTTGGAGGACGCGGTACTGCTCTCCTGAGTCGGCGAGGTGATCCGGCCCCTTAAACTGGTCGGGTTTGGCGAACATGGCCTCCAGTTTTTTCATGCTGGCTTCGTGGCCAACCAGGGAGGCGTTTATTTCGTCAATCCGGGTGGCTAGCCTGCGGGCCTCCCGGTTGAGGGATCTTTGTTCTTCTTCTTCAGGAGTGAGCGGGCGTCCGGAGCGACGCTTGGTGGGGGTATGTGTTGAGTTCTCCCCGGATGTCCCGTTGGCGGTCACGTTGATACTGCTTTTTGCGGGGCTGGCGCTCTTCTTCTCAGCCTCAGCCTGCTTGCGGTAGAGATAGCTGTCGTAATCGCCGGGGTAGATGCTGGGGCGGCCGGCGTCTATCTCGATAATCTTGTTGGCGACCTGCCGTATAAGAGTGCGGTCGTGGGTGATGAGGCAGAGGGTGCCGTGATAGGCGTCGAGGGCGTCGGCAAGGATCTCCCGGGACTGGATGTCGAGGTGATTGGTGGGCTCGTCCATCAGCAGGAGATTGCTTGGCTGGAGGAGGAGCTTGGCTAGGGCTGCGCGGGCCTTCTCGCCGCCGGAAAGAACGGATATTGGCTTGCGGACATCGTCGCCGCTAAAGAGGAAGCCACCCAGGACGGTGCGGAGCTTCTGTTCCGACTCGCCGGGGGCTGCTTCCTGCAGCTCATCAAGGAGGGTGTTGGCAGGTTTGAGAAGCTCCAGCACGTGCTGAGCGTAGTAAGCTGGGACGACGTTGTGGCCCAGCTTCCGCTCTCCGGCATCGAAAGGGATTGCTCCAGCCAGTATCTTGAGCATGGTGGTCTTACCAGCGCCGTTGGGGCCGACCAAGGCGACGCGGTCACCGCGGGAAAGAGTGAGGTCCACACCCCGGTAGACCACGTTGTTGCCGTAGCTCTTGGTTATGTTGGCCAACGAGATGACCTGGGAACTGCTGCGAGGGGGCTCAGGGAAGGTGTAGTGGACTTTGGGAGTGGCACGGGGCAACTCGATGGTCTCGATCTTTTCAAGCTGCTTCAGGCGGCTCTGGACCTGGCTTGCCTTGCGGGCCTTGTAGCGAAAACGCTCCACGAAGCGCATCTGCTTCTGGACCTCGCGCTCCTGCCTTGCCGCTGCTGCCTGCTTGACCTGCAGGGAGCGCTCGCGGGCGACGAGGTAGTCATCGTAGTTGCCCTTCTGGAGGGCGACGCCATCGCGTTCGATAGCGAGGACTCTGGTTGACACCTGGTTAAGGAAGGCGCGGTCGTGAGACGTGACCAAGATGCCTCCGCGGAAGGAACCGACGTATTTCTCGAACCAGAGGTTGGCTTCGAGGTCGAGGTGGTTGGTAGGTTCGTCGAGGAGCAGCAGGTCAGGCTTCCTGAAGAGCATTTTGGCGAGGGCTGCGCGCATGACCCAGCCACCGCTGAACTCGTTCATAGGGCGGGCAAAGTCATGCTGCTTGAAGCCAAGGCCTAGGAGGATGGCTTTGGCCTCGTAGTCCCGGTCCTCTCCGCCGGAGGCCTCCAATTCCATATCAAGATGACGGAGTTGCTGCAACAGGTTGTCCTGATTGGCGGGGTCGTTTTCGGATGAAAGGGCTTGCTGGGTAGCAGATATCTGTTCGATAAGAGCGATGACTTCGGTCCTGGATTCGAGGACCTCCTGGAGCAGGGGCTTGCCAGTGAAGGAGGAGGCTTCCTGCTTGAGATAGCCCATAGTGACGTTGCGCTGCTTGGTGATGGTGCCCGTTTCCGGGACGGTCTCACCCGCGAGGATGTCCATCAGGGTGGTCTTGCCGGAGCCGTTGGGCCCTATGAGAGCGATTCGGTCGCCAGCGACCATGTTGAACGTGAGGTCGCTGAAGAGGGTCCGGGTCGAGTAGATTTTGCTGATGTTGGAGGCAAATAGCATTGTGTTCAGCGCGGTTCCGGGAAGGGCGCGCTTCGTGACTTCCTTTCTGATAGACGAGGCTAGAGGATGCGGCCGGTAGGCATGTTGGTCCAGGTGCTCATTTCGTGGGGGAGCATGACGGGCTCGGCGCGACGGACATAGTTGGAGGTTAGCTGGTCGAGGGAGGTGATGCCAAGGAGCCCCATGGCTGAGATGATTTCATCTTCGAGGATTTCCAGTACGCGGACGAGGCCGTCAGGGCCGTCGGCGGCCAATCCCCAACCCTGAAGCTTGCCAATTGCTATGGCATCCACGCCTGAGGCTAGGGCTTTCAGGACATCGCCACCTCTCTGGACTCCTCCATCGAGGATGATCTTGGCGCGGCCGTTGACAGTTTCTACGATGTCTGGCAGGAGGTCCATTGTGCCTAGTTCTCCGTCGAGTTGGCGTCCACCGTGATTGGACACCCAGATGACGTCAACCCCCATGTTCAGGGCGATGTCGGCGTCCTCGGAGGCTGCGATGCCCTTGATCATGAAGGGCATGTCGACCAAGTTGCGTAGGCGGTCGACGGTCTCCCAGTCGAGGGCTGCGCGGAAGTAGGGGTTGGTCTGCCGACGGCGGGTGGGGGTGACCCAGCGGCTGATCATGGGGCGCTCCCGGCGGCTGTAGTGGGCCACGTCGACGGTGACGCAGAAGGCGTCGTACTTGGCTTCCTTGACACGGGCGACGATGTCCTCTATCCACTGCCAGTCGCCGTGGACATAGAGTTGGAAGACCTTGGGGTTGTTACCGGCAGCTGCGGTCTCCTCGAGGGTGGGCTCGGTGACGGAACTGACGACGTGCATGGTGCCGAACTCAGCGGCAGCCTTGGTGGCGTCGGCGCCTCCGCCGGGAGTGAAGACTTGGAGAGAGCCGATGGGGGCGAGCATGACGGGGATGCGCAGGGTGTGGCCGAGGAAGTTGATGGCGGGGTTGATTTCGGAGACGTCCACCAGCACACGAGGGCGGAATGCAACGCGGTCGAAGGCGAGGCGATTGCGACGCATAGTGGTCTCGGACTCGGAGCCGCCTACGAGGTAGTCCCAAGCGCCTTGGACAAGGTTCTGCCGGGCTTTCTGGACTATCTCTTCGTTGCTGACAAAGTCGGTGGTCACGATTTGTTCTCCTCGGCGGGTTGATGGTGCGGAATAGTTGGTTCCAATGTACACCGACTGGTTGAAGGGCGGCTAGTGGGTCTGGCATGACCCCGTTCCGCCAAATGGGGAAAGCAGCTATAATTCCTACTTGTCGAGTGAGATCAGCCGTAGAGACGGAAGTCAATTAGGAGGTTCCCGAGGATGATATCGCAGTTGCGCCAGTACACCGTGAACCGTGGCATGATGGATTCTTGGGTGAAGCATTTCACCGAGAATGTGGTGCCAATCCAGGAGAACCTGGGCATCAAGATCGACGGGATGTGGGTGAACGAGGATAAGGACCAGTTCATCTGGATCCGCAGCTTCGCCGATGCCGAGGATGTGCAGAAGAAGGAAGCCGCCTTCTATGCTTCGCCGGAGTGGCAGGCAGTGATGGACCACACGCGTGGGCACTTGGCCCGACTTGAAGTGAAGACCATGGAGACGGTGTAGCCGACTCCTCGCAAGGCCGGGCTGACGCAGCGGTTAGCCCGGCCTGAAGCTATACGACCTCCACACCGAACTGCTCACGAGCGTTTGCGCCCATCATGCGGGCTATCATTGCGGGCTCCACGCCTGCGCTGGTGAGGCTTTCGATGGCGTCCCAAGCTGTAGTAGTGTCGTGGTGGGGGTAGCGGGAGCCCCAAGCTACCTTGCGCTCGTAGGCGTGGGGTAATTCGCGGATCAATCTCTCCTCAGCGTCAAAGCCCAGTAGAACGTGTCCTTCTTCCCACATCTCCTCGGGATCGGTGCGGACCGGGTAGTAGTTGGTCAGGGGGACTGTCTTGGTGGATGCCTCCATCTTTTCGAGCACTTCTTCCATCCATGAGGCCTTGCCGTGGGAGACGACTGCCTTCAAGCGGGGGTAGCGTTGCATGACGGTGTAGCCGATTAGGGTGGAGGCTACGAACATGTGGTTGTCGAGCCAGTAGGAGAGGATGGGGGCAACGGGATGGCCCAGAGAGGCCCCGGCGGTGCCGGAAGAGAAGGAGACGGAGCGCTCGGCGTTGCCGCCACCGGCAGAGGGGCCGGCGCCTGCTCCGCCGAGCAGGGCGGGGCGCTGGGAGCGGCTGCTCATCTTTTCGACGAAGGGGCCGTGGGAGGTCCATTCGGGGTTCCAGAGGCCGGGGGTGGGGTGGACAGCGGCGGGCATTCCTAGCTCTTCCAAGGCTTCCCATAGGGGGTCGAAGTAGGGGTTGGTGAAGTAACGGTCTTCTGAGAAGGCGGGGCGGATGAAGGCGCCGCGGAAGCAGGGCTTGGTGGCAACGCGTCGTAGTTCCTGGAGGGTGAAGTCCATGTTCTGGAAGGGGAGGATGGCGGCGGCGAAGAGACGCTGGGGAGCGAAGGAGCAGAAGTCGGCCACCCAGTCGTTGTAGGCGCGGGCGAGGACGTGGGCTACGTCGGGGTCTTCGACCAAGGGGAAGCCCTCAGCGAACCATGTGGGATAGAGGAAGGCTTGGTCGACGCCCATGAGGTCCATGTGGAGGACGCGGGCGCCGGGGCCCAAGGCGCCGGGGGTGAGGGGGTGGCGCTCGCTGGGGTCGAGTTCGCCGATGGACTGCCAGGTCATGCCGGGCTGCCAGATGGCGTGGCGGGGGATGTTGGGGTTGCCGGAGTCGCGGAAGACCTGACCGTTGATCTTGAGGTATGAGTTGGTCTCGCCCTCTTCGCGCCAGAGGGCCTGCTTGGCTAGGGGCCGGTAGTCGCGGTCGACGTAGTGGTCCCAGAGGTCAGGGGGCTCGACGACGTGGGTGTCGGCGTCGAAGACGGGGAAGGGTTTGGAGGCGGTCATTTTGGGCTCCCGTTATGTCGAGGTTGGGGTGGCGGGAAATGTCACAATGTCACACCGTTTATAGCTGAAATTTGTTTTTTGTAGCTGAAAAGTGTGTCATTTGTGACATTTTCCTAGCTGGGCCAGATACGGGCAGGGTGTGACATTTTTCAGATACGAAAAATGTCACAGATTTTGGAAAGTGTGACATTTGTGACACTTTCGTAGCTGTAGAGATGTCACAGTGTGACATTTTTGACGGGCTCTTTGGAGGGGCTTTTGCCAAGGGGATCCGGGCCTCCGTGGCGGGGTCGGGGTGTGCAGGTTTCCGGCCCTTCGACTCCGTGGCGCAGTCAAGACAACCTCCGCGCTTGGTGGCTTGGAGGCTGTGTTGACTGCGCCACTACGCTCAGGGCGAACGGAGGGGGAGGGTGGGGCTTGGGGCGGGGTGGCGTGGTAGGTGCAGGGGATGTGTGGTGCGTTGATCATGGGGGTATGGTACATTAGTTCGGGAGGGTTTGGCAAGGGGTTTGGTGGCATGGGGGGGGGTGGGGGCGGTGTGATAGGATGAAACACTATACAGGACGCTGAATATGGGCAAGAGGTGGGTTGAGTGGTTACCCAATTCTTCGACCAGCCGATAATTAATTCTCCCTACGAATATCCAAACTGCCACTGGGCACTGGATAGCCGCGGCCAGCCGACCGGTCGGACCATCGGTCACCGTCGTAGGGCAGAGTTCTTCACAGCTATTCCCGCGCCTCGAAAGCGCAGGGAAACGCAACGGGCGTTTGTGCTGGACGAGGGCAGGGGGCTCTCCACGGAGAAACAGCAGTACTCGGCGGTTGCTGAAGTTGTCAATGGTATCCGCCAGCAGGTGGACGCTTGGCGCATGCTGCCTAACGAGCGGGACTGGGGGGTGACGCCGGAGACGGCGCGGCTGCTGAAGCACTGGCGACATCATGAATACAGCGGCCTGCGCCCTTTCTTCTGCCAACGGGAGGCGGCGGAGACCATCATATGGCTGACAGAGGTGGCTGCCAAGGGAAGGCTCACTACTCGAGACTTCCTGGAAAATCTGGGGGCAGCGAACGCTGAAGCGAATCCGGAACTCAATCGCAGGGCTCTCAAACTAGCCACAGGCGCGGGCAAGACTACAGTAATGGCCATGCTCATCGCGTGGCAGACCATCAACGCGGTGCGACATCCTAGGAGCAGCAAATTCACTCGTGGCTTTCTGCTGGTTGCCCCTGGAATCACAATCAGGGACCGGCTGCGGGTGCTCCAGCCCAACGACCCTGACAGCTACTATTCCAGCCGGGAGTTAGTACCTCCCGACATGCTGGGGGACTTGGGGAGCGCGGAGATCGTAATCACCAATTTCCACGCTCTCAGGTTGCGCGAGACGCTGAACCTCTCCACTGGCAACAGGGCTTTATTGCAAGGCAGGGGGCCTGAACTGTCCACAATGGAAACTGAGGGGCAGATGATGCAACGGGTGATGCCTAAATTGATGGGCATGAAGAACATCATGGTGCTGAATGACGAGGGGCACCATTGTTACCGGCGCAAGCCGGGTGAGGACGTAGAGGGAGAGCTAAAGGGAGACGACCTGAAGGAGGCACAGAAGAACGCTGAGGAGGCCCGGGTGTGGATTTCGGGCTTGGAAATGGTCAAGAGGCAAATCGGTGTGCAGCAGGTAGTCGACCTGTCTGCCACCCCATTCTTCCTGCGCGGGTCGGGTTACGCCGAAGGGACGCTCTTCCCTTGGACAGTGAGCGACTTCTCCCTGATGGATGCCATTGAATGCGGCATCGTAAAGCTGCCGCGGGTCCCTGTGGCAGACAACATTCCGGGCAACGAAATGCCCGTATTCCGCAACCTGTGGGAGCACATTCGCAGGGACATGCCGAGAGCGGGGAGGGGCAAGGCGGGGCAGTTGGACCCTCTGAGCCTGCCGACGCAATTGCAAACTGCATTGGATGCTCTCTATGGCCACTACAAGGAGACCTACGAGGCGTGGGAAGCAGACAATATGGATGCTCCGCCCTGCTTTGTGGTGGTGTGCAACAACACCTCGACTTCCAAGCTAGTCTATGACTACATCTCCGGCTTCAAGCGCGAAAACGAGAACGCCTCGCCCACTCTTGAAAATGGCCGCCTACCACTGTTCCGCAACTTCGACGACGACGGCCGGCGTTACCCGCGCCCCCGTACCCTGTTAATCGACAGCCAGCAGCTTGAGTCGGGGGAAAAACTCAGCGACGAATTCAAGAAGGCGGCTGCTGATCTAATCGAGAGATTCCGATGGGAGAGGCAAGAGCGCTCGGGCAACCGGCAGGAGGCAGAAGATATATCCGACGAAGAGTTGCTGCGAGAAGTGATGAACACCGTCGGCAAGCCGGGACGGCTGGGGCAGGATATACGATGCGTGGTCTCGGTATCGATGCTGACCGAGGGTTGGGATGCGAACACTGTGACGCATATTCTGGGGGTGCGCGCGTTCGGGACCCAACTGCTGTGCGAACAGGTGGTGGGCCGAGCACTGCGCCGCCAGTCTTACGATTTGAATGAAGACGGCAAGTTCAACGTGGAGTACGCCGATGTGCTGGGGATACCCTTCGATTTCACGGCGCAGCCAGTGGTGGCAAAACCGGGCAAGGGGCGGAAGACTACGCACATATTCGCTGTCCGTCCTGATCGTGACCACTTGGAGATTACCTTCCCACGGGTAATCGGCTACAGGGAAGACCCTCCCAAGGAAGACTTGGTCGCTAATTTCAGTAGTGACTCCTGCTTGGAGTTGACGCCGGAGCTGGTGGGCCCAACTAAAACGAGGAACGAGGGAATCATCGGAGAAGGCATTGACCTGAGTTTGGAGCCGTTGGAAGGCCTTCGTACTCCTACTCTGGCTATGCACTTGACCAAACGATTGCTTGAAACCAAGTGGCGCGACCCGAACGAGGGCATGAAGTTGCACCTGTTCGGCAAAATGAAGTTGGTGGTGAGGGAGTGGCTGGACACATGCCTCATCTGCAAAGGCAACACGTATCCGTGGCAACTGATGTACCAGTCGCTGGCGGACATGGCGTGCAACCACATCACGGCGGCCATAACCAGCGAGAAGGGCGAGCGTTCGGTGAAAGCACTGCTGGACCCGTACAACCCCGCAGGGTCAACGTGGCACGTGAATTTCACCACATCAAAGGGTTCTCTCTGGAAAACCGACCCTCGAAAGTGCCATGTGAACATGGTGGTGTTGGACAGTGATTGGGAAGGGGAATTCTGTCGTGTGGCGGAGGCCCATCCGAAGGTGCGGGCCTATGTGAAGAACCATGGGCTTGGGCTCGATGTGCCTTATCTGTATGGGTCAATCACGCGCACCTACGTACCTGATTTCATCGTGCAAATAGAGGATGAGGGCGAGGCCCCGCTTAATCTGATAGTGGAAATCAAGGGTTATCGCGGGGAGGATGCCAAAATCAAGAAAGAGACGATGGAGTCCTACTGGGTGCCTGGGATAAACGACTTGGGATTGTATGGCCGGTGGGCTTTTGCCGAGTTTACCGACTTTTATGATATGGAATCAGGATTCCGCGACTTGATAAAGGAATACGTTAGCGAGCGGGAGACTCCTGACTACAGCAGGATGAGTTTCAAAGAGTTGCTCGTGGCCGGCCCATCCTTCGACGACCTGAACCTAACACGGCCTGGGAACTATGGGCGCGATATTTCTTTTTTGTATGACGACCCCGACGAGTCGCACTAGTGTATCTGCTGGACACCAACGTCGTCTCAGAATTACGTAAACGGGACCGGTGCGACGAGAATGTGGCGGCTTGGTACACTGGCATTTCGGAAGATTCCGTGTTTCTGAGCGTGTTGACCTTGGGCGAGATTCGCAAGGGAATTGAACTGATTCGGCATAGTGATTTCCGACAAGCTGAAGCATTGGAAGGCTGGCTCAGAAATGTGGAGAAATACTACAAGGGCCGGATGTTGCCCATAGACGAGAGGATAGCCGATGCTTGGGGCCAACTGCACTATATCCGCAACGTCCCGCCGATTGACGGCCTATTGGCCGCCACGGCCAAGGTGCATAACCTTAAACTCGTAACCCGAAATGTGCCGGACGTCCAGGGGTTGGGCGCTGATGTCTTCAACCCGTTCTCACCCCCAGATGGAGGGACATGATGCCTAGGGCCAGAAAAAATACCAAGGGACCTCAAGGCAAGTCGGTGGAGGCTTTGCGTCATGAGGATGCAAGACGGGCCAACCTGCCGAGCGCGGAGCACCAGCCGCTAATGGATGAGGAAGCGCGGAAGCCGGTGCCGGTGACTTATGAGCGCAACCGAGATCTTGATCCGCAGTTGATGTGGCGGGGCAAGGATGTCCAAGATTTGTCGGACTTGACGGTCAACGCACCGCCTCTCTACATCCAGGAGCGGGTACACCCCAAGGCTCTTGTCGCGGACTTGATGCGTCATTCCGAGAACGGCCACAAGGCGGACAGCGACGGAACTGAGGGCTACCAGACGGATATGTTCGCTGATTTCAACGGGTTGCCGGAGGGGGCAGACCGTACGGAGTTCTACCAGCACGATGCCAACTGGGCCAACAGGATGATTTTGGGGGACAGTTTGCAGGTTATGGCGTCGCTGGCGGAGCGGGAGGGGCAGCGGGGCAAGGTGCAGTGCATCTACATCGACCCGCCGTATGGCATAAGGTTCAACTCCAACTTCCAGTGGAGCACCACCAGCCGGGACGTACGCGACGGGAACCGTGAGCATATCACCCGAGAGCCGGAGCAGGTGAAGGCGTTCCGCGACACTTGGCGGGATGGGATTCATTCCTACCTGACGTATTTGCGGGACCGTTTGACGACTGCCCGCGATTTGCTCACGGAGTCGGGTTCCGTGTTTGTGCAGATTGGGGATGAGAATGTGCATCGTGTGCGGGCGGTGATGGACGAGATTTTTGGGGAGGATAACTTCCTCAGCGAATTGGTAGTCAAAAAAAGTGGAGGTATGGGGCAAGCCCAAATTGACAATGTTACGGATTTCATTCTCTGGTACGCGCGAGACAGGGGGTCAATAAAGTACCGTCCCCTGTTCGATCCGAAAGACCTTCATTCGGGTGCGGGTCTACGTTACAGGAGCGTTCAGGAAAGCGATGGTTCGACGAGGCGAATCTCACAAGCGGAAATGGAAGAACCTACATTATTGCCGGAAGGGGCCAGAATATTTCTTGGAGGCCCACTCACATCTGAAACAGCGAGCAACTCTACAGTTTTCGATTTCGATCTCAATGGGCGACGAGTCAGCCTACGAAAAGGAGGATGGAAGACCAACAGGTTAGGCATTGATAGGCTAACCAAGGCAGATCGGCTGTTCAACACTAAACAATTCGTGAACTACAAGCTGTTTTTCGATGATTTCTCAGCGGTCGGAAAGCCCAATCTCTGGAATGACACTATGGGTACTGCCGAACAGAATAAAGTCTATGTTGTACAAACGGTGCAGAAGGTGATCCAACGTTGCATCCTTATGACCACAGACCCTGGAGACCTTGTGCTCGACCCCACCTGCGGCTCCGGCACCAGTGCCTATGTCGCGGAGCAGTGGGGACGGCGGTGGATTACCATTGACACGTCTCGCGTTGCACTTGCGTTGGCGCGCGCCCGCATCATGGGGGCGCGATATCCCTACTATCTGCTGGCGGACAGCCGAGAGGGACAATTGAAGGAGGGTGATGTCAGCCGGCGCGTGCCTTCGGAGATGCCGACTTATGGGAGGGTCCGGCAGGGGTTCGTGTACCAGCGGGTGCCACATATTACATTGCGGGATATTGCGAACAATGCGGAGATAGATGTCATATGGGAGGAGCACCAGCAGGGCTTGGAGCCGTTGCGGGAGGAGTTGAACGGGGCGTTGGGGAAGTCGTGGGAGGAGTGGGAGATTCCACGGGAGGCGGAGGAGGGATGGGCGGAGGATGCGGTGAAGCTGCATGGCGAGTGGTGGGAGAAGCGGATTGCGCGGCAGAGGGAGATAGACAAGTCGATCGCGGCCCATGCCGAGTATGAATACCTGTACGACAAGCCTTACGAGGACAACAGCAAAGTGAGAGTGGCAGGACCGTTCACGGTGGAGAGCATCTCGCCGCACCGGACGCTGGAGGTGGATGAGAATGGGGAGACGTTTGACCGGGTGGCGGAGGCAAGGGGGGAATACGCAACGGGGTACGATTTCGCGGAAGTCATGCTGGAGAACCTGAGGCGGTCAGGGGTGCAGCAGGCCCACAAGGAGGACCGCATCAGCTTCTCGTCGCTGACAGGCTGGCCTGGGCGGTTTGTGTGCGCCGAGGGGAGGTATGTCGAGGGGGGTAGTGACGATGATGAAGACGGTCCGGTAGGTGGCGTGGAGCGTCGCGCGGCCATCTTCATTGGCCCCGAGTTCGGTACAGTCTCACGTCCTGACTTAGTGGACGCGGCCCGGGAAGCTGCTGATGCGGGATTCGATGTGCTGGTCGCGTGCGCTTTCAACTACGATGCCCACTCCACAGAGTTCGAGAAGCTGGGGCGCATTCCGGTGCTGAAGGCGCGGATGAATGCGGACCTGCATATGGCGAATGACCTGAAGAATACGGGCAACGGCAACCTTTTCGTCATATTCGGCGAGCCGGACATAGACATCCTGGACGCGGAAGATGGCAAGGTGCAGGTGAAGGTCAACGGCGTGGACGTTTTCCACCCAAACAGTGGTGAGGTGCGGAGCGATGGGCCTGATGGCATCGCGTGCTGGTTTGTTGACACGGACTACGACCAGGAGAGCTTCTTCGTCCGGCACGCCTACTTCCTAGGCGCTGGCGATCCGTACAAGTCCCTGAAGACCACGCTCAAGGCGGAGATCAACGAGGAGGCATGGTCCACTTTATACAGCACCATCTCCCGCCCCTTTCCCAAGCCCGAATCGGGCCGCATCGCCGTCAAAGTCATCAATCATCTGGGGGATGAGGTGATGAAGGTGTTCCGCGTGGAGTGATCCAGTGGAAAGGTTTTAGGGGCGGCGGGGGACGCTGGCTTGGGGGTGGAGGGAGGCGGCGATTTCCTGTTCGGTGGGCCACCAGTCGGGGCGTTCGATTTCGGTGACGCGGTGGCGGATGATGTTCTTGGGTGGGTCGATGTTGTAGAGGCGGCGGGCGTTGCCGCCGAGGAAGCGGGCTTGGTAGTCGATGGGAAGCTCGCACTCCTCCATCATCTCCATGGCGGCCCAGGCGTCGTCGCCGTCGTGGTGGTAGACGTCGGAGGACCAGGCGAGGATGTCCTTGTAGAACTCGGGCAGGCGGGAGGGCGGGGCTTCGTCGCCCTCGAAGCCGGTGACGCAGTGCTGGAAGAAGGTCTCGCTGGGCAGCTGCTTGAGGGCGGGGAGCTTACGCTCGTTGCGGTAGAGGGTGTAGGTCTTGTCGCACTCGTCGAGGAGGAAGCTGAGCCAGGTGGAGGAGGCCTCGAAGACGGCGGCGTTGATCTTGGGGTGGCGCTCGAAGAAGCCGGTCATGAGGACGAGGGTGACCCATAGGGCGGCTTCGGCTTGGAAGTTCTGGACGTTGGCTAGGAAGCGATGGGGCAGGCCGGCGGTGGTCATGGTGCGGCGGATGAGCTCGGCACCGGAATACTGCTCGGTGTAGCCGGGGGGCTTGGCGTTGCCGAAGGCGGGGAAGGGGTGCATGCCGTAGACGACGCCAGTGTCCTCCAAGGCGTTCCACAGGGGCTCGTACTTGGGCTGGACGGGGTAGTTGCCTTGGGCGTCCATGGGGCGGATGAGGGCGACGCGGCAGCCCATTGCGGCGACGCGGTAGAGTTCTTCGATGGCGTACTTGGGGCTCTGCATGGGAAGAAGGGCGGCGAAGAAGAGGCGGTCGGGGTCCGCGAGGGTGTAGTTGTAGGCCCAGTCGTTGTAGGCCTTGCACATGGCCTTGGCACCGAGGGCGCTCTCCAGCCATGGGTAGGTGTCGATGTCGGAAGGGATGATCATGACCTGATCGATGCCTTGGGTGTCCATGTCGCGGAGGCGGGGGCCGGGCTCGCCAGCACCGTCGTGGGCGAGGTAGCGGGACTGCTCGGCGGTGATGGCGGTTTCGGGGTTGACGTTGCGGACGTTGATGGCGCGCTGGATGTCGTGCTTCATGCCGGGGCCAGCTAGGCGGACGATGTCGACCTTTCCGGGGCCGACGTCGGGGACGGGGAAGAAGTTGCTGACGTCGGTCTTGCCGTTGACCAGCATCTGGTTGGTGGCGGGGTCGTACCACATGGTGGCTTTCAGGGCTTCGAGTTCGTCCTTGGGGAGGTTCTCGGCGGCCATCTCCCAGACGAGGGCAGGTTCGACGACGTGGGCGTCGCAGTCGAAGGTGGGGAAGTCCTTGGTCATGGGTGCGAAGTGCTGGGTGGGCATGGGGGGACCTCCGTTCGGGGGCGCTTGGGGGGATTATGGGGAGGGGTGGGGGAGGGTGTCAAACGGGGTGGTGGGGAGTCCTGCTAGCGGTTAGCGGCTCTGACCAGGGTGAGTATGGCTATTGCGTTTCGTTCGCTTGGGGTGGTCCGGAGGAAGTTGGTGATGGCGATTTCTGTGTTGTCCAACCAAGAGGCGGCTTCTTGGACTGTGAAAGTTTCTTGCGGGTTGTGGTCGGCGTTGTGTCGTTCGTCTTGCAGGTTGCAGAAGAGATCGGCGAATGTCTGGGCATCGGGTGAGAGACTGGTCCGGTTCTGTTGGAACTGAGACTTGGCATGGTTATGGTTGAGGCCACGGTAAAGCCGAATCCACGCGCGGGTGGTCAGTTCGTCATGGGCGGGGCCAATAAGCGCGTCGGCATTGCTGGCAGCCAGGGCGTGGAACATGGCGTAGTAGGCGGTGCTAATGGCCCTTCTCATGGCTCCCGCTGTGGGATGAGTGGCTGGAGGCTGGGGAAGCAGGGTTGCACGACCGGCAGCTATGAGTTCTTCCCAGCTAATCGGCGTAGTCACACCGGGATTTCGCTTCTGTTGGAGTAGACGATGACCGGCTGGTCAAGCCCCCGCTCTATACAGAGGTTGCTGATGTGAAGAGAGAATCGGTTGAGGGTGTGGCCGTCGAGCTTGGGATGGCCGTCTTCGAGGATGACCCGGGTTTTGATGTATTCGTCGTCATCGGAGCCAGTCAGGATTTTTGAAGTAATCTCGGAGACGATGAAGGCATCGGGAGGAAGGTATTGGGGCAACTCGCTACTGACTAGATCGGAGACGTGGGACAGTGTTAGATCAGAGACTGCCATGGCGTTGACCTCAAAGCCAGATTGGGTACACGGATGCTATTGCGATAGCAGCTTGCTGGTCAAGGGCGTTCAGAAGACTTGGGGTGTGCGGGACGAATCTAGCAAGGGCTGGTATCAAACGGGGGGCATCTTATGCTTGGACGTTGGCTAATTCTTCGGCGTCGCGGATGTAGTCGGCGGTCTCGCGGATGTATTGTTCTGCGGATTCGACGGGGTCGCACAAGCCGAGGCGGGCGCATGAGTGGTGAAGGTACTCGTGATTGATATGGTAGCGATCAATGAGAAGTTCGACTCGTTGGTCCGCGACCGCAAGTTTGTGCAGTTCAGTAGTAGTCTCGGAATCCAAGGTTGGCTCAAAACTCCAACGAGCAAGGATCAGGGCATCGGTCGCCAGCTTGGTAGCACGCCAAGCATTCTCCGATGCGTCGCGGATTTTGCCCGAGTCGAGATGTGCCAGGGAAGAGTTGTGGTGCTTTTGTGCATCAGCCAGAATTTCAAGCAGTCGGTCAGTGGCTACCACGGGCCCTCCTTCGGGTAGAGGCAAACGGGGAGTTATATTGCGGAGGCCAGATTTTCTGCGTCAGAGATATATTCTCCGGTATCCCGTATGCGCCTTTCAACATCTTCCGCTTGTTGGCAGATGCCCAAGTAAAAACAGTGGCCATGCAGATAGTCTGCTCTCGTATGGTAACGGCCCACCAAGGTTGTGGCTCGCCCGTCACGGCGGGCCAACACGCGCAGCTGGGTGGACGTATCCGAAGTCCTTTCGGGCTCCCATCCAAGCCGGGCCAAGATTAACGCGTCTGTGGCCCGCTTGGTAGCGCCCCACGCTTTTTCCGATGCATCGCGGATATCCCCCGCGGCCAAGCGCTCCAGTGAAGCTGTATGAAGTGATTTCGCGTCGGCGAAGATCTCGTTTACCCGGTCAAGAGTTGCCATAGTTGCCAAAGCAACACTAGGGTTGGTATAGAGGCGTGTCAAGCGCTTGGTGTCATTGGATGGGCGGGGACGAATCAGCTCGCATCGGGCACCGGCACACGGGGCGCTGGCACACGGGGCACTGGCACGATATCTATCGGTCGTTGCGATATAATCCTCGCAGCACTACGCCGAGGCTTGGGCGGGCGATAGGAGGTTCTGATGCTGACTAAAGCGCCAATGGACAAGATTGAGTCTTTGAATGAGTGGTTGGGGGAACAGGAGCTCAGAGGGTTGTGGCAGGGGAAGGCGGCTTTGTACCGGGAGCCTGACCCGTTTGGGCCGGCGCGGTTGTGGAAGTGGGACACGTTGCGGGCGGGGTTGGAGGCGGCTACGGAGTTGGTGCCGACGGACTACCGGGACACCCGGCGGGCCATTCACCTGTCGCACCCGAGCCTGAGTGGCGGGGCGACGAATACGCTGGCGATGGCTGTGCAGCTGGTGAAGGCGGGGGAGTCGGTGTTTGCGCACCGGCATACCTTGGCGGCGATGCGGTTTGTGATCCAGGGCAGCCCGGATGTCTGCACCATCACTGACGGGGAGAAGTGCGTCATGGAGCGGGGGGACCTGCTGGTGCAGCGGAACTGGGGCTGGCACAACCATATCAATGATTCGCCGGAGCATGCCATCTGGATTGACTGCCTTGACACGGGGTTGATGTCGATGCTGCGGACGGAGTTCTTCGAGTCGCACTCGGAGGAGAAGTTCCAGATGCAGCGCTCGCAGGTGGACAGCGCGATACGGACGCCGGGTGCATTGTCGCCTCCGGGACAGGCACCACAGAAGCTGTCGTACAAGTGGAGCGAGACGCTGCCGGCGTTGCTGGACATGCTGCCGGAGCACAAGAGCCCGTTCGATGCGCGGGTGCTGGAGTACCGGGACCCGGCGACAGGCGGGTCCACGTTCCCGACGTTCTCGTGCTGGATACAGATGCTGGAGCCTGGGGAGGAGACGGCGGCGCACCGGCATACGGCGAACCATGTGTGCTATGCGTTTGAGGGGTCGGGGACGTCGGAGGTCGAGGGTGAGGAGATGGTGTGGGAGGAGGGCGACTTCTTCGTGGTGCCCAACTGGTCGTGGCACCGGCACCGGAACTCGTCGAACAAGGAGCGGTCGATCATCTTCTCGTGCACGGACCGGCCGTTGATGGAAGCAGTGGGGGTGTATAGGGAGCAGGCGCGGTAGATTGATACCAAGGCACCATTATCCAGGTCCCTTACGGTGTGGTGACGTCGTCGGTAGTTCCCCCGTTGTCCTTGAGTGGAGCAAGGAAAGAAGCTCTAATTGAATACACGATTCCAGCTAATCGTCGACAAGATGGAACCTCTTCTTGAACAACTCAAGGGGAGTGAAATTCGAAACAGGAGGAACCTGAAAGGCATCCCTGCTAAGGGAGTGTACGTGTTCTATGAACATGGGAAGCCAATCTATGTGGGAAGGTCTAACAGGTTAAGAGACCGAATCTTGGAGCACAGTCGCCCTAGTTCGACCCAAGGCTCTGCGACCTTTGCCTTTAAGCTCACACAGGAGGAACTGGATATCCCTATAGGACATGCAGCCAAAGACAACAGACAACAGTTGGAACAAGACGACGTTTTTGACCAAGAATATTCTAAGCAGAAGAAGCGTGTCTCAGATATGCCATTGAGAGTCGTTGATATTGAAGATCAGGCGACGCAAATGATTTTTGAGGCCTACGCCATCTTGGCTTTAGAGACAACGCACTACAACAGGTTCGAAACTACGTAAGCTTGCATCAAAGGCTTGATGTGGGGTGTGGTATCAGCCCGCTGTCCACTAGCCAGCGGCGCCTAGGACTACCAAGGCCACTCCTACGACTGTGAGGGTGGTACCTATGATGAGTGGGAGGGTGATGGACTCGAGGCGGCTGAGGGTGAAGTGGGCTATGACGAGGATGAAGAGGGACTGGGTGGCGAGGGTGGGGCTGACGACTGTGACGGGAGCGAGGCTGAGGGCTTGGAACAGGGAGATGTTGGCGATGCCTTGGAAGACACCGGCGAGGATGCACTTGGAGGTGTAGCGGAAGGGGACGCCGCGGAAGCTGCGTATGGCACTGGGGAGGGTGAGGGCCAAGAGCATGACGCTGCCGATCAGGATGGTGTAGACGGAGGTCACCAGTGGTGAGGCGATGCCGGATACCACATGGCGGCTTACGACATCGCGGGTGGAGAAGGAGGCGGCCGAGCCGAGGGCCACGAGGTAGCCGAGGAGTTGGGTGCGGGTGAAGCGGCGGGAGGGATCGCGGGATGCACGGGAAGTGAGGACCAAGGCTAGACCGGCCACGATGACCGGAGTGCCGACGGCAACCAGCAGGCCCGGTGCCTCGCTGAGAAACAGGGTTCCGAGGGTGAAGGCGATGATGGGTTGGGCTGATTGGAAGGGGGCGGCCCGAGACGCGCCGACCAGCTTGATGGAGACGTTGAAGAACACGGTGGCTAGGGGGTAAGCAAGCAGGGCCATGATGGAGAACCAGCCGTAGGCTTTTAGGGGTTGGTCCAGTATCTCGGAGTGGTGGAGGGCGATAGCCGGGGCTGCGGCTATGGGGATGCTGGTGAGGACTGTGAAGAGGGTAGCGGTGGGGGCGGGGATTCTCTGGGTGGCGACGCGTACGAAGACAGCACTGGTAGCAAAGCCGATGGCTGCTACGAAGGTCAGGAGTATTGCCAGTGCCAGAGGTCTGCTCCTGTTAGTCGGCGGCGCCGAGGACTACCAAGGCTACGCCTGCTACGGTGAGGGTGGTGCCTATCACCAGCGGAATGGTGATGGACTCCAAGCGGCTCAGGGTGAAGTGGGCGATGACCAGCACGAAGAGCGAGCTGGTGGCGAGGATGGGGCTGACAACGGTGACGGGGGCACGGCTGAGGGCTTGGAACAGGGCGATGACAGCCACGCCTTGGGTTACGCCGGTGAGGACGCACATGATTATGTAGCGGGGTGGCACGCCACGAAAGCTGCGTATGGCGCTGGGGAGGGTGAGACCGAGGAGCATGACGCTCCCCATGGTGAGGGCGTACGCGGAGGTGACCAGCGACGGGGCAATCCCGGAGACTACGTGGCGGATGATGGCGTCCCGGCTGGAAAAGGTGGCAGAGGAGGCGGTGGCTAGGAGATAGCCGAAGAAGTCGTAGCGGGTGAAACCGTGGCCGGGGTCGCGTTGAGCACGGGACGAAAGCACCAAGGCAAGACCAGCGACTATGACAGGGGTGCCGACGGCTACCAAAATGCCTGGTTCCTCGCCGAGGAGCAGGGTGCCCAATATGAAGGAAAAGATGGGTTGGACCGAGCTGAAGGGGGCGGAGCGTGACGCGCCCACCAGCTTGATGGCGATGTTGAGGAAGGTGAAGGCCATGGGGTATCCCATGAGCCCCATGAGGGCGAACCAAGCGTAGGCTTCGAGGGGTTGTTCCACCATTTCGGCGCCGTGCCATATGAGTGCGGGGACCATGGCTACGACGGCACTGGCGATGACGGCGAACATGGTTGCGGTGGGCGCAGGTATCCGCTGAGTGGCCACCCGAATGAAGATCGCCCCCGAACCAAAGCCGATGGCTGCGATGAAGGTGAAAGCGATTGCTAACGCCAGAGACCTGCTCCTATAAGTCCGCCGTGAGGGCAAGCGTGTGGGCAGGCGCGGGGTCTGGCACCGGATTGGGTTGGCAGGGAGGGGTTGGCAGGGGGCTGATTCACGTGGTCGCAGCTCCGGCTTCCTTGGGGCTTGCGGTTGCCAGCAGGGCGTCAATGAGGGCGGCGGTGGTAGTGACGGTGCCGAAGCCGTACTCGATGGTGCGTAGGGTGCCGTGGTGGCGTTCGATGTCGGTGGCGGCGACGGCGTCTTCGGGTACAAGGATCCTGAAGTCGCGGAAGTAGGCGTCGCGGATGGTGGAGTCGACGCATATCTCGGTGGTTACGCCGCAGACTATGAGGGTGTCGGTTTGCAGGCCGCGGAGTATAACTTCGAGGTTGGTATTGTAGAAGGAGCTGTAGCGGTTCTTGTCGAGGATGTAGTCGGTGTCGCGGACATCCATGCGGGAGTCGAGGTCGGCGTCCCATGTTCCGGCGACAAGGGAGCCGGAAGCACAGGCGCCGGGGCGCCGCTCCTCGCGGAGGCCGGCGTCGGTGTAGTCGGGGCGGAGGACGTAGCGGGTGAAGATGATGGGGATGCCGGTGTCGTGACAGGCCTGCACGAGACGCGTGACGGGGGTGACGGTCTCCTTCATGTAAGTTATGTCGAGTCCCATGGTGGCTACGGAGCCTTGGTCGTGGAGGAAGGCGTTCTGCATGTCGACCACGATCATGGCGGGTTTGCGGCCTTTGAGAGCTACTGGAACATCGACGTCAACGGGCATCACAACCTCACTTACGGGGTGTGGCTTGTCGGAGGAGCCTTGCGCATATAGTAACACCCCGGCAAGGGGCGACCGAGACTCTGCGTGGGTACCGTGCCTATCTGCTATGATGCTGGTGAAGCTTGTGGACTAGGGACAGTCTGATACGTAACATGGCGCAACGAAAATTGAAACTCGGTGTGTTGGACCAGAGCCCTGCGGCGGAGGATGAGACTGCCAGCGAGGCTTTGAAGCACACGATTGAACTGGCGCAGAAGACGGAGGAATGGGGCTACCATCGTTTCTGGGTTGCGGAGCACCATGCCTCGAACAGGGTGATGGGATCCTCGCCAGAGGTGCTGGTGTCGCACTTGCTGGCGAAGACCTCGCGGATACGGGTTGGTTCGGGCGGGGTGATGCTGCAGCACTACAGCCCGTTCAAGGTGGCGGAGAATTTCAACGTGCTAGCGTCGCTGGCGCCGGGGCGGGTTGATCTTGGGATTGGGCGGGGGCCGGGTGGGCATCCTCTTTCGACCAAGGCGTTGCAGCAGGATAGGGCGGCCGAGGCCACTCACATTGATGACAAGCTGGTGCAGTTGCGCCGATTTCTAGAGGACTCGCTGGAAGAAGGGCACCCCTTGTATGGGCTCCGTCCCAGTCCGGTACCACCACAGCCAGCGGATTTGTATCTGCTTGGGACCACGGACTCCAGCGCGCACACGGCGGCTAGGATGGGCATGCCCTATGTGTTTGCGCTGTTTTTGAATAGCGATGACGAGATGATGGCCCGGGCCATGGAGGCGTATCACGAGGAGTTCGACGATAGCCATGGCACGAAACCGAAGGGGATGCTGGCCCTGCCGGTGATAGTGGCTGAGACGGATGAAGAGGCGCAGGCGCTTGCGAGTGAGGTGAAGGTGGTGCGGATACGTCTGGCCAGCGGGCGCACACTGACGGTGGGGTCGGTGGAGGGTGGCGAGGAGTTCGGCAGGCAGTCGGGCGAAGAGTACGAGATCATGGTGAAGGATGCCAGCGTAGTGCATGGGTCGCCTGCGGTTGCGCGGGAGAAGTTGCTGAGATTGCAGGCGGCACACAGGGCGGACGAGGTCATCGCGGTGACGGCCGTCAGGGATTTTTCGAAGAGGCTTCGCTCGTACGAGCTCTTGGGGCAGGCTTTCGCGGTGAATGGCGCGTAGTACTAACCCTTATCTGGGTTGGGGGTGAAGGATGTCTAGCGAACGACGGATGCGGATTGGAGCGTTTCTCTCAGGCACCGGGGGGAACATGGCGTCTTGGCGCCACCCCAAGGCGGTGGCTGATGGGGCGATCAATTTGGAATACTACCGTGGTCTGACCCGAAAGGCTGAACAGGCGAAACTGGACTTCGTCTTCTTCGGGGATGGTCTGTACATCAGCGAGAAGTCGCACCCGAACTTCCTGAACCGGTTCGAGCCGTTGACGCTGCTAGCTGCTCTGGCGATGGACACCACTCACGTTGGGCTCGCTGCCACCCTCTCCACCACCTATAGCGACCCTTATACAGTGGCACGACAGTTTGCCTCCATCGATCACATCAGTGCAGGGCGCGCTGCCTGGAATATCGTGACGTCGCCATTGGAGGGCTCTGCACTCAACTACAACAAGCCGGAGCACCCGCAGCATGACCTGCGCTATCGCATGGCTGATGAGTATGTGGAGATTACGAAGGGGCTGTGGGACTCGTGGGAGGATGATGCATTTGTCCGGGACAAAGAGCGAGGCGTGTTCATCGACCCTGCCAAGATGCACCGGGTGGACTATCACGGGGAGTTCTATTCGATACAGGGGCCTCTGAACATCTCGCGGTCGCCGCAGGGGCAGCCGGTGCTGATTCAGGCAGGGGCCTCGGAGGCAGGCAGGGAGTTTGCGTCGCGCCATGCGGAGCTGATTTTCACCACGAGCGGAAATCTGACCAGTGCTGTGGACTTCTACGACGATGTGAAGGGCAGAGCATCAGGTCACGGACGGCGCCCGGGTGAGATACACATTCTGCCTGGGTGCTCGCCCGTCGTGGGCCGCACCGATGCTGAGGCTGAGGCGAAGTACCAAGAGATTTGCAATCTGGTCAGCGTGGAGGATGCGCTGAACTACTTGGGGCGCTACTTCAATGACATTGACTTCACCCAGTTTGAGCTGGACGAACAGTTCCCTGAGTTGGGGGACTTCGCGCGGAATGGCTGGGAGAGTTCGACGGACCGTCTGAAGCAGATGGCCCGTGAGGAGGAGCTGACCCTGCGCCAGATGGCGTACCGGGCCACGAATCCCAAGAGTCCCTTCATGGGGACTCCTGAGCGGGTCGCCGACATCATGCAGGAATGGTTCGAGTCCGGGGCGGCTGACGGATTCATGCTGAACGGTTCGGTGCTGCCCCAAGCCTTTGACGACTTCATTGACCATGTGCTGCCGATTCTGAAGGAGCGTGGGCTATTTCGTACTGAGTACGAGTCGAGCACTCTGCGGGGGAATCTGGGGCTGGCGGTGCCGCCTAATCGGTATGCGCGGGAGGCTGTCGGGGCTTCTGCGCTGAGCGGATAGAGGGCAAGGACTGCGATTGGTAGAAGGATGACACCAACGCAGATTGTCTGTACAATAAACCTTGGAGTACGAGTGGGACGAGGCCAAGAGGCTGGAGAACCTGGAGAAGCACCGGGTCGATTTCTTCGCCATTGAGGGATTCGATTGGGTCCACGCGGATATCCGCCCAACCTTTCGCAATGAGGAGCTACGCCAGCGTGCGATCAGTTACATAGGAGATACCCTACATGCTGCCATCTTCACAGAGCGTCAGGGGAAGACGCGGGTTATCAGTCTTCGCGTAGCTAGTCGCCGGGAAAGGCAAGAATATGATCAGGCCCAACGAGATAGCCAACGAAATATCTGAGTACGACTGGAACGATATACTAGCGCGAGATCTCAGCTTCAGCGAAATTGAGACCAAGTTCAGCCAAGAAGTCGCGATCTACGCTGGAATCGCTCGAGACCCGGATAACCCGGAATGGACGGAAGAGGACTTCGCCAACGCCCGACCTGCGATAGAGGTGGTACCACACATTGTTGCGGAGTACCGACGTACCCGTGGAAAGCAGGCGAAACCAGTTAAGCAGCGGGTGTCCATACGATTGGACTCCGACGTCGCTGAGCACTTCAGGGCCGGTGGTGCCGGCTGGCAAACACGGTTGAATGAGACGCTGCGCCGGGCGGTGTTTGGGCCGTAGCGGCTAGAAGGGCTGCATCGCTCAGGAATCGAACTTGCCTCCCTAGGACAATGGCCCCGAAGGTAACGGGGCCAGCCCTAGGGAGGCAAGTTTTTGTTAGGGGCTCCTACCGGTGGGGAGCATACTCCCAGTTGCTGAGCCAGCTTCGCTGGAGGCCTTGCGGCTCCCAGCGTCCCAGTGCAGGACCGATGGGCCAAACGAGATTGGACTGGTACAGGCTGAAGTAGGCAATGTTGTCGTAGGCCCACTTGGCGACAGCGGCCTGCTTCGGCCACCTCTCTTCGGCGTTGACCGTGTTCAAAGCATCCTCCAGCAGTGCCTGAAGCTCGGGATGCTCTATGCCGAAGTTGATGACAGAGGTGGAGCTGTAGAACAGCGAGTCTGAGGAGATGGGTTCTATGGGAACGGAGTTGCCGTGAGTGCTGACGCCAGCAAACTCGCGGGCCACCAGTGCACCCGGCCTGAAGGCGGAGTAGGGGGTGACCTGCTGGGTGACCTTGATGCCAACGCTCTCCCACATGGGGGCCACGGCTTGGCCTGCCTCGTCTCCGCCGGGGGCCCAAGGTATGCCTGGCAGGGTCATGTTTATCTCGAAGCCGTCCGGGAACCCTGCTTCGGTGAGGAGCTCTTTGGCCCTCTCCGGGTTGAACTCCCAGGTAAGCTCGTCCAAGCCGTTCTCAGCCATGCGGGGTTCGTGGCCGATCCAATGGTTGATGTAGATTGGGGCCCCTTCGCCGAACGCCAGGTTGTTCACCAGTTTCTGGCGGTCTATGGCGATGGTCATGGCCTCGCGCACCTTACGGGCGTTGGCCCACTCCGCAGAGTTGACGTCGCGGTCACATGAGACCCATGGGTGGGTGCAGTCGTAAGCGTTCTCACCCAAGGGGACCCTAGGATCGGCGCCGTCAGGCCCGGGCTGGTGTGCGGGGTGGTCCGTGTTGTATTGCTGTCCGAAGAGATTAAGGTAGAAGCTGTTCTCGCCGGGGAAGGTCATAAACTCGACCCCATTGAGATTTTCGTCCTTTATTGCCTGGATAGATTCGGGG
The DNA here is from genome assembly GCA_951813255.1 of uncultured Dehalococcoidia bacterium. Classification (GTDB taxonomy): domain Bacteria; phylum Chloroflexota; class Dehalococcoidia; order Lucifugimonadales; family JAAXIE01; genus JAAXIE01. The sequence goes on along the minus strand of OX638353.1, from coordinate 1,062,786 downwards.
TTATAGAGGGCTGCGTCGAGAACCTCGGTGATGAAATTGGCGAGCCTGGTGGACTCCTCGGTGATATCGTGCCACACCATGGTCTCCCACTCCGGAGTCTTCCGCCAGTGGCTGGGCACGGCCCGGACGGTTCGCGAAACATCGCTCGTGGCTTCGACCAACTCCCAGGGACCTGTGCCTACAGACTGGAAGTTGGCCTCCTCCTCACCCACGGCATCGTAGTGTTTCTTGCTGTGCAGAGCGGTGGAACCTGAGGGGGCGGTGAGGTCCCAGGTAATGCGTGGCGTTGGGGCTGGCCGGGTCAACTGTACGGTCATGTCTCCAGTCTTGACCACTTCGCAGCCGTCGCAGTAGAAGGTGCGGCCGATGTCTCGGGCGTTGGTGTGGATAGAGCCTTCGGCGACGGTGTTCTCCAAAGTGAAGATGAAGTCGTCGGCGTCGACCTCTCCCCAATCGCCATGGCTGGTGTGCCAAGGCACGTTCTCCTGGAGTGAGAAGGTATAGACGAGACCCTGAGGGTCGACCGTCCAGCCCTTCACCAGCAGTGGCACGACGGCGCCTTCGGTGTCTCGAGCGAAAGGCGTCTCGTGAGTGGTTAACCCATCGAACCTGGATGCGCTGAAGAACTGGTTCTTCAAGACGAAAATGGGAGCGCCCAATGCGCCCACGCTGACGTCCAAGGTGCCTGTGGGCTGCATTGCCGGCGGCGGTGTCGTTGCGGGAGTAGGGGCTGTTGTGGGTGCGGCCGTCGGCGTAGCCGTGGGCGCCACCGCGGGCACGGGTGTGGGTGTGGGTACCGCAGTCGGAGCAGGAGCAACTGGGGCGGCTGTCGGCGCTGGCGTGGAAGTAGCTGCCGGCGGCGGAGTGGCGGTTGCCGCAGGGGCTACCGTCGTGGCCTGAGGCGTAGGCGCCGGAGTGTCGCCTTCTCCGCAGGCGACGATGAGTACAAGAGCGACTAGGAGTATTCCGATAACGCTGAGGTTCCTCAAGGGCATGAGCCTCCAATCCTAGCGTATGGGCAGGGTGTGCTGGGGCACCCTATGTGGCACCGAGCGAGGTGTTGGCAAATAGCGGACACCTCGCTCGGTAGTGACCGGGCTAAGAAAGGGAACTACTGCGTGGCAGGACGCCGTCCAGCATCCCTTGTGCCACCTTTCTGCCTGTCTCTTTCATTATGCGCTTGTCTTCCTCGGGAGTGGCGGCAACGGGGACTTGCACCACAGTGTTGCTGGCGTAGGTGGGGACAGGTCCATCAACAGACTTAGGCACTATCATGGGCGAGCCGCCATCCGCTACTGCACGTATGTTGCGCCGCAGCATACGTCTCAGCGCGATGATACCGCGGTCAGTGTCACCCAGATGCTCCAGCCCGTGGACGGCGATTTTACGCTGGCTTGTCTGGGCCTCGTAATCACCTGGCACGCGCTGTCGCTCGGGGTATGGCCTGCTCTCGTCCATGGCAAAACCGATGCCGCTCACGACGGGCTCGTCCCCTGGGTAGAAGCGGAGTTTGAATGCGAAGGACTCGGTATCATCGGCTGGCACAAGCCAGAATATGACCCAGGGAAGAGTGGGAGGATGTTCGGCAGTGGCCTCTTCGGTGTTGATGGCGATCTGATGAATCGTGGGGGCTATGAAGTCGGTGATCCGTACCCACACATGCTCGCCTATTCTCCGGGTATGAACATATATCATGCCTATAGGGCTTTCCATGAAGTCGAGTTGGCCGAACTCCTTGAAAGCCTCGGTGAAGCCGTGGCCAAACTCGATGGTGTGGAGGAAAGCGGTATGGGCGGGGTCCATGCAATTGTCCTTGACTTGGAGCCAGTTGCAGGGCCAGTACTCGCGAGCAGGCTTGGAGAGGCAATAGCCCGGAGCAGGGTTGAAGATGTCGTACATGGGGAAGTCCGGCTGACTCTCAGGCGGCCCCATGTAGGCAAAAACGAGACCCTTGTACTCGGTGACAGGGTATGCTCCGTGGCACAACCTGTCTTTGAAGGTACTGTCTTCGGGTTCACCGGGCGTGTCGAGGACGGCGCCGTCGACGCCGAATAGCCAGCCGTGATAGCAGCAGCGTATTCCGGTGCTTTCAATCTGGCCGTACTCCAGAGACGTGCCGCGGTGAGAGCAGTGAAGTTCCAGGACACCCACATCCCCGCTGCCATTTCGGAAGACAACAAGCTCCTCGCCCAACACCTTCACCCGCTTAGGCAGGTCGGTCAACGCCTCGGACTCGATGATGGGATGCCAGAAGCGACGGAGGTATTCTCCGCATGGGGTTCCCGGCCCGACGCTGGTCAGTTCTTCGTCGGGAGAAGGGACATCCCGATGATAGTAGCCCCCATATCGCTGGTTGAGGAAAGGTGCTCGGGTCGCCATGATTACTCCTCCATTCTAGCGTTTGCCGGATGTGGTGTTCTTGAGAATTTCACCGTTCGCGGAACAAGGGCATAATCTTCTCACTGAGAAGCCGGATGTGGGAAGTCGACTGCTGCCGAGGCAGCAGGTTGCGGTGGGTTAGGATCAGATTCCTAGCCCCACGGTCGCGTAGCATGGCGACGTGCTCCGCCACACGCCGCGGTGATCCCACCATCAGTTCATCGGTATTGGTGTTCGGGCTCAAGCCGTAGCCTGATTGGGGCAGAGGTGCGGGCCTCCTTGGGATGTCCAGGTCTTTGGGATTCCACTCCTGTCGCAGTTCGTTCATGTGGGCTACGGCGCGCTCGAAGGCGGGTAGGTATTCGTCCATGGCTTGGGCGTCGGTCTCAGCAACATAGGTATCACGCCAGACCCAAGAGTTGTCGAGGCAGTGTTCCACAGCGTGCTCGTCCAGTCCAGCCTCGCACATGGCGTTGTGGTAAAGGTCCAGCGAGTGCCCGACCCCTTCTATCGTAGGACAGTAGAGCAATATGGGCCTGCCTATGCGGGCCATTTCCACCACGGACTGGTCGGTGGCGCAGGCACGGGCTAGGGGTGGATGGGGCTGCTGGTAGGGACGGGGTCTGATGAAGGGGAAAGAGACCTGCCAGTATTTGCCGGTGTAGTCGACGTTGTCAGAAGTCCACGCCTTGATCAGCAGGTCTTCGGCTTCTTCAAGGTGGTCGCGGCCCGCCTCCATGGTGGTGCCGAACCCCTTGTATTCGAATACGTTGTAGCGGGAACCCCTGCCCAATCCGACAATGAGCCGACCCCGGCTTATGTTGTCCACGAGGGCGGTCTGGATGGCTAGGCGTACGGGGTTGTGTAGTTCGAGTTCGACGACGCTGAAGCCGATCTGCGCACGCTTGGTCTTGGCGGCTATAGCGCCTCCGAACACCAGTGGGTCGGCGTAGGCGGTCTCTCCGCCGAAATGGTGTTCCGAGAGCCAGATGGCATCCCAGCCCAGTTCCTCCACCATTTCAGCCTCGTACAGGCAGTCATCAATGAGACGAAAGTCGTCAGAAGGGTCGAGGCTGACGGGGAGGAAGAAGTGACCGAAGCGCATGTACCTCCTAGGAGGGGCTTGTAGCCACCCCGGCCGCATTGTAGTGACTACGTCATAAGGTGGCAAGCAACGGGGTAATGCTGGTAGCTACTACCGACATCTGATGATTCCATGCTAGACTGCCGACTCTTGAAGCGAAAGATTGGGAGGCTCATATGCGAAAACATCAAAGAATTATCGTAGCCGTGTGCATTCTCGTCTTGGGGACAATAGTGGCCTGTGGCGAGGCGGCCACCCCAACTGCTGCGCCAACGCCTATTCCTGGGCCGGCAGTGGACGCGGATGCCCTAGTTGCAGATGCGGTAGCGGCTGCCTTGGCTGCGATGCCTGCTCCAGACGCAGGTGCGGATGCGCCTTCAGCAGCGGAGATAGAAGCCCAGATCCAGGAAGCCATTGCTGCAAGCGCGGCAGCGCAAGCGCCTGGGGTCACTCCGCAAGATGTGCAGGCCGCAGTGGAAGCGGCGTTGGCTTCGCTGCCTACCGCGACACCCACGGCTGCACCTCCGCCGGAGGTAGGGCCTACGGGGGTCTTCCAGACAGGTATGACCCAAATGGGCGCGCCGGTTTTCCTGCTCAAGAACCAGAGCTTTGTGCAGTCCAGGTTCGATGACACCGTTACGCACGAAGACCTGTGGTGGACGGATGCCCAAGGCAGTCTCCTGCCACGGCTGGTCAAAGAGTGGGAGACCAGTGCTGATGGTCTGACCTTCACTTTTCGACTTCAAGAGGGAGTGCCCTTTCACGGTGGCTGGGGAAATTTTAACGCTGATGATTTCATGTTTACCCTGAATAGTGTCATTGAAGAGGGCTCCATCCATACGGTGACCGGCAGGGTCAGAAACATGTTTTTCTGCGATGGGTGCGAACTAACCAGAGTCGATGACTATACAATCCGCCTCAGCAGGCCCACGCCAACCGTCGAATTGACCTGGAATAACCGAGGCACCCTAGCATTTCGCAGCAAGCTGCACATAGAGACCGTCGGGGAGGAGAGGGCTGATACTGAATCGGTAGGTACGGGCCCCTGGGAGCTGGCGGAGGCCAAAGAAGGAGAATTCAGACGGGTTACGGCCGTAGAGGACCACTGGCGTAAAACCCCGGAGTTCTCTGAGATGATCTGGTGGGAAATCCTGGAGGAGTCGACTCGTCTGGCCAACTTCCTGGTGGGACGCTTGGATACAGGGACTTTCAGCGCTGATTCTCTTCAAGCCATCAAGGCAGAAAACAAGCCTGAAATCAAGTACGTTAACCGTCCAGTGGGGCTGCAGTTCTTCCTGCTGCTGCACGGACAGTATTACGACGTGGAGAGTTCCTATCACGTTCCTGACGACGAGGACAATATCGCCCGTCCACTGGGAACCACGTTTGCAGAGAACTGCATGATCCTTCCATGGGTATCATGCGACCCGGACACTGGCTCGGCGGACTGGGAGAAGGCTCGAAAGGTGCGCGAGGCCATGGCCATCTCTATAGACCGGCAAAAATTGGTCAACAACCTAGCATTCGGTGACGGCAGGCCGTCGTTCCATCAGTATTGGCATGGTCACGATGGCAGGTTGGAGCAACAGGGGCTCGACTCGCTTACTTTTGAATACGACACGGACCGCGCGCGGCAGCTTCTTGCCGAGGCCGGTTATCCCGATGGGATAGATATCGACCTGACACTCACGGAAGCGTCAGTGGCAGGGCCCATCGCTGTGGGCGAGGCGGTGGCCACAATGTGGGAAGAAGTGGGAATCAGCTCTACCCAGCAGGTGACGCCCTACGCCGCTTGGAGGCCATGCACAGTGGCGCGCAGTTGCCAAGCCGTAGCCACGCATGCCAGTGGCGGAGTCCCGGAGCCTCTGAGGGTATTCCCCATTTTCTGGCACCCGCGCAGTTCAATCAGTTTCGGTTTCGAGCACCCCTTCTTCACCGACATCACCAACAGGGCTTTGCAGACGGTTGACGATGAAGCGAGATGGGCATTGCAGGGTGAAGCATCAAAATGGATTTATGACAACGTGATGACTCTGCCTCTGTATGAGAGGTACGACATCTGGCCCTTGGGACCTAGGATCGATCCCTGGCCTCTGCCTACACTCGGCAACTCATTCATAGGCAACTATGAGTATGTGAAACACCGTCAGTAGTCCTTACTACGGCGGCGCACCAAGAAAACAGCCCCTCCAACGTCAACGCTGGAGGGGCTGTTTGTACTTCCTAATTCTATGTGCTAGGCCATTGCTTGTAGCACCCGAACTCCGTTTACCAGGGATCCCCGGAAGAGGCTAACTTCTTACAGGTCAAACCCGTAAAGCTTGGCCACGTTGCCTCGGGTGATCTTGTACCTGTCCTCCTCGCTCGCCCCTTTGAAGTCTCGGTTGACGTAGTCTTGGGAGTTGGGCCACGTAGACGCAGCGTGGGGATAGTCAGAAGACCACATCATCCTGTCAACACCTATGAGGTCGCGCATGCCGACGCCCACGTGGTCATCGATGTAAGTTGCATACATCTGGCGCTGGAAATATTCGCTGGGCTTAAGACTGAGACCGAACCCGCCTCGCTCGGTTCGAGCGTCCAACTTCTGGAAGAAGTAGGGTAGCCACCCACAGTCGTACTCGGCGGAGATGACCGTCAACGTGGGAAAGCGCTCCAAGACCCCAGAGAGGATTATCCGGCTCAGGGACTCCTGTATCTCGTAAGCCTGAGTGGAGGCCCCCTTATAGCGGTCCCCTGGGGCAGGATCGTCGCGGCCGACACCGCGCATCCCAGTGACAACGTGGAGGCTGACGGGGAGATTCATCTCTTGAGCAGCTGCCCAAAAGGGGTCATAAATATCGGAACTGTAGGGTTGGCTTTCAGGAGGGCTACTCCAGATCATGGCACCCTTCAGGCCAAGTTCAGCGCACCGCTGTAGTTCTTTCGCGCCCTGCTTGGGGTCGTAAAGGGAGATCATGGCGATGCCAAGGAGGCGCTTGGGGTCATAGCTGCAGAAATCAGCAAGCCAGTCGTTATATGCTCTAAAGCACTGCTGTTGCAGACCAGCGTCCTGGAGCCAGAAGGTGCGGAAGCCAAGCGTGGTGTACAGGACCTCCGCCTCCACTCCGTCCACCTCGTTGTCCCGAACGCGAGTGGCGGGGTCCGCGCCGGGGCGATCAGCGGGGTAGTCGGCGGTATCTAGGAAGTCCTTTTTCTCCTCGTTGCTCTTGCCCGCAGCCACTCCAATCCCGACGGGGTGAGGGGGCAACCCCTCGTAGGTTATGAAGGTGCCCTTTTTGCCTGGGGGATCTATCAACGCTTGAGGGGCCCGGTCACGATAAGCCTTGTCAACTCTGGACACCCACAGGTCAAGAGGCTCGCTCATATGCGAATCGGAGGAGATCATCTTGTAGTCGGGCATCGTGGTCCTCCTATCCTTTAGTCGTTATGGAAAGATGCCTTGACCTGCCAGCAGGTCGCTGCCGATGCAGGATACCACGTGGCGGTACCACTGCCCACTTCACTGTGCTGAGCCGGAGGGCACGCCGCCATATAGCGAATAGTCTTGACGGCCCCGACTGCCAACTTTAGAGTGAGCGGCGCGGCCCAACCCTTCGAAGGAGTGGTCTGGTATGAACAATATTCATGATATGGGCGGGATGCATGGGTTTGGGGCGGTGCCTCGGGAGGAGAATGAGCCGGTCTTTCACGAGCCGTGGGAGGGGCGGTTGTTTGCCATGTCGGTGTCGGGGATGGTGCGGTTCTACCCCAGCACCGACGGAGGGCGCTATGGCTTGGAGAAGTTCAGCCCGGCCGAGTACGTCAGCACTCCCTACTACGAACGGTGGCTATTGCGTACCCAGAGGCGGCTGGTGGAACTGGGCATCGTGACCCAGGAGGAGTTGGACGACCGCATCCAATACTACCGGGAGCACCCCGACGCGGAGGTGCCCCGTCGTGAGGACCCTGCCATTGTGGAACAGGTGGTACGGAGGGTGCGCAACCGGATGCCTTCTCCCAGCGAAACGGGGAAGGCTCCGAGGTTCAAGGTCGGCGACGCTATACGCACTAGGAACGAGCATCCTCAAGGGCACCACCGGCTGCCACGCTATGCCCGGGGACGTAGCGGGGTCATTTCCGACTGGTATGGATATCACGACTTGGCGGACGATCTAGCCCATGGGGACCACAACCCGGAGGCTCTGTACAGCGTGAAGTTCGATGCTGCGGAGCTTTGGGGAGACTCGGCGGAGGGCAGTGGCAGCGTGTATCTCGATCTGTGGGATAGCTACCTGGAGTCTGCCTAAGCTGCCCACGTGCCTCCCAAGATTCGTGAGCTGATATCAGACTTGGAGCGAGCCGGATTCATCAACCGGGGTGCCGTGGCAATCACAGAAATTTTGTCCATCCAAACGTGGTACGGCCAATCACCGTGTCAGGTAACTTGGGAGTGGAAGCGAAGAACTATCAAGTCCGGGCTGTGAGGGCAGCCATTCAGGAGTCTCAAAATGAAGGACAGCGCCCGGTACGTGAAGATGGTTGAATGGAACGAAGAAGATGGATGCTATGTTGGAAGCGCCCCGGGTCTGATATATGGCGGGTGTCATGGCGACGATGAACGCCGGGTTTTCGGAGATCTCTGCAGGATCGTCGACGAGGCGATTGAACTCTACCGGTTGGACGGTAAGCCGTTGCCACCAGCTACGTGCGGCCGTGACCTCACCAATAGCTTGAGCATCTAGTTCCAGGAGCCTGACGGGACTGAACGATATGGAGGATGAAAATGAGTGACGGACATCATGGCGTGGAATCCTATGCATCGGCGCGGACCAAGGCTATTGAGTCGTTGCTGGTGGAGAAGGGGCTGATTGCCTCGGACGCAATTGACGCCATCGTGGAGACCTACGAGCAGGACATCGGCCCGATGAACGGCGCCAAGGTTGTAGCTCGTGCATGGTGCGACCCGGAATACAAGAAGCACCTCTTGGAAGACGGCACGAACGCCATCGCCGACATGGGTTTCGTGGGACGTGAGGGCGCGCAGATTATCGTGCTGGAGAACACGGGGGACGTACACAACATGGTGGTGTGCACCCTCTGTTCCTGCTACCCGTGGCCGGTGCTGGGCCTGCCTCCCGCTTGGTACAAGTCCTTCGCCTACCGGTCCCGCGCCGTGTCCGAGCCACGCTCCGTGCTCAAGGATTTCGGGATGGATCTGGCTGATTCGGCGGAAATCCGGGTATGGGACAGCACTGCTGAAGTGCGCTACATGGTGCTGCCACAGCGTCCTGAGGGCACGGAGGGCATGAGCGAGGAGGAGTTGGCTGAGTTGGTGAGCCGTGACTCCATGGTGGGCGTGGCCGAGGTAGCTGCTCCCGCTGTAGCTGCAGTCGCGGACAACTAAGATGAGCACCGAAGCCGATCCTGAAATCAGCTCAATGGACGGTGCGGAGGCCCTGCCCCGTCTCAACGGGGAACTGGTCTTCGAGGAGCCGTGGGAGGGACGGGCCTTCGGGATCGCCGTGGCCCTGAACAACCAGCGGGTGTACCCGTGGCGCGACTTCCGAGAGCACTTGGTCAGTCAGATTTCTTCCGATGAGAGCCAGGGCATCGAGGGGCGGTACTATGACCAGTGGCTCAGGGCGATGGAAGGGCTGCTGCTGGAGCAGGGGTTGGTCTCATCGGACGAGCTGGAGCAGAGGACAGTGGAGTACGTGACGGGGCAGCGGGAGGACCATGAGCATGGGGATGGGGAGCACGGGCACCATCATTGGGGCGCAAGGCTGGAGACCATCGCCAAGACTTCGAGTGCTCGCGACCTTATGGCGGGGTGACGGATGCAGAGAAACAGTCTGAAGAGAGAACCTTTGGACATCGAATCATTGATACAGAGCATAGAAGAGGACGGTGGCCTCGCGGCTGTCATGGATGGAATGCGCAGGCACCAAGAAATCAGCATGCGGCTTGCCAAGGAGTACAACGCACTGCTGGAGAAACACCCTGGGTCATGGGTAGCCATGGGAGAGACCGGCCTTATCGCCATAGCGCTATCTTTTCAGGAGGTACTCGCGGTTGTCAGGACGCACGGCCTCGATACCTCGGAATTCGCGATAACATTTCTGGACCCCGACCCCGTGACCATGGTCTTGTGATAGTAGGGTGGTTCGATGAATTCGACCGACCGTTCGTAGAATGCTCGGTATCCATTCCCCGGCTTCGAGTCAGGGGGACGGTCGAATTCCTATTCGACACAGGGGCCGAAACCACCTCGCTCCACGAGCGGGATGCCGACGGAATGGGCATTCCGTTTGCGCAGCTAGGCCTGCGCACATGGTCAGGTGGCGTGGGCGGAATATCCTCCTATTTCCTCGAGCCAGCGTTCCTTCTTTTCAATGATGGTGACCAAGCCAGAATCTACGATATCGATTTGCGGATTGCTGAACCCAACCAAGGCAATCGACTCTTGCCCTCGTTGTTGGGGCGGGATGTGATCAATCGATGGGCGGTCCAATACGACGCAACCAGCCGACGGTTGTCCTGCTTGGCTCTAACCGCAGACCACACCATCAGCTTCTAGGTCACGGGGGGCTAGCCCCCCCGACCATGCCGGTACACGGCAACTGACTCCGTCCCCATTTGTTGCGGACCCCACCTATCCCAACGGCCCAAAATCCGGCGGTGGAATTCGCCTGTTAGAGGCGGATTGGTAGGTGGAGGCGATTCGGATGAGGGTGTCCTCCTTACCGGGTTCGGCTCGGAAGACTAGGGAGAAGGGGAGGCCGGGCTCCGGCAGGTAGGTGGGTTCGATGACGGGAGTGGAGACGTAGCGGGTGCCGTCGGGGCTGAGGCTGTAGACCGGGTCGTAGGCGGTGGTGACGTAGCCTGCGGGGACGAGCACCTCGGTGAGGCCAGCGTTGGGGCCATTAAAGGACTCGGGGCGCAGGTTGGACTGGATACCGTGCTGGTGGGGCCAGCCGATCTTGCCTGGAGGCCATGGGGTGTGCAGGCGCACAAAGGCGTCGAGGTGGTTCTCCAGAATCACCATCATGTCGACACGTCGTAGCAGTTCCCGCAGCATGATGCGCTCGTCAACTCCCTGGCGCCCGCCCAAGGGATTGCGGGGGTCTGTGACTTCCTCCCAGTTCTTGAAGGCAGCGCGCTGGTCATCACCCCAGTACTTGGAGCGGGCGTTGAGGGTGGGGAAGTCCACCATGGTCTCGGTGTATCCGCGGGAGCGCCAGTCGGCGGCACGGCGGGTGAGGTACTGGGGAATGTGGAAGCGGAAGGCCATGGCCATTTCCTGCTGCTGGATGGTGGCGATGTCCAGGTTGGAAGGCGCGGGGATGCGTTCGTCGGCCATCTGGACGAAATAGTCGATAGGCTGCATGTCGCCAGTGCCGAAGATCTTTCCGGGTGCGAACTCCGTAGGGACGATGGCGGCGGCGAAGTCGGGGAAGACGGGCTGACCGTCGGGCCTGAGGCGGAACAGGATGTCGGGCATGAAGACGGGGATGAGCCGGGCTAGCGCCTTGCGGAAGTCGGTCTTCATCACCTCCATGTCGGGGTCGCGCTCCCAGAGAGGGTCCGTCGACTCCACGAGGGTCGCTCCAAGAGTGCCACCGAGTACCGACTTGATCTCTTGGGCGGCGGCGTTGACTATCGGGACCTCCGCCATGGAGCCCGGCGGGTAGACCATGGACTCGCGGATGACGCCAAGGCGCACGCCTTCCAGCGCGCCAGCGTGACCGGACCGGCTGATGTGCGAGGCGTAGGGGGTGGGGAGGCGCGATGACCGCGGGACAGTGGTGAAGGGGTCACGGGAGTCGTAGTAGCCCTCTTCGGGGTCAGCCAAGGCGTCCAGCACCTTGGCGCAGTCGTTGAGGGTACGGCACAGGATGCCGGTGCGGTCACAGTAGATGTCGGCACCGATGGCACCTCCATCAAAGCCGAGCAGTGCCTTGTGGGGCAGAATCAGAGAGACTGCGTTGTGGTTCGATGGCCCGCGGCAGGAGGCGCGTGTCTCCTCGCCAAGGCTGGCCATGACCAGGTTGGTGCTGACGGACACGCCAGAGCCGGAGCTTGAGCCGAGGGATGCGGAACGGGTGGTGTCGTAGGGGTTGGACGGGTTGCCCGCCCAAGTGCTGCGCTGGTAGCCGAGAGTTGATGGCAGCACTTTGTCCGGGTTGTTCCGTCCGCCGGGGTCGCCAGCCCGGCCGTTGTATTCGGAGTTCAAGGCTTTGGCGAATATGATGGCGCCCTTGTTGCGCAGTTGCTCCACGAGCAGGTGGTCGCGGGCGGGAAAGTCCATGTCGTAGGCAGCATCGCCTGCGCCGGTGGAGCGCATGTCCTTGGTGTCGAAGGGGTCCTTGAAGGAGAAGACAACACCGTACATGGGCATGGCTTCCAAGTCAGGGTTCTGGCCGTAGGTGGCGTCCAACTCCGCTGCCCGCTCCAAGGCGTCAGGCTGGTGGCGGAACTCGTCGCAGATGGGAGGCGCGCCCGGAGGCAGTGGGCCTTGGGAGGGATGGCGGTCGTACTCACCTTGGCAGGTCACGGAGCGCTCACCTCGGATGTTCAGCGTGCCGAGGGCGTTGAGTTGCCCGGCGTTGGGGACGCCGACGATCATGCCAAACTGCTGCTCCACGTTCGGGTCAGAAGCGGTGGACTCCATGCGCCCGAATTCCAGCGGAGGACCTTGGTATCTGTCTAGGTCGGGCAAGAGATCGGATGCTGGCACGGTCTCCGTGGGGAAACGCAGGGCCTCGCCAGCCCGTATGGTGCCACGGGATTCGGGGATGGACGCGCCATCGGCAGTGACGAGCATGCTGCATACCCCGTTGTAGGCCTTGGCGCGATCGATGTAGCGCTGGACGACCTCCACGCAGGTTATGTCGCCTGCGCGTATGGCGTCGTGGAGTTGTTCGATGGTTGCTTCTTCGAGTTGGAAGGGTTGGCGATTGGTCATGGGGTCCTCCTATCGGTCTCTCTAGTCACCGTACCAGACCTGCAATTCAACGGTCTCTTGCTTCTTCCGAGTCGTCATCTCTGGTTCGACGTATCAACCCCAATCTCTCCAAGTCGTCTCGAGTCCAACGAGTTCCTTGCACGATGCTGCGCAGAATGACCATTGAGAGCACATCACCGCCGTGGTGGTAGTGGATGACTGCACGACGCCCATCAGGATTCCTGTAAACCCTGCCAGAACCTGTTGTCCGTCTGTCCGAAAATCCATCACGTTGCAGTGCGCTGATTATCTCTCTTACCGGCGTGTTGCGCAGGAGTCGTACTACGTCACGACCTGTCACAGAGTGACCGTTACGGCAATCTCTTCCACCTCAGCCTTACCTATGGCCGTTACGTCTTCGCCAGCGTCGATCATGTCCTCAATATAGGCGGTGGCTGAGTCCTCCAGACCTCGTAAAGCTTCCTCGCGACTGTAGCCCCAAGCGTTACAGCCAGGCAGCACATCAATCCACGCACTCCAGCGCCCCAACTCGTCCTTGATCACTTTCCCCTGCAGCGTATAGTTCTTCATGTTGGACCTCACCACACTCATGTTATGGGGCAGGCGGCTGCTCTTCTTGCCTATGGTATCAGACTGAAGACACCGCCCTTCATTGCACCCGTAGCCAACTCTCAGAGAGTGCGAGCGAAGCGGAACTGCTGGGTTGGCCGTCGACGTCCTCGGGGTTGGGGCGTCCGCTGGCTTGCTCGCCGTTTATTGTGAGGCGGGCTTGGCGGGCGGGGATGAAGAGGCTGTAGACGCTGAGGCTACCGCTGTCGTTGTTGCCGGTGGGGCGGATGATGAAGGGTTCCATGAAGTCGAACCAGGTGAGGCTTATGTCGCCGGAGGCCGTCAGGATGTTCTCCGTCCAGAAGGTCGTCGCATCCCCGATGCGTCCGAAGCTGGCCTCGGTCACGGGAATGGACTGATCGCCGTTGGGGGCGTGGATCACGGACTCGATTTCTTCTTGCAACCAGCGGGCCAAGGCGATGTTGTCGGCGTATACCCGTATCTGTTCGTCGGTTAGCTCGCTTTGCAGGAAGAGGGCGTGTCCCTGTCCTGCGGGAGAGAAGGAGACTCGCCAGAAGCTTGCACGACTGGTGTGGTCGCCTCCATCGGTTTGTACAAGGCGCAGGAATGAGTTCTCGCCCGTGAGACGGACATCGTTGTTGTCAACGGGGGTTACCAAGCTCCACCTCCTAAGGGTCCATGCTCTATAAGTTGCTGCGGGCCGTGGATCATTGCGCGTATCGTAAACGGTAGGACGTGCTGGGTACAGTCGAGGCACTGAAACATGTGGCATAGGCGCACATTTCATAAGGGTGCTACAATCGGCTCCAATAGGCAGGGTGCAACTTGGCAATTGATGCAGGAGGTCGGAAGTGGTTACAGGGTCGCAGGTTGGTGTTGGATTCATCGGGTGCGGGGCCATCGGGCGGGACATTGCCCGTGCCATTCAAGCGGGGAGCGTCCCCGGCGCCGTGGTGGCAGCCTTGTTTGACGTGGACGAGAACCAAGGCCGGACGCTGGCAGCGGTCTTGGAGGGTGACATCCCCTTCAGCACCGATATCCAGGAGTTTCTGAGCGCTGACGGACTGAACCTAGTGGTGGAATGCGCTTCACCTGTGGCCGTGCGTGCCCACGCCAAGGATGCCCTCCTCGCGAAGAAGGACATGATCGTGATGAGCACAGGCGCTCTGGTGGATGAGGAGTTGCTGGCTGAGCTCTCGGAGACAGCCCAGGCCCAGGGGTGCCGTTTGATGGCGCCGTCAGGGGCTATCGGGGGGATTGACGCCATACGTGCTGCTGAGGATGGGTTGGATGAGGTGACACTGACCACCACCAAGCGTCCCGAAGGACTAAGGGGTTCTCCGGGGTTCCGCGACTGGGAGGATCGGGAGATCACCGACCCACAGGTGATTTATGACGGACCTGCAGTTGATGGGATCAAGCTGTTTCCAGCCAACGTTAATGTCGCTGCGACCCTGAGCTTGGCGGGCTTGGGCCCTCAGAAGACCAAACTCAAAGTGGTAGCCGACCCCGATGCGCCTGGCAACGTCCACCAGATTGAGGCCAAGGGCGACTTTGGAATGATGCGGTTCACTTTCGAGAACCGCCCCCATCCCGACAACCCGCGAACCAGCTATCTCGCCATCCTGTCAGCCATCGAACTGCTGCGCCAAGCGTGCGGGACGGGACCCCGCATCGGGACGTAAGCGCCCGACCTAACTCGAGGCTACGAACCTCATAGACAGCGAGTTCACACAGTGACGGGTGTTGGTGGCAGTAAAGCGCTCTCCGATGAACACATGCCCCAAGTGGCCTCCGCAGTTCGCGCATTCAATTTCGATGCGCATGCCGTCGGGGTCGGGCAAGCGCTTCACAGCATCCGGCACCTCTTTGTCGAAGGCTGGCCAGCCGCAGTGCCCGTCGAATTTGTCGTCGGACCGGTATAGCTCAGCGTTGCAGCGACGGCAGATGTACGTTCCGGTCTCGTAGAAGTCGTCGTACTCCCCGGTGAACGGCCGCTCGGTCCCCTTACGCTCAATGACGTACTGCTCCTCCGGCGTCAGCGGGTTGTAGGTCGTCTTTTCTGTCTCGGCCATTGGTCGCTCCTCTGTGTTGCTTAAGTCAATCCTATCGCGGCCCCACACATACTTATAACTAACACTATGATACCAATGAGAACTATACAACCACAGCAACTGACCCAGCTGTTTACTCCTCTAGTCACGGTTACTGTGGTTCTGCCAGGAACATTGGCCCAGTCATAGTCACCTTGAGCGTGTTCCGGGCGCCTTTGGGGGCGGTTGCCCCACTGCGCCCTTGGAGGCTGTTGTAACCTGCTGGCCTGACGGCTCTGGTCGTAGGCTGCGCGGCGGGCTGGATCGCTCAGCACATCGTAGGCGATGTTGATCTGTGCCATACGGTGCACAGCATCGGGCGACCGGTTCCTGTCGGGATGGTACAGGCGGGCCAAGCTGCGGTAGGCCGCCGTGATGACCTCGGGCTCAGCGTCCGGGCTCACTTGCAGGACGGCGTAGTGGTCTTGGTCAGAAGCCATGGTCAGCCGCGGTGGTTATCAACACCTTCCTCTTGCGCGCTGGCTACGGTTCTCCGGGCAGGGCAGGAGTAAGGGATGGAGGCTGACGGTGGCCGGTGGCGCGCTCATAGGCGTAGGCCAGCTTGACCATGGTGGCATCGGTGTAGGGCCGGCCCAGGAAGGTGATGCCCACGGGCAGCCCGTCGGAGGTGAATCCAGCGGGCACCGATATGGACGGCACGTAGATCAGGAAGGTGTTGAGGTGGGTGGTGCCCCGCATGTTGTAATAGGGCTCCCCTATTCCCTGGCTGATGAGCGTCGGCTGGTGCTCCACGGTCTTGTGGACGATGGCATCCACATTGGCGTCGGCCATCAGCTTCATGAGGCCGATCATCAGCTCGTCCTGGGCCTGCATGTGCTCGAGGAATGCCTCCTCGGAGTAGGGCCTCTGGCCTGAGCGCCTCTCCTGATGCACTTTCTCATAGTCGGGCGAGTTCAGCATTGCCTCAAAGGACTCGTAGGGCCGGGTGGAGTTACGCCCGAAATAGACCTCATATGCCTCGGATGCCAGATTATCCAGCGTGCGCTTCTCCAGAAGTTCATTCAGATTGGACAGCTCCGGAAGCTCCACCACATCAGCACCCGCTTCTTGCAGGTCCACTATGGCTCGGCTGTATACCTCGGAGACCAGACGAAAGTCCGCACTATCGGTCTCGGACTGGAATCCCATGGATTGGGTCATGACGCCGATGCGCACTCCGCGCAGACCGGATGGGTCCAACGACTGTGTGAAGCTCTCCGGCTTGTGGCCGACACCCAAGGCCGTAATGGGGTCGTCAGGGTCATAACCCACTATCACGTCCAACAATGTGGCCAAGTCCTGCACCGATCGTGTCAGAGGCCCCAATGACCCGTTCACCTGCGGCCAGCCAGCCCAGACGCCGCTGCGGCTGACCAAACCGGCAGTGGGACGCATGCCAACGATCCCGTTCCAAGCAGCGGGACGCCGGATGGAGGCGAACCCCTCCTGTCCGATGGCCACCGTCCCGAAATTGGCCGAGATGCTGGCACCCGACCCGCCAGAAGAGCCGCCCACGGTACGCTCCGGATCGTAGGGATTGCGGGTTGAGCCGAACAGCGACCCATGGGTGTCGCCACGGCCCATCTCACCCAGGGTAGCCTTTCCGACGATGATTGCCCCTGCGTTGCGCAACTGCCCGGTGACAAAGGAGTCCCTGTCAGGGTAGTGGTCCTTGAACATCACCGACCCTATGGTAGTGGGCATACCCTTGGCGTCCATCTGGTCTTTGAGAATCACCGGGATGCCATGGAGTGGGCCACTGAGACCTCCACTGGCATAGGCCGCGTCGGCCTGCGCTGCTTCTTCCATGGCATTCGGATTCACAGTGATGATGGAGTTGATTTGGGGGCCAGCGCGGTCGTAGGCCTCGATGCGGTCGAGGTAGGCTTGGGTAAGTTGTTGCGCTGTAACCCGGCCCGCGGCGTAGGCGGCGTGGATATCAGCGATACTCGCTTCCAGTAAGTGAAAATCTTGGGCCATGGGACCTCCTATGCGTTGCTGTACGCTCGGTAGCGACCTGACTACAGGTTGTACAGGGCTTTCGGATTGTGGTGCAGGATGCGCTCCTTGGACTCTTCTGAGATGTCCTGGTTCTGGCGGAAGATAGTGATAGCGTCAACCTCGCTGGACGGGTCGAAGTGCCCGTAGTCGGTGCCGATAACCAGGCTGTGCTCGCCCGCATACTTCAGCACGTAGGCTAGGTCCTCGTCGGTCTGGCAAGTGACGAAGATGCCGAACTCGCGGAAGGCGTCCACAGGGAAGGGACGTCCTTCACCCGTAAAACGGCGAGAGGCCTCGCGGTATATCCATGGAATCCACTCGCAGGAGGCTTCAATGAAACCCCAGCGCAGGGTGGGGAAGTCCTCGTGCATGCGGCTCAGCAACAGTGTATGGCAGGCGACCACCGTCGGGCCACGGAACATGGCGAAGGAGCGGGCGGTCAGGCCTTCGGGGAAACTCCGGTGCAGTTCGCAGTTGGCTGGGTTGCCGTTGGCGATATGGATCGCGATGGCCATGTCGAGCTTGGACGCTTCCTCAAAAATGGGATAGAAGTAGGGGTCGGTGAGGGAGAGGTTACCCTCAATCGGACGCATGCACACCGCCACTGCCCCGTTTTCTTTGGCGAACCGCATCTGGTCCACGGCGTCGGGTAGCGATGTGGTGGGTACGAGGCAGGACCAGCGCAGTCTTCCCTCGCCCTGCTTCCAGATGTGGGCCAGCCAGCGGTTCCAGCTGCCGCACAAGGCCACGTCCGCGGCTGGCTTGGTGGTCACCTGCTCAATCCAGAGAGTGTTATGGAGCACCTGAATGTCGATGCCCAGTTCGTCCATGTGCTTCAGGCGCAACTCCACATCATCCATCTCGCGGGCAGCTTGGGGAGTGACAACGTTGCGGCCAGCGAATTCCGAGAACTGCTCCAGATCGTAGTCGCTGAGGTTTGGGAGGCGCAGGCCTGCAATCTTGTCATCGACGACCCAATACGTCTTGGTGTGATCGTCAGGCGTGGTGAAAAGGCGGGGACGGTACTTCTCCTCCGAAGGTTCCAGGTAGTCCCAAGTACGTTCGCTTTCCACCACATGGGCATCGGCGTCGATGGTCTGCAGCCGTGTACGAGTAGCCATGTACCCCTCCTTGGTGTGACTCCCATTGCCCTTTCCAACCGAGTATTGCAGGTTGGTGGGGGGCGGTCGGATTCCGAGGTGCGGCGTAACTATGGCGCATACGGGCGATGTGCGAAACGGGGCCAAGAGCCCCCGTTTCGCAGCGGGCTACTCGGATGTCAGGAGGCGGCGGCCTGCGCTATGTCTTCGTCCTGCTCTCCAGTGGCACCGCTAACTCCCACGGCTCCAACCACGACGTTGTCCACCAAGATTGGCACGCCCCCGGCCGCAGGAAAGGGCTTGAATTTCACGACCTCTTTGATGCTCTCCAGCACATGTGGGTCCAGTGCTGCCACGCTGCTGGTTGGGCGGCGGAAGTTGAGGGCGGTGACCGCTTTTGCTTCTGCGATGTCAACGGTCATAGGGGAGGCCCCATCCATGCGGTCTGCTTGAACTAGTTCCGCAAATTCATCGATCACCGCGCAGGATACGATGACTCGTAGCTGCTGGGCCCTGGCAATCGCTTTGGAGACGTACTGATCGGCTTGGGCAAGCGTGAGCGGCATTTGGGTTCCTTTCGTGCGGTTACGTGGCGGCAGGTTGGGGCTTATTGTGCTGTGGTGCATAGGGGATATTCAGGCCGTGGCATATGGCCACATCCTCGATGCACACCACCTCCCCGTCTATCTCCGTCCAGAAATCGTGGGTGGGTTCACTGCCCGCCGTGTCGGGTGTGGGTCCCGGTCCGCCGCAGGCAAAGCCTCCCACAACCTTCCCATCCTTCACAACAGGCATGCCACCGAAACCGGGGAACATGCTGCCGACGAAGAGGGTATTGTAGGACTGCCACATGGCTGGCTGGTTCCGCATGCGCTCTGCGAAGGTCTTGGTGGGCGCCTTCGTTCGGGCCGAGGCAACGGCCTTGGCCTTGGCAAGGCTCATCGCCGTGCCGGGAGCGCCGTCGCCCCTCCCCATCGCGATGACATTACCCCCCTCGTCGACGACGGCGTAGGCTGATATCCAGCCCACTTCGGCGCCCTTCTGTACGGCGCGTTTAATCATTTCCTTGGCTTCTGCAAGAGTTATCTGAGGTGGCATGACGTTATCTGACCGCCTTTACTTCGAGTTGTATTCCCTCATGCTGTTGGATATGGCTGAGCACCTCGAACATGTTGCGCGCTTGGGGATTGCCCATGGGGCCGAGCATCCGCATCAGACTCTTGGGCGGTTTGTTCGTAAGGGTGCCTAAGCGCGCAAAGCCGATGGTAGCGTTGATGTAGTCTCGTAGAATAATCTTACCAGTCTCAACGTCTCCTGAGATCAGACATTCAACAGCTTCACTCAACAATTGTTCCCTAAAGGCTGCGTCACGCTGCGCACGAGCTTGTATCGCTTCCTTAAAATCGCGAGTAAGCGGCATAATTATTTTACTTCTCCCGTCGCTTGCGTTCTACGTAATCCTTCCAGCGTTGTTGTGCGTAGTCTATATCACTTTGCTGACCGTCCTTGGTACCTCCTCCAAGCAGTAGGATGAGGTGCTCTCCATCTTTCGCCAAGTAGATTCTGTACCCTGGGCCGAAATGGATGCGACGTTCCAATACCCCTCCGCCCACGCCTCTGAAGTCAGATAGGTTCCCGGCTTCGAGGCGCGCTATGGCCGTCCTCACCTTGGCCGCAGCCCGATTGTCAAGATCATCGAACCAACGGCCAAACGGGTTGCGGCCGTTGGCATCCAAGTACTCCCTGACCTCAACCATCAGCAATAATGGTAGTAACCTATATGTTACCTAACGTCAATCTCTGGCGCAAGCCAGATCGCAAAAGACAAGAGCCCGGACCACTAGATCCGGGCTCTTGTGGGGTCGGTGTAGGGGTGCGCTCTAGCGGTGGGGGACGTACTCCCAGTTGTTGAGCCATTCGATATGCAGTGGGCTTACGTCCCATCTGTCGATCTCAGGGCCCAGAGGCCAAGTGGCGCTCTCCTCGTAGAGGGGTATGGTAACGATGTTGTCGTGCAGCCACTTGCCGATTTCGGCCGACACAACCCAGCGCTCCTCTATATCGTAGGTCACGTTGGCCTTGTCAATAAGGGCTTGGAGCTCGGGGTGCTCGATGCCGAAGTTGAACACGTTGTCGGCAACGTAGAATGTGGCATAGTAGCGCAGAGGCTCGTTGGCCACGCCTTGCTCGTCAGGCCTCACACCCTTGGCCGTGCGGGCCAGGATGGTCGGGCGGAACGACGAGTAAGGCTGCACCACATGCTTGGCCTCGATGCCCACAGAGCGCCACATACCACTGATGACCTCTCCGCTGGTGTCGACGCCAGCCCCGCCGGTGTTGGTGAGGTGCATCTCGATTTCGAATCCATCGGGGTGCCCGGCCTCTTCCAGCATTTCCCTGGCTTCGGCCTCGCTAAGGAAGGGCCAAGTCAGTTGATCCAAGCCGAACTGGGCGGCCCGTGCGGCGTGTCCCATGAATCCGAAGGTATAGGCGGGCTCACCCTCTCCGAAAGCGAGAGAGTTAATCATCTTCTGACGGTCGATGGTCCCGGCCAGCACTTGCCGGACTTTCAAAGCGCGGGCCCATTCATCCGAGTTAACGTCCGGGTCACAGGAAACCCATGCCTGCACCTGGCATGTATCCACGTAGGATGCCCCGTCGCCCAAGGGGAACTCCGACTCATGAGATGGGTGATCGGGGTAATAGTTTTGGGCATGGACGTGGATGTAGCGCAGGCGTGCGCCGTTGAAGACTAGATACTCAGTGTCTTCCACACTCGAATCGCCCTTGATGGCCTCAATCGAGTCGGTGGAGAACTGCCCCGTGTCTATATCCCCCGTTAGGAAGTTGGCCAGACGAGTAGATTCCTCTGCCATCTGATGCCAGATGAACTCAGCAAATTCTGGCGTCTTGCGCCAGTGGCCCTGAACTGCCTCGGCCCGCTTGAAGTCATCGGCTAGGGATTCCATCAGTTGGAAGGACCCGGTTCCAACGGACTGAGTGCTGGCAGTTTCCGCGCCCACGGCCTCGTAGTGGCGCGCGCTGCGCAAGGTGGTGTTGCCCGATGGCATGAGGTTCCACCACTCGATTTGGAAGGTGGGCTCCGGCCTTGTCAGCTTGACGGTGTATTCGTCTATTTTCTCTACGGAGCAGCCATCGCAATAGAAGAGGCCTCGGATTCGACCGGAATTGGTGTGCACCGAACCCTCGGTGGACACGTTCTCCATGCTGAATATGAAGTCGTCAGCGTTGAATTCGCCCCAGTCGCCGTAGCGATCATGCCACTTGACACCACGCTGCATGTTGAAAACGCGGGACCAAGTACCGTCGGCGTTATCGGTGTCTTCGAAGCTGGCGACGAGGCGGGGTATCACGTTGCCATCGACATCGCTGCCAAACATATGCTCGTGGGTGACCCTGCCGTTGTAGACGGTGGCTTGGTATGCCTCATTCGCAATCAGGTATACCTCGGCCCCGATGTCGCCCACACCGAAGTCGAGAGTGCCAGATGGCGCCATCATAGCGTCATCCGGAGCGGGTGCGGGGGTTTCAGCAGCGGCCGCCGCGGGAGTTGCTGTTGCGACAGCTGGCGCATCCGTCGCATCCGGTGTTGCGGCGTCTGGACTCGTTTCCTCGCCGCAGGCAATGATCAGGGCAAGAATGAGGATGAACGCCCCGATGAGGAAGGACTTGCGTCTAACCAGGTTCATAACCAAGCCTCCTGTCCGGTCTGATTTCCGGCACGAGCCAGCACGGAGCTCCGGACGGCATTGCCGGATGCAGCAGTATAACGGCCATCGTGGGTCGGCACAATGTCCCCTTCAGGTGCTTGAACAGTTTCGCCTTCAGGCTTGGCATGTACCATCAAGATGGCGATAATTGCCACGCGTCTATCCCATGAAAGCACCGATGGAATCCATCGGACCTTAACTTAGGAGAATGCCTGATGACCACATCGCAGTCCGGGTCCAACTCATGGCAGGGAGTGCTTCCTGCGCCCAGCTTTCAACGAGCGGGAGACTTCATATTCGTCTCCTCCGTATTCCCGTTGGACGAGTCCGGGAACGTTGTACGCGCACAGTCTGTGTCCCCCTATGTGGGTGAAAGCGATATCGGCGCTCAGACCCGGGCCTGCCTCGAGAAGCTGCGAACGGTCCTGGCGGAAGCAGGGACTACGTTAGACCGGGTCGTGAAGGCCGAGGTCTACCTCATCGAGGCAGAGGACTTTTATGAGTTCAAGCTGGTCTGGCAGGAATACTTCCCCAACAATCCGCCCGCCCGCACCACGGCGGTGGTCGGACACGATCAGCACATCATCAGGGGCGCTCGCCTCAACGTGCAGGCTGTGGCCTTGGCAGCCAATTCGTCCTACACCCCCCAGACCGTCAACGCAGCCGATGCCCCGAACCCGATGGCGGCGGAACACGCTCCGCAGGCGGTTAAGGGAGGGCCCTTCGTCTTTCTTTCAGGCGTCTCCGCCACCGATTACAACACCGGCTTGGCCGTCAGCAAGCAGCCGGGCTTTCCCATTTACGGGTCGGACCCGGAGATGCAGGCCCGCTATGCCTTCACCAACATGGGCAAGGTGCTCGAGGCGGCAGGAAGCGGCTTGGACCAAGGTATCAAGTCCCAACTGTACGAGCCAGACCTGCTCAACTTCCACCAGATCGATGCTGTATGGGGCGAGTACATGCAGCCGCCACCCAACCGGGCCTCCATGGGCATGCGGGAGTTGCTGGTGCCGGGAACGGTTTTCCTTGCCAACTTCACGTTCCTTGCCCCGGACGCGCAGCACCAGAAGCACGAAACGCGGGCGGGCATACGCTGGCATCCCGTGGATGTGCGCCGGGTGAACTTCACTCCAGGCATCATGGTGCAGGACTGGCTCTTCATGGCCGGGCAGGTGCCCATTGACGATTTCGGCAAAACAGAGGTGCGTAACGGGTTGCCACAGCCCACCGGAGACATACCGCAGATAGCCGAGGCCGCCATACGACGCACACCTCCGGGCCTGCCTCACCACTTCTCCGATATCGAAGTCCAGACGGAGTTCACCATGGAACTCCTGCAGGATCAACTGGAGGGGAACGGGTTCGCTCTGGGAGATGTGGTCGATGCCCGGATATACCTAGTCGACGCTCCCCATGACTTCCGGGGCTTCAGCCGCGCATGGCGCCGGATATACGACCCCATGGGATACTGGCCTGCCATGAGTATCATCCCCTCGCAGGAAGCTGATGGCAGCAGCGGCATCATGTTCCCCGGGCCCCTGATTGAGATTGACCTGATAGCGAAGAAGGGTGGGTGAAGCACACCCTGACCCAGACCAGTGACTTCCTCTGAAGCGTGTGATGGAGTGGTGGTGGGTGCCGGCCCCAACGGCTTGGCAGCCGCCATCACTCTGGCACGTCAGGGATGGCGAGTCAGGGTGCTGGAAGCCAAGGAGACCATTGGCGGCGGCGCCCGCTCTGCGGAACTCACCCTGCCGGGTTACACCCACGATGTGTGCTCAGCGATTCACGCCACCGCGGTGATATCGCCGTTCTTTGAGGGCCTGCCTTCGGAAGAGCTTGGCTTGGAGTGGGTCAGTCCGCCCCTGTGCGTAGCCCATCCCTTGGACGATGGCTCTGCCGTTGCCCTGCATCCCGGCATCGTGGATACGGGAGACTCCATCGGCGGTAGCGATGCCCAAGCATATGCCCGGCTGATGTCCCCGCTCGTCTCCGACTGGGGCCTGCTGCAACCTGACCTTCTGGGCCCCATGCGACGTCCCCAACACCCGCTGGCTATGGCGCGCTTCGCCAAGCACGGTCTCCATTCTGCCAAGTCTCTTGCCGACAGAACATTCGCGGGCGAACGTGCCCGCGCCCTCTTCGCCGGTCTGGCAGCCCATTCCCTGCTGCCACTCGACAAACGTCCCTCGGCGGCCTTCGGCTTGGTGCTCGCCATGTTCGGTCATGTGGCTGGCTGGCCATTCCCCCAAGGCGGGGCCCAGCGCATATCCGACGCCCTGGCGTCCTACCTGAGATCCCTCGGCGGGGAGATCTTCACCAGCACTCCGGTCAGTTCACTACAAGACATCCCAGACGCCCAGGCCACATTGCTAGACCTCACTCCTAAGCAACTGGCAGAAGTAACCAGAGAACGAATCCCCAAGAGCTACTTGAACCGGATGAAGCGCTACCGCTACGGGATGGGTGCATTCAAGGTGGATTGGGCGCTCGATGGCCCCATACCGTGGGTAGCTACTGAATGCAGCCAGTCAGCCACGGTCCATGTCGGAGGCAGCTTCTCCGAGATCGCAGGGGCGGAAGAGACGGTATGGCGTGGAGGCCACCCGGAAAAGCCATTCGTCCTGTTAGCCCAGCACACTCTCTTCGACCCCACACGCGCCCCCGAAGGCAAGCACACAGCATGGGCCTATTGCCACGTCCCCCACGGCTCTTGTGTGGACATGACCGAGCGCATCGAGTCTCAAATCGAACGGTTCGCGCCCGGGTTCAGGGACTTGGTTCTGGCCCGCAGCGTTATGTCGCCCGCCAAGCTGGAGGCCTACAACCCCAATTACATCGGCGGCGACATCAATGGCGGTATGCAGGACTTGGCCCAGATGTTCGGTAGGCCAGCTTGGCGATGGGATCCCTACTCCACACCCATGAAGGGCGTGTACATCTGCTCCTCATCCACACCGCCCGGCGGCGGAGTCCACGGCATGTGTGGATACAACGCCGCCCGCTCCGTCCTGCGGAAGCACCGCCTCTCGCGCTAGGCCACCTGTCGCAATGCCTCCACAATCCTGTTGGGTGTCAGTGGCGTATCCACGTTGCGGACACCAGCCGATTCGAGTGCGTTCATCACTGCATTTGCCAGCACCACCGGCGTCGCCACGGTGGGCAACTCTCCGATGCCCTTCGCTCCATGCGGAGTGAGAGGCGAAGGCGTCTCCATCGTATCCATCTGGAAGTCAGGCATATCGGCTGCAACCGGCAGCGCATAGTCCAGAAGACTCCCGCTGACCAACTGCCCGCTGGCATCATATTGGATACCTTCCACCATCGCCTGTCCCAGCCCCTGCACAATACCCCCGTGCAACTGGGCCTCCACGATCATGGGGTTGATGATGTTCCCGCAATCATGCACCGCGAAATACTTGATGATCCGTACATCGCCCGTATCGGGGTCAACTTCCACCACGGCCACATGGGCCGCGAAGGCGTAGGGATTGTTGGGCAGGGTGTAGTCCAAGCTGAAGTCCAACCCGATGCTTTCGCCTTGAGGTAGGCGTTCCTCCTCATACGCTGCGGATGCCACCTCCGCAAAGGTTGTAGCCCGCGACGGGTCCGACTGATGGGACACCCGGCCGTCCTGAAAATCGAGGTCGTCCGGGGTGCAGTCGAGCAGTTGCGCCGCGATACGTCCCATCTTCTCTCGCGCTTGGCGCAAGGCCAGCACCATTGCAGAGCCCGAAACCACCGTGCCACGGCTGGCCGAAGTCCCACCACCCTTGGCGATGATTCCCGTGTCACTATGGAGGATGGTCAAGTCTTCCGGAGTCAGCCCCAACTCATCGGCTGCCACCTGGGAGAAAGTGGTCTCGGTTCCCTGCCCGTGAGGCGAAGCCCCGATATGGATGGTGACCCGTCCGGATGCCTCGATGATCACACGAGAGCTATCCTCCCGCACCTCACCATAGGCCCCCGATGCCTTCAGCACCGTGGCCAAGCCCACGCCCAGCAGGGGCTCGCCCGGCTTTCTGGGCTCGGCAGCCCGCGCCTTCCATTGCGCGTACTCCGACATCTGGAGCGCCCGGTCCAGACCCACTTCATAGTTGCCAGAGTCGTAGGTGATGCCGGTGGGAGTGGTATAGGGCAGTGCGTCAGGGTGGATCATATTGATCCGTCTCACATGGGAAGGGTCCATGCCAAGCTCAGTGGCAACCAAGTCCATGATGCGCTCCATGCAGAAGGCAGCCTCCGGCCCGCCCGCTCCACGATAGGGACCCGTGGGAGGCTTGTTCGTAGTCACCCCCCGCACATTGACGCGCATGGCAGGGGTCCTGTAGGGACCGACTATCCGGTGCGCGGCAAGGAAGGGTACCGATGGAGTTGTGACCAGAAAGAACGCACCTAGATCCGCCACAATCGACACTTTCATCCCCAGCAGCATTCCGTCCTCGGTTACGGCTGCTTCTACGTCCGAATAGTGGCCCCGGGCGTGGAGGGCCACCATGTTCTCTTGCCGGCCTTCCACCCACTTGATGGGCTGGCCTAGAGTCAGCGCCAGGTAGGGAATCAGGATGTCCTCAGGGAAGACAGTATCTTTCTCTCCGAACCCGCCGCCTACATCAGGCGCGATGACCCGTGTCGACTCCTGCGAGCGTCCAAGCACCCGCGCCATGCCATCGCGCACACGATGCGGCACTTGGGTTGAATTCCACACCGTCAGCATATCCTCGCCCGCATCGTAAGTCGCCACGATGCCCCGCGCCTCCATCGGCGCAGGCGCCAAGCGCTGCACCTCAAACCGTCCTGAAATCACGCGATGGGCACCAGCGAACGCCTCATCCACCTCGCCACCCTCGTGCTGCACCCGCATAGCGACATTGGTGCCTACCTGCTCGTGGAGCACATGAGTGTCTTCAGCGGCCCCATAGGGATCGACGACAGGATCAAGCGGCTGGTAGTCAATATTCACCAACTCGGCCCCATCAAGGGCCGCGTAGGCCGAACGTGCGACCACCACCGCCACAGGCTGCCCCACGTAGAAAGCTTTCTCGTACGCCAGCACGGGATGCTCTGGCGGGCGGATTTCGTCGACGGCCCAGCCACGCGTCATGGAGCGAGTAGGTATGTTCCCCAGCGTTTCCACCACGTCCGCCCCGCTGAAAACCGCCACCACCTCTGGATGGGCCAGCGCTGCCGATGGGTCCACACTCCTGATGGCAGCATGGGCATGTGGGCTGCGCAGGACATGGGCGTACAGTTGGCCGTCAAGCGTTATGTCGTCCACAAAGGCCCCTTGACCCCTGAGCAGACGGGAGTCCTCGAATCGTTTGAGCGATTGTCCAAAATAGGTCACGGGCGCCTCCCCCAATACATGGTCGTATCGTCGTGCCCCATGGTAGCACTGCTATAATGCGGCGTCACATCAAGAGGACCAGAAGAGGAGAGAAACATGGAAAACATAGGGCGGAGAATGACGGAGATCGCCCAAGCAGCTGTGGCATCGGTTTCGGCACAGGATGTGTACGCAAGGCGCAACGCTGGCGAAGCAATCATCGTGCTAGACGTGCGCGAGCCCGACGAGTGGGCCCAAGGCCACATCGAGGGCGCAACCATGCTCGCTCGGGGCCGCCTCGAGGGCCGGGTGGAGGATGTGGTACCGGACAAGGGCGCGTGCATCATAGCCCATTGAGGGGGCACCGCCCGATCTGCCCTGGCAGGGCAGACCCTCAAGGCCATGGGCTACACCAACGTCTCCTACATGGCCCCAGGCTTTTCCGGTTGGAAAGAGGCCAACCTCCCATTTGTGGTACCGGAGTCCAGCTAGAGGACTAACCTTGACCCGTCAAGAGGACAGCATATGACCACCAGAGCTCCCTTTCTCACCAACACCTACAGCGCTTACCACCACCGTGACATCCCCCGTGAGGAAGATGTGCTCACTCATGTGGGGCCGGGCACTCCCTGCGGAGAATACCTCCGCCGCTTCTGGAACCCGGTGGTGTTCGAAGACGAACTTGGCGAACTGCCAGTGCGGGTGCGGGTCATGGGCGAAGACTTGGTGGTCTTCAAAGACCGCCAGGGACAGGTGGGAGTCCTGCAACTCCACTGCTCTCATCGTGGGACTTCCCTGGAGTTCGGCGTAGTGTCCGAGCGCGGTCTGCGGTGCTGCTACCACGGCTGGCTCTTCGATGTCGATGGCCGGATACTCGACACCCCAGGCGAACCCGCCCGCAGCACCCTCAAAGACCGTCTATGCCAAGGCGCTTACCCCACCCACGTCTACCATGGCATAGTGTTCGTCTACATGGGGCCGCCGGACAAACAGCCACCCTTCCCCGTATTCGATACATACGTCATGCCGGGCTACCGCGCTCGCGTAAGCGTCCGCCACGAGATGCCCGCCAACTGGCTTCAGGTCAAAGAGAACTGCATGGACCCAGCCCACCTGGACTTCCTACACACCATCGACGGCAGCCAGGGCTTCACCGCCGACCTCCGCAACCGCGCCGACTGGGAGTACATGGAGACCCCGGTGGGAATGGTGTTCGTGGCTTCCAGAAGAGTCGGCGACGCGGTCTGGGTGCGAATGACCGACTTCATAGCCCCGAACATACACCAGTGGTCTGCCACCGGCGACGACGTGCAGCGTCGTAGGCCAGTGGCCCGCCCTTGGATGACCCAGTGGTCTGTGCCCGTGGACGACACCCACACCATGAACTTCCGCGTGCGCCACGTGAAAGATGACTACCCCATCGAGGTCGACACTGAGCAGGTCATGGAGTTCGGCCAAGACGACGGCCGCCCCTACGAGGAGCGCCAGCGTGTCCCCGGCGACTACGACGCCCAAGTCGGCCAGCGACCCATCGCCCTCCACGCCATGGAGCACCTAGCCACAACCGACCGTGGCATCATCATGGTGCGACGCATCCTGCGCGAGGGCATCGAAGCCGTCCAGCAGGGCCACGACCCCAAGGGCATCATCCGTGATGCAGTTGAGCCCATCCCCACCTACGGCAACGACACCATAGTCCGCGACATCCCGCCAGCCCCCACCCCCGAAGAAGACAAGCGCCTCCAGATGGAAGTGGGACGCAAAGTGGCGACCGAGTACATCAGCGACCCCAAAGTGCTGGCGGAGCGGGGAACGTAAAGGTCGTTAGTGCTGCCGCGGTGCCAGCCTTTCGCTGGCGAGGCGGTTCATGCTCACCCCAGCCTCGGCTGCCTCTAGCGCCAGAGCCCGATGCGTCTCCGGCGGGACACGTATAGTGAGGGTCCCGCTGTAGCTCTTGGTGGATATTGGCTCAGGGATGGGATCACCGTCTTCTTCCAGAATTGCCACCGCCTCCGCCACCACCTGCCTTATCTCTGCAAAGGCTCCTTCTGGTGTATCACTCAGCCCGCTAAGAAGCGAGAACTCGGCACAAAGGCCCACATACCTGTCGTCTTCCTCAGACCAGAGAACTCGGTAAGTATAGCGATCACTCATTCCCTCTCCTCCAGCCTCGCTATCGCACTCAGCACTTGACGCACTTGGTAGGGCTTGGCCATACCCCTGATGGGTTGGATGTTGACAAGAGGCCGACATTGCCAAGGACTCTTATAGAACAGATGACTGCCTCTCCGCCGCGGCTCTCCAAAGTACTAGTCGCATAATTTCACGAGATCATCGAACCGAACGTTCCGAGGATTGCCCCGTACTTCTTCAAGTAAGTTTTCCACTTAGCTGATGATAGCATTATCGACAGCATATGCGGAACTCCCTCTATTCAGTGTATCTGCAGGCCGTATTGTTCCTGAGTTTTACAACCCCGCGTCCTAAAGAGATAATCCCGATAACAAAACAAGGCGGCCTGAACATGCTCTTCCTCAACAACGACGACGTACGCTCCGTCCTCACCATGGACATGACCGTCGACGCCATCCGCCAGGCCTACCAGGAAATCGTCGATGGCGAGGCCATATGCCGTCCCCGCATGGACATCCGCATGCCCACCAAGGACCCCAACAAGGTCTACCGCTGGGCCAGCATGGAAGGCGGCTCCGCCAACACCGGCTACTTCGGCATCCGTTTCCACTCCAACGTGCTGCACCAAGCCGAGTACGAGGGTGTCCAGACGCACGAGATGGTAGCGGTGCGTCCCGGCATGGTCATGGGCATGGTGCTTCTCATAGACACCAACAACGCCGAACCTCTAGCCCTCATCAACGATGGCTTCCTCCAGCGCATGCGCGTTGGCGCCGACTCCGCCATCGGTGCCGAACTCATGGCCCGTGAGGACGCCGAAGTCGTCGGCATCCTCGGCTCCGGTGGCATGGCCCGCTCCCACATCCGCGCCTTCTGTGCCGTGCGCCCCATCCGGCGTCTGCAGGTCTACAGCCCCACCTCAGCCAATCGCGAGCAGTTCGCCCGCGAGGTGGCCCAGGAATTCGAAATCGAAACGGTCGTCTGCGACAACCCCGCCGACGTCTACCGCGGTGCCGACATCCTAGCCGCCTGCACCGACGGTGGCTTCCAGGAAAATCCCGGCGAATACAAGAGCGCTCACCTCGGGCGCTACCTTGAGCCCGGCACCCACATCACCAGCATCTGGGGCCGTCTCGACGACGACACCACCCAGAAGATCGACGTAGCCCTAGTCCTCGGCACCTCACCAGCGCCCCAAGGCTACCCCGAACTCAAGGTCCACGACACCCTGCTCGCGTGGTCGGTCCCAACCGAGACGCCCAAGTTCCAGGACCACCACTACCACCAGAAATCAGCCAACTACAGCGTCAAGCAGGGCAACACTTACTCCATCGAGGAAAAGACCGTCTACATGGAGGAGCTGCTGGCAGGACTGAAGGAGGGACGCACCGCGCCTGAGCAAGTCACCTTCTCCGACCGGGGCAACCTGCAAGGCGCTCAGTTCCACTCCGTCGCTGGCAGAGTCTACGAGGCCGCGCGAGCCGAGGGACTCGGCCGCGAGATCCCAACCGAATGGTTCCTGCAAAGCGAGAGGGACTGATTCGACCATGGAAATGGTAGTCGCAGTAGTCTTGGGCGTCGGTGTGGGCGTGGGCATCGCTCTCGTGGCCCGACTCGTTGCAAAATGGAGGAATTGATGGCGTTCTGGGTCTACGAAAACTACCCCACCGACAAAGCGATGGTACATCGTGGAGATTGCCCTTGGTGCAATCATGGAGAAGGCGCTCGTCGATCTGAACCAGCTGGCCCATGGAATGGGAAATGGCATGGTCCCTTCCTAACTAGCTACACCGCATTGGAAAAAGCGAAAGGCACAGACCGGCGTGACGTACGAGAATGTGCTTTTTGTTCGTCGCCAAGAGAGGAGAAGGAAACCATGGACCGCCTGCAATGGAAAGCCAAGATCGGCCTTGTCGTGGTCAGCAGCTCCACCGTCGCGGAGACCCGCTATCCCCGCGTCACGCCTCCGGACGTCGGCTTCTTCACCAGCAGGATGCTTCTCCGGCCAGGTGGCGAAATCGACGCACTGGTGGAGATGGAGGCCAGCTCCGGTCGGGCCGTGGAAGAGTTGGCCAGCGCCCACGTCGACTCCATCGCCTACTGCTGCACTGTCAGCGGTGCCCTCCGCGGCCCGGGGAAGGACGCCGATTTCTGCCGCGAGATGGAAGACCACCACGGCGTAGCCACCACCTCCACAATGCTCGCCTGTACCGAGGCCCTGCACCACATGGGCATGACGCGCGTCGTCGTCACCTCTCCCTACCCGGACAGTCATCACGTCGCCGAACAGGCCTACCTCGAAGCCTCTGGCATCCAGCCTCTGGTGATGACAGGCATGGGTCTCCATGGTGGCCAAGCATACGGCGCCGTCACCCCCGAAGAGGTCTACAACTTCTCCCTCGAAGCATGGGAACCCTATGCAGACGAGGCTGACGGCCTGTTCGTAAGCTGCATGAACCTCGACGCCATGCCCGCCATCGAAGCCCTTGAAGAGGCCACCGGCAAGCCCGTCGTCACCTCCCACTCCGCCACCCTCTGGCGTGCCCTGTCCCTCGCTGGCTATGCGGAGCCCCTTTCAGGCTACGGCCGGCTGTTGGCCCAGCGACGCGAAGCCGCCACGCGAGTGGGTAGTTAGGCAATGCCCGCGGGATAAAGGGCTGGAACACCCACCAGGTTCTCCCAGCAGTTGACCATGACATTTTGCCGTTGACGCCTGCTCCACCCTCCGGTAACCTGAACACATGAGCGCACGCAGGGGACTGACCCTTCAGGGTCGCCCCTGCCTTTTTTTCGGCCCATTTTGGGACTCCATTGCCAGTAAAGAATGCGGAATAAAGGCAAAAATGCGGCCATCGTCGCAAAGCTGATTCAGATACAAAGATGAGACCAATGAGACCACTAACAGACGCAAAACGTAGGCCGGAAAATCTGGTCCAGCTAGACATGTCGCCCCATCCCGATCACGGAATCCCGCCGGTGACATTGCCCTACAGCTACAAAAAATGCCCCAATGCGGCCACTCTCGCAAAGCTGAGTCAGATACGAAGATGAGACCAACGAGACCACTTTCAGATACGCAGAATTTGATTTTAGCTACGGACTTGGCCGCATTCCATTGCTCGACCGGGCCGATCGCATCGTCCCCCAGCTACAAAAGACCGCCCCCATGAGACCATTCCCGCAAAGCTGATTCAGATACAACTATGAGACCAATGAGACCACTTGAGGCGGACACCCAAGTCGTTGGCAGTTCGGGGCTCCTGAGCTATGATGATGGCCTGATTCCTCAGGTTCACGCCTGCCGAGAGAACAGAGAGGGGGGAGCGTTGCTACGTCCCTTTAGACTGCACGAACCCGAAACTGTCGCCGACGCAGTTGGCCTCCTTGGCCAGTACGGCGAGGAGGCCAGCCTCTACGCTGGAGGCACCGAGTTGCTCCTAGCCATGAAGGAAGGCCTCCTCCACTACGGACACTTGGTGAACGTTAAGACCGTCGGTGGCCTGTCAGACTTGCGCTACGACGAGGGCGCGGGCGTGTTGCGCATCGGCTCCGGCGTTATCCACCGCACCTTGGAGCGCTCTGCCATCGTAGCCGCCGACTTTCCCCTCATCGCCCAGACCGAAGCCGGAGTGGCCAACGTCCGCGTACGCAATGTCGGCACCATCGGAGGCAATCTCTGCTTCGGCGAACCTCATTCCGACCCGGGCGCACTGCTGCTTCTCTACAACGCGACCGCCACCGCACAAGGCCCCTCCGGCATCCGGACGATACCTCTGTCGGAGTTCGCAGCAGGCCCCTTCGAGACCTCCCTTGAAGAGGGTGAAGTCCTCACTGAGATAACCGTCCCCCGCTTCCCCACCGGCATGACAGGGGCCTATGAGAAGTTTGGCTATCATGCGCGTCCAACGGTTGGTGTGGGGGTTGCCCTGCGCATGGATGCCAGCACGGGCGTTGTAACCGAGGCTCGGGTGTCAGTCGGTTCAGCCGGACCCAAGCCCGTGCGTGTGCCTCAAGCCGAGGAGATTCTGGCAGGGAAGACGTCAGCAGAACTATCATCTGCAGCCGTGTTGCGCCCTGCCGCTAGGTCGGCGGCCCAGGGAGCGGACCCCATCGATGACTTCCACGGCTCGGCGGAGTACAAGGAGCATCTGGTTGGCGTGCTGCTGGGCCGCGCCGTGCGCACTGCCTCGGGCGCAGTGTAGACCGGAATTTGGTGCAGGGCTGGCCCTAGCGTACGCTGAAAAGAGGAGAAGGCGTCTTGGAAGTTTCGTCTCAAACCCAAACGTTGCCTGCCATTCCCATCACGATGACCGTGAATGGACGTTCAATTTCTTTGGATGTGGAACCCCACCAGACTTTGCTGGACCTCCTGCGGGACAGGCTGACACTCAAGGGGGCCAAGCGGTCATGTGACCTCCAGGTCTGTGGCGCCTGCACCGTCCTGCTGAACGGACGTGCCGTCAGTTCCTGCACCATGCTGGCCTACGAAGCCCGCGATGCCGAGGTGCTGACTATCGAGGGCCTAGCCGAAGGCGACCGGTTACATCCCCTTCAGCAGGCTTTCATCGACCATGCAGCCTTCCAGTGTGGCTTCTGTACCCCAGGTATGATCATGACGGCCAAATCGCTGCTCGATGAGAACAGCCGCCCCACCGAGGACCAGGTCAAGAAATACATGAACGGCAACATCTGCCGCTGCACGGGCTACAAGAAGATCGTTGAGGCCATTCTGGCTGCCAGCGGTCAGGGTTAGGGGGAATTATGGATAGCATCGGCGTATCTGTACCCAGAATCGACGGCTTGGACAAAGTCACAGGACGTGCTACCTACGTGGGCGACATGGAAGTGCCGGGCATGCTCCACGGCAAGATACTGCGCAGCCCGCTACCCCACGCGATCATTGAGAGCATCGACACCAGCGAAGCCCTGAAGCTTCCCGGAGTGAAGGCAGTCCTCACTCGTGAAGACGTCAGGGACATGGACCCCTATTTCGGTGCCATGGTGCGGGACCGTCCCTTGGTCGCCACCGAGAAAGTCCGCTACGAGGGCGAACCAGTGGCAGCAGTGGCAGCCTCCGATGCCCTTACTGCAGAGCGGGCCCTGGCGCTAATCAACGTTGAATACCGTGCGTTGCCCGCCGTGGACAACGTCGTCGACGCCTTGGCTGCCTCCGGCGACTTCGTCCATGAGTCCAACATGTGTCACCGCGAGGATGCAGTGTGGGGCGATGTGGACGACGCGTTCGCCCGCGCCGACCGCATTTTCGAGGACACCTTCACTTTCCCCATGGTCTACCACTATGCCCTCGAACCCCACACCGTCATCGCCGACTACAACCCCCACAACGGCATCACCGTGTGGTCAACGGCCCAGCACCCCTTCCTGGTTAGAGAAGACCTCTCTCGAATGTACGGATTCCCTCTGCACCAAGTACGCATCATTGTGCCCTACTTGGGTGGAGGCTTCGGGAGCAAGTCCTACTCCAAGCTGGAACCCCTGACCGTCGCCTTGAGCAAAGTTGCCAACGCGCCGGTGCGTGTTGCCCTTTCTGTAGAGGATGCCTTCAAGACCATACGCCGCCACGGTGCCCGCTGCATGGTCAGAACCGGCGTCATGAACAACGGCCAGTTCGTTGGGCGCGAGTGCATGATTTACCTCGACACCGGGGCCTATGCGGACAACGGGCCGATGGTGGCCGACAAGGCTGCCCAGAGAATCATGGGGGCCTACAAGTGGCCCAGTGCCAAGATCACGGCCCATGCCGTCTACACCAACACAGGGCCAGCAGGCTCCTTCCGCTCCATCGGTGGGCCACAGGCAGCCTGGGCTGGGGAATCTCAGGTCGACATCATAGCCCACGAACTCGGCATCGACCCCCTGGAATTGCGTCTCATGAACATGCTGGAGCGTGGCGATGAAATCCGCCCCGGCGAGCGCCCTCTGGACGGCGACCCCCAGCATGGCCTGCGCATGGCGGCCCAAGCCGTGGGCATCCCCTTGGACAGCCCGCCCGAACCTATGGGCGGTCGTGGCACCATCAAGGTGGGCCGTGGCGTGGGATGCAACCTGTCAGGCGTGGGCGCATCGCCCACCTCCACGGCAATCTGCCGTCTCCACGTCGACGGCAGCGCCACGGTATTCGCTGGCACCACCGAGATCGGGCAGGGTTCCCGGGGCGCTTTCGCCCAGATAGTCTCCCAGGAGCTACAGGTTCCCGTCGAACGCATCTATCCGCTTTTGTCCGATACGGGCATCGTGCCCTACGACCGTTCCACTGGCTCCAGTCGGTCCACCACACTCATGGGGCTTGCGGTCCAGGGAGCGGCTCAAGAGGTGAAGGACCAACTCCTCGACTTGGCTGTGCTCCATTTCGACTGCCCCAAGTCCGAGCTTAGTGTCAACGATGGTCAGGTGTGGCGTGGTTCTGAGGGCGTCACTTATTCCGAACTGATTCAGGAAGAATTCGGTGTGCCTGCCGGCGAGCTTATTGGCCGTGGCTATGTGACACCGCGCAGAGACGGGGGCCGCTTGGCCCAGCCTCCCGCCTTTTGGGAAGTGGGAATAGCCGCCTCAAGAATCGAAGTAGACACCGAGACGGGACAGATACGCATACCTCATTACGTCTCCGTAGCCGATGTTGGCGTAGCCATCAACCCACAGCAGTGCGAGGGACAAGATGAGGGCGCGTCCATGCAAGGGCTGGGTCACACGCTTTTCGAGGAGATGGTCTACGAGGACGGCCAACTGCTCAACCCGAACATGATTGATTACCGGGTACCGGGTTTTGAGGATGTTCCCGAGCAGTTGGATACAGTGCTGATTGAGAACCACGATGGCCCAGGACCTTACGGGGCCAAGGGCTTGGGCGAAGGAGGCATTGTCTCGTGCGCACCCTCAGTGGCCAATGCTCTGTACGAAGCCACCGGCGTACGTATGAGGGATCTGCCGCTTACACCGGAGCGAGTATGGCGGGCCATGCGTGACGCTGGTGTTCCCGGGGCCTCGCAGGATGCTGAGTAGAGGGCATTCGGCAAACGGCCCCGCGTCATCAAGGAGGGACAGATGAAAATCTCTGACAGCCTGGAAGTGGACCATCCCATACAACAAGTATGGGACCTATTGCAGCAGCCACAGTTTTTCTTGTCGGCCATGCCCGGCGTGCAGTCGTGGGAAGCGGTGAACGAGACCACCTTCGACACCTTGGTGGTGCAGCGGGTCGGCCCCTTTCGAGTCCAACTCCAGGTCCAGATGTCGCTGGATGACGTCGACCCTCCGCGACGGCTGGTCGCGTCAGGGCGGGGCAAGGAGTCCTCAGGCAGCATGCTAAGCATCCCCTCGGCTGTGCTGGAGTTGGAGGAGTTGGGTGAGGACCGCACCAAACTGTCCTTCGAGATTGACTTCAGCCTGACAGGCAAGCTGGGTTCGTTGGGCTCCATGATGATCCGGCGCAAGGCGTCGGAGATGTCGAGGGAGTTTGCCAACAATCTGGAGGCCGCAGCGAGGGCCGCAGGGGCCTAAGCAAGGAGAGAGCACCTTTTTTAATATATGGCTCCTCCACCATCGCGTCCCCAAACCCAGGAACCCTCAGGCGGCGACGGCCCCGCCAGCCCACAAAGCCGCCGCATCTCCTGGCGCGTCGTCCGCCTCTTTCGTCCCTACAGCTCCTCAGTCATCGTAGTTGGTCTATTGCTGGTGATCACCGCTGGCATAGGCGTCATCAACCCTCTACTCATCAAGGTGGTATTCGACTCTGCTCTTTTCCCGCCTGCCGGCGGACCCAACATTGACCTGCTGTGGATGGTTGTCGGTGTGATGGCATCCGTGGCCGTGGCCCACGGCGTGTTGGGAGTCTCCCAGACTTACATGACCCACAAAGTGGGCCAACACGTCATGCGCGATCTGCGGGACACCCTCTACCTGCATCTTCAGGGCATGTCCCTGCGCTTCTTCAGCAGCACACGCACCGGAGAGGTGCAGTCGCGGGTGTCCAATGATGTGGCTGGCGTACAGACCGTCGTGACGTCGACAGTCTCAGACACCATCTCCAACAGCGTGATTCTTCTCAGCACCCTTATAGCCATGCTGGTGCTTTCGTGGCAGCTGACCTTGGTTGCGATAGCGACGGTGCCCGTGTTCTTCGTGCTCACAAAGTTCGTGGGGGCACAGCGACGAGCCATCACCGCAAGGGCGCAAGAGGCCACGGCGGAGATGACAGCCATCACGCAGGAGACCCTTTCAGTATCGGGCATCATGCTCTCCAAGCTCTTTGGAAGGCAGGGTCAGGAGGTGGCCCACTTCCACGGGCAAAACCAGCAGTTGGCAGACCTAGCGGTGCGTCAACAGATGGTTGGGTACACCTTCTTTGCCGTGGTGATGACCTTCTTCACCATCGCGCCTGCCATGATATACCTGCTCTCCGGTTACATTCTGCTGGGTACAGGCCCCGACGGCATCACAGCCGGCGTCATCATTGCCTTCACTACTTTGCAGACCCGCCTCTACTTCCCCATTAGCAGGCTGCTGGAAGTCTCAGTCGAACTTCAGTCCTCCATGGCGCTGTTTGAGCGAATTTTCGCCTATTTGGATATGCGCCAGGAAATCATCGATGCCCCCGACGCCATAGACGTCGACCCAGCACTCTCTCCCGGCCGAATCACCTTCGACAATGTGATGGTGGACTACGGTCTGACGGCGGAAGAGAGGCTGGCGGGTAAACGCTTGGAGGAAAAAGCCGAGGAGCATCACTGGGTGCTGGACGGTATCAGCTTTGAGGTGCCTCCGGGTCAACTGGCAGCGATCGTCGGTCCCAGCGGCGCGGGCAAGTCCACCATCGCTCACCTGATTCCGAGGCTGTACGACGTCACCGAGGGACGGGTACTCATCGACCGTGTGGATGTGAGGGATATACGGATGGAGTCGATATCCCGCCTCATAGGGTTCGTCACTCAAGAGAGCTATCTGTTCCACGCCAGCGTGCGGGACAACCTGCTATACGGCAAGCCCGACGCCACCCAAGAAGAAATCGAGGCTGCCACCAAGGCTGCCTACATACATGACCGCATCATGGAATTGCCCACCGGTTACGAAACTATCGCTGGAGAGCGGGGCACCCATTTCTCGGGCGGAGAGAGGCAACGCTTGGCCATCGCTCGCGTCCTGCTGCACCAACCCCGCATCCTCATTTTGGATGAGGCGACTTCCGCCTTGGACACTACCAGCGAGCGCTACGTCCAAGCCGCTCTGCAACCGCTGATGCGTGGGCGAACGACGCTGGTAATCGCTCACCGTCTTTCCACCATCATGGCGGCCGACGTAATCTACGTCGTGGACCACGGGCGGATTGTCGAGCATGGAACGCACGGCGAGTTGCTGGCACGTGGCGGGCTATATTCCCAACTCTATACGGAGCAATTCGAAAGCGGTCTCGTGGAAGCCCGCTGTGAGGACGGCATCGTTATGTCGAACGGGCAGGTGATACCAGAAGACAGCGCGCTGGCCAAGGCCTGAGCGCTGGGAGTTTTCAAACTTCAGAACCGGGAAAGCGATAGGCGAAAGGAGTGACTTGATACCAAGGGAACTGAATGTCGAGGGTAAGACGGTGGTGGTGACCGGGGCGGCCCGGGGGATTGGCAAGGGCATCGTGAGGGTGCTGGCGGAGAGCGGGGCCAAGGTACTGGCCACCTCGTTGACGGACCGTTACCTAGAGCCTCTGCGCCAGGAAATGGAGGCGTCAGGGCATCCCATCGAGATTCTGCTGGCCGATGCCACCAAGTCGGAAGACATGGACCGCACGGTGCAGCACGCCTTGGACCTTTGGGGGCACATCGACGTGTTCATCAACAACGTGGGCGACGCCATCAGCAAGCCCATGGTGCCACTGCCCGGGTCCGAGGGAACGACTCCCGTATCTGACGACGAGTGGCGCTTTGTGGTCGACGTGAACCTGACCCAAGGGTTCCTGGGATGCCGTGCCGTGGGCCCGCACATGCTGGGCCGTCGCAAGGGCAAGGTGATTAACATCACTTCATTTGCCGAGACCAAGCCAGGGATCGACCGCACAGGCTACGCCGCTGGCAAAGCAGGTCTTGGGCAACTCGCCAAGTCACTGGCCCT
Source organism: uncultured Dehalococcoidia bacterium (assembly GCA_951813255.1). GTDB lineage: Bacteria > Chloroflexota > Dehalococcoidia > Lucifugimonadales > JAAXIE01 > JAAXIE01. Next base: position 1,023,309 of record OX638353.1, on the reverse strand, counting down.
TGAGTGGGCCCCATACGGCGTCACCGTGAACAACATTGCCCCAGGCCAGTTCCCTGATAGCGATAACCTCTCTCCGGAAGACCTCCAGCGGTTCCGCGAGCGCGCCGCTGCCAACGTGCCCCTAGGGCGCGCAGGCGAGTTGCGAGAGGTGGGCCTCATGGCTCTGTACATGTCGTCAGACGCGTCTGACTACATCACCGGCACTACGGTATACGTCGATGGGGGGCTGGTTATCTCCTAAGGTAGAGTGATCCCCTTCCCTCACGCCTCGGGCTGCTCCACGCTGACGAAGAGGTCGTCGATGGGGGTGGCAGCGGGAAGCAAGCCCTGCTCGACCAGGTAGCCCATGAGGGTTTCCAGGTTGGCCCGGTTAGCTTCCAATCCGTTGGGCCACGGGTCGGGCCCGAAGAGTCCTTCCAACTCCGCGAGATCAGTCACGCCCCAAGGGGCCATTGTGCCGGTTGAGCCGCTGGAACGCAGCTTGGCCCAAGCTGTCTCCTTGGACTGGCAGGCAGCTTGGTAGATGCTCTGGGCCACCCACGGTTGCTTTTGGTAGACACTCTCTTGCACCACCAAGGTGTGCATAATGGGGTAGAGGCCGGTCCGGCGATAGTAGTCGCGCTCCTCGGAGGGATAATCGGCGAATAGGCGCTGCACATGGGGGCTGACTCCGAAGGAGGCTGGTCTTCCGGCGCCGATGAGGGCGTCGAGGTCGCCGCGTTCCAGCATGGCGTTCAGGTTGTCCGTCTCTGGGATGAACTCCAGTGAAATGGGGCCAGCGGGGGCGATGTCCATCTCGTCTCTGGGACGCGAGTCGTTGTACCCGCCCTCAAACCATTGAATTGAGGTCAGGTCCACGCCGTAATCGTGTTGCAGGATGCCCTTTATCCAAACCGAAGCCGTCTGGCGGTACTCAGGCAACCCCACACGCTTGCCCTGCAGGTCCTTGGCCTCCCGTATGCCGGAATTCGTGTTGATGAAGATGTTGCTATGGCGGAATGCGCGGGAGGGGAAGATGGGCATTGCAACGAAGGGGAAGGCATCTTGGGACCGGGCAGTGAAATAGAGGGCTAGAAACATCTCCGAGGCGTGGAACTCTTGTCCTTTGACCATCCGATCGACCAAAGTGGTCACTGGGTCCACAGTCTGGTATGTCAGATCGATACCGTTGGGCCGGACCAAGCCGTCCCTCAGGGGCTCCAGGTGTTCGTTGGAGCCACAAGCTAGGGTCAGGGGCAGATGTTCCATGGCGCACTCCTCCACAGGCCGGATACGGCTGTTCTGAGCATTGTACACGGCGTAGGCCGATCGGCTACGTGCCTACCCTGAGATGTCCTGCGACTATGGTATGCTACGCCTACCTGAGAACAGGGGGATAACATGGGCGATATCAAGATCGAGGGCGTTACTCACTGGTCCATACCGGTGAACAACATTGAGGAGTCAGAGAAATTCTACGGCGAGCTTCTGGGCTTGGACTTCAAGGCGCGCTTGGGCAACTCCATAATGACCTGCTTCAATGTGGGCGACCACAACATACTTCTGTGCGAAGTAGCGGAGCCGATGGAGGTGTCTTCCGACGCCGATGTGCGCGCGCACCATTCCTTTACGGTGAGCCCGGAAACCTTCGACCGAGCGTGCAAGGTGTTCAAGGAAGAGAACGTGACCGTCGTAGGGCTTACCTACAGGGGACGGGGAGTCTTCTGTGGGCGCGAGATGTACTTCCTGGACCCCAGTGGCAATCGGTTGGAGTTACGCGACCCCACATGGGTCGAGGGTATGCCTGAGCCGAGCTACGAGGAATTGGTGAGCGCGTAACTTCCTCTTTAGTGTGACGACTTCGGGTTGTCACGTTATCCCAGATCCAAACGATAGACAAAGGTGGTGAAAGGTGTCTCAAGTAGAGGACAAGCTGGCTGAACTGGGACTGGAGTTGCCCACGCCCAACGCGCCCGCTGCGGGGCGGGCTGGAGCAGTGCAGATTGGCAACATCCTGTTCGTGGGAGGACACACGCCCGGCAACCTGCACAATGGCAAGCTGGGTACCGATGTTACTGTCGAGCAGGGTTATGAAGCTGCGCGGCAGGCCTGCCTCAACTGCTTGGCTGACGTGAAGGTTGCCATCGGTGACCTGGACCGGGTGAAGCGGGTGGCCAAGCTCCTATGCATGGTCAACTCCGCCCCCGACTTTGGTCAGCAGCCTCTGGTAGCCAACGGGGCCACTGACCTGCTGGCCCAGTTGTATGGGGAGCGAGGCGCCCACGCCCGGTCTGCAGTGGGCATGGGTGGCCTGCCCAACCAGCAGTGCATCGAAATCGAGATGATCCTCGAAATCGAGTAGGCTGGATTTAACGGCAACTCTCATGAAGAGCTTGCCACACTCTCTCCGGCGTCAGCGGAGCATCAAGGTGCTCAACGCCGGCGCTGGCGAGGGCATCGACCAATGCGTTGGCCACTGCTACCGGTGAGGCCACCGTGGGTAATTCGCCCCCGCCCTTCACCCCTAGGGGATTGATGGGCGAGGGCGTTTCCATGGTTTCGGCGGTAAGGGTAGGCATATCCGACGCCGTGGGCATGGAATAGTCGGCAAAGGTGGCCGTCAGAGGCTGCCCGTCCTGCCCGTACTGTATAGCTTCCATCAGTCCTTGCCCCAAGCCTTGTGCCAGTGCGCCGTGCATCTGCCCCTCAAGGAGCTTGGGGTTGATGATACGGCCGCAGTCGTGGACTGCTGCGTACTTCAGGAAGCTTATTTCGCCCGTGTCGGGGTCCACTTGCACCACGACAACGTGCGCTCCGAACCCGAAGGCGTTGCCGGGCAGGGTGAATGACTGGTGGAAGGTCATTCCAGGTCCACCTTCCGTCTCATAGGCAGCGCGGCAAAGCTCCGTGAAGGCTACGCTTTGCTGGGGATTATTGGCGTTGGACACCTTACCGTCCTGAAATGTGACGTCCGCAGAATCGCACTCCAGGAGTTGAGCAGCGATGGAGGCAAGCTTCTCGCGGGCCTGCTCAACACCCAAGTAGACAGCGGAGCCTCCTATGGTCAGGCCCCGGCTGGCGAAGGTGCCTTGTCCGGTGGGGAAGACACTACTGTCGCCGTGGAGGACTTGTACTCGATCAGGTGTAAGGCCCAACTGGTCAGCAACTATCTGGGCAAAGACGGTTTCCGTGCCTTGGCCGTGGGGTGAGACCTCGGTGTGGACCGTCACCTCGCCGGTGGGCTCGATAGTGACGATGGCGCTGCTGTCGCGCATCTCGCCCACACCACCTGCGGCCTTGACCACGGTGGCGATGCCGACGCCGATGAAAGGGTCGCCAGGGCGCCGAGTTCTTTGCTGGCGGCGGTAGCGGTCATATTCACCCAGCTCGAGGGCACGCTGGAAAGCGGGATGGAAGTCGCCGGAGTCGTAGGTAAGGCCTGTGGCTGTGGTGTAAGGGAACTCGGATGGGGATACGAAGTTGCGGCGGCGCACCTCGCTGGGGTCCATATTCAACTCTTTGGCGATCATGTCGATAGTGCGCTCCATCATAAAGGCGCTCTCCGGCCCGCCGGCACCGCGGTAGGGACCGGTTGGGGGCTTGTTGGTCACTACCCCGAGGACTTCTACGCTCATGTCGTGGATGGAGTAGGGGCCAGCGACCCGTTGCCCCGTAGTCCGGGCTACACGGGAGGTGGAGGTAAGGAAGTAGCCTCCCAGGTCGCCGATCATGCGCATTCGCATGGCGAGGATAGTGCCGTTATCATCGACGGCGGCCTCGATTTCGCCATGGTAGCCACGGGCTTGGTAGGCCAGCGTGTTCTCCCAGCGCTCTTCCACCCACTTGATGGGCCGGTCCATTCCGATGGCGAGGTGGCATAGCGCCACCTCTTCGGGCCAGGTTTCCACCTTCTGACCGAACCCACCCCCGACATCGGGAGCGATGACGCGGATGTTCATCTCCGGTCTGCCGAGCAGGCCAGCGAGGAAGGTGCGGACCTTATGAGGCACTTGGGTGGAGGTCCACATGGTGAGGCTGTTTTCGGCGGAGTCGTGGTGGACCACGAGGGCACGGCCTTCCATGGGCGCAGGAGCCAGCCGAGGCACATAGTAAGTGCCCTTGACCACGTGGGGTGCGCTGGAGATGGCGGCGTCGGGATCGCCACGCTGCATCAGGTGGCGGACGGCTAGGTTAGTGCCGGTCTCAGGGTGTATCGGCTGGGAGGACGGGTCGAGGGCTTGAAGCGGGTCGACGATGGCTGGAAGCACATCGTACTCGACGTGGATGGACTCCAAGGCATCACGAGCGGCCCCACGTGTTTCCGCTACGACCACGGCCACGGGCTGGCCTACATATGCAACCCTTCCCTTGGCTAGGATGGGGTGCTCCGGTGCGGCCTCCACTTGCTCAGTATCGACCTGGTTGGCGGGAATGTCGCCGATGAGGCCGTCTATATCTGAGGCAGTGAGGGTGGCGATGACGCCCGGAAGGTCACGCGCTGGTTGAGGGTCGATGGAGAGTATGCGAGCGTGGGCATGGGGGCTTCGCAGGAACATGGCGAAGAGGGCACCATCGGGCAGCATGTCGTCCACGTAGGAGCCCTTACCTTGCACCAAACGAGGGTCTTCGAATCGGCGCATGCTGGCGCCAGCATATGTGGTCATGTTGCTCCCTTGTCAGCGTGGCGGGAAGTCCGCATGGAAGTTTGGGGAATTATATCGTCGATCCACGTCAGACGGCAGATTGCCGCGACTCGGACCGGCTGGATTCCAATGGCTGACGCGAACCTAAGGAGTCATCGCCTCCTGGCTTGTTGCCGTTATCGCCACTGGGTTTGTTTCCGTCATCTCGGCCGGGCTTGTCATCGGCATCGTCGCCGGCCCCATGGGGTACCACAGAGGGCTGGCTGGTCTTGATGGAGCGGACACGACTGGTGAACAACGCTATACAGATGGCAAAGCCAATAACCAAGGCGCCGCCCATGGCCACTGCGACCCGTGGGTCTGTCAGATGGCTCACTTGGGAAAGGGGGATGGTGCCCAAGGGAATAGAACCATAGCAGATGGTGTAGATACCCATGACTCGGCCACGGAGAGCATCGGGAACCTGCATTTGCAGCGTGGTCATGACGGCGGTCAGGTAGAGGGAGTTGCAGACTCCGGCCATAAGGACCATGGCTAGGGACAGCGGGTACCAAGGCGCCATGGCAAAGAGCATGATGAAGGTACCGAAGCCCATGGCCCCGCCGATGATAATGAGCCCTCTGCGTTCAGCGCGGGCCAAGGCCATGGATACGACGAGGCCGACTATGGAGCCGAGGCCAGCAAACATGAGCAGGGTGCCGACCACCTCCTGTTCGCCGTCGAATATTTCCTTGGCGAAGGCGGGCATGAACATCAGGTAGGACATGCCGAATATGGCAGTAAAGATGCTGAAGCTCACGAGGTAGAGAAAGATACGATGTTCTACGATGAACTGGACCCCAGTAATCATCTCGCGGATGACGCTGCGGCTGGCGCGCTCGGATGGGCGGAGGGTGAGGGTCTGGCACATTATGGCCATTAGCATGAATCCGGCTGCTGCCGCGAAGACCACGGGGGCTACGCCAGCAGTCCCTATACCGGCTTTGCCCGCGATATAACCTGCAGCAAATGGGGCTATGGATCGAGTGGTGGGCCACACAATTGAATTGAGTGGGACTACGAGAGTCATGTCGCGACGTTCGATGAGGCGGGCATAGAGAGAGGCGCGAGCTGCTTCGCCGAAGGCTTGGCCTGTGCCGAACAGACCTCCGGCCACAATCACATGCCACGCCTCGACTGTCTCAGTGAATGTCAACACTCCGAGGCCAGCCACCATAATGGCCGTCAGGCTTTCGACAACGCCCATCAGGCGTCTAGGGTCGAACTTATCAGCGAAGACGCCCCCCAACAGGTTCAGAGTCACGGTAGGCACAGCGAGGGCGAGGAACATCCACCCGAGGTAGCGTGAGTCGCCGGTGATGTCGTAGATGAGAACGCCGAGGCTGAAGTCGACTATCATGCGATAGCCGAACACCGAGGTTGTCAGTCCGATGTAGTAGCGCCGGAAGTCAGGGTACTTGCTGAAGATTGAGAGGATGCCGGAACTGCGGGTAGCAGGGCGGAATGCGGTCTGTGTCACCTGTTTTACGAGCCTCGTTCCAGATTGCGCCGGGCCCTCTCCGTACTGGTTGCCAGACGAGGCGCGTATTTTCGGCAGGGGCGCGATGGTTGCGGCTTAGGCGCCGCGGGGATATATGTCTTCAAGGTTGCCTTAGCATACCACTTCAGAGATGAATGGGCACAGGTTACCGTGGCTAGCCTTCGGCAGCAGGCTGGACTCCCGGCTCGACTGCCATGGGGGCGGAGCCTACGACCAGCTCCCATGGGCGGTGGGACTCGACGAATATCTTGGCATCGTCCATGGAGCCGATGCCTCTCTGGGCGCGGCTGGGGTCGTAGGTGTTGGTGGTAGCGAAAGCGTCAAAGCCGCGCTTTGTCTCGCGCACCGCTCCCATCTCATAAGACTCGCCCTCGTCGGTCTCGAGGACGAGCCTCTGGCCTCCCTTGCGCTCCATCCAATATAGCTTCACGGGTCCCCCTATGCGGGCTTGATTACTTGAAGTTCGGGACTACTTTGTCGGCGAAGAGCCGTATGGAGTTGACTATTTGTTCGTGGGGTATCTGGCCGCCGGGGTTGAAGTCGATGGAGAAACCGGTGGCTCCCAGATCGTCGATGTACATCTGGAGTTTGTCGATGACGGCTTCGGGAGTGCCGAAGGCGGTGCGGTCGAGGACGCGCTCGTAAGGGACCTCGGACATTGCCTTGAGGCGCTCGTAGGCTTCGGCGTCGGCGGTCTCATTTATAGCTTCGATGACGAGGCGACGGCCGCGCATGGTGCTTTCCCGTGGCTCCTCAAAGGCCTGCTCGGCGGTCTCGGCGACGTAGGCGGGTATCTGGACAATGACGTCGTTGGGGCCCTCATGGCCGGCGGCATGGCGGGTCTGCTGGTACTCGGAGAGTAGGTCCCGCAATTCGTCGACGCTCATCTGATGACGTATGAAGATGGGGTAGCCGCTGGAGCCGATCATGCGGAAGGTGTCACGGCTCTCGACGGCGACGCGGATGGGGGGATGGGGCTTCTGGAAGGGCTTGGGGACGACGTTGACGTTTTGGAAGCTGTAGAACTCGCCCTCGAATGAGAAGGACTCCTCGGTCCAACCGCGGAGGATGATTTCGAGGGCCTCGAAGTAGCGGGCGCGGCTCTCGCCGTAGTCGATGTTGTAGCCCTGATAGGACTCGAGAAAGGAGCTGCGACCGACGCCGAAGACAAGACGGCCTTCGCTCATGTGGTCGATCATGGCGGCTTCTTCGGCGACGCGGATTGGGTTGGCCAGAGGGAGTACCTGGACGGCGATGCCGACGTTGATGCGGCTGGTGCGGGCGGAGACGGCTCCCGCCACGACCAAGGGCGAAGCGAGGACGGCCCGCTGGGGGCGGAAGTGGGTTTCACCGAGCCAGACGGAGTCGAGGCCGACCTCTTCCGCGAGTTCGATGAGGGACATCCACTCGCGGAAGGCCTCGATCTGGGGGGCGTTCTCGCGCACCATGTACATAGTGAACATGCCAAAATCCATAGCTACCTCGCGCAGCCTATATTGGCTGCAATGTAACACATTGGATGTTGGCGCGTCATGGCGCTGGCGGGATGGCGAGTGAGGGCTTTTGGCGCGGGGCCTACTGACATGCGCGGAACTTCTCTGCGATATCCGAGAAATTGAAGCTCTTCTTTTGCTCCTTCCTGGAGGGAGGACCTTGGTGGAAGGTCTCGGGCTTATAGGACTTGAGGAGGAACATGAGAAGGGTGCGGTCGCCGTGCATGGCTTGGTGAAAGGCCTGCATTTCGAGGTTTTCGATGAGGGAGTCGCGGGACTCGCTCCAGGCTTGGGCGAATTCGGGGTCGTGGTTGCGCCAGAAGTAAGGGGTAGTACGGTGGATGCCAGCGATGCCGGCGGCATCGGTGATGGAGGCGCCCATGCGTTGGGCTGCGAGGAACTTGTCCTTACGGTTTACTCTACACGGGGCATAGCTGGAATCAGCGTTTTCGTAGCTGGGAGGTGTAGAGTTTGTAGAGTAGACGGGCTCGTCCAGCTTTGAGTCCGTATCTACGGAGGGCACTCTACAGTGTAGAGTGGAAAGGGCGTTCTGGGGGGTATCGGGGGCTTGGGACTGGTTGGGCTGGGTTTCCATGGTGTTGCCTCCTGAGTGATTTTGGCCAAAAAAATAGGCGCAGGGGTACCCCTATAGGGGTCAGTCCCCCGCGCGCGCTGTTGTTAGGATAGAACGGATGTGTGGGGGTTGTCAAGGGGGCATGGAATTAGCGGCTGGACTTGTGACGTAGCTAGGCGGACAGTTGTCGTATCGCCATTAGACTGGCACCGGCGAACTCATACCCAAGCTGTGTGGCAACGTCAACGAATGCTGAGCGCTCATCGATGGGAAGAGAATGCCAAGTGTCAATGAACTGGCGTGTCCAGTCCAGGCGGAAGCGCCGAACATCCAGTTTGTTCAAACGGAGATCGTCTATCGTCTGTAGGGCTTTGTCACGGGCCTGCGAATCCAGCCCAGCTCTCGGAATGAGCTCACCGGTGTCGGGGTCGTAGTCGAAATGGTATTCTGGGCCATCTTGTTCGTCGGCAGCGCTGGGGTCCACATATCCCGACAACGGCCAATTGTCTTGCTTGTAGCCGCCATTGCATCTCAGGCAACTAAAGACCCAGTTACGCCATTCGTAGGCTAGTTCAGGAAAGTGCCTAAGCGGCCGGAAGTGGTCTAGGGTGGGGGCTTTGCCCGTGTCTTCCGTAGTTGCCTGGCAAAGGCGCTCGCAGTACCAACACACGTTACCAGAACGATCTCCAAGCGACGATCTAAAGTCACGCCAGTGAGAATCAGTGGGACGCGCCCCTACTCTGTTTTGAAAGTATCGTACCCAGCCCTGCGTGAACCGCTGCGCAAAGTGTTGGACCCCGTCCGGCTCCGGTCCCCGGTCAATCCACCTCAATGGCTTCTTACTAGTCTTCCTGGGAGAGTTCGGACTGTCGGGAACGGAGGAATTCGAGCATCATTTCGCCGTAGCGCTCTCTTTGGGCTTCGAGGGGTGTGCTGCTGGAGATGAAGTCGTCGTTTATTTGGCGACGCAGTTGAGCGAGTTCTTCGGATTCGGCGTCGCTGAGGGTTTCCATGCCACGCAATTCGCGGAGGCGGTTGGTGCGGTCCACGGTCAACTGGTCGGTGGGCTCGTCGACGTTCATGAACGTGCGGAGGATTTCGTCGGTGGTCCAGCCGATAATGTCGCGGTCGTTGGTGGTGGCGGTGACTACGCCGTTTGCGTCGCGCTTGAGCATGTGGACTTGGCCGGCTCGGAGGCCAGCGACGACAAAGGGGGAGTGGGTGGTGGCGAAAATCTGGAGGCCGGGGAAGTGGTTGAGGAGGGCGGGAATCACGCGACGCTGCCAGGTGGGGTGGAGGTGGTTTTCGATTTCGTCGATGAGGAGGATGGCGGGTTTCTGGTTCCAACCGTTGGCGAATTCGTAGTGGTTGAGCATTTTCAGGGCAAGCCACCACACCCATAGGAGAGTTGACTGTGAACCTGAGCTCAAGTCGCCAACGTAGATTCGCTTGGGGCTAGTTACCGCTAAGTCGATGGGCCGTTCTTCTGGAGGGATGTGCTCGAAGGTTGGGATATCACCGGTGGAGATTCCAAGCAGCCGGTTGATGGATAAGCCTTCGAAATCTGCAACGGGTTGATCCGCGATGAATTCGAGGTCCAACCCTGTGGGATAGTTTAGTGCCCTCTCTGAAGCAATCAACTCGTTGCAAATGTCCTTGGCGCACGCATGGGACACTGTATCTATGTAGAGGAAATTCCAAGCCCTTCGTTCGATGGGCGAGTCTTCCTCCCTTGCCTTGTTTTCGTTTTCGAACATGTCGGAGTATTTGCCATGCAGTGCCTCGACGGCGGCGGCCAGTCGTGTTCCACAGAACGGCCCGGAGAGCACCTCCTCTGCCGTCGAACCGTAGAACTCGGCATCGTCGAGATCCGAGATGCGAGGCAAACCTTCTCTAATGGGGCCTAGGTATATCGCTGGGGGCTTGGGGTTACCATGGGAAAGGAAATATGCATCAACGAAATCCGCGTCAGCGCAGAGCAGGTTCTTTGCCCAATCTTCACCATACCCCGACTCTTTGCGAATGTGCAGTCGAGAGTCGATTCGTTCTGGTCGAATAGAGCCTTTGCGGTTAAAACAGTAGTCGATTTCGGACAGTAGCCTGCTTTTTCCGGTGGCGTTTGGTCCGACGAACACGTTTACCCGTGGGTCGAACCGGAACTCGACTGGCTGGGTAAACGGGGGTATTCCGCCGAAGCGCATTTTGGTGAGGTGCATACAGCGAACTCCTTGGGAGTATTCTAGCATGAGCTTCGCAACCCCTGGCTTAGGAGACGGTGCTCACTGGGAGTGTCCACTGGATTCCGGCCTGCGACGGAATGACGGGGGGAGCGGTGGTGACGATGGGGGTGGTACGGGTTACGTGGGTTCCTGCCTCCGCAGGAATGACGGAAGGAGAGGATGTGGGTGAGTGAGCTAGAGGGTGGGGGTGGGTTTGGTTGGGGGGAGGGCTAGGAGGGCGGCGGTGGCGGAGATGGCGGGGAGGATTAGGATGAGGAAGAAGGCGCTGTTGTAGGAGCCGGCGATGTCGAGGAGGAGGCTGAAGGGTAGGGGGCCCATGGCGGCGGCGGCTACCATGCCGACTTGGCTGGCGCCACGGATGGCTCCCAGATGGCCGCGTCCGAAGTAGTTGGCCCAGACGACGGCGGAGGTGGTCATGGTGGCGCCTCCACCGGTACCGAGGACCGCGCCGTAGAGGAAGGCCTGCCAGGTATGGTCTACGGTGAGGGCGAGGACGAGGGCGAGGCCGAGGAATACTTGGCCTGCGGCGAGGATGTAGCGGTTAGGAATCATGTCGGCAAGGAAGCCTGCAACGAGGGAGCCAACGAGGACAGAGGGGGCTATTACGCTGAGGACCGCGGCGGCCATGCCTGCATCGACACCACGGCTGTCCATGAGGGAGATGTGGTGGAACATGAGGGCGGTGCTGACGATGGAGGGGGAAGACATGGCGATGAGAAGGAGCCAGAAGGCGCGGGTGCGGATGGCCTCGTTGAGCTGCCAGCTTACCTCTGGGAGACGGGTGGGATCGGACGGGCCGGTCCATACGGACTCGGGCCTGCGGGCACCGTCGGGCAGGAGGCCCACGGACTCGGGGGAGCGGCGGACGAGGAGGAGGGAAGGGAGTAGGAGGAGAGCGCAGACGAGAATGCTGAGGACGATCCAAGCATCGCGCCAGCCAAAGTCAGAGATGAGCCAATGGACGAGGGGCGGGAAGGCGGCGGTGCTGGCACCCATGCCGAGGGTGGTGAGGGCGGTGGCGCGGCCGCGCAGGCGGATGAACCAGATGGCAACGAGGGTGGTGGGTATGAGGGTGAGGGAGCCTTGGCCGAGGGTGCGTATGCCAGCAAAGCCGAGGTAGAGGTGGACGGGGTGGTTGATGAGGCTCATGCAGGCGATGGCGATGCTGAACAGCACTACGACGAATCCCAGCATGACACGGGCGCCGTAGCGGTCGAGAAGACGGCCAATCAGGACCATGAGGAGGGCGGCCGTGAGGGACCCGGCGGTGTAGAGGCCGGATACGGTGGTGCGGGACCAGCCCAAGTCGTTGATGATAGGGTCGACAAAAACGGAGACAGTAAAGGTCTGGCCTGGGCCGGAGCAGAAGATGGCGAGGCCAGCCACGCCCATGACGACCCAGCCGTAGTAGAAGGGCAGGCGTCCCAAGGAACTGGGCGTGGTAGTATCCACTTTCATGATCTGAAGGGCGTCATGGGGTAGAGGGACGCCATGGGCTAAGAGATTGGGGATGCCGTATTGGAATTAGGGATAATCTTTGCCTTCTGTGCTGCCTTGGGATTTGGCGCCAACCAGATTTTCGTACGCATCGCCACTCAAAAGATAACCGGGCCAGCGGCTGCCTTCTTCTCCGTAAGCACTGGAGCGGTCATTGCCATTGCGCTGGCGCTGATATTCCACTGGGAAGACTTCAAAGAGCTGACTCTGGTCGTCTTTGCGTGGTACCTCTTGCTGGCAACGTTGCACCATCCCTTGGCGCGGACGTTGAATTTTACAGCCATCTCCATGATTGGAGCATCACGGGCGGCCCCATTGAGCGCGGCCGCTCCGGTATTTTCGGCGGTGTTGGCCATTTCCCTTCTGGGAGAGCGCCCCACCATCATGCTCTATCTGGGCACCTTGGTGGTGATAGCGGGGATGACGCTAATCGTGATTGGCGGGAGGCAGGCCAGCAGCAGGACTCCAGCGGTGGCGTTCAACAATCTGGGGTACCTTTTCGCCTTCCTAGCATCATGTGGCTTCGGGGCGGTGTCGGTGGTGGCCAAGCACATAAACACCAACTTCTCCCCTGCGTTAATAACGGTGATGTTCAGTTTGGTGATCGGCACGCTGCTCCTGGGAGTGGGGGCGCACCGGCCGGTGCTGGCGAGCTTCGGGGAAGACCGCAGGGGGGGCATACCCTTGACCATTCTGGCCGGGGCCTGTGCCGGTGGGGGAGCCATTTGCTTTTTCTCAGCTCTGGGGCACGCGCCGGTTACGCTGGTGGTGCCCATCACCTTCGCAGCCCCGTTGGTCACTCTGACCGGCTCGGCTATATTCCTGCGCCGACTGGAGAGGCTCAACAGGCTGGTTATAGCTGGCACCCTCTCGGCAGTATGCGGCGTGGCACTGGTGGTGCTGGGCAGGAACTGAGCCAGCACGGGGCGGGGAGCAGTATCGACTAGGAGACTGCTCCGGAGATTGGGCCTGAGATCTGGCCTGAAATCGGGCGCGATTCTAGGCCTGGTACACGGGCTGGCCACCCACGTAGGTGGTCAGCACCTTTATGTCGCGTATGTTGTCTTCAGGGACGGTCATGAGGTCGTCGGAGAGGACGAGCATGTCGGCGAGCTTGCCGGGTTCGATGGAGCCTTTGATGTCCTCTTCGAAGGTGCCGTAAGCGCCGTTGATGGTGTAGGCGCGCAGGGCCTCCTCACGGGTGATGGCTTCGCTGAGGTCCATGGGCTCGCCTGCGACGTTGGTGCGGGTAACGCAGGTCCAGATGCCGAGGATGGGGTCGTAGGGACCGACATCGGAGCCGCCCTTGACGACGACGCCGGCATCCATCCAAGTGCGGTTGGGCTTCATGTTGCTGCCGCGTTTTTCGCCCCAGAAGCGGCGGGTGGTGGCGCCGACGGCCCATCCCATGGGTTGTTGGGTGGAGACGACGATGCCCATGCGGCGGGCCTGTTCGAGGTTGCGCGGGGTGGGCAAGATGCCGCCGTGCTCGAGGGTCCAGCGGCGGCCAGTGATAGACTTCTCCTGGTCGACGACGTCCATCGCGTCGAGGACTTGGTCGAGGGCGGCGTCGCCCAGTTCGTGGATGAAGACGCCGCAGTTGGTGTCGCGGGCGGCGCGGAGGACGGTGGTCAGGGACTCGTCGTCCCACATCTTGATGCCTCGCCAGCCGGGGCCGAACTCGTCCTCCATGAAGGGCTCGCGCATGTAGGCGCCTTCGAAACCGCCATCGGCGATGATCTTGAGGCCGCCGATGCGGAGCCACTCGTCGCCGAAGCCGTTGGCAGGGCCTAGATTACGGAGCATGTCTGCTACTTCGTCGTAGGGCTTGCCGGCGTACTGGCTGGGCATGACCCAGTAGAGGGTGTTCCAGCGTATGGCCAATTGCCTGCGGCGCCAGAGTTCTTCCAAAGCTGCCACGTTGTCGCGGTCTTCGCCGGGGTTGAGGAGGCTGGTGATGCCGTAGCTGGCGTAGATGTCGTTAATCTCGCGAGTGGCTTGGAGTTTGTCTTCCATGGTGTAGTCGGGGATCTGGCTGAGGAAGGGCTGGAAGGCGGGGCGCTCGAGCATGAGGCCGGTGAGTTCGCCGGTGTCGGGGTGGCGGTAGTACCGGCCGCCCTCGGGGTCTGGGGTGTTGCGGTCGATGCCGGTGAGTTCGAGGGCGCGGGAGTTCACGACACCGAGGTGGCCCTGCATCATGAGGTAGAAGGGGTGGTCGCCGGTGACGGTATCGAGTTCCCAGCGATCGGGGAGGCGTCCCTCGGCAATGAAGTCGAGGGCGTGGGGACCGCGGGATACGATCCATTCGCCGGGAGGTATGGTGTCGGCCAACTGCCCGATCTCGGCGAGCATGCTCTGCAGGGTCAGACCGTGGTGGTCGGCGAAGACGAGTTGCTTGGTGCGACGGACGCCGATGCCGAAAGCGTGGATGTGGGAGTCGATGAGGCCGGGGATGAGAGTCTTGCCTCCGAGGTCTTCGTAGTGGGTGTTGCGGCCGGCGAGGGCGCGGATTTCGGAGTCCGAGCCGACGGCTAGGATGCGGGAGCCCTTGATAGCGACGGCTTGGGCGATGCTGAACTGGTTGTCGACGGTTACAACCTTTGCGTTGTGGAGGATGAGGTCGGGGGCGATTTGGTCGGGTAGGAAGCTGGTAGCCATGGCGGGCCTCCTCTGGGTGGAGTTGCGGCGCACGGCGCGCCGTCGGGCCAAGGGGGTTGGTTTGTTGAGCGGAGTATAGCGTGGGGGTGGCGGGTTGTGTATGGGCGGGGTTTCAGTGGAACCTATGCAGTGCTAGAGTTAGGGAGTTGCCGACCTGCTATCGGAGGTTGAAGGATGAAGGCGTCGTACCTGGGAGCGATGGGTTATTCGGGGAAGCACAATTTTCCGGCGACCTGGCCTGTGCCGCCTGCATACGATGACCCGGCAACCTCGGTGGCCAGCTACCAAGAGGGGATTGAGGAGTGCGAGTTTGCGGAGGAGGTGGGGTTCGAGTGGGTGAGCTTCTCGGAGCACCATTACTCGGGGAGGATTGCGACGGGGGTGCCGGCGGTGATGGCGGCTTCTGTGGCGGAGCGGTGCAAACGGGTGAAGATCGCGATGCTGGGGCATGTGCTGCCGCTGAACAACCCGGTGCGGGTGGCCGAGGAGCTGGGACTGCTGGACAACCTGACCAATGGACGGTTGATTATTGGTTTCCTGCGGGGAACTGCGACGGAGGACCAGACGTATACGATGGACCCCTCGGAAGGCCGGGGACGGCTGATGGAGGGGATGGACTTGGTGTTGAAGGCGCTGACGGAGCCACAGCCCTTTGGATGGGAAGGACGTTACTACAACTTCCGGACGGTGGCGGTGTGGCCGCGGCCGGTGCAACAGCCTCTGCCTCCGGTATTCGTAGCTACTCGCAGCGACGACTCGGCCAAGTATGCGGCTAGGAACAAGCTGGGGCTGGGAGTGTCGTTTGTTCCGCCAGAGATGATGGGGGAGCTCGCGAACAAGTACTTCAGCTGGTGCGAGGACGCTGGGTGGACTCCGACTCCAGATGAGGTGGTGTTCCGGGGGAACATCTACTTGGGGGAGACGGACAAGCAGGCGGAGGAGTGGATGGAGCGGGCGAAGAGCGCTGTGGCAGCCCGGATCGGGTCGACTCCTGCTCAGAATATTACCAAGGCGGCGCAGGCGGCTAGGGCCGGGGAGCAATTTGATTTGCGGAATGTGATCGCGGGCGGGCCGTCGGGAGATGTGGCTGGGGTGGCTTCGCGCATGAACTTCTTTGGCGGGCCGGATACGGTGGTGCGCCAGATCAAGGAGTACCGGGACCAGTGTGGAGTGGGGGTTGTGGATTTGTTCTTCCAGCAGCCCAGCGTCAGCCACAAAGAAGTGATGCAGGAAATCGACCTGTTCGGCAGGGAAGTACTGCCACGCATCAAGGAATTGTAGGCGACGGCGGGCTGTGGCAGCGCAAGAGAAGTACGTAGAGGTTGGCGGTGTCCGTGTTCCCTACACGGAGGCAGGCACCGGGGAGACCGTGGTACTGCTGGACGGGTGGCGTGGCGGGCTAGCGCCGGTCGCCAGCATTTTGTCCCAAGAATACCGGACTCTTTCGTTTGGCTTGGACCGGAAGGTTGATTCTGCCAAGGAATTCGCTGGAGGCATGGCAGGAGCTATTGGCGGGTTGGCCGATGGCAATTACACGCTAGCCGGTTCTTCACGGGCGGCGGATGTGGCCGCGTGGATGGCGATTGAGGCTGGGGACAAGCTGGATGCGCTGGTGTTGCTGGGGCCGATGGCGATCCGTCCGAGGATGGTGGACGCGACGCATGATGAGGAGTTGGAGAGCGGGCTGGGCGACATTCAGTGTCCCACGCTGGTGGTCTTCGGGACGGATGACCGATTGGTGCACCGTGAGGCTGCCCGGGTGTATGCGGAGTGTATCCAGTTGGTCAATGTGTCGCTGGTCTACGATGCTGGGCATGTGATAAGCGTGGACAGGCCTGATGCGCTGGCCCGCTTAGTCACGGACTACGTGGAGCGACGGGACACGTTTGTGGTGGGGCGGGGCGGTAGTACGAATACGCTGTAGACCTCTAGATGAGTCGATCCCCTACGTCGCCATCGAGATTCGACGTCTAACCTCAGGGTTATTCTCCTCGCAGGCGGCGCAACTCCGTTTCCAGTTCCAAAACCCGCGCTTCTGCCGCGGCGCGTGCGGCCTCTGCTGCTAGTCTTCCCGCGTGCTCTTCATCCTGGTTGAGCAGCCAGTGACCTGCAACCGGGCCCCAAATGTGGAGGCGGCTGTCGTCCCAGCAGAGGTCCAGGTTGAGCGTGGGGCTGTGGGCCCAGACCATGCCATCAGGTTCGCGATGCAGGTCGAAGCGGTGGTATTCGCCGTCGACCAAGTGCTCTCCAACGAGTGGTTCACGGTAAAAGTCGCCACCTGTCTTGTCGTAGCGCCAGTACTCACCGATGCCCAGCCGCGCGTACAGATCTCGTTTGTCCACCAAGTCGGTCTGCGCCGTACTGGGGGAGCCGATTTCCAGGATGAAGGCGGGGGGGCCGGGCATTTCCCACAACAGGCAGGTGTTGTTGCGCTCAATGGACTCCCGGTTTGCATCAAAGATAATGTAGCAATCCGGGGCCATACGGCGCTGGGGGTTACCTTCCTCGTAGTAAATGAAGGTGTTGCCACTTACCAGAGTACCAGGTTGGTCCTTGAAGTAGGTGGCCAAGGTGGAAACAATCTCCAGAAACATAGTGCTTTGATATTCCGCGTCGGGCATGGGCATACCGTCCGTTTCCGGGTAGAAGACGGCGGTGGTGTGGGTGGTTCTTGAGGTCATTAAACGCCCTCCCCTCTGAAGTGGATTCTAGCATGGCCCCACAGAGGAGATGGCGGATAAGTCGTGGGGACTTCCTGAGTACCGGCTATAGACGCAACAATTTCTCCGCATTGCCGTGGAGGATCTTTGCCTTGTCCTCGGCAGATAGGGGGATGTGGGGGATCCAGTCGGTGGCGGGTTTATTCATGACGAAGGGATAGTCGACGGAGAACATGATGCGATCGACGCCCATCTCCTGGACGCAGCACAGCAGGGCGGGGTTGGAGAAGAAGCCGCTGGTTGTAATCCAGAAGTGCTTGCTGAAGTAGTCGCGGAAAGAGAATGAGGTGTCGCGGTTGCCTCTGCGGGCGAGGGCTTGATCGATGCGCCACACGAGGAAGGGCAGGCCCTCGCCCAAGTGACCGAGGATGATCTTGAGGTTGGGGTACTCGTCGAACACGCCGGACAGCACCAAGCGGATGCCTTGGGTGGCAGTCTCGACAGTGAATCCCCAGGCCGCGGTTAGCAGGCTTGGGAACTCCTCTATGTAGTCCTTATAGTAGGCATCTACTACCGCTGGGTCAGGCTGGGCGGGGTGCATGTAGATGGGCACGTCCAAGGCTTGGGCCCGCTCGAAAATGGGCCAGAAGCGCTTGTCGTCGAGGAATAGGCCGTTGGTGAGGCCGTGGACCATGGCACCCCTGAAGCCGAACTCGTTTACGCACCGGTCCAATTCGGCAGCTGAGGCCGCTGGGTCAGGAGTGGGGAGACAGGCAAAGGCGGCGAAGCGGTCGGGGTGGGCGGATACGATCTGGGCCAGCCTGTCGTTGGCGTTGCGAGCGAGGCGGACGGCGGTCTCGGCGTCACCACGCTGGGTCGCTGGGGCACCGTGGGAAAGGACCTGGTAGTCGATGCCTGCTTCGTCCATTTCGGAGATGCGCAATTCGCTGTAGTCGAAGAGGCGCTCCTCGATGCCGGATGCGCGGCGCATGGGGTCCATTGCGCCGAAGGTGGCTGCTACTTCGCGGTCCCAGTAGTGCTCTTCGAGGGCGATTATGCGCTGGTTGTCGGCTGATGCCATGGTTAGCACGTCTTTCTTTGTGGATTCATCGAGGCTTTATGCTGCAGCTTGAGTGGCTGCACAAGACCCAGCTATCGCCGTCTCTGGCTTGGCGGATACTTGCCTCGATACAGGTCCGATCACTACAGCAAAATTTCTCGTACCCTGCGTTAGCACTGCCAAGTGACCTGCAAGGCAATTGATGCAGTACGTTGTACTGAGGACGCAAACCGCGGAAGTGGTTAAACACAAAACCTATAGGATTTGCCCGCATCCATTCTTGGAAATGCTGGTCGGCTTCGGCCTCACGCTGACGATAGAACTTAACGCACACGATATCTCGTATTAGGGGAGCGTCGTACTTAGCAGCTCTCCCAGCTATCGGATGACATTAGCTGGGACCAGCGCTGGTAGAAGGCGCGGTGGTTGGTCTCGCTGATGCGGTACTCGCTGGCGCGGGCCATGAGTTCTTCGTTGAATGGGTCGTGGCCTTGACCCATTGCGATGTGGGAGGGGAGACGACGGCTCATGGGGCCGCGGGCGGTCTTGGTGACCTCTTCCCAGTTGTCCATGTCGTCCTGCTCGAAGGTGCCCGCCATGCTGAAGCTGCGCAGGCTGTTGAGACGGGTAAGCTCCTTGATATGGGGCGGGGCAGCCTTATCGTAGTAGCCCATCACCCAGATTTCGCAGGTGTCCGGGCCGCGGGGATGCCAGATTCGGAAGGTGTGGGCTGGGCCGATGTTGAAGGAGAAGTTAGGGAAGCATGTGCCGAACAGGGGGTTGATACGGTTGATCCGTTCGCCCAGCCGTTTCACGACTTCGGGGCGCACTTCCTCCTCGTAGGCTTCAATCTCGGGCAACGGAACTTCGGCCGCATCACCGGGGCCGAGGGCGACGATGCCATGGCCGTTGCCCGGTGTGAGGACGCTGCCGGTCCAGGACTGACGGGATGAGGAGGACGCGGAGAAGCTGGTCAGGATGGCTGAGAGGTGGCTCCAAGGGGCGTGATAAGCATCGCCGGTGAAATTCTCGGCTGGGGCCTTCCAGTTGCACTTCACCGTCCATTTCTGTACGCCGCCATAGACCTCTATGCCTCCCTCTCGGCGGTCGAAGAAGGTGTCGAGGTACCATGCCATCTCACCGAGGTACTCCAGCAGCGGGGGCGCTGTAGGGTCGAAGGTGGCGAACACGAGGCCGCGGTACGTGTCCAGTTGGGCTACTGGGACGAGGCCCCACTTGCTGGTATCGAGTTCGTCGTAATAGGCCTCCTTGAGGCTGGGAACGGCGACCAGCTTACCGTCGGTGCCGTAGGTCCAGCCGTGGTAGGCACAGACAAAGGCGTTGGAATTGCCGGAGTCGGCACGGCAGACACGGTTGCCGCGGTGACGGCAGACGTTGAGGAAGGCGCGGATGACGCCGTCCTGACCACGGGTCACGAGGACGGGGTCTTCGCCCATGCATGCGGAAATGAAGTCGCCGGGGTTGGGTATCTGCGTCTCATGACACAGGAGGAGCCAGCAACGGGCGAATATCTGCTCCAACTCCTGCTGGTAGATGCCGGGGTCGTTGAAGATGCTGCGGTCCACCATTCCTGCGTCTACATCAACCAGTCGCCTAGCGTCGGTAAGCACATTGACCTCCCGCGGCGTATTTGGGGCATAGCGTGTTTGAAGGCGAGTATAACCCGAGACAGGCCCTCGGCGCATTCCTGTGCCTGCGCACTCCTGTGGCGCATTCCTGTATTGAGGGGCCGTGCTAAACTGGCACCGGTCATTTGGCACAGGTACGGGAGTCGAGGGAGTATGCGATCAGGGAATCACTACCGGGAGAGCCTGCGAGACGGGCGAAGGGTCTGGGTGTTGGGCATGGGGGACGTGGAGGACGTCACGACGCACCCGGCAACCGCGGGCATGGTGGCAGAATACGCTGCTTGGTACGACCGGCACCTTGATCCCGAATGGCAGGAAAGGCTGATAGCACCACCTGATAGCAAGCATGCCGGGGTACCTCTGGCATTCATCCCTCCGGGAAGCGCGGACGATCTGCGCAGGCTGGGCAAGGCGGTCAACGCGGTCCATTTCGAGACTGGTGGCTACATCACTCACACCCCGTGTTATGGGGCCCTGATTGCTCTGGGGCTGCAAGAGGTCGTGACACGGTTGGGACAGTACCCGGAAGAGATAGCAGCGGCTAGGAAATACCGGGATGAGATCGCGAGGACGGGCCGGTTTCTGACGTTCGCGTCGGGTGGTACGGTGATCGGGTACCGGATGAGGGAGGACCCTGCACAACGGGCTGCGCTGCGCATTGAGGATGAGACTGATGAGGGAATGGTCATCAGTGGCAAGCTGGGCCTGCACACGTCTTCGCCTTATGCGGAAGATGTGCTGATCACCAGCCGAGAAGAGTTGCCACCGGGGAGCGGGCGTTATCTGTGGTTCATCGTTCCGGTCAATGATCCCGGCGTAAAGCTGATAGCCCGTTCGCCCTCGGCACACCACCCGAACAAGTTCCTCTCCCCTTTGAGCAGCAGGTTCGACGAGTTGGACGCGCAGATGTGGCTGGACAAGGTGTTCGTGCCACGGAACAGGGTTTTCAACGCTGAGCCCTTGTTCAATCTGAATAGCCGCCACGGTCTGGGGGCATGGCTCTACTGGCACCAAGTCTACGGCTGGCTGGGAAAGGCCGAGGTGACGTTGGGGCTAGGTCTGGCCGTGACGGAGGTGATGGGACTGAAGGAGAACCAAGGGGCGGTCGAACTGCTGACGGATCTTTTGGTGGATGTGCAGATGCTGCGCAGTTGCATCACGGCGGCGGAATTGGAGCCGGAAACTTCGTTCAGCGGGTATGCCGTTCCCAATATGCTCCACGTTGCATCGGCCAGCGTGCACGCCCTGAAGGTGCGCCAACACCTGTCGGAAGTGCTGAGGACTATTCCGGGATCATCGCTGGTGAATGCGCCTGTGGACACCGACCTGATGGATGAGGAGATGGCTGGGGGGATTGAGGAGTCGTACGGTGGGGGAGGGTACTCTGCGTTGCAGCGGTCGGCGTTGCTGCAACTGACTTGGGACCACATCGGGTCGTCGATGGATGCGCGAGAAGCAGCTTACGAGCTTCATAGCAACGCGGGTCTCACTGCTTGGAGGGGCCGCATCCGCATCTGGTTTGAGGAGTACAACAAGCTGGCGAACGGGGTGCATCATTTCCTGAATACGGAGATGCCTGAAATGGACTTGGACGGGCTGCGACGGATGGGGTTGACGCCGCAGCGGGTTGTGACGCCGCCGCCAGCGGTGAAGCGCGAGCAAGGCTAATCTGGCGCGGGGCCCCAAGAGACTACAGGCGTTCTAGTCCACAAAAGAAACGCCCCCCGGTAAGATGGGGGACGTCGGCCCAGCGGCGTTACCCGCTTGGGGGGGTCATTGGTACGTTACACCAATTGACCTTCAAAGTAAACCCTGCAGGAGACACGGAAGAGGCATATGGCTAGCTCTTCACAACGAGTTGTGGTGTACATAGATGGCTTCAACTTATACTACGGTCTCAAATCGAAGGGCTGGAAACGCTATTATTGGCTCGACCTAGATGCTTTCGCCACGCAGTTACTTCAGACAGGCTACAGCTTGGCGATTGTCCACTATTTTACGGCTAAAGTGGTTGGAGACGCCTACGACCCCGCGAAGCCTATACGGCAAGGGGCTTATCTGGATGCTCTAACCACACTCCCGAATGTGCGAATACACTACGGGTACTTTCTACCGAAACAGCAGCGCTGCCATTCTTGTGGAACCGCAGCTATGACATACGAAGAGAAGATGACTGATGTCAATATCGCGGTAAAGCTGATTGAGGATGCACACGATGATGCATTTGACACTGCTATCCTCATATCCGGAGATGGGGATTTGGCAGGGCCGGTATGGAAAATTCAGGAGCGCTTTCCAAGGAAGCGCATGGTAGTTGCCTTTCCTCCCAATCGAGTCTCAATGCGACTCCGCGAAGTCGCGAGTGCTTATTTCACTATAGGAAGGATGCCTTTCAGAGATAGCCAGATGCCGGAACAGATTGCATTAGCGGATGGACGCCTGATAGTTCGTCCAATCCGATGGAGATAGAGGAGCAGCCATGCTAGTTGTTGATGCTCAGATTCACATCTGGACGGGACATTTGCCGGCGAATGCGGTGCACCGGCAGGTGACGGACTACACGGCGGATGATGTGTTGAAGGAGATGGACGAGGGGGGAGTGGATGCGGCGGTGATTCACCCGCCTAGTTGGGACCCGAACGCGGGGGCGCTGGCGTTGGAGGCGGCGCGGCAGCACTCGAACCGGCTGTCGATTTTGGGGAACTTCCCGTTGGACAAGCCTGAGAGTCAGGGTCTAATCGACGGGTGGAAGGACCAGCCAGGGATGCTGGGACTGCGGTTCACGTTTTTGCAGGAACACCAACAGACGTGGCTTACGGATGGCACGATGGACTGGCTGTGGCCAGCGGCAGAGAAGGCGGAGATCCCGGTGGCGCTGATGGCTGGGAACTCGCTACCGGCGATAGGGCAGGTGGCGGAGAGGCATCCGGGGCTCAAGCTGATCATTGACCACCTTGGCAGGTCTGGGCGGGCTACAGATGATGAGGCTTGGGCGAACCTTGGTGAGTTGCTGGCACTGGCGAGGTATCCGAACGTGGCGGTGAAGGCGACGGGAGCGCCGAGCTACTCCAGCCACCCGTATCCGTTCAGCAACATACACCAGTACCTGCGACAGCTTTATGATGCCTTCGGCCCGGACCGGCTGTTTTGGGGGACGGACATCACGCGGATGCCCTGCTCATGGAGCCAGTGCGTGACCATGTTCACCGAGGAGCTTCCCTGGCTATCGGAGCGCGACAAGGAACTGATCATGGGGCGGGCCCTGTGCAACTGGCTGGGCTGGGACTTGCAGGGCTAGAGCCCGCCCTTTCGACGCTTTTATTCGTGACCGAAGTGGCTGGTGACTGGCTGGTGGCCTGCGTGTTCGGTGTAGGGCTCCTCGCGGTAGAGGGAGAGGGCCTTCATCACCGGGATGTCCTGGATGGAGAAGAGGACGGCTTCCTGGTCTCCCTCGCAGGCGTGCTCGTGCCAAGCCCATGAGGGCAGAACGAAGAAGTCGCCCTCGCTCCAGTCAAAGCGCTGGCCGTCGATGACGCTGTAGCCGGAGCCCTTGAAGACTTGGTAGACCTTGCTGCTGGTGTGACGGTGGGCCTTGGTGTGGACGCCGGGGCGTATCATCTGGACCCAGCAGGCCATGGTGCGGAGAACGGGGCCGCCGGTGACGGGGTCACTGTATTCCATGGCGACGTCGTCGTGGGGGTCGCAGGGCATGTCGGCCATGCCTGAGAGGGCTTCGTAGGTGCGGTCCCATTTGTAGTGCCACAGGGAGGAGTACGGGACCTGTGGGTCTTCCCAAGTGGGACGCAAAGCACCGGCGGCGTACTTGCGGGCCGAGGTGCCCGTGCCCTCGATGGGCTGCACGTCTTCAGGAAACTGCTCGTAGAAGTTGGCCTTGAGGTAGCGCACCAAGGGGATGTCGAGGCCGTCCATCCAG
This sequence comes from uncultured Dehalococcoidia bacterium, assembly GCA_951813255.1. Lineage (GTDB taxonomy): Bacteria > Chloroflexota > Dehalococcoidia > Lucifugimonadales > JAAXIE01 > JAAXIE01. The sequence goes on along the minus strand of OX638353.1, from coordinate 999,382 downwards.
ATCATAGGCTCATTGCCCTCATTGGAGTGGTCGTGCCACGTCCATGAGGGGGTGAGCACAAGATCGCCGGGCTCCATCCAGCACTTGTCGCCGTTCACCGTGGTGTAGGCGCCCTTGCCCTTGAGAATCCAGCGTATGGCGGTGGGGGTGTGGCGATGGGCTGGGGCGGTCTCGCCTGGGAGCAGCAACTGGATGGCGGTGTGGAGAGTCTGGGTGGAGCCGCGGGCGAGGCCGGGGGTGGTGAGGCGCATGGTGCGACGCTGGACGTCGGCGCCGGGAGCGACGATGGAGCCGCTTTTGAGTACCAAGGGTTCGACTTCAGACCAGCGCCAGAGGAAGGGCTTGATTTCAGGGGGGCGCTGTCCTTCACCTTCGACCCAGCCGGGCATCAGGCTGATACTCTCTGCGGTGTCGTAGTAGGACTGTAGCTCTTCCGAGGTAAGACGGTCCTGGATAGCCATCGTTCTCGCTCCTAGGAAGGGATTGTCGGTGATTGTACCAGATGAGGAGGCGCATTCATGTTGTGTAGACTAGCGGTATAATGGCGGCAGCTAATTTAGACCCAGGGGGCGGAGATGATAAAGCCAACACGCTTGGGGCATGCAGTTATAAGAGTCAGGGACCTAGAGCGGTCCGAGGAGTTCTACAACAAGTTCCTAGGGCTGGAGGTCAAGGGCCGCGGTGGTGACCGGATGGTGTTCTTCCGCAGCAACAAGGATGTGGACCACGACCTGGCGATATTGCGTATAGACGCCGATGCACCGGGCCCTGAGGAGACGAGGGTGGGGTTGTACCACCTAGCCTTCGAGTTCGACTCCTTCGATCAGGTGCGGGAGGCGCATCGCATGGCCCGGGAGATGGGCGTGCGTATCGCTGGATATGGCGATCATGGGGAGATTAAGGGCCTGTACGTGCTCGACCCCGACGGCATTGAGATTGAACTGTACGCGGAGGCGCCTGAACTTAAGGACACGCCTCTGGAACAGGTGCTAGTTGGGGCTGCTGCCTAGATTTCGGATAAGTTCCAACAAGAAGACGCCCTCTCACATACTGAGAGGGCGTCCTTTTTTGACTGCGATTTGTCCGAGACTTAGTCTTCGGCTGCTGACACTTTAGTCGTCGGCTACTCCCATGGGATGGGCGGCTTCCTGGCGCTGGTCGTCAACCAGATCCTGGGCTTCCGCACTACCATCGAGCATGTCCCAGCTACGCATCCACTCGTAGGTGCGCTGTAGTTCGTCCTGGGGTATGGGGGATGGTTCCACGACCTGGAGACGGCTGGTGTTGAAGTCGTCGACGGTGAGGGCTGCGACGTCGGGGTCGGCGCGATGGTGGTCGATGAAGTACTGCATGTACTTGCGCTTGTCGGCGTTGATGTGCCGTACGGCAGTGGTGACGGCGCGGTTGAAAGCAGCGTAGGTGTCGGCGTCCACGTTGGGGGTGGCCACTTCGGTGCCGTGGAAGGGGGCCATGACCATGACGCGGCAGCCCTTCTTCTCAGCGACGGTTATGTAAGGCTCGGTGAGGGTGGTGGCGTCGATTTCGCCTTTCATGATGGAGGCGAGGCGGGCGCGGGAAGAGTTGGCGGCCAAGCAGGTGCGAATCATGTCGCGGGGGATGAACCCCTCGAGCAGTAGAAGGGCGAGGTAGTGGGTGCCGGCGAAGTAGGGCACGCCAACGACCTTGTCCGCCAACTGTTGCGGGGTGTAGGCAGAGGACCACGGGGGTACAACGATGGCCCCGTAGGCGATGATGGCGCGGCGCCCCACTTGGCGGGCCTCGACGGAGCTATCCTGCACACGGCGGTAGTTGCCCCACTCGCAGGCGTTGTACATTCCAGCTTGGCCCGTCTCGAAGCTACTGGCGTGACTGCCAAAGGGGTTGCCAGTGTTAGCGACGGTCATCGAGGTATCAGTTGCCATAGGGGCCTGTTGTCCCCTCTCGATGAACTCGATGTCGAGTCCCTCTGCGGCGAATAGCCCTTCCTGATATGCGACCAACTCGGGGAGTCCCTGGAAGGGTGCGGTGGTTTCTAAAAGCAACTTCTTGGCCATGGCTTTGGCTTCACCTCGTTTACTAGGTTGGTCACAAAATAGCATGATTGCGGCTAGGCAGTCCAGACAGGGACGACATGGCTGGCGACCACATCCTCGTAGGAGGCGTCCGTAGAGAGCAGGCCGATGTCCTGGGCGAAGGCGTTCATGTTGCTGACCACATCACGGGAGATCACCGGGTCGTAGTAGGGGAGGTCGCGGGTAACCAGGTCGGCAATGAGTGCAGCCTCGGCGGCAGGAAAGAGGCGCTCTCCGACTTCTGTGGCGCGGTGAGGGTTGGCTTTGAGCTCCTTCTGCACGTTGACTATGGCACGGACAGCGGCGGAGACGGTTTCCGGTTCCCGCTCGATAGTGCTGTCCTTGGTGACAAGCGCGGGGAAGGTGTAGTAGTGAGAAGGAGGCGGGCCGTCTCCACGGCGGACGTCGAGGACCACCGACCCCACCCCGTTGCGGACTGCGACCTCGCTGGCCATGGCATTGGCCCAGAAGCCGTCGATGACGCCCTCCTTCAGGGCTTGGGCTGCGTGGACGCCGAAGGAGACACCGGGGGCTGAAGCGCCGGGCACCAAGCCGACCTCGATGCTATCTCCCTGGGGGTCCAGCCCGGCTTCGACGAGGAGACGGCGGAAGGTGGAGTCGGGACCGGGGGCTGCGCCGATACGTTTCCCCTTCAGGGCTTGCAGGTCGCCGCGGGCGATGCCGAGGTCGGAGCGCATGATGAGGAGCCAGTAGGTGCGCTGGGCTAGGGCGGCGATGAGCTTGGCGCCCTTCCAGTCATCAAAGGCTTGGAGAGTGGCATGGGCCGAACCGGCAACAAAGTCCAGTTCGCCGTCACGCAGGGCTTCCATACAGCGAGGCACGGGGTAGACGAGGGATAGCTCAGCATCAAGGCCCTCGGCTTTGAAAAACCCGAGTTCGACGGCGGCTACAGCGGGAAAGTAGGAATTGGAGATGAGGTCGGGGACGGCGATACGCATTGGGTCTCCTTCCAGATCATAGGCTGCCAGCACCTACAGTTGCATGGCAGCCAGCCGTTTCTTGGATACCGTGCTTCAAACAGGCAGCACTGGCTCGGTCATGTCGTCGGGCAGGTCGATGGTGAAGGCGTTGGCGTTGAGGGCGAGCATGCGGTAGTAGCCCATGAACGTGGTGAACTCGGTGAGGCCCTGGGCACCGAGGACGCCTATTGCCGCTTGGAAGGTGTCCTGGCTCACCTGGTTGTTGCTGGTCAGCTCCATTCCATAGTTGACCACGGCTGCATCCTCGAGGGAGAGGACGGGCAGGGGCTTCTTGTCACGCAGGGCATCAACGAGGTCATCGCCAAGTCCGGCGCGGCGACCGGCGGCACAGTGGGCGTTCCACACGAACTGGCAGTCCATGGAGCGGGCGCCGATGAGGCCGGCGAGGCGTCGCACCTTCTCGGACAGGGTGCTCTGCTCGCCTAGGTACTCGGAGAGGCGGTTGGCCCTCACAGCCATCTCGGGGCTGTTGATCATTACCGAGGTGGGGCCGACGGTGGGGGGACGTCCACGGATGGCGGTGATTTCGTCATAGGCTGCTTGGTGTTCGGGAGCGACCTGGTCACGGGTGACTGTTGGTGTTCGCCGTGGCATGTTGTGCCGCCTTTCTGGATGACTTCGCTAAAGCTGTGTCCTGGTCACTGAGGCTATCGGTCTATTCCCAAGCGCGGTTATCGACCACCGACTCGTAGGTTGCTCCCGGAGCCACGAGATCGGGGTAGCCCTGCATCCACTGGTAGGTACGATCGAAACGTTGGCGGGTGTAGGGGGCAGGGGCGGCGTACAGGAGCCTCCAAGTCTGTAACTCGTGGGGTTCGAGGAGACCGCCCGCCTCTTGGGAGATGTGGTGGGCGTAGTGGCCGGGGCTGGCGGCGATGAGGTCGGCAGCCTTGCCTTGGGCGCGGAACATGGCAGCTAGGGTGGGGCCGTCGGTATCGTCGCCTGCGGCCTCGCTACGAGTGGAGTGGCTCTCGGTGATGATGCGGTAGCCAAGCTTCTGGGCGACACTGATCCACGGTTCGTTGAATGTGGCGGCGGCCAGTTCGCCGAGGCCGACTGCCTCGAACCGCTCGCGCATGGTACCGGCGTTGGTGACGCGGATTTCGTCCTTGCGCAGGAATCCTTCAAGCATCTTGAGGGTGGTGAAGTGGGAGCCGTTGAAGATGGTGACGGCGACCTCGGTGTCGGCAAGCTGTTCCGGTTCGTAGATGGTGCTGTTGGGGCCTACGACGATGGCGAATTTGGACATGGCGGAGCCGAGGGCGACGATTTTGGCCTCGCGCTGGCCGGACTGTCCGCCGTCGACGGAGCGTTTGACCACGCCCCACTCGCACAGCCGGAACTGGTCGACGCCACCGGAGTTGTACAAGCTCTCCAGAGGGCGGTCGAATATGGCCTCGCGGACATCCTGGGTCTGGGTAGTCACTTGGGCCGAGCCTGGCGTCCGAACTATTTCAACGTCCAAGCCCTGCTCTTCAAAGAGGCCTTCTTGGTGGGCGACTATGACCGATAGGGAGTGGACGGCGTTGCTGACTGACAGTTTGACTTTCTTGAGGCTGACATCAGTGGTCATCGGATACGCTCCAAGCAGCCTCAGAGGCCGCAAGAATGGAAGGGAAGCCGAGGGCGAACATATCATTGGGGGAGAGTAGCGTCAAGGAACGCACCGAATGGCGGCGAGGCGCCGAGCTAGGCAGTGTCGAACTAGGCGGTAACCAGCTCGATGCGATTGCCGTAACGGCGGAAGTCGGCTGCGTTGAATGTGAGGAGTCTATGCTCGCCATGGGCGAGCATGGTGGCTACGATGTTGGCGTCGTGGATCTGGCGTCCTCCAGCGGGGATTTCGCGGCAGAGGGCGATTAATAGCTGGGTCACTGCGGGCCCGTCCTCGAGCACGACTAACCTATCGCTTAATCGTTGTACGTCGTCCATCGCGTCCGCAAGCGTAATGGATATCTGCCAAGGTTGCGGGCGAGTGAGAACGGCCAAATACTCGCGCAACACCTGACGACTGATCTTAACAGTCTCACCGTCCCGGGAAGCACCAGCTAACCGTTCTCTAGCTATGTCGTGGTGAGGTGCCTTGGTTATGCGAGCGCTTACCAAGATATTGGTATCCACGAACACTGGACAACTACATCCTATCTTCGCAGAGGTCTTCGCGTCGTAAGCTCAAACCCTCTGGCCACTCGACATCCAAGGGGGGCAGCAATTCATCCAAGTCGAACTGGCTTGGAATATCATGCCTACTCCGCCTGAAGGTAAGCGTTTCGGCGTCCATATCAACTTCTGCGGTCTCCCATCCAGCAGCCCTCCAAGCAGCAGCGTAGCTATGACCTAGAGCAGGGCTCTGATTGGCCCACCAAGCTCTGTGGTCGCGGGCCGACGGGGGCAGTTCGAAGCCGATGATGGACTCGACTTCGGTGAATGTCGTCTGCCATTCCTGGCCCTTCATACCGCGTAGATGCTGATACAGGCCTTGATACTTGCCTCGCTCCGCCATTCTTCGATACCGTTGTTCGAGATCTGTCGTCATGTCCTCTTCCTCAGAAGTACGGAATTACTTCTTACTTACTGTATTACTTACTACGTATATCTGTAAAGGTGGACGGCTTTCTGCACATGAAGGGTCTATTATGGACAAACCAAGAGCCCCAACTTAGGATGCTGTGATATAGGACGAACGCCGACTCAAGACAGGGGGTAGGGGTCCATGCAATTCGGAATCCAGTTGCACCTGCCCACTTACCGGGCGCTAACGATGCCACAGTTGGTGGAGTTGGGGCGGATGGCTGAGGCTGGGGGGATTGGGCAGATCTGGGTTACTGATAATCTGCAGAGTCGCAATGCCTTCGTGGTGCTGGCTGCAATGGCGGCCAGTGTGCCCGTGAATCTGGGGACGGCAGTAACGGTGCAGTATTTTCGGAACCCAGTAGATGTGGCGGATTCGGCGGCGGCTATCACCGAGATGATGGATGACCAAGAACTGGCCATAGGGTTGGGCAGGGGCAACTCACGGACACCGAATCTTGTGGCATCGCCGAGGCCGGTGCGGATGCTGCGGGAGACGGCGGATTGTCTCACTGCTTTATTCTCTGGTGGGCCGGTGACGTTCGACCAGTATCCGAATTTGGCTTCTCATTTCAACTTGATGCCGGAGCACAGGTTCCAGATGAACTTCCGGCCCAAAAACCCGATCCCACTTTACTGTGGGGCCAACGGACCACGAGGTCTGAAGGTGGGTGGCGAGTGCATGGACGGTTTGATTTTTGGTGGTGAGTTCAAGGCAGTGACAGGCACCGGCAGGATGCCGGAGTTACTCCAGACGTTCGATGACGCGGCGGCCGGAGCAGGTAAGACGGTCCCCCGGCCAAAGGTGGCAGAGATAAAGCTCTCGGTGTCGGAAGACAGGGAGAAGGCCCGCGCATTCGCACGGGGGAATGCTGGGAGCCGCATGCTCAACCTCTACCGGCGTACCTATACCGATGAGGACCTGGAACGGCTGGGAGTCGGCGCGGAATCCATGGCGCTGCTCTATAGAGCATCCCAGGAAGGCTCTTCACGGCAACAGATTGACGGCCTTACCAGCGATGAGATGGTGGATGCCATTTATGTAGCGGGGGAGCCGGGTGAGTGCCGTGAGCGCATGCTGGAGGTCAGGGATACGGCGCAGCACCACGGGTTTGGGCAACTGATGTTCTCGGAGCTCGGGCCCGATGCTGATGAGAGCCTGCGCCTGCTCTGTGATGAGATCATCCCCGCGCTCTAGGGGATAACTTCAGACCCTCCAGACTTCGCAAGAACACCACAACCACAATGTTTGCACACCCAGGAGGTGACGGAGTGGGCTTGCCTCCCGACAGGATTGAGTACAGCCCCATTATCGATCGCCCGAAGATCAAGTGGCCCAACGATGCGCGGGTCGCCTTCTGGGTGGCTCCGAACATAGAGCACTATGAGTACCTGCCACCTCTGGATGGGGTGCGGAACCCTTGGCCTCGCATGCCACATCCTGACGTGCAGCAGTACTCGAACCACGAATACGGGAACCGAGTGGGCTTCTGGCGTCTGCTGGAGGTGTTGGACAAGCACAACATCCGCTGCTCGACGACGCTCAGTATTGGGGTGCTGCAGCACTTCCCGGAAATTGCGGAGGCCATGCTGGCGCGGGACTGGACCTTTGTGAACCACGGGTTCTACAACACACGGTATTCCAACACGTACAGCGAGGAGGAGGAGAGGCAGTTTCTGATGGACTGTCGGGAGACCTTCAGGCAGTTGACGGGCCGGGATATCAAGGGTTACTCAGGGCCGGCGGCGTCGAATACAGAACGAACGCCCGACCTGCTGGCAGAAACGGGCTTTCTGTACCAGACAGACTGGAAAATCGATGACCAGCCTGTGCCGGTGAAGGTGAAGTCGGGGAAGCTGGTTTGCGTGCCGTATACGTCGGAGTTGAATGACGCTCCCCTGTACCGGCACCACTACGAGGCGGACTACTACGCTGAGATTTGCAAGGCGCAGTTCGACCAGTTGTATGAGGAGGGGAAGGAGAACGGCCGGGTGATGTGCATTGCGTTTCACCCGTATGCGACCGGGCGTCCGCACCGCGCCAAGTATCTGGATGACATCCTGACGCACGTTATGTCGCACCCAGGGGTGTGGCAGGCGACCACCGATGAGATTGCGGAATACTATCTGGCCAACTACTACGACAAAGAGGTGGCCTACCTCGCCTCTGTGACCAACCAAGGCGCTGGGGAAGGAGGCTGAGATGGCACCAGAACCGGGTTATGTGCGTCCACAACTGTATCGTGGGATGGACCACGGCCACTACGATTACCAGCCACTGAATGGCAGCCGGCCTGCCCTGCGATGGCCTGACGATTGCCGACTGGCCCTTTGCGTGGTGGTGAGCCTCGACATCATGGAATGGGTCACTCCTGCCGACGGCTACCAGTTGCCCAGCCTAGCTGGAGGCTACGGGCCCTCGCCATTCCCGGACGTGACGCGCTGGTCGCACCGGGAGTATGGGCACCGTGTAGGGGTGTTCCGTCTGCTGGACACGTTGGCAAAGCATGGCATCAAGGCCACGGTGGCGATGGATGTGCTGACGGCGGAGAACTATCCATTTCTGGTACAGCACTGCCAGTCGATGGGGTGCGAAATCATCGCTCATGGAATCTCCGCCAGTCGGATGATCAGCAGTCAGATGTCGGAGGAGGATGAGAGAGAGTACATCGCATCGTCACTTGCGAGGCTAAGACAAGCTACCGGCTCACCGGCCCGGGGTTGGCTGGGCCAGGAGTATGGAGAATCGGAGCGGACGCCCCAATTGCTGGCCGAGAAGGGCATTGACTACGTATGCGACTGGGTAAACGATGACCAGCCTTACATGATGAAGGCTGGCGATGGGAGTCTGTGCGCGATACCGATTACGCTGCCGCTGGATGATGTGGCGTCGCTGTGGGAACGGCGCATATCGATGAGCCGCTATGTGCAGATGGTCAAGGAGACGTTTGATGCGCTGTACGAGGAGGGGGCTAGGAACGGGACGATGATCGTGCTGAACCTGCGCCCCTGGCTCACGGGACAGCCATTTCGGGTGAGGTACCTGAATGAGGCCCTTGGATACATTCTGGGCCACACCGGAGTGTGGCGTGCAACGGGTTCGGAGATTGTCGATTGGTGCCGGGTAAACAGGCTTAACGGCTAGCGAGCGTTCCAGGACATGAAGAGCCCGGCCTATCATGGCCGGGCTCTTTTGGTTGGCGATTGGGTTGCGCCTCTAGTCCATGCGCATGCCGATGCGACCACGGTGGTAGCTATCGACGGTCTTCTCGGGGTCCCAGTCGGCGGGGACTTCGTGAGCCCAAGTGGGTAGGGGATCGTCGAGGTCAAAGATGAAGTCGCGGTCGCCGCGGCCACGCTCGAAGAGTTCCTTGGAGGTGGGGTACTCGAAGTAGATCTCGATGCGGTTGCCGTCGGGATCGGCGAAATACATGCTGCGCTGGTTGACGTGCTCAATCATGCGGTCGATGGTGACCTGCTTGGCCAGCAGGTGCTCGTAGGCGCCCTTGAGGTCGTCGTGGGTGTCGACCTTGAGGGCTATGTGGGCGATGCCGATGGAGTTGCGGTCGGGGGCCGGGCTGGCGGAGTCGGGGCTCTCTACCTGGACGATGTCCAGCACATGGCCGTCGTTGGGGCGGCCGAGGCTCATGAAAACATCGTCGCCATGCTCGATGTCCTGCTCCATTACGGTAAAGCCGAGAACCTCGGAGTACCAGTTCTTGGATCGCTCCAAGTCGGAGACTCGCATGGCAACGTGTCCGATTCGAGACAGATTGATGGGCATTGATTCCTCCTGAGGGGTGGTGTCGATTTGCAGCATTAGTCTAGCTTGAAGCCAGCCGAAGCGTCAAACAGGCCGCGCTGGGGCATACGGGCTACAATGAGCGCCAAATCGTTGCTGGGGATGGGTAGTAACATGGAGCAGGACCTGCGCAGCTTCATCAGGGAGTTCGAGGCGGAGTATCCGCATGACGTGGTACGCGCGTCCGAGCAGGTGGATTTGGAGTACCAGATGATGGCCTTGGCGCTGGAGTACGAGAGGCGCGGACGCTACCCCATCATCATCTTTGAGAACGTGCGGGGCCACGAGATACCAGTGGTCTGTAACGTGATGGCTGGACGCCGCACTCTGGCGAAGGCGCTTGAGGTGCAGGAGTCGCGCTTGTCGGAGGAGTATGCGCACAGGCTGGAGAACTACATCCAGCCCGTGGTGATTGAGGAGCCACCTTTCCGGCAGGTTGTGCGTGTTGGGGGGGATGCAGACTTGGACCAGTTGCCCATTCCCACGTACTTCCCGGGTGATGGAGGGCCCTATCTGACGGCGGGGATGCTGGTGGCCAAGCATCCCGACACCGGAGTGGTGACGGAGGGGTATCACAGGCTGCAGGTGAAGGGTGCCCGGAAGATGGGGTGCAGTCTGCACTCGCGGCGCAGGATGTTCGAGTACCAGCGGCGGTATGAGGAAAAGGGCGAGGATATGCCCGCTGCCATTTGTCTTGGGCTGCATCCGTTGATCGGGATGGGGTCGCTGTCGTACCCGCCACCAGGAGTCAGCAAGTACGAGGCCTGCGGCGGGCTGTTCCGGGAGCCGATGCAGGTGGCGCGGTGCTCGGTGATTGACCTGGAGGTGCCCGCTTGGAGCGAGATCGTTATTGAGGGGCGGATACTGGCAAAGACGCGGGAGCCTGAGGGCCCGTTCGGGGAGTTCACGGGATATTTTTCGGGGCGTGGCACTGAGCATGTGTTTGAGGTGGATGCCATATCCATGCGGGAGGACGCGTGGTTCCAGAGCATCGCTTCGGGCAGGTCGGCGGACCATGTGAGCACTCTTTCGGCAGTGCGGGAGGCGGAGGTCACACGGGCGCTGCGACGCACTATTCCCGGAGTGACCGCAGTGAGCATTCCCACAGCTGGGGCCAGTGCCTTTGTGGCGTTTGTGTCGCTGCGTCAGACACGGCCCGGCGAGGCCAAGCATGTGATATCGATTGCGTTGGGGGTGGACCACTACATCAAGCTGGTGGTCGTGGTGGATGATGATGTGGATGTATATGACGAGGGTGAAGTGCTGTGGGCTATGGCGACGCGGTTCCAAGCAAACCTCGACTTGGTGGTGATAGAGGGCTCAATGGGGACGGTGCTTGATCCGTCGGCGGACGACGCTGGAATAACGTCCAAGATGGGTATTGATGCGACACGACCGTTCGGGCAGCCGTTTGCTGACAAGCTGGTGATGGATGAGGGGGTCGCGGAGTGGGCGCGGAGGCTGGTGGATGGCTTGTAGGGGCTCACTCCTGGGAGAGAAACTCAAGGACGCGGTCGCTGAGGGCGTCGGAGTCGTAGAGGTTGTACAGCAGGACGGAGTTCTGGAGGGTGTTGCCACCGAAGTAGCGTTCGTAGAGGACTTGCCGAGTGCCGAAAGCGCTGCAGCAGGTGTCCCATGCCAAGCGGAAAATTCGAACGCGCTCTTCTGCTGAAGTGGTGTCGGTGTCGAGATAAGTCGTGATGTGCTCGGCGAGGGGACCGTTGAAATCGGCCTCGGTAGGGATGGCCATGAGGCTGCTGGAGCCAAGCTGGTGCAGTATTTCGGCCATGCGCGGATACATGCGGATGAACTGGTTCCGGGCGACCATCAAGGGGAATCGGGCAGGGCACATGACGCCCCATTGGTCAATGGCGGCGTCGGCCTCGGCGGCGCGGAGGCATGCCTTGACGACTTCGAGGTTCTCGATAAGTTCAGCCATCATCTGCTGCACTGCTGGCATCTTGCCAGACCCAAGGGTACGTACCATCAAGTTGGCCAGCCCTAGGACAAACTCGCACTTGGCCACCTGCTTAGTCACCACCTGATGTCCAGCATGGATCGAGCGGTTGGTGGTCACGGGCAAGTCGTTGCACATCTGCACGTCGCCTAGCAAAAAGACTCGCTCCCAAGGGACGAACACGTCGTCAAAGAAAACTATGGCGTCCATCTCTTCAAAGCGGGAGCCGAGAGGGTGGTCGAAATGGGAGCGCCCCACATCGAAGCTTTCGCGGCAGAGGAAACTGAGGCCGGGAGTGTTGCAGGGTATGGCAAAGGCGAAGGAGTAGTCTTTCTGGGCGTCAAGGGACAACTGATGATTGAGGGCCGGATACACAGCGATTTCATCAGCTAGGGGTCCTAGAGTGGCCAGCACGCGTGGCCCGCGCACCACCATGCCCGATTCGGACTGCTTCACGACCTTGAGGGCTACGTCGGTGCGATCGACCAGAGGAGTGGCCATGGGGGAACGGTTGCGTTGCAGGTTGACCAGGGTGTGGGTGAGAGTGAGGTCATTCTCGCGGATGTACTCGTAGTAATTCTGGACGTTGTCTTTGAATTCGGGCCTGTTCTGGGCGAAGAAGTCGCCAGCAGCGGCCATGGCCATGAAGGTGACGTTCATGAAGTCGGGGCTGCGGCCCATCATCCCGCAACTGGCTTGGGCCCAGCGGGACATCATGGTATGGCGTCGCTGGAGGTCTTCGTGAGTACGGGGTGTGATGAAGGAGAGGCCGACGGGTTCTCTGGAGGTAGGTGAGGCGTAGGTCATCTCGTCACACAGTCCCTCCTGATACTGCATGTCGTAGAGGGCGGCGACGCTGGCAGCCCCATTGCACAGAGAGGAATTGGTGGTCACATCTTCGACCTGCTTGCCGGAAATATAGACTTCGGCCGCGTTTTCACGGAGGCCTGAAAGGTATTGCTGGCCGGTTCTCGCTGGCATGGATGTTCCTCCGTGTGGGATTAGCGGGGCCGTTAGAGTTGTCCGCTACGCAAGAGCGCAGGGTCTACAGTCGACTCTCAGCCACCTTGAGGGCGTCCATCAGCCTATGTGTATCGTCGAGTGCGAAGCGCACTTCTCCCGCAGAGAACTGTTCCTCGTAGAAGTTGATGTGGAGACGCTCCATTATCCAGAAATAACGCAAGCACTGGCCAGGGTCATCCGCAGATTCAATCAAGCGGAGAGTGCTCTTGCGCAGGTCGAAGTGAGACCGATGCTGCCAGCCCTGCTCCTCCGAAACTGCCTTGGAGTAGTGGGCTATGGCGCCCCACGCCTTTTCTGATGCCTGAAGCATGTCGCCTTTCTGATACTCCACTTCGGCATGATCCAAAAACTCTGCGCTGATTTCCCTATGTCTCGCAGGCGTTGCCACTTTGTCCAGACTCCCTAATCGATTGTTCCACGAATCTTGGTTCATTAATGCAAGACTGCTTGTCCGCATTCTACAGCAGGCGCAAGACTCTTTCGGCGTTGCCGTGCATGTGCTTCTGCAGGGCTTGGTCACCCAGTTCCTGCCAGATGGGCCAGTCAATGATCATGCTGGCGGTCTCGGGGAAGGCAGCTTCCTTGTGGGGGTAGTCGGACTGAAAAGACCAGCACTCCTCGCCGAGTAAGTCGTAGCAGGCTTTGGTCATCTCGGGGCCCTCGAAGTGCTCACAGGGGCACACGAAGCGTCCCATCTTCACGTACTCGGCGGCCTTGTATTCGAGGACGGGGACAGTCTCCGAGGCCACGTAGTCGATCATGGCGTCGAGGCGTGTAACCCAGTGGGGCAGCCAGCCGTGGCCCACCTCGGCAACGGCAGCGTTCAGGTTGGGGAAGCGGTCGAACACGCGCCCGATGATGAGGTAGGTGAGCCAGCGGGCGGCGCGCCATGGGTGGGAGGCGGTGCGCACCATGACAGGATTGTCCCATACGTCACGGTACCCGGGCCAGAAGGGCGGCTCGGAAGTAAAGCTATGGTCGAGGATGGGCAGGTGGTACTCGTTCAGTAAGTCGTAGAGAGGGTCGAGGTCGGGGTCGTCGATGGGCATGTCTTCGGGCAACATCAACCACACGCCAGCCAGCCACTTCTCTTCGACCAGCGAACGAAGCTCGGACACCGACCAAGGGATGTCGCCACAAGGGAGTAGGGCCATGCTTTTCAGGCGGCTGGGGTCGGCGCTGCAGAACTCCTGAATGTAGCGGTGGAAGGCGCCGTAGAGGGCTTGCTGCAGCAAGGGGTCGAGGGTGACGAGGGGCGGGGCCCAGTTGCCGGGGTACATGAGGTCGATGTCACGTCCTTCGCGGTCCATGTCCAGCAATCGGGCTTGGGAGTCCTTGTCCTCGACACCGGGACGGGGATCGGCGCGGTGGTAGCCCCCGGTGCCACGGCTCTGCCTTCGCCAGCCTGTTTCGCCGCCTGCCACGATTTCCGGTTTCTCGTGGGGTTTTTGCCCTGCGTAGCGGGTCCACTGGTAAGGCGCTACGGCGATGTTGCGGCCGTTGGCTTGGCGGTACCGGTCCATCTCCACAACCAGTTCCCGCATGCTGGGGTCGACGTATTCGCACAGCACGTCGAAGTCGGGCCCGATGTGGGTGTCCATGTCGATGACCTTATATCCCTGGTGCATGAGAGCCTCCGGACGGGATGGAGGTGTGTAGTCCGTGAGTTATGTTGAATAGGGGTCTTGTCTAGCTGCGATTATAGTGGAATGCGACACAGGGCGTAACGGCATGCTGTGTGGTAAGGTGCGTTGAGCGGAGCAAGTCCAATGCCTCCATTGTTGGCAAGAGGAGATGTATGCAATGGCTACTGACGTGAGGGGGATGGTCAGCGCGGATGGAGGACTTGTAGACCGGCAGATATTCTCCAGCGAGGAGATATACCGGCAGGAGTTGGAGAGTATCTTCGCCCACTGCTGGCTATTCCTGTGCCACGAGAGCCAAGTGGCCCAGCCCGGCGACTTCTTCTCCACCTACATGGGCGAGGACCCTGTGCTGGTGACCCGCGACGGCGATGGCAGAGTGCATGCCTTTCTCAACGTTTGCCGGCATCGTGGCAACCGGGTGTGCCGGGCCGACTTGGGGAATGCGTCGGCATTCGTCTGCGCTTACCATGGCTGGACATACGGCAATGACGGGAAGTTGATAGCCGTGCCCAGCCTGAGGGAGGCGTACTACGACGAGCTTGACACCTCGAAGTGGGGATTGGTCCCCGTAGCACAGCTCGACAGCTACAAGGGCTTCTACTTCGCCACCTTCGACGCTGAGGCGCCGCCTTTAGTGGACTACCTGGGTGAGATGGCTTGGTACCTGGATACCTTCGTAGATAGGCGAGAGGGAGGCATCGAAGTTGTGGGCGGGGTACACAAGTGGATTATCCCGTGCAACTGGAAGTTCTCTGCCGAGAACTCGGGGGCTGACTCCTACCATGTGCCGTGGACTCACCTTTCAGGAGTGACGGCAGGCTTCACTCGCACGCCCACCGCACAGAAGACGGCACAGGGCACCATGGTGTCGCCGGGCAACGGCCACGGGCTCTTGACTATTGGGCCGGGCAGGTCAGCCGAGCCTCCCGTCCAAGCCATTGATGACTACGAACAGAGCATACGTGACGAGGTGGAGGCGCGTCTGGGGCCGCGTTCCAACCTGGTGCAGCCCATCGTGTGCACCGTGTTCCCCAACTTCGCTGTGGCACGCGCAAGCGCTCGTGCCTTCCGCGTGTGGCACCCTCGAGGGCCGGACAAGATCGAGGCATGGTCCTGGTCGTACGCTGACAAGGCGGCTCCAGCTGAGGTGAAAGAAGCGCTGCGTGCGTCGGGGCTCAGAGGCACCGGTCCATCGGGTGCATTCGAGCAGGACGACATGGACAACTGGCAAGAGTGTACGCTGACAAGCCGCGGGTTTATGTCCAAGCGGGTCCCAGTGAACAACCTGATGGGGCTGGGGCACGAGCGGTTCGATGAAGAGTTGATGGCTGGAGCCAGCGACTCCAGGTACAGCGAAATCAATCACCGAGCCTTTTACAACCGCTGGGCCGAACTGATGGAGCGGGGCCGGGAGAACGCTGGCTAACCTGCATCCTCGCCGGGCTCGCTTTGTCTTGCGCCCGGTGGTGTGCGCAGGGCGGTGCGCAGGCGCCGCCAGAGGCGATTGAGGTGGGCAAGATGCTGTCCTGCAATGGATGTTCCGCCATAGCGGGAGGACACGTATGCGGACGTGATGGCGCCGAGGTCTTCTGACGCGGGCCCAGCGTACGTGACTAGCCTCTGTTGGTACTCGTAGGGAGTCTCAGGCGGGTTGCGCCCCACACCAGCCATGCGTCCCTCCCAAAGCAACCCACGGTATATCTCGTGGATGGAGAAAAGTTGGGGCACATCGTCCGGGGCTATGGCCGCTGGAGGGGGAGATGCAAGTACGCTGGCGGGAGCTCGCCTTCGCAGAATACGACTCAGCAGCCTGTTCAGGATAGCAAGCAGCTCGGCCTTGAATGCCTGCCACGACCAGAAGTACTCGCTATATTCCTCGACGTCCGCCTCCTCGCTGGAAGCTCGTCGCTGCCGGAAAAGCGCGAAGGCCAGCAGTGCCACAGCCACAACAATGCCCAGAGCCAGCAATCCCCACTTGATGGCCAGAACGGCTCCACGAGGGAATCCACGGCCCGACTCATCTCCAACCGCGGTTTCGATTTCTTGGAATAGAGTCGTGTCCGGCGGTGGAGGGGGCTCGCCGGAGCCGATCCAACTGAATATGAAGTCGAAAATGTAGATAAGGCCGCTGGCGACCAAGGTTATGGGCAGGATGATTCCGTACAGGAATGCTGTGAGCACAGCATCGGCCGCTGTTGTAAGCACGCTTACCAGAAATTGCACGACCTGCAGGGAGAATGCGCTGGCCACCCCCAGAGCAAGCAGGGCAATGACCAGGACTGCGCCCAAGAGGGTGATTACCCATCGACGGTCCAGGAGGTTGAAGCTGTCCCCGCTGCGCGAGGCGCGTGCGCCTATGATATGCAGGTTCGCCAAGCCCATGGCCAGAAGCCCAGTGGCGAAAAAGCCTAGGACGTAGATGCCAATCACGGAGAACACGCTCCGCAATTCGTCCTCTGTGGCAACGGCCCCCCAGACCATCCCCAAGAAGACAAGGCTGATGAGCCCCACGGTGAAGCGACCATACAGCCCGTCGACCAGCGTGGCATCACGGCCGACGGAAATCCCGCGCCACATAAGGATTACGCCAAATCCAAGGCCTCCCAGCAGGGCCGAGACGTTGTTCACAGTGTGTTCCACCCACTCACCGGACCAGAATGCCAGACCGCTGCCGATCCCGGAGAGGGTGAGCACAAGCAGCAACAATGCCAGTGCAGGCAGCACCATGGTGCGAACGGTGTTCAGGGTCCAGTTGGCGCCGAGGCCCAAGGCGGAGACGCCTTGGGCCACAAAGGCTAGGACGATAGCAGAACCCAGGCTGAGGGGCGGGTCGTCCCATTTCAGCATGTCCCACCGGCTGACGAAAAGCACCCATGGGTAGACCCATAGCGTTTCAATCAAGGTGGTGAGCCAAGGCAAGAGCTGGCGCAGGGCCAATATCCGCACCATCGTGATAGTGGAAGGCGTCCTTGGACTGCTCATGCCCGTACCGCACCAGCAGATAGGTATGTCCCGTGGGTAGCTCCTGTAGTTTGGGCGGCCTGCAGTCTAATGGACTCCAGATCACGCCAAGGCACCTCATCCGAGACGTGGTAAGTGGGCATGCCAGTCCCATCCCGGGGAGGCACTTCGCCTCCGATGACGACTAGGGCCACGCGACGCCCAGCCCTCCGGTACCGGTGTATGGAAGACACCAGAGGTTCATCGGGTACGGCGGTGATGACCACGAGGGTAGCGTCCCAGGAGAGGCTGCGGGCCTCTCGCTCCAAGAGTTGGGGCATGGTAAGGAAGGGGAACCCGCGTATGTGGGCTAGGAGTTCCAACATGTGCTGCAACTGGTCGGGGTGTTGCGAGGGCGGAAGCCGTATGAACCTGTTGTCGTTGTGCATGGGCTCGTTGGCCATCAAACCGACGCGGTAGCCGTTGGAGGAGGAGTGATTGGCTACGGAAGAGGCGGTGATCACTGCCATTTCCAGAAGCTGGTGTACGCGTCCAAGATGCGCGACCTGCATCGTGCGAGTATCGAGGAAAAGCACCATGTCGATGCTGGTGGTGCGGTCGAAGGTGCGGGTCTGAAGACGCGCCATGCGGGCCGAGCTCTTCCAATGGATGCGTCGTAACGGGTCGCCGGGCATGTAATCGCGGGTGGCTGCGACGCGCACTGGGTCTTCGAAGAGATGACGGCGCACTCTCAGGTCCCCAAAAGGGTCTCGCGACGGAATGCCAAGCTGCTCCAGAGGCACGATGGGCGGGTAGACGATGAGCCTGTCGGTGGTTTCGACCACAGTCTCGTTGCGGAAGAAGCCGAAGAGATCGCCGGACTGTATGAGAGTGGGGCCGAAGGAGAAGACGCCGCGGTTGAGGCACCGCATGGGGTAGCGGCGGCTGCGCCGGTGATACCAACCGAGGGACAACGTGGTGGTCAGAGCATTGCGTCCTGCCTTGGCCCCAACGTCAACGGTGCCTGCCAAGGCATCCAACTCCATTGGCAGCTCCTCCTCCACATGCACCCAAGGCAGGGGGAGCATCTTCTCATTGGCCACGGTTATGTCGAGAGTGACGGTATCTCCCCAGAAGACCTTGGGGCTGCCGAGACGGCGTGAGTAGGTCAGCCGGGCCAGAGAATAACGCGACCAGAGGCGGGCTGTACCCGAGGTGAGGAAGAAGAGGAGGGCGACGAGGAGCAGGGGCGTCTGTTTCAGCAGCCCCGCCAAAAGCAGCAGGACCACTGTAATCAGCAGCCAGTAGCCGCCTAGCACTCCGGTCCATCCGTGCCGGTTGCGCCCTCACCTGTTACGCCCTCCTCCGCTATACCCTCGGTGGTGGTGGGCCCCCGGACAGGATCCGCATCCACAGGCTCGGCTGGGACTGGCACTGAGTCCAAGACCTCCCGCATCACTTCCGACGTAGCCAACCCGCGCAGATGACTCTGGGTGCGCAGCAGGATACGGTGCTCCAATACATACGGGGCCAGATACTTCACGTGGTCGGGAAGGACGTATCCTAGGCCGCGGACGGAGGCCAAGGCTTGGGCTGAACGGAAGAGCGCGAGCATGGCCCGCGGGCTACCTCCGAGCTCGACTTGGGAATGAGTCCGGGTGGCATGGACGAGTGCGATGATGTACTCACGAATGCTGTCCTCCACCCGCACGCGACGGCACTCCTGCTGGAGTTTTAACAGGTCGTCGGTATGCAAGACGGCTGGCAACTCGTCCAGAGGGCTGCCTTCGGCAAACCGGTCCAGGATGATACGGTCGTCCTCTTCAGTGGGGTAGCCCATGCTGACGCGCATCAGAAAACGGTCGAGTTGGGCTTCGGGCAATGGGAAAGTCCCCTCAAGCTCTATGGGGTTCTGGGTAGCCAACACGACAAAGGGCCTTGGCAGGGCGCGAGTGTCGCCCTCAGCAGTCACCTGCCTCTCCTCCATGGCTTCCAGCAATGCGGACTGGGTGCGCGGGGTGGCGCGGTTGATTTCGTCGGCCAGCAGCACTTGGGTGAAGATGGGGCCGGGCCGGAACTCGAAGTCTGAGGTACGCTGGTTGTAGATATAGGTGCCAGTGATGTCGGCAGGCAGCAGGTCAGGCGTGCACTGCACACGCCGGAATGTGCAATCGAGAGAGCGAGAGATGGAGCGCGCCAGCATGGTCTTCCCGATGCCGGGCACATCCTCGATGAGTACATGACCCTCGCACAGCAGCGCCACCAGCATGAGCTCCACCACATCCCCCTTCCCCACGATGACGCGTTCCACATTCTGGACTACGCGCCTCGCGGTAGTGCTGAGGGGATGGGGATTCATCTGGGCTGTGGCTGATGCCGTTTGTTGGTGGTCAGTCATTCTTCTCTTAAGAGAGCATCCACCTGTTTCCACAGTGTCGGCAGGTTGCCCAGGATCACATCCCATACTATGCGCTCATCCACTGAGGAGTAGCCGTGGACCAACTGATTACGGAAGCCAATAATTCTGGAGACATCGGAGATTTGCAGGGTGAGCGCACGGTCTCTTTGAGTAAGCCGGTTCATCGCCTCGCCGATTATCTCGAATTGCCTCTCGACTGCAGAACGCATCATATCATCCCGTTCGAAATCGTCGAAGGTCGCGTCCCCAATAAACCGTTCGATACGCTCCACGGCCTGTAGGATGTCATAGAGTAGTGACTTGGACTCAAGCTCCATAGACCAACTCTTTAGTCTGGTCTACTACCTGCCTGAAGTAGGGGTTTTTGATGGCAGAATCAACTACGAGGTCAACGGAGCATTCAAAAAGCGTTTCCAACAACTCAAGCAGACCAAAGTACGCGTTGGCATAGCTGCCCTCGCACATTTCATGGAACTCGACAAGGAAGTCGAGATCGCTAACACCCGGTTGGTGCGTACCTTTAGAGGCAGAGCCGAACATCTCCAGCCGCTGTACGTGGTAGGTGCGGCAGGCTGTCTCGAGGTCTGCTAGGCGCTCTGCGACCATGGGGAGCATTGCGAACGTCATCCTCCGATGAGACTGCGTTAGCCCCAGAACGGGACATGAGGCCTTTTAGTCGGCTGGCACCCCTACCTCTCTCGCTAGGGCAACCATCTGCTCATAGTGGCGGGACGCTTGCTCTTGGACCGTTGGCAGGTCTTCCGCCAGTAGATAGCCGTCAGCGACCATCCTTTCGGCCTCGGCCTGCACCTGTTCAAGGTAGACCTCCTGGGAGGAGTACCGCCCTTCGATGGATAGTCTGGGATCGCCCGCGGACTCTCGCTCGGACTTGGTAGCGGCAAGCGGGATTATGGAGCCGATCAGGGTGCCTCCGGTACCGCCCCCGGTTGAGAGGATATGCCCCTCTCCGCCTATCTCGGCATGACGGATGTTCCAGCCGGTGTAGGTGGCTAGGGGCACCGCCGCTTGCGGCATGATGACCCCGCTGGTCTCATTGCCATCACCGTCCACTGAGGAGACCATGTTCGGGTAGGGAGAGCCTATCTTGGGCGGGTGATTGGTGGCTACACCCGTCTGAGGGCCAAAGTCGATGCGGGTAAATTTCCGGAACGCGCGAGGGAAGCCGACACCGGGAATGGACGCAAATGCAGAGGCCGTCTGCTCCGGCGCAACAGCCGTACCGTCGCTGAGACGCGGATGCTTGCTGGGTGGGGCAGCCTCACCCGCGCTAACCCAGCGGTCCAAAGCAACGAGAGCAGCCCGCAGCAGGGGCCTGTAGTCAACGTTGTTGAAGTAGTGTTGGCCTCGGGCGCCGTTGGCTGGATCGAAGTACCGGAGTTCCGGGGAGGGCAAGGGGTGCTGTACCCGACCGAACTGGTAGATGCGAACATTATCGGGCACGTCCAGATCGCGCTTGCCTTGCAGATCGATGTGAGTCAGGCATCCTCCACCTCCCCAGTATTCGGAGGAGGTGTAGGTATAGATGATCTTGGGCACGGCACCGCGCTCGGACAATCGCGCCAGCACGCCGTCGGTGCACCCCGTCTCGGGGTCGGTCTGGGGCAGGTCGCTGTAAGGAAAGGCGTTGTTGGGGCTACGGCTGGCTTGGCTGGAGGGCTGAGCAAAGCGGTGGTTGAACTCTCCGTGCTTGGCACCGGCAACGTGGGGTATGAGCCCGTCGAAAACGGTGCGCCCTTCTTCGTCCACGTTCAGTCCCAGATGCAGCAGTTTGCGCAGGAACCGTCCACTCTGGGACGAGCCAAAGGCGTAGGCGTACTCGAAGCTGTCAGCGCACGGGTTACCCTGCGAAGTGGAGCCGTAGCGAAGGAACGACGCGCAGTCTCGGGTGGCCAGCAGCCCAAGCCCACCTAGGGGCGCACCGGTGGTGGAGTAGATCAACTGGTAGACCTTGCCCGGAATGAAGCCGGCAGCCATGTAGATATGGCAAGGGTCGGGCACAGGCGTTCCGTCTGCCAGCTTGGCAAATGACCACTGGCTGCGAGGGATAATCTCCTCGGGGCCATCCTCGTAGTCCTGCTGCGTCAGGAATGCCTCTTGGTCGTTCAGGTCGTTGGTTGGGTACGCCATGTGAATACGGTCGGCCAGATACTGTACCTGGCTGGGCGCATTGTTCTGAAATGTAACCATGAGCCGGCCACTGACTCGCTCTCCGCCAGACATGGCCTCTGGGCCATTGAGTCGCAGGACTCCGGGACTGCTGGGAGAGTCATGCTGCCAGCCACACCAGATGATGCTGTAGCCTTGGCGCATGAGGAATCCGTTACCTGGGTCCGGAGCCGAATCGGCGGGCACGTCTGGGGCATCGTTGAAGTTGCGCAGGATGGGCCCCCGGCCCCGGTTGGGCACGTCCAACAAGAGACGGTGGTTGCCCTTTACGGGATCGACAGGACGCAGCAGCCGGAAGTTGGAGCTGAAGGTGACTTTCCCTGAAGCATCGCGCGGCGCCAACTCGATGTCGGTGATGAGCGCGTTATCAGGGTGGGTCGGGTCGACTGCGAACTCAAGGGTACCGATGAGTAGCTCATAGGCGCCCACCTCGCCGAAGGTTTGGCCTGCAGCAAAGGGCTCTCGGGATTCGATGGTGATGCGAGTTACTGCCATGTGGTCTCCTAGCCTTCCGGTCTCTCGAATGACTCGAGCTTTCAGCCATTGTGTACATATCGGTGCGAGTTAGTCCAGTGATGCCCGAGGAACCCATTTGAGCTCGAATGACTCTTGGGACGGGTCTATCACCGGCACTCCTGGCGGTTGGAAATGGCGCACATTCCTGGTCACACCGTCAGGCCGTGTTCCAGTGCTATGGCAGCGATCAGCGAATCAACGCTACTGTGCCCAAGAACATCCGACAAGCCTCCCCAGCGCCGCGCCGACGCTATGTCCACAGGGAGAATGTGGTTGTTGTACAAAGCAAGCACGCTATCCAGCCTTGTGACTAGAGTGCGAGCAAATACCGGGCCTCGTCCACTTTCGCGCGCTATCCCCCGCTCTACTTCCCCGACAGACACCGCACTCAAGTACAGATTGTCACATTGACAAAGCGTCGAAGCGCTGGGGGCTACTCTTGCTTTAGCCCATACATCCACCGCCGCCTTGACATCCTGCTGCTGCGAAAGTAGCTTGCTGCCGTAGCTTGTGCTTTGGGAGGTTTGCCATGGCCGATGCGTTTCCTGGACAGGACGACTTTTTCCAGCAGGTTTGGGACTTTCCTCTCGGGGAGGCGCTGACCGGCCGGCGGGCACGTCGCTTCGCCATGGGGATGGAGGTGCCGGGCGGGCCTCTGGCCTTCAAGTCCGAGTACGAACCTTTGCCGCTATCGGAGACAGAACAGGCCATCCTCATATGCGCCGCCACGGGAGTTACAGGCTGGCATTTCGGTGTGCCTTTCTCCACATCGTCTCCCAACGCCTACCCTAGCTATACGCTGCGGTTCAGCGGGCACACCTACCCCACCCGCGTTGGCAGCCTCCAGCTCTTCTACACCGACGACGACGGCATCTACATGGTGAGTGCAGCTGACTTGCCTCCCGCCGTAAGCCAGCCCTCCCAAGACATGGGCGACCTGCGGACCATCACCCAACAACTCCGGGATTCCACCACCAAGATATCGGATAAGCGACTGGAACTTCCGCGAGAGGCTCCGCACCTGCACGAGCACAACCTTTGGAACGCCAACTTCCCCGGCTCCACGCTGCTGATGCCGGTGGCGGACCTCTCAGAATACTTCCTGCAAATCCTGACCCTGAGCCTGATGAACCATTACCAGATATACGATGACATCGCAGGCCGACCCGCTGGCAATATCGAGCCCTACGTCCGCTCGGGAATGCTGTGGGAGAGCAGGCAGGCATCAATTTCATCTCTGGAGCACAACCTGTCGTTAGCCGCCAACACCTCCACCTCCATCATGGGGCACAACGCGGTGCTGTCGATGCAGGCCATGGGGCTCGGCGGCTGGTTGTACACCGGCATCAACGGCCTCAGCGCAATGGGGGCGTACGCCGACGAGGGTGTGCCCGGCATGGGGTTCCGGTTCGTAAGCGATGACCGTTACACCGGACCCAATCCGATCGGACTCGACGGGCACTTCGAGACAATGTGTCCACCACGGTATCCCGACATGCGCACGGCGGCGCGGGAACTGGTGACCAAGATGTTCGGCGAGGGGGGCACCTACGACCCCAAGACCGAGGGGGCTTTTGCCCGGACCGACGAGGTGAAGGGCAGCGTGGTGCGCTACAGCGAGGAGTTCATCGAATGTCTAGGGGAAGTAGCCCAGTACATCTATGACACCTACGGACGCTTCCCCGGCACCATCCCCACCATGATGGCAGGCCCGTACGTGCAAGCCCAGCACATCGACCTGGACTTCTACGACACGCACTTCCAGCCCGGCGCCTACCTGGAGACTCATCGTCAGCATATGGCCAAGTGGCACGAGATGGCCTAGCCATAGAATGCCAACGGGCGGGAACAGGGAAGTACCCCGTGAGTCACAAGCCATGCAGCAGCAGAGGGGCCCCGGAAGTTCCGGGGGCCCCTCTCTTTCTTTGACAATTCGCCTCTTCTGACTACTGGCGGCGCGGCACGTACTCGAAGTTGCTCAGCCAGTCGTAGGTGCCAGCCATGGGTTCCCACGCATCGATTTCAGGGCCCACCGGGAAGACATTGTTGGCACTGTAGGTGACGATAGTCATGGCATGCTCATGGAGCCACCTTGACATGTCCGCCTGCGCCTCCCATCTCGCATCCTCATCCACCGTAGCCAAGGCTTTGTCCATCAACGCCTGCCATTCTGGGTGCTCCAGTCCGAAGTTGATGGAGTTGGTGGAGTTGAACAGGATTTGCATAGTGCGCAACGGCTCGAAAGTGGAGACGCTGGCTTGGGTGTTGGCGCCCTTGGCTGCCCGGCTCACCAGAGTCGGCCGGAACTCAGAGAAGGGACGGTTGGCTATCTGGCAGTCTATCCCGACCTCCAGCCACATGGTACACACTGCCTCTCCGTTCTCCACGGCGCCGGGTGACGGCCGGACGGTGAGGGCCATGTCAATCTCGAAGCCATCGGCATAACCTGCCTCGTCCAATAGCTGCCTTGCCAACGCGGGATCGTATTCGAAGGTCAGGTCGGCCATCCCGTTCTCCTGCATACGCACTTCATGGGCGTTCCACCACTGGTGGTACAGTGGCTGACCCTCGCCGAAAGCCAGGTTATTCACCAGCTTCTGGCGGTCAATGGCATGGTTCATGGCACGGCGTACCTTGCGCGCTTGGTCCCATTCCGCGCTGGAAGTATCGCGGTCGCAGGACACCCAAGCGAATGAGCAATCAAACGCGTTGTCGGCGAGGGGGATCCTGATATCGCCGTTGGCATCAGGGTGGTGGTGGGGATGGTCAGTGTAATACTGCTGCCCCAAGAGGTTGATGTACACGCCAACCGCTCCGGGGAAGCTCATGTACTTGATGTCTTCACGGTCCTCACCCCTGATGGCTTCGATGGACTCCAAAGTGAAGGATCCGGTATCAATGACGCCCACTAGGAAGTTGCTCAACCGGGTCGACTCCTCGCGGATCTCGTGCCAGATCATTTCGGCGAATTCGGGACTCTTGTTCCAGTGGTCCTTCACTGCTTGGAAACGGCGGTCCACGCCACTGGTAGCGGAAGTTAGTATCCACGGGCCCGTGCCCACCGACTCCAAATTCGCCTGTTCTGTGCCCCTTGCGTCATAGTGCTTTTTGCTGTGCATGGACAGCGAAGCCCCTACGGGCATGCGGCTGTGCCAGGTAACTTGGATGGTGGGGGTGGGCCTCGTAAGCTGCACCGTATATTCGTCCAGCTTCACCATCTCGCATCCTTCACAGGTGAAGGTGCGGCGTGAGCCACCCGCGATGGGATGAGGCGCTCCGGGTACGGCAACGTCCTGCCAGGTGAATATAAAGTCGTCCGCGTTGAATTCTCCCCAATCGCCGAGATGGTCGTGCCATGGCACTCCCTGGCGCAGATTGAAGGTGTAAGTCAAGCCGGTGGGGTCAACGTTCCACTCGGTAACCAGCCGGGGGACAACTACGTTGCTGTCGGTGGCTGTGCCGAACATGGCCTCGTGGGTGGTAACCCCGTCAGTCTTCTGAGGTTGGTAATCCTGGATGGACAGGCCAAAATTGGGTGGGCCCATTTCAGGCACCGAGTGGTCGAAAGTGCCCGTCTGCTCCACCATGATTGGCGCTGGCGTCTCAGCTGGTGCTGGGGCCGCAGTGGGTGTGGCTGCCGGAGCCGCTGTTGCAGCTACTGCGGGTGCAGCGGTAGCCGCCGCCGGGGCCTGAGTCGCTGGCGCTGCCGGAGCAGCTGTTGCTGGAGCAGGGACGGCTGTCGCCGCGGGAGCTGCTGCCGTGGCAGTCGGCGTGGGTGTCGTTGTCGCCTCCTCACCGCAGGCGATGAGCATTGCAAGAATGAGGATGAGTATTCCGGGTAGAAGTGTGCGTGATCTCAAGTACCTTTGCATTTCCGGACCTCCTCTAGCGCCTGATATAGATCACAAGGGGCAGGTTCGAGCGCGGGACACTGAATGATTCGGCATTTATAGCACACAGACTGTTTGATGCCAACAAAGAAATAGACATATTTCGGAAACCTATCTCCGCATTCCTTAACAACGGAAGCCAAGAAAAGAGAAACGCCCCGGGCAGTTCCGGGGCGCTCTTGCAAACCCTTGGGCAAGTCCAAACTCGCGCTGCCCTCGTTACCCTTACTGGCGGTGAGGCACGTACTCGAAGTTGCTGAGCCAGTCCAAGGTGATGGCCATGGGTTCCCAGCGGTCGATTTCAGGTCCCAACGGGAAGACCTGGTTGGCCTCGTAGGTCACTATGGTCAAGGCATGCTCGTACAGCCACTTGGCCATATCGGCCTGTTTCCGCCACCTCTCCTCTTCGTCGATGGTGTTTAGAGCGTCCTCCAGCATTGCCTGCCACTCAGGGTGCTCCAGACCGAAGTTGATGGAGTTCGTGGAGTTGAACAGAATCTGCATAGTCCGCAAAGGCTCGAAAGTGGCAATCGTCGCCTGTGTGCTGGTGCCCTTGGCAGCACGGCTCACCAGTGTAGGCCGGAACTCGGAATAGGGCCTCGGCTGCTGCTTGCACTCAATGTTGATTTCCAGCCACATGGTGCAGATTGCCTGCCCATTCTCGACTGCCCCTGGGGACGGACGGGTCGTGAGCGCCATGTCGATCTCGAAGCCATCGGCATATCCGGCGTCTTCCATTAAGCTCTTGGCCAAACCTATGTCAAACTCGAAGGTCAGCTCGTCGAGACCAAACTGTTGGATCCGTCCAGTGTGGCCATTGAACCAGGTGTGGTACAGGGGCTGCCCCTCACCAAAGGCTAGGTTATTGATGAGTTTCTGCCTGTCTATGGAGTGGTTCATCGCAAGGCGGACCTTCCGCGCCTTGTCCCATTCCGCACTAGTCGTGTCGCGGTCGCAGGATACCCATGCGAAGGAGCAATCGTGGGCATTCTCATCAAGGGGTACACGGATGTTGCCGTCTGCGTCCGGTAGGTGGTCGGGGTGATCAGTGTAGTACTGCTGACCCAGAAGGTTCAGGTACAGGCTGACGGCTCCGGGGAAGCTCATGAATTTGACGTCATTCCTGCCCTCGTCCTTGATGGCTTGGATGGATTCCAAGGTGAACGAGCCAGTGTCGATGTCGCCGACCAGGAAGTTGCCGAGCCGGGTCGACTCCTCCTGGATTTCATGCCAGACCATTTCAGCGAATTCAGGTGCCTTGTTCCAGTGTTCCTCTACAGCTTCGAACCGCCGCGACACACCTGTCTTCGCTTCCACCAACACCCAGGGGCCTGTTCCGACCGACTCCAGGTTAGCCGGCTCCGTTCCCTTGGCATCTTGGTGTTTCTTGCTGTGCATGGAGAGGGAGGAACTCAGAGGCATCCGGCTGTACCATGTAATTTGGATGGTCGGTGTGGGCCGAGTCAGTTGAACGGTATGCGAGTCTATCTTGGTCATCTCGCACTCGTCGCATGTGAAGATGCTACGGGACCCGCCAGCAATGGGGTGTGGCACTCCGGGGATCGCCACCTCCTGCCAAGAAAAGATGAAATCGTCGGCGTCGAAATTTCCCCAGTCTCCATGGTTGGTGTGCCAAGGAACACCTTCCCGCAGATAGAAAGTGTAAACCAAGCCTGCGGCATCCACCTCCCAATCAGTCACCAGCCGAGGTATCGTAAGTCCATCGGGACTGGTGGCGAACATGGCCTCGTGGGTGGTTATGTTATCGGTCTTCTGGGGCTGGAAGTCCTGGATGGCGAGGGCGAAATTCGGTGGGCCCATCTCAGGTACGGAAAAGTCGAAAGTGCCCGTCTGCTCCATCATGATCGGCGGCGGCGGCGCAGCGGGCGTCGGGGTCGCCTCGGGTGTGACGGCCGGGGCAGCAGTTGCCACCGGAGCTACCGGAGCCGCCGTTGAGGCAGGGGCAGGGGTGGCGGCTGCAGCAGCAGTTGCTGCGGGGGCTGGCGCCGCTACGGTGGGAGCTGGCGCTTGCGTGACGGCTGGTGCCGGTGTGTCCGTCACCTCCTCACCGCAAGCGACGATCATTGCGAGAATGACTATGAGGAATCCGGGCAAAAGTAGGCTGGACTTGAGATGCCTTGGCATTCCGAGACCTCCTTTACCGTTTTGGTTAGACCATCAGCGATTGAAGGTTCGAAGCTACCGCCTGCAATGCGGTTTCGCCCTTATATCACACGATTCGCCCTAGCGCCACCACTCCAATGAATTCACTGAATGGAATCGTCCATATTAGCCAATCGTATGGTGTGCTTTAGCAGGATGCGTTTCGCACCAAACTCAGCTAAACTGCGTTGGCAAAATGTGGGTCATCGCGATGCGGTGCCCCGAGGGACGCTGGGGAGTGGAGCATGGAATTCGGTCTGTTCGTAGAATTTCCGTACGCGGGAGGACTCAGCGATCAAGAGGCCTTCGCCCAAGCCTTCTCATTGGTCGATGAGGCGGAGAACCTCGGCGCGGATGCAGTCTGGCTGCCCGAGTACCACTTCTCCCCGGTCAGCGTTCTGTCGTCGCCCATGACCGTGGCTGCAGCCATCGCCGCACGCACCCAACGTGTGCGCATCGGTATGGGAGTCTTGTGCCTCCCTCTAGGCAACCCACTGCGATTCGCCGAAGACGGAGCTACATTGGACCATATCAGCCAAGGTCGGCTGGATTTCGGAATAGGCCGGGGCACCTTCCCCGACCACCACGATGCCTTCAATTCTCCTTTTCCCGAAAGCCGTGGACGCTTCGAGGAGTATCTGGAGGTCATCACCAAGGCATGGACCACGGATGAGTTCTCCTTTGAAGGGGAACACTATCACTGCGATACCCTCAATGTGACACCCAAGCCCTTCCAGAAGCCTCATCCCCCCATCAGCGTGGGGGCTACCTCAGCGGAGACCTTCCCCATCGTGGGGCGCATGGGCTATCCGATAATAGTCAACCCGTCGCGGGCCTTCGCGCTGAGAGACTTGTCTCCCTACATGGAGGAGTACCGTCGCGCTTGGCGAGAGGCAGGACACGAGGGCGATGGTTCCGTTGGGCTGCGTGTGCCGGTATACGTAGCGGAAACAGAAGAGGAGGCCTACAACGAGCCCATGGAGAGCACCGCCAGTTCCATCATGCGTCTCGGCGAGCGCGTGGCTGGCAGCGCCTCGCGACAGGGCACCACAGGCAACTGGCGCGAGGAAGCGGCCCAGATCATGTCCATGACCTATGACGACTGGCTCAGGGACAAGGTTATCTACGGCACGCCGGACTCCGTCGTGGAGCGTCTCCGGCAACTCACCGAAGATCTAGGCTTGAGCAAGGTGATCTACGAAATCAACTTCGGCCGGCGTATTCCTTACGAACACCAGTTAAAGTGCCTGCGCCTGCTTAATGAGCGGGTGGTGGTGCACTTCAAGTAGCCACTTCCGATTGGTTCGCTCTAGTCGCCAGCGACCTGCCCACTCCTCATCTCAGCGCGCAAGATTTTGGTTGCTTCTTCATCCAGATTGCCCGCATCATCTAGAACTATCCCGTAGTTATTGCGAGCCGAATCCGTCGATATGTACTCCAGACGCACATCCTCGGCCACCTTCTCCGCAGGCCGGTCCAAGGGGTCTCCAAACCCTCCGCCGCCACCGCTATCAATGACATAGACCTCGCCTGCTTCCAGTTGCATACCGAAGATCTTCCCGTTGTCGGGTTGAATGGTCTCGCCATCGGCTCTGTGTACGATGATGCCGTTGGGCAGGGCCTCTTTCCCTCCCTGCAGTCCCCAGGGTGCACAGTGCGTGCGCTCAATCTGAGTGTTCAACGTAATGGGCGCCTGCGTTTCGATGGAGCGTCGCAACCCAAGCCCGCCACGCTGCCTGCCAGCCCCACCCGAGTCCTGGCGCAGAAGATAATCGCGCACAATGAAAGGCGACTTGGCTTCGCTGGCTTCCACGGGACCGTTGTGCGTATCGCCATCGTTGATGCAGATGGTAGCGCTCATGCCATCCTCGTTGTGCTTGGCCCCGAATCCTCCACCCGCCGGCCCGATGAATCCAAAGAAGAACCGGCCGTTGCGAGGGTCCGTGCCATAGGTGTTGGCAGAAACCAGATCGGCGTGATGTCCGGCGATAGTCCGTTCCGGCACTGCCTGCTCCATGGCCTTGAAGATGGTGTCCACCACCGTCATGGGTATGGTCATCCACCAGCGGGTTGCAGCCGGTTTGGTGGCGCTGATCACTCGTCCCGGAGGCAACACCACGTTGAGAGGGCGGAAGGAACCGTAGTTGATGGGCATCCACAGTGGGCTGGTGATGCACTTGAACGCCACCTCGGCAGCCGAGCGGCCCGCCGTTGCGCCCGAATTGTAGAAGCCTCCCACCTGACCGCTGACATCGCTCAGGTCGATGGTCAGGTCCTCGCCGTCGACAACCACCCGCACCTTTATGGGTATGGGCCGTCCAACGGACACGCCATCATCGTCCATGAATGACTCGGCCTCGTACACGCCATTAGGTATGGTAGCCACGCTGGAGCGCGCCAGCCTCTCGCTCTGGTCGTATATGCGGTCGATGCTCCCTAGGACCGCATCCTTGCCATAGCGTTGCAGCAGTTCGGTAAACCGGCGCTCGCCCGTCTTGATGGAGGCCACTTGCGCCCGAAAATCGCCCATGGCCAGGTCGGGGAAGCGTACGTTGGACCGGATGATATCAGTCAGTTCCCGGTCCTGCTGCCCCTCCTTGTAAATCTTCACAATGGGCAACTGCAGCCCCTCGGAGTAGATATCTCGGGTAGCCCCGCCCAGCACGCCACCCACATCCTGCCAGTGCGCCATGGACGAGGAGAACGCCACGATTTCACCTTCCCAGAAAATGGGCACGGTGAAAATCATGTGGTTCAGGTGGCTCCCCATGATGTAGGAGTCGTTCGTAAGCAGGATATCGCCGGGATGAATGCCATCAGGACCATAGAACTCCAGCTTGGCCTTGATGGCGTCCGACAGTCCCCGGATGAACATGGGCAGTCCGAGACCGATGGAAATCGTATTCCCCTTCGCATCGAACAGCCCCACTGTGAAGTCCAGCGCCTCGTATACAATCATGTTGTATGCAGTTCGCATCAGGTTGGTCTTCATCTCATCGGTGATGGCGACCACGCCGTTGCGAACGATCTCAGCGGTGATGGCGTCTGCCCCAGTGGTCCGGGGAGTATTAACGGATGCAGTGCTGGTGCTCATTCTGCCCTCAAATCGATTCCAAGATGACCGTATTCATTGATCGTGGCGCAGCCGTCCAAGGAGAGTCGGAGAAGTGATGCCTTGGGATGACAGCCGGTCCACGTATGACGTTGGCGTTCGTGTGCCTCATGTAGGGAATGCTGGCTTCCTAGTCGTCCGCGACCGGCGCGTTGATTGTCTGGCCGCGTAACGCTTGGGTGGCCCCGGCATCCAGGTCCCCCGTGTCATCCAGCGCGACACCATAATTCTTACGGGCCGATTCCGACGAGATGTACCCCAGCCTTACGTCTTCGGCTACCTTTTCCGCGGGCCTCGCCAGCGGGTCACCGAACCCCCCGCCACCCCCGCTATCGACGACGTACACATCACCCGGCTCCAGCTGCATGCCAAGGAGCTTACCGTTGTCGGGCCGGATGGTCTCGCCTTCCGCCTTATGAATGGTGATGCCATTGGGCAGGGCGTCCATGCCCCCGCGCAGTCCCCAGGGCGCACAGTGAGTGCGCTCAATCCGGGTGTTCAGAGTGACAGGGACCTGCGTCTCGATAGCGCGGCGGATGCCGAGGCCGCCTCGATGCCTGCCTGCGCCTCCCGAGTCCTGCCGCAGCCCGTAACTCCTTACGATGAGAGGAGCCTTGGACTCACAGGCTTCGACGGGACCGTTGTGGGTGTCGCCGTCGTTGATACAGATGGTGGCGCTCATGCCGTCCTCGTTGTGCTTGGCCCCGAATCCGCCACCGGCTGGGCCGATCTGTCCAAAGAAGAATCGTCCATTCCGTGGATTTGTCCCGAATGTGTTGGCCGAAACCAAGTCGGCATGGTGTCCCGCGATGGTCCGCTCCGGCACTGCCTGCTCCATCGCCTTGAAGATCGTGTCCACCACCGTCATTGGTATGGTCATCCACATGCGGGTTGCGGCTGGCTTGGTGGCGCTGATGACACGCCCCGGTGGCAGTACCACATTGAGAGGGTTGAAGGAGCCTTGGTTGATAGGTAGAAAGAGGGGGCTGGTGAGACACTTGAAGGCCACCTCAGCCGCCGACCGCCCTGCCGTGGCGCCCGAGTTATAGAACCCACCCACCTGGCGGCTCACATCACTGAGATCGATAGTCATGTCTTCGCCGTCCACTATCACTCTGACCTTGATGGGGATTGGGCGTCCCATGGAAACGCCGTCATCGTCCATATAGGACTCGGCTTCGTAGACACCATCGGGTATGGTGGCGACGTTGGCGCGGGCTAGGCGTTCGCTCTGGTCGTAGATGCGGTCGATGCTGCCCAGCACGACGTCCTTGCCGTACCGCTCCAGCAGCTCCAGAAATCGACGTTCTCCGGTCTTGATGGATGCCACCTGAGCTCGAAAGTCCCCCATGGCAAGGTCGGGGAATCGGACGTTGGTACGGATGATGTCAGTTAGCTCGGCGTCCTGTTGGCCCTCTTTGTAAATCTTGACGATGGGCAGTTGCAGCCCCTCGGAATAGATGTCGCGGGTGGGCCCACCCAGCACACCACCTACGTCCTGCCAGTGCGCCATGGAAGAGGAGAAGGCCACGATTTCACCCTCCCAGAAGATGGGAACGGTGAAGATCATGTGGTTCAGGTGGCTCCCCATGATGTAGGAGTCGTTGGTGAGCAGGATATCCCCGGGTTTGATGCCGTCGGGACCGTAGAACTCCAGCTTGGCCTTGATGGCGTCGGACAAGCCCCGGATGAACATGGGTAGGCCAAGACCGATGGAGATGGTATTCCCCTTGGCATCGAACAGACCCACGGTGAAGTCCAGCGCCTCGTAAACGATCATGTTGTACGCAGTGCGCATCAGGTTGGTCTTCATCTCGTCGGTGATGGCGACCACGCCGCTGCGCACAATTTCAGCGGTGATGGCGTCTGCCCCGGTGGTCCGGGGAGTACTAGCGGATGCAGTGCTGGTGGTCACTCTGCCTCCAAGTCGATCACAAGATGACCATACTCATTCACGGTGGCCCGGTCATTGGGTCCGAGAAATGTGGAAGAAGCGGGCTCCTCAATGATGGCTGGACCGGCGATGGCATTTCCGGCCAGGAGCGCCATCCGGTCAAAGACAGCACACTCTATGGGCCGCTCGCTTTCATCGACAATCACAGGGCGTGAGGCGCGCTTCGCTTCCGCAGGAGGGGTCGTCGTACCCTCGGGTATACGCGGCAGCGGAGGCTTCGACATGTGGCCCAGTGCTGAGACCCGCAGGCTAACCAACTGCGCTGGCTCCTCGGGTGCGCTGTGACTGAATCGCACCTCGTGGGCTTGGTCGAAAGCGTTCTTGATGATTTGGCGGGCATCCTCATTGCCTAGGTTGGCTGGCGTGGAAACCGCCACCGCATGCTCCTGTCCCACGTAACGCATATCCGCGGCCCGTTCGAAGACCACCTGGTCTCCCGGTATGCCGATGGCCTCAAGCTCGCGCACACCCTCTTGCTCAAGCTCGCGGTACATCCCTTCAAGCTCTTCCATTGAGATGTCAGCCCACAGTTGGAAATGGGTCTGCACATAGTCTCTACGCACGTCAGCCAGTAACATGCCGAATGCGGAAAAGTGCGCAGGTGAGCCGGGGATGATCACGTGCCCTACGGACAGTTCCCGGGCCACGGCAACGGCATGGGGTGGCCCACCGCCTCCGTAGGCGATCAGGGTGAAGTCACGCGGGTCCAAACCACGCTCCGTGGTTACGGCACGCACCGCATTGGCCATGGAAGCCACGGCAATAGCGATAACGCCCGAAGCAGCACGCTCCACCGAAAGTCCCAACGGCTCAGCAACCTGGCGTCGCAGTGCAGCGTGAGCAGCCTGCTCATCCAGGTCCATCTCTCCGCCGAGGAACTGGTCCGGGGAGATACGTCCTAACACCACATCGGCGTCTGTCACGGTGGCTTGGTCCCCACCTCGTCCGTAGCACGCAGGCCCCGGCTCGGCCCCCGAACTCTGAGGGCCAACATGCAGGGCACCGCCTTGGTCGACGTAGGCGATGCTGCCCCCACCCGTGCCCACTTCCTTTATGTCCAACACTGGTATCCGGATGGCCAGCCCCTCGTTGTAGCCTCCTACAAAGTAGTCAGGCGAGAGATCGGGAGAACCACGCCGAATGACGCACGCCTTGGCCGTGGTACCTCCCATATCAAAGCTGATGGCATCGTTCAGAGACAGGGCGTCGCACATGGCCATGGAGCCGACCACGCCCCCCGCGGGCCCCGACTCCATCATCTGTACGCACTGGCGCCGGGCTGTATCCACATCGCACAGTCCACCGCTGGACTGCATGATCATCAGGTTGCCCTTGAACCCTTCCGAAGCAAGCCGGTCTTCCAGATTAGCGAGGTAGCGACTGACCATGGGCCCCACGTAGGCATTGGCGGCTGTGGTCGACGTGCGCTCGTATTCCCGGTACTCCCTGGACAGTTCGTGGGATGCAGTGACGAACATATCGGGCGCCACGTCCTGCATGATTTCGCGCATACGCGTCTCATGATCAGGTACCCGGTACGAATGCAGGAACAGGATCGCCACCGCCTCAAACCCCAGTTCCTTGACACGCTGGGCAGTCTGGAGAGCAATCCCCTCATCCAGCGGCTGCTCCACCGTTCCGTCAGCTAGGACGCGCTCCGGCACCTCGAAAATCATGTCTCGAGGGATGAGAGGTCGGTGCTTGCGGAAGAAGAGATTGAAGGACTCGGGCCGGTTGATGCGCCCAATCTCGTAAACGTCGCGAAAACCCTTGGTGGTGATCAGGGCCGTCTTGGCCCCCTGCCTCTGGATGATGGAGTTAATAACCACGGTGGAACCGTGAATCATGAGGTCTATGGCTGCCGGAGAATCTGTGGTGCGCCCCATGGCGCTCATGATGCCGTCTGCTAGGTTGGAGGGGGTACTCAGGGCCTTGCCTGGGGTTACTGTGCCTTGGGGCTCGTCGAAAAGAGCAACGTCGGTGAAAGTGCCTCCAATGTCTACCGCGATACGCATCCTACGAAACTATCCCTCCCTCGTCTGAGTCCCAAAAATATACATCATTGCGCTGCCACATGCATTCCGTGACAGGCCCCGGGCATCCGGGACTAACCACGGAGATTGACCGAGCCACGCTCTTTTCATATATTTGGCCTACCCGTCGATGCCGTGCCACCGACACGGCACGAATGATACGCCCTAGGAATGCTGATACGTCTCTAGGATGATGAAGGCAATATGGCTCAAGTTGGAGACCTGAATCTGGCCGATCAGATCATCGGTGTGCTGCAGAACCGGCAACCCCACGCGGCTTTCGTGACTGAGGTAGCCGCAACCATCCGCCCCACGCCTCAAAAGGCCGACATGGAGGCGGTGTTGCGGGAGTTGAGAGGCGAGGGCCGGGTGCTCGTCGCCGACTACGCCTCTCCTGACCCCCATCTGGACGCGACGGATTTGCGCGTCGTGGCCTCTGTGCCGCCGGAACGCGACGAATCGGCAGCTCAGGAGGCGGCCGCAGAACACTGGAACAGCTGGCTACGGGAGTTCCTGCGCACCCATAGGTGCCAGTGAGCAATACGGGCCCGTCATCAAGAGCAAAATATCAAGAATTCAGACCAAGCGAGGGAGAAGAGTATGACCACCCAGGCAGACCTCAAGAAGGTGCGCATATCCATGATGAACGCGGTCCATGACCTGGCGGTCATGGTAGCTCGCGATGAGGGCCTCTTCCGCGACGAGGGCTTGGATGTAGAGGTCATCGACACAGGCGGTACAGCCCGTGTGAATCCGGAAGGCGCCGCCCTGACTGAGCGCATTTTCGACCGCAGCCTCGAGGCGCTCTATAACGAGGGCGGGTTGGACCAGTATCGGATGTGCGAGTGGGGCGTGGTCAAGCGCACCGTGGAATCGCTCCAGTCCGACCAGCGCGCCGCCCGCATTGTCGCCCTCGGCTCCGCCATGACTCGACAAGCCATCATCACCTCCCCAACTTCCGGCATCACCGAGCCCGAGCAGTTCAAGGACACTCCCGTCGCCGTCAGCCCCTACAACGGCTCCCACTTCACTACCCTGAAGATGCTTGAAGGCTTCATTGCCAAGGAGCACATCGTGGTCACCCACGCCGGCACCATGCGCGAACGCCTCGGAGCAGTCCAGAGAGGCGAGGTCCTCGGCGCCAACGTCATGGAACCTTGGATTAGCTCCGCCCAGAAGATGGGCCTCCGTGTCATTATGGAAAGCAACTCCACCCGCGCCGAGGCAGCCCGCGACGACCTCGACGGCCCCACCCTGGCTGCCATGTTCCGCGCCCAAGGCCGTGCCTCCGAACTCATCAACAAAGATCCCCGCCGCTTCGAACACTACTTCGTCACCGAGTCAGGCGGCCTCCTCGAACCCGGCGACCTGCAGGTGGCACGACTGCTATACGCGGCCCCCAAGCCCTACACCCGTGAACGCTTCGAGGACACCTACAATTGGATGCGCGGCTACCCCGACCTCATAGCCCCCAACGCCACCTACGACCAAACGGTGGACAACCGGGCTTGGGAGTAAATTCCTCCAATATCAAGCGAACCGGGCGGGGGATACCCCAAAGGTACTGATATGAACGAATACCATGCAGACCACATGGCGAGCTTCCTCCGCCCAGCCGCCGTCCGCGAAGCACGAACGGCCTTCCGCGAAGGACGCACCTCCCTCTCAGAGTTAACCTCTGCCGAAGACGGTGCAATACACCTAGCCCTTGAAAAACAGCGCCAGATCGGCCTCGACATCTACTCCGACGGTGAGTTCCGCCGTACCGGGTTCCAGAACGACTTCATGGAGTCCGTCGAAGGCTACGTACCCGCCGAAAGCCCGCCGGTGGCACGCATCTGGCAGGGGCCGGGTGGGGCGCCTCAGGAGCAGGGTATCAGTCATGTCGTGGGGGCGCGTCTGAGGCAACTGCGAAGGCTCACCCAGTCCCAAGTGGCCTTCCTCAAGGCCCACGCCCCCGGACCATTCAAAATGACGGTGCCCAGTCCCAACCAGTTCCCCCAACTGAACTTCCAAGCTGGAGTGACCGACCCCCACTACGCAGACCGCTCAGAACTCCTCTGGGACATCGCAACCATCATCAAGGCCGAACTTCAAGCGCTGGTCACCGAGGGTGTCCCATATGTTCAAGTCGACGCTCCCCGCTACACCTACTACGTGGACCCCACATGGCGTGACCACCTCCGCGGCCTCGGCCAAGACCCCGACGCCGCCTTCGAAGAGGCTGTCCAAGCCGACGTCTCATGCTTCGAGGGCCTGCGCCGGGAAGGCGTCACCGTAGCCCTCCACATCTGCCGCGGCAACAATCAGAGCAAGTGGTACGCCCAAGGAGGCTACGAGCCCATCGCTGAGAAGCTCTTCAACACCCTGCCCGTAGACCGCTTCCTCCTCGAATACGACACCGAACGCGCAGGCACCTTCGAACCTCTCCGCCACATCCCCTCGGACAAGACAGTAGTCCTCGGCCTCATCAGCACGAAAGACCCAACCATGGAGACCCAGGACGACCTGCTACGTCGTATCGAAGAAGCGTCTCGCTACGTCCCCACTGACCGCCTCGCCATCAGTCCCCAGTGCGGCTTCGCCTCCACCCAAGCCGGCAACCTCCTCACCGAAGACCAGCAATGGCGCAAGCTACAATTGGTGGTGGACACTGCCCGCAAGGTTTGGGGGTAATCCGCCTACACGTCCCCCACCGGCGGCCTCAGCATATGCCAGTGCGTATTCCGCTCATAAGCATGCGCCGCTTGGAACACGGCCTCCTCGTCATACCGCTTGGCCATTATCTGCAGCCCGATAGGTAGCCCATGCTCACTCAGCCCACCCTCAGCACTGAACCCGCACGGGATCGAGATGGCTGGCACCCCCGCAATCGCAG
This sequence comes from uncultured Dehalococcoidia bacterium, assembly GCA_951813255.1. Lineage (GTDB taxonomy): Bacteria > Chloroflexota > Dehalococcoidia > Lucifugimonadales > JAAXIE01 > JAAXIE01. The sequence continues at coordinate 961,218 of OX638353.1, read as the reverse complement.
CAGGAGACGAGAAGGAGTAGTTCCGCAATTCCCTGCGAGCGTCGTCCATCGACTCCAGGGGCCTCTTCGTGGCCTCAATGGTCGGTGGCGGCGTAGGCTGGCACGGCGACAGAATTACATCGTACCGGTCACAAGCCTCGAGAATCTGCTGCCTCAGCAGGCTCCGCAGTTGCAGCATCCGCTGGAAGATGCCCGCAGGCACGATCCCCGGCAGCAGGTTATACCGGCGCGTCGCCACGTCATACTGGTGCCCCCGCCGCGTGAGATGCTCCCACTGCAACGCCGTGCGGTCCGACCCCGTAGCACTGCCGATCACCCCGGTCAACTCCATCAGCGGCATCGACACCTCCTCCACCGTCGCCCCCAACCCCTCGAACACCCGCGCCGCCACCTCCACCGCAGCCTTCACATCCGGATGCAGGTGCCCCGCCTCCATCATCTCCTTCACCAACCCAACACGCATTCCCCGCACATCCCCGTGCAAAGTCGCAGCGTAGTCCGGCACCGGCAGGTTGGCCGAGTTGATGTCATTTGCGTCATACCCAGCGATCAGGTTCATCAGCAGCGCGCAGTCAGCAACAGTCCGCGTCAGCGGTCCTGCCGTATCCTGCGACCACACCGCCGGAATCACCCCGTACATGCTCACCCGGCCCCACGAGGGACGAAGGCCGACACAGCTATTGTGCGCAGCCGGGCGACGTATCGACCCACCTGTATCCTCCCCCAGTGTCCCCGCACACAAAGCAGCAGCCGTCGCGATCCCTGACCCTGTGCTCGATCCTCCGGCATCGTACTGCAGGTCCCAGGGATTCGCGGGCTGCCCGTAATAGAACTCCAGCGTCAGCGGCGTTGCCCACTCCGTCATGTTCAGCTTGCCCAGCATGATGGCCCCCGCATCGTGCAGGCGGGCCACGGCCGTGGCATCAAAATCAGGCACAAACTCCGAGAGAATGGGTGACGCGCACGTGGTGCGCACTCCCGCGGTGTAGAACTCGTCCTTGTACGCCAGCGGGACCCCATGCAGAGGCCCCAGGGCCTCGCCCGCTCCCAAACGAGCCTCAGACTCAGCTGCCTCCCGTCCCGCGATCTCCGTGGTCACAGTGATGTAGGACTTCAGTGCCCCGTCGTGCTCGCCAATGCGCCCCAGATAAAGGTTGGTAAGCTCCACAGGCGAAACCTGGCGGGTGGCCACCAAGTGCGCCAGTTCAGTGATCGGCTTGTACGCCAGCGGGGCATCCGTCTCGGTGGCCATGGGAGGCGCACTGCGGGTTGCCCGGCCAGTCGAAGGTAGCTGGTGCGGATGGGGCAACGAAGGCAGTGCAGGCACATCCGCGATCGGATGCCGTCCCAGTTCCTCCATGGCCTCCAGCATGGCATTGAAGCGTAGCGTGAGGGGTTCGATGTCTTCATCGGGTATGGGGATGGACGCGATTCGCGCCAATGCCAGCAACTCTCCCTGAGTCAGGTCCGCCATGGTGTCGCCTCCTGCTATGGCCCCCTACGATGGTGGATTACGCCAAAAATCAAGAGGGGGCGCTGAGCGCCCCCTCTTGATTGGTTTCGGTTTCTAGCTTACCAGCTGGTCCGTGCGCCACCGCCGGTGCGGCGCTTGGAGAAGCAGTCACTGCAGTAGACCGGCCGGTCATTGCTGGGCCGGAACGGTACCATCGTGTCGGTGCCACACTCGGCACAGACCGCGGGATGCATCTCACGGGGGGCTTGGCTGTATCCGCCGTTCCGCTCGTTGCGCCGGCTCTGTCGGCAGTTTGCGCAGCGCTTGGGCTCGTTCATGAAGCCCTTCGAAGCGTGGAATGCCTGGTCGTCCGCGGTGAACACGAAGCCTTGCCCGCAATCTTGGCAAGTTAGGGTCTTGTCCTGATAGTCCATCTCGGTGCTCCTTTCGTCTTACGGTTGGTGCGAGTCGGGTCACCTATGCGAAGGACGCGCGAGACCACCAGGTGGACACACGAGAACACCATATGGGTCCGATGGGGCCACTGACAGGCTATCACGGTTCCGGGGCTGGGACATGAAACGCTACCACCTGTCCCACAGTCTACCACATTCAACTGTCTACCTCTAGTGGCGCAACCATCAATTCCCACGCATCACGTGAACACTAGCCCAACCCGTAATGCGATGCCCTACAAAACAGACCGCACTAACCCTCCGTCCACTCGAATGGTGACCCCGGTAATATAGCTCGACTTCTCCGATGCCAGAAACGCCACCAGGTTCGCCAGCTCCTCAGGCCGCCCCAGCCTGCCCAGCGAAGCCTCGTTGGCCCGCTCCTCCAGAGCCTGCTCCAAGGGAATCCCCAATCGCTCTGCCCGGGACCGTACGTTGCCAACCATGCGGTCGCTAGTGATCGAACCCGGGCATACATTGTTCACGAGTATCCCGTCCCGCCCCACCTCTTCCGAGAGGCTCTTCATGAAAGCCACCACACCGGCCCGCGTCGCTCCCGACAGCGACAAATTATCAATGGGCTGGTACACAGTGCTTGCCAGAATATTAATAATGCGCCCGCCACCCTGTTTCTTCATGTGCGGAATCCCCTCACGGCACATCCGGCTGAAGAACAGCAATGACCGCTGCACCGCCACGTCCCATTGTTCCTCGGTAACAGTCTCGGCCCGCCCCAAGGGAGGCCCGCCCGAATTATTCACCAGGATGTCCAACTGCCCATAAGTGTTCACAGTCCGGGCGACCAAATCGGCAATGGTCTCGCTGCTCTCCAAATCACCCGATATCGCCAGCACCTCCGCCCCGGTGGTGTCTCGTATCTCAGCAGCAGCCTGCTCCAGTTCAGAGGCAGTGCGGCTGCACACGGTGAGACGCGTCCCCTCCTCCGCTAGGCCCTGGGCACAAGCCCTCCCCAAGCCCTTGCTGGCACCGCCGACGATCGCAACCTTTCCCTGTAACTCCAAGTCCATGTTGAGGCTCCTCCGTTGTCACGATTATTGTCGCGCTTGGTCGGCTGACCCTGGACGCGTCACGCTGCTTCAAGGTCGGCGTTGAGCCGGCCCAAGGTAGCCCGTAAGAAGCTGTCTATGGAGCCTTGGGACGGCCCGCACTCCGTACCGAGCCCCGGATTATCCAGGGCGGCTGCGGTGCAACCACCCTCAATCACCTGCTCCACGGCCGCATTGACCCCCCTCTCCAAGCTGCCATCCTCAGATGCAGGCAGGCCAATCAGGGCGGCTCTTGAATCGTGATGGGAACTAAACAGCACCAGCGAAGGAATCTGGTCTTCAGGAACCCCCAAGCCTTGGGCAATAAGCTGCCCCGCACGCGAGACCCCGTGCTGGCCAAAGATGGTCAGTGAGTGGAAAGGTGAAGACGTATCCTCATACACCTGCCGGAAACGGCGGAACACATCATGCGCATGCTCGTGCTCTCTGGTAACCAGAAACATGGCATGCAGCACACCATGAGCATCCGTCTCCGCCGAGAGGTCCTGCAACATGCGGTCCAGCTTGTTCCTGTCATGGGCGTCCACACGAGACTCCTCAGCCATGGCCCTGCTCTCCCTCCAACGAAAGTTGCAGCTAAGAGTTGCAGCTAGTAGAAGTGGCGGTTAGAAATTTGCGGTTGATGTCCCATAGCATACCATCCACGGCACACCCCAGAGTGGGATGACTAACCTGACGACCAACCGGTATCTGACAGTCGCCCAGACTTGACCGCATCGCCGGTGCCAGTGTATGACTAACCCAAGACGCCACTGAGCGCCAGAACCTCTCGGCAACTCACAAAAGGGCAACTTACTGAACAATCGAGGAGGACGGGGCAATGATGGTAATGGGTTATGACGAAGAGCGCCTGTTGCTGGTTCTTCAAATCGACCACTCGCGGGTGGCTGGCCTGCTCGCTGCCCACTGGGGCAACGACCAGTTCGACCGGCCCCGTCCCTATTCGTCTATGGTCCTGGCAGCCCAGGAGCACGACAACGGCTGGTACGACTGGGAAATCCGTCCCACCCTCAGCCGCGAGGGTCATCCCCTCGACTATATCGGCAGCATGGGCCACATGGGCTCCCAGTGGCTCGACTTCCAGCGCGGTGGCATCGAGCGCGTTGCCGCCCAAGACCCCTACGCCGGCTATATCGCCTCCATGCACATCTCCGGATTGCTGACCCAAGGCATGGGCCTCCTGCCCTACATGCCCGACTACACCGGCAACGCCGACGTGGAAGCATACCTGGATCAACAGGGACAGTTCCGGCAGGAGTTGTTGCAGCAGGTCCGCAGCTCCGATGAGACCGCCGAAGAGGCCACCGACGACCATCTCTGGAACAACTTCAAACTCATGGAAGTCTACGATCAGATGGCCCAGTTCATCTGCAACCGCTACCCGTTGAACAACACCGATCGCAAGAACGGGCCCTCACCCGCCCTCAGCGGCACCCCTGCCCCAACCCGTTCAGGCCAGGACGATGTTGGCATGGCCTTGGAGATACAGGATGAGAACCGGGCCATCCTCCGCCCCTACCCCTTTGACGTCGACCCGCTGGAAATTACCTTCCAAGGGCGTCTCGTGCCACGAGGGCCCTACGCCAGCCGTGACGACTTCCTTGCCGAGTTCTACAGCGGTGAGCGGATCGGCATCGGCTACACCCTGACTTCCGGATAAGCGGGCCTATTTCAACACCAGATTCGCGATCTTCTCCAGCTCCTCGCCCATCGCCTCATCGGTGTGATGGGTCGGGGGGCTGATGATCACCCTGTCTGCCCCAGCATTCAGGAAGCCTTTCACCAAGTCGGCATCGGCAGGCTGGCCGAAGACCGAGATGTTGATAGACGCTGGGTCCCGTCCCATCTCCCCTGCCAGCACGTCAATCTCCCGCCGCGCCTCCTCAATCCGCGCAGCGGTCACCCGGTTCGGCATCCAACCATCGGCCCACCCCACCACGCGTTTCAGCACATTCGAGGCCATGCCTCCCAGGTACACCGGCGGGTGGGGCTTCTGTAGCGGCTTGGGGTAGACCTTCACCGGCGGGAAGTCATAGTAACGCCCGTGGTACTCCGCCTCATCCTTGGTCCATAGCTCCTTCAGTGCTGCTACGGAGTCCCGCGCCTGCGACCACCGGTGGTCGAAGTCCCCGCCCATCAACTGGGTCTCTTCCCGCAACCAGCCCGTCCCGATCCCAAAGATAAACCGCCCCTTGCTGAACACATCCAGCGTGGAGATTTCCTTCGCCATCAGCAGCGGGTTCCGTTCCGTGATGAGGGTGATGCTCGTGCCCAGCTTGATGTTGGTCGTTGCCCCCGACGCCCTCGCCAGCGCAACAAACGGGTCCACGAAATGGGCATACACCTCCGGTATCTCGCCACTCTCGTTACCAGGAAACCGGCTCGTGGTATGCACTGGCATGATCGGGTGCTCGGCGCACCAGATCGACTCGAACCCCAATTCTTCCGCCTTCCGTGCCATGAAGGCCGGGTCCACATAGTAGGCCGGGATTGGCATATAGACGCCGACGCTCATATTTCGTCCTCCTGTTGACTGAGTCTAACTCCATGGTCCCAGGACCCTGAGATTAAGTGCCGTCAGTCCGACGGCCGCGGTTAGCCCTGAGATAACCACTCCAACCATCCAGCGAATCAGGTCTGCCTTCATATGGGCCATGTCGGCCCTCATGTTTGCGATATCTTTCTTCGTGGCCACGTGCTCATAACTCGTTTCGAGTCTTATAACCCGCGTGTTTATGTCGGCCTCAGTCGCCATGTACCTTTCTCACAGCCCTGGGGTGAAGTTTCCGTGACTCAACTGTATACCATTCAAGGTGAATACACGCTACCTCTGGCAGAGTTTCTTGACTAGGCACATAGCTGCCTATACGATTCGGCCAGTCGCCACAAACCAACAATTTGGACGGAGTACTCAAATGGCAGAAATAGTGCTGGGAATCGGGACCTCCCACAGCCCTACCCTGAGCCTCACGCCGGACCTGCTGCCGGTCTACGCAGAGCGTGACCGCACCAACCCCATGCTCTCCGCACCCCCCGACGGCAGGGTACGCACCTACGAAGAACTCCTTGAAATCGCCGACCCTTCCATCTCCGAGCGCGTCAACGACGACCTCTTCCGCCAGCACCACGAGATCATCCAGCGCGACATCTCCGAGTTGGCCCGCACCTTGGAAGAGGCCAACCCCGACACCGTCATCATCGTCGGCGACGACCAGGAAGAACTCTTCTTCGACGACAACATGCCCAGCCTTTCCATCTACTGGGGCGAGAGCATCCGTCTCATCCCCCGTGGCGCCAACGCGCCCGACCCAGCCATACGCGCCTCCTCCTGGGGCTACGGCGACGTCGAAATGGACGTCCCCGTCGACGCCGAACTCGGACTACACCTCATCAATTCGCTGATCGATGCCGACTTCGACGTAGGGCACTGCCGTTACCTCAAGGAAGAATCAGGAGGCCATGTCGGCGCCTCCGGCTACCTCCCCAACTTCAACCGCACCACCGCGCCCCGGCCCCAAGGCATGCCACACGCCTACGCCTTCGTCGTCAAGCGCCTGATGAACAACAACCCCAGGCCAATAGTGCCCATAATCCAGAACACCTTCTATCCGCCCAACATCGTCACCCCCCGCCGCTGCTACAACCTCGGCCAAGCCGTACGGTCAGCAGTGGAGGCATGGGACACGGACAAGCGCGTGGCCATCGTCGGCTCCGGCGGCCTCAGCCATTTCGTCGTAGACGAAGAAATCGACTGGATGGCCCTCGACGCCATGAAGAACAAGGACGCCGGCGCCCTCCGCTCCTTGCCCCGCAACCGCCTCTGGGGCGGCAACTCCGAGACCATGAACTGGGTGGCAGCCGCTGGCGCAGTTGAGCACCTCGACTTCGAACTGCTGGACTACGTGCCCGTATACCGCACCCCAGCCGGCACCGGCGGCGGATGGGGTTTCGCGCGCTGGGCCTAGCCGACAAGCCCGAATGCCAAAGCGATCAGTCGAAGGGCCCTGTATCATTCGAAGGGAGAATTGAAAACATGGGTTGGCTTGATGGAAGAGTAGCACTGATTACCGGCGGAGGCTCCGGCATAGGCCGGGCCGTAGTCCAACGATATATTGAAGAAGGCGCGCGGGTTGCCGTCCTCGAGAAAGTAGCCGACCGCCTCGACCAACTCAAGAACGACTTCGGCGAGTCCGTCTACCCAATACAGGGTGACGTGACCCGTCTGGAAGACAACCAGCGCGCCGCCGACGACACCGCAAGGGCCTTCGGCAAGCTGGACATCTTCGTGGGCAACGCCGGGGTGGTGGACGGTTTCGTGTCCTTCGTGGATATACCCAACGAGCGCCTGAACGACGCTTTCGATGAGCAGTTCGCCGTCAACGTGAAGGGAGCCTTCTTCGGCGCCAAGGCAACCATCCCTCACTTGATGGAGAGCGAGGGCTGCATGGTCTTCACCGCGTCCGGCGCCGGATTCCAGTCCGCAGGTGGCGGAGCACTGTACACCGCCACCAAGCACGCCGTTGTCGGCCTCATCCGGCAGCTAGCTGTGGAGTTGGCACCCCAGATACGGGTCAACGGCGTAGCCCCCGGCGGCACCATGACCGACCTCCGTGGCTTGGAAACCCTGGGACAGCACCAGGAGTCATCCTTCGCCAGCCCGGGCGCTGCTGACCGCATCGCCGCCAACTCGCCACTCCAAATGGCCATCGATCCTTGGGACCTGTCAGCCACCTACCTGCTGCTCGCCTCCAAGGAAAACGCCCGGGCCATCACCGGCACCATCATCGGCGTGGACACCGGCACACTGCTGCGCCCGTGGAACCGCAGCCGGGCATAGACCCGGCAAGAATTCAAACAAAATGCCCGGCTCAACGAAGACCGGAAAAAGGAAGAATCATGCCAGATCTCTCGCCAATGGCCACCGCAGTGGCAGCAGCCCTCAGGGAGAAGCAGCACACCGTGTCAGTATCCGAGTCCTCCGGGGGTGGACTCATCTCCGCTTGCCTAGTCGCGATTCCGGGGGCTTCCGATTACTACGTGGGCGGAGTCGTGTCCTATACCCGCGCAGCACAGAAGGGGTTCATGCACGTACCTGACGAGGCAATGCAGGGCATCCGCGCCAGCACCGAGGCCTACGCCATGCTGAACGCCCGCGCCCTCCTGAGCTCCGTAGACACTACATGGGCCCTCAGCGAAACAGGTGCCAGCGGCCCGACGGGCAACCGCTACGGCGACTCCGCAGGCCACGCCTGCATCGCAGTCTCAGGCCCCGTCGAGCGCAGCATCACCGTGGAAACGGCCGACGACAATCGCGAAGCCAACATGTGGGTCTTCGCCCGCCACGCCCTGGACCTGCTGGAGCAATGCATCAAGGAAGCACAATAAGGGGAAGGGGTCCACATTGGGACGCCCAGAGGCCTGACTCTAGTGGCGACGCCTTTGCCAGACGAAGCGCTGCTTTAGTCCCGCCGACTTGCTCTGGTCACGGTTGACCTTCGCGACAAAGTCCTCAACGGACTCCTGGGGCTTCTCTTTCTTCGGCTTCTTCTTCACCATCAGATGACTTCCTTCCGAGCGGAAGCGGGCTGCTTTCCCATAACAGGCCCGCTTCCCTTATCGGCACTCATTATAGTGCATCCCGCCTGACTATGCGCAATCCGTTGACATCACGCTGGACCAGTCATACGCTGAGGCCCAATCGGACCCGTGGACTACCATTCGGGGCGCCCCAGCCTACCTGAAGGAGGCCACCATGCTCACAGCAGCAGAGAACGATATGCTCACCAAGGTTGGCCCCGGTACCCCCATGGGCAGGGTGATGCGGGAGCACTGGATACCAGCCTTCATGAGTTCCGAGCTGGAAGGGCCCGACGGATCTCCCCTGCGCATACGCCTGCTGGGCGAGAACCTGATCGCCTTCCGCAGCACCTCCGGCAAGATTGGCCTCCTAGCCAACAACTGCCCCCACCGTGGCTCATCCCTCTACTTCGGGCGCAACGAGGAAGAGGGCCTTCGCTGCGTATATCATGGCTGGAAATTCGATGTGGACGGCCGCTGTCTCGACATGCCAGCCGAGCCCCCTGAAAGCGACTTCAAGGACAAGGTGCGAGCCGTCGCCTATCCCACTCGTGAAAGAAACGGCGTCGTGTGGGCCTACATGGGGCCACGCACCGAGCCTCCTCCACTACCTGACCTTGAGCCCAACATGCTGGATGGGGAGACCTACATATGGACGGCGCTGCGGGAGTGCAACTGGCTGCAGGCCTTGGAGGGCGACATCGATCACGCTCACCTAGCCTTCATGCACTTGGGCAGCGTGACGCCCGAAGACGTGGAACCAGGGAGCTTCGATTACTTCACCGTCCGTGACCGGCAACCGCGTTTCCGCGTAATCGACACCGAGGCCGGCACTGCCTACGGCGCCTACCGCCCAGTCGAAGACGACCAGTACTACTGGCGCATGGCCCAGTTCCTCTTCCCCTGCTACACCATGATCCCCACGGGCCTCTTGGGGGTACAGGTGCTGGTCCAAGGCTGGGTCCCCGTAGACGACGAACACACCATGTTCTGGCACATCTCCAAGCCGGTCGACAGGGACACCGCGGAGAGAACGGGCAGCACAAGCCTAGTGGGCAGCAATAACATCCTCGGGAGCAACAACCACCCTCGCTTTCTTCCCAACACCACGGACTGGCTGGGGCGTTGGCGACTGGCCGACAATTTCGGCAACGACTACAACGTCAACCGTGAAATCCAGCGAAACGGCAGCTTCACCGGCATCGACGGCATCAACCTCCAAGACCAGGCGATCACTGAGAGCATGGGCGGCATCGCAGACCGCACCAAGGAAAACCTCGGCACTGGCGACCTCATGATCGCCCGCACCCGTCGTCGCATGCTCCAAGCCTGCCGCGACATGATGGAGGGCACTCCACCGCCAACGGTGGACAAGCCGGAGCTATACCGCACTCGCACAGGCGGCGTGCTCCTGCCTCGCTCGGTAGACTGGTGGGAGGGCACCGCCCACCTGCGGGAGGCCTTCGTCGAGCACCCGGAGCTTGCCGAGAATAGTGATGCCCTGCTATTTCTCAGAGGCACAGGCTTCGGCCCGTCCCGCGGCTGACCAGTCGGTACTACCGCGACACTGACTACTGTGAGCTATCGCGCAGCCAGTCGACCTAACCCCGGATGCCAGTCTTGATGTCGTACTCCGAGTGAGGCCCGTACGCCCCATAAACCCGTAGCCTTCTAAGACCGTATGCCCCACAAACAATGTAGGGGCAACCTTCACGGTTGCCCCTACATCATGGTCGCTTAAACCGTCCGGCCCCGACAGGCCAAGTCCTTACTGGCCCAGCCTAAAGGGCCTGGGTCTTAACGAATAGTGGAGGCAGGCTTGCCGGGATACATGTCGTCCATCAGCTCCTCATGCCAGTCCACGCCTGGGCCAAACACGCTCTCGGCGGCCCTGATATGGTAGTAGCTGGTGCCCACGCCAGGGGGGTCCCCGCCGTCTTCCACCGTCTTGGTCGCGTCTTCCAACAGTCGCCTCGCCTGAACGATGGCAATGTCCGCCGGGCCGAGGAACTCTTTGCTGCGGTCTACGACCGGGCCCATGCACTCCTGCACCGCCCGGTCTTGGGTGTTGATGCCTTTGATGCCGGTGAAAGTCTCGTTCTTTTGGACCTCACGGTCGATGAGCCAGTTATTGCCCTTGTTACGGATGGACCGGAACCCGTTCTTAATGATGACGTCGGTCCCGAAGTTATTGCCCGATCCACGCTCATAACTCTCGTCCGGGCTCAGCGGCTTCTCTTCGAAGGAGTACCCAAAGTTCCACACCATCACATTGTGGTCGTCGATTGGCACCCAGAAATGACCATCCACCATATGAGGGGCGCCCGTGCTTGGACGCAACTGGGTGAATGGCATCACGTAGTGGTACGCCCGCACGTAGGTGCCATCGTCTTCCATCGGGCGCACCCCGTAGTAGCGATAGCCATAGTCCGTGTTTTCCACCTGCAGCTTGGGAGCCTTCCCCTGCACAAAAGCCGAGTTCAAGGGGATGCCCGGCTGCTCGGTGTCAACGCTGATGCGACGGTGCAGGATTGGAGCATGGGAGGTGTCGATGCCACCCTCCAATCCCTGCAGCCAGTTGCACTCCTGCTGCACCTTCGTCGTGTAACGGTGCGTGGCCGGCACTTGCGTCCACTCGAAGCGTGGCACCGGGGGCTTCTTGTCGGCGGGGCCCATGTAAGCCCAGATGACGTCGCCCATCTCCACCGCGGGATAGGCTGTGATTTGAATCTTGTCCGCGAAACTAATCGGCTCGTTCATCTGGTCGACACAGTTGCCGTCCACATCGTACTTCCAGCCATGGTAGACGCACCGCAGACCGCATTCCTCGTTGCGACCCAGCCACAGGGAGGCCCGGCGATGGGGGCAGAACTCGTCCAGCAAACCCACACGGCCATTGGTGTCGCGGAAGGCAATGAGGTCTTCACCCAGAAGCCTGACGCGCACCGGCGGGCAGTCAGGTTCCGGTACTTCGAAGGAGAGGAGGGCCGGTATCCAGTAACGTCGAATGGTTTCGCCCATAGGTGTGCCTGGACTGATCTCGGTAAGGGTCTTATTGAGCTGCTTTGTTACCACGTGATACCTCCTCCTGCATCAAGTCTCGCCGTGGCAAGCCAGCCGGGCAGCCAGCTACTGACGGCCTAGGGTTTAGGTTGAAATCATACTAGGCATGGCCAGTTGGTATGTCAACCGAGGGCCATGTTGTAGCTAGCCAAAGTTGCAACATGGGCCTCTTCCGCCTAAAGTATGGAGCAAGTAAGGCAAAGGAGGATGCGAACATGGAGCGACCCAGAATCCGCCATATCGCCATCAACGCCCAGGACCGTGAGGCCGAGGCCACCTACTACAAGAGCGTCTTCGGCTTGGAAGAGAAGGAACGCGGCCCCAACGGCACCATCTACCTCTCCGACGGCCACATCGGCGTCGCCATCATCAACGTGCCCACCCAGCCCTATGGCGTGAACCACTTCGGCTTCCATGTCGACAGCGTGGACACCATCGAAGAGCGTGCCGTCACCACCGCCGAGCGGAACACCCCCGGCGCAGTGGGCGAGTGCTGGATACGCGACGGCGAAGGCTACCGGGTGGACGTCTCCGAGGTAAGCTGGCCGATCTAACCCTCTCACCTCGAATGGAAATCTCCGTGGCACATGGACTCCCGTGTTGGCCTCCGGGACGGGAATCCATGTGCCACGCTTACCCGTCCTGGCCAGTCGGAATTGTTGCGCACTCACTAGGACGGGTATCTTCACGCGGTCGGCCGTGGTGAATCTTCAGCCGTCGATATAAGGTCTTCTCAAGGAAGGTGCAACGGTGACAACCTACGTGGGCACAAGCATGAAACGGTTCGAGGACCCGCAGCTCCTGCGGGGCGTCGGCACCTTCGTCGAAGATGTGCAGTTCCCCGACATGCTGCATGCAGCAGTGCTCCATAGCCCCCATGCCCACGCCCGCATACGCTCCATAGACGTTACCCAAGCCATCAACGCCCCCGGCGTGCTTCGAGTGGTGACATCGAGCGACCTGACAGGCACCAACCCTTCCATGCGGGTAGCCCCGAACCTCCCGGATGTTCTGGGCCCCAACAACACGACTCCCGCCCATCCCATACTGGCATCAGACCGGGTGCGTTATGTCGGAGAGCCAGTGGCCGTGGTTGTTGCAGAGACACGCTATCAGGCCCGCGACGCCCTCGATCTGATTCGAGTGGACTATGAGCCCCTGCCCGTGGTTGTGGATCCTAAAGAATCCACAAAGGACGAGATAGTTCTTCACGAGGACTTGGGCACCAACGTCCTGCTGCGCATGAACGACCCTCATGACGACCTCACCGAGGCTTTCAATCAAGCGGACCGTATTCTGCGTGGTAGGTTCGAGTCTAAACGGGTCACCCCTGCCGCCATGGAAAACCGCGGCGTCGTTGCGGCCTACGACCGGGAAGCCGATGCCCTCACGGTCTGGAGTTCGACACAATCGCCCCACAACGACAAAGGGCAACTGGCCTACATGCTTAATCGAGACCCCCGTACCATCCGCGTCATTGCGCCGGATGTAGGCGGCGGTTTCGGCGGCAAGAATCTGCGCCCGGACATGGGCGCTGTGTGCTACCTCGCAGTCGAACTGGGGCGCCCCATCAAGTGCATCGAAGACCGCAGCGAGAACATGACCTTCTATCACTCCCGTGGCGCAACCTGCGACGCCGAAGTCGCCGTCAAGAACGACGGCACCATCCTCGGTGTCCGCTACCACCTCGTATGGGATATCGGTGCTTATTTCGTGGGGTCCACAGCAGTGTCTCCATACAACATGGCCCACCGCATGACCGGGCCTTACAAGACGCCCCTGATGGATGTTCATCTGCTGGCCGTGGCTACCAACAAGCCAACCACAGGCCCCTACCGCAGCGCGGGAGGCGCCGAGGCTGGCTACTTCTCCGAGCGCGCCATGGATCTCGTGGCGTCTGAACTGGGCATCAGCACGGTAGAGGTGCGCCAGAAGAACTTAATACCGGAGGAAGCCCAGCCCTACACAACCCCGACCGGGTACCTTTACGACAGTGGCGACTACAGCAAGATGCTCAACGACATGACGGGACTGTCGGACTACCAACAGTTGCTACAGGACCAAGAGGAAGCTCGCAATCAGGGTCGCCTAGTCGGCATCGGGGTAGCCACCTACATCAAGTCTTCGGGCGGTGACGGCCCGCTGCGCGACAGCAATTCTCGAGTGGAGATCGAACGGGACGGCCACGTCAAAATTTACACCGAGGCCTCCCCTCACGGACAAGGCAGCGAGACCGCCTTCGCCCAAGTCGCTGCGGATATTCTCGGCATCGCCCCTGACCAGATAGCAGTCCTACACGGCGATACTCATATGCTGGAGAATGGCGCAGGCACCGCCGCCAGCCGTGGCACGGTCGTGAGCGGTAGCGCGGTCTACCTAGCCCTGCAACAGGCTCGAGAGAAAATGGCGCAGATCGGTGCTGACCTCTTCGGCTGCGCTCCTGATCAAGTAGAGTTCCAGGATGGCGGGTTACAACCTCCTGGGTCGCCAGCCCAGCGGGTGTCCTTCGCTCAAGCAGCCCAGAGGGCCTTCAGCGAGGAGACGCTGCCACCCGGCCTTACTCCTGGCTTGGAGTTCACCAGCGAATACACCCTCGTAGATGCCGCCTTCCCCTATGGAGGCCAGATAGTGGTTGTCGAGGTGGACCGGGATACGGGCGACGTCAGGCTGCTGCGTCACTTCGGAGTGCACGACTGCGGGATCATGATCAACCCCAAGCTTATAGTTGGCCAGCACCATGGGGGCCTTGCCCAAGGCATCGGACAAGCCATGAGCGAGGGCATTGACTACACTCCCGACGGCCAGCCCCTCAACAGCACTTTCCTCGACTACGGGTTGCCCATCGCCGAGGACATGCCCGAGCCAGTGTTGCTGGACACGGAAACGCCCTCACCCACCAACCCCATGCAGGCGAAGGGCGCTGGCGAAATCACCACCACGGGGACCGCAGTGGTAATCGTCAGCGCTGTTATCGACGCCCTCTCGCCCTTGGGCGTGCGCCACATCGACATGCCCCTGACGCCGGAGAAGGTCTGGCGTGTCATGCACGAGAACGAATAACACCGGGGGTTGATGAAGTGGCCAAGCTACAACTTACACTGGCCTGTGGCCTGTACGACCGCACCATACCCTTGCTTTTGGGGACGGTGGTTCCCGAAGGGATCGAACTCAACTTCCTTCCCATGAGCCCCGGCGAGCTTTTCCGCCGTCAGGGCAGGCACGCCGAGTTCGATGTGGCCGAGTTCTCCATGTCCACCCTCTCCCACCTGCGGGACGAAGGCGACCAGCGGTTGGTCGCCATCCCCGTTTTCCCCTCGCGTCGCTTCCGCCATTGCGACATGTTCATCAACACCAACTCCGGCATCAACAGCCCCGCAGACCTCGCAGGGAAGCGCATCGGTGCAATGGAGTACCAACAAACGGCCGCCGTGTGGCAGCGTGGCATGCTTCAGCACGAGTACGGCGTCAGCCCCGACAAGATGGAGTGGTTCTTCGGTGGCTACAACGAGCCGGAAGTATGGGTCGAGCGTGTGCCCATCACTCTCCCGTCCAATGTGAGCCACCATGTGATATCTGACCAACAATCCCTAGATGCTATGCTGGAGCAGGGTGAGATACAGGCTCTTATAGGAGCAACACCCCCTAAGTCCTTGCAGGAGGGTTCGCCCAACGTCGCGAGGCTCTTCCCCAAGTACTGGGAGGCAGAGGCCGGGTACTATCGGCGCACCGGCATATTCCCCATCATGCACACCCTGGTGGTGAAGCGAGAAATATATGAGCAGCACCCATGGGTGGCCATGAGCCTGTACAAGGCATTCCTTCAGGCCAAGACCGTGGGCAGGCGCGGCCTCCCCGGCTCAGGCACCCTCTTCTGCATGCTGCCTTGGTTGGCGCAACACCTCGACGATGTCCAGCAACTAATGGGCGACGATCCCTTTGCCTATGGCATAAGGGCCAACCGCAAGGTCTTGGATACCTTCTACGCCTATGCCTTGGAACAGGGTATGATCAGGAAGGCGGTTACGCCCGAGGAGATATTCGCCCCTGAGACCCATTCAGCCCCGTCCACCCTGTAGGTCACAGGACTGGCAGTGATCAAGCATTCTATGGGACTCGGTTGATACCACCACAACTAGGAGGATAGGTATGACAACGGTACGTTCCAAGATATCCCTGAACCGTATCGACCATGTGGTGCTGCAAGTGACGGATCTGGAGCGCTCCAAGCGGTTCTACAAGGACCTGCTGGGCATGAGGGTAGAGCACGAAAGCTCATGGCAGAGCTTCCTCTATCTCAGCGAGGACACCACCCAGATGGTCGCCCTCTTCGAGACCAAAGAGGGCGAATTCGAAGGGCCCCGGGACATGCATCACATGGCCATGGTGGCCTCTCAGGGCACCTACGACAGCATCAAAGCCGAGCTGGAACAGGCTGGCGTACAGGTTTCCGGCCGCCCTGGCGACCCCAACTGCATCTACTTCAACGACCCCGATGGTCACAGGCTGCAGATCATCTACCCCGGCGAGCACGCCGACGGCCACTAGTTGTCCAATGCTCCGGCCCCAGCCTGCCCTAGTTAATGAGGCAAGCAGGAGCCGGAGCGCATATCTTCGTTATGTTGAGAGGAATCAGATAAGGTGAAGTTCGGCCATTTCTTTTACCCCATGACCCTGGACACCGGCGATGACGCCCAAGCCATCGACGACTGTGTCTACGAGACTGAATTAGTCGAGAACTTGGGGCTGGATGCCATTTGGCTCGCGGAACACCATTTCATCGGCGAGGTAGCCTACGGTGACCCCATGGTGTTTGCCGGCGTTGTTGCAGCCCGCACCAAGCGGATCGAGCTGGGCTTCGGGATACTTGAGATGGCGCTCCACCATCCCGTCCGGGTGGCAGTGCAAACGGCTCTCCTTGACCACCTCACCCAAGGCCGTCTGATAGTGGGCACCGGCCGAGGCTCCAACTACAACGCCTTCGAATATACCGGCTTCGGCACTTCGGTCGACTTGGGCAAGGAGATGCTCGACGAGGCGGAAGACCTGATGATCAAGGCGTGGACCACGGAGAACGTGGAACACAACGGCCACTACTGGCAGGTCGCCTTCCCTGCTGTTCGTCCCCGTCCCTACCAGAAGCCTCACCCGCGCTTGGCCCGGGCCTGCATCAGCGAGGACTCGGTGGTGGAGATGGCACGCATCGGGCGCCCCATCCTCATAAGCAACCGCTCCACCTCCGCCGCCGCTCGCACCCTCTCCCTCTACCGCGACACCATGTTCGAGTCAGGCTTCAACGAGGAGCAGGTCGAGCAGGCAATGGATCAAGTCTGGGTCTGGCGGGAGTGCTACTTGGCTGAGACCGACGACCAAGCCCTTGAGGAGTGGCTGGGTCCCTTCGAGCGCGCTAGCGAATACGTGGCCGAGAAACGCGTCTCCCTGAAGCCGCCCGAAGTGTACGTTCCCACGCCCCCACCACCACTATCCAAGGAAGCCTACGGCGAAGTCCCCAACCCTGACGCGTCCGAGCTGTTCGTGGGCTCGCCCAAGCGTGTCTCCGAACTCATCGCCATGCTGCGGGATGTGGGCGGTCGCAACTTGATGCTCACCCATAGGGGCCTCCCCACCCGGGAACAGTCCACCACCTACCTCAAGCTCCTCAGCGAAAAGGTGATGCCCAAGTTCCACTAATGCCGTGGTTCCTCGGTGGAAATGGCTCGGAACAACTGCCTAATTACCAGAGACCGGATCACCGCATCGGAGGCATCCCAGCAGGCTGGAACTAGCTAGTTCCGCCTGACCTTCCCCCACACTTGAATGGCCACGCGATCCATCGCATCCTTGACGGCGTTGTTCGCGTTGTAGGCCAAGAAGCCCACCACAGCGATGCCTACGACTACCAAGACGGGTATCTGCGTGAACACCCATTGAAGTCCTTCAGTGACCACCGCCGCGGAATCTCCAAGTGAATCATTGATGGACACCTTGTTGGTATTAGGCAGTCCCAAGGCGGCAGCTGTTTCATCAGGGCTTCGGAATGAAGTCAGCCAGTCCTCCAAGCGCGACATCAGGAGGCCATCAAGCTTTTCCGAGAGGGGAATATTGAGGCGTGCGTCGAACACTCCATCGAACAGGACCCAACCCATCACACCCGCAGCTATAGCAATAAGCCAACTCTCTCGGCCAGCCACCTTTATGTAGACAACGATCGCCAAAGGCACCGTAACCATCCAGCCGATGAGCCAGATGCCGATGAAGAACCCCACTATCCACCCGATTATGATGAGTGTACGTTTAACCTCGACCGCGGGCTCAAGCTGAATTTCTTCCTCGAGTTCAAGCTCGATCTCGATAGGAGCCGCAGCAATGTCGACGGAAGGAGAGCCGCCACTCTGCTTGCTGATGAGCTCTCGGAACACGGCAATAGCCGCCAAGCCTATTGCCGGTATCAGGATCGCTTTGGGGAAGGTTGCCGCGCTGGGGCTCTCCTTGCCGTATCCGAAAAAGGCCTCCCATGTCATCCAACAAAAAAGAGCCAGCAAGCAGAGAGCAAATACCAGCCGTAACGCCTTGCCTCGACTAAGCTGCACCATCGCCCCCATCACCGGAGCCTGCCTGGGGGCTGGGACTGGCCGTCACTGCGGCGCGCTGCTCCTCCCGTTTTTTCTGCTTGTGGTCTTGCCATACGGGATAGGCGACTGAAGCCAGCATGAGTAGGGCGATGATGATGACACCAGGCTCAGCCATCCAGCCATAGGTTCCGTACACCTGAGTGGACACTCTGAGGTTGGTTTCCGCGATAGGAGCCAGGACCAAGCCCAGCAGCATAGGTGGGCGCGGCCAGTCAAATTTCACCATCACCCAACCCAAGAGGCCGAAGATGATCACCAGCATCAGATCCTGCGACCGGTTCGCCACGGTGAATCCACCCAAATATACGAGCAACAAGATTATTGGGATAATCAGTGTGCCACGTATCTCGGTAATTCTCGCCAACCACTTGAGGAAGAGGAAGCAGACTGCAACTGTAATGATATTTGAAACGATGAGCACCCAAACAAACGAGAAGGTTAACTCAAGCCCGGACGGTACCCAGCCCCCCAAGGCGGCTATGTCAGGACGTATGGGCGTGTTGGCGTCCAGCAGGTTGGGGCCAGGCACCAACCCCTGAATAAGAAATGCCCCAAGCAGGATGGCCATTGACAGGCTGCCCGGTATACCGAACGCAATAGTGGGGATGAGGGAACCACCCTCCTTCGAGTTATTGGCGGCCCCGGGACCCAAGACGCCCTCTATTCGGCCCTTGCCAAAATCTTCTTTGCTGTCAGCACTCTGCACCGCATGCGCATAGGACATCCACTGAGCAGGCCCGCCACCCAAGCCAGGCACAAGCCCGATGTACGCGCCCAAGGCACTACAGCGAAACACAAGGAACCAGTGACGGAAAGTGTCTCTGACGCCCTGGGCCACACCGCCGATTCGGCCAGCAGACCGCTCAGCTATGCCGGTCCCCTTGACCGCCAAATCGATGATCTCTGGGATTGCAAAGAGCCCAACTGTGATCGCTACAAAGTTGACTCCATCCCAGAGGAACAGGGATTCAGACCTGCCGAGAACACCTTCCAAGGTATACCTCGGGATGCTGGTCACCGGTTCCAGACGGATCATGGCCAGAGCAAGGCCAAGCGCCCCCACGGTGAGTCCTTTAACCATGTTGCCACCACTTAGAGTGGCCACGAACGTAATGCCCAAGAGCGCTAGCATGAAAAACTCGGGAGACCCTATCGCCAGCACTATTGGCCTGACTACCGGTATCGCGGCGGCTAGTACTATAGCCCCGAACACAGCCCCGATAAGGGAGCTCATAAGAACCGCACCCAAGGCGCGTCCCGCCTCCCCTCTTTTCGCCATCGGGTGGCCGTCCACGATCACCGCAGCGCTGATTCCCTCACCGGGGACGCCGAAAAGCACCGATGTAATGTCCCCGGTAGTCGCCACCACTGCGTTCGCACCCAAGAGGAACGCGAACGCCTGGGTGGCATCCATGTCGAAGGTGAAGGGAAGCATCAACGCTAGGGTGACGGCACCGCCCAAACCGGGCAGGATGCCGACTACAAAGCCTATGGCGACGCCCAGGAGCATAGCCACAAAGGCTTCCGATCCATGCTCGGATAGCGGAAGGACATCCGTCAACCCGGTAAGCAAGGCCCCGAAATAGTCGTTTATAGCTTCCACTGCCTCTTACTCATACCCAGAGGGCCGCGTCCGGTTCACGGACTGCGGCCCTCTGCCTTGTGTCCTTTATCTGCGATCCCTTATCTGATATCTGCGGTCCCTTATCTGAACTCTTAGGCTACTGGCCTTCGGCCGGCTTTACCAGGAACTGGAGTGCAGCCTTCTGCTCAGGGGTGACGCTCAGAATTTCAGACACCCACGTCTGGATATCCTCACCCGCCTGAGGGTTCAAATAGAGCCCGGCAGCCTGTGCATCCGCGATGAACTCAGGGTCTGCCATGGTATCGCTAAACGCCTGCCGGAGCACGCTCACCAGCTCCGGGGCAGTGCCTGGGGGCATGGTCCACGGACGCTGGAACCTGTATCCCACTCTCCACAGGTCGAACAACGCCTTTTGGTCCGCATTCTCAATGTAGTCGCCGATCAAGGGGAGATCGGAGATTTCAGGATCTTCGCTCGGGAACGTCATGGCATAGGGAATGAACTGCTCATCACCCTCAGCGTCCAACATCGAGCGCGCGGTGACACCCATGGACTCCCAACCCCAACAGGCTGCGTCTACTTCACCACCTTGGAGGGCCAAGCGGACCGTTGCCGTCCCTCGGTATCCGGACACGATTTCGTGGTTGGTGCTTACAAACGCATTGGTAAGGCGCGGGATATCAGCAAGGGAACCGCCCGTGGCAGCAGTGGAGCCGTGCTTATACACGGAACCAGGCTCTAGGATAGTGTCGGCATCGCTGACGCCGACAAATCCCATGATGGCGCATACCGGGTTCCCATCACTGGGAGCTCCCAGCCATGAGTAACCGTTGGCATCGAAAAGGATGCCCTCGGCTTCAAGATCATCAGCCAGTGCTTGGATGAATATGTGGTTGGAGTTCCACAGGCCCATGGTCAGGCCGTCAGGTTCGGCTTGATTGTAGAGGAAGTTGGCTGCCACCAAGCTGCCAGCCCCGGTCATGTTCTCCACCACTACATCCGGGTTGCCGGGTATGTGCTTGCTGATATGCCGAGCGATGGCCCGGCCATAAGTGTCATATCCGCCACCAGCGGAGAAGCCCACCAGCAGGCGAATCGTCTGACCCTCGAAGAAGCTCGCATATATCTGCCTCAGGCGCTCTTCCTGCTCCTTCATCGCCATCATGGCGGCTTCTTCCTCAGCCTCCATCGCAGCCATTGCTGCATCTTCGGCGGCCTTGTCCAGTGCCATCGCGATAGCCTCCTGGACTTCCTCAAGCTTGAGAGTGCCCGCAGCCACCTGCTCTGCAGCATCTTGGCTGGCCATTGCAACGTCGTCAGCAGTTATGCCCTCAGGTATGGATTCCATAGCCATCGATATTGCAGACGCGACGTCGTCAGCAGTTATGCCCTCAGGGGGCTCCGGCACCTGCGCCAACGCTGCTTCCACCGCATCCGAGACGATGGCTTGGGTATCGATGGCCGCAACGGCCGCCTCGGCGCGTTCGGCAGCAGCAGCAGCTTCAGCTGCGGTCGCCAGTTGCGCTTTTTCCTCGTCCGTCAGCCCACCGCCACCGCAGGCGACCAATATCAGAGGCACTATCAAGAGGAGCGGGACAATAATCCACGGGACACGTCGCCTCAACCGGTTCATAGACCAATACCTCCTGGCAAGGTTTGCTTAGGGCGCCATCTCTCGTTTTGGCGTCAACTTACTGTTGATGAGCGCAACTATAGCTGGGTGCTTTGGGAAGTCTAGCCGTCCGTTTTCCCTTTTGTCAAGATAGACCGGTAGCCAAATTGCCGTTGCCGCCACATTCTCCCATGCCTTGGGTGATACAATGGCTGGTAGCACATGCTGGCCATACCCCATGATGATGGGACTGGCCCGCACAGATGCGCATCATCAGGAGGCGCCCATGACCACCTACATCGGGGCACGCATGAAGAGGCTGGAGGACCCCCGCTTTATCGAAGGGCAGGCCACCTTCGTCGATGACATCCGGCTCCCTCGGATGCTGCACGCTGTCGTGGTGCGCAGCCCTCACGCTCATGCCCGAATCCTGTCCATCGACACCTCAGCAGCCGAGGCGGCCCTCGGCGTGGCAGCAGTGACCACGGCAGACCACCTGACCGGCTCTGCCAATCATGTGCCAGTGCAATTCACCTCCCGAAACCCTTCAGAGAACCCTCCTCCCCATCCCCTGCTGGCAACAGGCAAGGTCCGTTACGTGGGCGAGGCAGTGGCTTTAGTGGTCGCGGAAACCCGCGAGGCCGCCATCGATGCCACGGAGTTGGTCCGGGTGCACTACGAGCCTCTGCCCGCCGTGGTTGATCCTCACGACGCGCTCAAGAATGAGATATTGCTACACGAGGAGTTGGGCACCAACGTCCTCTTCCGTACTGATGACCGTGCTGGCGACTTGGACGACGCCTTCAGCCGCGCCGACCGTATCGTCGAAGGCACCTATAAGAGCCAGCGCATCTGCCCCGCGCCCATGGAGACCCGCGGTGTGCTGGCCACCTATGACGCCTCTCAGGACTTGCTCACGGTCTGGAGCGCCACCCAGTCGGTCCACCACGATCGCGACCTCCTAGCTTACGTCCTGCACCGCGACCCCAGCACCATCCGCGTCATCGCCCCGGACATGGGCGGGGGCTTCGGTGGCAAAGACCTCCGCACCGACGTCGCCGCCGTCTGCCACATGGCTGTCCGCTTGGGCCGTCCCATCAAGTGGATTGAAGATCGCGGCGAGAACATGACCTCCTATCACGGCAGGGGCATGGAGTGCCGTGCAGAGGCCGCCGTACTGAACGACGGCACGATCCTCGGCATACGGTTCAGTGCCATCGCCGACATCGGCGCCTACTTCATCCGCTCTACTTCCACTCCCTCTCATCACTTGGTCCGGCGCATCGCTGGCCCTTACAAAACGCCGGTGATTCACATGGAGATGAACGCCGTCGCCACCAACAAGCCCACCACTGGTCCTTACCGCGGCTCCGGTGCCCCCGAAGCAGCCTATTTCATGGAGCGAACCATCGACCTTATCGGGGGAGAGTTGGGCATGGACCCTCTAGAGGTGCGGCGCAAGAACCTCATACCCTCGGAGGAACTGCCCTTCACTACTCCCACAGGTCTCACCTACGACAGCGGCGACTACCTCCAAGCCCTGCAACGTGCCTTGGAGTTGGCCGACTACGACGGCCTGAGGAGAGAGCAGGCCCAGGCAAGGGCACAGGGGAGGCTGGTGGGCTTGGGCATCGCCAGCTTCCTCAAGAGCCAGGGTGGTGGCGGGGAACTCATGGACAGCGCGGCGCGCGTGGAGATCGACCGCCACGGGGCAATCACCATCTACACCGAAGCCTCGCCCCATGGCCAAGGTACGGATACCAGCTTTGCCCAGATAGCTGCCGATACCCTGGGCGTGCGCCCTCAGGATGTGACCATATTGCATGGCGATACTGATGTCGTGGAAGAGGGCGTGGGAACGATGGCCAGTCGCGCCCTCACCGTCGCCGGCTCCGCTGTATACGACGCCCTAGAGAATGCCCGCGCTGGAATGGCGAAGATCGCTGGCCATATGTTGGGGTGCGCTGATTCCGAGGTGCAGTTCCGCGACAGCCGGATCTGGTCTAAGGACCATGAGCAGGACACTCGCTCCTTCGCGGAAGTGGCAGCCGCCGCCTTCAACGAGGAGACTCTCCCACCCGGCGTATCCCCCGGTCTGGAGTTCGAAGGGACTTTCCACCTCCCGGACTACGTGTTCCCTTCCGGGGCGCAGTTGGCCTTGGTGGAGATTGACCGGGACACCGGCGAGGTGGACCTGCTTCGCTGTGTCGGCGTACACGACTGCGGACGCATCATCAACCCAGTGGTTGTGGAAGGCCAGACCCACGGCGGGTTGGCGCAGGGGATAGGCCAAGCCATGACCGAGGATGTGCAGTACACCGAGGATGGACAGCCGCTTATGGGCACCTTCCAAGACTATGGCATGCCCCATGCCGAGGACATGCCGGAGATGGTGATGGAGCAGATGGAAACGCCATCTCCTCTAAGTCCACTTGGTGCCAAAGGCATGGGGTCCCTCGTCACCGTTGGGCCCCCGGCGTCGGTGTCCAATGCTGTGGCTGACGCCCTCGCGCCATTGGGCATCACCCATTTGGACACCCCGTACACGGCGTACCGCGTCTGGCAGGCAATTAACGCCAGCCGGTAACGACTTTAGGGCCTTTCGATTTTCCCCGTCATTCCAGAGCAAGTCCGGAATCTAGGAACGGTCTTGCTGCCTCCAGCGTTCCTCAACCCCTGATCCATCCCCTATTGACTTATACCGCACACTAGTTCTATACTCAAGTGTCAAGCCCGAACAGTTATAAGTCAATCGGAGGTTCCATCGTGCCAGCCGGATTCCCCGCCGTAGGCCATGCAACATCCCGCTCGCCCCGGAACACCCTGCCCAAAAAACGCCTCCCAAAAGAGCCCGTCGAAAATGTCACAGTGTGACACTCTGGTCAGCTACGAAAATGTCACAAATGTCACATTTCCAAAAATCTGTGACATTTTTCGTATCTGAAAAATGTCACACCCTTCCCGTATCTGGCCCAGCTAGGAAAATGTCACAAATGACACACTTTTCAGCTACAAAAAAAACATTTTAGCTACGATCAGTGTGACATTGTGACAAAATCGCGGACTTTGACACCGCCCGAAAACCACCCTTACACTCCCCACATTCAAAGACCTTCATGGAGGCAATCTTGACCAGCCCCAGCCACCAACAGTGGAGTTTCAAGGGAGACTACTTCGAGGCCTGCAACTGCGAGGTGAACTGCGCCTGTGTGTTCGGCTCGCCGTCCCACTACGACGACTGCCAGGTAGCCCTCGCGTGGCACATCGACACCGGGCGCTACGGTGATGTGGCCCTGGACGGGCTGAATTTCGCCCTCGTCGCCCGCACCCCCAAAATGATGTCCGACGGCAACTGGACAGCCGTCATCTACCTTGACGATAAGGCGTCCGGAGAACAGCGCCAAGCCATCCGTGCCATCGTGTCCGGCGAAGCTGGCGGTGGGTTCGGCCGGCGCAAAGCCATGATCACCAGCCTGCTGGGAGCAAAGTCGGTGCCCATCACCTACGAGGTGAAGGACCGCGGTCGCCGTGTCTCCATCCAAGGCAGCCTCGAGCTTGAGGTGGAAGGCATCCGTGGCAACCAACCCGACGAGGACGTGCAACTCGTCAACGACCCGCGCGCTGCCGAGCGTGGAGGCAACCCCCGCACCATCGCCCGGTCCACCGTCTACCAACACACGCAGGAAGGCTTGGCTTGGGACAACAGCGGCAAGACGGGCTACTACGCCCCAGTCGAGATGTCCGGCCCCTAGCTCTTAGCCCGTCCAGCATCCGCAAGCGGTCACCAGACCGGATCAGGAGGAAGCAAGTGCCACACGCGGACATTGAAGGCGTCAACATATACTACGAGACCCATGGCCAAGGCTTCCCCTTGGTGCTGTGCCACGGCCTGAGCGGAGACACGGAGGCATGGGTCAACCAGGTGCCTGCCTTCTCCCAGCGTTACCAGGTGATCACTTGGGATGCCCGTGGGCATGGGCGTTCGGACAGCCCGGCAGACCCCAACACCTACGGCCTGACCCGCTTCGCCGAGGACCTCAAGGGCCTGCTGCAGCACTTGGGTCTGGGCCAGGTCTACCTGCTGGGGCACTCCATGGGCGGTGGTGTCGTCGTCCGATTCACCACGACGTACCCCGAACGAGTGAAAGCCCTGATTGTGACAGACTCGTTCACGGGCTCAGGCCTACCCACACCGGCAGATATCCGGGCCATGCGTGAGAAGAGCATCGAGATAGCACTGACACAAGGCATGCAGGCCGTCGCCGATCAGGCCCTTCAGGAAAACCCCAACGTGATGGGCCGGGTGCGAGGCGACGCCGCGGTAGAGCGCGCCATGCGAATGCGCTACGCCAAGATCGACCCGAACGGCTACGCAGGCAGCGTCCGCACTATCCTCGATAACGAGTTCCCCGATGACTTGTGGGGACGCATCACCATGCCTACCTTGGTCATGGTGGGCGCCAACGATGGTGCATCCATCGCAGGCTCAGCGCACACGCACGCCAAGATCCCCGGCTCCGAGTACATCGTCATCCCTGATGCCGGACACATGGCCTACCTAGACCAGCCACAAGCCTTCACCGACCATGTGCTGGGCTTCCTCTCGAAGGTTGAGGCGCAGGTAGCGGCGTAAGCCCAGTCTGCTACAACTCACCGGAATCGTGCATCACCTTGCCTCCCACCATGGTAAGGAGGGATCGCATGTTGGACATCTCTTGCATTGGCATGTTCAGGTAGTCGTCTGAAAGCACCGCCAAGTCGGCGAGTTTGCCAGGCTCCAGTGATCCCCGTTCGTTCTCGTCGAAGGAGAAGTAGGCGCCGCCCACAGTGAAGGCCCGCAGGGCTTCCATGCGTGTCAAGCACTCGTTGGGGTCAAGAGCCTGCCCGCTGTGTGCTTCAGTGCGGGAAATGGCAGCCCACAGGGTCTGGAAGGGGTTGTAGGGCTTGTTGTCGGTGCCGAAGCTGTAGGGAATGTCGTAATGCATATAGGTGCGATGCGCATCGGCTGCACCCTCGCCGTCTTGAGGCGCAGGCAAAGCGTGTCCCCTGAGCCACAGGTCCGTCAGCGGAATGGTCTCCAGCACCAGACCCAAGCGCTTCATACGGCGCATCTGGTCATCCGTGGCGCGCAGGATATGCACCAGCACCCAGCGCTTGTCGGCTATGGGGGTCTCCCGGCCCACCTCCTCGAACACCTGCAGCACGTCTTCCAAACAACCCCGTACCAAGGTGTTCACTCGCAGGTTATGTAGTGCTGCTTGGCGCACAAGACCACGAAACATCTCAGGCGGATGGTAGCTCTCGGCAAAGCCAGCCCAACCGGTGTAGGGCAGTTCAGCAGAACGCGCGCGGGCCAGATAAGGGCTGCGCCCATACTGGATGTAATAGCCACTGATCCTCAGCATATCGTCGCCGAAGCCAGGGCCTGATGCGCTGTGGCCCCACTTTTCCATTTCCCGCTCGGCATCCTCCACCGATGCCCAAGAAGGACTGAGAGTAAGGTGTACCCGCTGCTTGTTCTCTCCCGCATCCCACACTTCCTTGTAGACCCTCAGCACCTCGGGCGCGATGCCGTGGCCCTCGTAGGTGCCGGTGGTACCCACGGAGCTGTAAATCTGCATCGACTCCTTCAGGGCCTCCACCCGTTGCGCGTGGGTGAAGCGGGGAACGATCCGCATAAGGGTGAATTCCACCGAAGGGTAGCCGTTGGAATCACTGAACACGCCAGTCGGGTAGCCGTCGGTGTCGCGGTCAATGACAACCGTCTCGTCAGGCGACGGCGTGTTGCGGTCGATGCCTGCCATCTGCAGGGCCACACTATTGGCCACCGACACGGAGGGTGGCATATTCCAAGGAGTCCAGATGCCCCTCAGGTAGACCGGGTTGTTGGGCGACACCCGGTCCAAGTCGTGGCGCGTGGGGTAGCGCCCCTCGGCCAGCCCTTGGGGCATGTTGGTGTAGTTGGGCGGGTCTCCTACGGGCATGGTGACTACCCACTCGCCCGGACTCTTGGAGGCCACCTCGCGGCGCACGACCTCCAGGATGTCATCAATGGAGCGTGCGCCTGCCAGCGAGGGATAGTCGTTCTTCAGACCTTCCCGGTCCATGTGGGCATGAATGTCCACGATGCCCGGAATGAGGGTGCGCCCGCGGAGGTCAACGCGCTTCGTGCCCGGTCCTGCCAAGGCCAGCACTTCACTCTCGGAGCCGACGGCAAGGACGCGTTCCCCATGGATGGCGACAGCCTGTTGCACCGAGTCGTCGGATACCGGAAGGACTTTGCCGTTGTGGAAGATGGTGTCCGCTTGGGGGAGATTGCGCTGCATGGTTGTCCTCCCTGCCGTCGTGTTACTGGCCAGTGGGCTGCATATTACACCGACCCCTCAACCGGGAATACCCGCTGTCCTTCTGCCTCGTGCCCTAAGCGGCTATACTTGCCCTGTCTGCCGGGAGGTGTGCCATGGACCGTGCTGAGATTCCTTTCCTGACTGCCGTGGAGCTGGGTGACCTTATCCGCAAGCGGGAAGTATCGCCCGTGGAGGCGACGGAGGCCTATCTCGCCCGCATTGAGGAGATCGAGCCCAAGACCAACGCCTATATCACTGTGTGCGACGACGAGGCACGAGCGGCGGCCCGGCAAGCCGAGCAAGAAATCGCGGGCGGGAACTATCGGGGAGTGCTGCACGGTGTGCCTGTAGCCGTCAAGGACCAGATACATACCAAGGGTATACGGACGACCATCGCTTCGCGGATGCGGAGTGAGCATATCTCGGAAGAGGACGCTACCGTCGTCACCAAGCTGAAAGAAGCGGGCACGGTCCTGCTGGGCAAGCTCAACATGGCGGAGATGGCTTTGGGCGACCCCATGAACTCCGCCTTCGGACCAGCGCACAATCCTTGGGACCTGACCCGCAACCCCGGGACGTCCAGCACGGGCTCCGGGGCCGCCACTTCCGCCTTCCTCTGTGCGACCTCGCTGGGGGAAGACACGGCGGGCTCCATCCGTCATCCGGCTGCCAGTTGCGGACTGGTGGGCCTGCGTCCCTCGTGGGGCAGGGTGAGTCGCTACAGGGTGGACGGGGCTTCGTGGTCGGTAGACACCATCGGACCCATCTCCCGCAGCGTTGCGGACTGTGCGGTCACTATACGCACCATTGCCGGTTACGACCCCAACGATCCGCTCACTCGCAACGTCCCCGTACCCGACTACCAGCGCGCACTCACAGGCGACATACGGGGCCTGAAGGTGGGCGTGCCCAAGGAGTGCTTCGACCCTGATGAGGTGGGGGTGACCCAGGAGACCGCGGAGAGCGTGCGGGAAGCGATTGAGGTGCTCAAGCGGTTGGGGGCCGAGGTGCGGGAGGTGTCGATACCCTTGACGAGGCACGCGGGCGCCATCATCAGGGGGATCACACACCCGGAGCGGGTGAGCATCCATCCCGAGTGGCTGCGCGACCGCGGTGAGGATTACCACTACAACACCCGCGTCGCATTCATGACCGCCAACATCATCCCAGCGGAGTTCTACTACAAGGCACAGAAGTTGCGGGTGATGATCCGCCAGCAGGTCCTGGATGCTCTCCAAGACGTGGATGTATTGGCCCAGCCATGCTCCACCGCCCCGGCGGCTGTAATGGACCCCAATATGCATGTGGAGAGCAAGGAGCAGGCCAGCAAGGCGTTGGTTGAGGCCAACCTGCGCAGCATCTTCAGCTTGGCAGGCACTCCCGCGCTGTCGATACTCTGCGGGTTCACGTCCGATGGCCCCGGCGGATTGCCGCAAGCCTTGCAGTTGGTGGCAAAGCCCTTCGACGAGGAGACGGTGCTGCGCACCGCCCACGCCTACGAGCAGAACACGGAGTGGCACCTGAGGCGGCCACCGATATAGCGGGTGATTGCTTCATTTAGAAGGTAACTTTGGGAGGAACGATGGCTGACAAGCGCATCGGGGTTGCAGCAATGGGCGGCGATGCCAAGACTGTGGTAAGCCGCATCCAGCAGATGGAACGCATGGGCGTGCCAGCCGCTTGGCTCACCACCGGCGGGGCTGGCCTGGACGGGCTGACCATCTTCTCAGCAGCCGCGGTCCAGACGGAGAACATTCTGCTTGGCACCTGCATCACACCCACGTGGCCCCGGCACCCTGTTGCCGCGGTGCAACAGGTGCAGGTCATCGCCAACCTTGCACCGGGCCGGTTCCGCTTTGGCGTGGGCCCCAGCCATAGCGGTGGGATGCAGACGGTGTTCGGGGCTGATTTCCGTGCGCCGCTGACCAACGTGCGGGAGTACGTGCATGTGGTGAAGACGCTGTTGGGCACCGGCGAGGTGGACTTCGACGGCAAGCAGTACCACGCTCATGCCCGCATCGCCGAGCCATCTCCCGATGTGCCAGTGATGTCGGCGGCCCTGAGGCGTCGCTCCTTCGAGTTCTGCGGGGCTGAGGCCGATGGGGCCATCAGCTGGGTGTGTCCCGGAACCTACCTGCGGGATATCGCGGTGCCAGCCATGGAGGCGGGGGCTCAGAGCGCAGGACGAGCGACTCCTCCGCTCATCACGCACGCCCCGGTGTGCGTGCATGACAACCCGGCTGAAGCGCGGGCCGCCTTCCGGCAGCAGATGGGCTTCTATCCGCAAGCTCCCTTCTATGCACGGATGTTCGCCGAGGCAGGGTTCCCAGAGGCCGAGGAGACCCACGAGTGGAGCGACGGCATGCAGGAGGCTGTGCTGATATCGGGTGATGAGGAGGCGGTGGCCTCGGGGTTGCGCCGGTTGTTCGATTGGGGTTCAGGCGAAGTGCTGGTATCGGTGGTGACGGCGGGGACCGACACAGAAGCTTCGTGGCGACGCACCGTGGAGACGCTGGTACAGGTACAGCAGGGGCTTTAGGCTATCGTGGCCCTTCCCTAGAGGACTTGAGGAGCTGGCGCGATGCGATTCCCATGGGCCAATGTCGCGCTCATCTTCCTGTTCTCATTTGAGCTTCTGACGGGCTACCTGGGGCTGACCCACTCCAACTCGGAGTGGATTGCCTCGATGCACCTGCACCGGATTGCTGGCTTCGCGATACTGGCCCTCTTCATCTGGAAGTCGCGGAACATCCTCAGTTCATTCACCGTTCGTCGCAACTGGCAGCGGTCGCCGGAGACGATGCTTACGTCCACCGTGCTGCTGGTGGGGCTGCTGACGGTGTTGGGGCTGGGACTGGCTTGGAGCCATCTGGGGTCGTATAGCTGGATGGGTTTCTCGGGCACCACCATCCACATGACACTTGCCATCGGGCTTGTGCCCCTGTTGCTGTGGCATGCCTTGAGGCACCGCATCAGCCTCCGCAGCCGTTATGTTGCTGACCGGCGGAACTTCCTGCGCTTGGGGCTGTTGGGGGCGGCAGGCCTGCTGGTGTGGCAGGCGTCGGAAAGCCTGCAATCGGTGGCCAAGGCTCCGGGGGCTGAACGGCGTTTCACGGGGTCTTACCCGGAGGACGGGCCGACGTTTCCGGTGACGATGTGGCTGAACGATCGCACCCCCACCGTCAATCCCAATTCGTGGCGACTCAAAGTGTCCGGCCATGTATTCAACCCTTACGAGTTGGACTTGGGGGCCCTAAGGGAATGGCAGGACGAGATGACCGCTACGCTGGACTGCACCGGAGGCTGGTACACGACGCGCACTTGGCGAGGAGCGCAGCTGCCGAACCTGTTGGCGCTAGCGAACCCCAAGCCGGGTGCCTCCAGTATCACCATCACTTCGCGGACAGGCTATTTCAGGCGCTACTCGTTGGATGAAGCGCAGCGGGCGATGCTGGCGACCGAGGTGGATGACGAACCCCTGACCGCGGGCCACGGCTTCCCCGCACGCATGGTGGAACCCCACAAGCGGGGCTACGACTGGGTCAAGTGGGTGGACTCGATCACCGTCAACGACACTGGGAAGCTGTGGCAGCCTCCGCTGCCATTGACCTGAACGGGCGGCTACTTCAACCCCATCATGCGGACCAGTTCATCCAAGGAGTGCACCGCCAGGTCGGGAATCGCATCTATGCGCCTGGTGGCGCCTTTCGGGTTGGCGTGGCCGCGGTTGACCCATACCGACGCGATACCTAGCGCGTTGGCGGGCCCGATGTCGTGGTAGAGGCTTTCAGCGATGTGCAGCCAAGCCTGCCTCTCGACACCCATGCGGTCCGTGGCGACGTGGAAGTTCTTGAGGTTGGGCTTGTAGCCGCCACACTGCTGCGAGGTGATCAGGGCGTCCAGCTCCACTCCCAAAGTGCGGGTTGCTGGCGCGAACAGGTCGTCGTCCACGTTAGTGATGACCGCCAGTTTGTACCGGGACTTCATCATGCGCAGAGCTTCAATCGTGTCAGGGAAGACGGGCCACCCGCCGATGGTGTCGACCAAGCAGTTGGCCTCGGAATCGGACAAATGCACTTCCAGCCTTGCGCCCATCAGTTCCATGACCCGTCGAAGAACTTCCCGGTAGTTCAGGAACTCTGTGCCCTGCTGGACATCGGGCTCCACTGACGCGAACAGGGCGAGTATCTCCTGCTTTGACAGGTGTCTATCGTGGGCTTTCAGAGCATCGGCCACAGCGTCCGAAATGCCAGTCTCCCAGTCGACGAGTGTGCCGTAGCAGTCAAAGCTCAACCATTGGTACTGATCGAAATCCAGTGTTTGTGTCCCCATCAAATCAACCCCAAGCAGCGCGGGCAGTCTGCGCCACCAGTTCCAGTTTGCGCCTCTGATCGTCCCAGGATATGGCGTTCCCCGCATCCACGGAGGCGAAGCCACACTGGGGGCTTATGGCAAGGTCCTCCATGGGAACGTATCGGGATGCCTCTTCGATACGCCGCCGCAGTCGATCCACTGACTCCATATAGCCCTGCTTCGTGGTGATGAGGCCCAGCACCACCGTCTTGCCTCGAGGCACGAAACGCAGTGGCTCAAAGCCTCCCGAACGCTCGTTATCGTACTCCAGCAGGAAAGCATCGACATCCAGCGTGTTGAACAGGCGCTCGGCGATGGCTTCATAGCTGCCTTCACTCAGCCAGTGACTCCGATTGTTCCCACGGCACAGGTGTACAGCCAAGATCAGGCCATCCCGCCTCAATCCCTCGAAGCAGGAGTTGTCGGCCTCTACTATCTCGGCGAACAGCGCATCGGGGTCATCGCCGTTGGCCCGCATCTGCTCCCGCTGGGCGTCGTCCACGAAGGCAGTGTATCCCGGCGCATCTAGTTGGATGTAAGGCACCCCTTCATCGATTAGCGCGATGATCTCCTCACGAACTATGGCTGCCATATCACGTACCGCGTCTGCCACCCCGGCGTAGTGTTGGTCCGATACGCCCTTCCGATAACACCGCGAGCCCATGAAGCCCGGCGAGGGCATTGTCACCTTGCACGGCCCGTTGGCATTCTCGAGCAGGAACCCCGACTCATGCGCAGTAATCCGCTGACGGCGACGCAGTGGCCCGCCAATAACCCACACTGGAGGTGACGCAACCCCGCCGCCCCCTGAAGCAAAACCTGCGGACTGAGGACCCCGCCAACTGAGCGGCACATCTCCCGGCTCCATCCCTTCCAAAGCGTTGGCCAACTCAGTCCTGAAATCACCCCGGCGGTACTCGCCGTCGCTCAAGACCTGAACACCGCAGCCACGCTGCAACTCCAAGGCCTGAAGGATGCACCGGTCTTCCAGTTCCTTCAGTTGCGCCGCGGAGGTGCTTCCCGCAGCATGCCCGGTCCGGGCATCAAGCAGTTCACGGGGCCGCAGCAGGCTGCCGATGTGATCAGCACGATAAATGCCAGGCATGGGAAATCCTCCTCAAAAAGAAGGGGCACCCACAAGGGAGGCCCCTCCTGCATTTGCATATCTTTCAGGACTCTACGTCCAGCGGGCGAAAGTCCAACCCCCACCGGTCCCGGCAGGCGTACGGTAGACCGGCACGTACTCCAGAAAGTCGATGTCCTTGTCCTCTAAGGCACCGGCAGCAGCCACCCAATTGCGGATCTCCGAACTGGCCGAGTTCAAGCGGTGGCGGGGCAGGTTGCAGAGGAGGTCCACGTCCTTCTCTTTGAGCCCCTTGATAGTCATGCGATCAATCTCCTCGTCAACCACGAAGTGGCTCAAGCCACCTGATGCTATGAGACACACCCGCTTATCGCTATCCCAAGCATCGATCGCCTTGCGCAGTGTTTGACCGAAAGCATAAGACCGGCGCGGGGTCGGCTGGTTGGGTGGGTACACGTTCTGGAAGATAGGGACGATGGGCATCGGAGCGTTGTCCATCAACCGCTTCACGATGAAGCTCCACCCATGTGGCAACCCGAAAGGGCGGTCTTCCGTCATCCTGACATACGTGCTCTCACCGTTCAACGTAGGGTAACGCCGCGCGATGGCACCGCCCGACTGGGGCCGGATATATTTCGAGTGGGCCATATCGAACTCGGACTCGATCATGTACTCGATGATGTGCCTCCCCAACTCTGTCTCCACAGGCACGTCCAACGGAACGTCGCCCCAGCCGTTGGCCAAAGCCCAAGCCACAGGTCCCGAGTCGTCATTCGCCGGATATGGGACCAAGGGGAAGGTCTCGCCCCAGTAGAGGGAGAAGGCAGGCATCAGGTCTTCAAAAAGCAACTCATCCTGGTCGTCGCTGATGATGACCGTGACGTCGGGCTCGACCTCAGCCAGCGTCTCCTTGAGGGTTTTGATGGCACTCTGTATCTGGTTGTGCTGGGCTTCGAACTTCTCAGGTGTGATGCCTTGGGCTACGGCAGGGTCGGTGCGCTCTACCAACTCCTCATAGGAGAAGACCAAGCCGTCCGGCGGCGCAACCAGCTCCGGATTGCGCTTGTCACCCTCCGCGTAGGTCAACCAATCTTTATGGTCCAGTGTCAGCATGGGGCTGTGCGAGGTGCCCAAGCCCACAACTACTTCCGCCATCATCTCCTCCTAATCGGCATACCTTATCACGTACCTTCTTACCGCTTCGTGTTGGGGAAGGTAGTCCCATTGGCATTAGTTAATCATGCAGCGGCGCGGCCATGCAAATGGGTCTTCCTGCCAGGGCAAGTCAGGCCAGGCGCACCTTCTTCGTGAAGTCATAGTCCGGCGCAATGTCAGAACGGAAGCTCCATGTGCTCCGGTCCGCAGGAAATGCCCCGCAGCCGACCCGCTCCAGGAAGTCGACAATCATGCCCCATGCCTTCTCCGATTCCTCAGGCCGGTAGCGCCCTGGCATGGTCGAGTTCATCCAACCGTGGGGCATATGCGGGAACAGCGTGAACTCGTAGCTCTTGCGGTGGTCCTCAAGCACACCACGCAACCGGCGTATGTCCTCCACCGAAACCACGAAATCGTCCTCACCGAAAATCCCCACCACGGGAGCCGTCACCCTGGCAATGATGTCCTCGTAAGGCTCCTGACGTGCCTGCCCCAGTTCCCAGACAGCGGCCTGCGCCCCGCCATACACCACCACGTTGGCGCATATCTCGGAGCGGGCGCTGTTCAAAACCAATGGGTACTCCCCGCTTTGGCATACGCCCATGGCTGCAATGCGCTGCGAGTCCACCTGTGGATGCTCCAACAGGTAGTCAAGGCTGGCCCCCATGTACGAGCGTATGTCGTCGTCGCAGATGGGCACCATGATGTCGCCACGGTTCAGGGCCTCCTTGTCACCCTCCCATCGCGAATACATGTCCGGCGCGATGCCCACGTAGCCAGATACGGCCAGCTTGGCGGTGAGGTCGAGAGTGTGCTGCACGAGCCCATACCGCTCATGTCCCAGAATCACGGCGCCGAACGGTCCAGAGCCCTGTTCCGGAACCGCGAGGAAGGCATCTACGCGGTCACCAAAGGTGACGTAGGAGGTCAGGGCTCCGGGATACGACTGCGCCACGATGTCACCCCCCGTCACTCACTTTGGCTTAATACCTGAGCGAGGTTATTCGAACAATTAGCCCTTGAATTTCTGTTCAGCGCCCCAAGCAGCCATCCACTCGATTACGTCGGACAGAGGCAATACGTCTGCGTATTTCTGGTTCATATCGAACAGATTGATGGCGTGCGACGCCTCGTGCCGGTCGAACACGCACTCCTCCACCACCACCATGCGATAGCGGTTGGTGCAGCCGTCCACCACGCTGGACCGAACGCACCCGCTGGTGCTCTCGCCGCACACGATGATGGTGTCGGCATCCAGGTAATTTAGGTGGCCTGCCAATGGCGTGCCCCAGAACGCGCTCGGCGACGACTTCCTCAGCACTGCCTCGCCCTCGATGGGCGCAACCTCATCGATAATCTCATAGCGTCGATAGCGTCGGTCAGCCGCCTCTGGAGAGAGCTGAGGTGGATTCTCAGGTTGGCGGCGCACTATCCAGTCCTCCACGCCGGCATGGTCCAGCCCGGTGACATGCACCACAGGGATGCCGTTATCGCGCGCCGACTGCAACAGGGTCTGGATATGCGGAATGGAGTCCCAAGCAGCCATACCACAGCTTCCCGGCCACTCCTTGATCGATTCCAACAACGGCTGAGGCTCGTCGCCGAACACCCACCGGTACAGGTCAATCAGGAGGAGCACCGGCTTCTCTCCAAACCCCATATTCCGGTGAGTGCTAACCGCCAGATGGGCCTTGTCCTGCTCCGTAAGGAAGGAATCCCATACACGAGAGGTCATGCTGCGCCTCCTTCGGTTGGGTGAATTCGTGACACGAATCTAACACCACGCTCTCGCATGGTCAACGGGTGCGAATCAGTTTGACGACAAACCTAGCTCTTAGCTCTTAGTTCAACCGAGAAAAGGGCAATTGTGCGATTGCAAACTGCTGACCAGATCATCAGGACCACATGACGCTATTCACCCTAAAACAGACCACTTTCATAGTTATGTCCTCCACAGCACAAAGGAGCCCAAGCCACCAACAATACTCATTTCGCCGAGTGGTACGATGCCATAAATGCCAAAAAGAGGGCCGTGTAAGTTTAAGTTCACCCTGTAATAGGGTTACGTCCGCTCTGATAGTTACAGCTATATTGTAGACGCTATGAATGGCTATAGCCGTAACGAAAGGGCCCCAGTTAGATGGGCGCACAGCCCTTCCTCGACCCAAAGCTACCTCTACGTGTCTGTTAATGCCTAAACCGAAAATAAAGCTCACGAAGGTGTTCAGAAATACGGGAATGGTAAAGCGAAGAACAATTCTCGTGTGGTGGCTCTGAGAAGTATACGATTACGTATACCATGCTTTCCAACACCGCAAAGTCTATGCCCGCCAAAGAGGCCAACCGGGCTGTATACATCTGGCTTCTAAGTAAGCCTAAACCCTTAAAAAGGGGAGAACGTATACGCCGCTAGGCTTCAGGATCTCTTCAACTATTGTAGGCGCGGTTACCCATGGGATCAGAATACCGCCCGGTAGCTCTGCTTGAAGAGCAGCGAGTATCGCTATCACTCGATGCCAATAACGTCGCCTTGAATACCGGGAGTGACGGCACAGGCTGCTCCGTGGGTGAACCTACTGAAATTCAAGGGCTCAAGTGACGGTAACGCCGGGGGTAGTGGAGCGCCTTTCCGATCGGATAGGTTTTATTCCGCATCTCATGCACAGCGACGCCCAAGCCTTCACAATCCCCCCGCAGCCAGGGCAATTCGTCTCATTACGATTAGCAGTTACTTTAGCCACTGGATACCTTTCTGGTGTGTGAAGATATCAGAGATATCGTCTAAGCCAACGAGCTGTGCGCTGTAACCTTGAGAAAGAACGACTGCGGTGTTCGCCTCTGACAGATCGTCTCTACCAACTGCTACTCGTTGTATTTCTTGAGTGGCTGCCCACCACCATCTTTCCAGTCAGCGCCTGCAATAATGATGATTCCCTCTATTAGCCCCCATAGAGCACCGATTCCGAACGTAATCAGTGTAACGATGATTTGGACGATACCTATCCCGATGTTTCCCAAGTAGAATCGGTGTATGCCTAGGCCTCCCAGGAGGATGCCGAGCACACCCGCTACAACGCGAGACTTCGTTGAAAGACCCACCGGAGTGGATCGATATATGCCGCCAGGTGGGCCCGAAACCCTCACTCCACAATGAACACATATCTCGGCACGCATTTTGATGATCGAACCGCAACTCGAGCAGTACATTTCATCACCGCCAAGAATTTGCCTCTGTCCCATAATCCCTCCCTGTTCAAGACAAACCGACGAGTCTTCGTAAATCCCAGTTTGCGAACCTGAGGTCTCGAAAAAGCGGATGGTCACCGTAACAGCGGTATGACTTCCTCGCACAACCGCTGCAACTGCCCCCTGCCCTTGGTGACCATCGAGAAGATCAGGGTTTCCACACCCGCGTCCAGGAACGACTGGGCCCGCTCGGCACACTGGGCGGGAGAGCCATGCAGCGTGGAGCGGTTCACATCGTAGGGGAAGTCGTAGTACCGAGGCATGCGTGCGTTGAGCACGGCCCTGGCCGCGCCGACGTCATCGTCGATGTGGATATAGCAGAACTTGGCTGCACTGAGCTCCCTCAGGGGCCTGCCCACCGCTGACCCCTCTTCGCAAACGCGGCCCCATCCCTGTGCGAACTCCTGCGCATCTGTCGTGCTGGAGGCCAGCCACCCGTCTCCCGCCGTTGCCACGCGCTTGAACACCGGGTCGGCCCGTCCTCCAATCCAGATGGGGATACGATGCGTGGGACGCGGTGTCATAGCTCTGGCATTTGGAGGAGGGAAAGGCTGCCCTTGTCCCCAGAAGTCCCGCAGAGTCTGCACAGTGTTCATGAACTGACTCACCCGCTTACTCATCGGGGCGCCTATGGCATCGTACTCGTCAGGACGTCCGCCAAGCGACGCGCCGACGATCAGTCTCCCATTTGAGAGGTAGTCCAAGGTTGAGATGGTTTTCGCCAAGGACAGCGGGTTGCGCAGGTTGGCGCACAGGACACTGGTGCCCAGCTTGATCGTATTGGTGCGGGCGGCCGCGAACGAAAGAACGGTCAGTGCTTCCAGCATGTCGATTCGCCCGTGCAACAGACGGTCTTCCACCCAGACCGAATGAAGGCCGAAGTCCTCGGCGGCTACGATGTAGTCCGCCAGTTGTGCGGGCGTGGGCAGATCGTCCCAGCCTACGTTGGGAAGGTACACTCCGAATTGCGCCATGCGCTCTCCTACAGGGCTTGAAGACTCAGTGGGTTCGAATTGACAAAGCCAAAATGATGATACACTATCCAGCATTCGGCAGCAGAAGTCCTTTGCGCCAGCTTTGCACATCGGCCAGCCTTTTGCCCGCCATCGGGAGGTCTGCAAGTATGCAGGTTTTCGGTTTCGACCTTCTCCCCTACCCAGAACATCTCGACCACCTCAAACAGGACGGCGAACTCCCATTCCCACTACCCAAGGAGCACTTCGCTCCTGATGTAGCCGTCAAGAATTACGAGGACCACCTCGAGGCATGGAGCCTCATGGATGAATTGGGCTTCGATGGCGTGGGCTTCAACGAGCACCACAGCTCGCCCTATGGCCTGATGACCTCCCCCAATATCATGGCAGCAGCAGCCTCCCAGCGCCTCAAGAAAGCCAAAATCCTGATTTATGGAAACCTGCTGCCCATCCACGAGCCGTTGCGCTTGGCGGAAGAACTCTCCATGCTGGACTGTCTCACCGGTGGGCGTCTCATCTCCGGCTTCGCTCGGGGTATCCCGCGGGAGCACATGGTCTTCAACGTGGACATGGGCGAGTCCCGCGCCCGCTTCGAAGAGGCTTGGCAGATCATCAAGCGGGCATGGACCGAGGAGGTGTTCTCCTACGAGGGCAACTTCTGGTCCTACAACGACGTGGCCATCTGGCCTCGCCCCGTGCAGCAACCCCACCCCCCGGTGTGGGTGCCCGTCACCGTCAGCAAGGAGACCCTTGAGTGGGCCGCCCGCGAAAACATACCCATCACTCCAGGCGCCATAGGCTCCCTTGACGTCCGGCGGGACATGATCCGCTACTATGCCCGCCACCTCGACGAAAATGGCCACGAACTCACCCCCGGACACATCGTCTGCGCCGCAAACGTTCACATCGCCGATAGCCGCGAGGAGGCCCTGAGGACAGCCGGCCCTTATATGCTCTACTTCTTCCGCACCCTGTTCAGCCACGGCAACATCTACCAAGTCAATAGACAACAGGCGAGCGGTTACATCAGCCAGACCAACCTCGACTGGCTGGCCCCTGAGCGTCGTGAAGGGTTCCTCAAAGCATTGCAGGGCTTCCGATCCATTACCATGGAAGACATCGAACGCAATGACCGCCTATGCTGGGGCTCACCCGATGATGTGGCCGAGTCCATCATCGAGTTGGCGGACGCTCTCGGCGCGGGAACAATCAACCTCATGTTCAATCAAGGCGCAATGCCCCACGACATGTACA
This sequence comes from uncultured Dehalococcoidia bacterium, assembly GCA_951813255.1. Lineage (GTDB taxonomy): Bacteria > Chloroflexota > Dehalococcoidia > Lucifugimonadales > JAAXIE01 > JAAXIE01. Next base: position 921,364 of record OX638353.1, on the reverse strand, counting down.
TGGGTCAAGTGGAACGATTCGGACGAGAGGTGCTGCCGCAGATACAGGCCCACCAAGTGAAGACAATGATCGACTACTAGCCTACCTGCTACTAGCTCTGCATACCGGAGGTTCATCGTAACCACCCTCAGGCGCTCAAAATCTAGTGTTGGAGGTTAAGCAGTGTCAGTTCTAGTACGACCCGGTCCCGTAATCATCCTTCTCTGTCTGTTGTTGGTTGGGATCATCGTAGCCTGCGGAGAGGAGGCGACCCCAACAGCCGCCCCTGCCACAGCCACAGCCCCGCCCGCTGCCACGCAAGCTCCAGCCACCGCGGCTCCGGCAGCCACTGCAGCAGCAACCGCCGCGGCGGCAGCTACGCAGGCTCCGGCCCCAGTCGCGGCCACCCCCACGGCAACACCCGCGCCTGCTCCTGCTGAGACCCCGGTCTCCACAGCGGGACCTACAGGTACCCTGAATGTGGCTGTAGAGGACTTTGCGCAACCCATCTTCGTCCTTCACAGCCAGCCCTTCGTTGAGGCAAGGTATGACAACATCATCACTCACGAGACCATGTTCGCCAACGCCCCGAACGGCGACGTAGTGCCACGACTTATAACCGGTTGGAGTCTCAGCCCTGATGCCTTGGTGGCCACCTTTAACCTTCGCCAAGGCGTGCCTTGGCACGACCAGTATGGGGACTGGGGCGACTTCAACGCCGACGACTTCATCTGGTCCATGGAGGACGTAACCCTGCCAGCCTCCCCCCATGCGTCCTCAGGAAACATCCGCCGCGTCTTCATGTGCGAGGAATGCTCACTCACGAAGGTCGATGACTACACAGTGCAGTTGACTCGCTCCACCCCCAGCTTCGAAATCGACTGGTATACCAGGGCGCCCGGTCCCACCAGCCTAGCCTTCCACAGCAAGGTCCACTACGACACTGTGGGCGAGGACACAGCTACAACCGTCCAGTCCGTGGGCACCGGACCCTGGCAACTTGTGGAAATCAAGGCTGGAGACATCAAGCGCGTGGAAGCAGTCCGCAACCACTGGCGCAAGACCCCTGAGTTCGAGGAAATGGTCTGGTTCGAGTTCACCGAGCAGTCCACCATGCTGGCCAATTTCCTAACCGACAATTTGGATGCCGCCCAGTTCGATTTGGATAGTATCCAAGCCGTACGCCTCGAGGATAATCCCGACCACAAATTCATGGTCTTCCCCGGTGGCAGCCAAGTCACCGTTCACCTCCTGGGCCAGCACTACAACAACGACCACCCTGCCCATAATCCCGACGAGGATGGCAATATCCGGGTTCCCCTAGGCGAGAACGCCTACGATTGCACCGTACCTTGGGTCTCCTGCAACCGAGACGTCAACTCCCCTGAGTGGGACCAGGCCAGAAAAGTGCGTTCAGCCATGAGCCTAGCCATCGACCGGCAGAAGCTAGTCAACAACGTCGCTCTAGGCGAAGGCGAACCCCACTACGTGCGCGAATTTTTGGGCTACGATGCCCGGCAGAAGCAGTTTGGTCTGGACAAGTTGAAGATTGACTTCGACTTGGAACGTGCCAGGGAGTTGATGGTCGAGGCTGGCTTCCCTGATGGCTTCGAGACCGACGCTACCCTCACCGCTGGCACCAGCACAATAGTTACCCAGGCTGTGGCCACCATGTGGGAGGAAATCGGAATCAAGACCTCCCAAAGCACGATTCCTTATTCCGCCCTTCGCCCCAACTTGGTCAACCGTACTGCCAAGGGTGTCTGGACCCAGGCTTTCCCTCCGTCCGACCCCGAGCCCATAGTCGGGTACAACATCCTTCACAGCTCCGAAGGGGCCCTAACCTTTAGCTTCGAGCATCCCGACTTCCAAGCCTTGCTCGACGAGGCCAACACACTCATCGACCCCGACGAGCGATGGGGCAAGCAGGCCGAGATGGCCAAGTGGATTTTCGATGAGGTCATGCTCCTGATGGTCTACGGCGAGAACATAGTCTGGCCCCTCGGCGCCAAGGTCGATCCTTGGGAGCCGCTTGCGGGCAACAGGAACTGGCTTAGCAACTGGGAATACGCCCCCCACCGCCAGTAAACCGGCAAGACTCAGCAAACCCAAAAGAGGGGTGGCCCATGGGCCACCCCTCTTGATTTAGCGGACCCAACTATGCCTAGTCCAGCGGCGGCCTCACATGATGCCACGGCCGCGCCTGCTCGAAGGCCGCCGAAGCCCGCAGCACCGTAGCTTCATTCCCACGACGCCCGATGATATGCAGGCCGATGGGCAACCCGTCCGATGAGAATCCGCACGGGACGGTCGCAGCAGGCTGCCCGGTAAGATTGAAGGCGACCGTCAGGTTGGGGAATATCCACTGGGGATGCACCTCTTTGCCCCCGACCATGGTTGGGGGCTGGCCCACTGAGGGCGCAACCATCCCCATCGTTGGCGTCAGCAGCAGGTCATATTCATCCAGCAGATCGTCCAACTGCGTGCGCATTACCTCGACAGCCCGCAGGGCTCGCGAGAAGTCGGCTCCGGTGGTGTTATAACCATGGTCTAACGCTTGGTTCACGTAGTCCATAAGCTCTTCCCTGTGGTCGTCCAACACTCCCTCGTATGCAGCAACCATGCTGGGGCGGGAGATGTCCAGGTAAGCAGCCATAGGGTGCTCCAGCTTCAGTCCACACTCCGCCACATTGGCCCCCAGCTCCTGGAACAGGTAGGCAGCAGCGCTCGAAGTCCGTAGCACCTCCTCATCCACGGCCCCAAAACCCATGTCGGCACTCCAAGCAACCCTCAGTCCACGCGCCCCCTGTTCCAGCCCGGCAGAGAAGTCGGGTGGAGTTTCTCGCAGCGAGGTTGGGTCGCCAGCATCATGTCCCGACATGACCTGCAACAGAGCCGCGGCATCGGCCACATAGCGGGTGATTGGGCCCGATTGAGCCGTGAGGTGTGGACTGGGACGGTCTGGACTGCCGACAGACGGCACCCTCCCCTGCGTGGGCTTGATGCCATAGATGCCACACAAGCTGGCGGGTATCCGTATCGACCCTGCTCCATCCGAGCCAATGGCAATGGGCGCCAGCCCCGCAGCCACCGCCGAGGCGGACCCGCCACTCGACCCACCTGGAGTCCGATTTGTATCCCAGGGATTGCGACAGGAGTCACCCAGCTTATTTGTAGTCGTCCCCGATGGTCCGAATTCCGGCGTGTTGGTCTTGCCCAAAATAACAGCCCCAGCTTCCCTGACCCGGCCCACACCCACAGCGTCACGGGTGGGCACATGGTCCTTGAAAACAAGCGACCCCCACGTGGTGCGTATCCCCGCCGTTGCCTCGAGGTCCTTGATGGCAATGGGCATTCCCAGCAACGGCCCACGCTCACCCCGGCCAATAGCTTCTTCCGCACGCCGCGCTGACTCCACCGCATAGTCCCCGGTAACGGTAAGAAAGGCGTTGAGCCGTGGGTTCAATGCCTCAATGCGCCTCAAATAAAGCTCGGTAAGCTCCACAGGAGAGAGCTTCCCAGCATCCATCATTTGCCGCAGTTCCACTGCCGAAGAATACGCTAGGTCGACATCCGTCATTTCAGTCCCTCCTCTATCAGGTTCCCTATTACCAAAAAAGCGCGACCCCTCCACTGGCATCACCACAGTGGAGGGGTCGCGCTTTCTCCTGCTTGTTACTGGGGCCTCAAGCGTTTCGCGCTAGGAAATCCCGCACGGCTTGGGTGAACCCTGTCGGGTTCTCTTCCATCACCATGTGGTGCGCCCCCTCGACCTCAGCCAACTCGCCCTTGGGTAGCGCCTCCACCATCTGGGCAGCCACTGCAGGCGGCAGTGCATCGGTCTCCATACCCCTGACCACCAAGGTAGGGCAAGGGATACGAGGCAGAGCCGGCCACAAGTCCACATTTTCCTGGGCGCGGCCTTGGCGCCATTGCGCACGTACCTCCGGGTCGTAGCGCCAGCCAAGCTTGCCGTTTGGCAGCTCCATGGTCTGGTACTTCAGCCGGTTCCGCAGTACGGCTTCTGGAGGCCGGGTGTTCTCCTTGCGCATGTACTCATAAAGGGCCTCGAAGTCGTCGAACTCCTCAGGCACCTTGGCCAGTTCATTGGCTATACGCGGGCCATCCTCAGTCTTCCCTGGCGGCAGGTCCACCAGCACCACCCTGCTCACGGTATCAGGATAGGTACTCGCGTACATCATGCTGTTCTTGGAGCCCATGGAATGGCCCACAAGGATGAAGTTGGCCAGGCCTAGCTTGTGCGTAATCCCGCGCACATCGGCAACCATGCTGTGCATGGAGTAGTCGCCGTCAGGGGCCCAATCGCTGAAGCACCGGCCCCGCTGGTCGATGCAGATCAGGTGGTAATCGTCCACCATCCCCTCGGCGAACGCATCCCATGTATGGCCATGACCACGCAGTCCGTGGAGACAGACAATAGTCGCCGCAGCTGGGTTGCCCCACTCCAGATAGTGGAAATTTAGACCGTTAGCCTGCACGTAGGCATCCGTGTACCGGGCGCTGGTGATTGCCATATAACCCTCCGCCGTATGTGTGGTTCGTAGCAGACAGACCTTACCCGGTGCGGCCCAGCCACTCCTTTACCACTTGGGTGAACTTGTCTGGGTTCTCCTCCATCACCATGTGGGCTGCCCGCTCCACCTCCACCACTTCAGCCTGCGCCATAACCTGCGTCATTCGCTCGGCGACGGACATGGGCAGAATGTCGGTCTCAGTGCCCCGCACAATGAGGGTGGGGCAGGGTATGTTGGCAACATAGGGCCACAGGTCTTCAGCCGCAGGCCTTCGGTCCTCCCGCCACTGCTGCCGCACCTCTAGGTCGTACCGCCAAGCTATCTTTCCACTCGGCAGCACCTTGGTCTGGTAGGTGGTACGGCGTCGCAGCACATCTTCAGGGCACAGGGGATTGGACCGCTTCTGCGCCTCGATGAGTTCCTCGAAGGACTCGTACTCCTCCTTGGCATTGATCATCTCATTGCGGATACGGGCACCACCACGCGGGTCACCCTCCGGTCCGATGTCAACCAGTATCAGCTTCCGCACCTTCTCCGGGTGCGTCCCAGCGTACAGCATGCTGTTGCGCCCGCCCATGGAGTGACCCATCAGCACGAAGTTGTCCAGTCCCAAGCCATCAATGGCTCCCTCGATGTCCGCGAGGAAAGCAGCCCCCGTATAGTCTCCGCCCGGTGCCCAGTCGCTGTCCCCGCGTCCTCGCTGGCTGAAGGAATAGATGTGGTATTGGGACGACATTGGTTCGGAGAAGCTGTCCCAAGTGTGGGCATGCCCCCGCAGACCGTGGAGGGCCACCAAGGGCGGGGCCGACGGGTCGCCCCACTCGATGTAGTGCAGCTTGATGCCATTGGTGTTAACCGTGCGGTCGAGGAACTTCACCTGAGTGGCCATGGGCGCCTCCTTGCTCTCTTCATCAGTACCGGCTACTTGCCGCAGGCAGGTCTATCTCTTTCCCGCCCCTTCTCGGTTCTCCAAGCGCGTCCCAGGGTTCACCACCCGCTGGATGTCGCCATTGCGCTGGATCTGGTCGATGTCCCACACCTCTCCAAAGTTCAGGGAGCGTGGGCAATGCCCGTAGGCCTCCTCTACCTCCACCAGCAGCCCCTGAATCACCATAGTGCGGTCGTCGGGGTTGAAGACATCGGCATCGACCTGCATCTTCTTGACTTCATCCGCATCCAGAATCCTGACCTTCCCGTTCACACGCGCAACGTCGGCGCAGCCAGGGATGAAGAACACAATGCCGATGTGAGGGTTGTCGATGATGTTCAGGTATGACTGGAACAGCTTGTTTCCTGCGATATCCGGTATAAGCAGGTGGCTGTCATCCAGAATCTTCACGAACCCCGGTTTGCCCCCCTTGGGCGAAGCATCGCAATGCCCTTCGCCATTCGAAGTGGCGATGACGATGAACGGGGACTCCACAATGAAATTACGCACAAGCTCAGGCAGTTCATCCTTCACCTTGTTGGCCGCCCGTTCCGCAGGCATCCCAAACTTCTCATTCAGTGGATTGTCCAGATTGGGTTGTACTGTCGTCATCGCTATCTACTCCTCGGAGGAATTTTGCACCATTGAGATCAACTTCCCCACGAACTCGTGGACTACCGGCGGGTCATCTTCCAACTCAAAATCCTGCATGAACGCGTGATAGAAGTTAGCATGAAATTTCTCTGCCACCATGAATCCAGAACGCAGGGAGGAATCTCCGGACTCACGAGCAAGTCGCCTGATTGCCAGCTTCATCGAGCGATGGTCTCCAAAGTTCCATCCTAGTTTCTGACAATAAGCCATCGTTGCATGGGCTCCTGCGCCCCACAATTTTTCACAGCCCTGTAGAACGTCACCCGCAGCGAACTCGGTGTCGGACTGCTCCAGAAAAAGCAGGGCTGTCTCTACATGTTCCTCTACCGTCATATCCAACACTATATCTAGGTCTGCTGTGGTCATGGCTATGTGTCTCTCAGAGGGAAGCAGGGATGGAGACTTGGCCGCACACTAGCAGATATCCCCTCGTTTGACAACGCAAGGCCCCCCTGCCTCCTCCACGCCATCGGGCGGCATTACCACCCTCTACAATCATCTAGCGCGTCATCGATGGCGCTCCCGCCACCGGCAGGTCGTGAGCAGGCCACCGCCCCGCCTCCACCGCAGTCAGAAAGTCCAGCACGACCCTGTTGTACAGGTCAGGCTCCTCCAGATTAATGGTGTGTCCTGACTGCGGCAGCACTGAAAGTCCAGCCGTGGGGATGTTCCGCTTCATAAACACAGCAGCATCCACACAAGGCTCGTCCTCATCCCCGATCATGATGAGCGTCGGGACCGCGAGCCTGTTCATCCGCTCCTTCAGGTCAAATATGGACGGCCTCGTGATCTGCACACCCCGGAACGTGTTCGCTGCGCCAATGGAAGAGTGCTCAGCGAGCGCATCGCGGAACTCCTGCCAACCCATCGGGTCCTTGTGCTGGAACTGTATGCGTGCTGGCCCTATCGCGTAGTCGTCAGCCACCACGCTCATCCCCTCCGTCTCAAACCGCTTGGCGTTAGCTTCCGCCTCCGCCTTCCACTCCTCAGCATTGACGGAGCCACTCCCGGCAGCCGCCACGATAAGCGAGCGGCACATCTGCGGATGCGTCAGACCAAAGTGCAGGGCAAGGCTGCCACCCATGGAGAGCCCACCTATATGCCCCTCCTGAATTCCCAGATGCACTAGAAGCGCTCTCAGGTCCTCCACCGCCTGTTCCTGGGAGTAGGCCGAAACATCCTGAGGTACATCTGAAGGGGGATATCCCCGGGCGTTATAGGTAATCACTTGGTAGCGACGCGCGAAGAACCGTACTTGGGATTCCCAACTGCGGTAGTCTCCTGCGAACTCATGGGCCCACACCAACGGGTATCCCTCGCCGGTTACTTCGTAGTATAGATTGACGCCATTCACGGACACATAGGGCATGTTGCTCTCCAGACCCGTAAGATTTGCGGCGATTATACCCTACGCATTTTCAGGGATGATAAGCTGTCCCACACACGCAGGCTGGGGGGCGACATGGCGGCGCGAGAGAAAAAGCAGAAGACCTTTGAATACCATTGGGGCAGCGGGTACATCGCGGAAGAAGCCCAGGTCGAGACGCCGTGGGACATACCCACATTGCAACTCATGAAATACACCGAAGGTGATGCGGCCGGTCAGCTCGTCGTCCGATTTTGCCACTACAGCTTCGAGGGCCGCTTTCGCAGGTCTCCGCTGATGCTGTCCGAAGAGGCCATCGACGACATGCGCCTAGCCCTGCGCACCACCCCTGAACTGCGCGACCTTCTTCGCCGCTTGCTCGACGATCCGGAGAGCGATGCCTAAGTAGCGATCTAGGGTAGCTAAGCCGCTACCATCGACTCTTCGTCTGAACCCTCCGGCGCCGTCCCTCGGTCCAGCTTTTGCACAGGGATGTTCGACACCAGCATGATGCTGTCGCCCTCACGACGCACCTGCAGCTCCATTGAGTCGGGGTCCACCTGCAGGTAGTTGGAGACCACCGCAACAATCTCGTTGCGCATCTCCTCCATATACCGCGGGGCCAGCCCCACACGGTCCATGACCAGCACCATGCTCAAGCGCCTCTTGGCCGTGCCGCTGGTCTTCTCCTGCTGCCGCAGGAGTTGCATTAGCTGCCTAAGCATAGTGCCCGTTCCTAACGTTGCCGTTACCGTTGGATCCGAAGATGCCCTTGAGCCTCGACATCATGCCCTTCCGCTCGTCCAGGTCCAGGAACGGCACATCCTCGCCGTCGAGGCGGGCGGCAATCCTCCTGAACGCTTCACCCGACAGCGACTTGCTGTCGTGTACGACCGGCATGCCCTTGTTCGTGGCTACGATCACTTGGGAGTCGTCTGGGACGACACCAATCACCCGCACCGACAGCAGGCTCAACACGTCATCCTTGTCCATCATGTCACCATCGGCCACCATCTTGGGTCGTACGCGGTTTATCACCAAGTCGGGAGTCCCGATGGAGGATGCCTCCAGCAGTCCGATAACCCGGTCCGCATCACGCACCGCAGATACCTCTGGCGTGGTGACGACGATCGCCGCGTCCGAGGCGGCAACGGCATTCTTGAAGCCCCTCTCAATCCCTGCGGGGCAATCGACTATCACGTAGTCGAAGTCTTCCTTGAGCCGGTTGCACAATTCCCTAAGCTGCTCGGGCTCAATGGAATTCTTATCCCGCGTCTGCGCCGCTGGTATCAGATAGAGCTCCTTGGCATGCTTGTCCCGGATCATGGCTTGGTGCATCTTGCACGTCCCCTCAACCACATCCACCAAGTCATAGACGATGCGGTTCTCCAACCCCATCACCACGTCCAAGTTGCGCAACCCAATATCGGTGTCGATGACGACCACCTTGTTATCGCGGAGAGCGAGGGCCGTCCCAAGGTTCGCCGTAGCTGTCGTCTTGCCTACCCCTCCCTTCCCCGAAGTCACAACAATGGTCTTACCCATCACTTACCCTCCATTGCCCTGAATCTCCATGCTTGCGGGTCAAGAGGTTCTACGACCATCTCTCCGTTGATCAGCCTAGCCATTTGAGGCCCCTCGCCACGGCGAGACTTCTTCTGTCGGTCCAGCCCCACGGCCGTCCGCCTGCCAATGCGTATCTGAGTGGCCCTCAGGGATATCGCAGCAATTACCGCGCCCTCATCCCCCCGCGAGCCGGCAGCAGCCACACCCTGCAGTGCGCCGAACACGATTACATCCCCGGAAGCCGTAACCTGCGCCCCCGGATTCACGTCGCCCAGTACCAGGATATCGCCCTCATGGTGCAGGTCTGACCCTGAATGACAGTTGCCTCGCACCACCAGGGTTCTTTCCCGGGACGGTTCGTTCTCCGGGGGCAGAATCACCGTCTTTGCCCCCATATACTCGGTCAGGCCAGCCTGCATCCCCTCAAAGGTGGTGCGCCATTCCGATACCTGCAGGAAATGCTCCTGCTCGAGCACCACCCTGATTCGTTCGATCTCTTCGAGGTTCGCCATCCGCCGCCCAACATCCACACTGACCTCTGCGCCCAGAAAGAAGCTTCCTGCTTCATTGAGGTATGTGCGCATCTGGCGCTCGATCTCTGCCACCGGACACATGTCATCCAAGGCAAAGTTGGCATGGCGGCCACGACCGCCCACTTTGATGACTGGAGCTAGCGACTCTTGTTTCAGCATCTGGACCACCTGCAGGGGCAGGAGGACTGCCCTCTCTTCTGCTCAGGGCCATGCCATACAAAGAACACGGCCCCATGAGCTAATGTAGTAGCTGGGGCCGTGTTCGCGCCTAGCGATTGTGGTGCAAGTTAGAGGCAATTTTTTTTATGACAAGTTAGCTGGTCTCACATTCATGTTTCCGTATTGTTGGACAGGTTGCCTCACAGCCCTCTATCTCGCGAAGGCATACGAGTCCCGACGCGGGTCCGCTCCTCCGCTGAGCATCCCCCGCTCGCGGTCCACCACGATGGCGCTCAAGCTGCCCATGCGCCCGGTGAAGTCGTCCCACACCTCCACCTTGTGGCCTCGTCGTGCCAGCTCGTCGGTGACGTTGCTCGAAATCCGGCCCTCAACTCCCACCATCGCTGGCCTGTAGGTGTGCGGCCAGAAGCTGTTCGGGAAGCTCCACGTCGCAAACCGCGGGGCCTCCACCGCCTGCTGAGGGTCCATTCCATGCTCCACCACATTCAGGAACAACTGCACCATCGACTGGCACTGCACATCACCGCCCGGTGTCCCGAACGTCATCCACGGCTTGCCATCTCGCATTGCCATCGCCGGGTTAGGCGTCAGCCTCGGCCTCTTGCCCGGAGCCAGTGAGGAAGGATGGTCCGCATCCAGCCACGACTGCGAGCCACGGGACGAAAGGATGAAACCCAGTCCCGGAACAATGGGCGCGGTAGGCAGGGTGTCGCTGGGCGTCGCCGAGAATGCATTGCCCCAGCGGTCTATCACGCATGTGTAGCTCGTATCCCCGGCCCCGCCGTCACCCGTCGGCACCAACTCGCCCTGAGGGACATCCCGGTATGTCCGCATGCGACGCGGGTCCCCCGGCCCAGGCATTCCGGGGAAAGCCGACCGCGGGTCGATGGCCTGACTTCGAATGCCAGCGTACTCCCTCGACATCAGGCCAGCCATGGGCACATCCACGAAGTCGGGGTCGCCGTAGTAAGCGTGCCGGTCAGAATAAGCCAGCTTCAGGGCCTCAATCACATAGTGCGCATAGTCCGCCCCGTTGTACTCCATCGAAGCCAGGTCCACGGCCTCCAGCATCTGCAGGGCCTGAATCACCACCGGTCCTTGGCACCACGGCCCGCAGGTCAGCACGTCAATGCCCTTGTAGCTGCCAGCAGCCGGTGCCTCCACCTTCACGCTGAAGTCAGCCAAGTCCTCCAACGAGAGCAGCCCGCCCTGCTCCTGGCAGAAACGGACCATATCCTCGGCAATGTCGCCCTTGTAGAACAGGTCCCTCGCCGCCTGTATGGCCCCCTCGCGCCCCAGATGCCCGGCATGCCTCTCAGCATCGATCATCCGCTGGAAGGTGTTGGCTAGATCCTGCTGTATCAGCACGTCACCTGTATCCAGTGGCTTGCCGTTGGGGAAGAACAGGTGGTTGGTGGCCGTCCAGCCTTCCATGGCATCCATGTCGGCGCTCAGGTAGTCCAGTCGGCCACCTAGAGTCTCAGCCAGGGTATAGGAGATGGGATATCCCTTCGCAGCAATCTCCAGGGAAGGGCCAACCACTTGCTCAAAGCTCATGGTGCCATACAGTCGTAGGGCGGTGAGCCAAGCATCCACCGCCGAGGGGACGACGGTCCGCATAATGCCCTCAGGCATGTCGCCACCATAGCGCTGCTGGAAAAGCTCAATGCTCGCAGCCTTGGGCCAGCCACCAAGCCCGCTGATGGTGACCGTCTCGTTCTTCTCAGCATGGTGCAGGATGATGGGCGCCACACCCCCGAAGCTCGTGTACTGGGGCAGCACCGTATTGATGGCGATGCCTGAAGCCACTCCGGCATCTATCGCATTGCCACCCTCCTCCAGGATGCGGAACCCCGCTTGGGCCGCCAACTGGTGTCCCGACGACACCACGTGGGTCACACCGCTGGCTGGGGGTCTATAGCTCGGTATCCCTAGTGCCATCTCTCGCCTCCTGAAAGTCCTTCTTGTCCGTGGATTCCCTCGTCTTATGTGACGTGGCTTGAAAATCTACTTCGCCGGCATGTGCTTCCCGAACCACTCCAGCGAGTGGGTCATCACTTCCTCGAAGGCTGGCCCCACATACACCTCGTAATGGCTGTAACCCTTCAGTGTCACCAGCTTCTTCGGTTCACCCGCCTTGGCATACATCTCCTCCGACTCCTCCGGTAGCACCAGCCGGTCATTGTCCGTAGTGATGAACATGATGGGCCTCGGCGCTATCTTGTCCACAACCCACTCGGCGTTGAACCCCAGCGTGTCATCCACGTACTCCAGAGGCACCTCGCTCACCGCCGAGGGATTGTCCTTACGCTGGGCCGCCGCCAATTCCGCCGAATGACGGTCCGCCAGCAGCACGGAACCACGGTCAACGAACTCCGACTCACCAGTCATCACCCGCCGTTCCCTGTCCTCTTTCGACAACTTCAGCAGGTCATGCCATTCGTCGGGCCGCCTCACCCGGGTCATCCACCTCTTACCATTGCCCACACCTACCACACTCACTATGCAAGCTGCCCGGTGGTCAACGGCCCCCACCCAGGTCACCGTCGAGCCGCCATAGCTCGTCCCAAACAGTCCGATGCGGTCAGGGTCAACCTCCGCTTGCATGGAGAGATAAGTAATCCCCGCCTGTACATCCGCCACCCGGCTATAAGGCGCCAGCCTGGTCCTTGGCCCCTCACTCTCACCCCAACCCTTGTAATCAAAGGTCATCGCCACGTATCCCGCACGGTTCAACGCCGCCGCGTTGTCCGGCAGGTAAAGGTTCTTGACCCCGGTATAACCATGGCACAGCAGCACGGCCCCGCGCCTCTCCCCAGCCTTCCGGTCATCGGGCAGATACAGGTCTGCATCCAGTTTGAACCCTTCACTGTAAAAGCAAACAGATCGTTTCATGTTGTTGTTCCGTCGGAGAATATCGTCCCTTGGAAGGTGTTCTATCCAAGTTTGACTAGCCTCGGACTATATCTGAAAATGCACTACCCGTCAAAGAAAAGCGGGCATTTCCGCGCGCCAACAAACTGTCCATCCGCCCACCCAGGACCAATAGAGAGGACCAATTTGAACGCAGAAATCGTCGCCATCGGATCAGAACTCCTCCTAGGCCAGATCGTCGACACCAACTCAGCGTGGATGGCCCAGCAACTCGCTCCGTTGGGAGTCAACCTCCTCTACAAGACCGTCGTCGGCGATAACCCAAGCCGCATGCGCGAGGTCCTCACCCGCGCCATGGAACGCTCCGACGCCGTCATCACCTCCGGAGGCATCGGCCCCACCCAGGACGATCTCACCCGCGAGATCGTCGCCGAAATCACCGGCCGCGAACTCATCCGCGACCCCGACCTCGTCGCCCAGATCGAAGAACGCTTCCACCGCCGCAACCTCATCACAACCCCCAACAACCTCAGGCAGGCCGACATCCCCGCAGGCGCCACCCCCGTCGAAAACCCCAACGGCACCGCCCCCTCCTTCATAGTGGAGCAGCCCGAGTCAGTGATCATCTGCCTCCCAGGCGTCCCCTTCGAGATGAAGTGGCTATTCGACAACGAGGTCGTCCCCTACCTACGCCAGCGCTTCGGCCTCACCGAAGTCATCGTATCCCGCGTCCTCAAGGTCGCCGACCTCGGTGAAAGCTCCGTCGACGACCGCATCGGCCACCTCATGGCCGATCTCTCCAACCCCACCGTCGGCGTCCTAGCCCATCCCGGCCAAGTCGACGTCCGCATAACCGGCAAGGCCAACAACGACGACGAAGCCCGCGTCCTCATCAACCCCGTAGAAGCCGAAGTACGCGAACTCCTCGGCCGCCACATCTTCGCAACCGACGAGCAGACCATGGAAGACGCCGTAGGCAGCCTGCTCCGCCAGAGAGCCTTGACCGTCGCCGTCTACGAGGATGTAACCGCAGGCATGGTTGCCGAGCGCGTACTCCGCGCCTCCGGCGACCTATTCATCCAAGGCGCTGTCGCCAACGGCACAGCCTCCCTCAAACGCATCCTCGACCCCGACCTCGAAGCCCACCAGCTAGCCTATCTCCTCCGCGACCGCTCCCTCCTCACCCCAGAACTAGCCCGTTCCGTCATGGCCCGTAGCGACGCCGACATTGGCATCGCCGTCCACGTAGTCCCCGAAGGCGACCCCCTGGTCGAAAACCTCGGCACCGGCAAGACTTTCATGTCCGTCGCCACAGCCTCCGGCGTACGCAACCGCGTCTACCAGACCGCAGGCCGCGGCGTCCCCGACCGCACCCGCGCCTCCCTCAACGCCCTCGACCTCCTCCGCACCACCCTCCTCGAAAAGTGAGTTGGTCTGATAGAATAAACGCGGCCGAAGCGCACGGAGGGCTCTCATGACAACACCCCAGCACGTCGAGGCCCAGCCCCTCGACAACCCCGAAATCCCCTGGTACGACCTGATACCCGAGGTCCCCGAACCCCCGGAGGACGGCATGCAGCAGGACCCCTTGATCAACTATGTGTCGGCCATCCTCCGGACGCGTTACTGGCACGACCCCAGCGTTCTCATCGCGGGCCCACAAGCCAACCTGATCTACGATTCCGCCGTGCCAGGTTCGTTCGTCGTACCCGACTGCTTCATCGTGTTCAGCATAGATGCGACGAGGATTATGACCGAGCGTCGCAGCTATCGCATCCAGGAATGGGGCCAAGTGCCCTCCTTCGTGTTGGAAGTGGCTTCCGAGAGCACCAAGGACAACGACTTGGGCCGTAAGCGCCTCATCTACGCGCAAATGGGCGCCCAGGAATACTGGCGGCTCGACGACAGGCTCGGTGAGTATTATGGCGAGCCGTTGGTAGGCGAGACCCTGGTCGATGGAGAGTACCGGAGAATAGAGTTGCACCGGGAGGACAACGGCGACGTTTGGAGCCGAAGCGACGCGCTCGGCGTCGATTTCTATCATGAAGCGGCGGATAGTGGGTTCGGGAGATTCCTGTTGCGGGACAGCCAGACTGGCGAGTGGCTGAACTACCTCCCTGAAGAACGAGCGGCCCGCTTGGCAGCCGAGGCTAGGGCGCAAGACGCCGAAGCCCGGAACCGTGAACTGGAAGCAGAGTTGGACCTTCTACGCCGTCAGCAGCACGCAGACTCCCCCAACAACAGCTAAAGCTCTAGCGCTGGAGCAACCCTCTCGTCAACGCTCCCACACTTCCCCCATCGCATCTAAGTGGCCACTAGCCCTTACCTCGTCCCCAGCTTACTATTGCCCCCCTAAAGCCCCTCAAGTAGACTGTATGCCAATTTAGGTGGATCAACCGCCTCCGCGGAGGACCCTCATCCAGAACCCCGACACCACAACCTGGGGCGAAACCGATTGGGGCATCGCAGCCGCCAAGCTCGCTGGCGACGGCGTGAAGCTTGACGACCTCCTCCTCGGGACCTACGGCGACATCCCCGATGAAGCCCCGCCCGACCACGGCCTCACCCCCCGAGGCGCCGTCGTCGAGCCCAACATGCCCGACTTCGGTTTTCGCGTCACACGCAAGCAGGACTGCTGGTGCGACGAGGTCCCCGACCTGTACGAGCGCGCCAAGAACGAGCAGTGGGACGCCACCCACGACATCCCTTGGAACAAGCTCCCCGAACTCCCCGAGGACATCGAGCGCGCCGTCTGCCAGATCATGACCTTCCTCGTCGAGAACGAGTACGTCGCCCTCGCCATCCCCGCCAAATTCATCCCCCAGATCGACCCCCACTACACCGAAGTTTCCCTCCTCCTTGCCACCCAGGTGAAAGACGAGGCCCGCCACATCGAGGTCTACACCAAGCGGGCCCTCGCCAACGGCGGCGGCCTTCAGTACGTCTCCTCCACCACCCAGTGGGCACTCAAAAGCCTCCACTCTCAGAACAACTACCTCAAGTCATCCTTCCTCCTCCATCTCCTGGGCGAGGGCACTTTCCTCGAACTTCTCAAGTTCATCGAGGACATCGCCCCCGACCCCGTGACTCGCGAGATTCTCGTCCGCACCCGCCAAGACGAGGCCCGCCACGTTGCCTACGGTGTAGCCCACGCCCGCCAACTCCTGAACGAAGACCCCTCCATGGCCGAGGTCCTGCAGGAAGCCGCCGAGGAGCGCTCCTCTTTCCTCCGCGCCACCTCCGGCATCAATCCCTTCGTCCAGCGCGCCTTGGGCATCCTCGCCGGAGGTGGCACCAGCGAGGAACAGTTCCAAGCAGGCCTCGAACGCGTCCGCGATTTCTACCGCCGCCTCCACCAGACCCGCATCAACCGCCTCATGGTCGCCGGACTCCCAGAACCCACCGCCCGCCGCATCTCCGAACTCCACGGCGTAGGCGGCCAAGCCTACATGTAACAGACCCAAGCAAGTCACAGGAGGACACCATGGCCCAAGTCAGGCTCAACAACCTCGACATCGAGAAAATCCAAGCCCTCGTCAAAGAGATGCAGGAAAACCCCCAGCTCTACCAGGACATGGCCAACTCCGGTTGGAACACCCGCGTCCAGTGGCAGGGCGGTTTCCAGCACTCCGTCTTCGCCCGCGAGCTTGCACCCACCACCTTCGACGAACCCGCTGAGGTAGCCGGCGGCGACCGCGGCCTCAGCCCCCATGAAGCCGTCATGAGTGCCGTCGGCGCCTGCGTGGCCACCGGCTTCGTCGCCCAATCCACCGCCCGCGGCGTCAAGGTCGAGTCCCTCGAGGTCCAAGTCGACGGCAAGCTCAACCTCCCTGTCTTCTTCGGCCTTGCCGAGGGCAACCCCGGCTACGACGAGATGGCTGTCACCGTCTACGCCCAGACCGACGCCGCCCCCGACGTTCTCCAAGAGATTTACGACAAGGCCGTCGGCCTCTCCCCCGTCTTGAACACCGTGCAGCGTGGCGCCAAGATAACCACCACCCTGCGAAGTTCCAGCTAACCACTCTGTAATGTTGACCAAAGTTCGCGCACAAAATCCCTTCCCCCTTGAGGGGGAAGTCCAGGATGGGGGTGAAAAGTCGTGACCGGTCTCCCACTGTTCCCCGTCACCGTTGTAGGAAGCTGGGCCCGCCCTCCATGGCTCTTGGATGCCCTGCGCCAGCGCCAAGCCGGGCGCATCACTTTCCCTGAGTTCAACGAGGTCGCCGACAAAGCTGTCCTTGAGTGCCTCAAGTACCAAGAGGACGCCGGCGTCGACATTGTCAGCGACGGCGAGCAGCGCCGCGACAACTTCTACTCCTTCGTCGTGGAGAAGCTCGACGGCGCCCAACTCATGAGCCTCGCCGAACTCATGAACCATGTCCAGGACAAAGAAAGCTTCGACGCCATCCTCCGCAGCATGGACGCCCCAGCTTTCGCCATCCACAACACCACCGTCGTCGACAAGGTCACCCGTCGCGAGCCTCTCGCCCTCGACGAGTACCTCTTCCTCAAGGAACACACCGACCGCCCCATCAAGATCGCCCTCCCCGGCCCCTACCTCCTCACCCGTTCCATGTGGGTCAAGGGCGTCTCCGATACCGCCTACCCCACCATGGTCAGCCTCGCCGCCGACCTCGTCGAAATTCTCCGCGAGGAACTCATCGCCCTCCGCGACGCTGGCTGCGAGTTCGTCCAGTTCGATGAACCCGTCCTCACCGACGTCATGTTCCGTCCCGAGGTCAAGGAGCGCACCTTCATGTGCGCCTCCATGGCCGCCGCCTCCGGCGACCCCAAGGCCGAGATGGTCCGCGCCCTCCGCCTCATGAACGACGTCACCCGTGGCATCGACGGCGTCAAGACAGGCGTCCACATCTGCCGTGGCAACTGGAGCCGCAAGGAAGAAGCCCTCCTCAACGGCGCCTACACCGCCCTTCTCCCCTACGTCACCAACTACGAGATCGACCAGCTAGTCCTCGAGTACGCCACTCCCCGCGCCGGCGAGGTCGAGTCCTTCCCCGCCTCCAACCGAGTCCAGGAAATCGGCCTCGGCGTCGTCAACCCCCGCATCGACGAAATGGAGACCGTCGACTACGTCGTGGACAAGGTCGAAGACGCCCTCCACCACTTCAAGCCCGAAAACATCTACCTCAACCCCGACTGCGGCTTCGGCACCTTCGCCGAGCGCCCCATGAACCCCCCCGAAGTAGCCTTCCGCAAACTAGAAGTCATCTCCCAAGCCGCCGACCGCCTCCGCGCCAAATACGGCTGATGACAACTGCGCCGGGTGCCACTTATGATGATGTAACCTCACGGGAAAGGGTCCATCGCCATGGCAAAGAACGTGAAGGATGAGGGCGTCCACTTCTTCATCTCTGAGGAGGGAAGGCCTCGGTACTTCATCCGCCTGACCCTTCGTTACAAGAGGAATGACGACGATTCGTGGTCTGGTTGGTGTGTTGAGTTGACCACCGCTGCAGACGCCGATACTCTGCCCCAACTCCAAGAGGCACTGTTGGACCTAGTGCAGTTGCATCTGGATGGCACGGCAGACGTGATGAACCTGCACGACTGGCTCACGAGTCGGGGAGTGGCACTCTACCCCATCCCTGAGTTCATCAGATTGGAGAACAACGGCACGGCCTCATTGGCTGAACCCGTTTCGGTCACCGCAGTTCCCGCATAGCACAGCCCATGCCAATAACGGGACGCGATCTCATTGCCCTCCTAGTCGCCGACGGGTGGGCAGTGGTGCGGCGGGCCAACCATGGACTCTTCATGGTGAAATGGGACCCCTCCATCAATGCCCTGCGCACGACCATCGTACCGGACTACACGCAAGACCTGAAGCCAGGCACACTGGGGAGAATCCTCAGCCCCACCCAGACAGGTCTGGGTGCCCAGGGACTCCGACGCCTCCAACAAAACCGCGGCTGACCGCGACAAGGACAAATGCACCATGACCACCCCCGACCCCCAACTAAACGGCATCAACCTCACCGACCTCCAGTCTGCCCTAGACGAAATCGCCCAGCAGCCCGAAGCCCGCCACGCTGGCAAGCGCTCCCGCATCCAGTGGCTCGGCGGCTTCCGCTTCAACTCCTTCGTACGCAACAACACCTTCATCGTCGAAGAGCCCGCCTCCACCACCGCTCCCGACAACGCCCCCAACGCTATGGAATACGTCCTCGGCGCCCTCGGCTCGTGCCTCGCCACCGGCTTCGTCCTCAACGCCACCCGCCAAGGCATCCCCATCATCAACCTCGAAGTCGCCCTCGACTCCACCCAAAACAACATCTTCACCTTCTTCGGCCTCAGCGACGACGGCCACCCCGGCTTCATGGAAGTCCGCGCCAAGCTCTACGTCCAAGCCGACGCCGACCAAGCCACCCTCCAAGCCATCTGGGAACAGTCCGTCTCCACCTCCCCCGTCGGCAACTCCCTCGCCCGCAACGTCACCATCACCCCCGAAATCTCCATCATCGACTGACCCCCAACCCCCGCCGCAACCCGTGCCCTCGTCGCCGTCCGGGCAGACGCTAGCTCGGAAACTAGCCCGCCCGGCGGAAACACCGACACGTTCTCATAACCCAACCTCCCACCCAAACGTGCCCAATACGGTACGTTCCGAAGAATCGTCCGAGCTTGAATGTTTATATGGACGGGCGCAAGTAGTGACACCCAGTATCGTTTGCCGTAGACTCAGCTTGGGGATTGGCTCCCCCACCTACAACAGCGACGCCGTCTAGTCCTTTCGCACTCGGCTAGACGGCGTTTCTGTGTCCTAGGTCCCCGAAGCCGCCGCCAGCGAAGCCATCCTCCACCCAATCTGCGAGACGCTCCGTCCCACCTACCCCCCGTCGGCAACTCCCTACCCCCCAACGTCACCATCACCCCCGAAATCCCTTCATCGACTGACCCACTGCCAAAACTCTCCAGTAGATCAGGATTCCTCCGGGGCCTTACTTCCTCTCAATTCTCGCTGTACAATATGGCTCCGCTGTTGACGGGGCAGATACCACCAGAGTTGCGGAATCTGGTCAACTTAAACGCGCTCAGCCTCCGCAACAACCAATTGACGGAGAGATTGCCCGCCAAGCTTGCCAGCACTGTGGAAGTCCTATGTCTCTCCGGCAACCAGCTAACCGACGAAATACCGCCAGACTCGGACCAGTGCTGAAGACCACAACTTAGCCACGCCCGCTGGGATACTGATTGATCTGCCTCCGTGGCCGCTTGGACTTGGCTGGCTTGGCAGTCCCGTCGCGCCTCCGTCGTCCCACGTTCTGCTCAACCCCAGTCTCGCCCCGGTCCGGCGAACCCCTACAGGTCACCCCATCTCTTTCTTCCCCCACACCACTCTCAGAGGCCCCATCCCTCCCCGTCCGCTTGAACAACCATGACAAAACCCGCTTGCGCCAAACCCCACCTGTAGCCCATCATGAAACAGTCGGCATCGGCACTGGCAGAGTCCCGGTGGCCGCCGCGAGCAGTAGGGTATCACCTGCAAAAGTATGCTTGGACATGAGAGAGAAGAATGAAAGAAACAAGAACACCTCCCCGCCAGCGCAGGCCCCTCGAGGAGGCGGTTCGCCTAGGCAAGGAGATATACCAGCGGGACATCCTGCCCCAGGTTCAAGCCGACCACTTCGGCGAGTACGTCGCTATCGACGTGGACAGTGGGAGTTGGGCAGTTGCCAGCACCGAGAATAGCGCGCTGGAGAGCCTCCGCGGCCTGCGCCCCGACGCTATCAATGTCTTGATGGAGCGAGTCGGGTATCGCGCGCTGCGTAGCTTTGGAGCCGGGCCTCTGCGGACCACAGAGTGATCCAGGGTGTGGTTAACGCTGCTTACGAAGCCGTCGTGACCCTGCCCCTCCATGACCCCCAAGGGCTGACGCGGGATATCGAAGCCGTCATAGACACTGGATACAGCGGATTCCTGACATTGCCGCCTGTATTGGTCGATGAATTAAGACTGCCCTTCGCCTACATGGGCCAAGCGTTTCTGGCTAATGACGCTGTGATCGATTTCGACGTTCACGACGTCACCCTTCTATGGGACGGCCAACCAAGACGAATCCAGGCTGACGCTACGGGCAGTATTCCGCTTGTGGGTATGGCGATGCTGGACCGCCACGACCTGAACGTCGAAGTCGTGAACGGCGGGCGCGTCATCATTCAGGCCAGGGCATAGCCTTCCATAGCGCGCAACGGCCCGCCCCGAACCCCGATCCTGCACCCCCCTCCAGGTCACCCCAGCCTGCTCTTTTCCCAAAACACCCTCAAGAGCCCCCATCCCTCCCCTCAAACAACCATGACAAAACCCGCTTGCGCCAAACCCCACCCGTAGCCCATCATTAACCAGTCGCCCCCGGCCCCGCACCGGCAATCTGAAGCGACCAGCCCCCGCAACGGCCCCAAAACCACCCATAACAGCAGGAGAATCAGGAGAATCGATGCAGGCCCAAACAGCCAAGCCCACCTTCCTCCGCAATCTTACCCTCTTCTCCGCTATTGCCGCCCTCTTATCCTGCATTTTCACGCCCTTCTCTGTCGTGTCCGCGCAGAGCCTGCCCCAGAGCAGACGAGCGGGAACCCGCCTGCCGTCCCCAAAATCGCCTTTCACACCCCTGGAACGAGACAGAGCTTTCGTAGCTGACTCAGATACAAACGTGAGACAAATGAGACAAATTTCAGCCCTCCAAATCCCGTCCCCAGCTACGGCTTTGTCTCCTTTTGCCACCATTGTTCGCCGCTCTCCAGATACGAATTTGCCCCGCGTGAGACAACGTTTTCCTAGCTGGCCCAGATACAACCATGAGACAATGAGACAAATTTCAGCTACGAAAAATTCACCACAGCTACGATTTTTGTCTCATCAGCTACGAACGTTCCCCCCACCCCCTGTTTTCGCAGATACGAAATCTCCCGGAATGAGACAGGGGTTTCGTAGCTGGCTCAGATACAATCATGAGACCGCTGAGACAACGGCCACCCCGTTGCCTGAGCCTGTCAAAGGACCCCATCCCACCATTAGGAGGACCTCATGAACTTCGGTTTCTTCATGATGCCCGTCCACCATCCCTCCAAGGACTTGCAGCGCACCATCAAAGAGGACATGCAGACCGTCATCACCGCCGATCAACTCGGCTACCACGAAGGCTGGATCGGTGAGCACTACACCATCCCTTGGGAAAACCTCCCCGCCCCCGACCTCTTCATCGCCCAAGCCTTCGCTAAGACCCAGAACATCAGGCTCGGCACCGGAGTAATCCTCCTCCAGCTCCACGACCCCAAGATGCTGGCCCACCGCCTAGCCATGCTCGACCACCTCTCCGGAGGACGCTTTTACCTCGGCGTCGGAACCGGTGGCGTCCCCACCGAATTCGAACTCTTCGAGGTGGAAGAGGACAAGCGCCACGCCCGCGCCGCCGAAGTCCTCGACTGCGTACTTAAACTTTGGGAGTCCGACGGCCCCTTCGAATACAACGGCGAGTTCTATCAGGTGAAGCCCACATCACCCTTCCCCGATATCGGTCTCGGCCTCTGGCTCAAACCCTACCAGCAGCCCCACCCGCCCATCGGCGTCGCCGGCGTCAGCAAGAACTCCTCCACCATCGAGTGGGCCGGCGAACACGGATGGATACCCCTCACCACCGACATCCTCCCCCTCGAACACCTCCACACCCACTGGGAAGCCTACCAGCGTGGCGCCGCCAAGGGCGGACACGTCGCCGACAAGCGCGAATGGCGCGTCTGCCTCGACATCCACGTCGCCGAGACCACCGAGGAAGCCCGCAACGACGTCCTCAACCACGGCATGGGCCGCTCCTTCGACGACTACTTCTTCCCCCTCTTCTCCCGCATGGGCATGTTCGACCTCATGAAGGACGACGAGTCCATGCCCGACGACGCCCTCACCGTCCCCTACCTCATGGACAACCGCTGGGTCGTCGGCGACCCCGACCACTGCCTCAAGGCCATCCGCGCGGTATATGATCGCGTCGGAGGCTTCGGGACCCTCCTCCAACTCACCCAGGACTGGGACCCACCCGAAAAAGGCTGGAAGTCCATGGAGCTCTTCATGAAGCACATAGCCCCCGAACTCCGCGACCTACTCCCACCCCCACCTGGCTGACACGCAAGTCCCCGCACCAATCCGCGCTCCAACACAAGGAGGTACAAAATGACCATGTCACCCACAGACCCCAATGAAGTACGCCTCACCGGAGAGAACTCCTTTATCCGCCTCTCCCAAGGCGGTGACGACTTCACCACCCGCGCCAGCCACTGGCGTGTTTGGTTCTCCCCAGCTGGCATGGGCCACATCCTGCTTCTGCAGAGCGAGCTGACCGACGGGCAGATTCGCATCTACTCCGACAACATCGCCTTGGCCCGCTGGCTACAGGAAGAACTCGAATCCCAGATAAACCCACCCAACGCCGACCCCAACATCCCCGTAATCGAGGCCACTTTCTCCCGCGCTGGCGACTCAACCTCCTTCTGGACCGAGTACATCAGCTCCGACGACGCAGAAATATCGATGACTTGGTACGACTTCATCGACCCGTTCATCGTCCGAGTCGAAGCCGGCACGCGCCCAACAGGCCCCCACGGCGTCTACAGCTGCTTCATACCCGCCAAGGGCGCACGCCTGACGGTCAACGGCCAGCAGGCCTCAGGACTCCCCCAGCCCCAGGAACGCGGCGGCCACGCCTCCAGCACCGCCGCCCTCGCCATCTCCGAAAGCTGGGTCCGCCCGCGCTAGCGGATACATTCAATCCAATCATTCTCCCGCTTGACGAGCCAAGCGCACCCATACCGCTGCCCTATAATGGGCAGCGGTATGGAGACCACACACCCAACCGTGCACGAAGCCCCCTACCCTCCCGAAGAAGGAGCCACGGGCCCTCTCCAAGATACCCCCACACCATCCCTCCCATGGCGACAACGCGCCCTCTATCTCCTCCGCGACCACTGGCTCCTCTGGCTCATCATCCTCCTCGCCTTCCTCACCCGCTTCTGGCGTCTCTGGGAGCCCGACCAGATTGTCTTCGACGAGCTCCATTTCGGTGGCTTTGCCAGCCGCTACTTCACCGGTGAGTACTTCTTCGACATCCACCCGCCCTTGGGCAAAATGCTCATCGCCTTGGCAGCATGGATAGGAGGCTTCGAACCGGGGTTCGCCTTCGAGAACATCGGCGACCCCTATGGCGACACCGTCTATCTCCCCATGCGGGCCGTGCCCGCCCTGTTCGGAGCTCTCATGGTGCCCGTCGCCTACGTTCTGGTCCGGCAGCTTGGCGCAGGTCGTCCTGCAGCCTACCTGGCCTCGGCCGTAATACTCCTCGACGGGGCCCTGCTCGTAGAGTCCCGTTTCATCCTCATCGACAGCATGCTGCTGTTCTCCGGGATGCTGTCCCTAGCGCTGTTCCTCGCCATGCGACGCAAGCCCCTTGGCTCATGGCGCTGGATGGGACTCCTGCTGCTGACAGGAATCGCCTTGGGAGCAACCGTCAGCCTAAAGTGGACCGGCTTGGGCATGTTCGGATTGGTTGGCCTCGCTGCCTTGGCCGACCTGGCCTTGGGACTACCCGGTTTCCGCAAGCTGATATTCCGCCTTCTAGCCTACGCCCTGTTCCTCTTGCTCCTGCCAGGAATCATCTACTTCTACCTCTGGGTGCTGCACTTCGAACTCCTGCCCAAGTCAGGGCCGGGTGACGCCTTCATGACACCGGAGTTTCGCCTGTCCCTCGAAGGGGCCTCCCATCAGGGCGAGCGCGAACTGAATGACGTGGAGAAGGTCTGGGAACTCAATCGCACCATGTACACGGCAAACTCCGGTATCCGCGCCGACCACCCGTGGCAGACTCCTTGGTGGAGTTGGCCCTTCAGACCCCGAGGCCTCAGTTTCTGGCAGGAAACTGTCGACGACACCACCTCTCGCATCTACCTGTTGGGCATGCCTTACGTCTGGTGGATGGTAATTCTCGGCGTCCTGGCTTTCCTCTGCATGATGGCCCGGCGCATCTGGGGCTGGCGCAGGCTGGATGACGACAGCCGTCGGATCTTGCTGGTAGGCGCATTCCTCCTGGTGGGCATTCTGGCCAACTGGCTGCCCTTTGCCCCCATCGAAAGGCCTGTGTTCGTCTACCACTACTTCCTGCCGTTCATCCTGTCCGTGCTTCTAGCCGCTTTGGCCTTCGACAGGGTATTGGTCTGCGTCGGCAGTGCCCGCCGCACCCGCGTAGTCTCGGCGGCCGGAGTAACCCTCATGGTGCTCGGCTTCCTGCTTCTCTCCCCCCTAGCCTATGGTTACGGCCTACCATCGGGATTGAGTGGGTTGATCGTCTAAGTACCCGATTGCGATGGTGGTTCAGAGCAGTGTTGGTTCCCAGTGCCCGTCCCGCACCATTCGTACACAGTGACGGGGCTGTCCCCACGAAAGTGGTGCGCCACCATGTTGCTCTCGAATCCGCCAAGGTTCGCGTCGGGATAGGTATTTCGTTCGCGGTGCCCCATTACTACATACCGCACCCTGTGTTTCGCCAACAGTGACTCTACCTCAGACGCATCCCCACTGGAGTAGATGCCGTCCACATCCCCCCGGCGTTCAAGCTGCGAGCGGACCCCGCCACGCCAGTGCTCTTCGTGCGTGGGCCAGCCCAGCAACGTGGGATAACCCGTGTGCGACGACACCCGAGAGTACTCACTGTAATCGGGGCCCACAGCCTCCACCACACGCCCCCACTCACCTTCATCCCGCAGCCACCGTATGGCCCGATACTCCGCCGGAGACTGCCTCTCCAAGAACGCAAGACCATCAAGAGTGGACGGCTCATCAGAGACACTTGCCCGGTCCAACGCCGACCCCACCGGATAGTACACGGACCCCACCAACAACACCGCGACCAATCCGCCCAAAGCCGCCAACGACACCCGTACCCCCAACGACGGACGCTCACGGAACCACGCCCACATGTAATAGAGCCCGAATGCCGACGCCACACCCAACAGGAGCCACGCTTGGAAGTAAGCCTTGAACACCGTATTCAGCCGGATAAAGAAAAGGTCGTCTAGATAGAAGAGCTCCACCCCCATCAGCAGATAGAGCCCCATCCCCAAAATCACCAATGGAAATACCAGCCCCCTGCCCGGGTCCGTCAAGACCCGCACCAATGCACCATAGAATGCAGCCCCGACCAGCAAAAACAGTGGCGCCAGCGCCCCCAGACGTCCAAGCATATCCAACAACCCGTCCGTTGCCCCGCCATCGAACGGGCTAATGACCATCCGCGCCATCGCCCAGACGAGAAAGGGTGCGATGGCAACCCCAATGGCGACGGCAGGCATTGTCCAACCACTAAGCCGCTTTCCCATCTTGTCCCGCGATGGCAGACGCCAGAACTGCGCCACTAGAAACGCTCCACACGCCACAAGGAACAGCCCCCAGATCAGCGCGAATATCAAAGGCCTTGTGCTCACATCCCGCAACGGGAGAATCAGGGGTATGCGTCCTTCCACGCTGAGGTAGAAGGGCAGGTACAGCAGCACTGCCAAAGCCACGACAGGCACAATGGTGCGCAGGGTCGACATCAGCGCGGGCCCCATCGCCCCTCCATGGTCTCCAAAAGCCTTGACCAGCATCACCGCACCCAGGATTCCGGCGAACACAGGGAAATCCCACAGGTTGATGAAGGCTAGTGACCCCAGAGCCACCGCGGTAACTACCGGCTCCCACCATCGACGTTGGCGCCAGTATTGGTCTAAGTGCGCCGGAACCAAAAACAGACTGAGTGCCACCCCCAAGTTCAACACCAGGAAAGGCAACGCCATGGCATGGGCGTGCAGATCGCCCAGCAGAAAGATGAAAAACGGGAACTCCGTAATCGCAGCATCTATCTGTACCCCGTCCGAGAAGGTGGTGAGAATGCGGGAAGCCCGCCACCACCACAACCATCCGTCAGGGAAGAAACCACCGCCACCGCTGCCATCCAGACCTGGAATTGCGACAGCCTGCCAGAAGCCCGCCGAGCCCCATCCGCGTGCATGGAACAGCTCCAACACCCCCTCCAGGCTGCCGATGAACACCACCAGCAGCGGAGCAAACAACGCGAAGACAACCCCTGCGCGTATTCCGGCTCCAGCAAGGCGCACCAGGTTGTAGACGAGACTGAACACCCCTGCAGCTGTCATAGCGGCAACCAAGGGAGGACCAAGGTTGAAGGTGAAGGCCGAAGAAATGCCCGTGAGTTTGGTGAGGAAGCCCACCATCAAGTGCCCAAAGTAGTAGTAGCTGATGGAATGTCCGGCAAGCCAGGGGTCTTCGGGCGGGAACGTGTCAGCCTGTAGGATCGCGTTCAGGAAGGCGAAATCCATGGGCTTCTCGGTGTTCGTGATGGCTGGCGACTGGGCCACGATGACCAGCCATATGCCATAAGCCGCTAGGAACACCAACTCTCCTGCCAGTAAGAGACGCCAGTGCCTCCGCACCCATGGGACAATCTCTTCCCCATGTCTGTGCAACAAAAACACAAAGAGAGCAGCCAACAGCCCCGCAATCGCAAACACCGTCACCCGAGACCCAGCCACTCCGCCAATATGCCCCAACATCCAGAACAGGTAGGAGCCAAGGAGCAACACCAGAGGCTTGGCCAGCATCGCCCCTCGGTCGGGCAAGCGGCTGAATAACCCGAACACAATGGGGAAAGCAAACAGCCCCATCGCCTCGATGGCAATCAGGAAAATCAGAGGTTCAAGCATGTGTGCGCAGTGCTAGCAATTATGGATGAGGTTTACTGCCTGTCGAGGCAAAACTGCCCTCCCATGGGACTGCCAGAAGGGAATATCGCTTGGACCTTTGCTCAGCCACCCTTGCTTTCAAGCGCATGGCTTCCGCCGGGCCGCAGGCGAAGCCCTTCTACACCGACGGTGCTAGCAGGGCATCAACAAACTGTTCGGCGTCGAAGGGGGCGATGTCTTCGGCGTGCTCGCCCGTGCCGATGAAGAGAATGGGAAGGCCCAACTCCCGACTGATGGCGAGGACAATGCCCCCTCGGGCCGTACCATCCAGCTTGGCTAGAAATATGCCGGTGCAGTTGACCGCTTCCGTGAACTGCCGGGCTTGTGTCAACCCGTTCTGACCAGTGGTCGCATCTAGGGTCAGCAGCACCTCGTGGGGAGCTGAGGGATCAAGTCGCCCCAACACCCGTCGTATCTTGCTCAACTCATCCATCAGGTTCGACTTGGTGTGGAGACGTCCCGCAGTATCGATGATCAGCACATCCGCGGAGCGGGCACGGGCAGCTTCGAAGGCGTCGTACACCACGGCCCCCGGATCTCCTCCCTGTTGGTGTGCAATCACGTCCGCCCCGACAGTACGTCCCCATAACTGAAGCTGATCAATGGCAGCCGCCCGAAAGGTGTCGCCCGCCCCCAGCAACACCTTGCTGCCTTGGCTCTTGAAATGATGGGCCAGCTTGGCGATGCTGGTGGTCTTGCCAACGCCGTTGACTCCAACCATCAGGATAGTTGTGGGGAGGCCCGTCGAGGAGAGGCCCGTTAAGGAGGGGGCAGCAGCCGGCGGAGTCGTTGAGCCTGGGACCGGCCCCGCGGGCTCCTCCTCCAACAGGGCGATAAGCTCGCGCCGCAACGCCTGCCACACATGGTCAGGCTCGTTGAGACCGCCTTGGTTCGCCTGTTGCTTCAGCTTTTCCACCAACGCAAGGGCCGTGTCGACACCCACGTCCGCAGAGATCAGGACCTCTTCCAGTTCGTCCCAGACGGAATCATCAAGATGAGAACCTGACAGAAGGGAGCGAAGGCGCCCAAACCAACTCTGGCGGCTCTTTTCCACCGCGTGCCGGGTCTTCTCAGCCTCCGCTTGCCGGCTCTCTTCACTGGAACGGTCGCGCCTCAGAAAACGAAGCATGCAGCCTCCACACGCCTTCTATCGCTGGCCACGGACCCCCAAATGCCTCAGACCTTGGCGGGCAGCCCTGCTTTCCGCCTCGGCCTTGCGAGGCCCTGTGCCGTGGCCGATGACCTCGCCCTTCACCTCTACCTCCACGCGAAACAGCCGGGCATGGCTCGGTCCAAAGGTCTTCACTGTATGGTATTGGGGTCGCCCCCAGCCCTTGCGTTGGGTCTCCTTCTGCAATAGGGACTTGGGGTCTTCGGGCACGCCCCCCTCGATCTGGTCAGAGAGGTAACCCTGCATCACGCGGAGTACGAACTTGCGCGCTTCATCGTAGCCCCGGTCCACGAACACTGCTCCGGCCAGAGACTCGAAGGACGCAGCAAGGATGGAGTCGCGCTCACGGCCACCGTTGGACTCCTCCCCTTTTCCGAGGTATAGGTGGTTGCCCAACCCAATACTGCGGGCGACTATGGCCAAGCTCGTGCCCTTGACCAGATTCGAGCGCAGGCGAGTAAGCTGGCCCTCGTCCATTTCCGGCAAAAAATGGTGCAACTCGCGCGTTATTGCGAGTTGCACCACTGCATCTCCCAAGAACTCCAGCCGCTCATAGGAGCCGAGAGCAAAATCTGGGTTCTCGTTCTGGTACGACGGGTGTGCTAGGGCCTCTTCCAGCAAACGACGGTCCTTGAAGCGTATATTCAGACTCCGCTCAAGGGCCGTCGATTGAGGACGCTTACGTCTGAGACTAGAAAACACCCTGAGGCCAGGGCGGCTGAGGCCGCTTCATCTCCCCTACGTATTTCCAGTTCTCCATGACCTTCCACAGCGAGTCGTACATCTCCACCGCCTCCTCGTTGGTGGGCGGGGCGTAGGACTTGAGGAAGGTGCCAGACCCATTGGGGAAAACGAAGGTGGGGACGCCGAAAGCACCGTGCTCCTCGACAGCCTTGGTGTGGCTCGCGCCGATGATTTCGTACAACTCTTTGTCGGCCAGATCCTCTCGGAAGCGGGCCATATCCAATCCGGAGGCTTGGGCGACATCGAGGACGGTATCTTCTTCTTCCAGGTTGCGTCGGTCCTCATGGCGGGCCTTCAGCATGTTCATAAAGAAGACCTTGAATACGTCATCCCCTTGACGTCGGGCTGCTTCACCAGCCCTCAGGGCCAACAACATGCCAGGCTGTTCCCAAGCCTTCCACTCGGGGCCTTCCTTGCTATTAGCTTGATCTAGGGCGAAGGGCTGCCAGTCAATGGGCGGCTCCTCCCCGGATCCTTCTTCGACTTTCGACAGCCACACGGCTGCGTTATACACGTATGGTCAACGGTAGTCGTAGTAGGTGGTTACCTTGGCCTCTTCCATAAGCGGCACCTCCTTGCAGGTACGATTTTAGACGGGCGCTTGACAAAAGTCAAAAGCCTGGAAAACATATCGCCAGCCATCCAGCATCCCACGAGGCTCACCTGAGAGGCTCCCAGGAAGCCGTGTGCTACAATGCCTTCATAGCTGATTCTTCCCTGGGAGCCACTCCCCTGCTGGACAGCCTGAACGCGAACCTGCCACCCGCAGCCGCCAATAACCTAGCGGCCGTGCGAGCCTTGGCCCACGAGGCGGACCTCCCGCTTTACCTAGTGGGAGGCTCGGTGCGCGACCTGCTATTGGGCCGTGACATCTTGGACTTGGACTTGGTGACCGAGGGCGACGCGCCCAAACTGGCAGCGACGGTGGCGAAGAAACTCGGGGGCCAACTCACGGTGCATAGCCACTTCGGCACCGCCACAGTCGAAACCCATGGCCTGAGGCTCGACTTCTCCACCGCTCGACAGGAGACCTACCCTCGGCCCGGGGCGCTTCCCCAGGTGTCCCCGTCGGACATGCCCAGCGACTTGTGGCGGCGCGATTTCTCA
The DNA here is from genome assembly GCA_951813255.1 of uncultured Dehalococcoidia bacterium. GTDB lineage: Bacteria > Chloroflexota > Dehalococcoidia > Lucifugimonadales > JAAXIE01 > JAAXIE01. The sequence continues at coordinate 890,926 of OX638353.1, read as the reverse complement.
GTGAACGCCATGGCCTTGTGCCTTGCGGGTACTGCCGAGGGATCGCTTATCGACCTCTGCGGTGCCCATCGTGACCTGCAGCAGAGGTGCATCCGCGTCCTGCATCCCGCCAGCTTCCTCGATGACCCCACACGCATGTTCCGCGCAGTCCGGTACGAGCAGCGCCTAGGGTTTACCATCGAACCAGACACCCTCCGGCTGTTGCAGGAGGCCCTGGCACAAAATGCCGTGAGCACCCTCAGTGCGGACCGTCTCAGGCACGAGTTGGAGCTGATTCTGCAGGAAGAAAGGCCCCTGCCACTTCTGCACCGAGCGGAGAACTTGGGGCTTCTCAATGCCATATATCCCGGACTCACCATTTCAGCAACCCGTGCCACAGAGACCACGGGTCAGCCAGTCCCTGAGGTTGTCATAGCCCGTATGGCATACACCCTGCAGCCAGCACAGGCGGAGGGCTTGGCAGCCCGCCTGAACATGGCAGGGCAATGGCGTCGCGCCGTTATGGATGCCGCAGCCCTGCGCGGAGTCGCCGAGACCCTCGAGTCAGAGGTGGACCTTCAACCGAGCAGGATAGCCGGCATGTTGGAGGGGTATAGCGAACACGCGTTGACCGCCGCAATTCATGAGTGCCGACTGCCCCAAGCCAGAAGCCTGCTGATTCAATACGCCACCAAGTGGCGCTTCGACGCACCGTTGCTCAATGGGCATGATTTGAAGAATCTGGGCGTCGTGCCCGGCCCAGAAACAGGTCACATACTCCAGGAATTACGACGAGCAAGACTCGACGGACAGGTGTCCAGCCGGGAAGAGGAGATTGCTTTGATAGAAAGTCTCTTGGAACAAAGGGTGATGGAGGGGGCCTGTGGAGCAGCCTGATGTAGACGTGGACACCTGCGTCGTTTGCAACGACTCGCTTGACGACTACCATGTGGCCTCGTGCCAGATGTGCGGAGGCAAGTTCCACCAACCATGGAGCGATACCGCCGGCGTCCCCCAATGCGGACGTGTCACCAGCCACCAGGAAGCCCTCGCCATCGTGTTCCTGTGCCAGGACTGTTTCGACGGTCTGCAGGATCCCTAGGAGGCAAGCATGAACTGGGCTAGTCAGGACTGGGAGCCACCAGCATCAAGGCCCGTATCAAAGGAGATTATGGGATGAAGGCGGTATACATTGAGGCCCATGGCGGGCCCGAAGTATTGACCTACGGCGACCTGCCTGAGCCTCACCTTTTGCCACATCACGTCAAGGTGCGCGTGAGGGCCTCAGCCCTCAATCGGCTTGACACCTACGTCCGAGCCGGACAGCGGGGCCAGCGACGCCCCCTTCCTCCTCCCCACATCCTCGGAGGCGATTCCGCAGGAGATGTGGTGGAAGTGGGCGACGGTGTAGTCGGTCTCGCAGAGGGCGACCGTGTGGTGATTAACCCCCGTCAGAGTTGTGGTCAGTGCGTCCTGTGTCTTGCTGGAGATGATGACCTGTGCTCCCATACCACCTTTATGGGCTCAAACCTCCCAGGCAGCTACGCAGAGTACGTCGTGGTGCCGGCAGCCAATGCCCACCCTATCGCCGGGAACGTGACCTACGAGTCCGCTGCCGCTGCCCCGACCACCTTCCTGCCCTCATGGAACATACTGGTGCGCAAGGCCCAACTGAAGCCATGGGAAACTGCCTTGGTCCTATCCGCGTCGGCGGGAGTGGGTACGGCTGCCATTCAGGTTGCCAGCAACGTCGTGGGAGCGAGAGTGATCGCCACCACCAGCACTACGGAAAAAGCCGAGATGGCACGCAACCTGGGCGCCGGCGAAGTCATCAACTACAACGAAGAGGATGTCACCGAGCGGGTCAAAGAGCTGACCGGCGGCCGTGGTGTGGATGTAGTTCTCGACCATGTGGGCGCGGAGTTTTTCGACCGCGCCTTCAACTCCATGGCCCCCGGTGGAAGGTACGGCATCTGTGGCGTCACCGCGGGTTTCCGCGCCGAGCTCAACTTGGGTGCCCTGTTCACCCGCCAGCAACAGGTCTTTGGTGTCTTCATGGGGTCGAAAGAGGATATGCGCCAGATCGTGGAGATGCTTAACCGGGGTGTCATTCAACCAACGGTTGACCGTATCTTCCCCCTGTCCGAGGCAGCCCAAGCCCACACAGTGATGGAAGACCGGGGTTTCTTCGGCAAACTGGTGCTGCAGCCCTAACTCCCGCCCTTCCGGTCACGCAGCCTGCGCCCATGGAACAGGTATTGCTGCGAGTACGCGCCGTAGCGTCCGAAGTAGGCCTGTGCCCACTGCAGCAGGTCCCTGTCCTTCATCTTGGTCCCGGCAGGGAAGTACCACTCTAGCAGCGCGCGACGCACCCAGACGTCAATGGGGAAGGCGTTCATCTTCTCCAGAGAGAAGGCCAGCACACAGTCGGCAATTTTGGAGCCGACGCCCGCCAACTGCATCAGGCGCTCTTTAGCCTCCTCGTAGGGTGCCTGTTTCAAGGGCTCCAAGTCCAGGTCGCCTTGGGCCACCTCCTCGGTGGCCTGGGCAACATAGCGGGCGCGAAACCCCAAACCCAGTTGGCGCAGCACCGTCTCGCCTCCCCAAGCGAGCTGGTGGGGGCCAGGGAAGGTGCACCGTGTCTCCTCGTTCAGAGTGAAGGGCGTGCCGAAGCTGTCAGCCATGGATTCCATGTTCGCCGCGATCCGAGGGATGTTGGACGTGGCCGAGCAGATGAAGGCCACCAAGCACTCCCAAGGCTCTTGTCGAAGCACCCGCAGACCGGGGTAGAGCGCCACCATCTCCGCCACACGGGAGTCGGCATTGATTTCGCCATAGACGGCCTCTAGATCGTCATCCAGCCGGAAGTAGCTGCGCAGAATCGGCTCCAGTTCTTCTTCCGTAGCTGGAGTGCACTGGTACTCCACACCGAACAAGTCCTGGCGGATATGCACCAGGTTGCCGTATATGACCCCTGAGTACCATGGACCGTAGGGACGCCAGCGGTGCGCTTGCCCGCTCATCAGGCTGGACGCTAGGTCAAAGGGCTGCTCTATTCGCAGTTGCATCGCAGACGTTATGTTGACCCGCGGGCTACCCACCTCGCTGCCTCGGTGGGTAGAGCGCTCAAGGGCACTCGCAATTCGGTACAGGGTGGCATCGACTGCAGGAATGCCCTGCCGTACGCGCGACCGGTGATCCGGCGGTCAAGCACCACGATGGCTCCCCTGTCATCGCTGCCACGGATAAGCCGTCCAATGCCTTGCCGAAACCGCAGCACAGCTTGTGGCAGCGCATACTGGCCAAACGAGTCTTCGAACAGCTCGGACCGGGCAGCGAAGATAGGCTCTGTGGGCACATGGAACGGCAGCCTGGCCAGAACCACGGCCCTCAGCAGACCTCCGCCGATGTCCACGCCCTCCCAGAAGCTGGCGGTGCCCAGCAGTACACAGTTGGAGTCTTCCGAGAACTCCTGCAACAGCCGCCGGGCTGAGCCGTCAACACCCTGTGCCAGCACCCGTATGCCTATAGCCTCCAGAGCAGGGCGTATGGCTCTCGCCACTCCGCGCAGTGATGCGTGGGAGGTGAAGAGGCCTAGGGTGTGACCCTGCAGCCCCTCCCCCAGACCCACCAGCGCTTGGCACAGGGCATCCTGGTATTCCCACTGATTCGGTTCAGGCATGGTTTCAGGCAGCAGGAGCAGGGCGGCGTTCTTGTAATCGAACGGCGACCCCACCATCAGCTCCGGACACTCCGGCACCCCAACCCGGTCGCGTATGTAGTCGAATGTACCTTGGGTGCTGAGGGTGGCGCTTGTGAGAATGACACATTTCTTCTGGAGGAACAGTTCTTCTCGTAACCTTGTGGATGGGTTCAGGGGAGCTGAATGAAGAAGCAGCCGTCCCTCATCACCCGGCTGTCGGCTGAGCCAGTCTATGCGCTCGCCAAGGGGCGCTGACATCAGTATGGCAAGGCGCGAGCGCGTCTCATCCAGCTCCTGTTGCCACGACTCCACCTGCATCTTCGCGGCTTCGTGCATCTTGGTGGTCTCGCCGTCAGCTGCAACGCTGGGGAATGTTTGGTCAAGAAAGCCGAGCATCCCTTCGGCCAAAGTGAAAGCGCTACCTAGCGCACCATCCACGTTCTCCCACGCAATCTCCATCTCTGACCACAGAGGTTGAGCCCGGGCTGACCGGTCCAGTGATACCTGTGCCCGGTCATCTCCCGAGGGGCCGTGTTGGCGTAGGAAGGTCTCGGCGAGGTTCCAGAAGTTGCGCCACGTCTCACGACAGTGGGGTACACCTGACTCGAGCAACCCCACCCGCTGTTCGCCGGTCCTGCCTTGGTCGGGCGAAAGTTGGGAGTTGCGCAGCACCACACGGCAATCGGTGATGATTCGTGCCAGGCTGTCCAGCATTAGCTGGAGTGTTTCCTCCGCCACCTCGAATCCCAGTTGCCGCGTGGCCTCGTCCTCAAGGTGGTGAGCCTCGTCTACGATGAGGTGCTGGTACTCCGGTAAGACACCGCCCCCTCGAGCCAAGTCAGACAGAAGCAGGGAGTGGTTGACCACCACCACGTGCGCTGAATCGGCAGCTTCACGGGCGGCGCGGAGAAAGCAGGGGCCTTCGCGGCTTCCAATGCCGGGGCAGGCGCCACGTTCGCCAGCGGAGATGCGGTGCCACAGGGTCCCATCTCGCCCTGCTAAATTCAATTCACCACGGTCGCCAGTGACGGTATCTTGCAACCAGACCAGGGATTTGCTCAACAGTCGCGCTTCGTCGGCAGTCAGGTTATCCGTGCGGGAAAGGTGACCGTGACGCCTTACACAAAGGTAGTTGCTGCGCCCCTTTAGGGAGGCAATTCGGACCTCCCCCTCCGGCACCAAGCCCGTCTGCTCCAGCATCCCTACCAAGGCAGGCAGGTCCTTCTGCAGTAGCTGTTCCTGTAGGTTGATGGTGTTGGTGGAAACCAGCACCCGCTGTCCTGTGCGATAGGCATAGAGCATGGCAGGCAGCAGGTAGGCTAGAGACTTACCCACCCCTGTGCCTGCCTCGGCGAGCAAATGAGTCTCTTCGTTGAAGGCCCGGGCTACCGCCTGAAGCATCTCCACCTGCTGCGGCCGGTGCTCGAAGCCGGGAATTATCGACGCGAACGGCCCGTTCGGGCTGAGCAGGCTGACCAGCCTCTCCTCATTCAACTGCGCACTATCTTGAGATGCGCGGAGACGCGTCCGGTGCGGCAGTCTCTCCGACAGGGCTGCCGTGTCGATTCCACCAAGCCCGGTAGCCGACCCGATAACGGGCCCGGACCCAACACCGGCGTCGGCCCCCGAATGTGCAAACAGGGCGCCCGTGCCCCATCTCCCTTGTGCGGCCAGCCGCTGGATGGAACCGGCAACGCCCGGGTCCAGATGGAGCACATACTCCATCAGCGCCATTAGCACAGCGTGGGTCGCCTCCGCGTCGGGCAGCGCCCGGTGTGGTCGCCGGTGTTCTACCCCCAAAAACCTCGCGAGGCGGGGGAGGGAGTACTCCGTGCAACTGGGAAGGATAGTCGCCGCCAAGTCCCATGTGTCGTAAGACTGGCCACTGAGATTGATGCCCTGTCGCGACAGGAAACCCGTATCGAAGGTGACGTTATGGCCGATGATGGGGGCGGCTCCAATGAATTCAGACAGCTCATCGGAAATCGCGTTGAAGGGTGGTGCTGCATCCAGTTCTCGCTGCGTAATGCCAGTCAGTCGCTGGATGAAGGGAGAGATGGGCTGGTATGGGTTGACCAGAGATTGAAAGGTGTCCACCACCTGCTGCCCGCGGAACTTCACCGCGCCCACCTCGATGATGACATCACGCTGGGCGTCTAGGCCTGTGGTCTCCAAGTCGAGGGACACGCAAGTCTGCCCCAAGGGGCCATTGAGAAGGGTCTGCACGTTGGAGGAAGGAGACTCCAAAAGCTGGCTAACGCGTGAAGGGCACCAGGCGTCCTTCTGACAGCCCGGTAGCAGGATAGTATTGGCCCTCTTTCAACGCCTTGAGGAACTCGGCCTCGCTGCTGATTTCGTCGGGGAAGACCGTGACGCAGCGTCCCAGCCCGTTCACCGAGTGGGCATCGCTACCGCCCGTGCATTGCATCCCCAGGTGCTCAGCAACCTCCACGGCGAATCGGTTCTCCGAGTCCACTGTGCCACCATTCGCCACTTCCACGGCATTGGCGATGCGGAAAACGGGATGCGTAGCAGCACCCTCCACTGTGGCGGGCAACTCCTCGCCTGACTTGTAGAGCAGGGGACGCGCGATCGAACGGGGATTGTGTATGCCTCGAAAGGGATGCGCGGTGATCATGAAGCCTCCAACTTCATCCACATGACGCCGTATCTCTTCCGCCCGCTCCATGCCCGGCAAGTAGCGGTCTACTCCAAAGGCTAGAACGTGACCCATATCGGTTTCCGCCTCCATGGCACGTATCAGCACGAGGTTGCGCTCGCGTGCGAAGGCTTCGAATTCGTGGCGGTCCCAAGGCCCGCTGTGCTCCGTAAGGCATAGGCCCTTCAGTCCGAGGCGCTCTGCCTCTTGCACCATTTCTTCGGGCGAGAGATTGCTGTCCCCGCTGCCCTTGGTGGTGTGTATATGCAGGTCGAACACTTTTGCCATAACCGCGCAATTCTAGGGCTGGCCTCTCATAGCGTCAACGGCGCAACTTTGGTCAAAGTTCAAAAAATCCCCCCTTTCCGCGCGGATATCGCAATGCGAGGTTCCATCTCACATTGCTAGCATCTGGGCGGGTCATGAGCAGAAAGGGAACCAGATGTATGACGAGGTGGAGTCTTTCCTGAACTACCTGGTGGTAGAGAGGGGAGGCCCGAGCAACACGTTGGGCGCCTATCAGAACGACCTGCGACAGTTCATAGAATTCGCCCAACCGAGAATCGGAAACGGGAACGGCAATGGTAATGGCAATGGGGCCAAGGGAAAGAGCAAGCACGGCTGGCAGAAGATTGACCTTGACCTTCTGACTGAGTACGTTTCCCACCTGCGCAACAATCAGGGTTACCGCGACAGCACCACTGCCCGGAAAGTGGCCGCGCTGAAGTCCTTCTTCACCTTCATGGTGGACGAGGGCACCCTCAAGGACAACCCTGCCGAGTTCTTGGTCTCCCCCAGAGTCGGCAGGACCCTTCCCAAGCACCTCACCGAGGAGGAGACTGGCAGATTGCTCGACCAACCTGCCAAGCGGGGCACTGTCGAAGGCCAGCGCGACTTGGCCATGCTCGAATTGCTCTACGCTACCGGCCTGCGCGTCAGCGAACTCACCTCCCTCAACTTGGAAGATGTGAACCTGCAGGACGGATACATCCGCTGTCTGGGAAAGGGCGGCAAAGAGCGCCTTGTCTACATGCATCCCCATGCCTCGGATGTCATACGAGGCTACTTGGACACTGCGCGCCCCGTGTTGCTGAACGGCAAGGACGACGACGCAGTGTTCTTGAACCGCCGCGGCGAGCGTCTCACTCGTCAGTGGGTGTGGACTGCCATAAAAAGCTACGCCAAGGATGGCGGCATCGAAAAAGACATCACGCCCCACACCCTGCGCCACAGCTTCGCTACACACATGCTGCGCGGTGGAGCCAGCCTTCGCCATGTGCAGACCCTACTGGGACACGCCAGCATGGCCACAACCCAGGTCTACACTCACCTCACCGACGAGCATGTTCACGAGGAGTTCGAGAAGAGCCATCCCAGGGCATAGGTATCTAATGCCTGCCTGATCGCTCCCCGCCTCGAACCGCCCTAAGATGGTAGAATGGCCACAACAACCTTGGCCGAGGGTTTTGATGAGGCTGGCCGTAGGGAGCGATGAGCGGGCCACAGTGGCGGAGGAAGTCGCCGGGCTTCTCTCCCAACGCGGGATACATGTGGAACTCCACGGCGCGTTGAAACCGGGCGACGCCACCCAATGGGCTGGCGTCGCTTTACGTGTGGCCCAGCAGGTAGCCGACGGCCACTGCGATCAAGGCCTCCTCTTCTGCTGGACAGGCACCGGAGTCAGCATCGCAGCCAACAAAGTGCCCGGCGTACGTGCTGCCCTCTGCATCGATGCCGAGACAGCACGGGGTGCCCGGCGTTACAATGATGCCAACGTCCTGTGTCTCAGTCTGCGTCTAACCTCCCAGGCAATGGCCCACGAAATACTGGATGCTTGGTTCGGCACCACCGAGGTGGACGAGGAAGAGCGGGAAAGCATCGAACTGGTGATTCAGGCAGACAGACAACCAGCAGACCGACACCGATTAGACAGACTACCAGAGGCTGCAAGGGCCGAGAGGGAAAGGGAAGCAAATGCCGGGCAGAGGGCATAAGGTAGCATCGCGACAAGCTCAGCTTGGTCAGCGGAAACGCAGGCAGGGCCGTGCGCCATCCACTGTGGCCACCAGGCCTCGGCCAGCCGCCCCAATGGCAATTGATGCCGATGCCACGGCGGCCCAAGCCGCAGAGTCCACTGGCCCTGTAACAGTGCCCGCTCGGCCTGCGCCTCGAGCTCACGCCCAATACCGCCCAGCGGTGATGGACTACATCGCGCCGGAGCTACGACGCATCGGGGCCTTGGGCATCATCTCGTTGGCGCTATTGGTCGGCCTCAGTATCCTAGTCCTGTAGCCCCCCGGTCTTTTCAAGCATCACCTCCGAAGGTCTTGACCTCAAGGCCCACGACCCAACACGGAAGTCAGATGGACAGAGCAGCCTTCAATCACCGTCTCACAACCACCCCCGAGACCCCGGGTGTCTACATCATGAAGGACGCCCGGGAACGCGTGCTCTACGTGGGTAAGGCCAGCAATCTGCGCAACCGCGTCAGCTACTATTTCGGCTCGCCCTACAGCCTTCCTCACAAAGTGCGGACCATGGCCTCCCGCATTGCCGACTATGAATTCATCATCACCCACTCCTCAGCCGAAGCCCTCATACTCGAAAACACCCTGATAAAGAAGCACAAGCCCCCATTTAACGCCCGCCTCAAAGACGACAAGACCTATCCATACCTGAAGATCGACCTCGCCGAAGACTTCCCTCAGATATACATTACGCGTCGTGTCCACAATGACGGGGCGCGCTACTTCGGTCCCTTTGCCACCGCCGGAAGCGTACGTAAGACAATGGACCTCCTGAAGCGTCTCTTCCCTTACAGGTCATGCACCAAGACCATCACCGGCAACGACCCCCGCCCCTGCTTGGAGTACTACATCAACCGCTGCAACGCTCCCTGCATCGGCGCGGTCAACAGGGAAGAATACGGCGAGGTCATCCAGCAGGTCATCACCTTCATGGAAGGCAAGACCGAGATGGTGGTGGACGACCTGAAGACCCGTATGGAGCAGGCTTCCGACAAGCTGGAGTTCGAGCGAGCGGCCCTGCTCCGTGACCAGATGCGCAGCGTCCACCGCGTTTCCGAGGAGCAGCGTATCAAGGTCGACACCACCGCAACATACGATGCTGACGTGGTGGCAATGGGTGGGGCCGAAGACGAGACCCGCATGGAGGTCTTCTTCATCCGGCACGGCCGCCTTATGGGACGCGACCACTTCATAATGGAAGGCACCCAGGACTCCGAACCCTCCCACGTCATGGCCCAGTTCATCAAACAGTTCTACCAGTCCGCCTCCACCGTCCCCCGCCGCATCCTGATCCAACATCCCTTGGAGGAACAGGACCAGATTGAACAGTGGTTGCGCGAAGAACGAGGCAAGGCGGTGACCCTGCTCTGTCCCCAACGGGGCAAATACCTCCATCTGGTGCAGATGGCCGCGGAGAACGCTAAGCAGGGACTCTCCCAGAGCAGGGCCAAGTGGCTCTCCAACGCCGATGCCACCCACCAAGCCCTCATGGAGCTTCAGGAAGAGTTGCACCTGCCAGTCCCGCCCCACCGTATGGAGTGTTACGACATCTCCAACATACAGGGCAGCAACTCGGTGGGCAGCATGGTCACCTTCGAAGAGGGCGCACCCAAGACCGCCCACTACCGGCGCTTCCGCATCAAGAACGTTGAGGGCGTGGACGACTACTCCAGCATGCAGGAAGTCCTGCGCCGCCGCTTCAAGCGGCTCTCGGAACTCAAGGGCAAGGCCGGCCCTCACCCCACCGACGAACCCCATCGCACCCCCGACGAAAGCTGGGGCATCGTGCCCGATTTGGTGCTCATCGACGGTGGCAAGGGACACCTTTCCGCCGCCCTCGAAGTTTTCCTCGAGATGGGTATCGACTTCATCCCGTTGGCATCCCTCGCCAAGGAAAATGAGTGGATTTTCCTGCCCCACACTCCCGAGCCGGTCGTGCTCCCCCGCAACTCCCAAGCCCTGTACATGGTGCAGAGAATCCGCGACGAAGCCCACAGGTTCGCCATCACCTACCACCGCAACCTGCGCAGCAAACGCTCCACCATGTCGCCCATAGACCATGTCACCGGCATCGGCCCCAAGCGAAAGCGCATGTTGATGCGACGCTTCGGCACCCTCAAAGGCATCAAGGAAGCCCCCGTCGAAGAGATCGCCGCCGTACCGGGGATGACCCGCTCTTTGGCAAATCGCCTTAAAGAGTCCCTCTAGCCTCCAAGAGCGTATTCTCGGTCACCCCTGTTTCCATTTTCGTTGCTATTCCCCTAGGCAGCGTGCTAGCTTATGTCCAACGACGCCCGGAGGCGTAGCATGCTTTTGCGCGTGACCGTACATCCCGAGGATCAACCCGCTTACACTCTCGAATTCTTCGACCCCGATTTGGCCCGCGATATGATGCGCCTCGTAGCCTCGGGTGCAGTGTCCGTTCGCAACCCCTCGCCAAGTGCCCCCTCGCCTTCTATGCCAACCCCAGGGTCGTCCGCCGCCAACGGCTTCAGCGACTCCGACCCAGTGGCCGGGGAAATGCCGGGATCTCCCGAGGTCGCCACATTGATCGCTGACCCGGATGCCTACCGGCAGGCCGCCGAATACTGCCGCAGCGTGAACCCCTTGGGTGACATGCGTCGCGTGGTAGTCGCCACTTACGCAGCCGAGCTTTATCTCGGCGCCGAAGGTGTCTCCGCCACCGAATTGGCCGGTATCTTCGATGCCAACGGCTGGCCTCAACCTACCGATTTCGTGCAGGCCATCCGCAACGCCGCTAGGGAAAAGTTCGGCTGGCTGGAACGGGTGGGCAACCCCGGGTACTACAAGGTCACAGCCACGGGGCGGGCTGCCGTCTTGGGTGAAACCATCTCTGAACAGCCAACCACATCCCCTCTCCCCTTCGAACAGCTACAGACCAACGGCATATACGAGACCAGCAACTCATAGCCACCGCCCACCCAACATCTCCTGCAGCGCGAGCCTCTTCCCAACGTCCCGGTGTCCCTTCAATCACCCGGCACCTATCCAATAATGGGTGGTACGCGATAGAATCTTCCTTGTTCACCAAGGAGGTTCAAATGAGCACTACGGCCAATAAGAAAGACACCGGAGTCTGGGGCGAAACTTGCCCCGTAGCCCTCTTTCGTACCCGTAAGCCAGACTGGAACGCCTTCGCCGATGCCACCGTGTCCGGCTACAAACGCGCCCAGCACCGCTTTATCGGCACTGGCGCCTCCGGCAAGGCAGACCCCCTCTCCATACCCCCCGGCAACTTTACCCTCAGCATCATGTACGTCCCCGTCGGCGAGGGCAACGCTCCCCATACCCACGAGGTCGAAGAGGTCTTCTTCGTCCTTCAGGGGCACATGCAGGTGTTCTGGGACGACGAGAACGGCGAGCGCCACGAGACGCGCCTTGGCCCGTGGGACTGCGTCCTATGCCCGCCCAACGTCGTCCATGGCTTCCACAACGACAGCCTCGAGCCCTGCTACATGCAGGTAATGCTCGGCAAGCCCGCCCCCGACCTGATGACCTATGCCGACCAAGGTTTGCAGGACATACGAGACTCCCATCTAACCAGCTAGTCCCCGCGCCTCATAGCACCTTCCATATTGAGGAGACCCTTCCATGAAGCTTGGAGTTGTTTTCCCGCAGACCGAAATCGGCGCGGATCCAGGCGGCGTCCGTGAGTATTTTCAAGCCGCCGAGCAGTTGGGCTATAGCCACGTGTCAGTCTTCGACCACGTCTTGGGTGCCGACCTCACCAACCGCCCCGACTGGGCTGGCGCATACAACAGCAAGGACATGTTCCACGAGCCCATGGTCCTCTATGGGTACGCCGCCGCCATCACCCAGAACCTCGAACTGGTCACCTCCGTTCTCGTCCTCGGCCAGCGACAGACATCCCTCGTCGCCAAGCAGGCCGCCGAGATCGACATCCTCACCGGCGGCAAGTTCCGCCTCGGTATCGGCGTTGGCTGGAACCAGGTTGAATACGAAGCCCTGAACGAGAGCTTCAGCAACCGCGGACGGCGCGAGGAAGAACAGATGGATGTCCTCCGCGCCCTGTGGACCAACGAGGTGGTCACCTACCACGGGAGCTACCACAACATCACCGAGGCCGGCCTCAATCCGCTTCCCGTCCAGCGCCCCATCCCCATCTGGCTGGGCGGTCGTGACGAGCGTCTCCTCAGGCGCGTCGCCCGCATGGGCGATGGCTGGTTCCCCATGGTCCCCGCCAGCGCCGAGGGCCGCGCCGTGGTTAATCAGCTGCGTGGCTATGCCGAAGAAGCCGGGCGTGACCCCGCCACCATCGGCATCGAAGCCCGCGTCAACATCAACCAAGCCGGCAACAACCCGGAGGTCTGGGTGGAAGAAGCCAGTTTCTGGAGCGACATCGGTGCCAGCCATCTCTCCTTCAACACCATGCGGGGCAACCTCGAAGGCCCCGGCCCCCACGTCGACGCCATACGCCGGTTCAAGGAAGCCATCCCGGCAGGTATTTAAACTCTTAAACTTACATTCCGAGGACACCCTGAGGGTGGATATACAACCCGCTACCGGAGGCGAAGGACACTCCCTCGCACAGGAGTCGCCATCCCATGTCAACGCCCGCCACTGTAGGCCCAATACGAGACGCCAAAAGTCATCCACAATTCCAGTGGCTTCTCCTGCTTTTTGCAGCCACGACCCTGTTTATTGCCTGCGGAAGCGAGTCTCCCACTCCCACACTCGATCCCCTCGAACGCGGCATCGCAGCCATGCAGGTCACCAGCCCCGCCTTCGAGGACGCCCAGCCCATCCCCGCCGAATACACCTGCGAGGGCGCGGATATCTCTCCGCCCATCAATATGAGCACTCCCCCTCCCCAGACCCGCTCCTTAGCTCTCATCATGGACGATCCCGACGCCCCAGGTGGGACATTTGTACACTGGTTGGCATTCAACCTCGACTCCAGCCGCCACGAACTGGATGAGGGCTTGGGCAGGGAAGGCGATCAAGTCGATGAAGGCCTCCACGGAGTCAACGACTTCGGCAGGCACGGTTATGGAGGCCCCTGCCCGCCCCCAGGTCCGGCCCACACCTACCGCTTCATGGTCTACGCCTTGGACCGCGAGTTGGACTTGGAAGCAGGGGCGACGGTCACCGAACTCCTCACAGCCATGCGTGGCAACGTCCTAGGCCTGGGGATACTGGAAGGGACCTTCGCTAGAGGAGAATAGTGCCTGCGCACATGACGCGGCAGCAGCGCGGTTAAGCCTGACCGATCACTACGGCAGCACAATGGGCAAGGGCTCAATGGCATCCACCCCCGGCGGGTTTATGTCATCAAGCGCCTGCAGCAGAGCATTGATGTTGTAGGCAACCTCAGTCAACTCCGGGTCCTGTATATCCAGTCCCACAGCCTTCCCCAGAGAGTTCACCTGTTCCTTGGTCAAGTCATCCATCTCTGCTCTCCCGCCTCGTCGCTATTTGACTGTGCAAACTTATAGACCCAAGCCACGGTCGTGTCAACAATCCCACCTATGGCAAGTCGCCATCCGGCCAACATGTAGCCAGCCCTTGACAGATACGCACAATTGTATAATCAGCTGGGTCGAGAAGGCCTGCGGCCTAACCCCACAGGTCGCCACTTCCCTCAAAACGGACAACCCACGGAGACCCCATAGTGGAAACTAGGCAATTCCAAAATATGATGCGGCTCCCCTTCCCCGTCCGTCCCCTCTCGCCCGTAAATCCCCCCTTGAGGGGATGTCACACTTTCAGCTACAACAAACCCGTTTTCAGATACGACCCACTGTGACAGTGTGACATTCAAGCCACCCCTGACCCCCGGCAACCCACCACGCCTTGACTTCTACCCACCCCCTTCCAGATACTTGACCCGCCCCACTCCCGCTTGGAGGCCAGCCAATGAAGCTCCTCTTCTTTGACGACTACCGCATGGGCGTCCTCAACAGCGACCGCATCGTCGACGTCACATCCGAACTCCAGCACGTCGGCATTATGCCCCCCGAATACCTCATGGAAGGCGTCATCGCCAACTTCGACTCCTTCCGGCCACGCTTCGAAGCTATCGCCGCCCGCGAACAGGGCGTCCCCATGGCCAGCGTGAAAATCCGCCCACCACTCCCGCGCCCCCATAACGTCCTCGCCGCCTTCTCCAATTACCAGGACAGGGACGAACCCAACATCCTGCCCCCTGACTTCTTCTACAAGGGCGCCACCTGCGTCATCGGCCACGGCGACACCATCGAGATACCCGACATCCCCGAGGCCGTTGTGCACCATCCCGAACCCGAGCTCGGCTACGTCATCGGTCGCGAGTGCAAGCACGTCTCCGAAGAAGATGCCCTCGACATGGTCTTCGGCTACCTCAATTTCGTTGACATGTCCAACCGCGCTATTCCCAATCGACGCACCACCTTCATGGGCAAGGGCATGGACACCTATGCCCCCATCGGCCCCGTCATCGTCACCAAAGACGAAGTGCCCGACCCCCAGGACCTCCGTGTTCGGCTCTGGATCAACGGTGACCTCAAGCAGGACTACAACACCGCTGCTATGAACCATTCGGTGCGGGCCCAGATTGCATGGCTCACCCAGTACATCACCCTCATGCCCGGCGACGTCATCTGCTGTGGCACCCACCACATCGGCCTCTCCCCGGTCAACGACGGCGACCGCCTCGAAGTCGAGGTGGACGGCCTGGAACGCCTGAGTCTCAGCGTCCGGGGCCACGGCCCCCGCAAGGACGCCCACTGGCGTCCCCCAGGCACTCGGACCTCCTAGCAGGAGATGGCCTTGGACGACGACATCCGCTCTCTCATCCAGAACATTCACAACGCCCCGGAGCAGGCCGTCGTGGCCCTCGCGGGCGCTGGCTCCGAGGCATTGGCTTGGCTTCTCAGCGTCCCCGGCGCATCCCGCACCCTGCTCGAAGCCCTCATCCCTTACGGTCGCAACTCCATGATCGGATTCCTAGGCCACGAGCCCGAACAATACGTCTCCCCAGGCAACGCCCGCGATATGGCTAGAGCAGCCTACCAACGAGCTCTCACCCTCCGCGAGGGAGACGAGCCTGCCCTCGGATTAGCCTGCACCGCCACCCTCGCCACCGACCGACCCAAGCGAGGCGACCACCGTTGTTGCATCGCAACCTGGGATCAAGAGACCGTTGCCACCTGCAACCTGGTGCTCCACAAGGGCCTGCGAGACCGCGCAGGCGAGGAAGAGGTCAGCAGCCGGTTGGTGCTCCGCGCACTATCAGAGGCCAGTGCAGTCCCATTCAATGTAGCTTCTTTGCTCACCGAAGGCGACCGGCTGGAAATGTCCCACTGGAAGCACTCCAACCCCATAGAAGCCCTGACCGACCCCAACTCAGCCTCCGGTGTGCACACCGTCACAATACACGCCGACGGCCATGCCGAGGTCAACGAACCATGGCACGGAGCAGTGCTCCCCGGCTCCTTCCGCCCCCTGCACGAGGGCCACATCAAGCTCGCAGAAGTCGCCTCCCGTCTAACCGAAGCCCCGCTAGCCTTCGAGCTTTCCATCGCCAACGTGGACAAGCCTCCTCTCACTACCCTCGAGGTGGAAGAACGCGTCGGTCAATTCAGAGGACGCTACCCCGTGATTCTCACCCGCGCTCCCAGATTCCTGGAGAAAGCTCGTCTGCTGCCCGGGTCTACCATCGTCCTCGGATGGGACACCGCCATACGATTGGTGCACCCCCGCTACTACGGCGATGATGAAGCCGCCATGAAGGCTGCCCTGAAGGAGATTGGCGCATTGGGTTGCCACATTCTCGTGGCTGGCCGCCTCAACGACGGCTCCTTCAGAAAGTTGGACGACGTGGCTATTCCCCCGGAGCATGCCCACCTCTTCGGAGCCATATCCGAGGCCGAATTCCGCGCTGACATCTCCTCAACGGAACTGCGCGGCGGCGTCTAGCGACGCACTACAATCGGCGCCCTCGCCCACCACCCACCCTAGGAGGTTCCCCGCAATGAATTTCTGCCCACGCTGTGGTACCCCGCTGATCATTCAATTCGAGGGTGGACGGGACAGGCCGGCATGCCCCAAAGAAGGCTGCCGTTACTTTCATTTCGGAGACTTTTCGATGGGCGCCGGTGGCGTGGTCATTCGGGACAACAAGGCTCTCCTCATTCAGCGCGGGTGGAACCCCAACCGCGGCGCATGGCAGCTTCCCGGAGGATACGTGGAGGCCGACGAAGAAATCGTCCCCGCCGTTGAACGCGAGGTCTTTGAGGAGGCAGGCGTCGAAGCCAAGGTGCAGGATATCATCGGCTTCCGCCATTCCATCGCAGGCTCTATCGGAGGACCCAGCGCCAACATCTACGTGGTGTTCCGCCTCACGCCAGTGTCAGGAGAACCAGCCTTCGACGGCGACGAAACCATCGGCGCAGGCTATTTCAGCCTCGAAGAAATAGCCGAAATGGACCGGGTCCAGGGCCTCTCGGTCTGGGCCATCCGCCGCGCCTTGGAACTACCCCTCGAAGAGGGATTCGGCATCGACCGCAGCGACGATACCCTTACCCGCCCAGGCTGGATGCTGTTCGCCCCAAAAGATTGAAGCTACCTCCGCACCCCCAGCAACTCCACTTCATACAGCAGGATCGAGTTCGGCGGAATGACCCCACCAATCTCTTCTTCCCCATAGCCCAAGTCTGGCGGTACGATCAGGAACCGTTCTCCGCCAACTCTCATGCCCAAAACGCCCTCCTCCCAGCCTTCTATTACCTCCCCTTGGCCCAACGTGAATACAAACGGAGGCGTTCCAATAGTAGTGTGGAACACCGTGTGGTCCACCAGCATGCCCGTGTAGTCCACCGTCAGCACCGTTCCCGGTTCCGCGACTGCGCCAGTACCTTTCACCAAGTCCACATACACCAGCCCCGATGCACTACCCAGTGGGACGATGCCCCCAGATTTGCCGGGAGCCATATGCGAGACCACAGGCGTAGGCGTCGGAGTAGCTGTGGAAGTAGGGACCGCATCTGCTGTGGGGGAAACTGCGAGAGGTCCAGTTGCATCAGGCGCCGGTGTGGGGCTGGGTGACGGTGCGGGAGAGTTCGAGGTTAGCGACCACATCACAAAAAGCGCCACCGCCACCGCCAAGGCGAGCGACGAGACAAGTCTAACCAATGGAGTATGTATCCCTCAGGTCGACGTTAGCCGTAGCACTCCAGCCCGCCGCGTCCAGATGGCGTTGTTTGCTCCGCAGAGTCAGGCTTAGCGGGACACGTCCAGCAAGTCCACATCGAACGTCAAATAAGAGTCAGGCGGAATCACATCTCCAAACCCTCTCTCACCATATGCCAAATCCGGCGGAATAATGAGATGACGCTTACCTCCGACCTTCATCCCGGCAACACCCTCTTCCCAACCGTCGATCACGTTGCCAGCGCCAAGGGCAAACTGGAAGGGTTGTCCCCGCTCCACGGAACTGTCGAACACGCTATTGTCGATGGTCAGCATCCCGGTGTAATGCACTGTCACCCGTGTACCCGGCTCTGCCACGTCACCTGTCCCCAGTACCACATCAATGTAAATCAACCCTGAGTCTGTCTGCACTGGAGCGCTGGGTGGCAGTGCAGGCGCGTCAGGAGTAGGCGCCTGTGTGGCACCCGCAGAAGGCTCCGACGTAGACACAGGGGCCTCGTCAGGTGTTGCTGCTTCCGTCGCCTTTGACGTTACCTCGGGAGTCGCCACCGCCGTGGATTCCGGCATGGGCGTCGCCACGGGTGCCTGTGTCTGGGTCTGCGCCGTGGTAGCCCTTGAAGTATCTGCCGGGTTAGTCGGGACGGGTGTGGGATCATCCGAACATGCGACGGACGCAAGAACCAGCAACAGTATCAGGGCAAGCGACCAAACAGATTTCACCTTGGAATCCTCTACAGAGAAGAATATGCCGAAATGGGTTTGGGGACACCGTGGAGCCGCCACTGTCCCCCCAATGCGGAGCGTCTGGCCCTTATGTAAGCTCCGCCTCATACATATGATAGCGAGTCGGTTGCATTCCCAATGATTCGTAGGTCCGCTGGGCAGACTCGTTGTCCTGGTCTACGTACAAGCGCAGCCCGCACACACCATCTTGGCTGGACGCCATCTGATACACTTTCTCGTACATGGCGCGATACACGCCACGGCGTCGCCAGCCCGAATCAACGAACACGCTCTGCACCCACCAGAAGTTGCCAGCCCGCCAGTCGCTCCACTCATAAGTCACCAGCAAGCCCGCGATGACCGTTCCACCAGTCTCGGCCACCAAGTAGAAGCCCCTTTCGGGATGACTGAATATCCCGGCGACTCCTTGGCGAAGAGTATCCAGGGAAAGCTCTCTTTCCTCCGTCTCCCAAGCCATGCATCGTTGGAAGGCCACTAACGCCTCTTGGTCGTCGCTGGTGGCCATACGAACAGAAAATGCAGACACCTACGTCACCTCTACTTGATCTGATCGGCGATCTTCTGGCCCAGCATGATCACCGTGGGATTTATGGCATTCCGCACCAAGTCGGGCATGATCGATGCATCGACGATACGCAGGTTCTCCAGCCCATACACCACACCCGTCTGGTCCACCACAGCCATAGGGTCGGAGCGTGGCCCCATCTTGCAGGTACAGGAGATGTGGGAGAAGGTTGTTGCCTGGCGCATCAGCCAGTTATCCAACGCTTCGTCTGATTCGAGGTCGGCATCTGAAGGGGCGATTCGTTCACCAAGGATGTTGGCGAAGTCGCGGTGGCTCCCCAGTTGTATGGCGAGCCGGATCCCATCCCGCATACGTTGCCGGTCGAAGGGGTCGTCTAGGTAGTTGTAGTCCAAATACGGCTTGTCGCTGGGATCCGTTGAGTTCAGACGCAGCTCTCCGGAACTTAATGGGAGCAGCAGAGGTATCATCATCTCGATGAGGCGCGACTCCGTCGGGTCATCGGTCAGGCTAGCGCGATTCTCATCCAACAGATTGGCCCGCTCAGTGACGAAGGTGCTGACGTTCACCGACACATCGTTGGGCATGGAGGAGCCGGGAGCCGTAAGGCGCAGTGCGATTCCCGAACGCGGGCGGTCCCACTGCGGGCGGTAGTCGTCCCTAGCTTTCCAGGTGACATACACTTTGGGATGGTCGCGCAGGTTCTGACCAACACCCGGGGCATCCAGGATTACGGATATGCCCAAGCCGCGCAGGTGCTCAGCAGGGCCAACCCCCGACAGCATCAATATCTGGGGCGTGCCGACTGCGCCAGCACTCAGGATGACCTGACCAGCATCCACGGCAAACGTCTCCCCACCACTTTCCACCACCACTCCAGTTGCCCGGTTCCCATCGAACGCCAGCCGCTGCACATGGCAGTTAGGTCTTACGGTAAGGTTCAACCGATGCCGGGCTGGGTCTAAGTACCCCAAGGCGGTGCTGAAACGCACCCGGTTATGGTTGTTGTTTATGGACGGCCCTACACCTGTGGAGTACGGCGCATTGTGGTCTTCCACTTCAGGGAAGCCAGCATCAAGGCAGGCGTTGAAGAAGGCCTGCTGGATGGGATGCCAGTCCTCCTTCTTCGCATGGTGCACAAAGATCGGCCCGTCGGTCCCATGATAATCATCGTGGAAGTCGACATCCGTCTCGATCTTGCGGTAGTAGGGCAAGACCTGGTCGAAACTCCACTGGTCATTGCCCATGGAGGCCCATGCGTCGAAGTCCTCGGGTACGCCACGGTGAAAGCCCGAGAAGTTCACGGCACTGGACCCGCCAGTGACCTTTCCTCTGGGTATAGGCATGGGCGGGGCGGTACTTGTGGAGCGCGCCACGTACTGCCAGTTGTGCTGGTCCGTCTGCAGGGTGATGGGATGCCCGCCCGGCGTTCGGATGATGGGGCCCTCGGCCGACGCGTCGTAGCCGTACTTCAATTCGTCTGGAAGATGTGCGAAGTCGGGATAGTCGGGCCCCGCCTCCAGCAGCAACACCGAGCGATTGGGGTCCGCAGAAAGCTCATTGGCCAGGATGGACCCGCAGGAACCAGCCCCTATGATGACCACATCGTACTTCATCCTGACCTCCGCAGCAGTGTCTTCACTACCGGTTGATTATGTCACCTTCAGATTAGTTGCGGCCCTTGGAAGTGTCAATCCAGGGCCTTGGTTCCGCCCTTCGACAGGCTCAGGACGAACGGAAAGCCGGAAGACCGCGCCATACCGGAGCGTTCCACGCGACTGTGGTCTCACATCGTAGCTGGTGGCTGAACCTTGTTGCAGCTTTGCGGCATTCCCGTGGCAATCCCGGTGCAATCCCACTGCATTCCCGTGGCAATCCCGGTGTGTTCCCGTGGCAATCCCGGTGTGTTCTCGTGGCAATCCCGGTGTGTTCCCGTGGCAATCCCGGTGCATTCTCGTGGCAATCCCGGTGCATTCTCGTGGCATGGGATTGATATTGCCCCAGATAGGAGCCAGCTTTGAGGGAGCCAAGGGGGAAAGAAAAATAAAACTTTGGTTTCGTGCGGGGCGGAAGCAGCACCGAGTTGTCAGCATGGGCGCGCATCCGCATCAACATTACGAACATTCTTCTTCCTTGTTCTCGGGCTCGTTTTCAGGAACAGGGGCTTGGGCCAAACAGGCGCGCATGGGGAAGGCCGGGGACGGTGTCCATCGACACCGGCCGGACGAAGGGAGGGGAAGGGGTGAGTGTAGCCGGCATGCGGCTAAGGCCCCCGGCTGCGGGATTTTGGGCTGGCCCAGTCAGTCCCGACACAGCTTTGAATCAGCTCCGTGGGACCAGGGTTCCCGTTTCTCTGAGGGAATGCGGGCCAGCGGTTGCCTTGCTCTGTTTTCCTTTTGGTGTGGAATGCCCTTCGGGGGGGGGCTTGGCGTCGACGCGTGAGCTAAATATAGAACGGATGTGTGGGCATTGTCAAGGGGATTTGTGTCATAGGGTCTTTTGATTGTGGCGTGCTGTTGCTGTCCAAGGGAGAATCCCATAAGCCTGACGGCCTCCAAAGCTTCTGCCAGCCCACGGCGCTTCCCTATGCGGTAGCTCTCAAAGTGTTCTATCTTATCGTCGAGGGGCACGGGGTCCCAACTCGCGCTATCCCGTGTTTCTGGCATGCCCTTTCCTCTTTCGTTTCTGCGAAGGGTTGTCTTTATTTACATCGGTGGTGTCAAGGCCCATCATCGCTTTGATCGTACCCCTGCTCAGCTTGGGGTTAATCTCCCCACGGGCTGTCGCCTTCAGCAGAGCCCACCATGAAGCCAAGTAAAGCAGTAGCGCGTTCATCGCATCTCTTTGCGGGACAGCCATGGGTGGGAGCGTCGGCCCCTCTTCTTCGTTGTGGACGTGGGCTTGGGTTTTGATGGCTTGGCCCTTGGCATTTCACCAACGGACACGAAATTGATGGTGAATCTAGGTCTAGTCAACTGGAAGCGCGGTGGCTTCAGCGATGCACTCGCTTGAGGTGGTGGCATGGGTTGGGGTGGTGGGGCGATGGTCTTGCCGTCCAGTGCCCCGTTGCCGGTGGAGGTTGGGGTTGGCAAAGCACCACCTGGAGCACCGCCCAATGGAGGACCTGGAGGGGGCGTAGGGTTCCCCCCTGTGTCTTCCTCTCCGTTTTCCTCTGGCGACGGCGGCGGGGCACCCCACTTTCTCTGATCCTCCCTCAATCTGTCATAGTTGATGAATCCGACGCGGGTTACGGGCAGCGCATATTCCGTCCCGGTCAATCGCCTGACCGCAGCCCGAACGCGCTTGTCCTCGTCCTCACTGGTAATGGTATATGACTGCGGAGGACGGTGGCGCAGGTCTTCCAGATCATCGACTAACCTTCCGACGTCGTTCAATAGATCATCTATGATCTCTTCTCCAGCTTCGTTTTCGTAGAAGTTCTGATGGCCATGATGGTCCGCCCCTGCGACGCTCAGGCGCAAGTTTAGGCCTGGATATTCCCTGTCCAGGTAAAGGGCGATGTCGTAGAGAAGCCGGTGTCCCTTATGATTCCATCCCCGCTGCGCCGCGATGGCCTTGAGTTGCTGGGCGACAGCGGCCCATGCCTTCTCAGAAGCCTGCAACCTGTGTCCTTTCGCCAACTCATCCTCGGCATGGGCAAGGAACCGCAAGGCCATGGCTCTGCGAGCATCAGGGCTGTGCGCCTGGGCGGCGTCGGGAAGTTCTGGTGCGGGCGTAGTCATAATCTCACCATATGCCAATTGCCTAGTATGGTCAACAACTCACGCTTCCCTTGGGCGTCCTGCGTTTCCTGGGAAACGGCGGTGCCTGAGCACCCGTGCATTCTCTACAACCTGGCGCACCCCATACAGGACTACGCCTCCGGCCATCAGATGTAACAGCACCGATTGTGGAGAATCCAGCCTTTTATGTCCATCGTGAGGGGATGGCCTGTCCGCGGCTCGGGGTCCGGGCAGGCTCTTCGACTCACTTGGTTTCGTTCTTCAACAGGCTCAGGACAGGCTCAGGACGAACGGAAACCGGAAGACGCCGGTGTCATTCCTAAGGACCTACAAGACGCGATGGGACATACGCCGGCATCTTGGTGACCATGTGCTTGCTAGTGAGGCCCAAACTCAAGAGCCGAGCATGGCTCTTAAGCGATCTCTAGGTGCATCGCACAACCTCAAGCTTCCGGGGGCACTTCGGCGCACTGCCGGAACCAATAAGGTCGCTAGCTTGACACCACGGGAACACAGGCTCTAGCCTCTCCTAGCAGCCTGACTCGACCCTGGATACGGATACGGAATGACAACCACCGAAGCCATCGACCTGATCGAGTTGATGTATAGCACCGGCTGGAGCGACGGTCTGCCCCTCGTCCCTCCCACTGAAGACAAAGTCCGACGCTTCGTGGACTGCACTGGAAGACCTGCCGATGAGGTAGTGGCCTCCATCCCGCCTCTCGGGGGCAAGGCCACCGTCGAACGCATCGCCGCCAACGCCGTGATGGCTGGCTGCCTTCCCGAGTACATGCCCGTAGTAATGGCAGCCATTGAGGCCGCCATGGACGACCGTCTGAACATACGCGGAGTACAGTGCTCCACTGGCATCCACTCGCCCTTGGTCATCGTAAACGGTCCGGTAGCCCGCAAGTTGGACATCAATGGCGGGTACAACTGCTTTGGACAAGGCTGGAGAGCCAACGCCACAATCGGGCGCGCCGTAAAGCTGGTATTGGTCAACTTGGGTGGCTCCGTGCCCGGCGACGCAGATAAGTCGACCTTCGGACATCCCGGCAAGTTCTCCTTCTGCGTGGCTGAGAGCGAGGCTGCTAACCCATGGGAACCTCTCCATGTAGAGCACGGCTTCCGGCCCGAAGATAGCACCGTGGCAGTCTACGCTTGCGAGGCGCCCCACAACATCATGTACCACGCCGGAGAGCCAAGGGACTTCCTCATGGTTCTGGCAGATACCATGAGTACGCTGGGCAACGTCCAGATGTACGTGATGGGGGAGACTTTAGTGGTCCTGGGGCCGGAGCATGCCCGTATGCTGCACCAGGACGGCTGGAGAAAACGGGACATACGACAGTTTCTGTTCGAACACGCCCGGCAGCCCGTCGCCCGTCTGAAGCATGGCGGCCCTCCGCAGGGAGACGGACGCCGGGCACTGCTCTGGCCCAAGTTCGTCGACCCCGAGGACGACGCACAGATGGTGCCGGTGGTCCGCCGGGCTGAGGACATTCATCTGATAGTGGCTGGAGGCGCTGGGGGTCCCCATTCCGCCTGCCTCCCCGGTTGGGGATCACGCATGGCTATGAGAAAAATAACCGCTCCAGGAGGGTAAGCATGGTATCTATGCCTGCCGAATCGTTGCAGGAACAGCTGCGCCAGTTGGGCGTGGTGGCCCCGGTAGACCCTGAGCTTGCTTCTCGCTGGGCGGGGGCTCCACGCCTTCCCGGTCTTCAGGGAAAAGTTGGAGGCTTCCTCGGCAATCGCAAGGCCAACGCCAACCAACTGCTGCTTGACGTGCGGGAAGCACTGGACAAGCAGTTCGAGCTCCAGGACAGTTTGGTTCTGGACAAGTTCATCTACTCCCGTCCTGCTGCCGATGAGGTGGTGGATGCCCTGAGCGAGCGATGTGACTTCGTAGTCACCGCTATAGCCGATTGAGGGTCCTGTACCGCGTGCAGTGTGCACGACGCAATGACCTTGGAAAACCGTGGCATCCCGACCATCGTGATATGCACCGCCCCCTTCACCAACTCCGCCTTAGCCCAATCAAACGCCTTCGGGCGGCCCGGCTTCCAGCCCATATCTATCCCGCATCCACTGGGCCCACTGCCCCGCGAGACAGTCATCCATCGGGCCTCCAGCATCAGCGACGACATAGTGCGGGCGCTTACGTCCAACGGGCTGTAGTCCAACTATGGCCGGGCCCCCAACAAGGGTCGGAGTACCTCCATGCCACCAAGGCTGCCCGCAAAGACCAACTCGGTTGACCTAAGGAACGGAATTGGGCATCAAGTACCGCGTTGCCTTGGGGTCGATGGTCCTCATCGCCCTAGTTGGCACCGGGTGCGGGGCGTACCTTCAACATCCCGACGGTTGGACCGAGGCCGAACAGGCGCCCGGTGACGCGCTCGCAGTCTTCTACAATCCGGAGCCCGACTTCTCCGAAGAACTCCCATTTACCGCCAAGATCACCATCGTGGCAGAGCCCGCGCCTGACCTCACGCTGGAAGAGTACGTCTCATCCTCCAAGCAACTGATACCTGTCCTTGTCCCGGAATCTGAACTGATTGGCATGTCTCCTTCCGAGATCGGAGGACGCCCAGGTTACCTCGTCGAGACCACCTTCCAGCAGGGCCCCGTGACCCTGCGGTCGCGCCAGCTCTGCGTCGCGTGGGACGACAAGTTCTACGTGATTACCGCGATGGCGCTTGACACCCACTGGGACAAGTACGCCGGTGCTTTCCAGCAGTCATTGGATAGTTTCCGGCCATAGGGTGGTCAACAATGCAGGCCGGAGCAATCCTCAATAGTGCCTTGGTTCTAGGGAACCGGTATCCCCGCAATCTTGACCGGCACACGGCATAGCTCGTTGCGGGTAGTGAAGTAAAGGGTTTTCCAGTCATCACCGCCGAAAGCCAGGTTGGTGGTGGCATTGTACCCGTGGACGATGGTGCCCAAGTGCTTACCGTTCCGGTCCAATATCCAGAGACCCCCAGAGCCTCCACAGTACACATTCCCTTCAACATCCACCTTCATGCCGTCCGGAACGCCGGGCCTTTCACCGCGCAGGTCGCAGAATATCCGGTCCGTCTGCTTGGCCAGCATGCCATTGGTAGGGTCCATGTCAAAAGCGCGAATGTGTCCCCGCCGTGAGTCGTTGATGTACAGGATGCTCTCGTCAGGGGAAAAAGCCAACCCGTTAGGCACCACAAAGTCCCATACCAAGCAATTCATGGTACCCAGGTCAGGAGTGACCCGGTAAACGCCAGCGTAGTCCAAGTCCGAGATCAGACCCAGCGTTATTGGGTCGGTAAAGTAGATAGCCCCGTCGGACTTCACGACCACATCATTAGGCCGGTTGAGGCGGGTCCCCCGGTAGTTGTTGGCCACTACGGTGATGCTGCCATCCGGCTCTTGACGAGTCACACGGCGGGCTTCATGCTCGCCAGCCAGAAGGCGGCCCTGCCGGTCCCGCGTCAGCCCGTTGGCCCGATTGGTGGGCTCGGCGAACAGCGACGCTCCTTCACCATCGGCCCACTTCATACGGCGGTTGTTGTGGATGTCGCTGAAGAGAAGGTATCCGCCTTCCTTCCACCATAGAGGGCCCTCCGCAGGCCCCATGTCACCACCATATCCGCCAGCGAGCTCTTCAACAGTGGCATCCAAGTCGATGATACCCTCCAGTTCAGGCGCGTGCTGCTCAATCGGCATAGCAATCTCCTTTCGGTTCTTTCCGGTTCCAGAGCAGACCTAGTGGTGGTGCCCGCCGTGGCCTATCCCCGGCATGCTTGGGGCATGAGCTTGGTGAGACCCATGGTGACCGTGAGCTGGGCGCTCTGCAACACCCTCCACCAATTGGGCCTCTACCAACCTCGCGTACAGGCCCTGTGAGTGAAGCAACTCCTGGTGGGTGCCACGTTCCACCATCCCTCCCTCATCCAAGACGACTATCTGGTCGGCATTGCGCACCGTGGACAGGCGATGGGCTATGACCAGGGTGGTGCGTCCCTCCATGAGGCGGTCCAAGGCTAGCCTGAGCTGCTGCTCGTTTACAGCATCCAGATGGGAGGTGGCCTCATCCAGGATGAGGACGGGGGCATTTTTCAGCAAAGCGCGCGCAATGGCGATGCGCTGGCGCTGACCGCCAGAAAGTTGAGTGCCACGCTCGCCCACCGTGGTTTCATAGCCGTCTGGAAAGGAAGTGATGAAGTCGTGGGCGTTGGCTTGGCTTGCGGCCTCCTCCACCTCTTCATCGGTGGCGTCGGACCGGCCCAAACGCAGGTTGTTGCGGATCGTATCGTTGAAAAGGTAGGTGTCTTGGGACACAAGCGCGATCTGGCCTCGCAGGTCGTCCAACCCGAAGGAACGCAGGTCGTCCTGATCCATCGCAACCCTGCCTGTGTCTGGGTCCCAGAAGCGCATGAGCAGGTTGGCACAGGTGGTCTTCCCTGCCCCGGACGGGCCCACCAGTGCTGTGGTGCAGCCAGCGGGCAGATCGAAGGAAACACCATGGAGGGCTTGAGCCTCCCGGTCGCCGTAAGCGAAGGACACTCCCTCGAACTTGATCGCCGGAGCCTTTCCATGCGTGCTGGCCCCCGGCCCGTCCACCACCGGAACAGGCTCGTCGTGCACCTCGAAGACGCGCCGGGCAGATGCCGCTGTCTCCATAAGTTGTTTGATGGTGCGGGCGATGTCAGAGACAGGCGCAAAGGCAGCGGTGGACAGAACCACGGAGAGAATCAACTGCGTACGGGTCATGTCTCCCTGCGCCAGGAACCAGATGCCCAGGGTCAGCACACAGAGGCTGCCCAGAGCGGTCATCGCCTCGATGACCGACACTTGGAAGGAACGCACCTTGAGGAAACGGGTCTGCACGTACGCGAACTGCCAGCCGTTGCGAGCGATTTCCTCCTGCCTTGAAGGTCCTCGCCCGAAGGCCGATACCTCGCGTATGCCTTGGATGCTGTCCACCATGTGGGCATGGATATCACCAAGCCGGCCTCGTACCTCGGTGGCCAACTGTTCCGAGCGGGCTTGAGCCATCAGTGGACTGACTGCCACGGCAATCAGGAAAGGTGTGAGCACTAGAGCCAACGGCCACGCGATGACTGCCAACACTGCCAGCACTCCGGCAGGAACTACAACCGCGACAAAGGCAGGTGTGATGGTGTGGGCGAAGAAGTACTCCACCGTCTCGATGTCGGTGCCGACAATGCTGACGAGGTCGCCGGAGCGACGCTTTACCATATAGGCCGGGGCCAGCGGGTCCAGCTTGCGGTACATGTCAACACGCATCTCGTTCAGCAACCGGTAGGCCATGTCGTGGGCCTGCCACGACTCAGCCCATGTGAAGAAGCCAACCAGGGGCACGAATATCCCTAACAGAATCAGCAGGACAGTGAGGCTCCCTCCTGTCACCACCTGTCCCACGAGTAGTGCGCCGATCACCGCCAAGCCGATCACCGATCCGTGATGTGCCACACCCAGCAGGAAGGTGAGTATCAACTGGCCCCACCACGGACGTACCAACACCACCAGCCTAGCACCCAAGGCGAGCATACCCAACGAGCGTTGCGAGGCCGCCGGTCCGTGAGGGTGGTCACCGTGAGAGTGTGCATGATTGGCGCCAGCGTGGGCGGCATGCACGGGTTGGTGATCATGCTCGTGTCGATGACTGTTGCCTTCCTGGTGATTCTCGTGGTGCGGGTGAGCAACGTGGTGGTGCGCCGGGTCGCTGACCCCAGCAGCATGGGCAACGGCGATTGGGGGCGCATGATGTCCGTCATGTCCGCCGTCTTGAGCCGTCTGCTGATTGGCCATTAGCTGGGTGTACACTCCACCGGCTGCCACCAGGTCTTGATGGGTGCCTGATTCCACCACCCGTCCCTCATCCAGAACCAAAATACGGTTGGCGCCTATCACGCTGGAGAGACGGTGGGCGATGGTCAGGGTCGTCCTGCCCTCCATGAGCCTGTCCAAAGACTTCTGTATGACGGCTTCGTTCTGCGTGTCCACGCTGGACAGAGCTTCGTCCAGAATCAGAATGGGCGCATCCTTCAGCAGGGCCCGTGCGATGGCGATACGCTGGCGCTGCCCTCCCGAGAGGCGGACGGCACGCTCGCCCACCACGGTATCGTAGCCATTGGGAAGCACTCGTATGAAGTCGTGGGCATTGGCCACTCGGGCCGCGTCTTCCAGTTCCTCTTGGGTAGCATTGGGCTTGGCAAATCGCAGGTTCTCCGCAACGGTGCCGTGGAACAGGTAGGTGTCCTGCCCCACTACGGCTACATGTCGCCGTAGGTAATCCAGGGGCAGGTCTCTCAGGTCTTGGCCTCCCAGAAGGATGCGCCCCTGCTGCGGGTCAAAGAAGCGTAGGCCAAGAGATACCACCGTGGACTTGCCAGCCCCGCTCGGGCCTACCAGTCCCAAGGTTTCACCGGCCTTCAGCGTGAATGACACCTGCTCCAGTGCTGCCCGGCGTCCTGACTGGTAGCCGAACGTGACATTCTCAAAGGTCAACTCAGGGACGAGAGTGGGCTCGGTGCCGTTGACCCGGCGGGCCCTTGTCCCAGACTCGGTGACCTGTATTGGCGTGTCCAAGATCTCGTACACGGCTTCGGCTGAAGCCAAGGCAATCATGCCCTCGTGACCCAACTGGATGAGTTCGCGCAGGGGCCGGAAGATTTCCACGCCAAGCATCAACACAATCAGTAGTGGGCGCAGATCCATGTCACCTTGGCTCACTCGCCACGCGCCGAAACCCAAGGCCAAAGCAGCTCCGCCGGAGATGCCCATCAGCGTGATGGCGCTGGTGAGACTGTTGGCGGCCAGTACGCCCATCGTTGCCCGGAAGAGTGCGCGGGAGCGGTTGGCCAGCAAGTCGCCCCGGGCCCGGCTCTGCCCGAAGGCCTTCAGAGTGGACAGGCCCTGCACGCTGTCGAGAAAGTCCGCCCCAAGCGCCCCATACGCATCGCGACGCCGTATGTTCTTTTGGGTGTTCCACTTGGCCAGGGTGTTCGGTATAAGTAGCGTGGCCAAGGCAAAGACTAGGAATATGACGGCGATGGGCCAGTCGATGAAGGCCATAAAGGCGAAAATGAGGGGCGGGGTCAGGACAGCGACCGTCAATTGTGGCAGGTAGCGGCCGAAAAAAGCTTCCAGCCGTTCGACACCGTCGGCAAGCGTGAGAACGCCGTCGCCGGTTCGGCTCTGGTCGAAGTAACCCGGGCCCAAGGCCAGGCAGTGCTGGTAGAGCCTCTCTCTCACCTGAATCTTGATGATGCTGGCAGTGTGGTGGCTTACAAGCTCCTGCAGGTACTGGAAAACGCTCCGCAGCACGATAAGCCCGGCCATGGCAACGAGTGGAACAACGAGCGTGTCGAAAGCGGCCCCCTCGTGTATCACTTGGACAATGACGACACCTGCGACGGCTAGACGTGCCACTCCGGCGCCCGTGGATAGGAGGCCAAGGAACGAGGCGAGCAGAATTCGTAACCGGACGCCATGGGTATAAGCCAGCAGACGGGGGTCGAGATGCATAGGAACCCTACCTCAGACTGGAGCGCAAACTCGGTATAGGATAATAGGACCTGAAACTACTCAACCAGCTCCACCCTGTCGCCCACAGCAGCCTCGCCGGGCCGCTCCACGATGGCGTAGACACCAAAGTAAGCAGCAATAGGGTTGGGGCGGTAGCTCATTATCAGGCGCAGCGTGTCCACATCCCTCTCCCCGGTATCGGGATCATGGGTCGTGATAGCGCAGCGCGGGTCGGGCGATATGAGACGCAGGCGCAGCCGTTCGCCGATCTGAATGGCTCTACCCAGCCAGCCATCTTCTTCATGGGCCTGGCACCCTTGCAACAGGAAGTTGGGGCGGAAGCGGCGACCATCGAATTCATCGGTATCACCAGCCACCTTGCCCAACTGCAAGAGCGAGCCCTTTGACAGGACCGAGATGGGGAACTCGTCGTAGCACTGGCCCGGTTGGTCTGCCCGCACAAGTGCCAAAGGCACCCCGGCAGCTCGCGAAAGGGCGGGGCCCCAGCCTCCGGTTAGAACACGACCCCGCGCCATCCGACCCCACATCCGTGTAGAAACCTGTTCCCCACTCTCCAGTTCCTCCTCGACGACCTCCCCATCGGGTAGAGTCAGACGCAACCGCTCCGGCTCGCTCTGGTACGAGGCTTTTACCTGCACCAACCAGCCCAATTCACGCTGTGTCACCAGCCGTCCTATGGCGTCGATTATGTAGAAGCGCCTGTCCTCCAGTATGCCGGTAAGCCCCACACTCACCCTGTCAGGGCTGACCAGACTCGCCGACTTGACAGGCGCCACATGAATTGCGTCGACGGTAATCATCCCGTGGATAATACGCCCGCACGCTATGTCTGCCTACCCTCGGGCGTGGGTGCCTTGGGTGCCCGGAGGTCCTAGGGGAAGCCTAGATGGATGACGGCAGGTCGGGACGACAGAATGGGAGATTTGAGTTAGACTATGTCGTCGCAATTCGTCGCATGCCCACCGCAGGGTGTTTACCGAGGAGGACCATGGCAACTATCGCACTTGAGCTGATCCCCACCTCCAAGAGTGGCGGACAAGCCCTTGCTGAAGAAGACGCGCAGAAGACCCGGGCCCAACTGGACAAGTCTGGACTGATCGACCACATCAACACACTGGTTGTGCCTCAGATGATCCCGGAAGAAGGTGACCGCCCGGTGGCGCTGGACGAAAAAATCGATGCCCTGGACTCCAGCGTATTCCTCCGTCAGGAGATACCCGCTTCCTGCATACTCACACAAGTAACCGTATTCACCCCCAAGACGCAGTTGGACCGACGAGTGGAGAGCCTGAAGCAGGCGGGCGTCGAGCGAGTCGTTTTCGTGGGCGTGCCACGCGTGTTCGACGACGCCGACATCGTGGGGCCATCTCCCAACGAGGCCCTTGGCATTTACAGCGACGTCATGCCATCGCGAGGAGCCATCCTCATACCCACCCGCCTTGAGGAGGAAGGGAGACTCCTCTACAAGATGGAGTGCGGGGCCAACTTTGCCATGACTCAACTGTTGTACAGCAAGCAGATAGTCTCCTTCCTCGAAACGATGAAAGAGCACCCCCACCGGCCTGAGATCCTCCTCTCCTTCGGCTTCGTACCCCAACTCGAGCAGCGCCTCGGACTCATTCGCTGGCTCATCAAGGACGACACCAGCGACCTCGTTGGCCCGGAACTAGACTGGGTAACCGAACTGGCAGCCATGCCCTTCCAAGAGAAGAAAGCAGCCATGGTGGAGCACTACAAGGCAGTGGTGGAAGGCGTGACGAACGCAGGCTTCCCAGTCGGCATCCACTTCGAGTGTCCCTACGGCCTCTCCGACCCCGCCATGGAGACCTTCAACGCCATGCTCGACGCTTGGCACCCCGACAGTCAGGGCTGAGCGTCCTACCACCCAGCATGTCACCCAAACCCGAAACTTCTGCCCGCACCGCGGGCAAGCTATTGCTCTTCAGCGCGGCTGCTACCGTCGTGATGATAGCGGCCCGGGTTGCGGCTGACGCGGACCAACCCACCCTGACCGAATCGCTGCAAGCCATCGCCGACAGCCGGCCCGTCTATGCACTGCACAGCGCAGGGCGACTCATCGCCGGTTTGGCCTTGGTAGCCAGCGCTTGGTACCTCCTCCAGTCTTGGCTCACACAGGCGCGCTCGTCGGGGCGTTTGGCAACATATCTGCTCGGATTTTCCGGCGCGTTCTCCATAATGTCAGCTCTGTGCACCATAGTCCTTGCAGCGTATCCCGCTCCAGGAGCAGACATCCCTTCCTTCATTGAGGGAATAGCCGATGCACGCTGGATAACGGGAAAGATCGGCTTCACAGCCGCTGGCCTTGCCCTGTTGGCAGGAGCAGCCTACCTGTGGCAGCCCGGCGGAGCATTTCGCACCACTTCGCTAGCCACGGCTGTGATTGGCGTGGCGATGCAGTTCATCTGGGTGGACGCTGCTACAGTAATGCACCGCATCATCGGGGTTGCCTTTTTCGTGTGGCTGGTAGCCCTGAGCGCTGTGTTGGTGACTGGCCTGATCGAGCGACATGTGGGTAAATCTCCAGACTCAACCTCTAACTTGTCTACGCCCGTCGGACGGGGCAGGGACACCTAGCACTCCTGCCTGCGTTGGGACCTCGGGGTTTGCCAGTCGGGGTCGTCCAAGGGGATCGTTAGCCAGGCAACCATCTGGCGCAGTCCGTCATAAGCCCTCAGCCGCGCCTCTTCCGTCCCCTCCTCCTCTGCCTGCTTGATTAGGTCCCCCATCTGGCGCACCACCAGAGGCCCCACCTCCAGCAAGGCGTCGCTCCCTGAAGTGGTCCAGCGGGCCAGCACGTACCGCACCAAAGCCCCTACAGGTATATCAAGGTTCCGGCTCATGCGGTCCAGAGGAGGCATGGGGTCCAGTTTGCTATAGGTGGCAACGTCATGCTTGAAGTTGGCGTCCTTATCGTCCTGGCTGAAGTGCGTAGTATAGGTCTCGAGGGTTATCTGCCTGTCTGCCATGTGACCTGTTCCCCTTCATTCAATCCCTTGACTGGGCCCACGTCCTGCTTCCAACTGGCACAGGTGGTGTCCTTAATCCGAATTGTACCCCGACGGCCAGAGTGGTACACTCCCAACACTGGTACATCGCCCTTTCCGCACAGGCTGTCAGAGCGAGCAGGAGGCGGCTACGGAACAACCATCCACAAGCACGGCGCCACCCACAAAGTCTCCCCTCTTCTATGGGTGGGTGATCGTCGGTGTGACCTTCCTCGTGGCCTTGGTCTCCATCGGCTCCCGCAGCAGCTTCGGAAACTTTGTGACTCCCATGAGCGACGAGTTCGGGTGGAGCCGCGGGTTAATTTCCGTCGCTGGCTTGGTGGGAATGATCGCAGCCGGCCTATGCCAGCCCTTCGCGGGCTGGTTCTACGACAAGCTGGGCGGGCGCAAAGTCATTCTTACAGGCGTGCTTATCCTGACCGCAAGCACCCTGATGCTGATGGCTACGCCTCATATCCTCTACCTGATCCTGGGTTTCGGCATATTGGGCGCCATCGGCTCCAGTGCCAGCACCATCAACATCGGCAGCGCTCTTCTGGCGCGATGGTTTCGCAAACGCCGTGCCACCGCCTTGGGAATCAGCACCGCTGGCGCTTCCGTGGGCGGACTGGTGTTGGTGCCTCTCAGCGCTTACCTCATCCAGGAATTTGACTGGCGCACCACCTGGATGGTCCTGGGAATTATCGTCTTCGCACTGGGCTTCCCCCTTACCCTCATCCTGCTGCGAAACGACCCCGCTGATATGGGTCTTCGCCCTGACGGGGAGCGGGCAACCGATTCACAGGGCCAGCCTACTCCGCCCACACAGCAGACACCGGGACCTCTTGAGCTTGACTACTGGAAGAAGTCTCTGAAATCGGCCCCCTTCTGGCAGCTCTCCATCGCTTATTTCGCCTGCGGAGCCACCACCTCCATCATGAGCTTCCACTTCATCCCCTACGCCGAAGAAGAGGGGATGACGAAAGCCACGGCAGCCTTGGCCTTCGGGTTAATGAGCGGGTTGAACGTAGTGGGCCTGCTCGGAGCTACCTTCCTAGCCGACAAGTTCCCCCGGAAGAACCTTCTCGCCTTGGTCTACGGCGGACGCTTCATCGGCTACATGATGCTCTTCCTCTTGCCCGCACCCTGGTCCATTTGGGCCTTCGCCTCCGTGCTGGGCTTCTCTTGGTGGGCCACGGGCCCGCTGACCACCAGCCTCGCAGCCGACATCTACGGCTTGAAGTTCCTTGGCACTCTTACCGGAATGACCTTCCTCTTCCACCAGATGGGAGCGGCTTTCAGCATCCAGTTCGCAGGCCTGATGC
This sequence comes from uncultured Dehalococcoidia bacterium, assembly GCA_951813255.1. Classification (GTDB taxonomy): domain Bacteria; phylum Chloroflexota; class Dehalococcoidia; order Lucifugimonadales; family JAAXIE01; genus JAAXIE01. The sequence goes on along the minus strand of OX638353.1, from coordinate 856,493 downwards.
ACGACTGGCTCGGCAATTATGACTGGGCTTTCGCCATAGTCGCATGCCTACTGCTGGTGGCCACCATGACCTCCTTCGGGGTAAAGGAAAAGCAGTACTCAGCCCGGTACCAACCTAGGCCACAGGAAAGCCCAGCGTCCGCAGGTTGACCCCATCCACAAGTAAGGGGGCCAATATGACCGTCCAGGGCAGCAGGTTAGTGGATGTCCAGCGGGGAATGATGGATCGCCGCATCTTCTCCGACGAGGAGATTTACCGCGAAGAATTGGAGCGCGTCTTCGCCCCTAGTTGGCTCTTCCTCTGCCACGAAACGGTGATCCCCAACCCCGGCGACTTCTTCACTACTTACATGGCCGAGGACCCGGTTTTGGTCACCCGCGACGCCTCAGGCCAAGCCTGCGCCTTCCTCAATGTGTGCCGTCACCGTGGCAACCGCGTATGCCGGGCTGACAGTGGTAACGCCTCAGCCTTCGTATGCGCATATCATGGCTGGACCTACGGCAACGACGGCAAGCTCATAGCAGTGCCCAGCCTCCGAGAAGCCTATTACGACGAACTTGATACCGACAAGTGGGGGTTGGTCCCTGTCGCCAAAATAGACGACTACAAGGGGATGATCTTCGCAACCTTCAATCCCAACGCTCCTCCCCTGCTTGACTACCTTGGCGAGATGACTTGGTACATGGACAACTTCTTCGACCGTCACGAGGGCGGCATCGAGATGATCGGCGGGATGCACAAGTGGGTCGTCCCCTGCAACTGGAAGCTGGCCGCCGAAAACTTCGCCGGCGACTCCTACCACGTCCCGTGGACACACCGCTCCGCCGTCGACGCCCGCTTCAACCGCCCCGCCAGCGAGGAGCCTGGCAGACTGGTATCCACCGAGCAGGGTCATTGCATCCTAGCCCTCAGCCCCGGCGAGACCGCGGACCCGCTCATGCCCGTGCTGGACGCCTACGAGCAGAAGCATGCCCAAGACGTCCGCCAGCGACTGGGCGAGAGGCACTCCCTCATCAACCCCATTGCAGGCAACATCTTCCCCAACTTCGCCATCCTCCGCACCGGCTCGCGCACCATCCGCGTGTGGCAGCCTCGTGGCCCCGACAAGACCGAAATATGGTCGTGGGCCTACGTGGACAAAGCTGCTCCCCAAGAGGTGAAGGACGCCATCCGCTTGGCAGGCGCACGCGGGTTCGGGCCCACAGGCACCTTCGAGCAGGACGACATGGACAACTGGCAGGAAGTCACCAACACCAGCCGTGGCGTGGCGTCACGACGGATGCCCATGCACACTGCTATGGGGCTGGGCCACGAGGGCTTCGACGAGAGCCTGATGGCATGGGCCAGCGACACGCGCGTGAGCGAGTCCAACCACCGCGCCTTCTACGGCCGCTGGGCAGAGATGATGGACGCCTAGGAGCGCACCCGTTTCTCCAAGCAGCCCCGCTACAGCCCCAACTCCGCCTTCACGATTGCTGCCCCTAACGCCAAGGCCCGCAGCTTGCCACGCGCCACCTCCCGCGGCAGGTACTTCATCCCACAGTCAGGGGCCAGCATCAAGCGCTCTGGCGGCAAGTGCTGGAGGGCCTCCCGTATGCGTTGGGCCACGATCTCAGGCGTTTCGACGTTCATGTCACCCAAGTCGAGTACGCCCACGATCACGGTTTTGGACGGCAACAGGTCCAGCATACCCAGGTCAAGCTTGGGTTGCGCAGCCTCTATGGACACCATCGCTACCTCAGCCTGTTCCAGCTCAGACAAAAATGAGTAGGCCGAGGGCTTTTCCTGCTGGCGCATCGAGGCAGCGTAGCCAAAACAGAGATGGAGTGCCATGGGACCCTGCACATCATGTACGGCCCGGTTGATGGCCTCCACTCCGAATCGCCGGGCATTCTCCACCCGGGCCTGCAGCCAGGGCTCGTCTAGCTGCACGATGTCAGCCCCAGCCTCAAACAGTTCCCTTACTTCCGCATTCACTGCCTCGGCATAGTCCATGGCGAGGGCGCGGTCATCGGCGTAGTGCTCGTTTTGGGCCTGTTGCGACATGGTAAAGGGACCCGGAATAGTGACCTTGATGCGGTGCGCGGTGTTGCTGCGGAGAAAACGCACATCCCTGACTTGGACTGGCTCGGTGCGCCGTATCGGGCCGATCACGCGAGGGACAGGAGTGGGTTCTCCCGTTCGTCCAATTGTAGTGCCGGGCCCCTCCGGGTCCACACCGCCCAGCGCGGTGGCGAATCGGTTGGAGTAACTCTCTCGCCGGATCTCACCGTCACTGATTATGTCTACACCAGCCCGCTCCATGTCCCGAATGGCCAGCAGTGTCGCGTCGTCCTGGGCCTGCTCCAGCAACTCCGGGGCTACGCGCCAGAGTTCCGGGGCCCGCACCCGTGGCACCAGTCGTCCGGCTAGTGCCTCCTGGTTCACCAGCCACGCTGGCTGTGGGTAGCTCCCCACCACCGTGGTCATCAAGGGTTCGTTAAACATGGTAAGCCTCTACCCGCCTATGGCTTTTTCAGTCTTCTGGGCCGCCTTTGGCGCAGCCGTCAACGGTAGTCTACACCCCCGCCACCATGACATTAAGTCGTTGACACCGCCGCGGCGCGACCGATAATCTGGATCCAGCAAGCAGGCGGGGGACTGACCCCTCAGGGTCACCCCTGCTTTCTTTTTGGAGTTATATCGCAAGTTGCCTGAAGCGCCAGTCATACTCGATATGAATCAGATGGTGAGACCACGCCCAAGCGGACTAAGTTGGGAGCGTAGCCGGGGCTGCCCCCAACCCCGTCATTGCGACGAAAAGCCTGCCCCGGACCCCGATACAGGGCCACAATCCAGACCAGGATCACGATGAAAGACAACGACAAGACCCACAGTCATGAATCCCAAGCTAAGTAGCCCGATTCCGCGAAATCCGCCTTTTCGCAGTCCCGGAATAACCACCGTCCAGATACGAAAAATTGCATATCCCGCAGATTTCGCAGTCCTCTCAGATACGAAACTACCTCGCCACAGCTACAAACCGACTGCGAAAACTGCGAAAAAAGCCTGTCCATGGAGACCAACAAAACGCGTGATTCTAGCTGGGGTCGATGCCGCACACGGCCCAACAGGAGACGGTCATGACAAGCCAGATTACCCCGCCCGGAGCCATCTACTCGCTGGCCGATATGAGGTGCTACGAGGTCACCTACTCCGGGTATAACGGCGACCCGGTCCCTGCCTATGTGGCCCGCCCAGCGGATGAGCAGCAGCATCCCGGCGTAATCATTGTGCATGGGGTGCATGGCTATGAGGAACACCTGAAGGATGTCGCCCGGCGCCTTGCCGTCCACGGCTGTGCCGCCATTCTCCCCGCCCTCTACAGCCGGAACGAGTTCACCACCGTGGTCGAGGAGGAGGATGTGCGGAAGACCGGGGAGTGGTTGCGCAACCGGCCCAATGCTCAAGCCAACGGAGACCTGCAGGGCGCGCTGGACTTCCTTCGGTCAGCCCCATTCGTCAACGAGCGCATTGGCGTGGTCGGCTTCTGCTCTGGAGGGCGTGTAGGGCTGGTGTTCGCCTGCAACACATCGGGGCTCGACTGCTACGTCAACTTCTACTCCAACGGCGTCATCGCCCCAACCGAGGTCAACCCCATGCCTCCCATCGACATGGTGAAAGACCTCTGCTGCCCAATGCTGGGCCTGTTCGGGGTAGACGACCCCAACCCATCACAGGAGGACGTAGCAAAACTCGAAGCGGAATTGTCTAGATGCGGAAAGACCTACGAGATCATGAGCTATCCAAATGCAGCCCACGCCTTCTTCTCCGATACCCGCCCCAGCTACCGGCCTGAGGCCTGCCACATGGCATGGGGACGTACCCTCGAATGGTTCAGCAGGTACTTGAAGTCCTGACCCAGCCCAGGGGTCTCCGTGCTAGAGGCGAATAACCCCCACATCTCCTTGGATCGTGATCTCCGTCCCGTACGGACGGGAGACATCCTGAAGCCATTTAAGGGTCTGGTGAGCCATCGGCCCCTCGGCAAGCACCGGCCTGCCTCGTTGGGGAATTGGACGCCCGTAGCCCATATCAATGGGGTACAGGACAATCTCACGCAGGTCGCCTCCAGCGTAGTTGCATACCGCTACCACGCTCTGCCAGAAGACCGGGTCACCAGCAAAGGCCCGTGTGCCTCCGCCGGACCGGGCATCAAGGTAGTCCCCCGGAGTTTGGTCATAACCCAGCTTGAACCGTCGGTAGGCTTCGTCGGGCACCCAGAGAACACTCTCGTTCTGGAAGATGAAGTTGCCCAAGCTGTAGAAGATGGGGCGTCCCTTGTAAATCTCGATGCCCCGCAGAAAATGTGGCCCGTGGCCAGCAAAGAGAGCGCAGCCTTGGTCGATGGTCCACCGGGCAAACTCCTCAAGAAAGTCTGGTGGGGATACACGAGAATGCCCATGGAAATCTCCACTGTCGCCACTTTCGTGGCAATGGACGCCATAGATCACCCAGTCGGACTGCTTCTGCGCGCCCCGTATCCACTTGCCGATGCCACCCATGTCGTCCTGGTTTACCGATGTCTCGATGCGGAACTGCTCGTCAAGGACAAATCGTTTCTCCATGAACTCGACTTGGGTGGCAGGGTCAAGCTCCTCCTCTGCCCCACGAAAGCCGAAGGCCTCATAAGCTTCGTGCGCTTCCTGGTAGCCCATTTCACGGTTCGCACGGTGCAAAGCATCGAATACCTCACGGTCGACGTGGTGCACCAGCTTGTGCCGCAGGGCATTGATGCCGGGGCGCCCACGAAAGTCGGGCCTCCCCGGCCCAGCCCGGGACTGATCGCTGAAGGTGCTGGAGGCGGACATGACAGCCAGCCGTCCACGAGGGGAGTCCACATAAGCAGGGGCACGAGCTTCGTCGATGCTGCGCCCACCGCCAGCTTGGGGCAGGTCGATTTCGCGACAGTGGTCCAGGGTGGTAAGGAATCCACCTTCGGAGAAATCGAAAGAGTGGTTGTTGGCCGTGGTGACGGCATCAATGCCCATCCACTTCAGCTCATCCAGGTTGCGGGGGTCGGAGCGTGTGTAAGTGGCGTTGCTCCACTGCCAACTGCTCTCGTAGTCGTGGAACAGCATCTCCAGGTTGACCACGGTGGCATCAGCCCGGTGCAGTATGTCCCGCAGCTTGAGGAAGCTGTCCTCATTGAAGGCGCGCATCCGGCGGGTGATCATGGCATCGCCGCCCACGGCGATGGAGATATCCCGCTTCTCGGCGTTGTAAATCACAAAGGCCTCCTTGGTAAGAGCACTAAGGCGTGGGCACAGAGTTGTTGGGACGCTATACCGCTGCTACTACCGTGTCAAGAGCGAGGCTGGCTGGCAAGATTCACAGACCCGCCATGGGTCGCCCTTCAAAGCGAGCAAGGAAAAGCGTATGCTAAGCCTTGTCGGAATTCGAGGTACGTGGCAATACCGAAACAGGAGCGTGGCGATGTCTGAGGACTGGGAAGCCCGCATCCAGCGGTTGGAGGACATCGAGAGCATCCGAGCTCTCAAGGCACGTTACTGCATGTACTGCGACGACCATTATGATGTGGAAGGCCTTGCCAGTCTGTTCACCGAGGACGCTGTATGGGACGGGGGTATCCGGGGCAAAGCCGTGGGCAGGGACGAGATAAGGCAATTCTTCCAGCACGCGCCGGAACGACTGCCCTTCGCGGTACACATGGTGATGAACCCACTGATCGAAGTGAGCGGAGACAAGGCAACTGGTGTGTGGTACCTGTTCCAAGCTTGTACCTACGCGCAAGGCGACCAAGCAGTATGGGGCTCCGCCCGTTATGACGAGGAGTACATACGAGTGGACGGACGTTGGATGTTTCAGAACTTGCGGATCACTTCGAATTTCTGGACGCCCTTCGACCAAGGTTGGGCCAAGGCCCAGTTCGTGTAAGGAACCGTATCAGGCTCCAAGGGGGATGTCGTGGCGCAAGAGTCGCCCAACTCTCAAGCACCAGACGGGGACTGGCCGATAGTCAAGGCCCATCCCCGGAGCTTCTTCAAGGCGCCCTTGTGCACGGACCTGGACACCATGGATGCTGACGTTGCCTTTATCGGTGTGCCCTTCGACCAAGGCACTCTTGGGCGTCCCGGAGCACGTTACGGACCCGACGCGATACGGGATGCGCCCCGCGGCTACTCATACGCCGACCCTTTCGGTCGTGGTGAGGAAGCAGAGGGCTACTACGACATCGAAGCGGGAGACGAGTTGCTGCGAGGCATCACCATGGCCGACTGTGGCAACATCAACATCCTGCCAGTCGATCTCCACCGGAACTTTGACAAGCTGACACAAGTGGTGGAGAAGGTGGCTGCCCAAGGGGCATTCCCTGTGATTGTAGGTGGCGACCACGCTATTACCTATCCTGCGGTACGGGGTCTATCCCGGTTCGAGCCCCTCAACATTGTCCATTTCGATGCCCACATGGACTACTCCCACGACTATCAAGGTGTGCTCTACACCCACGGCAGCCCCATACGCCGCTGTCGCGAACTGCCCTTCGTCGGGCACATTAGCTCGGTGGGAATCCGGGTGGCGCGACGCCAACCCTACGAAGACTCCCAGCGCGACGGAAGCCTGATCATCACCACCAAGCGGTTTCGAGAGCTGGGGCCGGAGGCGGTAGCAGCCCAGATACCTCGTGGTGAAAACCTGTACATCACCTTTGATATCGACGTGATGGACCCCAGCCAGGCGCCCGGTACGGGGACTCCAGAGGTGGGGGGCTTGATATACGAAGAGGCATATCCCTGCCTGATGGCACTGGTGCGGGACCATAACCTAGTGGCAATGGACTTGGTGGAAGTGGCCCCTCCCTACGACTCCTCGGAACTGACAGTGCAGTACGCCTCCAAACTAATCATCGACGTGCTGGCTGCCCGGTTCCCTTCCAGGTGAGTGGGAGGGTCAACGGAGTGCCCGAGGAACGGGCCCCTGGCGTGAACGGGGCCCGGTTCAGAGGACACACCTTTGGGGGTCGTCCGATGAGGGCATTTGCCTACACACCGTTCCGGATATTGTGGGCGGCCTCGCTCATATCTTTCATCTCCTTCTTCATGGTCCTCACTGCTCGCGGCTGGTTGCTGCAGCGAGAGACAGGGGACCCGTTCCAGGTGACGGCGATCCATGCCGTGGCCATGCTGCCCATGCTGCTTTTCTCTGGTTGGGGCGGCGTGCTTGCAGACCGCTTTACTCGCCGTACCGTGTTAATCATGGGGGAAGCGCTAAATTTCTTCATCATTGGCTTACAGACGGTCCTGCTCTTCCTAGGTGTACACGATGTCTGGCCAGTGTATGTGCTGGCTTTGGCCAACGGATCGGTCTTCGCGCTATATCATCCGGCGCGGAACGCCATGGTGCCGAACGTGGTCAAGCCTCGCGACATCAGCAGTGCCGTCATACTGTTCACGACGATATTCGCTCTGGCGCAAATCATCGGCCCCGGCATGGCAGGCTATCTGATCAAGTGGACCGACATGAGTGTAGCCTTCCTAGTAGCTACGTTACTGGTCTTACCTGCGGGAGCCATGGCCCTATGGCTGCCAAGCGGAAGCAGCAATAGCAGGCCGACCGCCGGTGGCACATGGAAGTCCATCATGGAGGGGATGCAGTATATCTGGGCGAGACCTCTCCTGGTCGGACTGACATTGTTGGGTCTTGTAGGCACTCTGTTCGCCCTCCCTTACAATTCCATCCTGCCGGTCTTCGCCGACGACATCCTGAACGCCGGGCCACAGGGGCTGGGACTTTTGGGGGTTGCGGCAGGAGTTGGCGGGATTTTTGGGGTAATCACTGTCGCCTTCTTCAGCGGTCACCGGCAGTTGAAGTTCCTCCTGCTGGGTGGCGGGGTAATCTTGGGGATGGCCATACTGTCGTTCGCTCTTTCAACCGCGTTCGCGCTATCTATGGGGATGGTGGCCATCGTAGGGTTCATGATGCAGTTGTTCCTCACCAGCAATATGGCGTTGCTGCAAATTGCCTCCCCAGACTACATCCGGGGACGGGTTATCGGTATAAGGCTCATCGTCATGGGGATGGGGCCTTTTGGCGTTATCCTGTTGGGCACCGGGGCCCAGTTCATTGACCCCGCCTACAGCCTAGCCCTATTCGGTGGCCTGACCGCAGGAATGGTCGTGCTGGTGGCAGCAGCCATACCCGCTCTGCGTCAAGCTGAACAGCATGTACTGCAGGACCCAACGCCTACTCCGCAGAGAGCGCCGGTGGAAGCCTTGGAAGTTGCGGAAGGTGACGGGGACTAACGTGCGTCTATATCTCGTAGACGGGACATACGAGTTGTTTCGCGCCTACTTTGCCATGCCATCAAGCCAGGCTTCTGACGGTCAGCCTACAGGTGCAGTCCGAGGACTGGTGCAGACGCTCCTCTCTCTTCTACGGCGCGACCAACCGACGCACATCGCCTGTGCCTTCGACCATGTCATCGAGTCCTTCCGGAATCGCATGTTCGCTGGCTACAAGACGGGGGAGGGCACACCCCAGGAGTTGTTGGAGCAGTTCGGGTTGGCGGAGCGGGCGACGGAAAGTTTGGGCATCGCAGTGTGGCCCATGACCGAGTTCGAGGCTGATGACGCTCTGGCGGCAGCTGCATCGCGTTGGGTCGACGCTCCCGGCATGGAGCAGGTGATCATCTGCTCGCCGGACAAGGACTTGGCGCAGGTGGTACAAGGGTCAGATGTCGTATGCTTGGACCGGCGTCGTAATCAGACCATGGATGCGGATGGCGTGGTGGCCAAGTTTGGCGTGCAGCCGGAGTCCATCCCGGACTACCTTGCATTGGTGGGGGACTCTGCCGACGGGATACCGGGCATCCCGCGCTGGGGAGCCAAGAGCACCGCGCAGGTTTTGGCGCACTACACCCACCTAGAGGCCATACCGGATGATGTGGCCCTATGGGATGTGGAGTTGCGCGGGGCTCCAGCACTGGCTGCCAGCCTTGCTGAGCGCCGTGATGACGCTGTGCTTTACAAGCAGTTGGCCACGCTGCTTGTGGATACGCCTCTGCCCCACTCGCTGGAGGAGTTGAAGTGGCGGGGCGTGCCTCGGGGGCGGTACCTGGAGTTCTGCGAGGAGATGGGGCTGGGGAACCTAGCAGATGCGCCTCATATGTGGGTCGATTAGGTCAGCAGCCGTCGCCCTTCACTAGAATCACGTAGTCGCGCTCTATCTCGTGATGGAAGCTCTCTGGCAAGGCGGCCCAATCGTGGGGCTGCACGAGGATCGGAATGTTTGATTCCTCCAACGCTTCGATGAAAGCCACGAAGGCTTGGGTCGGCACCCGATCGCAGGTTGGTGTTCGAAGCACCAAGTCCAGGTCACTGCCATCGTGGCTTTGACCGTTAATACGGCTGCCATAGGCCCATACCTCGCAACCCGGCACATGCTTCCGCAGCAAAGCTTCCAACTCTCGCCGGTAGCTGGCAGGCAAGTGCAGGCGTCGGTAGTCGTGGGGGCTGGGGGACATGTTAGTCATCAGACCCGCGCGCGATGAGCTCTGCTAACTCGGACGCGTCGGATATGAATGCCGGCAATAGCTTGATAGTGGCCTCGGCGAACCCTTCTCCATAGTCGTGCGCCGTATCGTTTCGGTTGTCGCGATATAGAAACCATCTCTGGCATGCGTCAGGAGTGATCAGGTCGTGCTTGACCGCATGACGGAATGCGTCCTTGAAGGTCAGCCTGTCCACTTCACGATTGGATGCAAAGAAGGGGCGCAAGCGTTTTTTCAGAAGGTCCGCTGATTGCTGCAGCACAATCTCAAATTCCTTAACGCAAGCGGCACGGTAAAGATCGTATTCAATACGTCCCAACTCCTGCTGCTGCAAGCGAGTGTATCCCATCTCCAGGGTACCGATGCAACGTATCAGGAATCCAGTATCGATGGCCATAAATGCCTACCAACCGCACATCCTCAGCGCCGGAAAAACCCGGCTAGTCGTCCGCTAGGGCGGGTTCTTTGACCTGGGACTTGAAGTGGGGCATTACTTCGGTGCCGAACCATTCGAGTTGTTCGAGGATTATCTTCTGGCTGGAGCCTACTACCGAGCCTACGTTGATTTGCTGCAGGCCGGGGTACTTGGCTTGTATGTCTTCGATTTTCTGCTTGACGACTTCGGGTGGGCCGACGAGCCACTGGCCTGCTTCGACGGCCTGCTCGATGGTGGGGAGGCCTGCGGAGCGGGCGCGCTTGGGGTCGCCCAACGCGTCGATCTGTTCGGGGGTCAGGCCACGAACGAAGCCTAGTGGGCCGAACATTTTCATGTTTTCTTCGAAGATTCGGCGGCCTTCTTCGATGGCCTTGGCCTCGGAGTCGGCTAGGTGGATGGTGAAGCCGATGCAGAGGTCGGTGCCCAGTTCGGCATCTTTGCCGGAGGCCTGCAGAGTGTCGCGCCAAGCTTCCATGACCCGCTCGGTGGCTCCGCCGGCGGCAGCGCCACCGCCTATGAGGCCCTTGATGCCCATCTTGACCATGAAGTCCAGTGCGCGCTGGCTGGCCGATACTACGGGCTGCCAGCACTCGACGGGGAGGGTGCGGGGGCGGGGGACCAAGGTGATTTCTTCCAGCGTGTAGCCGCGGTAGGGGACTTGGGGCGGGATCTGGTAGTGCTTGCCATGGTGGGAGAAGGAGGGCTCGTTGAAGGCCTTCATCATGACCTCAACCTGCTCCTCAAAGAGTTCGCGGTTGGCGTCCTGGTCGATGATGGGGTTGCCAAAGGTCTCGACCTCGCGGCTGTGGTAGCCACGGCCTACGCCGAAGATGACGCGCCCGTTGGTGAGGATGTCGGCGGTGGCAAAGTCCTCGGCCAAGCGGAGGGGGTGCCACATGGGATTGATGTTGAAGCCACAGCCGAACTTGATGCGCTCGGTGAGGTGGGCGAGGTGGACGTTGTACATGAGGAGATTGGGGATGCACTCGTAGCCCTCACGCTGGAAGTGGTGCTCGGCCATCCAGAAGGTGTCGTAGCCAAGGCGGTCCATGGTCTGGGCTATGGCTTGGCCCTTGTCGAAGACGCCGGCGAGGCGCTCATCGGAGAGCCAGCGGTCATTGGCGGCGGTGGCATCGAGACCGATGTCGTCGCCGAAGTCCACGTGGCCAGCAAAGAGGCTGCCGAAACTGGTAATCATCATTCATCTCCCATAAAGAATTGGGGGTAGTTGGCCTATTGTAGCCCAAGTTTTGTACCACGGGCTAGAATCGCACGGCTCTGCATGGGTCGCCGGACATTGGGGTACGATGCCGGCCTTTTACCGAAGTACTAGAGCGATGGCCGAGGACCATATTTGCTTGTTATTGCTACTCGTTGCCGGTCGGAGGCCGGGTTGGGGGGTGGGAGCTCCGGTGTACGTTTTGCGGACAAAGGTGTAGCTGCGACGCGGTGTTTCGTATCTGGAATTATCCGCATTGTCCGCGGCTTCCTATCTGATCCAGCTAGGGAATCTTGTCCGCATTTTGGGTCGCGGCACCCTTGTGGTTTGGTTTCCAGTGCAGTGTTACATTTGGTCAGAACTTGCACGTTTTGTACCCCTTCAACGGCCGAGGAAAGAGCCTCCCTAAACAGTTTTTGGAGAGGAAAGGCAGGGACTGGCCCGCAGTCAACCCTCAGCGCACTCTACCGGTAGAATAGAACACATGTTAGTATTTGTCAATGGAGAGTCAGGTGTGGGGAAGGGGAGTGAGGGCAAAGATGGACCACTTGAACGACGAAGCGATTGGGAGGAGCGGGGCGACGCCTCCAGATGAAGGTGCTATTCTCATGTCCCCAGCGCAGCAATCAAGCAATCAATAGGAGGACAAAGCCATCAGCGAGCGAGCAGAAGGTTTGCCCCAACGGGAACAGGCATCGGTGACGCGGAGGCAGTTCGGGGAGCGAGCAAAGGCCTATGCCTCGAGTGCTCTGCATAGCCGGGACGAGAGTCTGGAGATGATGGAGAGGATGGCGAGGGAGCATCTTGGGGGAGGTGTGAGGGCCGGGACCGTGGTGGACGTGGGGTGTGGGGCCGGGTTCACGGCGGCGGCCATGAGCGCATTAGCGGGCCGGGTGCTGGCGACGGACCTGACGCCGGAGATGGTGGAGCAGGCACGCCTAGTGGGACGGGAGAGAAACGCAACGGGGATGACGGTAGCCATCGCTGCCGCGTCCTCGTTGCCGTTGGGCAGCGGGGCGGTGGACGTTTTGACGTGCCGGTATGCTTTCCACCACATGGCGGATGCCGAGCGGGTGCTGGGAGAGTTCCGGCGGGTGCTGAAGGATGACGCGTGCTTCCTGCTGGCGGACACAGTGGCGACGGAAGACGCGGATGTGTACGCGTGGATGGACCGGGTGGAGCGGTTGAGGGACCCGAGTCACCACCTGAACAGGTCTCCGAGTGAATTGGTGGGCCTGATTGAGGGGTGCGGGTTCCGCGTGACGGAACAGGGAGAGGCGCGGGTGTATTTGGACTTGGAGAGTTGGGTACAACGGTCGGCGACACCGGCAGCGGAGGTTGGTGAATTGCGCCGGTTATTGATGGAAGCCGGGGCTGGTGTGAGGGAGGCGTTCGAGGTCGATCAGCGGGGTGATGACATACGCTTTTCGTGGCCCGTGATGGTGGTGAAGGCGGTCAAGCGCTGAATATAGACCCGTCATGCTAGAGTTAGCGATAAGCCAGCGATCTCAAAAGGCTGGTATCTGGAGAGGTTAGTCACAGGGGTTAGGTTGTAGCTTAGTGCCCCAGGCCGACAAGGGGATGAGGACATGCAGAAGACGTTGCGCATACGGACGACGGTGTTGCCGGGAGGCAAGGTGGAGTTCATAAGCCCAGAGTTGGAGGCAGGGCAGACTGTGGATGTGGTTGTGCTGCACGGGGACACTGAGACGGGCCGCTCGGTGATGGAAATACTGAATAGCGGCCCTAGTCGCCGCCTGTTTCAGACGGCTGAAGAGGTAAAGGCATACTTGAAGGAAGAGAAGACATCGTGGGACCGCTAGCCCTTCCCTCCGATGGCCTTGTCTATCTTGATGCCAGCGGCCTCATCTACAGCGTCGAGCGAGTTGAGCCATATCGCACGCTGCTGGAACCTATGTGGCAGCAAGCAGAAGAGCAACCTCGCTATAGTGAGCAGTCCCGTCCTTCTGATGGAAGCACTGGTGAAGCCTATTCGTGATGGCAATAAGGAGATCGAAAGTCAGTACCGCGAGCTGTTTAGAGCCAATGCTGTGAGACTACTTGAGGCATCGTATACGGTATTCGAAGAAGCCGCCCGCTTGCGGGCCGAAACTGGCTTGGCAACACCCGACGCGCTTCACGCCGCGACGGCCCTGCAAGCCGAGTGTACGCTCTTTATCACCAACGACACCGACTTTCGCCGTATCCAAGGGTTGCCCGTGGCACTCCTAGACGACCTGCTCGATGAGTAGATGACCTCTATCGCAGGAACACGTCAGGAATCCTTTCCTACAGGATGTTAGCCACCAGCCTCCCATCCTCTGCCACGACTCTCCCTCCCTTAATCACCCACAACCTCCGCACCTGATTCACCACAGCCTCGTGGGCAGTGGGGGCCTCCAACACCATTAGGTCGGCGCGTTTGCCGACGGCTACGCCTACTTCGTCGGCGAAGCCTAGGGACTTGGCTGCGCCTAGGGTGCCCATTTCGAGGACGGCGTCGAGTTCCTGATTGGTGTTGAAGGGGGTTAGGCGGGCGGTGAAGATGGCGAGGAGGAGCATGTCGCCGTTGCCGTGGGGCTGCCATGTGTCCTGGATGTTGTCGGACATGTAGCTGACGTTGACACCAGCTTGACGGGGGAGAGCGAGACGCTCGCGCATGGTGAAGTAGGGGGTGACGCAGATGCTGACCCCGGCTTGGGCGCAGAGGTCGCTGGCCTGCTTGTGTTCGTCCTCAGGGACATGACCGAGGGCAAAGCAGTGGCTGGCCATGACCATGCCCTGCATGCCGTCCGCGATGGCTTTCTCGGCGATGTGAGGGAGGGCGAAGGGACGGGCAGCGCGGACCTGGTCTGTGTGGAAGTCGATGCCGATACCGAACTCGTTGGCTAGTTGGAACACCTTGTCCACGTGGGCGTTGCCGTCCTCATCGGCTTCGGGGACGCCACCCACGAGGTCGGCTCCCATGCGCAGGGCCTCACACAGCAGAGGCTCGGACCGGGGCTGGCCTTCGAAGCCGTTTATGGCGTAGGGACAGACCTGCACATCGATGAGACCGCGGAGTTCCTCCTTGGCGGCGAGGACGCCCTCCATGTCGGTGAGGCCCACGACTTCATCGATATCGACGTGGCTGCGCAGGGTGGTGGTGCCGTGAGCAGCGCACCTGCGTCCGAGGCGGACCGCACGCTGGCGGACATCGTCAGCGGTGAAATTCCGCTTGACCTTGTCGGACTCGACCACGGAGGTCATGCGGGGGGTGGCCTGCATCTCGCGCTGGGACCAGTCGTAGCGGTCGAGGACGAGGGCCTTGTCGAGGTGGGTGTGGGCGTCGACGAACCCGGGGGAGACGAGGTTGCCAGCGGCGTCGATCTCCCGGTCGGCTTGACCTTCGACGCGTGGTTCGACAGCGGTGATGTGTCCGGCGTCGATGGCGATGTCACAGGTGCCAGAGGCACCGGGGATGGAGGCATTTCTTATGATGAGTTGCATTGTTACCCCCTGGTTGGGTTGTTGAGGACTGGCAGGCTGCTAGACGCCTTCCAGCAGTTTGCCGTCGGCGGCCACGATACGGCCAGCCTTGATTACCCACTGGCGGCGGGCTTGATACAGCACGGCCTCGTGGGCTGATGCGGCGTCCAGCACCATGAGGTCGGCCCGCTTGCCTACGGCGACGCCGACCTCATCGGCGAAGCCCAGCGACTTTGCTGCGCCTATGGTACCCATATCCAGAAGTTCGTCCAACTCCTGATTGCTGTTGAAGGGGGTGAGGCGGGATGCGAAGACGGCAAGGAGCATCATGTCGCCGTTGCCGTGGGCCCGCCACGCGTCCTGGATATTGTCGGACATGTAAGACACGTTGACCCCAGCCTGCCGTGGCAGGGCCATCCGCTCGTGCAGGCACTCAAAGGGGGTGACGCAGATGTTCACGCCAGCGCGGGCGCACAGCTCGATGACGTGCTTGTGCTCCTCAGGGGACACGTAACCCAAGGCTCGGCAATGGCTGGCCATGACGCGGCCCTGCATCCCCTCGGCAATAGTTTTCTCGGCGATGTAGGGGAGGGCGAAAGGCCGGGCTGCGCTCACCTGGTCAGTGTGAAAGTCGATGTCCAAGCCGTACTCGTTGGCGAGGGCGAAAATCCTGTCCACGTGGGCAACGGGGGCGTCGTCGGCCTCGGGCACACCGCCAATGAGGTCTGCGCCCATCTCCACGGCTTGGCGCAGGAGGGGCTCGGACTGGGGCTGACCTTCGAAACCACGGATGGCATAGGGGCTGATCTGGATGTCGACCAGCCCACGACATTCTTCCTTGGCAGCCAGTACGCCCTCCATATCCACCACGCCGACCACGGTGTCGATATCGACGTGAGAGCGCAGGGTGGTGGTGCCGTGGGCGACGCACATGCGGGCGAGGCGCACCGACCGCTGGCGGACATCTTCCACGGTGAAGTTGCGCTTCATCTTGTCCGACTCGGTCATAGCGGTGATGCGGTGGGCCGCTAGGGTCTCACGCTGGGCATAGTCGTAGCGATCCAGGACGAGGGCTTTGTCGAGGTGCATGTGAGAGTCGACGAAACCTGTGGATACACAATTGCCAGCAGCGTCGATTTCACGGTCGGCTTGGCCGTCGATGTGGGGTTCGATAGCGGTGATGTGGCCGCCGTCGATGGCGATGTCGCGGGTGCCGTAGACTCCGGTGATGGAGGCGTTACGTATGATGAGTTGCATATGTTGACCCCTGTCGGGTGATGAGAAGGGGCTAGACTGGCTGCGGAACTTCTGTGGGTTCCATGCCGGCTGCATTCAGGAGTTCTCCCAGCATGGGGTAGAAGCCGTGAGGTTCGACGGCTCCGCAGCGGTTGAAACGACTGCGGAAGTTCTCCAAGGCAATGATGGATGCCAACTCCACTATCTGAGGATTGGTGTAGTGTTCCTGCAACTGGCGGAACAGCTCGTCGGTGACGCGTTGCGGGGTGTCGGTCATGGCTTCGGAAAGCTCCAAGGCGACTTTCTCTGCGACTGAAAACAGGTCGCTGTGACGGAAGTCCAACAGGCCCAGAATCCGTTCATCGGAAGCGCCCTCGTTGCTAGCACCGCTAGCATTGGTGTCCACTCAAAAGGGGCAACCGATCTGGGAGGCCACCTTCACGTTGAGGAGCCGCCTGAACTCGGCAGACAACTCACCCTTGTCGATGGCGTTGCCCAGTTCCCTGGACGCAGCCATCATACCCGGGAAGTAGGCTGCGAAGGCTGTGCTATTCAGCACCGTGCCGTAGGTCTCCTGTTGTTCTTCGAGATATCGACGGGCATTCTCAGGCACATCATCTTGGCCCAGTAGTCTTATCCTAGCCACGACTCACCTCGCATTCTTCTACGTTCCGGGCGTGGGTGCACTGCTGCACATGATACGAGAATCGTTGTCATCAGAACTCCCTCAACAAGCGGGTGCACCCCTGAAGCTGATCGTCTATGCCGTTGTTGCGTAGGGAGAGCCACCAGGTGGCGGCGTTGATGGCGATTACGGGTTTGTCGAGCCAGCGTTCGGCTTCGTCGGCCAAGTCGACCATGCTGAGGTTGGTGCCGGCTTGGACGAGGGCGTCGACGCGGTCGGTGTTGACCTTGATGAGGGCTTGGCGGAGCTCGTCTTCCTGGACGTGGGCGATGGAGACGGCGGTGGGGCAGCGGAGGCCGACCAGTTCCTCGACCTCGAAGCCCAACTCGCTGAAGAAGCGGCGGACGTTCTGGTCGCCGACGGGCTGGTAGGGGGTGACGACGCCGATGCGCTTGGCCTTGAAGTTGTTGAGAGAGCGTTCGCAAGCCTCGGCACCGGTGGCGACCTGGAGGCCGCTGAGATCCATGATGCGCTGCTGGAACTGGCGGTTGCCCTCGACGCCACCCCAGAAGGTCTCGGAGCTCATGCCCATGACCATGTAGTCGGGCTCGGCGGTCATGACGCGCTCGACGGCAAAGCCGATCTCCTCGCGTATCTGGATCATGAGGGCCTCGAAGGCGGCGTCGGTGCTGAGGTCCTGGTCGCGGATGTGAATGCGGGAGAAGTGGGAGGTTACGCCGGGCACGCCCATGCGGTAGAAGTCGGGCTCGACGATGGTGTTGGTGCTGGGGGCCAGCACACCGAACTTCTTGCGCCACCCCAAGGCATCGGGCATGGTTTCCCTCCAAGAGCCCAGACTTCAACACGGACCGTGCGCTACTATTCTTTGGCAGGCCGCCGTGCTATTTTACCCTGCGGATTGTCCGATATGGGCCGATATGGGGGCCAATGGGGCCACATGCCAGTATGGTCGCGTGAACGACAGGAGAGGAGTGTCACATGAAGGGCCGTATCGTGGTGTGCAAGGAGTACAACCGGCCGTTTGAAATCGAGGAGTATGACGTGCCCGACCCGGAGCCGGGTGCGGTGGTGCTGCGCATGACGCAGGCGGGGGTGTGCGGGTCGGACCTGCATGCTTGGCGGGGGGACATGGTGAACATGCCGCTGCCTCCGACGGGCAGGGTGATGGGCCATGAGGGGACGGGGATGATCGACAAGCTGGGAGCAGGGGTGAGCACGGACTCGCTGGGAAAGCCACTGGCTGAGGGGGACAGGGTGGTGTATTACGCGGTGTTCCCGTGCTACCGGTGCCATTTGTGCCTGCGGGGGGATACGAACTGGTGCGTGAACCGGGCGTATCCCACTGCTGGGATACATCCCTACTTCACTGGCACGTATGCGGACTACCTGTACCTGCCGCCACGGCATCCTGTGTTCAAGGTGCCGGACGAGTTGCCCGATGAGCTTCTGGGGCCGCTGAACTGCGCCATGGGGACGGTGACGCAGGGGTTGATGCGGGCGGATGCTGGCGAGGGGCAGTACGTGGTGATACAGGGGGCTGGCGGTCTGGGGCTGCACGCGACGGCCATGGCGAAGGACATGGGAGTGGACCGGGTGATTGTGCTGGACCGATTGCAGGGACGGCTGGAGCTGGCGGAGGAGTTCGGGGCGGACCACACCATCAACATCGAGGAATACAACACGCGGGAGACGCGAGTGGCGCGAGTGCGTGAACTGACCAACGGGCAGGGCGCGGACGTCGTGATGGAGTTGGTGGGGCTGGCGGAGTTGATGGCGGAGGGCCTGCAGATGCTGAGCAACGGGGGCACCTTCGTGGAGATCGGAGACATCGTGCCGGGGCGCGAGGTGTCGATCGATCCGTCAACGTTGCTGTCGGGGAAGAACATACTGGGATCGCGCATGTACCGGCCTTCGCTGATGCCCAAGCTGCTGGACTTCCTCGTGCGAACCCAGGACAAGCTGCCCTTCCACAAGATTGTCTCCCACAAGTTCCCGTTGGACCAGGTGAACGAGGCGTTCGCGCAGTCGGAGTGGCATCAGCGGGAGACGCAGGTGACGAGGGCGATGCTGGTGCCTTAATGGTTGACTTGTATGGAGGAGTGTAGATGACCACACCTGAACTGCCATTCGAGCGCTCGTATTGGGCGGACCCCGGCAAGCTGATGGCTGGGTATTATCCCGGCGCTCCTGATGAGGCGACGGCCCAAGCCAAGCTGGAATTGCTTCTGGAGTGTGGTGTCCGGCATGTGGTCAACCTGATGAAAGAGACGCAGCACCCCGCGGATAAGAGTGACGTCGTCCCTTACCGGGACCAGCTTATGAGCATCGCCAAGGACGCTGGCATCAATGTGACGCATGTTGTTCAACCCATCGTGGACCAGGACATACCGTCGCGGGAGGTGATGAAGTCGATACTTGATGACATCGACCGGGCCATTGGCGCGGGGCGTCCCGTGTACGTCCATTGCATGGGTGGGATTGGGCGCACGGGGACCGTCGTGGGGTGCTACATGTCGCGCCACGGTTTGGCAGTGGGCGACAAAGCCATCGAGCGCATACGTGAGTTGCGGGCCAAGGACCCCTTCTTGCGGGCACAGTCGCCCAATACGGAGGCACAGCGGGGTATGGTAAGGTCTTGGAAGGAGGGGGAATAGGGATGAGCACTCCCAACACTCCCTATGAGCGTTCGTACTGGGTGCTGCCGGGCAAGTTGCTGGCAGGGTATTACCCGGGAGACCGGGACCCGGAGACGTGCCAGGATAAGTTGCAGGCGCTTGTGGACGCAGGGGTGCGTCATGTGGTGAACCTGGTGGAGGAGGCGAGGCTGGACAACTATGGGAGGCCCATAGACTACCCCTCACGCCTTGCAAGCATTGCAGGCGAGATGGGGATCGATGTGAGCTACTCGCATAATCCGGTCACTGATCTTGGGATACCAACGCGGGAGCGGATGAAGTCGATACTGGATGACGTCGATGCTGCCATTGAGGGTGGGAAGCCCGTGTATGTGCACTGTCTGGCGGGCATCGGGCGGACGGGATCGGTAGTGGGGTGTTATCTGGCGAGACATGATATAGCGGTGGGGGAGAGGGCACTGGATATGATACAGCGGCTGCGGGCTAATGACCCCAACGCGCATGTGCCGTCGCCGGAGAGTGAGATTCAGAGGGACCTGGTGCGGTCGTGGAAGGTGGGGGAGTAAGACTCCCTCAAAACCGTTGCCAGATCGGACAAGCAAAGAGGGCGCCGGATTGTCGGCGCCCTCTTTATTTTCGCGGTGAGTAAAGGCCGCCTAGTAGAGGCTGGCCTCGCCAGTCTCGGGGTTGTAGCGGTGACGCGGTACGCGGGAGAGTTCTTGGCCCTCGACGCGCACTACCACTGAACGCCCTTCGGTGATGTTGCGGGTGTTGTGGATCTCGCCGGGCAGGAAGAAGGCCACGTCGCCGGGGTTCTCCACGTAGTCCTGGTAGCGCTCCAGATGCGGGGTGGTCCACTTCCCCTGGTCGTAGACCCAGCCCCACTTCACCTGCTCGATGGCGCCCTCATACACGCCGTAGACGACCCAGGAACTGCCGTGGTCGTGGGGCCAGTTGTCCTGGCCGGGGTGTTGGATCGAACACATCAGAAGGAAGCCGGGGCCGGGGTGGCCGTATTCCTCGTCTTGATGGAGGTCGACGCGGCCGTAGCCCTCTGCCGGGGGCAGGTTAATCGCCTCTTCAAGCCAGCCGGGAACCTTGAGGGCTTCCTGCATATGGGCGGCCACCCGCTGCGCCTGCTCACGAGGATCGCCCGTGGAAGCGAAGACGTCGCGGATGCCCTCTACAAATTTCGCCATAGTCTGTGTCGTTGCTACAGTGGCCACTGGTCACCTCCTAGCAATTGTTTGGCGTACCGCCAAGGTTTACGAGCCTTCACAGAATGATAGTCAAGTGCACTGCCAAAATCAACAAGCTGGCACTGCCCCAGGGCTTCGATAGCTGGTCGGTGCGCGGTGCGAGGGCATGCTCCCAGCCCCTCGCTACCTCAACCCAAGCGCCACGCAGCGCACTGACCCTGCCACTCTACCTCTTGTAAAACCGCCCGAACTAATGTACCATATCCCCGATGAACGCACCAAGCATATCCCTCAGCAACCGCCCAACCCTGTGCCACCGTCATTCCCTCTCCCTTCGTCCTGAGCCAAGTCGAAGGGCCTGCCCTGAGCCGAGTCGAAGGGCCCCAAATCGCCCTCCAAAGGAGCCTGTCAAAAATGTCACACTGTGACACTCTGGTCAGCTACGAAAATGTCACAAATGTCACACTTTCCAAAATCTGTGACATTTTTCGTATCTGAGAAATGTCACACCCTGCCCGTATCTGGCCAGCTAGGAGAATGTCACAAATGACACACTTTTCAGCTACAAAAACACGATTTTAGCTACGATCGGTGTGACATTGTGACATTTTGAACCCCCCACATTGACCCCCAACCCGCCCCCCTAAGATTGAACGCGAGGTCGAAACCATGACTACTGCACCGGCCATTCCCGACTCCACCCTGCGGACGCTGCTCGAAATACCCACCCAGACCCTTATCGACGGCCTGTGGGTCAAGGGGTGGCCCATGAGTTATATCCACGGGGCGCGTCCCCTGCAACCCGGCCAGAAGATGGCAGGCCGCGCCGTCACCCTACGGTTCGTGCCCCACCGGCCGGACTTGGCACGGGACAAGCCTCAAGGGGACCAGTCAGCTGAGTACGTGGCCATCGAGTTGTGCGGGCCGGGCGAGGTGCTTGTCATTGATGCCATGGGCTGGAAGTACAGCTCCATCGGTGGCGACATCAAGTTCATGCGCTTGATGCAGCGGCAGGTGGGCGGGCTGGTGACGGACGGGGCGGCGCGCGACAGCAACGTACTCAAGGAGTACGGTTTCCCCGTGTACTCCGCCAGCACCACGGCGAAGCAGGGGCCAGCTGAGTTCTGGCCATGGCAGGTGAACGATGCCATCCAGTGCGGTGGGGTGCTGGTGAGGCCCGGCGACGCCATCGTGGGAGATGATGATGGGGCGGTAGTGGTGCCTCACGCAGTGGTGGACGAGGTGATCGAGATCGCGCACCAAAGGGAAGAGGTGGAGGAGGTCATCAAGGCCCAGTTAGAAGTGGAGCGCTGCTCTCCAGGGAAGTACTACCCCTTCAACGAGCGCACGTGGCAGCTATATGAAGAAAAGACGGGCAAGAAGCGACCGTCCTGAGCATAAGGCAACGATTGCCCCAGTCCATCCGGCTCCAGGAGGACCACCATGAAGTTAGGTTTCGGCATCACGGGGCGCGGCCCCCTCACAGCATCCGAGGCGGTATCGGCCATGGCCCGCAAGGGCGAGGAACTTGGATTCGATTTGGTGGTGGCCCCAGACCACATAGTGGTGCCAAGGGACATCGATTCCACATATCCCTACACCGAGGGCGGTGAGTTCCCCGGTGGCGTGACAGGTGAAGCTATCGAGCAGTTGACTACACTGTCCTTCATGGCTGGGCAGACCAGCCGCATACGCTTGAGCACCAGCGTGATGATCGTTCCCCACCGCAACCCGGTGCTCACAGCCAAGATGCTGTCCACGCTGGACATGCTCTCACAGGGTCGCGTGGTGCTGGGGGTCGGTGCTGGATGGATGCGCGAGGAGTTCGAGGCACTGGGCCTACCTCCCTTTGAGGAGCGGGGCGATGTGACCGACGAGTACATCCGGGTGTTCAAGGAACTCTGGACCAGCGATGAACCGTCCTTTGACGGGAAATACTGCCAGTTCAGCAACATCAGCTTCCTGCCCAAGCCAGTCCAGAAGCCACATCCACCAATCTGGATAGGGGGCGAAAGCCCGAGGGCGTTGCGGCGGGCAGCAGAGTTGGGCAACGGCTGGTCACCCATCGGCTCCAACCCTCAGTTCCCGTTGCACAACCCCGAACAATTGCAGGCAGCCATTGGGCGGCTTGCGGAGCGGTGCCGTCGCGCCGGCCGGGAACCGTCGGAGGTGGAAATCATCTACCGCACTCACCAATACCGGCTCGATGGCAGCCCCAACGCCAGCAGCGACAGGCCTCCCTTTACCGGCAGCGCAGAGCAAATTGCTGGCGACATCCATCGCTATGAGGAGATGGGAGTGAGCACGCTGACGGTGGACTTTGCCCGGCTGAGCGGCAGCATTGAGGAGATGCTGCACCACATGGAGGAGTTTGCGTCGAGGGTCAAGCCGTTGGTGTGAGGTGAGAGTTGACGGTCAGTAGGCAATCTGCTCGGCAAGAGGGATTCAGGTGCACGGGTCCGCCACATCAGCCCAAGAATTCTATTACAGTAATCACGAGGCCGGTGATACCGACCATGCCGCCTATTGTCCAAGCGGCCATCCACCGGACCATGCGACTTTCGGACTTCGCGATTTCCGTCCTAACCTCAGCCACTTCAACGCGGACCTCTGACACATCTTCCTTGGTGGCAAGATGACGCGGGAGTCCTTCCAGTAAGCTGACCCGCTGTTCCAATGCTGCCATACCGAACTCCCGACAAAGAGACCAAATCCATGTTGCGCATGTCAGTTGAAGATTGTCAACGGGATACTGTCACGGCGCCTTGCTTGAGCCATCGGGAGCGGAGCCCCGTGACATTTGGAAGTTGCTGGCCCGATTGGGGTAGGTTAAAGTTGATACTAGATCCTCGAGGAGGTGTGTTGTGGCAACGGATATGAGGTCGTTGGTGGACTCCAGCCGGGGCATGGTAAACCGGAACATCTTTTTGGAGCCGGAGATTTACCAGCAGGAGATGGAGCAGATTTTCGCCCGCTGTTGGCTCTACCTGTGTCATGACACGCAGATCGCCAAGCCCGGCGATTTCTTCTCCACCTATATGGGCGAGGACCCGGTGGTGGTGACCAGAGACGCCAGTGGCAAGATCAACGCCTTTCTCAATGTCTGCCGACACAGGGGTAACCGGGTATGCCGCGCGGATTCGGGCAACGCGTCAGCCTTTGTCTGCGCCTACCACGGCTGGACATATGGAACGGATGGCAAGCTCATCGCGGTGCCCAGCCTGAAAGAGGCGTACTACGACGAGTTGGACACAAGCAAGTGGGGCTTGGTGCCTGTTGCCCAGATAGACAGCTACTGCGGTCTGATCTTCGCAACTTTCGACCCCACGGCGCCGCCGCTGAAGGAATACCTGGGTGGGATGGCTTGGTATCTGGACAACTTCTTTGGCCGTCGCGAAAACGGCGTCGAGGTCATCGGAGGCACGAATAAATGGGTGGTGCCCAGCAACTGGAAATTCCCTGCCGAGAATTTCGGCGGCGATGTGTACCATGTGCCATGGACGCACCTCTCGGCGGTGCGAACCGGTTTCAGCGGGGCTGCCACGGTGCGGCCGGATTTCACGGGTAACCTCATCTCGCCGGGGAACGGCCACTGCATCATCGCCATTGGCCCAGATGACCTCACAGACCCACCGGTGGACGTGATTTCCCAGTACGAACGGGATATCCATTCCGAAGTGAGGGAACGGCTAGGGCCACGTATGGATCTCACCAAGCCCATCGTGGGCACACTCTTCCCCAACTTCTCCTTCAATCGCTCCACCTCGCGAGTGCTGCGGGTATGGCACCCTAGAGGGCCCGAGCAGGTTGAAATCTACTCCTGGGCCTTCGTGGAGAAGGACGCTCCTCCCGAGGTGAAGGAAGCCCTACGCCTGACCGCAATACGAGGATTCAGTCCTTCCGGCACCTTCGACCAGGACGACATGGACAACTGGCAGGAGTGCACCCAGACCTGTCGTGGAGTGATGTCACGCCAGGTGCCGGTGAACCTGCAGATGGGGTTGGGTCACGAGGGGTTCAACGAGGAATTCAAGGCTTGGGCCAGCGACTACAGGACCAGTGAGAGCAACCACCGGGCGTTCTACCACCGCTGGGCTGAGGTGATGTCGGAGGACGGGTGGGAGAACCTGTAGCGGTAACAAAGGTCACCGCATTGGCGGCTCTGGACTAATGACAAGCGATCCAAACATCGTGCGACACACCCCCAGCCTGGCTTCACTGGCTGGGGGTGTAGCAACGCCATCGGACCAGCTATCCGACCGTGCCCGCGGGACCATGCTGGGGCTAGCAGTTGGCAATCTGTTGGGGCTGCCCATGGAAAGCAAATGGCACCAATCCATCGATCAGGCTTATCCCGACGGGGTTCGCAACATTGACTTTTCAGAAGCGCACCGACCCATGGACGACGACCTCGCACAAGCTGTGGAGCTGGGCGAGGCGCTGGTCGCGGGTGGCGACTATGTCGACCAGTTTGCCGAGCGATTGATCCGGTGGAGGCGTGAGAGCGGCCGCGGCATAGGGTACACGACTGACGCCGTTATAGATGAGTTGGAAGCAGGGCATGCCCCTCCGGAAGCCGCTCGCATCCTCTGGGAACGGAACCCCATAGCACCGAACGGCGGAGTCATGCGCTGCGCCCCCGTCGCCGTGGCCCGATTTCGCCGACCGGACCTGCTGGTAAGCGACAGCGCCGCCACCTGCGTCGTGACCCACTACGCAGAAACCTGCCAGTGGTCTTGCATCCTAGTGAACGTACTTATCGCCAAGCTGTTGCAAGGTATGGAGACGGACCTGCCGGCTCTCATGGCAGCTGCGTCGGCCGACGGCGCACCCGACATGCTGGCCATCGCATCGCGCGACGGAATTCCCACTGAAGTCCTGACTGCCATCTCCAATGGGACTGCAGTAGTCTCCGACGCATCATGGTTGCGCCAAGACCAGAAATTAATTGGCCACACCCTTATCGCGCTGCAATGTGGCCTGTGGGCCTCGGTCACGCAACTCGGCTTCGAGATGGCCTTGCGGGGCATCATTGAGGCTGGGGGGGACACCGATACTAATGGCGCGGTGGCCGGAGCGGTGCTGGGAGCGCGTTACGGCGCGTCGGCAATCCCGCAACGCTGGCTAGAATGTGTGCCGGAGCGCGAGCGCATCGAGGGGCTGGCCGACAAGCTGGCGGCGTTGGCGGGCTAGGCGGCAGTCTCCGCCGCGATCATCTCCTCGGTGATCTCGGTGAGCTTGTCCTTGCTCAGGTAGCCGGTCCAGCTTCTGAAGACTTCGCCAGCGGTTGTGATGAAGACAGTGGTGGGCATGCCGGTGACGTATTCCCTGACAGCTGGACCGTCCTCGGTGAAGCCTGCGGGGTAAGTCACGTTGAGGTCAGCCAGCAGTTCTTTGGCATCTTCTTGGCTGCCGAGGTTGGTGAACTGGCCAACGTCGACGCCCACGAAGTTGATGCGCTCCTCGAACTCGTCGTAGAACTCCTGGAAATGGGGCATTTCTTCACGGCAGGGCGGGCACAGACCGGCCCAGAAGTTGACGACGGTGGGCCTTTCCAGAAGGTCTGAGACTTGGACTATGCTGCCGCCCAACACGTCTTCGCCTTGGTAGAGAGTAAAGGAAAAGTCGGTTTCCAAGCCTGTTGATGCGGCTGTGTCAGCGGCTACATCGGTCGTCCCGTCAGTCTGGGTGGTAGCTTCTCCATTACACGCGAGCATCAGGACTACTGCGAGGATGGCTACCAAGGCCACCAAGCTTTTTGCGATCAAGACGCGCTGTCTAATCAATGTTTGCAAGGCCTCCGCTCGGATAAGCATTTGTAGTCGTTTCTTTACGCCCATGTTTGACACCATGTAATCCCTGAGATTTCACCCTGAGCCCCTCCATATATCTAGTATAAGGCACAGTAAGACCCGTTTAACTTGGGAACACAATGCGGCTTGCGATAGTATTGGTGGCTCAATACACTCGCTGCAATCCAGAGCACAAGCTGGGAGTAAAGTTATGACAAGCA
The DNA here is from genome assembly GCA_951813255.1 of uncultured Dehalococcoidia bacterium. Classification (GTDB taxonomy): domain Bacteria; phylum Chloroflexota; class Dehalococcoidia; order Lucifugimonadales; family JAAXIE01; genus JAAXIE01. The sequence continues at coordinate 830,090 of OX638353.1, read as the reverse complement.
CCCCACTACAGCAGTGCCTCAGTCCTCACGATTTCTTGGAACGAAGCGCGCTTGTTTATCCTGACAAGGTGGCCGTTTGCTACAACGACCAGCGTTATACCTATCGACAGTTCCATGAACGTGTAAACCGGTTGGCGGGGGCCCTCAAGGCGGCTGGGGTCCAGAAGGGTGACCGGGTGGCAATGCTTTCTCCCAATGTACCTGCCATGCTGGAAGCACACTTTGGGCCGATGCGGATGGGGGCTGTGCTGGTGACGATCAACACGCGTCTGTCTCCTGACGAGGTGGCTTATATCCTGAACCACTCCGGGGCCAAGGCGCTGGTATTCGACTCCGAGCTTGCTCCGACGGTGCGGCCTATTTTGGAAGAGATACCTGATGTGGGTACTTTTGTGCAGATCGTTGACGCGATGCCGAGGGCGGAAGACATCTTGAGCATAGAATACGAGGAGTTCCTGGCCACGGCGCCGGAAGGGAACCACTATGTGGCTCCTGACTCGGAGACGGAGACGATTACCATCAACTACACGTCGGGGACTACGGGATTGCCCAAGGGGGTGCAATACACGGGACGGGGCGCATATCTCAATGCCCTTGGGGGAGGCTTTGGAGATGGATGTGAGCCCTGAGAGCGTCTACCTCTGGACGGTTCCCATGTTCCATTGCAACGGTTGGGGCTTTACCTGGGGCGTGACTGCGATGGGTGGAACGCATATATGTTTGCGCCGGGTTGACCCGGAAGAGATTTTTCGGTTGGCAAGAGAGCGAGGGGTGACGCACATGGGTGGGGCTCCTACGGTGCTGATCGCCATGTATTCTTCGCCGGCTGCCGAGGGACAGCGGTTGGATGGCTTGTCCATCGTGACTGCGGGCGCGCCACCGGCCCCTCCGGTGATACGCACCATTGAGGGTATGGGGGCGAAGATCCACCACGTATACGGGCTTACGGAGACATATGGCCCACATACGATTTGCGCCCCGCAGCTACACTGGGAGGACCTCTCCATCGAGGATTTGGCGATGGTCAAGGCACGGCAGGGGGTGCCGTACATCATTGCCAACACCAATCTCATTGTGGCCGATGACGAGTGCAACGAGGTGCCCCGCGACGGCGAGACCGTGGGCGAGGTGATGATGCGTGGGAACAATGTAATGGCTGGGTATTACAAGGACCCGGAGGCTACGGCGGAGGCGTTTCGGCACGGATGGTTTCACTCGGGCGATATGGCGGTTTGGCACCCGGACGGGTACATCGAGGTGATGGACAGGGCGAAGGACGTGATTATCTCCGGGGGCGAGAACATCTCGAGCCAGCAGGTTGAAAAAATACTGATGGAGCATCCAGCGGTCTTGGAGGCGGCTGTTGTGGCGACTCCTCACTCCTACTGGGGAGAGTCGGTCAAGGCTTTCGTCACGCTGACTCCTGGGGAGAATGCGGATGAAGGGGAGATTATTGAGTTCTGTCGTGGGCGCATGGCGCGCTTCAAGTGCCCCAAGTCCGTGGTGTTCGGCGACTTGCCCAAGACGGCGACGGGGAAGATACAGAAGTATGTCTTGCGGGACCGAGAGTGGCAAGGTTATGAGAAGCGGGTGCACTAGGCCCAGTCTCGGGCTGCTTACTTGAGGTGTGGAAAGATCTCCTGCCCGTAGGCTTGGATCGTCTCGCCTACGCGTGCGGGATGGGGAGACATCAGGATGTGTCCCACGCCGTGTCGCTCCAGCATCGCGATTTTGGCTAGGCACTGCTCGGGTGTGCCGGCAATGCTGGTGCCGTTGAGCACGCTCTCAGTGACGTAGGGTCGCTGCCAGTCCTCCAAGCTCAGCACGTAGTTGCGATAGGTGGTGATGTGCTTGCGTCGCGGGTCAGTGGCGCCGCTGGTCTCGCCGCGGTAGGCATGGCGTATGTCATGCCAGTCCCGCTTCGTGGATTCGGGGACGGAACTGGACATGCTGGCGATGCGGCTGAAGTTCATGGCGGGGGCCATGCTTTTGGGGCCCAACTCGGTCTGGAGTTCCTCGAAGCTCCACTCGTGATCGGTTACCAACACAGAGGGAGTAACTGTAATCTCTATATCATCAGAACGACGCCCGACCTTCCTTGCCCCCACGTCCAACAACTCGCGGCAGGTGTCGATGACATCGGGCTGTGTGAGGCCTCCCAGGATTACTGCGTCGGCGATTCTTCCTGCCATTTCAAGACTGTTGGGGTTGGCTGCGGCGACGTAGAAAGGTATGGGGTCCTGAAGGTTAATCCAAGGCTGTTGCTGACGCAGGAACTGCACTATGGTGGGCTGGCCCAGCAGGTCCACCTCCGCTTCATTACCCGCCAGTAGCTGGCGGACCTGCCCGATATAGGTCTCCAACTCGGCTATGCTGGCACGGCGCATGCCCATAGCCAGGGTGGCGGTGAAGCCCACCCCGATGCCGAGGGCCACACGACCGGGCGCGAGAGCGTTGAGGCCTGCTAGCGATGACGCGGTGACCGGAGCAGACCGCGTGAGTGGGTTGGTGACACCGATGGCCAAGGTGATGCGCCCGGTGTTGGCTGCCGTCGCTCCCATAGAAACCCATGGGTCACCGAACAGAGCGGGGGAGTCGACGAAGAAGGCGGTGTCGTAGCCCTGCTCTTCAGCCTGTCTTACCAAGCTTGGGGAATCGGAACCTGGGGTCAGCAAGATGCCAAACTTCATGACGTTCCACAAGCTGAGGATAGGGGTACTTTAGGGGTTTAGCATGCTTGGGATACGATTCTTCAAGATGTCTTCCGCGTCTGCCACGATGTCGCGGACTATGTCTCCCACCGGCCTCACGTCGTTGATGAGTCCTGCAGTCTGGCCAGTGTACAGTACTGAATTATCGGGGTCGCCCGTTTGATGGGCCTCGGCGACCAGGGCTGCTACTTCAGTGCGCCGGTAGCGGAGTTCGCCTTCACGTCCCCACCAGTCCTCGATAAGACGGTTGCGCTTGGTGCGGGCATAGGCCCCAGGCCAGACTCGGCCACTGATGAGGTCGGGAATCTCCGTTAGGGCCGTGTCGTGGCCGTCGCTGTCCAGGATTGCCTGCTTCTTGTCGGCAGAGAGGGGAGATTCGGGAGAGGCGAGGAAGCGGGTACCCAGTAGCACTCCTTCGGCGCCCAAGGCCAATGCGGCGGCCAGACCCGCGCCGTCTCCCACACCACCAGCGGCTACCACTGGCACGGGGTCTACGGCTTTTACGACCATGCGCACCAGCGGCATGGTACCCATAACGCCTACATGGCCTCCCCCCTCGGTACCTTGGGCCACCACCATGTCGGCACCAGATTCCACGGCACGTTGCGCCTCAGGCACGGTGGAGGCCATGTGGCAGACCTTTATTCCAACTTCATGGGCACGCCCGAAGATGGCCTTGAGGTCTGCTTGGGGAAAGGCCCAAGCGGTGGAGAGTACGTCGGGAGAAGCCGCCAACACGCCGGACACAGCCTCATCGTTGGCCATGAACAGCAACAGGTTCATGCCGAAAGGCCGGTCGCTCATGGCGCGTATTTCTGCTGCGTTACGTGCCATGGATTCGGGTGACATGGCAGCGCAACCCAGAATGCCCAGACCGCCAGCATTGGAGACGCCAGCGACCATTTCAGGGGTGGTATGGGTAGACATGCCACCCAGCAATACGGGGTGTTCCACCCCCAACAGGTCACAGATTCGAGTTCTCAGCACCAGTCACCTCCGAGAGCGGGAGCCTCCCGCCTATGGTTGTCCCTCTTACCGGCACTCCTCGCCTGGACGTGACGCCTGTATTCGACAGGATTAGCTGGCCGACGCAGCCAGTACCGAGATGGAGTCGATGACGTCCCCCGGCAGGGGATGATCGTGCCATGTGGCTCCACCGTCATCGGTGCCGAACACTTGGCCGCGGCGGGTGCAGAAGTAGACTTGCTTGGAATCCTGGGTGTTGACCGACAGGCCGAAGGTGGTGCTGTCGACGGAGTGCCCATGGTCGAACCGCTCCCAAGTGTCGCCCAAGTCGGCGCTGCGCAGGATGCCGCCTTGGTCACCACGGAAGTCGCTACCGACACAGGCGTAAACTGTCTGTCCCTGGTTGGGGTCTATCTGCACCCCGCGGGAGTAGAAGATGGGAGAGAAGCGTTCGAGTGTCAGGTTCTCCCAATGGTCGCCACGGTCGGTGCTGCGCCAAACACCTTCACGGTTGGAGATGAACACACGCCCGGAGGAGGAGGCCACACCGTGGAGATCGAGGCGGTCTTCCATAGGCGCAAGGTCCCGATTAGTAATGGTCCATGAGGCCCCGCCGTCGAGGCTATGGGCAGCCCCTCCGATCTCCATTGCGGCGTAGATTTCAGAGGGCTTGTCTGCAGTAGTAGAGAGGCCCAGGATACGCGGCGCGAAGCCGATATCGCAGATGTCGGGGCTGTTAATGGTGGATATGTGCTGCCAGGTGTCGCCTCCGTTGTCGCTGCGATACACCTCGTTGTAGATGGTGCCGGCATACATGACGCTGGGGTCGGTAGGATCGAACAGGATCGACCAGACCACTCGTTGCTGTGGGAAGTCCATACGCTCCCAACGCTCGCCATGGTCGTCACTGCGATACACACCATTCTGCGTTCCGGCGTACACCCGACTGCCATCGTTGGGGTGGGCCACCAAAGCGCGGACTTGCGGCTCTTCAGGGAGACCGTTCGTCAACTGCTGATAGGTTGCCTCGCCGGGTGCGCTCCGAAGGAGTCCGTCAGACTCGGTGCCTACAAAGATGAACGGCTTGTGATTGCTTTCAGTCATGGCTACCCCCTCAGTTATATGGTTGTGGCCACAAAGTGCCGAAGACATGAACACTGGCCGCAGTATAGGTAGACGGAAGCAGCCGGTCAACAAGTGGTGCTGCGCCGACTGTTTATGAATGAGGTAACCACAAAGGGGATTGGTCCAGGTATCGGGATTTAAGCTGCGGGGTTTTTGCGGGGCCTTCCACCGCGCCTTCGTTCTTCCCAGAAGTATATGTCGTCACCCACGACTTTAATCGTTATGTTCTTGCCAGACTGTTTGACGGCAGTGCCCAAACGACGCCGCACCGTGGCCTTGGTTTCGCCTATGGACGGCGTAATCTTGCCAGCTTGGTCATTGGTCAAACGGTCAATGTATTCACGATATTCCAGGATGACCTGTGACCGCTTACCCGTGGTCGTCCTGTTTATTGCTTCATTGCGGGGAACCGACTCGAACTCCGGCATTGCCACGCTCTCTTTCGGCTAATGTACAGGGGATTATATCAGCCCAACAAGCATGATGACTCTATTTCCGGTGCTTCGGAATGCGACTTCTGTACTGGAGACTATTCGCTCAAAAGTGATTGCCTCTCAGCGAAGCCAACGTAAGAACCCCGCGACGCGGAGTTACGTTGTGATGACATGACGCCGGTCTAGCTCAGTGTGTTTCGCGCGTTGGCTCCGAGGCCGTCCGTACCCGTACCTCCACGGTAAGGTCGGAACCACTACCGCCCATGAAGATGCCCCGGATAGGGGCAACGTCCTGATAGTCGCGTCCAATCCCTACTCGGATGTGTCCCTGCCCGGCAACGCACTGATTGGTCGGGTCGAAGCCCACCCAGCCCCAGCTAGGCAGGAGACATTCCACCCAGGCGTGCGAAGCAACCCCAGGCGCCGAATCGTGATCGTGCCCCTTCACGTACAGGTATCCGGAGACGTACCGTGCAGGGATGCCCCAGTCCCGAACGATGGCGATCATTACATGGGCGTAGTCCTGGCAAACGCCTTGTCGCCACTCCAGTATGTGCTCAATGGGGGATATTACAGTGGTACTCCCAGGAACGTATTGAAACGACTCGTGGAGAGTTTCCGACAACCCCAAGAGCGATTGGAACGGATCATCCTGGGGACGTATACCGACTTCATCCACGAAGGCGCATAAAGCATCAGAGGGCCGAGCGAAGGCACTGGCATTCAAGAATTCCCAGTGCCCAAATGACCGTTCCAACGAGCGAATCGCATCCCAACTCCCGGAAGCGAGAGAATCGGCTATGCGTGGAGGACTGACCAGGGAGATAGTGGAGCGAGAGATGACTTCGACCAAGTCCGTACTCTGATGGATGTTGAGAAGGTGTTTGGTATTGCCGAAGGAATCCGTTTCTGCAGTGGGCAACGACACGGGAAATGTCGTCAGCTGGAAAGCCATTAACTGCTGGGAATCGTCTTGAAGCGGTTTGAGACACAGGGTTAAAGCACAGCTTCGGATAGGGGACAGGTATCGATAACGTGAAACGTGCTCTACACGGTAGACCAGTGGATCGACCATGGGACTAGCGTCCCGAGGATTCTTCTATCGGGTAGTCGAAGTAGGCCTGAGTTACGAGAGAGTGCAGTTCCCGACTGTCGTCCCGTACGCGTTGCAGCAATGTTTCGCGGTCCTCGGTATCGGGCCAGTCGTAGTGGACCAAGGCTGCCATGCGACCCGCTAGGCGTCTGGCAGCACCGCTGGCGCGAGGGTTGGGACCGGAGCCGATGGAATCCAAGTTCGACACCGTCCGGTCCAATGACCGGCACAACGAGTTAGGCAATAGGGCATCAGTCGCCAGAAGATTCAGGACGTGCTCCGGAACGACTTCTACGCTGTAGCTGTTGTTGTATGCTTCCACTGCGTGATAGACACGCAGGAGGCTCGACCAGTCGGCATCGGACTGCTCGTCAGATATCGCGCTGGAGTGCAATTGGGCAAGGAGGAGAGACGCAGCCACCTGACTCGACTCGACGAACCTGCCAAGCTGCATGAACCGCCAACTCTCGTCGCGGTACATTGTAGCTGCAGCGACGCCTGCGAAGCGGTCCATTTCGGATGCAGTGTCGGCATAGAAGCCCTCAGGAGAAACGCGCCAAATATCCTGAATGCTGAGCTTCTGGATACGCAGGTAGCTGAGATTCAGACTGGTCCAAAGCTCACCGCTGATGCAGTGTCGAATCTGACGCGCATTTTCCCGCCCCATGGAGAAGCAACTCCAGACAGAATCGGGGTTGGTGCGTTCGAATGTGAGGTCATCCGCGAGAGTGTAGGAGTCAGCCAAGGTGAAGTCGTCGCTAACCGACAATTCCAGACTTCCCCCGGGAGGTGTGCGGTTCAGCACGTTGTAGATGCGTGTCCAGCCGAAATGTATGTCCCTTAGCGGGCGATCCACCAAGGCTTCAGTCTGTAGCCGTAGGAGACGGCACAAGGACTCAGCCCGCTCCAAATAGCGTCCTATCCAATAAACACCTTGCGCGCTACGAGAAAGCACTTAACTTCAGCCTTCCAACTTGCTCAGTCGTCCAGAACCCACAGGTCCTTGCCTCCGCCGCCTTGGCTCGAGTTAACCACGAGGCTGCCGCGACGCAGAGCGACCCGACAGAAGGCACCAGCAACCATGCGCGTCTCTTGGCCGTGAAGCACAAAGGGGCGCAGGTCTACGTGTCGAGGCTCGAAATTGCCCTCGATCAAGCATGGTGACCTCGAGAGGGCGAGCACCGGTTGGGCGATGAAATCGGCAGGGTCCGCGCGCAACTCCACAGCGTAGTCGTCCCTCTCCTGCTGGGTGGCATGGGGTCCGATAAGCATGCCGTACCCACCGGAGCCTCCCACACGTTTAACTACCAGGCTTTCCAGATTGTCCAGTGTAAATTCCAAGTCCTGAGGACGCCGGCAAAGGTAGGTTTCAACGCTGGCCAGTAGGGGTTCTTCGGACAGGTAGTAGCGCACCATGTCGCCGACGTAAGCATAGACGCTCTTGTCGTCCGCCACGCCAGTGCCCGGAGCGTTGACCAAGCCAACGTTGCCCAGCTTGTAGGCGTGAAGCAGCCCAGGCACCCCCAAGAGGGAGTCAGAACGAAAAACAAGCGGGTCAATGAAGTCGTCGTCCACACGCCGGTATACCACATCCACACGCCGCAAGCCGGTCGTCGTGCGCATATAGACGAAGCCGTCTTCCACCAGCAGGTCCCGACCCTCCACTAGCTCAGCGCCCAATTCGCGGGCTAGGAACATGTGCTCGTAGAATGCAGAGTTGTACACACCTGGAGTCAGCAGGGCTATGGTGGGCTCTGACCCGCCTCGTGGAGCCATTTCCACCAGAGTCTTTAGCAGCAAACGCCCGTAGTGCTCCACTTCCTGAACTCGCGAACTGCGATACAGACGACGCAGGTTAGCCTTGACTGCTTTCCTGTTTGCGATCATGTATGAGACGCCGGATGGGACCCGGAGATTGTCCTCCAGCACGTAAAACCCGTCGTTGGTACGCACCAAGTCCGTGCCGCAGATCGAAACCCAAGTGCCATACGGGGCTGCGAATCCACGCATTTCCACACGGTATTGGGGGCACCCACGGACCACATCTACAGGAATCACTCCGTCTTCAATGATTCGCCCTTGGTTGTAAACGTCTTCAAGGAACATGTTAAGCGCCTTCAGACGCTGGGTCAGGCCTCTTTCCAAGAAGCTCCACTCGGCATGGGAAATCACACGTGGGACGCAGTCCACAGGTATGATTCTCTCTTCCCCTTCCTCATCACCATAGACCGTGAACGAGATCCCTTCGTTGGAGAAGGAGCGGGTCACACGTTCCTGAATAGATGCGAGGTCTTCCGCGGGCAGTTCAGTCAGCGTTTCGTAGAGATCAAGGCAGTGGTCTCTAGGAGAACCGTCGGGATTGAACACCTCGTCGTATACGGTTGGTTCCAGTTGGTAGCCATCAAAATTCATAAAGGTCGCCTATGCCTCCACCTTTGCCATTTCGCCCGCTTCCTCGTCGCCTTCATCCTCGTTGTCTGCAGTACCTCGGGATGAGGCTGGAGTCTGTTCGGCTTCCAAGGCAACATTAGGCGGTGGAATCAATGGGAGTGAGACAGTCATCTGCGTGAATTCGTTGGGAGCAGACTCGACGTCGATGGAGCCTCCGTGCTTCCGGACTATATCGTTGCACATGGCAAGGCCGAGGCCAGTGCCTTTGTCCGTCGGCTTGGTAGTGAAGAAGGGAAGGAATATCTTCTCGATAACCTCCGGTGGCATCCCGGAGCCGTTATCCCGGATGCCAATCTCTACATGGTCCTCGTGCCGTTTGGTGGTCAGCAGCAGCGTCGGCATATAGGACTTGTCGCCTGATTCGGATACCTTGCGTCGTTTCTCGTCGGTGGCGTAACACGCATTGCTTACCATGTTGAGAAAGACGCGACCGATTTCCTGCGGGATCACTTCGATCTCACCCATATCGGGGTCCAGTTCTTGCTTCAGATCCAGTTGGAAGTTGGGGTCGGTAGCCCGGGCGCTGTGATACGCAAGCCGGGCGTGCTCATCCAGCAGGTTGTTGATGTCGGAGGACTGGCTTTGGCCGGAATCGCGCCCCATCTGCAGCATATCTTGTACAATACGGTTGGCCCGTTCGCCATGGTTGCGGATCCGCCCTAAGTTCTCCCGCAGATCGTCCAAAACATCGTCCACTAAGCCGCTCTGTTCATCAGGGATCTCTACGCCTTGCTTCTGAAGCACCTCCTCGAGTTCCTTGATGAGTTCTTGAGATACCTCGGAGAAATTGTTGACGAAGTTGAGGGGGTTACGTATTTCGTGGGCGACGCCGGCGGTCAACTCACCCAGGGCGGCCAGTTTGTCCCGCATCACGATCTGGTCCTGCGCTATTTTCAGGTCTTCCAACACTGCTTCGAGTTCATCATTCTTGCCTCGCAGCTCCTCGGCCAACTGTTCCACTAAGTTGAGGCGCTGTACTTCCAAGGCGTGTCTGCGGAACACCTCCAAGGCCGCTGCCATCTCTGCGACCTCGTCCCGCCCATCTACCTCTACCACTCCTTCGAGGTCGCCATCCGCCATTTGCCGCATGCGCTCCGCGAGGAACTTTAGTCGTCGCACCAATATGCGCCCCACGAAAATCGAAGCAATCAGGGCGCCTCCGGCGACGCTTATACCAGTGATGACCATCAGGAGTATTTTGCCGGTTAGGATGGCTTGACTCGACGCTCGGGTTGCTCCATCTGCGCTCAGACGGGCAACTCCCACTTGTGAGTTGACGTCCCCCAGCATGGCGATGGCAATCTCCCGGTTGCTGTTCAGAAGTTCTCGCTGAGCCTGTATCAACTGAAGCCGCGACTCCAGAAGGTCGAACCCGTCATTCTCGCCAATGCCCAGCTCGAACAACCGGCCGAATATGGGAGCCACCTCATCTCGTAGAGGTGAGTCCTCCAAGCCAGCCAAGTTGCGGTCAATTCTACCTTTAGCAGCTTCGAAACGTTCTCGCAGGGGTTCTATCTGGGATGCCTCGGAGACGGTGAAAGCGTTGGCCAGCAGTTCCATCGCAACGTTAGCATTAACCTGCAACTGGGCTAGATAGCGGTAGTGGCCCACCTCTTTGGCCGACAAGTGGGCAGAGCGTAAGGCCAGAGGAGGTGGAACGCCTGCCTCACGATCGGGGTCCGAAGGATCGTTATGCAGAGGGTTTTCAGGAGTGCGATAACCTTCCATTATAAAAAAGAGCTGGTCATCGATAGCCTCCAATAGGATGGCGTCCAATTCGATACGCATCGCCGCTAATTCAAGACCCAAGCCCGCAGTTTGCTCATCCAGTCTGAAGGTCTGTGACGTCGCGTCCTTGATCTTGTTGATGTTGGCATCCAAGGTATCCGCGTGGCCACGTATCTGGCTGAAACTGTCTTCGTCAACACCTGTCTGTTGAAGGAGGGTAAGTTGCTGTTCAAAAGCAATTTGGGAGTCCTCGATGCTATTCACCACTTCATCGAACTCCTGAGCCGTCGCGGCCCCAGTGAGGCGGGGTGCAGCCGCAACAAGTACGCCACTGTATTGGGCTACTCCGAAGGAAGCTTCCATTTCCGGTATGCTGCCCTCATTGACCCGGTCCTGAGCGTCGCCCACACGGTTGAACGAGAGCCAGCCCACCACACTGGCGCACACCGTGAGGGCAATTGCACCCCAGATGGCGATATGCAACTGCGTGGAAACGCGTGTATGGCTATCCCACAGTCTTTTCAGCCGGTCTCTCATGGCACTATCTCTCGAAGCGTTTCTATTGCGCGATAGTTGCCATCACGATCGATGACTGTCAAAAATACAGCGTCTGACCCCTGATTGTCATCCTCGTCTTCATAGAGCAGGTCAAAACCGTCAAGGTCATTCCGCGTCGCCCGAAGGCCTGCAAGGAAGCAATCACGGTCCAAGTCCCTGCCACACCTCTCAAGTCCGGCGATAGCAAGACGTCCCGCTAGGTAGCCTTCCAAGGACACAAACCCCGGGGCCGCATCAGGAGCATGATCCTCGAGCGCCTGAACATAGGAATGGACCACAGGGGGCGAATCCTCCGTAGGTAGAGGGAAAGGCACTACCTGCGTCACGAATACTCCCTTTCCTTCCGGTCCCAATGCCTCTGCCAGAGCATTACTGCCCACGAAAGAGATGTTCATGAAGACTGCATTTATCCCAAGATGCCGAGCCCATAGAATCAGTTCCGCCACAGGCTCATAGGCGCCAATCACGATGACCGCCTGAGGGGCCGCGCGATTCACGTCCAAGAGACCCGTCTTGACTGCCAGCGTATTTCGCGTATATACGCCCACGGAGGCTGGCTCCATATCCAAGTCTTCCAAGGCGGCAATCACGCCATGATAGCCCGCCAAGCCATAGGAGTCATCTTGGTACAGAATGCTGATGCGCTGGATGCCCAAGTCTTCGGTCAACCGGGTCACCATCGTCTTGGTCTCCTGGTTGTACGAAGCCCGGAGGTTGATAACATACTTCAAGTCATCGTCCCTCAAGAGGCCAGCGCCAGTGAAGGCGCCAATGTAAGGGACACCCTTAGATTCGGCTACGGGGACTGCTGACCGGGATGTAGGCGTACCCACTGCGCCTATGAGCGCGAAGACACCCTCATCATCAATAAGGCCGGTCGTGTTGGCGATAGCTGCCTCCGGCTCATACGCATCGTCCCGTGGTATCAACTCCAACTTCCTGCCATGGACGCCGCCGTTGTCGTTCGCCTCCTTAAAAGCTGCGAGGATCCCCAGCTGCATACCAATACCGAGTTCCTGCGCACGACCGCTGAAGGCAGCAGACTGGCCGAAAACCACCTTATCGCCGGTTATCCCCATTGCTACAGGGTGTGGGGTGCTAGCAATGGTGGGTGAAGAGGGGTGCTCAGGGAATTCATCCATACTGGTGGTGCCACCAGTGATGTCGACGCGACCAAGAACAAACCATACTGATATGCTGACAATGAAGGTGAGGAACACCCCACCAATGATGCCCACTAGGAAGAGGATGTCAGTGGGTAGCCGGAGAAGTCTCACTCGTCCCTACGCGTGACCAAGAGCAAAAGTTGGAGAGTGCCCCATCAGTGATATACACGAGGAAGGGTATATTACCGGGTGGCCGGAGAAGTCTCACTCGTCCCTGCGCTTAACCAGGATCAGGCGATTCTTCCCTTCCTCACGCCTATATTCGAGTTCGTCCATCATGGTGCGCACCAGGTGGATGCCGAGTCCCCCTATATGCCGATCACCCAACTCACCTGCGGTGTCAGGGAGGGGGGCGTCTTCCAAGGGATCGAAGGGCCTACCGTCATCCGTGATCTCGATTGTCAGTGACTCATCTTCCGAGACCAGCCGTATGAGCACTTCGTGACAACCCTCTTCGTGTCCATAGTTCAGGACGTTGAGCCACAATTCCTCGAGGACCAGGTTCACTTGGAATGTAAGGGCAGGAGGCCAGTCCTCCTCCTCCCCCAAACCCTCCACGGCCGCGGCCATCCTCTCCATCTCCTCGATGCGGGTCTCCACCGTTAAGTCCAGCGTTGCACTCACGGCTACGCCTCGCTACAGCAAAAGGACAGACATGTGATGTCATCTGACTGGGGCGTTTCTCCTGCAAACGCGTTCACGGCGTCAAACACGGCGTTAGTCACCTCCTCTGGATCGTGGAGGGGATTTGCGCCAAACAGTTCCTGCAGTGGCTCTATCCCGAACTGGTCTCCATCAGCGTTCATGGCCTCTGTGACGCCGTCGGTATAGAAAACTACGGTGTCGCCAGACTGCAATGTCACCGTGGTCTGTTCGAAATCGTACTCGGGGAAGACACCCAGTGCGATGCCACCCGTCAGGGGCAGCAACTCAGTCGACCCGTCTTTGTGTATGACCAGGGGCGTATTGTGTCCACCGTTGGCGTAGGTCAACTGCCTTGTCGAAGGCTCATAAACCGCATAGAGCACGGTGACGAACATCGCACCCTCATTGTTCTCCAGAAGAAGGTCATTGACTTCCTTCAGCACTAGCCCGGGCGCATCCAACCCTATGGCCGCTCCTTTGAGCAGGGTGCGGCTGGACATCATGAAGAGGGCTGCCGGGACACCCTTGTCGGAAACATCGGCGACGGCCAACCCTACCCGGTTGTCTGTCAGGTACAGAACGTCGAAGAAATCACCACCCACATTCCGAGCCGCCTGCATCTTGCCGAATACCTTATAGTCCGACCCTACCGGGAACTGGGTGGGCAAAATAGACTGCTGCATGGTCCGAGCCACATCCAGTTCGTTCTGCAGGGCCACCAGTTTATCGCGAGACATGAGGGCCTCTCGCCACTCGGCCATGTTGCGAAGGGTCCTCTCGATAGTGACCTGCAGGTCTTCGAAGTCCAGCGGTTTGGTGACGAAATCAAAAGCACCACGGTTCATTGCGGTTCGGATGTTCTTCATATCGCCGTATGCCGAAATGATCACGGAGCGGACGTTGGGGTCCACCTTGGGTATTTGCTCCAAGAGCGTCAGCCCGTCCATTTGGGGCATGTTGATGTCGGAAAGAACCATATCTATGTCCTCTTCGCGCTGGAGCACTTCCAGCGCCTCAAGGCCGTTGTGGGCAAATACAAAGCTGTACCGGCCCGACCTTATGCTCCGACGCATGCGCTGGAGCATAAGCGGTTCCAGATCCGGCTCGTCGTCGACGACTAATATCTTATAATTCTCTTGGGCTTGTGCTTCAGCTTCCGCCATCCAACAGTACTCCTACCTTGCTTCACGAGCCCTTCGGTAGCGCACACCCAATCAGGGTATGTCTACCGACCGCCCCAGAGCCGAGTGCTTGGTCCGGGCCAGCTAGTCTTTGAAGGATGCCAGCGCCTCGGCTTGCGTAGAGTGGATGGAGATGATTTTGTCGAAGCCGCTGATCTCGAAGACTTCGCGGATCGGGGCCGACAACGAGCACACCGCGAACTTGGCGTTCTGGCTGCGCAGGTTCTTGGCCGTTAACAATATCACCCGGAGGCCCGCGCTACTGATGTAGGACAACTCCTCCATGTCTAAGATGACGGCCCGCTCATTGGCGTCTATAGCTGACTCTAGCGCGGACTGGAATTCACGGGCGTTAGCCCCGTCTACTCTTCCGTCAGTCTTGGCTATTAGAGTGTCTCCTTGTCGCTCTGTGCTAACCCCCATACGGCCCTTCTCCTTAGTATTGCGACTGTGGCTCCTGCTGCCATTTCTGTATGGCCCCAGTTCGTCCACCGGATACTGGGGAGCCCATCTCTAGTCTGGAAGGCTGGACATAGCGGAGTGCCGCTGGTCTCTGCCCTTCAGAGGACAGCCAATTATACTCCTATTCAACTTATACTCCTATTCAACGTATGTAGCCAAAACGTTGGCGGGCTTGTCAACCTCTCTCCTCAATTCCCATCAATGCACAAACCCCTGCCACTTCTCACAGATTCCACATGAGGCTTCCTTTCACATCTCCCACCGGAACAAGCTAGCTGTGATACGGCAGCAAAGGATTCCGACAAGGTTCTCGTACCATATTATGCCATTGTCAACCCTAACGTGTTACATCAAGGCGTACGGATCGTGCAATAAGTGTCCTTCCCAACCCTTTCATCGTTGCCCAGACACTAAACGGCGTGGGGAAATCACCGACAGCGCCATCCTCACGTGCCCGATGAGCCATCCTCACGCAGCAGATATAAAGACGAGGACAGGTTTATACTTTAACCGCGGGCACTCCCACTTGGCAACGTTAACGCGACGGAAAGGAGACGGATGTCTGGCTACGACACCATCGTACTGGGAATGGGGGGAATGGGTAGCGCCGCGGCTTACCACCTAGCCCACCGCGGACAACGCGTGTTGGGACTCGACAGCCACGACATTCCCAACGTCATGGGCTCCTCTCACGGCGTCACCCGCATCATAAGGCTGGCCTACTGTGAGGACCCCTCCTACGTTCCGTTGCTACACCGGGCCTTCGAGCTTTGGCACGACTTGGAGGACAAAGCCCAAGAACAGCTCCTCGTCACCACCGGATCCCTGGATATTGGTCCAGAAGGGAGTATGGTGTTCCAAGGTTCTCTGGAGTCCTGCGAGCTTCACGGCCTCCCGTATGAAGCCCTATCGGGGCGCGAAATCAACCAACGCTTCCCCGGCTACTGCATGCCCGAGGACTTGCATGCCATCCACCAGCCCGATGGTGGGTTCGTATTGCCGGAGCGGTGCATCGTGGCCCACGTGAAGGGCGCCATCGGTGCGGGAGCTGAGATTCGCGGGCGCGAGCAAGTGATAGCTTGGGAGCCCGACGGCGATGGGGTACGTGTGCGAACTGATCGTGACACGTACACCGCCCGGCGCTTGGTTGTGAGCGCTGGAGCATGGGCCTCCACCCTAGTCCCCGAGTTGGCGCATGCGGTACAGCCCGAGAGGCAGGTGATGGGGTGGTTCCAACCCAGCAGCGTCGAAGCGTTCCACCCCGACCGTTTCCCCGTGTTCAACCTCATGGCCGAGGAAGGCAGGTACTACGGCCTCCCGATATATGGCGTCCCCGGCCTGAAGGTGGGGCGCTACCACCACCTTGAGGAGGCCATACACCCCGACACCATGGACCGGGAACCCAACCAGCGAGATGAAGAGACGTTGCGGGTGCTGCTACGTCGTTACTTCCCGCAAGCCGATGGCCCCACTATGGCACTCAAGACCTGCATATTTACTAACACCACCGACGAGCACTTTATCATCGACCTGCACCCAGAAGCCCCTCAAGTCGTGCTGGCAACCGGCTTTTCCGGTCACGGATTCAAGTTCTGCAGCGTCATTGGAGAGGTGCTGGCGGACTTGGCACAGAACGGAAGCAGCAGCCACGACATTTCTCTGTTCCGCTTGGACCGCTTTCAGGACCAAATCACATCGTGACGCCTGCCGGGGCGTTACAGGTTCCCGGCTATCTACGATGCCACGGTCGCTGGGGATACGGTCTTCAGAGTCTGCCTGCTCTACTGTTCCTCCGGTATCCACCGCGCCTCCGCCATGGTTTCCGGTGCTGGAACATCCGGCGCGCTACCCAGTCCGCCCGTGCTCCCCTAAAGCGAATCCAAGAACCCAATTACCACCCGCGCCAACTCCTCCGGTTGGTGGTATCCAATATCATGGCTGGTGTCGGAAATCCACTGCACCTGACAGGCATCTATGACCCGCGACGCCATAGCGACCTGCTCCCGCCGCATGACGGAGAACTCGCTGTTTGCCCGCTCGGGACGGGGCTCGGCTGGCACAATCAGCGTTGGCTTCTGCACTCTTGGAAGCACCTTCGAAGCTGGCTCGTCCCACATCTGTTGGATGACCTGGGCATGGTTCTCAGGACGGAGGATATCCTGTATCTGCCCAGCTTCGTCCTCGTAGACCATCGACAGCACGATGCCCTCCAACTGGTCGCTCCAGCAGTCTGACAACTGTTCACGCAGGCGTCCGAGGAACTCCTCTTTGTTCCCCGAGACGTCACGCGGACGCACCCTGTTGCGAAAGGCCTCCCAAGTCGCTCCCGGCCGTATCGTGCCGTCTTGGAAGCCACCGTCGATGAGCACCGCGCCGGTAACCCTGTCGGGATGGCGAACCGTGAGATTGCTGGCTACGTGGCCACCCCAAGAGTGGCCCAGTACTGACGCGTTCTCTATGCCCAAATGGTCCATCAGACGTGTGACATCTCCTGCCAGCGTGCCCCAGTCGTAGCCGGTGCTGGCTTGGGTCGTCTTTCCGTGTCCCCGCTGGTCGGGTGCGATGATGCGGAAGCGGTCTCGCAGGTAGGGCGCCACCAGATCATACCAGTGGCCCGACGATGCCAAGCCGTGGAGGGCGATCACGGGCGGGCCGTCGCCACCCCAATCCATGTAGCGCATGGTGAGGTCGCCAATCTCGGCCCAACTGTCTTGGGGCACACCCGCACCGGTCATGCTGTCCTCCCTCACCTGTAGGAAAGTCCGATTCGTATGACGGTCCGCTGCCAACCTGAAAGTGGGATTAGACGACGGCTGGTAGGCTTTCGCCCGGCTTGAACACCTGCCAGCCGTCGCGATAGACGGTAACGTTGCCCGAACCCACCACCCGCCAACCGCCGGGGTTGCCCAAGCAGCCCGCTCTTGCATCAACACCCAAGACGGTTAGACCCTTGGGGGCGCTTTTCTTGAGATCGAGCCACGTCTCCTCGGGGTCCCGTCGCTCGTGATGGGGCAGCACACCCACACCGGGTACCACCCCCAACGCTTCAAGCCACCCGCCGCTGGAGGGCCGCCGCATCATGCTTCCCATCACCATGGCCCCAGCGCTGGAGCCAGCCACCACGGCCCCGGCAGCGTGGGCTTGGAGCACAGCTTCCATAAGGGGAGAGTTTCTGAGGACGGAAAGCAGGTGGTCTGGGCTGCCTCCGGTGAAGTATATCACCCCAGCACCAGCCACCCTCTCCACGAACTTGGGGTCTTGGGCGTCCTCGCCGTTCAACACCATCAGCGCCGAGGCATCCCCTCCCAGCGCACCGAAGTGAGTGGTGCCGTCGTTGGCAGCTTTTGCTGGGCCCGTTAGCTGTGCCGTTGGAACAATGAGCACTTTGGCAGGGCTCTGGCCGGAGGCTCTGATGATTTCGCGGTCCATATCCTCACAGCCGGCCCGGAATTCCTCACCGCCTGCCAACCCGATCTGTCCCGCCATACTGCATGCCTCCTGTTTAGTGACCTACTAGCAGCGACGCCTATTGTAGCAAAGACCCGCTCGTAGCCAATCCCGCGGTTGGCGATTCATCTAGAGGGGTGTAGGATTGGGCCTTCCTTCCTGTATCCGGTCCTGTGAGAACCGAGAAAGGGACGCCACTTGAGGATACTGTTCTTGAGCCCTTATTTCCGCCCATATCTGGGTGGCATCGAACGGGCCATAGAACAGCTCTCATTGCAACTGCTGCGCTCGCAGGCAGTGGACGAAATCGGCGTCCTGACCACCAAATATGCTTTCCCTCGCATACCACAACCCGACTGGCCTGACCGAGACGTTACCGAGGACGGGATACGCATCTGGCGGTTGGATGGCTTCCCACGGCGCGCTCCTCCCGTGTTCTCGGTGCCTCTTGTGTGGTTCCCACCCTCACAGGTGGACCGCTACCTCAAGGAGTTCGACCCGGATGTAGTCCACTTTGTGGGAGATGGATGGTTCTGGGGCCACTTCTGGAGCTGGTTTCACTACAGAGGTCGGGCCAAGTTCATATTCACACCATCCTTCCACACCCTGCCCCTCACAAAGCAGTGGCTGCGTCCCCTTAACAGCTTCATCTGCCGTCGCATGGATAGGGTGGTGCCCCTCACCACGCTGGAGCAGCAGGCGGTAGGCCGCGCATACTGGATTCCGTCCCACAAGATGGAGATCATTGGTTGGGGCGCGTCGGAGACCGGTATGTCCTCCCAAGGCACCGGGGGTGAGGTGATCACAATTCTCTGCGTGGGCAGGTTGGGGAAGCACAAGGGTCAGATGTGGCTCGTTGAGACATACCAACAGGCCCGAGCCAGCTTCACCAAGCCAGCAAGGCTGGTGCTGGTGGGACGGGA
The DNA here is from genome assembly GCA_951813255.1 of uncultured Dehalococcoidia bacterium. Classification (GTDB taxonomy): domain Bacteria; phylum Chloroflexota; class Dehalococcoidia; order Lucifugimonadales; family JAAXIE01; genus JAAXIE01. The sequence continues at coordinate 811,200 of OX638353.1, read as the reverse complement.
CGAGGGCGACGAGGAGGCCATACGCCAGCTCGTTTCCACCTCGGGTCTGGAGTCGGAGGTGCTCATCACCGGCGAAGTGTCGGACCAGGAACTGGCAGAGTGGTATACCGCATCCGACATGTTTGTCCTCTTCTCTCACTACGAAGCATTCGGCCTGGTATACGCCGAGGCCATGCTCTACAACTTGCCCGTTTTGACTCACGACGTAGGCGCCAACTCCGAGGTGCTGGCCGCGGGTGCCGTAGTCACCCCCCGCTTCGACCAAGCCGCTGCCATAGAGGGCTTGGTACGCTTGGTCAACGATGACGACTACCGCACTACCCTCGGACGTCAGGGACGCGAATACGCCCTCGAACATCTGACGTGGTCCGCCGTCGCCCAGAAATATCTGGCGCTCTACCAAGAAGGAGAATCCTCTCTCACGCCTGGCCGGTGACCAAACCACCAAGTCACAGTGTGCCATCGCTGACCCAGCTATGACTGTGTCAGAAATGTCACGGGCTATAGATACCAAAGAGCCTTCCCACATACGATTGATGTGACATTCGAGCTACCGATAGGCGCCCCAACCCCACGAAAATGCCCTAGAATGCCAGAACCCTCGCGCCCAATAAGTCCTACTTGTCCAAGGAGACCAGCCTAATGGAACGACAGGAACTGGAAGAGGCGGCCCGTAAGATACTGCTCAGCAACCTTAGACAAGGAGTGGCCGACTGGAACGGCAAGGAGTATAGCTTCGTGGTGCCCTCGCTGACGGGCTACCCCTTCCAGTGGTTCTGGGACTCCTGCTTCCATGCCATCGCCCTCACTCATCTCGACAAGCAACAAGCAGTTGCTGAGTTGAGGACGCTGATGAGCGGGGCGCAGCCCGACGGCTTCATCCCTCACATCATCTTCTGGGAGATGGACAAGCAGCCAGACTTTCTGGCCCGCAACATCGTCGGTATGACCAATCCCAACACGAGCGCCACCATGCAGCCGCCGATCATCGCGTACGCGGTGGAGCGGGTGTATGAAGCCACCGGTGACGATGCCTTCCTACAGTCGGCGCTGCCTATCCTGACCGCCTTCTACCGCTGGCTTTCCCAGAACCGCGACCCCGACGGTGACGGCCTCATCGCCGTCATACAGCCAGAGGAAGCAGGTACCGATTGCTCTCCTAAGTACGACGAAGCCTTGGACTTGGAATATCTGACCAACCAGGGCTTTATCGCAGCCCTAAGCAAGGTGTACGAGGCCTACGAACCGATGCGTGGCGACGATCGTCGCATCCTGGCAGCCGATATGTTCCACTTCGAAGACGTGCTGGTAAACTCGATATACGTCATGGGCCTGCGCTCCCTAGCTCGCTTGTTGGGCGAGGAGGGCGAGGGCAGGGAGTTCGCCCAGCAGGCAGACAGGACTCGCGCAGCACTTCTAGCCAAGTGCTGGGATGACGAAGCAGGTGCCTTCTTCGATCTGTCAGGCGTAGCCGAAAAGCCGGTGAAAGTGGTGACCATCAGCTCGCTCATGCCCCTGATATTGGACGACCTGCCACGGCGGTACGTCGAGCGGCTGGTCGACGAATGGCTCACCTCTCCCGATCACTTCTGGCTCCCGTACCCCGTCCCTTCAGTGCCCGCCTCTGACCCCAAGTTCATGCCGGGAAATCCTCGAGGATTCATCTGGCGCGGCCCCAGTTGGATGAACACCAACTGGTTCCTAGTCCACGGACTGCGTAGGCACGGCTACCATGACCTTGCAGCCCACATAGTCGATCGCAGCCAGGAATGCATCGAAAAATCGGGGATCCGGGAGTACTACAACCCCTACACTGCCGAGGGGCTAGGGGCTCGGGACTTCGGCTGGTCCACGCTCATTCTGGACATGTAGGTTAACTTGGCTTTTGCCATAGTCCTCGCGGCGTCGTCAGCCATCATCTTTGGCATCGGCACCATCTTCATCCGAATAGGCACCCAACGCGTGTCCGCAGTGGTGGTCACCGTTATTTCAGTTGGGGTAAGCGCCCTGCTGGCCCTGATCCTAGCGTTCATCTTCAACGCCTCGGAGATGACAAGCCTGTCAGGCAACACCCTACTATGGCTGGTGCTGCAGGGGACACTGGCCTACCCGCTGGGGAGGCTGCTGAACTACACTGCCATCTCCATGGTGGGCGCCGCCCGGGCGTCGCCCATCTTCTCCATCTCACCGGTCCTAGCCTTTGGTTTGGCCATGCTCTTCTTAGGTGAGAGGCCCACTCAACTGGTGATTCTGGGCACACCGCTCATGGCTTTCGGGTTGGCCCTCGTGGTGCGTGCGGGGGTAATTTCCTCCGCCAACCTTGAAGGGGTCGTAACCAATCGTTTGGGATTCCTCTTCGCAATCGGCTCGGCCTTGGCCTTTGGAGGCGTCGCTGTAGTGGGCAGGCACATCGTATCCAGCTACGCCTCACCATTCGTAACCGCCGCCTGCGCCATGACCTTCGGCTTTGTGATGCTGGGCCTCATGAGCCACCGGCGAATTGTCCCCGGATTTCGCCAGTCGCCTCCTAGGCATCTCGGCATTTGCGTGCTGGCAGGACTCTTCCAAGGGGGCGGCGCCCTGCTGCTCTATGGCTCCCTAAGCCAAGCCCCGGCGACCGTCGTCACACCGATATATTCCTCCAGCCCGCTGCTGATACTGTTGCTGTCCCACGTGTTTCTGCAACGGCTGGAGGCTGTGAACCTCGGCTTGGTGCTCGGGACAACGCTGAGCGTCGCCGGGGTGGCCTTGGTTGTCATAGGGGCTACCACTTGACGAGTGGTAACCTGGGGACGCTAGTCCCGAACCTCCACAATCATCTCGATCTCCACGGGGACCCGGTCAGGCAGGCTTCCCATGCCCACGGCAGAGCGAGCATGCCGACCCGATTCGCCATACAGTTCGACCAGAAGGTCCGAGGCACCATTCGCCACCTGCGGTGTCTGACCGAAATCGGGCGCACAGTTGATCATGGCAAGGAGCTTCACTATACGCGTGACCCGATCCAGGTCTCCAATGGCGAGCTTGAGGCCCGCAAGCGAGTTGATGATGCACAGACGAGAACATGCGTAGCCCTCTTCGACGGTCACATCACTGCCCAGCTTCCCGACATGCAAGTAGCTGCCGTCGGTCAAGACGGGCACCTGACCCGCCATATACACAAGGTTGCCAGTTTGCACGGCACGCACGTAGTTTGCTACCGGCGCTGGCGCTGGGGGCAGTTCATAACCTAACTGCTTCAGCTTGTTCTCAATCTCCATGGGGCCTCCTCTCAATGCGGGTCAATTCCAGACTGCCAGCAAGCATACGTGCTTGAGGCCACTGTTTGAAGCCCTACCCGCGGCATCTGGTTCTGATAAAGCCCGGTCAGTTCCTTACCGGGGCTTCGCAACAAGGCAAGGTTGACAAGGGGAGGATATCCAGCTAAGTTTTCAGTGTGACTTCCCTAAGAATCATAAGGGGCACGGACCCCCTGCCCGACAAGCGCTCCAGGGCTAGGATCAAGCAGTTCCTTCCCACTGAGACTTAGCGTCCCTCATTCCAATATAGCCCGCCGCGCAGGCGCCTCTTACTTCACCCACATTCCGCTTCCCTAGGGCTGCGCGCCCATGTGTCTGCGACGGACCCACTGAACCAATCCAGCGGCCAATCCCCTTGGGATACAACCATGTGCGCCGTTGGGTACACCAACTGGGAGGAACAGGGATGAGAGTCGTTCTTCGATCAAAGATTCACCGCGCCTACGTCACAGAGGCGAACCCCGATTACATCGGCAGCATCGTGATAGATGAAGACCTTATGCGCAGGGTCGATCTCTGGCCCAACGAGAAGGTCATGGTATGCGACATCGACAATGGCGCTCGTCTGGAGACCTACGTGATACCAGGTCCTGCCGGCAAGGGCGATATAGCCATACAGGGCGCAGCTGCCAAGCTCGTGAACCAGGGTGACTGCGTCATCATTCTCTCTTTTGAAGTTACTGAGGCACCCATCGAGCCCAAGATGATTCTGGTCGACGAGGAGAACCGATTCGTCGAATACCTGGAAGGAGCGACGGCGTATGAGTACGAGCCAGTTCACTGAGCGCGAGACCGAGGTTTACTACGACGCCGAGGACGTTGTATATCGCGAGATATGGGACCCCAACGGCAGCGTACATTGGGGAGTCTTCGATGAGAGCACGGGCTCAGACTTCCTGAAGGCTGGGGCCAACCTCAATCACATCATGGCCCGCAGGGGAGGCATCGACACCAAGGCTACGGTGCTGGACATCGGCTGCGGCAACGGCAACGCCTGTACCTGGCTGTACGAGAACACTGGTTGCAAGGTCGTGGGCATCGACCTCAGCGGCGTGAGAGTGGAGGGGGCCAAGGAAAGGCTCAAGACCTTAGTGCCTGACGTGCAGGCCCATGTGTCTTTCGAGAAGGCGTCGGCCACCGACCTGCCCTTCGGAGATGGGGCCTTCACCCATGTGTGGAGCCAAGCCTCCTTCTATCACATACCCGATAAGCAGAAGACGTTGGAGGAAGCTTACCGGGTATTGGCCCCCGGTGGGACTCTAGTGTTCGACGACCTGTACAAGCCACGCCCGGACATCAGCGAGAACGCGTGGAAGCATGTCTATGAGCGCCTGCTGTTCGATACACCATTCAATTTCACGAGCTACCAGGACGCGCTGCAGGAGGCTGGCTTCCAAGTGTTGGAGGCCCACAACTACTCCCACCACCTCAAGCTGAGCTATCTTCACCTCTCCGACGTAGCCTCCCAACGGATCGGCGGTCATCTCACGGAGCGGTCCGAATACTTGGCCCATGCCTACAAGGAGACAGCACTGGCAGTGGACACACGTGAAATAGGGTGGGCCCTCTATATCTGCCGAAAATAGCCCGTAACCTAGGCTCACTCGGGCACGACTAGGGAGATACATGGAACAGCACAACCGGGTACAGTGGGTATACGCCTCCACCAACAACCAAGAGTTGGAGGAGCGGTATGACCAGTGGGCCAAGGACTACGACTCCGACTTGGAGAAAGACTTCGGCTGGATAGTACCCCAGCGGGGGGCAGAGGCACTGGCCCGTCACGCCCCACAGGACACTCCGATACTGGACGCTGGGGCTGGCACCGGCCTTGCGGGCGAGATTCTGGCAGGTATGGGCTACAAGGACCTAGTGGCCATGGACCTCTCCCAAGGGATGCTGGATGAGGCGGGCTCCAAGGGTGTGTACCGAGAGTTGCACCAGATGGCGCTGGGCGAGATACTGGACTACCCGAATGGCCGGTTCGGGGCCGTCATCAGCATGGGAGTGTATACACTTGGCCATGCACCCGCTTCCTCACTGGAAGAATTGGCCCGTGTGACAAAGCCAAACGGGTTCGTCGTGTTCAGCCTGCGTGAGGACATGTACCAGCCGGGCAGCGAATTCGAACGGCAGCAGACCCGGATGCAAAATGATGGAACATGGACACTTGAGGAAGTTACCGATCCATTCCTCGGCCTCCCCAAGGGTGAGCCCGACGTTTATCACCAAATCTGGGTCTACCGCGTCAACGCATAAAGCCTCACTTCTCCTTCGTGACTCCCCTTAACTTTCTCTAAGGTATCCGTCCTAGATTCGGGGGACGTTGGCCTACTGGTATAATCCCGCCACTATGCCATTGGGTCCTCTTTACTGCCCATGGCCCTGAACTCTCCCCCTACAGGCCGGGCCAGCTGGGCTACCTCCTTCCGGTATCGCGACTTCCGGCTATTCTGGGGCGCTACGCTAATGCAGTCCCTCGCCATGGGAATGGAGCATGTGGCGTTGGGATGGCTTGTTCTGGAGATGACTAACTCCGCGTTCATGGTGGGAGTCGCGGCGGCCGCGCGTATGGCTCCCTTCTTCTTCCTAGGCATCGTCTCCGGCGCCATCGCCGACAGGGTGGACAGGCGCACCTGCCTGCGCTTGGCCAGTCTTGCGGCTGGGATAATCGCTCTGATCACCGCGTTGATGCTGCTCACCGAGACTGCCCGCGTTTGGCACATCATCCTGCTGGCCTGTGCTGCAGGGGCCGCCTTCTCTTTCACTATGACTATTCGCCAATCCTACACCTACGACATCGTGGGCCCACAACACGCCCTGAACGGGCTTGCTCTTGGTGGTATGGCTCAACGGGCTGGCGCGGTGGTAGGCGCGCCAATCGCAGGCTTGGTGATTGGGGCCACAGGAGTGGGGGAGCAATACCTCGTGATAGCCGCGGCATATGTGCTGGCAGGACTGAGCCTGTTCACGCTGCGGGACGTGGGGCAAGCAGCGCCCAGCCAGCGGGACAGCGTCTGGCAAAACCTCACTGGATACATACGGTTGCTGCGGGAGAACCGGACCTTGATGATTCTGATGCTGCTCACATCGATCACCGAGGTTTTCGGCTTCACCCACCAGACTCTGTTGCCCGTGTTCGCCCGCGATGTGCTGGACGTCGGTCCGGAGGGGTTGGGCTACATGACCGCGGTCCGCCAGGGAGGTGGTGTCCTCGGTCTAATTCTCCTAGCCAACTTGGGTGACACGAAGTACAAGGGGCTCCTGATGTTCGGCGCCGCCACGGGGTTCGGCTTGGGACAAATGGCCTTTTCGGTGAACGACAATCTTTTCGTCTTCCTTGCAGTGCTGGCCTTCATCAACGGCTGCGCTTCTATGGCAGACACTCTGTACAAAACCCTGATGCAGGCGAGCGTAACCAACGACCAGAGGGGCCGAGCAATGGGCTCGTGGGTTCTCAGCATCGGGTCCGCGCCTATTGGCCACTTGAGCGTGGGCGCCATGGCCGCTGGCCTGGGCGCTCCAGGCGCTCTGTTGATCAACGGCAGCGTCCTGCTAGCGGCCAGCCTCTCAGCCGCTATTGGAGCTCCCCGCATACGACGCCTAAGCTGACGCCCAGCGTTGACGGCCACTCTGGCCGCCGATACACTCGCAACGTTCGGGCCTGACTGCTGGCAAACTGGAACCAGGAGCTGTGCACCATGGGCTGGTCATCCCATCACCCTTCGGGACTTATCCACTATTCTCCCAGTCGCGCCTTCCGCGGATATACCATCATCTGTACGGGCGGAGGCAAGAATGCCTATCTGCTGGATATGGAGGGGCGGGTCTGCCATACATGGCGTTCCGAAGCTGGCATCGACTACGGCTACCTTTTACCCAATGGCAATCTTCTCCTTCGCTCCAACCCGCCCACGACCGTGGACGTGGGGAACATCGGTGGGTCTTCCTCCAAGCTGGAAGAGCTGGACTGGGACAGCAACCTAGTGTGGGAGCTGGACGACCCGATGGTGCACCACGACTTCGAGCGTCTACCCAATGGGAACACGCTGGCTTTGCTCTTCGAGCGCATGCCTGAAGACCTATCGGCCAAGGTGCAGGGAGGCTATACCAGCGACAACGACCCCAGAGAGATGGTCAGCGACGTGGTGCAGGAAGTCACTCCCGGCGGTCAGGTGGTGTGGGAGTGGCACGCCTGGCAGCACCTTGATGTGGATGAAGACCTCATATGTCCTTTGGAGGGGCGCCGCGAGTGGACGCACCAGAATACGCTGAACGTTATGCCCAACGGCGACCTGCTGGTGAGCTTCCGTCAGACTAGCGTGATTGCCATCGTGGACAAGGCGACGGGCAACTTCCGGTGGAAATGGGGTCCGGGCCAGATATCCCACCAGCACCATCCTACCCACCTAGACAGCGGCCGGATACTGCTATTCGACAACGGAGCCCACCGTCGAGGCGTGAACTTCTCGCGAATCCTCGAGGTAGACCCAAACACGAACGAGACCGGCTGGGAGTATCGTGGCGACCCGCCTATCTCCTTCTACAGCTACAACATCAGCAGCAGCGAGCGCCTTCCCAACGGCAACACGCTGATATGTGAAGGAGCGCCAGGCCGCGTGTTCGAGGTGACGCCTGCCCGGCAGGTAGTGTGGGAGTACATCAACCCATTCGGTGTGCAGCGCCCGTCGAGGCTGGCTGTCCAGACCGAGGCGGGAACTCAGCCCTCCGCATCGGTGATGGCGGGAGCTACCGAGTGGGCCAATGCTGTGTTTCGAGCACATCGCTATGCTCCTGACCATCCGGCCCTGCAGGGACGCGATCTCAACCCTGCGAAGCACGCCAATCTGAACCGGTTATACGCAGGGCAATGAGCCAAGGCCACGTTCCGTCGCCCGCTGCGCGGGAGGCCTTCGAGTACTCGCAACCCACGCGCTTCGTATTCGGAGCGGGGCAGTTACGCCAGCTGCCGCAGCTAGTGGATGAATGGGCCGGCCCCAACGCATCGGTCTTGCTGATAACGGGGCGGAGCAGCCTGCGAGCCAACGGTGTCCTCGACGCCGTCTGCCAAGGCCTGAACTCGCATCGAATCACACTGTTCGAACAGGTCCCTACCAACCCGTCACCCGAAGTAACACAGCAGGCAATCGACCTCTGTCGTAGCAACGAATGCAACATCGTGGTGGCCATAGGCGGCGGAAGCCCTCTCGACGTGGGCAAGATCACCGCGCTATTGGCACCGGGCCCCGCCGACCTCATGTCCTATCAACGTGACCCCAAGCTTATCGACTTTAAGGGACTCCCCTGCATTGCCGTGCCCACGACGTCGGGAAGCAGCAGTGAAGTCACCCCCTTTGCGGTGACCTGGGACAAGGAAGCGTCCGTACGATATCCCCTTGCTCATCCAGGCCTCTTTCCCAAGGTGGCCATCGTAGACCCGGACCTCGTAGTCTCCATGCCTCCGGATCTCGCGGCGGCAACGGGAATGGACGCCTTCACCAGTGCCTTCGAAGCATATTGGTCATCCCATGCTCAGCCCGTGTCAGACGTGCTGGCGTTGGAGTGCATTAGCCTGTACAGGGACAACTTAGAATCGTCATGTATAGAAGGCAATGCCGATGCTCGGGCCAAGTGCGCGCTGGCGTCTTCGCTGTCCGGCATGGCCTACAGCAGCGCGCGTACCACTGCCCCCCATGCCTTCGGAACGCCCCTCAGCCTGTTTTTCGATACCGTCCATGGCGAAGCCGTCAGTGTGACGCTGCCCGCTTTTCTGGACTGGAACGCACCAACATTTGAGCGCAAACTGGACCCTTTGTTGAGGGCTATGCGCTGCTCATCACTGAACGAAGTCGCTCAGGCCCTGAGAGGCATGATGCAGCGCTGCAGGATAAACACCCGCTTGCAGGACATTGGCGTAGGGGCGGGAGACCTCCCGCGCATCACAGCACGCGCTTTGACGGAGCCCCAGATGCAGTTCAACCCCCGCACCATGACAGTCGACGAAGGCGTTTCCCTCTTGGAAGGGATCCTGTAGCGTCGGCGGGCTTTCCTGAACGGTATGACCCCGGCCACATTCTGAGCGGTATGGCCGCGGCCACATTATCGGGGACTTCAAGCTCCACGGAACAAACCGTGGTTGGCTTGCGTCACAAGTTTGTAAGCCCGAGCAAGGGCCGCATGAAGCAATGGTTAGGTGGCGCCATGTTGAGCACGTTCAAGACCAGCCTGCAAGCGATGATCGCCATAGGAGTGCTGTTGCTAGCAGCAATCGCTTGTGGCGGCGACTCGGCCGAGCGCCGCGGCACGGTGGAGGTGACTTCGGGACAGAACCCCGACGAATGGGTAACAGGGTCTGTGACCTACCGCGAAAGGATCGCGCTGACGCCTGGTGCCCGCCTTGAAGTCGAACTTCGAGATGTATCGTTGGCCGACGCAGCCGCTCCTCTCATCGTTCGCCAAGTCATATCGGATCCGGGGCAAGTGCCCATAGAGTTTCGGGTGGGGTACAACACGGGTGATATCTCTGACAGGAATAGCTATTCAGTAACGGCGCGAATCATCGAGGCCGATGGCAGGCTGGCTTTCATCAACGACACCGCATACGAGGTAATCACGCGCGGGAGACCCACCAATGTGGACATGGTACTGGTGTTGGTGGAGCCTCCGCCGGAGCTTGTGGAGCAGAGTGATACCGGCGACTGGCGAACTTGGGTCGAGGTCCCGGTGCAGGTCATCAGCGCAGAGTGGATACCCGGCGACCCGGAGTTGCTGGTGATGGTCAAGTATTACCGGTCAACCACGGAAGGGTGTTCCCGTCCGGGGGCCGAGACTCTGGGAGCGGACGGCAACGACCTCAACGTCACGGTAACGTTAATGCAGCCTCCGCCGACAGCTTGGGCTATTCCGTGCGACGAGAACTTGGTGGAACTGGAGTCTATTGCCCGTACCGAGGCGTCTCTCGCACCTGGAGAGAGCTACCGGATTGTAGTGAACGGGAAGGTGACTGGGGCTTTCTCGCTGCCGGAGGATAGGTTCCCACGTTCCCTGATCGCACCTTCGCTCGTTGATACCGTCGAGTTGAATGTAATGGAAAGTGCGCCACCCCAGTACTCATTGCGGGTCGTTTCTGGGATGCCCAAGGGGAGTGGGTGCTCCCGGTTTAATGGGTATCAGATCAAGCGCACTCAACCTACCGAGATTGAGATTGAGGTCACCCATCATGAGGTGGCAGACCAATTCGTCATATGCACTGCGGACTTTCCTGTGGTAGAAACCTCCATCCCACTAGGCTCCGACTTCGAATCAGGTGTGGAGTACACGATCGTAGTGAACGACAACACTACCGAGACTTTCGTGGCCCAATAAACCACACCCATTGCAGCGGTTAGCAAGTGGCCCCGTCGGATTCATAACCCGGGGCCACTCCATGTTGTTCTTGGGGGGCTGGAGGGCTATTCGCCCACGTTCACGACGATGTTGTCCGGTCCGCGTGTGAGGACTGCCTCGGCGGGCTCGTCGGTGACGTTGCCCTCAATGTGCAAGGTGTTGGCGGGTACGTAGAGGTAGTCGCCGGGATAGGCGTCGATGTATTCCTTGAAGTCCTCGCCAAAGTACACCCTGATCGAACCGCTAAGCACGTAGGCGGCTGTCTCAGCGTCGCCGTGGTGGTGAACCGGCCCCAAGGTGTTGGGGACGCAGGTGACCTTACCCATCCAGATTTTGCTGGCTCCAGTGGTGTTGTTGTCGATACCGGGGCGTCGTTCCATGCCCCGGGTCTGAGGGGTGGTGTCCAAAGGCTGGGTACCATGGAGAACCATGGGCTTCTGCGCGTCAATGGATGTGCTCATGTTTTGGCTCCTTCATAGTTGGGAATAGGCCAAGACCAACCGGTGCGCCCTAAGCGGGCGGGCTGGTGGAAAGCTCCAGGCGGTTGCCCGATGGGTCGTTGACGTAGATGGAATAGCCGCTATCTTCGTTGTGGACACGGACGCCCTGCACCTCGATCCCTTGGCTCTCGAGCTCTTTCACCGCGTCCTGTGGGTCTTCCGGCCCTTCGATATCAAAGGTGTGATGAGGAACGCCGGGACGGGGTCCACCTTCTGCATCGAAGACTCCAACCACCATGTTGCCGAGGGCTACTCGTGAAACGTCGACGCCGTTAACCTGGTTGAAGGTGCGCTCGTCGGCGCCAAGGACATTGCGATAGAAGTTGACGGTGTCCTGAAATTTGTCAGCGTTCAGGTTCCAAGACCGAAAGCGTAGGACTTTCATGACTTAACCTCCTGCATCAGGTTTGCGTCCCGATGTTAACACCGGGGCGCGTTCTCTTCATCCCTCGGCTTGGGGCCGGACCTATTCCTCAGCGTGCCAACTGCTTCTGGTAGGCGTCGGCGGCGCGGAGGACGGTGGCGTCCTCGCCGGTGCGGCCTACGAGCATCATGCCCACGGGGCGGCCGTCGGACATGCCGATGGGGACGTTGATGGCCGGGTGGCCGGTAACGTTGAAGCAGCAGGTGTTGGCCAGCATCTCGAAGGCCCGGTCCATGTACTCCTCGCGGCTGACGTCGGCATCGGGAAGAGGCGTGGCCTTCATTGGGAGGGTGGGCATGACCAGAAGGTCGTATTGCTCGAAGGCTTCGTCGTAGGCGGCCTTGAGGGACCGGGAGAGGTTCTGGGCTTTGGCGTAGTAGCGGCCGTGATAGCGCTGCTGCATGTAGTGACCGTAGAGCACGGTGAGTTTGGTAGAGTCGGAGAGGTCGTCGGCACGGGATATGCGACCACGGGCGTAGACGTCGAGCAAGCCTGTGAGGTAATGGCCTTTCCAGTTGGTGCCCATGCTGTTGCCTTCGACCATGAGGCGAGTGGCGCCCTCGTTGGCGATGGGCTGCCAGACGGCGGGGCCGTCGCGGTGCCAAGGTATGGAAACGTCGGCCACGGTGGCGCCGATTTCTCCGAAGGATCTGGCGGCGTCGGCAACCATGGCGTCCACGTCGTCTTCAGACAGTCCTTCCCAGCCGAATCCCTCACCCACTATGGCTAGGCGCAGTCCACTGGCGTCGCCGGTAAGGGCTTGGGTGTAGGATTGGGGTGCGAGGCCTGCGCTCTGGCGGGGGTCGAGGCCGTCGGGACCGGCTATGGCCTCGAGGAGTTGGGCAACTTCGGCCACGGTGCGGGCCATGGGCCCGGTGTGGTCTAGGGTGAGTTCGATGGGGAAGACGCCGGTGTAGGGAACCAAGCCGTAGGTGGGCTTGAGCCCGTAGATGCCGCACCAGCAGGCGGGGATGCGTATGGAGCCGCCTTGGTCACCACCGATGGCCAGATCAACTTCTCCCGCGGCGACCAAGGCGGCGCTCCCGCTGGAGGAGCCTCCTGCCGAGTAGCCGGGGGCGTGGGGGTTGCGGACCGGGCCGGTGTCGGAGGTGTGGCTACCGCCGGAGAAGCAGAGGCTTTCACAAACGGCTTTGCCGAGGATGTGTCCACCAGCGTCGAGAATGCGGGTGACGATGGTGGCGTCGACATCGGGGATGTATCCCTCGAGGGTGCTGGTGCCGTTCATCATGGGAACGCCAGCGACGCAAACGTTGTCCTTGATGGCGACGGTCTTGCCTGACAGCGGGCCGGATGAGGCTCCACGGATTTCACTGCGCCAGTACCATGCCCCCAAGGGGTTGTCGGCGGGTTGGGGACGATAGCCGGGGGTGCGGGGGTACTTGACCGGCAGGGTGGGCTCAGTGAGTTCCTCCAGCCGGGCATAGCGTTGCAGGGCAGCTTCCATGAGGCCTTGGTACGACTCCAAGTCGTTCTCGGTCAGGTTGAAGCCATAAAGCTCCGCGACCTGTTCTAGGTCATCCAAGCTGGGGCCTTGAGGGACCATGGCATCCTCCTTAGTTCAGGAGCGTTTAAGGGATGCGGTGGCTAATGCAGTCCGTGTGCGATTCGGGCACGTTTTCGTATCTGCGATTGCACATTACCACGCAGGCTGGGGCCGTGCCAGCTATGGCAAGATATGCAAGGGCATGCAAGGTTTGTAGCTGAGGTTGCAGGACGTTTGTAGCTGAAACATGCTTTTTCGTATCTGAGAATCCTGCAATCTCTGCAATGACAGCTATGGGCCAGCTGCGGCCGCGGTGCGCAAGATGCTGGCTGGGAAAACAGCATCACGATGTTCCTGCACTGAGACCAAGCGACATTCGACAGCGTCGAATAGCAGTCCTGCCGGCGGCTTCGACCCAAGTCTGGTGCGTCTTTCAAGTCCGTTGTATCTCCATAGAGGAGTGTGACAAGCGAACGCGCGCCAGATGACCTCTCGGAGCCAGCCCTCGGCGCACGCTGATATGAGGATAGAACACCTGTGCGGAGCGTGTCAAGGGGACATTGGCATACCCAGAGAGGGAACCATGAAGCCGGGTTGTTAGGGGGATGACGGGAGCGGGCGTCTTCTGCGATGTGGCAGGCGGGGGGGTAGAGCAAGGGGTGCCCTCAGCCTCCGTGGGGATCGTTAGCTCAACCGATACATCGTCCCACGGAGGCTGAGGCAAACAGGGAACCGGTCTAGTCGAGGCCGTAGAGGGCTTTGGGGTTGTCGCTGAGGATTTTGCCCAACTGCTCCTCGGTTAGATCGGGCCTCTTCTGTAGCTCGAACAGGGAGTTGGGGAAGGTGCCGTCCCAGTGGGGGTAGTCCGAGGCGAATACGACTTTGTGATCGCCGATGACCTTCAGGGTCTCAGGCAGCAGTCGCTCTTCAGGCTCGCATGCGACCCAGATATTCCCCTCGACTATGTAGTCACCGGGCTTCTTGGTAAGCGTAGGAGCTTCCACTTCACCGCGGATCTCGTACTCCTCGTCCATGCGGTCCATCCAGTAGGGTATCCAGGTGGCGCCAGCTTCGAGATAGGCTAGTTTCAGGTCTGGGAAGCGCTCGGGCACGCCGTCGAAAAGCATGCTGGTCATCTGGCGCATGAGGCCGTAGGGATGGGACAGGCAGTGGGCCTGCACCAGACGCTCGAACAGGTATTCATCAGGACCACGGCCCTTAAGGGAGCCGGAAGCATGGACTGCCAATGGCGTGTTCAGTTCCTGCGATACTCGATACAGTTCGTCGTATTGGGGCTTGCCCAAAAGATAGTGACCGTCGGCCGCCAGCATTCCACCCACCAGGCCCAGGTCCTGTACCGCCCGCCGTATTTCTTTGGCGGCCTCATCCGGGACCTGCAGAGGCAGAATCGCGACGGCCTTAAGGCGCGGGCTGACTTTGCAAAACTCCTCGGACACATAGTTGTTGTAGGCACGGCAGAACGCGGTCGCGTAGTCGGGATCGTTGAGGAAGCCGACGCCGAGGCCGATGGTGGGGAAGAGAACGGTAGTCTCCATGCCCGACTGGTCGAGCATGTCAATCCAGTTCTGGGCATCTATGTAGGCGGGACCGCCGAGGGTGCCGAACATGGCACGATCGAAGGCGTCCAAGCCAACGCCCACAGGACCACGCTTATCGTAGGGTGACTCCATATACTGTCTGTAATATTGTTCCGTGTCTCTTATGTGGCCGTCTGCATCTACCAGTCCACTCATGGCTAGTTCTCCTTGTTCTGTTATGGGGTTGTGTTATGGGCTTCTGTGCTGGGGTCAGGCCCCTGCGGTCTCCCTGGTAGTCTAGGTGTTCAGCGTGGTCTCGAAGAACACCTCCTCAAGTTGCACCGGATGCCTCAGGAGGCCCTGCTCCATGGAGCCTGCGATGAGGGTTTCCAGCATGTTGCGGTTGGCCCTGATGCCTAGGGGAAACGGGTCCTCTCCGAAGAGTTCAGCCTGCTCACGGAAGTCGTCGCCCTCGAACAGCAGGTAGCCAGACCGGGCACGGCGGGCTTGATCATAGGCGGCGAGTTTGGAGGCTTGGAATGCCTTAAAGAGCTCCAAGGCTGCCCACGGATGCTCACGGAGCACCCGGTTCTGCACAATGACCAAATGGTTCACCGGTATGATGCCGGTGCTGCGGTAGTAGTCGGCGGTGACTCCCCTGCCTCCATCGGGGAAGAGAGGTCTTATATTGGGATTGCCCACCAAGGGAGTCCCTGCATAACGGTCGATGCCGCCCATGTTGGCCGGGCCCCCGCCCCGAGGGAAGCCGTAGGCTGCGTCCAATTCGCCTCTATCCAGCATGGTATCCAGCGTCTGCTCACGGGTCAACCAGTTTAGGGAAACCCCCGGCGGCGGGTCCTGATCCAAGCCCAAGGCCCCGCCATGGCTCATCTCCGCCAAGCGGCCGTTGTACCACTCCACGTCCGAGGCTTCGATGCCGTGAAGCTCCTTCATAGTGGCGCGCATCCATAAAGCGGCCGTCATATCGTAGTCGGGGACGCCAACGCGCTTGCCCCGCAGATCGCCGAGGGTTTCGATGCCGGAGTTGGTGTTGACATAGAGGTCGAGCCAGACGAAAGCTTTGCTGAGGAAGACGGGGAGGGCGCTCCAGTCCCAGCGTGTGCCGTCCCCACGCTCCCTGGCCAGAAGAGTCTCGGAGATGGACATCTCGGAGACGTCAAACTCGTCGTATTCCAGGTTGCGATAGAAAAGTTCGCCTGGAGGCAGGGTGACAAAACCCAAGTCGATATTTTCGGGCTTGACGGTGCCGTCCTTAAGAGCTTGCGCCCTCGGGTTGGCCGAGAAGGCGGCAGTGAGGCTCAGAGCCATGAAGGCGCTCCCAAGTCCAAGCCCGCTCTATGCAGGGAAGGGGTCATGCGTCCAAGCGTTCTTTCACGAAACGGCAGGCCTCTGGGGCCACGGGCGGGCCTGTTCGAAGGCAGAGGATGCTTTGAGTACGGTTGCTTCATCTTCATGACGTCCAACTATGTGGAGCCCGATGGGCAGGCCGTCGCTGGACATACCGCAGGGTATGCTGGCGGCGGGGGAGCCGATGACGTTGAAGGGACGGGTGTATGGAGAGAAGCCGCGACGAGCGTCTTCCATTACACGGTCGCCGATCTTGGGTGGAAACTGACCATGAGGGAAGGCGGGGACGGCAACGGTTGGAGTCATCAGGAGGTCATAGCGTTCCAACAAGTCTGCCAGCCTCGCGCGCATTATCTCGACCGCAGCGATGGCCTTGGCGAAGTCGACTCCAGTGGCGTGGGCGCCGTGCTCGAGGAAGGTGCGTCCGTAATCGGTGAGGCCATCGGGGTTCTCGTCGAGCAGATGCCCCCAACTGGCAAAGTTGTTGGAGTAGAAGATGTCGTAGAAGGGAGGAAGCGGGTTGTCCAAGGCGAAGTCCGTCTCCTCGACCACGCAGCCGAACTCCTGGAACATCTGGGCGGCAGCCGCTGTGCTTTCCAGCACTTCAGGGTCCACGGGACAATAGCCAAGGTCGGCACTCCAAGCTATGCGGAGCCCCTGTATGGACTGGCCCAGACCAGCTGAGTAATCAGGAAGCGGGGAGCGCAGGGAACTGGGATCGCGGGAGTCGTGTCCAGCGATGACCTGCAGGAGCAGGGCGGCATCCTGCACCGTGCGGGCCATGGGTCCAGCCTGCGATGTGAGGTTGGGCGATGGCTTCCCGAACCCGCCAGCCCGTGGCACACGACCCAAGGTGGGCTTGAGGCCGTAAAGTCCGCAGAAGCTACTGGGGAGTCGAACGGAGCCTCCGCCATCGGTGCCGGGGGCCACAGAGGACAGGCCGGCAATCACAGCTGCAGCAGCGCCACCACTGGAGCCACCGCTGGTGCGAGTGGGGTCCCAAGGGTTGCAGCAGGGGTCGCCGAGCCGGTTCTGGGTGACGCCGAGAAGCCCGAATTCGGGGGTGTTGGTCTTGCCAAGGATGACGGCGCCGGCGTTCTTTACCCTTTCCACAAGCACGGAGTCGCGGTCGGGCACCATGTCGGTGAAGACGAGGGAGCCCATGGTGGAGCGGATGCCCTTGGTCGCCTCCAAGTCCTTTATGGAGGTGGGCAGACCCAGAAGGGGAGCGCGCTCGCCACGGGCCCTGGCAGCATCGGCCTCCCTAGCTTGGGCCATGGCCTCAGCGCCGGATACGGTAAGGTAGGCGTTCAGGCGGGGATTGAATTCTTCGATGCGGCTGAGGAACATCTCGGTCAACTCGACCGATGAGACCTCGCCAGCATCCATCATCTCCATCAGACGGGAAGCTGGGGCGAAAGCGAGTTCGGCATCGGCCATACGGCCCTCCTTATCATTGGCGCAGGGCGAAAAAGTCGGCTCTAGGGCTGCTGTCGCGCGTCGATATTATCGCGCATCGAACTTTGGCGCAATGACGGGGATTCCTGGTCTATTGCAAGACAGTGTTAAACTTGAGGCCCTACCACTGAGTCTTTAGTAGCAAGGTCAACGATCAATGGCAACATCGGAAAGACACCGCGAAATCAGCGACTTATTCCTGGAGCACGCTGAGGTTGAGTTCGAGAAGGGGGACCTGCTTCAAGCGTCCGAGAAGGCGTGGGGGGCTGTGGCCCACTATACGAAGGCAATAGCAGGGGAGCATGGGTGGCCCCACGGGTCGCACCAAGATATACGCAAGAATGCGGGCCGTCTGATCGAGCTTACAGAAGACCCACGGCAGTACAACAGACTATTCGGCTTGATTGAGAACCTTCATGTGAACTTCTATGAAGAAGAGCACTCCTCAACCCAGGTACGGTACGGAATTGATGACGCCAGAGGGTTGATCGAAGCCTTTAAACTCGCGGAACTCAAGCTCTCGCACTAGTAGTACGGTCCTGGCCTCTGTCTCAAGCCGCACTGGACCGGATGCGTGTTCCAAAGGTTATGTGCACCATGACACCGCGGTCTTGACACCTTCTGCCGTACGGCGATACGGTGGCGGCAGCGCCGCGTGTAGGAGGACTGACATGCCACTGCACCCCCAAGCCAAGGCCGTTCTGGAGAAGATGGCGGAGATGGGATTGCCCCCGCGCCATGAGCAGACGCCGGAATTTGCTCGCACCAACTCGGCTACACCGCCCGACCCGGGACCAGAGGTTGCCAAGGTAGAGGACCGTGATGTGCCGGGGCCAGCGGGAGGCGTTCCGGTGCGTATCTACACGCCTGAGGGTCAAGGGCCATTTCCGATTTTGGTGTGGTACCACGGAGGCGGTTGGGTAGTTGGCAGCCGGGACTCTGTGGACGGAACCTGCAGACGTATGTGCGTGGGCAGCGGTGCAGTGGTGGTGTCGGTGGACTACCGGTTGGCTCCTGAGCACAAGTTCCCCGCTGCGGCGGAAGACAGCTATGCGGCCACCCGCTGGGCAGCGGAGAATGCGGCGTCCCTGAACGCGGACAGCACACGTCTGGCCGTCGGGGGCGAGAGTGCGGGAGGAAACCTTGCGGCGGTGGTGCCGTTGATGGCCCGGGACAGGGGCGGTCCCGCCATCGTGTACCAACTGATGGTGTACCCGGTGACGGAACGCAACTTCAACACCGGCTCCTACTCCAGCAATGCCGACGGGTATGGCCTGACGCACTTGGGAATGGCTTGGTACTGGGACCACTATATGGCCCAGGACAGCGACGCCGAGAACCCGTACGCTGCCCCGATGAAGGCGAGCGACCTGAGTGGGCTTCCCCCAGCCATGGTGATCACCGCTGAATATGATCCGCTGCGAGATGAGGGCGAAGCCTATGCGGCCCGTTTGCAGGCAGCCGGCGTGCCCACGGTGTGCACCCGGTACGACGGCCAGATACACCTTTTCTATGCCCTGCCGGACATCATTGATGATGGCGCCAAGGCGGTGGCGCAGGCTTGCGACGCGTTGAAGGCTGCCTTCGCAGGGCAGACAGTGGCGGCTGACAACTAGCTGATCGAAGTACGGACACCTTGCGCACGTCGTCCGCGCTCGCCTCTGAAGAAAGAGGGGAGGGTGGTGCGCGTTGTCTTCGGGGCATCCTAGTGTTAAGGTATGCGCCAACCCATCATGCCGATCATTGAACATAGCACCATACGCAACGAGACGGTTTCGTCCCATCTGCGCGAGCGTGCCCTCGTTTCAGCGGAATACGGAGCGTCTTCACTGACCATCAAGGAAGTGGAGATATCCCCTGGCTGGGAGGGCAGCCTGCACACTCACCCGGTGGACTTGGCAGTGATGGTTATGTCGGGTGCGATACAGATGATCATCGACGACGAATTGCGTACCGTGCGCCCAGGCAACACGCTATTGGCCCCGCCGGGCACGCCTCACAAGCTGGTCAACAAGCTGTGGATCCCGGTGCGGTTAATGGTGACCTACCCAGCAGCGGAGTTGGAGACCAACTTCCTGGAGTAACGCGCCTAGGCCGCAACCCATGGCCGGGCACAAATACGGAGGGATACATGACCCTTCAACAGACACGCACACTGGCGACTCCCCAGTTGATACCTACTAACGCAGGGGAGCGTACTTGGGCCGCGCCTCCGGCCGCCCTGCAGGAGGCTGTCACTCCGAACGACCTCTTCTATGTGCGCAATCACTGGGGGGACTATCCTCAAATTGATGCTGCCACCTACCGGCTGGCAGTTGACGGTGAGGTGCAGCGAAGCCTGAGCCTCTCCATGGACGATATCAGAGGCCTGCCTCAAAAGCGGTTCCAAGTCACCTTTGAGTGCTGTGGCAATAGCCCGGTGCCTGAATACTGGGCCGCATCTACCCGGACCAGCTCGGTGATGGAGCAAATTAAGGGTCACGGGATCATGGGGAATGCCGAATGGGCTGGGGTGTCGGTCCGGGACGTGCTGGAGATGGCTGGCGTGACGGGCTCGGCGGTTGAAGTGCTATTCGAGGGAGCGGACCACGGGCCGGACGAGACGGTAGGCGACCCTCCGGACGTGACCTACGAGCGCAGCCTTGCCCTCGAAAAGGCGCTGCATCCCGACACCCTGCTTGCATACGAGATGAACGGTGAGGCGCTGCCTCCCATACATGGACATCCTCTGCGGCTCGTTGTTCCCGGCTGGTACGGCATGACTTCCATCAAGTGGCTTGTGGGAATTCATTTGCTGGACCACGAGTTCAAGGGCTTCTATCAGATGGAACGGTACATGACGATGAACGGCCCTGGGGCCGAGAACTACTACACATACCACACCCGCATGAAGGTCAAATCCATCATCACGCACCCGGCGCCTGGGGAATTGGTGCGAGGCACTGGTTATACCATAGCCGGAGCGGCGTGGTCGGGTGAAGATGACATCGCCGGTGTGCAGATCAGCACCGACGGTGGTGCTACCTGGGAGCCGGTGGACCGCCTGATGCCACGCTCGGGGTACTCCTGGTACCGCTGGGAGCACGACTGGCAACCTCCTGGATCCGGCAGCTACACCCTGATGTCACGTGCCACCAATAACCGCGGAGAGACCCAGCCGTTGGAGTTTCCGAACAAGTGGGACGGCCGTGGCTACGGCAACAATATGGTATTCCCATTCCAGGTTGAGGTGGGCAACTGATGAGGTCCCTCTCAACGGGAGCAATGCATCATGGCTGACGACCCACTGGTCAGCTTCTGGGAGAAACCCGATGCCAAGCACATGATCGCTGGCTGGCGGAGGCAATGGTCGGATGGAGGGGACATTTCCAGCGGCCTGCCTCGCTACCTGATTGAGAAGCTGAACGCCCGGAAGATCGGCGAGATGAGCGAATATGTCAACCTGATGTGCTACCCGTTCCAAGTTGCGGGTACGCACGACGCCTTTCGACCACGGGTCTCCTTCAAGGACGGCCTGCCCACTTCTGACATGCACCGCGAGAATGCCTTCTACGATGCTGGCGACGGTCTGATTCTCTTCCGTGGCGAGGAGCCGTGGCAACGCATCGACATCTACGGACAAGCCTTCTTCGAAGCCATTAAGGAGTTGGGCATAGAGCGCACTGCATCGGTGGAAGGCTACAACGGGCCAGCCCCACCTGAACTGGAGCGCAACGTCAACTGCGTCTTCAGCATCCCCGAGATGCGGGAGGAACTGGAGAAGCTGGGCATCGGCTTTTCCCACTACGGCAGCGAACGCAGGGCAGGGCCCACCATTGGGATGGCACTGGTGACCATGGCACATTACCACCATCCCGGCGTTGAGATGGTGCGCATGGGGGCCATGGCGCCCATGTACCCCTTCCTGACGCGCGGTAATGAGCAGGTGGGCATACAGCGGGATCACCGCGCTTTCTACGACATCATGCGCCGCCTCAAGGCCATGTTCGGTCTGAGCATGGACCTCAGCGAACTGGAGTCCCTAGGCGAAAGCGAGTCCCGCAAGCTGCAGGAGACGCTGGACCGGATCGGGGCATCGGACCGCAGCGCCAAGCAGATCATCGACCGGGCGCTGAATGACTACAAGCCCTTGCGGTTTGAAGAGCCAGTGGACCTGCCCCCGGCACTGGACAGGACGCTGGAAGACATCATTCGAAACATGCCCGAGCAACCGGAGAACAATCCCTAGTTCCAGCCTCTAATTCCGGCCTCTAGTTCGGGCGAGGGCTGTATCAATTTCAAGGTCAAAAGAAGAGCCCGCGCTCTTACTTGAAAGCGCGGGCTCGGCTATCGCAGGGGAATCGGCCTACTTGAAGATGGCCATGCACTTGCCAGCGTTGTAGCACCAAGTCTCCACCCAGTCCAGCACATCCGCCTTCTGGCCCAACTCGTGCATCGCGCCAGCGAGAACCACCCAGTTCAACAACTCCTGATGTCCCGCATCCTCGAAATCCTCCAGCGGGATATCGCGCCATTTCACATGGTCTCCTGCCTCAAGCTCGGCGAGGCGGGCGCGGTCGGCCTCGATGTCGGGATACATGAAGTGGTTCTTCTCAGTGAGGAAGCCATGGGACCAACTGGAGGATGCCATGACACACACGCGCCACGGGCTATCCTTCAACACACGGCCCACAGCCTGACCCATCTCGAAGCAGCGCTTGGGTGACGGAGAGGGCGGGTCGGGCTCTGCCTCGAACTGGGCTCCGCCGCCCCGGTATCGTATGACGTTACTGCCGTAGCAGTTCACGGCCAATGGCAGCACCGGGTAGTTGAATCCCGTGCGGTCCAAGTCCAGATACAGCAGGGTGTTGGCGAAGGCATGGCCGAGCCCATCGCCGTGGAGGGGCTTGTAGGCATAGGACATGTCGATGCCCTCTTTCAGCAGCCCACGGGCCAAGGCACGGCCAGCCATGTGGTAGCCCTTGTACTCGAACACCTTGTCATTCGGCTCGTCCCAGATGTTGGGGCGGTCGCCCAGCCGGTGGAAGGGTATAGCGTGCATCTCATCATAGGCCAGCACGCAGAAGGGAGGGATGATGTCCTCCTTGAAGTTCTCGTACTGGTCATCACCGATGATGACCACAAAGTCGGGGTTGAACTCATCTATCTTCTCGCGGATGGTGCGGAAGGCCTTGAACACGCGGGCGCGATGGGGCTTGTGGGAGCTTATTCCTTCGTCGTCGCCCCACTCCATCCGCATGGGTTCAGGCCAGTTGTTGACATCCTTCATGTGCTCCGGGATGCGGGGGTCGGTGTGCAGCATACGAGCCAGAGGCCAAGGCTTGTATTCCTCAGGGACCAACCCCGGCGGATAGTGGGTTGCTCCAATTCCTAGAATCTCTCCCATATCAGTCCACCTCTCTGTGAACAGACTTACTTGGCCGCAGTGTATCGCGGTGCTGAGATAAGCGTCAACGTGCCTCAGTGACACAGTCATACACTCAGCTTGCCCCTTACCTTGCCCCTGTTTACAATTGCCGCAGTCAACTCTCCCAGTTGCTCAGGGACTTGATGTCTCATGCTGCATTGCTCGTGTCCTCAGGAGCATTAAGACGGTAGGCCATACAGCTAGGCTTGCTTTTTCGACGCAAAAGAAGCGGTTCGATCCCAATAATCGGAACAGGAGGAGATCTGTTATGAAGCCCCGAGCCTTGGGTTGGGGAGCCTTGGCTGGTGTCCTGTTGCTCGCCCCGATGATTGCCATCATGTACCTAGCGGATAAGTTGCTGCACTTGTCCTTTCCTCCCTTTGATGTGTTCGACTGGATTGCCCGCATCCTGCCTGGACCCGTAATTACATTCGGCATCGACCTGATGATCGATGTATTGAGGTTCCTCGGTCTCAGCGTTGCCGATACTGCCAAGACGGCCGAGCAGGCGATAGCCATCCTGATTTTCCTTGTCGGTGGAATGGCGTTTACTATCGTTGTTTTCATCCTCGTCGGCCGCTGGGAGCGCCTAGGCATCTGGCCACTCCGGGGGTTGGTGATCGGCGCCATCGCCGGAATACCGATTGCCCTTATAACCGCCAACATCGCCCAGTCATCGGTTCATCCAGTCTGGATTTTCATGTGGACTCTGTTCCTGTTCCTCACATGGGGAGCGGTCGCAGTAAGGACCGCGATTGGGGTGCTCATAGGCCGCCAGCCCGGCGCCGCAATGCCTGAAGTGGCCATGGACGAGACGGCTTCCGTGCAGGTGCTCGGTCGGCGCCAGTTTCTGATCCGCATGGGCGCAACGGCTGCCACGATTACGGTCGCTGGGGCTAGCATCGGGCAGCTCCTGTCGGCCTCAGAAAACAGGGCGCGGGAGGATGAACTGGCCTCGATGCAAACCCAAATGCCCGGCAGCGGACCAATGATTGAACTGCCCAACGAAGACGACCCGGTCAAGCCCGCCCTAGGCACCCGGCCCGAATACACTGCGGTGAGAGACCACTACAAAGTCTTCATACGCTCCCAGCCAACCATGATCGATGGGGCATCCTGGAACCTGCCCATCACTGGGTTGGTGGAAACTCCGACGACGTTTACCCTGGACAACATCATGGCCTTCTACGAGCCTCGCAGTGAGTTCGTCACACTCACCTGCATTTCCAACCGTATCGGCGGCTCCCTCATCAGCACCACTCACTGGACGGGCGCCAGCCTTCAGGACATACTCGCCGACGTCAAGCCGACCTCCGATGCGCGTTACCTCTTCATAACAAGTGGAGACGGCTTCTATGAGACCGTCGACCTTGACCTCATAGCCAATGACGAAAGGATCATGCTCGCTTACGCTTGGGACGGGCGCCCCATACCCTTTGACCATGGTTTCCCACTGCGAATCTGGTTGCCGGACCGCTACGGAATGAAGCAGCCTAAATGGATCACCGGCATCGAGGTAATCGGGGAATACAAGCCCGGCTACTGGGTGGAGCGCAACTGGGATGAGGTCGCTCGCATCAAAACGACCTCCGTGATCGATACTGTCGCCGTAGAAGCCACCATCACCGAGGGCGACCAGACGCTGGTCCCTATTGGAGGAATTGCTTTTGCCGGGGTGAGGGGGATCTCCAAGGTGGAGGTTCAAATCGATGGCGCAGGTCCTTGGCGAGAGGCCCAGCTACGCAGGCCACTGTCAGAGGCCACTTGGGTGATTTGGCGTTACAACTGGCCCTTGTCTGAAGGAGATCACTCATTCGAAGTGCGTTGCGTGGAGGCCGACGGCACCCCGCAAATCGTGGAGCGTGACCCTCCAAGACCCAGCGGCGCGACGGGCTTGCATAGCAAGAGGGCGCAAGTGTAAGGCCCTTAAGCCGGACCTTGGCTTGCCATACGCCCTCAACCTGCTCAAGGACTTCTTGCACCGTTTCGCCTCGGCTCAAGATGCCACCCTTAGAGGAGATACATGACAACAGAGCTTCCCTCCCACGCCCAAGTGGAACATATCGACGACCGCTTCCTCATCCAGACTCTGACTGAACTAGCCCAAATTCGTACCGATGTCCCCCTTGGCGAGAATACATTCATGGCCCCCGACGACCCCAAGCTCGTCCACTACGTCCAAGGCGAACTGCGCCCCCGCATCCAGTCCCTCGGTGCATACGACATCATCGACGCACCGGGCAACCAGTTGGTGGTCCGCTTGGGTGACGGTTCCGCTGACCCCTGCTTCCTCGTCATGGTGTACACCCCCACCCAACACCACAACCTTATGGAAGACCCCTTCTCCGGCAAGATCGCCCGCGGCACCGAGTGGGGCTACGACGAGCCCTGCCTCTTTGGCCAAGGAGTCAGCCAGAATAAGGCTCACCACGCCGTTATGCTCGCTCTCCTCAAACTGTTCAATGAGCAAAACGTCCCTCTGAAGGGCACCTTCTATCTCGCCGTCAACAATGAGGGCAACAGCAGCCACGAGTGCTTCCAACAGATTCTTAGCGTTCTCCCCCGTAAACCCCAGTTCGCCCTCCTCCTCGTAGGCAATGGCCTCAAGCTGTCCCTCGGCAACCGCGGCAGGATTGACATCAACGTCGAAATCCGGGGCAAGGCTTCTCACTCCAGCAGCCCACACCTCGGTGCCAGCGCCATCGACGGGGCCAATGCCCTGCTTAACCGTTTGGACCGCGTCCCTCTAGAGGGCACCCACCCCATCCTTGGCGGGCGCCATGTCCTCGCCTATCAGATCGTCTACGAACCCGTTGCCCCTCACACCCTGCCTGACGTGGCTCGACTCAAGATAGACCGCCGCCTGATTCCGGGCGACGACCCCGACCTAGCCGTGTCTCAGTTCATCGAGGCTATAGGCGACATCCCCCCATACCAAATCACCGTGGATAAAGGCCCGGTGATGCTGCCCGCCCTGGTCGAGCCTGAAACCCCCGGCGTACAAGCCCTCATAGAGGCCCACCGGCGAATCTGCGGCAGAGACCCCGAGACCATATACGGCATGGGCACCTACGACGCTGGCGGCCCGTGCGCCGTCGGCGTACCTGCCGTTATGTATGGCGCGGGCGGTGGAGTACACCCACTAGGCGTGGACTTCGTACCTATATCCCAAGTCAAGACAGAAGCACGGGTAGTAGCCCACACTGCCATCTCGCTGTTAGGCTGATACCCACCCAACGCTGGCAGTTCACAGGAGGCAATCGTGGCGCAACCTATGGCGGCGAAATTCGGCATCAGTCTTTCCAACAGGGCGATCCTGTTCGGATGGGCAACAATCGACGACCTCTTGGACGCAGCAGTCACTGCTGACCAGTCGGACTATTTTCATAGCGTCTGGGTGGGGGACAACCTGCTGTCCAAGGCCCGGGTCGATGCCATGATCGCGCTGTCAGCTATCGCCGCCCGCACCGAGCAGGTGAAACTGGGCACAATCTGCATGGCGAGCTTCCCCATGCGCCATCCCATACAGGTCGCTATCCAATGGGCCAGCCTCGACGTGCTCTCCCATGGACGCACCATACTTGCTGTGTGCAATGGAGCGGCCGCCTCCGACGGGCCCCAGTTCAAGCACGAGCTTGAGGTGTTCGGCATGCCATCAAGAGAGCGCGTGGGCAGGCTGGTGGAAGGAGTCGACGTCATCCGCCGCTTGTGGACCGAGGATCAGGTGACCCACGAGGGGAAGTACTACCAGTTCGCCGACGTGGACCTCATGCCCAAGCCGGTACAGCAGCCGCTGCCCATATACCTCGCTGCAAATCCCAAGCCGGGCGCGGACCCTGAGGTGGAGGAAAGAGTGTTGCGTCGCGTGGCGGCTTTGGGCGACGGCTGGCAGACTGACGCCACACCCGCCGACACCTTCCAGCGCAGGTTCGACACCATCAAGAACTACGCCGCCGAGCAGGGGCACGACCCTTCAGAGCTGGAGTCCTGCCTGCACCTGATGGTCAATATCAACGACAACCGCGACGAGGGTTTCGAGCAGGCCCGTGGGTTCTTGATGCGCTACTACGGAGCGAATGCGGTCAGTCGCGAGCGTACGGAGCTGTGGCTTGCCTACGGCAGCCCGCAGCAGGTCATTGATAAAATCCAGTCCTACATCGACGCTGGCTGCACCATGCCGGTGCTCCGCTTCGTCTCCCCCGATCTCAAGGGTCAGCTACGACGCTGCATAGAAGAGGTCATGCCCGCCTTCCGCGCATAACCCACCGTGACATTTCGCGCTTGCCCCCTGCGCCCTCCTGTTGTTACGCTCTAGTCAGCCTGACCGGAATCGCAGTGTGACACGCATGAATATCTACTCCAATCTCGATATCAGTCCCGTCGCAGCCCCGGCCTGCGAATGCGGCCATACCCTCAGATACGATTCAGCTACGACAATGCGGCCAATCAGACCAATTTTTAGCTACAAAAATCTCTCCGCTCCCACAAATTGGCCGCATCCACGTGTGCTCCCAAGCTGCCGCCCATCCCGCCAACGCGGCCAGACCCTTAGCTACGATTCAGCTACGGCCATGCGGCCAACGAGACCATTTTTGGCTACGAAAAGTTTTTCCCAGCTACAAAAGTGGCCGCACTCCAGCTACGAAAGTGGCCGCATCCGCGGCTGCCCTCCAGCTACGAAACGCCACGGTTATGCGGCCATTTGGCCGCCCGCACTTTGCCAATCCGCCACACTCGACCTTCCTGCTCCTCGGAGTGTGTTATTCTCGCCTAGCCGTTTCAACGAAAGAGACCAACAACCCCCAGGAGGACTGCCGTGCCGATAACAGGACAGGGTGTCGTATCCCGCGTGGCAGGCGAGCCTGCCCTGCTGGAAGAAATCATCATCGACGACCCAGGGCCGGGCGAGGTGCTGGTGCGCATCCAAGCCAGCGGTGTGTGCCACACTGATCTGCACTACAAGCTGGGCAAGATCAGCGACCAGTTCCCGTATTTGTTGGGGCACGAGGGCGCTGGCGTGGTGGAGGCAGTCGGACCTGGCGTGGAGTCGCTCGCAGAGGGCGACTACGTGGTACTGGCGTGGCGGGCCCCCTGCGGACGCTGCCGCTTCTGCGCTCTAGGCCAGCCCAACCTGTGCTCCGCCAGCCTGAACGCCGAGCCTCGGATGCGCACAGCCCGCGACAACATCACCCTGAGCCCTGCCATCGGTATCGGCACCTTTTGCGACCGCACCGTGGTCTCGGCCGTTCAGGCCGTGAAGGTGCCCGAGACGTGCCCTCCTGAGCAGGCATGCCTGCTGGGCTGTGGCGTCACCACCGGCATCGGGGCTGCCCTCTATACTGCTGGCGTGCGCCGTGGGAGCACTGTGGCCGTCTACGGATGTGGAGGCATCGGGTGCAGCGTGATCATGGGAGCCAAGATAGCCCATGCCTCCCGGATCATCGGCGTGGATATACAACCCAACAAGCTGCAGTGGGCCAAGGAATTCGGCGCCACCGATGTGGTAGACGCGACTCAGGGCGACCCGGTACAGGCTATCAAGGAACTCACCGGCGGCAACGGGGTCGACTATTCTTTCGAGGCGGTGGGCACGCCTCAAACCCTGCTTCAAGCCCTCTGGTCTCGCGACCTCGCTGGCACCTGCACCCTCATCGGCGTGCCCGATCCCACCATGGTGGTGGATCTGCCCATGCTCCAGTTCTTCGGCCTTGGCGGATCGCTGCGCGTCAGTTGGTACGGAGACTGCCTGCCGTCCCGCGATTTCCCGATGCTGGCAGGCTGGTATAGCCAAGGCCAACTGGACCTGGACCGGGTGGTCACGCGGACCATTGGCATCGGGGAGACGGAAGAGGCCTTTGAGGCGATGGAGCGGGGGGAGACGCTGCGGTCGGTGATCAAGTTGTAGGGCATCACCGAAGATGGACAGCAGATACCTTCTAGTATGGCCTCAATAATGTTTCGCACGCTTTGGTGATGGCGCACGGTGATGGGGAAGCGGACCTTGTCTTGCGACAGATGGCGACGATGGCGTGGGTGTAGAAGCCGCTGTCGGCCCGCACGGTGAGTGGTCCGGTGGCTCCGGCGTAACGCACCCGGCCCACCGTTTAAGGTCCCCAGCGTGGACGGCGCCTTGACCACGCACCCAGCACCCGATGCGGTCGGGCTGCTCAGGTGGTAGCATCTGTTGGGTGCTCCTTGTTTCGGGTCGGTTTTGCTCTTCACAAACCATTATCCCAGAAGTAAAGGAGCACTTCTCTTATCGCTTCACAATGCCGATACCCTCACCTCTTCGGTGGATTGGGGCTTAAGAAGAGGGCCAAAGTATCAACGAGGGATTCCGCCTCTTGCATGAAGGTGAGTCTTATCGTTGCTCAGTGACCGAAGGCTGTAACGAACAACCGATTCGGGCGCACAAGGTACCTAGAGAGATCCTGGCGGACATTCAATCTGACGGTCACGTAATGCGTCCTAGCACAAAGCTGATAGGGAGCCACACCGGCATTCCTCAGCGAACCTTACAGTTCCAACCTGTGGGAATTCGCGGAGCTTCCACCGGTAACTTCGTGTGTGAGCTACACGATGCAAATTTCAAGGCCATAAACAGCGAAACCATGGACTTTCATGACAGCAAGGTACTTGACCTGCTGTTTTATCGGGCAATCCTTCTAGAACTATGGCAACTTCTTCGGACACAACGAGCAATAACGTGGTTAGAAAGCAGAATGCGGCTGCCAGGTCCGCTGCCTTCCCATCCCGTCAACGACAGGCAGCTTTGTTTGACGCGGCAGCACGTTTAAGGCCTACGCCGTCGGGTCCAGCACGACCTTCCCCACACTGTCATTCCGCGCCACCAGATCATGCGCCACTGCGGCCTCCCGAAGAGGCATCACCTGATCGATCAGCACCTGAATCTTGCCCTCCGCGCCTAGTCGGAGGGCCGTGACCAAGTCATCGACTTCCTCGGCACCCAAGCCACTGAGGACTTGAAGCCTGTTCTGGTACAGAATGCGCACATCCAGGGTCACCAAGCCTCCCCCATGGGCGCCCACGGTCACCAGGCGACCACCCTTGGCCATTGAGCTTATGGCCTTGGGGAAGATTACCGGGTCGCCGATGTTATCGAAGACCACGTCGACGCCGTAGCCGTCTGTGATGCGGCCCACCTCAGTCTCCAAGTCGTCTCTTCGGTAGTTGACTCCGTATTGAGCCCCCAAGTCCAAGCCAGCCTGTACACGGTCGTCCGCCCCAGCTCCAGCGATGATTTTGGCCCCGATGGAGTTGGCCACCTGCACCAAGCAACTCCCTAGGCCACCCGCAGCCCCAAGAACCAAGGTCCAACAGCCCTTCTCCAACTTACCGATGGATGCCTCGGCGAAGGCAAGCGGGAAGTGGCGGGTGATAATGGAAACCTGTGCAAAGGACAGCCCGTCCGGAACCGGAACGCAGTTTGCAGCAGGAACGCACAAGTACTCCGCGTATCCTCCCCACGTCTGCACCCCCAGCATCTTCGAGTTGGGGCAGCGTTCGCTGTTACCAGAGCGGCAGACAGGACAGTCAAGGCAGCGGATCGAACGGAACACCGTGACGGGGTCTCCCGGCTTGAACTTCTCAACGCCAGACCCGACTTCAGCCACCACGCCACAGGGATCGTTGCCCAGCACCAGAGGCAGAGCCACCCCATAGTTGCCCCCGTGCTGCCGTACCTCCATGTCAAGTACGCGATTGACCGACACCGCCCTCACTTGCACGAGCACCTGCCCGGCACCCGGGACCGGCGTAGGCACCTCCTCCCACTGCATCACCTCCGGCCCACCGAACTC
The DNA here is from genome assembly GCA_951813255.1 of uncultured Dehalococcoidia bacterium. Classification (GTDB taxonomy): domain Bacteria; phylum Chloroflexota; class Dehalococcoidia; order Lucifugimonadales; family JAAXIE01; genus JAAXIE01. The sequence continues at coordinate 780,496 of OX638353.1, read as the reverse complement.
GCGGATAACCATCGCTTTCATGAGAGCCTCCAAGACATGGAGTTAGGCACACGTCACCTGCATCGCGCGAATCATCGCAGTAGGCGCAAAGAGCAGCAATATCTGCAGAGGGGCACTTGGGAAGGTAACGATTAACGCCGGCGAAGGGCTCGACCGGGAGTCGCCCCGGTATGCACGCCGTCTTGCACCGTGGACTCACCGTTGACAATCACATGGTTGATGCCTCGGGGGAACTGCTTTGCGTTTGCCATAGTGGTGGGTGCCGAAACCGAAGCGGGATCGAATACTGTGATATCTGCCTTCATGCCGTCGCGCAGCAGGCCACGGTCGTTAATGCCCAGACGGTGAGCCGGGAAGCTGGTCATCTTGCGGATGCCCTCCTCCAAGCTGAATCGCCGTTCTTCCCGCACGTAGTCGGACAGAATATAAGGGAACGTGCCATAGGCCATTGGACTGGGGTGGTCGCCCAGCAGCAATGCGTCGCTGCCCACCATGTACAGTGGGTGGTCGATAAAGGTGGGTAGAGTCGCAGAGTTGACCACCGCACCGGTGTAGGAGATGCGCAGGTCCTCCTCCAGTAACAGATCACATATGGCATCTACGGGGTGGGAGGAGCGCATCTCGGCGATTTCGTCTATGGTCTTGCCGTCGTACTGCTGGTTCTGGAGTTTGCCGAAATACGTGAGCCACATGCCGTCCCAAGTGTTTCCCCGGGGCTGGACCTCTTGCCGTAGCCTCGCACGCCCCTCTTCAGAGCGCAGGACCTCCTTGAGTTTCTCTGGCCCACCATCCTGGGCCCATTGGGGGATGATGATTAGCAAGCGGGTGCCGGCATATGGATAAGGGAAGCAGTCGAAAGTCAGATCCAAGCCCGAGTCGCGAGCTTCGTCTACGAACTCCAGCATATGGCGGCCCGACCCACGGTAGGGTAGTCGATGGAAAAGGTGAGTGAGGTGCACCGGAACTTGACCACGCCGGCCGATCTCCACCGCCTCTCGGAAGGGGTCGAGGAAGCGGTCTCCCAAGCTGTACCGGACGTGGGTATGGTAGAAGCCTCCCAGCTTGGCCGCCTCACCTCCAAGTTCCGACAACTCGGCGGTGCTAGCGTAGGAGCCTGGAGGGTAGTCAAGGCCAGTGGACATGCCAAAGGCCCCGTCCTCCATCGCCTCCCGCAATATGGCCTTCATGTTAGCCAAGTCGGCTGCAGTGGCTGGACGGTTATCCCAACCCATGGCGTTGATACGCAGCGGCGCGTTGCCCATGAGGTAGACGATGTTCACCGCTACCTTGTTGTCGAACATTGCCAGATAGTCGGGCACGCTGGACCATAGCCCCGGCAGTGGTGGCGCACCATCCAAACCCGAGTTCAGTTCGATGAACATCCGCAGGTCTTGCTCATGGCGGAATGGGGCGTACGAATTCCCGTCGACACCGATGACCTCGGTGGTGATCCCTTGGCGTACCTTAGGCTCGTGACGCGGTTCTGCCAGGATTACCAACCCCGAATGCGCGTGGAAGTCAATGAATCCAGGGCACACCACTTGGCCGGAGGCATCGATACTACGGGTGGTCTTCAGTGAAGACACGTCACCACGTATGACCCGTATCCGGTTGTCTTCCACGCCAATGGCACCGTAGAACCCCGGACTACCGGAGCCATCCACCACCAAGCCACCCTTTATCAGCAGGTCAAGCAAGTCAGCAACTCCAACAACAACGCTCTACTGAGCCACGCTGGTCTGGGGACGAGTGCTCTCGTCGAGCCATGCCTTGTACAACTCATGCTCCGTGCCGTCGGTCACGTCGCACTCGGTCTGGCCCATCAGATGGGCATGCCACTGGCGCCAGAAGCCGCGCATCTGTATCTCATCAATGGACTTCGGGCTGCGGTGCATCCCACGCGATATGTCGGACCACTCCACTTCCTTCACCGCGAATCCAGCCTGACAGGACTCCAAGGCCTCGGAATCGTCCGGGGTCGCCAAACCGCCGGGGCCAAGGAACCCCAGGAAGCTGCTCAGGCGCGTCTTCAGCAGCACCTCGCTCTCCTCCTTGGGAGCAAGGCCCCAAGCCGAGACACGCATGCAATCAGGAGCAATCGGTTCCCAGTAACGCACGGTAGGGGCCGCCACATCATTTAGTATCAAGTTCGGATAAATGAACAGGTTGCGCTGGCAATAGGCCATGCGAGCAGCGTACTCCTCGCCAAACCGCTCAACCAGCCGCGTGTGGACCTTCTCCACCTCCGGCCTCGCCTCCAAAGGAAATTGGGGGGTCCACACTGCGATGGGCTTGCCAGCGGCAGCTTGGTACTCGGTGACAGTATGACCGTTACCCAGCGCCCTGCCATAACCCACGGAACCCTTGGGAGCCTCCGGCCACAGAGCCCGGACGTAGTCAAAAAAGGTCTGATGAGTGGGCAGACCGTGATAGCCGTCAACGCTGTTCTCAATAAGTAGCTTCCAGTTGGCGCCGATGTCGTACTTGTTCGAGCCGGGAATGATCCGCATGCCCAACTCAGATTGGTCCATCATGGCGTCGATATACTCCCGGGCATTACCGAGGAAGTCGTACAGACTCATCGCGTTTGGGTCATAGTTGACGAACACCAACCCACGGTAGGACTCGACTCGCGGGGGCTGCTTCAGGCTCATCTCCTCCCGGTTGAAGGATTCCGGATAACCGGCTTCATCGGGTGTCCCTATGAGTTCTCCCCGGTTGTTGTAAGTCCAAGCGTGATAGAAGCACTGGAAAACCTCGGCGCTACCCTGATCCTGGCGGCAGATAAGCGCTCCGCGGTGTAGGCAACTGTTCAGGAACACCCTCAACTGACCGTCTGCTCCGCGAACAGCGAACAGGGGGCGTCCGTTCACCGTGCGACGCAGGTAATCCCCCCTGTTCTCCAGTTCCGTCTCATGGCAAAGGTAGAGCCAGCTTTTGTCAAAGATCCGTTCTCGCTCTATATCTAATATCTCTTGGGAGGTCATCGCAGAACGATGGTAGCGGAATACTCCCCGTTCCTTGTCATCCACAATCAGGCCGGCGAGGTCCATGCGACGCCTCCTTCAAAAGCCTTGGCAGCAACAATGGCCCCATTCTAGCGTGACTTGACTGAGCCCACAACGCTCCCCCGACAGGCGAGCTAGGCTTTTCTTGGTCCGCGAATTTGGTGTAGCACGACTACCACGCCCACGCAAGCGGCGGCAGCTAGCGCCACTACTACAAAGAGCGCCAAGCCAGACAGCGGACTGTCGCTGGGAGGAGCTGTAAGGCTGACCACACTTGGCTGCGGAGACGGGGTGGGGGTCGATGAAGGAACAACCAACGACAGTCCGCTGGAGATAGATGACAGAACAACCGGGGTATGAATGCTGGGATCGGCAGGCTCGCTAGTGGATGCAGGTAGAGGGACTACTGACGGAAGAGCCGACGGCAGCGGGGTCGTAGGGGTGCCTACAGGTGTGGGAGAAGGATGCCGAAGCACTGCAGTTGGCGTCGACCTAGGTGCAGTATCTGGCTCAAATGAGGTCCCCGCGGTATCTACTGCATCCACAGCGGGCGCCACTTCGTCGGCACTGCCAGAGGCGCCTATGTCCAGTGTTGCAGCATCTGTGGCAATCATGTCTTCAGCCGGGGCAGCATCAGGCGAAAGAACAGCCTCGTCCTGTGAATCAGCAGGATGTGACGTTTTGCCCTCCGAACTGCCGGTCTCAGACCCCACTTCCTGCTCAGGTGCCTCTTCCGAAGCCAGTGAAGGGTTGGCCACGCCCGTTTGGGGGCCATCCGTAACCGTCTCTTCCAGAGGCGCTTCAGGAGTGGCCCCGTCTTCTTCCTCCTCAGGTTGGACCAATTCAGCCGGCTCCACGACTAGCAGCAAGGTGTCCGCCGCCGAATGTCCCGACTCGTCAGTGGCCGTGATCGTGATGTTGGCCACGCCGTATTCATCCGGTTGCAGGTGCAAGATCAAATCGGAGTCCTGCAGAGAGAAAGACAACAGAGAGGTGTTGTCGTTGTTCACTCTGAAGGTGAGGCGATCGTGATTGGACTGCAGGTCAACGTCGTCGAACACTTCCAACAGGCCTAAAGGAATATCAGCGGCGCCAGCCTGGACGCGCATCTCACCCATAGGAGCCACCACCACTGGGTAATCGTTCGTCGGTTCGACCTCAATAAACAGAGTCACGGAGAAGAGAAAACCGTCCCGGTCAACACCCTCCACCAAAACCTGCCCGGCGCCATGGCCGTCCTCAGCGAACCGCAAGATGAGATCTCGCCTTACCAGCGATGCCCCAACTAAGTCCGGGTTGTCGTTGCTCTGCACCTTGGCCCAGTCCACAGGCGCGAAGGCATCCCCCAGCATGGCGGACAAGCCCACTCTAAGGTCCGGAGCATCTTCGACAACTCTCAACCTGGTGATGGGATTGGCCAACTCTCGTGTGCCGGTCGATTTCAACCTTGTGGCAGGGTCGGGTGTCGATTCTGCCAGCTGTGGAGGGGTTCTACCCGGTGTGGGCTCGCTCGTGGGTGCCGGTGTAGGCGTGCTCGTGGGTGCTAGTGTGGGCGTGCTCGTGGGTGCCGGTGTGGGTGTGCTCGTGGGTGCTAGTGTGGGCGTGCTTGTGGGTGCCGGTGTGGGCGTGGGTGCCGGTGTGGGCGTGGGTGCCGGTGTGGGCGTAGGCGGGTCAATTCCGACCACCGACAGTGGTGCACAATCGACGTTGTTGCTCTCGTCCGACTCTTCTACGGACTTCCTTGGGTCGACGATGGCGCATACGAAGTAGGCACCAGTGGCAGTATCTTTGGGGATTTCCAGGTCACCGGCATTACGGGGCGGTGCCTCCCACACGGTCTGCGCGAAACGCGGCTCCACGTCCAGGGTACGAGATATGCGGCCCCCACTAAGCTGAACATCCTCACGAAACTTTGCCTGATAGACAGAGGGCGCGATTGGCACGCGGCGGTCAGACGAAAGGACCACCTCTACCGTATAACCAGGATTATCAGGGTCTGGCCGGACTCCATCTGGAGTCGTACCCGGCGCAGTCACGCTTCCGAGGTTATTGACCACAATCGTCACCTGACCGCCAATGGGCTCACCGGCTTCTGCCGAGGGCGGCCCCGCGATGTGGACCACCAAGTCCGGCAGGGGTCCATTCGCGAGGGATACATCTCCCGAGAGCGATGCCAAGCTGAGGGCAACTCCCAAGAGAATGGGAATCGGTTTCCACCTGAACACAGGCGCTGTAGCTACCTCCATAAATTGCCCAGTGAGGCATTGCCCAGCGTGACCCAGCGGACAACTTGGCGGTGTGGGACGGAATGAAGGAGCAACCGCACCTGTGGGGAAGGGCAGAGGGATGATAGCCCCAGAGTATCACCCTGTCAAAAGACCCGGAGGCGCACCCTCTGATTCTGGTGGTGACTCTAGGCGTGCAAATCCGCGGAAAAGGGAGTAAAATCTCTGCCATGCTCAGCACCATTGCAATCTGTACCTGTACATGTATGCAGGCGGTCTAGCAGCGGGACGTTCAACCCGCGAGGCCGCCATGGAGCACGCACTTGACGGCATCATCCGCAACTGAAGACCCCTCCACAAACGAAACCCCACCCATCAAATCCGGCTACTTCGCCTCGCTGGCATTCCCCGACTACCGACGCCTCTGGACCGCTACGGGCTTCACTCAGTCCGCTGGCTGGGCCCTGATTGTGGCCAGAGGTCCCCTCGCCTACCAAGTCACCGACTCTGCTACTTGGATAGGAATCATCACCTTCGCCGCCCTCATTCCTGCTTTGGCTTTCAACCCCATCGGCGGGTACCTGGCAGACCGCATGGACAGGCGTACCCTCCTGTTGGCATGCTGCGTAACCAACCTCCTGACCGCCGTAGTCTTGGCAATTGCGGTGGTGGCCGGGGTGATTCATGGGACGGGAGGCATTTGGTGGCTCTTGGGCCTTTCGATCATCAACGGATGCGCTAGGTCTGTTCAGATGCCCGCATCCCAGTCCCTTCTCCCCAACCTGGTTCCCAAAGAGGGCCTGCTGAACGGCATTGCCCTGAACCAGGCGGTGCAACAGGGCTCGCGGGCTGCCGGTGCTCTGGCCATGGTGCCCTTGGTCGCAACCATAGGCACCGACGAAGTCTTCTTCATTCCAGCAGCACTGTATCTGCTGGGCGGCTTTCAGCTAGTCGCCATCAGGACACGCTCCACCGGCAAGAAGGTGGCAGGACGCAGCGTCCTCTATAACCTGGTAGCGGGCATACACTACTCATACACCCACCCCATCGTCCTGTCCGTTATCATGCTGGCAGTTGCCCATTGCGCGCTGACCATGGCATTCGAGGCCCTCTTCCCCCTGTTCGCCAGAGAGCAACTGGGCATGAGCGAGGACCGTGCGCTGTACAGCGGTCCGATGTACATGATGATCGGCGTGGGTGTTGGCGCCGTGTTTGTTAACACCGTGGTTCTGGCTCGCGTTCGTGACCAGAGGAAGCGTGGCGCTCTCATATTCTGGTTAGGGGTCCTCAGCGGACTCGCTCCCCTAGCCATGGCCTTCTCCAACAGCCTGCTTTTGGCGGTCCTTGCTGCAGCGGCTATAGGGGGAGCGACCGCGGGCTTCATGACTATGACTCACGCCACGATCCAGCAGATCATCCCCGACGCCCTTAGAGGACGCATCTCCAGCGTCAACATGTGGCACACTATGGGTATGATGGCCACTTTCAACCTCGTGAATCCGATACTGGCAGAGCTTTCGTGGATCGACGCGCCCCGCATTCTGGCCGCCACTGGCCTTATCTTCTTGGTTATAGTACTGGTCAGTCTATTGATACCTCCGCTTCGACAGATATACTTCAGGGGCCTGCCTCAGACGGTACAGACCGAACTGAGACCCAGCTTCGCAGCTGCAGGATGATGCCATGACCATACGAGAGATACCTTGGACATTTGTAGTGGTGCTCGCTATAGCGATCTGCCTCACCATATTCTTTGGTGCCTGGGCGGTATCGGCAGACATAGAGGGTCGGTACGACGGCATCGTCAGCGCCAGGGCCGAGCAGGGGGCTCTAGCCGGAGCTCCCTCGCCCTTGAACCCTTCGGCGGCCGATCAAGACACAGGCTGGGCGTCAAAGGGATTCCTCTTTGCCTGTCCCTTCCATTAGAGTTCCATGAGGCTCTGCGAACCTTAGCCCTCGCATCGTCCCTTGTTTCCGGCTGGCGGGCGCGTTAGCATCCTGCCAGTGCGTTGACCTCGGGGCAGCGCTTCCAATGGTAGTTGCATATGTTCTTGGCGCCAAAGGAGCGTGATTGATGAAGATATCTCTGGCCTATGAGATGCAGCGTCCTACCTTGGATGACCAGAAAGTAGTGGACGAGACGATTGAGCAGTGTGTCGCCGCTGACGAAGCAGGTTTTTCCGCAGTCTGGTTTGTGGAGCACCATTTCCTGACCGGCTTCTCCTCCTCTCCCTGCCCCGAAGTGATACTGGGGGCACTGAGCCGCCTCACCAAGCGCATCCGGTTGGGTTTTGGAGTAGTCATCCTCCCCTACCACCACCCCGTGCGGGTGGCCGAGCGCGTCGCAATGGTCGATCTGTTGTCTCAAGGCCGCGTGGAGTTCGGCACCGGGAGGTCAGCCCCGTATGAACAAACCGGCCTTGGGATCGACCCGCGCAATACCCGGGACATGTGGGATGAGTCCCTCACCATGATTCCCAAGATATGGGAATCGGACATGTTCGAGTGGGAAGGGCGCTTCTGGAACGTACCTCCGCGAAAGGTGCTGCCCAAGCCCTACCAGAAGCCACACCCTCCAATTTGGGTCGCCGCCCTCCAGCCTGCCACTTACGCACTCGCCGCTGAGAAGGGCATCGGGGTCATGGCGCTCGGCGTCAGCGCACCGTCCGTGCTGGAACCCCATATCAAGGAATACAAGCAGAACGTGCAGAATGCCAACCCCGTCGGTGGGTTCATCAACGACCGCTGGCTTAGCGGTGCTGTGGGGTTTTGTGGCGAGGACGATCGCTCGGCCCGCCTACTGGGAGAGAAATCCCTCAAGACTTTCTTCGGGCCCGACCGGCCCTACCTGCAGGACCAAGTGAATGTCTACGAGACTTTGGTGAAAGCTTGGGGCGGAGTCCCGGAACACTTGGCGCAGAACTTCTCACGCTACGTAAAAGACGGGAACGGGAACAGCGAGCCACAGCAGGAGCTTGATCTCTCTGGGGGCTCCGCCTTGGCTCAGAAGGCGTGGGCTGAACTGGATGCGGACACCCTCTGCGAGCGGGGCGTTATTGTAGCTGGTGACCCCGACACCTGCATCAGGGCTCTCAAGCTGCACGAAGCAGCAGGGGTCGACGAAGTGCAGTTCCTCATGGCAACTGAGTCAGTTCCCCATGAGCAGGTGATGAAGTCCATCGAACTCTTCGGAAAATACATCATCCCCGCCTTCGAAGAGGTCCCGGCGGCTGCCTGATACACCCGAGCACCAGTAACCGACCAATGGTTTCGCACCTATGGCAGTGAGCACAGCTTTAGGGGTTTCGCCGCAGCCACGGGCGTGGACATATTTCGGTTTGCTTGCCATCACGGTGGCCTTTGGGTTTGAAACCCTGCGGGCCATGCTCTCCCTTCTGGTATACGTCCTGCGCGACGGCTACGGCTGGGACGCAATACAGGTGGGCATCCTCGCACTGATCATTTTCAGCACAGCCTTTCAGGCTGACCCACTGACACGGGCATTCGGCGTTCGGACCACCTTGGCCATCGCCGCCGGGGGCGTGGGCCTGACGCGATTGTTAGCCCAAATGTGGTTCATTGACCCCGTGGTGGACCTCGGACTGACCGTCGCCGGCACGTTCTTCTTTATCCTGTTTTTCTCTGTGGCCATAGAGCACGCCCGGGGCAAAGACGGCCCCGGTACGGCCACTTGCGGCTTGGCAGTCCTGTTGGGCATTGCCTTGGACACCTTCATCGCCGGGGCCTTTGACACATGGGGGCCATTCTGGCGCTCAGGGGTAGGTCCTACATGGACGGTCAGCTTCATGTTTATGACACAGTTCACCTGCATCATCTCCGTATTGGTGTTGGGGAGGCTATTCGGGTCAGACCGAGTACAGGATGCCGGGCTTGAGACAGGGCAGCAAGGCATCGGCAGTTCCGTTCCGTGGCTCGCGCTGGGACCGGTCATATTCTTGCAGCTTCAGGTGTTCCAGAACCTCGCTTCCTTCGCGGCTGCCACGGGATGGACGCTTCCTGTGGCCTTTCTGTGGCTGGTTGTCAGCAACTTGGTAGGATTGCTCGTAGCCGCCATAGTGGCCTCCAGACCCTCCACTGCCGGGGCGTGGGGACCGGCGCTGCTTTTCGGCATCTTTCTCACGGCCTCCCTTGTGTTTCAGGACTTGAAGGGTAGCCAAGCAGCTGCAGCACTGATGGTAGGGCAGGCTTCTATTTCAGCGCTCCTCATTGTGATCTTCCACGCCTTCGATGAGGGGCGTGAGACAAGGGGGAACGATAGAGACCAGGAGCCCGGCTCACGACCCGGCAGTGCCTTCTACGGCGTGGGCATGCTGCTGCTGATGGCCCTGCTATTCGGCTACTATGCCAGCCTTGAGTTGGAAATGCCCTTCTCCCGGGACATGCTGCTACCTGCTGCAGGCGCCATAGTCGCCTTGGCCGCCATCAGGGCTTCCGTTGCACGACCGGCCAGTGTGCTGCCTGCCGTGGGTGCTTGGAAGCCCGCCTCCTTCGCAGCCCTGTTCGCCATTGCGCCAGTCATCATGTTGGTAACCTGGCAGGCTCCTCAACAGGAAGCCGGCAACGGTTACCCCGTCCGCGTGATGACCTACAACCTGCACAACGGTTTCAACACCGATGGGCAACTGGACCTCGAAGAACTGGCCGACGTCATTGAGGATGAGGACGCTGACATCATCGCACTGCAGGAGGTTTCCCGAGGGTGGGTGATCAACGGCTCCGCGGATATGCTGCTTTGGCTCTCCAACCGGCTCGATATGCCTTATGTCTACGGCCCTTCCATGGGCCATTCATGGGGTAACGCCATACTGTCGCGTTTTCCGGTCACGGAGTGGGGAAAGATGGACCTGCCTCCACGAGACCTGCCTCTGCTGCGGCAGTTTACGTGGGCCGACTTTGACGTGGGTGAGAACCAGGAACTTCGGGTGATCGCGACCCATTTCCACCACCCCGAAGACGGGGGAGCGGAGCGCCTGCTCCAAGCCGAGGAGGTGTTGTCCTTCTGGAACGCCCACCCACAGACCATCGTGCTGGCCGATCTGAACGCGGAGCCCGACTGGCCTGAGATGCTGGGGTTCTGGCGTGCCGGTTTCTCTGACGCCTTGGAGAATGTGGAGTCGCGGGCTACTTTCCCGTCCTACGAGCCGGTCGAGCGTATAGACTACGTGCTGGCCTCATCCGGGCTAACGCTTAGTGACCCGTCAATTCCTAGGTCAACAGCCTCCGACCACCTCCCAGTGGTGGCGACCGTCGACCTCAGGCAATAACTAGGCGTTCTCCGCCCGAAACCCTAGCGCACGGGGGCAGGCCACGGATAGGGAGCGCTGTCGATGACCACGTCCACTACCTGAGGTTTCCCTGATGCCAAGGCCTTCTCCATAGCTGGCGCAACGTCCTCGGGCTTCGTCACCTGTACGCCCTCTACGCCAAATCCACGAGCTATTCCAGCAACGTCCAACGGCAGCGGGAAGTCCATCCCCATATATTCGCTGACGCGGTCCTTGTCCTGGAGCATGTCCCGCAGGTAGATATCCATGTTTTGCTTCAGGATCCTGTAGGTGCGGTTATTGCAGATGACATAGGTGACCGGGATGTTGTACCGCGCCGCCGTCCACAGGGCTTGGATGGTGTAGAGGGAAGCTCCGTCGCCCACCACGGCCACAACAGGCCGGTCAGGATGGGCCAGCTTGATGCCAAGGGCGCCACCCATGGCCCAACCCAAGCCGCCTCCTTGGATGGCATGCAGGCTGCCGGGTTCATCGAACTCCAAAGCGCTCAACATCGCTAGGCGGGAGGTTACCGCCTCATCAGCAATGACCACGTCCGAAGGCAGGGCCTTGGCCATTTCAGACATCATGCGCTCGGGGGACATGGGGTCGCTTTCCCAGTTGGCTTGCGCGCGCCGGCGCAGGCTCTCACGGCCCTTCTGTTTCTCATCGCCGATAGTTGCCGCACGGGTCTTGGCCGCCTCTTTCTGACTGCCAGACATCTGGGTCTCAAGGGCATCACATAGGTCGGCCAGACCAGCCTTGGGGTCAGCGGTCATGCCGACGCGAGTGGGATACACCTTCTCGATTTCCTGTGTGGCGCTATCCAGATGTATCAGGGCACTGTTGGGGCCTAGAAAGGGGTCCTCGACGTAGAGGAATGACTGGAAGATGTTCGCGCCAACCGCCAACACCACGTCAGCGTCGGCAAACAGGTCTTTGGTCGAACCGCGGTTCAGGTTCAGGCCACCCAGGTACTGAGGATGGCTGGTTGGGAAGTTGACCTCAGCAACTGAGGCGGCGTGTACTCTGGCGCCGACCAGTTCCGCAGCCCTGACTACCTCAGCGAGCGCACCGGACTGCGCTACACGGTCGCCGACAACCATCACCGGCCGCTCGGCGCGAGCTAGGAGTTGGGCTGCCTCAGCGACGGCAGCGGGGTCGGGGCGCAGGCGAAAGTAGCCAGTGGACGAGGGTGTTATGTCGACGTCCGCCTCATCGTCCATCGTATTCCAGGGGAAGGCCAGAAATACCGGGCCCGTAGGAGGCGTCATGGCCTCGCGGAATGCGCGGCGCACCACCATCGGAATCTCCGAGGCGTGGGTAATCTGGGCGCTCCACTTGGTGTACTGGCGGGTCATCTCCACCAGGTCGCCGGTAAGAGTGGGATCGGTCAGCAGCATTCTGGTATCGGAATTGCCTGCAGTAAGCACCAGAGGCGTACCGCCACGGTAGGCGTCGTAGAGCATGCTGACAGCATTTGCCAAGCCGGCAGCAATGTGCACGTTGGCAAATGAAGGCCTGCCCGTAGCCCTTGCGTACCCGTCGGCCATGCCCACCGCCGACGCCTCCTGCAATGACGTCACGTACCGCAGTTGCGGGTAGTCCTGCAGCGCGTCCATCAGAGGGGTCTCGCTGGTCCCCGGGTTGCCAAAGATGTACTCCACTCCTTCGGCCAGCAGCATTTCCGCCAGCGCCTGTTTACCCGTCATCCTCGGCATATTCGGTTCTCCTTTCGCGTGGCCCTCTCGTCGTTGGAGGTGCTATCAGGACGGGAAGTTCTCGCCCCACCTCTCCAAATAGGTTACCTCTTCCATAGGACGCCTCGTGGTGGGTCCGTAGCTATAACCATCTGCGGGGTAGCCCAAAGGCAGCAGGGCGGCAGTATCGAATTCGTCGGGGACGCCCACCCACTCCTTCATCTCCTTCTCAAAGCCGCGCCTCGGGCGGGTGGTCAACACGCTGGCCAGACCCAAACCACGGGCCGCCAGCAACATGTTCTGCACCGCGGGATAGATCGAAGCGCCATGTCCGATGTCGCTGGTCGTACCCTCACCTCCGGGACGACGGACGCAACACAAAACCAGCACAGGAACGTCCGCTAGGTGTTCTGCCAGGTAATTGGCGGAGCGGTCATTGCGCGCTGAGGAGGCATCGGCTGGCCGCGTGTGGGCGGGGCGGTCGGTGTCCTTATACCTCTCGGCAACTTTCAGTTTCACCTCACGGTCCTTGATGACCACAAACCCCCAGCGCTGCTGGTTGCCTCCGTTGGGAGCGCGGATCCCAGCCTCAATAACCTTCTTCACAAGCTCGTCGGGTATGGGGTCAGCCTTGATGTAACGCAGAGCCCTCTGCGTGTACATAGCTTCGAACAGCCCGATCTCATCCGGCATGAACGTCTCCTCGGTCACGTCTCCACTACGGCATTCGTAGCTGTGAGCTTGGGCCATGGTAAGTCGGCCCTCCATGGGTGTCAACCGAAACCTGTCACCCTGCGGGCCTTCCCAAGCTCACAAACCGACAGCTAGAATCGACCCAATGTGGCGAGTCGCGTTATTGCCTCTAGCGCTCCTATTGATGCTGTCCGCGACGGCCTGCGACAACTGTGACGGCCTGAAACGCATCGAAGGTCAGGTAGAACAAGCCCTAGGCCCGCCCTTCGGTCTCCCCGAATCCCTCACCGTCCGCGACAACAACGGGCGCATCTGGGAGTTCACCATCGAACCCACCGTCACCTTCTCCACCTCCCACCTCCTCCAACACAAAGCCCGCTTCGAGAAAGTCGTGGTCTGCTACCGCGAGGCGGCAGAGGGATTGTCGGCGGTGCGGCTTACGGATTAGGGTCGGTACGCAATTAATGGGCTAAGGCCCCGACAATCTCAATTGAAATTGCGAAGGGTCTTGGTGAAATTGTTGTACTAGGGCTATGCAGTCGTCGGCAATGTTCTGGGCGCTGGCGTGTGCGGCGACGAACAAACCGTTTGACAACTGAGCGGGGTGGAAGAAAGGCTTGCTGGTCGGATGCACTGCCTCGCTGTGAATTATATGCTTGCTCGGTTCGCGTCCAATAGGGCATTGATGTTGTGAGAGACCATAGTTCCGGATTAGCCACTCGGCAACTTCAACCAGAACAAACTTCCATTTCCGACCGGAGACCCCCTCCTCGTCGCCGTTGGGAAACCGCACCCTTGAAGGGTGATTCCGCCAACTCACGTCCTGAGGAAGCCCGGTAATCGGTGTCCATCCAGAATCTGGAGTAGGGTCCAAGGGTGGGGCAGGTGTTTGCGGAACCGGCAGCAAAGCTTCTTCACTGACGAGAATTGGCTCATTCGCTTGCATTGGTTGCCCGGATTGCAGATTGGGTCTCCAAAGCATCAGGAGTTGCAGTGCAACTTCATGTGCGGGAGCATCGGCAATAATCACGCTTAGGATACGACGTTCAGCTAAAGGTCTAGCTTCAAAAACTCTGTATAATTCCCAGCGATTCCCATCCGTCAAACCGGCGTAGGGAATGCCAGCCATGTTGGCGTCTCTGACCATCTGCTCTTGGTGGTTCCCTAACGGCTCTCCGAGTTTCTTCGCTTCCAACAAGGCGCAGGGACCAGCGTTATCGTTTAGTAGGGCGTAGTCTGGCCGGCGGCTGCCCACATTATATTCAGGCGTGACCAGCGCAGGGTCTGACACGTCCCAGCCCAATGCCCGTAACAGCGGGTCAATTAGCGCGGTTCGGGTGCGAGTCTCGTTGTCCTGCAGGCTTTCGCGGTAGTCCGCCATCCGCGCCTTAAGCGTGTTTATCACTTCCACCAGATCATCAAGCATCGCGATCCCTCATGGTTAGTGCAATCGCCGTAGTGTACACCCAAGCTGCCACACCCCTACCCAATCACCCCCACCAACGACTCCTCCAACTCATCCCTGCCCGTAAACGCCTCAAACTTGTCCGCCACCTTCCCCTCTCCATCCACCACAAACGTCCACGGCTCATTGGGCAATCCCCATTCGGCGACAGCGGGAGCGCGCTGGGCATTGCGCAGATCACCCTGGATTTCATGAGGGTTGTCATATATCTCAACATGGATGAAGTTGGCCTGCCCACCAAATTCGGCCTCTAGTTCCCGCACCACCTCAAGTTGTGGCCCGCAAGTGGCCGTGCTGCAGTAAGCCGGTGTGGAGAAGGCGATCAGCGTCGGCATGCCCGACGTTACAGCATCCGCTACGGAAATCTGGTACAGGGTCGGGTCCGGGCTGGCCGACGAGGTTAGCTGTTCCAGCGAGGGAACGTCGCCCACAGTCTTGGTAACGCTCCTCGGCGCATCGCTCCCGATGGCTGGAGTGAAGCTCCTCTGGCTGACCCCAAAGTATCCTTCCACAGACCGAGCAGCCTCGCCCAGCGGAGTCACTGCAACCTCCGCCCGCCACTGTCCGGCTTCTTCAAAGTTCACCCGGGCACTGTACAGTCCAGTATCGCCTATGGGCCAAGCCCGGAATACTGCGGTGGCGGCCTCCCGCTGCTCGCCAGCAGCCTCTCGGTCCTCGCCCAGGTAGTAGGTTGTGAGTTCCACTTGAGGGACTTGTATCTGTTCTCTTTCTGGATCGAGGATAATGAAGGCTACCCGTTGGGGACCTACGCTGAGGTCTTGCGAAAGCACCGCCACCAGATAGTCAGGTGGTGGCGATGACTCTTCTTCTGCGGAGCAGGCCACGACACCTGCCAGCAAGCACACTGCCAGGATCGCATTCCAAATCACGCGCCTAATCATCAGTAGGACTCACTCCTCCTCTGGAGATGGCGTAGGTGTGATGTAGGGATTGCGGAACCGCGCCACCACCCGCTTGGGCCCGTCCATCACCACTTGGACGCCCCGCTCCGTGCCCGAAGCATCGCCGGTCCACTCGGTGAACACGTAGGGAGGCACCCTTGGGGGTATGACGGCCAAGGTGACACTGGTGCCGGGTGCGTAGGGGCCGAAGGGCGGGATGGCAGCCACAAAGCCCGCACCCGGAGGGTCTATCACCAACTCCAGTTCGAAGCCTTCCTGCCCTGAGGCATCGGTGGTAGGCGCAGGCATCGTGGGCGCTGTCGCAACCGGGGTAGCCGTGGGAAGAGACAGGCGCGTGGGCGGGGATGTTGGTCTCTCTTTACAGCCGACCGCAGACATACCCAACAGGCCCAACAGCAGGGCCACTGCCACGAATAAGAGAAAGGCCAGCGCAGCTTTACGACGCAACGCTAGCCTCCACTCTCGACCGGGGCGCTTCCAGAAGGGCCCCAGCGGGCTAGATGACCTTCTCTTCCTTCAGCTTGGCCAGGTCCTCTTCGGTGTAGCCGAACATATCGGCATATACCTCGGCGTTGTGCTCTCCCAGAAGAGGCGATGTAGTGATGTCCACCGGAGACTCGCTCAGCTTGATGGGACAGCCGGGTAGTTTCATCGCACCGCGTATCTGGTGGTCCACATCTGCAATCATCCCGCGCTCGATCAGGTGTGGGTCCTGGTGCAGGTCGACGGCGTTCAGTGTGGCCCCAGCGGGAACCCCCGCCTCGCCCAGCAGTTGCATCACCTCTTGCTTGGTGTGCTGCATGGTCCAGGATTCGATGATCTGGTTCACCTCATCAGCATGGTCAATGCGCCACTGGGAGCTTGAGTAGTCGGGGTGGCCAATCAGGTCCTCACGACCGATCACCGTCAAGAGCGTGTCCCACATGTGGGGACGTACCGGTTGGCAATATATGAAGCAGTAGTCATCCACACCGCCGGGCTTGCAACGATAGATGTCTCCCGGCGCAGAGCCCGGGATGGTATTGCTGGGGCGCTCCGGTGACTCGCCAGTCTGGTAATAGTCGCGCAGGCGGACACGGCAGAAGTTCATCACCGCGTCCTGCATGGAGACTTCAACCACCTGTCCCTGGCCTGTGCGCTCCCGCTGCCACAGGGCGGACAGGATACCTATGGCAGCGTGCAGCCCAGTGCCCGTGTCGCCGATTGTGGGGCCGGGCTTGAGAGGCGGGCTGCCCGGGAAGCCCGTCAGGGTCATCGCCCCGCCGGTGGCTTGGGCAATCATGTCGAAGGACTTGTAGTCGCTGTAGGGACCGGTGGTACCGAAACCCTTTATGCGCGCCATTATGATGCGTGGGTTGACCTCTTTCAGCACGTCATAGCCCAAGCCCAGCCTCTCCATGGCGCCGGGGGCCATGTTCTCGGCAACGATGTCCCCTTGACGCACCATGTCGAGGAACATGGTCTTGCCGGTTTCGGTCCTGAGGTTAAGCGTCACGCTTCGCTTGTTCATGTTCAGCAATATGAAGTAGTGGCTGTCGACCCCCTCTTGGTCAGTCCGGCTGCGGCGACCGGGGTCGCCGTGATTGGGCTCTTCAATTTTGATGACGTCGGCCCCCATCCAAGCTAGGGTCTCCGTGCAGGAGGTGCCCGCCTCGAACTGGGTCAGGTCGATGACCTTGATTCCTTCCAGAGCTTTGTCCACGTCCTCTTACCTCCCTTAGGTGGTGGGTCACATCAAAGGACTACCTCGTCTGTGGCTTTATGCGAGAAGCGCTACGGCGATGAATCCCGCAAGGCCAGCCGCCGCTATGGTCGCGGCAACAACGGCGGCGGTAAAGATAGCCCGGTCAAGCCGATTTTCTATTCTGTCGAGGCGGTCGATGATATGGCGCTGGCCCTCTTCGAGACGCCCCAATGTTACGGCAAGACTTCCATCCGCTTCGGTGGTCATTGTATTCCCTCAATCATCTCGCCCACTTTTCGGGAGGCCCTTTTTCGGCCCTGTGCCCCCCGGAGGCCCTCCTCAGTGCTCAAAGGTTTAATCAGGCCTATCTTAGCACACACCCCTTGCCCCCGCAGCAACGAAGTGTCATGGGTCGTTGCGCGCCGGGCATGCTTCCGCCCTATAATGCCGGGCGCAACACGTACAAGGCTCAACGTTCAAAGGAGGAAGCAACATGGCTTGGTTGAATCTCGAAGAGGCGGAACGGGCACTGGCAGCGGCCAAGGCCCACGCATTGTCCATAAGTTTCAAGGGCTCGGTATCAGTGGTAGACCCCCGAGGCGACCTCATCTGCATGTGCCGCCTCGACGGCGCCCCGTGGCGCACGCCTGCCGTATCCCGGGGCAAAGCAGTGGCGGCAGCTTCTTTCGGCCGTCCCAGCGGCGAACTCGAAGACAACTCCCAGCGGGCAATCTTCCGTGGATTCATGGCCATGGAGGGCGGGCACATGATACCGGGCCAGGGTGCGCTTCCCGTCTATCGCAACGGCGAACTGGTAGGAGCCATCGGCGGCAGTGGCGGGACGTCCCAAGAGGACGAAGACTGTGCCCGCGCTGGCATCCAAGCGCTGGGGCTCAGCGAACGTCCGTAGTTCTCAGCTTGTTCTCCGGCTGGTTATTCCCTAAGCCAGCACAGAGTAACGGTAGCTGGAGCGTACTAGGTCACCCTCGGAGAAGCGGGAGGCGCGTAGCGGTTTTATGTCAACGCTCGTCGCCTCCCCTTCCGTGACCAACTCGGACATGACGGTGCCGATCATCGGCGCCAGCTTGAAGCCGTGACCGCTGAACCCGACGGCGCAATACGCCCCTTCAGCCCCCTCCACCCGGTCCAACACCGGGTGCCAGTCCGGCGTAACGGTGAACAGGCCAGCCCAGCCCCCACGGAAGTAGCCTTGACCCAAGGCAGGCATCCGCCGGGAGGCCCGCTCGAAGGCAGCGGCCGCTGGCTCCAGATCAACAGCCGGATTGAAGCTATCCCGGTCCACTATCTCGTCTTCGCCCACCCCGATCAGCGTGAACTGATCGCCATCGGGCCGGAACGACGCCTTAGTGGCGATGTCCGCCACCGCAGGGTGCTGCGGCAGTATGTCCCACGGTCTCTGTATCTGCACCACCTGATGTCGCACCGGCTCCAACGGTATGTCGAAACCCAGCGGCCCCAGTAGCGGCGGTGCCCACGGCCCAGCCGCCACAACTACGGTATCGGTAGCCACCGTACCGGCATTCGTGACCACTCCTGTCACCCGGCCATTCTCCACCTGCACCGACAGCGCCTCGGTGCCCATCTGCACCGTTGCCCCCAACTCTCGCGCGGCCCGTGCATACGTCGTGGTCACCGCATACGGGTCGGCATACCCCGACCGTGGCTCATACGCCACCGAGGTTACGCCATTCACATCCAGCATCGGCGCAATGGTCGCCGCCTCCTCCAAGCTCACCAGATACGTGTCTATTCCCACCGTTCGGTTGAGAGTGATATTCGACTCCATCGCCTCACGGTCATCCTCACCCACCATCACGAAATACCCCGTCTCCACAAACCCCGAAGGCCCGCCCAGCCTCTGTTGGAAGTCCCGGTAAATCTGCAAACTCTCCCAAGCCATCGCAGCAGTGAACGGGTTGGAGTAATGCGTCCTGATAATCGCCTGCGACCGCCCAGTCGAGCCCGACCCCAGCACACTCCGCTCCAGCAACAACGTGTTAGTCACCCCGCGAGAGGCGAGGTTATAGAGGATGCTGCAGCCCATGACGCCGCCGCCAACCACCACCACGTCAGCCGTCTGCTTCATCATGGCTTAGCCCTCACATTCTTTCGACGGTTCGCCTGTAGTAGCTAAAGCGCAGTTGAAAGACGTTCCGATAGCCAATGTCATGGGGATTCTTGGGCCAGTCTGGCGCTTATTAGCCGGTTTAGACTTACGCCTTCTTCCGCAGCTCGTATCGTCAATGCGCGGTGGATTTCCGGAGGCACTCTCACCATGAACTTGCCGCTGTAGGTGCGGTCGGCGAAAGGCTCTGGCGCTTCCTCCCCGCTTTCCTGCATATCAGCTACGCATCCGACAACCACTTCTCGGATCCCAGCGAAAGCCGCCTCACAAGTCTCTGCCAACCAGCTTAGGGACGGGAATTCGGCACATAGGCCCACGTACTCCTGGTCCTCGGGAGACCAGGTAACCCGGTATGTGTAATGCTCTAGCATCGCATACTCTCCGTCAGCCTCTCGATAGCCTTTACCACCTGTCTCACCTGATACGCCTTCGCCATCCCGCGCTTATTCTGGATATTCACGCGCGGGTCTCCCGACCAAGGCGTACTGTAGATTCGGTGGCTCGTGCCGCCTTGTCGCGGCTGCCCAAACCATCTGTCGCATATCCTCACCAAGTCAGAGAATCGTATGCCTCCAGGATTTGCGCGAAGCCATTCGACGTCCTCCCTCATAGTATCATTTCTGATACTATATTATCAAGGAAGACGTGGCTGCCATAGTTACCTACAACCCAATCGCATCAGCCAGTTGCCGCCGGTGATATTTCGGGTCCCCCAAGTACGAGTACAGCGTCCGCGACATCTTCGTGTGCATTGCCAGCCCATACTCAATCATGCTCCCCACCCCAGCATGCACCTCATGCGCGTAGTTGCACGCTTGGTAGTGCCCCTCAGCCGTGACCGCCTTCGCCAGATGCACCGCATCCCGCGCCGGCCGCCCCGAATCCAGCTTCCACAGTGCCTCATACGTCGTCCACCGCGCCGCATCCAAGTGGTTCACCAAATTGATGATGTGGTCCTGCACCCGTTGGAACCTCCCCACCGGTGTCCCGAACTGCACCCGCGTACGGCTGTAGGCAACGGACATCTCGAACACCGCCTCACACCCGCCCACTTGGTACGCGCACATCACAGGCAACGCCTTCTGCAGCGTCGCCTCCAACATCCCCCAACCCCCCTCGGTGGCCTCCCCAAGCAGTTTGTCGCGAGAAACAGCCACGTTATCGAAAGTCACCTCAGCGCTCTGCCCCAGAAACCCCGGCAGATTGCGCACGGCCACACCCGGCAGACTCGCGTCCACCAGCAGCAGCCCCACGCCATCCTCACCCTGCCCCGTTCGCACCCCACAAACCAGGTGCGTCGCCATCGCAGCATCCTGCACGAACAGCTTGGTACCGTTCAGCACATAGTCGCCGTTCCGCTGGCCGGGCGTCATCTGCACAGCCCCCGGACCCCAACTCCGGTCAGGGTCGCTGATGGCAGCCCCAAGCACCATCGAACCACGGCACACCTGCGGCAACCACTCCCTCTTCTGCGCCTCCGTCCCACCCTCCAACAGCAACAACGATCCCAGCACGCCCGAAGAGAAGTGCGGCCCCACCACCGGCCCCCGCCCCAACTCCTGGAACAGCACCGCCGTGTCCGTCAGCGACAGCCCTTCCCCGCCATACTCCGTGGGCACCGGCATACCCAGCCAGCCCAAGCCAGCAGCCCGCTCCCACAACTCATGCGTGCAGCCTGTATCCGTCCTCTCCAACTCCAGCAACTTCTCCTTGGGGTATTCCCGTTGGATGAAGTCCTGGGCCGTGGACTTGAGCATCTCCTGGGCTTGGTTCAGCGATAGGTCCATATGGGACTCCTGCTAGTTTGAAAAACCTTCAAGTGGGAGCGCATCCTTACGCCAGCGCTCCAGCCCTCTCCCGCTCAGGCCGCCCAATCCCAATCCGGCGCGACATGATTACCTTCTGAATATCCGCAGTGGCCCCCGGATGCACCGCAACAATACTCCCCCGTTGGTGCGACTCGATGTGCCCCTCCGACGGCCCCCAAGTCTCATCGTTAGTCAGGGCGTAAGACCCCAGAATGTCGTTGATCCACTTCCCCATACGCAACCCCGACATCTTCCGGTGGTGCGACAACTGCGGCCCCTCATACGAGATCGGACGCTTGCTGTGCCTCAGCCAATAGTTCCGCAGCCCGAACAGCCTCCCAATCTCAGCGTCGATGTACACATCAATCAAGCGCTCCCGCACATCCGGGTCCTCCGTCAGCGGTGCCCCGTCCCGGTGCGTCTCCTTGCAGTGCGCAATCAGCCGGTCCACGATCCGGTTCCGCGCGATCCGCCCACCCGTCCCGTGCTCCAGCTCCAAGTGGGTGCTCGCCACCTTCCAACCCTCGTTCTCCTCCCCAATCCGGTTCTCCGCCGGCACCCGCACATCCTCGAAGTACACCGTATTCTTCACACCCGAACTCGCCCCGCCCTCGCCACCGGAACTCAGCAACTCCATCGGCGACCACGAGATCCCCGGCAGGTCCGACGGAATCATGAACCAGCTCAGGTTCTGGTGCCTGTCCCCGTTCGGGTCGGTACACACGATCGTCCAGAGCTGTTCCGCCCCATGGTGGCTCCCGATGTATATCTTCTGCCCTGTAATAACATACTCATCCCCGTCCCTGACCGCCTGCGTCCTCACCCCCGCCAAGTCCGACCCCGCCTCAGGCTCCGACAACAACTGCCAGGTGCGCACCTCGCCCCGGAAGATCGGCGGCAGCAAACGCAGCTTCTGCTCCTCGCTACCCCACACCAAGACCGTATTCCCCCCGAGCCGCCCCCCCGAATCATAGTAGGGAGGCAGGTACGCCCCGCGGGCATCCATCTCCTCTTCGATGATGATGGCATTGTCCACATCCAGCCCCCCGCCACCATACTCCTGCGGCGCCGTGGGCCACAGCCAACCCCTCTCACCCAGCTTGCGCCCAAGCTCCCGCTGCTTCCGGTACTGCTCCAGGGTCAGGTCCGCAGGCTCGGCTGGCTCCTCCATACCCGCAGGCATGTTCTCGTCCAGCCATCGAGCGAATTCTCCCCGGAACCGCTCCTGCTCTTCCGTATATTGAGGTTCGAACTCCATACGCCCTCCCTGTTGGCAGCCGCGTCCCCGAATCGCACGTTAACCATGCGACTGGTACGACGCCGCGCATTGTACCCGTCTGCCCAATACTGCGACAACCGAAGACAGGCGCTCGCGGTGCCGTGTGATAATGGCCCCATGCCAACCCACACCGTCACCGGCGCCACAGGCTACACCGGCCGCTACATCACCCGCCTCCTCCTAGAGCGAGGCGACCACGTACGCACCCTCACCGGCCACCCCGACCGCCCCAACCCCTTCGGCCCCGGCGTCCAAGCCCTCCCCTTCAACTTCGACGACCCCGCCGCCCTCGCCCACAGCCTCGAAGGCACCCACACCCTCTTCAACACCTACTGGGTCCGCGTCTCCCATCGCAACCTCACCCACGACCGCGCCGCCGCCAACCTCCACACCCTCTTCACCGCCGCCAAGGCAGCGGGCGTCCGGCGCATCGTCCACATCAGCATCACCAACGCCGACCCCAACTCCCACCTCTCCTACTTCCGCTGCAAGGCCCTCGTGGAGAACGCCCTGCGCGAGTCAGGCCTCTCCCACGCCATCCTCCGCCCCACCCTAGTCTTCGGCAAAGAGGACATTCTCCTCAACAACATCGCCTGGATGCTCCGACGCTTCCCCATCTTCCCCATCCCCGGCACAGGCCAGTACCAGGTACAACCCATCTGCGTGGAAGACCTAGCAACTCTCGCCGTCGACGCCAGCGAAGGCAACGACAACCTCGAACTGGACTCCGTCGGCCCCGATGTCTTCACCTACGACGAAATGGTGAAACTGGTCCGCGACAAGACCCACACCAAAGCCCGCCTCTTGCACGTCCCGCCATCTCTCGTGCTGCTGGCAGGCAGCGCCCTCGGACTCCTCGTCCGCGACGTAGTCCTCAGCCGCGACGAAATCGCCGGCCTCTCCGCCAACCTCTTGGTCTCTAACTCAACCGCACCCGCCCCCGGTCGCATCCGCTTCTCCGACTGGCTCGACGACCACGCCTCCCACCTAGGCCGCCACTACGCCAGCGAAATGGCCAGGCACTACCGGTGACCACCAGTCCCGCCATCGGCCCCATCAAAGGCCCCGTCATAGGAGTCGATTTCAGCGGCGCCAAGCAGGACAAGAACACCTGGATGGCCACCGGCGTCCTCACCCCCAACGGCCTCCACATCAACGACATCCGCTCCCTCTCCCGCGCCGACCTCCTCGACGCCCTGCGCTCAGCCGCCCATGGCCCCGAACCTTCCGTGGCCTCCCTCGACTTCCCCTTCTCCGTCCCCCAGCCCTTCGCCAAGGTTCTCGCAGGCAACCCCCGTCACATGGCCGACGTCTGGGCCGCCGTCACCAACATGACCATGGAACACTTCATCGCCCTCCGCGACGACTTCGTAATCGAACACGGCGAACTCCGTCGCGAGTGCGACCTCTCCCACGGCGAGGCCTTCTCCGTCCTCCACAAGGCCAACCCCAACATGCTCCCCATGACCCTCCGCGGCATGCAGATGCTCCACCACCTCCAAGCCCCCGACATCCGCATCCTCTGCCAGGACCAGCCCGGCCCATCCCGCCTCACCGTCCTCGAATGCATGCCCGGCGCCACCCTCAAGGGTCTCCGCCTCCCCTACAAAGCCTACAAAAACGGCCGCCGTCGCGACGAACTCCGCCACCGCATCCTCGACGGCCTCACCCACGCCACCCCCGTTCCCATAGCCAACCCCAATGGAATATCCGCTCAATGCATGGAAACCCACGACGCCCTCGACGCCGTCGTAGCCGCCCTAACCTCCGCCGCCTACATCACCAACCCCAAAGCCGTCAGCACCCCACCCAACGAAGACATCCACCGCCTCGAAGGCTGGATATACCACATCCAACCCCCACCACCCTAGAACACGCACCTTGCCCCCTCACCCTTCCGTTCCGTCCTCAGCGAAGAGGGCGAAGGACACCCGAGGTCATTGACGCGACAATTCATCAACCTATACAGTGGCTACATAGCCTAGTATTCACTGTCAGGCTATCTACCACGACACGGAGTGTATGACTGACAAGGTTCTCAGGTTCCTAGAGGACAGGCCCTATTGGATTATCTACTACCTCTTCTACCTCGCTGCGATAGCAGGTATCTCCCTCACATTGAGTCCTAGGGATCCTGATAGATGGGCCACGGTAATCACTCTGGCTACGGGTGCCTCCATTGGAGGCACAATTCTTGTGGAGGTAATTGGCGTGCTACTTATAAAGCCAGCGTTGCAGAAGGTCCGGAGGGACGCGGAGAAGCGAGTGCGCCAAGATGTCATTAGAGCTTTGGAGCAGGAAAAACTCCCTCCCGACCAGCAGCGACGCATCCTCGATTCGATAGACAAGTCAGAAAGGTAACACCACGCGCCTCCTCGCATCCCATTTCACCCCAAGTTGCTTTATACCCCCTCCACCAGTCAGACCTTCCAGACCCCATACCTTCCCCGTCATTCCGGCGCAGGCCGGAATCCACAGACCACCTCCACCATCCACCAACCCAATTCACCTCACACCCGACCCTGCCTTACTGCCGGATATCGGTTGTTCGCACTGACACACCCCGCGCAACTGCGTCGCCCAAGTCGAGACCGTCGTTGACTCCCAAAAGCCGAGTCTCTACCATGAATCGTATGGACAAGCACCTTCAAGTCCCTCTTAGCGAAAAGGAATACGGAGACCTCAAGGCCATTGCCAGCAGGTGCGGCCAGTCCGTTGATGGTTGGGCGCGGGAAGTCCTCCTGAAGACAAGGAACGAGCTGTCGCACACAGTTGAGTCCAAGCTCCACGCCATCGCCGAAGCCGCCAAGCACAGCTTCCCATCAGGCGACATCGAAGACATCCTCTCCGAGATAGAAGTCGGCCGAAAGCTTCTGTGATCTTCATAGACTCCAACATCCCGATGTACATGGTAGGGGCCCCTCACCCCAACAGAGACCGAGCCCTCGAATTAGTTACACAACTGGCCCAGCAGGAAGAGGAACTGCTGACCAGCATAGAGGTCTATCAGGAAGTCCTTCATCGCTATACTGCAATTCAGCGTTGGGAGGCCGTCGACGCTGCTTTCAGAGTTCTCGATTCCGTGATAGACCGAGTCGTATCCTTCGACATCCCGGACATCCTCACGGCGAAAACCTTGGTTGAAACTGTGCGCGGAATGTCAGCCCGTGACGCCCTCCACGTAGCAGTCATGCGGAAGGCCGGCACCAATCGCATTTTGAGTTTTGATGCCGGTTTCGATTCCTGTCCCGGGGTAGAGCGCATTTTCTGACAGCAACTTCATCCCCTTTCCGAAAG
The DNA here is from genome assembly GCA_951813255.1 of uncultured Dehalococcoidia bacterium. Taxonomy (GTDB): domain Bacteria; phylum Chloroflexota; class Dehalococcoidia; order Lucifugimonadales; family JAAXIE01; genus JAAXIE01. Next base: position 754,983 of record OX638353.1, on the reverse strand, counting down.
TGATCCCTCGCAGCCTCCCCATCTTCCCCTACGGCCCCGCCCGCCAACCCCCCATGACACTTACCTCTTGACAATTCCCACACATCTGTTCTAAATTACCCCCATCGCGCGCGCAGAGGACTGCCTGCCCCGGACCCGATCCGGGGACCCCAAAGAGGCCATCCCTGTGCGCCTTTTCCCCCAGATTCTCTAGGGAGGCAACACCATGGAATCACAGCAGACCAGCGCCCAGCCCGCTCCGGCAGACGCCACCACACCCGGCCCATGCCCCCGCTGCCACGGCCGTGAACTCCGCCGCCATAAGGACACCGCCAGCCACGACATCGGCCTCTACAACTGCCGCTGCGGCTGGATCTTCAAGTCCCCTAACCCGCCCCAGCAACCCGAAAACGCCGGTCCCGAGGAGGAGGATGACTACTTCACAAATTTCACAGAAGTCAGCTACGAAAAAACGCGCAACAGCTACGACCCGTCTGAAGTGGCTGCTAAGAAGCAGACCTTCCTCGTCGCCTATCAGTTCGGCCTCACCGTCGAGCAGGCTGCTCAACTCGCCGGTGTTTCTGCCCGCGCTGCCTACTACTGGCGCGACAAGGATCACGATTTCGCCCAAGCTTGGCGCAACTCCCGCGACAGGTTCGTCGAAGCCCTCGAAATGCTCGCCTTCCAGCGTGCCGCCAAGGGCAGCGACCGCATGCTCTCCTTCCTCCTCAAGTCCCATAGGCCCGATATCTACAACGAGCGCATCCGCCGTAACAACGCCAACTCTGGCACCCAGGACCCCGACAGGACCTTCAGCCTAGTCGAGATCTTTGAAAAGATCCGCCGATGGGAGGTGGACGACAAATGGGAGGACATGGACCCGCCCCAAGACTCAGTCTTGCCCGACGTGTCAGCCCAGTCAGCGGAGTCAGACCAGCTAACAGAGTCAGTCCCGACCCAGGAGCCACCCCCGCCGCACGAGTCCCTTGCCCCTCAGGGGGAAATTTAGGCGGGGGTCTCCCTCGACAACCCACACCCGGACCTTGTCAGACCAAAAAGCGAGGAATGCATCGATGTCACAAAAAGGCAACCGCAAAGCCCGCTCCCAAGCCCTCAAGCCAGTCGACGCCCCCGGCCCCAACCCTGCCCACGTCTCTCTCGCCATGCCCGATAGGGAAGACCTCGATAGTCCCGAATGGGCGGAAATGAGCGGAAATGACCGGGATTTCCAGATTTCCACCCTCACCTTCCGCCAGCAGACTGCCCTGCCCACCATCGCCATGGCTTCCACCATCGTCCAAGCCGCCCGTGATTCCGGGGTCGGAGAGTCCACCCTCCGCCGCTGGCTCCATGAGCCCGAATTCCGCCAGGAACTCGCCAACTTCCGCCGGGAGTCCGCCGAACTCGCCCGCCAGCAGGCCCAAGCCCTCCTCCCTCGCTGTCTCACCGTTTTCGCCGAGGTCATGGAGAGCCCCGACCCATCCCTCCGCCTCCGCGCCGCCCGTTATGCCGTCGCCTTCGCCACACAACTCGCCGAAGTCCAGGAACTCAAGGCCTCCCTCAACCAACTCGAGCAGTCAGTCCAGTCCTACAGCGACGCCAATCCACCCAAGCTGGCCTGACGATAACCCCCCTCGCCACCTCGGGGAGAGGTCAGGGTGAGGGTGAGGAGAAGACCCGCCATCAAATCAAACACGCACCATCAAAACGAAATAGGAGTTGAAGCCATGACACTGTCCCAGATTCGCAACCGCATCCACGCCCTCCAGCGCCGCTTCGGCCTGCCCCTCACCGTCATACGCCTCCGTCCCTACGCCACCCAGTTCTGCGACCAGTGGGCCATCGCCCAAGACAGGAATGAACCCCTGCCCGAGACCCCCGACTTCATCAGGAAGCTGGCCGCCGCTGGCTTCAGCCTCACCACCTTCTCCTACCTCCTCCCACGCCTCAGGAGGCATCAGGAGAACAACACCTGCCCTCAGCCCAGCGCCATCCTCACCACCCTGATTCCCGGACTCAAAGCCCGGAAGATCATCGATGCCGTCCTCCTGTGGGACCCGCCCGCCGAGGAACACAACCGCGCCATCCCACCCAGCTCACCCATGCTCTGCTTCAGCCCGCCCTTCCGCTCCACCCAGCGCGCCCTCGCTGCCGCGCCAGCCCAGTGACCCCCCTCAGTCGGGCATCTTCAGGTTGTCATGCATGGGCGTCGGTCGTACAATTGCCCTCAAGTTTTGGCCCGGCAGGCCAGATTCAGCTTGAAGCTAGGAGGCGACCGCCATGGCGTCAGTCAAGGCTCCACTGGAAGGCATTCGAGTTCTGGACTTGGGACGCCATCAGGCGGGACCCCGCTGTGCCCAGGTGCTCGCCCGTTTGGGCGCTGAGGTAATCAAGGTCGAGCGCCTCGAGGGCGAGGAAACTCGCTACCACGGCCCCTACTCCAACGGCCAGAGCGCCTACTGGCCCCAGTACAACAGCGGCAAGAAGAGCCTCGCCATCGACCTCCGCCGTGACGAGGCCAAAGAAATCCTCCGCGAACTGGTCAAGGTCTCCGACGTCCTCGTCCAGAACTTCCGCCCTGGCACCATCGAGAAGATGGGCTTCGGCTACGACGTCCTCAAGGAGTTGAACCCCCGCATCGTCATGGTCAACGTCTCCGCCTACGGCCAGTTCGGCCCCTACCGAGACAAGATTGGCTATGATCCCATCGGCCAAGCCATGTCCGGCATCATGATGGTCACCGGCGAGGACGGCATGCCTCCCATCAAGGCCGGCGTCCCCATCATCGACCGCACCACCGCCCTCCACGCCGCCATCGGCACCCTCGCCGCCCTCCACGAGCGTGACATCTCCGGCGAAGGCCAGTCCATCGACGTCTGCCTCGCCGACACCGGCTACAGCTACACCGAGATACCCGTCACCGCCTACGTCGGCAGTGGCGTCGAGCCCAACCGTGGCTCATCCGGCGGCGTGCCCGGTGGCGAATACCCCTGCAAGGACGGCTGGGTCCTCATCGCCGCCGGCGACGACCACCACTGGCACCGCGTCTGCGCCGCCCTCGACAAGCCCGAATGGGCCAACGACCCCCGCTTCACCGAGCGCAACGAGCGCTTCAAGAACCGCGCCGAGGTCCACGAGGCAGTCAAGACTCTCCTAGCTGACATGACTCAGAAGGAAGCCCTAGAGCACTTCACCCTAAACGATGTGGTGATCGCTCCCGTCAACACCATCGCCCAAGCCGCCGAGGACCCTCACCCTTGGGAACGCCGCGCCCTCGTAGAAGTCGACGACCCCATAGCAGGCAAGGTCGTGGTCTCCGGTGACTTCTGGCACTTTAGCCGCACCCCCGCCGTCATAGGCACCACCCCCACCGTGGGCGAACACAACGACGACATCCTCACCGACCTAGTCAACCTCAGCGAAGACCAGGTCAAAGAACTCCGCAACTCCAACGTCATCACCTAGGGCAGCAGGCTAGTAGTCGTACGCCATCTGCTGTATGCGGGCCGGGTCGTCCGTGACGGTCAGCGCCAGCATCAGCAGAATCCGCGCCTTGCGCGGCGACAGCCCATCGGAAGCAACGAAGCCCTGCTCCCGGAACCGCCGGTTGGCAATCACCCGGCCAGTAGCGGCCTGCGAGGCAATCATCACCACCTTGCCCTGGTCCCGCGCCCGCAGCATCCCCCGTGTGAAGGGCGCCGGTGACCCCCCCGACCCCAACCCAGCCACCACCATCCCCTTCGCCTCCGATGAAGCAGCCGCGTTCACCAGCAGGTCGTCCGCCCCAGCATACGAGTACACGATGTCCACCCTCGGCAGCACATCCAAGCCATCCACATCGAACTCAGTCTGGTGCGTATGCTTCCGCACCGGAGCCCTGTAGAACACCACCTGGTGGTTCGAGTCCGCATACCCCAGGCAACCAAGGTCGTGAGCGCTGAACGTCTCCAGCCTGTAGGTGCTGGTCTTGTTCACCTCCCGCGCCGCCTGGATCTCGTTGTTCAGCACACTCAGCACACCCATGTTGCGGGCCTCGGCTGCCCCAGCAACCTGCACGCAGTTCAGGATGTTGAGGTCCGTGTCTGTCGACATGGCAGTGGGGGGCCGCATCGCCCCGGTCACCACCACCGGCTTGTCGCTCTTCACCACCAGGTTCAGGTAGTAAGCCGTCTCCTCAAGAGTCGCCGTACCATGCGTGATGGCAATGCCCGCCACCCCAGGCTCCTCCCGGAAGACCTGGTTGATCCGCCTGCCCAGAGGCAGCCAGTGGTCCGGCCCCAAGTCCGTACTCCCAACATTGGCAAACTGCTCCGACTCGATGCGGGCATACTCGTGCACCTCAGGCACCCGGTCCAGAAGCTCATCAATGGTGAAGTGCTTGTTGGCATAGTTGTAGTCGACGTAGTCGAGGCGGTGGTCGCCGACGTACGAGATGCTGCCCCCCGTCCCGATGACCTTCACCACTGGCCTGTTGTCAGAAGCCATGTCTCCTCCGTTGTCTGGCTTGTGGCTATACCACTCCCCGTTGCGCCAGTCCTTCCAAGTCGTCCTCATCCAATCCGAGCCAACTGCCGTAGATCCAGGAGTTGTGCTCCCCCACCCTAGGACCTGCGTGCTCCACCGCTCCGGGCGTGTCACTGAACTTGGGGACCACGCCCAGCATACGGGTGTGACCCAGTTCAGGGTCGTCTATCTCGATGATGTCCTCGCGGGCTTGGTAGTGGGGGTCCTCAAGGATCTGGGCTACATCATAGACCGGTCCCACCACGCCGCCTGCAGGCACCAACTGCTCCATCACCTCTTGCAGAGAGTGCTCGCCAAGCCAGCCATTGAGCTCCTGGTTCAACTCCTCAGTGTGCTCCAAGCGGGAGGCGTTGTCCTTGAACTCAGGACGCTGGATCAGCTCAGTCATACCCATGGCGTTGGCTAGGTTCTCGAAGGTCCGTTGGGATGTGGCGGAAAGGCCCAACCAGCGGTTGTCACCCGTGCGGTAGAGGCTGCGTGGAGCGGCGTCGGGGAAGTCGTTTCCCACCCTCTCCCGGTTGATGCCCAAGAGGTCGAACATGGTGACATGGGGAATGCACAAGCGGAAGAGGGGCTCGAAGAGACTCAGGTCCACCACCTGTCCCTTGTCTGAACCGCCACTATCCCGATGGTAAAGGGCCATCATGCCTGCCATGGCGCCAAACACGCCAGCGACCTCATCGGCCAAAGGCACCGGGGGGAGAACGGGCGGGGTGTCCTTGAAGCCGGTCATACCGACGAAGCCGCTCATGCATTCCGCGATGGTGCCGAACCCAGGGCGCTCCCTGTATGGCCCGGTCTGGCCGAACCCGGAATAGCGCAACATCACCAGACGAGGGTTCACCTCATGTAACGAGTCGGGCCCCAAGCCCCAGCGTTCCATGACCCCTGGCCGGAAGCCTTCGATGAGGACATCGGCCTGCTGAGCCAACCGCTTGAGCAGGGCCTGCCCTTCAGGAGAACCAAGGTCCAGGGTCACCGATTTCTTGTTGCGGGAGTGGACCTTCCACCAGAGTGAGACGCCGTCATGGAAAGGGCCCCAATTGCGCAATGGATCGCCGTTCCCCGGCTGCTCCACTTTAACCACCTCAGCACCAAAGTCGGCCATGAGACTGCTGGCCGTGCCACCAGCCACGATGACCGAAAGGTCGAGGACTTTCAGTCCTGCGAGAGGTCCTGCTGCATCAACCAAGAACTACCCCCAAAGCGCATCTGACTCTATTGGGCCGGCGCTGCCTTCTGAGTCTGCTGATCCTCTTGGTTGCTGGGCTGTTGATTCTGGGCCTGACGAGGTTTGGGGCGTCTAAGTAGCCGTTTGGCGCGACGCCACAGAGACGGGCGCCGTGACCGCAGGTTAGAGGCCACCATAGGCGCGATACGCTTCTTGCCCGCAACCAACGGCTGAACCCGGTCGCGCAACTCCTTCATCGTGGGAGGTTTCTCATCCCAAGTGGAGACGATAGAGGTCAGGGGTTCCCAACCCTTGCCGCGGCGCAGCATTACAGAGCCGCCAGCCTCGGCCACCAAGAGAACACCAGCCGCCATATCCCACAGCCTAGGGCCGCCGATGACGCAGTACTGCATGGCGCCACGGGCAACCATTGCCAGTTCGTAAGCGATGCTCCCTGTTACGCGGGGCTCGCCGGCCTTACGCCTCAGCTCCTTGCCCACGTGGTACTGGGCGCCAAAGGAACCGGGGATACCGGAGAGCCGATTGGCGATTATCTCTTCCGGGTCTGCCAACTCCAATCTCTGCCCATCCTGGAATGCGCCACCGTCCTTGTGAGCATGCAGGACGGAGCCACCGTCAGCGTGGGGCCAGGGCAGGTAGAGGGCGGCGGCCACCGGGAGGCCCCGGTACATTACTCCGATGGAGACGGCCCATACAGGGAGGCCATTCAGGAAGTTGGTAGTGCCGTCCACTGGGTCGAGCACCCACAGCCAATCGGCGGCGGGAGCCTCCTGGTCGTCGTTGTCGTTCTTCTCTTCGCCCAATATGCCATGATCGGGGAAACGCTCCCTGATGGCTTGGAACAAGTACGCCTGGCTCTGGATATCAGCGGCAGTCACGGGGTCGGTCTGCTTGTCGTCCTTATAGTCCACCTGGACCGACTGGCCGAAGAGACTGCTGACGATGCGGCCCGCCTCGCGGGCCATGGCTACCGCTTCTCGCTCTACGTCAGGGAACTGAGCAGCAACTTCGGGCGGCAGGTTGATGGTCGCCGGTGTCTTGGCTTTCGCTGCTACCTGCATCTGCGCACCCTTTCACCCCCCATGCCAGCCCTTCCCTTTAGGGGGAGGCGCTCCAGTATAACAATGACGCCCAGTTAGCGTCGGCGACTGGCCCGCAGTATAATCGCGCTCACTTATTGTCGAGCTAGGTCTTATGTCAGGAGTCGATAACATGGCCGTTGATGGGATGATCACCCTCCTAGACCCCACTGCCGAGGACGTGCCCGAAGAGCTTGCCACGGCTCCTCGTATCACCTCCCTTTCGGGCGCCACAGTGGCCCTGCTCGACAACACCAAGCACAACTCGGACCGGTTTCTAGCCGGGATAGGCGACGGCTTGGTGCGACATTATGGCGTGGCCAAGGTGGTACACCGACAGAAGGCTAACGCCAACAGCCCAGCCCCTCCCGACCTGCTGGACGACGTTGCATCGGCTGATGTGGTGGTGCACGCCGTCGCTGATTGAGGGTCTTGCACAGCGTGGGGTCTCCACGACGGGATAGAGACGGAAAAGCGGGGCAAACCCTCAGTGACGGTGATTACCGAGGTGTTCAGCCGGCTGGCGAACATGCGCCGGAACAACCTCGGGATGCCAGGCCACCCGACGGTGATCGTGACACACCCGATTGCCAGCATGAAGCCAGACCAAGTGGCAGAACTTGCCGAGGGGGCGTTGCACGAGGTGGCAGCGGCGCTGACTGGCCAAGGTGACTGAACGGAATGACCACCGACATCAACTCGCGACGCATCGAAGCCCCGAACTCGCTGGACGCAATCAACGACCTCTTCGATGAACGAGGCTGGACCGATGGCCTGCCAATAGTACCTCCTACTGAAGAGCGAGTGCGCACTATGCTCACAGGGGTCCGAGAAGCGCCGTCTGAAGTGCTGGGGCGAATGCCTCCTTCGAACGGCAGCGCGACGGTGGAGAAAGTAGCCATCAATGCGGTGATGGCGGGCTGCCGGCCGGAGTATTTTCCAGTGGTGCTGGCGGCGGTCAAGGCCGTATGTCGCACCGAGTACAACCTGGGAGGGATTCAGTCCACCACGGGCGGGGCCGCACCTTTGATCGTAGTCAACGGGCCGATTGCCAAGCAGCTCAACGTAAATGCTGATACTGGGGTGTTCGGCAGCGGATACCGGGCCAACGCGACCATCGGTCGGGCACTACGGCTGGTAATGCGCAACATCGGGGGTGCCATTCCCGGTCAGACAGACAAGTCGACCCTGGCGCATCCTGCCAAGTACACATTCTGCATTGCGGAGAACGAGGAACGCAGCCCGTGGGTGCCTCTGCATGTGGAGCACGAATATGGTCCAGGGGACAGCACTGTGACCCTGTTCGCCACCACCGCGCTGCACCAGATCAGTGAGATGTCTGTGACGTCGGGCACGGAGGTGCTGAGTACCCTGTGTGCCTCCCTCTACCATGGGGGATCATTCACGCACTACATCATCGGCCGCAATACGCCTCTACTGATGGTAATCGGGCCTGAGCATGCTCAGGAGATCGCTGCCGAGGGCTACAGTAAAGAGGACGTGAAGCAGGAAATCTTCCGGCAGGCTCGGGTGCGCGTGGGCACGTTACGCGGGAGAGCGTACTGGTCGGGCAGGACTTGGCCGGACTGGATCGACGAGTCGGACGACGAGTTCCTAGTGCCTCCGGTCACGACCATCGAGAACATCTACCTGGTAGTAGCCGGGGGTGACGGGCGTCATTCGGCGTGGATACCCACTTGGTCCACGAGTCGTGCGGTGACGGTGGGGGTGGGGTAGTCGCACTCCTACTATCAGCAATCCAGAACGAGGCAACAGTCTGCCGCTTCTTCACTAGGTCTCAGTTGCACCCCTAGCGTCCAAGCGCCAGTCGTCGGGGCTGGGGCCCCTGTCGACTATGACGTCGATCACTGCGGGTTGGCCGGAAGCAGCTGCATCGCGGAGGGCTTGGGCCAATTGGCGGGAGTCGCTGACCTGGCGGCCCCATGCGCCCATGCCTCGGGCTACTGCGCCGTGATCGGTTTCGGCGAAGCTGGAGGAGATTTCGCGGCCTATCTGGTGGTGGCGAACCATGCCGAGGGCGCCGTCGTTGAGGACGACCCAGATAACAGGGAGTTCGTACTGGACGGCGGTGGAGATGGCGTGGACGGACATCATGAAGCCCCCGTCGCCGGTTACGCCGACGACGGGGCGGTCGGGCTTGGCCAACTTGAGGGCGACGGCGGCGGGCAGGGCCCATCCCATGCCAGCAGTGCCGCCGGGGCAGAAGAAGGTGCCGGGCTGCTGGGACTTGTAGAAATGGGCCATCCAGGTACGGTTGTTCCCGGCGTCGAGGGCGAATAGGGTGGAGGGGTCGAGGGTTTCCTGCATGATGCGAACCATACGCTGGGGCAGAACGGGAGAGCTATCGCGCTCGAGTTCGGGGTCTTCGTAGTAGTTGAGGGCTGATTTCTGCTGTTGCAGGGCAGTGGCGCGCTCTTGGGATACTTGGGCGTTAGCTGCGGGCTTGGAGGCTTCCACCAGTTGATTCAAAACTGCTTTTGCGTCGCCGACCAAGCCGATCTCCACGGGGAAGGTCCAGCCGGTGTTGCGGGGGTCGATGTCGATTTGAACGATGTGCTGGCGGCGGGGGTCGAAGACGTTGGGGCGCTCGCGGACGGTGTCCTGGGGGCTGAGCTTGGCGCCTACGATCAGGACCACGTCAGCTTCACCGACGGCAGTGGCGGCGGCACGCTGCCCGTAGATGCCGACCATGCCCACGGCGAGGGGGTGGGTCTCAGCGATGGCACTTTTCCCTTTGTAGCTGGTAGCTACGGACATGCCCCATAGCTCGGCGAGTTGCTGGACAGAGTCGTGGGCTTGGGCCATGTGTACGCCGTTGCCAACGACCATGGCGGGCTTACGGGCGCCGGCCAGCAGCTTGACAACCTCCTCGATGTCTTGGGGGGCGGCTTGGGGCGGGCGCGTGTTGAGGTAACCCCCGGTGTGGTGAATGAAGGGTGGGGACTCCACATCGACTTCGCCGACGATGGAGGCGCTGCGCATAAGAACGCAAGTGGGGCCCTGACGGCCGCTGGTGGCGTGCTTGATGGCAAGCTGAGTGCCCAGAACTGCCTCCTTGGCAGTGGTAGCGAGGGTGGTGTACTTGGTCATGGAGCGGAAGATGCTCTGAAGGTCGACGCTGCCATACTCGCCTGCGCCGGACTGGTTGGCGGGATGCTGGGCAGAGCCGCCATCGGAGGTGTCGGTAAGGACGAGCATGGGGGTGCTGCTGAGGAAGGCTTCCATGATGCCGAAGGCTGCGTTGGAGCCCATGAAGAGGCCCTGACCCATGATGGCGGCGGGCTTACCGGTGGCACGGCCATAGGCATCGGCCATGATGGCGGCGGCCTGTTCGTGGCGGGCCAAGATGGTACGGACCTTGTCATCGTGACCGAAGAGGCTGTCGTATATCTGGCCAGTACCTCCTCCGGGGATGCCGAAGAGGTACTCAATGCCAGCCTCCTCCAGCACTTGGACGATCATGTCGTTGGCCTTGGGCATTTGTTCACCCCCATCCTAAGCTTCCCCCATCGGGGGGGAAGGGACTAATGCCTTGTCTGGCTAATGCCTTGTCCGGGCGTAGTATGGCCCAGTCTTGAATCCATGCCAGAAAATGAGAAAGAGTTTCTCATTTCTTTCCCATTTTCTATCGAATCCTTCGCAATTTACTTTCGCGAGCCTGCCCCTGCCAGATACAAAATGAGAAGGTAGTCGTATCTGGGGCGCGTTTTTTCGTAGCTATTTTGTTTCTCATTTTCTCATTTTTGTAGCTGGGCCGTAGCTGAATGACTTTCTCATTTTTCGAGCCCTTAGACCTGATTCCGGGACAGGCCCCCGAAGGGAGTGGCGATGGCCTTGCGAGGGCGGGCAGAGTATGGAAGCACTACTCCTTCTAGCGGGACTACTTTCCCCTGAGGGCCTGGCTTCTCTTGTGGGCCTACTTTGAGGCTAGAGGGAGGGGGATTGGCTGTCAACGGCAAGATGTCATGGCGCCGCCTCCCCGCATCCCACCTGTGGGATAGAAGCTCACTTGCGGGCTCTGCTAGCCGCCGCTCTGTTGCGATCTGGCTGCAGGGTTGGTGGAGCCTTCGCCCATGTAGACGCCACGCTCCCAAGTGCGGTGGAGGGGGTCTTCGACGTGGATGTCCATGCGGCCGATGCCTACGATTTCAATTTCGGCGTGGTCGCCTTCCTGCAGGGGGCCGAGGCCTTCGTGGTTGGTGCCGCACATGAGGACGTCGCCGCTATTCATGGTCATAATGTTGGTGGCGAAGCGGATGAGTTCGGGCACTCTGTGCTCCATGTCGTCGGTATTGTACTCGTGGTAGAGCTCGCCGTTGTTCCAGAACCTGATCACCACATCGTTGGGCTCGGGAACCTCGTCGGCGGTGACGATGCATGGGCCGATGGGGGCGAAGGTATCGAAGGACTTGCCCATCCAGCTACCGTTACGCCAGGTGCGACGGCCTTCGTAGCGGGCGGATACATCGATGACGCAGGTGTAGCCGAAGATGGCGTCGCGGAAGTTTTCGGCAGTGATGTCCTTGGCGGGCCCCTTGATCACGACGCCAAGCTCGGCCTCGTGGTGGAACACCCAAGCTTCGGTGAAGTTGGGCAGCCTCACGGTGTCGCCGGGGCCGATGACGGCGTCGGGGGATTTGAGGAACATGTTGAGGGGCCGGGCCTCGCGCTGGTCGTGTTCCCAGTAGTTGCCGATGCACGCTAGGATCTTGCTGGGGCGAGGCAGGGGCGGTCGCAACTGGATGCTGCTCAAGGGGAGCGCAGGCCCTATGGCCGCTAGGCGTTCCAGTTCGGGGCGCAGGGAATCGAAGTCGTCGATGATGCCCGACATCAGGACTTGGGGCGTCCAGTTGGGCAGGTGGGCGACGGCGGGCTCGATGTTGACCACGCCATTGCCCGTGAGTACGCCGGGAATATAGCTACGTTCAGGGCTTCCGGGGGTGTCGTAGAAGACCAGTTTCATCAGTTGCTCTCCTGAGAGTGTTCGTTCCGGAGTTCCAAGATGCCACAAGGATGTGACGCCAATCTGGCCCCAAGTGGATCGACGATTGATGCTAGGGGGGAGGCCAAACCCTGTCAACGGGTCGATGCCATCGGTATGAGGAAGGGGGTGGGGCAGGTTGACGGGCAGTGTGGTATCGCAAAAAGGTGGGTAGATACGCGCATCCAACTGCCAACCTAGGCGCCAGTCCAACCTGCCCAACCAAGCACGAAAGTGGACGAGTTTTCTGGATATAATGACCGCAAAATATGCCCGTATATCAGCCCGGCAGTAGAGGAGGTAGCGACATGGCGCAGGGACAGGAGATTACGCCTGAGATGGTCAGCCGTATGGCAGCCATTCACGGCATCCGTTTGGATCCGGCGCGCTTGGAGACGGTAGCCAAGGACCTAGACGTGAGCGTGCGGAAGCTGGCGGATGTCACTAAAGGCGCCCTTTTCGAGGTAGAACCCGCCTTTATCGGGCCGATGAAACTACCGACCCCGAGCCGGGCGAACAATCCTGTAGGGAGGGGGAACTAACGATGAGCGAAGAACTGGCCCAACTTACCATCACAGAGGCAGCGCAACTGCTAGAGAAGGGTGAGGCCTCGCCGGTCGACCTAGTGGAATCCACGCTGGAGCGCATTGATCGAGTGGAGCCCAAGCTCAACGCTTTCATCACAGTGATGGCCGATGAAGCGCGTCGCGAAGCCCGCAAGCTGACCAACGAGTTGGCACGGGGACGACGCCGTGGCCCGCTGCATGGCATACCACTTTCACTCAAGGACCTGTACTACACCAAGGGTGTCCCGACCACGGCAGGCTCCAAGGTGATGGCAGATTTCGTCCCCGACCATGATGCCACCACCACGGCCAAGCTCAAGCGGGCTGGGGCTATCATCGTGGGCAAGAACAACCTGCACGAGTTCGCTCCGGGATCCACGAACAACAACGCCCACTACGGACCGTGCCACAACCCGTGGCTGCACGGGCGGATCCCCGGGGGGTCGAGCGGTGGCTCCGCGGCTGCTGTCTCCGCTGGCATGACCATGGGCACGATGGGCACCGACACCGCTGGCTCGATACGCATACCCTCCTGCATGTGCAACTTGGTCGGTATGAAGGCAACTTATGGACGGGTCAGCCGTTACGGGGTTATTCCGTTGTCATGGTCCCTGGATCATGCTGGACCGATGACCCTCACGGTACAAGACAGCGCCATCATGCTGCAGGCATTGGCAGGGTACGACAGCAAGGACCCCTCATCACTACGTACGCCGGTGCCGGACTATTCGAGGGACATTGACGGAGGGATACGGGGTCTGAAAGTTGGGTTGCCCAAGGAGATCTGGGACATGGAGTTCGACTCCGAGGTCGCTGGTCTGGTGCGCCGTGCCGTGAGCGTGCTGGAGGAGTTGGGGGCTGAGGTACGCGAGATGTCCCTACCTCTGGCTGAGGCTAGCTCGTACGCAGCCAACTTGATCAGCAGGGCTGAGTCCACCTCGATTCATGAAGAGTGGCTAGTGCAGTACGAAGATGACTACGGCGACAACGTAAGAGGCCGGCTACAGATGGGGGCCGCCGTTACTGCCGTGGACTACATCAAAGCGCAGCGGGTCAAGACTCTGGTGCAACAGGAGTTCGGCAGGGCACTGGAGGAGTTCGATGTGCTGGCCTCGCCCACGTGCCCAATACCAGCCCATGGGATTAACGACGACCCCACAGTCCCCGCCGGCCGTGCCTTCGAGGGGCAGGGCATGATGACCCTTTACACACGGCCTTTCGACGTCAGCGGGCAGCCTGCCATCACGGTACCCTGTGGGTTCAACGCCGAGGGTTTGCCTGTAGGGCTGCAACTGGTGGGGCCGTGGCTAGGTGAAGGGCTGCTGTACAGGACGGCTAACGCATACGAGAAAGCTACCGAGTGGCACGTGCGGAGGCCAGCCGTGTAGGGTCAGGGTCTCACAAAGGGGCCCCAGTCGGTGTAGAGCAGCGACGATTTCCGTTGACATCGGAGGCTAGCGGATGTACTGTAACGCCCGAATATCTGCGCCCAAACTGGGCGCTAGAACGTGTCTATTGCATAGCGGCACACCGTAAACGGGCTCTTTGGAGGTATCGGATTGGACACCCGAGACTTCGTGGTCAGATTCGCGGGAGATGGCGGGCAGGGCGTCGTCACCGCCTCGGACATGCTGGCGATGGCTGCCGCCACGGTGGGTTACCATGTTCTTACTTTTGCAACTTTTCCTTCCCAGATTCTGGGGGGGCCAACCTGGACACAGACGCGCATCTCACCCAATGAAATCAAGAGCGTGGGAGACGACCTCGATATCCTGGTGGCCCTCAACCTAGAGGCCTACCACACCCACGCCGAAGAAGTGCGAGACGGCGGAGTGGTGATCTACGACTCGAAGTTCGAACTGCCGCAAGAGCAGCGGGCCTTGGGCATACCTCTTGACGAGTTGGCCAAGGAAGCCGGTGAGGCACGATCGGCCAACATGGTTCTTATGGGGGCATTGGCCCACTTGGTCAATATGCCCCAAGAGTACTTCGAGAATTTCATTTCCGAGCGCTTCAAGGGTCGGGACGCCATCATCACGGCCAACCTCAAGGCCCTGAAGCTGGGCATGAACCACGTAGCAAACACTGAGATGCATGTGGTCGACTTGCAGCCTCCCAAGAAGCCTTCTTACAAGCAGGTGCTAATCAAGGGCAATGATGCCCTTTCTCTTGGCGCCGTCACTGCTGGGCTCGATTTCTACGCAGGGTATCCCATCTCTCCCGCCACCCCGGTACTGCTGTACATGGAACGCAACCTCGTGGGTGAGGGGCAGGTGGCATATCAGGTGAGCTCGGAGATCGAGTCCATCACATCCATCCTAGGGGCGGGCTTTGCTGGAAAGAAGTCTATGACGGCCACTGCCGGTCCAGGCTTCTCGCTGATGACCGAGGGGTTGGGTCTGGCCTGGATGGCGGAGATACCCTGCGTGGTGGTGAACGTGCAGCGCGGCGGACCCGCCACGGGCCTGCCGACCAAGACGGAGCAGGCGGACCTGATGAGTGCGCTGTACCCGGCCCACGGTGATGTCCGCCTGCCAGTAATCGCGCCGGGCACGGTGGAGGAGTGCTTCTACGCCTCAATCAGCGCCCTCAACTGGGCCGAGCGATACCAAGGGCCGGTGATCGTACTCAGCGAGCACTCGCTGGCGGAGCGAAGTCAGAACATACCCAAGCCTGACCTGTCTAAGGTAGTCACCGAGGACAGGATGGTGTTTCAGGGGGACGGCGACGAGAATGGCGCCTATAAGCGCTACGAAAACCCGGAGCTGTCCCCCTTCCCTATTCCGGGAAGGCCCGGCTCCTACGTGGCCAACGGCAGCGAGCACGACCCTTATGGGGATACGACGCACCTACCGCAGTACCATGTGCGCATGACGGAGCGACGCTTCAGCAAGCTGAAGCTGCTGGAGGATGGCACTTACGAGAGCGAGAACACCGATTGCCCGATCGCGGTTATGCCGTGGGGCGGTTCGAAGGGACCAGCTCGCGACGCCTATGACGCTCTGAAAGCACAGGGCATTGATCTGGCTTGGTACTACACCATGTTCCTTCACCCTCTGCCAGCAGAGCTTATGGAGCAGTTGAAGCAGAAGGAGCTGGTGCTGGTGCCAGAGCTGAATTACCAAGGGCAGTTCGCCTCCATTCTCCGGTCCTGGGGAGTGAAGGCCGAGGCTATCACGCAGTACACCGGTCTCCCATTCAAGGCGCGGGACTTAGAAGCAGTGTTCTCCCAGCGAGCAAAGTCCAACGGCAACGGACGGTGAAGAGATGACGAACAAGAACCTAGAATATGACTTCAAGTGGTGCCCCGGCTGCGGGGACTTCGGTGTAAGGCGGGCCTTGGAGTTCGCCACATTGGAGCGCAACAAGCGTCTCGATCTCCCCATGGAGAACAACGTGGTGGTGGCGGGCATCGGCTGTTCCGGCAATCTCGTTCACCTGCTTGAGGGGGCCCAGCCCTACGGGTTCCACGGCATCCACGGTCGTTCTCTACCCATAGCCATGGGCGTCAAGATGGCAAGGCCGGAACTCAATGTGGTAGTCGTGGCGGGCGACGGGGACTTCCTCAGCATCGGAGCAGAGCACATCGCGCCTCAAGCGACCCGCAACCTTAACGCCTGTGCCGTAGTGATGGACAACGGGGTTTACGGTCTGACCAAGGGGCAGAGCTCGCCCACGACTGATTTGGGTGAAGTTACAAGTTCCACTCCCTTCGGCAAGCCGGAGGACTCGCTGGATCCGTTTGAGTTGTATATGGCCATAGGCGTGTCGTTCATCGCTTCCAGCATATCCAGCCAAGTGCGGGAACTGGCGAAGCTGATCGGGCAGGCTATGGACCACCCTGGGTTCTCCATCGTGCATGTGCAGTCTCCGTGCACGACCTACAACGATACCTACGAAGTACTCAAAGGCAATGTGAAGAAGGGCATCGAGCCTTTGGCATACACACTGCCTGAGAGCCACGATGCCAGCGACAAGGAGTCGGCGTACCGTGTCATTCGAAGCCCCGGAGTTCCTCTAGGGGTCATCTACCGAGACCAGCGTCCCACACTGCAACAGCGAATGCAGCAGATTCACGGCAAGGCGACTCTGAGGACTCCGGACCAGCTGCTGGACGTGTACGACCTGTAAACGCGCGGCCAGCTTCACACACACGGGGTCGGCCCACAGAGTTAGCAGGGGGCGGGGCACGCAGCTTGGCCTAACGGGCGAGTCCCAGCCTTCAAGAAAGTGCAATCATAGATGTGGACCTAGGTTAACTGTATCCGCCTAGTCTCGCGCTGCATTTATTTGATCGTCTCCCTCAGTTAAAACAAGTTGAGCTCGGCTGTAGCTGGGATTCCCTCATCCCGTCCCGAGTTTCGCTTTTCGCCGAAATCAGTTGTCAGCTGACGTTTGCTACGGTTGTCATGCAATTCGCTGGGGTCAATAGGGCACCGAGACGCTACCCAAACTGCGATTGTCCATAGCCACCGATCCGACATCAGGAGCGCCACGATGCTATGATGGCGGGTGGGGTGATTTTTTGAGTGAGTGCAAGAACGACACTATTCGTAACCTGGCCATCATAGCCCATGTGGATCATGGCAAGACCACACTAGTCGACGCGCTGTTGAAGCAGGGCAAGGCCTTCAGGGCTCACCAACAGATGGGTGAGCTGATCATGGACGCAAACCCCTTGGAGAGGGAACGTGGCATCACAATCCTGGCCAAGAATGCGTCTGTTTCATATGGTGGGGTCCGTATCAACATCATCGACACGCCGGGCCACGCTGACTTCAGCGGAGAAGTTGAACGTATCATGAACATGGCCGATGGCTGCCTACTACTGGTGGACGCGGTCGACGGTCCTATGCCACAGACTACGTACGTGCTGCGCCAAGCTCTCCAGCAGAACGTGACGCCGATGGTTGTGATCAACAAGACTGACCGCCCGGAGGCCCGTGTGGCGGAGGTGGTCGGGTTGGTGCAGGACCTGTTTCTAGAATTGGCTACCAGAGATGAACAACTGGACTTTCCGGTGCTGTACGCGTCGGCGCGTCGAGGCCATGCTACGACAGACCCAGATATGCCCGGGTCGGACATGCAACCTCTGTTCGAGGCCATCCTACGGTCGGTACCCGCGCCTACCGGCGATCCGAATGCTGCTCTGCAGCTGCTGGTGGCTGCCTTGGACTACGACAACTACCTGGGTCAGGTCTCCATAGGTCGAATCTCCAACGGAACGCTACGGCCTCGAGAAGATGTGGTTCTACTGGGACGGGGAGGCGAGAGCAGCACACACAACGTGGAGCGCGTGTTTGTGTTCCGGGGTCTGGAGCGGGTTGAGGTGCCTGAAGCCAACGCTGGGGACATCGTGGCCATCACCGGACCGGAAGGTGTGTCCATTGGCGACACAATTGCATCGCCGGGATGCCCTGAGGCCCTGCCAACCATCGACATCAACGAACCCACGGTGCGGATGACCTTCGGCGTGAGCACTTCCCCGTTCATGGGGCGGGACGGCGTCCATTGCACCTCTCGCACGCTTCACGAACGCCTGGTGCGGGAATTGCGCACCAATGTCAGCTTGCGTGTGGATACGACATCCAGCCCCGATGTGTTTGTCGTGTCTGGACGGGGTGAGTTGCATCTGTCCATTCTGGTTGAGACCATGCGCCGTGAACAGTTTGAGTTTCAGGTGTCCCGTCCCACACCTGTTAACAAAGTGATCGAGGGCAAGGTTTGCGAGCCCTATGAGATACTCAATATCAGCACTCATGCGGAGTATGTAGGGGCACTGACTGAGTATCTCTCAGCGCATCTGGCCCAACTCCGGGACATGCGGTACGACGACAACGGTTGGGTCCACATGGAGTTCAAGATACCAACCCGTGGCTTGATTGGATTCAACGCATTCTTCCTGCGAACCACGCGTGGCGACGGAGTAAAGAGCAGCATTTTCACTTCCTACGAGCCGATGGAGGGCGAGATAAGGTCCCAACGTGGCGGTGTGCTCGTGGCATCTGAGGCTGGCGTGGCTGTCACATACGGCCTGTTGAATGCCCAAGGTAGAGGCGACACGTTCATCGACCCAGGCGCCAATGTCTATGAGGGGATGGTTATCGGCTCCCAACGCCGCGAGGGCGACATTGAGATCAACGTGTGCAAGGAAAAGAAGCTGACCAACATGCGCTCTTCGACGGCCGACGTGGCCAAGCGGCTGAACGCCACTGTGAGGATGAGCTTGGAGGAAGCCTTGGCGTTCATCGCAGACGATGAACTGCTGGAGGTCACGCCTCTTAATCTCCGTCTGCGCAAGGCAGAGCTTTCATCCCTGGACCGCAAGCGTCACCGCCGCGACGGAGCCCGAGCCCGGGACTGAATGCTCGCTGGACCGGTTGCGCATCACAATGCCCTGTGGAGAAATGCACAGCTTAGAACGGATAGTGGGTAGAGGCGAAGCGCTGCTTTCGCCGATCTTGCTTGCCTATGGATGCTTACTCTGTGGTGTTAGAAGATGACCGGAGCCCCTCGGAGCTATGTCCATAGGGAACATGAACACCGAACAGCAGGACCATGGATGTCCACTCCGAGGGATAGGCGTGACGCAGGGTGGCGGGCTTAGAGAGCGCTGCACTCCCGTAAGCAGACGCTATACGGGCTCTCCCGTAACCTCATCGCTGTTCTCGGCTTGGTATTTGGAGGGGCATTTCACGATGACGGATTCGGCTTGGAAGGCACCGCCTTGGTACTGACCCTCCAGAACTATTTCTGAGTGCTCGTTGTCGAACAGGTCTGGCAGGACACCGCTATAGAAGGCACCGAGCATGCTTTCGCCTTCCATCAGGGCAAAGCTGTGGTCGAGGGTCCCCTGCGGTATCACATGGGAGCCGGGGGCCAAGGTACCGACCACCCGGACAGGGCGGCCAGCTATGTTGGAATCATCCTCGAAGAATTCGGATACCGTCAGGTAGTAGCGCCCGTTGTTGCCCAAGGCGCTATAGAGCAGGTAACCGAGGCTCAGGGCCATTACCGCCAGCACCAAGATGAGGCGTGTCTTGTTGTTGATGAGGCCGCCGCTTGAGGGAGTGGATGATGGCGTTATGTTTAGTTCAGACATCGTTTATCCAGGTCGGAATCTGTTATTCAGGATACAGCTAGGGGGAGGTGACACGCAACCTACGTGGCCTGCCGTCTTTCACCTTCACCCTGATCCGACTGGATGTGGTCGCGTAGCACCTCGATTTCGCGCTCTATCTCCCTCTGGCGCCGTGCTAAGAAGAAGGAGTAGAGGAAAAGGACTATCCAAGTGGCGGCGAAGGCGGCGAACAGGTATATGAGGTTGTCGGACATCAATGGCCCCTATTCTGGTAAGAATCCCTGTCTTTGGGCGGTATAGGTGAGTTCTCTGACTTCGTCTTCGACGACGCGAAGCGAGAATCGCTGCCAGAGGAGCAGGGCGAACAGAACGGTGAAGGTCAACACGGAGAACATGAGCACCGCGTAGATGTCGGAGCCGACTAGGCCGGACTCAGCGGCTGGCCCCACTACCAACTCGGGGTGCTGCCCGCGCCACCACTCGGTGGCAAAGTAGATGATGGGCACATCGGTGAATCCGATGATACCCAGCACAGCGGCGTAGCGCATCCCTTGGGCTGGACTTGGGGCGTAATTGCGAAGGACGAGATAGCCCACGTAGATGAGCCAGAGGACGAGGGTAGTGGTCAGCTTGGGTTCCCACGCCCACCAGACACCCCAGACAGGCTTGGCCCATATGATGCCGGTAATCAGCACGATAGTGGCGAGGACCACGCCGATCTCTGCTGATGAGTGGGCGAGGGCATCCCAGCGTTGGCTGCGTTTCCAGAGGAAGCCGATGCTGCCGATGAGGACAAGGAAAAAGGCGAGGAAGGCAGTCCAAGCTATGGGCACGTGGAAGTAGATGATGCGATACACGTCGCCCTGTATGGCGTCGGTGGGTGCCCATATGAAGCTGAGATAGAGGTCGGCAATCATCAACGCGGCGGCCACCACCAGCAGAGCCAGCTTAGGCCACATACCTAACAGCAAGCTGCGGCTCGCTGTTGCGCTTCTACGTGACACCAGGCCCTCCTCACTACCTATCCTTTGAGTCTAACTGTCCCTTGAGGCTAACTATGTTCCGAGGGGCCTATTCCTCCAGTACGGCTCGGAACACCCACGGGCATATAAGGATAAACACTGCGTCAAATATTGCCAGCAGTGGGTACCACCCACCAGAGGATAGGATGCCATCGCCGTTAACGGCTGCAGTGGTGGTCTCGACTGCGGCTATCAGCGCAGGGGACACGACTGGGAAGAAGAGGGTGGGCAGCATGATTTCGCGAGAGCGGGTCTGCACGGCTATGGCAGCGAACAGGGTGCCCACGGCGGCGAAACCCACGGTGACGAGAACGACGCTCAGGGCCAAACCAGGGGTGAAGCCAGCGAACTCGAACATGATGCCGTAAACGGGCAGCAGGACGGCTTGCACCGCCAGCATGAACACGAGGATACCCAGCATTTTGCCGAAGAAGAGGACGTCGCCACTGACGGGGCACAGGAGCAAACCCTCCAAGCTGCCACGTTCTTTTTCGGCAGCGAAAGCCCGGTTCATCGCTAGGACTCCGGCGAAGGCGAAGGACACCCAGAGGACTCCTGGGGCAAGACGGTCTGCCAAGGCGGGCGTTATGTCGAGGGCGAAATTGAAGACCACCAGCACAACCACACCGAACACCACCACTGATAGCAGCACGTCCTTGGTCCGAGCTTCCAGCAGGATGTCTTTCGCAGCCAAGGTCAGGATCGGGCGCAGGGTTGCGGTCACGACCCCAAGCCCAAGCCGCTGCTATAGCCGTGCCTGAAATCATCAGGATCCAACTGTTCCTTGGGACGGTCGAACACGATGCTGCCTCGGGAAAGCACCACCGCACGGTCAGCCCATTCGAGCCCACGCTCGATGTTGTGGGTGGTCATGAGAACGCTACCCCCGTTGCAGGTCCACTGGCGCACGATCCCGCCCAGAAGCTGGACGCCTTCGGCATCAAGGCCAGCTTCGGGCTCGTCCAGAAGCAAGAGACCGGGACGGTGGAGGATGGCGCGGGCGATGGAAACGCGCTTTTGCTGACCATTGGAGAGGTTGCGGACGCGCTGGTTGGCGCGCTGCTCCATACCTACGGCTTGAAGGGCTTCGCTGATGCGCCTCGGAAGGTCTTCCAAGCTGAACATCCTGCCGTAGAAGCGCAGGTTCTCCATCCCTGTCATGTCTTCGTAGAGCATGTGGCGGTGGGAGACGAGGCCGATGTGGCGGGCCGCTGCTACTGTCTGGGAGCGAACATCGTGGTCTGCCACGCGGACTATGCCAGAGTCTGCGCGGGCTTGGGTGGAGAGCACTTTCAGCAGGGAGGTCTTGCCGGCGCCGTTGGCCCCGAATAGCGCGACGCATTGGCCCCAGCTTACGCTGAGATCCAAGTCCCATAGAACTGGCTGGCGGCCATAGCCTTTGCGCAGGCCCTGCACAAGTAGTGCAGAAGACGCCGCGGGCGCTGCCGATGCTTCATGCTCCAGCTTTGTGTCTGCTGCTCCCATGATTGCAAGCATATCAAACTCAGGAAGGATGATAGTGAATTTGTGAAAGATTTCGCAAGTGACATTGGACGTACCCTTGTTCCACAGCCTATTAGGACTCCCAGCACGAGGGAGCGTGACCTCACCAAGTTGCCTCCTAGGTCGTTTGACACTGCTCTGCTACGGGGCATAGGATGCTGGTGGTCTCTTAGGTGCGAGACACACGCCTGCATGTCTGGCAGGGATATTGGTAGCAGGGAGAGGAAGAGTGCTCCGAAAGAGTCCTGAGAACATTAAGACAGCCCCGGCAAGCAACACAGAACGTGTGCCTCCGGGTCAGTTCGTGACCGGGAAGTTCCCAGTGTTGACGTATGGGCCGACCCCGAAGGTCGAGCTGGACACATGGCGGTTGCGCCTGTTCGGCGAAGTGGAGAAGGAAGTTGAACTGGACTGGCAGGACTTCCTGCAACTCCCTTGGAGCAAGATCGATGGGGACTTCCACTGCGTGACCCAGTGGAGCGCTTTAGATAACACGTGGGAAGGAGTGGCCTTCTCAGAAGTCGTCAAGCTGATAGGCCTGACGGCAGTGGCCAAGCATGTGATGGCTCACTGCTACGGGGGCTATACTACCAATGTGTCGGTGGAGCTACTGATGCAACCGGGCTGCATGCTGGCCCACAAGCACAACGGTGAGGAACTGTCCCCAGACCACGGCTGGCCGGTCCGGTTGTTAGTGCCGATGAGATACGGCTGGAAGAGCGCGAAATGGCTCAACGGCTTGGAACTGATGGCCGAGGACCGGCCAGGGTTCTGGGAAGAGCGCGGCTATCACAACGAGGGCGATCCCTGGAAGCAAGAGCGCTTCTGGCCCGAGCTCACCGGCTAGGGTACCAAACTGGCGACATGGCGGTAGCGGGGCTGGGGGTGGGCTTCCAGCTTAACAGGGAGCCCTGGCCGAGACGGGGCCACTTTGTCCTCGATGTCCTTCAGGAGTCCACATTGAAGACAGCTGATATAACGACCGTGGATGTCCCGTGTCAGCGAGAGGTCGCCGCCACACCTAGGGCACTTTTTCAGGAAGAGGGCTGGCTTCTCTAAGTTTAAGCTCACGGCACCAACTCCAAATTTATTATCCAAGCAGTATTATCTGACTTGACACAGACCGTGTCAAGTACTAGGATGACTTCGAGGCAAGAATTGGATAACAGACAACACACACGACGACAGTCATCGACCCATGGGGACCGATCTTCACGTGTCGGCATCACTTCCACCGAACCATCTCCTCCTTCCTCTCGAGTGCGCATCAGGCCCGAACACACATCTCTAGCAAAGCAAGGCCAAGGAGAGAGTGTGCCTGATGTGACCCAAAGGCAGTCGGAAGGAACGGGGGGTAATCCTCGGGCCACGGAGGGCGTGTACGTGATAAGCGTGGCGGCGCGGCTGCTGGAGATGCACCCGCAGACGCTGCGCAAGTATGAGCGCCTTGGACTGGTGCAACCGGCGCGTACAATCGGCATGTTGCGTCTCTACTCGGAGGACGACCTCTACCAGCTTCGTTTAATCCGCCACATGGAGGTGACGCTGGGCCTGAACTTAGCAGGCGTGGAGTGGGCACTCACCTTGGTTAGCCAACTACTGGAGATGCACCGAAGGCTAAGCCAACTAGAAGAGGCGGAGCGGATGCGCAGAGTGTTGGAGCAAGAGATGGAACGGCTTTTTTCGGCAATCAACCTGCCTATAGGCGATACACCCACAGACCAGGGCCAGAGCAATGAGTGAGAATCCCATGCCTGACGGCTACGAGCTACCGGAAGAGGACCAAGCCTTTTTGTCCGAGGTTACAGAGGCCTTGGGGTCTTTGCCGGCCGATGAGCAGGTATTCAAGTTGAACACGCAGCTTGAAGAGATGCGGACAGCCCTACAGCGGGTGCAAGCCGATTTCGTCAACTACAAGCGCCGGTCTGACCAAGAGCGGGAAGACATGGTGAAACACTTGAATGCGGGACTCATCAGCAAATTGCTGCCTGTGTTGGACGATTTCGGGATGGCCTTAGATCACATGCCCGACGGGCCAGAAGGAAAGGCATGGGCCGAAGGAGTGGGGCTCATCAATCGCAAGCTCCTAGGAATCCTCGAATCTGAAGGAACCACGATGCTAGTAGCCGACGGGCAGGAATTCGACCCAGCACAGCACGAGGCCTTGGGATTCGCCGAAAGCACCACTCATAGTGAGGGACAGGTAGTTTCGGTGGTAAGGCCGGGGTACACCTTAAATGGCCGGGTACTGCGTCCCGCCCAAGTTATCCTAGCACGCAACCCGGAACAGACCCAATAGACCACGAATCAGCAAGGGTTGGCTGAAAGCGAGCAGCAAGCCCTCAGACACATCAAGAACTGGAATAGTTATAGGAGGTCGGACGATGCCTAAAGTCCTGGGAATTGACCTAGGCACCACAAACTCGGTGGCCAGCGTGATTGAGGCCAGCGAGCCCGCCGTGGTAGAGAACGCCGAGGGCGGGCGCATTACCCCGTCGGTAGTAGCTGTGAACCCACGTTCTTCGGAGATGTACGTGGGGCAGATGGCCAAGCGTCAGGCCGTCACCAACCCTGAGAACACCGTCTTCTCAGTGAAGCGCCTGATGGGTCGCAAATTCGACGACCCCGAGGTGACACGGGCGGCCAGTATGCTGCCCTATAAGATCATTCGAGCCTCCAATGGCGATGCTCATGTGGAGATGGCGGGCAAGGACTACGCTCCGCCACAGGTTTCGGCCATGGTGCTACAGAAGATAAAGCAGGACTGCGAGGCCAAACTCGGCGAGAAGATCACCCAAGCGGTCATCACGGTGCCTGCATACTTTAATGACGCCCAGCGGCAGGCAACGATGGACGCAGGGAAAATCGCTGGCTTGGAAGTGCTACGCATCGTCAACGAACCCACTGCAGCGTCGCTAGTGTATGGGATGGACAAACAGAGCGCCGCGAGCAAGATTGCCGTCTTCGACCTCGGCGGAGGGACCTTCGATATCACGCTGCTTGAGATGGGTGAAGGCGTTCTGGAGGTGAAGTCCACCAATGGCGACACCTACCTGGGAGGGGACGACTTCGACCAAGAGGTGATGAACTGGCTGATTCAGGAGTTCCGGCAGGAGACGGGGATCGACCTGGCCACGGACCGGATGGCAGTACAAAGACTGCGCGACGCTGCGGAGAAGGCGAAGGTGGAGCTCTCCACGGTACTGGAAACGGAAATCAACCTGCCTTTTATCACCGCTGACGCGAGCGGTCCCAAGCACTTGGTCTTGAATCTCAGCCGATCGCGGTTAGAGCAGATGGTGTCATCGTTGCTAGACCGGGTGGGGCAGCCCTGCCGCCAAGCGCTGCAGGACGCAGGTTGGTCGGCAGGAGAGGTGGGCGAGGTCATTCTAGTGGGCGGCATGACGCGCATGCCAGCGGTGCAGCAGAGGGTGACTCAGTTATTTTCGAAGGAGCCTCATCGCAGCGTCAACCCCGACGAGGCAGTTGCCTTGGGAGCAGCAGTACAGGGCGGGGTGCTCACAGGGGATGTGCGGGATATCCTGCTACTAGATGTTACGCCTCTAACCCTTGGCCTGGAGACTTTGGGCAGCGTTTCCACGGCGCTCATCGCACGCAACACCACGATTCCCACGGCAAAGACAGAGACTTTCACCACCGCCGCCGACGGCCAAACCAGTGTAGAGATACATGTGTTACAGGGTGAGCGTCCCATGGCTACGGACAACAAGTCCATAGGCCGTTTTATCCTAGACGGCCTGCTGCCAGCACCACGGGGAGTGCCTCAAATCGACGTCACCTTCGACATCGACGCAAACGGGATACTCAGCGTAGCAGCGCGGGATAAAGGCACGGGTCGTGAGCAAAAGATAGTGATCCAGCCCGACTCGGGGTTGGCCAAGGATGACATTGACCGTATGGTGAACGAGGCGCAGCAGTTTGCTGCTGAGGACCAACGCAAAAGAGAAGAGGCGGAGGTACGGAACCAAGCCGAGAGCCTGGTCTACAACACCGAGAAGATGCTGGCGGACAACGCCGACAAGGTGCCGGAGGACCTGAAACAGGAAGTGGAAGGCAAGATTGCCACTCTGAAACAGGCGCTACAGAACAACGATCTAGAAGGCATGCGGTCGGGCATCACCGACCTCAATGGCAGCGTGCAGCGGCTGGGGCAGGCCGTCTACGCCCAAGCCGGGGCTCCTACCGGTCCTGATATGGAGGATGTACCGGGAGACGACCAACAGCCCGGCGGAACGGTAGAGGGCGAGTACCGGGAGCTTTAAGTAAGACCAGATAATAGGCCAATCGCGACTCATTTGTCGTATAATGGCTGAGTCAAAGGTAGCTGAGGTGAGAACTAATGGGGGATACAGTCCAAGGATCAGAAGAAGGCACAATAGTCCACGAAGGACTCCCGCCGGATACACTGGCGGAAGACGATGAACTCAACCCATTGCAGATGTACGGCCTAGGCCTGCTGGAGCGGGTGGTGGCCGTGCGACGAAGCTATCAGGATGACCCAAGCCAGGATGAATGGCTAATGAACGCACTGAACCGCGCAGTTTATGCCGCCTACCTCGACTGCGTCGACGAGGGTGTAGCAGAGAGCGCCAAGGCACTTCTACGACAGGGAGCCGAGGAGTAGGGGCTCACGTCGCGACGCGCCTAGGTTAGCCAATACGTTTACGCCAGCCGGTGGACGGGGAAGATGTACCGCTCCACCTCCTGAACCGTTTCCTCTGCGAAGTGCCACATGCGCTCTTTCAGAGGCTCATCAGCCTCCGGGGTTGCCGTGTCGCGTAGCACCTCAAGGCCGTAGCGTTCCATATACGATTGGGGTATGCGATCCGACCACTCAGTCTCCAGCATGATGCCGTAGGCCAGAGACCAACAGCGGGCCACCGCTGCTTGGTCATAGCCTCCTCCTCCCATGGCCACCCATGGCAATCCCAAGTTAGCTAGCTCGGTCACAGCTTGCGTGTAGCCTTGGGAGGTGAGCATCAGGTGGGTCAGAGGATCGGTCTGGTAGCTGTCGATGCCCAACTGTCCCACCAGCACATCGGGCTTGAAGGCATCGACCAGTGGCAGGACTACTTTGCGGAACGCCCAGATGTACACGTCGTCCCCCGTGTAAGGGAACAAGGGGATGTTGACAGAGTAGCCTCTCCCGTCGCCCACTCCCACCTCTTCTACGTGCCCTGTCCCAGGAAACAGGAACCGACCCGATTCGTGGATGGATATAGTCAACACCTGGTCGGAGTGGTAGAAGATGTTCTGCACTCCATCGCCGTGGTGGGCATCAATGTCTACGTAGAGGACTCTCATGCCACGGGATAGCAGGTACCGTATCGCCACGGCAGGGTCGTTGAATACGCAGAAGCCTGAGGCGTTGCCACGGGCGGCGTGGTGAAGACCCCCGGAGATATTGAAGGCCACATCAACCTCACCATCAGCCACCATATGGGCAGCCACCAAGGAGGCCCCGGTGCTGAGGCAGGCGGCCTCGTACATACCGGGGTAGGCTGGGTTGTCACCCCCAGACCCGAAGTTGAACAAGGCTTGATTCTGGATCTGAAGGCCGCTGCTGAGACCCCTCACTGCCTCCAGGTATTCGGATGCGTGGACGGTCAGGATTTCTGTGTCGGTGGCAGGGCGCGGCCGCACTAGGCCAGAGTCCTCTCGGGAGAATGCACCGTAGGCGTCCAGCAGTTCGTAGGTATAACGGAGGCGTGTGGCTTTCAGAGGGTGATCATCCCTGAGCACGTGCTGGGACATAGCATCGTCGTAAACGAAGGCTGCCTTCTTAGGCATGGCGCTCCTTCCGTGGTTTAGCCACCCCGGCACTTGCAGGCGAGTCCGCTGAGTGACGATAGGTGATGTCTCCAAGTGTAGGCTGTAGTAACATACTTTTCGCGCAAGCGTAAAGAGGGGACCGAGTCCCAGTCCTTGCTTCGGTTAGCAGGACCTAATGCTTGCGCCCTGAGCACGCCATCGGTCACGATGTGAAAGGAGAGACCTTGACCACTCAAGAGAGACAGGCATACCTAGATTCCATTCTGAAGGAGCGCGGCTATGTGTTCGACATGCACAAGATCATGGCGAGCGCTGATTTCGAGTGGTTGAAGGCGTTGACGCCCTTCACGGTGTATTCCTATACCGGGCAACGCATTTTGGACAGGAAGACCAAGGAGCTAATCCAGACGGCGGTGGAGACGGCGCTGAAGGCGGATGTGGACCAGATTCGGGAGCACATCCGCTTGGCCATTGAGCACGGGGCCAGCCCCCAAGAGGTGCTGGAGGCCTTGGAGTGCGTTGTGTTGCCGATGGGGATGCTGGCACTGAGGCGCGGGCTGCAGGCTTGGGCAGCGGAGACGGGCTTGGAGATGCTGGAGCCCAAGGCCGCTGACGCCTAGGGGTCTGGTGGGATAGGACTGCGAGCCGGCTCCTACTTGCAGTAGACCATCCCTCGCCCATCTATCCCGGAGTGGACGGCGTGATGTTCTCCCAAATGGGAGAAGATATATTTGTACCCGGGCGTTATTACCTGGATATAGGCTGTATCCGGCTCTGGACACCCGATGCTGCCATCGGGCCAATCTTTGTATTCCGTGTCGATGTGGGAGATGTCGCCTGGGTCCACACCGAGCTCCGTGGCTAGGTAGTCGAGGGCCGTCTGTTCCTCAGCGGTCAGAGCTGGCGAGGGTTGGTCCACCGGGGGCACGGTGGGCGCTGGGGCCACTGTAGCCGCAGCGTCCCCGCCACATGCGACGGCGGTTCCCATGACGAGGAGAAGAACCGCCGCGCTGAGCCGGACTAGCCCATGACTGAGAATGTTACGCCTGTCGCTCACATTCACCTGTTGGACTGAAGACCGTCTAGAGGGCACGACTGAGGGAGTAGGTGTGCTCGTCAGTGGTGATGAACTCGAGCAGCACCGCTTGCCCTTCCTGCTCGGTCACGCGCCGGGCCCGCTGGAAGGCAGGGGCGATTTCTGCGGGGTCGGTGATGCGCTCGGCGTAACCGCCCATGGCCCGGCCAAGCTCGGCGTAGTCGCCACCTAGGTCGCGGGTGTTGTAGAGCTCATGGGAGGTGCGCATGGCGCCAGTTTCCACGGCCATGGTGGAGTTGTTCAAAACCACGCATACGATGGGTATGCGGCAGCGGACGGCGGTCTCGAAGTCGAGGCCAGTCATGCCAAAGGCAGCGTCGCCCATGAAGTTGACGCACATCTTCTCCGGTGCAGCCAGCTTGGCACCAATGTTCAGGCCCAAGCCGGTGCCCAAGCCGTGGGACTTGCCCCAGCCGATGTAAGTGCGGGGGCCTCCAGCTTCATAAAAGGGAACGATCTGGTTGCGGGGTCCGCCGGAGTCGTGGGTCACAATGGCCTCGTTGGGGTCGATAGTGTGCATGAACTCCCAGAGCACGCGGTAGGGGTTGATGGGGGTGTCGTTGGAAGTGAGCTTGGGCATCCACTCGGCAAGCCACTCCTGCTTCACCCGGGCGACTTCGTCGGCCACACCGTTTCCAGTGCGTGACTGGCCGTTCAGGCGGTCACGCACTGCGTCGATCAACTGGCGGAGCACCAGCTTGGCGTCGCCAACTACAGGGTAGTCGATGTCGTAGCTCTTGTTGATGTCGGTCTCGTCGCTAGTGGCTTGAATCATCACCTTGCCGGCGGGGATGTTGGTACACATGCCGTGCTTGGTGAAGCTGGTGCCGATGCCGAACACGACATCAGCGTTGCGCAAGAAGTGGTACAACTGGCCGGACATCACGCCACTGCCTGCGCCCAAGGCTAGAGGATGCCTTTCGGGGAAGGCACTCTTGCCAGCTAGGGTGGTCATGACAGGGATCTGGAGCAGCTCGGCCAACTCGATGAGTTCCTCGCAGGCTTCGGCGTACATCACGCCTTGGCCAGCGTGGACGATGGGGGCGCTCGCATCCAGCAGCACACGGGCCACCTGATCAATGTCGCGGGAGTCAGCGGCCGACTTGGCGGTATTTACGGGGCGATATCCTAGGGCGGACTCGTCGACTTCGTCCAACCCGATGTCTGCGGGGATCTCCACCATCACCGGGCCGGGACGCCCCATTCTGAGAGAGGAAAAGGCGCGTCGCATGACTTCCGACACCCGATCGGGGGAATTGACTTCCTCCACGCGCTTGGTGACGGTGCTATAGCTATCGCGGGAGTTGTAGTGGGGCTCGACTCCGGCCAAGCTATGGGCGTTTCCCATGGGCAGAAGCAGCATTGGGACTGAGTCGGAGAAGGCAGTGGCAACGCCTGAGTAGGCGTTTTCCGCACCGGGACCGTACTGGCAGGCGAACACACCGGGCTTCTTGCCGTTGGTGATGCGGCTGTAGCCGTCGGCGATGCCAACACCGACCCGTTCCTGACGGCATACGATGGGGCGGATACCAGCGGCTGCGCAGGCCTCGATGACTGGGGTGGTAGGGAAGCAGGGCAGGTACTCCACCCCTTCGCGTTTCAGTATTTCGGCGACGGCATCAACGGTGCGCATTATGTCTGCCTCCTCTCAGGCGCGTTCCTTGGTCCCCTTGAGGACGGGAACGTCATTGGCGGTATTGTACTCCAGGGCTGTAGTCGCTACTAGCCGAATGGGGCTGCGTAGATTACTTGGAGCGCCATACGTCTTTGGCCACAGCTATTGCGCTCCATGCACACGGGAAGCCGGTGTAGATGGAGAGGTGCATGAAGAGCTCCATGACTTGGGCGCGGGTCAGGCCGACACGCTCGGCGGCCTCAACGTAGGTGCGGATCATTCGCTCCCTGCCGAGTACCGTGAGGCCGGAGAGGGTGCAGATGACGCGGGACTGCATGTCGAGGCCGGGGCGGGACCAGATGGCGCCCCAGAGATACTCGCGGGAATAGCGCTCCCGAGCTTGGTCGACTTCGGCCAAGGGGCCAGTGGTCTCGGTGTCGGGGTCGTCGAGGATTTCGCGGCGCTTGGCTTGACCCCTCTGGAAGAGGGCTTCCTCGTCCTCGGTGGGGTCGTAGATACGGTCCGGTTGGACCGAGATGTTCTGCTCTTGGAAGACGCGGGCTGCCACGCGCATGGCGCTGTTGACCAAGGGGGCGCCGACGTAGAAGAAGAGGTGCATCAGGGATTCAACGATCTGCTCGGCGGGAATGCCGACGTTGAGGGCGCCTTCGATGTAGGCCTTTAGTTGGGGCTCGCGATCCATGGCAGTGAGGGCGGAGATGGTGGCAAAGCAACGGTGCTCGATGGAAAGGCCCTCACGGTTCCAGACGAGGCCAAAGGCGGCTTCACCGATGATTCGCTCGAGGTCGGGGGCGACCCAGTGGTGGGGTTCGAGTGGAAGGGACTTGCCGTCGGGCCCTACGCGTCCCAGACGGGCCCGCAGTCCGTGGCTAGCTTCAAAACGTTCTTCCAGGGTGGACATGGGTTCCTCCTAATGGGGGATGAAGCGATTGGCTTGGCGATGGTCTCATTTGTCTCGCGCTTGTATCTGTTCAGCTTGGGATTTGTAGTCTCACGTCGTAGCTGGAGAGGGGTTGTTTGAGGGGGACTTCCAGCTAGGGATAAGACAACAATCGTATCTGAAAGCACGTTTTCCTAGCTGATATTTGTCTCATTGTCTCACGCTCGTAGCTGTTCAGCTTGGGTTTTACTGTCTCATGCCGTAGCTGGGGGAGTGCTTTTGGGGGCAATTCCGTGCGATCCGGGGTGGCATAGTCGTAGCTGACGCACTTTTTTGGGAGGCTGATTCCTGTCTCGTTTGTCTCATGTTCGTAGCTATTCAGCTTGGGCTTTACTGTCTCATCTCGTGGCTGGGCCGTAGCTGTGGGGGCCTGTTCTCGGGGCGACGAGGGGCTTTCACGGGAGTTGCCTTCTTTCTGACAGTTTGAGGGCTGATAGATTTGGGCCTGATGGATTTGAGGCCTTCAGATGGAGTCCGGGGGCAGGCAGTCCACAGCGCGCTCAATGACGATATATTAGAACGCATGTGTGAGACCTGTCAAGGGCGCGTTGTCATAGGGAGAAGCTGATGACACTCTTGGGGGAAGCCTCAGTTGAAGTTGTGTCGAGGGCTGCAGAGATGGATAATCGCGGCATACGGGCGAGGAGGTGTTCCATGAAGGTGTCAGGCTTGGACCATCTGGTGCTGCACGTTCGCGACATGGCTCGGGCTAGGAAGTTTTACGTGGACGTTCTGGGCATGACGATTGAGCGAGAGAACTCGTGGCAGACCTTCATGCATTGTGGCAGCCAAGGCGTGGCGCTGTTCGAGGTGAAGGACTCCGAGTTCCTGCCGGGGCATGACCTGAACCATCTGGCCTTGGTGGTGGATGAGGGCGACCGCGATTCCATCAAGGGGACGCTGGAAGCAGCGGGGACTGTTGTTGAGGCCCGTGATGGCGATCCGACCTGCCTGTACTTCGACGACCCGGATGGGCACCGGATACAGATTCTGTATCCTGGGTTCCGGGCGTTTACGAGCAACGCGAGGGAGAAGGCGGCTGTGGCGTAAGTCTTGCCTGAGTCAGCAAGCATGGCCAACAAGTCGGAGGACGGGTCCACGAGGCCATGATCGGTATCTACCACGCCGCGGCGGCTCTAGGGTATAGAGCCCCTTACTTCTTTCGCATGGTGCAGGAACGGGGTGGGTTGGGCGCAGCGAAGCATTTGCTTTCTGGCCCTGACCCCCGGTCGGGGTTCACTAGGCTCTGGGAGCTCAGACGTCTTGACCTCTCTATGGAGGCACTCGTGCTTGAAGAACGATGGTCAGGACTTTTCACCGAGGACGAGTGCCGGACTGCAAGAGCGCGCCTAGAGGCCTACGGCTATGCCGCGAGGTCGCCACATGCTGAATAGGAGGCCTCAATTCGCCGACGGGAAGTGCGGCAGCAATTCGCGCGCGGCGCGTTCCATGGACTTGATGGTGTCGTCGTGGTGGAGGCCGCCGAAGTTGAAGTAGAGGATGACTTCCTGGATGCCTGCTTCTTCGCAGTCCTTGAGGATGCGAAGACAGTTTTCGGGGTCGCCGGTGATGATGCTGCGCTCGCCTAAGTCGCTGGGGCTCATGGACTTGAGCTTGGTGGTTATGTCAATGAAGTACTGGATGTGGGGCGGGGTTTCTTCTCGGACCTGGGGCAGGGCTGGCATGATGCCTTGGAAGTACTTCAGCAGGCGTTCCTTGGTGCGCAGGGTCTCGACCTCGTCGTAGGTGACGTTGCAGAAGTAGGAGCACATGGCTTGGCTGTCGGGGTAGCCTGCTGCCGCGGCCTCCTTCTTGAACTCGGCGACTGCGTTCTGCACGCTGCCGTACATCATGGTGGCGGCGAAGGGGGCGAAGATGCAGTCGAACCCGTTGCGGGCGGCGTACATGAGGGTGGGCTGGCTGAAGCAGGCAACGTAGGTGGGCGGGAAGGGCTGCTGCACAGGCCGGGGGGTGAGGGATACCTCCGGTATGCGGTAGTGCTTGCCCTCGTGGGAGAAGGTCTCGTGGGTCCATGCCTTCTTGATGATGTCCATGCCCTCGAAGAAGTGCTCCTGGCTGGTGGTGAAGTCTGCGCCGAAGGCCTCGTACTCGCGGGCGTCGTAGCCTCGGCCTGCGGATAGGACTGCGCGGCCGTTGCTGAGGACGTCCAACAGGGCGAATTCCTCGGCAACCCGGACAGGGTGATTGAGTGGGAGGACGACGGTACCGGGGGCGAGTTTAACGCGCTCGGTGCGGGCTGCGACGTGGCAGAGAAATGCGGAGGGCGAGGGCAGGACTCCGAACATGCTGAAGTGGTGCTCAGGGACCCAGACGGAGTGGAAGCCCAGTTCTTCGGCGTAGACGCACTGGTTAAGGGTGTCCTGGATTAGCTGGTTGGGGTCCTGGCGTTCTTCGCCGTAGCCTGGGGGGTTGTCGGTGAGGGTGAAGTAGCCGAGTTTCATGGAATGCTCCTAAGGTATCAGCGTTCCTTGAGGTATTCGGTCAGCTTGCGGCCATAGTAAACATGGCTGGGATAGTTTTTTCCAAGGCCAGCGAGTTCTACGATTTCCCTGACGCTGTGGCCGTCTAGATCCTTGTCATATTTGAAACCAAAGAGTATCACGCTGATGGCAGCCTCTCTCTGGCTTTTGCCATTGTCGTGCATCTCCTTGAGCTTCGCGACAAGTTCGATCTTTGTCATGGCTTGGTGACTTCCCGCCTGCTGCTCCCTAACCTTCCCCTGAGGGGGAGGGAATCCTGCGGGACCTCTATGCTAGAACTCCTCGTCGTCGCGTGCGAGGAACTGGCGGACCTGCTCCATCATGGGTTCTTTGTCGTAGATGCTGTTTAGCATTAGGGCGTTGGCGGTGGGGTCGCCGCCGAAGAAGCGTTCGTAGAGTAGTTGGCGGGCACCGAAGGCGCTTAGGGCGGTGTCCCAGGCTAGGTGGAAGAGTTGGGCGCGGTCCTTGGCGGAGACGGTGTCGGTGGCTAGGTAGAGCTCGAGTTCCGGGCCAAGTTCGGTGAGGAAGTCGGCCTCGGCGGGGGCGGCCATGAGGCTGCTGGAGCCAAGGAGTTGGATGATCTCGGACATGCGGGGGTAGATGAAGCGGGAGAAGACGTTGCGGGCGACGATGAGGGGCATCATCTTGGGACGCATCACGTTGTACTCGTCCAGAGCGGCGTCGGCGACGGCGGTGGTGAGCATGGCCTTCATGACCTCGGTGTACATGATGACCTCGCCGAGGCGTTCCTGGACGTGGGGCTGCTCGCCGGAGCCGAGGGCGTCGACCATGAGGGAGGTGAGGCCGAGGACAAACTCGGACTTGGTGGCCTCGCGGGTGACGACCTGATGGCCGGTGTGGGCGAAGGTCCCGGTCTTCATGGCTGAGCCGTTGGCGAGTTCGACATCGCCGAGGAGGAAGACGCGCTCCCAAGGGACGAGGACGTCGTCGAAGAAGACGACGGCGTCGATCTCCTCAAAGCGAGAGCCGAGGGGGTGGTCGAAGTGGGAGCGACCGAGGTCGTAGCTCTCGCGGCAGACGAACCTCATGCCGGGGGCGTCGCAGGGCAGGGCGAAGGCGAAGGCGAACCGTTCGGCGTTCTTGCCCTGATGGCGGATGCGGGCGGGGTAGACGGCGATCTCGTCGGCGGTGGCGCCGAGGGTGGCGAGGACGCGGGCGCCGCTTACGATGATGCCGGCATCGGTCTCCTTCTGGACGGTGAGGGCCACTTCGTCTTCGGGGTTCTCGACGATGGGGCCCTTGCGGGAGCGCTGGAGGTTGATGAGGGTGTGGGTGAGAGTGAGGTCGTTCTCTCGGACGTACTCGTAGTAATTGAGGACGTTCTGCTTGAACTCGGGGCGGTTCTGGCCGAAGTAGTCGGCGGCGCCGGCCCACCCGGCGATGTTGCAGTTGAGGAAGTCGGGGGCGCGTCCGAGCATGCCGCAGCCAGCGCGGGCCCACTTATAGAGCATACGGCCGCGGGCTTCGAGGTCTTCCATGGTGCGGGGGACGATGAAGGAGAGACCGACGCGGTCGCCGGTTGACGGGGAGGTGTAGGTCATCTCGTCGCGAATTGCGGGGTCGTGCTGCATGTCGTAGAGGCCGCCGAGGGTGAGGACGTTGTTGGAGAAGGCGGGGTGGGCGGTGACGTCCTTGACCTGCTCGCCCTGAATCCAAACGTCGCGGGGCCTGTCCCTGAGGCCCTGGATGTACTGGGCGCCTGTACGTGCTGGCATTACGAACTCCCGGAGGGTGTGAGTGGCTTGAAGCGCAGTGGTAGGGTATCACCCATGGCGGGGGGCCTCAAGTTGAGGGTGGTGGTTGGAGGGCTGATGGGGCGGGAAATGTCACAATGTCACAGCGATCGTAGCTAAATTTTGTTTTTTGTAGCTGAAAAGTGTGTCATTTGTGACATTTTCCTAGCTGGGCCAGATACGGGCAGGGTGTGACATTTTTCAGATACGAAAAATGTCACAGACTTTGGGATTTGTGACATTTGTGACATTTTCGTAGCTGGAGGGATGTCACAGTGTGACATTTTGGAGGGCTCCCCTGAATGGGGTGTTTTTGGGCGAGGGAGGACGGTGGGTTGTTGCGCCGTCGAGGGCGGGGAGTGGGTTGTGCTGGTTGGGCTGGGTGTGCATGTGTGGTGCCTCACTGGAGATTTGGGCGAAAGAAGACGCGCGGGGGTGGCCCCTAGGGGTCCCCGGACCGGGGTCCACCTGCCCCGGACCCCTGCGCACTCTAAGGCAATGATAGAACGGGTGTGCGGGTTGTGTCAAGGGGGGTGCTGTTGGGGAGGCAGGGATAAAACTCTAATTGAAGGCCCCTATGTTCGAGCGAAGTTGTATCGGAAGGGCTAGGCCCGTAGGATTGCTCTGTGCAACTCTGACAAACTTGGAGGGGAGGACACGGCGATGACTTTATAGACTTTGGCCTTGATAGTTTTCCGTTGGAATCTTGACAGTCATTAACTCGGTGGCCATATACCTAACAATGAGGCGCAAAGAAATCTCACCGTCGCAAAATTGCCCCAGTAACAGCTCCAGGGTCGCTTAAAGCAGTCAGGCCCGCGAGTTCGCTCGCGGGCCTGACCTAACTAGAGTGGGCACCCGTAAGGCGACGTCGTAGGGGACACGAGCTACTCTGGACTAGTGGAGACGTATATCTCGATGGCATCGAAGATGCGGTCGACACGGGTGAACATATCGCGTACCTCACCGTCGATGTTCCTGCGCCCGTAGTGTATGCCATGGGCTTTGGAACCGTAGAATACCGGCCCGCCCGAGTCTCCAGGGGAGCGCGTGCTGCCCTCGAACACTGCTAGGTCGCACACGGCCCCATCGCAATCGGAGTCGTCGTATATGCGCTGGCAATCATAGAATCCGACCTTGCCATTCTGACAGATGTAGTCGTCCACATCGGGGTGTCCGATGCCGTTCACGTTCCTAGCGTATCGCTCCAATTCGCTGGATATCCCACGATAGAACTTGTTGGGGAGGGGATACGAGGAAACCGGGACCCTCCACTGAACGTCGCCCAGATCGCCTTCGTGGTCGTAATCATCGTCATAGAGCAAAGCCGATGGTGTCGTCGTTGAGATTGCCACCGCCGCAGTGGGCCGCCGTGAGTATGCCCCTATCCCCGTCGGAGTCCTCACCCACGAAGCCGGAAGTGCAGTACGGCGTTCAGTTGCTCACCGCCCCTATGTGCGTCAAGGTCGAGAGTGCCGGTCTTGTCGGTGGAAGCCACTGACACGGAGAACGCATCAAGGATGTCTGGTCTGGTGGCCGATATCAGCCTAGTCTCTGCAAGGGATTTGAGGTCAGCGATTAGGCTCGCGGGCTGGGAATCATGCAGCTTGGCATCAACCTGTATGGTCTTGGTCCCTAGGTCGAATCGGGTTCCTGCATCTGCAACGCCTGTGTGTTCATATACGGCATAGTGAACGGCCTTAACGGCCTCCTTCCTCTCCTTCTTGGAGAAACCCATGTTGGCCCTCAACTCTACCGTGACGTGGGGGTACTGGGTCGTAAAGGCGTCAATCCTAGCCTGCACCGCACTGGGCACTGCACCTGCGAAGCCAATCCATGCGGAGGTTCCACTAGGCTTGCGGGACTCCGACAGCTCGTCGGGGTAGTCCTCGCCAATGCTCCAGACCACGTCGGACAAGGCATTCCTCCAACCGTAGCTTCTCACGGCCTCATCAACAGATATGCCTTCCTTGGCTGCAATCACTCCCAAGTCCTGTAGTTCCTCATTGTTTACCAGAGGAGAGGAGGAGGTGCCCATGAATACCAATCCTAATAGCAGAGACACTAGCCCGAACAGGACCACATTTCTGAATCGTAGGGGGAGTAACATTGTCGGGCCTCCTTGTTCGCTTTGAGGCAGCGTACAAGCCTTACCTCCTATTCTTCAGGCGACGTGGGGGCTGGCTGCTTGGTGTGCACCCTCCAGTTCGCTTTGTGAATCCATAATATCAATGTTATCCAGCTTTATCATGTATTACAGTCATATCCAATAGATACTAACCCATAATCAAACGATATAAGTATAAACTATAACGTATTTCGTTGCAGGATTTCTGCTAAACGGCCACAGTCGTGGTAGGGCGGTGCCGGGCTATTTCGTGGTCATGACAGGATTGGCCGATTCCGCGAACGGTGCGTCGTCACTCGTCCATCCACCAAGGGCCGGTGACCCGTTCGGGCTTACGGGACGGCTGGTCACTTGGGGGTGTCTCCTGGATTCCGGCTTGCGCCGGAATGACGGGGTGGGTAGTGGGTTACTGGGGGGGCTGAGTTGGGGAGTGGGTACGGGCCGTGGGTTCCCGCCTCCGCGGGAATGACGGGGTGGGTAGTGGGTTACTGGGGGGCTGAGTTGGGGAGTGGGTACGGGCCGTGGGTTCCCGCCTCCGCGGGAATGACGGGGTGGGTAGTGGGTTACTGGGGGGCTGAGTTGGGGAGTGGGTACGGGCCGTGGGTTCCCGCCTCCGCGGGAATGACGGGGTGGGTAGTGGGTTACTGGGGGGGCTGAGTTGGGGAGTGGGTACGGGCCGTGGGTTCCCGCCTCCGCGGGAATGACGGGGTGGGTAGTGGGTTACTGGGCGGGCTTAGTTGGGGAGTGGGTACGGGCCGTGGGTTCCCGCCTCTGCGGGAATGACGGGGTGGGTAGTGGGCTACTGGGCGGGCTTAGTTGGGGAGTGGGTACGGGCCGTGGGTTCCCGCCTCCGCGGGAATGACGGGGTGGGTGGTTGGGTTACTGGGGGGGCTGAGTTGGGGAGTGGGTCCGGGCCGTGGGTTCCCGCCTCCGCGGGAATGACGGGGTGGGTAGTGGGTTACTGGGCGGTGCTCCCTTGGGGCGCTTTTCTGGATTCCGGCCTGCGCCGGAATGACGGGTGTGGGTGGTTGGGGGTTGGGTGGGCTGAGTTGGGTAGTGGGTACGGGCCGTGGGTTCCCGCCTGCGCCGGAATGACGGGTGTCGGGGGTTGGGGTTTGGGGGGCTGAGTTGGGTAGTGGGTACGGGCCGTGGGTTCCCGCCTCTGCGGGAATGACGGGGTGGGTAGTGGGTACGGGCCGTGGGTTCCCGACTCCGCGGGAATGACGGGGTGGGTAGTGGGTTACTGGGCGGGCTTAGTTGGCGAGTGGGTCCGGGCCGTGGGTTCCCGCCTCCGCCGGAATGACGGGTGTCGGGGGTTGGGGTTTGGGGGGGCTGAGTTGTGGAGTGCGTACGGGCCGTGGGTTCCCGCCTCCGCGGGAATGACGGGGTGGGTAGTGGGTTACTGGGCGGGCTTAGTTGGCGAGTGGGTACGGGCCGTGGGTTCCCGCCTCCGCGGGAATGACGGGGTGGGTAGTGGGTTACTTCGCTCAGGACGAATGGAAAGGACTAGGCAGGGGATATTGCGGCAGCCGAAAGACCCTTCGGAGTTGACAGGGGCGGGGTGGGGCTTAGAATCGGGGCACGCTGATTGGGGATGGACTCTTCTTGGGGGAAGGGGGAGCTATGGCGGTAGCACCTGACCGGTATGACTATAGTCCGATTATTGATAGGCCGGCTATCAAGTGGCCGAATGGGGCGCGGGTGGCTTTTTGGGTTGCGCCGAATGTGGAGCACTATGAGTATCTGCCGGAGTTTGACGGGTTGCGGGACCCTTGGCCGCGGGTGCCTTATCCGGATGTGCAGCAGTATGCGTTCCGGGACTATGGGAACCGGGTGGGGTTCTGGCGGATGCTGGAGCCTCTGGATAAGTACAACATCAAGTGCTGCGTGTCGCTGAATCTGGCGGTGCTGGAGCATTACCCGGAAATCAAGGATGCGATGGTGGAGCGGAAGTGGGACATCATGAGCCATGGCATCTACAACACCCGCTACCTGAACACGCTGTCGGAAGAGGAGGAGCGGGAGTTCTACCGGGACTGCATTGCGACGCTGAAGCGGGAGACGGGGCAGCAACTTAAGGGGATGCTGGGGCCGGCGCTGTCGAACAGCGAGCGGACGCCGGACCTGATGGCGGAGGTGGGGCTGATCTACCACACGGACTGGAACCATGACGACCAGCCGGTGCCGATACGAGTGTCGTCGGGGAAGCTGGTGTCGGTGCCGTACTCGGTGGAGTTGAACGACTCGGGGATGTTCACGCGGACGCCGAATGAGGGCGAATATTTTGCGCAGATATGCAAGGACCAGTTCGACCGGCTGTACCAGGAGGGGGCCGAGAGCGGGCGGGTGATGTGCATTGCGCTGCACCCGTTCCTGATCGGGCAGCCGCACCGGGTGAAGTACCTTGAGGACCTGCTGGCTCACATCATGGGGCATGACGGGGTGTGGCAGACGACGGCGGATGAGATCGCGGAGTATTACATCGCGAATTATTATGATGCGGCGGTGGAGGACGGGAAGCGGACGAGCGTGTAGGGTGGGGCGACCCCATCCCCGGATCACAGTCCGGGGCAGGCTCCAACCTTCCCCCTGGGGGGCGGGGCAACGGCATACAAGATTGGGTCTTGCCCTAGAGTCCGGGCCGTGGGTTCCCGCCTCCGCGGGAATGACGGGGTAGGCTGAGTGGTGAGGGATAGGGTGGTTCTCATGGCGGCGGTCAATGGTCATCAGTGGAGCTAAAGGCGCGGAGGTGATTAGATGGTAGCGCAGCGACGGTTTGGGATGGACCATGAGCATTATGACTGGTCGCCTATTATCAATCGTCCGCCTTTGCGCTGGCCGGAGAATGCGCGGGTGGCGGTGTGCGCTATTGTGAACCTGGACCATTTTGACTGGCGGACGCCGGACGGGGCGTTTGCACTACCGAATTTGCCGGGAGGGATTGGGCCTAGGCCGTTTCCTCGTTTCGACACCTATGGGCACCGGGATTATGGGCACCGGGTGGGGATTTTCAGGGTGCTGGATACGCTGGAGAAGCATGGGCTGAAGGCCACGATTGCGATGGACCAGATGACGGCAGAGAACTACCCGTACCTGGTCCGGCATATTCAGGAGCGCGGGTGCGAGATCATTGGGCATGGGGTGGCGATCACGCGGATGATCACGAGCCGGATGTCGGAGGAAGAGGAGCGGGAGTACATTCTGGCTGCGGTGTCGTCGCTGGAGCGGGTGACGGGGAGCGCGCCTGCGGGATGGCTGGGGCCGGAGTATGGGGAGTCGCCGCGGACACCGCAGTTGCTGGCGGCGGCGGGGGTGCAGTATTTGTGCGACTGGACGAACGATGAGCAGCCTTACCCGATGAAGGCGCCACAGGGGAACCTGCATGCGCTGCCGATGATGGTGGACTTGGACGACCAGGTGTGTCTGAGCCAGAGGCTGATACCGGTTATGCGATATGGGGAATTGCTGAAGGAGAGCTTCGACAGGTTGTACCATGACGGGGCTGAGACGGGGCGGGTGATGACACTGAACCTGCACCCGTGGCTCATCGGGCAGCCGTTCCGGATCAAATACCTGGACGAGGCCTTGGGGCACATGATGACTCGGCAAGGGGTGTGGTGCGCGACGGGACGGGAGATAATCGACTGGTACCGTAGCCAGGTTTCCGATACCTAGGCATGCTAGGGACTAGGCGAAGGGCTTAGCAGCAAGGTATATACTGGAGAGAACGACACCTTAAGGTGGCAGTATGGTTCGTGCGCCGGTATACCCACTAGCCCAGCAGTTGATCCAAACCCTGCAGGAGAGGGGGTACCGCGACACCGCACCACGCCGAGCCTTGGCGCGGGTGATTGCTGGCAAGGACCGACACTTTGCGGCCGAGGAGTTGCGGAACGAGTTGCCCCATCTGGGGCGGGCCACCATCTATCGCTCGCTGAAGCTTCTGGTGGAGGCGGGTGTGGTGTGCCGGGTGCTGCTGGAAGACGGTAACCTGCATTACCAGTTGAGCCACCGCGGACACCACCATCATCTTCTGTGCGTGGAATGCGGGGCGTCGCAGGACTTGGTGGGATGTGACGTGGAGGGGATGTTGAAGCAGGCGGCGGCGCTGCACAACTTCCAGCTTAATGGGCACTGGCTGGAGGTGTACGGGCGGTGCCAGACGTGTGTGGCGAAGGACGAGGCGAGTCCCGCCCAAGTGTCCTGACGCCGGGCGCTGACGTTGCTCTTCTGATGACCTCGGGGACTGCTGTGGCTGTCGCCAGGGAGCTGTAGCACCTTTCGATTGCAGTCCTGATCTCTCTCTCTTTACTGCCTGTTGCGTGGCGCCCGTTTGCCCAGAGCTATGAGGAACATGACGCTTTTGCCTGCGGCGTGGGGTGAGAAGAAGTTGGTGACGTCGTCGTCGTAGAACGTGAGGCCGCTGGCGCCGACGCGTTGGGCGTAGGCTGAGAGGTAGCACCTTCCTGCGGTGATGCTGGCTTCGATCTGGGCGGCGCGGTAGCCGCGGTTTCCCATGCGCTCGAGGACGGGGTCGAGGTTGGTGAGGAAGAAGATGTCGGCGCTGGCGTCGGCGGGGATGTCCTGGCTGAGGCCGAGGTAGCCGGACTCGTTGCGGAAGTCGCCTTCTTTGAGTTGTTCCAAGGCATGCTGTTCACGGTGGTAGACGTAGGCGCCGGGTGGCAGGCCGTCGACGGCGTGGACGTTGAGGTAGAGGTCGCAGAGGTTGGCGCCGTGGGGGTGGAGGAAGTCGGCTTGGACGCCGGTGGTGGCAGCGCGCAAGATGGCGGAGAGCTGGTTGAAGCCGATGGGTTCGCGGGCGAACTTGCGAGTGGAGCCGCGGCGCTGGATTACGCCTTCGATTGTTTCATCCGGTAGTTGCTCGGCAGGGAGCAGCGGGAACATGGGACCGGAGGTTTGAGGCGGGGCGTCCATGGCGATGGGGCCCCTGGAGCGAGAGACGTCTCCGGTAAACTCCATGGTCGATGCCGAGTGGGCTGCCCTTATGGCGGGGTAGTCAACTTCACGACGGGGGCGCTGGGTGGAGAGTTCCAGCGGGGGAGTGTGGACAGTGCTGCCGGGGATAGCGGCCTGCGCCCGGCCGACGGGGGCCAAGGCGATGGTGACTTCTTTTTCCGTATCCAAGTCCAGCAAACGGTTTACCGGGGCGTCGGTGAAGCTCATGACCAGTCGCGCGGGAAGCTGGTGGGCGGCGGCCACGGACTGGAAGTTGGCTAGGATGGTGCCTCCATCCCAGTAGGTGTGACGGTAGGCCCTCGTCTGGTACTTCCATGAGTTGCGCCAGTAGGTGCAGGTGAAGACGACTACTGCTGGGGCGTGGGCAATGGCCTCCTCGCCGGCGGAGGCCTCCACGAGGAGGGGGCGGTAGTCGCCGGAGCGGAGCATGGTCAGGGAGGAGTCGTGGGGGCCGTAGTGGTAGACACCTGCCTGGAGGTCGGGGAGGTCGCCAGAGACGAGGTAGAGGTCGATGTGGTAGAGGGCGCCGGTGCAAGCGGCTGCCCGGAAGTATATCTCGCCACCACCGTAGTCACGCTTTCGAGTGATGCCGGCGGAGTGGTGGAGCAGGGTGGTGAGGGTGGCGAGGCCGGGCATCACCTCGCCGGTGACGGGATGACCAGCGGCGGCAATGGCTTGCAAGCCAGGCATGCTGGAGCCGGGGACGTCCTCCGGGAGAGGGATGCGTTCCCCACCGTCGTATATTTTGAACGGGAGGGGCTGACTCATCCAGTCGAGGACGTGGGCGCCGGTGCGGACGCTCTCGAAGGAGTGCTTGGTCTGGTCGTGGTAGGTGCGGATGAGGGAGGTGTCCCAGTTGCTCATTGGCTCGTTCCTTTCGATGGGGAGCCGAATCTTCAGCGTAAAGGGCGATGGGATTCTACTCCAGCGCTTCGCCGGTACAGGCCCTTCCAGACGCCCAAGTAGCAGCCTAGCCTTGGTTGGAGGCAACCCATACGGTTCTACCCGACACCCAACTCCTTGGCCCGTTGAAAGTCGCTAGTTGCCTCCTTGAACTTCCACCAAAGGTTGCTATAAGCGACTCCCCGGTTGTAATAAGCCTGACCGTTATACGGGTCCAACCGGATGGCTTCATCGTAGTCTTGTATCGCCCGTTTA
This sequence comes from uncultured Dehalococcoidia bacterium, assembly GCA_951813255.1. Lineage (GTDB taxonomy): Bacteria > Chloroflexota > Dehalococcoidia > Lucifugimonadales > JAAXIE01 > JAAXIE01. The sequence continues at coordinate 711,052 of OX638353.1, read as the reverse complement.
TGCATGCCTAAATCACCATAGGCAACGCCCCTGTTGTTGTACGGAGTGGTGTGCTGCGGGTTCAATCGGACAGCTTCGTCGTAGTCTTGCATAGCCCGTTCGTGTCGGCCTAGCGCATGATAGGCATCGCCTCTGCCTAGGTAAGCAGAAGCATTCTGTGGGTACAGCCCAATGGCCTTATCATAGTCCTGTATAGCCTGCTCAGACTTACCCAAATAGTGATAAGAACTGCCTCTATTGCTGTACGCCATAGTGTTCTGCGGGTCCAACCGGAGGGCTTCGTCGTAGTCTTGTATCGCCCGTTCGTGCTGGCCTAGATCACTATAGGCAACGCCTCTGTTGTTGTACGGACTAGTGTGCTGCGGGTCTAACCGAACGGCCTCATCGTAGTCCCGCATCGCCTGTTCGTGCCGACCAAAGGCCCGATGAGCGTCGCCTCTCCGTATGTAGGTTTGAGCATTCTGATTATCTAGCCGGATTGCTTGATCGTAGCCTTGTATCGCCTGTTCGCCCCAGCCCAGGACGTAATAAGCGAGGCTTCTGTGGCTATAGGCCAGAGCGTTTCTCGGATCCAGCCGTAAGGCTTCGTCGAGGTCCCATAGCGCCCATTCGAAATTCCCTTGCTCCAAGTGAGCTAGACCCCTATCCACGAAAGCGGAGGGATCTTGCGCCGCAAGTGAACCCGAGGCTGGGCTCGGCGATATGGTAGGAGGTGCCTGTGGCGTGGCGGCAGGCGGTGGAGGAGGTGGTGTGGGTGGTACACCTACGGGCTGAGTATCAGGTGCGACCGGCTGAACTGCGGGTGCTGAAGCAGCATCCAGCTCTCGTCGTCTCTCTTCGTCCCGCAACCTAGATTCGTGTAGTTGATCCTTGATTGACTCGCCTTCGGTGTGGGTCAAGCCCCAGTGAACGTAGAAGTTGTCCAAACGGAAACCAAAGTTGTCCAGCGTCGAGGCGAGCTCCACTCTCAGAGAGTCGTACAGGGAACGGAGCAGATCATCATTTCCACGGAGCTCGGTAGCCGTGCGCTGACTGAGTTGTAGCGCCAATACCTTGGCCAGCAGTTCGCCCCTGATGGCTTCGGCAACCTCCGTCGTACCGATAGCGTCTCGTCCCCTCATGAAGCGCAATAAAAAGTCGGCACTGTCGGACACCACGGAGAGAGTGAGGTTCACGTGAGCCGTGACGGGCTGGCCGTCGGCGGTGATTACTAGCGGGCGTCCCGCGCCTAGGTCTGATGGGTCTCCCGGGCCTTCAAGCAAAATTTCCAAGTGGAAAGGAGACGTGTCAGCGACGAGGACTTGTATGGCAGGGGCACGGCCGACGATGCTGCGCAGGGGATTGCCGGAGCGTCTGACATCCCGCCTGCCCTCGCTGAAGACTTCCTGTATAGCGCCATCGCGCACAACGACAGCGAACTCGTGCGGGCCTACAATCACGTCACCGTCGAACGCTTTGAGGCGGTCAAGGTAGGCCGCGACGGTATTCTGCCCAAAGATGCGCCAAGATGTTATGGCCATGGCGAGATTTTAACACCAGCAATGTCGTAGCTCCAACCGGCAGTGCTCAACGCTGAGTTCCTGAGCTTTTCGATGCATGACGGGTTGTGCTACAGTTGCGGCTGAAAAGGGCTGCACCGGTACCGGAAGGAGGCGATGATGGCCGATTGGAATGAGTTCCTGACAGAGCGTGACAAGCAGGTGTTTGCAGCTGCTGGCTACGGCAAGAGCCAGGGCTATGGCAAGAACCCCGCGATCATTGTGGTAGACGTGAACTACAACTTCGTGGGAGAAGAGCCCGAGCCGATTCTGGACTCCATCAAGAAGTACCGGAACAGCTGTGGCGACGAGGGCTGGACGGGGGTCTACTACACACAGAGGCTCCTGGAAGCCGCACGGGAGAAGGGCGTGCCCATCTTCTACAGTTCCGCGCCTCCGCGGCAGGTATCTCTCAACGTAGGGCGCTGGGCGGGCAAGAACTCGCGGAATGATGAGGACTTCACGGACAAGGGTAATGACGCCAACGAGATCGTGAGGGAGATTGCACCTCAGCCGGGGGACATTGTGATACTGAAGGACAAGCCCAGCGTGTTCTTCGGCACACCTCTGGCCAGCTATCTCACGGAGTTGCAGATAGACACGCTGCTGGTTACGGGCACGACCACCAGCGGCTGTGTACGGGCCACGGTGGTAGACGCTTTCTCGTATAACTACAAGGTATCGATCGTAGAGGAATGCACCTTCGACAGGGGCCAGGCTTCCCACGCGATCAATCTGTTCGACATGCAGGCCAAGTACGCTGATGTGGTGTCGCTGGAAGACGCTGTGAGCTACATAGCCGATCTGCCCGACAAGACGCCGGAGGGTAGTAGGGCGTAGTAGCGACCGAGATTTTCATGTGAGGCAGTAAGAGGGGCAGGTTTTGGGCCTGCCCCTTTTACTTTCAATCTACAATGTTTGGGCAATAGGACAGGGGCTCCTCGAATCAAGCCTTCGCGGGAGGGGCGGGCACCAGCACCATGTTCACTGGGTCGACCACGAGGTTGAATATCTCCAAGGTGGTTGCTCCCAAGAGACGAGCATCTCCGGGACTGAAGTACACTGGGCAAGTCCACTCTTCCCCAGCATGGGCTATCCGGGCCTCGCCGAGGGGCCAGGAAGCTATACCCTCATCACCGAACCGGACGAAGCGAGTGGTAATGGGCGCTATGCTAAGTTGCCCCAGGAACGCCGCAGGCAACACGGAGTGAAGGGAGCCAGTATCCACAGTAACGTCCACTTCATGCATGTCACCACCATTGGTGTTGCCGACCGCGATTGTAACTTGGAAGAGTCCCATTACTTGCCTTTCTGCGTTCTGCGAATGGTCTGATCTCTGGACGTCCTGATGGCTGAGGTGATCAACTGGGGCCTAACCATCGGCTGCTACAGATAACTCGTCCGGGGAGAGCGTGCGCCCGACACCGATCATGCTGTCGCGGGTTATGAGTTGGGCTAGATCTTCTTCGGTCATGGTTTCGGTGCCTGCGGGGCGCTGAGGGAGGACGAGATAGCGTACTTCGGCGGTTGAGTCCCAGATACGGATGTCCTGGTTGGCGGGCACGTTCATGCCCATGTCGCTGAGGCAGGCGCGGGGGTCGTCCACGATCCAGGAGCGATAGGTCTCGTCTTTGTACCAGTCGGGGGGATAGCCGAGGAGGGGGATGGGATAGCAGGAGCAGAGGGTGCAGACGACGGCGTTGTGGACGGAGTCGGTGTTCTCGACGACTTTCAGGACACGGAAGCGCTGGAGGGCGATGCCCAACTCGGACATGACGAGGTTGGCGTCCTGGAGGAGGCGCTGCTTGAAGTCGGGGTCGGCCCAAGCGCGGGCGACGACCTTGGCACCCACCATGGGGGTCGTGTCTTCCATCTCCTTGAGGACGTTCAGGAGATCTTGGGAACTGATGAGGCCCTTGTCTATGAGGAGATTGGAGATGGCGATGATGCGCTTCTCGTAGTAGGTAAGTTCGTGTTCTTCAGTGTCTACATGGGCGTGGTCGTGTCCGTGGTCATGGTCATGTTGGGCCACTGCATACCTCCGCGCTGTAGGTTTGGTGAGGAGTATACCCTGTGCTGTGTGACGGCAGGAAGGTTGGCGAGCGAGCAGGACGATTACAAAGTCCCTGAGAATTACTTGGTGGTGGGCTTGTCGAGCCATGAACGGATTCTAATTGCCCTTCCTTCGACAAGCTCATGTGATAGGCGGGTAGATCGGAAGGCACCAGCAGACGGACGCGAGTTGATAATCAGGGCCTGCGGCCGGTGAGGAAGATGTCCCGTGCCTGAACGATCGCCCGTAGCTTGGCCTCGGCGACGGCGGTGGAAGCGACGGGGTTGTCGGCGAAGGTGGCGAAGCCGCAGTCGGGGGTGAGCAGGATACGGTCGTGGCCAAAGAGGTCGGTGGCGCGGCGGATCCTAGCGCCTATTTCCTCGACGGTCTCGACGGTGTCCAGCTTCTGATTGACGACGCCGACTCCGATGCGCTTGTCATCGGGGATGTCGCGCAGCACTTCGGCCTCGCCGGCGCGTTCGGTGCAGAGTTCGAGGAAGAGAGCGCCGACGGGGGCGCGCTTCAGCATACCGAGCAGGGGGCGGTAATCGCCGGCGAGGGCGGCAGACTCGTCGCGGGTCCAGTTGCCTCGGCAGATGTGGAGGCCGAGGCGATCTTCGGGCAGGCCGCGTACAACGTCGTTGAGCAGATTGAGGGCGAAGTCGAGCTCCAACTCCGGCTGCAGCTTTTCGCTTAGGGCACCGCACATAAAGCTACGGTTCTGGGTGGGTGAGCCAAACACGACCTCGGTCAGGACCGGCTCGTCGAACTGCACAAGCGGAGCACCGGCGGAGAGCAGGTAGTGAAGTTCCTCGCGCAGGACGCGTACGACGTCGCTGGCGAGGTCCTCGCGGGTGTCGTAGGGGCGGTCGGTGAGGCAGTCGAGCCACATGGTGCGTGTCAGCAGGTATGGACCCGGCAGGGCGACCTTGACAGGGCGGTGGGTGCAGGAGCGAGCGAAGTGCAGTTCGTGCAGGGCGAGGGGGTTGCTGCGGCCCAAGTCGCCGTAGACGACGGGATGGCGCACCTCGGCTGCGGGTACGTCGAGGGCACGTAGCTCGAGCTCGAATTCCTCCGGGTCATCGACCATCGCGGTAAGGTCGCTGAGAGGGATAAGCTGGCAGTTATCGAGCAGGCCTCCGACGAAGCTGGCGTAGCTGTCGCGGCGCTGTTCACCGTCGGTGAGGACATCGGCGCCGACCCTAGCCTGGGCGTCGAGGCTCAGTCGAACGGCGTCATCGGCAGTGGTCTGGAAGTCAGAGTCGCTCAGCCTGCCTTCGAGGTGGTCGTGGACGGCTTGGAGCATCCAACGAGGGCGAGGCCAACTGCCGATGCCCATAACGGAGGGGGGGGCGATGGCGGGTGAAGGTGAAGGCGAGGGAAGGGATTCGGGGATGGTCACTGGGACTCGAAGGTGAGGGCCGATGGTGGCGGTGACTGGTACTGCTGGGGCTGGGGCTGGAGCAGGGCGAGTGAAGGGGCCCTTGCTAACGAGGTAGCTTCGCTGGCGTCCGGACTTGGTCCAGGAGAGCATCTCGTTCTTCGTCAGGCGACACCATGCGGGGAGTTCGACCTCGACGGTGGAATCGGTGGACAGGATCTCCAGAAGCCCGCCTGGTTCCAGCGGGTCGATGTGCCTGCGGATGAGGAGCAAGAGCCCACCTCCGCAGTCCAAGTCGCCGCCATCGAAGCTGACGTGGGGTTCGTACTGGTGATTTTCGACGGGATCCATAGGCTGCCCTCACGGGTGCAACAGGGTTATCGAATCAATAAGAGATGCAGGGGGTGCCGTCAGAGAGCAGTTCGACGAGGACAGCTCCGCCAACGATACGAGCGTTAGCCACGAGGTTGTCCTCGTCGAGACCGCGCTTGCGGAAGCAGGGGGCGCACACGAGGATATGGCCACCGGCCTCGGCAAAGTTGTCCATAAGTTCCTTGAGGGGAAGGAAGCCGTCCTCGTGAACGTCTTCGGCGAAACCGTTCTGGGACCATTGGACGCCCTCGGTGGTGAGGAACACGGTGGTGTCCTTTTCGGAGCCGAGGGCGGCGTTGGCGATGACGAAGGCCACGGTAGACTTATCGGTGTCGTCCTTGGCATGGGTGAGCATTACGCAGAACTTGTCGGACATTGGATCTGTTTGCCTCCGTAGTATGTTGTGGCGGCGCGAGTCTTGTCAGCCGCCCTTCTGTTCTATCCAGTAGTCGGGGTGGTCGGCCCGGAGCAGGCGACGGCGGGTCAGCCGGCACCAGGCGGGGAGATCCTCGTGGGCGCCCAGGTCGTAAGTCGTCAGCTTGAAAACCTCGCCGGGCTGCAGGGGCTGGAACTTGTTGCGCAAGAGGATGATCACTTCGCCGCAGCCCATGTGGCCGGCATTCCATTCGGCAGCAACAGGCAGCACTTCGGTGTCGCCTGTTGAGTTGCCGGGTTCATTTTCTGGCATGGACAATGCTCCGTGGGCCCTCTCGTGCCCCTCCTCGTGCCAGGCTGCCGTGGGTGCCGGACGCACGGCAAGGCGATATTCTGGAGGGGATAGGGGGAACTGCTAAAGTATACCCAATAAGTTTAAATTCGCCAACCGGGCCGTGACTCATCGAGCTTGGTGAGGGCAAGCTCTTCGGTACTGGCAGCCTTTGATTCGAGGAAGTCTCAGGAGAGCCCCGCGGTGTCCATCTAGCGTTACAGGATGTACCTGTCCAAGTAAGTCTGGATTCTAGGGACAGGTCTCCTCCATCGCTATCCTATAAGCAGATAGCATGCTCAACATCTCCTCATAAACCTCTGCCCATTCCTCACGAGCCATCGAGGGGACGCCTTCGGGCAGCCCATCCGCCGTGGCGTCAAGCATGCCCCGCATATAAATATCTGCCTCTTCCGATGCAGGCCCACTGTCAGGGCAACGGTCGTATGCATCGAGCAGCTTACCTAATTCACTCCTTACGGGTAAGGAATATGATTCCAGGACTTCATCCTGTAAGGATTCTTCCTGGGTCAGCAGTGGAGACGGGTTCCGGTACCAGATGGATGGGCCTGTGGGGGTGGCGGTGGCGGTAGGGGTGTCGGAGGCGGTGTGGGTATCGCACGCGGTGAGTGCAACAGCAACGACGAGCAAGAAGATAAACATTTGCATCGACATCGGAATGGCCCTGAATGAAATCCTACCTTTGGGTGCCATCTCTCCGCGAGTGTTTCTACACATCGTCTTCCCAGTCTGGTTCCTATATCACTTTCCTGTACGGCATCACCACATGGTCACTGGCTTCGGACTCTTCTAACGGAAGGGGTTGTGTCTTATAATCTAGCAGCTTTAGGGCTACGGGCAGCTTTGGGGTTACGGGCTTTATATGGGCTGTCGCCAGTGGATGTAAGGCCCTGCCACAGCCCTTCTAATATCGCAATTGGAGGAAAGGCAATGCCGGAGGATTTCGTCAAGGTGGCACAGGTGAGTGACATCGCAGTGGGGAAGTGCAAACCCGTGCGGGTTGGGAACGAGGAGATACTGCTTTCCAACGTCAACGGCACCATCCACGCCATCAGCGACATCTGTAGCCACGCCTATGCCGCCCTGTCCGAGGGCGACTTCAGCGGTGAAGAGGTGGAGTGCCCTCTGCACGGCTCGGCCTTCAACGTGACAACGGGGGAGTGCCAGAACCCTCCGGCCAACGAGAACGTGCCTGTTTATCCGGTGCGGATAGAGGGTGATGACGTGCTGGTAGGGCCTGCTTAAGGGCGGTCCTGTTTGCAGGGCGGGAGACGCCCTTCAGCCGAGAATAGCTACGGCTACAAGGCCACCGATCATGGCGGCGGTGAGGGTTGAACCGGCGGTGATGCTGACGACTATCAAGCGGTCAATCCGCTGGTTGATTTGTCGCTGGCCTTCGAATAGTTGGCGCTGGCCCTCAACCAACCCGTTGACAGCTCCTTCGAGTCGGCCGACAGCACCCTCGATACGTCCGACAGTGCCGTGCAACTCGGCTATGGCTGCCCAGAGGGCGTTCAAGTCGCCTTGAGAAGCCTGTTCGCGATCATTCGTCATCACGCTTCCGATGCTAGCACTGGGAAAGCTTGCCGTCTATGGGCTGATGTCACTACCTTGTGTGTGCTTCAGCAGGGGGTCTGCGATGCCTGCGTCCTCGAACCCCTTGGCTCTTAGCTGGCAACTGTCGCAGCGGCCACATGGAGAGTCACCGCCTTCGTAGCAGCTCCAAGTGAGGTGCAAAGGTGCGCTCAACTCCATCGCCCACTGGATGATGTCTTTCTTGGACATGTGGATGATGGGTGTATGGACTTCCATGACGACGCCGTACTGGTTCCAGAGCTTGCTGCCTTCGAGAAGGGTGCGTTGGGCCTCTGCGTAGAACTGGGGGCGGCAGTCGGGGTAGCCGGAGTAGTCGATGGCGTTGGGGGCAATGTAGATGTGGGCTTCGACGTCGGCGGGATCGCGATCTTCCATTTCTATGGCTTTCAGGGCTTCGCTCTCCACGTAAGCTCCTGCTAGGGTGAGGAACAGCGTATTGCGGAGGGGGACGTAAGTGATGGGGATGGACGCGCCCATCTCCCGGGTGGAGCGGTCCATTGGTGTGGGGAACATTTCGGGGTTGGTGAGGGCAGAGTACCATGCAACATCACGCAGGAACGAGATATCGACGAGGACCTGGTTGAGTCGCAGGTTGGTGGCCACATCGGTGGCACAGCGGGTCTCTTTGCTGTGGGTCTGGCCGTAGAGGAATGTGAGGGCTGTGAGGCGGTCGACGTGCTGGCGGGCGTAGGCACTGACGGTGGTGGAGTCGAGGCCGCCGGACAAGAGAGTTACGCCGTAGCTGGGCATGGTGGAGTCAGGTCCCCGCCTGCGCGGGGATGACGGGGGTGGGTCGGGTTACGCCGTAGCTGGGCATGGTGGAGTTATATCCCCGCCTGCGCGGGGATGAAGGGGTGGGCCGGGTTACGCCGTAGCTGGGCATGGATTCCTGAGTCAGGCCACTTGTGAGGGGTATTCGACGCTGACAGAAGTGTGGATACCGCCCCGGGTCTTGTAGTCCAACTCCACTTTCATCGAGCGGGGCTGACAGGCGTCGATCAGGTCGTTGAGGATGCGGTTGGCGGCGTGTTCCTGCACGATGCCCACGTCACGGTAGGAGAGCAGGTAGTACTTGAGAGACTTGAGTTCGATGCACCTGACGTGGGGCGTGTAGGTGACGGTAAGAGTGCCGTAGTCGGGCAAGCCGGTCCAAGGACAGACGGCGGTGAACTCCTCGGTGTCGATGGAGACTTGGACGGGCTGATCGGGGTAGTCGTAGTTGAAGGAGAGCAGGCAGGCCGCGTCGATCTGGGACTCGTCGCGAGTCTCGAGGCGGTGGTCCAGGCTGACGTACGCCTGCTGCAGTTCGTCGATGGTTGCCATTCCCTGAATACCCTAGATGGCGTCTTCGGCGCGCATTTCACCGAGGGCACGCTCGAAGGACTCGAGGGTGCGGTCGATCTGTGCTTCGGTGTGGACGCCGGATACTAGGAAGGCGCTGCGGCCCATTATGTCAACTCCGTTGTTCTGGAGTGACCGCTTGAGGGCTGTCACGCGAGGGGCGGCGACGGCCTGCTTAATCTCGGAGTGTGGCATGGTACAGATGCCGCGGTCGCAATCGCAGTCGGCCATTACAAGTTGCACGATGGAGGCGATGCCGTGGGCGTGGCCTGCGACTTCGTTCTTGGACAAGATGGAGTTCATACCGGTCTTGAGGCGGTCGGCCATGGCGTTGGCGTTGCCGTTGATGTTGCCTTGGGCCACCAACTCCAACGCGGTGTAGCCTGCGGCGGCAGACAGGGGATTGGCGTTGAAAGTGCCGGGGTGGTAGACGCGGTTGACGCTGTCGTGGGCGGCGTCGCCGGTAAAGGCCATCATATCGACGATCTCGGCGCGGCCTGCCACTGCCCCCCCGGGGAGACCCCCGGCTGCCACCTTGGCTAGGGTGGTGAGGTCAGGCTGTACCTCATAGAGGGTCTGGACTCCACCCGGATGGATGCGGAAGCCAGTGACGACTTCGTCCATGATCAGCAGAACGCCATGCTTGGCGGTCAGTTCGCGGACGCCCAACAGGTAATCGGGCAGATCGAGGGGGAGTTGGCCGAAGTGAGCGCCAGTGGGTTCCAGCACCAGTGCGGCGATGTCGTTGTCGGATTCCAAGGCCCGTTGTACAGCCCCCAAGTCGCCAGCGGGGAGTATGATCATTGACTCCCATGCGCTAGCGGGTATGCCGGGAGCACCGCGGTCTGAGCCAGCCATGGCGTAGTCGTGCCAGCCGTGGAAGTGGTCCTGCAGTTTGATGATTTTGGTCTTGCCGGTGAAGGCGCGGGCCAACCGGAAGGCCATGAGCGTGGCCTCGGTACCAGAGCTGTGGAAGCGCATCTTCTCCACGTAGGGCATCAGGGCCTTGATGGAGTCGGCCCAGCGGACCTCCTGCTCGGTGTTGGCACCGAGATGGGTGCCCCTGGCCATCTGCTCGGCGACGGCCTTTACGACGTCAGGGTGAGAGTGGCCTAGAAGGAGCGCACCGTGTCCCATGACGTAGTCGACGTACTCGTTGCCGTCGACATCCCACTTGAGGGCACCCTCGCCGTGGGTCACGTACAGGGGGAAGGGAGAGGCGTAGCGGTTGTCATGGGTCACTCCTGAGGGGAACTGGCCCAGTGCCTCCTGGTACTTCTGGGCTGAGCCTTGGTGCTTGTCCATATAGTCCTGCAGGATGGTCATGGCCTCTTCCTTTCCGGCTAATGCGTCCCGTCAAGGTGCAATGATACGGGAAGCGGGCCGGGGTAACAAGCAAGGTTGCCCTCGTGGCGAGGGAGCCTTGAGAGACCCTTTGTTATAATCGTGCGAGAGTTCGGTTGCTGCTGGAGCGAGGAGGCGTCGGATGGAGGTAATACTCAGTTCACCCCGAGGGTTCTGTGCCGGGGTGGTGCGGGCCGTCGAGGTGGTGGACCTGTGCCTGAAGAAGTTTGGCGCCCCGGTATATGTGAAGCACCAGATTGTGCATAACCCCTACGTGGTCGCGTCGCTGGAAAACAAGGGCGCGGTCACAGTAGAGGAAGTGGAGGAGATTCCGGAGGGTTCGGTGGTGGTGTTTTCAGCCCACGGCTCACCGCCGGAGGACTTCCAGCAGGCCGAGGAGCGAGGCCTTACAGTCATTGACGCCACCTGCCCGCTGGTGACCAGGGTGCACAACGAGGCTGGCAAGTATGACCGGGAGGGCCGACGGATACTCCTGGTGGGGCACCGCGGGCATCAAGAGGTGCGGGGCACGATGGGTCAGGCCAGGATGGCGCTCGTCGACAACCGGGATGAGACGGAGTTGCCTGACTGGGACCCCGAGACTCCGGTGGCAGTGCTCACGCAGACCACCCTCTCGGTGGACGACACGGGTGAAGCAGTGGCTGACATCCAGCGCAGGTTCACCAACGTGCTCATCCGCAACGACATCTGTTACGCGACCACCAACCGTCAGGTGGCGGTGAAGGCACTGGCCGAGAAGGTGGATGTGGTGCTGGTGATCGGGGCGGAGAACAGCTCGAACTGCAACCGTCTGCGGGAAGTGGCCGCTGCGCAGGGAGTACCTGCCTACCTCATCAATGGTCCGGAGGAACTGGACCTAGAGGAAGTGAGGCAGTTCTCACGCGTGGGGATAACGTCCGGGGCGTCCACCCCGGAGGTGCTGGTCAACGCCGTGATCGAGAAGCTGGCCCCCGAGGACGTGAGCAGCATGTCGGAGATCGACGAGAACGTGACCTTCGTGCTGCCGAAGGAGCTTCGGTAGAGACCGGCGACTACGGAGCGTCTTCGCCTGAGAGGTAGAGGGACAGGTAGGCGGGCAGCAGGGCAAAGCCGCAGGGGTTGATGGTGGCCAGCATGCCGGCCGCCAGGGAGTAGAGGGGAATGGTGGTGGCGGCGCTGGTGGCCTCGTTGGTGGCGCTTCCCAAGCTGCCTTCGACGATGTTGTTAAGCCACCCTACGTGCAGCCACTCAGGTCCCAAGCCCCCGATGCTGATCCAGTAGTAGACGATGAAGAGCCCTGCGAGCGTTACCAACACTGGGCTGACGCGCTCGACGATGGGCATCACGGCCCGGACTTTGCGAACCACCGTCCCTTTGAACACTGCCATGGCCAAGGTCAGGGCGGTGAGGACCAGTCCCATGCCCAAGGAGTAGGCGAGGAATTGGGCCAGCCCGTCCAGGTAGTCACCGGACGTGAGGCTCAGTCCCACGGCTAGGGAGAAGATGGGGAAGGTGCAACTGAGGGACACCAAGGCGTAGGCGATGCCAAAAAGGAAGAAGGAGACGATCTTGTTCTTGCCCGACAGGCTGATGCGGGCGGACATTCGCTGGGCCACGCCAACGTAGAGCTTGCTCCTGCCAAGGAGGAGCCAGATGCCCAAAAAGGTCAGGAAGACGCCTATGACCAAGCCTATCCAAGCGATGGCGCCACCTGCCAGTTGGGCACCGGCGGTGATGGCGACGCCTATGACGCCAAAGAGTAGGACGAAGCCGGCTGTTACGGCTAGGGAGATGACGAATGCGCGTAATAGACGTGCGCCTGTGTCGGAGGTGGTTGTTGATGCCTGCTGTGTTCTTGCCATATTTCAATTATAGCAGGCGGGATTGGGGTGGCTGGGACTGGCCTTAGGATCGAAACCTATCGACTCCCATGACATTTGCCGCTAGCGGCCCCGCTTCGCCGACTGGTAATGTGAATTCAGTATGGTTGGAGCGGTGGTATGGCGTCGTCAATAGAGTGGACGGATGAGACTTGGAACCCAGTGACTGGGTGCACACGGGTGTCGCCAGGTTGCGACCACTGCTACATGTATGCCTTGTACCCACGCCTCAAGGGCATGGGGGTGCCTGGCTACGAGACCGCCCCTAGCGACGTACGCCTGCTGCCGGAACGGCTGCGTCTACCCCTGACTTGGCGCAACCCCAAGAACGTCTTTGTGAACAGCATGAGCGACCTATTCCATTCGCGGGTGCCTTTCGAGTTCATCTCGGAGGTGTTCGAGGTGATGCGGGAGGCCTCCCTGAAGAGGGGCCATATTTTTCAAGTCCTGACCAAACGCCCGGGACGGGCCGTGGCTTGGTGGGAACAGCACGGCGCAGAGTTATTCGGTGACTGGCCTACCAACGTATGGATTGGGACATCCGTGGAAAGTCCCAAGTACGCGCCCCGTCTCACCGTGCTAAGACGCCTGCCCGCTCCGGTGCGCTTCGTATCGGCCGAGCCGCTACTCGAATGCGTCGACCTTTCGCCTTGGCTAGAAGACGGTACGCTGGATTGGGTTATCGTCGGTGGAGAGAGTGGGCGTGGTGCCCGCCCGATGGAGTTGGAGTGGGCTCGGTGTATTAGGGACCAGTGTGTGGCGTCTGAGGTGGCTTTCTTTCTCAAGCAGCTTGGTGGAAGCCGCGGTAAGCGGGGTGGTGAGGAAGCCGCACTAGATGGTGAGTTGTGGCGCGGGATGCCGTTGGTGGTGTAGGGCGTTATGTCACAAATGGCTTTCGGTGGGGAGTGGACGCGACAGAAGCTAGAGATTCTTCGCCGTTACTTGGAGGCCTACACCACTGCGCTGAAAGACCAACCCTTCAAACTGATCTACATTGATGCGTTCGCGGGGGACGGCTATTGGAGGCCCGGCACTCCTTACACTATCGAGGATTACGGCGACTTCTCCACGCTCTTGAGAGGATCGGCGAGGCTTGCACTGGCCATTGATAACAAACCTTTCGACAGATTCATCTTTATCGAGAAGAACCGACAACGTTCAAACTCGCTTATGCAACTTCGTCGCGAACACCCGAGGCGGGACATCAATGTCTTAAACCGGGACGCTAATCAAGCGCTCCCGTGGATTAGCGAAACACTGGGTGCTCTTGAACGAGCCGTAGTATTTCTCGACCCCTTTGCGACTCAAGTGTCATGGTCGACAGTCGAGGCCCTGGCAGCGACTCAAAAGGTCGACTGCTGGGTCTTATTCCCTATAAGTGCCGTGACCCGACAGTTGCGGAGAGGAGACCTGCCATTGACGGAGTGGCAAGCAGGACTCGATCGAGTATTTGGGGGGCGGGAATATTGGGAGGGCCTATATTCTCAGCAACTCCCACTTCTACACGATGAGCCCAGATATGAAAGGTACCGGGACAGCCAGCAGATAGCGTCCAAATATAGAGATCGACTCAGAGGTTCATTCCATATGGTTGCACCTACCCAACGTACTTTGCGGAATTCCACGAACTCCCCTATGTTTGAGTTGTTCTTCGCTGCAAGCAACCCCAGAGGTGCCCCCATTGCCGTAGACATAGCAGACCATCTGCTGAAGAACTGGTAGTGGATGGATGACTTTGTCCATCACGTTTGTCCGTTGGTGGCTTGGGGGCTATAATCTCTTGCAATGGGACGACGCCACTTGCTGATCTTCTGTAGCGACTTCTTCATCCTCCGTTCGAGGTCTTCTTGGTAGGCCAGGCGATACCTGCTGGCAGGGCTGCTCGTCCTGTGCCTGCGGGGCCGGCGCCGCACTCGGTGAGGGCGGCTAGCATCATCGGGTCGCACACGATTGAGCATATCTATGCTCGCGGGTTCCTGGTGTTGCTGACTGAGATACATGTGGCGCTGGGACTGCCTCCATTCCAGACGTTCCTTCTGGATGGGGTGCGTTCGTTGGCAGCCGGGTCGATGGCGATGTCCACGGGCTTCCTGGTGGACATGTTCCAGCACCGGATGGGGCATGTGCTGTGGATGGCCATGGCCATGATGGGGATCGGGTACCTGCTGGTGGGTCTCTCTACCAGCTATCTCATCATCATGGTATCCATCATGGTGGCGTCCGGGGGCAGCGCGTTATGGCACCCGCCAGCGATGGCGCTGTTATCCATGATGTACCCCACACGCCGGGGCCTGTTTATGTCGTTGCACCGCTCCACCGGGAATGTCGGGGAGGCGGTGGCACCGATTATCGTGTGGGCGCTATTGCTTGTGCTCAACTGGCAGGGCGTCGTCGTGGCAGGCGTACCGGTGATTGCTGTCATCGCGGTGCTGATGTTCGTATTCATGCGAAACGTGGGGGGGCCACAGCCTGACCGGCGTCTGCGCTCCTTCCGCTACAACTTGAGGCGGAAGGGGGTGCCGCTGGCCAGCGTCGTGCGCAGTGGCGGGATGATCAGCCTGATAACGGTAAACGCTGTGCGTGGGGTGGGGGACCGGGCACTGCTGCTAGGCATTCCTCTCTACCTGAAGGACGAAATCGGCATGGGGACTGGAGGGATAGCGTTCCACGTTGCGCTGTTCACTGCCCTAGCCATTGTTGCGGGTCCCATCATTGGCGCCTTCTCCGACCGGGTTGGGCGCAAGCCGATGATCGTCTTCGTGATGGCCGCCTCGGTGATCGCTCCATTGTGGATGGTTGCAGCGGGAGAGGGGATAGGCTTCACAGGGGCTGTGGCGCTGTTCGGAGCCTTCCTGTTCTCGATCAACTCGCTGACGCAAGCGGCGGCCATGGACCTGGCCGCTGAGCACGGATTGGAAGGCAGCGCAGTGGGCTTGATGTGGGGACTGGGGACGTTCGTGGGCTTTGGGGCATCACTGGTATCAGGGGTGCTGGCTGGATGGAACTGGGATGCCGTGTTCTACTTTGGCGCTGGCACCTTCGCAGCGGGCACGCTCGTGGCCTTGGTGGCCCCGAACACGGGGGCTAGGGCACAAGGCACCCCGACTGCCCCTGCAGCCCGCAGGACCTAGCCTGCGGGCTGGGCTTCTTCGGCTTCCACCACTCCTTCGGCTTCCGGGGCGACCTCAGCAGGCAGCGGTTTCAGGTCGTTCAGCCACTGCAGGATGACTTCGCTGGTCTCATCCACCTTGTGCCGGTAGAAGTGGTTGGCGCCCTCGATAATCTGTGCCTCACGCTGGGGGCTGTTGACGGCGGCCTCCACCAGATCAGGGGCTACGTCACGGATGTGGACACGACGCTCGCGGCTACCGCCCAAGGCCAGCAGTGGGACCTGTATGCCCTCGGCCAGTGCCATGATATCGTACTTCTCTTTGGGACCCATCTTGCCGATGTAGTTGGCGGCGCTGAAGATATGGTCCACGGGGAACTTTACGTCCATGAGGGTGCCGGGGCGACGGTCCTTCACGAGGGCGTCGGCCTGCTCGTAGTACTCCAAGAACTCTCCGCCGGACTCGGACCCGGACAGGTAGGTGTAGGAGAGGCGGGGGGATGAGAGGGAGACCAAGGCCACCACACGAGGGTCGGCTGCCTTGTACTGGTAGTAGATGCCCTTAACTCCTCCAAGGCTGTGGCCGACGAGGGCAATCCGGGAGTAGCCCTGCTGTTCCAGCCAGCCGATGCATGCCTTGATGTCGGTACGACACCAGTCAACATCCTCGACGGTGGCGCCATACTGGCGCACGGGGCAGCTGGGTCAACCACGCCAGCAGCACATGTCGGATTCGGGGTTTCTAGCCCACAGGGCGTCGTGGCCGGTATTGTCGAAGCAGGCCACGCCGTAGCCGCCCTCGTTCAGGAGTTGGGCGAGTTCCATGAGCATCGGCTGGTAGAAGTTGCCGCCGACGCCATGGATGAGCAGCACCGCATCAACTGCACGGTCTGGGTCGGGCTGCGCGGTGGGCTCCAGCCATACCCCGTTGAGCCGGAAATGGTCGCTGGTAGTGACGTGGACCAGGTCTACTTCCATGAGTATCTCCCGTTCTTCCCAGGCGCTGGCGTCTAGGACCCGGAGGTGGGCTGCAGTTCGGCCTGGGTCTCCAGACCGGTCAGCCATTCGATGATGAATTCGGCCGCTTCTTCGTAGCGGCCAGCGTGGGTGTGGTCTGCCTTGTCCACCTCTGCCCAATGAGCAGATGGGCTGTTGACGGCTGCCTCGACGACTTCGCGGGCAAACCCGCTAAGCCGTGGGTGGACCTCACGCTCACCGCTCAAGCTGAGGAGGGGCACTGTTATTCTGCCGGCCAAGGGCACGAGATTATAGCGCTCATCCGGATTGTACATGTCCAAGTAACTCTCGGCACTGAACATGTTGTTTATAGGGAAGCGCACGTGCACCAGTTCCTGTGGTTTGCCTTCGTCCACAAGATTCTGGAATGCAATATAGGTCTGCTTGAACTCTTCAGCCTGCTCGCAGGCTGCGAAGTGGGAGTGGGACAGGCGCACCGGCGAGGCCGAGACGACGGCGGTCACGCGCGGGTCAGGTTCCACCGCGGCATAGTAGGCGACTTTCACCGCCCCGAGGCTGCGTCCCAGAAGACCAACCCGGGAGTGTCCACGTTCCTCCAGCCAGTCGATGGCGGCCCGAAGATCGTGGCGACAACGGTCGATGATTTCGAAGGCGTTACCCTGCGGGCCCGACTCGCCCACCCACACGGAATCGTGGCCAGCAGTATTGATGGAGAGGCAGGGGTAGCCGTGCTCCTGCAGCTTCTGGGCGAAGTGGAGGAGGATGGGCTGGGCAAAGCGCCCGCCGGAGCCGTGAATCAGGAGCCATGCGTCGACGGGGGCGTTGTCGGGGGCAGGGGCCGTTGCCCTGAAGTAGGCCCCATCCAGCCGGATACCGTCAGAACTGACGGTGTGCATCAACTCCGCCTTCATCGACACTCCGCTTTGATAATCGACACTTGGGGGACGTCCCAGCGCATGCCCAAGCGTTGGGCCATTGTACGGCGCGGACATAGCGGCTGCAACGCTCCCACGTACGCATTGCGCGGTAGACGCGTCAACGCCTCAAGCCCCGCACTGAAAATGCCTTGACACTCAAAAAACGGCTTGAATATAGTCGAACATAACACAGGCAACTTGACAAAATGTTCCAGGCTGAAAGAAACGGGGAGGGTGCATGGCGGCGCACGAATACGATGTTGCAATAGTTGGCGGGGGCGCGGCGGGCTTGACGGCTGGCATGTATGCCTCGCGCTACGGTCTGAGAACGGTGGTCATTGAGAAGATGATGGGCGGGGCGCAGGTGATGAACACCGAGCGCATTGAGAACTTTCCAGGCCTGCCCAACGGTATTCCGGGAGCGGAGTTCGGCCCACTGCTTCAGGAGCACGCCATGAAGGCAGGGGCGACCATGAAGCTGGCCGAGGTCAGCCGCGTGAGCCTCACGGGAGACCACCGTACGGTGTCCACCGACGACGGTGACGTTCTGTCGAAGGCAGTGATAGTGGCTGCTGGCTCCAGCCTCCGCAAGCTGGGAATACCCGGTGAGGATGCATACACCGGCAACGGCGTGTCGCACTGCGCAACCTGCGACGGGCCTCTGTTCGGAGGCACGGTGGTAGGCGTCGTAGGTGGCGGAGACACTGCTGCGGACGAGGCGCTGACGTTGACGAAGTATGTGGAACGGGTCATCCTGTTCCACCGTCGTGACAGGCTGCGGGCCCAACAGGCGCTGCAGGACCGCGTCCGCACGAATACGAAGATTGAGACGGTGTGGAACACCGAGGTGCGCCAGATTCTGGGCACTAACACCGTGACCAGCGTTCAGGTCCGAAACGTGGTGACCCGGCTCGACAACGAGGTGGACCTCGCGGGAGTGTTCGTCAGCATCGGGCTCGACCCCAACTCATCCATAATCAAGGACGTGGTGAAGGTGGACAGGTCGGGCCATATTGAGGTGGACGCCTGGATGCAGACCTCAAGGCAGGGCATCTTTGCCGCTGGCGACATCCGACAGAATTCGGCTGCCCAGCTAATATCGTCTGCAGGCGACGGGGCCACGGCGGCCATCGCTGCCCACCGGTACATCTCAGGAATGCAGTGGAGCCGCCGCTAGGCAAACTGTCACCGATAAGGCCAGTTTCCGGTTACAATCCCTTCAAGCAATTCCGCCCTGAAAGCAAACGCGTCAAGGGAGGTAAGAGATGGCGGCCGACCCTCAGACCCTGGACCGGGTCTTCGACCTGATTATGCGGAGCTTGGTCGACACCGGAGTGGCCCTGCATTACACGGAACTGGCCCGCGAGATCGGATGCAGCCCCGAGGAGGGGCGGCGCTTGCTGTACGACCTGTGCGCTACAGACTTCCCTGTCTGGCTGCACCCTGATACCGACTGGATTGCATCCTTCCCTCCCTTCTCCAACATCCCTACTCCTCATAAGATCACCATCGACGGACAGCAGAGATGGTTCGCGCAATGAGGGTTTGAGTCGCTGGCAGTTTGCTGGCTCTTCCCTGGCAAGACCATCCACATCGAGACTCCCTGCCTCGATTGCAACGAGATGATAGTCATCGAGCAGCGGGACGGAGAGATACTCTCCGCAGAGCCGTCCACTATTGTGGGGCATACGAATACGCCTTGGGGCACGAGGCATGAGAACTGGGCCCGCGCTTGAGGGCAGATGCTCCTCTTCCGGTCGGAAGAGCACGCAAGCAACTGGCCCCATTACAACTCTGAATCAGCCACCGGCACGATGTCCCTAGCCAACTGGGTGGAGATGTTCAGCGTGGAGAGCATGAAGCACATGCTGGATGGGAACTATATTTCGACATGGCAACCGCTGAGGGCCGGTGAGCGCAGGGTGGTAATGGACTGTCTGGGAAAGCATGGCCCCTTCTGGAGAGGCCGGGGCTAGACAGGCTTCCTAGCCATCCGCAAGCAGCTTCGTCAGGAGAGCCATCCGCACAAACAGACCGTTTTCCGCTTGACGGTAGCCCGCCCAACGAGCGTCGGCGTTGTCGGTAATCAGAGGCTCGGTGCGCTGCATGGGGTCCAGAATTACGCATCCGGGCTTGAGCAGACCCATCAGGTCCTGGTCTATCTTCACCGTGACCAAGTTGCGGGCCCGAAGCAGTTGCATGTGAGCTGCGGTCTCCGCCCCGTTCAGATAGACTGCATCCAGTTCATGGGCAAAGGGCGTCAGCGTCTGCTCCACGCTGATGGTCATCCCTGAGGCCTCACAGTGGGCGAATATGTCAGGGTTGGGCTGACCAGTGAAGGGGCAGAGCACCACCTTCACATCGCGGTACATAGACAGCGCCAGCAGCAGGGCATTCACGTTGCGATGGTCTACGCGCCCTACGACTGCGACGGACAGGCCATCCGCACCGCCCAACTCCCGCTGCAGGGTGTACATGTCGAGCAGGGCTTGGGTGGGGTGGTCGGTGTCGCTACCGCCGTTGATGACGGAGAGGATGTCAGCATCGGCGGCCGCCTGCACCGCATTGGGCTGGCTGCTGCGCAGCACCACTCCATCGAAGTGCAGGTGCCCCAAGAACTTGATGGTGTCCTCGATGTATGAGGTGGACTGCACAGGGAAGAACTGGGAGGCGTCCTCGGTGAACTGCACGTGGCCGCCCATCAGGGACATGGCCCGCTCAAAAGAGGTGCGGGTGAGGAAGCTGGGCTCGTAGAAGAGGCAGTAAAGAGCACGGCCAGTCAAGGCTGGGCTGCCGTTCCTTCCCTCACGCAGCTTGTCGGCTAGCGGGAACAGCTCACCCTCCATCCAGGAGCGGTCAATCTGTTTGGTACTGGTCAGATGTGCAGGCATCAAGTTCTCCGGAAGGTATTCCGGTAGGCGAGTATAGTCCTGCCACAATCCAGCAACAAGGGCGCGCCGGGAACCAGGGCGGAACACGGTGACGGCGGGGAGTGGCATGCTAGAATGGGACGCAATTTCCCCTAGGTTTCGGGCCTTCTCATTGGGCCCCTAGGTATCACGAGGTATGACCATGCGCATCTGCTCGTTCCTGCCCAGCGCGACCGAGATCGTGTACGGGCTGGGTTTGGAAGACTCGCTGTACGGGGTTACGTACGAGTGCGACCACCCCGCGCCTGCCCGCAACAAACCGGTGGTGGTGCACAGCATCTTCGAAAACGCCAGCTTCAGCAGCTCCGAGGTGGACCGGACCATCAGCGAGAGGATGTCCGAGGGCAAGGGCATCTACGACATCGACCAAGAGGTGCTGAATGCTGCCGAGCCCGACCTGCTGCTGACACAGGAGCTCTGCGAAGAGTGAGCAATCACGGCGCGACAGGTTGTCGCGGCAACGGAGCAACTGCCCAAGAAGCCCGAAGTCCTCTCGCTAGACCCCAAGACGCTGGGTGATGTGCTGGAGAACATCCGCCAAGTGGGGGCCGCCACGGGCACGACGGAGCAGGCGGAGGAGATGGTCCAGCGACTGCAGCGGCGCATCGACGCGGTGCAGGCAAGGGCAGGGTTAGCCAGTCACCGGCCCAGAGTGGCCTGCCTAGAGTGGATGGACCCGATCTTCTTCGCTGGCCACTGGGTACCTCAGATGGTGGATCTGGCGGGAGGGGTGGACTGCCTCGCCACGCCGGAAGAGCCGTCACGGCGCGTGGAGTGGGACGATGTCCTGAAGCAGCAACCGGAGGTGGTGGTCATACTCCCATGCGGTTTCGATGTGCCTCAAGCCATGCGAGAAGTGCAACTCCTGACTCAGCGGGAAGGCTGGCAGGACTTGCCCGCCGTGCGAGGTAACAGGGTATTCGTCACCAACGCCAGCGCCTACTACAGCCGCTCCGGGCCTCGCTTGGTGGACGGCCTCGAAATGCTGGCTGAGATCATCCACCCTGAGCTGTTCACCGGGATGGTGCCTCTGGACGGGGCGATGCGGTTGCGGGGGGATGTGTTCAAGGTTGGGTAAGGCTGGCCAAGCAGCGCATTGTAAGAAGTCGGAAAAAGTAGGACATCTGAGGGAGTTCCAGCCGCTGGATGTACCAAGGTTCGCCGACGACGCGGTTCAGTTCAGGCGGAAGCCTTGGAACGGGGTACGGCGCACCAGAGCTTGGCGGGCTTTGTCGGCGCGGGTGCGCAGCAGGGGCATCACCTCTTCCAAGCGTTGCTGTACGGAGTCGGCCTCCAGCAATTGCTGGCGGGTGTGAGGTGAGAGTTCGAGGAAGTGGGAGATGGTGTAGGAGAGGGCTAGGGCATCTTCAGGCACACGGGCGCGGCTCATCCAACGCCCCCTGAGACCTGCAACGCTCTGGAGGTAGCTGCTGAAGAGTTCCCCAGCCTCCTCCAAAGTGCCGGATGAGGGTTGGCCCTGTTCCTCGGAGATGTAATCCACCCGACCCTTGAGATAAGGTACCTGCTGGGTGACTTCCACGATGCGAAACCGCCGCTTGCCCTCGGTCATCAGGTTCATCCGGCCGCCGTCCAAGCGCTCCACCTGGGCTATGCGGGCGGTGGTCCCCACCGAGTAGGGTTCGGCGGGATCACCCACCTCAGCCCCCTCTTTAATCAGCACGATGCCGAAAGGGATGTCGTACTGGAGGCACTCCCCGATCATCGCCTTATACCGCTCTTCGAAGATGTGAAGGGGCAGTGGCATACCGGGAAACAGCACTACATTCAGAGGGAAGAGGGGCAGTACATCCTGCCTGTCGTTCTCTTGGGCCATAGAGGCGAGTATATTATGGAGACGACGGCGTAACAAGTCGCAGCGGCGTCGTTACAAAGCAGCTTGCATCGTGTACGGGGAGGCCAGCAGTGAAGTTCGGTATGCTCGTGATGAACCAATATCAGCCCGGGGAGTCAATGCCTGAGAAGCTTAAAGAGGGCATCGATCAGGTGGCGGCATGCCGGGACGCCGGGTTCGACCTCATCACCCTTGGACAGCACTATCTGGCGGCACCCTACCAGATGCCCACCAGTCTCCCCTTCCTCGGCAGGATGACCGCGGTGGCTGGCGAGATGCAGGTAGCGGCCTCCGTGATTCTGGTGCCCCTGCACAACCCGGTGGAGATGGCCGAGTCCGTGGCAACCCTGGATGCCCTCTGCGACGGGCGGTTCATATTCGGCGTGGGGTTGGGATACCGGGACGAAGAGTACGCTGCCTTCGGAGTCCGACGGCAGGAGCGGGTGGGGCGCTTTCTGGAGGCCTTGGAGGTGATGCGCCTGCTGTGGACGGAAGATGAGGTGGAGTTCCAAGGCCGCTTCTACCACGTGCCAAAGATACGGCCGGTGACTCGCCCGGTGCAGAAGCCCCACCCGCCCATCTGGGTGGCCGCCAACCACGACAGCGCGATTCAGCGGGCAGCCCGTTTGGGGTACTGCTGGCTCATCAACCCACATGCCACCATGTCGATGGTGCGAGAGCAACTGGTGGGATACAAGACGGCACTCGGCACAGGTGTCGGGGGCCAGGATCTGCCCCTCATGAGGGAGCTGTCCATACACCATACGCGAGAGCAGGCCCTGAGCTTGGGTCAGCCCTACTTGGAGGGCAAGTACCTAGCATACGCTGGCTGGGGTCAGGACAAGGCTTTGCCCGGCGAGGAGAGCTTCCGCATTCCCTTCGACGACCTAGCCCGCGACCGGTTCCTGATTGGCGATCCTGAGGATGTTGTGTCTGAAATCCGGCGCTACGAGGCCGACTTGGGCGTCACTCACATGATATTCCGCCTGCAATGGCCGGGAATGCCCCACTCCGAGGCCATGCGACAGATACAGCTGATGGGTCGGGAGGTCATCCCTCACTTCAGATAGGGTTGGCCACGCGCGGCGTCAGGCCTGCTGCATAGAGCCTGTGCATTCAGCTTGGGAACAGCGGGTGTTCTCGCGCCTTGTAAACGAGGCGGAAGGCGAATATCATAGGCCCGAAATGGCAGAAAGCCGGGCGCAATACGAACTAGGCGGTGTAGCCAACCTACGCCCCGAGGCCATCGGCGAACCGGGCAGCCGAACCTTCCGGATGCTCATCGAGTCCGGGGCAGCGTCTGCCTGCCTGTGGATGGAAAAAGAGCAGCTCTACCAGTTGGGTGTCTACCTCGAAGAGGCAACTGAGTCCGAGGAGAACGCCCCCGACCAGGATATCCTCGAGTCCCAGTGGTCCGGTGGGGCAACCAGCCTCGATTTCAAGATCGGCAAGATGTCACTTGCTCATAACCCCGCCACCAACTCCTTCATGCTTACTGCACACGACTTGGAGGACGCGGAGGACAGCGAGGCCAAGGTCAGCTTTTGGGTAGCCTACAGCCAAGCCAAGGAGTTCGCCCAAGAGGCCTTGCGGGTATGCGCCGCAGGTCGTCCCATATGTGGTCTATGTAACCGCCCCATCGACCCTGAGGGCCACAACTGTCCGCGCTCCAACGGTCACGCTGGCCACTTGGAGTTCTAAGGCGCCTTGGGCGAGTAAGACGTCCCGTGACAGTGGTTGATACGGATATTCTCCGTTTACTACAACGCGGAGAGATCAACATCGAGGGCCTCACGCGGGCTGGCTCCAACTACACCTTCGCCGTGACGGTTTCCCATAACGACCAGCAGTGCATGGGCATCTACAAACCTCGGAAGGGCGAGGCCCCCCTGTGGGACTTTCCCACCGGCACCTTGTACAAGCGGGAATATGCAGCCTACCTGCTTGCCCTAATCCTAGGCTGGGACATCATCCCCCTCACCATCATCCGCGATGGTCCCCATGGGGTAGGCTCCCTGCAACTGTTCATCGACCATGACCCCCATGAAAACTACTACACCATCAAGGAGAAGCAGCCCGAACCGCTGAAGGTAATCTGCGTTTTCGACCTGCTGGCGAACAATGCTGACCGAAAACCGGGGCACTGCCTCCTTGGCGAGGATGGGAAGGTATACAGCATCGACCACGGGCTTACATTCAGCGCGGACATGAAGGTGCGCACCGTTATCTGGGACTTCGGTGACGAGCCTATACCCGACGAGCTATTGGAGGGGGTCGAGTGGCTACAGGGACAGCTGCTGGACCCCAAGGGCCGGCTGAAGGAGATGCTGCAACTGTTGGCGCCTGACGAAGCCAGCGCCCTTGCCCAACGATGTACATGGCTGCTGAACAACCGCACCTACCCCGGTCTCTACCGGCCAAGACGCCGGGGTTAGCCGGCTGGGCTACGCGACGCCTAGGGCGTCAGCATAGAAGCCCCGCATGGAGCGGGCCATTTGCTCAAGCCGCCCCGCCACCGAGTGATGCACCGTGCCTTCCGGGTACGTGCCGTCGCCACCTCGTTCACTGGCTGGAACACCGGTCAGGACTTCGATACCCTGCTCCACCGTCTCTACGGCGTAAATGTGAAATGTTCCGTCTGCTATTGCGTCCAGCACATCTCCGCGCAGCACCAAGTTGCGCACGTTCTGGTAGGGAAGCAACACACCCTGGTCGCCTGTGAGACCCTTTGCGCGGCAGACTTCGAAGAAGCCCTCGACTTTTTGGATGGCCCCGCCGACGGCTTGTATCTCGCCCTTCTGGTTAACGGAACCGGTGACTGCTATGCCCTGCTTGATGGGCAGGCCGGCCAAGCTGGAGAGTATCCCGTAGAGTTCCGTGGAAGATGCGCTATCGCCATCGACTCCAGAGTATGACTGCTCGAAGGAGATGCTGGCCGACAGGGAGAGTGGCCTGTCCTGGGCATGCCGCCAGCCCAGATAGCCGGACAAGATGAGAACGCCCTTGTCGTGGATGCTACCACTGAGAAGGCTTTCACGCTCGATATTTATGACTCCGCGGCGCCCAGTGAAGGTGCGTACCGTGATGCGACTGGGATAGCCGAAGCTGTAGTCGCCCATATCCAGCACAACAAGGCCGTTGACCTGCCCCACTGCTGTGCCCGTCACATCGACCATCAGAGCGCCTTCTTCTATGTTCTGCTGTATGCGACGCTGCATCAGGTTGACGCGATACACCTTCTCCTGCAGCGCCTGTTGCACGTGCCGATCGGCGACGAGTTCCGAATTTTCATGGCGGGCCCAATAGTCGGCCTCCACCACGAGGTCGCGTATCTGACTAAAGCGGGAGGAGAGCTTGTTCTGGTCCGCCACCAAGCGTGAGCCGTACTCCACGACCTTCACCACACCACTGGGCTCGAAGTGACGCAAGGACTCGGAGCGGCAGACGCCTGAGATGAAGCAGGCGTAGGCCTCCACATTTTCCTGGGTTAGAGCAATCTGGCTGTCGAACTCAGCCTTCACCTTAAACATCTCGGCAAAGTCTTCCTGGTCAAAAGAAGAGAGTTGCCGGTAGGTTGCCTCGTCACCTGTGACTATGACCTTGAGGTCGACGGGAATGGGCTCGGGACGCAGTGTGACGGCCGAGTACATGGCCGACTGCTCGCCAGGGTCCTCCAAGTGCACCTCGCGGTTCTGGATGACCCTCTTCAAGGCTCCCCACACCATGGCGTTGGACAGCAGGGCCTTCGCATCAAGGACGATGTACCCGCCGTTGGCTTGATGAATTGCACCTGCCTTGAGCATGGTGTGATCGCTGACCGAGGCTCCCATAATGCCCTGCCGTTCGAGGCGGCCAAAGAGGTTGCTCCATGTGGGATTGGGTTCGACCACGATGGGCGCTCCCTCCACAGAACTGTTGTCCACCAGCAGGTTTACCTCATACGGGAGAAATCCGACCCGCATGCCGGAGGACTGGGCTGGTTCCATGACTAGGGACTCATCGGGACCATGGCCAGCGCCCTGCTCCCCCGTTGGTTGCCGGAAGGAAGCGATATGAGCCAGGGTGTAGATGAACAGCGAGTTCAGGTAGTCGCTAACATCACGGTTGGTGGCGTGTTGACCCCGGAGGTGGCGAAAGAGCCCTTCCAACATCTCCGAACCTACACGGGTGTCGAGCCTGCCGATGTCGTCGCGTGTTTCGCCCTCTGCCTGCTGCATCGACTCCATGGACCGCTGCACCTCGGAGAGTAGCCGTTCCCGGGTAGACTCGATGGCAGCACGTTGCCGCTCCTCCAAAGCACGATACTCAGGCAGGGGCAAAGGCTGTCCGTCTCGCATCGGGAAGAGGTTCACGCCGTTCGGGCCGAACTCCACGGCAAAGCCCGCCTGCGTCACTTGGCTTTCCAACTGCCGGATAGCTTCCTGGTGGCGGCTGCGACCGCGCTCTTCCAACTGTTTCCGCTGTTCGTTGTAGGCCTCGCTGGAAAAGAGTTTACGTACCCCATCCCTGACCGACGCCAGCAACTCCTCCATCTGCAGACACAAAACCCGGCCTTGGCCCGGCGGCAGTTGTATGGCCAAGGGGCGGTCGGAATCGATGAAGTTGTGGAGGTAACACCAGTCGTAGCGGGCGAAGTCCTCGCCCCGCGTGAGTCTGTCGGCCACGCTTCGTTGCACGTACTGCTTGATAGCCGAGGCCTTGCCCGTGCCGCTCATACCCGTGACGAACAGGTTGTAGCCCGGCCTGTTGAGGCCCAAGGCAAATTCAATGGCCCTTATGGCTTGGTCCTGGCCTACGAACCCGGCCAGCGACGCAAGCTCGTCGGTGCAGTGAAAGTCCAAGTCTTCGGCGCCACAAACCCATTGCAGCCGTTCGAATGGGACCTCTCGGAAATGTAGAGGAGGCATGTGTCCCACCCCGGGAAAAGCTGGGCGAAATTATAACATCCTTAGCTGACGGCAGCCTTATGGTAAGCAGCGGTTCATAGGCAGTTTCCGTTGACACTCCAGCTAGGGGGAATTAGAATTGGCCGATTCTTCGATCCGGGACAGAAGGAGTCTGGTAAATGCTGGAGTTGAGCATCGACAGCATCCGCGTCAGCATGATGAACTACCAGCGCGTGGTTATCCTCAAAGAGAAGGAGTCCGACCGCTACCTTCCGATCTGGATTGGTCCTGCCGAGGCCGACGCCATCGCCGTCAAGTTGCAAGATATAGCTGTCCCGCGTCCCCTCACTCACGACCTGCTGCGCTCCGTTATCAAGGAGCTCAGCGCAGACGTCAGCCGCATTCACATCAACGACCTCCAGAACGACACCTTCTACGCCCGCATCATCATCAGCATCAACGGCAAGGAGATGGAGGTTGACTCCCGCCCCAGTGACGCCATCGCCTTGGCAGTGCGGGCCCAAGTGCCCATTTTTGCAGAGGAGCAGGTGCTGGAAAGGGCGGGCGTGCAGCTGGACAAGGAAGGCAAGCCCCTGGAGCAGGAGCGGACCGATGAGGACGGAGAGCCGGTGCAGGTGACGGAAGAAGAACAGCGCAGCATGTCTGCCTTCACCGATTTCATAAACAGCTTGGACTTGGACGATTTGGGCAACCCCCAGCAGGGATAAATGAGCCTTGAAGAACTTGAAGACCCCGGGCATAGATGGGCCCGGGGTCTTGTTGTGGACAGGGACGACAGGATAGGATTCGCGTTGACCCGCCCTAGGGTCTGTGATATATTTCACCAAGTTTTGAGGCTGGAATGGCCGGATGGGAAGCGGCGCTACGGCTCACCGGCATGGGCTGGTACGTGGTGGTCGCAGTGATAGGGGGAACAGTGGGTGGCAGGGCCTTGGATAACTGGCTCGACACCAGCCCCGGACTCACGGTCGCAGGTCTTTTACTGGGAATTTTGGTAGCAGGCTTCGGTATCAAAAGGATGATCAGCCCGATACTCGCTAACTCCCGCGTCTCTCGCAAACAGGGCGAGAAGGACAAGGACCTCTAGTGACAACCAAGCGACTGCTAGTACTCGCTGGCATTGGCGTTCTTGCTCTTTTCCTTTTCGGCTTGGTGATCGGGGCCATCGGCTCCTCCTTTGTCGACAAAGAAGGCTACGTGCCGAAGCCTGAGGTGCACCTCCCTCCGCAACCCGTGTTCCCCGCCTCCACCCGCGACGAGACCATTGGACTGAACAAGTTTGTCGTTAAGGTGCATCCGCTTGGCGACGCTGAAGAAGCGTCCGTACGCTCGGCTGTAGAGCACGCCGTAGGCGCCGAGAACATCTCGGAGTTCGAAGCGCATCACGAGGACGAGGAGATTGAGGTTGTCCTCACCAACGGAGTGGCGTACTACGATGTGAAGAAAGACGTGGAGAAAGCCCTTCTCGAGGTCGGCGCGGAAGCAGAAAAGGGCCACTTCGAAGGAATGGGGTTCCTACAGTTCGCCGTCACCAACACCATGCTTTCGTCATGGGTAGCCACCATCGTGCTGGTGCTGCTCTTCGTCATTGGGGCCCGCAAGGGCAGCTTGGTGCCGGGGCGGCTTCAAAACCTAGTTGAGATCATTGTCGAGGCGCTGCTGCGATTCGTAGAGAGCGTGGTAGGCCGGGGCATGTCTCGCGCCATCTTCCCCATGATCGCCACACTGTTCCTCTTCGTCCTCTTCAACGCCTGGATGGCCTTGATACCCATCTGGCCCTCCCTTGGGTTCAATGACCCAGAGGGCAACCTCAAGGGACACCTGCTGAGGTCGGCGGGGACGGACATAAACATGCCCTTGGCGTTGGCACTGATATCCTTCGTGTTCGTGGAATACTGGGGCTTCCGCAGCAAGGGCTTAGGATACCTGGGAAAGTTCTTCTCCTTGAGCAACCTGCTCAAGCTGCGGCTGGCCAACATTTTCGTCGGCTTCCTTGAATTCGTCAGCGAACTGGTGCGGGTGGTCAGCTTCACCTTCAGGCTCTTCGGCAACATGACCGCTGGCGAGATTCTAG
This sequence comes from uncultured Dehalococcoidia bacterium, assembly GCA_951813255.1. Classification (GTDB taxonomy): domain Bacteria; phylum Chloroflexota; class Dehalococcoidia; order Lucifugimonadales; family JAAXIE01; genus JAAXIE01. The sequence continues at coordinate 682,053 of OX638353.1, read as the reverse complement.
TGGTGATGGTCGCTTTCCTACTGCCGTTCGTGGCGGGGGACCTAGTATACGGTCTGGAACTGCTTGTGGGCTTGGTACAGGCCCTGATATTTGCCGGTCTGACCCTGGTTTTCGTCTCAGTAGCGATGGCCCATGACAGTCATTAGTGTAGACACTCATGCATGCGGGCATTGATGCATGCGCATGCGGTAGCTAGAATACCGCCAGAATAAAGAGGAGGGGCTCCAGAAGATGGAAGTGGTAATCCTGGCCCTGGTGATAGCGACCTTGGGCGTGGCTGCAGCCTCTTTGGGCGCCATAGGAGCCATATTTCTCAGAAACGATTGAGGACGGCCCCAAACTAACAGCCCTGGCAAGGGCAGCCCGGACAAGGGCACCCCAATGATGGAGGAGCAATGCCTGGTATAGAAGTCCTTTTGGCAGTAGCGTCTCAAGAGTCCGTATCCGACGACGCAATAAGACTGTTGGCCGCCGGTCTGGCCATCGGCTTGGGTGTCATCGGACCTGGCATCGGAATCGGAATCCTAGGCGCTGCGGCCATGAGCGCCATCGGCAGGAACCCGGAAGCTACACCACAGATTCAGACCAACATGATCCTAGCCATCGCGTTCGCTGAGGCGCTGGGCATCTACGCTTTGGTGGTGGCAGTGATCATCGGGTTCGTGCTGTGATCCCAGCCAGCAGTCACAGCGGGGGTGTACGGTGAGCGCATTAGGGATCAATCTCCCTAGCCTGATTGTCTTCCTGGTCAACTTCCTGCTGCTGCTGGGAGTGCTGTACCTCTTCGCCTATAAGCCCATCCTACGGGTCATGGACCGGCGCTCTAACCAGATTCGCGAGAGTCTGGAAGCGGCCGACAGGGCCCGTGAGGAGGCCGCGAGTTCTCAAGCTGACACGCGAGCCCAACTGCAAGAGGCGCGCGCTGAAGGTCAAAGACTCATCGAGCAGGCCCGGCAAATGGCGGACCGCTTCCGGGAAGAAGAGCGGGAACGTGTCCGCCAGGAGAGCGATATAGCATTGGCCCGGGCGCGAGAGGACATACAGCGAGAAAGGGATGCCGCCGTTGCGGAAGTGCGGAGCCAGTTCGCCGACTTGGCGATTACGGCCGCAGAGAGAGTGATTGAGCGCTCTCTGGACCGCGATGCCCATCAAGAGCTGATAGACCGCGTCCTGCAAGAGGGCGAGGGGCTGCGGCGAGGTTGATGCAAGAGTGCCGGCAGGAGCCTCGGTCAAACGTTACGCCCAAGCCGCCTTCCAGTTAGCCCTGGAAGCCGATGCGTTGGATCAATGGGGCCAGGAGCTGGGTCAGGTAGCCCAAGCGTCTGCCGAGCCGGAGTTGCGTGCCTTCTGGGAGCATGCCAAGGTGCCTGCGGAGCAGAAACTGGCCCTGATAGACCAAGCCCTGCCGGACGGACAACCTTTGGTGCGCAACCTCATATCCCTCTTGGTCTTGCGCGGCTTGGCTGGACGCCTTCCCGAGATCCATGCGGAGTACCGCAGGCTGGTCAACGAGCACCAAGGCCGAGTGCAAGTGGATGTCACGTCCGCAGTGCCCTTGGACGACGCTCAGCGCGACAGGGTGACAACTGCCGTGCGGGGCGTCGTAAGCAAGGACATCGAGCTCGTCACCCACGTCGATCCTTCCATCCTCGGAGGGCTGGTGCTGATGGTGGAGGACAAACTGATTGACGGCAGCACAAAGGCAAAACTGCAGAGGCTGCGACGCAACATGACAACCTCCGGGGCATGAGGTCCCACCACCTGTTGAAGACAACCGCCGGAACACAACACCACAACCGGGCGGACAGGAGCTAACGATGGCAACCGGACGAGGACAGGAAATCGTCTCCCTGCTGCGACGCCAGATTGAGGAGTTCGGCGGCGACCTCACCATGGTCGATGTCGGCACCGTCATTGAGACGGGCGACGGCATCGCCCGCGTACAAGGGCTGCGAGGCGCCAAGGCCAACGAGTTGCTGGAGTTCCCCAACGGCATCATGGGCCTCGCCCTAGATTTGGAAGAGGACACCGTTGGCGCAGCCATCATGGGCGATGCCACCCAAGTGAAGGAGGGTGATACCGTCCGCAGCACCGGCAGCATTATTCAGGTGCCTGTAGGTGATGCCCTCATCGGGCGAGTCATCGACGCTTTGGGGTTGCCCCTCGACGGACGTGGAACACCTGCGACGACGGGTCTGCGTGCAGTGGAGCGCATCGCTCCCAATGTGGTGTCGCGTGAATCAGTGGACACCCCAGTGCAGACGGGCATCAAAGCCATCGACGCCATGATTCCCATCGGGCGCGGACAGCGTGAGCTCATCATCGGAGACCGTTCCACCGGCAAGACGGCCGTCGCCTTGGACACCATCATCAACCAGAAGGGGCAGGACCTCATCTGCATCTATGTGGCCATCGGACAGAAGCAGGGTAAGGTCGCCCAAGTGCTGGCGACGCTGGAAGAGAACGGGGCGATGGAGCACACGATCATCGTGGCGGCCAACGCTTCGGACCCTGCCCCGCTACAATACATGTCCCCCTACTCAGGTTGCGCTATAGCTGAGGAGTTCATGTCGCAGGGCAAGGACGTCCTTATCGTCTACGACGACTTGTCCAAGCATGCTTGGTCGTACCGGCAGCTTTCGCTTCTGCTGCGCCGACCTGCGGGACGCGAGGCCTACCCCGGTGACATCTTCTACCTGCACAGCCGGCTGCTGGAGCGATCGGCCAAGTTGTCAGCAGAGTTCGGCGGCGGCTCCATCACAGCCCTGCCAATCATCGAGACCCAAGCAGGTGACGTCTCGGCCTACATTCCTACGAATGTTATCTCCATCACCGACGGGCAGATATACCTGGAGCCTGAACTATTCAACGTGGGAATACGGCCTGCGGTGAACGTAGGTCTGTCGGTGTCCCGCGTGGGCGGGGCAGCCCAGACACGGGCCATACGGAAGGTCGCCGGCACCCTTCGTCTCGACCTAGCCCAGTACCGCGAGCTTGCCACCTTCGCCCAGTTCGGCACGGCCGAGTTGGACGCCAGCACTCGCGCCCAACTAGAGCGGGGCCAACGCAGCGTGGAGGTGCTGAAGCAGGGCCAGTACCGCCCCCTAACCTTGGAACAGGAAGTCATCGTGCTGTACGCCGTGAACGGGTACATGGACGATGTGCCCGTAAATGAGTGCCAAGAGTTTGAAGACCAGCTATTGAGCTACATGGAAACGGCACATCCCGAACTGGCCCAAGATATCTCCGAGAAGAGGGACATAAGCCCCGAGACCGACGAGGCGCTGAAGCAGGCTATCACCAGCTTCAAGCAGACCTTCGTCGGGAGCACGGAGACAGTGGCAGTAGCCGCATAGTTGCCGCTTACGACGTGTATGAAAGACTAGAGAAGTAGACGACTATGCCCAACCTGCGAGACATACGGCGCCGGATACGCAGTATCCAGAACACCGGCAAGGTTACCAAGGCCATGGAGATGATCGCGGCTTCCAAGCTGCGTCGCACCCAGCAAGCCGCCTTGGCGGCACGACCCTACTCCGACAAGATCCTGGAGGTCATCGGCCACCTTGCAGCACAGCCTGCGGACGAGGCAGCGGGCACCCAACCCCTTCTGGACCGGCGTCCGGTGAACAACATTGAGATTCTGCATATCACCCCTGACCGGGGACTGTGTGGCGGGCTTCATGGGAATCTCAACGGTATGGTGGGGCAGTTCGTCCTGTCGGCTTCCGCGCCGGTGAGACTCGTTTGCGTAGGGCGCAAGGGGCGCGACTTCATGGTGAGATACGGTCGTGACGTACGCGCCACCTTCATGAATATCGGCGACCGCCCCACTCTTGCCGATACCCTGGCGGTATCCCACATCGCCATAGACGATTACACCAGTGGCGAGGTCGATGAAGTCTACCTCGCCTATCCCGAGTCCATCTCTACCATATCGCAGCGACCCGTGCTGAAGAAGCTGCTGCCAATCGAGGCCAGTGATCTGCCCGCCACACGCCGGGTGGGTTACATCTACGAGCCCACCAGCGCCAACGTGCTGGGATCTCTGCTCCCACGCTTCGTGGAGATGCAGTTGTATCATGCGCTGCTGGAGCTCATTGCCAGCGAGCAGTCGGCGCGCATGGTGGCCATGCGTAATGCCAGTGACAGCGCCGGAGAGATGGTGAACGACCTGACCCTTACCCTTAACAAGGTGCGCCAGGAAAGCATAACTAACGAGCTATTGGATCTAGCCAGCGGCAGCGCCGCTCAGGCTAGGTAGTCTCCCAGTAAGTCCGAGACGGGACGGAGGTCACTATGGCCCAGGGCAAGATAGTCCAAGTAATAGGCACCGTGGTGGACGTGGAGTTCCCTCCCGACGGTTTGCCTGCAATATACAACGCCCTGACCCTGGACCTTGAGGGCGAACCATTGGTACTGGAGGTGGAGCAGCACGTAGGCAATAGCTGGGTGCGCTGCTTGGCCCTCGGACCAACTGAGGGCTTGGCCCGTGGCGTGGACGTCGACGACACCGGCGCCCCCGTGAGCGTTCCCGTCGGCCCAGAGACTCTCGGCCGCCTGTTCAACGTCACCGGTGACCCTCTGGACAACCTCGGCCCGGTGGAAGCCGGAGACCATTGGCCCATACACCGTGCAGCCCCCTCCTTCGAGGAGCAGGGAACTTCTGTGGAACTGCTTGAGACGGGCATCAAGGTCTTCGACCTCATCACCCCTTTTATGAAGGGTGGAAAGATCGGGGCCTACGGCGGTGCTGGGGTGGGCAAGACCGTGGTTATCATGGAGCTCATCCGGAACATCGGCGCGGTGCACAAGGGCGTGTCGGTGTTCGCCGGAGTGGGAGAACGTTCCCGCGAGGGCAACGACCTGTGGAATGAGATGAAAGACTCGGGGGTTCTGGGAACCACCGCCTTGGTGTTCGGCCAGATGAACGAGCCCCCCGGTGTACGAGCTCGCATCGGCTTCACAGGGCTGACCATGGCCGAGTACTTCCGCGAGGAGCAGGGCCAGGATGTCCTCTTCTTTATCGACAACATCTACCGCTACATCCTAGCGGGCATGGAGGTGTCAGCTCTGCTGGGGCGCATGCCTTCGGCCGTGGGCTACCAGCCGACGCTGGCAACCGAGATGGGCGCACTGGAAGAGCGAATCACCACCAGCAAAACCGGTTCCATCACTTCTTTCCAAGCCATCTATGTGCCTGCCGACGACTACACCGATCCCGGCATCGTCACGACGTTCGGACATTTGGACGCAGTGGTTTCCTTGGAGCGCGCCCTCTCGGCCCAAGGACTCTACCCCGCAGTGGACCCGCTGGCGTCTTTCTCGCGCCTACTGGAACCCCGGGTGGTAGGCGAGGAGCACTACGGGATTGCTCGAGAAGTGCAGCGGGTGTTGCAGCGCTATCGCGACCTGCAGGACATCATCGCTATTCTGGGCATTGAAGAGCTATCTGAAGAGGACAGGCTGGCCGTGGCGCGTGCGCGGCGTATCCAGCGCTTCCTCACCCAACCCTTCACCGTTGCCGAGGCCTTCACGGGCATGACCGGTAAGTACGTCCCAGCCCGTGAGACGGTGCGTGGCTTCAAGGAGATACTGGAAGGTCAGTACGACCACCTGCCTGAGCAGGCCTTCTACATGGTCGGGACAATCGACGAGGCCATTGAGAAGGCGGAAGGCATGGGCGTCAGAATGGAGCAATAGCAATGGCTCCCATGCGATTAGACGTCATCACCGCCGAGCGCGAAGTCCTTTCAGACGAGGTGGACTTGGTGGTTGCCCCCGGCTCTGAGGGAGAGTTGGGGATACTGCCCAGCCACTCGCCCCTCATGTGTACCCTCAAGGAAGGCGAACTCACCATCCGCAAAGGTGGCGAAGACACCTACCTGGCAGTGACCGGGGGCTTTCTTGAAGTCATGGACAATGTTGTGACGGTTTTGGCCGACGCCTGCGAGCGCTCCGAGGAAATAAACGAGGAGCGGGCCCAAGAGGCCTTTCGCCGCGCCCAACAGAGGATCGACTCAGGCACATCCGATATAGACTTAGAGCAAGCCATGGCCTCCATGCGCAGGGCGCAACTGCGGATACGCGTGGCACGTAGACGGCGAGGACGCGAAGGCGCACCGCCCCCTATCGCACAACGGTAGCTACCCTTTCGGGCACGCTACTCCTGAGACTGGCCATTCTCCCCCCGCTCCGGCCCCATGAGATAGTAGGTCATGGACTGGAGCGAGAGTACCGGGTCGATGTTGCGAATCCGGACCCCTTCATGAGTCTGGGGGGAAGTCGGAGCATAGTTCAGGATAGCCCTCACTCCGCACTCCACCAACCTGTCCACCACCTGTTGCGCATGCATCCCGGGAACGGCTACCACTCCGATGGAAATATCCATCTCCTGCACCATGCGGGCTAAGTCGTCCATAGCATACACGCCGACGCCCCCGATGTTCTGTCCCACTTGAGTCGGGTCAGCGTCAAAGGCAGCCACAATCCTGAACCCCTCCGGCGCGAACCCAGGATAACTGAGGATTGCCAAACCCAAGCGACCCACTCCCACCAGACCCACGTTCCATTGACGCGAGAGCCCGAGGATATCCTTCAACTGCCTCTGCAGGTTGCCCACCGAGTACCCACGGCCCTGCTTGCCAAAGCGCCCGAAGTAGCTCAGGTCCTTCCGTATCTGGGCTGGCGTCGTCTGCAACCGCTCACCCAACTGATGCGAACTGACCACCTCCACTTCCTCCCGCACCAAGGCCCCAAGCACTCGCACATATTGCGGTAGCCGTTGCACTACCACTTCGGGGACAGTCTGCTCCAGCGGAGGCAGGGGAGGCCCTTGGGACATCTAGAAAGGCTCCGTGATAATTGACGTTATGAGCGAATGTAAGGGGCACGTGTAGTTAGCGAGCTGTGAAGAGATACCGCAAAGCTACCAGTATCTACCATTTTCGCAACGATTTTATGTCTGCCATACTAGACGGTCAAGCAGTCTGGCACGCAGGATCTTTCGGTTTTCCGCCCGTCATGAGCCTGTCCTGAGCCTGCCCTGAGCCTGTTGAAGAACGAAACCAAGTGAGTCCAAGAACCTGCCCCGGACTCGATCCAGGGGCGGGCCGCTGCGGAGCCGGGCATCTAGCCCCAGCAGCCCAACCCCGACAACAATCGAAAGACCCACCCATGACACAAATCCCCTTGACAAGTCCACACATGTGTTCTATCTTTAGCTCACGCGTCGACGCCACCCCCCCGGAAGGCCATTCCACACCAAAAGGAAAACAGAGCAAGGCAACCGCCGGCCCACATTCCCTCAGAGAAGCGGGAACCCTGGTCCCATAGAGCTGATTCAAAGCTGTGTCGGGACTGACCGGGCCAGTCCAAAATCCCGCCCCGGCGACGCCTGAAGTCCTGCCTGCGCCAGCTAAGCGAGCGGGAATCCTGCAGGAGAACGTAAGTCCTTGACAGCGCCCTTAACAGCAACAAAGGGGGGCACACAAAGGTCTCATGAGGCCATCACCCAGCGGCAAGCGGCAAGCTGCCCCGAGCGGCCCTTGCCGCCCGCGCCGCCACGGTTCACAGCCGTACATCGGGGTTCAGCCGGGACCGTAGCCGCACGTCGGCTACACTCACCCCTTCCCCTCCCTTCGTCCTGCCGATGTCGATGGACACCAGCCCCGGCCCTTCCTCATACGCGCCTTCTTGGCCCAAGCCCCTGTTCCCAAAAACGCGAAGAAGAAATGACCGAAAGAAGAATGTTCTTAATGCGGATGCGCGCCCATGATGCTCACAACGCGGTACTGCCCCGCGCGAGACCAATTTTTTGTTTTTCTTTCCCCCTTGGCTCCCTCAAAGCTGGCTCCTATCTGGCCAGCTACCAATCCCGTGCCACCGGAATGCACCGGGATTGCCACGGGTATGCACCGGGATTGCCACGGGTATGCCACAGGAATGCAACGAGAGTTGCACGGTATGTCTACCGGATTGCCACGGGAATGCCACAAAAGCGGCAACAATGTCCCATCCTCAGCTACAAACGTGAGACCACAGCCTCGCCAATGGCCGCACGCCCTAGCTGGTATTGAAGGCGGAGGCCACACCCATGGGTTGACGAAAACCGCTGCTCAATGGGACACTGGCATAGCCCTCCCGCTTCTGGAGCTCTTTCTTGTATATTGACCTGCACTCCCATACTTACCCCGCTTCAGATGACAGCTTCATCAGCGCCGATGACCTCATTGATTGCGCCAAGCGGGCTGGACTGGACGGCATCTGCCTCACGGAGCACGACCACTTCTGGCTTCCACAAGATGTGGAGAGGTTGGCCCAGAGGCACAACTTCCTCGTATTGGCAGGGGCCGAAATCAACACAGAAGAGGGGCATGCCCTAGTGTTCGGCCTGCACCAGTACCAGTTCGGCATGCACAAACCCTCTTTCCTGCACCAGCGAGTACAAGAGGCTGGAGGCGCCCTGGTGGCGGCCCATCCCTATCGACGTCGCTACCCCCGTGGCATACACCCCTCACCTGAGCAGGTGGATGAGGCCCTGGATCGGGCCACCGGCGAGGAGCTGTTCGGCGCTTGCCAAGCCATTGAAACCCTCAACGGCCGGGGCAAGCCCGAAGAAAACAGGTTCTCCCAGTTTTTGTCGCAGCGCTTGGGTCTCGCTGGCACGGGCGGAAGCGATGTACACCGTGAAGAGCATATCGGGAAGGCATGCACCAAGTTTCACAACCGCATAGCTTCCCTAGACGACTTGGTCCGGGAGTTGAACAGTGGGGCTTGCGAGGCTGAGACAGGATATGCCTCATGACGGTCCGCTGGCACGCATATACGGAGGCTGAGATCTGATGGCCGAGGTTCTCAGAGTGGAAGACCTGAAGGTGCGATATCGCACCCGCGGTGGTGATATACGCGCCGTCAACGGTGTCAACTTTACCCTCCAAGAGCGCTCCATCACTTGCCTAGTGGGTGAGAGCGGCTCCGGCAAGTCCACTGTCGCACTTGCGCTGATGGGCCTGCTGCCTCATAACGGCGAGGTCACGGGCGGCAGCGTCTTGTTCCAAGAGCAGGACCTGCTGCGCATCTCCTTCGGACGCCTGCGTCGAATCCGGGGCAAGGACATCACCATGGTGTTCCAAGAGCCCCAGTCGGCCCTTAACCCCATCCAATCCATCGGCGACCAGCTTATCGAACCCATACGTACTCACACGGGCTCCAAGAAAGAACAGGCGTGGCGAATAGCGGAGGAAGGCCTGCGCGAGATGGGGCTACCCGACCCGCCACAGATTATGCGACGCTACCCTTTCCAAGTCAGCGGCGGGCAAGCCCAGCGTATCATGCTGTCCATGGCCCTCACGCTCCGGCCCAAAGTACTGGTGGCTGACGAGCCCACCTCCAGCATCGACGTGACTCTGCAGGCGGAGATACTGGCGCGCCTGAAGGGCTACGTCCAGGAGTGGGGCTGCAGCATACTGCTCATCACCCACGACATGGGCGTGGTGGCCCACATGGCCGACGAGGTCGCGGTGATGTACGGGGGCAGCATCGTGGAACACGCCAACGTACAAGAGCTGTTCCACCGCCCCTACCACCCTTACACGTGGGGCATATTCCAAGCACTGCCCCGCATGGACGACGCCGACCGCATGCTTCAACCCCTGCAGGGCTCCCCCCCTACCCTACTGAACCTGCCCGACCAGTGTCCCTTCGTCCCCCGGTGTTCCAAGGCCGTGTCACGCTGCCGCGAAGAAACAATGCCACAGCTGGACCTCGTAACGGCAGGTCACGCAGTGGCGTGCTACAACATGATGGACCTCGGCCCGAAGGGAGAAGGAATAGGAGATAGGGGAGTTAACTAGCGCGTGCGTTCTCGTCCGGCTGCCACGACCACTTTTTCTCTTTAGTCCCCCACTACCGCGTCGGCACCTGTGTAAACAGCAACTGTAACGCCACTTCCTCTTCCATACGCCCTTGCTTGACGGCCAAGTCAGCCTCGAGCAGTGCTTCATATAGCATAGCCAAGCCTTGGGGAGAGTGGCCGCGCGCCTGTTGGATGGTCTTTCGCAGAACGAATTCGGGGCCAATGTTCAGCCTGCTGCCGATTTCCGCTTGCGGGAGCCCGCTGTCCAGCATGTTGCGGGCAAGCACCACGCGACGCACCTGCATTGAGACTAAGGAGATGACCTCGGAAAAACCTGCACCACCTTGGCTCAGACGGTTCGTGGCCCGCAGCGCTACCGCGGGACGTCGCTCCAAGACAGCATCCACCACGTTGAACACCGATGTTTCCCGTACCTCCGCGACCAGTTCCCGCACATGGGATTCGGCTATGGGCTCTTGCCCCGCGTAGAGCGCCAGCTTCTCCAGTTCGTTGTCCAGCACCCGCAAATTGGGGCCCACCAAGCGAGATATCAGGGTGATGGCTCCGGGCATGATGTTACAGCCCTTCGCCTCCACTTGGGACCGTATCCATCGTGCAAGACTCTCCCCCGCTGGCGTAGGCATCTCCCGCACCTGCGCCAAGGGCCTCAATTGCTCCAATAGGGGGTTGCCTGATCGAATCGGTCCGTCGACAAAAGCAAGTAGGGTCGTGGGAGGCATCCGGCCAACGTACTCCTCCAACCCTTCCCAGTTTCCGCCTGTCGGACGGGAGGAGGCGCGACCCCGACCACGACGTTGACCGCCACTCCGGCTCGGCTCCACCTCCGAAAGTGCCCCGGTGACCATCACCAGACGCTTCTCTGCCAGAAAGGGCATCGCGTCGCACATGGGTGCGATGGCCTTCAGACTCGCTTGTGGGGACGATACACGGTGCGAATTCGCCTCGCGCGACTCCACCGGCCCGACTTCCTCTTGAAGCTCTCTTAGGGCCATCGAGACGAGGAACTCGTCCCCGTATATAACCTGTACCGTGGCCAACCTTACTCCTGTGATGTGGTCCGTCGCGCGGCTTTCACCATACCATCTCAGACCCTATAATGGAGTAGGCAAAGAAAAAGCGGGAGGACAGGCAAATGGCAATAGCTATCGCTCGGATGCTGGTGCCCTTCGTGATGCTGTTTGTGGTTTCCTTCGTGCTCCGCGCTGTGCTGAGAAGCTACCTGCGACGCCGCTTCGACCCGCAGTCCTACGGAGGCAGCTCGAACCAAGGGACGAGCTCGGCCCGTGTGGTGGACGGTGAATACCGCGTCAAGGACGAGCCCGAAACTTGATGTCCCGATCCATCGCTTCCTGATGTTCCCATGCGTCCCTACCATCGGTCACGTTGCGACCGCAGGCGACCCGCTTAATTCCACCTTCAGCCCATGCTACCCACTGTCATTGTGGCCAAGCCGCGACTCGTATATGGGCGCGGCAATGACGCTCGGCTCCAGACACTCGCGATCTGATAGGAGCTCGAGGTTAAGCAAAGGTAACGCACAATGGAAATAGCCCTCATCGGCATGCCCAACAGCGGCAAGACTACGCTGCTCCACGCCATGACGCGCGGACGTTTCGAGTCCAACAAATCAGGCCTGCAGACCGGTGTAGTCAAAGCCCCCGATAGCCGGCTGCAAGCCTTGGCGGGCATGTTCTCCCCCGAAAAGATAGTGCCGGCCGAGGTAACCTATTGGGACCTGGCTGCCCCATCGGAAGTCCCCTCTGGCGGAACCGGGGGTGGCGGCATCAGCGGACAGATAGTGAACCAACTTCAGAAGGCCGACGCCTTGGTGCATGTAGTCCGGGCCTTCGAGGACGACTCCGTTCCCTACCACCAACCCACCATAGACCCCATTCGCGACGCCGACTCCATGGAAGCGGAGCTTATCTTCTCCGACTTGGGGATTCTGGAGCGTCGCCGCCAGCGAGTTGACTCCAATCTGAAGGGCGCACGCGCACAGGAGCGCAGCGCGCATCTACGGGAGATCTCCTTTATCGAAAAACTGCAAAAGGCACTGGAGGATGAGACGCCCGTTAGCCGGATGGAGCTCTCGGGTGAAGAGCAAGCTATGGCCACAGGCTACAACATGCTCACCGGCAAGCGTGTGCTCACGGTGTTCAACGTGGGCGAGGACGTGCCAGAGACCGCGGAGGAAGGTGGGTCCTTTGATCATCGGCCCGGTGCACTCTGCACCAGCATCTGCGCCAAGCTGGAACAGGAACTAGGCCAGCTTTCAGTAGAGGACGAGCAGGAGTTCCGCCAGTCCATGGGCCTTTCTGAATCGGGCCTGGAGCGCGTCGTCGGACTGAGCCACAAACTGCTGGACATGGCATCCTTCTTCACCGTGGGCCCCGATGAGGTGCGAGCCTGGACGATCCCCCAAAACATCGCGGCGGTGAAGGCCGCGAGCAAGATACACTCGGATATCGAGCGGGGGTTCATCCGCGCCGAGGTTATAGGCTACGAACAGCTGATGTCCTGTGGCTCTCTGAACCAAGCCAAGAAGCAGGGCGTGCTGCGTCTGGAAGGAAAGGGCTACCCAGTCCAGGACGGCGACGTCATCACATTCCTGTTCAACGTCTAGGGAATGGCTACCTCAGCTAATAAACCGCTGTCCGACACTTCACGCATAGCGAGTCACCCGCTGTCCCTTTACGTGCATGTCCCATTCTGCCTCAGCAAATGCCCTTACTGCGACTTCAATACCTACCAAGGCATGGAACACGCCATGTCTCCCTACGTGGAAGCCGCAATGCAGGAAGGCCGTCTGTGGGGCGAGAGGCTGGGCAATCCGCTAGCGGCAACGGTGTTCTTCGGCGGAGGAACTCCCTCTTACCTCGGGGCAGACCAACTGGGAATGCTTCTATCGTCCTTGGTCGCCTCTTTTCCTCTCACGGAGGGCGCCGAAGTCACAGCGGAGGCCAACCCGGGGGACTTGGATGAATCCAAGCTCCACGCCATGCTGCACATGGGCATCAATCGCCTCAGTATCGGCGCACAAAGCCTGGATGACGGACTACTGCAGATGCTGGGGCGACGGCACACCGCCGCTGGAGCCCTTGCAGCCTACCGTCGGGCACGGGCAACCGGCTTCACCAACATCAGCCTAGACCTGATGTACGGGCTGCCGCACCAGTCCATGGAGCAATGGCAGACCAGCGTGCAGGGAGTGATCGAGCTTGCGCCGGAGCATCTTTCCCTGTATGGCCTCACCCTGGAGCCGGGCACCGGTATGGACCAGCAGGTGCGGCGCGGACTCCTCCCGGAACCTGATCCCGACTTAGCCGCCGACATGTACGAGCATGCTCGAGAAGCAATGGCGGACGCTGGCTACAAGCACTACGAAATATCCAACTGGTGCTTCCCCGGCTACCAGTCGCAACACAACCTAGCCTACTGGCAGTTGAAGCCATACCTAGGCATCGGGCCCGGAGCCCACTCCAACCTAGGTGGCTTTCGCTTCCACAACGTCAAACTCCCAGCACACTATGCGCGAAGCGTCCAGAATTGGTCAGACACCCCGGTACGGGCTCCAGGTCTCGATGATCATGCGACTCTGGAATCCACACCAACGCTGGAGGGCTATGAAGCCACTAGTCCATCAACATCTATGGCCGAGACCATGTTCCTCGAGTTGCGGTTGCTAGAAGGTATCTCCCTAAGTGAGTTCCACCGCCGTCACGGCGTTAGCCTAAGGGCGGTCTACGGGGCCGAGGTCGACGACCTCGTGTCCATTGGGCTCTTGGAGTCGGACGGTGACCGGCTCAAGTTGACCTCGGAGGGTCTTCTGCTTTCCAACCAAGTGTTCATGAGATTCATCGATTAGGCGTCCGATTGACATGACTGCTCCACGCCCCTACTGACATTTTCCCATTGACGCACAATACTGACCCACACTAGCCTTGAGGAAGACCGGGTCTGGCCCCGCCAGTGTCACCGCAGCCTTGCCTTTTGGATTCGGCTGGTTGCAGTGCAGATGAAACCACTGCTGCCCAGCTGGCTCCAGCTGACGACTGGACATTCGGACCACCAGCAGATACAAGACCTTTTTTCGCTAGCCGCGAGTAGCCGCTACACAGCTACAAAAACAGCCCAACGGCCTCAACTAGTTTCCCCGCCCACAGATACAAAACGGCTTCCAGTCTCGACCAGTGGCCGCCAACAGAGAATCCATAATGCGCGCCGGGGGCCACCAAGCAGGAACGTCACCTGTGTCTAGCCCACCGCCACCTTTGGTGATATTCTGAAAGTACCAAGGAGGAACTCTTCTCTATGTACGTCCTAGGAACTGCCGGGCATGTGGACCATGGCAAGTCCACCCTCATTCATGCCCTGACCAGCATTGACCCGGACCGTCTTCCCGAAGAGAAAGAGCGGGAGATGACTATTGATCTGGGTTTTGCTTGGATGGAGACCCCATCAGGCCGGGAAGTCAGCATCGTTGATGTGCCCGGTCACGAACGCTTTATCAAGAACATGCTGGCAGGCGTCGGCGGTATCGACCTCGCCATGCTCATCGTGGCAGCTAACGAGAGCGTAATGCGCCAGACCCGCGAGCATCTCGCCATCCTCGACCTATTGGAAATCAGGAGGGGCATGGTAGTCATCACCAAGGAGGACTTGGTCGACGAGGAGATGGTAGAACTGGTGAAGGCCGAGGTGGAAGACTTGCTGGCCCCCACCACCTTCCGCGACGCCCCCATGGTGGCCGTGTCCGCCTACACCGGGAAGGGTTTGGACTCCCTGCGGACTACAATCGACTCCATGCTGGACACTACGGAGCCGCGCCCCGACTTGGGTAGGCCCCGTCTGCCGGTCGACCGCTGCTTCACAGTCGCCGGCTTTGGCACAGTAGTCACCGGTACCCTCATCGACGGCAACCTCTCCGTGGGTAGCGAGGTGGAGCTGGCCCTGACCAAGGAACGGTGCCGGATTCGAGGCCTCCAGAGCCACCGCCAAAAGATGGAACTAGCCGACCCGGGACGGCGCTTGGCCGCCAATCTATCGGGCATCTCCCGTAGCGAGATACAGCGTGGAGAGGTCATCACGCTTCCTGGCTGGCTGCAGACCACCAACATTTTGGATGCCCAATTCCGGGTGAGTCGCGACGCGCCTCGTCCGGTGCGCCACAACGAGGGAATTACCTTCCACCTGCACACCAGCGAGTCCAACGCCCGTCTCCGCATCCTGGATAAGCGCGAGTTGCGACCAGGCGAGGAGGGATGGGTCCAAATCCACCTGTCCGACCCAGTGCCCTTGGTGAAAGGCGACCTCTTCGTAGCCCGCTCTGCCGAGGACACCTTGGGAGGCGGACGCGTCGTCGACCCCAATCCACGGCGACATCGCAGGTTCGTCCCATCAGTAATCGAACGCCTCGCCATGGTGCACGAGGGAGGAGACGACACACTGCTGAACGCCGTGGACATGTGGGGACCATGCGACATCACCACCTTGGCCCGTCGCGCCAACCTAGTGTTGGAAGATGTCCGCACCCATCTGGCTGAACTGGAAGCTGACGAGCGAGTAGCCCTCCTGGGAGATCCCGTCACTGACGCCGATGCCGTCGCCTACTCCCTTGCAGCGTGGCAGGACCAGACCCAACTGGCCTCCCGTACCCTGACTGAGTTCCACCGCCAGTACCCACTGCGCAAGGGCGTGCCTCGAGAAGAAATGCGCAACCGCATGAACATGTCCCAAGCCGTGTTCAACCGCTTCTCCCTCCGCCTAGCGGAAGAGGAACGACTGGTGGAACACGACGGTGTGTTACGGCTTCCGGAACATGAGGCCAGCCTGACTCCCTCGCTGGCCAAACAAGCCGATTCCTATGTTGTCGCCTTAGAATCCGACCCCTTCTCACCACCAACCGACAGCGCCATCGAGCCGGAGTTGCTGAGCTACTTGATTCATGAAGGGCTGGTGGTAAAGGTCTCTGAAGAGGTCGTCTTTTCGCAACAAGCCTACCGGCAAATGGTGGACATGGTAGTGCAGCACGCCAAGGCAGAAGGCTCCATCACGGTAGCGCAAGCACGCAACCTGCTCAACTCCAGCCGAAAGTACGTACTACCCCTGCTGGAGCATTTGGACCAGCAGCGCGTCACCCGTCGCGTAGGTGACGAACGGGTGTTGAGGTAGTCCGGTGGCACTAGACTTCGCACAGACCACGTCCCAAATAGATGCGCTGGCCTTCCAGGCAAAAGGTTCCAGCGATGGGCGCCGTTCAGCCTTGGCCCGCCTGCTTCAAATCATGAATGAGGCGACAGTGGACGACGTGGCGGCCCGACTGCCTGCCCTCAACGAGCGTCCCTTTATGGCAGCCGTGCCCCAAGAGAAGCTGTCAGCCCGCCACGACCCACCGGAACCGTACACCGACTACTGTGTAGCCTCGGTGGACGGTTCTCACATTGATGTGGACCGGCATATGGCTGCCCGATGCTACCTCATCAACCTCGGTAGCTGTGTATTGACATACGGCTCGCAGCCCGGCGCTCATCTCGGCAGCGGGCCGCAGCTCTATTCCGAAGATGAAGACCTGTTTCTGACCTCCGTCACCCCCAGCGGAAACGAAGAAGCGCCCATCCAAGGTACCCTTCTTGGAATCAAGAGGGCGGTGCGAGAGGTAGAAGGCTTGGCGGCCTTGGCCTCGAACCTGCCTACGGAGCTGCCCCTGCTCGCCCTCTTGGATGGGTCGCTGGTGCTGTGGAGCCTCAGCGGGCGGGGTCACCCTCCATTCGTGCGGGACTTGATGATCCGCAATGGGCTGCTACCCGCCCTCGACCAACTGCGAAGCCTTGCGGATGGACGTCCCATGGCAGTGGCAGCCTACGTCAGCGTGCCTCAGAGCACAGAAGTGGTCCACACGGTGCGCACCCTGCTTTGCGACAAAGACGGCGCTCGTTGCAAGCAGACCTGCAGCATGTATCGCTCCGGCCCAGAGCCGTGCAGCATGGCTAATGGCTTCCTTGACCGAGACCTTTTCGGTGCGACGCTACAGCCGGGCCAGAGGTCCTGCCTCTTTGCCACCAGTTCGTCCATCTCCCGTGAGCACTACGGCGCCCACCACGTTTACTACTACTACCTGAACGCAGGCGAAGAACTGGCGCGAGTAGAGATCCCCCAGTGGGTGGCGCAAGACAGTGAGCGTTTGGCGCTAAGCCACACCTTGGTGCTGGACCAATGTCGCCGCGGGGCTGGCTACCCTGCCGCCATCATGGAAGCCCACGAGCAGGCCGTCATAGATGGCTCCGACCGGGAACTCTTCCGAGTTCTGGTGGAAGATGCCTTGGGTCGACAGCATCTTCCCGTTTACACTTCAGAGAAGAACCGCTCCAAGCGCGTACCTTGGGTATAGGCCCCTAAGAACCTGGGAAGGACCGTAGACGTGTCTCAGCGCGTGGCGCAAACCTCCAGGCGTGTGGGCGAGGTCGTGGAATCGGCCACTGACCGCTGTACTGTGCAGTGCTACCAACTGTACCAAGCTCCTCCACTGGGCACTTTGGTAATGACCCGGTCGCCTGAGGTGTACGGCGTAGTCTCGCGGATCAGCACTGAATCCCTTTACCCAGGCAGGCCAGTGGTGGCCCGCGGCGAGGAGGAAGACACCGAAGAGGGCATCTACAGGTCCAACCCTCAACTGACCCGGCTCCTCTGTACCCGCTTTGAGGCAAGGGTCCTAGGCTACGGCCAGAATCAGGCAGTGCGACACGGTCTGCCTCCTATTCCGCCTCCCGTACACGCTTTTGCCCATCGCTGCGACGAGCAGGAGGTGAGGGAGTTCACTCAGAATCTCGATTTTCTGCCCCTGCTACTGGAGGGACAACCCACATGGGCCGATGAGATCGCCGGCGCCCTTCTGGTGCGGGCCGCAGACGCACACCCCGACCGTCGTGACTTTCTGCTCACGGCAGGCAAGGCCTTGGCAGCTCGCTTGTCTTCGGACCTGCCAAGGCTGGACGGCATCCTCAGGAGGATATCTCCTCAATGACGATGAATGGCCTGCCCATATCCGGCAAGTCCTTGGGCTTAGTCCTTAGCGGTTCGCTAACGCGGGGCGTCGATGTGCGCCTCGATGGCGATGTTTCGGTAGAGGACATGAAAGTGGGAACCTTTGCTACTATCCAAGGTGAAAGGCAACGCTTCTTCGGCGTGGTCTCCGAAGTGTCGCTGGGCACCTCCGATTCCTCACTGGAGCATACACCCCCGGACGTGAGCAACCCCTTTGTCCGCCAAGTGGTGGCAGGCACGGCAGCCTACGGGCGCATCGCCCTCGTGCCTCAACTGACACTGCCAATGGTGCTGGGCGACTCCGAAGAAGGGCCTCAACCAGCCAAGACTATCCCTGCCCATTTCTCTCGAGTCTTCTCCGCAACCCAACAAGACGTGTCCACCGTTTTCGGTGATGAGAGCGACAAGGACTACTTCTACATCGGCAGCCCGCTCGATATGGAGGCCAAGGTCTGCCTCAACCTGCAACAGCTAGCTGCCCGCTCAGTGGGCATCTTCGGCAAGAGCGGAACGGGCAAGACATTCCTTACTCGCCTACTGCTGGCAGGCCTCCTTCAGCAGAACGTGGCCTCCATGCTGGTCTTCGACATGCACAACGACTATGGATGGCAGGGCATCAGGGAAGGCGGCACCTTCGTCAAAGGTCTGAAGCAGCTATTCGCCTCTCAAGTGGCAGTGTTCTCACTAGACCCCGAAAGCTCCCGGCGTCGCGGCCTCTCCCCTGACGAGGAAGTGCGCATTTCCTACAACGACATTGACCCGGAAGATGTGGAGGTCCTGAAGGACAACCTGGGCCTCTCCGACGTAGCCGCCTCCGCTGCCTACGATCTGCAACGCCACTTTCGAGGCAGCAACTGGGTTAAAGAGTTTCTAGACCTGCAGGGGCGCGCCGAGGTATCGGACCTAGCCAACGATTTGGGAGTCAACGCCCAAGCCTTGGGCAGCCTATACAACCGGCTTTCGCGTTTCAAGCGCTACGACTTCATGTCGGAGAGCGCGGTGCACGACTCCGTTTCCCGCATTCTCGACAACCTCACGCGGGGCAAGCACGTTGTGCTGGAGTTCGGGCGCTGGGGCAATGATACCAACGCGTACATACTCGTCAGCAATCTCCTCACCCGTAGGATTCACGAACGTTATGTCCGGCTGAAGGAGCAAGCCGAGGGAGGTGTCGGGACGGAGCCGCGCCCTCTCATTATCACCATTGAAGAGGCCCACAAGTTCCTCAACCCTGCTGTGGCATCTCAGACCATCTTCGGGACGATTGCGCGGGAGATGCGGAAGTACAACGTCACCCTGATGGTCATCGATCAACGCCCGGGAGCCATCGATTCCGAGGTGATGAGCCAAGTAGGCACCAAGCTCACATGCCTGCTGGACAACGAGCGAGACGTGGACGCCGTTCTCGCCGGCACGTCAGGTTCCCGTGAATTGCGTGCACTCCTCTCACGATTGGAGCCACAGCAGCAGGCTCTCATATTCGGGCATGCCGTGCCCATGCCGGTAGTGGTGCGCACCCGCGAGTATGGCAGCGGGCAGTCGTACCTTGCATTGACGCGCGGCGCAGTTCCAAGTGAGCCCACATCAAGTCTCCCCGAGCAGGAGGTGAGTCCATTGGGCGACATCCACATCGACGACTTGTTCCGCTAGCCCAAGAGCACCCTTAGCAACCCAGCGTAAAGCGATGCCTCAATAGAAAGCGTGGGCAGTGATGGATATCTTTAAGTACATGAACAAACACGGTCATGAGGGGATGCTGGTGTGCTCCGAACCATCGGTGGGCCTCAAGGCGTTCATCGCTCTGCACGACACGACCCTGGGGCCAGGATGTGGCGGCACACGAATGTGGGACTACGCCACAGAAGAAGACGCCATGCTCGATGCCCTACGCCTCTCTGAAGCCATGACATACAAGTCGGCTGCGGCCGGGTTGGCCTTGGGGGGCGGTAAGGGAGTCATCTGGGCCGACCCTCATAGCAGCAATCGTGAGGTCCTGCTGAGGGCCTATGCCCGCCACATCGATAGCCTGAACGGACGCTACATCACCACCACAGACGTGGGAACCACCACACTGGACTTAGAAATGATCCGGCTGGAGACACCGCACGTAGTGGGTTTGCCCACTGAAATGGGGGGCAGCGGCAGCACCTCGATCCTCACTGGCTTGGGGGTATACCTAGGCATGAAGGCCTGCGCCAAGTCGGCTTGGGGTAGCGACTCGCTACAGGGTCGCGTGGTGGCCATGCAAGGGTTCGGCAAGGTGGCCCACGAGACGGCAACGCACCTGTTGAGGGAGGGCGCCAGCCTCGTGGCCACAGACGTTTCGCGGAAGGCGATGGAGGAAGCGTCCGGCTTGGGAGCAAGCATCGTGGATACCGAAGCGATCTACGATGTGGACTGCGATATCTTTTCTCCCTGCGCCTTGGGGGGAACTCTGAATGCAGGCACCATACCGCGGCTAAACTGCGCCATCGTTGCCGGGGGCGCCAACAACCAGTTGGAGAGCGAACAGGACGGGAAGCGTCTACAGGACAGGGGGGTAGTATACGCGCCAGACTACATCATCAACGCAGGGGGCATCATCAATGTATCCTGTGAAATCGGCGCGAACTACAACGAAGCACGAGCCCGGCAGATTACAGAGCGGATCTACGATACCATGCGAGACCTGCTGAACACGGCGCAGCAAGAAGAGATTACCACTGCGGAGGCTGCCAACAGGCTAGCCCAGATGCGTATATCGTCTGTGCAGGCCCTGCGCGAAGTCTATCGCGCCAACTAAAGAACGATGGGCATAGAAAAGGGGTGTAGTGGCCAAGCACTCCACTACACCCCTTTCGAGTGGGCCGATAGCCCACGTCATCCAGTTATGCTGCGGTGCTCGGGGCTTCGAACATCGGCTCTTCGGTGCGGTGCCGGCTGTCGCAGAAGGGCTTGTTTGCCGAGCGGCCACAGCGACACAGAGCTACGGCCTGCCCCTCGGGGATGGTGAACGCGTTGTCGTCCTGATCGGTCAGATCGAAGGGGCCGGTGATACGCAGCGGGCCGTTCATCCGGACTTGGACGGTGCAGTCAGCCATAAGGTATCCTCCATATACAATTTGAAGTCAATCGGGATTCTCGCATCACGCCATGAGGGTGTCAATGGCAGGCTGTCGGTACGTGAGACTGTAGCCGAAATGGACTGGCGGCCCATAAACGTACACACGAAGTTGGCCGATGCAATCCCCAACTCGCTCTCTGTAGTCATCCGTAGCCTTGACGCTCCAAGTCCTCCTCGTCCAATCCGAAATAGTGCCCCACCTCGTGCAACAGCGTGACGCGAACCTCCTCCACGACCTCTTCCGGGGTGCTACAGCGGAGTTCGATGGGGCGTTGGAACAGGTAGATCAGGTCTGGCAGTTGAGGAAGCTCACTCCCACGATCAGGAAGTGGAACGCCGACGTAGAGGCCCAAAAGCTCATGACGGTCCTCCAACTCCAAGTCGACCATCAACTCACGGTCGGGCCAGCGTTCCACCACCACTTCCAGGTTCTCGAGGACGCGCGTCACCTTGTCTGGCAGTTCAGCGTAGGCCTGCTGAACCAGTCGCAGGAACTGACGCCGAGTGAGGCGCACCACTAGACTGGGACTAACCGGCTGCGTATATCCTTGAGGATGTCGAGGTTAGCCCGGTCCGGGCCCTTGTTGTCCAGTCCAGGAACTTCTAGGAAGAAAGGAAGGTCCCAGAAGGCCGGGGCGCTCATGATGTGCTCGAACCCCTCGACGCCGATATAGCCCTCGCCGATATTCTCATGCCGGTCCACACCAGCACCCAGCACCCGCTTCGAATCGTTCGCGTGCACTGCTGCCAGCCTCTCCAAGCCCACGTGATGGTCGAATTCGTCCAGCATTGCTTGAACTCCGTCCTTGCTGGACACATCGTAGCCGGCAGCGAAGGAGTGTTGGGTATCCAGACACACTCGTACGCGGGGGCTGTCCACAGCGTGGATGATGCGCCCCAACTCCTCAAAGCTGGCACCGATGTGCTGGCCCATGCCAGCAGTGTTTTCCACTGTGAGGTACGGCCCCTCCGGAGAGCGCTCCAGCACCTCGTGTATACCGGCCACCGTCTGTTCGAAGATGGCGTCGTAGCCCAAACCGCCGTGACTTCCGGGGTGGAAGATGACTCCCTGCGCGTTGATCTGGGACGCCAAGTTCATGTAGTTGACGAGGGATGTCTTGCCCTTGGCTAGATTATCTTCTTTGGGTGTGCCCAAGTTTATGAGATAGATGGCGTGAAGGTACACGGGAGCGATATCCGCCTCCCCTGACTTGCGACGGAACTCAGCGAGTTGCTCCTCGGCTGGCATCTTGAAGGCCCAG
Organism: uncultured Dehalococcoidia bacterium; assembly: GCA_951813255.1. Lineage (GTDB taxonomy): Bacteria > Chloroflexota > Dehalococcoidia > Lucifugimonadales > JAAXIE01 > JAAXIE01. The sequence continues at coordinate 659,771 of OX638353.1, read as the reverse complement.
CCTTGGGGTGGCGACCCGAATATCTGGATAGCCTCACAGCCTATCTCCGCGCCACGGTCGATGGCCTTACCGAGCCCACCGGCAGTGGACATGTGAGCACCCAACCTCATGGCACAACCTCCCCACTATCTGGCTTCAATGGCTTAGGCTGCATTATAGCGACCCTAGCCATATAATCGCCACGCCATGAAAGCTTTAGTGTTGCAGCGTCCCGGCCCACGCCCTCAGCTTGCCCTCAAGGACCTGCCCGTGCCCCAAGTGTCGGGCGACCAAATCTTGGTACGAGTCGAAGCCTGCGGCCTCTGTTACCACGACGTTCTGGTGATGCGAGGCGTGCTGCGTCGTGGGGTGAAGGACAACGTAGTTCTCGGCCACGAGATATCCGGCATTGTCGAGGCTGTGGGCCCTGAGGTTGACGACTTCAGGGCAGGTGACCCTGTGGCCAGCATCCAGACCGACGCTTGCGGACGTTGCAACCGGTGTGCCTATGGATTGGAGCACCGCTGCGTCGATGGCCATGGCATCGGCCACGGAACCGATGGAGGGTTCGCTGAGTATGTCAGCCTACGGGCTACCAGCTTGGTCAAGCTTCCACCAGAACTCGACCTGACCAGCGCATGCCTGCTCGGCTGTCCCATGGGTGTGGTGCAGCGCGCCATCAGGAAAGTCGGCAAGGTACTCCCCGGGGAGAAAGTGCTGGTGACCGGTGCGGGCGGTGGCCTCGGCGCTCACTCCGTGCAGCTTGCAAAGGCCTCTGGAGCAGTAGTCTACGCGGTTACCCGCAGTTACTCGAAAGTCGAGGACTTGGAGAGTCTAGGAGCAGACCAAGTGCTCTGCGTTGGAGAGTTGGACTTCCCGGAGGTGCTGCTGGCGTTGACGGAAGACTCCGGTGTGGATGTGGCTTTGGACACGGTTGGCTCGCCCCTGTTCAACTCCACCCTTCGATGCTTGGCACAGTACGGACGACTGGTACTCCTAGGCGAGGTGCAAGGCGAGGATGTGTCCATGGCGCTGGCTGAGATTATCTTCCGGGACGCCTCTATCCTGGGTTCGTCAGGCGCGGGCAGGGATGACTTGCGGTCGGCGGTGGAGTTGGTGCAACAGAAGAGGGTACATCCCGTGGTCGCTCAACTCATGCCCTTGGAACGCTGGCAAGAAGCCTACGACACCATGGCGAACGGGAACCATATGGGACGGTTCGTACTCACGCCAAATTGGAACTATCCGTGATCGCTTAAGTGGCTTGGCGTCGGCGTGGCAGCAGGCGACGCAGCTCCCCTCGATCCCACATTACAAGAAACTGGCTGGCGACGAACATTGAACTGTAGGTGCCAATCACGACCCCACAGGCCAGCACCAACAGGAAAGGTACGATCGTGGAGCCGCCGATGAGCAGCAGGGCCACAATGACCAACATGGTGGTCAAGCTAGTGTTGAGGGAGCGGGCCATTGATTCCAACAGGCTGGCGTTGATGACGTCGGGCAGTGGCCGGTCCTGATTGACGGAACGAGCCACGTTCTCCCGTATTCGGTCGAACACAACGATGGTGTCGTTAACGCTGTACCCAGCTATGGTCAGAAGGCCAACCATGAATATGACGTCCACCTCAATGCCCAGCACCTTCCCCAATATGGAGAAGATTCCGATAACAATCACGACGTCGTGCACTAAAGCTACTATGGCAGCCAAGCCATAACGCACCGGGTTAGGCACATTGCGGAACGCCCATGTAACGTATATCAATATGCCAATTGTGGCTGCCACTGAAGCCCATATCGTTCTGACCACCGTCTCTCGGGCCACAACGGGGGAGACTGACTCAAAGGAAAAACCCTCCGGTGTGAGGGGGCCTATCTGCTCAGTCAGAGCATCTCTTATTTGGGATTGCTCGGAGGGCCGGTCGCCAATGGCTTCCTGTAACGTGTCGGTCCTGAGAAGGAGGCCGTTGTCGCCAGTGACTTGGATGATGGCCTCGGGGTGATTCATCGAGTCTAACACGAGGCGAACATCGGACTCGGTGAATTCCACCTGCTCTTGGAACCGAACCTCCAAGGCGGAGCCACTGCTAAACTCCAGCCCCAAAGTGAGGCTGGGCGGAATGAGCAGAGATACAACGCCCGGTATCAGCAAGATTGCTGACAGCACCAAGAACCACTTGCGCTTGCCGACTATATCCCAAGTCACCGGTTAGTCCTCACCACCGCCGCCGCTGGCGCCAGCGGGCCGCAGGCGTCCTTCGGGCGTGAACAGGCTGATATTGCGACCCCAACGTGTCAGGGCCATCGCTTGCAACAGGTTACGGCTGACCGTGATGGCAGTAAACATACTTACAGCCACGCCGATGCCCAAGGCAATGGAGAAACCGGTCACCTGCGGTGCCCCCAAACGGGAGCCCAACCACCAAAGGATGGCGCAGGTTATGAGGGTGGACACGTTGCCGTCAAAGATGGCCGTCCACGCACGTCGGAAGCCGACATCCATGGCGGAGGCCAAGGTGCGGCCGGTACGCAACTCTTCCTTCACCCTCTCGAAAATCAGGACATTAGCGTCTACGGCCATACCGATAGAGAGGATGACGCCTGCAAGACCGGAAAGGGTGAGGGTGACAGGCAACATTTTGAATACTGCCAAGAGGATCGCTGCATAAATCAGCAAGGCGACAGCCGCAACGACGCCCGGAGCGCGGTAATACACCACCATAAAGGCCAGCACCAAGCCTAGTCCCACCAAGCCCGCCTTGAGGCTCTTGTCTAGGGAATCCTGACCCAACGTCGCGTCGACAGTGGTCTCGGCGATGAGAGTCAGGGGCACGGGAATAGCACCCGACTTCAACTGGATGGAAATTCGACGAGTCTCCTGCACCGAAAAGATGCCTTCAATGATTGTGCGTCCGTCCGGGATGTACGCCCTAGATACCGGGGCCAATATCTCCTCGTTATCCAAGTAGAAGGCAATACGCTTCAACGTATTCCCTCGGATACGTTGGGTGAGGTCTGCGAACAGCCCCGTCCCTCTACCGTCGAAACGGAGGCTGATGGCTGGCAGACCCGCAGAATCCCGGTCGGGATAGGCATCTTCCAAGTCGTCACCAGTGAGACCATCGCCTACAGGCTCTTCGGTGAACTCGAGGCACTCCTCCGTTTCGCAAGTGCGCTCCAAGAACACCAACTGGGCCGTCTCACCAATGAGCCTCTTAGCCTCTTCCAGGTCCTCCACGCCGGGCAGTTGCACAATCACCTTGTCCTCGCCCAAGCGCTGGATGGTGGGTTCACTGGTGCCTAGTGCGTTGATGCGCCGGTTGATGGTCTCAATGACGCCTGCCATGTCGTCGTCGCTGGGTTGTCGGCCCAGTCGCACATTCACGTCTTCAATGGGAGCCAAGGCCGACAAGGCCTCGGTTATATCGGCCTGCACCTCTTCATCCACGCTCGCCTGCGGGAACTCAATGGAATAGCGATTGTCTTGTGATGTGCGTATGGAGGCCCGGTTATCGATATCCGCAAGAGCGCTCTCGATCTCCGTTTCACCGAAGGGCTCTTTGGCACTGAACGCCACGCTGAACTTGGCCTCGTCTTCAGAAAAACTCGGTTCTGTCTGAACAACGAAGCCTCGGCCCTCTGCCCACGTCTCCAACTCACCCTGTACGTCGTCTTCAACGTCCTCACGCGTTAGTTCCGTCACATCGGGCACCGAAATCGTGAAGCGGTTTTGTTCGCCCTCTACGGGCTCCACGGTTGCGGTCTGCCCGGCGAGGGCCCCTTCCACGTCGACTACTTGCACAGAGCCGCCTCCAGGGAGCCGGGCGAAGGTTACATCCACCTCATCGGAGAAGCGGGCTTGGTACTTGAGGTAGCTGCCTCCCTGCAGGTCCAGCCCCAAGGTCAGGCCAAGGGGGCCGTCAGAGTTCCGGTTAAGGCCTAGGAAATTTATCTCCTTGAAGGAGAGCGCGAGGACCGCCAAAGCCGTCAATATCCCGACGATAATGGCTGTACGTATGATGCGTCGTCGAACCATTGCCGTTAGCCTTCAGCACGCCGTGGGGATGACATTGCTACAAGGCCCTGAGCGGCGCGGTCTCCCAAGGAGCGTTCGATCCAAGCGATGGCTTCTTCGGGACTGCTCACCTCCCCTGCGGCCTCGGCCTCCCTTACCTGTTCCAGCAACTCACCTACGCGCGGCCCTGGTGGCAGTCTGAAGATGTTCATCAGGTCGTGGCCATTCACCAACGGGGGGAGTGCGGGGTTGACTTCAGGACGCATCCCTTCAGCCAGGATGTGACTGACTTTGCCAGCGTGCCTCCGCCAGTCCGCCTCCACTAGATCAGGGCCACGGGCCGCGAGGTAGTCGGCAAAACTAAGGTACAGGGTATCGATGGTGGAACCTTTTACATCGCGGAAGAAGCGATGGATGGCTCGAGGGGTGGCTAGGTCCTCTCCTTGGCTCATTTGCCCAGGACGCAGGTGATTCTGCACCATGAGGCAGACAGCCTCGGTGTTGGCGGCGCTGAAGCGCAGACGGCGCATGATCTCCAGCGTCATCTCAGCGCCCATCGTGTGGTGTCCAAAGAAACGGGTACGTCCATTCTCGTCGATAGTCTTGGTGCGGGGCTTGGCGACGTCGTGGAGCAGGCAGCCCAGTTTCAGCAACGTACGACGGCGCAGATTGTCTCCAGAATCCTGGGCAAAGTACTCCTCCCGCTCCTCTCCCCATGGCACGAAGGGGGGTGGGGCGTCGCGTGTCACACGCTCGGCACCCTCCACCGCTTGCAGGGAGTGCCAAAACACGTCCCAATAGTGCTCGTGGGGTTGCCTCACCCCTTTTGCCTCTTCAAGCTCAGGGATTATAGCGCACAGTAGGCCTAGTTCGTCCAAGAGGGCAAGATTGGATTTGGCTCCGTCCGCTGCGAGGATGTCGCAGAATACCCCCCGCACGCGCTCGCTGGCGACGGAGGTGACCGAGGGAGCGGACTGCCGGATGGCGGCCCGGGTGTAGGCCTCCAGGGAGAAGCCCAACCTGGCAGCTAGGGACACTGCGCGCAACATACGTAAGGGATCGTCGCTGAAAGCTTTGGGAGACACCATCCGCACGATGCCGGCTTCGAGATCCCGCAGACCTCCCAGAGGGTCGATGACCGATTCGATGGGGAACTCATCGCTCCAAACATCCAGTGCAAGGGCCATGGCATCCACGGTGAAATCACGCAGGGCAAGGTCGGCCTCGAGGGAGCCGCCCCTCATACCGGTTATGTCGAGTATGCAGTTGCCTCCTGATGCAGGGAGGATAACGCGCGCCAAGCCGTGGTCTTGCCCTATGGGAAGGGCGTGGCCACCGAAGGACGCGGCTAGATCCCTACCTTCGGCAAAGGGATCGCGTGGGACAACTATGTCGATATCGCTGGCGGCCTTACTGACGATGGAGTCCCGCAGAAAACCGCCGACCAAGTAGGCTTCACCGCGACCACGGAAGAAGTCGCTGAGGTGGGAAAGAGAGATGATGGTAATACCTGTTGTCAGTCCGACTATGGGCCAGTATGCAGAGAACGCCTGCTACCCTGCGTAGGCTGGCTCTTCCTCTTCAGCCTCTTGCTGGGGTGCCTCGTCAATCTTCCAAAGGCTGTTCCGGTCCACGAGGCGGTCGATGTAGAGAATACCGTCCAGGTGGTCGATCTCATGCTCCAAGGCTTGGGCCAGAAGCTGGTCGGCCTTGATGCGGACCAAGCGACCATTCTTGTCCAAGGCCTTGGCACGTACACGCTCGGAGCGGTTCACCATCCCGCGGTAACCTGGGATGCTGAGACAACCTTCCTCGACTTGGCGTTCGCCGTCACGCTGGGTGATTTCCGGGTTCACATACACCCTAGGCTCTTCGTCATCGGGCAGTTGGATGACTATGACGCGCCTCGCCACACCCACTTGGGGAGCAGCCAAGCCCACACCAGCATTGGTGTGCATAGTCTCCACCATGTCTTCGGCCAATTTACGGATGTCTGCGGTCACAGAAGTGACGCGACTAGCCTTGTGCCTCAATACCGGATCGGGCATAAAGCGCATTGGCAGTACAGACACAGGAACCTCCTGACATGGATGTCTGAGTATATCCAACGGGTATTCCACCTGTAAAGGGAGAGCCTAGCACTTTGCGCTTGCATAGGCGCCCGTATGTCCGCTGAATGAGGTTGAACGGACCGCTTGGGTCGCTGCTGCGAGAATGGGGTGTGCTAGAATTCGGACTATACTACAGATTCTTTCATTCATGGACGTAATTCTTCTGGCATCCAACAGGCGCGGGGTGGGCAAGACCGCTCTAGCTGCCGCTCTGTTATCCCTATGGTCTGAGAAGGGACACAGCACGGCCTATCTGCGGGTGGGTCCAGAAGGAGGAAGCCAAGACTTCGACAGTGAATATCTCATCGGAACGGGCTTGCCGATTCAGTCCTCGGGAGACGGCCGGGGCCTGACAATTCCGCGTATCAACCCGGACGGCGAGAGCATCGGGGAGTTAAGCGCGGCCCTAGCGCAGTTTGCCACCAAGGTGTCCGATCTCGGGTATCGGCTGGTCGTAGAGGTATCACCACCGCAGGGGGAGGATGCTAGGACATGGACTCTGTGTGGGGCGTTGGCCGAAGCGGTTGGGGGGGCGGTAGTAGCCATGGTCGACTACGCAGCCACCACGGAAACGGACCGGCTCAGTGCCGAGTTGCGCCCGCTGCGTCAACGGCTATGTGGATTGCTGGTCAACGCCGTGCCTCCCTACCGGGTGCGCGAGGGCATATCCAGAATTCATACCGATGCGCTGGATGGCCTTGACCGTTTGTTGGGCGTAGTTCCCGAGGACCGAGTGATGCTGTCTCCCACGGTCGGCCAGCTTGCTAGCAACCTCGACGCTCAGTGGGTGTTGGGCAAGGATAAGACCGACGACCTAGTCTGTCGTGTGCTCATTGGGGGCAACCTCATGGACCCAGGAGTAACCTACTTCGGGCGTTTCCGAGACCAAGCGGTTGTGGTGCGTGGTGACCGTCCAGACATACAACTGGCGGCCTTGGGCAGCGAGATGACGTGTCTGGTGCTGACCGGAGGTCACCAGCCGATACCTTATGTATTCCATGAGGCCCAGGAGCAGGAGGTCCCGCTGCTGGTGGTGGAGGCCGACACCCATGCCACGGCGAAGGCAGCCGGGGGGCTCATCTCTTGGGGCACGGTGTACCACCGGCGGAAAGCCAAGCACTATGCTCAACTACTGGAGCAACACTGCGACCCGGGGTTGTTGCAGGAGCTTCTGGCGTAGGCGAAGTACCGCCGACAGCCTTTCAGGTTTCCTCAGCCAGTTGGGCCCTATTGCTAAATGGGACCACGGTGTCTAAAATCCGCCTTCTGGTGTCCAAAATCCAATGGGAGGCAAAGGGGGTTGAATGCACTAGGCACCCACGTCATGTTGGAGCTCAAGGGATGTAACCCGCAACTGCTGGACGACCTTTCCTACATTAAGAGCGTGATGATAAGCGCTGCGGATGGTGTAGGAGCCCAGATCCTCGGCGAATCCTTCCACCAGTTCTATCCCCAAGGTGTTACCGGCATCGTAGCTATCGCCGAATCCCACCTCTGTATCCACACTTGGCCTGAATATGGGTATGCGGCCGCCGATATATTCACCTGTGGCACGTCGATCAAGCCACAGGAGGCAGCCCAGTTCATCATTGAACAGTTGGAATCGCAGAACCCATCCATAGTGGAGCTCAAACGGGGACTGCTGCCTCAGTTCGTCCCAGCACGTTAGCTATCTCGGCTAGGAGCGTATGGACGCCTCCGGTAAATGGCACTTCGAAGTAGTGAGCCTTGACCTGTCGATGCTGTACAGGATCAGGGATGTGGTCTATACGGGTCAGACGGCCTATCAGAGGGTGGATATTCTCCAATCGGAGGAATTCGGCCGCTGTCTGGTGCTGGACGGCAAGACCCAGTCGACCGAGTTCGACGAGCACGTCTACCATGAGTGCCTTGTACACCCTGCGCTGCTGAGCCATGCCGACCCCAAGTCGGTCTTCATTGGTGGCGGTGGAGAGGGCACCACCTTGCGCGAGGTGCTGGCCCACCGGTCCGTGCAAAAGGTCACCATGATTGACTTGGACAAGGAGGTGGTGGACTTGTGCCGCCGCTTTCTACCGCAGCATCACCAAGGTTCTTTTGAAGACCCCAGGGTAAAGTTGCTGCATCAGGACGCCCGCGGTTACCTCGCTGAGACCGACGAGACCTACGACGTGATCGTGCTGGACTTGGTGGACCCCATGGAGGGCGGGTCTGCTTACCTTCTTTACACCCGCGAGTTCTACGAGACTGCGTCCCAGAGGCTGAATCCAGGTGGGATACTGGTCACCCAGTCCGGCCCGGCTGGCCTGATCAACTACACTGAGTGCTTCACACCCATCGCCCAGACCCTGAGCGGGTTGTTCCCTGAGATTCGTCCCTATACTGTTTATGTGCCCTCCTTCATGACGCCGTGGGGTTTTACGATGGCTGTATCGGACCCTGCGACTTCTCTTCCAGGTTCCGATGATTTCGTGCAGGTGGCCCGGTCCCGCATCACCGGTGACCTGCGCTATCTTGACGGTGTGAGCTGCCACGGCTTGTTCGCCCTGCCGCGGTACATCCGGGAGGGCATCGCGTCCGAGACCCGTACCGTCACCGACGACGACCCCGTCTTCATGGTGTAGGCCGTCAAGCGGGCTTTGCCTGTCGACTGCGTCCTTTCTACTACTCTCCTTTCTTTCTACTTTCACGCGCTCTACTCTCACTCCGCGGGCATTTGGTATCCTAGTTTGCGTTCGTACTGGAGAACTTATTGGGAGGCGTGATGGCCGATTTGGGATTTGTGGGTCTGGGGACAATGGGCGGGCGGATGGCGCGACGGTTGCTGGATGCTGGACACCGTGTGACCGGATACAACCGGACGCGGGCCCGGGCGCACTGGCTGGTGGATATGGGGATGGCGCTGGCGGATACGCCCCGGGCGGTGGCTGAATCTTCGGAAGTTATTTTTTCCATGATGGCGAATGATGGTGCGCTGCTGGCTGTTGCTGAGGGGGATGACGGGGTGCTGGCGGGGATGGGGCCGGGGAAGGTGTATGTCGATATGAGCACTGTGAGCCCGTCGGTCAGCCGGGACTTGGCAGCGCGGGTGGCGACTATGGGCGCTGCGATGCTGGATGCGCCGGTGTCGGGGAGTGCGGTGACGGTGGAGGCGGGGACACTTTCGTTCATGGTGGGCGGAGACGCGGGGACTCTGGAGCGGGTGACGCCGTACCTGAAGGATATTGGGCCTACGATTACCCATGTGGGGGAGAACGGGCAGGCGGCTGCTATGAAAATCGCCATCAACCTGAGTCTGCCGGTGCAGGTGCTGGCTTTCGCTGAGGGGTTGCTGCTGGCGGAGCGGAGCGGGATACCCCTACACCTGGCATTGGAGGCGATGGTGAATAGCGTGGCGGCTTCTCCGATGTTGAAGTACCGGGCGCCTCTGATTGGGAACTGGGACCAGGAAGCGCTTTTCGATGTGACGATGATACAGAAGGACTTGCAGTTGGCGCTGGAGATGGGGCATGAACTGGGAGTGCCCCTGAATACGGCGGCGGTGACGAACCAGATGCTGACCACGGCGCGGGGAATGGGGTTGTCGAAATATGACTTCATCATTTTCCATGAGATGCTGAGGCGGTTGTCGGGTGAGGAGCCGGAGTAGGCTTCGACAGGCTGAGATTGGCAAAAAGTCCGGGCCGTGGGTTCCCGCCTTCGCGGGAATGACGGTGGGGAAAGAATGACGGTTGGCAGGCAGGAGGGGGACAAGTGACGCTTAGGACCTTTGGGGCGATGGGGACGGACCTGGCGGAGCGGATTAATTTTGACCGTTTGCGGACGGAGCGCTTGGGCAAGGCGAAAGCCGCGTTGAAGGAGTCGGAGCTGGGGGCGGTGTTGTGCTTTGACATGAACAACATACGTTACCTGACGGCCACTGCCATCGGCACTTGGGCCATGGACAAGCTGGTGCGGTTCACGCTGCTGGCGCAGGACGACGATCCCATTTTGTGGGACTTCGGGTCGGCGGCGCGGCATCATCAGATGTACTGTCCCTGGCTGGGGGAGGAGCGATCGCGGTACGGCATCTCCACCCTGCGGGGGGCGACTCCTCCGGAAGCAGGACTGGCTGAGGATGTAGCGCAGAAAATCAAGATTGAACTGGAGGAGCGGGGGCTGCAGAACGAGCCCCTGGGGGTGGATATTGCCGAGCCTGCGGTGATCTTTGCTTTGCAGGCGGCTGGTTTGAACGTGGTGGACGGGCAGCAGTTGATGCTGAACTGTCGCAGGGTGAAGACGGAGGATGAGATATCGCTGCTGAACATGGCCTGCAGCTTGGTGGACGCGACTTATGACGAGTTGTACCGGGCGTTGCGTCCGGGGGTGCGGGAGAATGAGGCGGTGGCGATGGCGAGCAAGACCCTGTACGAGATGGGGTCGGAGCATGTGGAGGGGATCAATGCGATATCCGGGGAGCGGTGCAACCCGCATCCGCACAACTTCACGGACCGGATACTGCGTCCTGGGGACCCGGCCTATTTCGACATCATGCACAGCTACATGGGCTACCGGACGTGCTACTACCGGACGCTGGCCATTGGAAGCGCGTCGCCAGCGCAGCGGGATGCCTACAAGAAGGCGCGGGAGATATTGGACCAGTCCATCGACATCGTCAGGCCGGGGGTGACGACGGCGGAGGTGGTGAACCTGTGGCCACGGGCGCAGGAGTTCGGGTTCCCCAGCGAGGAGGCAGCGTTTGCGCTGCAGTACGGGCACGGGGTGGGGCTCTCGATCTGGGAGAAGCCCATCTTCAGCCGGTATGTATCGCTGGATGCCCCGGAGACCATTGAGGAGGGGATGACCTTCGCCTTGGAGACCTTCTGGCCGGCGACGGACGGGTGGTCGGCGGCGCGGATTGAGGAGCAACTGGTGGTGACGGCGGACGGGTGCGAGGTCATCACCAAGTTCCCGGCGGAGGAGTTGCTGGTGTGCGGGGTGCAGTACTACACGGGGACGGGGCCTCTGCCGACGACGCGGGAGGCGCAGTCGCACCTGAACCGGGGCGGGTGATAAGGACGGGTCACCGGGCATCGGATGCGAGGTGGCTTGGAGAATGACGTTCTTTTCGTAGCTGGGGGCGGGTACAAGGGCGAGACTGTGGTCGCGCGGTGGTAGCTGGGGTTGCAAGATGTTGCAGGGCTTGTAGCATTCCCGTGGCATTCCGGTAGACAAACGGTGCAACTTCCGTGGCATTCCGAGTGCATTCCCGTGCAACTCCCATGGCATTCCGGTGGCACTCCCGGCGCAGTCCCGTAGCATGGGAATGGCAACTGCGCAGCTAGGGGCCAGCTTTGAGGGAACGGTGGAGGCTGGGGGAATTCTTATTTTGACTGCCAACTGCAAGTAAATAGCGGGCGCGGCCCTGCTTGATCCGGTGTGCGCCGGACTCACAGCAGGGATGGTGGGTGTGGAGATGTACGGCATGGCTATTTCTGCGCTTTCTCCTCGTTGCGGATGGCTTGAGTCATGACGAGACGCACGAACTCGGGGACACGGAGTTCGTGTTCAGTGGCGATGCGTTCCCAGCGCTCGTATTCGGGAGGGGAGAGGGAGACGACGACCCTCACGGTCTTGTGCAGGACGGGGGTGGTTTTGGGCATTGGGGTTTGGCTCCTTTGGTTTGGGAGTTGTATCGGGGCAGGGCAGGTTTGGGTGTGGGGTGATGGGCTCCTTAGTTGTTGTGTCTGGGGATAGTATAGAACGGGTGTGCGGTGACTTGTAAAGGGGGAAATGTCATGGGAGGGTGGGTTCCTGCCTCCGCAGGAATGACCGGGCGTGGCGGTGTGGGATGGTAATTGGCGATGGTGGTCCGGGTTACGTGGGTTCCTGCCTGCGCAGGGCGGCGCAGCGGCACCGGGAGGAAGGGGTGTTGGGCTAGCTAGCCGGGGGTCCTTCGACTTCGGGAGGGGGTTGTTATTTCAGTGGGATGATGGGTGGTGGGTGCTGGGAAGAAGGGGGTGTTGTCACTGGACACGTCTTCTGGGTTTGCGGCCTGAGCCGGAATGACGAGTGGTGGTTGGGGTTTCGGGCGAGTGGACTTGCCATCGAGTTCAGGCCGTGGGTTCCCGCCTTCGCGGGAATGACGGGGGTGGTGGCTGGTTGCTAGGGAGTGGTGACTTGGGATGGAGTCCGGGCCGTGGGTTCCCGCCTCCGCGGGAATGACGAGTGGGCGGGTGATTGCTTGGGGGTCGGTTCTCGCTCAAATTGTCCGGGCCGTGGGTTCCCGCCTTCGCGGGAATGACGGGGGTGGTGGCTGGTTGCTAGGGAGTGGTGACTTGGGATGGAGTCCGGGCCGTGGGTTCCCGCCTCCGCGGGAATGACGAGTGGGCGGAGGGTGGCAGAGGTAGGGGCCTGGACTTTTGGGGCAACCACTTGTGAGAATGAGCTATGAAGCTAACGGTCGATAAGAAAGCCGACGCCCTGTACCTACGCCTGGATGATTCGACCATCGTGGAGTCGGAAGAGGTTTCGCCTGGAATCGTTCTCGACTATAACGAGTCGAACCAAGTGGTTGCGATAGAGGTGTTTAGGTCTGTCCACGCGCTCACCTGAGCTGGACCTTTCCGGCTTCGAATTCAGGACAAATTAACGCCTTGGTCCTTCAAACATGTCAGACAACATGCTTTGAAAGCGCCGAACCGCTACCGGTAGAGGACCCAAGAGCACACCGTCTTTTGCCTCCTAGTGGCAAGGCAAGTTCCGGGCGGGCGGGGCGCGGCGGCAACCCTCGCTACGATACCCTGGCAAAGAGATACCTCACATCGGCCAGTCAGATGAGTTCGCCATCGACTTAGGCAGAACAGGGAGGGCCGGCGCAAGGTAATGTGGGCTGCTTCTACCCGATAGTCTGTTGTTTCGCGACGCTCTGGATACCGGTCTTCGCCGGTATGACCTGTCCTCATCGGGTCTTAGCGATGGATTCTCACCGCCTCCTAGGGGGAATGACGCGAAGTCTCTAAATGGGCCCTACCCGTTCGGTGGCGTCACGGGCGGCTGCTAGGTAGATGGGGTTGGGGTTGAGGGCGTATTCGCGGAGGCAGGCTTCGGTGAATTTTATGGAGTGTGCGCCTCCGGCGGTGACTGCGCGGTCGATGAGTTGGTCGCGGTCGTCTGGTGGTTCCGCGAAGCCGGCGGTGTCTTGGGGCGGGACGGTGGCGTACCAGGAATAGACGCCGGCGCAAGCCTGCCAAGCGTAGCGGGCGGCCTGCCGGGCGTCGGCCTCGTCGAGGTAGGGCACCAGCATGCGGAGAGCGCTGGGGGCGGTGACGGTGTGGACGTGGGCCACCAGGTCTTTGGAGCTTGCCAGGTATATTCCGGCGAAGGTCTCTGTGATGTCGGAAATGAAACGGGAGATGTCGCCGGAGGTGTCCACGAGGTCGATGGCTGGGGCAAACTGGGGCTGGTCTTCCAAGCCCTTAATCTGCTCGTTGATGGCGCCCCTTGCGTCAAAATCCGGGCCGTGGAGCCGTTCCACGCGGCCAAGGGCGTCTCGTGGGGTGAGGCTGGCAGCGGCGGCTGAGGGAGTTCCGGGCATGGTGTAATAACGGGCAGCCCAGTACCCCAAGCCTTGGGCCAGCTCGTATTTGCGCTGGGGTGTCTCCTCGGCGGAAAGGCTGCGGACGGCGTGGCTGGTGCGAATGAGCCCGTGGGTGGCGGCGGCCATGACTGCCGGAGCGAGGCGGGGCACCCACTTCCTGACGACCGCCTGCCATGCATCCGAGTCCAACTCGCATTCAAAAAACTCTATCCAGTCGCCAATGCGGTCCCGCTTGCCCAATTCTTCACGCCATGCGGTCGGGGAGATGCGGGTAAATGGAGAGGGACGGTCCACCAAGCGGCCTCTGTATTCCTCGACCCAAGGGAGGACGGCTTCATCCCTGCCGAGGGCGAACAGGGCCTCGGAGGCCATGGGGCCATGATTGGCGTTTCCGTTCAATAGCTCAGTGCTGGCGAAACTGAGCAGGTCCAGCATCTCGTCCATAGTGATTGACATGTTCGTACTCCTCACTTCGAAACGGGGTCTACCTATAACTCATTGTATCAGGGCATTGCCCCTTGCCTTCCACAGTCCTGGGCTACCCCTAGTCAAACCGCGGCCTGCTGTCCTCCTAGGGGCTTTCCTAGGCGTCGAAGATTTGGAGGGGGAGGAAGGCGGAGACTACGAAGTTGGGGACGTCTACTAGTTCGCTGACTTTGAGGTCTACGGCTACGGAGCAGATTACGTAGGCCTGTTCGCGGGTGTAGCCGCGCTCCATCAGCAGGTTGATCATGTTGATGAGGGCTTCGCGGGAGGCGGTGGTGGCGTCTTCGGAGTAGTTGATGCCGTTGGAGAGGCTCATGCCGACGCTGGCTAGGTAGCGGTGGGGCGCGGCCATTTCGGGGGCGTTGGAATAGCCGTCGTGCTCGAAGTAGGGCATGCGGATGCCGCGGCGCTGGGCCTCGCCCTTGCGGACTTGGAAGCTGACGTGGAGGGTGCAGGCCATCTCGATGGCGGTGCCGCAGCACTCGGAGTCGCCTTGGGCGTAGTGGGCGTCGCCAGCGGAGAAGAGGGCGCCCTCGGCGGAGATAGGGATGAAGAGGCGAGTGCCTGCGGTCAGTTGCTTGATGTCGAGGTTGCCGCCGATTTCGCGGGGCGGGATGGTGCGCAGGGCAGAGGAGGCGATGGGCTCGGTTGCGGGGACTGCGCCGTGGGCGTCGGGGGGCTGGACTGCGCCACCGGCTTGGAGGAGGGTGTTCTCGCGCTCGGTGATCTCCTGGAGGAGGGCGCGGGAGGGGGCGATGCCGATGGTGCCCATGAAAGAGGCTTCGGGGATGCGGACGCCGGGGACCTGGGCGGAAGTGGCAAAGCCGTCGCGCATGTCCCACTTGGCGACAAAGGGGTCGAGGTAGATGTTCCGCAGGAAGCCGAAGCCGGGGATGATGCTGGTGAAACCGAAGGACGCGGGCTCGATGTTGAGGACGTTGATCTGGAGGAGGTCGCCGGGCTCGGCGCCCTTGACGTAGACGGGACCGGTGAGGGGGTGGACGAGGCCGAGGTCGACGCTGGTGAGGTCGGCATCGGTGGTGCCGGAGTGAATCTGGCCGTCGAGGGCGTCGCGGGTGGTCATCACCACCTCCTCACTGGGGTCGGCCTCGACGACGGGAACGATGTCGGGGTGCCAGCGGTTATGACCCTTGGTGGGTTCTGAGGCGCAGGGCTGGGTGAGGTCGACCTCGATAGTTTTCATGGTGGGCCTCCTCTGATTTGAGGTATGGGTGTGGTGGCTGTGTGCTGGTGTCAGGCGGGTGACGGGAGCCCCGACGGGTGCATTCTACTTCAGCGACAGACCTCGCGTGAGTATCTGGAGGGGCCGCCGTTCAACACCACAAGAGGACAGATATTGCATTGCAAACTAGTTTGTGTCACAATCTTTACGACAGAGGACGGGAAGAATAGAGACGGAGGTACGGCATGGCACGATCGGAGACAGGCAATGACCGACCCACTCCCGAGGAGAGTTGGCGAACGATCCACGAAGCGATGGACAGGACGCGGAGTTCGATGTATATCGCTGGGTCGGCATCGATACTGCTTTTCTGGACCGCGATAGTGTCGGTGGGAATGTCGACACAGTACACCATCATGACGTTGGCGGCGGATTTTGCCGACAGCAACTCATGGGTCTTCGGGGTACTGTGGGGGAGCCTCATGGTGCCGGGCATGATAGGGAGCGGGTTGATCGGGCACCGCGCAGGCAAGAAGGTCGCGCCGGGTGAGGCCGCACGGAGCGCAGGCATCAAGGTGTTCCTCTACTGGATGACGGTAGTGGCCGCGATGTTCCTCATTCCGTTGGCTGCGGGGATGTGGAATGGTGAAGACGGGGAACAGATACCGATGGTCACCATGGGGATAGTGTCCCTGGGCTACATCCTCTTCGGCATCATGCACCACACGGCACTGGCGGTGGTGGGCGTGGCGTTCGCTGCGGCGTTTTTCATACCCAACGCACTGCTGGGGGATGTTGCGATGCCGGTGTCGGGAGGACTGATACTGGCAGTGGTGGCAACAGGAGCGTGGTGGATGCACCGGAATGGGATCAATTGAGCGACGCGCCCATTGCCTTGGATGAGACCATCCACCAGTCCACGCGGCTGCGAATAATGACCATGCTGGTCTCCCAGCCGGTGGAGAACCGGCTTGCGTACGGATTCATACAGAGTGCACTGGAACTGACGGGGGGGAACCTGACCACGCATCTTCGCAAGCTTGAAGAGGCGGAGTACCTGGTGATGACCAAGGAGTTCGTAGACTCCAAGCCGCGGACATGGGTGCAGGCGACTACGGCGGGACGGCGGGCCTTTGCGGAGTATCTGGGAAACTTGGAGAGGGCGTTGAATTGGCAGCCTGGCGCTTAGGACTCCCCTTACTCAGCGGATGCGCTCGGGACGGAGCCCTGGCTCTCGGGTTGGCGGACACTTTCGCGGCCGGCCTCTCCACAGCAGAGGGCTGGTATGATAACTGCAAGACACGCAACGCCGTGCAGGGATGCAGGTACAGGGACCATTCCATTCGGAGGGAACTACCATGCCAAGGCTGTGGGCTAGGACGCTGGACTATGACACGATCGAGGTGGGGGACGACCTACCGATTCTGGTGAAGCATGAGGACCAGGCGAGCATTGATATGTACTCCAAGCTGGCCTCGACGGCACCGAGGGACAACTGGAACAACCTGCATACCGACGAGGAGTTCGCCAAGGGGGGCATCTTCGGTGGCACGGTGAACATGGGCGTGGCGACGGTGGCGTATGTGGCGGAGTTGCTGGAGAAGGGGTTCCCGCTGCAGAAGCTGACGGGGGCGGGCAGCGAACTGGAGATGCGGGCCACGCAGCCGGTGCGGGCAGGAGATACGGTGACGTTCACGGGGCAGGTGACGGACAAGGGCGAGGACGGAGGCCTGCGCTGGGTGGAGTGCGAGGTGACGGGGACGAACCAGGATGAGGTGGTGGTGGCGAAGGCGCGGGCTAGGGTGCCGATGTAGGGGTTGTTCGACTCCACTGGGTTGCGCTCAGGACGAACAGGGGGTGGGGCTGCCCTTCGACTCCACTGTGTTGCGCTCAGGACGAACGGAGGGGCAGCGGATTTGGTTGGGGTCGGGACGAACTGAGAGGTAGTGGGTGCTCCCTCACGGGGAGCAGACGGCGCCTCAGACGGAGAGGCCTGCTAGGTAGTGGTCTTCGTCGGTAAGGCCGTCGGCGCCGCTTTGGGAGAGGAGCCACGGGTTCTTCTCCACGTTCAGGGAGCCGCAGCGGGGGCAAGAGGGAGCGGGGCCGCCGGAGGGGTACCAGGGGAAGGTGTGATGGCAGGCGCGGCAGTGATGTTCGTCGCCCATGGGATCAGTTCCGGGATAGCAGGACTTGGAATTCCAGTTGGGAGACCTCGGCGCCGCGCTTGATGGATGCGACGGCGTACTCGATGGCGAGACGGCCGAAGCCGGCGTGCTCCAGGATGTCAGCGCCGATGACGACCCTAGGGACTGGGATGTTCAGTTCGAGGGTCATGCGGGACTGGTTGTCGTGATCGATGTCCAAGTCGATCTCCTGGCCGGTTAGGCGTTCGATCTTCTCTTTGACCCGTTGGATGAAAACTCGGTCGTCCACGGCCCACCTGTTCTATGCATGTTCCGTTTAATCACCAAGATCAGTATACCACCTTGCAAGGGCGCTGAACCAATATGAGACGTTTCATGTTGAGGAAATTCAAGAGGTGGAGGGGCCGTGTGAACCCTGCGATTGACGGCTGGCGCCGGCTAGGGAAGGAGAAGTGTGAAGCGTGCTCAGGGGTCAAGGGCGACTTGGCGGATTATTTCCGCCACCTCGGCTGGCTTCTGGAGCATGGCTTGATGGCAGGAGTCGAGGGAGGTGACCTCGCGGGCGCCGAGGTGGCGGGCCTGCTCGCGTTGCAGGCTGGGAGGGAGCAGGCGATCTCGCTCGAGGACCACATAGGTCAAGCCTTCGGCGGCGATGCTCTGGGGGACGGTCAATCGCGAGCCGAGCCAGCGCAGGGGCAATGGGCGGAAAGAGGCGACGTAGTGCACCACCTCCATGGTGTCCATGCCGTTGCACATCGTGCGGTAGATGAGGCGCTGGGGGATGGTGAGGCGGCGTCCAAGCAGGCGGTGCAGTGGAGACAGGAGGCGCAACGGGTAGCGGATGCCCTTGGGCAATGGACTGCGGACGGTGCCCCGCAGGCGAGGGGCGGCACCGGCGAACAGCACCACGCGCTCGGGCAGGGGATCCCACTTGGGGAGGGATGCCAGGAGTATGGAGGCGCTGAGGCCGTGGCCCACAGCGACCTTGGGCCCTGCGCCCAACTCGTGGCCCTTCTCAGCCACGTAGTCGATAACGTCGGAGAGTCGCACCTTACGGTCGTCACTGAAGGCGGAGTAGAAGTCGATGGTGGTCACCTTGTCCACAGGGGCTGCCAGAGAGAGGCTGGGCGGATGTTGGCGGGGGGCGGTGAGGTGGCCCCACACCGGGCCCCAGGTATCGGGGCCTTGGCCGAGTTCGGGCAGTACTAGCAGGTTGGTCACAGCGCCGCTTTCACTCCTCGCAAGAGTGCGCCTCCCTCGTCGAAGGGGACAGTGCGGGGGTCGAGCATCACGCGGTCTTGGTCGATGCGGGCGATGATGGGTGTGCGGGCGGTACGCAGGCGGGCCATGACGCCTTCGGCGCCACCTTGGGACTGGCTGCAATCCAAGGCTACAACCCAAGTGGGGAGGGTCTCGCCGGGCAGGCTGCCTCCGCCGATGGTGGAGAGGCTTTGGCAGAGGGTGGCGGCATCGCCGATGCTGGCACGCCACGCCTCGGCACGTTCGCGAATATCATCCAGTGGACTGCCAATCATCTGCCAGATGGGTATCGTGCTACGCGCTTCGCCTTTGAGGTAGTGGAGCAGCGTGGCGGTCAGGGCTGCCAAGCTGAGCTTGTCGATGCGGAGGGCGCGGGCCAAAGGGTGGCGCTCCAAGGTGCGGACGAGGTCGCTCTTTCCAACCACTATGCCCGCTTGAGGGCCGCCAAGGAGTTTATCGCCGGAGAAGAACACCAAGTCTGCACCGGCAGCGATGCTTTCCTGAGGGGTGGGTTCGTGGGCCAATCCGAACTCTCCTGTGTCCAGAAGGCAACCGCTGCCCACGTCATGAAGGACTGGCAGGGCGCTGCGCTTTCCCAGTTGAGCCAGTTCGCGGGTGTCGCAGGCATGGGTGAAGCCCTCCACGCGGAAGTTGCTGGCGTGAACCTTCAGTAGCGCGCCGGTATCAGGCGTGATGGCGGACTCGTAGTCGGAAACGTAGGTGCGGTTGGTGGTGCCGACTTCCACGAGCCGGGCACCGCTCTGGGCCAGCACGTCGGGGACGCGGAAGCCGCCGCCGATTTCCACGGCCTCGCCACGGGAGACGATGACTTCCTTCCCATGGGCTATGGCCGAAAGGCCCAAGAAAACTGCGGAGGCGTTGTTGTTCACCACCAGTGCCGACTCGGCCCCGGTGAGCTGGCGGAGAATTGGCTGGAGGTGGGCTTGGCGCGAGCCACGGCGTCCCTGCTCAATGTCCAGTTCCAAGTCGGTGTAGCGGTCGGCGGCGGCGTGCATCGCATCGACGGACGCTTCGCTGAGGGGGGCGCGGCCAAGGTTGGTGTGGATGATGACGCCGGTGGCGTTTATCACGGGCTGGGGCCGGGGACGCGCAACCTGGGCCGTCTGCTGGGCGACACGGCCGGCTATCTCGTCGACGCTGGCCGCATCCTGCCCACGGCGGATATCGTCCCGAGCATCTGCGATCTGTTGACGTACGAGGTTCACCAGCCAGTCGCGCTGGTAGAGGATGGCCAGACCCTGGAGTTGGCGGGTGGCCATGATAGCTTCGACGCTGGGTAGGTTGCGGTATTGCATTCAGGCCTGTAGTAGAGGAATTTTGGCGTCATTCTACCATGGCTCACCCGTAACACTGTGGCAGAGGGCAGTCGTCGTTGGTGGGTTATACTTAGGCCCACCGCGTACACGGTACCTACATGAACAATGAATGAAGGGGCCTGATATGGACTTCAAGCTCTCTCCCGAATTGGACGCCCTCAAGCGGACGATGCGCCAGATGGTGAACGACGAATGCATACCATTGGAACCCACCTATTTGTCCAACCCACCAAGGGACGGAGTGGATGACGGGGGACCGACGGGCATTGCCGAGGCGGTGATGGGTATCGTGGGCACCTTGCCCCAAGAGGACTGGGAACGTCTGGAGAAGCTCTCCAAGGACACAGGCATTTACACGGCCCACCTACCGGAGGAGTACGGCGGCGGGGCATTGGGGGCATTGGGGCATGTGGTAGTGGACGAGGAGTCGCACCGCAGCATCGTGCAGTTGCCGACGTCGCCAGTGCCCATGATGCTGCTGGGCGCCTGCACTCCGGAGCAAGAGGAGAGGTACGTGTGGCCGTCGATCCGAGGTGAGAAGAACTATGCCTTCGGACAGACGGAGCCCCAAGCGGGGTCTGACCCGGGAGGCATGATGGAGACCCGGGCGGTGCATGACGGTGACGACTGGGTGATCAACGGCACCAAGATGTTCATCTCCGGGGCCGCTTCGGCCGATTATCTACTTATACAGGCGGTGACCGACCCGGAGAAACGCCAGCGTGGCGGCATAACCATGTTTATCGTGGACAACCCCACACCGGGTATGAGCTTCGACCCGATACGCATCTGGACCAACCCGACCAAGGCGCAGCAGTTCTATGTAAGGCTGGATGACGTGCGGGTGCCCGCGACGGCAGTGGTAGGCGAGGCAGGAGGCGGGTTCCAACTGGGGCAGCGCTGGCTGGTACACCATGACCGGCTGCTGCGGGGGTCCATGGCATTGGGGATATTGACCCGGGCATTGGGAATGGCCATTGACTGGTCCAAGCAGAGGGTCACTTATGGCCGGCCCATCTCAGACCGTCAGGCCATCCAGTGGATGCTGACGGACGTGTACATGGACATCAAGGCGCTGCGGGCCATCACCCAGGAGACGGCTTGGCGGGCGGACCAAGGCGAGGATGTGCGGGTGGAGGCCTCGATGATCAAATACTGTGCTGCGGAGTGGGGCTGGCGGGATATCGACAAGGTGATGCAGATATTTGGAGGCATCGGCGAGACGCTGGACATGCCGATACCCCATTGGTACCACATGCTGCGCCATGCCCGGATCGGAGGAGGCACCTCGGAGATACATCGCTTTGTGATGGCGCGCGGGCTGCTGAGTGGCGCGGTGTCGTGGGAAGCGTGATGTTGAGGAGTTGGGTATAATGGCCAGCACATTCCCATTCTTCCCGAATGACTTGGGAGCAGTTGTTTGAAAACCGAGGAACGCAGGCTCTACGAGGAACTGAGTAAGCGACTGGATGACTTCCGAACTGACGTGCACGAAAGATTCGCGAACATGAACGCCTTGTTCGTGGAGTTCCAGGCAGATATCAGCACCAGATTTAATGAGTTCCGGTCAGGTACCACAGTCAATGCTGACGAGTTCCGGTCGGATATCGACATGAGGGTTCTATGGGCTACGGTAAGAAGTGAACGCCACGTTCGCTGATATCAGTTCTAGGTTCGACGAGTTGCGATCCGATAGGAACGCCAAGTTCGAGGGTGTTCACAAACGGATTGACGATTTCCGCTTGGTTGTAGACTCTAGGTTGGATGACTTAAACAGACGGTTGGACGACTTCCAATCGCACATAGCCCTCAGGTTTGAGGACTTTAGCAAACGGCAGGATGAAACCAACCGCCGACTGAACAACCTGCAAACAACGACTATTATAGGTTGGATCACAATCCTCGGCGCTGTCATCGGCTTGAGCTTTACCTAAACATCCGACTGGAGAGAGGTTCTATCAGGCAGCCCAATCAGGACCACTACCCAACACAGGAGGAATAGCATGGCACGACAATGGCCCAATGTGGTGTACAAAGAAGAGGGAATGCGCGAGGGGATGCAGATTGAAGACTCCAACATCCCCGTAGAGGAGAAGGTACGGCTGCTGGATGCCCTCTCGGAGACGGGGCTGAAGACCATTGTGGTCGGCTCCTTTGTCAGTCCCAAGTGGACTCCCCAGATGACACGCATCGACGAGGTGGTATCGAAGTTCCACCCCAAGCCCGGCGTGAAGTACACCGCGTTGGCGGTGAACGCCCGTGGGGTGGAGCGCGCCAAGGAGTACTCGCCTCCGCTGACCATTGAGCGGGACCCCTGGCCCCGCCTCAACTGCCATGTGTGCGATGTGTTCACCCGGCGCAACTACAACCGCAGCCAGATGCAGGAGATGGAGCGCTGGCCTCAGATAGTGGCCCAAGCGCAGGAGCAGAACGTGACGGAAGGCGCCATCGGGACGAACGCCAGCTGGGGCTCCAACTTCCTCGGCGACTTCCCCGTGGATGTGACGATGCGCTTTCTGGAACGCCAGCACAATCTGTGGGACCAAGCGGGCATCAAGGTGGCCAGCGTGGCCATGGGCGACCCCATGAGCTGGTGCAGGCCAGACAAAGTGGAGGAGTCCATAGAGCAGGTCAAGGCGCGGTGGCCGGAGATACACCACTTCCGCCTGCACCTGCACAATGGGCGCAACATGTCCATCGCCTCGGCCTACGCCGCGATGCGTGTGCTGGAGCCCGAGGACACCCTGGAGTTGGACGGCACCATCGGCGGCATTGGCGGCTGCCCCTACTGTGGGAATGGCCGGGCCACCGGCATGGCGCCCACCGAGGACCTGTTGCACATGATGGACGACATGGGCATTGACACCGGCGTGAACATGGACAAGCTCATCGATTGCGTATGGATGCTAGAAGAGGTGCTGGGCCGGACGACCTACGGGCATGTTTCCAAGGCAGGGCCTAGGCCCAACAAGCTGGATGAACTGTACGACCCCAACGCTCCCTTCATAGAGACCATGGAGCAGGCCAAGCACTTCAAGCTGGGCCCTGAGGTGTACGCGGACAGCTTCGCCCCCTACACCGAGCCAATCACCAGCCCATACCGGGACCGCTTGGACCAAGGGCTGCCTCTGTTCGAAGAGCCGGACGGGGAGTTTCCCTGGAAGCAGGAGTGGTTCCCTAGCTAGCAGGTGCTAGGACCCGGCCCTCGCCTTTCCCGTGAGGCCTTTGCGGAGAGGGTCAATCAGATACGAGGTTCTTGTGAGGGTGGGGCTACGGCTCCACCCTCACGCAATCTCCGGGCTGGATCTGTCCGCCGTTGATGACGGTGGTGAGCACGCCACGACGACCGGCCAACTCCTCGCGAAGGCCTTGACGGATATCGTCCATGCGCTGGCACGGGTCGCAGAGCCCTGTGACCTCGAATGTAGCCTCGGTTCCCACGAACAGGACGTTGCCCGGCTGGATGACCCTAAGGTCCAGCCCCGAGGTGGTCACGTTCTCCCGGACGTCCCCCGGCTGCAACCGGAACTCCTGCAGCGTTTCGCTGTCCATGAAGAGCACCTGTCGCGCGCTCCCCTTGGAGGCTTTGCGGTCGCCCTCGATGCCAAAGTCGGATATGGCTTGGGCCTGCTGTAGTGGGTTCATGGGCTGGCGGGACTGTCCCGCGACCTGAACCGATACGATGGTGCCTTCCTGCATGGGGTCCTCCAAATTGAGCTCGAGAGGTCTAGTGCTGCCAGTGTACCCAAAAGGCATCGCGTGGGCCAGCACAAGGCTGCGATTCCTTGAACGTACTGCTCCTTGAAGCGGGTTGACGCTGGCAAACCGCGGGGGTAGACTCCGCGCCATCATGGGTATTGAGAAGAGGTTCGAGGACGACCTGTTTCACCTGTGTACGCACCCCATTCGGGGAGCGTCGCGCTCTTGTGCCTGAGATGGCTCTTTTTCGCCCATCGGGGAGTACCCCCGGTGGGCGTTTGTATTTGTGAGCCAGCAGGGGTGGAGCGCCTCCAATTCGGCCGAGGAGGAGAACAGTGACCACTAGCCGCTACACCGTGGAAGACTTCGTACACGATATCAAGCCTCTGATGGAATCGGAGAAGGACGTAGAGAGGTTCCTGGACCGGGGCACGTCCTACCTGGAGAAGCTCATACGGAACCCCAACTGCATCCCCGACCAGATGCGCGTACCCAACGCCTTCGGCACGGGACGTCCGAATCATGGCACCTACAGCCTGTACGAGGAGCCGGGCGGGCTGTCCGTCAGCTGTGTCGTCTGGGGGCCGGGCGACCATGCCGCGCCCCACGACCACCACACATGGGGGATGATCGGCCTGCTCAACAACAGCCTCACCGAGACCCGCTTCCGCCGGCTGGACGACGCTTCCAAGGAGGACTGGGCCCAGATCGAGAAGGACAAGGTCGGCAACTACAAGCCTGGGGAAATGACCCTGCTTATTCCCGACGTTT
Organism: uncultured Dehalococcoidia bacterium; assembly: GCA_951813255.1. Lineage (GTDB taxonomy): Bacteria > Chloroflexota > Dehalococcoidia > Lucifugimonadales > JAAXIE01 > JAAXIE01. The sequence continues at coordinate 635,228 of OX638353.1, read as the reverse complement.
ATGACATTCACCAGATGGACAACTTCACGGACAAGCCGACGGCGGAGATACACGTCTACGGCAAGCCTCTGGCGGAAATCAAGCGTTGCCGCTTTAATGTAGAGACGGGCGAGGTTGTGGCTTTCCAGACGGGCAAGGCCGACAACCAGTAGCCCGAAACTGCACGACCTGAACGGGGTCACCAAGCGAACAACAGGGGGACCATGGCCTACGAATACCTGAAGGTAGACCGCACCGAGGGAGTGCTGGTGCTCACCCTGCACGACCCGCCTACCCGCAATGCCTTGGGCCGCGAGATGTCAGCGGAGCTGATGCAGGCGTTGGACGAGTACGAGGAGAGCCCGGATGACCGGATGCTGGTGATTACGGGCACCGATCCTTCCTTCTGCTCCGGAGCCAACGTGAGGCAGATGGGCGAGAGGATCCAGGAGGAAGGGCAGGGTGGAGGCGCCACCGAGGAGTCCCCAGCCCGGCTGCCTTGGGGCAGCATGGAGGCTGGCTTGGGTAGGCGGCGCCCTGACGACTTCGGTGGCGGGGCGGCGATGGTCCCGCTGCGCATCCACGAATTGCAGAAGCCGTCGCTGGCTGCGGTCAACGGTCATGCCTACGGTGTGGGCATGGGGGTGGCCATATCCTGCGATATTCGCATCGCCTCGGAACAGGCTGCCTTTGCCGAGGCATTCGTCCGCATGGGGCTCATACCTGGGGACGGCAGTTGCTGGCAGTTGCCCCGGCTTATTGGACTCAGCAATACCTTCCTGATGCAGTACACAGGTCAGGCCGTGGACGGGAACGAAGCCTTCCGGATGGGGCTGGTCAGCAGAGTGGTCCCGCACGACGACCTGATGGGCACCGCGATGGAGCTTGCAACCCGCTTGGCGCATGGGGCCACACAGTCCATCTCTCTCATCAAGTACCTGGTACAGAAATCGATGTACACGGACATGAAGGAGAGCTTGGCGATGGCTCACGTGGCACAGGAGGCGGCGCGGGCCACCGAGGACCACAAGGAGGCGGTGCAGGCCTTCATTGAGAAGCGTCGAGCTGAGTTCAAGGGTCGCTGAGGCGGTTGTCCTGTCATGGTTGTGGGGAGACATTACCAGTCACAACGAGAGACAAGTGGGGCAAAATGCCCCTTGACTATGCTCGCCGGGCACTCTTATACTCATAGCACTGAGGTGAGAGCACCCATTCACATGGAGCACACCTAACGACGGCATAAGCAAAGGGAAGACCTGAGCGGCAGCTTGGGAGTGTCCCCTAGCTGCCGTTTCTTTTGCACCTTAAAAAGAGAATAGTGAGTAGCTTGGAGTTCCTAGCGTGGGTCAAGCTACTAAGAGCCCATGGTGGATGCCTTGGGGCCAAGGGCCGAAGAAGGGCGCGGCAAGGCTGCGATAAGCCTCGGTGAGCCGTCTAGCAGGCATAGCCGGGGATTCCCGAATCGGGAAACCGGTCCCGGTGTTGAGTCGGGACACTCTGCCGAAAGGCAGAGGGGTAAGCAGGGGAACTGAAACATCTAAGTACCCTGAGGAAAATAAATCAACCGAGATTCCCCTAGTAGTGGCGAGCGAACGGGGATGAGCCTAAACCTATACGACTTAGTGGTCTGGGGGCCTATGTCGTACAGGGGTTACAGGGAATGTCTAGGAAGGCCTCAGCACTTCCGAGGAAGTTACAAAACCCATCTCTAGTCGAAGGCTCCTGGAAAGGACCGTCGAAGAGGGTGACAGCCCCGTAGACGAAAGGGATGGGACTTCCGGCGTAAACCCTGAGTACCACGGGACACGTGAAATCTTGTGGGAATTAGGGGGGACCACCCTCCAAGGCTAAATACCCTTGGCCACCGATAGTGTACCAGTACCGTGAGGGAAAGGTGAAAAGAACCCCGGGAGGGGAGTGAAATAGATCTGAAACCATGGGCTTACAGAAGGTCGGAGTCCGTTTTAAGTACGGATGACGGCGTGCCTATTGAAGAATGATCCGGGGACTTACTATGTGGGGCGAGGTTAAGGGACTGTTGTCCCGGAGCCGCAGCGAAAGCGAGTCCGAATAGGGCGATCAGTCCCATAGAGTAGACTCGAAACCGGGTGAGCTACCCATGGCCAGGGTGAAGGTTCATTAAATTGAACTGAAGGCCCGAACCCGTGGCTGGTACAAAAGCTTGGGATGAGCTGTGGGTAGAGGTGAAATGCCAATCGAACCCGGAGATAGCTGGTTCTCCCCGAAATGCATTTAGGTGCAGCCTCGGAGGTAGGTAAATGGAGGTAGGGCACTGGATGGGCTAGGGGGCGTGAGCTTACCAAACTCAACCAAACCACCAATGCCATTTAACCGTTCCCCGGGAGTGAGACTGCCGGAGATAAGTTTGGTAGTCGAAAGGGAAACAGCCCAGACCACCGGCTAAGGCCCCCAAGCGCAGGCTAAGTGGGAAAGGAAGTGGAGTTCCCCAGACAACCAGGAGGTTGGCCCAGAAGCAGCCATCCTTTAAAGAGTGCGTAATAGCTCACTGGTCGAGGGGTTCTGCGCCGAAAATGTAACGGGGCTCAAGCCTGTCGCCGAAGCCGTGGACCTGCTCGATAAGAGCGGGTGGTAGGGGAGCGTTCCTCGGGCGGAGAAGGTAGATCGTGAGGTCTGCTGGAGCGCGGGGAAGTGAGAATCCCGGAATGAGTAGCGTTAATCAAGGTGAAAATCCTTGACGCCGAAAGCCCAAGGTTTCCTACGCAACGTTTATCGGCGTAGGGTTAGCCGGGCCTAAGCCGTAGGCGAAAGCCGAAGGCGATGGACAGCAGGTTAATATTCCTGCGCCACCACTATCTCGCTTTAAAGCCGAGGAGGGGTGCGGGAGGGTAGGCAGATCGCGTTATTGGATTCGCGTCCTCTTCTGAAGGCGTTGATCGGGGTAGGCAAATCCGCCCCGAGAGCTGAGGGTTGAGGCGAACTGAACCTTCGGGTTTGGGAAGTCTGCTGAACCCATGCCGACAAGAAAAGCTTCGCGGTTATGGGATTGTGGTGTCCGTACCGCAAACCGCCACTGGTGGGCAGGTATAAAAGTACCAAGGCGTTCGGGCGAACCTCCGCTAAGGAACTCAACAAAAGGGCCCCGTAACTTCGGGATATGGGGCGCCCTGGGGCGTGTAGTCGCTAGCCGGCGAAGCGTTCTGGGGCCGCAGAAAATAAGGCCGGGCGACTGTTTATCAAAAACACAGGTCTATGCTAAGGGGAAACCCTATGTATATGGGCTGACGCCTGCCCAGTGCCGGAAGGTTAAGGGGAGGGGTGAGAGCTCCGAACTGAAGCCCCGGTGAACGGCGGCCGTAACTCTAACGGTCAACTTTGGCAGGACGGGGGTCTGGGGAAGTACTCCAGCCTTCTTCGGCTGTTGGGCCGTTGCAAAATCCGGCTATATGCTGGGACATCCGATGTATCCGGCGCTACCACGACTGGGTCGTGGTGACAACGCGACCGGTGCGGACAATCAGCAGGAAAGGCCTTCCGGAGATGCCGGTTCCCGCAATGGGGAAGCATCCTGGAAGGAATCCTCAGAGACCATACGCCGGACACGCCTCTTTGCAGGGGGGCGGGAAGAGATGGTCCGACCTGCATGGCGACATGCAGAGGCCGGCAGAAATGACCGGCCCGCCCTAGTGAGAACTGGGGTGGTAACAGAGTGCCTAAGGTAGCGAAGTCCCTTGTCGGGTAAATTCCGACCTGCATGAATGGCGTAACGACCTGGCCAGTGTCTCGGCGGAGGGCCCGGTGAAATTGCGGTGCCCGTGAAGACGCGGGCGACCCGCGGCAGGACAAAAAGACCCCGTGGAGCTTTACTGCAACCTGGTACTGGTCTGGGAGCAGGAATGTGTAGGATAGGTGGGAGGCTATGAGACCCTCACGCCAGTGAGGGTGGAGCCGCCGTTGAAATACCACCCTTTTCTGTTTTTGGTTCTAACCCGCAACAGCGGGGACAGTGCCTGGCGGGCAGTTTAACTGGGGCGGTTGCCTCCCAAAATGTAACGGAGGCGCCCAAAGGTCCCCTCAGGGCGGATGGAAATCGCTCAAAGAACGCATTGGCATAAGGGGGCTTGACTGCGAGGCCAACAAGCCGAGCAGGGACGAAAGTCGGGCAAAGTGATCCTACGGCACCTTGTGGAAGGGCCGTGGCTTAACGGATAAAAGCTACCCCGGGGATAACAGGCTTATCTCGCCCAAGAGTTCACATCGACGGCGAGGTTTGGCACCTCGATGTCGGCTCGTCCCATCCTGGGGCTGAAGGCGGTCCCAAGGGTCCGGCTGTTCGCCGGTTAAAGGGGCACGTGAGTTGGGTTCAGAACGTCGTGAGACAGTTCGGTCTCTATCCGCCGCGGGCGTAGGAGGCTTGAGGGATTCTCTCCCTAGTACGAGAGGACCGGGAGGGACAGACCTGTGGTGTGCCAGTTGTTCCGCCAGGAGCATAGCTGGGTAGCCATGTCTGGTGTCGATAACCGCTGAAGGCATCTAAGCGGGAAGCGCTGCCCAAGATTAGGCCTCCCATCCCTGGTCCGCCAGGGAGTAAGACTGCAGAGAGACTATCTGCTTGATAGGCCGGATGTGTAAGTGGGGCAACCCATTCAGCTTACCGGTACTAATCGGTCGAGGGCTTGACCCACGGTAGGGACTCTAAGCTACTTCACTATTCTCGTCCTACAATCCATTGCCACATGTGGCACAGGCCACAACGGCGCGGGGTGGAGCAGTGGCAGCTCGTCGGGCTCATAACCCGAAGGTCGTTGGTTCGAGTCCAACCCCCGCTACCAACGCGAATAAAGAGAAGACCCCCGGAGTTCCGGGGGTCTTCTCTATTGAGGACCATGTCCTATCGACTAGGCCATGCAATAGTGATGAGACCAAATAACCAAGAAGGCTAGGACATGGCAGCGTCTGTCCGCCTCTCTCCAGAAATCGAACAGCGTCTCACTCAGCTAGTTTCCCGCACCGGCCGCTCGAAAGCGTCTCTGCTGCGCCAAATCATAGAACAAGGCATCGAGGAGATCGAAGACTACTACCTTGCCTCCGAGGTGCTCGCGCGTGTTCATAGGGGGTAGCGAGCCGGTGTACTCCTCCAGTGAGGTAAGGGCCGAACTTGGCTTGGAGGATTGAATACACCAAGACGGCGCTCGACCAACTCCAACGACTACAAAAGACGTCGCCCGGCGCATAGTTGACTACATGGAAACGCGGGTAGCAACGCTCGACCACCCTCGGCAAAGGGGTGGCGCTCTGGCGGGACCCTTGGTGGGTTATGGCGTTACAGAGTGGGGAGCTACAGGGTCGTATGTGATATCCAAGACGATGTTCTCAATATACTAGTGGTGCGAGTAGGCAACCGGGACGACGTGTACCGTTAGCTGCGTACGGCCTTTTCCCTCACCCACGAACACGACATGTAATCTCCAAGTCCTGACCGATGGCACGGAGCGGCTGACTCCATCTGGTCCAGCCGGGATTTGTGGCGGACATCAAGCACCCGGTCAACTTGAGGAGGATGCCAGCTAAGGCGGCGCGCCAGTTCAGCCTTGCCAATGCCCTGTTCCCTCATGCCTTGATACAACACGCCTTGATGGCAGTCAGGGCTGGCAGCGGGACAACATCGGCCCCTAGCGAGGGCGAGGGTATCTCCTGACCGTTATGGATACGGGCGGCGACAGCTTCCTCCAATGCGTCTGAGGCCCGGGCCAGTGCCTCATCCCGATCATCGCCGAAGGTTGTCAATTCCGGGAAGTCACGACATGTCACTAGGAAGGTGCTGTTATCATCAAGTTCCAAATCCACGGGAAACGAGAGCATTATCGTAGCCCCAAATCTTTCTTAATCTTTGCGACCAGCCTCGTGCCGTTCTCTGCTTGCACCGTGCACCGGCAACTGAGATGTACGGCCTCCCAGCCGGACGGTTAGATGCCCACTACCTCCTTTGTGGGTCTCAAGGAGCATCCCTTCGCCTGCAGCCACCGCCTCAGTTCATCGCATTCACGGACTATGGTATACCCCTTCATTGGTTTAGCAAACACATCTGTTGTGTTTTCGTACCCACGCTTCACTCCTCACACACCACACCATCTCCATCGCCGTCACGGGCGCTGGGCACCATCGGCTTGGGAAAGCCTCTCCCTGGCCCGTTGGTTCCTTGAGACCTCACCTCACCAGCATTCTCGGCCTCCTCGCATGAGGCGTAGGTGACCCCTGGCGACGGGCTTGCGGTGGGAGTCGCCGATGCGGAGCCGTCTGGGATGGACGACTCTCCCGGACCGGACTGCGGGGCCTCCTCGCAGACCACACCGTCCCCATCACCGTCACGGACACTGGGGACCAACGCTCTTGGAAAGCCTAGTCCGGGCCCGTTGGTTCCTTGGACGCGCGGCTCACCTGACGCTTCGGCTTCATTGCATGATGCGTAGGGGGGCTCATCGGGAGGGCTAGGCGCAGGCGTAGATATTGAAGCCAGCCCGTCCCTTGGCGCCTCCTCACATACGACGCCATCGTTGTCTCCATCCCGAGCGCTTGGCACCATTGACTGCTGGAAGCCTTCACCTGGGCCCCTGCTTCCTTGAATGCGCGGCTCGTGCGCCGCTTCGGCCTCCGCACAAGAGCTGTACCTGACCGGGGCGGGAGTCGCGCTGTCTTGCGGTGCCTCAGTTGGCTGTGGGGACCGAGCAGGGGCAGGACTGATTGTCATTTCGTCGGGAGTAGTTAGCGCTGGCCGCGGAGTAGCACTCGCCACAGGAGGGATGGGCACAAGCGTGGGCGGCTGGAGCTGCGCCGCGGGTCTGGTGGCTTGGTCTTCAGCAGGCAGACGTTCACACACCACGCCGTCACCGTCACCATCATCGACGGCGGGCAACTTCGGTGCAGGGAAACCTTCACCCACTCCCTCGCTGCCCACTAGTCGCGGTTCCCCCGCTACTTCAGCCTCCGTGCACGTCGCGTACACTACCTCAAGCGCAGGAGGGGGTTCGGGAGCTGGTATGGGGATGGGCGAGCTGGGGACAATCGGGAGGAGGGAGGCAGGTGCCACCGACGCCAAGACTACAGCGGGTTTCGCCGGTGGTGTGCGCTCGCACACCACACCGTCACCATCCCCATCGCGGGCGTTGGGCACCAGCGCTGCTGCAAACCCGTGGCCCGGCCCTAATCTCCCTAGCTGCAAGGGCACGCCCGCCGTTTCTGCCTGCTCGCACGAGCCATAGGTAGAAGGTGGCGGTGGACTGGACGGGTTGAACGCAGCCGATGTCACAGCTTGAGTAGGCTGTGGCAAGAACGATACAGCAGGTGTCACGTAGGGGGCCATGGTAAAAAAGGGCGGTGTCCCTGATGTCGTGCGAACAGTTGGAGTGGGCGTGGAGGGGGATGAACCAGCACTGGGAGAGTCAGCCCCGCAACCGAGCAGGACCAGCAGCATCAGAGAAGTGAGCGAGGAAGACGCGAGTAGTGGCGACGGCAGACGCAATAGGGAGCCCCATCAGCGCTGGATGAGTGAAGGAAGCGCTAGACCGTTACGGCAGACCCACTATATCGCCATACACACGGAGGCGTCAAAATCTCTAAAACAGGTCTATTTGGTTTCAAGCAAGGTCTCGGTCGGGCACGTTTCCAGCATCTCGCTCAGAGCGTCGGCCTCCTGGGCGGTGGCAGTAAGCCCCCAGTCGCTCTTGATAGTTGCCCAGTCGATAGCGTACTCGCACCAATAGGTCTGGTCGGGAGGGCGCCACTCTTCGGGGCCGTCGCTGCCCTTGGACCGGTTGGCTGACCTGGTAGTCGCGATGAGGTGATCGTCATAACCCAAGCTGTTGGCGTATTCAGCCTTGCGCTCCTTGTCCCACTCCCAACCGCCGGAGCGGTGAGCATTGCCCAGAGGCACCATGTGGTCGATGTCGAGCGTGCTTGGGTCAGTGACGGCAGTACCTGTGTATGGGCCGACCCAACTGCCCGATTCCACGCGGCACTCCTTCTCGGTTTCGAACACCACAGGAGTCAGGGATTCTGCCACGAGAGCCTCTTGGCGGGCATCCTGGCAGTCATTGTCGGCATCCCGCCAGTGACGCCAATCGTCGCGGTCGTATTTGGGCAGGTCGTCAGGTATCTCCGCGACCTGTAGGGGGATCGACACAGCCGTGGAGGCAACGGTCGCAGCCAGCGTTGGCGTAGATTCTTCTGTTGGGCTGCCTGGAGGAGTCATGGTTGCAGCGGGCGTCGCCGGGCGGATCGGTTGCGGAGTGGAGGCTGGCGTGTCCGTCGGAAGGATGATGTCGCAGGCCGAAAGCCAAAGGGCGAGCAAGACGATGACGCCTATCCATGCCAGTTTTCGATGGTGTCCCATACCCCTACCTCCCATTACTGGGGACTGACATCACTTTCGTGTGGCCCGGCCTTTCAAGGCCGCGAGGGACAGACCCAAGCTGAGGACTCCTACGGCGGCAATGGACAGCAGACCTTTGAGCAACTCTATAGGCTGCCAACCCTCAGACACTAGGGACCGCAGTGCGGCCAACAGGTAAGTCACCGGATTGTAATCGGCAATGGTGGCGAGCCAGCCAGTCATTGCTTCTTGCGGGACGAACAGGGTGGTCATGAAAAGGAAGGGGAAGAACAGCAGGAAACTTATGTTGACTGCGGACGGGTTCCCTGTCTTGAAGGCGATGGCATACGGAAATCCAGCATAAATCAACCCCCACAGGCCACCCATTGCCATGAACACCAGAATCCCAGGAATACCTGTCTCGAAATGGACCCCCACGATGACGGCCATGAGGATGACGGGCACAGTCAGCACTGCCACCAAGGCGAAGTCGGCCACCAACAGCCCCAGCAGCAAGGCCAAGCGGTTCACCGGACTGATGACCAAGCGGTCGAAGTAGCCTGTCTGGATGTCGGTGACCACTGTCATAGCACGGGAGACCCCGGTCACGGCGAACAAAACCGCGACCGGAATCTGAAAGGCGCGATAGTTCAGGCCAGGTATCCCCTCAGCGAAGTTCTCCAGGGCCCCCACGGTCATCGCATACATGAAGACGGGTATGACCAGAGCTGGGATGATAACCTCAGTGTCACGTACTGTGGCACGCACGGCACGCTGGGATACGGTCACCATATCCCGCAGGAACCCGCCTCTTCGGGCGCGGACAAGCGGCTGCGACGCGGCAGCTTGCATGGGGCCTCCTTGTGCTGCTGATTGGACGGTTGAAGGGACCTGGTCGGCGCAGTGTCAGTCGTCCCTACCAGCGGAATCGGGAGTACCGAGAGAGGCCGACGACTGGGGGGCTTGCCCATCCTGGAAGCGGGCGCCTGTTACTTGTAGGAACACGTCATCCAAGGTCGGGGTACGGAGCGTGAGTTCCTGCACGGCGATTCCGCGTTCGTTCAGGGCTAGGGCCACGGCGCTTATCAACGCGGCGCCGTTGGTAACGCTCAGGGTCAGTTCCTGATCATGCACTTCGACTCTGCTCACTGCGGCGATGTCCGTGAGGACCGCAGCAGCCTGTTCCACGTCCTGTTCCAGCTTCACCAGAATGAGGTCGACGCCCCGCGCCCGCTTGAGGTCACCAGGAGTCCCTTCCACCGCAAGACGGCCACGGTCGATGATGCCGATGCGGTGGGCTAGGGAATCGGCTTCCTCCATATACTGGGTAGTCAGGAAGATGGTGACGCCCATCTGCTCGTTGATGCCGTGCACCTCTTCCCAGATTCGTGAGCGGCTGATGGGGTCCAAGCCAGTGGTGGGCTCATCGAGAAAGAGCACTTCCGGCCGGTGGATCAGGGCGGCGGCCAAGTCCAGGCGCCTCTTCATGCCCCCGGAGTAGGTGCCTATGAAACGGTCCATGGCATCACCGATGTCCACCAGCGACGACAGGTCGGCGATGCGGCCATCAGCTTGGCGCCCCGAAAGGCCGTACAACTGGGCCTGCATGCGAAGCAACTCGCGTCCTGTCTGCTTGGCGTCTAGGGCGGCGTCCTGCAGGGCGACACCGATGTGCAACCTGGCTTGGTCGGGGTGCGACAGGACGTCGACTCCGGCGACGGTAATGGACCCGGCAGTGGGCGCGAGGAGCGTTACGAGCATGCGTATAACCGTAGTTTTGCCAGCACCGTTGGGCCCGAGGAATCCGTATATTTCGCCTTCCTTGACTGCTAGGTCCACGCCGTCTACGGCGCGCACCGACCCGAACTCCCTTACCAAGCCGTTGGTGCGTATCGCCAGCTTGGCTGAGTTTGTACCGTTAGAGGCAGTTATTGGCTCTGTCACTGGTTTCCTTCTTGGTCTCGTATGTTGCGCCACGCGGCAACGCTTGGAGAGGCTGGACTTAAGCTGAATGGACGCGGGAACCCGATAGTCGGAGAGAGGCGGCTCCCTAGGACCACCACATCATAGTAGAGGCATACTTGGCCCGGCAGCAAGGGGCAGTTGTCATGGCATATGGGCATGGGCAGAACCCTTGAACCCTGAGGCTTACGACTTCCGCCACGCCCCTGTTTTTGCTAGCATCGATAGCGAGAATACTACACAAGTGCATGGGCACATACGCACAGGAGGTCTGAGAATGGGAGTCTATCGCTTGTACAGCGGCGACGATGGCGAGAGTCACATCGAGGAGATTTCGGCCAGCGAGTTCACCGCTGTTAAAGAGTCGGGAGCAACCATGAGCTTCAGCGTGCAGGACTTGGAGCCGGGCCGATACCTGGACTGGCACCCCGCACCCTTCCGCCGGTGGCAGGTGGGCCTAGTGGGCAGGACCACCATAGGCCTCAGCGACGGCACCTCGCATACATTCCTTCCCGGCGATGTGCGTCTCATCGAGGACACCACCGGCAAAGGCCACACAACCACCTACGAAGACGGCTACACCGTCACCATGCAGATAACTCCAGCGTAATAGCCGAAAAACGCAATCAGGGCCCTGCTCAGGCCTCTGGCTGGTACAACTGGTCCGTCTTGGCCGCCATGACGAAGTCGTTGCGGTGCAGGTTCCGTATCTTGTGAGTCCACCAGGTGACGGTGACGCTGCCCCACTCAGTGACAATCCTTGGGTGGTGCCCCTGCTCTTCGGCGAGGGCTCCCACTGCGTCTGTGAAGGTTAGGCTGGCAGCGAAATCAGGGTATCGGAACACCCGCCGCAGCTTGGGGATTTCCGCCTCTTCGACGATCTCCCATTCCGGCACTGCCGGGTGTAGCTGGGCGACTTCCTCATTGGTAACCTTGGGCGAATCGCGCCGACAGGCCTCGCACTTCTCATTGACCAGCTCGGTCATGCTGCTCCTCCATGGCATAATTGCACGTCTACTGACCAGTTTATCACGCACACATTTTGATCTCTGGTCCCATTGGAGCACCACTTGCGATGCCCTCTCTCCTACCATCGCCGCGACCATGAGCGAGTTTGACACTAGCGGCTTAGCCCGCCTACACTGCGAACTGAAATCCTAGCTGAATATACGCTTGGGACTGCCTCGTGGCAGAGTGCCCCGATGAGCGGCAGGAGGTCGGTGGAATGTCGGTGGAGCGCAAGGACTTCGGTATCTTCATGGCACCATTCCACCGGGTAGGCGAGAACCCCACGCTATCACTGGAACGGAACATCCAGCTCATCCAGTGGCTGGACGAGCTCGGTTATGACGAGGCTTGGATCGGGGAGCACCACAGCGCGGGCTGGGAGATCATCGCCTCCCCCGAGGTGTTCATGGCAACCGTCGCCGAGCGGACCCGGCATATCAGGTTGGGCACGGGCGTGATCAGCCTCCCCTACCACCACCCCCTCATGGTGGCCAACCGCATGGTGCTGCTGGACCACCTGACTCGTGGCCGGGCCATGCTCGGAGTGGGTCCGGGAGCACTGGTAAGCGACGCTCACATGCTGGGCATCCAGCCCAGCCGCCAGCGGGAGATGATGGACGAGTCCATGGGCATCATCATGCGGCTCTTCCAAGAGACTGAACCCTTCACCCATGTCAGCGACTGGTTCGAGTTGCATGATGCGACCCTGCACCTGCGACCCTATCAGCGTCCCCACATGCCCATCGCCGTGGCCGCCGCCCAGTCCCCCTCCGGCCCCCAAGTCGCGGGCAAGTATGGTGCAGGTCTGCTGTCCCTCGGCGTACCTCGGCAGGAATACGGCAAAGTCACCCTCGGCGATGTCTGGGGGATAGCGGAAGACGCCGCCGCCGAGTCCGGGGCTACCATCAGCCGGGACGACTGGCGCTTGGTCATGCCCGTCTATCTAGCCGAAAGCCGCCAAGAGGCCTTCCGCGAGGCCCGCATGGGCGCGGCCAGTTGGCTCACCGAGTACTTCCACGAGACCTTGGGCCAACCCCTGCCCGACGTCCCGCCGGAGCGCATCATCGAGGAAATGGTCGATCGTGGAGTCTGGATAGTCGGCAGCCCCGACGACTGCATCGCCCGCATGGAGCAACTGGAAGAGCAGAGCGGTGGTTTCGGCGGCCTGCTGGTGACTGTGGCCGAGTGGACCTCCCGCGAGAAGATGCTCCACAGCTACGAGCTGTTGGCCCGTTATGTCGCCCCCCACTTCCAAGGCAGCCTCGATGGCTTGGAGGTCTCCCGCGACTGGGCCCGGGACCACGTGGACTACCTAGACGACCTCCGTAAGGGCTCCATCAAGAAAGCCCGCTCCGACTACCAAGAGCGCGTAGGAACCGCGGCCCGGATATAGGTCTCGAATCGATTATCCTGGTCACAAAGGGGATTCAATGTGACCATCACCAACGATGCGGCCCTGATATTCGCTGATGCGCACGCCATGTACACAGCTGCCTTGGACCATCTGGCTGCTGATGACGTCCGTGATGCCGCTGAGAAGGCATGGTGCGCCGCCAAACGTGCAACTGACGCCTTGATTGTGGCCCGCACCGGCGTGGAGCCGGAGCGTTCAACAGAAACCGGAAGCAGATTGCGTGAACTCGCTAGGACCGAGCGAGCGGCCCGCCGACTGCGGGCTGGCTACTACGAGAGGCAGGGAACCTTGCACGGCGAATGCTTCTATGTGGGATTGTGCGAACCTCGGCTAGACACTGAGCAGTTGATACGTGACACCATCGACTACATCAGGAACGCCGAGCGTCTGGCGGACGTTTAGGGACGAGGCAACCCATGACCATCACCAACGATGCGGCCCTGATATTCGCTGATGCGCACGCCATGTACGCAGCTGCTCTGGACCGTCTGGCTGCTGAAGATGTCCGTGATGCCTCTGAGAAGGCATGGTGCGCGACAAGGCGGGCTACCGATGCCCTCATACTCTCACGCACCGGCACGGAACCCGAGAAATCGCCCGACACAACCCGAGGGCTCGATACGCTGGCGTCTCAAGACCCGGAAGTAAGGGCCTTGGTGGGCCGCTATTTTTCCAGACAAGGCCAACTACACGGCCTGTGCTTTTACCTTGGCTGGTGCGAACCTCTGTCCGAGACAACTCGCCGAATTCGCGAGACCATCGACTACATCAGGGATGCCGAGCGGCTGGCTGACACTTAAGTCGCCCTCTGCTGGCCTACACGAGGCCCCACGCATTCGACACTCTTAGGGGAGGCAACATGCCTCGAACGCTCCTAGTCCTCGTATCGCTAGTTCTCATGGCAACCCTCGCTTGCGGCAGCCCTCGCATGACGGTCGAAGAATACGCGGCGGCGTGCACCAGTTTGGGCGACAGGTTCGATGATTTGGATGGCGGCTTCAATCAGGGCTTCGCCACCGGGTTTGGCGCGCTTGAGGATGCGCTGGCTGACATCAAGATGTGGAACCCGCCAGAGGAGCTGCAGGAATTCCACGCCCTGCGAGTCTCGAGTCTCGAGTCTTCGCTTGATGCGCTGGAAGAAACCGGCATGTTGCAACTCATGCAGGACATAGAGAAGGCAACAGAAGAAGGAGACGACGAGAGATTCCTAGAACTGCTCAGCAATATGGAGGACATTGAAGGCAAAATGGGTGAAATGGAAGCCCTGATCGCGGAATTGGACGAAGATATTCAGAGGAACGAAGACGATCTGTCGCCAGCTACCCGAGAAATCTTAGCCAGTGCTGGCTGCCTGTAGACGACTCTAAGGGCGCAATTCCCCACTAGGGGCCAGAGCTCGTCGGACCTCCGCCATTGATTCTCCCATCCGTCGCGACGGATAGCCGGGTAGCGATGCGTCGTCGTAGGCCACCTGCAGGGAGACGAAGGTCGGTCCCAGCCCCTCTAGCACATCCTCCAAGGTTAGGACCATCTCCTCAAGATTATCGAAGCCGAACACCCGTCTGTAGCCCGATTCCTCCGCCAGCCTCTTGTAGTCCAGCTTCTCCAATGGGGTGATGGGCATTCCGTCAGTGGGCAGGTGGGTCTTGTCTTCCAGCACGAAGTGCACCATGTTGGGCGGGGCGGCGCCCCCTACCGTCGCCAGTCCGGCTAGGTTGGCCCTGACGGCGGTGTCGCTGTCCAGGACTATCACTTGCCGGTCCGGCTGCGCTAGCGCCAGCCCCAGACCCAGCGACGACGCCTTGTCCATGCAATCCGAGAGGTCGGCATCCAGATCACGCCGTTGGGAAAGCTCGCCCCATAGCCGCAGGGGGGTTGTCGTAGCAACGGCGACTGCATCGCCACGAAGACGGGAAATAGCTTGAAGGGCCTCGCGGGCAGGAATCATGAGATAGCGTCCACCTAGTCCTGCATCATTCGGCGGAAATGCGCCATGGCCCACATGCCTCCCACCATCAGAACACAGCCCAACAAGGCAATGGGTACGTTGGAGTCGATAAAGCCCTTGGCCAATGCCCAGAAACCGACCCCGAAAAGCCCTAGCCCAACGGCGCGGCCCAAAAGACCAGAGGCCAGTCCCTTCAGCACGACGGCCCGCCTCTGGGACTAGTGGCCCAGTGCCTTGGGCAACTCTTCCATGGCAGTGTAGACGTTGCGCTTGGGCCGCTGCCGGAACTGCACCGGGGTATTCTCGATTTCCGGCTGTACCTTGAGGCAGATGAGCACAGGCCCCTTCTCATCCAGGATACGGCCTACGCTGGTGGCCAGGTCTTCGGTGTCCTCAATCTCGTAAGCTGCGACATAGCCCGAATCCTTGGCCATATTCTGAAAGCTGACGCTGTCGCTGCCGGGTGTCGGCTGACCGCCGGTAACGGCATACACGCCATTCTCGAACACAAAGTGGTACAGGTTCTCCGGCCGCTTGTTGGCGATGGTGACAAGGGTGCCCAAGTTCATCAGCAGACTGCCGTCACCGTCCAGCACGATTACCTTCCGCTCAGGATGGGCCAGTGCTAGGCCCAAGCCAACGGAAGAGGCCTTGCCCATTGCGCCCGTCACCGGCAGATCCAGCTCCTCGCGATGAGTTACCGCAGGCCAGCCGAACTTCCAGTTGCCTGCGTTCATGGCAGTGACAACCACCGCATCACCGCGGTGTTCTTCCACGATCCGGCAGGCGTCGTAATTGGTGATCATATTGCAGGGTTCTCCTATTCCTACGATTCAGCCTCGAGCTTATTCTGCCCCGAATTCGGAGCCCACCAGCACTGCAACGGGCTTCTGGGTACGCTCCGCCTCTTCTAGGGCTTCGCTGATGCGAGTAGCGTCCTCGTCGGCCTCAACCAGGTAGTAGTTGATGCCCCAAGCGTAAAGGATGTGCTCGATAAACCTAGCTGCCGAGTCCCGGGTAACGCCGTGACGGTCCCAGCCACGATACCCCACCAGCATCACCAGCGGCTGGTTGACGTCCACGCCCAGTCCACGGATGGAGTCACCAGACTCGAACACGCCGGTATTCTGGATAAGCACCACTGGCTTGCAGCCACCCAGCCAGAGACCAGCGGCCACGGCCATGGTCTCACCTTCGCGGCAAACGGGTATGAGGTCGACTTCAGGGTCGGCAGTGAGCTGGTGGTACATGAAATTGGTCTCGCTGTCGGGCAGCCAGACCACATGGGTAATCTTGTTCTTTTTCAGCTCGGCTAGGATGGCTGCAGGATGCAGGACAGCCTCTTGCATCGGCCTACCTTTCAGGATCAGAGTGGTGTTACAGCTTGCGCATTATAGTGGACGCCTCATGTAGTGGTCAAAGAGAACCTGCCCCCCCCGGAGGCTTTACAACAACCGGTAGGGTGGCCGACAATAGTAGGCACGCGGGTGTAACTCAGTGGTAGAGTATCTGCTTCCCAAGCAGAGGGTCGTGGGTTCGAGTCCCATCACCCGCTCCACATCGCTCGCCTCAGACCCCAAGCATCGCTCCCCCATCCTCCCGCTTTCCGCCCTCCCACAAAGATGGTATCTTGACCCATCACATCCGTGGTACGGAGGTGCCCTATGGCGAGCCGTGAGGAGTTGCTGGAGCGGGCACGCGGCTTGGTGCCCATACTCCGGGAACGGGCCAGCCACGCCGAGGAACTGCGACATGTGCCCCAAGACACCATCGACGACTTCATCGATCTCGGCCTGCTTCGTGCCCCCCAACCAGCCCGCTACGGCGGCCACGCCCTCGACTACCGTGTCATGCTTGAGATCGCCTCGGAACTGGGCCGTGGCTGCGGCTCCAGCAGTTGGTGCTACGCCATCTGGGCCAGCCACAACTGGTTCGCCGGCATGTTCCCCGAGCAGGCTCAGGAAGAATACTGGGCCGAGTCGCTGGACACCCTCTCCTGCACCTCATTCAATCCTGCCCGGACCAAGGTCACCGAAGTGCAGGGCGGCTACCGTGTCACTGGCCATTGGAGCTTCTCCAGCGGGTGTGACGCCTCCACATGGGGCATGCTCACCGTAGCCAGCACTGCCGGCCCCATGGTCTGTCTCATCCCCAATACCGAATTCCGCATCATCGACAACTGGTACGTCTCCGGTCTCCGGGGTACGGGCAGCAAGGACGTTTTCGCAGAGGACGTTTTCGTTCCCCAGTACCGCACCTTCCTCTACGGAGACGCGGGTGAGGCCAACACCCCAGGGCGTCAGGTGCATGCCGACGACCCCAACTACCGTGTCCCGCTGCACAGTATCTTCGCCTACACTCTGGCCTGCCCCATCGTAGGCATGGCTCAAGGGGCCTTGGAAGCATTCCAGGATTACGTCACCGACATGGTGTCGCCCACACGGGGCAAGATGGGCGAATCGGGTGGAATACAAGGCCGCTTCGCCGAGGCAGCCGCTGAGCACTTTGCCGCCCGCACCATCATGTTGACCGACGCCCAGGAGATGGCAGACCGGGCCCGGCGCCATGAAGACCCGACCATTGCGGAGCGGGCCGCCTACCGCCTCAAGGAAACTTATGTCGCCCGCCTCGCAGTACGCTCCGTCGACCGCATCTTCGAGGCCAGCGGCGGTCACGGCCTGTACAGCGATAGCCCCATCCAGCGCTTCCACCGCGACGCCCACGCCGCATCCCATCACGTGGGCTTGGGTTGGGACGTCGCTGCAGAACAGTTCAGCCGGGACCGCTTCAATCTGCAGCAGGTCAACAACCGATTCTAGCCTCTCCCTCGGATCAGGCCCAGATACCATCCGGCGGTACCCAGACGATGCGGTCCACATAGATGCCCGGCGTGTGCACCTCGTCCGGCGGGATCGCTCCCCGCTCCTCCAATGGGTTCTCCACTTCCACAATGGTCGTGGTAGCGGCGGCTGCCATGATGGGGTTGAAATTGCGCTGCGACCGCCGGAACTGCAGGTTGCCCATCGCATCAGCACGCCAAGCCCGTATGAGTGCATAATCAGCATACAGAGGGTACTCCAGCACGTAGGTGCGCCCGTCGATGACCCGGTGCTCCTTCCCCTCCGCAACCTCGGTGCCCACGCTTGTAGGGGTGTAGAAAGCCCCGATGCCCGCGCTAGCAGCCCGAATCCGTTCCGCCAACGTGCCTTGTGGCACCAACTCCCCCTCAACACGCCCCTCCTCATACAAGCGGGCAAAGGGTGTAACCATCGAAGGATGGGGCATCGCCGTGAAAGCGCAGACCAGCTTGCGTATCTGCCCAGCCTCAACCAGAGTCCCCACATCCATGCGGCCGTCCAAGCCGCCATGATCGTTGGTGATGCCGGTGATGTTTCTGACTCCTTTGCGATGCAGGGCTGCGATCAGATTCTGAGGAGCCCCGATGCCTCCGAAACCAGGGAACATAATGGTGACGCCATCCGGTATGTCCGCGACCGCGTCCTCGAAAGTGGTCACTATTTTGGAGCGCAAGCTAATGAGCCTTACGCACGTCTTCTGACCATCCTAACGACTGACCCATCCATCCCAGCTCTATCTTCGTGGTTCCGAGCACTTCATCATCGGCAAAGAATCACCGGGGTCTATTTCCTAGGTCCGTTCTCGCGCCCCCCACCCGACGGGTTTCCCGTCGTGCTGGGATACCCAGCTCCCTTGCCTCCTCCACCCTTGCTCCCACCACCTTTGCCACCGCCCCCGCCTCCACGGCCGCCCTTGTTCACAGTCGTCAAACTTTGCACTCTCGGCTCCTTTCCGTCCGTTACGATTAGAGTTACTCACTGGAGGTTGCTGGTCCAAACCTGCCAGCCTAGCCAGTATACCAAAGCCTGCTTTGGCCACTATGATTTGCGACAAATCCAAGCAGAAGTTAGTCTTTCCTAGCAATGACTACCCCACTCCCCTCAGAACTGTTGCTAGCCCAAGCCCTCCAGGAGTGCGGCTACGGCACCGGCATGCTCACCCCACCCCCTCGTGGCGGCTACCTCCACGGCGAGCCAGCCCGCAAGATGCACGATCTCCTCGACATTGCCTCGAACGAGGGCGCGAACAACAGCTTGCTATACGCAAATGCTTGCTTTGCCGTCGGACGCTACGACGATGCTGCCCGAGTCTACCGCTCCCTGCAATCGAAGGAACCAAACGACTCCAGTGTTCACTTCAACCTAGGCTTGGCCCTCCTGCGCCTGAGACAACTCGATGCGGCGGTGGTAGAGTTCAACGATCTGCTGGCCCGCGAGCCCTCACTGAAGGAAGCCCACTACCAGAGAGGCAACGCGTGGGACGAGTTGGGCCGCACCGACCTTGCCTTGGCCGACTACGATGCTGCCATCAGTCTTGCCCCCAAGTACCTGCAGGCCTACTACAACAAGGCAGTGGTGTTGGCCAAACTAGGGCGCCACGACCAGGCAGTTCAGTCCTACGACCGCGTCATTGAGTTGCGCCCCAACCTCTCCAACGCCCACCTCAACCGCGCAGCCTCCGTGGAGGAGTTGGGATGGCCCTGGGAGGCTGTGGAGGGCTACACCGCTGCCATCGAAATCGATCCCAACAACGCCAGTGCCTTCTTCAACCGGGCCAAGGTCTACTACGCCCACACCTATTTCTACGAGGCAGCAGAGGACTACTCCCACGTCATCAACCTTCAGCCCGACGACGCCGAAGCCTACAACAACCGCGGCCTAGCCTACGACGCGCAGGACAACTACCAAGCGGCACTAGCAGACTTCGACCAAGCCATCTCCCTGCGCCCCGGCTTTGCCGAAGCCCTGAGCAACAAGGGCGCCACCCTGGAGACCATGGGCCGTGTGGAGGACGCCCTTGAGGAATACTTGGCAGCCGTGAACGCCTCCCCCGGCTTCGCCTCAGCCCACTACAACGCCGCCCGTTGCCTGTCCCAGTTGGCCGACCTCGAGCAGGGTGCCTATCACTTGGACAGGGCCATCGACCTAGCCCCGGAGTTGGAGCGGGAGGCCTCCCAGGACGACGAGTTGTCATGGATTCTGAACCTCCGCCGTCTCAAGGCCAAAGACCCCTAGCCATCCGCATTTCCGGCCGTGACAGGTGGTATCATTACCCCCACTGAAAAGCCTAGAGCCAGCTTGCTTTGCGCCTTGGAGGGACTCGGATAATGAAGGTCGGTATCTTCGTCCTCCTCAGCAGTAACTCCCCCGACGTTGCTGTGCTGGCCCAGCGTGCCGAAGAACTCGGCTTCGACTCCTTCTGGGTGCCCGAGCATATTGCCATACCCGCCCGTGTCGACTCGCAACACCCGCGCCGCTTTGAGGACCAGGACTACGCCCAAGAGACTCCCCACGTCTACTGGCAAATCATGGACCCCTTCGTCGCCTTGGGTAGGGCATCCGCCGTCACCAACCGCATCAAGCTCGGCACATCCATCTCGCTGGTTGCCCAGCACCACCCTGCCCACCTAGCCAAGCTCGTCGCCACGGTTGACACCTACGCCAAGGGCCGGTTCATCCTCGGCGTCGGCACCGGCTGGCTCCGGGAGGAACTGGAACTCTTCGGCGTCGATTTCGATCACCGCTGGACCCAGACCGCCGAGGCTCTCTCAGCGATGCAGACCATCTTTGCCGGACCAGAAAACGGCTTCAAGGGCCGGTACTACGACATCCCAGCCATCGACATGGATCCCAAACCAGTGCAGAAACCCCGCCCGCCCATATATCTCGGTGGCTGGCCTTCAACCATCTTCCAGCGCCTGGTCACCCACGCCGATGGTTGGCTCGCTCCCCGCCTTACCGTGGAAGCCACCAAAACAGCCCGCGCCACCCTCGACGACCTCTCCGAGAAGGCAGGCCGTCCACGCGGATGCATCGACATTTGCGTCTTCGGCCTCCCCGACCACTCCACCGACCCATCCCTCGTCGAAGCCTACGCTGATGCCGGAGCCGACACCGTCGTACCATGGCTCCTTCAGGACGACGAACAGGAAGCCCTCCGCGAGATGGAACGCATCGCAAACAGACTCTTGAAATAGGAGGCCGGCGCACCGTCGGCCGGAGGAGGAAACAATGATCGACAGCTTGGTACCCTTCGACTTGAAGGGCTGGATCGAAGAAAACAAGGACTCCTTCAACCCGCCTATGGGTTCCCGTGTGCTGTACAACGACCCTCAGCTCATCATGATCGTCGTGGGCGGGCCCAACACTCGCGGCGACTTCCACGTCACCGACTCACCCGAATTCTTTTACCAGATTCAGGGCGACATCGTCATCGAGTACTTTGAAGACGGCAAGCGCCTGCGCTCCGAGGTCAAGGAAGGCCAGGTCGCCCTCATCCCCGCCATGGTGCCCCACTCACCCCAGCGTCCCGCCGGCACCGTGGGCTTGGTCATCGAGCGCAAGCGCCGCCCCGACGACGCCGACGGCTTCGAATGGTACTGCAACCAGTGCGACGCCAGGCTCCACAAAGCCGAGAAGTGGGACGGCAAGACCCTCCGCAGCATCCACGACCTCACCGCCGACTTCGAGTCCGAGGAGAACTTGCGCACCTGCGACGCCTGCGGCCACGTCCAACCCGTAGCCGACGGCCCCCGCGTGTAGAGAAGCGCTCCGCAAACCAACGACGCTCGAAACGAGGTAACGACCATGGCAACAGTGGGCATCGCTCCCCACACCTATGAGGTGGTCGAGGGCTGGGGCAATCTTCCCGACGGCTGGACCTACCGCGAGGCAGCAGCCGTCGGCGTGGACTCCAAGGACAACGTCTACGTCTTTTCCCGCGGCGAGCACCCCATCATCGTCTACGACAAGGACGGCAACTTCCTCCGCTCCTGGGGCGAAGACCTCTTCCGCAGAGCCCACGGCATCACCATGGGTCCCGACGACACCATCTACTGCACCGACGACGACGACCACACCGTCCGCAAGTGCACCCTCGACGGCCGCGTCCTCATGACCCTGGGAGTTCCGGGCCAGCCCACCCCCTTCATGAGCGGCGACCCCTTCAACAAATGTACCCACGTCGCCCTAGACCCTGACAACGGCGACATCTACGTCTCAGACGGCTACTGCAACGCCAAGGTGCACAAGTACTCTCCCGACGGCAAGCTCCTCTTCTCTTGGGGCGAGCCCGGCACAGGCCCCAGCGAGTTCAACATCGTGCACAACATCGCCACCGACAAGGACGGCTGGGTCTACGTCGCTGACCGGGAGAACCACCGCATTCAGGTGTTCGACCGCAACGGCAAGTTCGAGACCCAGTGGAACAACATGTCCCGCCCCTGCGGCCTCTACATCGATCCCAAAGAGTCCCAGACTGTATACGTAGGCGAGTTCGGCTCCGCCATCTTCCTCAACGCCGACGCCCCCGGACTCGGGCCCCGCGTCTCCCTGATGGATATCAAAGGCAACACGTTGGCTAGGCTGGGGGACGGCCCCATGAGCGAGGCGCCGGGACGCTTCATCGCCCCCCACGGGGTTTCCGTGGACTCCGAAGGCAGCATCTACGTGGCCGAAGTCTCCTGGACCATCTACGGGCGCAACCAGGACCCGCCACGCGAAGTGCGCACCATTCAGAAGCTCGCCCGCGCCCGTTGAGGCGCTCCGCACCACGACCTCAACTGGAATACTGGCCGATACTGGAAGACGGCCCAAACCGGAATACTGGCCCCATACTGGCAGACTGGACGGATACATGACCACCTACATCGGCAAGCCCCTGACCCGCAAGGAGGACGTCCGCTTCATGACCGGTCGCGGACAATACACCGACGACTTCAAGTTCCAGCACCTCCTCCACGCCGCCATTCTCAGAAGCCCCCACCCCCATGCCCGCATCCTCTCCATCGACGCCTCCAAGGCACTGGAAATTCCGGGAGTGGAAGCGGTGTTCACCTCCAGCGACGTGGCCGAAAGCATCGGGTTGCGCCACATCACCTTCCGCATGGCCGCTCTTCCGGGCCTGGAACGCTTCCTCCAGTACCCCATCGCCCACGATAAGGTCAGGTACGTAGGCGAGCCCGTTGCGGTTGTCGTCGCTTCCAGCCGTTATGTCGCTGAGGACGCCTGCGACGTCATCGACGTCCGCTACGAGCCCCTGCCAGCGGTACATGACGTCGAGTCCTCCGCCGCCGACACCTCCCTGCTCCACGAGGAGAACGGTACCAACCAAGCCGCCCACTACACCCGCGTCCACGGCGACCCCGACACCGCATTCCAAAATGCCGAATACACCCGCAAGGAGACCTTCCAAAGCCACCGCCACACTGCCAACCCGTTGGAGACGCGTGGCTTGACCGCCTCCTACGACCCCGGCCGTGACCAACTCCACATGTACGGCATGACCAAGGTGCCCCACTTCAACCGCAACCTCCTCTCAGGACTGCTCGACATGCCCGAGCACCGCATCCACTTCATCGAGGGCGATACCGGTGGCGGATTCGGCGTCACCGGCGAGTTCTATCCCGAGGACTTCCTCATACCCTTCGCCTCCAAGAAGCTGGGCAGACCCATCAAGTGGATTGAAGACCGCCGCGAACACCTCATGTCCGCCAACCACTCTCGCCAGCACACATGCGAACTGGAAATCGCCACCACCAAGGACGGCGTGATCCTCGGCCTGCGCGCCAAGGTATCCACCGATATCGGCGCCTACGTCCGCACCCACGGCGGGCTGATCACGGCAGTACTGGTAGGCGCCTTGAGCGGCCCCTACCGGGTCGAGAACTACGGCTGGGAAGCCTCCTACCAAGTCACCAACAAGGTCGCAATAGGTACCTACCGCGCCCCCGGCCAGTACGAGGCCGCCTTCTTCCGCGAGCGCCTCTTCGACATCGTTGCCCAGGACCTCGGCATCGATCCCGCCGAGTTCCGCCGCCGCAATCTAGTGCGCTCCTCGGAACTCCCCTATCGGGCAGGTGACCTCCGTCCACCCGGATTCCCCACTCTTGTCTACGACAGCGGTGACTACCACGAATCCCTGCGCATGGGTCTCGAGGCCATCAACTACGACGCCCTCCTGCAACAGCAGGGACAGCTAGTCGACGGCAAATATCACGGAGTCGGCATCTCCTGCTTTGTGGAAAGCACCGGCACCGGCCCTCCCACCGAGCCCGCCCGCGTCTACGTCAGCGGCCCCAAGGACGTCGCTGTCCACATCGGCCTCACCACCTTGGGACAAGGCCATGAAACGATCATGGCCCAGATATGCGCCGACGGCTTGGGCGTCCCCATCGAATACATCACTATCTACCACGGCGACACCGATCTTCTGCCCTTCGGAGGCGGCACCTTCGCCAGCCGCGGTACCGTCATGGCGGGCAACGCCGTCTACTCCGGTGCCCAACAACTGAAGCAGCGAGTCCTCGAGGTCGCCGGCGGCTACCTCGATGTGCCCCCGGAACAACTGGAGTTCGTCGACGGCGAGGTGCGCCGCGTAGGCTCCACCCTCGAAGGCGCAGTCCTGGATCTCGGCCAAGTCCTGGAACTGGCCGGACCCAATAGCGAGTACAACCAAGGCGAAATCGGTCTCGACGTCATGGCCTACCACCGCCTCAAAGGCATCCCCTTCGCCTACGGGATGCACGCCGCCCACGTCGCCGTCGACCCCGAGACCGGCAAGACCGACATACTGAACTACGTGGTAGTCGAAGACGTCGGCACACCTATCAACCCACTGCTCATCCATGGACAGAGCGTAGGCGCCGCGGTGCAGGGCATCGGAGGCACCATGCTCGAAGACTTGGCCTACGACGAGAGCGGCCAGCCCTTGGCCACCACCTTCATGGACTACCTCCTCCCCACCAGCAACGAGGTCCCCAACCTTGAGAGCCTTGAACTCGACGCAGGCCCCTCGCCCCACAACCCCCTTGGAGTCAAAGGCGCAGGGGAAGGCGGCATCGTCTCCACCGGCGCAACC
Organism: uncultured Dehalococcoidia bacterium; assembly: GCA_951813255.1. Lineage (GTDB taxonomy): Bacteria > Chloroflexota > Dehalococcoidia > Lucifugimonadales > JAAXIE01 > JAAXIE01. The sequence goes on along the minus strand of OX638353.1, from coordinate 610,634 downwards.
CTGTCCAACGCCGTCTCCAACGCCCTCTCATCCTTCGGCGTCCAAATCCACGACCTCCCCCTCAGCCCATCCCGCCTCAAGGAGCTGATGCGCCAAGGCCAAGGCTGAGAATGCACGGTATTGCTACCCCTCCGGCCAATCCCCATAATGGACTTTCACTAAAGTCATGAAGCCATGGACATGAAGAACATCACCGTATCCGTCGATGAAAAAACATACCAAGCACTGCAGCAAGAGGCCTCCCGCAAAGGCCTGGCAATAAGCGAGTTGGTCTGCAACTCCCTCCGCCAACTAGCCAAGGGCACGCAAATGGAAAACCCCATCGCCAGTCCGGTTTCCACGGAGGAGTTCGAACGCCTGCGCCGCCTCCAGGATGAGGTGGTCGCCAAGATCCAGGCCAGCGGGGTCCGCTTCAGTGCCGCCGATAGGCTGCCCCGCGACGAGTTGTATAACCGCGATGCATTTCGTTGATACCAACGTCTTGCTTTACGCGGTGAGCACAGTACCGGAAGAGGCCGAGAAGAAACATATAGCTGAATCTATTCTTACAAGGTCCGATATCGCCCTGTCCGCGCAAGTTCTTCAAGAGTTCTACACTCAGGCTACCCGGCCATCCCGCCTCGGAGCGTTGAGCCACATTCAGGCTGTGGACTACATCCGTCCTCTACAACGATTCCACATAGAGGAAATCACCGTCGACTTGGTCCTCAGGGCCCTCACCATACGAGAGCGGTTCGGAGTCTCCTACTGGGACGCCGCCATCCTAGCAGCAGCCCAACTAACCGACTGCGACGTCGTCTACTCCGAAGACCTCAGCCACACCCAAAACTACGACGGCATCCGCGTGCAGAATCCGTTCGCGCTGAGCGAAACCCCTGACGTCCCGAACAGCGAGCCGTAGTAACTAAGCTCTCTCCAACCCGCCCCACCAAGGAGGAACCATGGAACTAGGCGCAGTCTTCATGTCCCTCATGGGTGGCCCACCCAGCCACTCCCGCCCCTTCAACCAGTGGGTCGACCAAGCCGAGCGCCTCTTCCACACCATGGAGCAGGCCGGGTTCACCTTCGCTGTCTTCAGCCACGCCTACCAAGCCTCCCTCGCTGGGGGGATGCAGCCCACACCTCTCATCGCCCGCCTCGCCCCCGTCTCCGGCAACCTGCGCCTCGCCGTCCAAGTCATGCTCCTCCCCCTCCTCAATCCCATGGACGTCGCCTACAACGTCGCCTCCCTCGACCAGATCACCGAAGGACGCCTCGACCTCGGCATCGGCCTTGGCTACCACCCCATGGAACTGGAACCCTCAGGCATTGCCCGCTCAGAGCGCGCAGGCCGCTTCGAAGAATCAGTCGATGTCCTGCGCAAGTTCTGGACCAACGAACCCGTCGAACACAAGGGCCGCTACTACAGCGTCTCGGGCACCCATCTCACCCTGCCCCTCGTCCAGTCGCCCCACCCACCCCTCTGGGGCTCGGCCCACAGCCACGGCGCCGCCGCCCGCGCAGGCCGTACCCTCGAAGGCATGGTCGCCGGCCCTCAGGTCAGGTTCGATGATCTATCGGATCTGGTCGCCACCTTCCGCACATCGTGGAACGACACCCACGACAATCCACCCACGCGCATCGGAGCATGGCGCCCCACGCTGATCGGCAACGACCCCGCCGACGCCTACGAAAAAGCAGTGACCGGCGGCCGCCTCACCTTCCCCCGCTACCAAGGCGGCGCCATGCAGGAAGTCACCATGGTCCCCCTAGCCTTGGAGCTACGCGGCGAGGACGTAGCCGAGTGGGCCATCATGGGCAACTACTCCCACATCCTCGACGGCCTTCACAACTGCGGCGACACCGTCGGCCTCACCCACGTCACCTGCCAGTTCTACAACCTCCCCACCGACTTCGACGCCAAGCTGGAATGGCTCCAGGACTTCGGTCGCGAGGTAATCGCCAACCTGTAATTGTGAGCGCCTCTTCCTTGCGCTACGACCACCCGCATTGCTAGACTGATAAATGTAAGGCACTGCATTGTGACCTGAGGAGTGGTCCCTATGATCGAATCGACAATAACCGCGAAGGGGCAGACGACTTTGCCCAAGGCCATCAGAGACTCTCTGGCGGTGAAGACCGGCGATAAAGTCCGCTACGTGGTCCTCGATGAAGGTGTACTGATACTCCCGGTGCGCCCCACCAGTCGCCTGTTCGGCAGCTTGAAGTACGACGGCCCACCCATAAGTTTGGAAGACATGGATCGTGCCATCGCAGAGGGGGCAGCTGGGAAATGATAGCGTTCGACACCAACGTGATCGTATGCTATCTCGTGAAAGATGATCCTCACCAAGCGGAAGCAGCCCGGCTACTGCTTCAGGAGTTAACTCCCGGCAACCCCGGCTTCATCTGCCGCGAGGTCGTGCTGGAAATTGCATGGGTACTCGAACGCAGTTACCGCTTCAGCCGTGCCCAAGTCGCTGAGGCCCTGATAGGTCTCACAGCCTCCGACACCCTTGTCGTCGAGAACTCCGACGAAGTGGCCGCCGCCGCCTACCTCTACGACCATGCACCCGTCGGCTTTTCAGACCTCATGGTCTTCTCTGCAGCCAAACGCTCCGAAGCTGCACCTCTCTACACATTTGACCGCAGGTTCGCCCGTATGGAAGGGGCTACCTTGGTCGAACATGCCCAATGAGGCTCCGCCAGCCCCACTACCCCATCATCAACTTCGTCCAATACTTATAAAACTCCCGCAAATTACTATCACTGTACCGGTACTTCCCAGCCACACCCATCAGGTCCTCGTCAAAGCCCTCCCGGCCTATCCCCATCTGAATGTTCTGCGGGTATCGCTTGGCCACCACGCCACGACTCGTCATGGAACACTCCTGCCAGTTGTCCATGTCATCCTGCTCAAAGGTTCCAGCAGGACTGAAAGAGCGTATCCCCGCCAACCGCAGGGCCTCCTTGACCTCCGACGGCGCATCCCTGTCCACATAAATCCAAGCCCAGATCTCCATCTTGTCCGGGCCTTTCGGCTGCCATACCCGGAACGTCCTCGCAGTTGCCCGGGTTATCGAGAAGTTCGGGAACACCGTGGCCACCATGGGGTTCAGCAACTCCGACCGCGGCCCCAAGCGTCGCCGTACCTCCGGCGCAATCTGCTCCTCATACTGGGTCAGCTCGGGAATCGGCGGGTCCGACGGCTCCTTGGGACCGATGGCCAACACCGCATGGCCGTTGCAGGGCGACACGACCTGCCCTTGGGGAATCCCCCGGATGCTGGCCGTGCTCGCATAACCTGTCTGCACCGCCGAGGCATGGCTCCACGGCACATGGTACGGGTCCGAGCCGAAGTTCTCCGACCCGAATTTCCAGTTGGACGGCACCACCCACTTGTACAGGCCTCCAATGGCCTCCACTCCACCCTCACGCCGGTCGAAGAAGCAGTCCATGTACCAAGTCATCTCACCCAGAAAATCAAGCAGCGACTCGGCATTCGGGTCGAAGGTGGCAAAGTGAAACCCCTTGTAGTTGCCGATCTTTGCCACCGGCATCAGCCCCCACTTGTCGGTATCCAGCTCGTTGTAGTAGGCCTCCTTCAGACTCGGCACGGCAATCAGCTTCCCGTCGCTCCCATAGGTCCACCCATGGTAGGCGCACACGAACGCCGATGCGTTCCCCGAATCAGCCCTGCACACCCGGTTGCCCCGATGACGACAAACATTGAGGAAGGCCCCAACCCGTCCCTCTGCGTCCCGCGTCACCAGCACCGGGTCCTCACCCATGTACGTCGTGAAGAAGTCGCCCGGGTTAGGTATCTGGCTGTCATGGCACAGGAAGAGCCAGGTCTTCGCGAAGATATTCTCCAGCTCCTGCTGGTAAATCTCCTGCTCACTGAAAATGCGCCGGCTCAGAAGCCCCTCTTCATAATTCGCAAGACCCCTAACATCAGTGGCCACACGCGCCTCCTTGGCCTACGATTCAAGTCCTATACGTTCGTCCGTGAACGCTTGGTTGGTGCGCCTCAGCTTATGCCACACCCCAATTAGGGTCAAGCACACCCCCCAGCGAACCCCACCCGTCATTCCCGCCCCCTCTCCGTCGTTCCTGCGAAGGCAGGAACCCACGTAACCCGGACTGGCGTGCAAGTCGCGTTCACAACAGCACCCCACCCCCGTGCATTCCCGCGAAGGCGGGAACCCACGGCCCACACCCCCATCACAAACCACCATCCCATACCAACCAACACCCCCACCGTCATTCCCACGAAGGCGGGACCCCACGGCCCAGACCCCCATCACAAACCACCATCCCATACCAACCAACACCCCCACCCGTCATTCCCGCGAAGGCGGGAACCCACGGCCTGAACTCAATGGCAAGTCACTCGCCCGAAGCCCCAACCACCACTCGTCATTCCGGCGCAGGCCGGAACCCAGAAGACACGTCCAGTGACAACACCCCCTTCTTCCCAACACCCCCACCCGTCATTCCCGCGAAGGCGGGAACCCACGGCCTGAACTCGATGGCAAGTCCACTCGCCCGAAGCCCCAACCACCACTCGTCATTCCGGCGCAGGCCGGAACCCAGAAGACATGTCCAGTGACAACACCCCCTCCCCCCAGCACCCCCCACCCCCCGTTCGTCCTGAGCGAAGCGAGGGGGTTGTACATCTGACCTAGATGGTCGGATGTACAACCCCCTCGCGAAGTCGAAGGACCCCCGCTAACCCAACACCCCCTACCCCAACCGCCCCTGCTCCCCCTCCTCCCGATGCCGCTGCGCCGCCTCAAACGACGGCAGCCGTGCCGGCAAATCGAACCCCTCCCCCGACAGCAACTCCGACACCGTCCGCACCTGTATCTTTGGATAATCCCGCTGCCAGATATCCGAGTGGTAATACCCCGCGCTCACCGCCTCCGTCCGCATCGGCCCCGTCGGCTCCTCCAACGTGATGAACAGCCCCATCGCCGCCTTCTCCCGCTCCACCGTCCCCTTCAAATCCCGCATCTGCGGCGACGACACATGCCCACCCTTCACCTGAACCACCACCTTCTGCGGCGTCCGCTTCTGCCCGTCAATGAAATACAGCAGCCCGTCAATCCCCCTGTCCGCACCCCGCTTCTGGTCCGCCTGCGGTTGCGCCTCCAGCAGCGACATCGCCCAGTACTGGAACTGGAACGGGTCCTGCTCCCACAGCGCCCGCGCGCTCCCCGCATCCTCAGGCTCACCCACCACCAGGTAGTCCTTCCCCGCATCAATGTTGAACGTCGTCTTCAGCCGGTTCTTCATCAACGCCACCGCAAGGTGCGTCAGGTCGATCCCAATCCACCGTCGCTTCAGCTTCTCCGCAGCCGCCACCGCCGTCCCACATCCGCAGAAGGGGTCGAGCACCATATCTCCCTCGCGCGAAGACGCCTGAATGATGCGTTCCAGCAAGACCTCTGGCTTTTGGGTGGGATAACCAAGTCGTTCCTTCGCATGTGAGGACACAGGCTTGATATCGTCCCAGAGATTCCCTACTGGAACGCCCGGCATTTCGTCTAGATATATCTTACGTCGAATACGTCCCTGCTTGTTCTTCGGGAAGTGAAGACGTCCTTCTGCGTCAAGCTGCTCCATTCTCTCCCGGGAAACGGTCCAGCCGTTGGCGTGGGGTTTGTAGCCCTTGTACTCGTAGGTCAAATTGGGTCGTGGGCCGGGACTTCTCAGGTTGTCCGTGCCGTAGCGCCTTCCATTTTCGTCAACATACTTGTAAGTCTTGTCTATGTGCTCTTGGGAATAGGATGTGTACTGGGGGCTGAATAGGAACCCATCGCTCTTGCTGTAGAAGAGAAGAATGTCGCCTAGCGCTCCGTAGTTCCGAACCGCGTCGTTGTGGCTCGTAGTTCTCCTCCAAGTGATTTCACTGCGGAAATTCTCCTTCCCAAACACCGTATCCATCAGAATCTTCAAATAGTGGCTAGCCGTCGGATCGCAGTGCAGGTAAATCGACCCCGTCGGCTTCAGCACCCGGTGCAACTCCACCAGCCGCGGTGCCATCATCACCAGATACGCCATCATCGCGTTGCTGCCGATGAACTGCCGGAACGCGGAAACCATCTCCTTCACCGCCATCGGCACCGCCGCGTTCACAATGATGTCCTGCTCGTACGTCCGCTCCGTCTCCTGCGTCCACTCCCATGTGTCCGTGAACGCCTTGATCTGCGCCGGCGACTCCTCCCCCGTTCGTTCCTTGAACAGCACGTTGTAGCTCGCATTCGAGTTGAACGGCGGGTCCAGATACACCAAGTCCACCGACTCATCCGCCACATGCTCCCGCAACACCGCCAAATTGTCCCCGTAATACAGCGTGTTCCTGAAATCTCGCTCAGTCGTCATGGCCCCGCATTATAACTTGGATGTCAGGCTGCCCCTGGAGCCCTGCCAAGAAAAACGCAAAGGCCTTGGCGACATAGCCAAGGCCTTCAACGGAGTATGCGGACAGAGTATGCGGATTGTTCACCCCCGCTGCGACTTCTCAGCTCCGAGCCGCTCCAAGGCTTGCTCCAGAGTTTCGCCTGGCCTGCGCTGCCGGTCAGCTTCTATGGCCTCTTCTATAGCCTCCGAACGCCCCTCCGAACGCCCCTCTGAGCGCCCTTCCGAACGCCCCTCTGAGCGCCCTTCCGAACGCCCCTTCTCATATTGCTCTCTCCTGTATCTCTCTGCCAGCATGGCACTCCCTTCCCATGCGATGTATAACACGGTTATCCCCGTGAACAGGACGCCCCCCGCATTCTGTCCAAATTGGACTACCCCGGCAACCCATCGGTATCCCACGGCTATATGCAGCGATGCAAGTGTCACCGCCGCCACACAAAGGGCAGCCCCGACAATTAGGTAGAACGGGGTTGGTGGGGTCACAGCTACCATTATCTTTAGCCGTTTCACAAATCGTCAAGCTGTGACGTCACGCCACCATTGGCTTGGCCCCCACCATGACATTTCCCCCCTTTACAAGCCCCCGCACACCCGTTCTATACTACCCCCAGACACAACAACCAAGGAGCACCGTCGCCCCGCCACCCAAGCCGAACCTGACGCGCCCCAAAACAAAGGAGCCAACCCCAATGCCCAAAACCACCCCCGTCCTGCGCAAGACCGTCAGAGTCGTCGTCTCCCTCTCCCCTCCCGAATACGAGCGGTGGGAACGCGTCGCCACTGAACACGAACTCCGTGTCCCCGAGTTCGTGCGTCTCGTCATGACTCAGGCCATCCGCAACGAGGAGAAAGCGCAGAAATAGCCATGCCGTACATCTCCACACCCACCATCCCTGCTGTGAGTCCGGCGCACACCGGATCAAGCAGGGCCGCGCCCGCTATTTGCTTGCAGTTGGCAGTCAAAATAAGAATTCCCCCAGCATCCACCGTTCCCTCAAAGCTGGCTCCTAGCTGCGCAGTTGCCATTCCCGTACCACGAGAATGCGCCGGGAGTGCCACCGGAATGCCATGGGAGTTGCACGGCAATGCACTCGGAATGCCACGGAAGTTGCACCGTTTGTCTACCGGGATGCCACGGGAATGCTACAAGCCCTGCAAAACCTTGCAACCCCAGCTACCAACGCGCGACCATGGTCTCGCCTTTGGTCCCACCCTCAAGCACCCCCACACAGCACGAGAATGCCCTACAATGCCACCTAACACGACCACACACCCATCCCATCCCGGCAACGCTCATGCCGGCAAAAGCCCATTAAGGACAAAGGGAGGTCCAACTTGCCAGTCTCCAAAGACACCCTCAAAGCCATCGTCGAGGAATATGGCGGCGTCCCCCTCTCCGATGAGGAACTCGACTTGGTCGCCCCCGAGGTCGAGTCCTACCTCCAGGAGATCGCTCAACTGCGCGACCTCGACCTTTCATCCGTTATGTCGGGCCGTCTGATGCGGGTCCAGGAAGGCACTCAAGAAGGCGCCCATGACACCGCGCAAGAAACAGAGGGAGGCACCAATGGCTAACGACGACCTCACCCAGCTTTCCATCACTGAAGCAACCGCCATGGTCCGCGACCGTCGCATCTCACCGGTGGAACTCACCGAGGCCGCCATCGCCCAAGCCGAGCGCCTCCAGCCCTCCATCAATTCATGGATCACCCTCATGGGCGACCAAGCCCTCGCCCAAGCCCGCGAGCAGGAAGCAGCCATCGCACGGGGCGACGCCCCCGGCCTCCTCTCCGGCATCCCCGTCGGCATCAAGGACAACATCGAGGTCGGCGGCGTCCGCGCTACCGTCGGCACCAAGGTCCTGACCGACAACGTAGCCGAAGAAGACGCCCACGTCGTCACCCTCTGCAAGCAGGCCGGCGCCATCATCCTCGGCAAGGAAAACCTCGAGGAGTTCGCCGCCGGCGCCACCTCCAACAATCCCCACTACGGCGCAGTCCGCAACCCGTGGAACCTCGAACACATACCCGGCGGCTCCAGCGGAGGAGGCGGTGCCAACGTCGCCGCCGAAGTCACCTTCGCCTCCCTCGGCACAGACCTCGGCGGCTCCGTCCGCCTTCCCGGCACATTCTGCGGTGTCGTCGGCCTCAAGCAGACCTACGGCCGCGTCAGCCAGCGCGGCCTCATGGTCACCAGCTTCAACGGCGACCACATCGGCCCCATGACCCGCACCGTGGCCGACGCCGCCCTCATGCTCCAAGCCACCGCAGGCTACGACCCCCTCGACCCCAGCACCGTCCCCGTCCCGGTCCCCGACTACCTGGCTTCCATACAGGGAGGCGTCGCCGGTCTGCGCATGGGCATTCCCACCAACCACTTCTTCGACTCCGTCGACAGCGAGGTCGAAGCCAGCGTCCGCCAAGCCATCGCCGCCTTGGAAGAACTCGGCGCAGAGCCCGTGGAAGTGAGCCTGCCCCTCATGAAATACGTCGGGGCCGTCCGTGTAGCCACCTTGGCCGACGGCGTCGTCACCCACGAGCCCTACCTTGAAAGCAGCTGGCAGGACTACGGCCCCAACGTCCTCTACCGCACCTTGGCAGGCCAGTTCGTCCTCGGCCGCGACTACTCCAAGGCCCTCAGGGTCCAGCGCCTCATCAAAGAGGAGTGCGCCCGCGTCTTCCAGCAGGTCGACTTCCTCGTCAGCCCCACCTCACCCGTCCCGGCTCCCCGAATCGACGCCGACACCATGACCCTAGACGGCCATCAACACCGCGTGCGAGGCCCCGGCTCCGGCATGATCGCCCACAACACCTACCCCGGCAACGCCACCGGCCTCCCCGCCATCACCATCCCCTGCGGCTTCACCGCCTCAGGCCTACCCATAGGCCTCCAGCTAATGGGCCGCCCCTTCGAAGAAGCCCTCATCTTCCAAGCAGCCCACGCCTACGAGCAGGTATCTCCATCCCAAGGCAAGCGCCCGCCAGTGTTGGGGTAGAGGATTCTACCGGGCGGTCCCGCCGTCCGCCAAAAAATCTGCGGTCCCCTCAATGGGGACCGCAGATAGTCCAACTGAAATAAATGCCCTCAAGCATTTACGTGCACTGAGCCAGCGGGTCCAGTCGTTGGACCAGCGTTCACAGAGGACATAGGCTCATCCTACAACGGCGTCCTCGTAGTGAATCCCTTCCTCTAACCCTCCCCGTTCGCCAGCGCCCGCAACTTATCCGGGCTCAACGGCAGGTCATGCACCTGCACCCCCAACGCATGAGAAACAGCATTCGCCAGCGAGGCCCCGGTGCACACGATTCCCCCCTCCCCAGCACCCTTCACACCCAGTGGATTTAGGGGAGACGGCGCAACTTCCATCTCAACGGCCTGGACCGGGGGCATATCCATGCTGGTTGGCAGCAGGTAGTCCATGAAAGTAGTAGCTAGAGGCTGCCCGCTGGAATCGTAGGCCAGGTCTTCAAGGATCGTGGCCCCAATGCCCTGCGAAGCAGCCCCCAGCACCTGTCCCTTCACCAATAGCGGGTTGATCACCTTCCCCACATCCTCCACCACCACATAGTCCAGCACTTCGATCTTGTACGTCTCTGGGTCCACCGTGACGTGTGCTGCGTGGGCTCCTGACGCATACGGTATCTGGCTTGCCCGGAAATAATAAGTGTTGTCCAGACCCATCTCGCCCTGGTTATACCGGCTCGTGGGCGACGCCAACTCCAGTACCTGCCCCAGGTCCAGCAGAGGCCCCTCGATACTGGAGCCTACCCGGTGGATGTGCCCGTCAACGAACTCCAACTGCTCCGGAGGAACGTCCAGATACCCCGCAGCGATGCGCACTATCTTCTCGCGCAGTTGCTCCGCTGCGTGATAGACGGCGTTCCCTCCCATCACCGTCACCCGGCTGGCAAACGTGCCGATGCCGAAAGGCATCTGGTCGGTGTCCCGGTGGTGGAAGGTTATGTAGTCCATGGGCACGCCCAAGCCGTCGGCGCAAATCTGCGCCATCGCCGTCTCGTGTCCTTGCCCCGTGGTGGCAACCCCCAAATAGACGGCCACCTCCTCAGGCCCGGTGACAACGACTCGCGCCCCCTCAAAGGGACCTACACCCGTCGGCTCCACCATAGACCCGAACCCTATCCCATGCCTCTTCCCGTCCACCAGTTGCCCCTGCAGGTGCTTGATCTCGTCATAGTTGATGGCATCCAGTGCGGTCTGCAGGGCAGCCGGGTAGTCACCACTGTCATAGACCACATGGGGCATCACCATGTTATCTATCCCCGTGTCGTAGGGCATCTCCTCCGGACGAATGAGGTTCTTCTTCCTCAGCTCCACAATATCGATGCCCATGTCCTGCGCCATGATGTCCAGAAAGCGCTCGCGAGAGAAGCTCTGCTCATAGCCCCCCGGCCCGCGGTACGTCCCCATCCCCATCTTGTTGGTCACCACGCAGACCACCCGGCCCTCGAAGTTGGGCACCTTGTACGGCCCTGCCATATTCGATGCCGTAAGCGTGGGCACGATGACCCCATGGGTTCGCACATAAGCCCCGATGTCCCCATACACCGTCACTCGCATCCCCAGAATCGTCCCGTCCTTCTTGGCAGCTACCTCCAGACGGCAGATATGTTCCCGCGAATGATTGGCCGAGACCAGGTGCTCCCGTCTGTCCTCAATCCACTTCACAGGCCTCCCCAGCTTGATGGAGGCGAAAGGAATTATGAAGTCCTCCGAGTAGAACTCTCCTCTGACTCCAAACCCGCCACCCACATCCGGCTCGTAGAAGTGGATGCGGTGCTCCGGCATCCCCAACAGCGATGCCATTACCTTCCGGTTGAAATGCGTGGTCTTGGTCTCTCCCCATACGTTCAGCTGGTCCCGCCCCTTGTCATAGGAAGCAAGAAGGCCCCTCGTCTCCATGGGGTTCGCCGTGTGCCGCTGGATGTGGAACTCCTCCGTCCGCGTATACTCCGCATCCCGGAAGGCCTGATCCACGTCACCCGTCGTTATCGTGAAGTCGCACGCCACGTTGGTATCGTTCTGCTCATGCAGTAGCGTCTCATTCTCCAACGACTGATACGCTCCGGTGACCGCAGGCAGAGGCTCATACTCCACCTCCACCAAGTCCATCGCATCCTCAGCCAGGTACCGGCTCTCAGCAATCACCACCGCCACCGCCTCACCCACATACCGCACCTTGTCCTGGGCCAGCGGATACTGCAGGAACCGGTCCAAGCCCGGCAGCGGCGCCATCCGCATCGGTATCGGCTTGATTTCTTCCAGCGTCTCAGCAGCATCCTTGTGCGTGTACACAGCAACCACTCCCGGTAACTCCCGAGCCTTGCTGGTATCAATCGAGATCACCCGCGCGTGGGCATGGGGACTCCGCACGATGGCTGCATGCAACACATGCTGGGCCTTCACGTCGTCGGTATATGTCGCCCTGCCGGTGAGGAAGCGAAAGTCCTCTTTGCGGGTAATGGGCGCACCGATATAAGTCTGAGTCATGGTGGCTCCTCGAGAGGAGAGTGGCGCCATCCAGGCGGTCAAAGAGCCAAGGGATTATATCATCGCCAACCCATTACACGGTTGGCCCACCAGAAGGGGCGCGCCACAGGCCCCAACGGGACAGGGACAGCAGGACAATCACAGCACAGAACAGCCATGACATTTTCTCATTGCCCACAAGACAGGTGGTAAGTACACTGCCGCCAACATCACAAGTGACGGCACCTCCTCCCATGATATACATCACATCAGTCGCAATTGTCCTCGTTCTACTGGTCGCCATTGGGTGTACCGGAACCCCAACGCCCGACCCCCGCATCGACCATCTGCAGGCGTTGGCCCAAGACCTGTCTCAGGACATCAATACCCTTACTGATCAGGTGGAACGACTGCAGTCGCCACCCATACCCACACCCATTCCCACGCTAGCCCCAGCTCTCACCCAGGCAGAAATAGAGGGTTTGATCAGAGGTGCCGTTGCCTCTGGCTTGCAAGGGCTGCCAACCCCAGCCCCTCAACCGACCGAGGAAGACGTGCGCCGAGTCGTACAGGAAGGCATCGACGCCTACGATGCATCCCGACCCTCGCCAACCCCCAGCCCAACCCTAGCCGAAATCGACTCCCTCCTCGAAGGCAGGATTGGCGAGGCCATAGCTGCCATGCCTCCCGTGCCTACCCCCGGACCGACGCCTTCGGATATACAGGGGATGATCAACAACAGCATAGCCGACGCCATCGCGTCCCTGCCCCCCGCTCCCACGCCCGGCCCCACCTTGGATGAGATACACGGCTTGGTCTCCACCGAGGTTGAGACTGCTGTGTCCGAACTGCCGAGCCTGTCCCTGATTCCCCAAACCTCCGCGTCCAGCAGGATCACACTGACCGACGATATCAGCATCGCCGTGCACCCCGGCAGGCCCATTGCTGGACGGGACGTCCTGTTCACCTTGGACGGTCTTGACCCCTGGAGCCGTGTCGACATTGAGTTCGTCGACCCTAGGAACGAGACCGCCGAGTGGATTACCGATGACGAAGGGCGCTTTACCCGCGAGAACGGCGACCCTGTCACCATTCAGTCGTTGTACGCCGACGAGTATGGCGCTGTCGCATGGCAGCGGATCGCCACTAAGGACACGGAAGGCATCTGGACTGTCCGAATCAACATTGACGGTGTGCGCCACACGGTGACCTACCCCGTGAGCCAGCTACAGCTTTCCGTGCAGAACGTGGACACCGTGGGGCTCGAAATGCGGCGCTATCAGGGCACCGCTTCCGATTCCTACATCGCCTCCCTCGTCCCCTCCAGTTTCGCTGTGGACCTCCAAGCGCACCTAGCCTGGGTGGTCAAGAGGCTGGAAGAGGAGTACGGGCTGCGCAGCACCCAGATACCCGACATCTATCTCGCTGGCGACAAGACCAACTTGGATACCATCGCCAACGCTGTAGGCACCGACATCGGTTTCAAATACGGCTTCTATCGTAGCGTTGGCTCTAGGCCCGGCATCTACATGCGCACCGATGAATTCCGCACAGGTGTGCAGCGCGTTCTCACTCACGAATACGTGCACCTGCTGGTCGGCGAGTTGTCTGACGGCCGCGAAGTTCCCGCTTGGCTCAACGAAGGACTAGCCGAATACGTCGAGAACAAGCTTGGACTTGAATCGGAACGCCCCAACGCCACCCGGCTGCTGACCTACCGCGGGCTGGACAATGTGACCGCCGCCCAAGTCGCAGGCCTCGGCCGCAACCTCGCGGAACTGGAAAGCCAAGCCTTCTGGAACTCGCAGACTGATCCGACCGTCATCGCCCTGCAGTACGGCAAGGCCCACATGGCAGTTCTGTACATCACCAGGGAATTCTCCGCCGATGCACCCATTCACCTGATACGTCGCATTGGCCGCGGCATGTCCCTGTCTCGCGCCATCGAAGAGGTCTTGGGCATCACCTATGAGGACTTTCAGCAGCAGGTGGACACTTGGATCTCCGCTTGGAACGACCCCGAAAGAGAAGTGATACGCACCTACGTGGCGCAGATGAACTCCATCTATCTGGCCGTCGATGAACAGGTGGACCGCAGGAACGCGACCTTGGGCGACAGCCTCCAGCAATCCCAGAGGGCCTCCGTGTTACGTGACGTAGTAACCAAAATTCTCAACGTTCAAGATGACCTTAGTGATGTAACCTATCCCGAGTCGACGCAGAAGTTGCACGAGGACTTCAGCGCCTATGTGGACACAGTTGTCGAGTGGCTGACCTTGGAAAGAGACTACGCAACCACGGGACGCGACAGGAACAGGACAGAGGCCAACGACATGCTCCCTGAAGTGAACGCCCGGGGGGCCCTGGTCTGGAGAGCCCTCAACAACCTGCAATACGTTTATCAAGTCGGAAGGTATTAGACCGTGCGAGAGCGAATCAAAGCAGGCCCAGCCCAAGAAGTCGTGGAGTACCTGTTCAAACCCCGGGCCCTCACATCCCCTGGACGGGACTTCCGCATACTCCTGCGCATCAATCGCGCCCACGTCGTGATGCTGCTACGCCAAGGCATCCTGTCGTCCGAGCATGCCAAGGCCCTGCTGGACGTCCTCTCGGACCTGGAATCCCAAGGCGTGGAAGCTCTGCCCTTCGACCCTGGTCTGGAAGACGCATACCTGAACATGGAGCACGCCATCATCCAGCGCATCGGCAGCGACATCGGCGGCCGCATGCACACCGGGCGCAGCCGCAACGACATCTACGCTACCATAACCCGCATCGCGGTCCGGGAGGCCCTGCCTTCCATGGCCGGGCCTCTCCTCTCTTTCATAGGCCTGCTCCTAGACAAGGCCGAAGTGCACACAGATACCGTGATGCCCGGCTACACCCACCTCCAGCCAGCCCAGCCCACAACCATGGGGCATTACTTCGCCAGCATCGCCTGCGCACTGGAGCGAGACACCCAGCGTGTGCTGCAGGTGTACCCCCGGTTGGACCTCTGCCCCATGGGCGCATGCGCCTTCGCCGGCACAGGTTTCCCCATTGACCGTGCGCTGATGGCTCGATTGTTGGGATTCGACGACATCCTCGAGAGCACCCTCGACGCCGTCGCCTCCCGCGACTACGTGTCCGAACTTCTATCGGCGACCGCCACTATGGGCGTCACCCTCAGCCGCATGGCCCAAGACCTCTATTTGTGGTGCACCAACGAGTGGGCCACTGTCGAGGTGGCCGACGAGGTCGCCATGACTAGCAGCATCATGCCCCAGAAGAAGAACCCCGTAACCCTCGAGTACATCAAGTCCGGCGCAGGCGCCTTGCAGGGAGCCCTTGTTTCCAGCCTGACCGTGCAGAAAGGCGTCAACTTCATGCACTGCCAGGACATGAGTCACGAAGCCATCGCCCCAGTCTGGGACGCCCTCGACAAAGCCACCGCCATGCTCCGCCTAGCCCACCGCACCATCGAAGGCCTCACCATAGATCGCCAGCGCCTGCTGCAGCGCGCCCGTCAGGACTTCTGTACCGCAACCGAACTCGCCGACTTGATGGTGCGCAACAAGGGCCTACCCTTCCGCGAGGCCCACGGCATCGTGGGCAACCTGGTCAGCGAGGTGTTGGCCCAAGGCGCCCCTTGGGATGAAGTGGATTCCGAGGCCATCGACCGCGTGGCCCTACGGGTATCCGGTCGGCAGCTCGCTCTCACCGCAGCACAAGTTCGCGAGTGCCTCGACCCCACCCGGAACGTGCAGCGCAAGACAACTCCCGGTAGCCCTGGCCCAGAGCCGACTAAGACACTGATTGCCAGCGTCCGAAGTTCACTGGCCCACCATAGTCTTACCCTGAACGCCTGGGCAGAACACGACCGCCGCGCCCAGCACAACCTGGTTGAAGAGATGACGACCCTCACCCGCGAAGGATGAGCTTAGACCTCCTCTGATTGACGCAGCATGAGGCCACCAGTATCGTACTGATAATCGTTGCATCCAAACCGACTCCAACATGGGAGGTAGCCAACCATGCCCAACAACATCTCGCCCGAGCAGCTGAACGACCTTATGAAGGGCGACTCGCCTTTCGCCCTCATCGATGTCCGCGAAGCAGGCGAATACAACAGCAGCCACATCCCCGGCTCCAGTTTCATCCCTCGCCGCCACCTCGAAGCCCAGATATGGTCCGCCGTCCCCCACCTTGGAACACACGTAGTGGTCTGCGACGACGACCAGCGCCGCGCCGACCTCTCCGCTGCCACCTTGGAGGCCTTGGGCTACACCAGCGTTTCCGTGCTGGCAGGCGGCCTGAACCTCTGGGTCAGCCGTGACTTCCCCTCTGAATGGGGCACCAACGTCCCCAGCAAGGACTTTGGCGAAAAGATGGAGGTCGTCCACCACGTCCCCGAAATCGACGCCGAAGAACTCCACGCCCGCATCGAGCGGGGCGACAAGATGGTGATTCTCGATACCCGAACGCCGGAAGAGTTCCGGCGCTTCTGCATCCCCGGCGGTCGCAGTATGCCCAACGGTGAGCTCCCTCTGCGCATCACCGACATCACCAAGGACTTGGACGATGACACCACCGTCATCGTCAACTGCGCTGGCCGCACCCGTTCCATCATCGGCACCCGCATGCTGCAACGCATGGGCATCAACAACGCCATCGGCCTCAAAAACGGCACCTCCGGCTGGGTCCTCGCGGGCTACGACTTGGAGACTGGCGCCGACCGGGTGGAACTCCCCGAGCCCACCCCCGAAGGCACAGCCGCCGCTGAGGCCTACGCCAACCGGCTCGCATCCGAAGACGGCGTGCGCTACCTGACCGTCAGCGAACTACAGGCCATGCAGGCTAGGGCAGGTTCCAAGCCCATCTATTTCGTCGATGTGCGCACCGAAGAGGAATACGAGGCAGGCCACATACCCGGCTTCCGCTGGTTCCCCGGCGGCCAAGCCGTCCAGCGCTCCGACGATGTCGCCGTGGTCCACAACTGCCCCGTGGTCTTCTGTTGCGACGGCAAGGCAAGGGCAACCTTCGCTGCTTCCTGGTACCGGCAGATGGGGACGCAGGAAGCATACGCCGTCGATGGCGGTACGGAGGCTTGGACCCGCGCTGGACATACCCTCGAGACAGGCATGCCGGAGTCGGTCGTTCTGGGTCAGGATGAGGCCTCTAGCAAGGTCAAGCTGGCTACACCCCTGGAGTTCATCAACCGCCGCTTGACTCACATCGTCCACGTCAGCACTTCCCAGGACTTCGCCCGCGGCCATATCCCCGGCTCCCACTGGATTGCCCGCGGCTGGCTGGAGCTCCAGATCGAGCAGTTGGTCCCCTCCCGGAACACCCTGGTAGGCGTCGTCTGCACCGACGGCCGCAACTCCCTGTTTGCCGGCGCCGCCTTGTCTGACATGGGTTACGACGAGGTGTGGGTGCTGGCAGAGGGCATGGCAGGCTGGCGCGAAGACGCCCTCGACATCGAGCAGGGCCTCACCGGCGTCATGAGCCCCCCAAGCGACATGGTGCCCGCCGGCCCCGACCGCAACTACGCCGACGCCATCCACTACCTCCGCTGGGAAACCCAACTCGGCGAGAAATACGCCCCAGCCAGCGACTAGCCCTCAGGACGCTTAATCATCCGCAGGTGCGGGTGCCACGGAAGAGGTCACACCCTCAAACTCCGGCATGACCTCTTCCGCGAGCACCTGCATGTGCTCCAGTATCACCGACTGTGGCACCCCCATGGGGTGGCTCACGTTCACCCGCTTCATACCCGGATACCGAGCCTCCAGCTGCTTGAGCGACTCGACAATATAGGAAGGCGGCCCGCACAGGTAGCCCCCGCCGTTGACCGACGCCTCAATGCTGGGCAGGTCCGCGTACGGAGCGCGCGCCGGGTCGGCCATGTCCCGCATTTGTTCGTCCGACAGCCCCCGCACCAACCGCAACGGCCCGAACATCTTGAGGTTCTCCTCGAAGTACTTGGCCGCCTCTTTCATTCCCTGTTCCTGGCTCTCGGCGATATGGAAGTGGACACCGATGCTCAACCCCTCACCCAACTCCGTCTCCCGTCCCGCCCGCGCCTGCGCCTCCTGCCAAGCCACCACCACCCGGTCCATGGCCCCGCCCTCAGCAACACCGCCGCCGATCATCCCCTGAATATTGTGCTTGGCCATGAAGTCCATAGCCCGCTGCGTCCCTCCCTGTATGGGCTGCCAGCACTCCACCGGCGTCTTCAGCGGACGAGGCACCAACGTGATCTCCTCCAAGTCGTATCCCCGGTACGGGACATGCGCCGGTAGCTGGTAGTACTTGCCCTGGTGAGAAAACGACGGCTCGTTGAAAGCCTTGAAGATGATCTCCACCTGCTCCTCGAAAAGCTCCCGGTTCGCAGGCTGGTCCAATAGCGGAGCCCCAAAGGTCTCCACCTCCCGGGTGTGATATCCCCGTCCCACCCCGAAAATCACCCTCCCGCCAGTGAGCCGGTCCACAGTGGCATAGTCCTCAGCCAGCCTCAGGGGATGCCACATGGGGCCAATGTTGAAGGCGCAACCCAGTTGAAGCCTCTTCGTCAGGTGAGAAAGGTGCAGACTGGCCAGCAGCACGTTGGGCAGGCACTCGTAGCCCTCACGCTGGAAATGGTGCTCCGCCATCCACAGCGTGCCATAACCGGTCCGCTCCATCAACGTGGCCATCGCCGTCAACTTGTCGAACACCGTTGCCAGATGATCGTCAGAGAACCACCGGTCATTCACCGGCGTCCCGCCATACCCAACGTCCTCCATGTCCACATGCCCTGCATACAGGCTATCGAATGAAGTGATCATCGTCCGCTCCTCTCCGGCAACCCCTTCCCACCCCTAGGGGGAAGGTTGGGATTGGAGTAAAGTAGTATTGCTAGTTCCCCTTCACGCTTAGCACCTGTCGAAACTCATGGATGACCTCCACCAAGTCCCTCGACTGCTCCATCACGTCGTCAATGTCCTTGTAGGCCCCAGGAAGCTCATCCAGGAAAGCCTTGTCCCGGCGCACCGATATCCCTTCCATCGACCTGTCAAAGTCCTCCATGGTGAACGACTCGCGGGCCTTCTTACGGCTCATGCGCCGCCCCGCTCCATGAGGCGCACTGTAGAACGACTCCGGGTTGCCCTTCCCCTTCACCACATAACTGCGCGTCCCCATGGAACCCGGAATCAGTCCCAACTGACCCTCACGGGCGCTGATCGCGCCCTTGCGCGACACCAGTACCTCTACGCCGTCGATGCTCTCCAAATTCGTATAGTTATGGTGGCAGTCGATCCGCTGCCGCTCCTCCACCTGCCCCAAATGGTACCCGATAGCATCCAGCACCCGGTCCATCATCTCTGCCCGGTTGTGACGGGCAAATGCTTGGCTCCACATCAGGTCGTCGATGTACGCGTCGAACTCCTCCGTCCCCTGCTCCAGGAACGCCAGTTCCCTGTTGGGCAACTCAACACCCTTCCTCTCCGTCACCTTCTTCGCAACCTTTATGTGGTGTTGCGCCAGCTTATTGCCCACACCCCTCGAGCCGGAGTGAAGAAACGCCCACACCGAATCGTCCTCGTCCAGCACCACCTCAATGAAGTGATTGCCCGACCCCAGCGTCCCCATCTGTAAGGGCCACTTGCTATCGAGCCTCCCGATCAACTCCGATTGCCGGTCATCCCGCATCAAGTCTCTGACCGTCTCCACCTTCTCTTCAGCACCCCACTTCACCTTGCCGTTATACCCGCCAGCACTGCGCGGTATCCGCGTCTCAATGGACTCCCGTAACAGCGTCAGGTCTTCCGGCAAATCGCCCTTCCCATAGTTCGTCTGCACCGCCGTCATACCGCATCCGATGTCCATCCCCACGGCAGCCGGGATAATCGCCCCCACGGTGGGGATGCAGCTTCCCACGGTCGCGCCCAGACCATAGTGGCAGTCGGGCATCACAGCCACATACTTGTGTATGAAAGGCATCTGCGCCGTCTGCTCAATCTGCGCGATGGCCTCAGACTCAATCGCATCTGGAGGCGCCCAGGATATGGCTCTATCGTTGATTTCGTATGGCATGGCCAAGACTCTTCACTTAATATGGAAACCCTGCGACAACGCGCAGGGTATATCAATTATGCGCCCCTGACCCTTGCTAGGCAATTAGCCCATCAGCCCGCACACCGCTAGGCGTGGGCAGAACTTGGAGTTGGCAATGAACATAGGCTTCGTCGGACTCGGCATCATGGGCGGCAGCATGGCCATGAACATCCGCAACGGCGGCCACGACATGGTGGTCCACGACCTGCGCCAGGAGGCGGCCACCCCTCTCCTTGAGGCCGGTGCCCAGTGGGCCGACACCCCCCAGCAGGTGGCCGAGTCCAGCGAGGTGGTGTTCACCTCCCTGCCAGGCCCCGTCGAAGTCGAGGCCGTCGCCTTGGGCGAGTCCGGGCTTCTCGCAGGCATGTCTGCTGGCCAAGCCTACTTCGACCTCAGCACCAACTCCCCCACAGTGGTCCGACGCATCAACCAAGCCTTCGCCGACAAGGGCGTCGACATGCTGGACGCCCCCGTGAGCGGAGGTCCTGCCGGGGCCCGCTCAGGCCGGCTGGCCATTTGGGTTGGCGGCGACCGCGATGTCTTCGAGCGTCATCTGCCAGCGCTCCAAGCCTTCAGCGACAAGCCCTTCTACGTCGGACCCATCGGCTGCGGCTCAGTCGCCAAACTGGTCCACAACTGCACCGGCTACATTGTCCAGACAGCCCTAGCCGAGGTCTTCACCATGGGCGTAAAGGCAGGCGTGGAACCACTAGCCCTGTGGCAAGCCGTCAGACAAGGCGCCCAAGGCCGTCGCGGTACCTTCGAGGGCCTCGCCGAACACCTCCTGCCCGGCAACTTCGACCCACCCGACTTCGCCCTCCGCCTCGCCCACAAGGACGTTGACCTCGCCGTAGCCGTGGGACGCGAATACGCCGTCCCCATGCGCCTAGCCAACCTCGCCCTCCAGGAGCTCACCGAGGCCATGGTCCGCGGCTGGGCCGACCGCGACTCCCGCGTAGCCATGCTCCTCCAGGAAGAACGCGCCGGTGTCGAGGTCCGCGCCCCCGAAGACCGCCTCCGCGAGATCCTCGGCGAATAGAGGAATGCTCAACTCTACGCCGTCGAAAGGCCCAACTGCGTGCTTATGCACCTTGGACTCGGCTATAATGTTACCTATCGCCGATAGCCTCCTTACATCCTTGTCGGCAGATTCCTTTGGAGTAAGAAGATGGCGACAGAACGGCGGCTGCGCACCATGGAGGAGAACCTCCAGACGCTAACCGACTTGAACCAGACTCTCAAAACCATGATGGCTGCCCAGGAAGCGCGCGCGGACGATCACGCCCAGCAGATGGCCTCTATCCACCAGACCAACCAGACTCTCGCAACCATGCTCGCCTCTCATGATGACCAAATCGTCTCTATCCACCAGACCAACCTTATGCTCGCGGAAGTAAACCGAGACATCGCTGCTATGCTGGCTACCCATGATCAGCAAATAGCCTCGATGCGCGAGGACAGCAGGCGACTGGAGGAACTCCTCGCCGAAGCCCGTGAAGATACCCGAATGACCCGCAACCTCTGGGTCCGCCTCGCCAGAAGATATGGCTGGCTCGAAGACGACGACTTTCAACCGTAAAGCCAACGGGAGCCTCCAATGAAGCTCGGCGTCATCTTCCCCCAGCAGGAAATCGGTGCTGACCCCGGTGGCCTCCGCGAGTACTTCCTAGCCGTCGAAGAACTCGGCTACGACTACATCGGCGTCTACGACCACATCCTCGGCGCCGACACCGCCAACCGCCCCAATTGGAACGGCATCTACGACAAACACGACATGTTCCACGAAGCCTTCGTCCTCCTCGCCTACGGCGCCGCCCTCACCACCCGCATCCAGCTCTGCACATCAATCATGGTCTTGGGCCAGCGCCAGACCGCCCTGGTAGCCAAACAGGCAGCCGCCATCGACATCCTCAGCAACGGCCGTATGCGCCTCGGCATAGGCGTCGGCTGGAACGCCGTCGAATACGAGGCCCTGTGCCAAGATTTCAGCAATCGCGGCCAGCGCCTCGAAGAGCAAATTGATGTCCTCCGCGCCCTCTGGACCCAGAACCCCTGCACCTACGAGGGACGCTGGCACCAGATCCACGAAGCCAGCATCAACCCACTCCCCGTACAGCAACCCATCCCCATCTGGATCGGTGGCCGCGCCGACCGCGTCCTGCGCCGCACCGCCCGCCTAGCCGATGGCTGGCTCACCCAGAGCCACCAACTCGACGACGCCCCAGAAGCCATAGCCCGCATCCGCACCTACGCCCAGGAAGCCGGACGCGACCCCAACACCATCGGCATCGAAGCCCGCATCGGCTCCCGCCGCAACACCCCCGCCCTCAGTACCGGCCCCGACATATGGCGCACCGAAGCCCTCGCTTGGCGCGACCTCGGCGCCACCCACCTCTCCTTCAACGCCATGCGCTCCGGCCTCCAAGGCCCAACCCAGCACATCCAAGCCATCCGCGCCTTCAAAGAATCCATGCCCGCCGGTCTCTGATTTCTGCCGGTCCGTCCTTGCTCACAAATCCCCGCCTGATATAGTAAACCGAGGCTTTACCGTTGGAGACTTTCAGGGGCTTACCGTTGAAGGCCCTTAAGGGTTACCGTTGAAGGAAGATACATGACAACCGAGAGGCGTCTACGGACAATGGAAGAGAACCTCCAGATTCTGATCGACTTGAACCACACCCTCTCAACCATGCTCGCCGCCCAGGAAGCGCGAGTGGACGACCACGCTCAACAGATGGCCTCTATCCACCAGACCAACCAGACCCTAGCAAACATGCTCGCCGCCCAAGAAGCGCGAGTGGACGACCACGCTCAGCAGATGGCCTCTATCCATCAGACCAACCAGACCCTCGCCAACATGCTCGCCGCCCAAGAAGCGCGAGTGGACGACCACGCTCAGCAGATGGCCTTTATCCATGAGACCAACCGCATAATCACGGAGACAAACCAGATACTCGTGACCGTGCAGGTCTCTCAGGAAGAGCGGCTGGCCTCGATGCAAGCAATGTTGGACGAAGCCCGTGAAGACAACAGAATGACCCGCAACCTCTGGGTCCGCCTCGCCAGAAGATACGGTTGGCTGGAAGACGACGACCTCCAGGAGTGAACCTACCGGAGTTCCCGCCCTCCAAAGCCCAACCCAGCACGTCCGAAGCCATCCCCTTCCCTTAGGGAGTCGGTCTCATGTCCACATCAGGACACTCCTCAGGGTCCGCCGGGTGTGTCGGTGGAGGGACTTCGATAGTGGGCACCACGGACCCCTCCGGAAGCACCCGGTACTCCAGAAAAGTATGTTCTGACACCAGTTTGCGCTCCCCCTCTTCCATGACATCGAATAGTGACTCCCTGAACAGAATGGGTTGATCTTCCACAAACTCCATCCTGCTTATATTCTCTATGGCGTCGCCATAAGGTGGCTCCAACGTTCGTTCATACATCAAGCTAGCGTGACCATTCAATTCTGAGCCTCCCTTGAACACATATCCATCTTCTTCGAGGAAGGTGGGCAGTTCCCAAATAGATTCTACCCAACCGGCATGGCCCTCCGCTGACGGTTTCGGTGAGCCGTAGTACATACGGTGTCCTGTCGCCACATCGGTGTATTCCACCTCACCGCTGGTAATCTCCATATAGGTAAGGAGCTGCCCATCAGGACCCCATGAAACGGCAACACCGCTGAAGAGGCCATCGGCCCCCACCTCCTCCCAACTCTCACCTATCATCCTTTCGGGATGGTCTGGACCGCAGAAAGTGATCCTCGGGTCCTGAAACTCCTCCCACTTTATGTACATGATTCTGCCTGGGGTAAGGCTCCCCACCAACTCGTCCTTTTCTTGCAGGGCGGGTTTGCCTTCATCGAACCACGCAAAGGCCAGCCACGCCGCTAAGCTTAAGGCCGCCGCAACAACGACCAACATCGATATTCGCGCCTTAGAACCGAGGTTCACCATGCATTCATGATCCCACATCCCATGACCAAGACCAATGCAGTACTGATCTGGTAGGTCGCGGTCTTGCTGGGGCCGTTTGACGACGCCCTCACCCCGTGCTAGCTTGGCACCGGAGCAACCCCCAACATGACCACAACCAACACCACCCTCCTCCCCTGGCAACAATCCCTCGGCCAGTTCCTCGCCGAAATCACCCAACGCGACCCCGACAAGACATTCCTCGAAATCTCTGGCCAGCGCATCACCTACCGCGACTTCGACGACGCCATCAAGCGCACCGCAGGCATGTTCCGTGCCGCCGGCATCACCCATGGCGACCGCGTCTGCCTCTTCCTCCCCAACTGCGCCGAGTTCATGTACTGCTGGTTCGGCCTCTCCCTCATCGGCGCCATCAGCGTCCCCATCAACACCGCCTACAAGCGCGACGAGGCTGCCTACATCCTCAACAACGCCAGCGCCTCAGCCCTCGTCACCCACACATCCCTCCTCGACACAGCCCAGGAAGCCGCCGCCCTCGCCCCTGGCCTCCGCCACAAGCTCCTCGTCGGCAGCCCCGGCCAGGAAGAGCGCAACCCCAACTGGCCCAGCTTCACCGACTCTTTGACCACCGCCACCCCCATCGACACACCCGCAGACGTCTCCCCCGACGACATCTCCATGCTCGTCTACACCTCCGGCACCACCGGCAACCCCAAGGGCGTGATGCTCACCCACCAGATGTACGTCGCCTCCGGCCAAGGCTTCGCCCACTGGACCGAGGCCACCAGCGACGACCGCTTTTTCACCTGCCTCCCCTTCTTCCACGCCAACGCCCAGTACTACTCCACCATGGGCACCCTCGCAGCAGGCGCAACCCTCGTCGTCGAGGACCGCTTTTCCGCCTCCCGCTTCTGGGACCAGGTCCGCGACGCCAATGCCACTGTCGTCAATTTCATCGGCATGATGATGCCCGTCCTCTCCAAGCAGCCCGAATCTCCCCTCGACCGCCACAATTCCGTCCGCCTCTTCTACGGTTCCCCCTCCTTCGACCCGCCCTTCCTCCAAGCCTTCCAAGACCGCTTCGCCACCGGCATCATCGTCGGCTTCGGCATGACCGAATGCTGCTACGGCGCCATCGAACAGATCGGCGCAGCCCGCCGCCCCAACTCCTCCGGCCAGCCTCGCCAGCATCCCGACCCACGTTTCCACAACCAGATCGCCATCGCCGGCGACGACGGCAACCATCTCCCTCCCGGCCAGCCCGGCGAGATCCTCCTCCGCAACCCCGCCGTCACCCCCGGCTACTGGCGCCTCGAAGACCAGACCCGCGAGACCCTCCAAGACGGCTGGCTCCACACCGGCGACATGGGACGCCTCGACGACGACGGCTTTCTCTATTTCGTTGACCGCAAGAAGGACGTCATCCGCCGTCGCGGCGAGAACATCTCCTCCCAGGAAGTCGAGGACACCATCAAGGCCCACCCCACCGTCCTCGACTGCGCCGTCATCGCCGTCCCCTCCGAGCTTGGCGAAGACGAGGTCAAGGCCTACGTCACCCACCGCCCCGACTCCGCCGTCGACCCCGCCCTGTATCTGACAGAGCTCGTCCACTGGTGCGCCGACCGCCTCGCCTACTTCAAAGTCCCACGCTACTACGAGATACGCGACGACCTCCCCCGCACCCCCAGCATGCGCGTCCGCAAAGACATCCTCCGCCGCGAACGCACCGACCTCACCCAAAACTGCTTCGACCGCGAACAAGCCGGCATCCGCATCCGCTAACCACCCGGCACTCCCGTATCCCCCAATTGTCCCTGCTATGAAATAAGGCGCTCACGCAGGTTAACCAAGACCACCACCAAACCTCCCCCCCATTCCGTTCGTCCTGAGCGAAGGGAACGGGTTGAACATCCGACCGACCAAGGTCGGACGTTCAACCCGTTCCCGAAGTCGAAGGACCCACCCCAAGCAGACACACCTGTCATCCCCACACGCGCCCCATCGCCCACCCGTCCACCACCACTTGTACCACCCACACCCGCCACACTCTGTAGTATCCTTACCCAACAACACCAACCCCCAACCCCGCATCACCAGAGGAGGCGCACCCATGGCCCAGTCAGTCGACCAAGCAGCCCAGGTCTCCGGCCAAGTCATCGAAGACGTCATCATCCAGCCCGCCCAGCACTGGGCCAAGGTCGTCCCCCAAGGCACCCGCCTCCGCTTCATCGACCTCGAAGGCCAGCAGGCCATCGACTTCCTCTGCTACAACGCCCACGACCCCTCCGACCGCTACAACGCCGCCGACACCATGAAATACGCCGGCACCATCTTCCTCACCACCGGCCACGGCATCTACACCGACATGGGCCACAAGCTCTTTACCGTCGTCGAAGACACCTGCGGCCGCCACGACACCATCGGCGGCTGTTGCAGCGCCGAGAGCAACCAGCTGCGCTACGACACCCCCAGCACACCCAACTGCCGCGACACCTTCCTCAAGGGCCTCGCGGAGCACGGCCTCGGCAAGAAGGACATCGTCGCCAACCTCAATTTCTTCATGAACGTCCCCGTCGAGCAGGACGGCGCCATGGCCCTCGTCGAAGGCTACTCCCAGCCCGGCGACCTCATCGAACTCCAAGCCGAAATGGACACCCTAGCCGTAGTCTCCAACTGCCCCCAGACCCGCAACCCCGTCAACGCCTTCAACCCCACCCCCATCCGCATCATCCTCTGGCACCCCTGATCGATTTTCCCCAACCCTCGCGCTACAGTTAACCATGTGCTATGCCTGTGCTATAATTAGTCGAAGTCAGGGCCCCAAGGCTCATCGGTGCCTTACGGGAGTAGCTCATGAAATATCAACCCGCGAAATACAATATAGGCGCCGCCACCTCTCCCACGCGCAGCGTCAGGGAAGCCGCCGTTGAAGCCCCGCCCATGCCCGCGCCTGCTTCCATGGTCAGCAAGCCCGTGTCCGGCTTCTACGGCTTCCACCCCATACTCGCCGGTGGAAAGCCGGTCACCAACGAGCTGGTCAACGACCTGCGCCAAGAATCAGGTGTCTGATGCAGGTATCTGATGGATGAGGGCGTTGCTCGACATCAACGTCCTCATCGCCCTCTTTGACCAAAATCACGCCAGCCACCACACCGCATCCCAATGGTTTGCCAGCCACATCCACCAAGGATGGGCCTCTTCTCCTCTCACCCAGAACGGCTGCGTGCGCATCCTCTCTCAACCCAAGTATCCCAACCCCCTGACCATCAACGAGGCTATCAGAAGGCTCCGCTTGGCAGTCTCCACCCCCTACCACCTCTTCCTTCCCGACGACATTAGCCTCTTGGACGACAACGTGATCGATGGCCTTAACCTCTCCGGCCCACTCCAGATCACCGACGCCTACCTTCTGGCCCTCGCCACAGCCCACGGCGCTCGGTTCGTGACCCTCGACAAACAGGTCCCTCTAACAACCGCCAGAACCGCCACGCCAGAATCCCTCGTCATCCTCTAACGCAGTCCTCAACCACCCCCAGACCCGCAACCCCATTCCCCCATCATTCCGGCGCAGGCCGGTATCCCGAAGACTTCCCATCGTCGTTCTCACGAAGGCGAGTCAAGCGCATCAACCCTCCGACTGGCTACCTCTTGAAGCATGAGCAAATCACCAATCTGTAGTAATATGTTCTCCGCAGGGAAATGCATCCAATGACCACAGCCAGCATTGCAGAAAACATTGCCAAGGTGCTCAGGGACGGTGTAGAGAGTCTCGAACAACGCGGCCCCACCGTCAACGAGGCCGTCACCCGTTCACTCCTGATAGACCCCGTGCTGGAAGCTCTTGGCTACTCAGCGAGCCACCGCAGCCCCGAAGGTGGCAGCGGTGGCAATCGTCCCGATGACCAATGCTATCTTGACCCCGTAGGACCCAACCCCGGACATCCTGCTTTGGTTGTCGAGGCCAAGAAGCGCAAGGCCGATTTCGACCACGTCCCTGTCGGTCAACATCGCGGCAGTTCCCCAGACCGGCAAATTAGACGTTATCTATCAACCGCCAGCATCAGCGGCCCGAATACCATCGGAGTACTCACCGACGGCCTACGTTGGCGCTTGTACCGTCGAGCACCCAACCCCTCGGCCACTGACGTTCAACACATGGAAAGCTTTGACTTTTCTCTTTTGGCTGGACAGACCCAACCCACCCTGGAATCTCCTAAGGAACTGGCGAGGCTGGATGAGTTCGTCAGGAAGCTATCGCGCACCGGAATCCTCGCTAACACTGTCGCCGGAAAGGGTCCAGCCCCCACTCGCAATCTCGCTGATACCCTCTTCGAGTCCGTAACCGCCACTGCCACGCCCGAGCAAATCCTCAAGGAATTGCTGGCCGAGCCCAACGCGATTACCAGCGACCGCCTCGAAACCGCTGACTCGCTTAGCGGCATTCGCAAGG
This sequence comes from uncultured Dehalococcoidia bacterium, assembly GCA_951813255.1. Classification (GTDB taxonomy): domain Bacteria; phylum Chloroflexota; class Dehalococcoidia; order Lucifugimonadales; family JAAXIE01; genus JAAXIE01. Next base: position 582,284 of record OX638353.1, on the reverse strand, counting down.
ACCTGCACGACAACGATTGGGAAAGCTACACCTTGGCACGAGGCCCACTCCTGCAGACGGACCAACTCTCGCTGGAAGAAAACCGTATCGTTGTAGCCGCCGTGAAATTCAAGCACATTCCGGACAGAGAAATCAGCCGGGCGGATGTCGCTCTGTCTGCGCGTACCATCGCCTCTGACAGCATTACCAACTCTGCCGCAGTTTTCGCTTACGACACAGCTCCCGACGGCACCGTTTCTGCCCGTATGGCTGTCTCCGCGGCGGGCCAAGTAAATATGACCGCCAGCTTTGACCCAGACGTCCCTTCACCCTCCGCCCGTTCCGCCATCGATCAGCAGTTGCGCCTTATCCGCGACACCAGTGCCCCTCTCAACACCGATAAGCTTCTCTCGCCCTTCGCCGTGGCGACCCTTCGCCAGCAATTCTACCGCGAAGTAGCCCAGTGGACCGCCCGCATCCAGAAAGGCAAGAACAAGTTCACCCGGGAAGCAGTGTTGCGCCATCTCATTCGCGTCATGTTTTCTTGGATTCTCAAAGAGGACAACAGCATCCCGCCTGAGATTTTCGAGCCTGCCTTCAACTCTGACCATCTACAGTCCCTCGACGATTACCATGAGCAGGTACTCCGGTTCCTCTTCCATCAACGGCTGAATGTTCGCCAAGACTTGCGCGACGAGCATCCTATCCAAAGCATCGATGACACTCTTGATGACGCCCCGTTCCTCAACGGTTCCCTCTTCGCCAAGCAGGATGGCGATGACAGCCTGGCCTTAAAGGCCGATGACTACTGGAGTGTCGACCCCGATAGTCCTGGCCTCTTTACCATCCTAACCCGATATCATTGGACCATGGACGAGCATCGTCCCGGCGAAAGCGAGCAAACTTTAGACCCCGAGTTGCTGAGTAACCTTTTCGAGCGTCTGATTGCCTCCACAGAAAAGGAAGGCGAATCACCTCTGCGCCAGCCCCAAGGTACCTATTACACTCCCGCAGATATCGCCGACGAAATGGTAAATGACTCCCTGTCCGCCGCCGTCAAAGACCACGCCGGGCCATTGACTGAAAATCAACTCCTTGACCTCTTCGGCAACCCCGATGCCCCTATGCCATCTATGAGCCTCTCTGACAAGAACCAACTGACAGAGCGCATCCGCGAACTGCGCATATTCGACCCTGCCGTCGGCTCCGGCGAGTTCCTGTTGAGCAGCTTGCTATCTATCCGCCGCTCCCTAAGGAAGCTGGTGGGCACCGAAGAACCGGCCGAGTCCATCATTAAGAGGCAACTCCGTGGCCAGGACATCGATCCTCTAGCAGTTCAGATTGCTCGCCTGCGCTTGTTCATCGCCATCACAGCCTCCCGCAAACAACTTCGCTCTATTGATCTCTCCGCCGCCACGCCCCTTCCCAACTTGGAGGCAGTTATAGTCTGCGCCGACACCTTAGAAACCGTGGCCGACCCTCAATCGCACTTCATTCACTTGGACATGGCGGACCCTCAAATAGGCGCAGCCGTGGAGGACATATCTAAAATTCGCGCCCAGTGGTTTGACGTTCACAGCGAGACCGACAAAAATGACTTGGTTACTCGGGACAAAAACTCTAGGGCCAGTCTTGAACTACTCTTGCGCGGTAAGGGGGCACTGGCAAGCCGGGAAACCCGAGCCCTAGCCCAATCCTCATTACTCACCAACAACCCCGCCAAGGCCGATGCTCGTCTGCTCTTTTATGAAAGCCCTTGGCACGGCTTCGACGTAGTAATCGGCAATCCACCCTACGAAGCCATACACAAATCTAAGTCCCCCACCGAACGCAAGAGGTTGGCCAACCAAAAGCGTTACCATACTCTCGCCGGTGGTGACCTCTACAATCTTTTCTGTGAAACGGCCTTATCTCTCGCCAAGCCCGACGGTGGTGTAGTAACCCTCATCGTGCCACTGTCTATCGCTTTTGGCCAAAACAAGAAATCTTTACGGGATACCTTTGAGCAACGCAGCAAGGCGATTACATTGCGCCATTATGATAACAACCCTGGAAGAACCTTCACAGATAGCCCAACCGTTAGGGACATAAGAAACAATCAGAGGATTACTATCGTTTCATCGCTGTTAGGGCCAGCGTGCAACGCGGTAAAGAAATCCACTGGTCTACAGCGCTGGGCGACTCGCGACCGAGAGGCGTGCGTAAAGCAGAAATCCACAACCGAATTACCGAGGATACCCGCTGGAGTTGACTCCGATATCGCAGGTCAATGGGCACGTGTGCCCTCCCGAGAAGTAGCGGCAATGGTACAAGCTATCCTGGAACAAAAGCTACCTATACGCAGTCTTAGATCGTCTGACGGTAAGACCTTGGCATTTCCCAAGACAGCTAGATATTTCATCTCGTCAATCCCAGCAGGATCAGTTTCACCCAGAAGTGAATCCTTATTTCAAGTTGCGAACGAAGACCACTTACTTCTTGCCATGGCTGTTCTCAACGGCCATGTCGCCTATGGATGGTGGCGAGTATTCGGCGACGGGTTCCACGTCAATCCCCCCGAACTCACCAGCATGAGTGTCCCGGATACTTGGGTCGCCGACCCGTCTCAACCTCTCCAGTTGGCAAGACGCCTGCTCGATCTCATGCCAAATTGCATCACAAGACATCCGAAACAGGGCATTGATTGGTGCAATGTCGACTTCCATAACCACGCTCCCGACCTCATCGCCGAGCTAGACCGCCTCCACATCGCCGCCCTTGGCTTACCCGAACAGCCATTGCTTAACCACCTGCGCATCATGCGCTCCAGCAGCAGTTGGAACTTCTCTCCCACCTAAAAGTCGCCAATCCCCCCATGACACCCACCCCTTGCCAAACCACCCCGAACTAATGTACCATACCCCCATGATGAACGCACCCAACACATCCCTGAACACCCGCGCCACGTCCGCCCCGCACCCCGCTCCGGGGGGCCTGCGTTCGCCCCAAAAAAACCCGCCCAGGGGGGGTGTCAAAAATGTCACACTGTGACATTCCTCCAGCTACGAAAATGTCACAAATGTCACACTTTCCAAAATCTGTGACATCCCCAGATACGAAAAAATGTCACACTTTTCGCGTATCTGGCCAGCTAGCAAAATGTCACAAATGACACACTTTTCAGCTACAAAAAACAAAATTTAGCTATGAACGGTGTGACATTGTGACATTTCTTTTCTTGACAACCCACCCCTCTCGGAGTAATTTTCCCCCAATATAGGCTCAATCCGCCTTCCTACCGCGCGAGGTGATGAGATGACCATGAACGGCTCCAACACCAACGGCTCATCCAACGGCACTCACGCCACCAACGGCGCCCACGCCAACGGGACCAGCAAGTACACCCCCCGGGGTGCCTCCGGCATCGGCCTCCACGACTACGTCCCCGAAATGGGCTACCGCGAGTACTGGTACCCCGGCATCGAGGACAGGGACGTCAAGCGCAAGCCCATCGCCCTCCGCATCCTCGGCGATCAGGTGGTCTTCTTCCGCGACACCAACGACAAAGTCGTCGCCCTCCAGGACGCCTGCCCCCACCGCGGCGCCTACCTCTCCGGTGGCATCAGCAACGGCAAAGGCAACAACGAGTTCAAGGGCTTCATCACCTGCCCCTACCACGGCTACACCTACGATGGCGTCGGCCAGTGCGTCGCCGCCCTCACCGATGGCCCCAATTCCAAGCTCGCCCCCAAGCTCAAAGCCCGAAACTACCCCACCCAGACCCACAGGGGCATCGTCTACATCTGGATGGGCCAGACCGAACCCGTCCCCCTCGAAGAAGACGTCCCCGCAGAATTCTTCGACGACGAAGTAGCCATCGAGTCCTACGTCAAGATCTGGCCCATGAACTGGTCCCTCACCATGGAAAACTCCCGCGACTCCCACAACAGCAAAATCCACCGCGGCCAGTTCCGCCGTATCTTCAACTTCGCCCTCTTCAACCGCCTTCCAGCCTTCTGGGAAGGCACCGAAATAACCGAAGAGGGCGACAACTATATCTGCATCGCCCCCCGCGTCGTTAAAGACCAGCAGCAGGGCTACTTCCCCGGCATCAACAAGAAATGGCCCCAGCACATCTGGTGGCGCTTCCGCGGCAGCGAAAACCCCCTGAAGGCCCAAAAGAAGGCCTTCGACAACGTCCGCCCCGGCGGCCTCTACCGCCTCCCCTCCATCGCCTGCCCCAGCCTCCGCTTCAGCACCGTCCTCCTCCGCTACTTCACCCCCATCGACGCCGACAACGTCCGCATGTTCTCCTTCGCCCTCAAGCGCGTGAAGAAGAACCCCTTGGTCAAGCTCTGGTGGAACATCTACTACAACTGCTGGTGGGTCTATTTCAACTCACCCCAGTCCGTAAACGAAAAAGAAGACCTCCCCGTCCAAGCCGTCGGCGCCCTAGACCCCCACTCCGCCCAAAAACTCGGCGCAACCGACGCTGCCATCATCTTCTGGCGCAGACGAATGCCCTTCAAGTCCCGCGACGCCCAGCGCGTCTGGGGCACCAGCACTGTGGAAGCCGCCACCCGCTCCATCGAACAACAGGAAGACCGCGAAGCAGTCGAAATCCCCCTCCTAGCGGACGACGACTAATGGGCTCACCCCGGTTCTCCGGTTTTTCCATGTGCCCCTGTAGGTGTACGGACTCAAACCACGCCTTCAGCGAGGCGATCGGCCACAGCCGGTCGCCTCTTGTTTTTGCCCCTGACAATCCATCGAAAGGAATACCCAGATGACCCAACAACAGCTACAACCCCTAGAAGAAAACTGGGAAACGGCTCTAGCCATCGTGGCCCACCCCGACGACCTCGAATACGGTGCCGCCAGCGCCATCGCCAAGTGGACCTCCGAAGGCAAGACGGTCACCTATCTGCTAGTTACCCGGGGCGAGGCTGGCATAGACGGCATGGACCCCAAGGAGACTTGGGATGTCCGCACTCAGGAAGAAATCGACAGCGCTGCCGTGGTTGGCGTCAATGTAGTTGAGTTCCTCGACTACCAGGACGGCGTAGTCGAGTACAGCCCTGCCCTGCGAAAGGACATCACCCGCGCCATCAGAAATCACAAGCCTGACCTCGTCATCACAGGCAACTTCCACACCCGCCTAGCGGGAGGCAGGACCAACCAAGCGGATCACCGCGCCGTAGGCTTGGCAGCCTTGGACTCATCCCGCGATGCTGGCAACAAATGGATATTCCCCGAACTCGTGGACGAGGGCTTTGAGCCGTGGAAAGGCGTCAAACGGGTGCTCGTCAGCGGCTCTCCCCTTGCCACCCACGCCGTGGACGTAGGCGAGTTCATCTACAAGGGCGTGGAGTCGCTGGAAAAGCACGACGCCTACATAAAAGGCTTGGGAACCGGAATGGACCCAGAGATGTTCCTCACCATGAACGCCAACGCCACTGGAAGTCGCCTCGGATGCGACTACGCCGTCAGCTTCGAGGTCTACGACATCTAAGTCCATATAGGGGAATATGGAGTGCCCATATTCCCCTAACCTTCATCTCCCAGGGAATCAGCGTCATCGACCTGCGCCTCTCCGCCATCGCCCTCTTCCAAAGCCTCCACGGCCCGCCCTGGCAGGTTGAAGGAATAGGCATAGGCGGGATGTTCCACTACAAAGCGCGACCCACAGGTATCGATGGACCATGCCCCTGACGCCGTCAGGTCGACGCCTGATTCTAACGAGCCCAGGTCGATTGGGTCGCACCCGGTGACGCGACTCACAGAGACGGTGAAGTCTGCTGACCCACGCTTACGGCCGCCGAAAGTTGTTGCTTCGATCAGGTAGATGTCGGCCTCCAAGTCGCTCTCGACCCGTGCATCCAATCCTATTCCACCGTCGTCGTCGTCCGGCTGCCATCCTCAGCGAGCAGGTAGACGTAGGAATCCCCACCGGTGGACGTGAGGTTGATCCTGAATCGCCCCATCTCTTCGATCTGGAAACTATCGGTATGGGCGTCGGCGTCAGTACGAAAACGGGAATCGCAGTCTTCGCCTGTCCAGCTTCCTGCCGCTTGCAGTCCTGTGCCAGCGTCCGGGCTCAGTACACCGAGGTCGATGGCCTTACATTGCGTGTTACTTTGCGCCAATGCGCCACGCCATCCCACCAGCAGCACAATGATCGCGAGCAACGCTGCACGGAGACCCAATCCCAGTGTTCGCAGTCGAGGCACGGTCAGCAGCGTCACCCTCCTCTCGGTGCCCTGCCACCGCGCGAAAGCTGCGATGCTCTAAGTGAGAACCGAGCACCATCCTAGCTGGAATGATCCTCGTTGTATTCGTCAAAGGTCTCCCGATACGGGCAAGGGTACTGGCTCCACTACACAGGAGCTTGGATATCAACCGTCTTGTCGTAGTCGGACACCGTGGCAGTCACCCGCATAAGCGTGGACATGTCGCCCGATCCCTCCGGGAATATGGAGACCTTCCGAATGCGGAAGTCGTCCACCCCAATCCAGAACCCCACATTGGCCCTTTCACCCTCGGATACCGGACTGTCCAGCAAGTCGGCTAGCGGCTGTCCCCCCACCGTTCCCCTCACATAGTGAGTACGCTCACCATTGACGGTCTCCTCGCCCACCAAGGTAAACCCAGCTAGAACGTCTGGATCGAAGTCTGTGGTAAACGCTCCGAACGAGAGAACATTGCTGAAGGAAGCAATTGAAGAGACGTCGAATGGCAGCCGGGAATCAGAGGCATCCTCCCAGACTCGGCTAAGAGGGTTTTTGATGTAGGTGTCCGGGCCGATGAGAACCATCTCTATGGGGATCACTCCAATGGTGACCGTGATGTGGCTACGGTCAGGGATTTGGAAGTCCCCTGCAATATTGAAAGTCAGGTCCCCGGTCGACTCACCACTGAGCGGCGTCACTATCTCCATCTCAACATAGCCCGACTCGACGGTCTGCATAGCGGCGGTAGCTTCACTCAACAAATCAGCAGCCGACGGAAGCACTGGTGGCTCAGGTGTCGAAGTCGGTTCCGGCGTGGGCTCAGGAGTCGGCTCGATAGGTTCGGGTGTTGGCTCCGGCGTTGCCTCTGGTGTGGGTTCAGGGATTGGTTCCGGCCTAGGTTCGGGTGTAGGGTCTGGGGTCTCCGTGCCAGCAGGGAATGCACTGGGAGTGGGAGTGGCCGTAGCTTCAGGCGTCGGGGTGGGTTTAGTGGCAGGCGATTCGGTTGCCTCTGGCGTGGACGTGGGTGCAGGATTAGGCGTAGGTACGGCAGTGGGCGTGGGTGATGGCTCATCGGCGGGCCCAGGGGAAGCAGTTGGTTCGGGCGAGGGAGACTGCGCAGGATCAGGGGCGGTCGTGGCGTCAGGGGAAGAAGTAGCCTCGCCGGATGGAGGAGTGGGCTCTTCCGTCGGCGTCTCCGTAGGAGACGGCGCGACGGTAGAGAGTCCCAGTTCGTCGCAGGCTGCCAGCGTCACGATCATCAGCAGCGACAGAAGGACAATGGCAGCCGCGGCTATCAAGGTTCGTACCAGGTCCATGCCAATAATCATGGCTTCCGATACCGGCAGCGTCAACGCTCTCAAGCGCACGCTCTGTCCAACCACAGGGTCAGAACAACGCGCAACCACACCAAGAGTGTGGACTGGGTACCAAGACTATCGGCATCGTCCGGCGTAGCCCATTCCAGGATCAACGACACCCAAGCGCACAAAGGACTCATGGGGGCCTCCTCAACATCTGATACTTCCACCCCCACATCCAGAGCAGCCGATGCGGTGGGCCTCCCGTCGTCCGTGGCGACCACCCTCACCTGGTAGACATCGGACATATCGGCGCTCCTCTTTACTTCGAAATCCAGCTCCTCGAGCAGCGACAGATTGCCCGACTGGTCAATCTCAAAGAAGGCGACGTCCGGTCCTGACAGCGACCATGTGACAGTGTTGCGCTCCGGGTCTTCTGCCATGTACTGGGCAATCTGACCGGCGAAGTTTTCCTCCACAGCCACTTCAGTATCGCCCGATATAGGGCCCACTTCATTGACATTGGTGACCGTCACCCTCACGCGATGTATATCGTCTTCAGCCGGCGAGCCTTCGTCGGTGGCCCGTAGGGTGACCTCGTAGGTATTGTCGAAACGGGAGTCGATGGGCGTCTCGTAATCCGGGACTTCCTTGAAACTCAGGGTGCCGTTTTGGGATATCTCCATATGGCGGCTATCGCGACCCTCCAGCGACCACACAACATCATCGTTGTCGGGGTCTTCCGCGGTATAAGTGACCACGGGCCCTGTCCCATTCTCAGCATAGGTGGGCCGGTCGTCACCTCGGATTCGTGGCGGGCGGTTTGCGGGCGTACCACCTCCTCCGCCACCACCACCACCCCCGGTGATCATGGTGCGGCGAGTTTCGGCTGTGGCAGTAGCCTCGTTGGACCACTCAGCCTCACCATCTCCGTTAATGGCACGAAGATGGTACGTGTATCTCGTACCAGCGGTGACAGACTCATCGCGGTAGGAGGTGGCGGCACCGTCCGGGGATGGGCTGACGGGAAGGTAGACGTCGGTATCGTCCTTGCGCTCGAGTTCGTAGCCGCTTATGGGACTGCCGTTGTCTGCGGATGCAGTCCAAGACAGTTCGATGAAATCATCGCCGCTGCTGGGAGATGAGAGATTCGTGACCTTCTCCGGTGGTGCATCGAGTTCTGTGACGACTGTCGTGCTGTTGTTGCTCGGGTCTTGGTCTAGCTGGTGGCCGGTAACGGAGAAGGTGGTCCTGAAGTCCGTGGAAGCCGTGTCGGCCACCTCCACGACGATGCTCCCGCTCTGCGTTATCCGTGCTTCAAGTACCCCTAAGGCACAAGTGACCACGCCGCCCGGGGAACCGCGGGAATGAGTGCACTTGTCCGCCGGAATAGCTGAGACGAACCTCAGAGCCCTGTCCAACGTGACCGTCAACACGGTGTCCTTGGACGAGGCTGGGCCATCGTTCCGCAACATGTAAGCGTAGGTCAACTGGTCTCCTCGTGAAGACCTCGGCCGCGCCGCAAAAACGTCCGTGGCGTCCAAGTCGTACAAGTCAGCCGTCGACGACAGGGCGTCGGTGATGGTGATCGTAGCCCTAGCTGGACCACCCTGCAGGTAAGGCTGGCTGGGGTCGGAATAGGCCGCCGTGATGGTAAAAGTCTCGTTGGATTCCACTACCCCGTCATAGGCGATGACCAAGGTGACCGGCTTTTCCGCGCGGTATCTCTGCTGGCCGTCCACCGTGCTCGAAGAGAAATCAGCGCGTTCGAAAGTCAGTGTTTCCGAAAGTTGCCTGTAGTCGTTGGGTTGGTGCGCACTACCATTCGCGGTGCTCACGGGCATGTCAAAGGTGAACCCACTCTCCGGCATCTTGTCTTTGGTTGTAGTGGCGAAGACCCTTAGCGACTCCTCGGTGGTGGCTCCGCTACTGACGGGCTCTCCTACGGTCACCGCGTCCGGCTCCCAAACGAGGGTGACAGGCACATGGTCATTATCAGTGATGTAGATGGTGGCAGTATCGCCCATGCCTTGTAGGTAGGGCTCATTTGGGTTGGAGTAGTGAAGGCTTACCGTGAAGCTCTCCTCCTCTTCATCGGTCGTATCCTCGCGGATGGTTACGGTGAACTCCTTGGAGGCACGGTACCGCATGTCACCGTTCACGTCTTCCCGACTGAAGTCGGCTTGCCTGAAGGTGGCTGAGGTCGACAGGGGTGTGTAGTCGGCATTTTGTGCAGCGTTACCAGCGGTAGTTGTCACCTGTACCCTGAACGAGAACCCGCTTTCAGGTGCCTTGTCCTCGTTGGTGGTGGCCAACGCCTTCAGGGCCACAGTTCCAGCGTCCTCGTCAACCGTCAGGGTTGTTTGTTGCCATTGGACGGTCACCGGCGCATGGTCATTGTCGGTGATATACACCTCGGTAGTTGCGGGCCCTCCCTGCAGATGAGGCAAGCTGGGATTGACGTAGGAGAGCGTTGCCTTGAAATATTCTTCCTCTTCGTCCAAGGTGTCGTCAGTGATGGGTACCACCACCTGCTTCTCGGCGCGATAGCGTGGTTGGCCGTTGACGGTCGCACTGCGGAAATCGCTCCGCTGGAAGGTGACGGTTCGAGATACATGGGTGTAGTCGTCCGGTTGCTCAGCGCTTATCTCGGCGGTCGCGACCATCGCTTGGAAGGAGAATCCGGAGTCAGGGCGCTTGCCCTTGGTAGTCATGGCCGAGGCACGGAGCGTAACTGCACCCGCTCCTTCATTCACCGTTTGCATCGCGTTCTGCCAGTCGAGGGTTACGGGCACATGATCGTTGTCGGTGATGGTGATCCGGGCGGTGGGGCTCCCGCCTCTTAGATGAGGCAAGACCGAGGTGCCGTAGGCGAAGGTCAGGGTCAGCTGCTCGTCATCCTCATCCACTGCGTCGTCGACTATGTCTATGGTGATGTTTTCTGATGCTTGATAGCGTTGCTGACCGCTGATGGTGGTCTGGAAGAAGTCGGCGGCGGCGAACATGATGTTCGATGCCGAAGGGTCCCCGAAGTCGCTAGACCGGGTTGCACCGTTCTCGGTAACCGTGACGGTGATGTCGACGGAGAAGTCGGTACGGGGCGCTTGCTCTAAGGTTGTCGTGAGAAGTACGGTGACCGTGGCACTGCCTCCATCCTCGTTGATGAAGACGGTGGACTGGTCAACCGACAGGGTAACTGGGGCGTGGTCCCGCTCCGGAGTGCCTGTCATAGTGCCAGACCAATCGCTGCTGCCGCCTGAGTTGGTAGCCAGCACTTGAACATCGTACTCGCTGCCGTTGGTGAGGCCGGTGACGGTATGTCCCAGGTCGCCGCTAGTCCAAGCTGGGGTTGTAACGATCCACTGATCGTCGGCTTTGTCGGTTGCACTGGTCTCAATGCGGCGCACGTCGTACGAAGTGGGGTCCGCTCCCCCTGTGTCGGTAGGGGGGATCCAAGTGACGGCGAGCCTGGAATCTCCGGGCGTGATGGAGGTGATGGCTGGTGCAGAGGGGGCTGCGATGGGGAACTGGGTCTTTTGACTATAGGACCATGGGCCGGGGCCCTCATTGTTCACCGCGCGGACTTGTATATCGTATTCCAGGCCGCCGTCGAGGTCCGAGAGTGTGTGGCTAAGGTCGGTGCCGGGGGTGCCCACGTTTTCAACTAAGGCCCACTGGTCGTTGGACTTGTCGGTGGCGTCGCTGGGGATGTGCCGGAGGTCGTACTGAGTGATCGAGGACTCCCCGGCGTCGACGGGCTCCTTCCAGGTGACGGTGAGCTCGCCTGAGCCAAGGGTCACTGCATCGATGTCAGCCCCGGTTGGGACGTAGCCGTGGCCGTAGGCAGTGATTTCCCACGATTTCAGCGTGCCTCGGTCCAGATAGACGTGGTCGGTGATTCTCAACGTCCACACGCCGCTTGCATCTTCGCCAAGATGGCGGGCCGAGCCGAAGCGGAACTCACCCGTCCACGACCAAACGCCGAACTCATCGTGCGGGACCAGGACGGAGACTGCACCTGATGGGGAGACGAGTTCGATGTCCAAGTCCCTGATTGAGGTGTGGTCCAGATCCACCTTCACCTCGATGTATTCGACGAACTCCACAGACGGCTGGAGCGTCAGGGTGCTGGTAACTGTGGAGCCGGCCTGGGTGGAGGTTGCGTCGGGTAGAGCGAGATCGATTTCGCCGGACTCGGTGCCGATATTCCGGAAGGCCGGAGCACTAGTCCAGCTGGTTGCCAGGTCTACAGCGTCTTTGGCGTCCACCATGCCAAAGCCGTATTGGTGGTTGAAGTTGTAGCGGTTAGTGGCGGAGTCGTACTTCAGGGCGCCTTCCTCCCAACCGGAATCGATTGGGGTGTTCTTGCGGGCGGAGGCAGCTAGGATGAGCTTCACGTCTCGCCATGTGAGGTCTTCGTTGGCGTCACGCACCAAGGCAACGACACCGGAAACGATGGGTGCCGCAGCACTCGTGCCTCCGAAGTCATCCCTGTATCGGTCGCCGTTGTCCGTGGTGGCGATGCCAGGCAGAGTGGAGAAACCACCGTCATCCGAAGGGCCGCATACCCACAAGTTGGAGCCCATCTCGGAGTAGCTGCTTCTGACATCCTGGTGGTTGACGGCACAGGCTGCTATTACGGCGTAGTAGTTGGCGTATTCATCCAATCCGGAATAGTCGCCATAGCGGGCGCCATTGCCTGCAGCCCAGACATATACGATACCCTTCCCGTCGAACCCGTCGGTGATGCCGGTCTGGACCCCTGCAGTCCAGAAGCGATTAGTAGGTTCCGGAGCCCCGGAGTCGGCGGGGCCCCAACTGTTGTTGGAGACCGAGGTGACGCTCACGTTGCGCGACATGGCGTCACCCTCGTTTTCGTTGGTAGGGTTAAGGAGGAGGTTGTAGCCATAGATGGTGGCCCCTGGTGCCACCCCGCGCATTCCTCTGTCGTTGTCCCGGGCTGCGATGATCCCCGCTACAGCCGTGCCGTGGTCGCGGAGAGGATCGTATATCTCGTTGTTCCCATCATAATCGTGGTTGAGGGCAGAATTAGCGTTGTCTGTCAGGTCCTCGTGGGTGTATTGCATACCGTCGTCCACGACGGCTACGTTGATTCCCGACCCATCGTAGGTGGGCCATACATCCTCCACATTGATGTCCTGCCTTGCGCCACCGCGGAACTGCCCGTCGTTGTTCAGGTGCCACTGGCAGCCGTACAACTTATCGTTGATGCCGGCACTTCTGTCGATGCTGGCGCATTCGTCGACCAGCCTGGAAAAGCTAACCTCTTCGGAGGCCATGATGGTGTAGCGTCCGGTGTCGGTGCCACTGTCGCCGGTCACCTTGATGTAGTAGGTGCCATCATCGAGGTGGTCTCGGATGGTGAAACCTACGCCATTGAAGTCACCGCTGCTGTCTTGGTCCGAGTCCGGGGTGATAGCGTTGCTGTCGCTGTCCAGCAACTCACCATCCAAGTCCAGGGAATCACCATTGCCGTCGAGGTCATCATCGCTCACCGCGCGTATGTACACATACGTCTGCTCTGAGAGGGTGATGCTGTAGTAGTCCGTGTCGCTGCCTAGGTCGATAACCCCTCCCGCAGCTCGGCCGAGGGTCAGTGCTTGCGCATCGGTCGTGGTGCTGCCGGGCTCCGTCAATGTGGTGGCGTAGACGCTGAAAGGACCGATGTTTGCAAAGATGGAACTGTCGAATCCTTTGACCTTCAGGTAGTAAGTACCCGTATCCAAGCTCGTGCGGATGAGGAACTGGCGACGGAGACCATTCGTCAGATATCCGTCGTCGTTCACGTGGAGGGAGGTGCCCGAGCTGCTTTGCAGTTCGCCAATCGAATCGAGGAAGCCCGTGCTACGGAGGACGACCTCGGTGTCGTCCGTGGGTATAACCAGCTTGAAGTAGTCTTCATCCCCATCGGGGTCCAGCATGCCACTGGCCGTCCCATCCAGAGGTAGGTCCACTGCATTGCTTCTACTGGTGGTGTCGGTGAATGTTCGCAGCCTGAGGGTGTAAGGCCCTTGGGTGCCTGCGTAGCCACTGACTCTGAGGTAGTAAGTGCCTTGCTCCATGGTGCGCCACATGAAGAAGTCCTTTGGGTTTGGCGCGACCCTGCCTTGGTCATTGCCCTCGATGAGCAGGCCGTCGCTATCCAGCAGGGCTCCGACGGTGTCCAATTCGCTGAGGGTGTACAACCAGAACCCGGCACCGCTTCCAACCTGAGCCGACGTGAGCTCGAATTTGAAGTAGTCGGTGTCGCCTCCATCTTCCAGTTCACCCCAGAAACGGTTGTGGCCTAGTGGGGCAATCCGACCAGTTGAGGTGGTTTCGAGAGCAAGAGTTGTGGCAGTGTCCAAGCTTCCGCCATGATCGGCGGGGGTTGTGCTGAACGGAGGTGACCAACTACCGTCACTCGTCGTCACGGCCCTCACTTGCACGTCGTACATTACCTCGTTGTCCAATCCGGTGATGGGGTACCATAGGTCTTCATCTCCGGTGGTCCAGGCGTCGTCCGCCACGCTCCAGTCGCTATCCGTCCTAGTGGTGGCATCATTGCGGAGGTAGCGAACGTCGTAAGCGGTGACAGTATCGATGTTGTCGGTGGGGGCAGACCAGGACACGACGATGGCCTTGTCGTCACCCCGGACGGAGTCGATGGTTGGGACGGCGGGGGCAGAGGTCCCCGCCGTCCCAACTGCAGTATCCGACCATTCACCGTCAACTTTGGACTTTACAGCTCGCACTTGTACGTCGTACTGGGTATCGCCGGTGAGGCCAGTGATGGTGTACTCAAGGTCGCCGGAGGTCCACGCATCATTGACCACGGTCCAGTTGGTGTCGACGGTCTCGTCGGTGCTGGTAGCAATGCGACGGACATCATAGGCAGTGATACCAGTTGCGCCATCGGGAGCGTCCCAAGCGACTGTGAGGGATGTGTTGCCGGGCGTGACCGTGGTGATGGTGGGCGCATCCAAGGGGTCCGAATGGCCGTAGACGGTGATGCTCCACGACAGGAGAGCGCCCTCCGTGCCGGATTCGGTATCGGTGAGCTGGAGGGTCCAATTGCCTGTGGCGCTCTCACCCAAATGACGGGCGGAGCCGAACCGGAAGCTGGAGGCCAAGGGATAGTTCTCGTCAGAGGTGAATGGTACGCTCAGCACTGATGTATTGCCGGACGGGGACGCCAACTCCACTTGCAAGTCCCGGAAAGACAGGTGATCGAAAACGGCGTTGACCTCCACGAACTCGATGAACTCAACTCCCCCTCCCACGGTGACGGTGCTAGAGACGGCTGTGTTCGTATCAGGAATTTCCAGATTGAGGTTGTCCGAAGTTCCGGCGCTTATCTCCCGCATGGGGGGCAGTAGAGACCAGTTTTCGGCCAAGTCCACTGCTGCCTTGGCGTCCACCACGCCGAAGCCATATTGATCGTTGTAGTGATAGGTATCGGTGTTGCTGGTGGCGCCATATTTCATGGCACCCATCTCCCAGCCGGAGTCGGTGGAGTGGTTCTGGCGGGCTGAGGCCGCCAGAATGAGCTTCACGTCCCGCCAAGTGAGTTCGGAATTGGCCTTGCGCACCAAGGCTGCCACACCCGACGCTTGAGCGGCGGCCGATGACGTGCCTCCGGCATCTTTGTCATAACGGTCGTAGTTCTGGGTAGTGGTTATGCCCTGGCGGCCAGAACCCCTCGAGGGTGCGCACACCCACAAATTGGGGCCTTGTTCTGAGGATGCGACCCGCTCGCCCGTATCATCGGTGGCGCACACCGCGGTAACCGCGTAGTAGTTGGCAAACTCGTTGAGGTTCGCGTAGTTGTCGCTGCCTCCGTTGCCAGCCGAGAAGACGTAGAAAACTCCCTTCCCGTCAAAGCCCTTGGAAACTCCCGCATCCACCGCCAACTCCCAAAGGGTGGGTACACGAGCCGGTCTGGGAGACGCTATGGGACCCCAGCTATTATTGAACACCGCCGTGTCGGCCATGTTGCGGGTCATCGCATCGCCAAGGTTGGAGAAAGTAGGATTGCGGAGCCAGTTGTACGCATACACCGTGGCACGGGGCGCAACGCCGCGAACACCGATGCTGTTGTCCCGGGCAGCGATGATGCCTGCCATCCGAGTCCCGTGAGTGTAGAAGCGTTCGAATACGTCTCTCCCTCCGGTGTAGTCATAATTGCGAGAGCGGTTGACGTTGCCAGTCAGGTCCTCGTGCTCGTAGTACAACCCGTTGTCCACTAGCGCGATGTTTATGCCCTCGCCTAGGTTGCCCGCCTCCCACACCTCCTCCACGTTGATGTCCTCACCAGTCGTCCCGGCAACGGCACCACTGTCCTGCCCGGTGTTGTCCAGGTGCCATTGGCAGCCGTAGAGGGGATCGTCGCTGTCTGTGGAGATGCCAGAGCAGCGGTCCAGGAACTCCGTGTAGTCGGTATCCTCATAGGCCACTATGGTGTAGGCGCCAGTTTCCTTCGTGTCTTCGGCAGTCACCCTGATATAGCTGGTGCCAGCGTTGAGGGTGCCATGGAGAAGCCCGCCCAGCCTGCCGGGGACGTAGTCGGTCTCGGACTGGAGCGTTCCGACCTCGCGGCGGCTAGTGTTGAGGAGGGCTACGTCGGTCTCCAGCGTCGCGCCTACGACCCGCACTCTAACGTGGGTGGCATCACTCACCGTTATCTTGAAGTAATCGGCGTCGTTGGCCCGGTCTATGCGTCCGCCCGCCGCCTTGTTTTGGCCCAAGGTCAAGGCACGGGCCGAGCCCGTGGAGCTGCCGGGAGCCGCTACGGCCTCGGCGTGAACCATGTAGGGCCCTGATGTAGTCGCAACACTCTTGATCGCTTCATCATCGCAATTGGCATCCTCGTCACAAATGCGATATGAGCCCCCGGGAGAACTTCTAACCCTGAGGTAGTACACTCCGGCGTCGAGCTCCTCGCGAATGATGAAGTGCTCGCGCAAATCGCCCTCAAGAAAGCTGTCATCGTGGGTCGCGATCTCCTTGTCGTCGCTGTCGAACAGTGCTCCCTCGGTATCCACGTTTTCATTGGCGCGAGTCACTCGGAACATCAAATCCGTGGTCTGGGAGACTTGGAGCTTGAACCAGTCCTCGTCGCTGGTCGCTGGGTCGAGGATGCCGTTGGCAAACCCGTTGAGGCTCACGTCGATAGCCTCACCCTTATTGTTCCCCTCGGGTACGGTCTCCGTGTGCAGGGTGTAATACCCCGTTTCAGGGGCTTCAACTTTGACGTAATAAGTCGCAGCGGACAGCGTGTCCCACAGGAAGAGTTGCTGACCGTGCTGCCTGAACAGGGAGTCGTCGTCGGACTTGACTAGGCCTCCACTGCTGTTTTGGAGTTCGCCGGTGGTGGCTAGAAAGCCTGTGATGTAGCTGGTGGTGTAGATGAAGACGCCGGTATCTCCTGACAGCGTAATCTGGAAATAGTCGTCATCGGTGGCCGAGTCGATGTAGCCGACGACTGAGGCATTGAGACCTAAATCGGTCGCGCCACCGCGAATGTCTCCATGGTCAGCAGGGGTACCGGTGGAAGTCGCCGACCAGGTGCCGTCGGTGCTGCCTCTTGCGGTCCGCACCTGTACGTCGTATTGAACGTGTTCCAATGGGAGGATGCGGTATTGCAGGTCCCCAGCGCCTGAGGTCCAGACATCCTCTACAACCGTCCAGTTGGCGTCGTCCGCCTCGTCCTCGGATGTCTTTATGTAGCGGAGGTCGTAGGCTGTGATGCCGGATTCGCCTGTGGGAGCAGTCCATGCAACGGTTAGGAGGCCATCGCCCGCGGTCACAGAGGCAAAGGTTGGGGCTGCTGGCACGCTCTGGGCACTGGCATTTCCGGCCACCAATAGAAGTATTAGCAAAGCCCAGGTCAGGCCCGCGGACGACAGCTTTCGGGGTGACGGGAGCATCCCGATCATATATCAACTGCCCAGGCAAGCCTAGTTTGGGCAAACTACGATGGGCTCCGGTGGGGGCATCATCGGGTCACGGCCTCGGTCCACCAATTGGGGCTGGAGACTTCCACCCCATCAAGGGAGGCCAAGTGATTGGCTAGATTAAGGGACGGAAACCCAGGGTCGGTCTCGATAAAGAAGCCGTTGGTGATGTAGTCCAACTCAGATACTCGGGCCATCTTGATGCTATTGTCGGCAAAGAATAAGTTGGTCTGGGTCTGCGGCCACTCTTCGTCCAAGACCAGCAGGACGCCACCAGGCAGAGTCATCAGCGAGCCAGCCTGGGAACGAAAGACAGGAAGATCGTCATTGCTGGGGACGTACGCGTCTTCCTTAGCCACGATGCTACCCGCTCCCGACTGGGCTCGCACAATACTCGCTGCAGAGTTGGCACTATCCTCATCGACGGCCAAGTCTTCCTGCAGGTACACGGTCAGCATTCTGTCCCCGTCTTGCCAACTGTATTCCTGACCCTCCACGGGCCCGGTCGAGCCGGGAGCCTGTTTTACTTCGGAGTCACGAGCTCCGGGAGCGCTCAAGAGTGTCTCATCGGAGATGGATATAGTGGGGCCGAACGCTACTGCTACGGCGAGGGAAACCGGAATGTTGTCCTCGTTTTTTCCATTCGCGTCCCTAGATACTGCAGCAGGAGTGGTGCCCGCGTGGGAAGTTCCCTCCGAAGTGACAACAACTGGAAGCGTCGTATCTGGTGCCATAACATCCGGGATGGCTTCCTCTTGATCGAGGGGCAACATGGTGGTAGTGATATCCGTTCCAACAATTGCTGGCTTGTTCGTAGAAGATGTCGCGGAGACCGATACAGCCGTCGTTGCCTCCGGGGTGGCTGCCGGACCCATCTCTCCAGGCGGACTGCCACAAGCTACTACGCCTAGGGTCAAGAGCAACAACAGAAAGATAGAAGCGCTAGCTTCCACTCTAGCAATGAACCTCGTCATCTATCCGAGTCTCCCCTGCATACCTATTCCTTGAGTCATCCAAGATGCCCGGATAAGAAACCGACTTATGTCATCAGTCCCACGCTAATAATACAATTTACGGTAGCCTGCCAAACAAGTAATCTGAGCCATGATTGTGGGGACATCGGCGGGAACCGTAGGCAGAGTAACGCGATCACCGTAGACTGACCACGTTAGGCATACAGAGACAGGCAAAGAGGGTACTATGATTAAAGAACGGTTGGAGCGTGAGGTCGTAGCCATGCGCGTGGCCAAGGAGTTGGAGAATGGCTCCTATGTCAATCTGGGTATAGGTATTCCGACCTTGGTCTCCAACTTCCTCCCACTTGACCTCACCGTTTTCTACCACAGCGAGAGTGGCGTGCTGAACTGCGGACCGCTGGCCGACGAACGGGAGGAGGACATTGACCTCATAAATGCTGGAGGTCAGTTCCTGAAACCCATACCAGGGATGTCCTTCTTCAGTTCAGCCCATGCCTTTGCCATGATTCGCGGCGGGCATGTAGATGCCACCGTCTTGGGGGCGCTACAGGTTTCTGCGACTGGAGACTTGGCCAACTGGATGCTGCCCCAGCGTGGCGTAGGTAACATAGGCGGAGCCATGGACCTGTGTGCCGGAGCCAAGCGGGTTATCGTGGCTATGGAGCACACCGATTCCTACGGCGAACCCAAGGTAGTGGAGCGATGCACCTACCCATTAACGGGCAAGGGTTGTGTAAGCTTGGTGGTGACCGACGTAGCGGTGATGGCGGTGACTACGGAGGGGCTGCTTCTGAGGGAAATGGCGCCGGGCTGGACTGCGGATGAAGTGCAGGAAATCACCGGCGCCCATCTCGTACTGGCCCACGACCTGAAGGAGATTGAACTGTAAACGTCTACATCTCCTCGTCCGCGGCAACTTGGAACCAGCCCGCCTCTGCTGTGCGTGCTTCCGAGGCGTCGTCGGGGCTGGCGTTGGTGGGGACGACGAAGAGCTTGAGGTCCTTCAGCATCTCGTCGATCTGCTGGATCCACTGGACCGTAGCTGATGCCGGATTGCGCTGGGAGGCTAACTGAGCTCGGAGCGACACGAGCTTGGTAGCCATGCCTAAGGCCAACTCCACTCCGGCTAGGTTCAGGCCCAGGTCCTCAACGAAGTGCTTGATGAGTCGCAGGCGCGCAATGTCCTCATCGGAGTAGGCACGCAGAGTGCCCATGCGAAGCGGGTCTACAAATCCGGCCCTCTCGTATTTGCGGAGTGTCTGAGGGTGCATATCCAGCGCCTCGGCTACAACGCTGATCATGTATATCCCTTGGGCCTGTCTCATAGACAACCTCTATGCCTTTATAAGCAGCAAGCACTCCGGTGTCAAGCTACACATCACTATGATCCCATGGAAGCCATAATAGTCGCATATGAACTCAAATAATCGCTTGACACGTAGCATATCAAGTGCTAGACTCCTGACGTGAATGTTAATGAAGACACAGGGGAGGTCAATGATGACCACGCCAGCAATCATCTCTGAAAACATCAAGCCCTTGGCCAGTTCACTGGTAAAGGACATCGAGGATGTGGTCCGTGAGGCCGAACTACCCCGAGGAGGGCCGGAGGAACGCCCCGTGCTTTACTTCACCTCACCCTCGCCGGGAGTCTGCTACTACTCCCTCTATACCACAGGGCCAGCACGGTAGATTGGCGCGATCGACGGGCCGCGCTACGTGATCCAAACAGAGGCACCCCGCTCGTCCTTTTCCACTTGGATGTGGACGGGGAAGGCATCCTTGAGGTCTTCCAAGTGGGTAATCACGAAGATTTGCTCAAAGTCATCTTGAATGGCACCCATGACGTCCAAAATGCGGTCACGGCCCGAGGCGTCTTGGGTGCCGAATCCCTCATCGATGAAGAGCGTGGGCAGCGGGGCGCCTCTTCGGCGGGCCAGTTCCTTGGACAAGGCGATACGTAAAGCGAGATTGATGCGAAAGGCCTCGCCTCCACTGAAGAGTTCGTAGGCCCGTGCACCCAATTCGTCACTGATTGTGATGTCCAGCGTCTCTATAGCCCCACCCTGCCCGCCCCTGCGCTCTCTCTGAGTCTCCAACTTCATGTGCATCCGTCCGTCTGTCATGCGGGCCAGCAGCTCGTTGGCCGTGTCCTCAACTTTGGGCAGTAGGGTGTCGATAAGCATGGCCTGCACCCCCTGTCTGCCGAAGGCAACCTCTAACTCCTGGTACAGGCCTTGCGCCTCTTGCGCCGCCAGTAGCAACTGTTGCTCCACCTGCATGCTGGCTGCCATATCTTCTAGTCGGCGTAAGTCCCCCTCCACATCCCCCTGCTGCTGCAATAGGCTGCGATAGGTGCGCTGCATCCCCTCTGCAACCGCACGGTGGCGTCCTAAGGCGTCTTCCAGAATTGGCAATTCTCGGACAGCGACGGCAATAGTCTCGACCTTCCTGCACAATTCTTCCAAGGTTTCGCTAGTCTCAGCAACCATCTGCCGCGCCAAATCCAAAGCTTGGGTTTCCTGTGGCAAGGCCTCTTCGGCTTCTTGCAGCCTATGGACTTGCTCCTCTACCGATTGCGCCTTCTGCACCTTCTGATAAAGAAGTTGGTGTGCTTCTGCGCTGTAACCCAGTGCTACTAGCTGGCTTTGAACTTCCGCTAAGTCAATTTGCTCTTGGGTCGCATAGTCGTGACGCTCCAACTGCACTTGTAGTCCGGATAACTGCCCTCGCAGGGCATCCAACTGCTCGGCGGTGTTCACGGCTTTGACTAGTTCAGCACTCTGAAAAGCCAAAGCCTGCTGGACTTGATCTCGCTGCTCTTCTATGACGGGGCGCTCGGCTAGGATTTTCTCGGTGGCTGTTCTCTTCTCGGTTATGTCCTGCAACTCAGCTTGGACTCCGCGAAAGAGCCGTATCTTCTCATCGATCTCGGCCTGATACGACTGGCTGAGTTGGTTGCATTGGTCCTCGCCCAGCGGTGTACCACATAAGGGGCAAGCGGCCGAACCGTCAGCGGAGTTGAACATCCGCTGTTTTTCCCTCAACTGTTCCCCTTCCGCCTTTACCGTCCTCATCTCAGATTCGAGCCGCCCGATGTCACCAGTTAGGGTGACTAGGGTAGCACTCTCGATATCCAAGGACTGCAGGTGGGAGGACGCTTTCTCCCACTCGGCCTTCGCATCCTGCAAGCGGCGCTCCAAGTGTGGCACCGCCTCTACCACGGGCTCCAATTCGTGCTCTATTTGCTGCTGCAAACCCTTGGCCTTCTCCTCCAACCGCGAACGCTCTTGGGCGATGAACAGTGAAAGTTCCGACTCCCGCGGGTGAAGCTGGTCATATACAGTTCGGGCTTGACTCATCGCGTCATGTTGGGTCCGCAGAGAACCTAGTTGGGCCATCCGAAGCTCAATGTCTTCCCGCGATGCGATGACCGCTTGGTACCGCTGGATACGCCCTTGGTGGGCCTCGACCTGAGCCCGTTGTTGATCAAGCCTCTGTTCCTGGCGGTTGGCCTCCTGCCGCAATGTATCCAGTGCAGAGTTCTCCTCACGCAGGGCATCTACGCGGTCCTTGACCTCGTTGCATTCAGACTGCTTGGCGTTCAACTGCCCTTCTATCAGGACCAGTTCTGCAATGACTCGCTGTCTATCTTCTAACAGGACGGGTTTGCGGGCTATCTGCTGCTGGATCTGCTGCAAACGTCCCTCAACCTGCGATGATTTGCTCCCCTCTTCTCTAGCCCGGGTTTTCGCCTTTTCCTGAAGTTCCTCGTACTCTCCCAGACCGATGAGCTTCCCCAATACCTCCTTGCGCTGACCGGGAGTCTTGTTGGTGAACTCATCGGCACGGCCCTGCAGTAGGAACGCGCTGTTAATGAAGGTGTCGTAGTCCATGCCGATGATTCGTTGAATCTCGGCCTCAGTCTCTCTCAGAGAGTTGCGGGTGATGGGTGTGTACTCGTCCCCGTTGGCGATCTGGAGTTGCAGGTCGGAGCTCCCGCTGCGACCTCGGCCAGTGGGTTTGGTACGGCGACGCGCCACCCTATACCGGTCGTCCCGTACCTTGAACTCCAACTCCACCCGCATCTCGTCGGCGCCATAGTAGATCAGGGCATCATCGCGGGCGCGGGCCTTGCCCCAAAGGACCCATGTGATGGAATCCAACAGGGCCGACTTGCCATGCCCATTCTGCCCTGACAGGCACGCCAGATGGATGCCTTCGAAATCCAAAAGGGGAAGCTCTCCTCGATAGCAAAGGAAGTTCTTGAGCCTTAACCTGACGGGTACCATACCAATGAATTATGTTAAGGCGGTTCCTCTTGTTCAAGGGGGGAAATCTGTGACCCGTGAACATTGCGGGAGAGCGCCGAATGCACTGGCTTTTGACGACGGTGTCCACAGCAGCCTAGAATCATTGAGGCAAGGGGAGGTTGGTATGTTCGACACACTGACTGAGAAGCTGAACGCCGTCTTCCAGCGTCTCAGTGGACGGGGGCGGCTCACCGAGCGGGACGTGGACGATGGGCTGAGGGAAGTGCGCCGGGCCCTGCTGGAAGCAGACGTGGATTTTCGGGTGGCCCGCGATTTTGTGGCCCGGGTCCGGGTCCGGGCCTTAGGCGGCGATGTGATGGAGAGTCTCAGCCCCGGCCAGCAGGTGGTCAAGATCGTCAATGATGAAATGACAGCCGTCCTCACTTCCGGCGACCATAGAATGGCCGTTTCCAGCCAACCCCCAACCGTGGTGATGATGGCTGGCCTGCAGGGCTCAGGCAAAACCACCACAGCGGCCAAGCTGGCTCTCCACCTGCGTCGCCAAGGGCACCACCCACTTCTAATAGCAGCGGACCTAAGGCGCCCCGCAGCGATTGAACAGCTTGCTGTATTGGGGAGGCAGCTAGACGTGCCCGTCTACTGGGAAGACGGTTCAACAGCGGTGAAGGCCGCCGCCAACGGCGTGGCCCACGCTCGCGACTTGGGGCTTAGCTTTGCCATCGTCGACACTGGCGGGCGGTTGGAGATCGACGATGAGATGATGGAGGAACTACGCCAGGTGCATGCCGCCGTCACACCGCATGAGACGATGCTGGTGGTGGATGCCATGACGGGCCAAGTAGCGGTGACCACCTCCCAAGGCTTCAACGAGTACGTCAGCATCACCGGCTTGATTCTCACCAAGATGGACGGGGATGCCCGAGGAGGCGCAGCCCTCTCCATCTCCCAAGTCACGGGTATACCCATCAAGTTCATGGGTACCGGCGAACGCACCGATGCCTTGGAACCATTCTTTCCGGACCGCACTGCCTCCCGAATTCTGGGTATGGGGGACGTGCTCACCCTAGTGGAGAGGGCCCAGGAGGCAGTGAGCGAAAAGCAGGCCCGGGAGATGGAGCGCAAGATCCGTCGGGCCACCTTCGATTTGGAGGACTTCTTAGAGCAGCTTCAGGGCGTGAAGCAGATGGGCTCCCTATCCTCTATCATGGAGATGATTCCAGGCTTCTCCCAACTCAGCAAGCGCCTGCCCTCGGACGCTTTGGACAGCAGCGGACTCGTGAAGGCCGAGGCCATCATCCGGTCCATGACACCCCAAGAAAGGCGCGATCCATCCATCCTCAACGGCTCACGGCGTCGGCGTATCGCCCGTGGCAGCGGCACCACGCCTCAAGACGTGAACCAGATACTGAACCAGTTCCGCCAAGCCCAGAAGATGATGAAACAGATAGCTCAAGGCCGCGGGCCCCGCAACCTGATGGGGATGTTCCAGTAGCGAAAGACTACCGTCGTATCTGATCCACTGGGGCGATGAGGCCCTGCCGATCGGCAGCAAACATGTAAACGATGGCGTAGCTGCGGTAGGGAGACCAGCGGACTGAGAACTCTTCCACCTCCCGGTCGCCGAGGATGCGCCCGTTGAAGTAGAGTTGGGACACCACCCGCTTCAGAGCGAGATCGCCCGATGGAAAGGCGTCGGTGCGGGAGAGGGCGCGAATCAACAACCAGTGGGCTGTCCAGTGGCCTACTCCACGGAGGCGAGTCACCCGAGCCACCACCTCCTCATCGGTGGAATGCTTCAGTGCCTCCAAGTCGAGAGCGCCGTCCTCTATTTCTTGAGCAATCCCTAGCACGTATTCGGCCTTCCGCTGACTCAGCTTCATTTTTCGCAGCCCGTCAATGCCGGCTTCTAGCAGTGTTGCCGGTGTCGGAAAGCAGTGGTAGGTCTTGCCGTCCACACCTAATGTCTGCCCATAGGTCTCTATGAGCAGTGTGCGGACGATGCGGGCAACGGCGGCGGCGATCTGCTGTCCCAAGATGGCCAGCACCATGGCTTCAAACACTGACACGGCCCTTGTTGGGTGCAAGCCATACAGTTGGGAGGTCACGCTTTCAAGCACTGGCTCACCCTTTACCGATTGATAGAAGCCCCCCATGTCGGCGTCTATTCCTAGGTTCCAAGCCATGAGGTCGCTGACCGCAGCCAAGTCTTTCCCGCTCACCTGCGGACCTTGGGCTGTCACCATGAGAGCAGGCTCGTTTGTAGTTCCGGTAGAGCGTACATGCGCCAGCACTAGGCGGCCATCGATATTCAGAAGGCGCCGGTAGTCCCCATCCTCAAGCATGTCGGCCCCGTAGGTGCCCCGGAAGTATGTATGGGAACCTGCGGTGAGGCCGAAGTCGAATGGGGGCTTGGGATACAGTTCAGCGGTCAGGGACTCCAAATCACCTCCACATGGGTCAACAGTCGGCAGGAAGCTTGGCTGTCGCCACGACATCATATCTGGAGCCACCGGGCATGGAGGTAGTGCGCATTAAGGAGACCTCTGTTACCAGCCACGACTCCCGGTGTCGCGGGACGCAGTTGTCAAGAACCTGCTGTAGCTGGGTCATATCCGAACTGCGGCCCCCCTCTCGGATCCGTCCCAAGGTCAGATGTGGCGAGAACGGCCGGTTTTCCCGCGGGTAACCGAGAAGCTGCAAGGCACTTTCCGTTCCCTCCTGTAGCTTAGAGAGGGACTCCATATCACCCTTAACCCCGCACCAAAGCACTCGTGCCCCCTTCAGATTGGGGAAGACGCCCAGTGTTCCAAGCTGCAATCGGAAGGGATGTGACTCCGCGGCTGAGTGTCGCACTGCAGTGGTGGCTTCCCCAATCTGAGACGTAGGAATATCCCCAAGGAACTTCAGCGTCAGGTGAATGCCTTCAGAACGGACCCATCGAACGTTGGACAACCCGTATTCCCGGAGACCAGCAACTGACACCTCTAAAGCCGCTCGCTGAGGCGCGGGCAGTTGCACGGCGACGAAGACTCGAACAGTGTCGCTCATGTGCCTTTGAACTCGCGGACGAAACTAGCCAAATCGACGTACCATCCAACTAGGTCGGATATCGAATAGCTAGCATTGGCCGGGCTGGGATTCGGCGTCACGAAGACGCGGGTGTCCCCGATGCGATGGGACTGTCTCCCCAAGGTTCCCGTCCCAAGCCTTATGCCCTCCCCATGCCACAGATAGTTCCGGTAAGCCATCATTCCATGATAGCAGGCCACCAGAGGCCGGAACTGTTCCAGCTTTCCCTTCAACACCGGGGCCCACTGCCGGTAGTCGGCAGCCGTCAAGCCGGACCCTTGGGAAGTTGGGCGTTTAACCACATCAGTCAGACCGATGCCATATTGAGGCAACGTGTGGTCCAGCTCTGGACCGACCTCTTCGTCCAACAATCCCGACTTATTGAAAGCTGACCAAAAACGGTTGCGAGGGTTTGCAAAGTAATGACCTGCCCGCACCGAGATAACGGAGGGATTGAGGCCAATGAATACGATATCCAACCCGGGTGTTAGGTAATCAGGCAACGTCTCCATGGCTCATAGCCCCAGCAGCGCAGATGCATTGCCCCAGAGTACCTGCTCCAATATCTCAGAGGACAGACCAGCCTCTGACAACTGCCCCAGCGCGCGGTCATAACCCAGAAGGGGGTAGTCGCTACCGAAAAGGATGCGCTGACTGCCAGCTGTATGAACGGCAGACGAATAGACGCTTGAGTGATATAGGAAGGGAGTGGCAGCGCTATCGAAATAGACGTGTGCAAGGCTCTCGTCCACTTCAGGCATCAGAGTGTAGAAGGGCAATCCACCGCCCCAGTGGGCGCAAACGATCCTGTTATGTGGAAAGTTACGGCAGAAGGCGAAAAGCCGACGGGGAGTGGTACGTCCCTTGCCGGGGTAGTCGTGCCCTACAGGTTCAGAGCTGTGGGTGAGAACCATCAGCCCCAGGCGCCGTCCTGTTTCCATCACCGGGGCCATCGTGTCTGGGGACGTAATGTCAATCCCCTGGCTGTCGGGGTGCAACTCGCCGATGCCCTTAGCTCCTCCGCGAGCACAGCGCTCAATCTCGTCCACTGCAAACTGCCCCCACGCCGGATTGATCGAGCAAAACACCACCAGACGGCGAGGATTGCGGGCCGCAGCTTCCAAAAGATAATCGTTAGCCTCTTTGGCTACTTCAGTGTCTGTCCACCCATAACCCATAGCCAACGCCATATCTACCTCCGCCCCGTCCATCCCGTCCAATAGTTGCTCAGCGGTGGCCAATTTGGCTTTGGGATTGGTGAAGAGGAGGCGAAAGGTTGCGTCGCGTTGCAGGTAGTCCTCCCGATTAAGCTGGAAGCTAGGCGGCAGGATGTGAGTATGGAAGTCGAGTATCACCACGGACGATTATAGGTATCCTCCCTTGAACTTGTATATGGACACCCCTTCTGAACGCCGATTATAATCGTGGCCGTTACCCAACTAGGAGGGAGAGCGACTAGGTGGCGACAAGAAGTAGTGTCTCCAGCCGCAACGATGGCCACACCACAGAAGAACTGGAGGGCATTGCTCGAGAACTGCGACGGGACGCCATCGAAGTCATCTACCAAGCAGGGAGCGGCCACCCCGGAGGCTCCCTCTCCGAAATGGATATTTTGGTAGCGCTCTACTTTGACGTTTTGCGCCACGACTCAGTCGATCCCAAATGGCCCGACCGTGACCGCTTTATCCTCAGCAAGGGCCATGCCTGCCCAGGCCTCTATGTTGTACTGGCCAAACGTGGATATTTCCCTCGCGAGGAGTTGTGGGGCTTCCGGAAAACGGGTGCGATGTTGCAGGGCCACGCCCACCCGGGCACACCAGGCGTCGAGATGAACTCCGGTTCCCTCGGTCAGGGGCTTTCTTTCGCAGTTGGGACCGCCCTGGCCGCGCGATTGTCCGAGAAGACATACAAGGTCTACGCGCTGCTGGGAGACGGCGAGTGCGACGAAGGACAGGTCTGGGAGGCCGCCATGTCCGCTTCGCACTACGGACTGAGTAACCTCATCGCCATCATCGACCGCAACCGTATTCAGAATGACCGGTTTACCGACGACGTGATGAAGCTGGAACCGTTGGCCTCCAAGTGGCGGGCGTTTGGCTGGCGCGTTCTGGAAGTAGATGGCCACAACATCGGTCAAGTCCGAGATGCCCTGAGACAGGCAGGACGCACCCGGAACCGTCCCACTATGGTACTGGCGCGCACGACCAAGGGACGGGGCGTGGGCATGATGGAGAACAACCCTGACTTCCATGGCCGGGCTCCTACCAAAGAAGAGTATGACGAGGCCATGAAGGAGTTGTCCTAACCCAGTTTCCTATACAGCATCAATCGAGGTGATGATGGCAACGGCGCCAGCGGCTGCTTCAACCCGAGAGATATACGGCAGGACCCTTTTGGAGTTGGGGCGTGAAAATGCAGATGTGGTAGTCCTCGGTGGCGACCTCAACAAGTCCACCTTCACTCACCTTTTCGCCGCTGAATACCCCGACCGCTTCTTCGATTTCGGCCCTGCCGAACAGAATATGATGGGAGTAGCGGCGGGTCTGGCAGCCTCGGGGAAGATTCCTTTCGTCAGCACCTTCGCAGTCTTCGGCACAGGACGCCCATTCGATCAGCTACGAGTTGCAATCGCCCAGCCTCATCTGAACGTGAAAGTGGTATGCACTCACGCCGGCCTGCTCACCGGGGAGGATGGCATGTCGGCCCAAGGCATCGAAGACTTAGCGCTCGCCTGCTCCCTGCCAGGTTTCACCGTGGTGGCGCCTTCGGATGCGATTGAGACACGACAAGCGGTGCGAGTGGCAGCCGAAACCCATGGACCCTTTTACATACGCCTGTACCGCCCCGCAACTCCCGTAGTTCACTCTGAAGATTATGAGTTTGAATTGGGTAAAGCCGAGGAGATGGTACTGGGACAGGATGCTACTATCATCGCCACGGGCACAATGGTGCCGGTAGCGCTACAAGCTTCCTCCAATATGGGTGAGCATGGAATGAGCGTCCGGGTCATTAACATGCACACTCTGCAACCCTTCGATGAGGAAGCGGTGCTCAAGGCAGCCCATGAGACGGGCGCAATCGTGACTGCGGAAGAGCACTACGTGCACGGCGGGCTCGCGAGCATCGTCGGCCGCGTTCTGGGGGAGCGCCGACCGGTACCATTGGAAGTAGTGTCGCTATCAGGCTACGCAGAGTCAGGACAGCCCGCCGAGCTATTGACCAAGTACGGCTTGGGTGTGAGCGATGTAGAGTCCGCGGTGAGGCAGGCGGTACAGAGGAAGGGCTAGAAACGAGACCCGAGTCGCAACCCTTCTAGCAACCCGTGCGCCCATTGGCTCCGCTCTCCAAGTCCCGGTCACTGAAAACCCCAGTCTCACGTCCTTGGAAAACGTGTACCACGAACTCGTCTCGAGTCACCCCCACCATGTCGACCAGTTCATCATCGATGGTTTCTATGAGGTCTTGGATATCCTCAGTGGTGAAGCTCTCGGGGACGCATAGAGTGGCATGCACCACAGTAGGAGCATAGTGCAAGTCCAATCGTCCGATGGCCTGCTCATCGTCAATGACGGCATATGACTCGGAGTGAGGGGTGCGGCAGTCGCGTTCGAACCAATAGTCCGGCGTGACGGACCTCCTGAGTTTAGGACCTGATTTGGCCGTTGCCCATGACTACCCACTTGTAGGTGGTCAATTCACGCAGTCCCATCGGTCCTCGGGCATGGAACTTCTGGGTGCTGATACCTACCTCAGCCCCCAATCCGAACTCGGCGCCATCTGTAAACCGGGTACTGGCGTTGACGTACACAGCGGCGGCATCCACCTCATCGAGAAACCGCATGGCAGCAGAGTAGTCTTCGGATACTATCGCCTCCGAGTGGCCTGATCCGTATTGCTCGATGTGCTCCATGGCATCGTCGAGCGAGTCCACCACGCGCACTGAGGCCACCAAGGCCAAGTGTTCCTTGCCCCAGTCTTCGTCCGTGGCCTCCTGTAAGGCCTCATCGCCGTTTGCGGCCAGTATACTGAGCGCCCGGCGGTCGCACCTCATCTGGACACCGGCATTGAGCCACTCGAGCGCGATCTGGGGTAGCCACCTAGGGGCGATCTCGGAGTGCACCAGCAACGTATCCATGGCGTTGCAGACCGTGGGACGCTGCACCTTGGCGTTATAGGATATGGCGGTCGCCATATCCAAATCAGCGGACCTGTCGATGTAGGTATGGCAGACCCCGACCCCTCCTGTAATTACAGGCATCGAGGCGTTCTCTCCGACATAGCGGATGAGATCCGCCCCTCCACGGGGAATCAGCAGGTCGATGTAGTCCCGCATCCCCACCATCGCCTCTACTAGCGACCGGTCGGGGTCCTCAACGAACTGCAGTGCCCCGCGAGGCCAACCGTTGTTTTCTAAGGCCTGCCATACTACTTCCGCCAACGCCTTGTTGGAACGCAGAGCTTCTCGACCGCCCCGCAGGATGCAAGCGTTCCCCGCTTTGAAACTGAGGCTGAAGATATCGATAGTCACATTAGGGCGGCTCTCGTAGATAGAACCAATAACTCCCAGAGGCACCCTTCTCTTTCCCGTCGAGAGGCCGTTGGGCAGCACACGGGCATCGAACATCTCGCCCACTGGATCTGGGAGGGCAGCCACGTTCCTGACATCCTTGGCCACCGCCTCCAAGCGGCCCGGAGTGAGAAGCAGCCTGTCAAGCCATGTGCCAGAGAGTCCGTTGGCTTGCGCATCTTCGCAGTCGGCACTATTTGCTTCCAGGATTGCGCCCTGTTCAGAAAGGAGCAGCTCCGCCAAGTTCAAGAGCGCGCGATTCTTGGCCTCTGCGCCGCCCTTGCTCAACTGACGGCTGGAAGCTCTCGCCTCTTTCCCCTTAGCTTGTAGTATTTCCTTGGATGTCGTCATCGTCGCTCTACAACAGTACCAGATTATTGCGGTGGATCACTTCCTCCCCAAAGTGGTACCCCAAGACCTGCCAAATGCTGTGGGAATGCTGTCCCTTGATCCGCTCCACATCTTCCGCACTGTAGTTGGTTATACCGCAAGCTAGGCGCGTTCCTGTTGCCCCCAAGACGTAGACCGTGTCACCTCGCTGGAAGCTACCGCTGGCTCCCATTATACCGGGAGGCAGCAGGCTGCGGTGCTCTCTTAACAGTGCTCCCTGGGCACCTTGGTCGATGGTGATCTCGCCGTGATTGTTCAGACCGCTGAGCATCCATCGCTTGCGGCTCTCCATACGGCTGCCCGCAGGGACGAAGTAGGTGCCGATGGGTTCACCACATGCGAGGCGCAGGATAACGTTCGGCTCACTTCCACGGCATATGACCATGGAGATACCAGATAACGTAACTTGATGGGCTGCATCCAGCTTGGCTGGCATTCCACCGCGTGAACTGGCGCTGTGCTCCTCCCCTGCCATGGCTAGAACGGAACCATCCACCCGGTCCACTACGCGCAAAAGTGTGGCGTTGGGGTCGTGACGCGGGTCAGCGGTAAAGAGGCCCTCAGTATCGGTGAGGGTTATCAGCAACTCGGCGTCAACCAAGTTGGCGACCAAGGCCGAGAGGTGGTCGTTGTCGCCAAAGTTCTCACCAATTTCATCGACAGCCACAACATCGTTCTCATTCAGGATAGGCACCACGCCCAAACCCATTAACGTGGTGAGGGTACCTCGTATGTTCAGGTAGCGTTGGCGGTCGGAAAGGTCGTTCCAAGTCAGAAGGGCTTGGCCCACGGTAACGCCATGTCGAGCGAACAACTCCTCGTAGGTATTTAGCAGGCTGCCTTGGCCCACAGCGGCCAGCACTTGGCGGAAGGGTATGTCGCGTCGCTGGTGGCCCTCACCAATCACCTGCCTCCCGGCTGCGATGGCTCCTGAGGTAACCAGCAAGGCCTCTACATCCCAGAGGCGTAGCTGGGCCATCTGTCGCGTGAGGGACTCCAGCACGCCCATGTCCAGATGGTCGCTGCCGTTGGTCAGGACGCTGGTACCAGCTTTCACCACCACCCGATGGTATTTGACACTCCCTCGGTCTAGTTGGTAGCCGGTGCTCTCCAACTCCAATCCGTGGTCGGCCAATGCGAGACTCTCCCTCAATTCCGAAAATCCACCGCCATTATATCAGCGGTCCGATCTGTCACCTGATGAAGCATCCGCCTTGTCCCGCCTGTCTGACAAGGTTAGAATTCTTGCGACGGCTGGCCCCTTGGGGCCGGCCCAGATTTTATTGTCTGTTGACTGGAGCCTTGTATGAGCCTTACAGGCCTGTTCGCCTCTGTGGAGGCGACCCAAGCCTACCGTGACTTGATCGAGACGATTACGCGCGATAAGCAGTCTCCCACCATAGCTGTGCTGCCCGCGGCAGCGCCCCTGATGCTGGCATCACTCTGGCAGAAGCTGAACGTTCCTGTTCTGGTGATCGCTCCCAGACCCGATGAAGCACGGCGGCTCCACGGAGAACTGCTGACCTACCTGGGGCAACACGAGGCGCTGCATTACCTACCGGAACCGGAGGCCATACCCTTCGAACGGCTTGTGTCTGACGGTCTTACCAACAATCAGAGGCTGGCGGCTTTAGCAGGGATGGCCCCGCGACAGGACGCCCCTTTCATGGTTGTGACCTCTGTAGTCGGCGCATTGCGTAAGACCATACCCCCCAACGCCTTCCGAAAGGCCAGCCACACATTGTCCGTCGGACAGCGCGTGAGGCTGGGGCAGTTGCTTACCCAATGGGTCGAACTGGGCTACCGTCGCGATGACGGGGTGGAGGTTCCCGGCTCCTTCAGCCTGAGAGGAGGCATTGTTGACGTCTTTTCGCCCCAAGCCACGCTTCCGGCCCGGCTTGAGTTCGTAGGGGATGAAATAGACAGCATCCGCCTCTTTAACCCCAGCAGTCAGCGGTCAGTGGATGCGGTGGGCTCGGTGACAGTAATGCCTTGCCGAGAGGCCCTGCCATCCCTTGCCAGCCGGGACGAGGTATCACGCCTCATCGCCGAAATGAATTTCACCGACTGCACCGCCAGCGTTAAAGACCGCATTGACGAAGAGTTGGCGGCTATATTCGCGGGTCAAGGGGTGGAAGAGCACGCCTTCTATAACGGTCTGCTCAACCATGGCTGCCTGTTGGACTATTTGCCAGAAGAGGCCTTGGTAGTCATTAGCAGTGATGAACAGGTGGCCTCAACCGGGTACGAACTGACGCACCGCATGTGGGAACTGCGCCATGCACGAGAGGGCCGTGGTGAATTGCCCACCAACTTCCCAGCCCCCCAATTGGACTGGCAGGACTTCCATGGACGGTTGGCCGACACACGCCACCTATCTCTACAGTTTGGCGGCGACGAATCCACCGTTGCGTTTCG
Organism: uncultured Dehalococcoidia bacterium; assembly: GCA_951813255.1. Classification (GTDB taxonomy): domain Bacteria; phylum Chloroflexota; class Dehalococcoidia; order Lucifugimonadales; family JAAXIE01; genus JAAXIE01. The sequence continues at coordinate 549,147 of OX638353.1, read as the reverse complement.
CACGCCCTCCCTCTACCACGGGCGGCTTGAACACTTCGCGGAACAAGCGACGATAGAAGCACAGGCTGGTGCGAGGGTGGTGGTAGTCAGCCGCCATGCCCGTCGGGTAAGGGAAATCCTGCAGGAAACGGGAACTGGGGCTTCGGTCCACGAAGGCTTGGAGGAAGCTCCCGAAGCGGGCAGCGTTTCCCTAGTCTCCGACTTCCTGCAGGGTGGTTGGACTCTGGAGTCCCAAGGCGTGCGCACCGTGGTTGTCAGCGATGCCGAGCTGTTTGGCGTCTCAAAGGAGAGGCCATCCCGGCGGCGCTCCGTAGTGCGGGGGAATGCTCCTGCGTCGCAGCTGACAACTGGAGAGTACGTGGTACATGTGGACCATGGCATCGGGCGGTTCGCTGGCACCCAGCAGCGGGAGGCGAACGGCGAGCACCAAGAATACTTAGTCTTGGAATACGCCGAGGGGGACAAACTACTGGTCCCCACGGGCCAATTGGACCGGGTGTCCCCTTATTTGGCCCCCAGCGATCAAGAACCATCTCTGACCCGCCTCAACACACAGGAGTGGGCACGCGCCAAGGCCCGAGCCAAGGCATCGACCAAGGAAATGGCCCAGGAACTTCTGCAACTCTATGCTTCGCGCCAAGTAGCGCAAGGGCACCCCTTCTCCGGAGACTCCGCTTGGCAGCGGGAGCTGGAGGATTCCTTTCCCTATGAGGAGACGGAAGATCAGCGTCGAACCATCGATGAAGTGAAGGCCGGGATGGAGAACCCGCAGCCTATGGACCGCTTGGTGTGTGGTGACGTGGGCTACGGAAAGACCGAAGTGGCTTTGCGGGCAGCCTTCAAGGCAGTAGAGGATGGCACACAGGTGGCTATCCTCGTACCAACCACCGTTCTGGCCCAACAGCACTACGCCACTTTCACCGAACGCCTTGCCCCCTTCCCTGTTAGGGTGGAAGTGCTCAGCCGTTTCCGCACGGCGAAGGAGCAGGACGGCGTCATCGAACGCCTGAAGCTGGGCACGGTGGACATCGTCATCGGCACCCACAGGCTGCTGCAGAAGGACGTGAGTCTAAAGAACCTTGGGCTCGTGATAGTGGACGAGGAGCAGCGCTTCGGCGTAGTCCACAAGGAGCAGCTCAAACGCCTGCGCCGTGAGGTGGACATACTGACCCTGAGCGCCACACCAATCCCTCGTACACTCTACATGTCGTTGTCGGGTATCCGTGACATGAGCACCATGGAGACACCTCCTGAGGAGAGGCTGCCGGTCAAGACTACCGTGTGTGAGTACAGCGACGATGTGATACAGGAGGCCATTCAGCGCGAGCTGGACCGTGGCGGACAAGCCTTCTTCCTTCACAACCGTATCAACTCGATTCAGCGGATAGCGGACCACATCAAGCAACTCGTGCCACAAGCCACCATTGGCATCGGCCACGGTCGGATGCAGGAGAACGAACTCGAGGAAGTAATGTCGCGGTTCGCCCAAGGTGAGATGGACGTGCTCGTGTGTACATCCATCATAGAGTCGGGGCTGGACATCCCCAACGCCAACACTCTAATCATCGACCGGGCTGACCGGTTCGGCCTCTCCCAGTTGTACCAGCTACGGGGTCGGGTTGGGCGCGCCACGCAACGGGCCTACGCCTACCTTCTCACCCCACCGAGACGACGCATTACCCAAGCGGCAGGAAAGCGGCTGGCAGCGGTCCTGGAGGCATCGGAGCTAGGCTCCGGGTTCCGCATCGCCATGCGGGATCTGGAGATCCGGGGCGCGGGAAACATCCTAGGAGCGGAGCAGAGTGGCAATATCCACGCGGTTGGGTTCGAGCTGTATTCTCAACTGCTGAACCAAGCCGTGGGCGAAGCGCAGCAAGAGGTTGGCGCGCCCGATGTGGGGGTCCCCGCCAGTCCGATCATAGCGCAGGCCAGAGTCAACCTCCCACTCACAGCCCACATACCCGAAGAGTACATCTCCCATCTCCCTGCCCGTCTGGAGGTGTACCAGCGACTTGCCCGTGCTGACTCGCCGGAGCAAGTCGACGGGATTGCGGAGGAGATGCGGGACCGATTCGGGCCCGTCCCGGAGCCGGTGGCAGACCTGCTCTACATCTCTCGCGTACGGGTGCTGGCCGACCGGGCCGGGCTGCTCTCAGTAGCATGGGCCGACGCTAGCATCGTCATGCGCCTGTCCCACCCTGTAGGTGGCGCGAAGGCGGCCTTGGAGAGGGCTTTGGGTCCGCTGGTACGCGTAGGGAACAACCAACTGCAGATGAGCCACCGGCGAGGCAACCGCCCTTGGCAAGACCAGTTGGTGCTCACGTTGAACCGGCTGCTCAGGTTTATGGCGAAATTGCAGGGAGACGCGGAAGAAGAGGGAGAGGTGGTCACAGCCGCAGCTGGGAACGACTAACGAGAAGGATGGGGCTAGCAGGAAGTCGCTAGCAACTCTTCCAGCTCGGAGAGGCTACTGATCCTGGGGCAGTCGACGATATCGCTGCAGAGCCCTTCCCTGTCCAGCAGAACGGCCGTTATGCCGACTGCTTTGGCGCCCTGGACATCCGCCTTGTACTGGTCTCCGACATGGTAGGCGTTCGAGGCCTGGACGTCGGCGCGCTGCAAAGCGGCGTGGAAGATTGGCGCATATGGCTTCTCAGCCCCCACCTCGACCGAGGTGACGCTGAAGTCGAGTATGCCCTCCAACTTGAGTTGCTTCATCAGGGAAGGCATGTCCCGGCGCAAGTTGGAGATGGAGCCTAGGACGTACCCCTTTTCCTTGAGCCTCTGGAGGGCGGGCAGGACGTCTTCAAACAACTCGAAGTCCTTTTGCACGAGCATAGCCATCTGCCATACTTGGTCTGCTAGCTTCAGGTTGACATCCACCCCGGCAGCAAGCAGTATACGGCGCTCGTATTCAGCAAAGAACTCGGCCCGAGCCTCAGGGGTACGTAAGGCCAGTGGTTCTTCGGCGTTGGCTTCATTAAAATACTCGTCGGCTACCACATAGCCTCTGCGGATATCAGTCTTTCTGAGGGTGAGCCCGAGCTCGCGACAGGATGCCTGCTGGATCTCGTCAAGGGGAGGCCAGAATCGCATGAGGGTGTTGTAGAGGTCGAAGAATATAGCCTTTTTCATCTCTGTAACACCTACAGTGCGACGCCCCCGCTGCCGTCTTGGGAGCCGCTGCCGTTAGCGCTTCCTAGCGGACGGTTCGCGCATTTTATCACAATGGAAAGCCCACGGATATGCCGATGCCCCTGAAGAAGCTGCTGGATGCTGCACTGAACCTCATCTTCCCCATCAACTGCTTGGGGTGCGGTTCTGAGGGGACCTACGTTTGCGACCGTTGCCTGAAGGAGTTGCCGTGGCTGCGCCCTCCCTGCTGTTCCCACTGCGCTGCAACCCAGTCGGCAACACCCTGCCGTTGGTGTCGACACAGGCCGTTGGCACTGGACGGCATCGCAGCCGCCTTTCTGCTGGAAGGAGCGATACGGGAGGCGGTGCTGCAACTGAAGTACCATCAAGTGCGTGGCTTGGCTCCGGTGCTGGCGGGATTGATGGAGCAGGCTTGGCAGGCCAAGGGCTTGCCGGCTGACTTGGTGCTGCCTGTACCTCTCCACCCTCGCAGACTACGACACCGCGGATACAACCAGTCGGCCCTGCTATCGAGAGCATTGGGCAGGGGGTTGGGGCTACCTTACGACGAGTCGGCCTTGGTGCGTACCCGAGACACAAGCCCCCAAGTGGGCCTGAGCCGGGACAAGAGGGTGCTGAACGTGCAGGACTCCTTCATAGGTAAAGAGGCTGTGTCCGGCAAAGCTGTTCTCGTGGTGGACGACGTAGCAACCACCTGCAGCACCCTCTCCGCCTGCGCCGACGCCCTGCGGAAATCGGGAGCCACAACAGTCTGGGGTCTGGTACTAGCCCGTGAGGCGCCACCACCTGCGCAGGGTCACGATGGCACCCGACCATTCCGGCGAACAAGGCGCGGTCAACAGGCCACGCGGTTTGGAGATACTTCCGGCTAACGGAGGGGCGTCCCCACGAAGCCCGGCCCAAAGCCGGCAGCGTTGGCAGCCCAAGCACCAGCCACACGGCCGCTGAAGAGGGCCGGGCCCAACATAGTGCCTTCAAGGCCCGCCTTGCCGTTGATGTGCCCCCCAGCCATGCCAGCAAGTTCACCCGCACCGAACAGGCCCTCCATGGGCTGGAAGTGGGTGTCCAGCACTTGGCAGCGAAGGTCGGTCTTCACACCGCCGAAGCTCTTGCGGGATAGAGGGAAGAACTGGAGGGCATAAAAGGGCGCCTGCTCCACCTTCTTGCGTCCCTGAAGAGGACGGCCGAAATCGGGGTCGCGTTGCAGTCCCTCGTCGATGTAGGCGTTGTAGCGGGTTATGGTTTCTTCCAGGACAGCTCCGGGAACGCCCGTCTCTCCTGCTAGGCCACGGAGGGTATCGGACTCCTTGATATGCGGTGACTTCTGGAAGAGGTCGTCGATGCGGTCCCAGTGCTTGATCAGGCCGTCGCGATAGTAGGGGTCGGAAATCTCGACGGTATCGCGCCCTGTCTGGTCGATGATGGCCCAGCAGTAGGCTGGGTCCTGGGCCAGGACTGCGGGAGTTGCGGAGGCGCCTCCGCTGAGGGACTCGTTGTGGAACCGTCTTCCCTGTGCATTCACCCATACGTAGTCGGGCAGGCCACGCACCACCAGTCCGCGTTCACCCTCGGAGTCACGGTAGTCGGGCGTGGCGTAGGCATACATCCACACATCGCCCATGTGCGTAAGGATGCCACCCGCATCGGACACAAGCCTGTGGCCCCGGCCTGTGGCTTCTACGTGGCTGCCTCCCAGAATCCTGTGGGGACGCAGGTCGGGACGGTACTGGTACACCATCTCCACGTTGGACATAAAGCCTCCCGATGCCATGACAACAGCCCCGGCTCTCAGGTCACGTTCCTGACTGGTCTGCTTGTCGCGCACTCTGACGCCCGTGACGCGCTGGTCATCCGTCAACAAGGCGACAGCCTCGGTGTTCATATGCCAGCTGTCGATACCACGGGCCACCGCAGCGGCGTGCATGGCCTCAAAGATGGCCTTGCCGTTGCCTACTGGGTGGTGCCAGCGGGGGACGGTGTTCCCCTCTTGGTGATTGAAGCTGTCCCACACAACGCCCATGGCTGTGAGCCACTCGTAGAGGTCGTGGGCTGAGTGTTCAATGTAGAAGCGGGCCCATACCTCGTCCGCGGAGCCCTGCCCGAAATGCACCCAGTCGGAGAATGCCAAGTCGGGGCTGTCCTCGATGCCCTTTTCCCGCTGGAAGGCGGTACCGACCATGCAGCAGCCTCCGCCGGATATAGCGGTAGCCCCGCCCGGCTGGCGGTGGGAGTCAACGATGATTACTCTGGCCCCCGCATCGTGGGCATCGATGGCCGCAGCTACACCTGCGCCACCAGCGCCCACCACTACCACATCGGCATCTCGTCCCTTTTCCATAGTGCGCTCTCCTCCCGGTACGGAATCTGTCGGACCGCTATCAAGCAATCACGATGCTATTGGCGGCGCCGATATCTGTCAATGTCAGGAGGCCAATCTCCGGGAGAGGCAATGTCAGGGACAATCTCAGCGCAGGCCAATCTCAGCGGAGAGCCCATATGGAGATATGGAATCGGAATCAGGGTCGCATTGCAAGACGGCGTCGATGATGCCGCGGGTTGCCGCAGTGGGGAGGAGTGCGGTGATGATGCCCCGGGGGTTCGGGGTACTCCCGAGGATAGAGCATCTTAATGTACTTCTGTAAGGCCATGAAGCTGGTGAGACGGAAGCCAGCGTCGGCGATCTTCCTGATGAACGACTGAGGCTCTGGGACACGTTAGCGCGGAAGGCCAATTGTGGTCAATGGGTAGGTGTCGGGGGGGAGGCTTGTTGCGCAATGATCTGCTTTGGGGAATGACGGGACAGGCGCGGGAATCACGGTGGGGGGGCTAACCGTAGACTATCCGGCTTCACCAAGTGGATATAATGGGAGGAAATCGGCCACATCAGGAGGGATGCCATGCCCGGCCCCAAGATTAGCGTAGCGATGGAACACTATGACCGCCACCTGCCTCTATTGGAGGGAGTCGTCCAAGGAGAAGGTTTCGAACTTGATGCGCTTCACGTGAGCACCGAGGGCGGGCGTCACGAACGCATGCTGCACGAACGTGCTTGGGATGCAGCGGAACTGTCCCTCTCCTCCTATCTGATGGCCAAAGCGAGGGATGCCCAGCTAACAGCGGTGCCCGTATTCCCGCGACGGCTCTACAGCCAGTCCCAGATGTATATCAACGTCAATTGCGGCATCAAGTCACCCAAGGACCTAATCGGCAAGCGGGTAGGGCTGCGCAGTTACCAGACCACCCTCTCCGTTCTGGCCAAGGGCGACCTGGGCCGCGAATATGACGTACCGTTGGACCAAGTCACATGGGTGACCAGCTCCGACGAGCCGGTGCCTTTCCAAACTCCCTCAGGGGTGCGAATTGAGCGTGCCGACAAGAGCATCGAGACGATGCTGGTGGAGGGCGAGGTGCAGGCGTACATGACGCCACGCATGCCCCGAGCCTTCGTAAACGGGGCCCCGCAAGTCGCCAGACTTTTCGGCGATGCGCGCGCCGAGGAGGAAGCCTACTACCAGCGCAATGGCTTCTACCCCATCATGCATGTGCTGGCCGTGAAGCCGGAGGTCGTAGCCGAGACCCCCGGAGTGGCATCGGGCTTGATGAAGGCCTTCGAGCAGTCCAAGGAAATCTGCTACGACTACTACAGCGACCCCAACTGGAGTCATCTGGCTTGGGGTCCCCACCAGCAGGTGCAGGAACGCAACATCATGGGCGCCGACCCTTGGCCCAACGGGGTAGCGCGGAACCGTGCCAATCTTGAACGCTTCATCCAGTATGAGCTGGACCAAGGCCTCATTGACCGCAAACTGGAGGTGGATGAGCTGTTCGTGGAGTCCACTCTGGATACCTAGCCGGTGTTCTGGACGGCAGTGTACGGACCGGCAGCTCCGCCGGAAGTCGCTAATTCCCGTTGCCAACGGGGTTGGCGTCTAGATTTTCCAGTCTCAATTCCTCCCCTGGCGTAACTCCAAGCGGTCGCCGCAGGAGGTGCAGAACCGGGCGTCTCCACGGTTTCCGTGACCGCAGTTGCTGCAATAGAGTTGGCCTCCAAGCCTGCCCATAGAAGAGCCACACTGGTTGCAGAACCTGCTGGCAACGCTGACGTGGCATTCACAGACTGGGCATTCAACTCTTGGAAGATTGCGCCGGTACCGGAAGGGCGATATCCGGCGGGCCCACCCATAGCGGGTAAGCACCCACCACAGGCCTACCGCTACGACCATCACGGCAGCAATAGGGAAGGCAAGCACCGTCACGTTGAACAGGCCATGCACCAAGGCGGCGAATGTCAAGCCCGCGAACACGACGATGGCCCTGCTACCCCCTAGCTGCACCTGCTTGCCCAAGGCGTAGCCCCAGAAGGCGCCGAATATCACATGGGCCACCGTGCTGAGAGGGGCCCGCGCAATCATCACGAGGGGGCCGAACTCTAGGACGTACAGAAGGTTCTCCAGCGAAGCGAACCCGAGGCTAGCGGCCGTTGCGTACACCAGCCCCTTGATGGGTTCATCGAAGTAGAGAGAGCGGTAGGCGTAGAGTCGCACTGCTAAGAACTTGCTCGTTTCTTCCGCAGGGCCCACCACGAAGAGCATGATGACAGCTATGGAACCTATGTCGCTGATTCCGCTATCCAGAAAGCTGTCATCGAGAAGGAGGCTGTGGATCAGCCCCGCGGGGATGGTGGAGAGCATCCCAAGAAAGAAGGTAATGGCAATCAGTTTTCTGGATTCGGGCCGGTAGGTGTTCCGCTTAAGGAAAAACCAGAGCCAGAAGGCGCCGGGGGCAAAGGCCAGGATGACGAACGCGACTAGGCTCATGGGATGGCCTCATTGCCGGTAGACTACTACCGTGTCGCAGATGAGGTCGTGGAGGCCGCGCTTGTCCCGCCGGAAAGCCACCATCAGGTAGCCAATGAAGAGCAGGAGGAACGACAGTTGCCCCGCTAAGTACCGGCAGAAAGCCCGGGCTACTCCCACCTTCGAACCGTCAGGACGGAACACATAAATCCCCACTATCCGCTTCCCGATGGTGGTGGACCAAATCGCAATAGAGAAGGTGTAGTAGGCAACAGACATGATCATGGCGACAGTATCCAGGGCATTCCAGGAGACCCCTGATTCGGTGAGTTCCGTGGATGACACTTCCGGGAAAGTTTCCTGGAATTCCAATGGGTGGGGACCGGGCCACAGGGCACCCAGCAAGACGAAGACCAGAAGCAGCGCGCTGCCATCGATAAGAGCCGCTACCAACCGTATCCAAAAACCGGCAGGCCTCCCTACCGGAAACACCTCGGCTGGGCGTGGCCGGTTCTCATCATCAAAGGGCAGCCCGCAGGAGTAGCAGAATGACGCACCGGGCTCGTTGACGCCATGGCAGCGGGGGCAGGTAACTTGGACCGTAGGAGCGGGAGTGGGCGCAGCGCCCAGTGGCTCTGGCAGTTGGGTGCCACAGGCCCGGCAGTATTTGTTGTCCGCGGCGTAAGTCGTTCCGCAATTCGGGCAGACGTTGTCCGCACGCCCTCCACAATGGACGCAAAACGAGGAGTCTTGGGGGACGTCGGCGTTACACTGAGGGCACTGCATCAGGCCCACGCACTAGCGGCGGAAGCGGAGCATGCGGAAGCCTTCGGCGTATTCGTGGCCAGGCAGCTCACCTGCAGCCTGGGCGCCGTCCCTTACGAACTTCTCCACGTTCAGGTTGGGGCGTTCGCCCACTTGGCTCCGGTGACACATCAGGGCTTCGATCTTGTCGTAGATAGTGCCGGTGATGTCGACGAAGGCGTTGGGCTCCTCGGCGCCCCACAGCAGGCACATGCCCGTCTTGAAGGGCTCCAAGCCCTCAGACTCCCACAATTCAAGGAAGTGCAGACGGTCGCGGGCATAGGGGAAGGAGGCGTCAATGCTCACCTGTCCCGTGATGCGGTGGTCGCGGTGCCAGTAGAAGTTGCGGCGGTACGGGTCGGGGCAGAGCACAATGTCAGGCTTGAAGCGCCGGATAGCGCGGACGAGGTCCTTGCGGAACTCGTAGTTGTCCTCCAGCTCGCCATCTGGATACCCCAGCATCACAACGTCCTTCACCCCTATAAGGGCCGCCGCATCACGCTGCTCCTGCTCGCGTATGGCGGCGGTCTCCTGGGGGTTGGCGTCAGGGTTATTGTTGCCCTTTCCACCGTCCGTGCAAAGGACGTAGTAGACTTCGACGCCCTCCTTCACCCACTTGCTGATGGTGCCAGCACAACCAATTTCCGCGTCATCGGGATGGGGTGTCACCACCAAGGCACGCTCGGGCTGTTCGATAGTCTCCAGGGTATCCGGCATATTGCGTACTCCACCTCTCAGGGTTGTTGGGACCCGAAGTTGCCAGGGAAAGGCCATGCTGCTACAATCCCGACGTAGCTGTCAAGGCCGTCACGCCTTGATCCGCCTGCCTAGCGCCCCCTTATATCACGCCTTCCAGTCGTGTGCCGGTGTAGGCAACGCTCCGGGTGGAGATGATACAGGATGTCATTACCGCGCACCTTTTCGTTGGGAGGACATACCCTCTCTCTTAGGGCTGATGCGCGAGGCGAGGCGCTCCGACGGGAACTTGCGAACGCTGGACAAGGCCTCTCTCAATGAATACCTTCAGGACCCCGGTCTGGAGCGAAGCGCAACTGCTACCTCTTCTATGCGAGGCCTGGGGCTGGCCCCGAGCTTCTAGGCTACCTCATCCTGCACCACGAGCCTCCCCTGAGACGCACCGTCTTGGAGACGATCCTACATCCTGCTCACCGGACTGACCAATTGCGCCAGCAGGTGTTCTCCTTGGGTATGCAACAAGCTGGGGCAGCGGGCAACAGCGTTGTGCATGTTTGCGCCCCTGAGAGCGCGCTCTTGCCATGCAGCTACAGGCAGCAGGTTTCTCTCGGGTACACAGTTACTGGCTGATGCGTTGGGAAGGCGCCGAGCCACCCCAATCACCCCCACTGGACGGTTTCTCAGTGCGGACGCTGCAGCCCGGCGAGGGGCGGTTGCTGGCTGCGGTGCAAAACGCTACCTTTGGCGGTAGCTGGGGCTTCTCGCCCAACACACCGGAACAAGCCGAGCATCGCGCCGGTATGGGCGTCACCGGCACCGGAGGGATCCTCTTGCTGGAGCATGGAGACCAAATCGCGGGGTACTGCTGGACATTCACCGAGGCACTGGAGCAGGGGCTGCCCATCGGCACCGTCAACATGATCGGGGTCCAGCCGTCGTACCGCTCCCGTGGGTTGAGCAAGCCCATACTAGCTGCGGGAATGCAGCACCTTTGCGGCAACGGGGTGGACTACGTCAAGCTGGATGTGGACTCCAATAATGCGACAGCCATTGGCCTCTACACCAGCATGGGGTTCGAAAAGGAACACGAACTTCACTGGTTCGAAGCAGTGCCCTGAAGAGAGTCCTCCGCCTGCGCACTGCCGTTCTGGGTGCCACCGGGCATTGTGGACTTGTCGGCCAGACCATTTTCAAGGGCGCGTTCAGGGCGGGGATGTAAGACTGCTTCTGGCGTCAGTATGCCTCCCGACACGATAAGCTTCATCGCCTCGTCCACGCTGACATCCGCTGGTATGGCGTTCTCTTCGGGGATGATCAACAGGAAGCCCGAAGTGGGAACAGGCGTGGTTGGCACGAATACCGCCAGAGATGGCTTGCCCTCACTGTCGGTGACCCGCGAGGTGACCAAGCCGATGGCCTTGCTTCCCGCCATGGGAAAATCCACCAGCACCACCCCACTGTACTTCTCTTTCGACTTGTCAACAGAGAGCATCTCGGTGGCGAGGAGGAGCGTGTTATAGATGCTGCGCACCACCGGCACCGCTCCAACAATGCGATGGCCGTAGTCAATGAAGCGCCTTCCGAGAACGTGAGTGGTCAGGAGGCCAGCCAAGTATATCAGCACGACAAGGGCGCCTATTCCCATGCCTTCGCGGTAGTTATTAGGTCCCAGGAAGTATTCGAAGGCGGGTTGCAGCAGCGGGTCGAACCAGTCCACCACCAGGTTGATGATGACGGCCGTGATGGCAAGAGGCAACGTGACTATCAAGCCAGCGGAGATGGTGCGCCGGATATGCGCACCAAGGGCGCCAAGGGTTCGTAGCAGAGTTCTCATTGGAGAGGCCTCAGAGTGCGCCGCAAGTCGCCATGGTGGTCTCGTACAGCCCCAAAACATCAGCTGCTACCCGGTCCCAGCCCATGCTCTCGGCCCGTTTCCTGCCAGCGTCGCCCATACTTTTCTTCAAGCCGGTGCTGCCCAGCAGGACTTCGAGGCTATCCGCGAAGGGCTCGGGACAACGCCAGGAGTGCAGGTAGCCGGTCTGGCCGTGCTGCACCACAGTTGGCAGGCCGCCAACACGGAACCCCACTACGGGAGTGCCACAGGCCATGGCTTCCAAGGCCACCAAGCTGAAGCTCTCGTAGTATGAGGGGACAACACACACATCGGCGGCGCTGTAGTAGAACGGAAGGGCATCCTGATCTATGCGTCCCATGAACTGGAGAGAATCGGCTATGCCCAAACCCTGACCGAGGTTGCGTACCTCGCTCACTTCTTCTTCCGAGTCCGGGTCACCACCAACGATGAGCACCTTAAAGGGCTCGTCCGGTTCCAGCATGGCGGCGGCGCGGCAAAGCAGATCCAAGCCTTTCAGAGGCTCAATCCTGCCGACATAGAGTATCAGCCTTTCGCCGTTCAGCCCCAGCTTTCGCCTCGCTTCGCCCATGTCCAGAGGCCGGAAGAGGGACAGGTCAACGCCACAGGGAACGATGCTGATGCGGTCCTCCGGAGCATCGTAGAGGCGGGCCATGGACTGCTTTTCCTGGCCGCTAAGGGCCATTATCAACTGTGCTGATGCCATCAGATCGCCCTCGACCTTGGCACGCATACGGTGCTCCCGCTCGCCGGAGCGGGCCTGCTTCTTTATCTCAGCCAACGTGTGGAAAGTCACCGCATGGGCAACGTCCCACTGGCTAGAGACCTTGCGCCCAACCCAACCCGAAAGCCAATAGTGGGAATGGACAACCTGATACTCGATTCCCTCCGACTCCTTATAGGCCAACATCGCATCGGCAAACTGGGGCAGGTAGGATACCAAGTCGTCCATAGGCGCGCTGTCAGGGCCGCCGTACAGGTGAACGATGCGGACGTTGTCGTCCGCCTCAACGGTGTCCGCTTCCTGGCCGGCATGGCACCTAGTGAAGATATCCACCTGAATGCCCATTGCCCCGAGGTGGTGGGCCAACTGACGGACATATATATTCATGCCTCCGGCCTTGCCCTTACCAACGAGTGTGTTGGGGCAGGTGTGGAAGCAGACCAAGGCCACTCTCTGCACGCTCAACTTCTCTTCACCACCATGCGATACAGCGGATAGTCCTTGCCACCCAGATCGTACTTATAGGGTTCGTCTCCCCGCAGGAAGTCAAAGAAAGGCAGCCCCGCCTCGACGGCATCCCTGATGCATAGTGCCTTGAGAAGAAGGCCGACGCTATAGTAGCTGTACTCAGGGTTGAAGCCACTATTATAGAGCATACGCGACCCGGCATAATCGAAGCAGAGGGCCGAGGCCACATGGCGCCCTTCCAGTTCCATGAAGAACAGCCGAACAGTGCCCATCTGCGCCATCGCACCGATGGCGCTGCGGAAGAACGACTCGCGTTTGGGCGTCATGAACCGGTCCTTGTCCTCACGGCTGAGACGGACCAACTCCAGGAAGTGGTCGAGGTTCTGCTCCACCTCTTCAGCACTCTCACAGCAGTACCAGCGATAATCTCCGGCCCCTTCCAAGCGGCGCAGCTTACGACGCAACTCGTGCCGGTCCTTCTTGGAAAGTCGGCCTAGGAACTCGTCCCAGTCGGCCGGGAGCTCCACTCCGGGGCAGACATCCTCTTCGCGTATCTCCACTACAAGGCCGCGGGAGCTCGCGAGGTCGGGTAGGCATTGTAGCGTAGGAGAGTTAGCTTGCAGGGGGAACAGCTCAAAGGAGTCCCACTGCTCCTGCTGCAGATGGTCAAGTAGCATCGGGTAGAAGCTGTCCTCTATCCCCGAGGTCACAAGAAGGTCGTTGTAGTCGTACAGGTCCTCATCGCCCATCAGGGTTATCTTGCCATCTCGCCGTATCAGCGGAGCAAGGGCATCCAGCCCGTGGCTGCCAGGCAGTGACAGTAGCATAGCCTCTGCGCCATCCCCGAACTCGCTCCACCACACCTTTTGCCACTGAGGCATCACGAATACAGTATCCAAGCTGCCTTGTGGCAGGAGGGCCTGCCACTCCTGCTCTATTTCATTGATGGATGGGGCGCGGTGAAACGAGGTCACGTTCTACGCTACCTCCTCTGCAGTTGGGCTAGAAAGCCGTGGCTATCGATGACGCCTCCAACAAAGGGGCCCCGGACGGCTGTGGTGACAATCATGCTGCCCTGCTTTCTTACGCCGCGCATGGACATGCACAAGTGCTCAGCCTCCAACACCACCGCCACCCCGTCGGGTTGAAGCGAGCGATACACGGCATCGGCTAACTCGCGCGTCATGCGTTCCTGTACTTGGGGCCGTCGCGCCACCACTTCCAGCGCCCTAGCCAGCTTACTGGCCCCGGCGATCCTGCCATTGGGTATGTATCCCACATGGGCTCGTCCGAAAAAGGGCAGCAGGTGGTGTTCACACGTGGAGAAGAAAGAAAGATCCCTGAACACCACCATTTCTCCGTCGCAGCCTTCCTCCGAATCGCTTTCGGGTTCTCCGCCATTGGGCAACTCGAAGATGGTGTCGATGGCACCGGCCGCATCCAAGCCGACCCCGGAAAAGAGCTCGTCCATCATGCGTGCCACTCTCTGTGGCGTGGCACGCAATCCTTCCCGGTCGGGGTCCTCACCGATGGCGGTCAGGATAGTGCGCACTGCCTGTTCCACATCCTTATGTTGACTCATGCGCACTCTCTTTTCTTCAGTCCGACGAGGAAACCATGGGCTAGACGGTGTCGGTCCTCCCGAACCAAGCCGCCACCTGCACCAGGCTGGGAGCCGCGTGGAGACATTGCTCGATGAATGGTCCTCAGCCTGATCAACTGGCGCCTGGTTCATCACGACGTTAGTGCCATCACAACGTTAGCCCCTCACGACGTTAAGGCCGTAACCGCGTTCTCCAGTTCCTTCAAATCAGCTGCGATCCCGATAGGTTGTGTTTTGAAATATTCGGTGACGACCTCTCGGTCCTTCAATCCGTTGCCGGTTATAACGCAGACCACGGTCTGCCCTGCTAGGTCCAAGCCTTGGCGGTGCATCTTGAGCAGACCGGCGTAGGATGCCGCCGAAGCTGGCTCGCAGAATACTCCCTCTTGGGTGGCCAGCAACTGGTAGGCCTCCATGATCTCATCGTCGGTCACCGAATCGATGACCCCACCCGACTGGTCCCTTGCCGTCTCCGCCGTCGTCCAACTGGCAGGGTTCCCAATGCGTATGGCAGAGGCGACCGTGGTCGGGTGTTCCACTGGAGCGCCCTTGACAATAGGTGCAGCCCCAGCGGCTTGAAAACCCATCATTCGTGGGGTGCCCTTGGCCTTCCCGACATCATGGTACTGGATAAAACCCTTCCAGTAAGCAGTGATGTTACCGGCATTGCCAACCGGGATAAACAGGAAGTCAGGCGCGTCCCCTAGTTCGTCCACAATCTCGAAAGCGGCCGTTTTCTGCCCTTCCAGACGGTAGGGGTTCACCGAGTTCACCAATACTACTGGGGAGCTCTCGATAAACCTGCGAACCAATGCCAAGGCATCATCGAATCCGGCATCCACCACCATCACCTTGGCCCCGTAGGCCACGGCTTGCGCCAGCTTGCCCGACGCCACCTCGCCCCGAGGAATAAGCACCACCGTCGACAGGTGGTAACGTGCGCCATAGGCGGCTGCCGAGGCGCTTGTATTGCCAGTGGAGGCGCAGATGATGGCCTTGGCGCCCTCTTCCAAGGCCTTGGCGACCGCAACCACCATGCCACGGTCTTTGAATGAGCCTGTGGGGTTGCACCCCTCAAGTTTGAAATAGAGTTGGTCGCACCCCAGCGACTTGCCCAACCGGGCAGACCTGACCAGAGGCGTGCCACCCTCACCCATAGTGATCCTGGGAGTTGATTCGTTCAGGGGCAAGTACGCCCCATACTGGTGCATCACGCCTTCGCTCATGTTGGGTTCCCGGACTACCACTCCTCGATTCTGATCATATTGCCCACCCTGCTCACCACTTCCAGACCCTCAAGCATGGTGAGGGACTCCTGCACCGCCGACTCCCTCGCCGGGTGGGTGGTTATCACGATTTCAGCAGTGCCAGTGTTCGGGTCTGCGTCTTTCTGTATCACAGAGGCAATGCTTATGTCCATCTCGCCCAGCACCTGTGCAATCTGGGCTAGGACTCCTGGCCGGTCTGCGATAACCAAGCGCAGATAGTACCTATCAATCAGTGACGACACGTCAGCTACCGTCAACGTCCGGTCCACACCAAGCGGCTCGCTGACGGCAACGCCCGAACACACGCTGCGTGCCACCTCAATCAGGTCTGCGATAACGGCACTGGTAGTGGGTTCCCGCCCTGCACCCGGTCCGTGAAACACCACGCGGTCGATGAGGTTGCCCTGCACTTCCACGGCGTTAAATGCCCCATCCACGTTGGCCAATATGTTGTCCTGGCGCACGAAACAGGGATGCACCCGGGCCTGCACTGAATCGCCGTCACGCGCGGCCACCGCCAGCAGCTTGATGGCATATCCCAACTCCTGCGCGTAGAGGAAGTCTTGGGCCTGCAAACGGGTGATTCCCTCGCGGTAGACTTTCCGTATATCTACAGGGGTGTGGAAGGCAAGGGAGGCCAGGATGGCCAGCTTATAGGCAGCATCAGTGCCCTCTACATCGCTGCTCGGGTCCGCCTCGGCATAGCCCCTGGCTTGGGCTTCTCTCAAGACTTCGGAGAAGTCCGCTCTGTCTTGTGCCATGCGGGTGAGTATGTAGTTCGTAGTGCCATTGATGATGGCGTGTATGGAGGTGATCTCGTTGGCCAACAGGTCGCGGGTCAGAGGCGCGATTATCGGTATGCCCCCTGCGACGCTGGCCTCGAACCTCAGCGAGGCAGAACTGCGCCTAGCCTCGGCCATCAACTCAGGGCCATACTTGGCCATCACCTCTTTGTTGGCAGTGACAACGTGCCGGCCGGACTGCAGCGCTTGGCAGATGTAACTGCGGGCTGGCTCCTCTCCACCGAGGAGTTCAATGACGATGGAAACATCCTCGTCGTTCAAGACCTCTTGCGCTTCTGTGGTCAGCATCGGCGCAGGGAGGTCCGGCGACCGGGGACGCGATGTATCCCGCACAAGCACACGGCGCAACTCAACCGCGCAGCCCACTTTCCGCGTCATGGCTTGGGCATCATTGACCAGGACGTCAGCAACGCCTCCGCCGACCACGCCCATACCCAACAGCCCTACGCCTATCCTCTGCAACCGGTCCGTCACCGACGTGGCTCTCCTTGGCCCAGGCTATCCGGGCCCAGATCTCAGACCTAGTTCTCCTCGGCCTGCTCTTGTCGCTCTTCCAGTACACTCTTGTTGTATTGTTCAACTACCCAGCGGTACTGTTCGCTGTTCGTGTGGACCTCCACCCAACCCTCTTGGCGGCCCAAGGCCCACTGCTCGTTTATCCAACGCTGCAGGGTTTGGTCCTTGAGACCATTGAGCCACTGAGGCTCAATCTCCATCACCTCGGGACCTTCCAGGACCTTCACGATAAAGGTGGCGGTCTCGCCCGTGATGGGGTCGCTCGTTTCGCCCACTTTCAACGGCTGGGGACCGAATATCACATCGTCCAACTCAGGAAAGGCGCCCAAGGGAACCCATCCCTTATCGCCACTGTCCCCTCCTGCATCGAGGGCAACGTCGGCGAACTCCTCCGACTCCAACCTCTCCACTATCCTTTCAGCATCCGCTGAGTTTTCGGGCAACTCGATGAGGCTGATTTGCATGTGCTGTGTCTGTTCGGGACTTCCTTCGCCCATCACATCCGCCCATTGTTCGTCCACATCCCGGACCTCAACGGCCGATAGAGACTTGACCACGTAGCTGGCGTCTTCCCCTTCAACTACGCTGTATCTGCCTTCCCGCAGCGGTTCCGGCGGATCAGCCCCGAACAGCGCCCTGTCGATATCGGGATAGGCGCCCCTTGGCACCCACCCCTTGGGACCACTGCCTCCACCGACCTCCTGCGCCACGGCGTTGAAGTCGTCAGTGTACAGCCTATCCAGGAGGTCCCACGGGTTGGGCGGCGGGTTCTCAGGATCGGGCGCATCGTGGGGCACCTGTATCCAGCTGATGTTCACGTGGTCCGAGTGTTTGGGGATTCTTTCCCCCAAGGCCTCACGCAATCGTATGCGGTAGATGTCGTCGGACACCAGCACACGATACTCTTCGTCCTTTATCTGGGCCTCCGTAAGGAAGGACTGGTACCTTTCGCGAAATTCCGTCTCAAGCTGTCCCGGCTCGAATTCCTGTCCCTCCGGCACCTGTGGCTTAAACTGCGGACTCTCCTGTAGGAAGGTATCCACATCTTCATCGGTAACTACCACACCCTCAAACTCGGACCCTTGGCGAATGAGTTCCGCCTCCACCATGCCGAACAGCACTTCCCAAGGAGCACGGCCCAAGTCGACCGAGCCGGTTGTGGAACGGATCAGCCGCAGCCGTTTCACGAGATCGCCTTGAGTGTAGACGGTATCCCTGACCTTGGCCGCTTGAGCCCGTGGCGGCTCTATGAAGTTGGCGTAGTAGGCGTAGGAAAGGATGCCTATCACTACGACAAGGATGACCCCAATCAGCGCCCATGCCAGGCGCTGGCGGCGCACCTCCCTCGCGGAGCGGGATCGTTCGATACGGCGGTCTGCAGACCGAGCCGTGGGGCTCTGTCTACGGCCACCGCCACGACCGACACCCGCTTGACTCCGTCCTTCAGGCGGACGCATCAGAACGCCCTCATTCTAGGCGACCTAGATTCAAGGGTCAGACGTTTACAACCAGGGGGGAGGGCCAACTCTATCGTCGCGAAGCCGAAGGAATCACGAGATTCCCGTGGTAACCCTGGTGTGCGTGGGAGCCATTGGCAGCAGGGCAAGGTGCCTCGCCCGCTTGATAGCTACAGCCAAGTCGCGCTGGTGGCCTGCGCAGACCCCCGTCTTACGTCGCGGGTCTATCTTGCACCTCTCGCTGATGAACCGGCGCAGGCGCCCGATGTCCTTGTAGTCGATAATCTTCACCTTGTCCACGCAGAACCCGCACACTCGGCGGCGCGGTGGGAAGCGCCTGCCTCTCCCTCTACCAGGAGGCCTGCTGCCTCCCCTTCGCATAGCCATCAGCTAGGGTACCTCTCTTTCAACCTTGAAGAGCCGTCGCTCGTTGTTATCAGCCCTAGAAGGGCAGGTCATCCGCCCCAAAGTCGCCTCCGGATGGCGGCGGTTCATACGCGCCCCCGCCCGGACTAGGGCCAGCGCCTTCTCCCCCACCTCCGGGGGTGCTCAGGAACCGAACGTCCTGCGCCGTAATCTCCAGCGACACTCGCGTCTCGCCATTTCTGTCTTGGTAAGTCCGGCTCTTTAGGCGGCCGTCCACATAGACCTTGCGTCCCTTGGCCAAATACTGGTTGCAGGATTCGGCCTGTCTCCCAAACACCGAGACTCTAAACCACTCGGTTTCGTCCCGCTGCTCTCCGTCCGCCGTGTTATACCGGTAGTTGGTGGCCACGTTGAAGTTCGTGACAGCTTGGCCGTTGGGCGTGTACCGCATCTCAGGGTCCGAACCCAAGTTGCCAATCACGATGATCTTGTTCATCGTCATGGCCGCTACCCCCTTAGACATCCCGTTTGGCTTCTTCATCATCTGGGCCAGCTTCATCGGAGCCAGCTTCATCCGTCCCAATGTCTTCCGCTTCAGCGGCACTGTCCTCCGCCTCCGCCGGGCTGTCCGCATCCTCGGACACCTCGGACTCCGGCTCAGTGTCGGTCACCACGGCATCCTCTTCTGCTACAGCATCCTCTGCTTCGGCCTCAGCCACCGGTGTCTCTGGCGCTTCATCCGTTGCAGAGTCGACGGCAGCCTCAGGCGCGTCCTCGACGGGGGATTCATCCACGGCAGCCTCGGGCGCCTCATCGACGGGGGACTCATCTACGGCAGCCTCAGGTGCCTGATCGACAGGGGACTCATCTACAGCGGCCTCGGGTGCAGCCTCTACCTCGGAGTCGACAGGGGCCTCAGAGACGGGCGTCTCCGGCGCAGCATCTGTCGCGGTGTCAGCGGGGGCCTCAGCGACGGGCGTGTCCGACGCGGCTTCTGTCGCGGAGTCGCCGGGGGCCTCGGCTGCAGGCGCATCTGGCGCGGCAGCGGGCGGTGCCATAGGGGCTTCTCCCCGTGGAGGCGGCTCCGTGGGACGCGGAGATGCCCCTATGGGCAACTCTGCACGCACCAGCAGGTGCCGGATGATGTTCTCCGACAACCTCAGGTGGTTCTCTATCATCTGGGTGCGACTGCCTTCAGTCTCGAAGCGGGTCAGGTGGTAGTTGCCTTCCAAGAAGCGGTTGCCAGCCTTCCTGATTGGATAGGCCAGCCTCCGTGTGCCCCACCTTTCCTGATGGGTCACAGTGCCACCGTCGCCGGTGATTATTCCGGTCAGCCGGTCATAGGTCGTAGTGACTTCTTCCTGGCTGAGGATAGGACTGAGAATTGTTACTAACTCATACTCGGGCAAGAAGTGGCTCCTGAATCAAATGCATAATAAGCGTGCAGGGGATTATAACACCCTGCTTGCCTGTGCCTCAACTTAATCGTCTAACCCTGGCACAGGAAACCCAGCGGTCAACTCAGAGACCCGCCTGCGGATGTCTTTTGCAGCGCCCTCGTCGGGAGCGGCCGAGAGCGTCTCCACCAATAGACCCGCGACCTGCCGTATCTCAGCAGGCCCGAAGCCCCGACTGGTCAGGCCAGACGTCCCCAGCCTCAAGCCACTGGTAGTCCTGGGAGGCAGTGGGTCATACGGAATCGCGTTCTTGTTCACCACGATATCGACCCGTTCCAAGCGCTCCTCGGCCTCCCGTCCCGTGATGCCCAAGGGCGTCAGGTCCACCAGCACCAAATGGTTCTCCGTGCCGCCTGAAACGATTCGCAGTCCCGACGCGCTGAGGGCGTCGGCTAACACCCGTGCGTTCTCCACCACCCCATGCGCATAGGCACTGAATTCGTTCGTCTGCGCCTCGCCGAAACACACCGCCTTGGCAGCGATTACATGCATCAGCGGGCCGCCCTGGACCGAGGGGAACACCGACCGGTCGATGCCCCGGGCCAAGTCTTCATCACACAGTATGAAGCCGCCCCTAGGACCGCGCAGCGTCTTCTGCGTAGTCGAGGTGACCACATGGGCATGAGGGAAAGGCGAAGCATGGGCACCGCCAGCGATCAGACCCGCTATGTGGGCCATATCCACCATTAGAGTAGCCCCCACCATGTCGGCGATGGCCCGGAACCGGGCGAAGTCAATTGCCCGCGGATAGGCGCTGTAGCCAGACACAATAATCTTGGGCCTGTGCTCCAAGGCCAGCTTTTCCACCTCGTCGTAGTCGATGGTCTCGCTCTCGCGGTCCACGCCGTAGGCTACAAAGTTGTAGAGCTTGCCCGAGAAGTTGACCGGGCTGCCGTGGGTGAGGTGTCCGCCTTGGTCCAGGCGCATGCCCATCACTGTGTCGCCGGGTTCCAGCAGCGAGAAATAGACTGCCATGTTGGCTTGGGCCCCGCCATGGGGCTGGACGTTCACATGGTCTCCGCCGAACACTGCTTGGGCCCGGTCGATGGCTAGCTGCTCCACCACGTCGACGTACTGGCAACCGCCGTAGTAACGCCTTCCCGGATACCCCTCGGCGTACTTGTTGTTCATCACTGAGGCCTGGGTTTCCAGCACAGCCTTGCTCGCATAGTTCTCCGATGCGATTAGGACCAAGCTGTTTCGCTGCCGGTTATCTTCCTGTTTCAGGGCCGCTGCGACCTCGGCGTCGCGCTCCGCCAAGCCAACCATTAGACTCTCTCCTCCCAAGCCCTTTACAAATAGGCACTGCCCTATAACTAGGCTAAATTCCGCCCCTGCCAAAGTCAACGAACTCTGTATCTTGTGTCATTTCCAGCCCCTCGGTTGATCCGTCGAGGAGGGGCGGTTGGGGTGCGGTATGGGAACATTGCCGTAGCTGGGCGTTGCTTTTGTTCCCATTTTCGTAGCTACGTGGGAACAAGAGCGTATCTGGAGAAATTTCGTAGCTAAATTTGTCCCCATTGTTCCCACGCCCGTAGCTGGGTTGTAGCTGTGACATGTTCCCACATTTTGTTCCCACTTCTTTTTCTCGAATCCTCTTTCAGGACTCTTGTCTTTTGGAATTCTCTTCTCTCAGGACTCTAGGGGGCTTCGAAGACTTTCAGAGGGTGACGGCCAAGTCACGCACTGTCACACAGTGCGCCCGTTCTATATCTTTGGGCAAGCGGGTTTTGTCAGGCCCAACGGGCAAGGACCCGAGTGGTGGAAAGCGTGGCACTCCCCCTCCTGAGCACAGGCAGGCGATGTACCGGTGGGGGCAGCGGTACCGCCGCCGGAGTCCTCACGGCGACGGGCCTTGGCCAGACGGACCTCTGATGACGCGCTTCCAATATCGGCGATGCAACAGGCTGATACAATGGACTTAGCCACCTCCTGCAAATCGCGGAGGAATCGATGCCCTTGACCTTTCTACAAGACAAGCCCCGGAGCACCCGACCTCAACGCCTCGCCATATGGCGTCTGGCTCTGTTGCTGTGCTTCACCGCCTCCTTTTTCCTCGGCATCTCCGGCCTCGCCCTAGCGCAGACACAGCAGGAACCCCATGCCTTGGTCGCCAACATCGACGGCGACATCAACTCCGTCACCCAGCGATACATCGAGCGCATACTCGACAAGGGGGTTGAGGAAGGGGCCGAGATCGTAATCTTCGAGTTGAATACCCCCGGCGGTGACCTGGCGTCCACCGAGAACATCGTCGAAGCCCTGCTGGAAGATCGCGTTCCGACAATCGTTTATGTCTCGCCCCCTGGGGCCATTGCCGGATCCGCAGGCACTTTTATCACCGCTGCGGGCCAGTTCGCAGCCATGGCCCCAGGCACCAGCATCGGCGCCGCCTCCCCAGTGGGCGCCGGCGGCGAGGAGTTGCCACCCACCCTCTCCGCAAAGGTCCAGAACGCCGTGGACGCCTTGATCCGCAGCGTGGCTGATGTACGTGAACGGAACGCCGAGGAGCTTTCCCAGACCGTAACAGATGCGAAGTCGTTCACCGCTGTCGAGGCCGAAGAACTCAATGTGGTGGACTACGTCTCCGGCAACCTCACCGATCTGCTGGCAGTGGTCCATGGTCAGGAAGTCACCGTCAAGACAGCAATCGGGGCCGTGTCCCAGCGCGACTTGCAGACGGACGGCATAACCATTCGCAGAAGCGATATGACCCTCATAGAGCGGTTCCTCTCCTTCCTTGCCGACCCCAACGTCTCCTTCATCCTCCTCTCCATTGGTGGCTTGGGAATCGTCATCGAGCTCTTCAATCCCGGCATGTTTGTCCCCGTGGTCGTGGGAGTCATCTGCTTGGTGCTCGCCTTCCTCAGCATCGGGGCCCTGCCCGTCAACTGGGCTGGCGTAGCCCTTATTCTCGCTGCCATGGCCCTGCTGACAGGGGAACTTTTGGTGGCAGGATTCGGCGTCTTGGGTGTCGGGGCCATAGTTGCCTTCGTGCTCGGCGCTCTGATCCTGTTCTCGGGCCAAGAGTTGCCCGACGCCCCCGATGTCGGCGTGAATCTCTGGTTGGTCGGAGGATTGAGCGCCGCCATCTTCCTCGGCGGCTGGTACGTGATGTGGACTATCCGGAAGGCCAATCAGGACGCCAAGCACGACACCATCTTCCCGAATCCAGTAGGTGAAGTAGCAGTTGTGGTGGAACAACTGGCCCCGCGGGGCCGGGTCAGGTTTCATGACGAGGTATGGACCGCGGAGGTCAGCCCGGCAAGAACAATCGAAGTGGGCGAGAGAGTCAGGGTGACGCAGCTTGATGGCACCATCCTTACCGTGGAACCTCTGGAGGAATCCTGAGCCGTCACTGCATGGAGACCCGCGGATGCTTGGTTCGTGGACACCGGCATCCTCTAATGCTAAGGTTAGCTTACATACGAATTGACCAAATGGCAGAAAAATCGAAGATAGCTACTGAATCGAGGGCGAAATGGCTACTGGCATTGTGATCGTCAAGCAGTTCGAACGGTTGGTGGTATTGCGCTGGGGACAACTACAGACAGTGGCAGGACCCGGCTTCCGTTTCCTGATCCCGATCATCTTCAACGGGCGCAGCGTAGACCTGAGGGAGCAGGTGGACCGTGTTCCAACGCAGAAGTACATCACCCGGGATAACGTGGTCATCGACATGGACTTCGTGCTCTACTACCGGGTGCTTCCAGAGCAAGCGGAAAAGTCGGTGCTGGAAGTGGTGGACCACCGCGTCGCCGTCCGCTCACAGGCAGTCGCCGACCTTAGGTCCATAATCGGAAACATCGAACTGGCGGATGCTCTCGCCGAGAGGGAGCGCATCCAGAACGAGCTACAGATAGCATTGGACCAGAACACGGGGCGTTGGGGCGTAAAAGTCCAAGGTGTGGCCATCAACGAAATCGACCCGCCTCCGGGTGTCAAGACGGCGATGGAGCGCGAAAAGTCCGCAGCAGCCATCAAGACGGCCGACATCACCGAGTCTGAGGGTCAACGTCAAGCCGCGATCAACCGGGCCGAAGGCGAGAAGCAAGCCGCTATCCTACAGGCCGAAGGTAAACGCGAGTCGGAAATCCTGGAGGCTGAAGGAGATCGGCAGGCCCAAATCCTAAAGGCAGAGGGATACAGCATCGGCCTCGGACGTATCTACGAAGTGGCGAACACCGTAGACAACCGGACCATGAGTTTGCAGTATTTCGATACCCTGAAGGAGATCGGGCAGAGCCCATCCACCAAGTTCATCTTCCCCATGGAGTTTACTTCCATGCTGGAGCCTTTCCTTGGAGGCAGTCGCCAACTAGGCGACGATAACGGAGACAAGCCCTAGGAGGCACAGTTAGCCCCCGGAACGCCGCTGCTGTACAAGTTGTAGGAAACTGCCTGTGACTCAAGGGCCCGTCACACCAGCGAGCCAATCGCAGCCGGTGTCGATCGAGGCTCTGACGAGATGCCCTAGGGCCGATCCCATTGTGCCAAGGGCTGCCCCGTCCCACGGATCGACGGAGCTTGCCAGTACTACTGCGCCAGCGAGACGTTGAGTTCGCCTGCGCCGTTGCGGGTGGCTGGCCCCACAGGGATGGTGATGTACCCCTCTTCCTCGCAGCCGACCTTCTCTGTCAGCCCAACTTGGCTGAGAAGCCCTGTATAGGCAGTGAGCACCGCATCACACCTGTCGTGATTCAGGTCCTTGGCATAGGGGCCCAACCCCGCTACGATTTCAGGCAGCCTCCGGCGGAGGAACATCAGGCTTTCCGGTTTGCTCTTGGCTGGGACCTTCCCGTTGAAAAGTTTCACCTTGGTGGCATAGGGATAAGCCTCGATAACGCTTTGCCCCCGTTGCTCCAACTCAGTGCGGACCTCAATGGCCCGATAAATCAGTTTGACGATGATGGAGCGCTTGTTCGTATAAAAGCAGCCGATGCCGTTCGAGGCCAAGTCTTCTTCCGCAACCCTGCCTTTCCTGCCTTCCGGTAGACTGCACGGGCAACTCTCCTCCAAGCAGCATAGCCCGGAAGGCAGACTCAAAGGCGCCCCTATGGCAACCAGCGACGGACCCCGCTGCTCTAGCAAGGACAGGAGTTCCTCCATCGCCTTGAATGAACCGATGTCACCAACGGCACCCTCATTATCCAAAGCCAAGTAGGTACTGGGCTTCTTGCTGGACGCACTAAGGTCGATACCGACTACACTCATCGGCCACCCCCCTCACAAAAAAGGCCTGCGCACGGTTGGCACCGCGCTCAAGTCCTATTGAATTACCCTATATCGCTTTGAGCGAAGAGCCTGCTGCCCAACGAAGGGTCCCGCAGCACGCGCATCGCAGCCGAATAAGGTTCGGCCTGGCCGTCTTGCACCGCCCCTAAAGCGGCCCTGATATCCGGATCTCGGAGAGCCATCTCTCTTGTGCGTCTCCCCAGTTCCTCTTCCACTATTGCCAGAAATTCGGCAGCATGCCTCCGCTGGCGCTGCGCTTCCAAGTGCTGAGACTGCTCCAGATGGTTGCGATGGGCCTGAATTGCACCCTTCAACTCCTGAATGCCTGTCTCGTTCATCGCTTGCGTCACCAACACGGGAGGAGTCCAGCCTCTGGCAGGACCTGTGTGAAGCATCGACTCAATGGCGTTTACCATCCGGTCGGTTCCTCCCAAGTCTCCCTTGTTGACCACATAGATATCGGCTATCTCCATCAATCCGGCCTTCAGGGCCTGCACCGCATCGCCCAATTCAGGTACCAGGACTACCACCACCGTGTCGGCAACCTGCATCACGTCAAGTTCTGTCTGACCGACTCCCACCGTCTCCACCAGCACCACGTCCTTCGCGGCGGCATCCAAGAGCCGGACTACTCCCTTTATGACCCGGGGCACGCCTCCTTCGGTCCCCCTAGTGGCGATGCTGCGTATGAATACCCCTGGGTCGAGGTAGTGCCTCTCCATCCGCACCCGGTCCCCGAGCAGGGCTCCTCCACTGAAGGGGCTGCTGGGGTCCACTGCCACGACGCCTACTTGCCGACCGTCGCCCCTCTCCAGTTGCACCAAGGCATTCACCAAACTGCTCTTGCCCACGCCGGGCGGTCCAGTGATGCCGATGCAGTAGGCAGACCCAGTATGAGGAAACAACCGCTCCATAGCCGGGCCCACCTGCGGGTCTCCCCTCTCCATCAGGGAGATGAGCCGGGAAAGCGCACGATGGTCACCTTCCAAGAGAGACGAGACCACGGCATCCATCAGTGTGCTCATGAGATCAGGGCTTGAGAGACTCTAGCATCGTGCCAAAAGTCGGTGTCAAGGCTGAGCGGATTGCGACAAAATGACCTGCTCCAAGGAGTTGGATGGCGAGAATCCGTCTACCTTGCTATTCGATGCTTGGTGCCAACGCGACGAATTTTATGTAGAGTCATGTACGCAATCTGTCAATTTCCCAAATTGCCCATTCTCCTCCTCCAGCCCAAGCCCTCCCCACTGCATGTGGGTGTCCAGTTAGTCCATACGTTTGTTCCATTAGTGGTGCGTCGTATTGCCATTGACTCCCATAACGGGTAGATGCTAGCATCCCGGCAGCCCACCCTAACAGACTGACAGTCGAAAGCAGCGGAAAGAGGAACGGGGATGATCGTAACGTCCGATGCCGTGGAAAAGCTGAAAGAAGTTCTTCAGGAAAACGGCGAGAAAGAAGCCTCCCTGCGCGTAATCGCTGTACCGGGCGAGACCGGCGGGGTCCAGTACATGATGTCCATGGAGCGGGAATCGCAGCAGGGCGATACCGTCATGACCTTGGACGGCCTGAGCTTCCTAGTCGACGAAGACAGTGCTCCCTTCTTGGAAGAGGCGACCATCGACTACATGGAAGACTTCCCCCAAGCAGGATTTGTTATCAGCAACCCCAACTTCTCCGCCGGTGGCTGCGGTTGCGGTGCCGGTGGCTGTGGCAACGGGGGATGCGGTTGTGGCAGCGGCGGTTGCGGCCAAGAGCACTAGGCCTTCAATTCCTCATGGAACGATCGAAGAGGGCTCCTGTCAGCAGGAGCCCTCTTCCTTGCCCACTTGATGGCCATAACAAGATGGAACCAGCGATATGGGACTCTTTCAAGTTGAAGTGACGATCGGAAGCACGACCCGAGGCCCTGCGGAACGGGTTACGGCCACAGTCATTCCTGAAACCACCTACTCCATGTTCCCGGCTTCCCTCCTGAGACGGCTCGGGGTGGAGGTCTGGGAATATAACCGATGGTTTGACATCGACGGCGTCGAGGCCCGTTACGACTTCGGCAACGCCCACCTGACCATGGACGGCCGCAAACTCCCTTGCGCCGTGATATTTGGCCCTGAGGGGCACTATGTGGTCGGCGCCACTACCCTGCAATCCTTCGACCTTCGGTTAGATTCCGCAAGCGGCAGCTTGGTGCGGCGCTAGCATAGCGTAGACGGCGGTTACGACCCGACTCTATCTCGCCTTTGGCACCGCTCCTGCCATGCCACGTGCATCACGAGCCACAGCTAACCCGCTGCCCTAACACCAAACTGGTCCAACGGCCTAACTGGCTGGCTCAACTTTTACAGTGCGACCCGTTGTGGCTGACTCGATCATGGCACTGGTCACCTGCACCACCCGCAGGCCATCCACCCCGGTAGCCGGAGGCTCGCCTCCATCCTCAACAGCACTCTGGAAGGCCTGCGTCTGCAGGCGGAAGAGGCCGAGGGGATCGGGATCGTAGGAGCGGGTTAGGTTGATGGTATCGCTCACCACCTCCAAGCCACCCCGCAGAGCTTCCCACAGGGAGTCCGAGGCAATTGCGCGCCCCGAAGTTCCATACACCACGGCGTCATTGCGAGAGTCGGGCATGCGCCGTCCGCAACACATCGTGCCTATCGTCCCGTCCTGAAACCGCAGCGAGAGTACCGCGGCCTGCTCGAGGGGCCTCTCGTCAGAGTGACCATCACTGATGGCGGCGACTTCCACCACAGGCTTGTCCAAGATGTAGTGAAGCAGGTCAATGGCATGGACACCCGTTCCCATCATGGTGGAGGCGCCTCCGATGAGCTCTGGGTTCTCCCACCACGAACTCAGCCCTGTGCGGGCAGGCACTTCAACCACGCCGCGCACCGCCCGTGTGCCCCACTGAGCTTGCACCATGGGGATGACCCCCAATGTGCCGTCCTGCACCAAGCGTCGCATCTCCTGGTGAGCGGGGTGGGTGCGTAATTGGAACGCGACACCCAGGACCACACCGGCACGACGACACGCCTCCACCATCTCCTGCGCTTCCAGGACGCTCACGGCCATGGGCTTTTCCACGAGCACATGCTTGCCAGCTTGGGCAGCTGCAATCGTGTGTTCCGAATGCAGGCTATTGGGGGTGGAAATAAAGACGGCATCCACCCTCGAATCCTGTAACAGGGCATCAACCGAATCGTAGGCTGCAGACACGCCGTGCCGGGCGGAGAAAGCCTCTGCACGGTCGATATCTCGACTGTATGCGGCTACCAATCGTGCCCCATCGACACTTCCCATGGCCAGCGCCACCTTAGTATCGGGATGTCTTCCTGTGCCAACGAACCCCCATCCGATGGTCAATGGTGCACCTCCTTAGTCTGCGACAAAGTTACGTGGCCTTAAGGACCCGTGTCAAAGACGCAGGCAAGGACAGAGTTCCTTACCCATGCCTGCCCACAAGCACCTGACAGGTTCGACATCAATGGCCTTGGCCCATCGCCCGCAAGCAGGCGCAGTAGAGGCTGGACAAGCTGTGGCCGCCATGTGGAAGGAAGTAGGCACCGCGCCAACCAGTTCTGCATCCCCACGGCGGCCTTCAGGCCCCGCTCCGTCAGGCGCACCGGTCTAGGCGTGAACACCCCACTCAGGCACTCCCCAATTGAGCCCATGGCAGACTAAGCTTCTTTCCCCAGCCATGAAGGTCGGCTTCGAACACGCCGACCTTCAAGACCTAGACAAGGGCATTGACGAGATTGACGACAATACCCGATGGGCCGTAGCTGCTGACGTCGGGCACTTCATATTCGGCAACGCGATGCCGATACGCTTGTATGGCATGGCAGCAACATTCCTGTCGAGCGCGAGGTCATGGGCGGGGCAAACGATTGGCTCAGCAACTGGGAGTATTGTGCCAGATAGGGATTAGCTACAAAACACCAGCTTCCGCAGATTGGGAATATCGGATGCGCGCCCAATTGACAGGCAGCTAGTGGCGTGATAATCTTCCGCCCAATCCGCCCGCCTAGTTCGCGGGACGGGAGCCTTGTAGCTAGTAAGCCCCTGTCGTTAACAAGTGAGTGGGCCGAGCCCAGGTGCCTCGAATAAACAGCCTGCGTTCGCAACTGGCTGGTTTCGCAACTAGAGGAGGACGGACGGCATAACGACTGACGCAAGTAGGTTGGAGGAGAGTGGGGAAGGTCAATATGGCCCCCACGTCCAGATTTCCTTCAGTTACACTTGCGGATGAACGACGCCACCGACCTTAACTGAGGCAAGAGTTGGGTATTACTTACACTCTACTCGGCTACCTGGGCCGAGAATTCTTTGGCATAGTCCTGTGTATGCCCTTGGGGCTGCTGGGTGTTCTGCTGGGTTGGGGAACGTTCGTGATGTTCGCCTCTCCCACTGACTGGTATTTCTGGTTCTGGAGCATTATGGGCGGTGCTGGCGTACTAGCCGCTGCCGGTGCCTCGCTCGCTTGGCTCCTGGGTACCACCCCCAAACCAGTTCTAGCTACGATAGCCCTCTTCGCGGCCATCGCGGCTGCCGGTGTAGTGGGCGCCTACCTTGGGTACCAGTGGGGGCTGAACGTAGACACTCCCTGCTGCTCGCAACCCGACAACAGTGTGTTCGGCTACACGGCATCGGGAGCAATGGCTGGAGCTCTACTCGCCGGCACGCTCTTGGGCATCATCAGCCAGAGGGTATGGAGGCTCCCTAGGCCGCCCCACGACATCCAAGGCCGTAGGGACTCGGATCATTCATATCAGACATCCAGCCTCTCGCAATACTCGGTAGCCACACCAGGTTCCATGACCCCCACTATGGTCATGGATGTCTCAGTGCCCGTAGAATAGGCCATGCCTAGCAGCAAGGCTTAACTATAGTAAGGTTCCGGCCACAGGCTGGGACTAGCGCCACTAGCAGGGATTAGGAGGAGAGGATGCAAAAGTTCATAGTTCGAAGGTTTATCGTATCCATTATCTCTCTTTTCGTCATATCCTTTATTGTCTTTGCTCTGGCCCGGCTTACGGGCGACCCGCGCTCTCTGATGCTGGATGACTACGCCGGCCCGGAGCAGTGGGAAGAGCTTGGGGAGAGACTGGGTTTGAACAAGCCGTACATAGTCCAGTACGGCATCTTCATTAGGGACGCGGTAACGTTGAACTTCGGTGAGGCTATCAACGACCACCGGCCGGTGATGGACCTGATCAGAGAGCGGTTCCCCGCCACTTTCCAGTTGGGACTAGCCGCCTTTATATTCTCCCTGGTGTTGGGCTTCCCTCTGGGCATCATGTCATCCATCAGGAGAAACAGCTTATGGGACCACGTGGGGAAGATCGTCGCCCTGCTTGGGCAATCGATGCCACCCTTCTGGCTGGGCATCATGATGATCTTCTTCTTCGCGGTGAAGCTCGACTGGGTCCCGCCTTCTGGGCGGCATGATTGGAACAGCTTCATCTTGCCAGCCATCACCTTGGGATGGTTCTTCGTGGCAGCCAACATGAGGATTGTGCGCTCGGCTATGCTCGACGTGCTCGACTCCGAGTACATAAAGATGGCGCGCGCCAAGGGAGTATCCCCCAGCTTGGTGATCTGGAAGCATGCCCTGCGTAATGCCCTTATTCCACCTCTCACCTTCGTGGGCGTCACCCTGGGCTTCCTCATCACCGGCTCCGTCGTCGCCGAAACAGTATTCCAGTGGCCCGGAATGGGCATGCTGGCCTTTACATCCCTGCAGAAGTCCGATTACCCCACCCTGCAGGGCATCGTGATGGTGTTCGCGGTCATCTACCTGTTCACCAATTTCGCGGTAGACGTGCTCTATGCTTACATCGATCCCCGGATTCGTTACTCCTAGACCGCCAGGAGGTAAGAAGATGGCTGGCCTTCCAGTAGCAATACCCCAACCACGAGATACGGTCGCTGCGGTACGGACCGCAATGCGATGGGCCTCCCGTCGCGTACTGCTGGCTTTCTCTATTGCAGTACTGTCGCTCTTGGTGATAACGGCGTTCATTGCTCCGCTCATCGATCGCCACGACCCCAAGATCGGCGACTTGGACGACAAGAACACCCCGCCGTTCTGGATGGGACCGCTGACGGTAACAAAGGTGGTCGTGCCCGGGATTCCTCAGGACGAGCAGACCGAGATATCTCTGCAAAAGGCCAGCAATCTGGCCACGTCCGAAAAGATTCTTGATTTGAACAGCGTCCCCCTGCCTCAGGAAGCGATCTATCTCACTCGGGATGTGCAGATTGTCTCTGAGGTTACCGATGGCAGCACGCAGATCGGCGTGTCCAAGGCTATGGAATTAGCCAACGCCGGACTGCTTCTACAGCCGTTTGAGGACAGACCCTTCACACCGGCTGAGGTAGAAGGACTTGGGCAGGCCGATATCAAGGCCATCTACGCCGTCGTCGCCAACCCGGACCTTCAGATCGCTCAAAGCGATGCCGTCAAGGCAGCCGAAGCGGGCACCCTGTTTGACCTTTCGGGCAACGCGCTGACCCCGGCGCAGGTCGAACAATCAAGTGCGCTGGGGACGGAGGTCCAAGTAGGGGCGCCGGGAGCTATCTCAGTAGCCGCCCGGGAACAGCGGGCCGACGCCTTGATGGTACAAGAGGTGCGACGCCCCGCAGGCGTAGGCACCTTCCCCTTGGGCACCGACCCTCAGGGCCGTGACCTCCTGAGCCGCATTATCTGGGGTGCTCGAATATCCCTCATCGTCGCTACCGTGACCCTTGTCGTAGGTGGCATCCTCGGCGTATCCCTCGGCCTCATATCGGGGTACTTCGGAGGTTGGGTCGACGAGATAATCATGAGGGCCGTGGACATCATCCTCGCGCTGCCACTGGTGCTCGTCGCGCTTGTGTTGGTGGTGGCGGTGGGAGAGTTCCATATCCCCTTCTTGCCACAAAAGGAAGTGCACCTCATCGCCAGTGTGCTCTCGCTCTTCATATGGACGAGATTTGCACGGCAGGTGCGCGGTGAGGTGTTGCACCTCAAGACCATGGACTACGTGTCTCTAGCACGTATATCGGGCTGCTCCACCCTGCGTATCCTAGTAGCCCACCTGCTGCCCGGTGTGATGAACACGGTTATCGTGGTCGCCACCCTGCAGGTCAGCGTGGTCATCCTGCTCGAATCCATCCTCAGCTTCCTAGGCGCCGGCGTTCCGCCTCCTACCCCCGCTTGGGGCTCAATGGTATCCGAGGGCCGGAACTTCCTGCGTACCGCTTGGTGGGTAAGCACCATGCCTGGCATAGCGCTCCTCCTGACGGTGATGGCCTTCAACCTGCTGGGCGACTGGATACGCGATGCACTGGACCCCCGTCTGAGGAACGTCGACTAGCCCAGAAAAATCCATCGTGCAGCTTGCAGCGGGCCGCTTGGGATTTGCATTCCAGGCGGCCCGCCAGGCAGAGGTGAGTCATTGACAACGCTTGACGACCGAGAAACGGTCCTGGACGTCCAGGACCTTCAGACCCACTTCCGGACCAAGTTCGGAACGGTGAAAGCCGTTGATGGAGTCAGCTTTTCGCTTAAACGTGGCGAGACCATGGGAATTGTGGGCGAGTCAGGTTCCGGCAAGTCCGTCACAGTCCTGTCACTTATGCGGTTGGTCCCGATCCCTCCGGGGGAAATAGTCGGAGGCAAGATCATCCTCGATGGCGAAGACATTCTGGAACTCAGCGAACTGGATATGGTGAAGGTGCGGGGCAGCAAGATCGCAATGATCCTGCAGGACCCCATGACCTCCCTCAACCCAGTGTTCCAAGTCGGTAGCCAAGTGGGCGAGGCGATCCACATCCACCAGAAGCTGCAGGGCAACTCCCTGATGGACCGTATCATCAATGTGCTACGGCAGGTCAGGATTCCGGCAGCAGAATCCCGCATCAAGGACTACCCCCACCAGTTGAGTGGAGGTATGCGTCAACGCGTGGTCGGGGCTATCAGCATTTCCTGCGAACCCAAGGTGCTCATCGCCGACGAGCCCACTACTTCGCTGGATGCCACCGTGCAGGCCCAATACCTGAAACTGCTCAGAGACATTCAGGAAGAACTGGACACAGCCATCGTCTTTATCACCCACGACCTTGGTATCGTCGCCAAGATGTGCGACAAGGTAGCGGTGATGTATGCCGGGCGTATAGTGGAAACAGGCGACGTCCGGGATATCTTCTACAATCCACGCCATCCCTATACCGAGGCCCTGTTGGGCTCTTTGCCCCGACTCGATGTGGACGTAACACGGCTCGATTCCATTCCCGGACAACCCCCCGCGCTGCACAGCCTGCCACAAGGCTGCCCCTTCGCGCCTAGATGCAAATACGCAATGGACAAGTGTTTGGAAGATTATCCACCTACATACACACTGAACGAAGGCCACACCGCCAGATGCTGGAGGCTGGAAGAATGACGACTCAAGCGCCACCGAGCCCAGTGTATGAGTTCAATAGCGCTTACCAAGCCAGCGTTGCCGGCGAGAAAGACATCGTCCTACAGGTGGCGGGCCTAAAGAAGTGGTTCCCAGTCACCAAGGGAATAATCATCACCAAAATCCTGGGGCACCTCAAGGCGGTGGACGGTATCACCCTAGGACTGCGAAAGGGTGAGACCCTTGGGGTGGTGGGAGAGTCCGGCTGTGGGAAGAGTACCACCGCCAAGATGGTTCTCATGCTCGAGGAACCCACAGAAGGGGAAATCAAGTATAACGGTCAACCGATTCATAAGAAGGCCCCACCAGAGTTGCGGAAAGAATATCGCCGCTCGGTGCAGGCAGTGTTCCAAGACCCTTGGAGCTCCCTGAACCCGAGGATGCGCGTCAAACACATCATAGCTGAACCCATGACCGTCAACTGGAGTCTCTCTCGCGACGAGGTGCGTGAGCGGGTCAACAAACTGCTCATGGATGTGGGCCTCAGTGAATATCATGGCAACTTCTACCCTCACGAGTTCAGTGGCGGGCAGCGCCAGCGACTCGCAATCGCGCGTTCCCTAGCCCTCAGCCCCGATATCATCGTGCTCGACGAGCCGGTTTCCGCGCTGGATGTCTCCATCCGCGCCCAGATAATGAATCTTCTGAAGGACCTTCAAGAGGAGTACCAAGTCAGCTACCTGCTGATCGCCCACAACCTAGCTACCCTGCGATACATGTGTCACCGCGTTGCAGTAATGTATCTGGGCCGACTGGTGGAGATAGCCGACGCCAAGGTGCTGTTCGACAACCCAGTGCATCCTTACACCAAGGCACTGATATCCGCCGCCCTGCCGGATCATCCCGACCTGCAGCGCGAGGAGATCATCCTCACCGGTGAGGTTCCCTCGCCGTTGAACCCGCCGACTGGCTGCCACTTCCACCCGCGCTGTCCCGTGGCGGAAGACCGCTGCCCGCAGTATGACATGGAGTTGCAGGAAATCGAGCCAGGGCACTGGGTCGCTTGCGTGAAGGCTCCCGGCTACAAGCTGCCAGACTAAGCGCCCGACTAACTAAACCCTTGGGCCCTGAGCGTCCTCTGGCCCCCTGCCCCAAGCCGGATGGCGAAAGGTGGGCAGCGGGCCGGGGTGGCGCGGTAGTTGGTCAATTGCTTCAATAGCGCTCCCGGCCTCATCAGGATCACTGTTCTCTGGTAATGACATCCTTGGCCGCTGCTTTCTCCCCAAACGGCGCACGTCCAAGCTGCTCAAATGGCCTGCAAGCTCCTCCAAGCTGGCGAGGTTATGCACTGGCAAGAAGTCGTCCACGAAGGGCAGCACCTCTTGCATCCCCTGCGCCAGCGGCTGGTAGCCCTCCGCTCCCAGCAATGGGTTAAGCCAGACAATACGATAGCTGGCCCGCTGCAAGCGCTCCATCTCATCTG
This sequence comes from uncultured Dehalococcoidia bacterium, assembly GCA_951813255.1. Lineage (GTDB taxonomy): Bacteria > Chloroflexota > Dehalococcoidia > Lucifugimonadales > JAAXIE01 > JAAXIE01. Next base: position 514,061 of record OX638353.1, on the reverse strand, counting down.
CCAGCAACGCAGGCTCGCCCGTATCCCAACCGTCGGAGATCACCAGTACCACGGCCCCCCAACCCAGCACTCTCCGGGCCCAACGGAAGTTGAACCGCTTCAGGTTCTCTCCAATACGGGTACCCCCTGACCAGTCTGGGACAGCCTGCGACACCTCATTGACGGCTTGATCAATATCGCGATACTGAAACTGCTGCGTCACTCGCGTCAGACGTGTTGCAAAGAGAAACGCCTCCACTCTCTCCAACTCGCCAGTCAGAGCGTGCATGAAGTGGAGCAGCATTCGGGTGTACCGCTCCATGGACCCGCTGACGTCGCACAGAAGCACCAGAGGGCGAGCCCTTACTTTGCGCCTTCGATGCGCCAAATCCAACGCCTCGCCACCATATTTCAGCGTATGTCGCAACGTCGTCCGCAGGTCGAGTTGCTGACCCCTACCCTGTCCAAGGGTCCAGCGGCGGGTACGCCGGCTGCCCAAGTCCCACACCATCTGACCCATCAGCCCCTTGGCCTGCAAAACCTCTTCGGAGGTAAACCGGGCGAAGTCCTTCTGCCTCAGCACCTCACGGGCACTGTAGGTCTGTGTCACTTCGATGCGATCGGTCTCCGAGTCGCCGCCTTCGTCCGCCTTATCTGACGAATTCCGGCCCGCAGGCGGAGGACCTACCTGTGGCTGCCGGTAGCGCCGTTGCTCCCCCAGAGAACGGAGGTCCATGGTAGTTGAGCGGTCTGGAGGTCGACGCCAGAACGTACGGAATGCCTCCTCGAACAGAGGCAAATCGCGACGGCGATGCACCAACAGCACCCTCAAGGTGTGGTAGAAGTCTTGTCGCCGCCCGATATCCACATGTTCCAACGCCCGCAGTACATCCAGCATTCGCCCCGGATGAGTGCCTAATCCCAGGTGGCGCAGCACATCACCGAAAATCAGTAGATTGTGCAGAAGATGGCCTGTATCACCTAGACCTGTGTCACCTAGACCTGTGTCACCTAGACCTGTGTCACTTGGGCCTGCATCACTTGGGCAGGTATCGATCGGGCAGGTATCGCTCGGGTCATGAGGTTCCATGTCGATTGCGTCCGGGAAGGACTCAGCCGCTACGGCGGGCGCCTCGCGCCTTGGCACGGTTCAGCAACGCCCGCACCTCTTCGCCTCTCACCGACTGAATGTCTTCGCGGTACTTCAGCATGATGCCCAGGGTGTCGTCCACCACTGAGGGGTCCAACTCGCGCTGATCCAAGGCCACCAAGGCCGCCGTCCAGTCCAGAGTCTCAGCGATGCCAGGAATCTTGTACAGTTCGGCGGTACGCAACTCCTGGACAAAGGCAGCGACTTGTTCCGCCAACTGCCTCGGTGCTTGAGGCACGCGGCTCGTGACGATCTGGTATTCCTTCTGCAGGTCAGGGTAGTCAATCCAGAAGTAGATACAGCGCCGCTTTAGTGCGTCATGCACCTCTCGCGTCCTATTTGAGGTGATGACCACTACGGGAGGCTTTGGAGCAGCAAACGTACCCAGTTCGGGAATAGTTATCTGGAAATCCGAAAGCATCTCCAGCAGGTAGCCCTCAAACTCTTCATCGGCTCGGTCAATCTCATCAATGAGGAGAACCGGGGGTCGCTCCCAGCTGGGATCCAAGGCTTGCAGAAGAGGGCGCCGTATGAGGAACTCCTCACTGAATAACTCCCTGGAAGCCGCTCCTCTTTCTACCTCTCCGCCAGCCTCCATCAAGCGTATCTGCAGCAACTGGCGGGCGTAGTTCCATTCATAGACGGCGTGATTGACGTCCAGCCCCTCGTAGCATTGTAGGCGGATCAAACTCGTGCCCAAGGCCTCGGAGAGCACCTTGCTTACTTCGGTCTTGCCAACGCCAGCCTCCCCTTCCAGAAAGAGAGGTCTCTGCAGCTTCAACGCAAGAAAGATAGAGAGGGCCAGCCCACGGTCCGCCATGTAGACGTGGTCACGGAGAAGACTTTGCAGGTCATCTACTGTGTTCGGAAGAGTCTGAGCCGAAGACAAAGTCGGCTACCTAGCCTGCTGGGCTGCCCGTGTCAAGGCTTCCCTCACATACGAGGGAGCGACAGCACGCCGGTACTCTGCGGACGCAAAGACATCGCCCAGCAAGTCCTCATCCCCCAAGTCCTCAATGGCTAGGGATGCCGCCTCTGCAATGGCAGCCTCATTTAACGGGCTGTCGGCAAGAGCTTGCTCCACGCGACTGGCCCGAATGGGCCGCGTCACGAGCCCTCCCAAGGCCACGCTGGCCGACTGGCAGCGTCCATCCTGTACGTTGACCACAGCGGCGGCCCCAATGACGGCAAACCTCGATGCGGGATGAGGGAACTTGGCGTAGGCCATGCCCTGACCCTCTTGCTTCATCGGTACGATCACGTCCGTCAGGATTTCGTTAGTCTCCAAGGCGGTCTCAAACACCCCAAGGAAGAAGTCGCCTACACCGATGCTGCGTTGTCCACGCGGACCCGTCGCCCGGAAGCTCGCTCCCAAGGCCGTAAGCGCCGTCGGCAAGTCGGCCGCTGGCTCGGCATGGGCCACGCTGCCTCCGATAGTACCGCGGTTGCGCACTTGAGGGTCGCCGATAAGGCCGGTCACCTCAGAGAGCAGGGGACAGAAGTCTTGCATAGTAGGAGAACCAGCCAGGTCAGCGTGGGTGGTAAGGCACCCAATCCGGATCTCCGGGCCCTGTCTGCGGAAGCCCCGCAGAGCGCCGATGCGCCCGATATCGATCACAGCGGGAGGACGGCTGAGCCTAAGCTTGAGCAGGGGAATGAGGCTGTGGCCTCCAGCCAGTAGCGAAGCACCAGGGTTTCGCTCCAGTAACTGCATCACTTCAGTGATCGACTCGGCAGCGTAGTAGTCGAAATCGGCGGCGAACATGTAGCCTTCCCCTTTACCCTTGCTGATGAATGGCGCGCCACACCCGCTCCGGGGTGAGGGGCATCTCAATGCTCTGCACGCCCAGCGGCTTCAGGGCGTCGATGACTGCGTTGTACACGGTGACGGTCGAGGCAATGGCCCCCGTCTCTCCCACTCCCTTTACGCCCAGGGGATGGTGCGGTGACGGCGTCGACGTGGAGAACACCTCCAAGTCCGGCAGCAGATCGGCGCGAGGCAGGGCATAGTCCTGCATAGAGCCGGTGAGTAGTTGACCGTTTTCGTCGTACACCGCACCTTCCCATAGGGCTTGGCCCACACCCTGCACCACACCACCGTGCACTTGGCCTTCCACAATCATGGGGTTGATCTGCAACCCACAGTCGTCTACCGCGATATATCGCTTCAACTCGATGGTCCCCCGGTCCGTATCCACCTCGACCACAGCTACATGGGCACCGAAGGGGTAGGTGAAGTTGGGCGGGTCATAGAAGGTGGTGGCCTCCAAGCCCGGCTCCATACCTTGTGGCATGTTCCAAGCCACGTTGGCCATCAATGCGATGTCCTGAATAGTCTGGACGCGGTTGGGTGACCCACGGACGAAAAACCGGCCGTCGGAGTACTCAATGTCGTCAGCCGAAGCCTCCAGCAGGTGGGCTGCCAGTTCACGTGCTTTGTCCTTGATCTTGCGGGCACTCAGTGTCACGGCTGCGCCCGATACGGCAGTGGTACGGCTGCCGTACGTGCCCCAACCCATGGGTGTGTTATCCGTGTCTCCGTGAAGAATCTCAATATCGTCCACCGGAACACCCAACTCATCGGAAATCACCTGAGCGAAAGTGGTCTCCTCGCCCTGTCCATGGGGCGAGGTCCCGATCATCACATTGACTTTCCCGCTTGGATGGAAGCGTACTACCGCGCTCTCCCACAACCCGCCACCAAAGCCCACCGCCCCAGCCACCTGGCTCGGCCCAAGGCCGCACATCTCCACGTAAGTGGTGACGCCGATTCCAAGGTAGCGCCCTTCCTGACGTAGCTGGGTCTGCTGCTGGCGCACTTGGTAATATCCCGCTTCCCGCAGGGCAACATCCAGGGTGCCCCGATAGTCGCCACTATCGTAATTCAAGCCTATGGCCACATCATAGCCATCATCGAACTTTGGTATCAGGTTGCGACGCCGTACCTCCACCGGGTCCACGCTCACTTCGACAGCCAGCTTGTCCACCAGCCGCTCCAGAAGGAAAGTGGCTTCAGGACGACCTGCACCCCGGTAGGCATCGACCGGTGTGGTGTTGGTGAACGAGCCGAACACCTCGCAACTGATGGCCGGGATAGTGTAGGGACCTGAGTACATCAGCCCATGGAGGATCGTGGGAATGCCAGGGGCAGCTGTCGAAAGATACGCACCCATTCCGGCATACACGCGCCCCCGGATACCCGTGATCTTACCGTCACCAGTGGCTGCCAGTTCCACGTCTTCAATATGGTCGCGTCCGTGAATCGTAGCTTGGTAGTTCTCGCTGCGGGTCTCCGTCCACTTGACTGGCCGGCCCAGCTTCATGGTGCAAAATACGGTGATGGCTTCGTCGGCATAGAAGGGTATCTTACTGCCGAACCCACCCCCCACCTCAGGAGCGATAATCCGTATCTTGTGCTCCGGAATGCCCGTTACCAGTGACATCAGGAGCCTCACGATGTGTGGGTTCTGCGAGGTGCTCCACAGCGTCAACTCACCACTGGCATTCACCCATTGGGCCAATGCCGAGCGTGGCTCCATGGCGTTCGGAATGAGCCGCTGCTGTACGATCCGCTCTCGCACCACCACTTCCGGGTTGCGGAAGGCCTCGTCAACATCACCGCCACCTGCCGACCAGTGAAATGCTAGGTTGCCTGGCGCATCGCCATGAAGCTGCGGAGCCTTCTCCTCCAGTGCCTGCTCCGGGTCAACCACGACGGGCAGCGGCTCATAGTCCACATCAATCAGTTCCACAGCATCCTGGGCCTGATGTCGGCTCTCCGCCACCACCACGGCCACCGCATCGCCCACGTACCTCACCACGTCACGGGCAATGGCAGGATGGGCCACCCCCTTGATGTCAGAGTCGGGTATCATCCAAGCGCATGGAATGGGAGCGATCACTCCATCCAAATCTGCACCCGTGTAGACAGCCACCACACCATCAGCCCGGGCCGCCCGGGAGGTGTTCACCCGCCGGATGCGCGCGTGGGCATGGGGACTCCGTAGGATGGCGGCGTAGACGGTATTGGGGAGCGTCAGGTCATCGGTGTAGGTAGCCCTGCCGCTGATAAGGCGTGGGTCCTCCCGGCGCCTGATGCCGGAACCGAAGATCCGGGTAGTCATGACCTAGCTACCTCCCATCGTCTTGGCTGCTTCCTGCACGGCGCGCACTATGTTCTGGTAGCCAGTACAACGGCAGATGTTGCCTTCCAGACCATGACGTATCTCTTCATTCGATGGGTCGGGATTGGTCCGCAACAATTCGTGCGCCGACATGATCATGCCGGGCGTGCAATATCCGCACTGCAGGCCATGTTTATTCCAGAACGCCTCTTGCAGCGGATGCAGTTGGCCTTCCTTCGCCAGCCCCTCGATGGTAGTGATCTTGCAACCGTCGGCCTGCACAGCCAGCGCGGTGCAGGACTTGACCGCCCAGCCATCCAGAAGGACCACACAGGAGCCACACTGGCTGGTATCACACCCTATCTTGGTTCCAGTAAGCCCCGCCACTTGGCGTATAAACTGCACCAGCAGCAGACGCGGCTCCACCTCTGCTTGGTAGTTCTGATCGTTGATACTGACGTTGACCGGCAACCTCACTGACAACACCTCTCATCGATGGTCCGGGCCCTTAGTCGATGGCGGAAATTGGCCTCGGACGTACGTGGAGAATTAGGGACGACGACATAACTATCTTAGTCAGCGGTTAACTACGGTGTCAAACGATTGACCAGCAATGTTATGGCAATTTGGAGTTATGGCAATCAGCAAGGGACTAGGCACAACTATCCGGGACCGTCAGGCCCCTCTCCGCCACCACCCGCGTCTCCTGAGGGTAGATCGATCTGCTCGTCTGTGTCCTGTTCCCGTCGGGGGCGTCTCACTACGTGTGAACGGCCAGCCGGCCTCGGCGAGCCGGGCCTACTTGCGCCCTCCAACCCAGACTGGGGCGACCATCCTTCCGGAAACTGAAGCGTCCGCACCGGATAGTTGATGACGATGCCTTCTTCACCAAACCGCTGGTGCAATTCCCTCATCAGTGTTGAACGCACGATGAAGGTGCCCAGCCGGTCCTTCGCCTGCAAGAAAAGCCAGAAGTCCACGTTCGACTCACCAAAGTTCTCATAGCCGAAGTAGCAGCCGTACTCCTTCACAGCCTGCTGCTCCGTCTCCAGCACCCTTCGCATCACTTCATAGGAGACACGCTCCACCACAGCCAGATCAGTGTCGTAGCTGACGCCACAGACCAAATACACGTTGACCTCCGGGCTCGGCTCTTGATAGTTGGTGATGATGGTCTCTGCGAAGCGCGAATTGGGTATCACCACGAGGTTGTTGCTCCAAGTGCGTACGCGCGTGCTCCGCCAGCCAACATCGACGACATAGCCGGCAACGCCGTTCTCCATCTCAATGTAGTCATCCGTATGAATGACGCCTTCGGTCATTACGTACGTGCCAGCAAACAGATTTGCCAGCGTGGGTTGTATGGCCAATGCCACAGCCAGCCCCCCCAAACCCAAGCCTGCTATCAGCGGGCTGATGTTTATGTTCAGTTGGTCCAGCACCACCAGCCCGCCCAAGCCGTACACCAAGGCCACGCATATGCGCCGGAAAAGAGGCATCAGCCGTTCCGCCGTGGTCGGCTCGGCATCTCCCATACTGCGCGTGATGTACCAGGAGAAGACCGTGGAGACCATGGAGCTTATCGCAAACACGCCCAATATCACCGCCAGCACCCGCGCTATCGTGTTCACCACCTGCTGCGGCGTGTCGCTCAGGTCCAGCAGTGGCAACGACAGAGCAAGGTACCCCCCCAACAGCACGATGCCCAAGGTCATGGGCATCCTCACGGCCGCTACCAGCCGCACGTCGAAGTCTGATGGCGTCCATATGGCGATGCGAAGCAAAAGCCGGAAGATTACCTTGTGAAACAGGAACGCCAGCAGTAACGAAAGTAGGAAGACGCTCCCAGCCAGCGTTGGGTCCAGCCAGGCAGGGTCGCCCAGCCCGAAGCGGGCTTGCACGGCATACATTTCCATCGGCACTATTGGAAGCTCTCCCAGAAAGTCGCAGGATTATATCACTGCCCTGGAACATGGTTCCGGTTGAAAGGGGTAGCAGGGTTGCGCCAATCGTCGCCTGTGCGACGCCCAAGCCAGTCGTTCATGCTACACTGGTGCCCTGTCCACACACCGGAGGTGCAGCATGAGGCTGGAAGGCAAGGTCGCGCTCATCAGCGGCGGCGCAAGAGGCATGGGTGCCGAAGAAGCTCACCTTTTCTCCCAGGAGGGCGCCAAGGTCGTCATCGGCGACCAGCGCGAGTCCGAGGGGAAGCAGGTCGAGGCCGAGATCAGCGAGCGCGGCGGCGAGGCGCTCTTCGTACAGCTGGACGTCACCAGCGAAGAGTCGTGGGCCAACGCCATCAGTACCACGGTTGCACGTTTCGGCAAGCTCGACGTCCTAGTCAACAACGCCGGCATCGGCGCTGCCGGTCTGGTCGAGGACACCACCGCTGCCGACTGGGACCGCGTTATGGAGGTCAATGCCAAAGGTGTGTTCCTCGGCACCAAGGCCGCCATCCCTGCACTGCGCCAAGCTGGAGGCGGCTCCATCATCAACATCTCATCCCAGCTTGGCATCGTTGGCAGCGACCACAGCAGCCCCCACTACCAAGCCTCCAAGGGAGCAGTGCGCCTCTTCACCAAGAACGCTGCCATGCAATACGCCAAGGACAGAATACGCATCAACTCTGTGCACCCCGGCCCGATAGTCACACCCATGACCGAGACCGGACGCTCCAACCCGGAAAACTACAGCAGAATGCTCAGCAAGATACCCATGAAGCGCTACGGCCGCCCCGAAGAGGTCGCACACGGCGTCCTCTATCTTGCCTCCGACGAAGCCTCCTTCGTCACTGGCAGCGAACTCGTCATCGACGGAGGCTGGACCGCGCAGTAGTCCCCACAAGGATCGGCAATGCGGGCTATCTCACCACCTCAGGCATCAGCCCATCGGGAGTGATGACACCCCGCCGCGCACCACCCCCATACCGCGCCAGCATCGCATCCTCCCGGCTGAAGTCATACTCCATGCTTCCTGCCAGCTCCGCTAGATACCAGCGGAGGCTATCGACGGTGCACCGCCGCGAGTCGTACTCCGGCCAGAACCCGAAATCTCCCCGGGCCTTCTCAATGCTTGCAATACGACTGTACTGCCACGGGAACGGCAGTAGCTCCCGGTAGTTCCCTGCCTCCTCCAACACGTCACCGTAGTCCAGGTAGACCACCTGCGCCTCGCGTCCCATGAGACTGGCGACTATCTGCAGATATCCGTTGAGCGTGATCGCGTCAGGCCCCGTGATGTTGTACGCCTGCCCGATGCACCTGGACTCCCTCGCCATCATCACCATGGCCCGCGCCAAGTCGTCTACATGGCCGTATTGAATGTGTACGTAGCCGTTGTACGGCAGGAACACAGGCCGTCCCAACTGCACCCTCAGAAAGACCAACTGCTCCCGCGATGGTATGGAGTTGTTTGGCCCGAACACCATCCAAGGCCTCACCACACTCACTGGGAACCCCGTATCACGATATGCCTTGAATAGCGCCTGCTCCGTGGCAGCCTTGTTGCGCCCGTAGGCCAGCCCCTCCACCTCATTGTAGGGGCAGTCCTCCGTCACCGGCGCAGTCCACCGCCTCTCGTACACCGCCGAAGTGCTGACATACACATAGTGGCCCACGCGCCCTGCGAGCAACTCTATGGTGGTCTGTGTTTCCGGCGGTGCCAAGCCCGAGACGTCGTACACCACGCCGTACTCTCGCCCAGCCAGCACTGCTCTCATTTGGTTCCGGTCCTGTCGATCGGCATATAGACGCCCGACCCCCACCGGGAACTCCGCCGGAGTCGTGCCCCGGTTCAGCACATCCACATCATGCCCATTCCCCACCAGCCCTTGCACCAGCCTCGGCCCGAGAAAACGGCTGCCTCCAAGCACCAAAGCCCGCATGGTCCCCTCCCAGTCAGACTCTCAAGACCCAGCATAGAACCCAGCGGATTCCCGTCAAGCATCACGCCCTCGCGCTTGGCTTCACTGGGCCTTTCGCCTATGATGCCGGCAACGCCTTTCTCGGAAACGTCCTTACTTATGCGCGAAAGTTATGCCCGAAGCTCCTGACCTCCAAGTCGTAAGCGAAATCCTCACTCGCCGCGTGGTGGGTCGGGAGATCACCAGCGCCGTGGTGCACAAAGCCACTGTGCTCCGCCTCATGGCCAGCCAGGACTTCCCCACCGATGTATCAGGACGGACCGTGGAGGCTGTCTTCCCGAAGGGCAAGTTCCTCTTCATCACATTGAGTGGCGATACGCGCATCATCATCAATCCCATGCTCACCGGCGGGCTTCAAGTCTGCCCCTCCAGTGAAAAACTTTTCCGGCGCACAAGGGTCACCCTTACCTTGGACGCAGGCCTCGACCTGCGCTACTTGGACGACCGCGAGATGGGTAGGGTCTACTACGTTCGGGAAGACCAGTTCCCAGAGATCCCCCAACTCGATGACCAGGGTCCCGACGTGTTGGCGGACGACGTCACATTCGAGGAGTTCAAGGCCCTCATGCGCCCTTACTACGGTGAAATCAAGGGTATCCTATGTCGCGGCACGGTTCTGTCTGGCATCGGCAACGCTTACAGCGATGAAATCCTGTTCGACTGCGGCATCTCGCCCTTCCGCAAGAGACGCAGCTTGAAAGACGACGAACTCCAGCGCCTCCATCACAGTTGCCGCAGGGTAGTGCAAGAAGCGGCCGATGTGCTGCGAGAGCGCATGGGCGACGAATCGCACCACAAGATTCGCGACTTCCTGAAAGTACACAACAAGAGCGGCCAGCCTTGTCCTGCCTGCGGGGGACACATCACCCAACTCACAGCCAACCAGCGCATCACCAGCTACTGCCGTAGCTGCCAGCCAGGCATGCTTCTGAAGAACTAGTCCAATTCGCACTTCAAGCAGAAAGCCCCCCGTCCGGTGGATCGGAGGGCTTTCTTCCTTGTTAGACCTTTCGGACGACGGGTTAGTCTGCAGTCGCCACAGCCGCGCTTTCCTTCTTGATTATGTCGCGGTCGAGGCCGAAGTAGTTGATCACGTTCCCGGCAAGGATGCGGTAGGCCTCGTTGCTGGGGACTTTCGCATAGATTTCCTCCACCAGAGGCAAAGTATTGGGATACTCGCACTCGATGTGGGGAAAGTCGGTGGCAAACATGATGTGGTCTATCCCCACGTGGTGCCGCAGTTCCACCGCCACGTGCTCATACTGCACGCTGAAAGAAACATGGTTGTTCACATATTCGCTGGGCTTTCTCTTCAGTGGCTGGAAGCCCAGAAGTTCTTCGGCCCAACCCACGTGACGGTCATACCAGAGGTCGGCGTGCTCCAGCCAGAAGGGCACCCATCCCAGCCGTGTTTCGGCAAAGTACATCTGCAGGGTGGGGAAGCGGTCAAAGACGCCGGACATCACCATCTGGGTCACGGAGACCGCGGGACGCAGACCGAAGTTGGTAATCCACTCCAGCAACGGCCGCCGCACCTTGGCCATGATAGCCGGGTCTTCATTGGGGTACCTGAAGGTCGGCTGGTTGGCCCGCTTGCCCGTATTGTTGAAGGCCACATGGCAGGTAATGGGCATTTGCATGTCAACGGCAGCAGCCCAGAACTTGTCGTCCTCTGGCGTGGGGTACCCGTTGGCGCTGGGCAGAGTGCCCAGCATGACGCCCTTGAGCCCCAGCTTGGCGCAGTGCTCCATCTCTTCGATGCAGTCGTCGACGCTGGTCCAGGGGAGCACGCCCATACCGATCAGCCGGTCCCGGTCCACGCTGCAATACTCCTCGCCAAGCCAGTCGTTGTACGCCCGCACCATAGCTTTGTACGGCTCATCGTGGGTGATATTGCGCCACAGCACTGGCCCCGCCACCATGTTGGGGTACAGCACCTCCGCGGCCAGCCCATCGGTATCCTGTTCTCGAAGCCTCTGCTCCGCCGACCCAGTGCCAGCAGCATCCTCGACCTTGGTGCCAAGAGGAGACCAATCGCCGGAAGCGCGGCCAGCTCGCAGGTCGATGAAATTCTGCTCCAACAAGGGTTGACCTTCAATGAGAAGCCCATCGCCCCCATCCGGCAAAGGGACGCTGCGGGGGGCGCGGTCGCGCCATTTGGCCGGCACCCGGTGCACCCAGCGTTCAGGCTTCACCTCTAGGTGACCATCGGCCGAAATAGGCTTGAAGTCCAAAGCCATAGCTGTTCCTCCTAGCTGGTTAGCGCAGGCCCCAAGAGACCGCCGTTGGGTTGAAATGTACCACAGTGCACGCCTCCAGCCAACGCCTTGCCCGTCGCGGCTGCTTACAGTACCATCCTGCTGCTGTCGACTACGCAGGCACAATGCAACAGGCCAAAGGAGGGCAGGAAAATGGGACAGATGCCCCCCAACATGCAGGACTACGAGGCCACTCGGAAGAGCTTCCGCTTGGAAGCGCCGGAGTACTTCAACTTCGGGTTCGACGTGGTCGACAAGTGGGCCGAGGACCACACAAAGATGGCCCTGATCTCCGTCAGTCCTGACGCCCGGCAGGCCGAGAAGCACACCTTCTGGGAACTGAAGGTCGCCTCCAACCGGTTCGCCAACGTGCTCCGGGGCTTGGGCGTCAAGAAGGGCGACCGGGTGCTCATTATGCTGCCGCGCATATCCCAGTGGTATATCGCCATCCTCGGAATGATCAAGCTCGGCGTTGTTCCCATGCCTGCCACCACCCTCTGCACTCCCCGTGACATCGAATACCGCTGCAACCAAGCGGAAGCAGTCGCCCTTATCACTGATGCCGAGAACGCCCACAAGGCCGAAGAAACCGTGGCATCCTGTCCCTCCCTCAAGCACCTCATAGTCGCCGACGGCGATAGGCGCGGCTGGATCCATTGGGACCGCGAAATGGCGACCGCATCCCCTCGGCTCGAAGACGTAGAGCCCACCCGCAGCGACGACCCTCTTCTGGTCTACTTCACCTCCGGCACCGTGGGCTATCCTAAGATGGTGCTCCACACCCAAGCCTCCTACGCCATCGCCCACACCGCCACCGCCCGGCTCTGGCAGGACCTCCGCCCCACCGACCTGCACTGGGCCATTTCCGACACCGGCTGGGCCAAGGTCGCCTACGGCAAGCTCTTCGGCCAGTGGACCGAGGGCGCCACTATCATGCAGCACAACGCCCAAGGGCGCTTCGACGCTGCCCTCACCCTGCGTATCCTGGAGAAATACGGCGTCACTTCCTTCTGCGCACCCCCCACCGCCTTCCGCATGCTCGTGCTGGAAGACCTCAAGGCCTGCGACCTGAGCAACCTGCGCCACTGCACTAGCGCAGGCGAGCCTTTGAACCCTGAGGTCATGCGCGTATGGGAAGATGGCACAGGCCTCACCATCTACGACGGTTACGGCCAGACGGAAACAGTACTATTGGTGGGCAACTTCCCCTGCCTGCCGGTCAAAGCAGGCTCCATGGGCCGCCCCGTACCCGGCTACGACATAGCCGTCATCAATGAAGACTTGGAGGAGGTTCCCACCGGCGAGGAAGGCCAGATCGCCCTTCGGGTCAAGCCCGACCGTCCCATCGGTCTGATGAAGGAATACTGGAAGGGCGAGGAGATGATGGAGGAGGCTTTCCAAGGCGATTGGTACCTCACCGGCGACAAGGCCTACCAGGACGAGGATGGCTACCTCTGGTTCGTTGGCCGCGCCGACGATGTGATCATCTCCGCCGGCTACCGCATCGGACCCTTCGAAGTCGAAAGCGCCCTGTTGGAGCACCCGGCAGTGGCGGAGTCTGCTGTTGTCGCCAGCCCCGACGACATCCGCGGCAACATCGTCAAAGCCTTCGTCATCCTGAAGCCCGGCTACGTCGCCTCCGACGAACTCACCCTCAGCCTGCAGGAACACGTCCGCAACACCACCGCCCCCTACAAATATCCACGCCTCGTGGAATTCGTCAGCGAGCTTCCCAAGACCATCAGCGGCAAGATACGCCGCACCGAACTGCGCCAGCGCGAAGTGGAGCAGACATCAGGAGGCGCCTCGTGACCACCCCTACACCGGACCGTCAGACCGTCCTGAGAGACCAAGCCGACGCCGCAGCCGACCGCAACAGGCTAGCTGCCAAGGGGGCAATACAGGGCAAGGCCATGACCGACTCCATCCTACGGGCTTCTAGGGCCCGCCCCGGGATGCGGGCGCTGGACGTAGCATGTGGATCAGGCGAACCCGCCTTGGCCCTAGCCCAGGCAGTCCTTCCCGGAGGCACCGTCCTAGCCAGCGACCTCGTACCTGACTATTTGGATGCCGTCCTGAAGAGCGCTCAAGAGCTCGGTTTGACCAACGTCACTGTGCAGCAGGCAGACGCAGAGGCTCTGCCCTTTCCCGATGCATCTTTCGATGCCGTGACCTGCCGTCTTGGCGTAATGTTCATGGCCGACGCCGAGCAAGCCCTCAAGGAGATTCACCGTGTGCTGGCCCCCAGCGGTCGTGCCGCCTTCGTAGTGTGGCAGGCTTTGGAGAAGAATCCCTTCCACCTGTGCACCCACGGCGTCTTCAGCAAGTACCTTCCGCCCCGTGGCCCCGGCGCGCCCAGCCCCCATCGCTTCGCCGAACCAGGCTCTCTACCGGCAGCCATGGACCGCGCCGGTTTCCACGATGTGGAAGAGGACTCCCTCGAACTCCCATGGCCTTGGGCTGGCACAGTGGAAGAGGCTTGGGATGCCGCCTGGCGTCGACAAGGCTCGTTTCGCAACGCCCTGGAGCGTATCGACCCAGCACTACACCCGCAGGTGATCCAGGACGGCCACGACGCCGTCCGTCCCTACTACGACGGCACAACAGTGAACTGGGTCGCCAACATACATCTGGTCACAGGCGCAAAGTAGCCTAGGTAGCCCTTGGTTTCCTGCGCTCAGAACACAACCCCAGCCGTCCCCTCTAGGCAGCCCTCCGGCCCATCATAGGGAAGATAACATCCCGAAACGCCTCCACTTCCCGCGTAGGCATGTCGTAACCCCCCTGCACCGTGTGACATGGGAATATGAAGAAGCGGTCTATCCCCGACACCTCATGCGCCCTCATCAGTTGACGCCCACACTCCTCAGCAGTGCCGAACAACCCCATCGCATCACAGATTCGCCCCGCCATCTCGTTAGACACCTGCTCCGGCACAAGATCATCCGCAATGTCCATGCCTGCCTGCCTGAGCCAATAGAAGTTGGCCTTGCTGGGGTATGCAAGCCACGGCAGGTCCGGCCCCAACCATTTTTGCGGCCAGCTACGCGCCTCGCGTGGGTCGTCGGAAGCCGCCATCGAGGTTATGTAGACCACAGGGAAGTCCGACAGATCACGGCCAACCCTGGACGCCCCCCGCTCTAGCAACTCTCGCGCAGCAGCCACCGCCTTGGGGTGCAGCCCCACCATGAGCAGCACGCCATCTGCCACTTCCCCCGCCAACTCCACCATCCGGGGACCCGCGGCTGTCATGAACACAGGGACGGGGTTGTCCGAGAGGTTGCGGATGCGGGTCTTGTTGGGACCGAACTCCAACTCCTCACCCCTAAGCAGTCGCCGCATGCTGAGAATTGCCTCACGCATCGCATCCACCGAGGCACGGGGCTGCCCTATGGAACGCACCGCGAGGAATCCGGGACCAATGGTCAGCTTTGCCCGTCCCGGCGCAATCTCTTGAAGGGTGTTCGCCAACGCAGCCAGCACCATGGGGTGACGGGTCACAGGGTTGGAGGTAACGGGGTAGAGTTCCAAGCTGGAAGTGCGCTGCCCTGCCAGCGCAAGAGTAACGTACACATCCCGCCCACTGTGCTGGTGGTCGTGTACTCCAACGCCGTCGAAACCGGCCTGCTCACACCCCAGGATGAAATCCGCCGTTTCGGTTACGGGCAAGCCCACCGGCACCCGTATATCCACCTTGAGTTCCGACAGTTGGCTCACGACACGCGCATCCAGCAGGCTGTAAGAACTAGGACCGGAGGAACTCCAGGACGGTGCTCACGAACTCTTGGGGCTTCTCCATCTCAGGTACATGCCCACAGTTCTCGATAACCTTGAGAGTAGAGCCCGCCAGCGCCCGGTTGTACAACTCACCGCAGTTCAGCGGGATAATCGCATCCTCCCGCCCCCAGACGATGAGACTGGGAATACGCACCTGCTCCAGCAGGAATGGCAACCGTGGATTGTACATGTAGGGCTTCCAGGTGTAGCGCACAGCCGTCTCGCGGTTTTGGGTCAGGATGGCCAGCACCTCGGGGCTCGGCTCCTGGCCGAATATCTGCTGGTATTCAGGCGACTGCGAGGAGTCGTGGAACAGCCTCTCAATTACCTGCTCTGGGCTCAGAAGGAAAATGTCAGTGATCTCCCCCACTTCGGGCTTGATGCCCGCCGGCGCCCCCAGCACTAGCTTGCTGAATCTCTCAGACCCCATCGCGACTAGCTGGGATGCGAGCCAGCCACCCATCGAGTGGCCCATGACATTCACGCCATTCAACCCCAAGTCGCGCACGAACCACATGTAGAAGTGGGCCACATCCGGTATGGTCTCCATCCAGTCAGGACGCTCGGTTTCGCCGAAGCCGGGGTGCGAAGGCACCAGCACATCGAAGTGCTCTGCTAGCGCATCATGGTATTGCAGCCAGCCAGCATTGCCTCCAGCCCCGTGCAGCACCAGGAGGGGAGCCCCCTGTCCGCCACGAAGGAGCTCGGTGCGAACTCCCGCTATATCCACGAAGTCCCGTGTCCAGCTAGCCATTGACCACTCTCTCTTTCAGAATTTCCGCGTGATTACAAATATCACTAGATGGCCCGGCCACATGGCCGGGCCACTGTATCAGCTGTAGGCTCTCTCTATTACTCGGGGGTTAGGACCGCTTGCTCACCCGATGGCATACGGCCCTATCCCGGCAAGGTCGCAAAAAACGACCGGAAGGGCTACATCTTGATCTCTGTCTCCCAGCCCGACTGGGACATGTCCAGCACAACGCCATCGGGGCCGCTGAACTTGGTCTCTGCGTTGCTGGGGCCAGGACCGAATCCGAACAGTCCGCCGGTGCCCGGGGTCGCCGTCCGGCTCAGGCGATGGCCGCCGGACTGGTCCACCTTCTCCGCAGCAGACTCAATGTCGTCCACCTGGAAACCGATGTGGTGGATGCCATCGTAGTACCCGCCGTTGGGGCCCGGGTCCTCGTCATTGGGGGTCTTGTAGTTGAGCAGGGCCATGTTGATATAGCCGTCGGTAAGGAAAACCTGCCCGTTTTCGCTGCGCCTCACCTCGGTCATGCCGAAGACTTCCTTGTAGAAATCGGCCAGCTTGCTCGGGTTGTCACTGGTCAACGCTATGTGTCTGATCTTTGCCATGATATCTCCTTACGTTCTGTTAAAGGATTCCTCTAGGCCTCCGACTGTCAGCCCATTGTTTACTTCAATAACTAGCCAGTCCCGAAACTAGTCGGTCCCGACCCATCCCGACTGCGATACATCTACGATCACGTCGAAGGGGCCCTTGTACTTGATTTCCACATTCTGGTGGTTCGCTGTACCCATGGTTTGGTCCACAGTTACCCGCGTCCGTCGGTCAGCCCCGATTTCGTCCAGCTTGGCGCAGGTGGCCTCAGCATCCTCCACTTGGAACCCGAAGTGATGGAAGCCCGTGAAGCTCAACCCGTCCTCTCCCTTATCGGCAGCCTCTAACGTCTTGAAGTTGAGGATGGCCAGGTTTATGTGCCCATCCGTCAGGTAGTAGCCATCGGCCAGAGGCGAGTCCACCGGGCTGTACTCCTCCAGTTCGAAGACTTCCTTATAGAACTGCGCGGTCTTGGCCGGGTCCGGAGTGGCAATGGCAATGTGCTTGATTCTGGCCACGTTTCCTCCTTTAAAATGGGCTTCAGGAAGCAGAAATATTTTGCGCATTATAGTACGTCTGCCTTGGTGGGGTGTCAAGGAACCGGCAATCTCCACAGATACCAGCCCTTGAAAACAAGGACACATAATGGCACTATTATCCTATGAGAATCGGAGCATTTGAGATAAACGAATCTGTTCCGGAACTGCACCAGCCCCACGCTATCGCCATGGTGCGGCCTTGGGTCGACGTGGGCAGCGTGGGTACTCTGACCCTCCGACGGCTGGAACGCCATTTTGACGCTAAAGAGATCGGGAAGCTGGCGCGACCAGGACATTTCTTCGACTTCACCCGCTACCGGCCCACCACACGCTTCGTCGATGGGACCCGCGTCGTAACCGTCCCCAACTCCACCATCAGCTACGCCCAGCCCGAGGACGGCCCGGAGTTCCTCTTCTTCCACCTGCTGGAGCCCCACGCCATGGGCGAGGACTACACCGAATCAGTCGTGGAGGTGTTCAAGTTCTTCGGCGTCAGCCGCTACTGCCGGCTCGGCGCAATGTACGACGCCGTGCCCCATACCCGGCCTTTGCTGGTCACCGGCGCCTTGGGCGGTGCCACCCCCCTCGAAGGCAAAACAGTCCCCATACGGGAGCGTCAGAGCCGCTACCAAGGGCCGACCACAATCCTGAACCTGATAGCCGACAACGCCTCCGAGTTGGGCATCGACACCATGAACTTGATGGCTCACCTCCCCCAGTATGTCCAGTTGGAAGAGGACTTCCACGGCACCTCCAGGATGCTCGACGTGCTTGCATCCCTCTACAGCATTCCCGATGAGTTGGCGCCTAGGCGCAGAGGCGAGCGCCAGTACCGCGAACTCGACTCCGCAGTAGACCGCAACGACGAGTTGAAGGGCCTTATCTCCCAGTTGGAGACCTACTACGACTCCCACTATGACACCGAGAACTCCGCAGAGAGTACCGGTGCCACCTCTACCCCCCTCCCTCCCGAGATCGAGCGTTTCCTGCAGGGCTTGGATCAACAATTAGACGGGCCGCAGACCTAAATTCTGCGACCCGTCTTCTGAGCCCCTTCATTCCGGCTTTCACCCCGGCTTTAACCGGATTGTCCCGTTTGAACTGCTCGTCTACGCGTCTTCTCGCCTGAATACCGGAGTGCCCACACTGCGGATGGGCTCGCCATCGAACCAGTCAGCGCAGGTCTGCCGCCACTTCACGAAGTGAGGAGCATTCCTGTGGGCGTCCAGCGCAGCCTCGTCCTGGTATACCTCGTACAGGTGTATCTGGTTGGGGTTGGCGTTGTCCTGCAGCACATCAAAGCGTAGGCACCCCGGCTCGTCTTTATTGGAGCCTCGGGCATCATCCAGCATCGACGCCATGAAGGCTTCCTTGTGTCCGGGCTTGATATTGATCGTGACCATCAAGGCTATCATCCAGCCTTCCTCCTTATGTCATCTAAGCTCTTTCTGTCCTTTTGGCAAGCCAATTATATCATCGCCCCGCTTCTGGGCCCGCCTGCGGCATCTCCCGCAGGAAGGCCTGCAACAACGCCTTCAGTTGGGTCCAGTGGTCGTCCACCGATTCCAACTCCTTGTCGGTCAACTCGCTGTACCGCTTGCCCAATGCTGGCAACTCCCACACACTGAAGGCCCAGAAACCCGGCACAGACCCTCCAGGCCCGGCACTCTCTGCAACCACTCCTGTTGCGCCCTGCACCTCCCAGCAGGCCATGAGCTGCCCGCAATCCGCCACAGCCAGCGCCTCCGTCCATTGGGCCCCGCGCTGCTCCGTTGGGATCGACTCCATCAACTCCAGCAACCGCCCCACCCGCTCCTCGTCATCTCCCTCTCCGGTAAGGCGGCGGGTGAGGATGCTCTGCCACCGGTCCCCCAACGCAGGGATGGTCAGCCCTCCGTCGGAGCAAACGGCCAGCATGCCGCCCGCTTGCGACCAAGCGACAGCCTTCTGCGCAGCTATCTCACCGTGGGTCTCTCCCGTCTCTTCCGGAGGTTCGTACTCCCCCAAGCCCGCCTCAACCGGCTCCACGCAGGCGAACGGCAAGTTCTGCAACAGCCAGCGCAGTCGGTCCCTTTTGGCCGGGTTGGTCGTCGCAAGCAGTATGGCCCTCTCTCGACGAGCCGCCACGCCTAGCTGGGTATAACCGCGATGGCCTCCACCTCCAGCAGCATGTCAGGCCGCAGCAGGTTGGTGACCACCGTGCTGCTGGCCGGAGGATCGGTTGGGAAGTACCGGCTCCGCACCTCGTTGAATGCGGCATAGTTGGCGGGGTCTGTTATGAAAGCCGTCGTCTTGCAAACATGCTCCAAGCTGGCTCCGGAGGCTTCCAGCAGCGTCTTGATACGCTCGTAGATGTACTCCGCTTGGCGACCGCAATCGCCTTGCCCCACGATATTTCCGTTGTTGTCAAAAGCCGCCTGTCCCGACACGAACACCATCTGCCCCATCTTTATCGCCGGCGAGAAAAAGGGGCTCGCTGATATTCCCTCGGGCTTGATCGCAACCCGGTCTGGCATAGGTCGTCCCTCCTTGCATCTTCTTTCGCAGACACCATTATATGCGTATATGCCGCAGCGTCGGCTCGCCGCGCGCGGGTGAGAGCTTTTGTGGTATCGTGACCGCGCCAGCGGCCAACCTTCATCTAGGAGCGAAGACCATGACCGTTAACGGGCCCAAGCTGAACGCAGAGCCGGTGCGCGCCATCGTCTGGTCCGACTACATCTGACCTTGGTGCTACATCGGGGCGGCCAGCCTCGACAAGCTCGCCACAGAGTACAACATCACCATCGAAAGGCGCCCCTTCCTTCTGCGCCCCGACATCGGGCCTGAAGGCATGGTGCGTGAGGCCCGGCCCGGCGAGACCGCCGACCGCCTGCGCGAACCCCTCGGCAGTAGGGCAGAGGCCGAAGGTCTCGTCATGCGCCGCCCCTCCTTCACTCCCTTCACCATGCCCTCCCTTGAAGCCACCGAATACGCCCGCGAGGTCGGCAAGGACGAAGCCTTCTTCGGCCAGACCATGAAGGTCTACTGGGAAGAGGGCGTGGACCTATCCGACATGAGCGTCCTCGAGTCCATTGCCAAGACTTCCGACCTCGACTGGGAAGTCCTCAAGCCACGATTGGAGTCGGGACACTACCGCGAGCAGGTGATGGAGCAACACCGCGAGGCCGTCAGCTTGGGCATCCAAGGCATACCTGCCTTCCTCATCGGCAACCTGCTCTTTACCGGGGCCCAGCCCTACGAGGTCTTCAAGAAGGTCATCGACCGCGTGCTGACACCTGAAGAGGCCGCCGGCTAGAGGCCGCCGACTGACAAAGGCGGCCACTCCGATGACGCAACTAAAGACGCAGCGCAACGATGCCAGCGTTGAGGAATACCTCAACTCGATCGACGACCCCCGCAAGAGGGACGACTGCTTCGTCCTGCTCCGGATGATGCGCGAAGTCACAGGCGAGGAACCCGCCATGTGGGGCGACAGCATCGTCGGCTTTGGCGCCTACAGGTACCGCTACAACTCCGGACGTAGCGGCGAATGGTTCATAACCGGTTTTGCCCCGCGAAAGCGCGACCTCACTATCCACATCATGCCCGGTTTCGACCGCTATCAAGACCTGATGGAACGCTTGGGCAAGCACAAGACCGGCGTATCCTGCCTCTACCTCAAAGGGTTGCAGGCCATGGATTTGCCCACCCTCCGGGAACTGATTAGCAGGTCGGTAGCCGACATGCGCGAGAACAATCCGTACCAACACGTCCCCGAAGTTGAGCGGAAAGCAGACTCGGAGTAGCCTTCCCATGCCACTGGTCCCCGAGATACCCCCGCGCATCACTCCCGACGACGATGCCGGCTACCTCGAGGAGATGACCAAGGCCATCTTCCGCGCCGGGTTTAGCTGGCGTGTTATCAACGACAAGTGGCCCCAATTTCAAGAGGCCTTCCACCGCTTTGAAGTAGCCAAGGTGGCAAACTACGGCCCGCCTGATTTGGAACGCCTCCAAGGCGACCCAGGCCTCGTACGCAACCGCCGCAAGCTCGAAGCTACCGTC
Source organism: uncultured Dehalococcoidia bacterium (assembly GCA_951813255.1). Taxonomy (GTDB): domain Bacteria; phylum Chloroflexota; class Dehalococcoidia; order Lucifugimonadales; family JAAXIE01; genus JAAXIE01. The sequence continues at coordinate 492,920 of OX638353.1, read as the reverse complement.
ACCAACGCCCAGCGCATCCTCGAACTCATCGACCAGCATGGCTCATTCCACTCCTATCTCCGCACCATTGACCACCTGCCCTATCCTGACCGGGTCGAAGTCCTCACCTCCCAGTTTCACCACCTCGGCAGGACAGGTGCCTTCGTCTTCCTCCATTGCGTGAATGAACCAACCCCCCATTGGGAAAACCGCTAGCCAACCCCCCCCCAACGCCATCTCCTCCTTGACAATCCACACACATTTGTTCTATACTGCTCAACAGTGCGAGCTGGGACTGACTGCCCCGGACCCCGGTCCGGAGACCCCTGAAGGTCATCCATGCGCGTCTTCTTTCGCTCATAAAATCCTGACCAGGGAGGCAGACCCATGGACACCCAGCCACTCATCGCCGGCCCCGCCACCATTGCCATGAGAATACCCCGCCTTCCCTCCTCTTGTTCGTCTCGCGCGCAGGATCTCCCTCGCCCAAAACACCCTCCCAAAAAGCCTGTCAAAAATGTCACACTGTGACACTCTGATCAGCTACGAAAATGTCACAAATGTCACAATTTCCAAAATCTGTGACATTTTTCGTATCTGAAAAATGTCACACCCTTCCCGTATCTGGCCCAGCTAGGAAAATGTCACAAATGACACACTTTTCAGCTACAAAAACACGATTTTAGCTACGAACGCTGTGACATTGTGACATTCTGTCGACGCCCGCCTCCCTCCTCGCTATCATGGAATCAAGCTCCGGCCAGCCGGACGCCCCTGATACCCGGCGCCATTAACCGGCGCTATTAGGAGGTTGCCCCCTTGCCTATCGACCAGCAGACCCGCCGCCGCTCCACAACCACCGGAGTCACCGTCCACGACCCTGAGAAGGCCTGCCCCGGCTATGTCCTCTACACCCCCATGTACAGTCCCGGCCACGTCGACCTCATCGACCTGCAGGGCAAAGTCGTCCACCGCTGGGAGATGCCCCATCCCCCCGGCCTCTACGGCTACCTCCTCCCCAACGGCAACCTCTTCTATCTCGGCAAGACCCACGACCAGACCTGGGACCGCTTCCCCTCATGGAAGCGCTTCAAGGGCGGGGTAATGATCGAAGCCGACTGGAACGGCAACATCCTCTGGGAACATCGCGACCCCGACCACCATCACGACGCCCGCCGCACCGAGTCCGGCGGCGCCATCTACATGACCGTGGAAAAAGTCCCCGGCGACCTCGCCGCCAAGGTCAAGGGCGGGCTGCCCATCGAAGGCGAGATGTGGTCCGACACTCTGGTCGAGATCGACGCCTCAGGCAACCGCATCTGGGAGTGGCGTTCCCACGAGCACCTCGACACAGAGACCGATGTCCTCACCTACTGCGACCTCCGCGACGAGTGGGCCCACGGCAACACCATCGTGCCCCTGTCCGGCGACCGTGTGATGGTCAGCTTCCGCAACATCTCCACCGTTGGCATCATCGACAAGAACACCGGCCAGTGGACATGGAAGTTGGACTACAACACCCTAGCCCAACAACACGACCCCAGCATGTTGGATAACGGCAACGTCCTCATATACGACAACGGCACCCACCGCAAGAGCCACTCCATGCCCCACTCCCGGGTCATCGAGGTGTCCACCTCCACTAGCGAAATAGTCTGGTCCTACACCGACACGCCCCTCTACAATTTCTTCAGCCCCTACATCTCCGGTGCCCGCCGCCTCCCCAACGGCAACACCCTCATCACCGAGGGCATGTTCGGCCGCATCTTCCAAGTCACACCCGAAAAAGAAGTCGTCTGGGAATATATCAATCCTCACTTCTTCGAAGCCCCCGACGTGGGCATCACCAATCAGGTATTCCGCTGCACCCATTACCTACCTGAGCAGGTGCCGAATCTGAGCTGAAGGCACCACCAAGCCTCGCCAAGTTGACCCGCCTCCCTAGCAGGGCTAACATGCCTCCATCCTGAGCGCTCGAACTTCTCGAGCGTATCAACACGTCTCTGCCATTACCTTTAGCCCACAAAGGAGGCGCCATGGCCAAGTCCACAATCGCTGTGTTCTCCGGGCCCAACTCCACCATCGCCAATTCGCCTACGCTGGTCACCAGCAACAAGGGCAGGCTGCCCGGCGAGAAGATGCTGGAGGGGCGCTACGATCACCTCGCCCCCCAGCTTATCCACGAGCCCGTCACCGTCCGCATACGCAAGTTCAGCGCCCACCCCTTGGAAGAAGACGCCCGCGGTGTCTACCACGACAACGGCCAAGACTACTATGAGGTGGAGCTGCGCCCCGAAGACGGCCCCTACCTCCTCCCCTACATGGCCCGTCGTCGCAACGGCGGCGAGGTCGGCACCCCCTTTGAAGATACCGACCTCTACAGCGAAGCCCTCCAGCAGGGCGGCCGCCAGTTCTTCTTCCCCGACGCCTCTCGCATGTTCGCCGAAATCGACCGCTCCCTCTCCGGGCGCGACGAGCACGGCGTCGGCAGCGTCCTCGACCGCCGCGCTGAGTTCGATTTCATCCGAGCCCTCCCACCCGGCGGCTACACCCAGAAGGGTGAGCGAGTCGGCGTCGACTATTTCCCCTACAAGCCCAGCCGCTACGGCACCCGCACCCAGGACCTCGCCAAGGCCACCAACGTGGTGGCTGCCAACATGGCAAGCGGCAAATACGCCGGTTGCATCTGGCTGGAAGGTAGCCCTGCCGTCGAGGAAACCATCTATTGGCTCAGCCTCCTCATCGACACCAACCTTCCCATGGCTGGCAATGCCGCCCAGCGTCCGCACGGCCAGCTTGCCAACGACGGCGACCGCAACATCGTGGATGCTGTCGACTACATCCTCTCCGGCCAGGGAATAGGCGTCGGTGCGGTCGGTGTGCAGGACGAGCGCATCTACGCCTCACGCGAGTTCAAGAAAGCCGATGACCGCCCCGGCAACTACAAGGCCACCGGCGGTCACGGCGGCGTCCTCGGCACCGTCGGGCCCCCTGTAACCCTCTGGTACGTCCCCAACTACAAACACACCACCAAGTCCGAGGTGAATCTGACACGCCTGCCCCAAATCCTCGAGTTCCCCAACGGGCAGGGTGCCACTGTCCGTCTCAGGATAAAGGATGACTCCGGTGACCTCCGTGGCGAAATCATCCCCCGCGTACACATCGTCAAGTACGGCAACTACATGGAGGAAGACGAAACAGGCAACCCCGATTACGAGGTCGACATCCTAGCCCGCATCAATCGCGCCAAACAGGAGCAGGCCGACGGGAATGACAGCACCCCCAAGCTCCACGGTCTCGTCCTAGAAGGCAGCTCCCCCTACGGTCACGGCTCCCGCAGCCAGATGGCCGCACTCGAGCTTGCCACCTTCAGCGGTTTGCCCGTGGCACGCGTAGGCCGGGCCGACACTGGCGGTCGTGTCCCCTCCGACGACACAGACGTATTCATCGAGGGCAGCAACCTCGACACCAACAAGGCTCGCCTACTCCTCATGGCCGCCATGATGAAGCTCGGCCGCATGCCCGCCGCCCGCGACCCCCGCAACCCCACCGCCGACGAGCGGAAAGCCACCATGGCCAAGATCGACCAATACCAGGAAATCTTCGAGACTCACTAGCCCGAAACCAGGACGGGGTGGCACTATTGTGGGGTTGAAGGGTCAGCCCCTCAGTAGCTCCTGACTTGTGCTACGATCAAGCTACTGAGTTCACAAGGGCTTGGGAGGCCATCCGGAACCATGGGCGTCTTTAATTCGCGAATCAGGATCTCCATCCTCGATGGTCGGCAAACGCAAGAGGTTGAAGCCATGGTGGGCACAGGTTCCACCTACACTCTGTTGCCCTCCGCCATGCTCCGGGAGATAGGAATTGCACCAACTCGAAGGGCCACGTTCGAATATGGCGATGGACGCGTCATCGAGATGGACATCGGCGAGGCACGTGCCTCGCCATACTCTAAGCACGACAGTCAGCGGTCTCTAGGGCTATGACACCCAAACTTGACCCCACAGGAGCGCCTCGCTACCATGACATCAGGTCTCCCATCTAGGCCTGATGATCCAACGACAACTATTGGAGGTTATGTAATGGCCACCGCAACATACTTGGAATCAACAGAAACCATCACCCCCAAGGTGAAAATCACCGAGATGGACCACATCGTTCTGCGCTGCCGCGACATGGACGCCTCGCTGCGCTTCTACACCGAGGTCTTGGGCTTGGGTATCGAGCGTATCGATGATTTCCGCGCCGGCAAGGTGCCTTTCCCCTCCGTCCGCCTCAACGCCGACACCATCATCGACCTCTTCCCCTTCCCCGATCAGGAGCCCCTCGGCAAGAACGACCCCAAGAACCAGGATCACTTCTGCATGGTCGTCGAGCCTTGCGACCTTGCAGCAGTTCGCGCCGAGATGGAAGCCTTGGGCATCGGTGTGCGCGAGGGCCCTGCCACCCGCTGGGGCGCCCACGGCAACGGCATCTCCCTCTACATCTTCGATCCCGATGACAACGTCGTGGAGCTCCGCTACTACGAGTAGACCCAAAATACCTGCACAACGAGAGAAGGCCCGCTCATTTCGAGCGGGCCTTCCTCATTCCACCGAATCAGTCAGAAGCCTTACGAGATGCCCCGCTCCGAAAGCTTCTCCGACGTCACCATCTCATAGAACTCGATCTCATACGAGTTCAGCATGGCCTGCATCTCAGCATTCAGCGTCCGCACCGCCGGGGGCACCTTGGACGGCCAGTTCGGCTCAATCGTCGGCTGAGTCCACTCCGCATAGGCCACGTTCGGCTCCCCTGGCATCCCTTGCGATACATACACCTGCCCCTTGGGCCTCCCGTTGTTCTCGTACTCAGCGCAAATCTTGCCCAGCAAATCAGCAACCTGCCATACCTTGCCCGGCTGCGCTTTTGCTACCCGCCTGATAACGTACATGAAGTCCTCCCTTTCTCACTTATGCAATAGGAATTATATCTGGGAACCCCCACACACACCACCAGCCCACCCTCCATCCGTCGGCGCTGAGCGAAGCAAGGGCTCGCCTCATCCCTGTGACACTTGCCCATTGACAGCCCTCGTACTGTTGTTCTATTCTAAATACGGTGCGCTGGCGACTGACTTCACAGGTCACTCCGGCGCATCCTTTTGCAGAATCTTTCCTTGGCAGGAGACGGTATGAAAGCTGGGCCTGTGGCAGACCGAATTTCCTAGCTGCTCCAGATAGGCCACTGGCAGTACTGGCAGGTAAATTAGCTAGGAAAAACATCGCTGCAGCTACGGCCGGTCTGCCAGTGCAGCTACGAAACGGCAGGCACCTTGCAGCCCGTCCTGAGCCCCAAAAGGTATAATCCAGAACGACCATCACGGACAAAGGCGGTAGACGGACTTGTTCACAGTAGAAGCCTTGGCCAGAATACAGGAGCAGCTCCAACGCCGGTCCCAAGCCGGGGAGCAGGTCTACTTCGTTATGACACTCCAGGACGGGGAGGGAGCACTGGTGAAGGCCGTCGACTTCCCCGACCCGCCCAACGGCGTTGTCCAGTTCGAAATATACCAACCCGAAGCCAAGAGCAAGCAGGTCAGCATCTTCGTCGCCCCCGAGTCCATCGCCCGCGTCGAAATTTGGAACGAACGGCCCCCAGGAATCGACTCCATGGGTCCCATGGGCTTCCAGACCCCGCCCGGACAGTAGGGTGTCAAAACGTCTTGACGCTCTATGGCCCTTGGTCTATACAGATGCTGAGTTCAAACTAGTTACGTTAAGCAACGGGAGGAAGAGATGGCAATACAGCGGAGCAACCCCAGCAGCCTCGCCGAGCCCGGCGGCTACTCCCATGTGGTCCGCGACGGCAACATCGTCTGGATCGCCGGCCAAGTCGCCCGCGACGCCAGCGGCAACACCGTGGGCGTGGGAGACGCCGAGGCCCAGATGGAGCAAGTTTTCCAGAACCTGAAAAATGCCCTGGCATCGGTGGGCTGCGACTTCACCAACGTGGTAAAGGTCAACACCTTCATGACCCATCGCGAAGACATTCCTGCATATCGAAAGGTCCGCCCCAACTACATCAACAGCGACCTGCCCGTGAGCACCCTAATTCTCTGCTCGGGCCTCGCCGATCCTGAGTTCCGCGTCGAGATCGAGTGCACTGCCGTCGTACCGTCCTAGTTGGCTCCCACAGTTTCCTAGCTGAACCAAATCGCGGCCTAGAACTGACCTTGGAGCGAGAGAGGGATCATCATGCAGAGGCGCGTGCCCATTGTTACCCGTGACGACGTGGCCCCTGAGTTCAGGGATGCCTACGACGAAATCACCTCGATTAGGGGGCACGCGCCCGTGCAGGGCCCGACCTCGGTGATGATACACAGCCCGAAGATGGCCCTTTTGGCCAACCGTCTCTCCGAGTATCTTGAACAGATCAGCGACATGCCCGACCGTCTCAAAGAGCTGGCTATGTGCATTGCGGCCCGCTCCATGGATTGCCAGTTCATCTGGAATGCCCATGCAGCCGGTGGCCGTCGCGTTGGCCTGAGCGACGGCATCATCGATGGCATCCGCGACAAGAAGCCCCTGCCGGATGGACCGGAAGATGAAGTCGTCATGGCCAACTATGGGTTGGAACTCACCCGTACCAATCACGTAAGCCAGGAGACCTTCCAAGCCGCCTTGGACATCCTTGGAGCGCAGCAACTCACCGAGTTCACTACCCTCATCGGTTACTACCGCATGTCATCCCTGAACGTCAACGGGTTCACCATAGACCTCCCGGAGAAGCGCACGGAACCTTTGCTACCGGTTTAGATATCGCTATCGTCGGGAGGCCCTAGCGGCAGCCTCGTTAAACCGGTAGCCTACCTTCCACTGCGTCACAATCATCCGCGGGTTCTGCGAGTCGTCCCCTAGTTTCTGACGGAGGTGCTGCATGTGCACTTTGAGGTAGTTGCCCGCGTCTGCCCTCTCTGGCCCCCACACCTTGGTCAGCAGCTCCTTGTGGGGCACCACCCGGTCAGAGTTCTTTACCAATTGGGACAATATGTTGAACTCAATAGGCGTGAGACGCACTTGTTCGCCCCGCAGCCACACCTCGTGTCGCGCGAAATCCACCCGTAACTCCCCACTCACGAAGGGTGGTTCATCCACAGGAGCTCCCTGCTCCCGTTGCACCCGGCGCATTACCGCGTTGGCGCGAGCTTGGAACTCAATCGTACTAATAGGCTTCCTCACGTAGTCATCCGCCCCCGCCTCCAAGCCACGCGCAACATCAGTATCCGCCATCCGAGCCGACAGCATTATGATAGGGACTGGAGATGCCCCCCGTATCTCACCACACACCTGTAACCCATCGGCGCCCGCTAAGTCGCGGTCCAGCACCACCAAGTCCACCTCTTCCTGGGTCAACCTCTCCAACACCTTAGTCCCTTCCCGTATGGCCACAACAGCCGTCCCAGGCCAACGTACCTGCAGGCACAACGACACCGTATCCGCGACTTCAAGAGAGCTCTCGATTACCAAGGCTTTCATGTGGTCTCCGACATAGGTTCAGATGGCCGCCAAGCCATTGCGGGCACATGCTTCCGTAGGAGACTATACATAACGAAAGATGCTCAATACAAGCGCACATGACGACCGGTACATCTCCAAGCCCTCCCCAAGAGAGCAAACCTAGTCTCGCGTCAATGGAGACCAACACCGCCAGCACCAAAGTCGAACGTCTCGGCTGCGATAAGCTCGCGGGGCAGTTTAAACACCGGACTTTCGAATAGCGGCCGACTAACGCCGCAGGTTCTAATACGGTTCGAAATCCTTCAAGGCCGGAATCACCTGCTCCCCAAAAAGACGGATTGACCTCATCAAGTCCTCTTCGCCAAGCCAGCCCAAGTTCAACTCGGCCATGACGGTATTGAAGATGCCCTCGGTTGCCGCTTCCTTAATCTGGCGGATCACCGTTTCTGGGGAACCTACGAAAACGAGGTTGCGCTCCATGAGCCACTCTACGTCGGTCATGTTGCGCGCGATTTCGGCAGCGCCCCACTCCCCACGTAACTCGTAGTTCGCAATGAGCCGCTTGGCGTCCGCGAACCCTCCATCCCCCACACCAAACACTTGGCCGAAGGCGTGGTTGACCTGTGGTGTGGCCTTCTGCACCGCCAGTTCATCGGTCTCGTCCACGTACACTAAGGTCCAGTAACCTATGTTGGGTTTCCCTTCATGACCCGCGTCATCCCACATCCTGATGTATTCCCGGTAGCGGGGCTCGGCCTCGGTGCGAGGATAGAACAGTAGATATCCGGTGTGGACCCCTTCGTGAGCAAGGACCCGCAGCGTGTCCGGATCCCGGGATTGGATCCACATCGGGGGATGGGGCTTCTGCAGGGGCTTCACCGACAGGTGTACATCGCTCAGTTCGTGAAACGGACCCGAGAAGCTGAAGGCGCCATCACCGGAGAAGGCTGTCTTAATCATGGGAACGATTTCGTTAGTCAGTTCCCTCCGGTTCTTGAACGCTTCTTCTCGTGACCGGCCATAGTGACTGTAGTTGCTGTAGTACTCCGGCACGATCCCTGAAACCATTCCGATCTCCAACCTCCCATGTAGGACGTTGTCCAGAACCGCCGTCTCCTCGAGTATCCGCACTGGGTCGTATAGAGGCACGATGTACCCCATGGGTCCTAGGCGCATGTTCTTGGTATGGTGCGCCGCTCCAGTGCAATACACAGTGGGAGAAGTCATCCAGCTCTCATGAGGCAGAAAGTGATGTTCCACCGCAAACCCATACTCGAATCCCAGTTGGTCAGCCAACTCCAATTCTCGCCACAACTGATCGTATCGCTCCGCGGCGGTCATATCAGGCTTGTTCCACACATGGGAGAAGTGTGCGAATTTCATTTCTCACCTCCTGAGTGTCGGCATCCCGGCAGCCAGGGAATTCTCAGATTTACGCAATCAGAGGGAACCTCAGTAGTGCGTCGGCTGGCGTCATGATGTTGGCCCTGACGGGAGGCTGTCAAGGCGGCGAAGCCCTGAGACCAGCCCATAAAATATCACGACACAACATCGTTACATTAGAAATCTCTAGTTACGATATTCGTATATACAATTACCATTAACTTTACCATTCATTGACACCATAGGTGGGCAATTGCTATCCTCGAACATCATCTCTGGAACCCGCACACACCCTTTACAAGGCTAGCTTGGAGGTCGGCATGCTACGAGCATCGGTAGTTGCTCTTCTCATCGTTCTTTTGGCGGTAATCATGGCCTGCGGAGAGGAAGCGACGCCCACCGCTGAACCTGTCGCCCCTTCTGCCACGACTGCCGCACCTGTCCCCACCGCAGCCGCTCCCAGTCCAGGCGCAACTCCCGCCCCAGCGCCAACCCAGACCCTAGCAACGGCAGTCGCCACCCCCACCGCGACCCCCGCCTCTGCCGAGACCCCAACAGGCACGATGGAGGTCACCGGCAGCCTCGACTTCGCCACACCAGAGTTGGCGCCCATGATTTCCGACTTGGCTAACATGCCCTATGGCGTATTCCGCTTCCTTAACAAAACCACCCACGAGTCCATGTGGGACACTAACCACGACACTACCCAGAGACCCCGCTTGGTCCGTGAATGGACTTTAGATGAAGGACCCAATGGCGCCAGCTACACTTTTCACCTCCAGCAAGGCGCTAAGTGGCACGACACCTACGGTGACTTCGGTGAATTCAACGCCGACGACGTTATCTTCTCCATCGAGCGTATCAGCACTGCAGGTACCCCGCACGCCGCCGCCAGTGGCATACGCAAGGTATTCGGCTGCGAAGAGTGCAGCGTGCAGAAGGTCGACGATTACACCGTGACCCTCACAAGACCCAGGCCGACCTTCGAGGTCTTCTGGCATAACTCCAATCCCACCGATGCCATTCTCTCCATGCACAGCAAGCTGCAGTTCGAAGCTTTGGGCGAGGAGAACATAGTCCTCAAGGACATCGGCACCGGCCCTTGGCGCATCGACCCTGACCGCAACTTTCTGAGCGGGCAGTCTTACACCATGGAGTCAGTACAGAATCACTGGTTCCACTCCCCCGAATGGGAGACCATGACTTGGAAGGGTATCGCCGAGCCCTCAACCAGGGAAGCTAACTTCCTCACCGGTCAGCTCGACACGGCCACCTTCGATCTCGAACAGGTTCAGTCCATTCGGAGCCAAGGACGCGAGGATATCAAGTACATGACCTTCACCGGCCAGAAGGCTATGCGCATACCCTTTGCCGGCCTCCAGTACAACTTAGATCACTCTGCCCACGTCGGCGAAGACGCCATCGTGCCAGTCAAGCTCGAGTCCATCGAAGACAACTGCCATGTGCCCTTCATCGCCTGCACTGGCGATACCGGCTCCTCTGACTGGGCCCAAGCCCGCGACGTACGCCTTGCCTTGGCCATCGCGATTGACCGCCAAAAGCTCATTAATAACCTAGCCTTCGGGGAGGGTGTCCCCCGCTACGCTGACTTCTTTGCTGGACACGACCTCAGGGCCAAGCAGTTCGGTCTCGACCAGCTTGTCTGGGAGCACGACATCGAACGTGCCAAGCAGCTCCTCGCCGACGCCGGCTACCCTGATGGTTTCGAGGTCAACGCCGTCCTCACCCTGCGTGGTATCCCCCAAATGGAAGCCGCCTGCGCCATGTGGGAAGCCATCAACGTCCGTTGCGAACAAAAGAACGAGCCCTACTCAGCCTACCGGCCTAGGCTCGTCAGCCGTGCCGTGGAACCGGGTCCCTTCAGCAACTTCATTCCGCCAGTCATCGAGCCTCTCTGGATCATGAACCTGTTCCACAGTTCGAACAACTCGCTGAATTTGGGGTTCGAGCATCCCGAGTTCCAAACGATGCTGGACGAGGCGCGAGACACAAACGAAGCTGACAAGCGTTTCGAGATCCAAGCGAACATCACCAAGTGGATGTTCGACCATGTGATGACCATCCCGTTGTACGACGAGAACGCCGTCTTTCCCCTCGGCCCTGAAATCGACCCTTGGGAGCAGCAGTCTGGCGGCCTCACCTGGCTCAGCAACTGGGAGTTTGTACCTCACCGCGAGAACTGATCATTTGCAACTGAGGCGATACGCCCCAGCCTATGTTAGCAGTGGCTGGGGCGTATCTCTATTCTCGAAAGCTCTTGACGCGCAAGTTGAGAGCAAGGAGGCAACTATGGCTCACGTTATCGATGCCGACACCCATATCGCCGAGTCGGAGCACATGTGGCGGATGATAGAACCCGATATACGCCACCGTAGGTCGGTAGTCGTGTCAGTGCCCAACGACACCCTGTACAAGGAACGCGACGCCTTCTGGCTCATCGACGGCAATATCTTCCCCAAACCGGCCGGTAAGGGGAGCTTTCCGCTCATCACCCCTTCTGCCCAAACTCGTGAGATCGGTCGGGACGACATGCTCATCGCCAGCCGGGAGATGACCGATATCGGGGCGCGGCTCCGTGATATGGACCGGCTGGGTATAGGCAGCCAGGTGGTCTATCCCACCCTGTTTCTCGTCTACCTCACCGACGATGCCGACTTGGAACTCGCCCTGGCACGTGCATACAACCGATACATCGCCCAAGCCTGTGCCCTCAGCGAGGGGCGTATACGCTGGGTGATGATCCCACCCCTCAAATCTGTCAAAGACACCATCGAAGAGATGATTTGGGCCAAGGAGAACGGTGCCGTCGGCGTCTTCTTCCGCGGTATTGAACGGGACCGCACCATGGACAACCCCTATTTCTTTCCCATCTATGAGGAAGCCCAGCGTCTCGACCTGCCCATCTGCTGCCATGTCGCCGCCGGATGCCCGCCCTTCACCGACATCTTCGACCTCGAACGCAACCACACCTTCGCCGCTATCCGCCTCCCTCCAATAATCGGCTTCCGCGACTTGATCGCCAACCGCATCCCCGAAATGTTCCCCACCCTTCGCTTCGGCTACATCGAAGCTGCCGCCTCATGGGTGCCCTTCGTGCTGCACGCATTGAAGCGCCAGATGGGTGGAGACCCGTCTCACTTCGGCCCGTCTCTGTTTCGCGACTACCGCATGTACATAGCCGCCGAAGTTGATGAGGACATGCCCTACCTGCGCAACTTCATCCCCGACGAGCACTTCCTCGTCGGCTCTGACTACGGCCATCATGGCGATCCCGCCAATGAGCCCGAACTGGTCAGGATGATGCAGGCCCGCGACGATATCCCGGACTCTATGCGGGAACTCATGTTGGCCGACAATCCCGCTCGGTTCTACGGCATGTAGAGCGCCACTAGACCTCAACCACTGGAGGCGGGTCAGTACCAGCTGTCACTGGCATCGAAAAAGCAGCGGATACAAACCAGCGAATCCGTTCGCCGTCAAATTACTCTGCCGTTGACAATCGGGGTGATACTTGCTACCATTGCTCCTTAGATACCCAGTATCATCTATGGCTCAATGATACATATGACAACAATAGGCCGAGCAACCCCTTCCGACTACTTTTTGCTATTAGGACGCCTCCAACGCAGCGTCTGCCCGTCTAACTCTCGCGTCGCCACTTCCAGCACCTCAACCCATTTACTGGATTCTTAGTCTCTTTTTTTGAAAACTCTCGATACTAAGTCTCGTAAATGAAAACATTGATACTCGGTGTCATATAGGGAACCTTGTGGATACACAGTCGCAATCATGCCGAACAATGAGACCCAGGCTCATACAAGAAGGACACAAACTCAGGAGGATTCTAGGTAATGCCAAGTAAGGTTATGACGCTGTTCGCCCCCGTCTTTGTTCTGCTACTCCTGTTCGCGGCAGCCTGCGGTGACGGGGATGTAACGGAGACCACCAGCACCGCCACAGATACACCTGCTGCAGGAACCACAACTGCTACACCTGCCGCAGGAACCACAGCCGCCCAGACTCCGGCCGCCCAATCCACCGCCACCGCCCCTGCTCCTGCCACCCCCGCCGCTCCTGTAGAGAAGCTCAACGTGGTCGCTACCAGTAACATCGTAGCCGACTGGATACTGGCAGTGGGACAGGACAGGGTGGAGGTCCTCTCGCTGCTTCCGGTCAACGCTGACCCGCATACGTACCAGCCAGGTGCCCGGGACATCACCCGTATTGCCGATGCCGACAGGGTATTCAGCATCGGTCTCTCCTTAGAGGCTGGGTGGCTCAACGATTTGATTGAAAACGCTGCCCAAAGCCCCGATGTCCTCATGGCCTTGGGAGACGCAGTAGACCCCATTCAATTCGTGGAACTCATGCCACATGGAGCGGAAGCCGAGACTGAACTCATCGGGCGGCTCCTAGTAGGCGACGGAGAATCTGGAGCCCTCTCCATCGTCGACTTGGAACACGGCGACGTCGAGCAGGACGCCTTTGACATGGGTGCCCGTGCCGGCAGGATATATGCCACCAGGAGCGGCCGCTTCGCCATCGCCGTCTCTGGGGACGCAAACACGGCCCATATCTTCGATGGCGGAATCTACCTCGAAGCCCACGGGGGCCATTTCGACCTTATCGATGTGGAGCCCAGCCAGCTCGGTATCGACCTCTCCGGCGATGCGCCGTCCCACCTTTACGTGGGCAGCGAATGGTCCGGCATCTTCTACGATGGAACTGGCGACGTCGTTCTCATCAACGAACATGAATTGGAGGAAGAGAACGACTCCTATGTCCCGACCCGGTTCAATGCCGGCGCTCAGCACGGGGGCTTGGTGGTCCTCGAGGATGACCTGTTTGCCGTCACCACCCAGCATCCTGATTATGTCTCTGATCCCGGTGAGTACCGATTGCCCGTGGGTGCAGACATACGCAACCTTTCAGGCAATGTGCTATACACCGCCCCTGGATGCGACGGCCTCCATGGCGACGCCGGGAATGGACACATGGCCGTCTTCGGATGTATGGGCGGAGTGCTTGCAGTAGAGGCCCATGCCGGCGAGTACGAGCACGCCTTCATCCCTGCCCCAGCAGGTTCCCCCGAAGACTTCCGCATCACCTCTGTATGGGGCTACCCGGGGGCAGACCACTTCTACGGCCTCGGTTCCGCAGTAGGCTTGTACGAAATCGACCCTGAAGGCGGCGAGATGGAGCAACTCATCCCGGCGTCCGAAGAGTTGCGTCCCATCCAGGTCGCCATCAGACAAGATGGTGAAGCCCTGCTTGTGGCAATGAGCGACGGTGAACTGCGCATGTACGATGCGCACGATGGCGATCTCGTGGCCACCAACTCCGAGGCCTTGACCACGCCGGTGGAAACAGGCTCTTGGGGTCGTCCCCATTTCGCCACCGCTCCCGGGGCGATTTTCGTCACCGACTCCGTCGGCGGAGCAGTCCTGCAACTGGACGACCACGACCTCGAAGAGGTGGCACACTGGGAAGTGGCGGGCAAGCCCGTCAAGATCGCTTTCGTCGGCGTCCTCGGCCAGACGGAAGACCACGCGGAACAAGGCCACGCAGAAGCGGAGGACGACGGCCATGGCCACGGAGAGCTAGACCCCCACTTCTGGTTCGACCCCCTGCGCGTCAAGCAGGCTGTGAACAGCATCGCTGCCCAGCTATCCAGTGTCGACCCCGCCGGACAGACCTTCTACCGAGACAACGCCGCAGCCTACGCGCGAGAGCTCGACGACCTGCACGCTTGGATCACCGAGCAAGTTGCCCATCTTCCGCAGCAGAACCGTCTCCTAGTCACGTCTCACGACAGCTTTCAGTATTTTGCCCAGCGTTATGGCTTCGAGGTTGTGGGTGCGATATTCCCTATGACCACGGAGACGGAACCCACTGCGCAGGACCTCGCCGGCCTCATTGAGACCATTGAGCACGAGGGAGCGACAGCCGTCTTCACCGAGCATACCCAAAGTGACCGGTTGGCCCGCCGCATCGCGGAAGAGACTGGGGCCTCCCTCATCGGAGGGCTGTATACTGGTTCGCTAGGTGAGGCTGGGTCTGAGGCAAGCAACTACCTCGACCTGATGAGGCACAACACAAATACCATCGTGGAGGCGCTGAAATAGCATGACTGCGACAGCTTTGCACTCAGCTCCACTCATGGCCGAGGAATTGACAGTGGAGCGCAGTGGAATAGTGGTGCTGGATAAAGTGAGCTTCAGCGCTGGGCCCGGCTGCATCATGGGCGTCGTCGGGCCCAACGGCGCAGGCAAGAGCACCCTGTTTAACGTCATCACCTCCATGCTGCCCGCCACCTCCGGCCGAGTTTTGGTGCACGGCAAGCCCATGGAGGAAACTCGAGGGCTGGTGGCCTATGTGCCACAGTACGAACGGGTGAACTCCCGCATCCCCATGAGTGCATGGGAAGTGGTGATGCAGGGGCGCATTCGCCACGCTGGCTGGTTCCGCCGTCAGGGCAGGGCCGACCGTGAGGCAGCCGACGAAGCGCTGAACCGGGTCGGTATGTGGGACAGGCGCAAGTCCCAAATTTACGAGCTTTCCGGTGGTCAACGACAACGCATTTTCGTAGCCCGTGCCTTGGCCCAAGGGGCCGATATTCTGCTGCTGGATGAGGCCTTCAGCGGCGTCGACCTCGCCTCCCAGTCCTCCCTTATGTCGGTATTGTTGGAATTGCGGGATGACGGCCGTACCATCCTGATGTCATCTCACGACATCAACCATATGGCCCACTTCTGCGACGAGTGTCTCTGCCTCAACTGCAACGTTTGCGCCTGCGGACCACCAAGTGACGTGCTTACCGAGGAGGTAATGACCCGGCTCTACGGGCCCTTCGGCTCCGTCCCATTCCACGGGCACGGCTTAGGAGGAGACTCTCATGGACATCATCACTGAAGCCTTCGTCGACCCATTCCAGTACAGCTTTATGGTACGGGCTCTATTGGTGTCGGTGCTGGTCGGCGTAATGTGTCCTTTGCTCGGAGTCTATGTGGTGACCAGAGGCTTGGGATTTATGGGTGATGCCCTTGCCCACTCGGTCCTGCCGGGGATGGTAGGCGCCTTCATCCTGGGAGTCAGTCCCTTCTTAGGGGCTATACCCATGGCCATCGCCGTGGCCCTTGTTAGTGGCTATCTCATTCGAAACGCCGGGGTGGGTGAGGACACCTCAGTGGGCATCATATTTGCCGGACTCTTCGCTCTGGGTCTGACGATGCTGACCGCCGCCAAGGGCATACCCATCAATCTGGAAGACATTCTCCTGGGACAAGTGCTTGCCGTGTCCCAGACCGATGTATATGTCACACTGGGGCTAAGCCTCTTCGTACTGGTAGCGACCTATGCCTTGCATAAGGAGATGCTGTTCGCCAGCTTCGATGCCACTGGTGCATCGGTCGTCGGCCTGCCCACCGACAAGCTCGAATACGCCCTGCTTGCACTGCTCGCCATCGTCATCGTCTTAGCTCTTCAGGCAGTGGGCATCGTTCTGGTCATCTCAATGCTGATAACCCCAGCCGCCACCGCACTCCTGATTGTGCGGAACTTCCAGTATGCAATGGCCCTATCCGTTGCCTTGGGCACAGCCGCCGCCATTGCAGGCCTCTATATCTCCTACCACTTCAACCTGCCTTCGGGCCCGGTTATGGCGTTGGTCGTTGCCGGGTTCTTCATATTGGCGGTCGTTTGGAACCAGCGTTTAAGGGGCCTATTGCGACGTCGGCCCGCCGCTGTCCACGCTGCCGTGAGTTCATCCTGAGGTCGGAACTCATCAATAGGATCGACATGACCTGCTATCAGCTAAGCTGGCCCCTATCCTAGGGACCTCTGAGGTACGTCAAACTGGACTGGGGGCTCCAGACTATCCGACCCATCAATAAGACTAGGCGCGATCATAGTGAGGTCTATTTCGGCTTGACAGCCATGGGGGCCACTCCTATAGTCAGCCTCACATTCCCCCCCAAGGAGAGGGCCGTTGACTACCACGCTGCCGGGGAAGGAGCTGGCTGCCCAGCTGGAATCCGAGAGTCGAAGGCTGACAACTACCTCGCCCTTGGACCCAATCATTGAGGCAGCAGCCTCCGGCACCCTGAGCGACGACCAGTACTACAAGCTGATTGGGCAGCTCTGGACTTTGGAGCGCATGTACTATTATGTATACGGCGCTTGGGGAAGCAGCTTGGTGATCAACCAGTACCCGCCCTCGGTGGACTACCTCTTCGCCAAGCAGATTTACGACGACTCCACCCATGAGATGCTCTACTCTCAAGCCATCCTTCACCGTGGCTGGGCCAAGGGCCAGCGTCTAGCCCTACAGCACCCCTACTGTCAGTTCCCCTACGATTCGGGCATTGCCGTATTCGTCGGCTCTATGCGGGCACTGGGCATCTACGCCCAGAACGTACGCCTGCCTGCCTTGAACCTGGGAGCCAAAGTGCTGGAAGTCGCGTGGTTGGAGCGCATGGCTGAGGCCGTGCCCGACCAGTACCTCAAGGACCTCTTCGCCAGCCAGTTGCCTGAGACCCGCAGCCATGTACAGATGGGGCGCTTCATGGCCGAGCGTTATGTCTCTCAGCATGTGGATGTGGAGATGTGCCAGATGATGACGGCGACAGCCCGCAACGATTACAACTCCGCCATGACGTACATCGCCGAATTCGTCATGGGCAACCGCACACCGTCCACCCTGACCCAACTCGAAATGCCCGACGTGGACTAGCATCATGACCACCATTGCCATTGACCACGAAAAATGTACCGAGTGTCGAATGTGCCTCATTGCCTGTGAGGAGATCGGCATCAACGCCGTCTACCTGGAGTTGGAGCCTAGGCACCGGCACGAGATCGACGTTCACAAGTGCACCTACCCCACATGTGTGGTATGCCTGATGTACTGTCCGGCACCCGGATCCATCATAGAGGTGGAGACGGGGCGCTCCCTGGTGCCGCCGCCACCCGAATTGTGGCGTGACCGCGAGAAGAAGTGGCTGCGAGACTCCCTGACTTTCAAGCCCCGCAGACCAGCACAGAGCTAGGAGGCACCCATGGACCTGCATCCCATCACTGAAGAGTGGCTGAACGACTGGGTATGGCCCACGCCCTTCCGTGGACCCGGCGTCGACTTTCGCATGCGCCTCACCAAGGAGCGCATGGTGGAGCGCTGGAACACACGTGTGATTCGCGTGCTCGAAGGTGTGGAGCGCATGGATGAGGGCTGGGACCAGGGGCAATTCGGCCCTGCCTTCGCTGGCTATTGCAGCGAGGGGCCTAGACACTCCCTGAATCAGATGTGTACTCAACTACTCTCCGTCCCCATCTCCGCGCACGAGGACTACCTGGACCTGCTGCGGATGCGGGCGCGTCAGGTATGGGATGAGGTGAAACACGGCGGGCTGCACGGCGACGTGCTCATCCGCGGTGGTCAGGCCGAGAAGGAAACCGACCTGATGGAGGAGTCCAAGGCCAACTTCCAAGGCAGCCGCAGCTACTTTGGCATGGTAGCCATGTTCCCCCACATGCATCCCCTGGCTAGGGCCGCCTCCAACTACTACGTGGAAGCGGGGGCCTGCCTTGGCATTCGCGCCATTCTGGAAAGCAGCAAGCACAGTCTCTCTATCCACGAGAACCTGAGCCAGTACTACGAAGAGGTCATGCACTTCATGGAAGGCAAGTACCAAATGGATATGTACTGCCTCACCGAGGCGGAGCAGAAGCCTGTTGTCGAGGCCCTGGATTTCCTGCAGTCACCTGACTTCCTGCGCAGCACTTCCATAGGCGGCTGATCAGTGGCGGCCCAGAAGACAACCAAGGTCTACATTGACCAGGATTACTGCATCGCCTGTGGGCTGTGCCGGGAGGTATGCCCCGTTGGGGCAGTACATCCCAAGCTGCACGACATCCATCACTGGTTCGAGGTGATACCGGAGCAGTGCACGGGAGACCTGTCCTGCGTTGAGTACTGTCCCGTTCCTGAAGCTCTGGTCAAGTACGAAGAAGTCGCCCCTGCCTAGCTAACCCTCCCCTCGCAGCACGTCCACCAACGGCACGACGCCAGGCTGTTCTTCGAGCGTTTCCAGTATGTCCAACAACGCCTCGACCTTGCCCTCAGGCAGAACTCGCCCGGCACAGGCCTTGAACTTGCTTGTACGCTCCTTGTAGTTCATGGGGTTGGCTGCTGAGCCTCGGAAGTCACGGCACTGGCCTTCCAGAGTGCGTCCGTCGGACATCTCGGCCACCGCCTTCACAGTGGGATCAGGGGAAGTTTCGAGCCTGATTTTCGGCAGTGTATTCTCGACGTCCGGGGAGAACCGGCGCTGGTCGGTGAAGGAGTCGATGCCGACGGCACCGTCGAGCAGTGCAATGGCGGCGCAGTACTGAATGCTGAACTTGCCGTCGAGGCCGGAGCGGGGCAGTGGGCCGGAATGGCTTCGGTGAGGGCCGGTGATGGTGAGGGTACGCATCTGCGTTGCTTCAAGGCCGTGCTGCTCCCGGAGGTTCAGCACTGCTTCCATAGGGCGCTGCATATATATCTGAGCGGGGAAGCGCTTTATGTCGAACCCGGGGTCCAGGAGCCGGTAAGTTTCACCCAAGCCAGCCGTCACCGCATCCCAGTCTAGTTGCCTGCCAAATAGCGCTTGCGCGTATCCCGTGTCCGATTCCAAGGCTTCGCTAGAACTGGTGTAGCCGGACCGTGCCAGAAGGGCGGCCTCGGTGCCCATGCGGGCGGCGTTGCCAGGGTGGGTGGACTTTACCATGGTGCCGGTGTTGGCGGTGAGTCCACCGGTGCGGGACGCCGCGATGCCCAAGGCCATGTTGGTCTGCTCAGCATCCAAGCCGAGTACGCTGGACGCGGCAGCCGCCCCGCCCAAGGGGCCCACCAAGCCGGGGGGATGGTAGGCATGGGCGGTGTGAGGAGCAGATGCTTCCCGCAGGCGTCCCTGAATCTCCCAGCCCAAAACGTAGCCGGTGATTAGGGCCTTGCCGGTTGCTTCGTTGGCCTCGGCGAGGGCCAGAGCGGCTGGCAGGCAGGATGAGGTGCCGTGGGTAGGGGGATAGCCTTGAATCTCGAAATCGAGACAGTGGCCGAAGACACCGTTGGCAAAAGCTGCTGCCGGAGGATTGGTCTTGAAACCCCAACCAACCACGCTTGCCTGTGGGGTGCCTCCCATATCACGGGTGTACTGGCCGATGGTCTGGGCTAAGGGTTGGGCCGAACCCGCGATCATGTTGCCCACGCCGTCGATGATAGCTATCTTCGCTGCATCAACCACCGCGGACGGCAGTGCTTCATATCTCAGGGATGAGATGAATTGAGCTAAATCGGCGGTAACTCCCATAACCGGTGCGCTCAGAAACCGCCTTCCGCTTTCTGCTTTTCGGGGTCGTAGACCCAATTGGTCAACGGCTTGCCTTCAGCGAAGGCTTGAAGCTCCCGACGCCAGAGACGACGCCTCTGTATCACCGTGGCATCGGAGCGTCCGAGACGGTCGTTGCGCCGGTTGGGGGTACCCTGGCCGATCTGAGCGATATCATCCTGCAGACGCACCATGTCGGTGGTGTCGGGCACCACGTCCTCCAAGCGCATCCGGCCCTCCAGAACGGCTTGAGCCAGCACTTCCTTTGGGACGGAGCGGTTGGACAGTCGCACATCCCGCATTTCAGCGTAGCGCTCGGCGTCAGCAGGGGCCACACGCACAGCGTAGACGGTGAATTGGATGTGGCTCTCGTCGTCTACTGGGACCCACCAAGCTAGGAACTCGCGGAAGGGGGCCGTGGAGGTGTCGTTGGGTAGGGCCGTGATATGGCAGGTGTTGGGCATGCCATAGTGAGCAGTACGGCTGACGTCGGTACCCTCACGACGGCTGATGACCTTTACGCCCCATTCTGATTCTTCGGCTTGGATGTCCAAACGCTCAGTGAAACCGTCGAATGAGCCTTCCATGCCCCGGTGGACGAACCCAACGTGGGCTAGGTCGCCGCCGTTTTCCAAGTTCAGGAAGTAGTTGCAGCCACGGGGGTAGCTGTCGATTTCGAAGAGGCCCTCGAACTGTTCAAAGTCTGGGTAGCGGGGGAATTCGGGGGGCTCGCCCTCTCCGAGATAGGCAAACACCAGCCCCAGGTAGTCACGACAAGGGTAGCCGCCGATGCTGATCTTGTCGCAGAAGGGTTGGGACTCGGCGGGTTGCTCGACGCACTGGCCGGTGCCGTCGTAGACCCAGCCGTGATAGAAGCAGCGAATGGTATTGCCTTCGACCCAACCGGGAGAGAGTTGCATGCCGCGATGGGCGCAACGAAAGTCGACAAGGTTTGGCTCTCCGGTAGTACCCCGGTAGAGGGTGTACTCCTGGTTCATGATCTTGATGGGCTTGGCGCGGCCGACGGGCAGGTCGTCGGAGTGGTAGACAGGCTGCCAGAAGGAGCGGAGGTAGTCTCCAGCCAAGGTGCCGGGCCCCGTGAGCGCAAAATTGTCGTAGTCCTCTGGGTTGTACTTGCCATTGGTGCCAAGGCCGTTGGTCCTGGGTTGGGTAGCGGTCATTGGACTCTCCTCCTAGATCGTGTGGTGGAACGCCGGGCCGTCCCAGAACAAGGTCGAGCGCGTCTTTCGACTGGCACACTATGTGCCATTTCTGTACCACTCCGGTGCCATTCCTGCGCTTGGGGGTTGCGATAATCGTAGCTGCGCGCTATTGGAGCGGTGCACTGTTGTATCTGCGTAAAATGTGTTCGTAGCTGACATGTGTACCATCTGTGCCATTCGTAGCTGAAAATGAGGGTCATCGCTGTACCACCCGGGGTCAGCCCTCCATGTGGGTGCGATATGAATGGCTTGGCCTCCCCTTCTGAGGCGGCTAGCGAAGTCAAGCGTAGCAGCGGAGCGGGAGCGGGGCAACAAGGAAATGTCAGTCCCCGCTAGTAAGGTATGGCCCGGAATCACTGGCCGGCCCTGAGGAGCAGGAGCTCTTCGACGTCGTAGCGCCATTCGGTTAGAGGCTGGCCTTCATCGAGGGCCTTTAGCTCGCGGGTCCAGAGCTGGCGAATTTTGATGACACCTGCATCCGTGCGTCCCAGACGCTCGTTGCCGTGGTCGGCGATGATGCCTTGGCCGATCTGGGCCACGTCGTCCTGGAGGCGAATCATGTCGGTGCTCGATGGGTCCACTTCGTCGATGTGAATCTTGCCGGCTAGGATGTCGGCGGCCAGTTGCTCCTTGGGTATGGTGCGCTTGGCCTTGCTGGCGGCGCGACGGGCTAGGTAATCGTCGGCTTTCTCCAGGGGCATGCGCACGGCGTTTACGGTGAACTGGATATGGGACTCGTCGTCTATGGGCGTCCACCAGACGAGAAATTCGCGGAAGCCCAGCACCTCAGGCTCCACGGGCAGGGCCTTGGCGTGGAAGATGTTGGGCATGCCGAACTGGGCTACGTTGACTTGGCCGCCGGGGCGACGCACATTGCTGGAGAAGCCCCAACTGGTGTCTGTGGGCTCAATGATGATCGGTCCCTCAGTGGCCCCATCCCATGCACCTGCGCCTCCGCGGTGTACGAAGCCGACGTGGGAGGTGTCGACGCTGTTCTCCAGATTGTTGAAGTAGTTGCAGGCCCGGAAATAGGAGTCCATTTCGAGGATGCCATCGATGTTATCGAAAGTGGGATAGCGGGGAATCGCAGGCGGGGGTGGCCCTTCTCCTATGGGGGACCCCAAGTAGGCAAAGACCAGTCCGAGGTAGTCCTGGACGGGGTAGCCGCCTATGCGAATCTTGTCGCAGAAGGGCTGGGGTTCGGCGGGCTGCTCGACGCACTGGCCGTCGCCATCGTAGACCCAGCCATGGTAGAAGCACCGAATGGTGTCGCCGTGTACCCAGCCGGGAGAGAGTTGCATGCCGCGGTGAGCGCAGCGGGCGTCCACCATGTGGGGTTCGCCGGTCTCGCCCCGATAGAGGGTGTAGTCGGCGCCCATGATCCGCACGGGCTTGGCGTGACCGATCGGAAGATCATCGGAGTGGTAGACAGGCTGCCAGAAGGTACGCATGTACCGGCCGGCAAGGGTGTCAGGGCCGGTATGGAAGAAGTCGGTGTGAGCGGAGCGGGCTCCGCCATCGAGTTGCCGTACCATATGTCACCACCTCCAGAGGATGTTGCGGTCTCGAAGGGCGTCTATTGCAACTCCCATGTATAGTTTTTGCAGTGTTTTGTTACTTCCGGTGCCATTGCCGTGGCATTCCGGGTGCATTGCCGTGGCATTCCAGGTGCATTGCCGTGACACTCCGGGTGCATTCCCATGACATTCCCGGTACATTCCCGTTCACCTGGAATGCTGTCTCCACAGCTATGAACCAGCTTTGCGTCTGTGCCTTCCACCACTCCAGATTTCTTTCTGCTACCCACCGATACAGTCAAGATGCTCCCCAGAATGGAGACTGCTGCCGTCGTGGAGCCTTGGATTGAGGGTAGCCGGGCAGGGCGGGGGCGTCAACCGAAAGATGTCACCGGCGGAGACCTGGGCAGGTCTCCTGTACCGGCAGGCTTACACCCAAACGGTACAGGAGGCCTGATCAGACACGGGCTCCCCGTGGGAATTGGCTCAGGACACGGGCGGGAGCAGATGGGCCCATGGCCGGGCTTGCTCGAAGGCTGCCGACGCTCGCAGCACCGCATTCTCCTGACCCTTGGCCCCGATGATGTGGAGGCCTATGGGCATGCCCTCGGACGAGAAGCCACAGGGGACGCTGGCGGCGGGCAGGCCGGTCATGTTGAAGGGTGAGGTGAAGGGCGTGTAATCCCACGCGGGGCGCACCTCACGGCCTCCGATGGTGCGGGGTGCTTCGCCGATGCGGAAGGCGGGGACGGCCATGGTGGGGGTCATCAAGAGGTCGTACTGATCGAAGAGATCACCAAGCTTGGTGCGCAGGACTTCGACGGCACGCAGGGCGCGGGCGAAGTCGGCTCCTGTTACCTGCTGGGCGTGGCGCATGGAGTCGAGGACGTAGCTGGTGAGTTCGTCTTCGTGTTCTTCCAGCAGATGGCCGTTGCCGACGTACCCTGTGGTGCAGAAGATGTCGAGGAAGCTTGGTATGGGGTCGTCCAGCGTGATGCCCGGTTCGTCTACACTGCAACCCAACTCTTCGAACAGGCGGGCCGAGGCACTGGCGACGCTGGCAACCTCGGGGTCTACGGCAGCGTAGCCGAGGTCGGTGCTCCAAGCGACTCGCAGGCCTCTTACGCCTGAATCCAGCCCCGCCATGAAGTCGGGGGGCTCTTCGCGGAGAGAGTTGGGGTCGCGGCGGTCGTAGCCTGCGATGGCCTGCAGGAACATGGCGGAGTCTCGGACGGTGCGGGACATGGGGCCGGGGTGAGACGCCAAGTTCGGGGAGGGGCGTCCGAGGCCTCCGACGCGGGGGACGCGGCCGAAGGTGCCCTTGATGCCGTAGACACCGCAGAAGCTGGCAGGGATGCGTATGGAGCCACCGGCGTCGCTACCGGAAGCTAAGGGACAAAGGCCGGCGGCTAGGGCCGCACCTGCGCCACCGCTAGAGCCGCCGGGAGTGCGGTCTGTGTCCCACGGGTTACGGCAAGGCGGACCGAGCTTGTTCTCAGTGATGCCTGCAGAGCCGAACTCAGGGGTGTTGGTCTTGCCCAAGATGATGCCACCGGCGTTTCGCACACGCTCCACCAAGGCAGAGTCCTGGTCGGGTATGGTGTCACGAAAGACATAGGAGCCCATGGTGCTGCGGATGCCCTTGGTGACCTCCAAGTCCTTGATGGCGACGGGGAGGCCGAGGAGGGCGCCCTTGTCACCGCGGGCAATCTTGTCCTCTGCTTCCTTGGCAGAGGCGCGGGCCTCGTCGCCGGAGACAGTGAGGTAGGAGTTGAGTTGCCCGTCGAGGGCTTCGATGCGGCGGAGGTATACGTCAGTCAGCTCGACGGGCGAGAGCTCGCGGGAGTCGAGCATCTCCTTGAGTCTCCAAGCTGGGGTGAAGGCCAGTTCCTTATCTTCCATAACCCCTCCGTCGTGTTACTTGCTGAAAATGTGAACGGTAGTGACGTCGCCTGCGCCGGAGCACTGGGCTACGCCAACTCTGGCGTCAGCCACCTGTCGTGGGCCGGCTTCGCCTCGTAGCTGGAGGACAGTTTCGTGGACTTGACGGATGCCGGTGGCACCGAAGGGATGGCCCATTGCGAGGAGGCCGCCGTCGGTGTTGACGGGGATGTCGCCGGTGATCTCGGTGCGGCCGTCGAGGGTGGCGCGCCAAGCCTCGCCGGGGCCGGTGAGCTGGAGGGACTCGATCTGTTGCAATTCACCGATGGTGGCGGCGTCGTGCACCTGGGTGAGGTCGACATCCTCGGGGCCTAGACCTGCCATTTCGTAGGCCTTATCGGCGCCGGGCTCGGTGCGGTAGGGACTGAAGGCGGAGTGGTCGCTGCCGCGGCCGTTGTAGGAGCCGGAGGTGAGGACTGCGGCTGCGATGGTTACGGCGCGGGAGTGGTCGATGCCGTAGCGGTCGAGGGCGTCTTCGGCGCAGAGCACGGCAGCGGCAGCACCTTCACTGGTGGGGCAGCATTGGAGCAGGGTCAGGGGGTCGGCGATGGGACGGGAGCGAAGGACCTGCTCCTGCGTGTAGGTCTCTTTGCGGTGGGCGTAGGGATTGAGGGAGGCGTTGTTGCGGGCTTTCACCGAGACTTGGGCTAGGGCTCCGGGCGGGGCGCCGGTTTCTTCCATGTAGCGGCGGGCGCGCAGGGCGTAGCCAGCCATCATGTGGTCGCCACCGATGAAGCGGTCGGGGCTATCTTCGGCGGTCACGGTTACAGGACCGCGGGGTACGAGTTCGGCGCCGAAGGCGAGGGCTAGGTCGTAGACGCCGCTGCTGATGCCCCAGTAGGCCTGCCAGAAGGCGGTGGAGCCGCTGGAGCAGGCGTTTTCGACGTTGATGATGGGGACACCGGTGAGGCCCAAGGGGGCGAGGGTGGTCTCGCCCACGGACATGCCGTGGTAGTAGACGTGGCCAAAGTAGGCGACAGGGATGGACTTCCATGGGACGCCGGAGTCCTTGAGAGCTTCGAGGACTGCCTCGCGGGCTAGGGTGGCGAGGTCCTTGTTGCCGAAGCGGCCGAAGGGGTGAAGGCCTACGCCGGCGACCATTACCTTGCGTCCCGTCATGCCGAGCCCCCTTTAAGACGCCACTTATACACTGCCTTTTCCTCGCCACCGTCCGGCAGGGTTACGTTCTGCAGGGCCAAGGTCATGGGCATGCCCACAGACAATTCGTCGAAGGAGGTGTCGACGATCTCGGCCATGATGTGGGGGCCTTCGGGAAGTTCAACTTGGCCGAGGATGTAGGGGACGGGGCCGGGCCAGCCGCCGGGGGGGACGTGGACGAGGGTGTAGCTGTAGAGGGTGCCGTGGGTGCTGAGTGTTGTTTCTTCCAAGGCGGCGGAGGTGCAGTGCAGGCACATGACGGCTGCGCCGAAGGAGTAGACACCGCATTCGGTGCAGCGGGTGCCGAGGAGGACGCCATCGCTGCCGTCTTGTGCGGTGAGCCGCAGGCGGGTGGTGTCGACGGATGTGACTGTCATGAAGAATGCTCTTGGAAAGGGCAAGACTAGCCTAGGAAGCTAGGGCGCGTCAACGAATGCCCAACTCCCGCTGCACCACCTCAGCCAGTGCCTCGATCATCTGGGGCATGAGGCCGGGGGTCTGGATGCGCATGAGGTGGATACCGGCTTCATCCGCCTCTTGCCTGGCTGCCACGTCGATGTCGTAGAGGACTTCGAGGTGGTCGGAGAGGAATTGGACGGGGACGACGAGGGCGCGGCGATGGCCGGCTTGGCGGAGGGCGGGAAAGAGTTCCTTTATGTCGGGACGGAGCCATTCCTGGGGGGTGTGGCCTGCGCTCTGGTAGGCGAACTGCCACTGGTCAGGTGAAAGACCGGCATGATGGGCTACGGCGTTGGCAGTGTCGCCGAGCTGTTGGAGGTAATCGGGCTCACGATCGGCGACGACCTTGGGGAGGCTGTGGGCTGTCATGAGGATGGCGACATCATCGCGCTCCGCTTGGGGGACAGAATCCAAGGCCTCGGACACACGACGGGCGAGGGCGTCGATGAAGGCAGGGAGGGTGTGCCATGCCCCGGCTACTCGCACCGTCAGACTTGGGGAGACGGCCTCTCTTGCTTCGTCGAGGGCGCGATGGTAGCCGCCCATGATGTAGGGGGAGTATTGGGGGGAGAGGATGAGGCCGATGACCTGGGTCGCACCTTTGTTGACAAGCTGCTGGAGTCCTTCGTGGATAAAGGGGGGTGTATGGCGCATGCCCACACTGACCTTGAACGTGGGGCCATCGGCGTGCTGGGACTCAAGCAGGGACTGGAGGGCGAGGGCTTGGGCCCAGGTGTTGCGGACCAGAAGGGAACCACCTGCTAGGCGGTAGCGACGCTGGAACTCGGCCACGAGTTCGGGAGTGGGTGGGCCTCCGCGGACGCGGCCGAGGTAGGCGGGAACGTCCTGGGGAGTTGCGGCGGCGCCGAAGGTCATGAGGAGGACGCCGATGGGGGAGTCGAACACGGCTCTAGACTTGGGACGCGAGGATTTCGGAACTGCGCTGGTGGACGTGTTCGACGAGGCGGGCAAGGTCGGCGGGGTCGGTTTGGGGGAGGACGCCATGGCCGAGGTTGAAGACGTGGCCGGGACGACCAGAGGCGCGGGCCAGAACATCGTCGGCACCGGCTTGGGCCACCTCGAAGGGGGCTAGGAGCATGGTGGGGTCGAGGTTGCCTTGAATGCCGTGATGGTAGCCGATGCGGGTCCAGGCACGGTCCAGAGGCACACGCCAGTCGATGCTCACCATGTCACAACCGACGTCGGCCATGAGTTCCAGCAGGGAGGCGGTGCCGGTGCCGAAGTGGATGGAGGGGACGCCCATCTTGCGCAATTCCTGGAATATGCGGCGGGCGTAGGGCATGACGTATTGCTGGTACTGGTCAGGGCTGAGGACACCCACCCAGCTATCGAAAAGCTGGACGACCTGGACGCCTGATTCGACTTGGCCTCGCAGGTAGAGGACGATCACATCGGTGATGCGGCCCATGAGGTCGTGCCAGACGGGGGGCTGGCCGAACATGAGGCCCTTGGCGTGGGCGTAGTCGCGGGAGGGACGACCCTCGATCATGTAGCAGGCGAGGGTGAAGGGGGAGCCGGAGAAACCGACGAGAGCGGCGCGGTTTCCCAACTGCTGACGGAGCAGTTTGACGGCTTGGAGGACGTAGGGAGTGCCTTCTTCGGGGCCGGTGATGCGGATGGCTTCCACCGCCCTCTTGGTGCGGATGGGGTCGGGGATGATGGGGCCGGTGTCAGGCTCGATGTAGAAGGGGACGCCCATGCCCTCAAGGGGCAGCATTATGTCGGCGAACATGACGGCGGCGTCGACGCCAAGCTCGTCCACGGGGAGGAGGGTGACCTTGGCGGCCAGTTCGGGGGTGCGGGCGATGGTCAGTATGTCGTGCTTCTCCCGCAACTCGCGGTACTGGGAGAAGATGCGGCCTGCCTGACGCATGAACCAGATTGGGGTGGCATCGACGGGCTGGCGCTCGCAGGCGGCGAGCATGCGTTGGGAGGGGGTGAGGGTGGGTGTGGTCATTCCAGGCTCCCCGTCACCCTACGCCGTTAGGGCCGCGGCGGAGGACGCGGCCTGAGAGGGCGCCGGTGTGATCGCCGTCGTCGATGGCTATTTCGCCGTTCACTATGACGGTGGAGACGCCGGTGGCGTACTGGTGGGGGTCGTCGTAGGTGGCGACTTCGGCTACGGTGTCGGGGTTGAAGATGGTGACGTCGGCCCAGTTGCCTTCTTCCAAAGTGCCACGGTTGATGAGGCGCAGGGCTTGAGCCGAGCCGCCGGTCATCTTGTGGATGGCGGTATGGAGCGGCAGGAGGCCCATGTCGCGGGAGTAGTGGCCGAGGACGCGGACGAAGGTGCCGTAGAAGCGGGGGTGGGGCTTGCCTTGGCTGGTGACGCCATAGGGGGCGAGGGAGTTGCCGTCGGAGCCTACGAGGATCATGGGTGACTGGAGGATGCGCTGCACGTCAGGTTCATCCATGGAGGTGACGACGATGCGAGTATGGCCTCGGTCTTCGAGGAGTATGTCGCAGGCGGCGTCAAGCTGGTCGATGCCTCGGGCTTCGGCGACCTGGCCCACGGTCTGACCGGCGAGTTCGGGTGTCTCGGGGGAGATGGCGATGCGGACGGCGTGCCAGGACTCGACGCGACCGAAGTTGGTGAGGCCGTTCTGGAGGATGTCGCCGCGCATGCGCTCGCGAGACTCGCCGTCACGGAGGCGCTCCAGCATGGCATCGACGCCACCGGCGTGGACCCAGACGGGCAAGAGGTTGCGGAGGGGGTTGGTGCCTGCGGTGTAGGGGTACTGGTCGGCGAAAAGCTGGACGCCACGTTCGCGGGCCTCGGTGATGAGGGAGAGGAGGGAGGAGACGTCTCCCCAGTTGTCTGTGCCGGAGAGCTTGAGGTGGGCGAGCTGGACACGGACGCCAGCGGTCTCGCCGATGCTGATGGCCTCGCGGACGGCGTCGAATACGTGGTTGGCTTCGTCACGGATGTGGGAGGCGTAGGTTGCGCCGTGCCGCTTGAGGACTGCTGCGAGGGCCAGTAGCTCCTCGGTCTGGGCGTAGTTGCCTGGGGCGGTGAACAGGCCAGTGGACATGCCGAGAGCGCCTGCTTGAAGCCCTTCTTCCAGTAGCGATTCCATGTGGGACATCTCGCTAGAAGTGGGAGAGCGATCCTCCAGGCCCATGGTCATGAGGCGCAGGGTGCCATGGCCAACCTGCATGACCGTGTTGACGGAAATGTCGGGCCAACTGTCCAAGTAGTCGGAGAAGGTGCGAGGGCCGTAGTCGAGCCAAGGAGCGCCAGCGCCGAGGTAGTCCTGGAGGGCTTCGGCCTTGCCGCTGAGGACGGGAGCGGTGGAGTAGCCGCAGTTGCCGACGACTTCGAGGGTGACGCCTTGGCGGATCTTGCTTTCAGCAAGGGGATTCAGGGGGAGGGTAAAGTCGGAGTGGGTGTGGATGTCGATGAAACCAGGGGACACCACCTGACCGGAGGCGTCGATTGTGCGGTGGGCGTCACGCCCGGAGCAGTCGCCCACGGCTACGATGCGCCCGTCGTTGATGGCTACATCGCCATCGCGGGCTGGGGTGCCGGTGCCGTCGATGATTTGTCCGCCTCGAATCAGGATGTCATCCATACGAAGTACTCCTCAGGTTTTCGTTCTCAGCCCGAATCACTCGGTCTCTCTGGTCCACGGTGCAATGATACAATGGCAGCACGAGGTTAGCCTATGGTCACACCAGTAGCCACATACCGTGAAACGAGCCACCAACTACTTGCACAGGCGCAGGTCGAACTAGCAGCAGGTGACCTGCGCCAATCGTCGGAGAAGCTCTGGGGAGCTACTGCTCAGATAATCAAGGCCATCGCCGAAGCGAGGGACTGGGACCACTATTCGCATTACTTGCTGATCAGAACCGTAGCTAACTTGGTGGCAGAAACTGGGGACGCAGAAATCGACACCCTCTTTGGCGTAGCCCAAAGCCTCCATACAAACTTCTACGAAAACTGGCTTCTCGCGGAACTCGTCGAGAATCGGGTGAACAGTGTCCGCCAGTTTATCGGCAAACTCGACCCCATGCTCGGCGACTAGACGTTCGCCCTTGGAACCGGGGTGTAGGTCTTCGACATCTTTGCCTTAATTCACATACCCGAAGGACTTGGCTGCTAGGCCTGCGACGTGGTTGCCGATGGCTAGGGAGGCAGTGGCACCGGGAGAGGGGGCGTTGAGGACGTGGACTGCGCCTCCGCCTTCCTCGATGTGGAAATCGTCCAAGAGGCGGCCTGTGCTGTCGACGGCTTGGGCGCGGACGCCGCTGCCGCCGGGCTCCACGTCTCTGGATTCGATGGAGGGCATGAGGCGCTGGAGGTCCTTCACGAAGACCGACTTCATGTAGGAACGGTGGGTCTCGCCGATGCCGACTTTCCAGAAGCGGCGGCTCATTTTCCAGAAGCCGCCATAGGTGAAGGTGTCCAAGGTGTCGCCGAGGCTGAATTTGGTTTTGGTGTACCCCTCCCTGGATGTAGCAAGGACGGCGTTGGGGCCTGCTTCGACGATGCCGTGGATGGTGCGGGTGAAGTGGACGCCCAAGAAGGGCATGGCGGGATCGGGGACGGGGTAGATGAGGCCCTTGATCTTGTGCCTGCTTTCGGGACGGAGCACGTAGTATTCGCCTCGGAAGGGGACGATCTTGACGCCGGGCGAGACGCCCATCATGCGGGCCACGCGGTCGGCGTGGAGGCCGGCGCAGTTGATGATGTGGCGGGTGTTGATGGGCGAGTGGTTGGTGCGGAGGCGCAGGCTGTCGCCCACGCGGTCGATGCCCTGCACCCGGGTATCGGTGATGGTATCCCCGCCTGCTTGGCGGAACTTGTCGCCGTAGGTCCTGGCGACCTGAATGAAATCGATGATTCCGGTGTTGGGGGAGTGGAGGGCGCGGACGCCCTCGGCATTGGGTTCGATTTCGCGGAGTTCGCCGGGGCCGAGCATCTCAAGTCCTTCGACGCCGTTCTCATTGCCGCGGCGGTGCAGTTCCTCGAGCCGGGGCAGTTCTTCTTCGCGGGTGGCGAGGATGATCTTGCCGCAGCGGTCGTAGGAGATACCGTTTTCGTCGCAGAAGCGGGTGAGGAGCTTGCCGCCGGTGACGCAGAACTCGGCCTTGCGGGATCCGGGGCGGTAATAGATGCCGGAGTGAATGACGCCGCTGTTGTGGCCGGACTGATGGGTGGCTAGCTCCTTCTCCTTGTCGACAACGGCGATGCCGCGGCCGGGACAGAGTTGCGTCAGCCGCATGGCGGTGGAGAGGCCGACGATACCGCCGCCAATGATTACAACGTCATAGTCGGCTGATGCCATGATCGCTCCTTCTTCAGATCAGCCATAGTCCGTGGAGTGTTGAGGTTATTGGCTCAGTGGTGATGGGGTTCTTGCGGGAGGCCGAAGGCTACGGGGATTTCGTCGCCCCACGGGGCGGTGACCTGCTGTACGGACAGGCTGTAAGTCTCGCCAGGGCGTTCCTGCTGAACGAAGGCTTCTAGCTGCTGCAGAGCGTCGGTGCCCACGAAGTGGATGCGTCCGCAGCAGCATTGCTCGTGGGCAGGTTCGTCAGAGCCGCGTTCATAGCGGGCGCGGGGCTTGCAGCCGCATTCGCAATCGTACCGGACCTCGGCCACGTCGGGCCGGTTCATGGGCGAGCGTACCACGTAGTCCATTTTCAACCTCGGTGTCGGCGGTTAGGGGCTATCGTATATGGGTTGTGGCTGGGGCGCTAGACCCTTAGGCGAACGCCCCTGAGTCTCAGGGAATTGGTTACCACCGAAACGGAACTGAGTGCCATGGCGGCGGCGGCCATCACCGGGTTCAGGAAACCGAAGTCTCCAAGGATGTACTGGAGCGGACCCATGGGTACCCCGCTGGCGCCAAAGGCGAGGTAGAGGACGCCTGCCGCTACTGGGATCAGCGCGGTGTTGTAGAAAAAGGCCCAGAAGAGATTCTGGCGGATGGTGCGGATGGTGGCACGGGAGAGGGCGATGGCCTCGGGGACTCCGCGGAGGTCTCCACGCATGAGTGTGATCTGGGAGGTCTCCATGGCGAGGTCGGTGCCGGTGCCCATGGCGATGGCGACGTCGGCTTGGGCCAAGGCGGGGGCGTCGTTGATGCCGTCGCCCACCATGGCGACCACGCGGCCTTCATCCTGTAGCTTTTTGACCTCGGCGGCTTTGTCCTGGGGCAGGACTTCGGCGACGACGCGGTCAATACCTGCTTCGCGGGCTACGGTCTGGGCGGTGGGACGGTTGTCGCCGGTGAGCATGACGACTTCGAGGCCGAGGTGTTGGAGGGAACGGACTGCTTCGTGGGATTCGGGTTTCAGAGTGTCGGCTACGGCGAGCAGGCCGGTGACTTGGCCGTCGACGGTGACCCACATGGTGGTCTTGCCTTGGGATGTGAGGGAATCAGCCGTGCTTTCGAGGCCATTCAGGGCAAGGCCCTGTTGTCTTAGGAGGCCGGTGTTGCCGAGGGAGACGACCTTGCCCTCGACGTTGGCCTGCACACCGTGACCGGGCAGGGCTTGAAATTGGGTGGCTTCTGACGCGGGCAGGCCGCGATCTCCGGCTGCCCTGCGGATGGCTTGGCCCAAGGGGTGCTCGGAGGCGGACTCGGCTGAGGCTGCGAGCCTGAGGATTTCGTTTTCGCCCAAGCCGTCGGAGGTGACGATGTCGGTCACCACGGGTTGGCCTCTGGTGAGGGTACCGGTCTTGTCGAGGACCACGGTGGTGACCTTGTGGGCCCGCTCAAGGGCTTCCGCGTTGCGGATGAGGATGCCACGCTCGGCGCCTTTGCCGGTGCCTACGATGATGGCGGTGGGTGTCGCGAGTCCCAAGGCGCAGGGGCAGGCGATGACGAGGACGGCTACGGCGTTGAGGATGGCGATAGTCAGGGCTGGGGAAGGGCCCCAGATGAGCCAGACGACCCAGGTGACCAGCGCGATGGTGAGGACGGTGGGGACGAAGTAGGCGGCTACGACGTCGGCGGTGCGCTGTATGGGTGCCTTGGAGCCTTGGGCTTCCTGGACGAGCCGGATCACTTGGGAGAGCATGGTGTCGGCACCTACGCGAGTGGCGCGAAAACGCAGGCCGCCTGTCCCGTTGACGGTGGCAGCATAGACCGGGGCACCTGCGGTTTTTTCGACAGGCATGCTCTCGCCGGTGAGCATGGACTCATCGAGAGACGACGAGCCTTCGATTACATCTCCATCGACGGGGACTCTCTCGCCGGGGCGGACTATCACGATGTCATCCACCAGCACCTGCTCGATGGGCAACTCGACCTGCTGTCCGTGGCGTACCACTAAGGCAGTACGTGGACGCAGGCCCATGAGTTTGCGAATGGCCTCAGAGGTGCGCCCCTTGGCGCGGGCTTCGAGGAGGCGGCCGAGGAGGATGAGGGCAATGATGATGGCGGAGGCGTCGAAGTAGGTGCCGGTGCTGTGGCCAAAGACACTCTGAGAGTGGAGGGAGCCGACTTCGTCGAAGAGACTGCTGAAGAAGGTTGCTACCGTACTGTAGCCGTAGGCAACGCTGGTGCCGAGGGCGACGAGGGTGTTCATGTTGGCGGTGCGGTGTTTCAGGGCGCCCCATGCGCTGCGGTAGAACTGGGCCCCCGCCCAGAACTGGACGGGAGTGGCCATGATCCAGAGGATGAGGTTGAGTTGGAAGGAGGTGAGGCCGAGAACCGACAAGGGGACGTACATGAGGCCCATGATGACGACACCCACTGAGCCGGCGAGGGCCACCTTGCGCTTGAGGTCACGGATTTCGCGGGTGCGGGCCAGACGCTCGGCGTCGGCCGCTTCGTCCGCGGTGTCGTCTACCACGCCTTCGATGGAGTAGCCGGCATCGTCGACGGCTTCGCGCAGTTGGTCGACGCCCGTTGCTCCGGAGAGGTAGTGGACGGTGGCCCGCTCGGTGGCGAGGTTGACGGTGGAGGAGACCACGCCAGGGACTTCACTGAGGGCTTCCTCGACGTAGCCGACGCATGATGCGCAGGTCATGCCTCCGACGTTGAGGGTCACGGTGTCTACAACGGCACCGTAGCCAGCATCGTCGAGGGCCTCGGCTATGAGGGAGGCGGGGACTGCTACAGGGTCGAGCTCGACCGTGGCACGTTCAGTGGCCAGATTGACGTCAGCCGATTCCACGCCGGGCACCTCGGACAGAGCCTCCTCGACGTAGCGTACGCAGGAGGCGCAGGTCATGCCCTGCACTCCTATGGTGATACGGGTTATCTGCTTGCTTACCACGATGATGCTCTGAAGGGATGATGCTCTGAAGGGGTGATGCTCTGAGGGTCAGTTGCGCTCCTGGAGATTGTAGAGATCCATGAGCTCGTTCAGCACTTCTGATTCGCGTCCTTCGCGTACACCTTCGACCACATGGGTCTGCAGGTGGCCCTGAAGGATGACGGCCTCGACTTTCTGGATGGCGCGGCGCACTGCGTAGGTCTGCTTGAGGATATCAACGCAGTACTTTTCGTCTTCCACCATGCGCTTGATGCCCGACAGGTGGCCTTCGGCGTAGCTGAGACGCCGAGAGGCCTCGGCCTTCACCTTGGGGTCCACACCAACCTCCGGGTTTACCCTACCCACTGGGGGTGGGTATCGTGAGTCTATACGTCATGAGCGAAAGCGTCAATGGGCTCGGGACCGACGCATCCTGTTGGCGTTACGCCAAGCCAAGGCAAGTACCAGCAGGAGCGCCAAGGCCATACCTGCCCATGCCAACCAGCCGGCGAGGGTGCGAGGTTGGCTGGCGAACACCAGGTCCACTTCTGCGGAGCCCTCGCCCAAGGGACCGGACACATCGAAGGTGAAGGTCCACGCACCCGGCTCCAGTAGGTTAAGCTGCGTACTGTAGCTGTCAGGGATGTCAGGCGACTTTCTCAGTGAAGTGCGCCCGCGCTCCGATGATTCCAGACTCACAAATAATACCCGCAGCTGCTCGACCTCTGCAGCCGCACCGGTCTCCAAGTCCCACACTGTAGCATGAAGGTTGATAAGCCCTTGGGTGAGCGGGTAGGGTATAGCTTGCACGATCATGCGATAGGGGCCTACAGGCCCCTCATATATGTTGGGCCCGGAAGTTTCTGCCTGCGTTTCGCTGTCCTGTCCATAAACGGGCAGCACTGTGGCCGACAGCACAGCCAAGGCAATCAGAGGTCCCAGCATCCACCGACCCATGTGCCTGGCTATGGGACCTCCAAGTGGGAGGCGTGGGTGACGTCACGACGCACCTTGCCATCGGGGGTGAACAGCTCGGGCCAGCGGTCGCGAAGCTCCCTGGCCTCTTCCTGTGACTTGCGGGCCACGGCGGGGAAGGTGCCAAGCCTCTCGTAGGGGCGGCAGGCGTCGATCACCATGCGGTTGTTGTAGTAGCGGCCACCTTCGCCATCGCCGTAGGCCATGGGGTCCAAGGAGGTACTGCGGGCCCGCTTGATTACTTCCACGTCGTCGATCATGTCGGCGCGGGTGTTCAGGGCCCAGAGGACTTCGTTGGTGTCGGTGGGGTCGATATCGTCGTCCACGACGATCACCATGCGGTTGGCATAGGCCCCAGCAGGGCAGTTGGCGGTGAGCATGCCCACCTGTTTGCTGTGGCCGGGGTACATCTGCTTGATGGAGACAACGTTGAACAGGCGCCCGCCGCCTGCTTCATGGGACCAGACGCCGGTGATGCCTGGGAGACCCAAACGCTCCAACTCATCCCAGATCATGGCTGCACGCAGGGGGCTGCGGAAGTAGGTATTGTCATTGGGGGGCTTGCCGGGCAGGCATCCCAAGACGATGGGATTGTTGCGGTAGCTGATGGAGTGGATGCGGATGATGGGCATGTCGCGCTCGCCGCCGGCGTAGTAGCCGGTCCACTCGCCAAAGGGCCCTTCGGGATGTGCTTCGTTGGGGGGAATCTCGCCTTCTATGACAATCTCCGAGGTGGCGGGTACGGGCAATCCGGTGTAGGGAGCGTTGATGAGTTGCACCGGCTCGCCTCGGATGCCACCTGCCACGTCGTACTCGTTGACCCCGTAGTCGACTTCAATTCCGCCCAAGAGGAGAAGTAAGGGGTCGTGGCCGAGAGAAACGGCTACCGGGCAGGACTCGCCCCGGCTCCAGTAGGCCTCGCGGATGATGCGGCCGTGCTTTCCTGGTGAAATCATAATGCCTGCGGTGTTGGCGTCGTGGACCTGCACGCGGTAACAGCCGGCATTGACCCATCCGGTGTCGGGGTCGCGGGTAATCACAATGTCGCCCACGCCGATGTACCGGCCACCATCGTGAGTGTGCCACAGAGGCGCAGGGAACTTGGTCAGGTCCACCTCGTCGCCAACCATGCGGTTCTCCAGCACCGGTCCGTACTCCACCATCTGGCCCGGCATAGGCCTTATCTCTTTGAGCCGTTGGCGCCATGCTGCCACGAACTCACGGCGTCCCAAGTCCACGGGCATGTTCAGGCTGAGGGCTACGCGCGGCATTGAGGTGAAGACGTTGGCCAGCAAGCGGTGGCCTTGGGGATAACCCTTGATGTGGTCGAATAGCAGGGCTGGGTTTTCCATGTCCCACTGGTAGAGGTCCACCAATCCACCGAGTTCCAGATGAGGATCGACCCCATCGACACGGGTCAACTCCCCCATGTCCTCGGTTTGGCTTATCCATTCCCGCACATCCTGGATGGGCATGGGCTCCTCCTCTCAGCAGGGCTGATTGCACAGGGGCGCATGGTTGGGATGCGAGTCCCCCTAGAACCCTGCCACCAGCAGGTTGTGGCAGAAGCGGGCGGTGTCGTGTAGTTCATCGAGCTTCACGTACTCGCGGGTGGTGTGCATCTCGTTGGTGGACATACCGACCACCAAGGCATCGATGCCTCGTTCCAGAAACACATTGCCGTCGGTGCCACCGCCGGAGGGGCTGATGTTGGCCGCTAGGTCCAGGTCCTGCAACACATGGCTAACCATGGAAACCATGCGACCGTCGGGGTCGATGTGGTACATGCGGAACAGGACTTGCAGTTCCTCGTCGATGGAGGCGTCCCGGTACTTCTCGCGGGCTGCTTGGAGGACCTGCAGCACTTGGAGGCGGGTCAGTTCAAGGGTCTCGGTGTTCCGACTGCGGAACTCGCCGGAGAAGGTGACATCTTCGGGGACGGCGTTGCGCACCGAGCCACCGGAGATGGTGCCGACGTTGATGGTGGTCTCTTCGTCCAAGCGTCCCTGGGGCAGTTGGGAGATGATGTCGGAGGCGATGCGAATGGCTGAGAGGCCCTTTTCAGGCTCCACACCGGCGTGGGCTGCACGCCCTTTGACCTTCACGTCGAAGCTGATGTAGGTGGGGCTGCTGGCGGTGATGGTGCCTACGGGACCGTTGCCATCGAACACCACAGCCTCCTGACCAGTGAGGATGCCGTAGTCCAGATATTGGGCTCCGACGAGGCCGATCTCTTCTCCGCGGGTGAAGACCGCTTGCACCGGACGGCGACTGGCACCCTCGTCCTTGATGGACTGCAGGCCTTCCAATATGGCGGCCACGCCTGCCTTGCAATCGCCTCCCAGGATGGTGGTGCCATCGGAGACGATGCGGTCCTCTTCGATGCGGGGCTTGATGCCGCGGCCGGGCTCCACGGTATCCATGTGGGCGGAGAGGATGAGGGGATTGTCGCCGTCCTCGGAGGCGATGACGTTGCCGTGGGAATCGCGCTGGATGCGCAGGCCCAAGGCAGTGAGCTTCTGGGTGAGGTACTGGGCGACGGCCTCTTCTTCTCCGGAAGGGCTGTCGATGCGCACCAGTTCGCAGAAGGTATTGACCAGTCGCTCTCGCTCAATCATCGGCGCTCCTATCGTGACTCCCTAGGACGGCCTTGGTGGCCGCTCCTGCGAGTTGGATGTCCAGTGCTTATTGGGACTACGTTCCCACCTTAAGAGGGGAGACCATCTTCCGCAGGGATGCCAAGGTGGAGAGGGCAGTGAGCATCCCTGTCTTGGGGTTGCTGGGGGAGGGCACGTTCTGAATTTTCATCTGGATGATGCCGAAATCACCGGTGACGACAATCTCATGGGTGTTGTGCACCACGGTGGGGTCGGCGACGATGCGCACCTTGGTCTTGTGGGGGCCGAGGCCAGCCATGGCCACGGCGCCAGACACATTGATGTTGGCGGGGAAGAGGCGGCAGGCTTCGGCTGCGGGGCCCTCGAACAGGGTGGCGGGTTCGGTCAGAGCGTCGAGGTCGATGGGGCTGCCCACCATACCGGGGGTATCTTTGAAGCCCTCCGGGGGCTTGCTGCTGATCATGGTCAGGGAATCTATGTTGCCCATGGCAGCGCCCATGATTCCATCCAAGCAGGCGATGGCTCCCGAAGGAGCGTAGATGCTTACGCCGTTGTCGGCAGCGAGGGTCAGAAGGTCCTCACGGTCGAGGAGGGCGCCGCAACTCAGCACCATCAGGTCTTTGCCGGAACGGAGCGTGGCTTGGGCGATGGGGTCCACCGAGTCCTGCCCGGCTGCTTCGATGACCAAGTCCACCAGAGGCGGCACCTGATCCATGGTGACCACAGGAGGGGGTGTTTCCAGCGACTCGGCAAACTCCATGGCGCGGCCCAAGTTGCGGCTGGAAAGGGCGCCCAATTCGACGCCAGACACCTCGCCGGAGTCGAGCCCCGTGGCGACGCGTCGCCCGATGGTGCCCATCCCGATGATTCCTACTTTCATGTGAGCCTCCTGAGAAGGCGTGTTGCCCTTGCGGTCTGACCTTCGCTGGCCGCGATGCGAATGGACTGGGGCCAGTGGGTGCTACACTCCGTGCGAATGACGATGAGGTCTGACCGCTAGGGCGGAGTACGCGAAGGGGAGGGCATGGCAAGCAGCCCTCCCCTCCGCACGGTTCCTACGCTTTTACGTGCTCGTCGAACCAAGCCATGGTCTTGCCCCAAGCATCGCGGGCAGACTCGGGCTTGTAGCTGCCACGGGCATTGCAGTGG
The DNA here is from genome assembly GCA_951813255.1 of uncultured Dehalococcoidia bacterium. Taxonomy (GTDB): domain Bacteria; phylum Chloroflexota; class Dehalococcoidia; order Lucifugimonadales; family JAAXIE01; genus JAAXIE01. The sequence continues at coordinate 453,394 of OX638353.1, read as the reverse complement.
AAGCCGTGACCACAGCCGGGGTACATGTGGAACGAGTAGGTCTTGCCGGCCGCTTTCAGCGCGGCCTCAATCTGATCCACGTCGGCGGGGGTGGGGTTCTGGTCGTCCTCACCGAACAACCCCAAGACGGGGCAGTTGATGTTCGCCACTTGCTCGATGGGTGCAGGTCCATCACCAAGAGCAGCCAGGATACGCCCGCCGTAGAAGACGGAGGCGGCCTTGAGGCCCGGAACGGCACAAGCCGACAGGAAGGAGACGCGGCCGCCAAAGCAGAAGCCGACGATGCCGATGCGGTCGGGGTCCACGAAAGGCTGCTGCTGAAGCCAGGCAACTGCGGCCTTGACGTCGGCCACGATGCCCGCGTCGGTGCAGGCACCCATGCGGGCGAAGGCAGTCTCCATCTCCTCATGCATACCCATCACCATCCGGCCCTCACGGTGGAACATGGAGGGGGCAAGGCCCACATAGCCGGCGGCGGGCATGCGGTCGGTGACGTACTGAATATGGGAGTTCACGCCCCACACTTCTTGAATGACGATGACCGCTGGGTGCCTCTCGTCGTCGTTTGGCTTTGTCAGGTAAGCGTCCATGACCTGACCGTCTACGGATATATCAACCCAACTGTTAGGCATAACAGTCCTCCGCTTTGAATCTGGGGCGCATTGCGCCTACCGTCGCTAATTCTAGCATGAGAGGGGGAGTTTAGGGGTGGCAGCGGGCTGGTCCGAGGCGTTCCTGTGGAAGGCACTAGGCCACAAGTTTGGGAATGAGGGAGAGGAAAACTCCAGCCACAACGGCCGAGCCGATAACGCCGGCAACATTGGGGCCCATAGCGTACGGCAGGATAAAGCTGTTGGGGTTGGTCTCCTGAGCCACCACGTGGGAAAGGCGGGCTGCCATGGGAACAGCGGACACGCCCGCGGAGCCTATGAGGGGGTTCACTTTCTCCTTGAGGAAGAGGTTCATCCCCTTGGCAAACATGATTCCGCCGGCGGTACTGAAGGAGAAGGCCACCAAGCCCAAGCCGAGAATGCGCAGTGTGTCCATGTTAATCACCTGGTCGGCTTGCAGTTGGGTGCCGACAGTGACCATGAGGAAGATGGTGGTTATGTTGAGGAGTTCGTTGGATGCCGTCTCCATGAGGCGGGGCACGACACCGCTTTCGCGGAAGAGATTGCCGATCATGAACATGGCAATGAGGGGAGCGGAGTCGGGCACCACGAGAATAATCAGCATCATGGCGGCGGCGGGGAACATGAGCTTCTCAAGACGGGACACCTCCCGCGGGGGTTTCATCTCCAGGCCACGTTCCGCCTTGGTGGTTAGCAGCTTCATAATAGGGGGCTGGATGAAGACCACGGCGGCCATGTAGCTATAGGCAATGACGCCTATGGTGCCGAGAAGCTCGGGGGCCAACTGGGCAGAGGCGAAGATAGTGGTGGGCCCATCGGCGCCTCCGATAATGCCGATGGCGGCCGCTTTCTCCATGCCGAACCCGGCAAACAGGGCTCCCCAGAAGGCGAAGAATACCCCCACTTGGGCAGCGGCTCCGAGCAGCATGGTCTTGGGATCGGCAATCATGGGGCCGAAGTCGGTCATTGCTCCCAAGCCGAGGAATATGAGGGGCGGGAGGATACTCCAGAAGGAGAGGCCATAGTGGAAGACGACGCCGAACATGCCGGAGGACTGGACCTCATCGGAGCCGGCGATGAAATCGGGGAGGCCGGTGAGGGGGAGATTGCCCAGCAGGATGCCAAGGCCCAAGGGCAGGAGGACGTAGGGTTCCCTAGCTTTGACTATGGCAACATAGATGAAACCTATGCCGACCAACAGCAGCAGGCCGTTACCCCAAGTAAGGTTGGCAAGGCCCGAGTGTTGGAAAAGCTCCGAGATGGTATCCAAGCGCACCTAGTCCAAGGGGAACGTCATCAACCAGGATCCGTGGGATTTCATCATAAGTGCCGGCGAGCGGGACGACCCGTACGCCCCGCCATGATGTCGCGGCGCCCCTGGACCACCCACCGGCTGGAGGCCGAGGAGGTCGTAGTGGGAGGCCTTCCTCCAGTGGTCGGGGCCCTTCGTCCCAGACGAGCGGCGACTATGGAAGCCGCTATCATGGCGGCCATCTCTAGTTCATCCTCCCGGGGAGGATCAAGCTCCGGGGCCTCCACCCCCAGCCGGGTGGCCCTAGCAACCCGCCAGCGGAGAACCAACCCCATCACCGCAGTAAGGCCGGTGAGGAGCACAAGCACAAGGAAGGCCATGCCTGCTCCTCCAGCGGTCATCACCAAGGCGTTGCCGATGTCGAAGTCCAGAGCGCTCCCTTCGTCCATTCCATGGGGTATGAAGCTACAGGGTGCCAGGGCCAATACCTTCCCGCGACAACTCTTTCCCGTGAGAGCCCGCGAGGAGAGGAACAAGTGGTACATGATAGCATGCCGGCCCAACTCCTTCTTCCATCAGTGATGCTGTCTTCGAGTTCCCCGTCTCGTGCTGGAGCGCCTCCGAGCCATTTGCGTTACACGAGTCGGGTTTGGTCTTTGGTACAATTGGCGAGGGCTAGTCCCCACACTACATATAGAGGGGGTTGACCATCGAGAGGCGAATCGACGTCGGGAGCGCTGGTCAGGAACCGAACAACTCGGGCGTAGCCGTCACCCGACTCCAGCAGGCTGGTCCGGGGTCTGAAGACTCGCTGTCTTCGGTTGAGCTACGTACGATCAACCTGAGCGTCTACTACGGCACGTTTCAAGCCTTGAGCAAAATCAGTATGGAGGTGCCTGAGCGGGAAGTAACGGCCATAATCGGCCCATCGGGGTCCGGGAAGAGCACCCTGCTACGGGTGTTCAACCGCATGAACGACCTCATACCCGGTGTCCGGGTAGAAGGAAAGGTCCTGTTCAAGAACGAGGATATCTACGCCTCTAACGTGGACCCCACGGAGACCCGATTTCGTGTCGGCATGGTATTCCAGCGACCAAACCCCTTCCCTAAGTCTATCTTCGACAACGTGGCATTCGGGCCACGCATCAACGGCTACACCGGCGACATGGGCGACCTCGTGCAGTGGGCGCTGCAACAGGCAGCCCTGTGGGACGAGGTAAAAGACCGACTGAAGAACCCCGGCCTTGCACTGTCCGGCGGGCAGCAACAGAGGCTCTGCATCGCCCGGGCCTTGGCCGTGCAGCCGGAGGTCATCCTCATGGACGAGCCCTGCTCGGCGCTCGACCCCATCGCCACCCTTGCCATTGAGGAGTTGATGCGCAACCTAGCGCAGGACTACACCATCGTGATCGTGACCCACAATATGCAGCAGGCTGCGCGAGTCTCGGACCAGACCGCCTTCCTCCACATGAATGAGGCCCGCGCCGGGTATCTGGTGGAGCAGGGACGCACCAGAGAGCTGTTCACCAACCCCAAGGACGAGCGCACCGAGGCATACATCACCGGCCGTTTCGGCTAAGCAGGAGGGTGGTTTTGGCACAGAGAGCAGCGCCCCGAGCCGACCTTGACCGACGCCTGCGAGAGCTGGAGCAGGAGTTGGTGAACCTGGGCCGGATGGTGGAGAAAGCCATCGCCCGGTCCCTGCGCGCTCTAGCCGAGAGGGACTTGGAAGAGTCCCGACAGGTAATAGCGGAAGACGACTACATCGATGCAAAGCGGTTCGAGATCGAGGACCAGTGCATCGACATCATTGCAACCCATCAACCTGTGGCGCGAGACCTGCGCCTGATCACAGCCATCCTCCACATCGACAGCGAGCTGGAGAGGATTGGCGATTATGCGGAAGGCATCGCAAAGATCAGCTTGATGATGGGCGACGAGCCACCCCTGAAGCCCCTCATAGACATCCCGCGTATGGGCGAGAAGGCCTCCAGCATGGTGAGGCGCAGCCTCGAGGCACTTGTAAACCGCGACACCGTGGGCGCGCTTCAGGTGGGCTCCGATGACGACGAAATCGACGCCCTCTACGACCAGGTGTACCACGAGTTGATATTGTTCATGCTGCGGGACCCGCAGAGCATCCAGAGGGCCACCTATCTGTTGTGGGTCTCCCACGACTTGGAGCGGGTGGCTGACCGGGCCACAAACATCGCGGAGCGGGTGGTATACCTGGTCACGGGGAAGATGACCGAGGTCAATATCCACAAGCACTAGCAGGAAGCATGTACGCATTGATCCTATCGGGAGGTCGCGGTGAGAGACTCAGGCCCCTCACTGACGGTCTCCCCAAGCCAATGGTGCCGGTGGGCGGCAAGCCCATACTGCAGCGCCAAGCCGAGTGGCTGGTGCAAGCGGGCGTGACTGATATCGTGTTCCTAGCGGGGTACTGCTGGGAGGCGATACAGGAACACTTTGGGGACGGGAGTGCCCACGGGTTTCGCGCCCACTACAGCATCGAGGACTCTCCCTTGGGTCGTGGCGGGGCCATCCGTCAGGGAATGTCGCAAGTTACGGACACCGACGGACCTTTGATCGTGACAAACGGCGACATAGTGACGGACCTCCCTCTGGATAACCTGCTGGACGGCTATCACGAAGCCTCTAGGGCCAACCCAAAGCACATGGCCACCATCACAGTGGTCCCTTTCCGCAGCCCCTACGGGATCGTGGACGTGAACGAGTCGAACAGCGTCACGGGCTTCCGCGAGAAGATAGAGTTGCCTTACTGGATCAACGCGGGGATATATGTGATGCGGCGGGACATCGAGCCACTGCTTCCAGAACTGGGAGACCACGAAACCGGGACATTCCCCGGATTGGCGGAACAGGGAAGGCTTTCGGCCCTCCCCTATCGTGGTTACTGGAGTAGCGTCGACTCCTTCAAGGACCTGCGAGAAGCCGAGGAGCATCTCCAAGCGACCACCGGCTAGCCGGGCTGTACCTAACTGCGGAAAGCGGGCATCACCTCGCGGGCGAAGGTCTCGATGGTCTCACCAATGATGCTGGCATCGCGGCTGTTGGTGGCGAGCAACAGCTCGTCAACGCCCACCTCTTCGTAGACGCGCACCTGCTCCGCGACCTCATCGGGATTACCAGACAAAGCAGGACGGGGACGGCGTGGGGCGGTTCGCGGCCCCCCCAAGGCAGGAAAATCCAAGTCAAGACGGACCGAAATCCCGATGCGTTCGGGGTCACGCCCGAAGAGGCGGGCCTGCTCATGCAGGTAACGCGTGCCCAAGAGCAGGCCTTCGGCCCCGATTGAGGTAGGGTGCCACACATCTGCCTCACGGGAGGCCCGGCGAATGGCAGGGCGGCTGTGCCCCCCCACGTAGATCGGCGGGTAGGGTTTCTGCAAGGGCTTGGGTGAGAAGACCATGCCCGAAAAGTCATAGTGTTCTCCATGGAATTCAGGCAGGTCCTGGGTCCATAGAGCTTTCATCGCTCCGATGGCCTCGTCGGTTAGAGAGCCGCGTTGGCTGAATTCAGCGCCCAAGGCGCGAAACTCTTCCTCGATGACGCCCGCACCGATTCCCACAGCCAAGCGTCCACGGGAAAACACGTCGATGGTAGCAAGCTGCTTGGCTAGGGTCACCGGGTGGTGGTAGGGCAGTACCAGGACTGACGTGCCGAGGCGTATGTCGTTGGTTATCGCAGCGAGGTGGGTGAGGGAGAGGAGTGAGTCATAGTAGGGAGCATTGCCCAAGCGACTGCCGACGTAGGAGACGTTGAAGACGTGCTCACTGGTCCAGAGGGAGTCGTAGCCCAATTCCTCTGCTTTCGTGCCCAAGGCAAAGAGGATGTTCGGGTCCTCGATGCCCCAGCTATTAGGGAAAGTGACTCCGAACTTCATAGGGCCTCCTTTTCGCGTCGAGAGCAGCTCAGAGCATAGCACGGCCAAGCTGGACGCGGGTCTGACTTCCTGGGGTTGCCACGCGGTTGCCCGCCTGAAAATGGGCATGCTATACTCCCTTTCGATAGCATTCAGTATGTAGGTCTGCAAGTTGCAGCCGAACGTCACTGGAGGCATAGCCTCTCATTGAAATAGGGAAGGCAGGTTACATGTTACAAACTGCAGAGCGTCCTCCACAGCAGCGAGAGCCGATCACCATGAAGGCACTGCTGGAGGCTGGCGTACATTTTGGCCACCAGACACGGCGCTGGAACCCGCGGATGAAGCGATACATCTTCACCCAGCGCAACGGCATCCACATCATCGACCTCCAGCAGACCTTGGTGTTGCTCAACGAGGCCTGCAAGGCTGTGACCCAGCTGGTCGCCGACGGAGGCGACATTATATTCGTGGGCACCAAGCGCCAGGCGCAGGACGCGATGCAGCAGGAAGCGTCCCGCTGTGGCATGCCCTACGTCAACCAGCGCTGGCTGGGCGGGTCGCTGACCAACTTCGGCGTCATTCATTCCCGGGTGATGTACCTGAGGGACCTGGAAGAGAAGAAGGAAAAGGGCTACTTCCGACGGCTCCCACGCAAAGAAGCCCTGAAGCTGGAAGAGACCCTGAACAAGCTGCACCGCTACTACGACGGCCTCAAGCAGATGGACAAGGTTCCCGAGGCGATGTTCGTGGTGGACTTGGGCATGGAAAAGAACTGCGTCGCCGAAGCGCGACGCATAGGCGTCTCCATCGTGGGGCTGGTGGATACCGACTGTGACCCCCTGATGGTAGACCACGCCATCCCCGGTAATGACGATGCCATACGCTCCATCCGCTTGATGGCAGGGCGCATCGCAGACGCGGTCAACGAAGGCAAGCGACAGCGCGAGGCGATGATGGTAGAAGAGGGCGAGGGCGAAGAGCCTGAGGAGATACAGGAAGAGTTCGAGCCAAGGGCTATCTATGATGCGGAAGCGGCGGCGTTGGCCGATATAGCAGCCTTGGGAGAACTCGCAGAAGAACCGGAAGCCGACGCCCCGGCTGACGAAGCAGAACCCAACTAAACAGCCCTGATAAATGGCTCTAATAGGCGGAAGGTTGCGTTGGAAGTAACAACTGAGATGGTACGGGCCCTGCGCGAACAGACAGGCGCAGGGGTTATGGACTGCAAGAGAGCCTTGGAGGAAACCCAGGGCAACAGCCAGAAGGCCGAGGAACTGCTGCGGGAAAAGGGCTTGTCTGCGGCCATGAAAAAGACGGAGCGGGACACCCGCGAAGGCTTGGTCGAGGCCTACATCCACAGTGGCGGCCGGCTGGGCGCTGTCCTGGAGTTGAACTGCGAGACCGACTTCGTTGCCCGCACCGATGACTTCAGACAGCTTGCCCACGACTTAGCTATGCAAGTGGCCGCAATGGCCCCACTCTACCCGGACATGGATGAGGTCGAAGGCGAAGTGCAGGGCCCACCGGAAGTGGTATCTCTCATGCACCAACCCTTTATCAAGGACTCCTCCAACACAGTGCGGGAGGTGGTGCAAGAGATGATGGCGAAGATGGGCGAAAACATTCGCATACGGCGGTTCACTAGGTACGCCCTAGGCGACTGAGCACCAGCACCGACGACCGACCCGACTGAGGGGGGAAGGCCCGCTGTGGCAACAGGCGTTTTTCACCGAGTGCTGCTGAAGCTCAGCGGCCAGTCATTGCAGGGGAACGAAGGCTACGGCATAGATGTCCCGGCTGTGCAGTACGCGGCCCGGGAGGTGTTCTCCGCGACCCGTATGGGAGTCGAGGTCGGTATTGTTGTCGGCGGGGGCAACATCTGGCGGGGCAGCGTAGCAGAGAAGTACGGCATGGAACGTGGCACGGCCGACTACGCCGGCATGCTGGCCACCGTCATCAATGCCCTCTCCCTTCAGGATTCCTTGGAGAAGCTGGGGGTGGACGTTCGCACCCTGACTGCCCTGCCAATGCAATCCGTGGCCGAGCCCTACATCCGACGAAGGGCGCTGCGCCACTTTGAAAAGGGCCGCACCATCATCTTTGCGGCAGGTACGGGCCACCCCTACATGACCACCGACACCGCCGCTGCCCTGCGTGCCGTGGAGATCGGCGCAGAGGTGCTTTTGATGGCCAAGAACAACGTTGACGGCGTGTACGATAGCGACCCGAATACCAACCCCGAAGCACAGCGCTTCTCATCACTGGACCATATGGAGGCCATCAACAAACGCCTGGACGTGATGGACAGCACCGCTCTGTCCATGTGCATGGACAATGAGCTGCCACTTATAGTGTTCGACCTGTTCCAGCCGGATAACCTGGCGAGGATCTTGCAGGGAGAGCCCTTGGGAACAATCATATCGGGGGAAAAGCAGCGAGATGTCGTCTCAACGAAATGAAGAGGCCACAGTTGACAGCGTGCTTGCCGATGCCGACTCGCGTATGGTCAAGGCAGTGGAGTTCCTGAGCCGGGACGTGAACAGCCTCCGTACCGGACGGGCCACCACATCGCTGGTCGAAGGCGTCATGGTGGACTACTACGGCACACCCACCCCGTTGAACCAGCTTGCCACCATCTCCGTCCCCGAAGCGCGTTTGATAGTTGTGCAACCCTATGACCGGCAGGCATTGCAGAGCATCGAGAAGGGGATACAGCGGTCCGACACAGGACTGAATCCCTCAAGCGATGGGACCGTAATTCGCCTTGCCGTACCCCCTCTTACTCAAGAGCGACGACGCGAGATCGTCCGGGCGTTGAAGCGCAAAGTTGAGGACTCCAAGGTAGCGGTACGCAATGTCCGCCGGGATGCCGTGGAGCGTCTGCGGTCGATGGAGAAGGACAAGTCGGTGCCTCAGGACGAGAACCGGCGAGCGCAAGAACGCCTGCAAAAGGCCACCGACGCCCACATTGGGGAACTGGACAAGGTGTCCTCCGCCAAAGAGGCGGAGATCATGCAGGTCTGAAGGTGGAGCAGGCGGCCCACCTCGCCGACAGCTTGGATACCCACGAGCACAACAGGGTGCCCACGCACGTGGCCATCGTTATGGACGGGAATGGCCGGTGGGCTGAGCAGCGTGGCCTGCCTCGCCTGATGGGGCACCGGGTAGGCGTAGACAACATTCGTCCCGTATTGCAGGCCCTGGCCCAAAAGGGCGTCAAGTATGTCTCCCTCTATGCTTTCTCTACCGAGAACTGGAACAGGCCAGCGACGGAGGTCGAGGGTCTCATGGACATCCTTCGGGACTCCATCGAACAGGAGGCCAAGGCCCTGCACGAACAGGGTGTGCGCATCCTGCATCTCGGCCGCTTGGACCGGCTCTCACCGGAATTGCACCAATCAATAGTGGATGCCCAGGAGCTTACACGCTGCAACAAAGGGATCACCCTCAGCGTCGCGTTCGACTATGGCGGGCGTGCGGAGATCGTCGAAGCGGTGAAGAACATCATGCGTGACGGCCTTTCTCCCGAGCAGCTCAACGAGGAGTGCATTGCCCGCTACCTGTACACCTCGCAACTACCCGACCCCGACCTGATAATTCGCACGGGCGGTGAACTGCGCCTGAGCAACTTCTTCCTGTGGCAGGCTGCCTATTCAGAGTACTACCCAACTCCCACCCTCTGGCCTGACTTGGGACCGGAGGAGGTAGCCAGGGCGTTGGAGGACTACGGCGGTCGTCAGAGGCGCTTCGGGAACATTCGCAACGGGGCCTGAGCATTGGCCCTGCGAATAGCCACGGCGGCTGTTGGCCTGCCCATCCTGCTAGCCTTGGTGTGGGCTGGCTCCTACTACATGACCGTTGCCGTGGGTGCGGTCGCGGCACTCGCATGGGTTGAATACCACCGGATGTTCGCCCCCGAAGGCGAGCGGGCGATACTGGCTTACGGTGCGCTATGGGCCATATCTCTTGTCGTGGGAGGCCATCTCGGCTCGCATTGGAGCGTGGGGGATTTACCCCTGCCCTTGTACATAGCCCTAGGCTGTGGAGGAATTGCTCCGGTTCTCTGGGCCCTGTGGAGGCCGTCCGGCTTGGCGTCTCGTCTGCGCCTAGCAGTAGGTCCTGCCTACACAGGGTTTCTGGTAGCCCATGCTGTCGCACTACGTGGGGCTCCCGGACTGCCCGGATTGGAATGGCTGCTGTTTGCCCTGCTGGCCACATTCGCAACGGACACAGGAGCGTTCTTCGTTGGTCGCGCCATCGGGCGGCATCGTATGGCCCCGCGCATCAGCCCCGGCAAGACATGGGAGGGGGCTGCGGGAGGCTTCCTTGCCGCAGTGGGGGCGGCGGCAACGATCGCCGCATTGGCAGACTTGCCATTGGGGGCAGCGCTGGGCACCGGAGCCGCGGTAGGCGTGGTGGGGCAGGTAGGCGATCTGATGGAATCGCGCCTGAAAAGGGCAGCGGGCGCCAAGGATGCGGGCGGCCTGCTGCCAGGACATGGCGGGTTGTTGGACCGTCTGGATTCGCTTGTTTTGACAATACCCCTCGTCTATTATCAGGCTATACTGGGTATAGGCACATGAAGAAGCTAGTCGTACTGGGTTCAACGGGCTCCATAGGCCAGCAGACCCTGGATATCGCTCGGGCTTTCCCCGACGAATTCCGGGTGGTTGGCTTGGCGGCTGGGACCAACGTGGAGTTGCTGCAGGCCCAGATTCAAGAGTTCCAGCCGGAAATGGTCTACTGCGCCAGTGGGCGGCAATTGCAGTTACCTGTTGGTGCGCGGTGGGTCTCCATGGAGGAGATGACCACTCGCGACGACGTGGACCTGGTGATGGCGGCGACCATTGGCACTGCGGGCCTGTTGCCGACATTCCGCGCCCTTGAGTGTGGTAAGCCCGTGGCGTTGGCCAACAAAGAGGTCATCGTCATGGCAGGGGAACTCTTGAAGGCCAGCGAGAAGCGGTACGGCGGCACCATACTTCCCGTGGACAGCGAGCCCAGTGCTATCTGGCAGTGCATGCAGGGGGAACCCAGCGCCCTCAAGCGCATCATCATTACTGCCTCCGGCGGCCCGTTCCGCACCACGGACGTTGCCGACCTGGAAAGCGTGACTCCGGAGCAGGCACTGAAACACCCAACGTGGCAAATGGGACGCAAGATCACAGTGGACTCGGCCACGCTGACCAACAAGGCCTTCGAGGTCATCGAGTCCCACTGGCTGTTTGACCTGCCTTTCGAGAAGATCGAGGTGGTGGTGCATCCCCAGAGCGTGGTGCACTCCATGATCGAGTTGGAAGACAACTCGATTAAAGCGCAAATGGGGCCTCCCGACATGCGCCTCCCCATCCAGTACTCCATGTTCCACCCTGACCGGATGCCCAACGATCTCATCCCCCGCTTGGACATCGCCAGCCCATACAACCTCACGTTCCAGCCACTGGAGCCGGAGCGCTATCCCTGCTTCAGCCTCGCCTTGGAAGCTGGCAAGAGGGGTGGCACCTATCCCGCAGCCTTGAGCGCTGCAGATGAGATTGCCGTTGGTCTCTTTCTTGACCGCAAGATCGGCTACTTGGACATCGGCCGCGTCCTCGAGTGGGTCCTCGATAAGCACGATGTGTCCTTCGAAGCCGGCTTGGAAGAGCTTGTTGCGGTCGACCAATGGGCAAGGACCAAGGCCCACGAAGCAGCCAAGACGCTGGCAAAGTGAAGCTGCTGCAATGCGCGTGAATAAGACCCTGCTGACGGCGGAAGAACTGCTCCTACTTCCCGACACAGGCCGCCGCCTCGAGCTCTTGGAAGGGAAGCTTTTCGAGATGCCACCAGCCGGTGCTGAGCACGGCGATATCGCCGCGATAATTCTGATTGTCCTCGGGGAACACGTAAGGCGCTATCGGTTGGGACGGACTTTCGCCGCCGAAACGGGATTTGTACTGGCCCGCAATCCAGATACTATAAGGGCTCCCGACGCGTCCTTTGTATCCAATGAAAGGCTCCCCGTGGCAGGGTTGCCCCGAGGTTACCTGGAAATAGCCCCGGACTTGACAGTGGAAGTGATTTCACCCAACGACACCTCAAGAGAAGTCCAGGAGAAAGCGCACGCATGGCTGGCCGCCGGTACTTCCCAAGTCTGGGTGATCTCTCCACAGCATCGCACGGTTACAGTGCATCGGGCCGGTGAACTGGCTACTGTGATCGATGAGTCCGGCTCCCTGCAAGGTGGCGACCTGCTCCCTGGCTTCGAAGTCTCTGTCGCAGAACTGTTCGACTAGGCCCGTTCTCTCCCTCCATCCATGACAACAACATCATGACCACTGTCCTTATCGCCATCGCGGCCTTCATCCCCGTCCTGGGGGTTTTGGTAGTCGTACATGAGTTGGGTCACTACTTCACGGCCAAGGCCTTCGGGGTCAAGGTATTGGAGTTCGGCTTCGGCTACCCGCCTCGCATCTTCGGCATACGCACAGGACGCACCCGTGTCCGCACCGACGCCGACACCCGCATCTACCGCTACGAAGAAAACACCGACCGTGTGCAAGTGGGCGATTTCGTCAAACTGTGGCTCGTCGAGAACGAGAACAAGGAACTCGTGGCCCGCACCATCATTCTGTACCGCTCCGGAATTCCCAAGGGCAAGGCTGCCGACCTGACCGACCCCAGCCGAGACGATGACCTGAAGACCGAGGGTATCGTCAAGGGCATCGACGGCGACACTCTCATCGTTGCCGACATGCTCTACTCCGTGAACATCCTGCCTCTAGGCGGCTTCGTCCGACTTGCTGGGGAGAACAACCCCAATGTTCCTCGCAGCTTGGCCGGACAGGGTGTAGGGCCACGGCTCGTGGTTCTGGCAGCCGGCGCATTCATGAACGCGGTGCTGGCCATCGCCATGCTGACGGCCGTGTTCGTACTGCCCCGCGACGTGACGGTTGGCGATGTGATGGTCACAAGAACGGAAGAGGGTTCGCCAGCAGCCCAAGCCGGGATCCTGCCGGGCGACGTAGTGACCAGCGTCGCGGGGCATGAGATCAACAACAGGACGGACTTGGCGCGCGCAGTGGCCCTGAACCTCGGAAGCAACACCCAATGGGAGTTGATCCGTGACGGACAGCCATTGATGGTGGATCTAACGCCGAGGTTCGCCCCGCCAGAAGGGCAAGGCGCTGCTGGCTTAGCCATAGAAATGACAGACGTCACGGTGGACAGCCGTACCACGCCTCCTTGGAAGGCCTTGCCAGAGTCTTTCGTTGCCACCGGCGAGATGTTCGTCTTGGTGAAGAACGAATTCTCCAAGTGGACCAACGGCGGCGACGCCCCCGACCTCGCAGGGCCGGTAGGAATTGCACAGGCATCGGGAGAGGTGTTGCAGCGGGGCGACATCCGTTTGCTGATTGCCTTTGCCGCGTTCCTCAGCATGAACCTTGCCATCGTCAACATACTGCCGATACCAATGCTCGATGGCGGGCGCATCGTGTTCGTCGCCATCGAGTGGTTGCGCCGGGGCAAGCGCATATCCCACTCCCGAGAGGCCTTGGTGCACATGGTGGGCTTCGCGCTTCTCATTGGGCTGATTCTGGTCATCACCTTTGGAGACTTGTCCCGAATAGCGCAGGGCGAGAAGATGCTGGGCTGAGGCCGTACCCCTTTCCCAGCGAGGACGGAGAGGGAGGCATTGCCGCGTCACCCGTGACGCAGAGTAGAATGGGGTATCGCCCTTGCATCGGCCGCCGATGCTTGGACACAATCTATAGCCTCCAAGTGCAACAACTAAAAGTAACGCCCAACAATTTCAGGAGCGGAATTATGGCGAGCAGGCGTCCCACCAAACCGCTGGTCGTGGGCGGAGTGCAGGTAGGGGGAAGCGCCCCCATCACCGTCCAATCCATGACAAAGACGGACACGCGCGATGTCGACGCCACGGTGGCACAGATTCGCGGATTGGAAGAAGCCGGCTGCGACATCGTTCGCTGCGCCGTACCCGACATGGAGGCTGCGCAGGCAATTCCCCGCATCAAGGCTCAGATCAAGATCCCCCTTGTCGCCGACATCCACTTCCATTACCAGTTGGCCTTGGAGTGCCTGAGAGGCGGGGTCGACTGCCTGCGCCTGAACCCAGGCAACATCCGGGACGAAGACCAGGTGAAGCAGGTGGTGACCGCCGCCAGGGAGCGGGGCACGCCCATCCGCATTGGCGTCAACTTCGGCAGCCTTCCTCCAGTGGGTGGCATTGGCCAGACCCGTGGCTTCTCCCGCCACTTGGACATGGTGAACAAGCTCCCCAAGCAGGGCCTTGCTGTCGAGGGCGACTACAGCCTTGTGGATCACATGGTGGCTACCGGACTGTGGGAAATCGGCATCCTCGAATCCCTCGACTTCGACCTCATCAAGATCTCCATGAAAGCCTTCGACGTGCCCACCACGGTCGAAGCCTACCGTCGCCTCTCAACCTTGGTGCCCTATCCCTTCCACCTTGGTATCACTGAAGCGGGCACCGAGCGTTCCGGATCAATCCGCACTGCTGTGGGCTTGGGCACCCTCCTGTACGAAGGCATCGGCGACACCATCCGCGTCTCTCTCAGCGCCGACCCACGTGAGGAGGTCACCGCTGGCTTCGAGATACTCAAGGCCCTAAACCTGCGCCAGAAGGGCACCACCCTGGTCGCTTGCCCCAGCTGTGGCCGCGCCGACGTTGACGTAATCAGCTTGGCTAACACCGTCGACGGCCTTCTCAAGGACATCAATTCCGAAGTAAAGGTCGCAGTCATGGGCTGCGAGGTCAACGGCCCCGGCGAGGCCAAGGACGCCGATGTGGGGATCGCTGCCGGAGCGGGCCGGGCCGTCATCTTCCGCAAAGGGCAGAAGACCCGAGTGGTCAGCGCCGAGGATATGCTGCCAGCCCTGATGGAAGAGGTGCGGGCGGTGGCGGCTGGCGTCGCCAGCGAGTCCTCCTAGCCACCAGGTTCCAAGCCTAAACATACAGGGACAGGACGTAGCATTGCGCATCACCCGACTGGTATCCAAGACCCTGCGCACCGACCCCGCCGAGGCAGAGACAGTCAGCCACCGCCTCATGCTCAAGGCAGGCATGGTGTCTCAGGTCACTGCAGGCGTCTACTCCTACCTCCCCTTGGCGTGGCGCGCCCTCCGCAAGGTGGAGAACATCATCCGCGAGGAAATTGACGCCGCCGGAGGCCAGGAACTGCGCCTCCCAGTCCTGCAGCCCGTCGAGCTCTGGGAGCAGACGGGACGCAAGGACGCCTTCGGTGACAATCTCTTCACCCTGCAGGACCGCAGGCAACGCGCCTTGGTCATGGCCCCCACTCACGAGGAGGTCATCACCAACGTCGCCCGCGCCAATGTCCAGAGCTACCGCGACCTGCCTCTCATGCTCTACCAGATTCAGACCAAGTTCCGCGACGAACCACGCCCCCGTGCCGGCCTCATACGCGTCCGCGAGTTCGACATGAAGGACGCCTACAGCTTCGATGCCGACGAGGAGGGCTTGGACGTCAGCTACCAAGCCATGGCCCAAGCCTACCGCAACATCTACCGTCGTTGCGGCCTCACTGCCCTCATGGCTGAGGCGGACTCCGGGGCCATCGGTGGCAAGGACTCCCACGAATTCCTGCTGGTGACGCCCTCAGGCGAGGACACCGTAATCACCTGCCCCCGGTGCCAGTACGCTGCCAACGCCGAGAAGGCGCGCTGCGTCATCTCCCCATCCACCGGCGAAGCACCCAAAGGCATGGAGGATGTTTCCACCCCTGGCATCAAGACCATCGCAGCCCTGTGCGAGCACCTCGGCATCACCCACGACCACACCCTGAAGGCAGTCTTCTACGCCGCCGACGGCGAGTTGGTGTTCGTCACAATTCGTGGTGACCTCGAGGTCAACGAGGTCAAGCTGAAGAACGCGCTAGACGTGAATGAGCTCCGCTTGGCCACCGACGAAGAAGTAGCTGCCGGAGGTCTGGTAGCAGGCTCAGCCTCCCCCGTCGGCCTTCACAACATCCGCAAGGTGGCCGACCCCTCCATCCAGTTTGGGTCCAACTTCGTCGCCGGCGCTAACAAGCCAGACACCCACCTGCGCAACGTGAACTACCCCCGCGACTTCACCATCGACCTCATCACCGACATCACCCTCGCCCAGCCCGGTCACGGCTGCCCCGACTGCGGCAACCCCATGGAAGCAGCCCGCGGCATTGAGGTCGGCCACATATTCAAGCTCGGTTCCTTCTTCAGCGAAGCCCTCGGCGCCCAGTACCTCGACCAAGCAGGCCAGCTCCACCCCATGCTCATGGGCTGCTACGGCATCGGCGTGGGGCGCCTCCTCGCGGCCGCTATTGAGCAGAACCACGACGACAAGGGCATCGTCTTCCCCGCCCCCATCGCCCCTTATCAGGTTCAGTTGGTGGGCCTGAATATGAGCGATCCGGATGTTGCCAGCGCCGCCGGCGCTCTTTACCAGCAATTATGGGACGAGGGGCTTGAAACTCTGTTCGACGACCGGACTGAAGACTCGGCTGGTGTGAAGCTTAACGATGCAGATCTGCTCGGCCTGCCGGTGCGTTTGGTGGTCAGCCCCCGTAACCTGCGATCGGGCATGGTGGAGTTGAAGGGCAGGGCTGACTCAGAAGCCACCATGGTGCCCGCGGATGATGTAGTACAGCATGTGCGGGACAGCCTCCCCTCTCGTCATTAGGCCCGTCATCCGCCCGCCCATAGCCCGTTAACAGCCCATGAACAGGAGGGAAGCCATGGCGGGGATCTGGCCTGGCAGCACCCAGTGCGCAGCCCTCATCAGCTTCGACGTCGATGGCGTCTCCGCGCTCATACGGCGCAACCCGGAGTTCGCCCACTACCCAAGCATGATGTCCATGGCCGAGTACGGCCCCAGTGTCGCCACTCCACGCATCCTCGACCTCCTCGACTCTCACGATATCAAGGGCAGCTTCTACATCCCCGGCTATATCGCCGAGACCCACCCCGACCTCGTACGGGAAATCGTCCGCCGTGGCCACGAGGTGTCCCACCACGGCTACATGCACGAGCCCCCCGCCTCCATGGATGCCGCCGAAGAGGAGCAGGTCCTGGTGCGGGGCATCGAGATACTGGAGGGCCTAACCGGCCACAAACCGCCGGGCTACCGCTCACCCAGTTGGGAACTCAGCGAAGTCTCTCTCGACCTGCTCACTTCCTACGGCTTCTCCTACGATTCCAGCATGATGGGCGACGACGCCCCCTACACCCTGGAAACTGCGAACGGCAAAATCGTGGAAGTGCCCGTCCATTGGCTCCTCGACGACGCCCCCCACTTCGCCCACGCGCCAGGAGCAGGGCGTCTCGGTCCAATGAAGAATCCCGACGAGGTGTACACCTCCTGGGCCGCCGAGTTCGAGGGCCTGTACCACTACGGCCGTGCCTTCATCCTCACCATGCACCCTCAGTACATCGGCCGTCCCGGCCGCCTCATGATGCTCGACCGCCTCCTTCACCACATCAAGACATTCCCCAATGTCACCTTCATGACCGGCGAGGAGATGGCCGGTTTGTGGGCTGGCCGGTAGCTGGTAGAGGCGAGTTGTCCCACAGAATCGGTCCTGCATCCCCAGAGCCCGACGGCCTCTGGGACCTTGCGCGTCACCACGGCATCACCCGCCGCCGATTCCTCTCGTTATTGGCGCTGGGCGGAGCAGCCGCTGTCCTTGCCGCATGTGGACAAGTGGGCCGATATGAAGCCCCGCCAGCCCCGGACTCGCCCACACCAGCCGATTCCCCTTGGTTCAAAGACCCAACCCCCTTCATCCAACACGACAAGAGCCTTGAGTCCCGATTGGAACTCATGCACGGCCTGACCACCCCGAATCATCTCTTCTTCGTGCGCAACAATTCCCTCAGCGTCGATGTGAGACCCACGGATTGGCGTCTGTCCGTCGAGGGTGATGCCACCGTCACACCCCTTCAACTGTCCTACGACGACCTGCTCCGCCTTCCCAGCCGCACCGTCGTCTCCTACCTCGAATGTGGCGGCAACCACCGCGCCATGTTCGACCTCGTGCAGGGAAAAGCCGCAGAGGGCACCCAGTGGAAAACTGGTGGAATCGGGAATGCTGAGTGGACAGGTGTGCCCCTGCGCGACGTGCTCGCGCAAGCCGGAGCGATGGAGAGTGCGGTAAGCGTTCTTCTGGTAGGCTCAGACAAACACTCTCCCGAGGAAGGTTTTCGCCAGGTTCTCCCCATCGGCAAGGCCATGGACCCCGACACCCTTCTCGCCTACGCCATGAATGGCGAATCACTGCCCAAAGACCACGGCTACCCACTCCGAGCCTTAGTCCCAGGCTGGGTCGGCAGCTACAGCATCAAGTGGCTCGACCGCATCGAAGTCTCTTCCCAGCAAATTTGGACCCGCAACAACACCTCCTCCTACGTACTCATCGGCGACGACTACCCACCCGAGGGAGAAGCCTTGGGACAGGTGGCTAGTGCTCAGGTCGTGAAGAGCGCCCTCGCCCTCCCATGGCCCGCCCGCCTATCTACTGGACCCCACGTCGTATACGGCTACGCCCAATCTCCCCACCGCCCGATCTCGCGAGTAGAGTGGAGCCTCGACTTGGGGCATTCCTGGAGCGAGGCAACAATCCTGCCACCGCAAGTCCAACACTCTTGGGCCCGATTCGAGATTCAGTGGAACGCCCGTGCCGGTGAACACATTCTGATGACGAGGGCCACTGACTCCGCAGGCAACGTCCAGCCCGACACCGTCCCTTTTAACCAGAAGGGATACCTCTTCAACCAGCCACTGCCCCATCCAGTCGTGGTAACCTAGAGTGAAGCGACCAGCCCATCTGGCCTGAGCCCATCCGACACTGAAAGATAACCATGTTCGGACTATGGGATAGCGATGAAAAAAGGCGAAAGCGGGAAGTTGAGGCCCGCCTGAAAGCCTCCGGCCTCGTGGATGCCGTCGCCAGGTACCGGGCTCTCGCCGAAATGGAGTCGTGCGCAGAAGCCGATGAAGCCCAGCTATCAGCCGTATTGACCATGGGGGAAGGCTGGGACCCTATCGAGTGTCCTCATTGCGGGGTCACTCCAGCCATCGAAGAACTCGCAAGAAACCGCCCTCGCTGCGAGGAGATGGGACACCCGGAGCAGATGCAGGGACGTCACTTTGCTGGCATGTATCCCATCGAGTGCCCTCTTTGCGGTGAAACCCCTGACTTCGGTCCGCCCATGGGGCGTCGCTCTCATTTCTGGCTGCCTCTCTGAGCATGTCTAAGAGCAGCCCCCTTCAGCCATGACATTTCGCCGTTGACAGCCACGTCCTGCCTTTTTACAATACGAACATATGAACGGGCCGTTGATTGATTTCTCCAGGAAACCCCTGCCTTCCTACCGGCTTCTATCCGGCCGGCCGAAGAAGCAGGAAACAGCCACCCGGTTGCAGTATGATCTGCTAGCACTCGGATACGGAGTTGCAGAAATTGCAGGGTTTTCTCATACGAAAAATGCCGCTGTAGATAGGAACAACCTGCAATCCCAGCTACCAAAATGCACGCTGTTGCAGGTCTCCCAGGTCTCCACCCGCAACCCCAACCGGCCCCTAGATCGCGCCAAATCCAGTTGACACCTCCACCCGTACTTGCTACAGTTGCCCGGCTGTCCCCGACCGCGGGGGGCAGTGTCTATGTGGAAGGTTGAATCTATGCCCACCGTTAACCAGCTAGTCCGAAAAGGCCGGACGCCCCAGCGGACCAAGACCAAGGCACCAGCTTTGCACTGGATCCAGACGTCCCTGAAGAACCGCACGCGGTTCGGGCCCGGCGCTCCTATGCGCCGTGGTGTCTGTGTGCAGGTGCGTACCATGACCCCGAAGAAGCCCAACTCGGCACTGCGCAAGATCGCCCGCGTGCGCCTTACCAACGGCTTTGAAGTCACCGCGTATATTGGTGGAGAGGGCCACAGCCTGCAGGAGCACTCGGTGGTGCTGGTTCGCGGCGGCAGGGTCAAGGACCTGCCCGGCGTGCGCTACCACGTGGTACGGGGCGCGCTGGACTGCGAGGGTGTGAATGCCCGGCGCAGGGGACGCAGCAAGTACGGAGCGGCACGGCCTCGCGGCTAGCGTGGGCCAGCCGGAACGGTTGAACAGCAGATATGTCTCGTAGGCGAAGAGCAGAACGACGCGATGTGCCGCCGGATCCCAGATACGGCAGCATAGAGGTCAGCCGCTTTATCAATAAGATCATCCTCTGTGGCAAGAAGACCACGGCGCAGCGCATCGTCTACGGGGCGATGGAGATGGCCCAAGAGGAGTCGCGTCGCGACGCCCTCGAGGTCTTCCAACAGGCATTGAGAAACGCCACTCCGCTGGTCGAGGTCAAGCCTCGCCGGGTGGGTGGCGCCACGTATCAGATCCCTACTGAGGTGCGACCAGGAAGAGGCGAAGCCTTGGGCCACCGCTGGATCATACGGGCGGCCCGGGCTCGCAAAGGCATGCCAATGGTCAGGCGGCTTGCTCTCGAGTTCATGGACGCCTCCCGGGGCGAAGGCGCGGCCGTAAAGCGCAGGGAAGACCTGCACCGCATGGCTGAGGCCAACCGCGCTTTCGTGCATTACCGATGGTAACCCATAATTCGAGACAGACCGTGAGATTCTTCTATCATGTCGGCTTCCTTTCCTATAGACCGTATCCGTAATATCGGGTTCATAGCACATATCGACGCCGGCAAGACCTCGGTCACCGAGCGTGTACTGTTTGCCAGCGGGCGCATCCATCGAGTCGGTGGCGTGGACCAAGGCACCACTGCTATGGACTGGATGCCCCAGGAGCGCGAGCGGGGTATCACCATCACCTCGGCAGCCACTACCACCTATTGGCGGGACTTTCGAGTCAATATTATTGATACCCCCGGTCACGTTGACTTCACAGCCGAAGTCGAACGAAGCCTCCGTGTTCTTGACGGAGGCGTCGTTGTTTTGGACGCAGTGGCTGGTGTCCAGCCCCAGTCGGAGACTGTGTGGCGTCAGGCAGACCGCTATGAAGTGCCACGCATCTGCTTCGTAAACAAGATGGACCGCGTAGGCGCCAGCCTCGACCACACCATGGACACCCTCAGGCATCGCCTAGGCGCGAACCCTGTTGCAGTCCAGTTGCCCTTGGGCACCGAGTCCTCTCTCTGTGGCGTCCTCGACCTGATGAACAGCAAGGCCATCGTATATTCTCGTGGCGAGGATGCGCCCCCTGAAGAGGGGCCAGTGCCCGATGAGGAGCAGGACAGGTTCACCCAGTACCGGGAAACAATGATTGAGAAGATAGTCGAGACAGACGACAGGCTCATGATCAAGTACCTTGAGGGTGAGGAGCTTGCCACCGACGACTTGTGCGGCGCCCTGCGCAAGGCCACCCTCTCCCGGAGCTTAATACCTGTCCTATGTGGTAGCGCCCTCAGAGGCATCGGTGTCGATCCGCTGCTGGACGCCGTCACTCACTACCTGCCAGCCCCCACTGATGTCCCTCCGGTTCAAGCCATCCTGGACGAGGATGAAGAAGTCTACCTGGAACCCGACGAAGACGGCCCCTTGGCGGCTTTGGCTTTCAAGGTGATGACCGACCCCTTCGTCGGCAGGCTCGTCTATCTGAGAGTCTACTCCGGCACCCTTAAGGCCGGGGCCACGGTCGTCAACTCCACCAAGGGCACACGGGAACGGACTGGTCGGGTGTTGACAGTGCACGCCAACCGCCGCGAAGAAGTGGACGGAGTGGGCGCTGGTAATATCTGTGGAGCCATCGGACTCAAGAACACCTTCACTGGCGACACCATCGCCAGCGTCAATAAGGCGGTGGTGCTGGAGCCTCCGCGCTTTCCCGAGCCGGTGCTGTCAGTGGCCATCGAGCCCGCGACCCGCGCCGACCAGGAGAGGCTGGACGAGTCCCTGCGCAAGCTGGAAGAAGAGGATCCCACCTTCCAGGTCTCGTACAACAAAGAGACAGGACAGGCCCTCATCGCCGGCATGGGTGAATTGCACCTCAGCGTATTAGTGGACCGCATGAAGCGGGAGTTCAGCGTGGAGGCCAACGTGGGCAAGCCACGGGTCTCTTATCGCGAGGCCATCACCGTGCCGGTGCGTTCCGAGGGTAGGTTCGTGCGACAGACGGGCGGCCATGGGCAGTTCGGCCATGTGCTGCTGAACATCGAACCTAGGGAGCGCGGCGAGGGATTCCTTTTTGAGAACAAGATCACTGGCGGGTCTATTCCGCGGGAATACATCCCTGCCGTAGAGGCTGGAGTAAAAGAGGCTGTCAGCAACGGACCTCTGGCAGGCTTCCCCGTCATCGACCTGAAAGTGACCTTGATCGACGGCAGTTACCACGAAGTGGACTCCTCGGAACTGGCCTTCAAGGCCGCAGGCTCCATTGCCATCAGGGATGGCGTGCGCAAGGCCAATCCCATGTTGCTCGAACCCATCATGGTGGGCGAGATCGTAACCCCTGGCGAGTTTCTGGGCGACGTCATAGGCAATTTGGGCACCATGCGGGGGCACATCACCAACATTGAGGGCCAAGGCGAGACCCAAGTGGTGCGGGCCCTTGTACCATTGTCCGAGACTTTCGGTTACACTACAGCCTTGCGGTCTCTGACCCAAGGACGCGCAACCCACACCTTGGAATTCCAGAGTTACGAACCTATACCGAGCGACCTCCTAAAGAGTATAATCGGCGGTCGTCGCTAGCGACGGGCAGGAACCCATGACAACAAGACAGAAGATACGTATTGTCCTCAGGGCCTTCGATCATAAGGCCTTGGACCAGTCGGCAGGGCAGATTCTTGAGACTGCGGAGCGCACGGGTGCCGTGGTCGCAGGGCCGGTGCCTCTACCCACGCGCATCAGGCGATTCTGTGTCATTCGCTCGCCTCACGTAGACAAGGACTCGCGGGAGCACTTCGAGATCAGGACTCACAAGCGCTTGATGGACATCCTGGAACCCACATCGAAGACCATCGACGCCCTCACCCGGCTGAACCTGCCGGCAGGGGTCGATATCTCGATCAAGCTTTAGAGGTCTCTTACCAGAGGCCAACTTAAGAGCTAGCCCCATAAGTACGTCATATAAGGTAAGCATTAACGGGAAGTCATGTCGGTACGAGGAATATTAGGAACAAAAGTGGGCATGGCCCAGATTTTCCGGGAGGATGGCTTGGTGGTGCCGGTAACCGTGGTCAGGGCCGGCCCCTGCACCATCACCCAGATACGCACTATGGACAAGGACGGCTACGAGGCAGCCCAATTGGGCTTGGGAGAAGCCAAGAGGCTCAACCGGGCGGAACGGGGACATCTCCGTCGTGCTGGGGTGTTTTCCCAGTACCTCCGGGAGTTCGCGGTGGACGACGTCAACCCTCTCCGGGTAGGCCAGCAAATCACTGTAGAGATGTTCCAGTCCGGGCAGCGGGTGGACGTCATAGGCACCTCCAAAGGCAAGGGGTTCCAAGGCGGAATGAAGCGCCACGGCTTCAAAGGCGGCCCACGCACTAGGGGTCAGTCAGACCGGGCTCGGGCCCCCGGCTCCATCGGAGGTGGCACCACCCCGGGCAGGGTGTACAAGGGTAAGAAGATGGCGGGCCATATGGGTAACGTGCGGGTCACAGCCCAAAACGTAGAGGTTGTTCAGGTGGATCCGGCACGTAACCTGATCATGATAAAAGGCGGCCTTCCCGGCTCTAATAACGGCCTCGTCATGATCAGGCGAAGAGGCCAGGACGAGGCGGCAGACTAATGGAGCTTCCCCTGCGAAATACCAGCGGCGAGGTCACCGGCACCGTAGAGGTGAGTGAGGCTGTATTCGATCAACCGATGAACCAGGCGTTGGTGCATCAGGCTGTGGTGATGTACCAGTCCAACCGGCGCAGCGGTACCCATAGCACCAAGACCAGAGCCGAGGTTTCTGGAGGGGGTCGCAAGCCTTGGCCTCAGAAGCACACGGGCCGGGCCCGCCAAGGAAGCACGCGCTCTCCCCAGTGGCGTCACGGAGGGGTAGCCTTCGGACCCAAACCCCGTAGCTACAGGAAGGACATGCCCCGGCGCATGCGACACCAAGCGCTGCGCTGCGTGCTCTCGGAAAAAGCGCGGACGGGCAAGCTGCTCTTGGTGGAAGGCTTGAATGTGTCGGCGCCTCGCACCAAAGAAATGTTGAACCTGTTGCAGTCCCTCGGAGTCAGTCGCTCCACATTGATCGTCACACTCAATGGCGATATGAATGTGGTTCGATCGGCCCACAACATAGATAGAGTCTGGACACTTCCCGTACGGCTTCTAAACGCCTACGAGCTGCTGCGGCGCGACGGCGTGATCATGTCGGTTGAAGCCGTGCAGGAAGCCCAAGCGCTGTGGCAGTCCGAAAACCCCCGTCACAAGTCGCGCTTGACAGTGGAAGATGATCTGGACCCCGAAGAAGCGGACGAGGACACCGAGGATACGGTGGCCGAAGCCGCGGAAGAGACGGATTCCGGCAGTGAGACCCCAGAGGACGACGCTGGCGACGTAGGGGAAGAAGACTCGGACGAGGGGGAGGAGTAGCGCATGAACATCCACGAAGTGCTGCTGCGACCCATGATCACGGAAAAAAGCACCATCATGGCCGACCTAGGCAAGTACTCCTTCCAGGTTGCGCCCAAGGCCAATAAAATTCAAATAAAAGAGGCAGTGCAAAAAACCTTCGGCGTGACCGTCGAAGATGTGAACATCACCAGGCTGCGGGGCAAGATCAAGCGCTACGGTCCCCGCTTCAAGAAAAGGCCCGACATCAAGAAGGCGGTGGTCACGCTGAAGTCGGGCGACAGAATCCAGTTGATCGAGGGGCTGTAACATGCCTCTGAAGACACCAAGGCCCGTCACTCCCGGACTCCGCGGCGCAGTGCTTCCCGCCTTCGGCGATATCACCCGCGATACACCGGAGAAATCGCTGTTGCGCCACGCGCACAAGAACGCAGGTCGCAATAGCCAAGGCAGGATTACCGTCCGCCATCGTGGGGGTGGCTCCAAGCAACAGTACCGGATCATTGATTTCAAGCGTAACAAGCCCGGGGTGCCCGGCAAGGTTGTCTCCATTGAGTATGACCCCAACCGAACCGCCCGCATCGCCCTGATCAGCTATCGCGACGGTGAGAAGCGATACATCCTCGCGCCCATAGGGCTGGAGGTCGGGGCTATTGTCGAATCGGGCCCCAACGCTGACATCAAGCCGGGCAACAACCTGCCTCTGCGCAACATCCCCACCGGCACGCAGGTGCATAATTTGGAACTCACCCCCGGCAAGGGTGGCCAGTTGGTGCGGGGAGCTGGCACGGCGGCCCAGGTGCTCGCCCGTGAGGGCGGCCATGTGCTGGTGCGACTCCCTTCCGGCGAAATGCGCCGCATGCTGGCTACCTGTCAAGCTACGGTGGGGCAGGTGAGCAACACCGACCACAAGAACATCAGCTGGGGGAAGGCGGGCAAGACCCGGCACCGCGGCCGTAGACCCCAAGTGCGCGGTGTGTCCATGTCCCCGCGGGACCATCCCCACGGCGGCGGCGAGGGCCGCTCCCCGGTAGGGATGCCCGGGCCAAAAACACCTTGGGGCAAGCCGGCCCTGGGATATCGCACCCGGAACAAGAGGAAGTCCAGTACAAAAACGGTGGTACGTCGGAGGCGTTAGCACGTTATGTCGCGGTCTATCAAAAAGGGCCCATACATCCACGAGAAGCTGATGAAGAAGGTCATGGCCGCCGAGCGTTCGGGGTCTAGGGCTGTTATTCGCACTTGGGCCCGAGCCTCGACCATCATGCCCGAAATGGTGGGCTTGACCATTGCCGTACACGACGGCCGCCGCCACGTCCCGGTGTTCATCACCGAAAACATGGTGGGGCACAAGTTGGGAGAATTCGCCCCTACCCGCAGCTTTCGCGGACATGTGGGCGACTCTCGCTCGGAACGAACTAGCAGGGTAACACGGAGATAACGTATGCCTCCGGTAAAGGCGACAGCAAGAAACATCGGCGCCTCGCCCAAACGGCTCAAGCCCATACTGGACTTGGTGCGCGGGATGGGCGTCAACGAAGCAGTGGACACCTTAGGGGTACTGACGTCCCCTTGGGCGGTGACCGTCAGCAAGGTAGTACGTTCAGCGGCCGCCAATGCCGAGAACAATATGCTGATGGACCCAGACAACCTGCGCATTACCACTATCGTTGCCGACCAAGCCACGCCGTTGAAGCGTTTCCGGCCCCGTGCCCGTGGGCGGATCGGCCGCATCACAAAACGGGCCTCCCACATAACCGTAGTGGTAGACGAGGAGGAGGGCACCTAGTTGGGTCATAAAACGCACCCCATAGGCTTCAGACTGGGAATAGTCAAGGACTGGGAGACCCACTGGTACGCACCTAGAGCCAGCCAGTACCGGGCTTTGGTTCTTGAAGACTTGGCCATTCGCCGGGCGGTCCATGGCGAATACGCCACATTTTCCGATGCGGGCATTGCCCGGGTGGAGATTGACCGCGGAGCCCAGGACTTGGTGATAAACGTGCACTCGGCCCGGCCCGGAATTCTCATCGGCCGTGACGGCGAGCGGGTAAAGCGTCTGCGAACCAGGCTGGAAGCAGTGGCCCACAAACGGATCCAGTTGAACATCATAGAAGTAGGCCAGCCTGAGCTAAACGCCTACCTCGTGGCCCGGAACATCGCCGACCAACTGGAACGGCGTGTCTCCTACCGGAGGGCCACTCGACAAGCGGCCCAGCGGGCCATGCAGGGGGGCGCAGAAGGCATCAAGATCGTCGTAAAGGGCCGGCTGACGGGCGCGGAAATCGCACGCCGGGACAAGGTTATGCAGGGACGCGTACCGCTGCACACCCTCAGAGCGGACATCGACTACGACATGGCAGAGGCGCGCACCGTACAGGGACAACTCGGTATCAAGGTGTGGATATACAAAGGCGGTGTGTTGCCGTCTGCTATTGAGGAAGATTTGGAAGAGATGGAGCCCATAGAGGTTACCATTCAGTCGCGAGAGGACGAAGATGCTGCAACCGAGGCGGATCAAGCACCGGAAACTGCATAGGGGTCGACGCAGAGGCAAGGCCACTGGTGGAAGTCAGCTGAACTTCGGCGAGTTCGGGTTGAAGGCCCAGGAGGATGGGTGGATTTCGGCCAGGCAGATTGAGGCCGCCCGTGTCGTCATGACCCGTCACCTACGCCGTGGAGGCGATGTGTGGGTGCGTCTCTTCCCCGACAAATCGATCACCAAGAAGGCAGCCGAAACCCGCATGGGCGGTGGCAAGGCCAACGTGGATCACTGGGTTGCAGTGGTCAAGCCGGGCCGGGTGATGTTCGAGATTGCAGGGGTATCCGCTGAGGATGCTGTCGAGGCCATGCGCCTTGCATCCCACAAGCTGCCCATATCTACGCGCACCATTTCTCGGGAAGAGATCGCAACGTAGGCCGCTATGAGAATCGACGAGATACGAGAACTCACCGACGACCAACTGGAACGGGAACTGGAGAACGCCTATCGTTCTCTCCAGAACCTCCGCTTCCGCTTGGCTACCAAGCAGATAACCAACACCTCCGAGGTCCGGGCAACGAAGAAGTCCATTGCTAGGCTGCTCACGGTACACCGCGAACGAGACTTGGTGAGAGGATAGGTTAGCAAAAAGATAAGATGGCCAGGGAGACTAGAAAGAAGCGCCAAGGCCGGGTTGTCCGGAACACCATGGACAAAACAGTGATTGTGGCCGTTGAGTGGCGACAGCGCCACCCCCTGTACCGGAAGAGTGTACGCCGTGTGACCCGGTTTTTCGCCCACGACGGTGAGAACCAGTGTCGTCTCGGAGACGTGGTGCGCATCGAAGAAACTCGTCCCATTTCCCGCATGAAGCACTGGAGAGTGGTACAGATCGTCGAGCGACACGAGGTGGCAGAAGTCCAGCCCATCGAACTGGACCGGTCCGTACTGGAAGAAGTCGCGGACACAGAAGCCATTGCTCTGCCTGATGATGGCGACGAGGTCAACATGCTGAGTAGCGGCTTGGAGGGGCTGGAAGACTTGGACGACGACGATGCCCTGCTCTTCGCCGAGTTGGAACGCGAGCAGCGACAAGCGGCTGAAGTATTCGATGAAGATGATGCCTTGGACGATTCTGCCGGTGAGGCAGACGACGAGGCCGAGGAGCAACAGAGGTGATACAGACCTTCTCCCGGCTCACCGTTGCCGACAACAGCGGCGCCAAGAGCATCATGTGTATCAACATACCTGGTAGCAGTCGCCGCCGCTACGCCTCCTTGGGTGACACCATAGTTGGAGCGGTCAAGGAGGCGACACCTGGGGCTGCAGTAAAGCGGGGCGATGTGGTGAGGGCAGTGGTAGTCCGCATCGCGAAGCCTTATCGCCGGCCTGACGGCTCATGGGTCAGCTTCGACGACAATGCCGCCGTAGTAGTCAACGACAGGCAGGGTAGCCCACGAGGGACCCGCATCTTCGGGCCTGTGGCCCGAGAACTGCGGGACCGGGGCTACATGCGTATCATCTCTTTGGCGCCCGAGGTTGTGTAATGAAAATCCGCAAGGGCGATCAAGTCATGATTGTGTCCGGCAAGGACAAGGGCAAGCAGGGGAGGGTGGAACGGGTGATCCCTTCCGACGATAAGGTAGTGGTGGCTGGGTTGAATACAGTTACCCGCCACCTGCGTCCCCGTGCCGGTGTGCGCCAGGCAGGCCGGGTGCAACAAGAGGCACCACTGGACGCCTCCAACGTGCGCCTGATGTGCACCGGGTGCAACCGTCCGGTACGCACGCGATCTCATAACTTGGAAGACGGAACGAAGGTACGGATATGTCAGAGGTGCCAGGAAACGATCGACTGGAGCAGGAGCAACCCGTAACGCGTCGCTCTGGCGGCTCCCGGCGTCGCTCAGGCGACGCTGCTCCTTCCGATGCGGATCAGGGGGCTTCGGGCCCTGAGCATGAAGCCGCGCCGGCAACTAACGGGCACCAAGCCCCTCGGTTGCTGGAAGTGTACCGGAACGAGGTCGTGCCCACCATGATGCGGGAGTTCAACTACCGCAATACCATGGAGGTCCCACGCCTGCAGAAGGTGATGTTGAACATTGGGCTTGGGGAGGCTCTGACTAACTCCCGTGCCATGGAATTCGCCGTGCGGGACATCACAATCATCTCCGGCCAGAAGCCGGTGATGACACGTGCGCGCCGGTCCATCGCAGGGTTCAAATTGCGCGAGGGCAATCCCATCGGGACAACAGTGACACTGCGCCGGGCTCGTATGTTCCACTTCGTTGACCGGCTGATCAACGCTGCCCTGCCCCGCACGCGAGACTTCCGGGGCACCTCGCGCAGCGCCTTCGATGGCCGGGGCAACTATTCCCTAGGCATTCGAGAGCAGATAATCTTCCCCGAAATAGATTATGGGCAGATAGACAGAATCCGGGGCTTCCAAGTGACCTTCGTCACGAGCGCCCGGAACGACACCGAGGCAGCCAGGCTACTGGAACTGCTGGGTATGCCCTTCGCGCGGGTCACAGAGTAAAGACCGCTCGAATAGGGACTAACTCCGTACCTGACGAACAAGAACAAGGAGAAAGCGACCTTTGGCCAAGACCTCCAAGATAGAAAAGTGGAAGCGAACGCCCAAGTTCCCGGTGCGGTATCATAACCGTTGCAACCGGTGTGGCAGACCCCGCGCCTACATACGCTACGCTGGGGTATGCCGGATCTGCTTTCGCCAGCTGGCCCTCAAGGGCCAGTTGCCCGGAGTGCGCAAGGCCAGTTTGTAGAATCTGAGTCCCATTCGGCGAGGTTTACGTGACCGATCCTATTGCAGATATGCTGACACGAATACGCAACGCCTTGGCGGTGCGTCATGAGGGTACTAATGTGCCCGCCTCCAAAATGAAGATGGGCATTGCCCGCATCCTCAAGGCCGAGGGCTTCATTCGCGACTACGAGTTGGTGCGTGGTTACCGCCACCCCACCATGCGGGTGCATCTAGCCTATATCGACCAGCGCCAGCCCGTCATCACCGGGTTGAAACGGGTGAGTAAACCAGGCCTGCGAATGTACGTGGGCAAAGGAGAGATACCTCGTGTGTATGGCGGCATCGGCATCGCCATTCTCTCCACCTCTCAAGGCCTTATGACGGGCCGGGAGGCATGGCGCGCCGGGGTCGGAGGGGAGCTTCTCTGTTATGTCTGGTAATGGCGCAGCGAAAAACGAACCAACTCTTTCGCGGGTGGGTCGGCGCCCCGTGGCCATTCCCGCAGGCGTGAGTGTTTCCGTTGAGGCTGGTGTGCTGACGGCCCAAGGGCCCGCCGGCACCCTGAGCCGAGAGATACACCCTGAGGTAGTAGTACGGGTTGAGGGCGGGGAGGTATTGGTGGAGCGTTACTCCAGCCGCAAGTTCCACCGCTCTCTCCACGGTCTCTGGCGTAGCTTGGTGTCCAACACCATTACAGGTGTAGCCGAAGGTTACCAGAAGACCATCGAACTCGTAGGCGTAGGTTACCGCGCCCAGCAGGCCGGAGACGGGATCGTCTTGAATGTGGGTTTGAGTCACGCGGTCGAGATGCAGCCTATGGACGGTGTGACCCTCACGGTGGAGGGCAACAATCGTATTCAAGTACGAGGACTGGACAAGCAGCGGGTGGGGGAGATGGCAGCCCGTATTCGACGGGTGCGGCCGCCCGACCCCTACAAAGGAAAAGGCGCCCGGCTTAGCACCGAAGTAGTACGACTGAAGCCGGGTAAGGCCGGACGTAAGGCAGGATAGTCAGATGCCCAAGGACAAGACAGCACGACACCCCCGGTTAGCGAGACATGCCCGCCTGCGCAAGAAGGTCTCGGGCACGCCCGACAGACCCCGCTTGGCTGTGTTCCGCAGCCACACCCACATTTACGCGCAGATCATCGATGACAGTGCGGGCCGCACTCTGCAGTCGGCCTCCAGCTTGGACCTGAAGCGTCGAGGCAACACCGCCCAGGGCACAAAGACCGACTGGTCGCGGCGGGTTGGGGCTGAGATCGCACAAAAGGCGAAGGAGAGCGGGATATCGAAAGTGGTTTTTGACCGCGGTGGAAACGACTACCACGGACGCGTTAAGGCCCTAGCCGAGGCGGCTAGGGAGGAAGGTCTGGTCTTCTAATGGTGATGGCGCCCCCAAGACGCGGCAGGGCTGATGCTGCAGACACCGGTATGAATGAGCGGGTGGTGTATACGCGCCGCATCGCCAAAGTAGTGAAGGGAGGCCGTCATCTGCGGTTCAATGCGTTGGTGGTAGTAGGAGACGGCGAGGGGCAGGTTGGGGTCGGCATGGGCAAGGCCACAGCCATACCCGATGCCGTGCGCAAAGGCAACGCCATCGCGCGTAAAGGGATGATCCGTATACCTCTCAGGGGCAGCACCATACCCCAAGAGTGCTTCTCACGTAAGGGCGCAGCCATAGTGCTCATCAAACCCGCGCCCGTAGGCACAGGTCTGATTGCTGCGGGAGCTGTACGAGCAGTGTTGGACCTGGCTGGCGTAAAGGATGTGGTAGCCAAGTCTCTGGGCTCTCGCAACCCGATCAACGTCGTGCAGGCCACCCTGGCCGCATTGCAGCAACTGAAGGACCCGCAGAAAGAGATTGCCCGCCGTACCGGCCGCCGGCCGAGACAAGAGGCCGCCACCATAGAAGAAGAACGGCCCGAGGATTAGACAGTGGCCAATTTAAAGGTAACGTGGCGCCGTAGCGCCATAGGCCGTAACCGAAAGCAACGTCGTGTCATCGAGTCATTGGGGCTCAAGCGGCTGTCCGATAGCGCAGTGCATCGCGACAGTCCAGCTATTCGAGGCATGATTAACAAGGTGTCCCACTTGGTTGAAGTAGAACTGGTAGAGGATGGAGCACCGGACTCCTCCTCCGGTAGTTAGGAAGGCGTCATGAGGGAGCATGAGGTAGCACCCCCAGCGGGAGCGAGACGGCGTCGCAAGCGCATAGGCCGTGGCGACGCTACTGGTAAAGGTACCTATGCCGGCAGAGGAATGAAGGGGCAGAAATCCCGGTCCGGCAAGTTCCTTCGTGGCTTCGAGGGCGGACAAATGTCCTTGGTTAAGGGTCTGCCAACCAAGCGAGGCTTCACCAACATATTCCGTATTGAGTATGCAACGGTAAAGCTGGAACGCTTGGCCGACTTTCCACAAGGCACACGAATCACACCTGAATTGCTGCACCAGCAGGGGCTGGTACGCAACCGCAAGTTGCCGGTAAAGATACTGGGGGACGGTGAGTTGGGCGTGCCCCTGACAGTGGCGGTACACAAGCTTACCGCATCGGCTCGCGAGAAAATCGAGGCGGCCGGTGGCAGCGTGGAGGAGTACCAGGCCTGATGATGGCCCAAGAGGCCGGGACTCGTCCCAGGCTATTACAGGCTGCGGTGGATGCCATGCGCATCCCCGACCTAAGGGGCAAGGTGCTCTTTACCTTGGCCCTTCTTGCCATTTACAGGTTCATCGCCCACATCCCCATACCAGGGGTGGACACTGCCTTGCTGGACCAGCAGTTCCGTGACGACCAGCTCCTGGGCTTTCTTGATCTCTTCAGCGGTGGCGCACTACGTCGCCTCAGTGTCGCGGCCTTGGGAGTCTATCCCTACATCACCGCATCCATTGTAATGCAGCTACTCACGCCAGTCATACCCAAGCTGCAACAGATCTCCCGCGAGGGAGAATCCGGGCGCCAGAAAATCAACCGTATGGTCCACTACCTGACTGTGCCTATAGCATTGGCGCAAGGTTTCGGTCAGATGCAACTGCTGCGCCAAGCCGGCGTGGTGGACAACATAGGCATGAACATTGACACACTCGCTATCGTAATATCGCTGACAGCGGGCACCATCTTCCTAGTGTGGATGGGTGAACTGATCACCGAGAGGGGCATCGGGAACGGCATCTCACTGATCATCTTCGCAGGTATCGTCGCATCCATTCCCGACATCGTGCAGCAGGGGTTCCTCGACAGAGACAACACCGCAGGGCTCCTGGGCATGATCATAGTTGGACTGGCGATTATCTCCCTGATAGTGATGTTCAATGAGGCGCACCGGCGTATCCCAGTGCAGTACGGGCGCAGCATATTCCGTAGCGGTCGCATGTACCGGCAGACTGGGTCCAGCTACCTGCCCATCAGAGTAAACTCCGCAGGCATGATTCCCCTGATTTTTGCCTTTGCTGTCGTGATTCTCCCCGGCGTTATCGCCAGCTACCTGGGCACCAGCGGTGGCTGGCTGGGCGATGTCGCCCTTGGATTCCAAAGAATATTCAGTCCCACATTCTTCGTGTACTGGATCATGGTGTTCGTGCTGGTGGTGATGTTCACTTTCTTCTACACACTCGTAACCTTCCAACAGCAGAACCTAGCCGAGAACCTGCAGCGCAACGGAGGATTCATACCCGGCATCAGGCCGGGACAGCCTACGCAAGACTACCTGAATCGGGTGATTATCCGCCTAACTTGGGGCGGAGCCTTGTTCCTCGGTTTCGTTGCCATAGTGCCATTCCTCGCGTCCAGCGTCACCGACGTCCAAGCAATCCAGTTGAGTGGCATTAGCCTGCTGATCGTAGTGGGCGTCGCCTTGGACACCCTGCGTCAGTTGGAGGCTCAGTTGCTCATGCGAAACTACGAAGGGTTCTTGAGGTAGGACATCAGATCCATGCACGTAGTGATTTTGGGATTCCCCGGAGCGGGAAAAGGAACGCAGACCAAATTCCTGGCGGAGTGCCTTTCGGTGCCGTCCTTGTCGTCAGGTGATTTATTCCGGCGGCACCAGCGCGAAGGCACGCCTCTGGGCCAGCAGGTGCGGACCTACGTCGACAGCGGCCTGCTGGTGCCTGATGAAATCACGATAGCCATGATACTGGATGAGATCAACTCGCCATCCTACTCCGATGGGTTCGTGCTGGACGGTTTCCCTCGTAATGTGAACCAAGCCTTGGAGTTGGATCGCGCCTTGGACTTTGCGGGCATGGACATAGACTGTGCCCTTCTCATTGATGTCACCCAAGAGGCCTTAGCCGACAGGCTTGGCAAGCGCTTGGTGTGCAACCGGTGCCAGTCCATCTATCACACCGAAGCCAGTCCTCCACGCAACAGCGGCCTGTGCGATTATTGCAACGGACGGTTGGAAAGGCGTGCGGACGACGAGCCTGAGGCGCTAGTACGCAGGCTGCGCGCTTACCAGGAAGAGTCGGCCCCGGTAGTGGACTTCTACGCGAGGGCGGGTAAACTTGTCAAAGTCGACGGAACAGGCACCGTCGAAAGAGTAAGACAACGCATCAAAGAGGCCATCATCTGCCCAGCTACCCAAGATAACAGGCTTTCTAAACCGGTGCATTAGGCGTAGAATAACGCATGACTAACGGCGGAACACGACAATCACCAAAGCGGGAAACAGCCTCCAACTCCGCTTCGCCTTACAAGGGCGGAATCACTATCAAGTCAGAGAAAGAGATGGAGGCCATGCGGCATGCCGGTGCAATTGTGGCCGCTGCCCATGCAGCCTTGCGCCAAGCTATCCGTCCTGGCATGAAGACTCAGGAGTTAGATGCCGTCGCGAACCGTGAAATACGCAGGCATGGGGCCGTACCGACCTTTAAAGGATACCGTGGCTTCCCCGGTTGTGTTTGCACCTCTGTGAATGAGGAGATAGTCCACGGCATCCCTGGCAATCGGGTCATCCAAGACGGTGACTTGGTGAAGATGGACGTGGGGGCCACCATCGACGGGTTCATAGGAGACGCGGCCATTACCGTCGGCGCGGGCAAGATAACCCCCGAAGCCGAGGACCTGATTGAGGTCACAAGGTTATCATTGGAGGAAGGTATCAAGGCTGCCAGAGACGGTGCGAGAGTTGGCGACATAGGAGCCGCCATTCAAACCTTCGTCGAAAGTAGGGGATACGGCATCGTGCGCGAGTACGTCGGCCACGGCGTGGGACGGTTCCTGCACGAAGACCCGCAGATCCCAAACTACGGCACTCCGGGTAAGGGCGTTCTCCTGCGGAAGGGAATGTGCATTGCCATTGAGCCCATGGTAAACGTCGGGGACTGGCGCACCAAGGTGCTGGATGACGACTGGACGGTGGTGACGGCCGATGGTAAGCTCTCCGCCCATTTCGAACATACAATAGCCATTCGTGACGGAGAAGCCGAGGTGCTAACTCGGCCTCGCTAGCGGAAGTGTCCGCACAATAACCTGGGAGGGCTATGGCCAAGAAAGAAGCGATCGAGGTAGAGGCGAAAGTCACTGAAGCCTTGCCTAATGGCATGTTCAGAGTGGAATTGGCCAACGAGCACCAGGTGTTGGCCCACGTGTCGGGCAGGATCAGGCTCCATTTCATCCGGGTTCTTCCGGGAGATCGGGTGCTGGTGGAGCTATCCCCATACGACCTGACACGGGGCCGAATCACATACCGGTTCAAGTAGGTACTGACGAGTGAAAGTAAGGGCATCAGTTAAGCCACGCTGCGACAAGTGTCGTGTGATCAAGCGCAAGGGCAGGGTGCGCGTAATCTGTACCAACGGTCGCCACGCTCAGCGGCAAGGTTAGCCCAAGATGATCGGGTACAGTATGGTTAAACACGGAGGCAATGTATGGCTCGTGTAGCAGGCGTAGACATCCCTGATGGAAAACGGGTGGATATATCGATCCGCTCCATCTATGGCATCGGTCCCGCGATTTCCGAAGAGATCATGGACAAGATGGGTCTTGACGATGGCAACAGGCCACGTCTGAGGGAGCTTTCCCAAGAGCAGTTGGATAGGCTGCGAGAGATCATCGACCGGGAGTACAAGGTCGAGACCGACCTGCGTCGCGAAGTCAACATGAACATCCGGCGCTTGATCGAGATCGGCGCATACCGCGGACTGAGGCACCGCCGTGGTCTGCCTGCCAGAGGCCAGCGCACCCGTACTAACGCACGAACACGCAAGGGGCCACGCCGCACCGTCGCCGGTCGCGGGCGTCGCACTGGCGGCAAGAAGTAACGGCGGAACGAGGAGTAAGGGAAAATGCCCAGACCTAGGCAGCGTAGAAGAGAGAGAAAGGTGGTCCCTCGGGGACGTGCCTATATCCACTCCACCTTCAACAATACGGTCATCGCGCTCACAGATATGGTGGGCAACGTCATCGCCTCAGCGAGCGCAGGAACTGCCGGTTTCCGAGGCTCCCGCAAGGGCACTGCCTTCGCAGCACAGCGAGCTGCCGAACTGGCAGTGAGACGTGGAATGGAGCACGGCCTGCGCCATGTGGACGTTTACATACGCGGCCCAGGAGCAGGGCGCGAGGCGGCTATACGCTCGCTACAGCAAGCTGGCTTGGGCATCAGCGCCATACGCGATGTCACACCTATCCCGCACAATGGTTGCCGACCTCCCAAGAAGCGACGAACTTAGCCTTCCAAGATGCGGCTCGCTTAGCATGACGATGCACTTGGTCCGCACTAACCGAACGATCCTCGGCGGATTGAGCACAGACTGGGAAAGAAGGAACAATGGGGCGCTATACAGGACCCGTCTGCCGGCTGTGTCGGCAAGTAACTGAGAAACTGTTCCTCAAAGGGGAGCGGTGCTTCAGCCCTCGGTGTGCCGTGGAGCGAAGACGCAGCACTCCCGGAA
Organism: uncultured Dehalococcoidia bacterium; assembly: GCA_951813255.1. Taxonomy (GTDB): domain Bacteria; phylum Chloroflexota; class Dehalococcoidia; order Lucifugimonadales; family JAAXIE01; genus JAAXIE01. The sequence continues at coordinate 416,930 of OX638353.1, read as the reverse complement.
GCCGTGGGGGCGGGCGCCCCAGAAGGCTATCGGACCACGGCATTCAGTTGCGGGAGAAGCAGAAAGCCCGCTACATCTACGGCGTGCTGGAACGACAGTTCCGCAACTATATGGACCAAGCGTTTCGTAGCCCTGGCGTTACTGGCGAATATCTATTGCAGATGCTGGAGCGTAGGTTGGACAACGCTGTCTTCCGGTTGGGGTTTGCTGAGTCCCGAAATCAGGCCCGCCAATTGGTGCAGCACGGTCACTTCCAAGTGAACGGGCGCAACACCGACATCCCGTCCTACATATTGAAACAAGGCGATACCATCGGCTGGAAGCCGTCTCGTAAAGAAAAAGACTTCTACAAGGCCCTAGTCGAGGACATCCCGAGGCGACCAGTCCCGGAATGGCTGCAACTAGATACGGAGGCCATGAGCGGCACTGTGACCAGCCTTCCCAGTGGCGAAGATGTGATGGCCACCATCCAGGCCCGTCTGATAGTCGAATATTACTCTAGGTAGTGGGGTGACATGCTCGAGCCCACTGTTCTGACAACCCGTGCAGGAGGCGCCCCTGAGCCTCCCATTCCCCAGACACGCATGCTGGAATCAGGGGAAAACTGGGCCAAGTTCGCCGTGGAGCCCTTGGAGAGAGGCTTTGCCATTACCATTGGCAATGCCCTACGCCGAGTGCTCCTAAGCTCCATGCCCGGAAACGCCATCACTTGGGTGAAGATCGAGGGCGTGCTACACGAGTACGCCTCCCTACCCTACATGAAGGAGGAGGTCACCGAGTTCCTCCTCAACGTGAAGCGGGTGCGGATTCGCTCCGGCAATGACCGGCCCACCAAGATGAGGCTTGAGGTCAATGGCGAAGGACGCGTCTGCGCTGGCGACATTGCTACTTCCGCTGACTTCGAGATAGTTAACCCGGAGCTTCACTTAGCCACATTGGACTCCAATGAGGCATCTCTGTCGGTCGAGTTCAACGTGGAGCCCGGCACCGGCTATGAACCAGCCTTGTCGGGCGACAGTTTGCCCGGCATGCCAATCGGTGTGTTACCGGTCGATGCCATCTACAATCCAGTGCGCAAGGTGAACTACTTCACGGAGAAGACCCGGGCGGGCAACACCACTAACACCAACTACGAGAGGTTGTTGTTGGAGGTATGGACAGACGGTACCGTCACTCCTGCCGAAGTGGTGCGGCGTTCCTCGGAGATCTTAGTTACACATTTCTTCCTCTTCAGCGGTTTGGGACGGGGCACAGCGATGCAAGAGGAAAGGTCTCTCTCTGTGCCGCCCGAGATTTATCAGATGCCAGTCGAAAGGCTTCAACTGTCACCCCGCACCCTCAACTGTCTTAAGAGGGCCCACATGTCCAAGGTAGGGCAGGTGTTGGAGACTCCTGACGAAGAACTGCTCAAAATCAGGAATTTCGGCGAAAAATCGCTTGAAGAGCTGAAGAGTAAGATGCAGGAGTTGGGGCTGGACGGTTCCGGTCCGATCCGCACCGAGGCCTTGGTGGGTATCGGGGAAAAAGAGCCCGAATGGCACTCGGCCTATGACGACTTGGGAGAGGACCTGCCGGTGGGATTCACTGGCGAGCGCACAGGCGCAGTCGAAGAGATGGACGATGAAGACGATGAAGATGACTTCTTCGACGATGAGGACGAGGACGAACAGCCTGCCGTTAGGGCCACTTTACAGCCCGACGTGCAGGACGACGACGCCACCAGCGAAGACTACGAGGACGGAGAGGTGGACTAGCTTCCGGCTTTCCAGCCGGAATGCGCTCCGAATGTAGCTATGAGACATCGAGTTGCAGGAAGAAAACTGAGCAGACCCAGTGCGCACCGTGAAGCCATGCTGCGCAATCTGGTGGGGGATCTGGTGCGCCATGAGCGCATCACCACCACCGAGGCCAAGGCCAAAGAAGCCCGTTCATTTGCGGAAAAGATGATCACCCACGGCAAAGTAGGGTCGCTTCACCACCGTCGGCTGGCATTGTCAGCACTGCCCAACCCAGCAGTGGTCAAGCGTATATTCGACGACCTCGCGCCACGATATGCCGATAGGCAGGGCGGCTACACCCGCATCATCCATCTCGGCCGACGTAAAGGCGACGGGGCCTCCATGGCCATGCTGGAACTGGTTTAGGGCGCTTCTTGGCCATGGCCGACCTTCTTCTAGAATCCCCTTTTTCTCCCGCTGACCGGACATTCCAAAAGGATTATCCGGCTAGCGAAGGACGACAGCCTGTCGAGCAGCGCCGTTTAGCTCTAGTTGTCGAGTATCAAGGAACCCACTACCATGGGTTCCAACTGCAGCACGGCCACCCCACCATTCAAGGGGAATTGGAGAGCGCTCTCCAGCGCCTGACAGGACAAGCAGTACGTATCCGTGGAGCAAGCCGTACCGACTCCGGTGCCCATGCAAAGGCCCAAGTGGTCGACTTCCTCACCATGGCTCCGTTATCCCCAGAGGTTTTCTTGAGGGGGCTTAACTCCTATCTGCCATCTGATATCAAGGTCAGAGGGAGCTACGAGACGGACTATGACTTTCATTCTCGGAAGTCTGCCCTCACCCGCAGATATCGTTACACATTTCTGAACAGCCCTACGCCGTCGCCTCTCATGCGAGAGTTCTCGCACTGGGTGAGGGACCCACTTGATGTGGATGCTATGAATGAAGCGGCCCATGCTCTGCACGGCCTGCACGATTTCTCGTGTTTGGCCGGAACGTTGCCCCCCGACAGGACCACGGTCCGCGACGTGCGACGCTGGGAGCTTTGGCGTGACGGAGACTTAGTACTGATGCAAACCCAAGCCAACGGTTTCCTGCCTCACCAGATACGTCGGGCAGGTGCGGTCTTACTGGAAGTAGGCTTAGGGGGGATGGAGCCTTCAGTGCTCGAAAGTATCCTCGCAGGCGAGACAGTTGTGCCAGCTTGGTGCGCCGTCCTCCCGGCCAAGGGCCTCTGCCTGATGTCTGTGGAATACAATGACTTCCCCCCGGAGAGCAAAGGGACATGAAGAGAATAAGAACTTACTCAGCCCGCCCAGCAGACCTAGACCCCCAGTGGCACGTGATGGACGCATCCAACGAGACCTTGGGAAGGATGGCTGCCCGCATCGCGAGGACGTTACAGGGCAAGGACAAGCCCACCTATACGGCGCACCAACTGACAGGCGACTATGTAGTGGTCATCAACGCCGGACAGGTTAGGGTGACGGGTCGAAAGTTAATGCAGAAGACCTACTATCGTCACAGTGGTTATGTGGGGAACCTCAAGAGCTTCCTGCTGCGGGACATGCTGGAACAGCACCCGGATCGCGTCATTAAGCTGGCCGTGCGCGGCATGCTTCCCGCCAATAAGCGCGGTCGCGACATGCTCCGGCGCCTTAAGGTATACTCCGGCAATGACCATCCCCATCAGTCCCAAGTTGGGCAGCCTCAAGTAACACAGACCCCAGCCGATCACTCCTCCGAAAACGCATAAGCAAGAGAAGGCGCAGGTAAGTACAGTGGTGCAGCAGGCAAACCAGCAGTATTTCTACGGAACGGGAAAGCGAAAGACGGCTATTGCCCGTGTACGCCTGTACCCCGGGGACTCAACCCAAGATCAGGTAAATGGAAAGCCCTTGGAAGAAGCCATATCCTGGCCCATATGGCGCCAGCAGACCGAAGAGCCTCTGAGGGTCACCAACTTGCGCGACAGGTTCACCATCCGAGCAAAAGTGCAGGGGGGTGGCCCATCGGGCCAAGCGGATGCCATTCGCCACGGTATTGCGTGGGCGTTGGTGGCCTACGACGAAACATTGAAACCAGAACTACGCCGCCACGGTTTCCTTACCCGCGACATGCGCATTAAGGAAAGCAAGAAGTACGGACTGAAGCGTGCACGGCGAGCGCCTCAGTACACCAAACGATAGATTCAAACAACGTTCCCACTTTCGAGGAAAGCGTCAAATCCCGGCGTTTCGCCGGGATTTCTTTTGTGCTCGCGCTGACCCGAAAGAGATACAGTGGGGAAGTGATGAACAGCCTTAGCCTAGATGGCCGAGGATGCCCGTGGATAAAGCGGGTTTAGATCCCCAAGAAGGTCGTAGTAGCCTTGAGTATCTCCTGCACCTTGTCGGGGCTTTCAGCTTCGGCGTAAATCCTCAGCAGAGGCTCCGTACCTGAGAATCGCACTACGACCCAAGCGTTGTCGAACAGGTAGCGCCGTCCGTCGATATAGTCGCTGCCTGTCACCACGAGACCTCCAAGTTGGTCCACGCTCGCCGATTCCAGTTTTTGTAGGATAGATGTGCGGTCAGCAGGCGAGAAGGGAGCGTCGAGCCGGTGGTAGTGGTGGGGGCCCACTTTGTCATACAGGTAGTCCACCAGTTCCGAGGGCGTCTTGCCCAGTTTGGCCATCAGCGAGAGGAAGTACAGCCCACTGAGCACACCATCTCGCTCGGGGATGTGGTCACGGAATCCGTAGCCACCACTCTCCTCACCGCCAATCAGCGCTCCGGGATCCATCAGCAGAGGACTGATGTACTTGAATCCGACCTTGGTCTCCTGCACATCAACGCCGTACAGTTCCCCCAAACGATAGGTCATAGCAGTATTGGTGAGGGACTTGACCAGTGTTCCACGTTTTCCTTCCACCTCCAGCAGGTAGAGGGCAAGCAGGGCAAAGGCGTGGAGTGGCGTCAGGAAGACGCCTTGCTCATCGACCACGCCCAGCCGGTCGGCATCTCCGTCCAACGCGATACCCACGTGTGCTCCGGTCGCTGGCACCGCTGCCATCAACTGCCCAAGGTTCTTCTCAATAGGCTCCGGCTGCCCCATACCCGGGAAGGCTGGATTGATCTCAGCGTGCATCTCGGTAACGGATGTGGTTCCTCCATGAAGGATAGCGGAGAAGTAACCAGACCCCGCTCCATACATGTTATCCACCAGCACCTTAACACCTGATGACCTGACGGCAGATACATCTAGCAGGGATTCCAAGTGGGCAGTGTAGTCGGACATGGGGTTGCAGTCCTGCACCAGCCCTTGGGAGCGCGCTTCATCCAAAGGCATAGAGTTGGGGGAGTCAGTGCCTAAAGCGCTGATGTACGCTTCCAAGGCATCAGTCACTTCCGGCGTAGCGCTGCCCGCGTATGGCGGCTTGAACTTGATGCCATTCCAAAGAGGCGGGTTGTGGCTGGCGGTGATCATGACACCGCCAGCCGCCTTGCGCACAAGCACCTGATATGAGACCACAGGCGTAGGCCCAGGACGGTCAGCGAGGATCACAGGTACACCGTTGCCCGCAGCTACCTCGGCTACACATTCGGCGAATTGGCGTGAGCCAAACCGGGTGTCGTACCCGACCACGAGACCTTGAGATGCATCGTCCTGCTCCCGCAAGTAGGCAGCGATGCCTTGGGCGCAGCGGGCCACGTTCTCAAAGGTGAAATCGCGAGCAATAAGACCCCGCCAACCATCGGTGCCGAACTTGATAACGCTGCCAGTGGTCATGGCGCACTAAGGTTACAAGCCTGCCTTGCTGCGGAGGACATCCGCCTTGTCAGTGCGTTCCCAAGGAAGATCCAGGTCGTTGCGGCCGAAGTGCCCGTAGGCAGCCGTATTCTGGTATATGGGGCGCCGTAAACCCAAGTCCTCAATGATCGCGCCGGGACGGAGGTCGAAGTTTTCCCGGATCAGACCATCAAACTTATCGTTGGGAACATGGTTGGTGTCAAAGGTCTCCACTGAAACCGAGATCGGTTCGGCAACCCCTATGGCATAGGCAACAATGACCTCAGCGCGATCGGCAAGCCCAGCAGCCACGATGTTCTTGGCCACGTATCGAGCAGCGTACGCACCGGAGCGGTCGACCTTCGTGGGGTCCTTCCCGGAGAAAGCGCCACCACCATGACGGGCGATCCCACCGTAGGTATCGACTAGAATCTTGCGCCCGGTGAGTCCGGTATCGCCTTGCGGGCCGCCAATGACAAACCATCCACTCGGATTCACGTAGTATTTGGTATCTTCATCCAGCATTTCAGCGGGGACCACGTGATTGATCACGTGATGGATGATGTCGCCACGAATCTGCTCAGTGAAGGCTGCGCGGTCATCAGTGTCATCATGTTGCGTGCTGATGACTACGGCATCGACACGGTGTGGCTTTCCGTAGCGATACTCGACGGTGACCTGGGACTTGCCGTCCGGCCCGAGATAGGGGAGGGTGCCATTCTTCCGGACCTTGGCCAGTCGCTCTACGAGGCGATGTGAAAGGTCCACAGTCAAGGGCATCAAACCCTCGGTCTCGTTGCAGGCGAACCCGACCATCATACCTTGGTCGCCAGCCCCAGTCGCACGCCGTGCGTCGGCGGCAGCCTGTCCCCGGTGCTCAAGGGACGTGGTAACTCCGGTACTGATGTCAGCCGACTGCTGGCTGACATGGGCGACCACTCCGCACGATCCGCCGTCCAGTCCATACTTGACATCGGTGTAGCCTATGCCGCTCATGACATCTCGGGCAATACCGCTGAAATCCAGATTGGCATTTGTGGTGATCTCTCCGGTGACCATGACAAGGTTCTTGGTAGCTACGGTCTCGCAAGCGACCCGTCCCATGGGGTCATCTCGAAGCACGGCATCAAGCACGGCATCAGAAATCTGGTCGCACAGCTTGTCTGGGTGTCCCTCGGTTACCGACTCGGAAGTCAGTAGATACGAGGGTGAGTCCATAAATATAAAGCTCATTGGAACATCCTCCCTAATTGCGTCAAGTCCGTCTCTGGTTACATTAAGTCCCTTCTTGCCAGCCCGCGAGGTAGCGGGACTGCTCATCGCTGAGGGTGTCTATGGCGATGCCCATGGAGGTCAACTTCAGGCTTCCAATCTGCATGTCCAGGTCACGTGGCACAGCGTACACCCCGGGTTCCAGCTTCTGCTTACCGCCAATAAGGTATTCCACGGACAAGGCTTGGTTGGCGAAGCTCATATCCATCACACTGGAGGGATGCCCTTCGGCAGCAGCCAGGTTGATGAGGCGACCGTCGCCCAGCAGATAGATGCGACGTCCGTCGCGCATGGTGAATTCTTGGACGTAGGGACGCAGTTCACGGCTGCCGACCGACAAATCTTCCAATGCCGGTATGTCGATCTCTACGTTGAAGTGGCCGCTGTTGCCCAGAATGATGCCGTCGGGCATCACCTCGAAATGCTCCCTGCCCAAGGCCTTCAGACCACCGGTGACGGTGATGTACACCTGGGCTTGGCTGGCAGCCTCCATCGAGGGCATGACGGTGAAGCCATCCATCACAGCTTCCAAGGCCCGTACCGGGTCCACCTCGGTCACTATGACATGAGACCCCATGCCCCGCGCCCTCTGGGCGATGCCCCGTCCGCACCAGCCATAACCGCACACCGCAACCTTCCTGCCGGCCCAGAGTACGTTGGTGGCCCGTGTAATGCCGTCCAAGGTGCTCTGACCAGTCCCGTACCGGTTGTCAAACATGTGCTTGGTGTCGGCCTCGTTGACTGCCACGATGGGGTAGGTGAGGAGGCCTTCCTGGGCCATGGCTCGCAGCCGTATGACCCCAGTGGTGGTCTCCTCGGTGCCTCCCAGTACGCTGTCCAGCGCATCGCGACGGTCTGTATGCAGGGTAGCCACCAAGTCGGCCCCATCATCCAGGGTAACTTGAGGTTTGGTATCGAGGACGCTGTTGATGTGCTGGTAATATGTCTCGTTGTCCTCGCCCTTAATGGCGAACGTGGGGATGTCGTAGACAGACGCCAGTGCGGCTGCCACCTCATCCTGCGTGCTGAGGGGGTTGCTGGCACAGACTACCAAGTCTGCCCCCCCGTCCTTCAGGGTCAAGGCAAGGTTTGCGGTCTCAGTGGTCACATGCAGACAGGCCGCCAAGCGCAGGCCCTCCAAAGGACGCTCCTTGGCAAAGCGCTCCCTTATGAGGCGCAGCACCGACATCTCCCGGCCAGCCCAATCGATGAGCCTGACCCCTGCATCGGCTAGGGAGATGTCTTTCACATCTCCGCGTCGAGCTTGATCTTGCAAGTCGTACTCCTCTCTTCTGGCCCTAGGGCGCGTCGCCGTAGGACGTGGGGTGATTTCTTTCTATCCATGTGGGCGTGCCGTCTTCCACGTTGTACAGCGAGTCGGCAGGTAAACCGAGGGCGGCCGCCATCTCGCAGGCCAAGCCACTGCGCACACCGGCAGCGCAGATGAACAACAGCTTCTTGTCTTGAGGCAACTCGTCGATGCGTCCCATCAGGTCATCGATGGGTATGTGTACGGCGCTCGTAACGTGTCCACTGATCCATTCGTCTTCGCGGCGCACATCGATCATCGCTGTGCCGCCTGGCTCCGCCGTCAGCATGGCAGCAGCCTCATCCGAGTCGATCCGGAAGAAGGGCTCTCCGGGGTCTTGTCGTGCCATTTATCCTCCCTAACTGATGTACTTGCCTATGATAGGCTGCAGTGTCTCCTTAGCCTCAGTTGGTATCGCGTCCCGTGCTGTGATCACCGCATCGCGCAGGGCGCTACTGCAGTCGCAGGGTCGCTCAGAACTCATCGAGGGCAGCAGCCTACGCAGCGCCTCCTGTGAAGCTGCTACGTTTTTTAACAGGTTGGCCACCACTAACTCCACCGTCACCTGCTCCTCGCTGCTGTGCCAGACGTCGTAGTCGGTGACGCAAGCCAAGGTGGCGTAACACATCTCCGCCTCACGGGCCAGCTTCGCCTCTGGCAAAGCCGTCATGCCAATGAGGTCGGCGCCCCATGAACGGTACAGATTCGATTCGGCGACAGTGGAGAACGCGGGCCCCTCCATCACAATGCAGGTACCACCCATCTGGGTAGTCACTCCCGACGTCTTAGCCGCCTCGTATAGCAGGCCGCTTAGGTGAGGACAGAAAGGTTGGGCAAAGGCGATATGGCCCACGATACCGTCCTCGAAAAAGGTGCTCACGCGGCGGTAGGTGCGGTCGATAAGCTGGTCTGGCACTACCATGTCCAGTGGCCGCAATTCCTCCTTGAGACTGCCCACTGCGCTCACCGAGATGAGGCGCTCTACTCCAAGGGTCTTCAGTGCGTAGATATTGGCGCGCACGGGCAATTCAGTGGGACTGATGCGGTGCCCGCGACCATGCCGGGGCAGGAAGGCCACGGGCACGCCACACAGCTCGCCCACAATGATTGAATCGCTGGGCTTGCCGAAGGGAGTGTCTACATCTACTGGCTCGGCCCCGATGAGACCTTCCATGGCATAGAGGCCACTACCCCCTACTATGCCCACGCGGGCAGCGTCGTTGTAAGGAGCTCTAGTCATCGAGGCCCACCGACCTGCCACCCATACCCGCACGCACGGCTAGGTCCAGTGACTCACTGTATGGCGGGCGCGACACGCCCTGCTCGGTGACAACGGCATGAATGTACTGGCAGGGGGTGACATCGAAGGCAGGGTTGCGGGCGCTTATGCCTTCCGCCGCAGTTCGCACCTCGCGAAACCCAGTGACCTCCGAGGCATCACGTTCCTCAATAGGTATGCCCTCGCCAGAAGCGATGCTGAGGTCGACGGTGCTGGTAGGGGCAGCAATGTAGAAGGGTAGACCGTGCTCCCTGGCCAGCACTGCCAGGGCATAGGTACCAATCTTGTTGGCCGTGTCGCCATTGGCGGCGATGCGGTCTGCACCGGTTATCACACATGTGATTTCGCCGCTACGCATTAACAATCCGGCTGCCGAATCCACGATCAGGGTGGCAGGAATGCCAAGTTGCACCAGTTCCCAAGTGGTGAGCCTTGCCCCCTGCATCACCGGACGCGTCTCGGTGGCGAACACATTGAACCGCTTGCCACCCTCCCACGCAGCCCGGATGACACCCAAGGCAGTACCGTAACCTGCAGTAGCGAGAGCACCCGTGTTGCAGTGGGTAAGAACCCCACCACCTTCTGGCAGCAATCCAGCGCCATGGCCGCCCATGGTGCGATTGGCATCCTCGTCTTCTTGCTGGAGGGTCTGGGCTTCAACCAGCAGTGCTGCCCTTACAGCAGGCAGGTCCCCGTGGAGGTTGGCCACTTTAAGCATCCGTTCCACCGCCCAACCCATGTTGACAGCAGTGGGCCGGGCGTTGGCAATTTCTGCACCGGCTTCGCGGAGTCTGCTCAGAAACTCATCCCTCGAAGGTGCTTCAATATGTTCCGCCGCCATGACTACCGCGTAAGCAGCTACCACTCCCAAGGCAGGCGCACCTCTAACCCGCAACGCTTGCACAGAGCGGATTACTTCCCGGTAGTCGTTGGTCCAGACAACACGTGACTCAGCAGGTAGGCTGGTCTGGTCTAGGAGTCCGAGTTGGCCGTTGGCGTAGCTTATCGCGTTGATTTCAGGCATATTTTCAGATACGTGACGAATTGTGGAGGCACCTTCAGCCATGGGCAGAAAAAAAGCTTCTCACGAGGAGAAGCAGGAATTCTTAACCCTTCCCCATCTTTCCCCGGGGCTCACCCGGGGCCGGACTTGGCACCGTACCCCACGCCCTAAGGCGTTGGCCGGTTGCCGGGCTTCGCGGGGCCGTTCCCTCTGCCTCTCTGGATAAGGGGGTCACCGATTAAATTGTGATTAAGATGTTACCCGACACGCCCCTAACTGTCAAGATTGACGTGTCACAGGACGATCCTGGAAGGGCCTGGAAGGCACCAATGGACTGCCCTCGCTTCTTCCTATTCTGCCTTACTATCTTCTATATCCTGCTGGTAATCCCCAATAGACGATAGCCAAGCACACACCTACTGCCGGCACAATGGCCAGAAGGGCGATTGGTACCCGGTTGAGTTGCATTCCCGTCTATTGTACTGGCGGATAATTGCCTGCTTACCTGTTTGTGGACCTTGCTCAACGGCCTTACGAGAGGCGCTCGGGCGATGCTAGAATGATGCAACGCAACAATCTCCCGGCTGGCTGAAGGAGGCGCGCATGGCCACGAAGGACGAACTGCGACAACTGGTGCAAGCCATGCGCGAACAGTTGTCTCAAACTCTCGATGGTATGGACTATTGCCTCGATTGGAAGTCGACCGACGAAGAGTGGTCCGCCCGCGAGGTGCTGTACCATTTGGTAGATACGCCACCGGGGGGCATCCACTCAGCAGCCCGCGGCGTACTCCAAGGTGAGGTCACTGAGCTGACCCTGCCCCCTGATGTGACTGATACCAGCGGCGATAGGGCACAAGCAGACATAGGTCAGATCATGTCAGAGGTTGGCGACGTGCTCAGCGGCCTTGAGGGCGTGATAGACGATTCCAGTGAGGCCGACTTGGAGAAGTCCTTGCCGGTGCATCTGCCGGCCCGCGGTACCACGGAAGAGCGCACCCTCGGGCGCATAATCGCAGGAAGCATGGACTTCCACTGGGCAGACCATTTGGGGCAGCTGAAAGCGTTGCGAGAAGGGTTAGGACTAGCCTAGCTAATCCTGGTCGGCATCTACCTTCAGCAACGCCAGGAAAGCCTCTTGAGGCACCTCCACGGCACCGAACCGCTTGAGGCGCCGTTTACCTTCCTTCTGTTTCTCCAGTAGCTTGCGCTTCCGTGTTATGTCGCCTCCATAGCACTTGGCAAGCACGTCCTTGCGCAATGCTCTCACCGTCTCCCGCGCGATGATTCGGTTCCCGATGGAGGCTTGTATGGGCACCTCGAACAGCTGGCGCGGTATAATCCCGCGCAGTTTCTCAGCGAGGGCTTTGCCGTACTGTTGCGCCTTGTCCCTATGCACAATTGCTGAGAGAGCGTCCACCGCTTGGTGGTTCAGCAAAATGTCCAGCTTCACTAGTGTGGCGGAGCGATAGCCCGCAAACAGGTAGTCCAAGGACGCATAGCCTTGCGTCCGCGATTTCAGAACGTTGTAGAAGTCTGCCAGCAGCTCGGCCAAGGGCATGTCATACTCCATGACCACCCGTGCAGCACGCTTCTGAGACGCGCCACTACCGTTACTTTCCGCCGCTTCGGCCCCCTGCAGGTACTCCATGCGCTTGAACTGGGCCCGCCTGCCCGCCATCAGCTCCATGATGCCGCCAATGTACGTGTCTGGGCATACCACCGTCAGCGACAGCCACGGCTCCAGGATTTCCTGGAACTCGTTCGGATCGGGCATCTTGGAGGGCGAGTCCACCTGTATAGTGCTGCCATCATTCAGTACCACCTGATAGAGCACGCTGGGGGCGGTGGCCACGATATCCAGCCCGTACTCGCGCTCCAGACGTTCCTGCACGATGTCCATGTGCAGAAGACCCAAGAACCCGCAGCGGAAGCCGAATCCCAAGGCCGGCGAGCTTTCCGGTTCGTAGATCAATGCCGCGTCATTGAGTTGCAGACGTTCCAAGGCAGTGCGCAGGGCTTGATACTCTTCTCCTTGGGCCGGGTAGATACCAGCGTAGACCATCGACTTCAAAGCCACATAGCCTGGAAGAGGCTCTTCAGCTGGCCGGCGGGCTCGGGTCAGGGTTTCCCCTACCCGGCACTCACGAACGTCCTTCAACCCGGTGGCCACGTAGCCCACCTGTCCCGTCCCCAGGGTCTTGGTGGCGCTGAGCACACGGGTGAAGATGCCAACCTCCGGCGGCTCGGAGACCTTGCTATTGGACATCAGCAGCATCGGCTCTCCAGAAGATATCTGCCCGTCCACCACACGGATGTAAGCTACGATACCCTTGTAGCTGTTGTACACCGAGTCGAATACTAAGGCCCGCAGAGGTGCTTCCTGTTCCCCTTTAGGCGGAGGCACCCGCTCCACTACGGCCTCCAGCAACTCGTTCACTCCCTTGCCATCTTTGGCGGACACAAACAGCATTTCCTCACGACTGAAGCCCAAGGCTTGCTGCAGTTCCGCGGCGACAGCTTCAGGTTCGGCTTGAGGCAAGTCAATCTTGTTGACGACAGGGATTAGAGTCAGGTCGTGCTCAAGAGCCAGGTACGCGTTGGCCAAGGTCTGCGCTTCGATACCTTGACTGGCGTCCACTACGAGAATGGCTCCTTCGCAAGCAGCCAAGGCACGCGACACCTCGTAGCTAAAGTCCACATGACCTGGGGTGTCGATGAGGTTCAGCAGGTAGCCCTCTCCATGATAGCGGTAGCTCATGGAGACGGCCTTGCCCTTGATGGTGATCCCCCGCTCTCGTTCCAGCTCCATGGAGTCCATGAACTGCTCGCGCATGTTCTCTCCGCTTACCGTACCTGTGACTTCAAGGAAGCGGTCAGCGAGGGTCGACTTGCCGTGGTCGATGTGGGCGATGATGCAGAAGTTGCGTATCAGGGAGGAGTCCATACCGCTAGAAGTACCCGTAGCCCGGAGCCTTTATACAGGACACCCAATGATCGGTAGCCACTTCCCTCAGTTCCGGCACCACCTCGGAGCACCGCTCCTCAGCAATGGGACAACGCGGGTGGAACACGCAGCCGGTTGGCGGGTTGAGCGGGCTGGGCACCTCACCTGTAAGCAGGATTCGCTCTCGCTGGGCATCCAACACTGGGTCAGGTATGGGCACCGCTGACAACAGCGCCCGTGTATACGGGTGTATGGGGTTCTCGTAGATTTCTTCCCTGCTGGCGATCTCAACGATATGGCCCAAGTACATCACCGCCACCCGGTCGCTGATGTGGCGCACCACCGAGAGGTCGTGAGCAATGAACAGGAAGGTAAGCTGGAAACGCTCTTGCAGCTCTTCCAGCAAGTTCACTATCTGGGCTTGAATCGATACGTCCAGAGCGGACACCGGTTCGTCGCACACGATGAACTGCGGGTTCACTGCCAAGGCCCGGGCCACACCTATGCGCTGTCGCTGCCCGCCACTGAACTCATGCGGAAAACGGTCTGCCATCGACGGGCTGAGGCCAACCACGCTCAGAAGCTCGGAGACTCGCTCGCGGTACTCAGCCCTGTTTCCAGCCATGCCGTGCACGGTCAAGGGCTCTCCGATGATGTTGCCCGCCGTCATGCGGGGATTCAGAGAGCTGTAGGGGTCCTGGAAGATGACCTGCATGCGCCGGCGCATCTGTCGCAGGTTCTTGGAATTCATTGCGCACAAGTCTTCGCCGTCAAACGTGATGCTGCCCGACGTTGGCCGGTACAGTTGCAGAATACAGCGGCCCGTGGTCGTCTTACCGCAACCGCTCTCTCCCACCAAGCCGAGCGTCTCACCTCGCCGTATGAAGAAGCTGACATCGTCCACGGCGCGCACATGGGCCACGGTGCGCTGGAAGACCAAGCCGGAGCGTACTGGGAAGTGCATCTTGAGCGAGTCCACCTCCACGAGGCGGTCGCCATGCCCTCTATTTTCCGTTCGTGTTTCCATCTGCATTCTCGCCAGTTGCGGTCCCTTAGTTGCGATTGAGGCTAGGAGATACCCAGCAGGCTGAGCTGTGACCGTCGGACACCTGGGTCAAGGGCGGGATTTCCTGGACGCAGCGTTCCTCCGAATAACGGCACCGGTCCCTGAATGAGCACCCTTCGCCCAAGTTCCCCAAGTCGGGCGGCTGCCCTTCAATGGGGTCCAGCCTCTCCTTGCGCGGCAGGTCCAACCGGGGCACCGAATTCAGCAGCCCTATGGTATATGGGTGTCTGGGGTTGTAGTAAACCTCTTTAGCCGAACCGCGTTCGATGATTTTCCCAGCGTACATCACGTTGACCCGGTCCGCATATCGAGCCACCACCCCAAGGTTGTGGGTGATGATGATCAGGGCCACGCCACGCTCTTGGGTAAGGCTCTTCATCAGTTCCAGTATCTGGGCTTGGATGGTCACATCCAACGCGGTAGTGGGCTCATCGGCGATGACTATTTGGGGGCCACAGCTCAGAGCCATGGCGATCATCACCCGCTGTCGCATGCCACCGCTGAACTGGTGGGGGTATTGACGGGCCCGGCTGACAGCATCGGGTATGCCCACCTCCTCCAACCGCCTTACTGCCTCCATCCTAGCCTCCCTCTTGTTGAGACTCAGATGCAGTTCCAGCGATTCCGTCAGCTGTCGCTCCACAGTCAGGACTGGATTGAGAGATGTCATAGGTTCCTGGAACACCATGGCGATGTGCCGGCCGCGCACCCGCCTGATGTCATCGTCGGGCAGATCCAACAGGTTCTCGCCCTCGAACAGAACCTCCCCACCGATAATCTTGCCCGGGGGGTCCGGTATAAGGCGCATGATGGAAAGGGCGCTGACGCTCTTCCCGCACCCGCTCTCTCCGACCAGAGCCAGTGTCTCGCCTGCCTCCAACTCGAAGGAGACACCATCAACGGCCTTGACCACTCCTTCCTGGGTGAAGAAGTGGGTGCGCAGATCGGAAATCTCAAGTAAGGGGCTCATCTATGCTCCATCAACTTGCTCTGCTGGCACCCGAAATATCCGACGTTGGACAACAACAGACTCCAACAATCATAGCACTGTGAGTCTCGTAAGAATAGGAAGAAGGCGGGCTGGAGACGCTGGGAACGACTGAGGATGAAAACACTCCTAAGGATGCGGAACCACGCTGGTGATGCGACCGGCCACTTGGCAATAGGGGTTGCTGACTAGTGAGCGATGATCTCCTGGTATTCGTCTGCGGTCAGCAGGTTACCCAACTCCGCTTCATCGGTGATCGCCATACGTATGAGCCAGCCTTGGCCATATACATCCTCGTTCACCAGTTCAGGCTGGTCCCCAAGGAGTGCGTTAACCTCCACCACTTCCCCGCTCACCGGCGTGTAAAGGTCGGACACCGTCTTCACCGACTCGATCTCGCCCATCATGGCGAACTGGGTCAGCTGGGTCCCAACCTTGGGGAGGGCGACGTAGACCACGTCGCCCAACTCCTCTTGGGCAAACTCGGTGATGCCGATCAGCACTCTGCCATCGGGCTCCAGCAATGCCCACTCATGCTCTTTGGAATACTTCCTGTCACTCGGGTACATCCGTCCACGCCCCCTTTGCTGGTTCCCGCTCGTCGGCCCATAACGGGCCGCAGGAAACATAGTCCAAGGTCCAGAAGCTGTCAAGCACGAGCCCCACTTCTGTTATCACCGCGAATTGCGCTACAGTTAGAGAGTAGCCCAAGTAGAGGGCGCGTTGGGAGATTCGTGTACCCACAAGAGCTAGCAAACCTTATCAAGCAGTCAGCGACAACGCTGGGTTTCGACCTCGTGCGCATATCGTCCGCGGAGCGCTTCCAGTCGGACGAAGAGATTGCGCTTGACCGGCTGCAACGGGGGCTGCTCGATGGTCTGCCTTGGTACACCGAGTCCCGAGTGCGACGGGGCACTAGCCCTGAAGAACTCCTGCCAGGCGCCAAGTCCATCATATCCTTGGGCGTGAGCTATCTTCCCAATGAGAGACCGGAGGCGGTGGCCTACAGTGGGCCACATGGGCGCGTGGCGGCGTACGCTTGGGGGGAGGACTACCACGGAGTCCTCAAGCGCAGGATGAAGGCATTGGTGGAAGACGTGTCCGCCAAGCTGGGCCACGCCGTCAACTCCCGTTGGTACGTGGACGATGGACCCATGCTGGACCGGGCCGTGGCGCAGCGAGCAGGTACAGGCTGGTTCGGCAAGAACACCAACATTCTGACCAGTCAGTTCGGATCCTGGGTGTTCCTCGCGCAGGTCATCACAGACTTGGAACTGGAGGTTGATCCTCCACTGAAGAAGACCTGCGGGTCATGCACCCGATGCCTCACCGCATGCCCAACCGATGCATTCGTTTCCCCTTACGAGCTGGACAACACTCGCTGCATCTCATACCTCACCATTGAGCACCGGGGGCCCATTCCCCACGAACTACGCCCCCTCATGCAGGACTGGGTCTTCGGCTGCGACATCTGCCAGGATGTGTGCCCGGTCAATCTGAAGGTATCGTCTACCCGCGAGCCCGCCTTTGGGAAGACCGATTCCGCCTCTTTGGACCTTGTCTGGATTCTGGAGATGAGCGAGGAGCAGTTTCGCGAACGCTTCCGCCACAGCCCGATCAAGCGGGCCAAGCGCGTCGGCCTGCAACGCAACGCCTGCGTTGCACTCGGAAACATCGGTGACCGGAGCACAATCCCTGCCTTGGCGCGGGCCCTCAACGAGGGGGAGGCTCTGGTCCGTGGCCACGCCGCCTGGGCATTGGGGCACATAGGTGGCGTGGATGCAAGAGGCGCGCTCGCCAGCGCATTGCGGGCTGAGAGCGACGCCGATGTCATCTCCGAGATTCGCCTTGCATTGGATGCCATAGTGCCGAACACCGGTTGAAGGGCCCTCATCAACTCGCTAGAATTGGAGACCGCGGGCCGAAGCCCGAATTATCAACGAGGAGTCCTACTTTGGAAGAAGGAAAAGTCCAAGTCGAGATCACCTACTGCGTACCTTGACAGCATCACGCTACCGCCATGTGGATGGCGAATGAGTTCTTCCGGGCCTTCGGAGGTGATGCTGCCATCACCATTACCCCCAAGGGGCAGGGCATCATGGAGGTCTTTGCCAACGGCGAGAAAATCTTCGACAAGATCACCGAGGGCTACCCCGATCTGGCGCGAGTGCGCAAGATGAAGGCCGCTATCGCAGAGAAAATCGAGGCTGCCCCGGTCGCCGCCGACGATTAGACGGCTTTAGGCACATAAGGTTCACAACGACGGCCCAGCGAGCACATACGCCGCTGGGCCGTTGCACGTCATTCGGAGGGACTAGCCCCCAAGCGAGACTGCACTTCTTCCCAGATCGCGTTCGACAGCTCCTCGCGTGGACGCGTCGCATCCAACACCACCCATCTCTGCGGTTCCCCCTCAGCCATCTGCAAGTAGCCCTGCCTCACCCTGCGGTGGAACTCCAACGGCTCCACTTCGAACCCCCGCTGGCCTTCCTCCTCCTGCCGAACGGGCTCTGCCGGCAGCGTAGGTTCTGCTAGCGTTACTTTGTGAGGTATGTCAGGCAATAAGCTCAACTGATGCGCCACCCTTAACCCAGAAACAAATAGCTCATTGCCCTGCATAGTGTCCAGAAACATGTCGATCTGTGGCTGCACCCGCGACAAGCCTACCATCGGATCGAAGTCCAACAGAAAGGTCAGGTCAGGTCGAACAGCTTGCGTCGAGAACGAGTTGATCCGCAAAACGGTCTCTATATCCAGCCTCCGGCCATGCCCCTGGTATGCCACGGTGGAGTCAGCATAGCGGTCCGCAACCACATGCACTCCTCTGTCTAGACATGGGCGCAGGATCTCCGCAACGAGCTGGGCTCGTGCAGCGCAAAAGAGTAAGAGCTCTGCTGCACCAGTTAAAGATACACTCTCGTCCTTGAGGTACCTTCTTAAGTGCTGGCCAAGTCCTGTCGAACCCGGCTCATGTATTGGAACGACTTGAAGACCGGACTCCACCAAACCTTGAACCAGCAATTCGGCTTGAGTCGACTTCCCCGAGCCTTCGCCTCCCTCAAACGAGATAAACACTTGCGCGGCCCTCGTTACCGGTGTGGTACGCCCTTGTGGATTCTACTGTCGCACGAAAGTGACGTGGCGCTGCGGCTCTCGACCGACGCTGCGGGACCCCACGTCATATTTTTCCGCCAGCAAATGCTGCAAGCGGCGGATGTAGGCGGCTTGAGGCAGTAGCGTCACCGACTCTTCCGCGCCGTCCGTCACCCGTTGGGCGGCTTCGTGGGCCTCTTGCAGTGCTTCATCAACCTTGGGGTCGGCCCCGTTGGCTCCGCCACTTCCGCCACCACCCCTGGCTCTCAGGAACTGCTGCACATGGGGTGCAGTGTTCTTACGAAGCACGTATACAGGCTTGTTGGCTTCCTCGGCTGCCCGCACTACCCGCGAGCCTCGCCGGTAGTGGGTCTTCGTGGTCAGCACCACATCGGCCACGCGCAGTTCGCTGACCACGTTTACGGGAACGCCCGATTCTTGTGCGGCCTCTTCCACTCTGTCTCTTCTCACGCCAAACAGGAATACTTTCTGCGCTGGGCCTGACTCCGGCTCACGCGCAGGCATGGGGGCCCGGTCTAGGATCCGGTCCAGCGTTCTGTCGGTCGTTCTTTCCGGAGTTCTGTCCGCAGTCCTGGCCACCGGGGTTTCCACGGTTGTGCTGGGCGCTTCCCGCACCTTCGCCACCCTGCCAATCTCGTCCATCCACCGGGTCTCGGGCACTATGGGCACACCACGGAGGTAGGTATCCACGACCCGGCTCACGTTGTCGTGAACCGCCACCCGGTCCCAAGTCTGTATCTCCACCACAACGTCGAAAGTTGGCGGGGCCTTACGCTCCAGGATTGCCTTCTGGGTGCCACGGCGACGCGCCTCGTCGTCGCCCAAAGTCACCGACTGCACGCCGCCCACGAGGTCGGAGAGAGTGGGGTTCAGCACCAGGTTTTCCAGTGTGTTGCCGTGGGCGGTGGCGATAAGCTGCACACCACGCTCGGCGATGGTCCGCGCCGCCAGTGCTTCAAGCTCAGTGCCCATCTCGTCAATGATGATTACCTCAGGCATATGGTTTTCCACAGCCTCAATCATCACGCCATGTTGCAGCGTAGGTGTTGCCACCTGCATCCGGCGGGCATGGCCGATGGCCGGGTGGGGGATGTCGCCGTCCCCCGCGATTTCGTTGGAAGTGTCGACGATTATCACGCGCTTCTGGGCGTTGTCCGCCAGAACGCGCGCGACCTCCCGCAGCATGGTGGTCTTGCCCACGCCCGGCCTGCCCAAGAGTAGGGTGCTGCGGCCCGAGAGCACTTGGTCCTCGATTATATTGATGGTGCCAAACACAGCCCGGCCCACCCTGCAGGTGAGGCCGACAACCTTTCCCTTGCGGTTCCTGATGGCGGAGAAGCGGTGCAGGGTCCGCGTAATGCCAGCCCGGTTATCGTCACCGAACTCGCCCACGCACTCCACCACTTGCTCCAACTCGGACTCCGACACCTCGACCGGATCGATTATCACGGTCTGGTGGGGAAACCGAGCTTCGGGATACCGCCCCAAGTCGAGCACGACCTCCAGAAGTTCGTGAAGGTCATCCCTAGCGCGCAATGGGCTGGCGACCCGCACCGGCAGTGCCTCGATCAGTACTTCCAAGTCATCCTGGACCCGTTTGTCCGTAGCCGTCACCTCATCCCCTCCGGCGCAGCCATATCAAGGAAATAGCGATGCATCCGACCATCTCCGCCCAATTCGGGATGGAACGACGTGGCCAACAGGTTCCCTTGCCGCACCGCCACCGCACGACCGTCAGGCAGCGCTGCCAAGACTTCCACTTCGGGTCCGACGTTACAGATAGCCGGGGCGCGTATGAAGATGGCCCGCAAGGGATCCGCGCCAAGCCCTGTCACTGACAGGTCTGCCTCGAAGCTGTCCACCTGTCGTCCGAAGGCATTGCGCTCCACCGCGATGTCCATAAGTCCCATGGGTGTGGGCTTGGGTTCGGTAAGCTCGCGGGCCATCATGATGAGACCTGCGCAGGTGCCCCATACCGCAGCCCCCTTCTGGGCAAATGCGGTGATCGGACCCCGGAGATCATAGAAATCCATGAGTTTGGCGAAGGTGGTGCTTTCCCCTCCGGGGATTATCAGACCGTCCAACGACTCCAAGTCACGGGGCAGACGCACTTGCACCGATTTTTGGCCAATGCGTTCCAGTGCAGCTTGGTGCTCTGCAAAATCACCTTGAACGGCCAGCACACCAACCTTCACCGGTGGCCGCTGTCCTCGCAATTCCGCTTCCGCAAGCCGCTCTTAGACACCGCGCGGCGCAAGGAGCTCAGCCTCGTCGAGGGTCCGGATCCCGATTCCCACCATGGCCTCGCCCAAATTCTTGGACACCTCACCGATGATGGCTGGGTCGTTGTAATGGGTCGTGGCTTCCACAATCGCCTTGGCCCGCGGGGCTGGGTCGTTGGACTTGAAGATGCCGGAGCCCACGAAGTTGCCGTCGGCCCCCAGTTGCATCATCAGGGCAGCGTCGGCGGGAGTCGCGATGCCTCCTGCGGCGAAGTTGACCACGGGGAGGCGTCCCAGGGTGCGTGTCTCGATAAGCAGGTCGAGATTAACGCCAAGGTTCTTGGCTTCGGTGACCAACTCGTCGTCGGGCATATTCTGCAGCTTGCGAATGGCATCCATCACCGACCGCATGTGGCGGACCGCCTCTACGATATCGCCAGTGCCCGCCTCGCCCTTGGTGCGCATCATGGCAGCGCCTTCGGATATACGGCGCAGCGCCTCGCCGAGGTCGCGACAGCCGCACACGAAGGGGACCTTGAAGTTGTGCTTCCACACATGATGGTCCTCGTCAGCTGGCGTGAGCACCTCAGACTCGTCGATGTAGTCGACACCCATGGACTCCAGAACCTGTGCCTCGACAAAGTGGCCTATACGGCACTTGGCCATCACCGGAATGCTGACGGTCTCCAGAATCATCTGGATGCGTGACGGGTCCGCCATGCGTGCCACGCCGCCAGCAGCGCGTATGTCGGCTGGCACCCGCTCCAAGGCCATCACTGCAACGGCGCCTGCTTCTTCGGCTATTGCCGCCTGCTCCGCCGTCACCACGTCCATGATGACGCCACCCTTGAGCATCTGGGCCAGTCCTGCTTTAACCTTGAATGTACCTGTAGTCAAAAGCTCCCCCTTTGAGGAACATCAGTTGCGGGATGCCAAGTGATGAGCCACTTGCCCCCTGCTGTTCAATCTCATTATACGTTGTCCGGTGAACGGTACACTACGTTCGCCTGGGTGCTTCGTCTTCGTCTTACCCGGCGAATGCCCCGGTGACCAACTGGTGGCCTCCATTTTCCTCGTAGGCCTCTTCGCGATAAAGCCCGAAGGGCTGTTGCAGCGGGCTGTCGTTGTAGCTGAACAGCACCGCCTCGTCCTCCGCCACATGCTCGTGGAAGGCCCAGCTGGGGACCACGAAGGTGTCCTTGGCCTGCCAGTCAAACCGCTCGCCACGAATTACTGAGTAGCCCTTGCCCTTGATGACGTGGAAGATGGTGCCACCGGTGTGGCGGTGGGCCTTGGTGTGGCGGCCGGGCTCCAGCAGTTGCACGAAACAGGCGATGGTGGCCATGGCTGGGCCGCCGGTCTGCGGATTGGTGTACTCCAGGCAGATGCCGTCGTAGGGGCTGCCCTCTGTGTCTTTCGCCAGCTCCTTCAGTGCCTCGTAGGCCCGCTGGAACTTGTAGTTGAGGAGCGGGGAGTGCAGGCCTTGGTGGTGTTCCCAAGTGGGCCTCATTGAGCCCGCACCATAGAGCCGCAGGGACATGTCGTCGGCCCTGGTGAGATTCTGGGCTTGGGTTTCCAGTTGGTCGTAGAAGCCCACCTCCAGCATGTTGACGAAGGGAACGTCCAAGCCGTCGAGCCAGACCATCGGGGTGTCGCCCTCGTTGCCGTGGTCATGCCATGTCCAGCTGGGGGTGGTGATGAAGTCGCCCTCATCCATGTAGGTCTTCTCGCCCTCCACCGTGGTGTAGGCCCCGGTACCTTCCACGATGACGCGGAATGCCGACGGGGTGTGGCGGTGGCTTCGGGCGATCTCGCCGGGGTTGATGATCTGAAGGTTCGCCATGAGGGTACTGGTGGCGGAGGGCTTGCCGGCCAGTCCGGGGTTGGCGAAAACCAGCACACGGCGCTCGGCCATCTCGACTGGCACCAACTCCGAGGCGCGGTACATCAGGGGCCGGAACTCGGACCACTTCCACATGAAGGGAAGGGCCTTGGGCTCGGGTTCGGTGGTCAGGTTGTCGCCGCCCAATGTCCACAGGCCACGGCTGTTGTGGTTCTGTACATCCTGGTAAAAGAGGTCAAGGTCTTCCATTTGTGCGCCGGGTCCAGATGCCATGCCAGCCTCCTTGGAGCAAGTCATCAGTACTGTCAATTATCGATGCTAGTATCGTTCTCTGGGTTCCAGTGTGTCAACGAGAGCCTTGGTTTCCGGCTGCGTCGCCGAACCGGCGACGGTGCTGGCGCAGCGTTCAATCGTCCATCACGACCGGGATGCCTGCCTGCCTGGCCTTTTCGGCGGCCTCCTCGTTCACCACGCCGTCCTGCATCCAGATGTAGCGGGCGCCCACCTGTATGGCCTCCTCCACCACCGGCATGACCTGGTCCGAGCGACGGAAGACGTCCACCATGTCGATGGACTCGGGGACGGATGGCAGGTCGGGATAGGACTTCTCGCCGAGGACCTCGTCGACGGTGGGGTTCACGGGAATGATGCGGTAGCCCTGGCTCTGCAGGTAGGCCGACACGCGGTGGCTGTCACGGTCCGGGTTGGGCGAGAGGCCCACCACGGCGATGGTCCTGCTGTTGCGGAGCTGCTCTTCTATTAGGTCCACGGATAAGTCCATGGGGCGCCTCCTTGTGCTTCGGGGCTTCCCTTATGGTATCGCGCGAGGGGAGGGGGGCTAGTATCGCGCCCGATGATACCGCAACATTGCAGGGCAATTGCGGTCCGCGGTAGCTGGCCAGGCCCTGCAAGGCGCAAGGTGCGTAGCTGAGGTTGCAGACCTGTCGTATCTGAGACAAACATTTTCGTAGCTGGCGGGACTGCAATTTCTGCAATTTTCGCGCCGTTCAGATACGATTTGACGGCGAGACATTTCAGGCCGACCCGCAACCTGAGTATCACGATTCGTGATATACGAGGCTGGCCGTAATACCGGACGCTTAGTCAGGATGACGGGGTATGGGCGCATAGCTATATGATAAGGGCGACAACAGGCGGCCGTCGATAGAGGGACGGCGAGCAGTAATAGAAGCGGGATTAAGCAGGCCATTTCAGGACTCCACCATTTGATGGTTACACTAGGGTTGATGGTTACACTAGGGCCATCTTCATCTGGCCAGCGGGCTGCCTCTTCTCGCTGTACCTCTCGTCCAGTTGCCACTTCGACCGGAGCGAGTCGAGCAGGGACATTATTTTCTGGGCGTACTGCTTGGGGGCGTAGGCACCGCGATAGTAGTTGGCGTAGAGGGGCGCGAGGTGGGGGTAGGACTCACGGATCAGGGGCATGAACCACTCCTTGGAGCCGGGGCGGAGGAACATGACGTTGCCACCGAGGTACTGCGCCTTATGGGCTGCCGCCGCGCCCACGAGTTCGTCCAAGCTCTCCTCACTGTCCGACAGCCCTGGGATGATGGGGGCTGCCACCACGCCGGCATGGATGCCTGCCTCCACCAAGGCCTGCATTGCCTCCAAGCGGTGAAGCGGGTTGGGTGCGCCCGGCTCGGTGGCGCGCCATATCTCTTCGTCGAGGCAGCCGATGCTGAAGTTGACCTGCACATCGGCGACCTGGCTCAACTCCTGCAGCACGTCGATGTCCCGCTGCACCAGCACGCCCTTGGTGGTGATGCTCACCGGGTTGGCAAAGTCCTTGAGCACGCCGAGGATCTTGCGGGTCAGCTTGTAGCTCTTTTCCGCTGGCTCGTAGGGGTCGGAGGCCGTACCCAAGGCAATGGACTCGCGCTTCCAACTGGAACGCTTCAACTCAGAGCGCAGCACCTCGGGGGCATTGACCTTGGCGAACACCCTCTGTTCGAATTGCCTTCCGGTGCCCAGTCCCAAAAACTCGTGGGTCGGACGGGCAAAGCAGTAACGACAAGCATGGCGGCAACCCCGGTATGGGTTGATGGTCCAGCGGAAGGGCCAATCGGGCACCTTCACGGGGTTAATCAGGGTCGTGCAGCGGATTTCTTCGACATCAGCTCTAGCCATGGTCTCATCTCCTTGAACGAGTGTTCTCATTGAAGAACATAAGACCAGTTATTGTCAACAGGGAAATGTCAGTGGGTTGAGTTGGGGCGGATTTCGATGTCTAAGTGGTAACGGCTATCCAGGCTAACAAACCCACCCAATCCCATGTCTCCCTAGAAACAGAAGAGCCCGCAGCCTCATCGCCGCGGGCTCATCGAGCGGACGGTTTCTCACTTCAACGGGGCTTCTCAGCACGTAGGCGATCAATAGCTTCTTTCAAGGATTCGCCCGGCTTACGTTGGCGATCGGCTTCAATGGCGCGTTGTTCGCCCTGTTGTTCGCCTTTCTGTTCGCCTTTCTCTTCTCGTTTCCTCAAAAACCATTCTGCTAACACAGTACTTACCTCCACCACGGCGTAAGCAAGGGGCGCTCCAACCACGGCAAGCGGCTCCAAGTTACGCCCTGTCTGTACTATTATTCCAATCCACAGTCCGCCTTCAATTGCTGCCGCGGCTATGGAGACTCCTAGAAATGTGAGAAAAAGTACGCCATAGGCCGCTACATACTTTCGTGGTATTGGTGCCACACCTTTGATTATGGCCCCAGTCCAGAGGCCTTGTCCACATCAAGGAGGACTGCGTTCAGCCCCTAAGCCGATACAGCGGGGGCGAGGGCTTCGAGGGTGCGATGCATCGCATCGGTGGTGGCGCCATGAGGCAGGGCCAGCACGGGCATGTCGGCCCCTGCCTGCCGGTACCGGGCCACCTTGCGGATGCAATCAGCAGGCTCGCCGATGATGGTTATGTTGTCCAGCATCTCATCGGTGATGGACTCCGCGGCGCGGTCCCGGTCGCCAGCAGCCCATGCTTCGCGCACCCGGACAGACTCCTCGACGTAGCCGTAGCGCTGGAAGAGGTCGAAGTAGTAGGTGCCCATGCCACCCACGTAGTAGGCCATGTGCGCCTTGGCCAAGTTGCGGGCGTGATTCGCCTCTTCCTCGTTGTCTGTTGCGAGGGCAATCACCTGCGGGGCAACGGTGATATCCGTCGCGCTGCGGCCTGCTGCCAGCGCGGGTTGCACTACCTGCTGGGTCATCTCCGGCAGCCGGAGGACGTCCACCCAAGTGGGCAGCCAGCCATCGGCCAACTGTCCGGTGAGTTCCAGATTCCTTGGCCCTAAGGAGGCCACATAGATGGGTAGCCGTTCCTGCACGGGCTCGGTTGCCATGCGGAAACGTTGTACCTGATAGAAGTCGCCGTTGTAGTTCACCCGTTCCCCTGCCAAGGCCATGCGGATGATCTCGATGTACTCGCGCGTCCGCTGCAAAGGCCGGTCGAACTTCTCGCCGTGCCACTGCTCAATCACGATCCGGCCGCTGGTGCCCAGACCCAGTATTGCCCGCCCGTGGGAGATGGCGTCCAGGGAAGCAGCGGTCTGGGCGAGCAGGGCAGGGGTGCGGCTGTAGACGGGCACGATACCGGTGCCTAGGCGCACGTTGCTGGTGTGGCAGGCAACCATGGTGAGGAGGGTGAAGGCATCGCGGCCCCAGGACTCGCCGATCCACACACTGGCGTAGCCGAGGCGGTCCGCAAGTTGAGCTAGGGACACGATCTCCTCGGTGGAAACGTCACGACGGCTTCCGATGGCGACGCCCAACCCTCTGATGGGGCCTTTCGAGGGCTCCTGCATGGCGACGGTCTCCTTATTTCGAACGGTGGCTTGCCCCAGAGTTGCGGGCATTCTAGCATGGGTGCAGACTGCCACCCCTTGGAGGTGCGGTAACTCATGACAGCCAAACCCCTGCTAGCCAATTTGGAAGAGGCGATTGCGCCTTACCGGGAGACGGCTTCCGGGCTGTTCCTTGATATCGACGGCACCTTGTCAGAGATCGTGCCTCTGCCCCACGAGGCCACTATCAGTCCCGCAATCCGTGCTGCCGTTGCTACACTCGCCTCACGGCTGGAGTTGGTGTGCATTGTCACCGGGCGGCCGGCGGCCAACGGCAAGCGCATGGTGGGGCTGGAGCAGTTGACCTACGTGGGGAACCACGGCATGGAGTGGATTCAGGAGGGGAACGTTTTCACCGACCGGACGGCGGCCCCCTACGCGGCGGATGTGGAGCGGGCACTGGAGGCCGTGAAGCAGCAATGCGGACGCACCGATGCCATTATCGAGGAGAAGGCATGCTCGTTCGCTGTCCATTACAGGAACTCGGCCGATCCCCAAGCCATCGAGCATATGGCGCTAGAGGCAATCGAGAAGCAGGACGGTTGCCGGGTGCGGGTGCTCACGGGCAAGGCCCACATCAATGTTCTACCACCGGTGACGCTGAACAAGGGGACTGCTGTGCGCTCACTGGTGGAGAGTCACAGGTTGGGCTGGGCTCTCATCGCGGGCGACGATGTCACGGACATCGATGCCTTCCGGGAGGCACGCGACCTGGCTTCCACCAGCGGGTTCCGTTGCACCAACGTGGCAGTGCTGGGGGAGGACTGCCCGGAGGGTCTGCTGGAGCTCGCTGATTACACGCTGGGCAGCGTGGGGGAAATGGAGGGCTTCCTGACGTGGTGGGCTCACACACCGTAGGAGTGCGTTCTGGACACTAGAAGAATCCCAATGCCTCTTCTCTCTATTTGGCCTCGTCTTCTAGAACTAGCCCGACGGACTGGACTACTTCCGTCGCAATACCAAACGCTCCTTCCAGTTCCCGAAACGTTACATCGAGTGGGCGATTATGGGCATTCTCGTTCCGCTTGTGCACAGCCACACCTAACCGTTCAACACCCTGTTCTCCTACTTTCTCGTTTACCAACTGTTGAAATCTTTGTTTGTACTCCGCGCCAAAGAGACCAAGTGTATCCCCAATCTCATTTACTGTGGCACTTCTGACCACACCTCGACGCAGCGATCGTACAAATCTCGCGGTAGCATGATCCTTACACCCATTTTCCAGTCGGGTTCGAACCATTCCAGTGACTACTGATTCGATCTCAGCACACATTAAGCCGTTCACATATCTGGTCAGATACGCACTTATGACGGAATCCGCATCTGGGTATTCGGTTATATGTGCGCGGCAATCCGTGATAGCCGAATGAGTAAGGGGTAATGACAAAGTCATGGATCTAGTTGGTCAGTGCACTTTGGGTTAGAGCGAATCTCTGTTGCACCGATACAGTGTCGCTAGTATTGTACGTCACAGATTCTAGGAATTTCTCATCTTTCACCAAGTCATCGTATGCTGACTTGATCACAATGGGTCCCACAGTGTCTGTCAGTGCAACTGCACAAGCCATAAAAGTGTCCAGCATAGCCAGGTTAATCCTTTGTCGTAGGTGGAAGGGACGGTCTCCAAGACCAGCCTTTACCAACTCACAGGCCTTCGAGAAACGTTGCTTCACATTCTCCGTCTTGCTAGTGTCAGCGTTATCAAGATAACCCATGTAGTTGGTAATAAATTTCTTCATCGGCTTGGCATAGGACTGCCATCTTTCTGAGAGCGCCAATACCCTGAGCAATATCTCGATATCCTTGAACCTCGGATCAAGGTTTGGCATACCAATCAGTGCTCGCCAATTACTATCCCCGTTCAAATGATCCAATAATGCATTTGCGCTACCCCGGAAGATAGCTCGTCGGATTTCCATAGCATTCAGTTGAGTTCCGCCTGTATTAAGTCGCTCAAAAATCTGGTATATACTGGCGCTGTCGTCTGGTTGTATTTGTCGAATAACAATTGACCTCAACGGGGCGTCGTCTAGGGTTTCTCGATCATCATCTGTGAGTTCCAAATATGATTTGCCATTCCAACTGCGCCCAACACCTTGCAGTCGAAACTCTCGATTATCGGAAAATCGGCCACGGTAGAAATGAGCGATTGTTGCCAACCGTTGATGGCCATCCACGACTTGAAGTTCCGGTCCTAAGTGCCCCCTAAACAGGAATACCTGTGGAATCGGCAAGCCTAGGAGGAACGATTCGATAAGCCGGCTCGCCTGTGGTAGGTTCCACACATAACGACGCTGATAGCTCGGGATGACTAGCTGGCCAGCTTGCCATTTCTCGTACATGACGCGTACTGAGAAATCAGTCGGATAGGACAATATCTCATAACGGATATCTTGAGGCTCATCATCGTCGGTCAGTTCTGTCTCTTCAACATCCAGTTCTTCTTCTATCGAGCTCATCATTCCTGCTCCTTCAATTAACAACCATCAGTATTTGTTGCTTTTAGGCGCGGCACTCCGTGGAGATACATCTAACCCTTATGTCAGTACAGTTCTAAGCCAAGGCCGCCCGTTTAGTCTGGAACATTTTGACTACACTTTGGCCACGCTAGGAAAGATGAAGCGGTTTCTCAGTTGGTGGCTGGAGCAGCCCCTAAATCCCCCGGAACCACTCGCTGAAGCGGGTGATGGCGGTGGCGTCGCCTTCGGCTTTGAGTCTTCCGCTGGAGATGGCTTCGTTGGACGGCAGGCGGCCGTAGGACATGAGAAGGAAGGTCTCGGTGTCGCAACTGCAGGTGACGTCGGCCTCGCCCTCGGGGCTTTCGATATGGACCCTGTCGCTCTCCACGACTATGTCGGCGTTCAGTTCCACGGGGTTGCTCACGTTGAACCGGTAACGGACGGGCTTGTCGAGACCGGGGCCGGGCCAGAAGGCGTAGGGCAATGAGCCCGAGGCGAAGGAGTTGAGTATCAGGATGATCATGGAGGGCATGCTGGCTGGCAGCATGTGGTAGTCGGACTCCAGACGGGACTTGATATCCCAGTCATGCAGTCCCAGCTCCTTGAACCGCATGTCGACGAAGTTGCCTGCGGGCACGTAGCCTCCGGGGTGATAGCAGGGCTTGGGATGTTCGTCGGGCTTCAGGTTCCCCAGCACGTTGATCAGGCGGTCGCTCTGGGCGGCCAGTTCCGTCACGACCTGCTGTCCCAGTTGCTCTCGGGCAGCGAGAGCCCGCTGGTGGATACCTTCATGGGAGGTCGCACCGGTCTGGGAGCCAGCGGGGGCACGGCCCGGCAGTGTTTCCACGTTGCCCTCTATACCACGCTCGACGGTCGTGGCGTAGAACTCGGCTACGCCCACCAGATGGGCGACCACATGGCCCACTTCCCAGAGGTCGCAGGCGCTCTGGGCGTTCCAAGACCCGGCGGGGAGGGCTGACAGGTAATCGTGGAAACGCTGGGACTCGGCTCGGAGGTTGTCCAGACGCTGTTCAAAAGTGGGGATTCCCTGGGCTGTCGTCATTTCATTCACTCCCTTGCAACAATAGTGTCTCGATATCGTGTAGCTGGGAACCCAGCCAGTGGAGGTTGTCACGTTCTTCTATGATGCTGCACAACCGCTGGGCCCGGTCCGCCCGTTCTTCGGCGCTCATGGTCAGGCCTTGGTACATGGCCTGCATGGTGCCCTCGATATCGGCAGGCGATACCGACAGGGCACCCCTCGAAAGCTCGCGGTGGGCTCCCGCTCCCACGGAGAGTACCAGCACGCCATCGCGGGTATTCACCACCGGTCCTTCCTTGGCCACCAGGTTCATGCCGTCTATGACAGAGTTTACCAGCAACACATCGTACAGTTTCATACCCGCGATGGCTTGGGTGTAGTTGTTCTCGAAGTAGGTGCGGATGGGCGTCCAGTCGTCGGTGCCGTGGGTAGTGTTTATCCGTTCGATGATCCGGCGTATTTCTTCCATGTAGCGCTGGTACTGGCGTATGTCGGTGCGTGACGGGACCAGGAACGCGAGGAAGACCACCCTGCCCTTCAATTCCGGGTGGCGGTTGAGCAGCAGGTCGTAGGCGCGGAAGCCGCGGACGATGTTCTTGCTGGGCTCGGCCCGGTCGACCCGCATGATGGTGAGTTCGCCGCACTCGTCCTGCAACTGCTTCTCGTAATCCAGTGCTTGTGGACTGGACGCCATGTCACGTATCTCATCCACGTTGATGGAGACAGGATAGGAGCGAACGTAGGTGGTGCGGCCTTGGTGCCGGACCGATTGCCCGGCATGGTCCACCTGCACGTCAGACAGCACCCACTCGCAGGTGTCGAGGAAGTTCCGCGCGTCGCTGGGAGTCTGGAAGCCGAGGATGTCCGCAGCGCAGAGGCCGTAGCAGATTGCCTCCAGCATGTAGGCGGGCAGAAGCTCCCAGTACCGTACTGCTGGCCAAGGTATGTGCGAGAAATGCTGGATGATCGAGTCGGGGGCTTTTTCCCGCACCATGGCTGGCGCGAGATAGAGGTGATAGTCGTGCAGCACGACCACCGGGGGTTCCGGGGCTGACTCTATCTGATCGACCACGGCTTGGGTGAAGGCCTGGTTCACAGGGACATAGCCGTCGTCCCAAGCATCGTACACAGTGGCATCGATGTTGGGGTCGTAGGGGGAGTTCCACATGTAGTGCTGGAGGAACCAGAGCAGCGGGTTGCAGAACACGTTGTAGTACTTGTCGTATACGCGACGGGGGGTGGCAACGAAACGCACGTTGACCCGGTGGCCAGGCAGAGGGGAGCGCAGGGGCTGACCACCCGAGTCCTCCCAAGCCCGGCGATCACCCTCGCCCATCGCCCCGGCGACCCAGGTAAAATCGGCTACCTGAGTGAGGGAATTGAGGGCAGTGACAACGCCACCGCTGCCACGGCGGACTTCCTGGCGTCCGTCAGGGGTGTACTGGTACTCCACCGGGCCGCGGTTACTGGCAAGAATTAGCTGGCGCTGGCCGAGCACCCTGTCGTAGAGCTCGGCCACCTGATCCCTGTGGGCCGCTGCTGTTTCCATTACAGCCCACCTCCTCCGCCCAGGTCTCTCACTCCGCTGGTCAATCGGACCTTGCCTGGCCTACCGGCCTTGCGACGCGGGCTGTTGCTGCGAGCGTCATTGGCCTACGCTCACAACCTCGGACCAGTGGCCACCGGTTGCACGTAGCCACAGGCTTTGCAGGTGCGCATTTCGGGGTCAACATTGTAGCGTTCGTTGGCCTGGCGCAAATCCGTCAGGAGTTCGTCCTTGCCCCGACCCAACTCATATATCCTGGCGTTGCATTCCTCGCAGTACCAAGCGAACTTCTCAGGTTCTTCGGGAGCGCGCACCCGCTCCACCACGAGTCCGACGGTGTTCTCGCCACGCTGGGGAGAGTGGGGCACGTTGGCTGGCAGCAGGAACACATCACCCTGCTTGATTTCCGCCTTCTGGCGCTGGCCGTCGCCGTCGATGTACTCCAAGGCGATGTCACCCTCAAGCTGGTAGAAGAACTCGTCGCCGGGGTCGATGTGGAAGTCGCGACGGGCGTTGGGCCCGCCGATGACCATGATGATGAACTCGGAGTCCTTCCAGACCATCTCTGCGCCGACAGGGGGCTTCAGGAGGTCACGGTGCTCCTCGACCCATGCTTTGAGGTTAAACGGTGTCATCGTGCTGGCCATGGAATAGCCTCCTGTCTTAGCGGAGAGAGCTTGGGCAAGGTACCTGGAGCCTTTGTAAACGATGCAGTTTGGGCTGTCAACTAATCCTCACGTCCCGCCCCGTTGCCATGTTACATCCCGAAAATGGCTTGCCTATCGCACGGGAGGGGGCATTGCGCGGACGGTGATACGGGTCTAACCGATGCGTCCGATCAGGGTCGTCGGGACCAATTGCTGGTTTAACGGGGTCTACCGCGAGGTTGAATATCTCCAAGGTGGTCGCCCCCAAGAGAAACTGTTCGTGGGGACAGAAAACGACAGGACATTGCCGTAGCCGACCTTGATAGGAAAGCGTCGCCATCCCCACAGGCCACACCGCCTGTCCTCCATAAGCAAACGCCAACAGGACATTCTCCAGAGGCTCTACGTTCAACTGCCGGAGGAACGTAGCAGGCAGCATCGTGTGCGCGGCACCGGTATCAACGAGCAACTCCACATTACGGAGTTCCCCTCCGTTGGTATCACCAACGCCCACTGTGGTGACGAACGTACCCATGGTTTACTCCCTAGGCTGCAAACAGCAGCACGGGCCTGTATCTAGAATCTAGCAAGGCGAGGAAACACCGTCAAACCGGACCCACGAAGGGACCATTGCAGGTGCGGCGAGGTCTACCGCCCCGCCTCATCCATCATGGCCTGCACGGTGACGCCTATGTGCGCGGGCGAGGGAATGATGCGGGTGCCAGCTTGGCGCAGGGCCTCGGTCTTGGCGGAGGCGGTAGCGGCCTCGCCGGTGATCACCGCGCCGGCATGCCCCATGCGCTTCCCCTGAGGGGCGGTGGCGCCGGCAATGAGGGCTGCCACGGGCTTGGTCATCTCGGTACGGATGAACTCGGCGGCTTCCTGCTCCATAGTTCCGCCGATCTCGCCGATGAGGGTGACCATTTCGGTTTCAGGGTCGTTTTGGAACCGTCGCAGTATGTCGACGAAACCGGTGCCGACCAATGGGTCACCGCCTACGCCAACACACGTCGTCTGCCCGATGCCAAGGGTCGTGAGCTGGCCCACTGCCTCGTAGGTGAGGGTGCCACTGCGGGACACCAAGCCCATGCGACCTGGCATGTGGATGGCGCCCGGCATGATGCCCACCTTGCAGCGGGCGGCTGGGGTTATCAGGCCAGGGCAGTTGGGACCGATGAGGGTGACAGGGCGGTGCTCGATGAAGCGCACCACCCGCACCGTGTCCATCACGGGCACGCCCTCGGTGATGCAGATGACAAGCTCGACGCCTGAGAGGACTGCCTCAATGATGGCTTCGGCGGCGAAGGGCGGGGGCACGAATATCAGGGAGGTGTTGGCCCCGGTCTTGGATACGGCCTCATCCATGGAGTCGAACACTGGGACTGTTTCGTCGAAAACCTGGCCTCCACGCCCCGGCGTAACCCCAGCCACCAGATTGGTGCCGTAGGCCTTGCAAGCACGTGCATGGAAGCTGCCTTCCTGACCGGTGATGCCTTGTACAATCAGCCGGGTATTCTCGCCAACCAGAATGCTCACTTGCGACCCGTTCCCTGCATCAACCTTTTGACTCTGAGGAGGCAGTCAAGGCAGCCGCTACTTCCAGCAGAGATTGCGAGAAAGTGACGTCCAGCCCTGAATCTCGGAGCGCAGCCGCCCCCTCGTCAACGTTGGTGCCCAGCATCCGAACGAAGAGTGGCAATTCACAGTTGGTCTCGCGGTAGGCCTGAATCACGCCAGCGGCCGCGATATCGCAGCGCAGGATCCCGCCGAACACGTTCAGCAGCACGCGCTTGACGTCCGGGTCGGAGAGCATGAGGCGGCAGGCTTGGGCTACCTTCTCCACGCTGGCCCCGCCGCCCACATCCAGGAAGTTAGCGGGGCTCATGCCTGCGCCCTTGATCACGTCCATGGTCGCCATGGCCAGCCCAGCCCCGTTCACCAAGCAGCCAACGTCGCCGTCCAGCTTCACGTACGCGATGCCCGCATCTATGGCTTGGCTCTCGAGGGGGTCCTCCTGCTCCGGGTCGCGCAGTTCCTGTGCCTCCGGGTGGCGGAAGACGGCATCGTCGTCCAAGCTGACCTTGCCGTCGAGGGCAAGCAGGCTGCCATCGGCGGTGACCACGAGCGGGTTGATTTCCACCAGCGAACAGTCCATGTCATCAAACAGGCGGGTAAGCCCCGATATGATGTCGCTGGCCTGCCGGGACTGGGCCCGGTCCAAGCCTATGCCCTCAGCCAGACGCCTCCCTTGGAAACCCTGGAAGCCAATAAGAGGGTCTACGCCCTCGCGCAGTATCTTCTCGGGGGAGGTGTTGGCCACCTCCTCGATGTCCATGCCCCCAGCCTCGCACGCGATGACCACGGGTCCGCGATAGGTGCGGTCAACGGTAATAGCGAGGTACAACTCCTTGGCTACATCGACGGTCTGCTCGATGAGCACACGGTGCACCGGAGCGCCTTCCGGCCCCGTTTGCGCCGTCACCAGTTGCTTGTCCAGCAGAGAGGCAGCAGCGCCCTCTGCTTCCTGGGGAGAATTGGCTAGAACGATGCCTCCGGCCTTGCCCCGTGCTCCGGCGTGCACCTGGGCCTTGACCACGGAGCGCCCGCCAAGCTCCTCGGTAATGCGACGTGCATCGCTGGGCGTGGAGGCAATCTGCCCCTTGGGGACAGGCACACCGTAAAGGGCCATCAGGGCCTTGGCCTGATATTCGTGGACCTTCATGGGGTTAGGACTGGGTCCTGATCTCGGTGTGGGCCATGGCCTCGATGAAGTTCACGATGGCCGAGTGGTCCAAGTCGCCCTTGCCGTCGTTGACCAAGCTACCCATGACCTGCTGGAGTAGGCTTGTAACCGGCACCGGCACTCCCAAGTCCCTAGCCGTGGCCATGGCGTTGTTCAGGTCCTTCTGGTGCAGGCGGATCCGGAAGCCGGGGCGGAAGTTGCGCTCCATCATCATCGGAGCCTTGGCTTCCAAGGCATTGCTGCCCGCCAAACCACCGCGTATGGCGTCGAACACCACCTTAGGGTCGATTCCTGCCTTCTGGGAGAGGGTCAAGGCCTCGCCGATGATCTCGATGTTGGCGGCGACGATCATCTGGTTGGCCACCTTGACCACGTTGCCTGCGCCAACCTCACCCACACGCACTACGCTGCGGCCCATCACGTGCAGCAACTCTTCGTGCTTCTGAAAGATCTCCTCGTTACCGCCCACCATGATGGCCAGAGTCCCCGCGATGGCACCGGGTTCGCCCCCGCTGACAGGAGCATCCAGCATCTCTACGTTGTGCTTGGCGGCCTCGGCAGCAATCTTCTGGCTCACCAGTGGATTGATGGAACTCATGTCGATGATGGTGGAGCCAGCCGGAGCGCCTTCCAGCACACCGTGATGCCCCAGAATGGCATCCTCGGAGTCGGCCGAGTCGGGCAGCATGGTGATGATGACCTCGCAGCCCTCGGAAGCCTGCCGGCACGACTGCGCCATCTCCGCGCCCTCGGTCGCCAGCTCCTGCATGGGCCCCTGCTTGTGGTCATGCACAACCAGCGAGTAACCCGCATTGACGAGGTTGCGGGCCATGGGCTTGCCCATGATCCCCAGACCTATGAAGCCCACTTGGGCCACGACAGCCTCCAATAGCCAATTTCGGGCCGATTCACGTTGGGCCGATTATGTTGTGACACAGATATAGTGTCAAGCAGAACCGGCATCTAGTCCCTCTGCGCCTTGCCTTGCTGCCATAGCTCCAACAGGTGGGTGTCTCGGGGAAACGCAATGGGAGGCAGGGCATCAGGGGCAAAAAACCCCACCTCCAGAGCCTCCGACCCCGGCGCCAGCGTTCCGCCCTTCTCCGTTGCTTCATAAGCCACCAGAATCACCGGACGGCCCTCCTCGGAGAAGACCCCCAGCAAGCCGCCCACCTCCACCTCCAGACCTGTCTCCTCGAACACTTCGCGAGCAGCCGCTTCCTCCACCACCTCACCCCGGTCCACATACCCTCCCGGCAGACTCCACAGGCCGTATCCCGGCTCATTGCCACGCTTTATAAAGAGCACCTTGCCGTCCCGCGCCACCACGCACACCGTCGACACCTTGGGGTCGTAGTACACCACCCGCCCGCACTCGGTGCAGACGGGTCGCTCCTTCCCCTCCATCGAACGGACTTCGAGGGACAAACCGCAGCTGGAACAATATCGATCGCCATGCATCATGTTTGAACTATCGTAGTCCAAGAGCTCTTGGGAGAAGCTCCCTACTCCGAGACAACGAATTCTCCCAGTCGATGGACGTTAGGAGCTAGGGGAGCGGCCGCACGATAAAACCTCTCGTCAGCGGTCCACAGGTCGCAACCAAGGGATTCAGCCAGTGCAAGATAATGTGAATCGTATACGGCACCTTGTCGTAGCTGAAGGGCGAATTCCAAGGTTCTGCGGTACAGGCTGGAAGTGTCTCTCAGCTCGACGACCGAGGTCAGCAAGTTCTCCAACTAGTCCGCCGCTTCTTCTAGGCTCACTTCTCCTCTGAGCACTCGACCATGAAGGACGTTGGCCACCTCTATGCCCAAGAGGTACGGCCCTACTAGCAGTGTTCCACTTCTGTCCCAGAACCTGATTAGCCCGGCGGCGGAATCAGAGCCCTCCTCCTCCACCAACCATTTCACAGCTGGGCTGGCATCCACAACGACGAGGCCGTTCAGCGGGCCGCTCTGGATTCGCGTGCCTCCCGAATGAATTCGACTGAGTCACCGGGTAACTTTCGTCCCTGAAAGATCTCGTCCTTGAGGGCCAGCATTCTCTCTATTGCGAAATCCGGTCTCCCCGCCTCGTCAGCCTCATCGCTAGCCAGTTCCTTTTCGATCGCTGTCTGACAATACTGGCGCATGCTCACACCCTTGAGGGCTGCCACTGCCTTCAATCGGCGTTGCAATCCAGGATCCAAGTCCAGTGTGAGTCTCTTTTTCTTGACGTCCATATTCATAATCTCAACCGAATGACGTGAATACAGAATATCATCCGCCGCAACGCTGCAAAAGGTCTCATGTCCTCATCTCTCTCAGCAGCGCCTCCACCTCATGGCGCCCAGGCATCGCATCCTGCGCCCCAACACGCGTGACCGCCACCGCCCCAGCAGCAGCACCCCACCTCACCGCCTCTGCAAGCGCATGGCCTTCCGCCAAAGCCACCGCCAACCCGGCATTGAACGCATCGCCCGCTGCCACCGTGTCAACTGCCTTCACCGGGAACGCGGGCACATGGCCCATCTCGCCGTGCGTCAGGTAGAAGGCTCCACGCTCCCCCATCTTGATGACGGCAGCCTTGGCCCCACGCCTCACCAGTTCCTCAGCCGCCCGGCGGGCCGAGTCAGTGTCCGAGACCGCAAACCCTACCAGTGCCTCAGCCTCCGTCTCATTGGGCGTGATGCAATCGCATAGCCCGTAGAAGTCCTGAGGCAGACTCCCTTGAGGAGCAGGTGCGGGGTCCAGCACAACCCGGCATCCATTAGCATGGGCGGCCCGAGCCGCCTCCAGCGACACCCCCACCGGTGCTTCCAACTGCAACATCAGCACGGACGCGCCTGCCACCGCATCGCGCACGCGCTCGACCTCTGCCGTTCCAACGCTTTGGTTCGCGCCCCAGACCTGCACGATCTGGTTCTGGGCAGAAGAATCGATCTGGATGACGGCGATGCCCGAGGGGGAGCCAGACTCCACGCGGACGCCGGAAACATCAACGCCTTCAACAGCCAGTCCATGGCGCAACTGATGACCAAAGGCATCGTCGCCCACCCGGCCCGCCATGCTCACCGCAGCCCCCAAGCGGGCGGCCGCTACCGCTTGGTTCGCGCCCTTGCCTCCGGGGTAGGTAGTGAAGGCCCGTCCGACCACCGTCTCCCCAGGGACAGGGAAACGCTCGACGGTGACCACCAGGTCCATGTTGATGCCGCCCAGTACAACGATCCGTGGAGGCTCCATAGTTCAGCCGCCTTTGGGAAGGTGACGGCACGCTAGCATCGGATAGAGGAGGGGTCAACGATCGTGTTACCCTCCCGCAATACGAGGCCAATAACTTTGGGCCAGATTGACACCATAGTGCATTGATGCGATGATGTTGGTATGCGGACGACGATCACAATTGACGATGATGTGCTGTCGGTTGCGCGTGCATTGGCAGAACAAAACAACACCAGCCTAGGCGCTGCGGTGTCAGAGCTCGCTAGACGAGGGTTCCGTCGTGCTTCTTACAGCGTAAGAGACGGCGGTGTGCCCGTGTTTCGAGTGGACCCTGACTCTCCACCCATAACCAGCGAAGACGTTTATCGAGCACTCGACGATTGGCCGTGACGGCACTCCTAGACGTTAATGTCCTAGTTGCATTGGTATGGCCGACCCATGTGCATCACGATGCTGTTCTCTCATGGTTCCAGGAGCATAGCGCCCAAGGGTGGGCCACATGTCCCTTGACCGAGTCCGGGTTCGTCCGCTTGTCGTGCAACCCGTCCATAGTGCACCAAACCATCACTCCAATTGAAGCGATCGAACTTCTTGCTGAACTGCGCATTATCGGATCGCACAGCTTCTGGCCACTTAATTTCTCGATCGTTGACCTGCCAGAGAGCATAGCTCTCCGACTCCAAGGGTACCGGCAGATTACGGACGCTGTGCTTGTGGCGACCGCCATGCGAAACGAAGGGCAGCTTGTGACGTTAGACGGCCGGTTGAACAGGCTCGTCCCAGAAAACCACCGACAGGTTGTTAACGCAATTCCATTGTGAGTCTGCACAATCTAATACCCTTCTAATACCCTTTGGAGGAATTCTAATTCTCGAGGGCACTCCACCTCTCACCGCCGGCCTTCAGTTGATACCCCTCCCGCTTTAGGCTACATTCTGACCCAAGCCACTATCAGCTTAAGGCACCTCTGAGCAGGCCACCCCTTAGCAGGAGGAACCCCATGGCTACGGCCACCGCATCCCGGGACGCCGATACTGCTGCACTCCAGCACGAGCTTCAGCAGCGCATTGCTGGCGACGTCCGGTTCGACGACTTCTCCCGCGTCCTATACAGCACCGACGCTTCCATATATCAGATGAAGCCCATCGGTGTTGTGATTCCCCGCAACGCCGATGACGTCCAGGCCACGATAGAGGTTGCCGCCAAGCACGGGGTTCCCATTCTGCCCCGGTGCGGTGGAACCAGCCTGGCCGGGCAGGGGGTCAACACCGGCTTGGTCCTCGACTTCAGCAAGCACATGAACCAGGTGCTGGAGGTGAACGCAGAAGAGGGCTGGGCTAGAGTGCAGCCGGGCATCGTGCTCGACCACCTTAACCGCCAGCTTTACTCGCACGGTTATCACTATGCCCCCGACCCAACTACTTCCAACCGCGCCTGTGTCGGAGGAGGCATCGGCAACAATACCTGTGGCTCTCACTCGGTGATTTACGGCAAGACGGTCGACCACATCATGGAGGTCCAGACCGTCCTCTCCGATGGCAGTCGCGCCCATTTCGGACGTATCGACGCTTCGGAACTGGAAGGCAAGCTTTCCGGCGACACCCTCGAATCCCAGATTTACCGCGGCGTCATCGACATCTCCCAAGCCAACCGCGATGAAATCGAGGCCCGCTACCCCAAGGTGATCCGGCGGGTCAGCGGGTACAACCTTGAGGACTTTTTCGGCGACGGTCCTTTGAACATGGCCCGCATGGTGGTGGGCTCAGAGGGCACCCTCTGCGCTGTCACCGAGGCCAAGATCAACCTCGTGCCACGTCCTCTCATGCGCGGGCTGGCCGTCGTCCACTTCCAGGACCTCGTCCGTGCCTGCGAGGCCACCATCCCCATCCTCGAACATGACCCCTCGGCCGTCGAACTCGTTGACCGCATGATGCTGGACCGCTGCCGCGAGTCCCTCGGTTTCGCCCGAAACATGAGCTTCCTTGAAGGCGAGCCCGATTCCCTGTTACTGGTCGAATTCTATGGCGAATCTGAAGAAGAACTGCGCTCCAAGCTGGAAGACCTGAAGGCACGCATGGGCCACGCCCAGCTTGCCTACGCCTCGGTCAATATGACCGACTCTAGCCAGCAGGCTAACGTCTGGGCCATCCGCCGCGCTGGCTTGGGCCTGCTCATGAGCGTCCATGGCGATGCCAAGCCGCTGCCCTACGTCGAGGACACCGCCGTGGACCCTGACCGGCTGGGCGAGTACGTCCGCCGCTTCCAGGAAGTCGTCCGCGACCACAACACCGAGGCTGGCTACTACGGCCATGCCAGCGTCGGGTGCCTCCACATCCGGCCTCTGGTCAGCCTCAAGGACCAGCAGGGCATCGACCGCATGGTGTCCATTGCCGAGGCCGTCAGCGACCTCGTTCTGGAGTTCGGTGGCTCTCTTAGTGGCGAGCACGGCGACGGCATAGTCCGTGGCGTGTTCACCGAGAAGATGTTCGGCCCACAGATTTACGATGCCTTCCGCCAGGTCAAGCGCGTGTTCGACCCCAAGGGCATCATGAACCCCGGCAAGATCATCGACACCCCCGGCCTCACCGAGAACCTGCGGTTCGGCACCAGCTATCAAGCCAGCAGCCCCATCGCAACCCTCGACTTCTCCGCCGACACCGACTTCGCTGGGGCCGTCGAGCAGTGCAACGGCATGGGTGCCTGTCGCAAGACCGAGGGCACCATGTGTCCCTCCTACATGGTGACCCGCGAGGAGGAGCACTCCACCCGTGGCCGCGCCAACTTGCTCCGAGCCGTCCTCTCCGGAGCGCTGCCCAAGGAGACTCTCACTAGCAAGCGCCTCTACGAGACCATGGACCTCTGCCTTGAGTGTAAGGGTTGCAAAGCCGAGTGCCCTTCGGGCGTCGACATGGCCAAGCTGAAGTACGAGTTCCTCGACAAGTACACCCAAGCCAACGGCCTCTCCCTTCGCGGCCGGTTCTTCGCCAACGTGAACACCCTCAGCCGCTGGGCCTGCCGCTTCGCCCCCGTCTCCAACTGGCTCGTTGGCAACCGCCTCAGCAAGCGCATCATGCACTCTTTCCTCGGCGTAGAAGCCAAGCGCCAGCCGCCGACCTTCGCCCGTCCCACCTTCCCCGCTTGGTTCCGCAAGCACCGCTCTCTGGGTAGCGGCATACGCGGGGAAGTCGTCCTCTTCAACGACACCTACATGAACTACAACTACACGTCCATCGGCATCGCCGCCACCGAGGTACTGGAGCTAGCGGGCTTCAAAGTGGTCCTAGCCAACCCCGTCTGCTGCGGTCGCCCCATGCTCTCCAAGGGTCTCATGGCCAAGGCCGCCGGGAACGCCCGCCAGAACGTCGAGGCCCTGTACGAGCACGCCCAGAGAGGCACTCCCATCATCGGCTGCGAACCCAGCTGCCTCCTCTCCCTCCGCGACGAATACCCCGAGCTTGTCCCCGGCGAGAAATCTGCAACGGTCGCACGTAACAGCTACCTCATCGACGAGTTCCTAGCCAAGCTCGCTGAGAACGACGACCTCGGCCTCGATTTCAACAAGACCGCCAGGAAGGTGCTGTTCCACGGCCACTGCCACCAGAAAGCGCTATCGGGTACCGGTACTGCCCTTAGCACCCTCCGCATGCCACCCAACTACGAGGTGCAGGACGTCAACGCTGGCTGCTGTGGCATGGCTGGCGCCTTCGGCTACGAGAAAGAGCACTACGACATCTCCATGTCCATCGGCGACATGACCCTCTTCCCCACCGTCCGCGCCAAGGACGACTCCTGGGAGGTCGCCGTCTCCGGAGTCTCCTGCCGCCAGCAGGTCGAGTCCGGCACCGGCCGCCGCGCCCGCCACATCATCGAAGTCCTGCGCGACGCCGTGGCGTGATGCGCTGATCGATTCGCGCCCGAAGCCTAGCCGAAGCCCAGGAGGAAACGCCCAAAATGAAAAACAGCTCCACACGCATCCTGACCACCCACGTCGGTAGCTTGCCACGCCCTCAGGAGATCATCGACGTCATGCGCGCCAAGGAGTCCGGCCAGGACTATGACGCCCAGCAGTTCGCCTCCCTCATCCGCTACTCCGTCCAGCGCGTCGTGCGACGCCAGTGCGAGACAGGCATCGATGTCCCCAGCGACGGTGAGTTTGCCAAGAGCAGCTTCTCCAACTACGTCCACGACCGTCTCACCGGATTCGAGCCCGATCTCGACGCTCCTGAAGAGCAGTCCGTGCGCAACGCCTACCGCGACCGCCAGCAGTTCCTCGACTTCTACCAGCAGTACGACCGCGACATCGGTGGCGCATCCGTCGGCACCGTCGTCTGCACCAGCCCCATCACCTACCGCGGCCAGGACCTCGTCAAGCAGGACATCGACAACCTCAAGGCCGCCCTCCAGCGCTTCTCGCCGGAAGAAGCCTTCATCCCTGCAGTCGCCCCCGGCACCATCGAACTACAGCGCAGCAACCGCTATTACAATTCCGAAGAGGAGTTCCTCACCGCCATCGCCGAGGCCATGCGCGAGGAGTACCGCGCCATCATCGACGCCGGCTTCATCCTGCAGGTCGATGACCCTCGCGTGGTCACCCAGTACGGCGTCCCCGATCCTGCTCCCACCATCGAGGAGTACCGCAAGTTCGCCACCCTGCGCGTCGACGCCCTGAATCATGCCCTTGAAGGCCTGCCCCAGGACCGCATCCGCTATCACCTGTGCTGGGGTAGCTGGCACGGCCCCCACACCACCGATGTGCCTCTGCGCGACATCGTCGACATCATCTTGCGCGTCAATGCCGGGGCCTACTGCGTGGAGGCCGCCAACCCACGCCATGCCCATGAGTGGGAGGTCTGGGAGAACACCAAGCTGCCCGACGGCAAGTGCCTCATCCCCGGTGTCATCGCCCACACCACCAACCACGTCGAGCACCCCGAACTCGTGGCCCAGCGCCTCGTCAACTATGCCCGCATCGTGGGCCGCGAGAACGTCCTCGGAGGCAGCGACTGCGGCTTCTCCCAAGGGGCTTTTACTCCTCGCGTACATCCCTCTATCATGTGGGCGAAACTGGAAGCCTTGGTGGAAGGCGCCAAACTGGCGAGCCAAAAACTCTGGGGTTAAAACAGGCCCCGCTACCTGGAGCCCCAATTACCGAGAAGTAGCCCCAATTACCAAGAAGCAGGGAGGAGTGGCCGATGAAGCGGGATCTAACCCTTATCGTTGATCTGCTCAGTGCGCTCGAGGATGCGACAGAGGCAAACGAGCACATCAATGTCATGGATATACTCAATGTCCCAGCCCTGCAGCCGCAGGACGATAGCATCGTCCTTGCCCACGTTCTCCTGTGCGACGAAGCTGGCTTCGTCGAGCGCAGGTCAATCGGTGGTGTCGTCACCGTCCGCTTGACATGGGCAGGCTACAAGGCCTTGGAACGGACCCGTGAGTCGCGGGTCTGGGCCAACCTCGACATGTGAGTAGACAGCCAGCAGTTTTCGATAGCCAAGAGCCGTATCCGCGCCCGCTCCAAGGCCTCACTTAAACCCCAAGGTCTGGTGCGGGCGGTGGGACTTGAACCCACCGCCTCGCCTACTCTACGCCCCAGGCAACCGGTAAGGCACGCTCTTCTTCACCGCCTCGTCTATCGCCTCCGGCTCCACCAGCACCGTGATGTCCACCTCCAGAGCCCCGGCAGCCCCCACCGTCAGCGACACTGCCGCCGCCGACGAATCGTTCGGCAGGTCGGCGATCATCAGCAGGTCCCGGTCCCCGAACACATAGTAGAACGCCTCCAGCTTCCCGCCAGCCCCCTCAACAGCCTGCGCCAGGGCAGCCCGGCGGCCCGTGCCACCCTCTTTCATCAGCCCCTGCAGGCCCGTCTGCGTGTAATTCGCCCTCAACATGTACTTACC
Source organism: uncultured Dehalococcoidia bacterium (assembly GCA_951813255.1). Classification (GTDB taxonomy): domain Bacteria; phylum Chloroflexota; class Dehalococcoidia; order Lucifugimonadales; family JAAXIE01; genus JAAXIE01. The sequence continues at coordinate 372,986 of OX638353.1, read as the reverse complement.
CACGCCTCACCTCAAGTAATAGATTTTTGTGCAGCATGACCCCTATATGGTGCTGACCGCTTCACCAGCATGTCAAGGCTAACGTGTGAGTGTAGTCCTCACAAAAGTCCCGCGCCCTTCAGTACACGCCAGGAAAGATCCGGTACTTCACCCGCGCCCGGTACTCCGTCCACTTCTCGCCGTACTTCTCAGCGCAGTGTCTCTCATCGTCCCGTTGCCGGAAGGTGAAGATCGTCACCACGAACACGAAATATATCCAAGCCCAAGGGTTCCCGAAGTGCCCGAAGGACAGGGCCATCGACAGCGATATGAACCCCTCCCCCAAGTAGTTCAAGTGCCGCGCCACACCCCAGAAGCCGCTGTACAGTATCTTCCGGTCCCCCGCCTCAATGTACTTGGGCTCGATGATTCCCAAAAACTTCCGGTCCGGCCACCGCTTGAAGGTGTATTTCTGCAGGCTGGCACCCCGTGACATGCCCCACCCGAACAGGAACATGGCTCCGGCCCCTGCCAGCAACACATACTCCCACGGCGCCCCGAATCCCGGGTCCGGCTGCGCCGCCATCCCCCACAACGGCAGGATGAACAGCCACCCGTACACGATCAACCCGCCCCACAGCAGCATGAACCCCAGCCTCTCGTGTATCAGGTCGTAGGTGTATAGCTGCACCCGCTCGAAGATGAAGTAGTCCGCTATGTAGAACGTGAAAAAGGCCGCATACATGATCAAGCCCAGGTTCACGTCTTCCCCAAACCGGTCGTAGTGGTACGCCACCGCCGACAGCGCGTTCAGTACCAGCATCGTCCCGCCCACCAGGTACAGGTACATCTTCACGTCGAAGCGGTAGTTGAAGAACGCAAATTCCCGCGCCCGCCCCGTCCAGAACGCTGCAAAGGCGTTCTTCTCCTCGCCCCGTGGCTGGCTGAACACCGCTATCAGCGCAAAGATGACGCAGAAGACGGTCCCCCCAGCCAGCGCATACACCGACGACCGGTAGAACCAGTCCCGCGGCATTCCCGTGAGCTCCAATGCCCACACCACAACCGCCAGTGCGAACACCAGAAGCCCGTTCAGCCGGTACATGCGAGGCTCCCCCGTCACCGCATCCACCACATACCCCGTCACCCGCCTCGCCGGCAGCACAATCTGCGCCACTGCAAAAGCCGCAAAGACAGCCAGCGGCGTGAAGAACCCCGCCACCGCCTCCCACCACGAAAGCTCAAACAGGTGCTCAATCCCAATCGCTTCCATCATGCCCTCACACTGCCTCGGATCACGAGGGTATTATGGGAATGTACCGCGGGTGGGTCAAGAACTGGCTTCTCAGCACCGCAGCCACGAATTACACTGGAGACATCTGCTAGCGGCACGACGATCACATCAACTGAATAACCATCGGTTAATGGAATGAGCGGACGCTATCCCTTCAGCAAACTGACCAAGGACTTCACCCCAGAGAGGCGCGAGCGCATCGACTACATGAAGCGCGTCCTGCTGGCCGGGATGCCGTTGCATGAACTACGGCAAGCTATCATGTCCTTCGGCTCCAGCAACTGGCCCTCATCCCCGCTTGGTTGCTGTCCCCATCCCGCGTCAGGCTCATCTCCGACTGCGAGACCCACCTGCCCGCCAGCCTGCGCACACCCGCCTAGCCCAACCCATACCCCTTCCACACCAGATCCTGGCTGCTACCGTTGACCTTCTCGGTGACCTGCCGCTTGGGCGGAATGCCGCACCCTTCCGTAGACTCCTTCCGTAGCGGGGTATGATGCCATCAAATCATATGGCCGACTGTTCATATGGACGGCCTGTTTGCATGGGTTCTCAGTGAATAGGCGATGGGTCATTGTTGCCCTGGTCCTTTTCTACCCCTTGGTAATATTTGGGGGCGCTTCGCTAAAGACTGACTACAGCCATGTCAGCCAGTACATAAGCGAGCTCAATGCGGTAGGTTCAGCCTGGAGTTGGCAGATAGGCTACTTGGGGTTTCTCCCCTTGGGTTTGCTCGGTTTCCTCGTACTGGTGTTGGTTGCCCCACGCGCAGGATTGAACGGCATCGCCAGAATCGGCTGCTGGCTGCTTGCTGCTGAACCAATAGCCTATGTTAGCTCGGCCTTCGCCCCTTGCGATTTGGGTTGTCCAAGTACGGGTAGTCTTTCCCAGGATGCCCACAATCTCTTCGCCGTGGTCACGCTCATCATGACGACGCTTGGATTGGTGCTCCTGTCCGTTAATGACAGGCCCGACCCGGCAAAGAGAGCGGGCTGGTTGGGCTTGGCCCTGACTTATATCAGTCTCTACACGCTCGCGCTGGTACCTGATCTCGCCGAATGGCGAGGATTGCTTCAGCGGTTGGCAGAGGGGATTCTCTATAGCTGTTTGTGTCTTGTTGGTTGGCGCATACTGTCGCGGCATAACAATTCTGAAGAGGCATAACAACTCTGAAGAACTGGGGGGGGGCTAGAGGGCCCACTATGGACGGCTCGGTTACGCGCTGGCTTGGGACTACCTCGACTCTTACCCTCAGAGCTTGTATGGTTATGCTATTGGTTGCATGAGAGGGGGACGTTGTGATTGAACAAGATGTGAGTGAACAAGAGACGGTCCGGAAGGTCCTGGTCGTTGATGACGAGCCGGAAGTCGAGCCCATGTTCCGCCAGCGAATGCGCCGGGAAATCAGGGCCGGTCGCTACGAGTTTCTGTTTGCCAGCTCGGGGGTCGAAGCCCTGCAGGTGCTGGAGGCGAATCCCGATGTGCGTTTGGTGATCACCGACATCAACATGCCACAGATGAACGGGTTGGTCCTGCTCGAGCGATTGGGGGAGATGTGGCCCGGATTGCCAGCCCTAGTGGTGTCAGCCTACGGGGATGCAGGGAACGTGTCGTCTGCCATGGACCGTGGAGCACACGGCTTCGTAGTCAAGCCAGTGGACTTCGAAGGGCTGAGGGGCACGATATCGGAGTCCATGGGCGAGGAAAGCTGAGGGTTTTGCCTGCAGAGCATGGGGGACGGGCAGGGATTGGCTCCCCACGTTGAGCCGGTGATGTGCTTCAGCCATCACCGCCTCAGGATCGTTGGGGATCGTCATCGCCTCCACGTTCAAAGCCCGTAGAAGCCCAGGTACCCGTCATTCCCGCGAAGGCGGGAACCCACGTAACCCGCGCCACCCCACAGCGCACTACTTCCTGACCCGGCACTCCTCTTACCCCACACAAGACCTACGTCATAGCCCTAGGAGGCTTTGACACGCTGTCCCCTATAAGAGACAATTAGCCATGGAATACGAGGTCATCGCGAGTCGGGCCTTTCGCCGCTGGCTCCGTGACCTGCGCGACCATCAAGCCCGCGCATACATCGCGATACGCATCGACCGAATGGCGGAAGGCAATTTCGGCGACCACAGGTCGACTGGAGGCGGTGTCAGTGAGCTTCGAATTAACCGCGGCCCAGGCTACCGGGTCTACTACACCATACGCCAGCGCACAGTTGTGGTCCTTCTCTGCGGAGGCGACAAGGACACCCAGCAGCAGGACATCGACCAGGCTCAGCGCATGACAGAAGAACTCTAGGGGAGCGCCATGAACAACGAACAATACACCCCTTGGAACATCACCGAGGTCCTCGATAGCGACGAAGCAATGGTCGCCTACCTAAACGCGGCCCTTGAAGAAAATGACCCCCACTACTTCGTCAAAGCCCTAGGCAACGTCGCACGCGCCAAGGGCATGACCTCCATCGCCGCCGACACCGGCCTTGGACGCCAAACCCTCTACCGCGCCCTCTCCAGCGAAGGCAACCCCCGCATCGACACCCTCTTCCGCGTCCTCGACACCCTCGACCTTCGCCTCTCCATCACCCGCTAGGTCTTCACATCACAGAACCCTGCCTGCCACCAACCCTCAACGTCCCCTTGCCTCCCCCCTGTTCGTCCTTCGAGGTAGAGACGGGATAAACTTCGTCGCCGAGTTCCCCGACGGAGAAAGTCGCCATCACCAACTTCTCCTATGTCGGCGAATCCGAGGATGTCCCGTAGAAGGCCCCGTCGGGGTGATGGGTTTGCATGGTGCTAAGCTGATGGTGGTACGGTGTCAAGCCGACCACATTAGCTGAAGGTACATGACCCTCCACCCCTCACACACTCTGAGGCCTTGATCACCTGTCGGACAAACGGTCTACGGCCTCGTATCTAAGGTAACTTCGAACATGCTACCTGATACATGCTTAATGTACCCATGGCGCACTAGATCATCAAGGCCAGCGGTCCAGCGAGCAATTGTCCTAGGTTCATCATTCGGAATGAGCGATTCACTTCCTGCCTGAATGAACTGGCCACCAAAGGTTCGCAAGTACAGGATTGTTCCGTCACTTGTAGCAGCTTGCTTCAAGATCGTGCATGCCTCTTCTGACAGTTCAGGATTTGTGAACACACTTACATATTCTCTGGAGACGCTCGGTCCTACGTCACGCCACTCAATGCCGAGGCATATCACCGGAACTGCACGTACGATTTCATACAAGGCATCGAGTTCCGTTTCAGGAGTCTTCCAAACGTAGGTTTGCAACAGGTCAGGTATGTTTGGTCTCAAACTTCCCTCAGCGAATTGCAGCGTAATGATCGCGAACTTGTCTCCCTTGGCACGCTTTTCTCTGATCGCATAGTTTATTTCAGTACTCAAGAATCCTTCATCTCGAAACGACGCAGTTACGAAGAAGACGGCTGCGCATGAGTCCCTAAAGCCTTCCAAGAGGCCACGTTCCAGTTCGGTTCCTGCCGGCATTGCATCATCGTCCAGCCAAGTTTCGAATCCCAGTTCATCCAATACTTTCTTGAATCGCACAACTAGCTCCTTGTCGGAGCCTTTGTGGCTCAGGAATATCTTGGTGGGTTCATTTGCGAGCATTAGGACTCCTCAAGGCGATATCCAGAAGATATTGTTCGACTGATTCACGACGCTACCATACTTAACTTATATCTGGTTCGATGTTACCATGCCCAATTCCGCCCCCGCACCGCCCCAATGTCATCCCCCAGCCCCACCGTGACGTTTCCCGCTTGACGCCCCTACTCCTCCCACTTCACCATCCATGTATGCAAGAGCCCACCGTCGTGCCCGCCAAGAGTCTGCCCCGTACCAAGCAGGCCATACTCCTGAGACGCCATCGGCTTGACGGCCCTATCGCCCTCGCCCTAGTCTGATATGAGAACGGGCTGAATCATAACCAATATGCCTAAGGTACGGGACGCAATACGGATCGTGGAGAGAGACGGTTGGCGTTGGGTGAGGACTCGCGGTAGTCATCGTCAGTACCATCATCCAGTGAAGCCGGGCACCGTGACCATCGCAGGGAGGCCTAGCACAGACCTGCCGCCCAAGCCATGGAGAGACGCCTCGACGCAGGCAGGATTACAAGGAGAACAAGCCCCATGAAATACACCGTCATCATCGAAAAGGGCCCCACGAGCTACGGCGCTTATCTCCCGGACCTCCCAGGTTGCATAGCCGCTGGCGAGACCCGCGATGAAGCCATCTCCCTCATCACCGAGGCGGTCAAGGACCACGTGGAGTTGATGATCGAGCACGGCGACCCAGTCCCTGAACCTACCGTTTCCACCATCGAAGTGGAAGTGCCCCTCCCGGGTATGACCAGCGACGCAGGGGTCTGGGCCGCTCCAGCCACCCCCTAAGCCCAAGCTCCTCACCATCATGACATCTCCCCCTTGACACCTAACGTACATGCGTTCTATGCTCAGTCCATGCACTACTCCCGAAACCCAGCCCAACCCATAACCAGTCAACCAGGCCCAACTACCCCCGTCCCGGCCCTGCTCTCGCGCCAGCCCGCGCGGGAGCCGCATCCCATCCCCAACTCGCCTTCCACACCCCTTGAACGAGACAATTTTTCCGTAGCTGGCTCAGATACAAACGTGAGACAAATGAGACAAATTTCAGCCCTCCAAATCCCGTCCCCAGCTAAGGCCTTGTCTCCCTCCGGCCACCCATTTAGCGCCATTTTTCGCCACTCTCCAGATACGAATTTGCCCCGCGTGAGACAACGTTTTCCTAGCTGGCCCAGATACAACCATGAGACAATGAGACAAATTCCAGCTACGAAAAATTCAACACAGCTACGATTTTTGTCTCATCAGCTACGAACCCTCGTCTCACGCCCTGTTTTCACAGCTACGAAATATCCCGGAATGAGACCGCATTTTCGTAGCTGGCTCAGATACAACCATGAGACACCTGAGACCAGTAAGGCCACCACCACCCCTAAACCGCGACCTGCGTTCGCCCAAAAACCCCCCCCAAACATCCATCAAAGGGGGGCCGTCAAAAATGTCACACTGTGACATCCCTGCAGCTACGAAAGTGTCACAAATGTCACACTTTCCAAAAATCTGTGACATCCCCAGATACGAAAAAATGTCACACTCTGCCCGTATCTGGTCCAGCTAGCAAAATGTCACAAATGTCACACTTTTCAGCTACAAAAAACAAATTTTAGCTATAAACGCTGTGACATTGTGACATCCCGCCATGTGCTACCATTGACCACGCCAGCCCAACCCACCCCGACAACAGGAGCGCACTCCCTTATGACAATCATGGTTACCGGCGGCACCGGCTTCATCGGCGCCCGCATCATCCGCAAGCTCCTAGACCGCGGCCAGGAGGTCGTTTCCTTCGACCTCGCGCCCCCTCGGCCCAGCCTCGACTCCGCCATGAACGCCGTCCCCTTCTATCGTGGCGACGTCACCGAGATGGCCCAAGTCATGGAGGCGGTCAACACCCACAAGGTCTCCCGCATCATCCACCTCGCCGCCCTGCTGCCTCCAGCCAGCGAGGACCGCCCCGGCCATGGCCTCCACTTGAACATCCAAGGGGCCAACAACGTCTTCGAGGTCGCTCGCTGGACGGGCATAGAGCGCGTGGTCTACGCCTCATCCATCGCCGTCTACGGTGTGCAGGACACCTTCGGCAACCGCCCCATCAACGAGGACGACGTCTCCAATCCCGTCAACGTCTACGGCATGACCAAGGCCGTCAACGACTTCGCTGCCGCCAAGTACCGCGACCTGTACGGCCTCGACCTGCGGGGCATCCGCATCTGCACCGTCTTCGGCCATGGCCGTTTCACCGGCATGACCGGCCTCATCGGCGGCCTCCTCATGACCAACCCCGCCGGTGGCAAGCCCATCCACATCCCCTCCGACCCCTCCGAGCCATCGCCCATGATCTACGTCGATGACGCCGCCGAGATTTTCGTCCGCGCCATCCTCAGCGACTCCCTCCGCCACCCCGTCTACATCAGCGGAGGACACCTCGCCACCGTCGGCGAAATGGCCGATACCGTCCGCGAGTTCATTCCCAACGCCCAGATCACCTTCGGCAACCGGCCAGTCCCCCACGTCTATCTCGTGGATAACAGCCGGATGCTGGCCGACATGAACTACGAGTTGCCCCCTCTCCGCGACCGCATCCGCGACCACATCAACGAAGCCCGCAAGGAACTCGGCATCGAGATGGTGACCGACCGGTAGGAAGGAGCCTTCCATGAGTATCAGGATCGGCTACATGCCGGGGGCCTTCCCCGAAGAAAATCAGGGCCGTCAGTTTTTCCGCGACCTCGTGGAAGTCGGTGACCGCTACGGCTACGACTCCATCTGGTTCTCCGACCGCGTGGTCACTGAGCGCTACGCCCCCGAGCCCATGATCGCCATGTCCATGGTCGCTGCGTATTCCGAAAAGATGAAATTCGGCACCGCCGTCACCCAGCTCCCCCTGCGCAACCCCGTCGTCCTAGCCAAGGAGATGGCCACCCTCGACCACTTCTCCAACGGGCGCTTCCTCCCCGCCGTCGGCCTAGGCCAGGAAGACCCCCGCGAATACGAGGCCTGCGGCGTCTCCAAGGAAGACCGCGGCAAGCGCTGCGACGAGGCCATGGAAGTAATGCGCCGCCTCTGGAGCGAAGATTTCGTCACCCACCACGGAGAATTTTTCACCCTGAACGAAGTTTCCATCACCCCCAAACCCGTCCAGCAACCCCTCATGCCCCTGTGGGTAGGAGGCCGCAGCAAAGCAGCCGCCCGTCGCGTAGGACGCCTCGCCGACGGCTGGCTGGTGTCAGCCGCCACCCCCCAGGAGGTCCAGGAAGGCGTCGACATCGTGTTCGCCACGGCCGCCAAACTCGACCGCACAGTGGACGAAGACCACATCGGTGCGCTGGTAGGCTTCTACATCGCCCCAACATCCGAGGAAGCTGCCATCGCCGGAGAACCCTACATCACCCGCGCCCGCCCCGACGCCCACTTCACCGAGTACAGCGCCCTAGGCACCCCCGACCAAGTCTCCGAAACCCTGCAACGCTACCTCGAAGCAGGCGCATCCAAATTCGTAGCCCGTCCCCTCTGCTCGCCCGACCAAGCCATCGAGCAACTCGAACTCCTAGGACGCGAGGTCATCCCACGCTTCCACAAGAAGTAGCCTGCCAAACGTGCTTGTAACGCCCGTCGGGGCATCGTTAATCTGGATAGGCAATGACAACCACAGCAATCAGAATCGCCGCCCACGCTCTGCTATTTCTGCTGGCAGCGGTCGTGTTCTTCCTGGGTCTGGGCATCGGACTGCAGTTCAATCCCACCCTGGGCACCCTACTCTGGGTCGCCTCAGCAGGCTTACTCGCACTGAACCTGTTCTGGATCGGCCGGTCGCGCCGCTGACATCAACCCCCCTCCGGCAAGACGAGGGGAAGAGAGTCCCAATCCAACCCCCATTCAAGCAAGCAACACCATGTCGAACACAAACAAAAACCGCTTCTCCCTAAGAGAAGCGGTTTGTTGCGCCTCGCCGAAACCTGCTTTTGGCTGGCCGGGTCATCGGCTCGTCTGGGCCCGGGGCGATGGTAAACATTTGCCTGGGCCCGACCGGCGGACTAGACGCTCCCGCCGGCTGTCTTGGGTACGCTAGTCGCTGTCACACCTCGACAGATGTTTACCATCGCCCCGTTGACCTAAATTATGTTTCATATAGATCACCTCCTTCTACCTCCCGCCTCCGCAGAGGCTAGGAGACCCTCGTGCCAGAGTCCCGCAACCAGCGGTCAATGGGATGCTAGTCCCAAGCTGTGAGATTTGTCAAGGGATAGCCAGCCTCTATCTGACAAGTCTTCAATCGCGGGCCCATGTTATGATTTATGGTGCCACAGAACAGCACCGGCACCCAGGTGCCCCCAAAGGAAAAGGAGCAGACCGCACCATGCCCACAACACCCATCACCATACCCCAGAACATTCTCGAGGCCGTGTACCGTGAGGCGCGGGCGTCCTTCCCCAATGAATGCTGTGGGTGGCTGGTAGGCGCCAAGGATGGCAGTGCGGTTTCCTCAGTGCGAAGGTGCGACAACGTGCAGGAGGCTGGGGGCCACCCTATCGCTGCCGAGCGGGGCGCGGAGACTGCGTACGTGTTCTCCGCTTCTGACTTGCTGGAACTGAACCGCACCTTGGACGGGGAGATCCCTCCGCGCATCATCTACCACTCGCACCCCAACGGCCGGGCCTACTTCTCTCCAACCGACCAACAAGTTGCCCGCGATCCTTGGGGCGAAGGGCCAGCCTACCCGGTGCAGCAGTTGGTCGTGGGCATCGACGGCGAGCAGGTGGTGGAATCCGTCCTATTCGACTGGTCTGACGAGGCAGGTGAGTTCGTGGAAATCGCGCGGTTCCGTGGAGCGCCCATCTAGGCCACTGCTAATGCAGGGCTTGCTCGAGGGCGTAGATCACATAGAGCCCGACGATGTACAGGACGCACATCCCCCCCGACGCAGGAAGGGATGGCAGAATCCCCCGCCCTTGGCGTCGCAAGGTGAATTGGGCCATGCCTATCAGCATCAGGGCCACGGCGAACCCTGCAGCAGCGACCAGAGAGGCATCGGGGCTTGCCGAACTGAGAATGGCCCCGCCACTATAGAAGGGGTCAGCCACCGCCAGTATCATCACGTTGAACGCGCAGCTTCCGTAGACGTTGCCCGCTGCCAGGTCCATGGCCCCGATACGGATGGAGGCGATGGTGACCGTGGCCTCCGGCAGCGTGGTGACCAACGCCACAGCGACTACACCAACAAAGCCCGCTCCCAAGCCTGTGATTTCCGCTATCTGGTCGGCGCTGTAGGCCATCCAGTAAGCGGACGCAATCACTCCTAAAGCAGCCAGTCCGAAGTAGGCCCACACCCGCCTCAATGTGATGGAGGTGTCGTCCTCATCCTCGTCCCCTTGATCTAACGGGCGCTTGGCGTAGACGACCTTCATGCCAGCCACGTAGAGAAGCAGGATGATGGGCGTGGCGATTCCCATGTGACCGAATGAGGCCTGGGGTCCGTAAACACCCATGATGCCGGCAAACGCCGTGAGACATACCCCCACACTTGCCAGATACGCATGCTCACGAGCCACGCCATCGAAAAAGCGCCGCGAGCCAGTGGCCATGGTGGTCAGGAGCCTTACCGGATACGAACCGAAGGGAGCGAACTTGAAGATGCCCACCGCCCCGAAGAACATGGACACCGCAGCGAGGACGAACATGTTCACCATGTTCGCGCCGAACACGTTCCCCTTCACCAACTCGGGTGCATCCAGAAGGGCGCCCGATGCGCCAGTAACCAGTTCGGGCAACGAGGTGGCCCCTGCCAGAAGGAGGGTACCCACCCAGAGACGGCCCCACCCCGTCTTGATGGCGAGCAGGTCGCCATACTTGGCTAGCTTGGTGCCACAGAACACGACTACAGAGGCCGTACCCAGGAAAACAACGAGGGCTATCGGGAGGCTCACAGTTGCAGACCCTCCCACGAAGGTAGAGTCCAGTGCAATCGAATGGCTTGAACTAACGGCGCGAGGTTAAGACAAGGCATCGAGGATACGTGCGCCCATGTCTTCCGTGCCAAGGGCTGTGTCATTCTCTGTGGCTAGGTCGGGCGTGCGATGGCCTTCCTGCAGCACTGTCTCCACTGCCGCCTCAATCATCGCTCCCTCCTCCGAAAGCCCCAGGGAGTAGCGGAGCATCAGGGCGACGCTGAGAACAGTAGCGATGGGGTTGGCGATGCCCTTGCCAGCGATATCCGGGGCCGAGCCGTGGATGGGCTCGTACATCCCCATAGTGGTAGCCCCGGCCACTGGAACTCCAGCCAAGCTGGCCGAGGGCAGCAGCCCCATGGATGCCGAGAGGACAGCGGCCTCATCGGTCAGGATGTCACCGAATGTGTTCTCGGCTACGATCACATCAAACCGTGTCGGCCGCTGCACAAGCTGCATGGCGCAGGTGTCCACCAGCATGTGTTCGAGCGTCACATCTGGGTACTCCTCCGCCATCTCGGTGGCGATGCGACGCCATAAGCGAGACGTCTCCAGAACATTGGCCTTGTCCACCGAGCAAAGATGCTTCCGGCGCTCCCTCGCAGACTCGAAGCCGACCTGAAGCACTCGCCGGATTTCGGCCTCCGAGTAACGCATGGTGTCCACGGCGCTCCAGCCACGCTTGGTCTGCTTCCGGCCACGGGGTCTGCCATAGTAGATGCCACCGGTGAGTTCGCGCACCACCAGCACATCCACTCCGTGGAGCACGCTGGGCTTGAGCACACTGGCATCCACCAAGGCGGGGAACACCTTCACCGGGCGCAGGTTGGCGAAGAGGCCCAGACGTTTGCGCAGTGCCAGAAGGCCGTCCTCGGGGCGCGTGGGAGCAGTCGGATCATCCCACTTGGGGCCCCCTACCGAGCCGAAGAGGATGGCATCGGCCTCTGCGACCGCATCCAGGTCCTCATCCCGGAGGGCCGTTCCGTGCCGGTCGATGGAGATACCGCCCACGTCGTGGTACGACAGTTCGAAGGCATGGCCCGACGCCTTGCCCACGGCCTGCAACACAGCCACGCCTTGAGCGACCACCTCCGGGCCAATGCCGTCACCGGGCATCACTGCAATCTTGAAGTCCATAGTTAGTCCCTTGTTCTATCCTGCACTGGTCGCCGTTTGAGCCGGCAGTTTAGTATAGTGGCAGTCCTGCCTCGAATAAAGGCGCACAAAGTCAACTATTGCGAGTAGATGGAGCGTGGGAACGCGTTGAACGTCATCTTCGATCGTGGCATCTACCTTGCTGATTTGGATGCTTGGCTCGACGGCCGAGTGAAGCGGGCGCAAGGCTTCATCTCCCACGCCCACTCGGACCATGTGGCCCGCCACTCCTCAGCCGTGCTGACTCCCGCCACCCGCTTGTTGCTTGGCCCGCTGTTAAAGAAGAGCGAATGCCGTACGCTTGAGTACCACGAACCCCTGACCACCGCCAACTACACCATGACCCTCTATCCAGCGGGCCATTGCCTCGGCTCTGCACAAGCCCTCATCGAGTCCCGCGCTACCGGGGAGCGCATCCTGTACACGGGCGACATCAAGATGAGGCCAAACGTCATGGCGGAGCCAGCAGAGGTGGTCTCTTGCGATACGCTGATCATTGAGTCCACCTACGGCCGTCCTGAATACCGGTTTCCGCCAGAGGAAGAGGTGCTGGAAGAGTGTTTCTCCACGTTACGGTCATGGCTGAACACTGGCTACACTCCGGTCGTCGTGGCCCACCGCACTGGCAAGGCACAGGAACTCCTGCACCATCTGTTGAAGGCAGGGTTCGAAGTAGCTTTGGAAGCATCCACATGGGAGGTCACCCAACGCTACCAAGAGGCAGGCATGACTTTCCCACGGCACTTCCGCATGCTGGAGAAGCCTCCCAAGGACGGTGAGATCATATTGCGCCCACCGGGACGCAAGAAAGCAGCAGAGGCCGATTTACCCCGCGTCCGCACAATGGCCCTCACTGGGTGGTCGGTGAACCCGTCCCTGCGCTATCGCTCCGGGGCTGCCACTTCTCTACCCTTCAGTGATCATGCCGACTTCGACGACCTACTCTCCTACGTCGAGGCAGTGACACCTCAACGAGTGTTCACCGTATACGGGTTCCCTCACCTTGCCGCCCATCTGCGCCAACGAGGCTTGGATGCTGCTCACCTAGATGGTCAGGCAGTACAGAAGCAGTTGAGCCTCTTTTGATAAGCTTTGCCCATCTGTTCCCTCACCCTACCGTGCGGTTACAGGGAACCTACTCGGACCGTCCCTGCAATAGCTCTGTCACCGCCTCCAAGAAGCGCCTTGCATTGGCTACCATCTCGCTGGCTACCGTTGGGTCCACAGAATCGGGCCCGTAGTCAGCACTCACCCTCGGCTCGAAACCCTGAGAGAACAACTCGTTCAATTCGGCCGGAAACTGCCCTAAGTGCACAAATTGGTAACCAAAGGCAGATATCACACCACTATGTCGCGAGCGGTAGATGCCGAGGGAGGCCAAGGCAGCTTGGGCCGCATTGAACATCGCGTAGTACCCGCGAGATGTAGCACCATCAAATAGTTCGTTCTCCAAGAGAAGCTCGGCTTCGACCAAAGTGTTTTCGGCTTGCTCTAGGAGCTTGTCCACAACTTCAGGTTGGTCGTCGGGAGTCAACCACCACCCCTCTCGTCGCACGTTGAAATAGATGGGAGCACTGCCAGTACGGTACTGCGTTTCGGTGACGACCACTGGCTGTACCTCTACCTCGCACTGCTCGTACAACGCGAATGCGACGTCCCATATGCGGCCTGACTCCACCTTGCGGTCCACAGAGTCGTCCAGCAGCACCATGACGTCCACATCGGAGTCAGGACCCCAATCGCCGCGAGCCAGAGACCCAAACACCACCATCCCCTTGAAGTCATCTCCCCAGCCCTCGCGCAAACGGCGGCGAAAGCCGTAGACCGCCTTCCAAGGGCTGGTCAAGGGTAGGGCTTGGGTGGCCACTTGTTCAGCCATGGTGACCCAGTGTAACCCTAAGCCCTTTGTATTGAGTAGTGCTCTCGGCATCACGCATTGGGACGTAGCTGCTGAGCCATCTCAGCAATGGCGGGCCGCAGTGGGGCCATGTAATTGCGGTACTCCTCCATCATCTCTGGGCTGGCGGACGCTAGGAAGTGGGGGTAAGTCAGAAGTTCGGCATCTTTCAACTTCCGTGCGGCCACCACTTCTCCCAGGAACACCTCGCGGTCGCCAGCATCCATGCGGTTGACCACGCGACATTCCAGGAAGGCAACCGCTGAGGCCAGCAATGGGCTGCCGGTTACCCCAATGGAATGGGACAGCGACTCGAGCTTATCGCGTTCGCGACCGGAGGCGGTGGAAAACAACCGCACCAAGTTCATGTCATCCATGGATATCAGGTGTACGGCGAAGGCACGCGATTCTTGCACCAACTCGTATGAGTAGTTCACCTTCATCATCTGGACCGTCAAGCGCATCGGACTGGGCGGCGCAAAGGAAGCGCAGGTCACCGAACTGGCGATGAACGCGTTCTTGCGCTCGCCCGACGCCACGGTCACCGCGGCTAGGGGCGACCATAGAGAGAAAAGCACATCGCGGGCGAATTCCTCGTCCATATTCTTCCTCCTCCGTCTCCCAGCGTCTTCACCAGTGTAGCTGCGGCTCCGGCGGTTGACGAGGTCTCTTCTGTTCATACATAGTGCCTTGGGCTTCTTGGGCAGCAAGTGTCGATGTACAGCAAGTGTCACCACACCATCAGGAGACGGAGTACCATGACCACTTCCACTACGGTTAATGGCGGTCCCACACGGGAACTAGCTCGCTTCGTTTCCGAGCTTAAGTACGAGGACCTCCCCTCCGAGGCTATCAATATACTGAAGATGCTGTGTCTCGATACGGTGGGCACAGCTCTGGCCGGAACCACCCTCGGCCCCGGTTGTGATGAAGTAAAACGAGTTGTGAACGAAGCTGGGGGAGCCCAGGAGTGCACGGTGATTGGCTACGGCATGCGCGCACCGGCATTGACAGCGGCCTTTGCCAACGGCGCCACTGCCCACGCCCTCAACTACGACGCCTTGGGCGGCGAGGGCGGACACCTTGGTGTTTCCACCCTGCCCGCGCCTCTAGCAGCCGCCGAGCGGCGGGGAGGAGTGTCGGGCAAAGAGCTGCTGGCAGCCATGGGAGCCGCAGCAGAGGTCACGGCCCGGCTGGCAGGGGCCCTGTTCCGGGCGAACGTGAAGGCGAACGAAACCTTCCTGGAGGGCCAGCTTCTCGGCTACTTCGGAGCAGCCGCCGGGGCCAGCAGAATCATGGGGCTCTCTGCGCAGGACACCCATAGCGCCTTGGGGGCCGCCCTGATGCAGGCGGGCGGTACCATGCAGGTGGTGTTCGACGGCGACCCGCCCGCCAAGGCCATCTACGGGGGCTTCGCCAACATGGGAGGTATGCTAGCGGCTCTGCTGGCCCAGCAGGGCTTGGGAGCCGAGATTCGGGTGATCGACGGACAGGCGGGCCTTTACGGCATGTTCTACCGCGGGACATACGACCAACCTGCCGTTACTGATGGCCTCGGCAGTGAGTTCGACCTGCTGAAAGCACGCTTCAAGCCTTGGCCGACTAGCGGCATGGTTCACCCCTTCATCGAAGCAGCCTATACCCTAGCCCAACGGCATCAGCTGCGCCCCGACGATATCGCCGCCGTAGTCGTCCGTAGTAACGACCACTTTCTGAACTGGGTGGAGCCTCAGGCCGAGCGCCAGCGTCCACCGAACGCAGCATCAGCGGCCAACAGCGTGCAGTTCGCGGTGGGCAAAGCTTTCGCCCACCAGTCGGTGAGCTTGGCCGACTTCACCACCCAAGGACTCGAGGATCCGGAGGCTCTAGCCATCGCATCTCTTACGACGTACGCAGTCGTCGAATCCATGACTGGCCTAGCTGGTCAAGTGGAGGTCACCACCCGCTCCGGAGAGGCGCTCTCCGAGACGGTCCCCGTGCCTCTGGGCCACCCCAGCCGCCCGCTGTCCATGGAGCAGATCGTAGACAAGCTGAGGGACTGCGCCAGCCACTCCGCTCGACCAATGCGAGGGGACACCTTGGAGCGATTGGTCGAGCGCGTTGACAGACTGGAAGATGTGGCCGACGTGAGGGTGTTGGGAGACTTGGTCCGGGGAGACTAGCAGGCTTGCCCGACCGGTCGCTACGCCCGACCCGTCGTTATAGAAGGAAAGACAGGTTCGTGATGGGCAGGTGACGGTTGATGAGTACAACCTTCTTCAGAGCGATACGCCACTGACCGTCTTGGTAGCGCAGCCGGTATTCGCATTTTGACGCGAGAGCACGTTGGTCGCCCAGCCCCAATTGCAGGTGATCGCCCGTCCTGATTTCGTGGACCACCAGATTGCAACGCACAAAGGCCTCGTCCTGTCCTTCCTCGTGCCACACCTGCACATTCGTCACTTGATGCACCGTCCGAGAAGGGGGCATCTGGGCGAAATTGCGCCCGTGCGACATGTGGGTCACCCGAAGCTCACGCAGCGCATCGTCGTCATACAAGATGGAGGTCTCGCGCGTGGGGTCCGAGTCCTCGACGATCGGTATCCAGTAGAAGCTGCCTTCCGCGAACAACTGCAACCACTCGGTGAAGTGACGCTCATCGATGAGCCGCGCTTCCTCAAAGAGGAAGTCTTCTGCCTCGGCACGGGTAAGCTTGGGTGAGACCCTCATGAGGATGGGCTGCCCTCTAGCAGTTCTCGAAGGAAGTCTGGGACATCACCTGTTGCCAAGCGCGGTAGAAGGCCCGTTGCGGAGTCTCGTCGGAATGCTGACCCACTCGTTCCCCAGAAGGACTGACTTCCTCCATCTCAATGCCCCGGCACAACTCCAGCCAGTCCATGTCAGCATGAAGACCGGTCTGGTTGGCGGCGAACATCTCCAAGTCGGCTGGGTTGACCATGCCGGTGGTGCTCAATTGCCTCGTGACCTCGTATAGCCGTCGCGCGTTGAACTCCTCAGGCACGCCCCCCAATCGGAAGGGATGGGAGTATATCTCTGTCTCCTCCAGGGAGATGGGCTGCACGATGCGTACCAGGTCATCGAACAGGTACACGTTGGGGAAGATGAAGAGGTGGCGGGCGCTCACTACTTCATGGGCGCGGTCTTCGCCGTGGCGGTCGGTGAGCTTGGACATATAGTCCTCGAACATATCCGCTAGGCTGCGGGCGCTGCCACGGCCCTCGACGTATCCCCCCTCCAGTGTGGAGTGGCCGCCGGGGAAACCCCGTGTGGTGCCATCGCTCTTGATGGACGGCCTGTTTAAGTACCTGGATACGCCTCCCGTAGCGAAGGAATCAAAGGCTGACTCATGCACGAAGGATGCATGGTACCCGTCCACTCCATTCTCTGCTTGGAACTTCCAGTTGCCCGAGTAGCCGTAGCGGTGGGGCAGCAGCAAAGTGTTGCAGCCCTCCAAACTGCGGTCCGCCCAATAGTCAATCTGGTGCTTGATGCCCGCTAGGTGGTCATCCAAGTCAGGCACGTTGCCATTGAGACTGGCGAAGATCAGGCCTTGGTAAGAGCCCACCTTGGCCGCCTTCAGCAGGTCCAGGTCGCTACCGAAGCCCTTTGGATAGCGGGTGCGGTCGGCGACCCCGAGCAGTTCGCCCGTATTGGCGTAGGTCCAAGAGTGGTAGGGGCAGCGGAAGCTCAGGGTGTTACCCTGCTGCTCACGGCAAATGGCATTGGCACGATGGCGGCAGACGTTGAGCAGTACGTTGATCTGCTCCTCGCGCCCGCGGGTCACAATCACCGGCTTGGTACCGATGCGACGGGTCACGTAGTCGCCTGGGTTCGCGATCTCGCTATCGTGGGCCACATACACCCAGCCGTTCTCGAAAATCTGATGTATCTCTTGTTCGAAGATGGCTTGGTCTGTGTACACGTCGGAATGGACCCGGAAGTCGGTAGGTCCTTCTTGTACGAGATCGCTAACTGATGTTGGCTTGAAATTCGCAGTAGCTACCACGTCCCACTCCTTCTGCGCCGGTCTCTGCCGGAGGTGGTTGGGGTATTGCTCTTGTTCGGCTTGTACTGCCGTCGCTCCGGTTTGTCAAGTCGCTCCACTTGGCTTGAGAACTAGAGCCGGCGCGTGACATCACTCCGCCCATCGGGCTCGCAGCTGGGCGTGGCAGCACTCAATCCAGCCTCCTGATCTCAAGTTTGCTTGACTTTTAGACTTTGGCCTAAATTTGGACTGTCCCGAGTGGCTAAGGTGACTCAGGATATGTAGCCGACTGCGGCGTCTTCATTAGGCATAATTCGGTCTACTAGACGTAACGATTTTGGTCAGTTTTTAAGAATTGGCCCGAAAAAGTATTGACAGAGCACTTGTGCCATGTAAAATCAATGCATCGATATCCTTCGTTCGGGGACTTTGGCCCCTCCCAATAAACATCGAGAGAGGGCAGAAGATATGGAATTAAGGCGACTCACCATGCTAAGCGATGGCATCATCAAGATGGATGCTGGCGTTATGTTCGGACGTATTGCCAAGTCTCAGTGGGAAGACCAGGTGTCAACCGATCGGAGGAACCGGCTCACGATGGGCCTCAACTGCGTGTTGGCGCAGGCCGGTGGGCACAACGTGCTCATCGATACCGGCGTCGGCCATAAAGACCCCGACGGTCGCCGGGACCAGTATGGCTTGGTTCCCAGCCGGTTGCTAAAAGACTTGAGGGCAATGGGCCTCTCCCCCAAGGACATCGATACGGTTATCCTTTCAAGGTTGGACTTTGATCACTGCGGAGGCTGCACCCGGCTCGACAGGACCGGCAACTTCCTGCCCACCTTCAGCAGGGCCACTTACTATGTGCAACAGACCTGCTTTGAGGATGCATTGAACCCCGATGAGAGGTTCTTCGACATGTACCGCGAAGAGGACTTCCTCCCTATTGAGGAGCGAGGCCAACTCGCGACGCTGAACGGCGACGACCAGATATTGCCCGGCATCCAGGTGAAGGTAGCTGGCGGACCGTGCCGCGGTCACCAGATTGTCTACCTCACGTTAGGCGGCGAGAGGGCCTGTTACCTTGGAGACTTGGTGCCCACACCCCACCACCTGGATCTGGCCTGCATACCAGCTTTCGACCGCCACCCCGAGCTCACCCTCCAGACGCGGAGGGAAGTGTTGAACCAAGCCGAGGAAGAGGGCTTGCTTCTACTCTTCGCCCATGGCGGGCCCGGGGAGCGCGCTGGCTATTTGGAGAGGCGCAACGGGCGTCGCCGCTTCCGGCCGGTGGGGGTGCCAGAGCCACCCAAGGTAGCCTAGCAGTCCTCACTGCTGCCACTAACCAGCGAACAATGAATCGAATCCGGGCCTGCTTCTTCCAAGCGGGCCCGATTTATTTCGTTGGTCACATCGCGTTCGCTGACCGTCGTTACCCGCAGGTAGTTGTCGGTAAGTCCGCTGAATCGCCAAGCCCCGCTCTCCTTAGCCGTGGCGCGTTCCCACAACACGGGGCGCACCTGACCCAAACACCCGCGCGTATGCGCTGACCGGGATTCCTGCGCCACCGCTAGCATGGCGCCCATGCGCTCACGCTTGACCACCTCATCCACCTGTTGCCCCATGTGCGCAGCACTGGTGCCAGGCCTACAGGAATAGGGGAAGACATGCATTGAGGCGAAGGCCATCTCTCTTGCGAAGGCCAGACCTTGGTCGAAGTCAGCGTCCGTTTCTCCGGGGAAGCCCACGATGACATCAGCAGTCACCGACGACGCCGGCACGCTGCGTCGTATCTTATCAAGGGCCTCCGAGAACATGGCAGTGGTATAGCGCCTGCGCATCCGTTGCAGCACAGGGTCGGCACCGCTTTGCAGCGGCACATGGAAGTGGGGGCAGAGCCTCCGGTCCTGCCACAAATCCAGCAGGTCCAAGGTTATCTCTTGAGGCTGAAGAGAAGAGACCCGTATGCGCGGGATACTCGTATCGCTCAAAATGGCGGCAATGAGGCTCCCGAGGTCCTGTCTTTCCAGGTCGAAGCCATAGGAGCCCAGTTGAGTGCCAGTCAGCACTATTTCCCTGTAGCCTTCTGACTCCAGCAACTGCACCTGAGCCACCAGCTCCGCAATGGGGATACTCCGTTCCCGGCCCCTGACCTTGGGCACGATGCAGTAGGCACAGACCTGATTGCATCCCTCCTGTATCTTGACCATGGCCCGGGAGCGTCCCGGCAAGTACGGTAGATGGCTGATTGTTTGGGGAACGTCGGAGGGACGGCTGGATTCTCCCCTATCAATTTCAACCATTTGGACCAGCGACGGCTTACGGCTGTTACCCACCACCAAGTCGATACCCGGAATAAGCCCAAGAGATGAAGGGTCACGCTGTGCATAGCAACCAGTGGCAACGACGGTGGCATCGGGATTGCGACGGCGGGCGCAACGTAGCGCTTGCCGCGCCTTGCGATCGGCAACGTGGGTCACCGTGCAGGTGTTCACCACATAAACGTCGGCAGGTTGCCCTTCCGGCACCAAACGGTAGCCCGCCTCCTGAAAACGTCGAGCTAGGGTCTCCGAGTCCGATTGGTTGAGCTTGCAGCCGTGGGTCTCCAGCGCCACAGTGCCCCGGAAGGGAGGGCAGTGGCCCAAGGGCGGGGTTGGGGCCACTGGGGAGACGTCATCGCTCAATGTCCGGCTCATTCCCCGGCTCCGCTTCCGTGGGCAGCAGGCGCCAGATCCTCTGAACCGCGGAGGCCACCTCCTCGACGTCCATGATCAGGCGACGGGTGTTCTCCCGCGGCGAGTCGTGCAGGCGATCGAACATGGTGGCATAGCCCGAGAGGCGGGCGAAGGCGTCGCGGATGCGACGATCCTTCATCTCTTGGCCCAATACACGAGTGTAGGCCTCGACTTCACCGTTGTCCTGCAGAGGTTCGCCACGGCTCCAAGCTACAGCCTTCACCGCAGCCACCACGCTACCCCAGAGCAGGTCTTCTGCAGGCTTCCAGCGGCCACAAGCGACCTCCACCATGGCGTTGTCGATGTACCGCTTGCTGAGGCCGTAGTAGCGCTTGACCTGTCGGTCGATGTTGGGGGATGCCATTCCAGCTTGTTCCATGGGCCGCTATATTGTAGCATCCCATCCACCTAGGACTATGTCCAACCGTATAACCATCTGTAACCGTATCTACGATGACAATCTACGACATCACTCTCCCCTTATCCTCAGAGACACTGGCCTATCCGGGTGATTCGCCATTCCAAGTGTGCTCGCACTCGTCTATGGCGCAAGGCCGTCCCTTCGACCTGACCTCCATCTCAATGAGCTCTCATCTCGGGACCCATGTGGACGCTGCCAGCCACTTCGTGAAAGGGGGCCCGACCATCGACCAAGTCTCACTTCAAGTGCTGGTAGGCCCAGCCGTCGTACGCCATATGCAAGGGGCCGGACAGATTGGACGCGAAGAACTCGATGCAATGGGCCTTCCTCAGACGACTGAACGGCTGCTCCTGCGAATGTCCCCTAGGTGTTTGTCCGCCGATGCGGCAAGGTGGCTTGTGGAGCAGGGCTTGAAGCTCTTTGGGACAGATTCCCTATCCGTCGACCCTCTGGATAGCGAAGACTTCCCAGCCCACCGGCTCCTGCTATCGGCAGGAATTCTTGTTGTGGAGTCCCTTGACTTATCCGGAGCGCCAGAAAGAGACTACACGCTGTATTGCCTGCCTCTGAAAGTAGGAGGCGTGGAAGCTGCACCGGCTAGGGCAATACTTGTCTCTTGAAGTGCAAGAACCCAGCCAAGCCTTGACACCTAGCCGTGTTGTATAATCGCAGGAAGTAATGAGCCCATCCCTGCGGTCTTCAAGCATTTATGGGATAGAAGCACCATGAGCGGAGTGTCGATGAGCAGCAAGATCAAGCGCGTAATGCTGTTGCAGCCAGCCTCAGCCGGAGGCAACTTTGAGTACATAGCCATCCCGAGACAGGGCCTCCTCTTCCTTTCCGGCGCCCTCAAGCAGTGGGAAGGCCCATTCCACTATGACCGTGAGGTCTGGTTCGAGGCCCGTTCCGGCAAGATGGACCCCGACAAGGACTTGGCAGGTGTGGACATTCTCATGGTCAGTTGCCTCATCAACGAGGCACCACGGGCCTACGAAATCGCCCGGCTGGCCAAGGAAGCCCATCCCAACCTTATCACCATCGGCGGCGGCCCTCAGATGAGCCCTCTGCCCCGAGAGGCCATCGAACTGGGCAAGTTCGATGTCATTGTGAACCGCGAGGGCGAAGACATCATCGGACAACTGTCCGATGTGATGCTCACCCTCACGGGCGATGCACGCAAGAAGGCCCTTTCCGAAATTCCCGGCATCTCATATATGGACAACGGTCAACTGGTACAGACCCTGCGCCGTGGGCTGGTGGCTCCCGATTTCGTGGAGTTGCCCGAGTTCCGCGCCATACGCGACCTTACTCCCCTGAACCCCATGGCTGGCGGTGTCTTGGAGACCGTGCGGGGATGCACCGAAAAGTGCACCTACTGTCAGGTCATCCAGCAGTTCCTCGGTTACCGTATGGTGAGCCGGGAAACGGAAATCAAACGCCTCCACCAATTGCAGGAACTGGCTGCCGACGGCCTTATTCACTCCCGCAACGGACGCTTCGCTGTCTTCGTCTCCGACGACCTTCACCCGCCCCCTCTGCGTGCGGTCAAGTACCGCAATGAGAGGTTCGAACGCATAAAGGCTTGGAAGGGCCACTCCGACGGGATGGCCCTTGTGTGCCAAGCCCGTGCCGAAGTGGGTCAAGACCCCGAACTGGCCCATGCCCTGCGTGAAATCGGCATGGGCATGCTCTACCTCGGAGTAGAGTCAGATAACGTGGCCAACCTGGAAGCTGTACGCAAACGGCAAGAGCCCGGCCAGATGTTCAACGACCTAGAGGCCTTGAACTCTATGGGCTTCAGCGTGGTGGCGATGACCATCATCGGTCTGCCCTTCGATACTGAAGAGAGCATCATGGATATGGCCGAGTGGGTCACCCAGATCAGCCGCTACCAGACGGCCAACCTGCTGACCCCTCTACCCGCCACCTCCAACTGGACAGACCTGACCCCCTTGGACCAGGACGGCAACGTTTTGGCAGAAGGGGCCGTGCGTCCTTATCATCTCTATACCGGCGAACAGTTCGTCCATGTCGATGAGCGTTGGACCTTGCAGCAGTCCCAGGACCTGTTCCAGCGCTACTACGCCAAGCTGAATCCGGTAGACCGGTTCTACGCGCGGATATTCAGCATGATGCAGAACCACCAAGCCCTTGCAGGGCAGCAGCGAGAGTTGTCTCCTGGTATCTCGGCGCGCATCGCCGAGTTGAAGGAAGCTCTCAACCGCTTGTCAGCCCCCACCCGCAAAGAAATCGGCGATGCCATATCCATGCGGGTCAACGACGTTGGCGGTGCACTGCGCACCGTCTCCGACCAAGCAATGGCCGAGCTTGAGCAGACTGTAGCCGAACAGGTCGGTTACATGACCGAGACCTTGGAAGACCTGACCCAGTCCTCCCGGGCTTTTTCCACGGCCGTCTCTGTACGAATGAACGAGATGACCGAGGCCTTGCGGTCTCTAGCCACATCGGGGACGCCTCCCACGGCCTCGGCGGACGAGTAGGCAATGGCTCAGCAGTCCCCCTCCTCCGGGGACGGCCGGGTGTTCGTCACCGGGATCGGAGTGGTAAGTCCCCTCGGTCTCGGTACCCAGACCACTTGGGACGCCCTTCTTTCTGGCGCATCGGGCGTTGACTACATCTCGGCCTTCGACGCCGAAAGTTTCGACACGCATTTCGCGGCCGAGGTCAAGGACTTCGACCCCGCGGCTATCCCCGACAAGAAGCAGGCCCGGCGCATGGACCGGTTCGCCCAGTTCGCCGTGGTCGCCTCGATTGAGGCATGCCAGCAGGCTGATCTCGAACCGGAAAAGGTCGACCCCTTCCGGGTTGCAACCATCGTGGGCAGCGGCATCGGTGGCATCATCACCCTCTCTCAGCAGTACGACGTGCTTTCGGAGAAGGGGCCTAGGCGAGTCTCTCCCTTTCTGATCCCCATGATGCTGGGCGACATGGCGCCAGCCCAAGTATCCATGGCGTCCGGGGCAATGGGCCCCAACTTCTGCTCAGTGTCGTCCTGCTCCAGCGGTGCCGACGCCATCGGCCAAGGCTGGCAGATGATCCGACGCGATGAGGCCGATATCGTGTTGGCCGGGGGCAGCGAGGCTCCCATCTGTCCCATAGCGGTCGCGGGCTTCAATTCACTGCGCGCGCTCTCTCGTCGCAACGACCACCCCAAAGGCGCGAGCCGTCCCTTCGACTCCGAGCGCGACGGCTTCGTCATGGGAGAAGGCGCAGCAGTACTGGTACTGGAGAGTGAAGCAAGTGCCCTACGCCGCGGGGTGTCCCCATTGGCTGTGTTGGCCTCTTACGCTGCCACATCCGACGCATACCATCTCACCGAACCCGCCCCAGGCGGGCACAGCGCCGCCAAGGCGATGTCCACTGCCTTGGAGCGGGCCGGCTTGAGGCCGGACGAAATCGGCTACCTGAACGCCCACGGCACCTCCACACCCCTCAACGACCGCCAGGAAACTCTGGCCATCAAAAGCGCCATGGGCAAGGCAGCATATAGCCTCCCCATCAGCTCCACCAAATCGATGACGGGCCACCTGTTGGGCGCGGGCGGTGCCTTGGAAGCCGCCGTCTGCATCATGGCCCTTCGGGACGGGGCCATCCCACCAACAATCAATCTTGAGAACCCCGACGAGGAATGTGACTTGGGCTACACCCCTGGCGTAGCCCGCAAACTGTCCATCTCCTCGACCATGAGCAACTCCTTCGGTTTCGGTGGCCACAACTCGGTGCTGATATTTACGGCCTCCTAGCGCCTTCTACGGCCGCTCTCTTGGTTAAACCCGAATCCAGGGCCCGTGACGGGCTCATACGCGACTTTGATACTGGCATGGAGGGGTGGGGCAGGTGACACAACCCAACGGCAAACGTTGGCGGGTGCTGCCTCCCGCACCTGCTGACGCGGTAGAAGTCATAGACGCACCGCCAGCCATCCGGCAGTTGCTCTACAACCGCGGCTTCTCTTCCAAGGCTGGCATTGACGCCTTCCTCAACCCCGGCCCCAAGTCGATGCACGATCCTGGGCTGCTGCCGGACATGGACGTTGGCTTGGACCGCCTGCAGCAGGCTATGGCGCAAGGGGAGACCGTGGGCATCTTGGGGGATTTCGATGTCGATGGCGTCACCGGCACTGCCCTGCTGGCAATGGCATTGGAGCAGTTGGGCATCAAAGTAGTTCCTTACCTCCCCCATAGGGTGCGCGAGGGCCACGGCCCCAACCCAAGCGCCATCCGACATCTGCGGGAGCAGGGGTGCACCCTGATGATTACCGTGGACTGTGGCGTGAACGATTTGGAACAGGTGGAACTGGCATCCAGCTTGGGGATGCACACCATCATCACTGACCACCACACTCCCCGCCCTCAATTGCCCCAAGCTGTCGCTGTGATCAACCCCAAAGTGGAAACACCCGTCGCCAGCCATCCGGCGTATCCCTTCCTAGGGTTATCGGGGGCTGGCCTTGCTTTCAAGCTGGTGCATGGCTTGTACGAGAGGGTGGGCCAGCCGTGCCACCCCGACCTGCTGGCGTTGGCGGCCGTTGGCACCGTGGCAGACGTGTCCCCTCTGGTGGACGAAAACCGTTATCTGCTGAAGGCGGGGCTGCGAGCACTGTCCAGCACGCGCCATCCCGGCCTGCGAGCCCTCTACCAACGAGCGGCCATTGAGCCACGAGGACTCGGAATCGAGGCCATCTCTTTTGCCATCGCGCCCCGCCTGAACTCCGCTGGCCGGCTCGACAGCGCAACCGCCAGCTACCGCCTTCTGACTACAACTGATTCCAGAGAAGCGGAAGAGTTGGCACGACATTTGGAAGAACTGAACCAGGAGCGTCGGCAGCAGACCGACCAGAGCCTGACAGCGGCCCGCGAAAAGGTGTTGCAGCGTACCCCTGTCCCGTCGATTCTGCTGGTCGGAGAAGAGTGGTACCAGCCAGGCATCGTGGGGCTGACCGCAGGACAGTTGGCGGAGCAGTTCAACCGCCCTGCCATAGCCATGTGCCTGGGAGGGGATGTGGTACGAGCCAGCGCGCGCAGCATCCCCGAGTTCAACATGGTTGGCGCACTGGAGCGCTGCGGCGACCTGTTCCTGCGGTACGGGGGGCATCCCCAAGCAGCTGGGTTCACCATGAAGCGGGAGAAGCTGGAGTCCTTCTACGAGCGCATGGAGGCCGTGGCCGACGAGGAACTGGCGGGCTTGGACCTGCGCCCCACCATAACCATCGACGCCGAGGCCCCGGTTGCCAGCCTGCTGGGCGCAGGCTTCGAATGGCTGCGGGACCTCTCGCCCTTTGGCGAGGGCAACCCCCACCCCACCTTCCTGGCAAGAGACTTGGAGGTGCGGGAGGTGCGTCCCTTGGGCAATTCGGGCCACCACCTGAAGTTGAAGTTGCGGGAAAACCGGGCCACTTTCGACGCAGCCGCCTTTCGCTTGGCAGAGCATTGGGTCGAGGGCGTCGAGCGCATCGACGCCGTCTACCGCTTGGAAACGGAGTGGCGTGGCGGTGCCGAGGTCATTTCCCTAAGGCTTCTGGACTTCAGGCAAGCATCAGCTACCGCTTGATGGCGTAGAAGCGCTCCGTCGCCGGCCCGGCGTCTGCGGACGGCGGGGACCAGGCCGCACCAATTGTGCCCGGTAAGCCAGCAGCGGTACTACGATTATCAGGATGGCAATGCACACCAACTGCGCCTGGTTCAAGTCCCATAGCTTGTCATCGTCCAGCCGCAGGAAGCTGATGAAGAACCGTCCCATGGCGTAGAGGCCAGCGTAGAGAGCGAATATCATGCCGTCAGGGCGGAGACGGTCCCGCAGGAACCAAGCGACCCCTAGGATGGCTACGTCCAGCAGCATCTCGTATATAACGGCGGGATGAGTAGGGGTTAGAGAATGGAAGCCCGCAGGATGGAAGAAAGAGTATAATTCAACGGTCTCCGGGTGAGTGTAGACCACAGCCCATGGCAGCGTGGTGGCCGTGGCAAAGTGCTCCCCATTTATTATGTCCCCTACGCGCCCGATGATCATGGCAATGAGTAGAGCGGGTGTGGCGATATCCGCCAGCCGTCCCACACTTGGCAGGTTAGCCTTGGTGGGCTCCCCAAGCCACCGGAAATACTTGCCCCAGAAATCGAGGAACTTGGGGTGGTTGCGGACGACCATGTAAGCGGCGCCGAGGGCAAAGCCCCCAGCGATGGCCCCGATGATGGTGATGCCCCCACTCCATACCTGCAGTATCTTCATGGGGTCGTTACTGTAGATATCCGCCCACTGGTCCTGCACATGCAGCGCCCGGGATCCTATGATGCCTCCGATAATGCACCAGAGGGCCACTGAGTATATGGCGTCGACGTTCAGACCCTGACGACGCCCCCGTTGTGCCGTGATAACTACGGCCACTGCCACCGCAATGAACGTGAAGAACCCGTGCCATGTGAGGGTAAACCTCCAGACATCAAGCAGCGTGGGGTCAATCCCGATGCGTATCTCCATTAACCCTGGCAAATCAACTCCCAACCCTTCTCTATCGTGCTAACAAGGTATGTCCGCCACCCCTCATCTTGCAAGTGCTTCTTGGCCTGTTCCCCCTCGGTCTCCGACTCGAATACCGAATACAGGCCAGGACCGCTGCCACAGAGATGCACTTCAGATGCCCCCGCGTCGCGCATGGTCTCCATGGCCCAATCGAGGACGTCGTAGACCTGGCAGGCTACGTCATCGAAGGTATTTTGTAGGAATCCTGAAGGAAATTGCCCCGCCTCGATAGCCTGGACGGCAGCTCGGACCACTGACCCGTCAGAGTAGCTGTCAGGCGAAAGACTTCCATACAGCCTCCCTGTCTTTCCCACCAAAGCCACATCCGGACATACCAGTAGCACACAGCGTGGCGTGACAGGTGGAAGAGGGCTCACCTGCTCTCCACGCCCCTCTGCCTTGACCGTGCCACCCGATAGGAAGAAGGGTACGTCCGAGCCTAGCCCAGCAGCGATGGAGGACAGTTCCATTCCAGACACTTGAAGTTCCCACACCTTGGTCAAGCCCACCAAAGCCGCGGCAGCGTCGCTACTACCACCACCCAACCCCATAGCTTCCGGGATGCGCTTCTCCAAGCGAATATGCGCGCCATGCCCGGTTCCGGTGACTTCCTGCAGGCGACGTGCGGCCCGCCACACCAGGTTGTCTTCCCCTTCCAGGTTCGCTTCCGAGCACGCCAAAGTCAGGCCGGCTGAGGGCTGGATATGCAGGGTGTCATAGAGTCCGACGTTCTGCATGATGGTCGCCACTTCATGATACCCGTCGTTTCGCCGCCCCAGCACCTCCAAGGTGAGATTGATCTTGGCGTACGCCCTCAATTGCACTGCCTAGGCCTCCAGCCCGCTCTGCCCCGACCAACCCCGCCCTGACCAACTCCGATATAGCGTGACCCACTCGTCAAGAGTCAGGGTGCCCGGCCGGCGCACGGGATCAATGGATGCCCCCTCCACAATGGCCAACCCTTCCGTCGGTGTTATGTTCAGTCCTCGGCTCAAGGCATTATGCAACTGTTTGCGCGGTGCCGAGAAAGAAGCCTTTGCCAGCTTGAAAAAGGCAGGCGCCTCTGCAGGGGGCAGAAGAGGTTCGGATCGAGCATCAATCCGGACAACAGCGGAGTATACCTTGGGTGGAGGCCTGAATGCGGAAGGAGGCACTGTGCACACCAACGAAGCATTTCCATAGAACTGCACCGCCACCGACAGCAGGTTCATCTTGCCGGGAACGGCTGCCATCGACCGCCCTACCTCCTGCTGCACCATCACCACCAGCAAATCTGGACGTAGCTCTTCCTCCAGCAGTCGGCGCACGATGGGATTCGCCGCGTAATAGGGGAGATTGGCAATCACCTTCCAACGCGACCCCACGGGAACAAAGCTGCGGTAGTCACACCCGCGGGCATCATCGCACACCACCTGGAGGTTAGGTGGCCCGCCCAATTGGCGAGGCAGGCTTTCCGCGAGATACGGGTCCATCTCTACCGCCACCACTTGCCCTGCCTGCCGCACCAGCTTGGCAGTCAGGACGCCCCTTCCGGGCCCGATCTCCACCACCACGTCATTGGCCTGCAGGTCGCCCGCACCCAGTATCCTGTCAACTACCTCAGGGTCGAGCAGGAAGTGCTGACCGAGGGCTTTAGAAGGACGACGGCGCGTGGCGGCGCCTCTTGAAGGGCCAGTGGTGCTTGAAGGAATAGTGGCACCGCTTGAAGAAACTGAGGTGGTCATGATGGTGGGTAAGTAAGAGACCGTGCACCGCCCGTCGACAATGGCCCATGGACATGTCCTTGAGAGTAGCTCCAGCCAGGCAAGCCCACGGCACCCGAAGGCACCTGCTTACCGTTGCTCCTTCCGGCCTGGCGGGGTTCACAGGTCTCCGCCGCGTGGGACCCAGCCTTCGATACTACACTTTCGGGATAGAGGCGCACCGGCCAAGCCTCGGGGGGGAATTCGACCTCGCTTTAGCGGATTGCGAGTTCAGGGCACCGCTAGCTCCCCGCCTAGCACGGCCTCACACGCATGGTAGGCCGCCCCGCCCTAGGTGTCAAACGGCATTCGAGGTTGTCTTCCCAATTAACCAGCCTTCCATTTTCCCTCGATGAGAGAGAAGAGGCTTAATGGAGAATGCTTATGTAGAGTCAGATATTGACCTACGCGAAGCCCCTCGTATAGGCTAGGCGCTGGCAGTGGAAACCGCGAACTCGGAGGAAGCTGCTACCAGGCCCGCTAGCTCAACTGGCAGAGCAGCTGACTCTTAATCAGCAGGTTCTCGGTTCGACCCCGAGGCGGGTCACCAAACTAAGTTCATGCAGGCCCGATTCTTTCTTCACGACAAGAATCGGGCCGGTTTTGTGAGAAACCGTGAACCTGACCTTTAGGGGACGCTCAAAAGAGCTGCGTTTCCGGCTCTTCGATCCCAAGGTAAAGACCAACGCCAAGGCATACCTGCTTCAGTGCGCACTGGCAGCCGGCACTATGGCCGCCATCCTCTCCATCGTCGACGCCATCGACAGAGCGGTCATCGTGGCCGCCATCGCTTCCTCCGCCTTCATCGTGTTCGTAACGCCCCATAGCCCCATGGCCAGGCCCCGCCACGTCATTGGGGGACATCTGGTCGCCCTCTTGGTAGGCACAGCCGCTACCTTCCTGCACCTTGAAGTAGGGGTGCACTTCGTCATAGAAGGCGCCGTAGTTGTTGGCGTCTCCCTCTTCATGATGGCAGCGACGGACACGGAGCACGGCCCCGCAGCAGGCACCGCTTTAGCCGTAGTGATCGGAGGATTTAGCTGGAGCTTGGCCGTACTGTTGGGTACCAGTGTGATCGTCCTCGTCGCTGCATGGTGGCTACTCCAAAAATACCTGCACGACCTGTACTGAAGAAATATATTTCGGGTATGCTTGACCGCCTCGCCCGTCCCTCATACGATGCTCCATGCCCCTATTCGCAGCCCATGGAGGTAGACTATGGCCTACTACGATATCTCCCTGAACCTTTCTGAAGACACTGCCCGCTGGATTAATTCCGCCCCCTACGAGTTGGCTGAGCGCAGGCGTACCAGCAAGGGCGATTCCGCCAACACCTCGGCGGTCAACATGAGCGTCCACGCTGGCACCCACCTCGACGCCCCCTTCCACTTCATAGACGGCGGTACAACCATCGACGAGATGCCCGTGGAAGCCTTCATAGGCCCCACGCTGGTACACGAGGTCGATGCCGACAGGTACATCACCCGCGAGCACGTGCAGGCCATCCCCCTGCAGGGCGATACCAAAGTGCTGTTCAAGACCCGCAATTCCAAGCTGCTGCACGAGCCCGACTATGTAGAGGATTTCGCCGCCTTCTCAGTGGAAGCCGCCGAAGAGTTGGTACGCCGTGGTGTCCGTCTGGTGGGGCTCGACTACCTCTCCGTCGCCCATGCCGACAACCAGGTGCCGGTGCACCGCGCCTTCTTAGATCACGGAGTCGTCTTGCTGGAGGGGATCGACCTCTCGGAAGTAGAAGCCGGGCGCTACGAACTGATGGCTGTGCCCTTGCGCCTCCGGGGAGCCGACGGCGCGCCCTGTCGCGCAATCCTCCGCGACCTGCAACACTGAGCCAGATTTGCCCTTATCCTCTCCCATGTGCACACGCTGCTTGAATGGGCCATGGCTCCCCATGCTACAATTCCAGCAACGTGTGCTGCTCCGGCTAACTAGGCCTTCCCAATCCACAGGGTATCCCGCTCGCCTCTACACATCGCCCGCTCTCGGGGAAGTGTCGGAATTGGCAGACGAGCATGACTTAGGATCATGTGCCGAAAGGCGTGGGGGTTCGAGTCCCCCCTTCCCCACCAACGGACCAAACCTCAGGACACTGAGTTTGATTCTTCTTGGACGTCTAGGTGGTGTCCTGCCCTTAAGCGGTTCGCGATACTGGCGATTTCACGCGGCCCGTGAGGACCGCTCCTGCTAGGTGGACGTCCGTGGCGCATAATCGTGGGGTACGCATTATCGCACGAGCTCTACGAGACGCTGGGGATTCATCCATCCGAAGGGGTGTTACGGATCGACCCGGGAGAAGGGGCTGCCCGCGACAACTCCCTCTGCAGCTCTCCGACGGTGAGCCTCAAGCCCTCGCCTCGTTCGTCGATCCTGTCCTGCGTCAGGGTGACGCTGAAGCCCGTTGCTCAGATGAGTCGGTCCCAAACTCACTCTGTTAGTAAAGCCTCCGGCGTCGGCGTTGGAGGCGCCTCCCTAGTATTCCCAGACCAGTGGGATGTCGTTGATCTGCTGCTCAGCTGGTTGATCCAACCGCACACCTAGTGTGACGTGATTTCCTTCCTTCACATTAATTGCGGCGTCACTGAAGCTGGCTACGACGGTTTCGGGTTTATCGTTGTCCCCAATGTCCACAAAGGCCCTCCGGGGTATTCCCACGCTCACACCACCCGGCAGGTCGGTGAACCCGACATTCACCCTCTTGTCATCTTCGTCCACGGCATCGTCCACCGCCGAAAAGGTGTACGACTGCTCGGTCTCCCCGGGACTAAAGACCAGGAAGGATGAGTAGTCGTCGCTGCTGGCCCGGCGGACCGGATTGCCGGATAAAACAATGGCCGATGTCCTCTCCGGGTCCACGTCCAGCACTACTTCGTGTTTGATTTTCCACGTTTACCCGGGCATCTTCGGTAACCGTCACAGCCACGTCGTCAGCAGTGGTTACCGACCCGTAGCCGCTCACAGTGTGGGTGACGGTGGCACTGTTCTCATCCTCGTCGGTGTCGCTGGCCCCGTTGACCGTCACAAGCTGGGGGGTGTACCAGTTGCCCGTGGTGAAGGTCAGTGTGGCCGGGTCGGCGGTGACGTCGGTGTTGTCCGTTGGGCGTCACGTCCCCAGTAGGCTCGGCATTCAGCACGACGGTGTAGTGGGCGGCGTTCCCCTCGAGGAGCTGGAATACAATCTCTTCTTCCGTTGGTTCCTGGACATGAACCTGATGGAGCCCAGCTTCGACCCCACGGTGTTCACCAAGAACAGGAAACGACTTCTGGAACACCGTGTTAGGCAGGGGCTGTTCGACGAGGTGGTCCGGCACCTACGACTCCTCATTTGTGACCATTTCCGGAGTAGGTCCCAAACCTCAAGCCAACCACGTGGTCGCCCAACGGATACGTAGATACGGCGGGATCGATTGCGACCACATAGCCGCACATTCCCAGGCCCAAAATCGCCCTCCTTCCATCCCACGTTGGAAGACCACTTCACCCAGAAGGCATCTTATGCGGTAACATCTGCAGGGAGGTCGCGCGAATGTATGTCCCCCCTCATTGCCTCAGATGCAATGAGGCCCGGGGCATCTGTGCGAATGACGTCGCTCTCTCAATTGCGGTAACTGTGCATTTGAAGAATATGACAAACTGTCCCTGGCAGAAGCTCGGTCCCAGGATGCTGGTCGCCATCATAGTGCTGGTGGCGGCACTCAGTGCGCCCGTTGCCTGTGGCGGGGGTGACGATACTCTCACGGTATACTCCGGTCGGTCCGAGACCTTGCTGAATCCCTTGCTCAAAAACTTCGCTGAGGAGAGCGGATTGGATGTGCGCGTCAAGTACGCGGGCAGCGCCGCTATCGCAGCTACGGTACTCGAGGAAGGCGAGAACACGCCCGCCGACGTAGTCTTCCTGCAAGACCCAGGCTCCCTTGGTAGCCTGTCCGATGCAGGTGTGTTCACGAAGCTCGCAGATGACCTGCTGGATATGGTGAGCCCAGCCTTTCGCTCGCCCATGGGCCATTGGGTCGGCACTTCGGGACGTGCCCGAACCGTGGTGTACAACACCTCCGCGATCAATGCCGACCTTGATCTGCCCGACTCGATACGCGACTTTACTGATCCTGAATGGCGAGGACGGGTTGGATGGGCCCCGCAAAACGGCTCTTTCCAAGCCTTTGTTACCGCTTTTCGCATCAAGTGGGGAGAGGAAGCAGCCCGGGCATGGCTCGAGGGCATGAAGGTCAACGACCCCCGTGATTACGCCAACAACACTACCATCGTCACTGCGGTTGGCCGAGGCGAAGTGGACGTGGGGTTCGTGAACCACTACTACCTGCAACGGTTCTTGGAGGAGGAGGGACCTGATTTTGGAGCACGTAATCACTTCTTAGGAAGAGGAGATCCTGGCGCATTGGTGCTGGTGGCTGGGGCGGGAATTGTCGACGGCACATCCAATGCCAAAGGGGCAGAGAAATTCCTTGCCTTCCTCCTCTCCGAGGAAGCCCAAGCGTACTTCTCCCAGAACATCAAGGAATATCCGTTGGTGGCCGGCGTTGCGCCCGATGCTGGCTTGCCACCCCTTTCGTCTCTGGACCCTCCTGACATCGACCTAGGCTCCCTCAGCGACTTGCAGGGAACGCTGGCACTATTGCGAGAGGTGGGCGTCATCCCCTAGGAGCTGCTCTTGACCCTCCTTACAGTGGGGCTTGTGCAAATAGCACTCAGGCCCCACGGACATGGCTATGTAGGCAACCCCACGGAAGGCTCCCTGCTAGCATTCCCCGAACGTGCTTAGGTCCCGCTTGAGAACTACCAACGTACTGGCGAGTTCCGAGCACAGCATGATGTTCGTCAACTACACGCTGACCGGCAACCTAGCCGAGGTGCGGGTGATTTGGGTGGCCTCCGCATTCGGCTATCTGCCCGTCACGGCAGTCCAAATCCTCTGGATCAACCTAGTGAGCGATTCGGGGCCTGCGCTGGCCCTAGCTTCGTGACATTGATCGTGATATACAGCGACGCCGTCTCCGTAACGTCTGAAGCCTGCACCGTGACAAGATACGAGTTGCTGTTGTCAGAGTCGGCTGGAGCCTCGTAGTCTGGCGAGGAATTGAAGTTCAGCGCACCGCCCGTTATTGAAAACAGACTTCCATCGTCCCCAGCTGTCGACCAAGTAATGGTGTTCGCAGACGGTTCGATGGCAGCATACGTCGCCACCGTCGCGGTGCTATTTTCCGGATATGCCACCTCTATCCTGGGGCTCGAACTGCCAGATTGATGAGGAAAGGCAAGGGTAGAGAGCGTGGTGGGCAGTAGAGGACTCGAACCTCTGACCCCCTGCGTGTAAAGCAGGTGCTCTAACCAGCTGAGCTAACCGCCCGTGGGGTCTCTATTACAGCAAGACGACGGGTGCAGTGTCAACGACGTGGCCAGCAGCGAGGGCGTGACTGTGTGCTGGAAACCGGGGATGATACACTATCT
Organism: uncultured Dehalococcoidia bacterium; assembly: GCA_951813255.1. GTDB lineage: Bacteria > Chloroflexota > Dehalococcoidia > Lucifugimonadales > JAAXIE01 > JAAXIE01. Next base: position 338,186 of record OX638353.1, on the reverse strand, counting down.
GAGGCCTGTGGCCGGAGTTTAGGTAGACGAGGAGATGAGCATGGCCTCAGAGGAAGGCTATCAGAGAGGGATGGTAGTCATCGCCCATCCCGACGATGCAGAGTACGGCTGCGCTGGCACCGTGGCCAAGTGGTGCCAGCAAGGTATGTCAGTGGTCTATGTGGTGTGCACCGACGGCAGCAAGGGCTGCGACGACCCCAATGTAGACACCGGCTGGCTGATCGAGACCCGTCAACAGGAACAACGCAACGCCTGCAAGGTCCTCGGTGTGGAGGATGTGGTCTTCCTGAATTACGAAGACGCCATGCTGGAGCCTACCTTAGACCTGCGCAAAGATATCGTACGGGAGATACGGCGCTACAAGCCCGACGTCATGGTATGCGAGACACCCATGCGTACCCTCAAAGGGTACGGCTATATGGGACACCCCGACCATTTCGCATCCGGCGAGGCCGCCATGGCTGCCATGTTCCCAGCAGCCCGCGACCGCCTCACCTTCCCCGATCTGCTGGCTGACGGCTTCGAGCCCCACAAAATACGCGAGCTCATGATCATGACCTTCGCTGGTGAAGGCTCCGACAAGTGGGTCGACGTCACCGACACCATCGACCAGTCACTGGAGGCACTGAGCCAGCATGTGAGCCAGATCGCCCACCTCGGACAGGAACACCTGGAGTTCGTGCGGTCATGGAAGGTGAACGCTGGCAAAGAGCGGGGCATGGGGCCCGTGGAGAGCTTCAAAAGCTACGTGATCGACTAGAGGCCGGCTCATCCCCGTCTGGTATCGCCATCCAAGCCGGAAGTGATGTCCGAGAGCTACTTGCGCCCGAAAAGCTTGGATACACTCCTGAACAGCCTGTCGATGACGCCCCCTTGCTGCGAACGGGCCGTGCGTCTACGTGTGCAGTCCACGCAGGTGCAGGCCGCCGGATGCTTGCCTCTTATGTAGTCCCGGTCCGATAGCGGCAATTGCTCAATTCCTCAGCGACAGACTCTGCATTCATTGTACTCCTGTGCGGTCCGGCCGGGACAAGTGGTCCCTGCATCCTGCATTGCAGTCAAAAGAAGACCCTAGGCACATCCTCCCACAGGACGTGTGCCCAGGGCCCATGGCAACGATCCGGTAACGATTTCCCGCGAACTAACTGCGCCTGGTCTATCCCTTAAAGAGATGGGTGAAAACGCCTACTACCTTGTTCACGTGGGACTCGCGGGCGATGGCTTGGAGCACCACGTCGCTCAGCGCGCCGATGCCGGTGCCGAATGCCAAGGCCACAATGTGCAGCCCCATGAACTCCGGCCCTCCCAAGCCGTAGACGCCCCATATTCCCTCGGCGGCCACCAGACCGAGCAACGGGAAGGCTGCCATGCGCATCCAGTTATCGTGCTTCCGGTCCAGAATGTTGTACCAAAGGACACCAGTGGCATAGGCCACCGCAAAGGCAAGGACCACTATGCTGAAATTGTCCATCTAGTTGAGCTCCTGTCGCAAACTCGTTTGGTCTTCCGGGGCCTGTTTAGTCTTCCGGGGGTTGGCCCCCCTCTGTGTTGCCCCAAAGCTGCGAGGGCTTTGGGGCTGGTTCCCATTCGTATTCCCTAATCTTCCTCCCCTCCTTTCCAAGAGCATTGGAGTTCCTTCCATCGCTAGTCCGCGCGCTGCGACTCCCGGCGTATTAGGGAAGGGCGGAGGCCAACCGGCCCGCAACGCATGGCTCATTAGCTGTTGCTCAACAGGGGGTGATTATCGCGAAGCCTTTGGGGGAACACCAAAAGTATCACTTACGACTTTTGACCTAATTTTAAGAAATTGACCAAGAAATTGTCAATCGTCACCCCGTAGCGATAGAATGCGGCATACATAACTGCCTGGGAGGTGGAAACGTTATGTCCAGTGTTGTTGGTGACGGAAAGTATACCTACCAGGTAGATCAGGACTGGGCCCAGATTCCTGAAGGCGTGGAGATGCGCGCCGCTGCCGTGGCCGTCGACTCCCAAGACCGCGTCTACTGTTTCAACCGCTCGGAAGAACATCCTGTGATGGTTTTCGCCGCCGATGGCTCTTACCTCCACTCATGGGGTGCAGGACAGTTCGAATTTCCCCATGCCATCTATGTCGATGCCAACGACTACGTCTGGCTGGTGGACCGGAATCGTGGCCAGATCATGAAGTTCACCACTGACGGAAACCTGCAGCAGACAATCGGCACCCGCGGCTACCGCTCCGACTCCGGGGCCCTTGAACTGAGTTCCACTGCCTACACCGATGTCACCCGTCCCGGTGGTCCATTCAACCTCCCGGCAGGCATCTGCGTCGCTCCCTCCGGTGACATCTTCATCGCCGACGGCTACGGCAACTGCCAGGTACACCGCTTCTCCGCCGAGGGAGAGCACCTGCTCTCGTGGGGCCAGCCTGGGACAGAGCCCGGCGGCTTGACCCTGCCCCATGGCGTATGGATCGACCGTCGTGGCCGTGTGCTGGTGGCCGAGCGCGAGGGCGACCGGGTTCAGGTGTTCAGCCAGGAAGGCGAGGTGCTCGACATCTGGGAGACCGAACTCATCGGCCCAGCCCTCTTCTACGTGGACGACGATGACGCGGTGTACATCCCCGAGCACAACTCAGGGCACACCAGCATCCTCACCTTGGACGGCGACCGCCTCGCCCGCTGGGGAGGCCCCGAGTTGAAGACCTGCCACGGCATCTGGGTCGACTCCCACAAAGACCTCTACGTCGTCCAACCCGGCGACTGGGGACCGGGACGGCGCATCGTGAAGTTCCAACGGGCCTAATGCCTGGAAACTGCGTCTCTGGTTGTATCAGTTTTGGGGCCTGAAGTACGCTTGACCGTAATTGTGTTCTAATCTGGTAGCGACACGGCAGCCACGCACCGCCCAGCCAGCCCGTCCGGTTCTCGCCACGATCCACAACGTCTTGTATACAGCAGCCCCGGCTCTTGGGAAGATAACTACGTATTACCAGCCACCAAGCTGGCAAGAATTGCTACCGAGTCGGAGGAACCAGACGAACCCACGAATGGTCGCACCCGAATGATCATGTTGCATGTCATTTGCGAGGAGGCGAGGGAGACCAGGGTGGGGAGAACGGCCATCCGGCGAACTGATGCAGTGCCGCAGCCCTCAACCTATTCGACTTGACAGTCCATGTACATTTGTTCTATCATGATTCCTGAGTCCTCCGGGGATTGACCCTGTGTGAGGTACCCAGCGTTGGTTATTTTGAGCATCGGATCGGAACGTTAAGAACTTGATGAACCAGCCACACCGCCAGCAAGGCCTCAGCCCTCGAAGCTGGGCCTACAGCCCAACAAATGCCAGTTGCAGTCCCAAATTCATAGCTGATTCAGATAGGACACTCGCAGTTTTCGCAGTCCCTCCAGATACAAATCATCGTCGTCACAGCTACGAACGGACTGCGAAATATGCGAATTTCCTGCCCTCGGGAGGGTTCGCTTGCCCGCCTTGGGGTGGCGTGCGATACTTGGCCCCTTACAGCCTATTACTCTCTTGAGCCTGGACTCTCTTGAGCTTCAAGGAGGCGCAAATGGCGACAGACCTGCGTGGTTTGGTGGATACGAACCGTGGAATGCTCAATAAGCAGATATTCATTGAGCCGGAGCTTTACCAACAGGAACTGGAGCAGATTTTTGCCCGCTGCTGGCTCTTCCTCTGCCATGAGAGTCAGATCCCCAATCCTGGCGACTTCTTCTCCACCTACATGGGCGAAGACCCCGTGCTGGTGGTGCGCCACACCGACGGCTCCGTCGGCGCATTCCTCAACGTCTGCCGCCACCGGGGCAACCGCGTCTGCCGCGCCGATGCCGGCAACGCCTCCTCCTTCGTCTGTGCCTACCACGGCTGGACCTACGGCACCGACGGCAAGCTCATAGCCGTCCCCAGCCTCAAAGAGGCCTACTACAACGAACTGGACACCACCAAATGGGGCCTCGCACCAGTGGCCCAAGTGGACAACTACAAGGGCCTCTACTTCGGCACCTTCGACTCCAGCGCCCCCTCGCTTCTCGAGTACTTGGGCGAGATGACTTGGTACCTGGATTTCTTCTTCGACCGCCGCGAGGGCGGCGTCGAGGTGCTGGGCGCACCCCAACGCTGGATTGTCCCCTGCAACTGGAAGTTCGGTGCCGAGAACTTTGCTGGCGATTCCTACCACATCCAGTGGACCCACCTCTCCGCCGTCATCGCCAACTTCTCCAACTCGCCCTCGGCCACCGCCGACGGCAAGGGCTGCATGCTCAACGTCCCTTGGGGCGACGGCAAAGGGGGCCATTCCATCATCTGCCACGAGCCCGGCTCCTACTCGGACCCACCCAACACCCCCGTACAGCAATACGAGGAATCGGTGCGGGACGAGGTCCGGTCCCGATTGGGGCCGCGCATGGACTTGGTGAAGCCCATATCCGGCACCCTCTTCCCCAACCTCTCCATGCTCCGCACCGCCTCCCGCCTGATGCGGGTGTGGCACCCCCGCGGCCCCGACAAGGTGGAAATCTGGTCTTGGTCCTGCGCTGACAAGAAGGCCCCGCCCGAGGTCAAGGCCGCCATCCGGCAGGCCGGCGCCCGTGGATTCGGACCCTCCGGCACCTTCGAGCAGGACGACATGGACAACTGGCAGGAATGCACGTCCACCTGCCGCGGCGTCATGTCCCGCAGAGTCCCCATCAACAACCAGATGGGCATGGGCCACGGCAGCTTCAGTGAAGAACTGAAAGCCTGGCAGAGCAACTATCGTTGGACGGAAGAGAACCATCGCGCCTTCTACCAGCGCTGGGCCGACATGATGGGCGCCGCAAGCTGGCGCGAGGTCTAACCCCAAGGCAACCCGACACGCTGACAACCGGCAGGGCGGTAGCGCACGAGGAGGTGTTCCAGTGAAGTTCGCCCACTTCACCCAGACCTTTCCCAGAGAGGGCGAAACAGCAGCAGACCGCTACGACCAGATGTGGCGGGAACTCGAACTGGCCGATCAGGTGGACTTCGACTACGGGTTCTCCTCCGTGCACCATTTCAGCCGCCTGCGTCCCACCTCTTCCACCTACTGCACCGGCGCAGCAGCCCGCACCAAGAAGCTCCGCCTAGGCCCCATGGGCTACACCGTCGGCCTCTACAACCCCATCCGGCTCGTGGAAGAGGTCGCCCTGCTCGACAACATCACCCACGGCCGCCTCGAAGTCGGCCTCACCACCGGCGTCACTCCCGAAGAATTCCGCATCTACGGCGCGGACTGGGAAGAGCGGCATTCCTCAGCTACCGAGGCCATGCACCTGCTCCGCAAAGCCTTCACCAGCGGAGACCGGCCCTTCACCTTCGAAGGACCCCACCACCAGTACCACAACGTCCCCCTCTCCGTGGAACCCATCCAGCAGCCTCATCCTCCCATCTGGCTGCTCTCCATGACGCCCTCCCAGTTGGAAGCCGCAGCCCAGGAGGGTGCCCACACCGGCTACGTCTTCTTCCGCCGTCGCGAGGAAGCAGCCCCCGCCGTGAAGAAATACCTCCAGTTGTGGGGCCAGCAAAACCATCCCTACAACCCCAACGTAGCTTATGTCGCCTTCGTGTACGTCGATGAGACCGACGAGAAGGCAGCCGAGACCGCCGCCCCTCACCTGTTGCACAGCATGCGCACCATCTATGGCCGCGCCATGGGTGTCACCCCCAGCAACGAGGTGGAGTACTACCAAGCAGGCACTCAGCATGTGACCGAGGGCTTCAACGAAGCCCAGGATTCCCGCATGAAGTGGTACGACTTCGACTACCTGGACCAGAACACGCTGGTGTTCGTGGGCTCCCCCAAGACCGTAGCCGAGAAGCTGCACGACGCCGCGGCAACTGGCCTGTTCAACGTCATGTGCGGCGAATTCAACATGGGCCACCTCCCCGAAGAGGACTTGATGCGCTCCATCCGTCTCTTCGGCGAAAAGGTCATCCCCGCCCTCAAAGACTTCGACCCCACCACAAAACACTTGTCCTGACCCATCTGTCTTCAAACCCACCCGCTAGGGAGGTGCATGGTGACAACAGACGTACGAGGCTTGGTCGACTCAGCCCAGGGTCTGGTCAGCCGGCGCATCTACATCGAGCCCGACATCTACCAGCAGGAACAGGAGCGCATCTTCGCCCGCTGCTGGCTCTTCCTCTGCCATGACAGCCAGTTGCCCAATCCGGGAGACTTCCTTACCACCTACATGGGCGAAGACCCGGTGCTGGTCACCCGTGACTCCAAGGGCAAAATCAATGCCTTCCTCAACGTCTGCCGTCACCGCGGAAACCGCGTCTGTCGAGCCGACTCCGGCAACGCCTCCGCCTTCGTCTGCGCCTACCACGGCTGGACCTACGGCAGCGACGGCAAGCTCATCGCCGTCCCCAGCCTCAAGGAAGCCTACTACGACGAACTCGACACCTCCAAGTGGGGTCTCAGGCCCGTCGCCCAGATCGACAACTACCGAGGCCTCTACTTCGCCACCTTCGACCACGAAGCACCCCCGCTTCTCGATTACCTTGGCGAGATGACCTGGTACCTCGACACCTTTTTCAACCGCGCCGAGGGCGGCTCCGAGGTCATCGGAGGCATGTACCGCTGGACCCTGAACACCAACTGGAAGCTGCCCGCCGAGAGCTTTGGCGGCGACTCCTATCATGTGCAATGGACCCATAACTCAGCCATGCGGGCTGGCTTCAGCGAAGCCCAAGCGGGTCAGAACACCGGCTACGGACGCCCCGTGTCACCCCTCCTTCCCTCCGGGCGTACAACCGGCCACGGCGTGCAATGCAATTATCCCGGCGAGTTCACCAGCCCGCCCGTGGACCACATCCGTTCTTGGGAGACGAAGATTCGCCCCGAGTCCATTCGTCTTCTGGGACCCCGCACCGAGATCATCGACCCCATCGTGGCCACCGTCTTCCCCAACTTCTCCGTGACCCGCGCCACCTCCAACCACTTCCGCGTATGGCATCCCCGCGGCCCCGGCAAGATCGAGATATGGATGTGGGGCTTCGTCGACAAGAAGGCCCCGCCCGAGGTGAAAGAGGCCCACCGCCTGAATTGCGTTCGCACCTTCAGCCCGTCCGGCACCTTCGAGCAGGACGACATGGACAACTGGCAGGAGTGCGCCCAGACCTGCCGTGGCGTGGTGTCCCGCCGCATCCCGGTGAACATCCAGATGGGCTTGGGCCACGAGGGTTTCAATGAAGAACTCAAGGCGTGGGCTGGCGACTACCGCTATTGCGAAAGCAACCACCGCGCCTTCTACCAGCGCTGGTCCGACCTCATGGCCGCCGACAGCTGGAGCGCCGTTTAGCAGGCCCTATACGTGACCTGACCTTTCTCCAGTAAATCGGATCGAAAGGAGAGTCTGCCAGCCATGGTCACGAGGCTGATAGCTAAACAGACAGAGGGACGCATCTTCTTCGGCTGGTTCGTGGTCGCGTCCAGCCTGCTCGTGTCCTTCGGCATCATCGGCGGCCAGTTCTCCTTCGGCGTCTTCATGAAGCCCATGACGGAGGACTTCGGCTGGAGCCGGGCCACCCTCTCCCTAGCCTTCGGCACCACCTTCATGCTGTCGGGCCTGCTGCGTCCACTCACCGGGTACCTAGCCGACAGGTACAGCCCCAAGTGGGTGGCCTTGAGTGGCGTGGCCATCATGGGGGCCATGCTGCTGGTGCTGACCCAGGTAGAAAACCTGGTCCAGCTTTACGTGGTCTTCGCCATCATGGCAGTGGGCATCACTCTCGGCTCCGGGTCGGCCTTGGCCAAGATCGTCAGTGCATGGTTCCACCGCAGCCGTGGCGTGACCCTGGGGCTTCTCACCGGCGGCGGCTCCATCGGGGCCGTCATCCTCGTTCCTGCCGCCTCATCCTTCATCGAGATTGCCACCTGGCGCGAGGGCTACCTGTTTCTTGGCCTCTTCCTGATAGCTCTGGTGCTGCCCTTGGGCCTGCTCCTCATACGCGACAAGCCCCAAGACATGGGCTTGGAGCCAATGAAAGTCACCCAAGCGGACATGGCAAAACGCACCGACCCCTCGGAGATGCTGCGGGGACGCGATGCCACTTTCTCCGAGGCCCTTCACACGGGACTCTTCTGGAGGCTGACCTTCGGGTACTTCGTTTGAGGGTACTCGATGAGCTTCGTGAATGCTCACTTCGTATCCTACTTCCAAGACCTTGGATACCGGCCAATGGTGGCAGCAGCCTGCTTCAGCCTCATCGGCATCTGGGCCATCATCGGGACGGTCCTCTTCGGACACCTGTCCGACAAATTCGGGCGACGCAAGTTCCTCAGTGCCTCCTACCACCTGCGAGGTTTCGGGTTCTTCATCGTCCTGCTGTCCATGGGCATACCTCTGTTGAACATACCGTCGTTGGGTCTGGCAGCTCTGTTGGCAGGCGTCATACTCGTGGGAATCTCATGGAACGCCGTGGTGGGTATCACCGCCGCCTACACCTCCGACCGGTTCGGCGTCGGCCACATGGGCACCATCTATGGCACCATGTTCGCCGTCATGCCCTTGGGCTCTGGGCTCGGCGCATTCCTGGGAGGCTACTTCTACGACGAATACGGAAGCTACCAGATGGCCATCGTCATCAACCTGGGGCTGCTGGTTGCCGCCGGCCTGCTGGTGCTGGTCCGCGAGCAACCGCCCATGCTCCGGGGCACACCTGCAGTCGCCAGCAGCTAGCTGACCCAACCGTCATTCCCACGGAAGAACCTCGCCAACCACCTCCCCCCGTTCGTCCTGAGCGAAGGGTTGGGGTTAAACATCCGACCGGCTGAGGTCGGGTCGGATGTTTAACCCCAACCCGAAGTCGAAGGACCCCACCTCCCCACCAGCACACCCCGCCTGCGTGCGCCCTCATGCATCCATCATTCCAACGAAGCCGGAATCCAGAAAGCGCACTACCCCAATAGGCCCCGGCTACCCGTCCGGCCCCTCCACATTCACCACCAACGGCCCGCTTCCCACCCGCACCACGAAAGTCTCCGTCTCATCCAGCGCGGGGTTCGACTCCCGGTGCACCACACCCTTCCCCACATGAATCACGTCCCCCGGCCCAGCCAGCAGGTTCTCCTGCCCACCAGACCCGAACTCCACCAGTTGCGCCCCCGAAGCGAGGTACACATACGTATCCCACTCCCCATGATGGTGCCACCCCGAAGTCACACCCGACTCCGTATGCACCACCCCCACCCAAGCCCCTTCACGGTCATACGCAAGCTCACGGTGCATACCCGGAGTCGCCGCGCGGTCATCCGAAGTGCGCTCGTCGGCGCGGACTAGGGAGACAGATTGATTGGTCATCGGGGAAGTCCTCCCATATGGTCGATTAGATCACACTAGGTCAGGTGAACAATCTCCAAATCGCCCCAGTGATGCTGCAGGTACTCAGCTACAAGCCGACGATGGCAACGATGAGGCTTGTCCTCGCTGCACAAAAGACATCCATCAGCGATTGTTTTCTTGATGTCTATGTTGGCGATGGAGCGCTCATCCATGAGCGACAGAAATTGATCTTCGTACACGCGCCAGTCGCGATGCCCTTTCCTGTAGTCATCGAGCATCTCCTTGGTGGGTGCGAGTTCCGGCAGGTGGATGTATCCCATCGCACAGACCTTATCCAAGAGATATTCAAGATCATCCCTCTTAGCGAAGCCCGCTAGCTGCGATACATTGCTCAGGCGAACGTCCACCACATGCGTCGCACCTGACCACTTTAGCAACTCGAAAAAAGTTCCCGCAGACTTCTTGGTAAACCCAATGGTGTAGAGTTTCAAAATGCGCCAATGTGGTCATAGTCGGCAGCGGGCTTGGATCCGACATAGGCGATCTTCTTGGATTGCCGGGAAATGGCCTCGTTAATCACATCTGTTCGCGACCAAAACATATCCCCGTCATGAGGCAGCTTGAACGCTTCCATAAGTCTGCCCATTGCAGCGTCGTGTCCCTCCCGAGACCCATCCGCCAGGATGTGCTCCACATCCACACCCCTCTCCACAAGCGCCCTAGCTACAAGCAGAGTCCGGTGACACTCCAAGGGCTCTTTCTCGGTGCACATCAGCACGATTTGCCGTTCATCGGCCCGATGCATAAGAAACCGAATACCGTCGTCGAACCAGTCCATCTCCGACACCAAGTCGTATCTAACGCGACCATCGGCATCGTAGCAGGAAGCCTCTGCCGGCCTTCCTCCGAGAACTCCGCCTTGCGGCTCGAAATCTATACCCGCTTTCCGCAATATGTTCTCCAGCACATCATGATTGAACTGGGAAGCATATCGGCTATACGGAGACGAGCGCACGTCCACGACTTCGGAGACACTATGTTGCCGCAGTAGACCTAAGAACGCCTCCGGCGGATGGTTTGAATGTCCGATAGTAAACACAGGATATTCAGTCGCGCCCAAGATGCTCCCTCGTCATGGCCTGATAATGTTTGCGATCAGCTTGTAGCTGTAACCCTGAAAAGGTCCTCCAAGGCTGACGGTGAGGAATCTGGTGCCAACCTCGTAGTCCCCCGGGTCCAGATCAGCGGCGCCTCTTTCGCTCTCGGGGTCCGTGATGCGCAGCGAATAGTCAGTTCCGTTGTGCCGGAAATGCCCGCGCAGGACAGGTAATCCCTCGTCCCGATTAGGAGGAAGTACCGTTACCCTTAGCGAGTTTACTTGAATCAGGTATAGCGAGCTACCAAGCAGTCCGGCTTCGCTAAAGGCAACCCTGTCATTCCTCCCAGCACCGGAAGACTCCCCATCAATCCAAAGAGCATCCACAGGATCAACCAGCTTGACCAACGTATCGGAGTCCATTTGCCCGACCTTCTTCCAACGCTGGCTAGAGTCCAAAAGCCAGTTCTCCTCCTGGTAGTACATGGGATTGGCTCGCAGCAAAGGCACATCAATGATATCGAGCAACTGAGGCTCACCTCCTCCTTCGTACTGTCGCTCCTGTGAGGAAACCTCTTCACTGGGGCGTGAACTTACAGGGCGGACCCAGCCACCGAACGTACCGCCTTCCAATAGTTCCTTACCGGCGATGCATCGCTCTTGATTTCTGCGCGAGTTAGCTAAGCTGACGATTCGTTTGATGATCTGGGACATGCCATAGAAGCACAAGAAAGAGTACGGCGAGTATAGCGCATAGCACAACCACACAATGTCATGGCTTGGATATCATCGCATCGACATGACTCCCGGCTTCCGTACCTAGCTAAATTTGTTACACTCCCCACACCATGACCCCCATCCTCCCTCTCGTCCTCGCGCTCTCCCTAGCCCTATCCCTAGCCTGCAACCAGCAACCAATCACTCCGACTTCCATCGCCACGCCCGTGCCTGCCCAGACAGCCACTCCACCGCCAGTTCCAACCCCCACACCCTCTCCCACCCTCGCACCCTCCGCCTTCTCCAGCGACCTCCCGCCTCTCGAAATAGGCGAACCAGCCCCGGCATTCGCCCTCGAAGGCTTGGACGGCAACGAAGTCAGCCTCGCACCCCTCCAAGGACAGGTGGTCGTTCTCAACTTCTGGGCCTCCTGGTGCGGGCCTTGCCGTCAGGAGATGCCCGACTTCCAGAAGGCTTGGGAAGAACACCAAGACCAAGGCGTCGTGTTCGTGGGCATCGCCGTGGACGACACCGAGTCCGAGGCCAGCAGGTTCGCCCAGCAGGTGGGCGTCACCTACCCGCTGGCCCTGGACACCACCGGCGACGTCGCTCGCGCCTACCGCCTGCGCGCCGTCCCCAGCACCTACTTCATCGACCGCGACGGCAGGCTGGCCACCACCCTCCACGGGCTCGCCAATCAAGGCGCCTTGCGGATTTTCCTGCGGGGCCAGACCAAGCAGATGGAGTGAGGAGACGGAGTGAAGCCAAGTGGAGTGAAGTGGAACCAGCAGTGACCTTTGCCGGCCCCCTTGAGTCCCCCTTTAGCAAGTAGTCAACAGGCATGACAGAAACCGCTTGCGCCCCCCGTCCCTCATGCTCCATCATCAAACCATCGCCCCCGGCCCTCTGGCCACCACCCGGACGCCGGCAATCCAAGGCGACCAGCCCCGGATTCGGGGTAGGATGTCAAATGAGACCCGGTCTGAGAGCCCCCGCCCCGCATCGAACTCTCCCATCAAGGCCCCCCATGATGTATACAACACACACATCCTTCAGCACCCCCCAACTCGCCATTCGCTCCCCGTTCGTCCTGAGCCAAGTCGAAGGGCCTGTCCTGAGCCAAGTCGAAGGAGCCCAAATCCACCTCCAAAAGAGCCTGTCAAAAATGTCACACTGTGACACTCTGGTCAGCTATGAAAATGTCACAAATGTCACACCCTGCCCGTATCTGGCCAGCTAGGGGAAATGTCACAATGTCACACTTTTCAGCTACAAAAACGCGATTTTAGCTATAAACACTGTGACATTGTGACATTTCTCACCCCCAGACCCCGCCAACAATCTCCCCAGAATTTCAACTTTTTACGCACGGAATTTACATAGAGAGCCAGCGCGCTGGAAGTGTACTATTGCAGCCGCACAAGACTACCGCGACCGGAGGGCACGAATTGGGCGGAAGCTGCGCAGGCGTGATCATCGAGGCAGAGGCGGTCTACAAGACCTATGACTCCGGCCGGGTCAAAGTCGCCGCCCTCAGGGGCGTCGACCTGCAGGTAACACGTGGTGAAATGGTCGCCATCATGGGCCCCAGTGGTTGCGGCAAGACCACCCTCCTTAACTGCCTCTCCGGCCTCGACGAAATCGACTCCGGCAGCATCAGCATCGGGGGGGCCGACCTGGTCCGCATGAAGGACAACGAGAAAACCCGCTACCGCGCCACCCGCATGGGCTACGTCTTCCAGTCCTTCAACCTGCTGCCCGTCCTCACGGTCCTGGAAAACGTGGAGATGCCTCTCCTAGTCTCCCGCACCAAGGCCAGTCAAGCAAAGGAGCAGGCCGAGACGGCCATCGAAATGGTAGGGCTAGCCGAGTGGCGTACCCACTACCCCTCAGAGCTTTCCGGCGGACAGCAGCAGCGCGTAGCCATCGCCCGCGCTCTGGTCAACGAGCCCGAAATCGTCTGGGCCGACGAGCCCACCGGCAACCTGGACACCGAAAACTCCACGGCCATCATGGACCTGCTCAGCCTGCTGAACCGGGAAAGCGGCCACACCTTCGTCATAGTCACCCACTCCGATGATGTCGCCGCTAGGGCTCATCGCATCATACGCATGCAGGACGGCCACATCATCAGCGACGCACGGGTCTCAGCCCAATCAGGCCCGAACGGTAAGTAGATGGACGAGCTGTTCGGGACGCCCATAAGCGACATCGTCACCGCGCTGGCCATCGCATTCGCCATCATGGTGGCGGTCCTCCTCTACGTGCTAATCCGCGACAACGTTCTGGTACGCATGGCGCTGCGCAACGTAATCAGGCGCCCCATGCGGGGCATCCTGATCGTAGTGGGCTTGATGCTGGCAACAGCCATCATCTCCAGCGCCTTCACCACCGGCGACTCGATGACTCAGAGCATTAAGGTCAACGCCACCGACAGCCTGAGGTCGCTGGATGAGACGGTACGGTTTGATGAGGACTCACCCCTATGGGAAAACCAAGCCCTGCCCGAATACTTCTCCCAATCCGTATATGAGGACATAGCGCCGGAACTCAACGGTGCCCCTGACCTGATCGACGGGGTGACGCCGGTACTGGCGCAGTCCACCTCCGTTATAAACCGGGACTCTCGCCAGTTCGAAGTGGACGCCCTGCTGACAGGCTTGGAGCCGGAGAGCGCTGCGCGGTTCGAAACGCTGACCGACCAGCGGGGAAACATTGTCAACTTAGGTGCCCTCGCGCCGGACGAGGTGTACATAGACAGCGAGGGCGCGGACGCGCTGGACACCGAGGCGGGCGATGTCATAAGCGTGGCTTTGGGTCCGGGCGAGCTTATTGACCTGCGAGTGAAGGCCGTGGTGGACGGCTGGTACTACAAGCAGTCGCAGACCACCGTTGTCGTGATGACTTCCCTATCCCATGCGCAAGAACTGCTGGACAAGCCAGGCTTGATCTCCACGATCCTGATATCGAACAAGGGCGATACCTTCGAGGGCGAGGCCCTGACGGACGCAGTGGTGGACCGGTTCAGCAACCTCCCAGCACTGAAGGAAGCGGGCTTGGAGGTATTCGGCGTCAAGCAGCAGGTGGTGGAGATAGCGAACGAGATCGGGAACATCTTTGTTTCTCTGTTCACCACCTTCGGTCTCTTCTCCATCGGAGTAGGCCTGCTCCTGATATTCCTCATATTCACAATGCTGGCGGCGGAGCGTAAAGCCGAGATGGGCATTGCCCGGGCGGTGGGGATGCAGAGGCGACACCTAGTGCGCACGTTCATCGCGGAGGGTGCGATCTACAGCATGGGCTCGGCGCTCGTGGGCGCACTGATAGGGGTGGGGCTGGGGTACTTGATCGTCGTCGCAGTGGGCGGGATATTCAGCTCCGGAGTGAACGGCGATTTCGACTTCAAGCCTCATGTGGAGCCAACATCGGTGCTGGTGTCGTTCTTCTTTGGCAGCGTGATCACCTTTGTGACGGTGGCCTTCGCTTCGTGGCGCATCAGCAAGCTGAACATTGTGCGTGCAATACGGGACATCCCGGAACCGAGCGGAGGACGGGCTGGGCGTGGCACTCTCCTTTGGGGCGTGCTCGTCATCATCGCGGGAGTCTTGGTGCTGCTATCAGGGTGGAATGCTGACCACCTGACGAGCTTTGGCATCGGGATCTCCCTGATACCGGTGGGGATAGCACTGATACTGAGATGGAGGGGTGTGGGTCAGCGATGGGTGCTCACCGGCACGGGGTTGGTGTTGCTGGTCTGGTGGTTGCTGCCGGCGAGCGTTACTGACCAGTTGAAGGACCAGTGGAATGAAGATTTCTCGATTTTCTTCGTGTCTGGGGCGCTGCTGGTAGCTGGGGCAGTGCTGGTCATCGTGAACAACTCGCCAGTGGTTTTGCGGCTGCTGTCGGCGACGTTCGGACGGAGCCTCACGTTGGCTCCCATCGCCAAGTCAGCGGCGGCGTATCCGCTACGGTTCGCGTTCCGAACCGGGTTGTCGGTGGCCATGTTCGCGGTAGTGATTTTCTCGGTCGTTGTAATGCTCGTACTTCTGGAGGGGTTCGACAAGCTGTGGGCGGACCAGGAGCGGTTTGCAGGCAACTACAACGTGCTGGCATTCGCAGGGAATGACCTGAATCCTCTGACGGACCTATCGGCCCAGGTGAAGGCCCATCCCGAACTGTCCATCGTGGAGAGGGTCGACGGGGAACCCCAGGTAGGTACTTTCCGCAGTGACTACCAAGCCTCGGCAAAGTTGTCGAACCCGCGAGACGCAGAGAGTATGGACACGGTGCTGACGGGGGTGGACAACGATTTCGTGGAAAGCAGCGGGTTCCCGCTCTCCCTGGCGACCGCAGAGTACACGACGGCGTCGGGCATCGATCATCAAGGGGTCTGGGACGCACTTAGGGACGAGCCGGGGCTAGCGGTAGTCAATGCGCAACTGGTGCCGACGCGCGCGGGCTTTGCCTTCCAGCAGGAGTTCGAAGGGTTCATGCTGGAAGGCGTCGAAGGGCTGTACATCGAGAACGAGGTGATGGAGCCGGTGCGAGTCACCGTGCATCACCTGCAGAGCAATTCCAGCTTTGAATTAACGGTGATAGGTGTACTCGATGTGTTCACTTCTGCTGGGGGCTTGATACTGCCGCCGGGCATCTTTGCCTCCTCCAACACGCTGGCTACGGTGCTGCCGGAGGAGATCGACGCCACCCAGTTCTTCTTCAACACAGTTCCTGGGGCTGAGGATGCGGACGAGACGATTGAGGCCGCTTTCTTTGAGCACGGGTTGCAGACGACGGACCTTCAGGAAGCGATTGCCGACGCACAAGCGCAGCAACGGTCGTTCTTCAACCTAGTGGTTGGGTTTATGGCATTGGGGCTAGTGGTGGGCATAGCCGCCTTGGGGGTGATCAGCGCCCGCGCCGTGGTGGAGAGACGTCACGAGATCGGAGTGATGCGGGCGATCGGCTATTCTCGGGGAATGGTGCAGCTGAATTTCCTAGCCGAGTCGTCGTTCATCGCCATTCTGGGGATTGCGGTGGGCTTGGCGTTGGGGCTGTTGACATCAGTCAATGTGGCGGCTGACGTGCAGAGCGATGAGCCGACCTTTGCGCTGGCGATTCCATGGGTCAAGGTAGTTGTAGTCTGTGTAGGGGCTTATGTGTTCTCCCTATTAACGACGTACCTGCCGTCCCGCCAAGCTGCCGCCGTCGCTCCATCACAGGCGCTGCGCTACGAGTAACGGGGTACGAGCGGACGGGCAGGGTTGCTTCGGGCTATTTCGCAGTTGCCTGGGGCCTCCTCAGCATAGCGAGCGTGTATACGAGTCCAACTGCTGGGATTAGTGCCCAAACCACCGGAAGTTCCCAGTCTCCCTTTGTCGCACCCCGAGCGATGTTCCACGCCAACGCGCCATCGGCGACCACGGTTGCAGCAAGGAGTGCGACGGCTACCAGAATCACTGGTATAGCAGGCCGGGACACTGTTACCAAGAACAGCAATCCTAGGGCAGCTAGGGGTTGCAGAACTACCAGCAACAGACGCTCCCACATGGTCCCGCCGTCCGCAAAGGAACCTACCAACGCGAAGAATCCCGCAACGATAACCTGCAGGACCGCCAATGCGAAAACTACTCTTCGAGATACCGTCATCTCAATCCTAAGAAGCCTTCTTCCATAAATGAGCGCTCACGGTCCCCAGAAGCACAATGAACAAGGTGTTAATCACCACCCAGTAGTTGCGACGCGTCTGGCTCTGCCCATCCTCGCCCGCGGTCAGGTCATCGAACCAGTTCCAGAAGAAAAGCACAGCTAGCACAGCCGCTGCATAGAACGCCACGGTGACACAGAGGTAGTCGTTGGCGTCCCTGTCTTGGCTTCCTGTTTTTCTCTTGCCAGCACAAGTGATTGCAAGCGTGAGAATGATTCCAACAGCCATGAACCAGTTGAGAATGTGCCAGATGAAGAGGGTATCGACTATGTCCTCATAAAAGGGAGTGAACACGAAATGGAGCAGCACGGCAACGGCCATCAGGCCCAGCAGTAGAGCAAAAGGCCTCTTCAACGCTTTCATACCATAACCCCGCGAGTAGCTTCCGCAAGATCTGTCACAACGGCCATCCTCCCACTGCGATACACACAGAGCTTATCCATGGTGGGCTTGGGCCTCACAGCAAGTCAAGCAGTTTGGATGCACCTCGTCCCAATACCGCCTACCCGGCTAGCAGTGTTCCCCGTAATAGGTCGATTGCCACATTGCTGCGGACATTCCTCCCTCGAAGTGGGGAAGTTTGGTGATATGCTTAATGGAGAGGACCCTTCGAAGGCGGGAGGACGGATCATGAAGACGACAGTCGAATACAATCCAAGCTATGCCATGCTGACAGTGGACCTAGACCCGGGAGAGGAGATCAAGGCCGAGCCTGGCGCCATGGTGCTGCAGGAAGGCGTTGAGTTGAACACAGGGGGCGGGGGAGGAGGCCTGTTCGGCGGTTTCAGGCGAATGATCGGCGGCGAGTCTTTCTTCGTGAACACCTTCACTGCTGAGCCTAGCGGTGGGACGGTGAGCCTAGCACCCAGCGCACCCGGCGATATCGGTTCCTTCGACCTACATCCGGGAAGTAATCTTTTCATACAGTCAGGCTCTTTCCTCGCCTGTACGGGGAACGTTCAGACCGACTCCAAGTTCCAAGGCTTCCGCGGTGTGTTCAGCGGCGAGAGCCTCTTCTTCATCAGGGCCTACACCACCGAGGGCGCCGGCACGGTGTTCTACAACTCCTACGGGGCCATTAAGCAGGTGGTGGTTCACCCGGGCAAGGAACTCGTTGTGGACACCGGCCATTTGGTGGCGTTCACGGAGGATGTAGACTACTCCATCGGCAAGGTCGGCGGCGTACGCTCCCTGATTGCCGGGGGCGAGGGACTCGTGATGAAATTCAGGGGCAACGGGCATGTATGGGTGCAGACCCGCAACCTAGCCAGTCTTGCGGATACCCTCGTTCCATTCTTGCCCAAAACCAAAGGTGACTAGGGATTTGCCCAGCCCATAGAAAGCCCCAAACAACGGGGAGGCCATCTGCAGATGGCCTCCCCGTTGTTATATGTCCCACGTCAGACCATCGGGAGCGTGGCGCCAACCATTCTACACTCCGACATGCCTAGGTTATAATCCAGATTGGATTGCTATTACTAGGGCGCATATCTTGCTAGCTGGACGCTCCCCCGCTTCTTACGGATGCTAAAGGCCTGTGTTGCCGAATTTATCGGAACCTTTGGCCTTTTATTTGCTGGCACCGGTGCCATCATGGTCAACGACCTCAGTGGCGGACAGGTCACCCACCTAGGCATTGGCCTCACCTTCGGACTGATTGTGGCGAGCATGATATTCGCCACAGGCCACATCTCCGGAGCCCACATCAACCCCGCCGTCACCTTGGCCTTCGCTCTGTCCCGTGACTTCCCCTGGAAGCACGTCCCCTTCTACATGTCCGCCCAGATGGCAGGCGCAGCCGCTGCCGGACTTACCCTGCTGGGGCTACTGGGGAATGTGGCCCACATGGGAGCCACTTTACCCACTGGCAGCGATGCCCAAGCCTTGGGGCTCGAGGTGGTGCTCACCTTCTTCCTGATGTTCGTCATCATGGCAGTGGCAACTGACGCGAGAGCTGTGGGCGGCTTGGCAGCCATCGCCATCGGGGCTACGGTAGCTTTGGAGTCCACCTTCGCAGGGCCCATTGCTGGCGCCTCCATGAATCCTGCCCGCTCCATAGGCCCAGCCCTAGTGGGCTGGACTTGGAGCAGCCAGTGGGTCTACGTGGTCGGGCCTATAGTGGGGGCTGCCGTGGCTGCTCTGCTGTACACTTGGCTGCGAGGGGCCGACAATCGCAGACCGAGCTAGGAGCGGAGGAGTCCTATATCATGTTCGTAGTACTCTATCGCTGGCGCGTGAAGCAGGGAAAGGAAGATGACTTTCGAGATGCGTGGCACCGCGCCACTGAGGCCATTTACAAGCAGAGAGGCAGCCTCGGCTCCCGACTCATGCACGCCCCCGATGGTGACTTCTACGCCCTAGCCCAATGGCCCACCCGCGACCTCTGGCTCAATCGCAACCAGCCTGCCGAAGCCGACCCCACCGAATCCCAACGGATGCGCAACGCCATCGAGTACGCCTACCCGCCAGTAGAGTTGGTGGTGGAAGATGATTTGCTGCGAGATAAGTGCACTTAGGAGCCTGATACCAACACATCACCTCCTCTGACACTATGACCAAGTCCTGCGTATCCGGCCTTTCATAATCGGGAATTGACGTCTCGAGCTGGGATAACTGTTCACAGCGTGCCACCGCCTACCACTGAAGTCTCTCTAGTGTGTACGTTGACACCCCCTGTCTGCTCACGTATGTTGCTGGCACGGGTACCTTGGCTGGTGGTGGGGAAGGTGGTGGCTACCCGGGTGCTCTCGGAGGGTTTAATGGCCGGTTACATGGTTGTCCAGGATGACGAGACCGATATTAGGAACCAATTGCTCAGCACCTTGCAGGACCGGGTGCTATGGCTGGCTGTCAACATGGTGCATCACGCCAACCAAGTGCGCCCGAACCCCGACGGGCTCAAGATAGGGGGACACCAAGCCTCCAGCTCCTCGGTGGTTACCCTACTCACATCCCTCTACTTCGACTTCATGCAGCCCGGCGACAAGATCGCCATCAAGCCCCATGCCTCCCCTGTGTTCCACGCCATCCAGTACCTGCTGGGCAACTTGGAGCCGGACTACCTGCAGAGGTTGCGCGACCTCCACGGTCTGCAGGCCTACCCAAGCCGCACCAAGGACCCCGACGACGTGGACTACACCACCGGCTCAGTAGGTCTGGGGGCGGTAGCGCCCAACTTCGATGCCTGGGTGGGCGGTTACATTGAGAGCCATTTCGGCAATGGCCGTACCATCAGCAACCGGTACATCAGCTTGGTGGGAGACGCGGAGCTGGACGAGGGGTCGGTGTGGGAGGCCATCGCCGAGCCCACCTTCCACGGGCTCGACAATGTGCTGTGGGTGGTCGACCTCAATCGTCAGAGTCTGGACCGGATTATACCTGGCATCCGAGTTGAGGTGTGGCGCCAGATGTTCGCCGCCAGCGGTTGGCGGGTGGTCGACGCCAAGTTCGGCAGAAAGCTGCAAAATGCCTTCGCCCAACCCAATGGGGACCTTCTGCAGGAAGCCATCGACAACATGCCCAACCAACTGTACCAGCGACTTCTCAGAGTATCACCCGAGTTGTTACGGGAATGGCTGCCCACAGCTTGTTCCCGCCCCCGAGACTTGGAGCGGTTCATCAGCCAGTGGGACGACCGGCAGCTGCTCGACCTCATCAAGAACCTGGGAGGGCATGACTTTGACTCACTGCGCGAGGCCTTCCAGGAGGCCGATGCGGGGCAAGGGCCTTCCGTGGTGTTCGCTTACACCCTGAAGGGCTGGATGCTTCCCACGGTGGGGGACCCCCAGAACCACGCAGTGATTCTCTCCAACGAGCAGATTGAGGAGCTACGGGTGCAACTGGGCGTCGACGAGGACGCTATCTGGGATAGGCTCCCTTCTAGCACGCCAGCCGGTCGCCTGTGCGACTCCGTAGGCCGGCAGTTGGCAAAGCCTCGTCGCGGTACCAGGGGTCAAGAAATCCAGATCCCCACCAGCCTGTCGCGTCCTCATCAAGGCCGTATGTCCACCCAGCAGACGTTCGGACTTCTTCTTACTGAGATAGGGCGGAGCATCCCTGAACTGTCGGAGCGCATCGTCACCGTCACGCCTGACGTGGCCAGCTCTACCAGCTTAGGAGGCTGGATCAACAAGGTGGGCGTGTGGGCCAAGACCGAGGCGCATCCCATGCCTGAGGACATCGCTCGCGCCCTGCGGTGGGACGAGTCGCCCACCGGCCAACACCTGGAGCTGGGCATCTCGGAAAACAATCTGTTCGTGGCCTTGGGGCAGTTGGGGTCCTCATTCGAGGCTCATGGTGAGCTTCTCTTCCCCATCGGCACACTGTACGACCCCTTCGTGCGGCGCGGGTTGGATGCCCTGTTCTACAGCGTCTACTCCGGGGGCAAGTTCATATTCGTGGGCACGCCCTCAGGAGTCAGCCTCGGCCCGGAAGGGGGTATGCACCAGTCGGTGTTAACCCCGTCCATTGGAGCGGAGCTCCCGCACACCGCTTTCTATGAGCCCTGCTTTGGCCAAGAGCTCGAATGGGTCATGCTCCACGCACTGGATCAGATACGCCTGCGCAGGGAGTCATGCTATCTGCGATTGACCACGACCCGGGTCGATCAAGACCTGTTCCCCACACCCGCAAGCGAGGCCGAGGCCGATACGCTGCGGCGACAAGTGGTGGCAGGATGCTACCGGCTTGTTGACCGTCGGGAGGACCCCGACTACACACCGGGGAACGTGGTCAACATCTTCGTATCGGGAGCAATGGTGCCCATTGCTACGAAGGCCAGCGAGCAACTGCACGATCAGGGGGTGTTGGCCAACGTGTTCAACGTCACAGGGCCCGGGCCTCTCTACCACCAGTTCCAAGATTGCGTATCCGGAGACGGCGCACATGCCAGCTTCTTGAGCGACCTGCTCGGCCCTGAGGAGCGCTCAATTCCCATCGTCACCGTGGTAGATGGCCACCCGCGCTCCCTCGCATGGCTGGGCGGAGCACTGGGAGCTCCTGTTTACCCTTTGGGCGTAGCGGACTTTGGCCAGTCCGGCACGCAGTCGCAACTCTACCGCGAGCACGGCATAAACCCCGATGGGATCGCGTCGATCTGCTACCGGGCCTTGGGGATTTAGCAGCGTACTAGGCGGAATCGCGCTGTGGGACAGTCCGGCTACAGGTCTTCGCCTGCAGACCGAATGGTCGTTACCTACTCCACTGTGACAGTCTTGGCTAGATTACGGGGCTGATCGACATCGCAGCCACGCTGTACTGCGATGTGATACGCCAGTAGCTGCAAGGGCAGGACGGACAACAGGGGCGAGAGGACGCCATCGCATTGTGGCAGGTAGATGATATCGTCCACGAGCGAGGCCAGGGCCGTGTCCCCTTCCGTGACCACGGCTATGACCGGTCCACCACGCGCTTTCACCTCCATGATGTTGCCCACCATCTTGTCGTAAAGGGGCCCTGCCGTCGCAATGGCCACGGTGGGCATATGCTCATCAATCAGGGCGATGGGGCCGTGCTTCATCTCGCCCGCAGGGTAGGCCTCGGCATGCATGTAGCTGATCTCCTTGAGCTTCAAGGCGCCCTCCACGGCGATGGGATAATCCATCCCTCGGCCGAGATAGAGAAAGTGTCCATACTGAGCGTATCGCTGCGCAATGTCACCGAAACTGGCTCGTTGTGCAAGAACCCGACCCATAAGTTCCGGGGCACGTGCCAACTGGGAGACCAGGTCTGCACTGGCTGACTCGTTTCGTACTTGGCGCAGGTATGCCGCCAGCAGGGTGAGCAAGGTTATGGAAGCAACGAAGGTCTTGGTACTGGCAACGCCGACCTCAATCCCGGACCGCATGTAGAGGGTGCTCTCGGCAGTGCGCGTGGCGAGGCTGCCCTCCACGTTACAGATGGTGATGATGCGGGCCTCGCGCTGACGCACGGTATCCATAGCAGCCAGGGTGTCGGCTGTCTCCCCCGACTGGCCGATGGCCACGACCAGAGTACGGTCATCAATGACCGGGCTCCGGTAGCGCAGTTCCGAAGAGCTTTCGGCCGTCGCCGGTATGCCCGCCAAGTCCTCGATGAGACGTGCCCCGACCATTCCGGCATTCAGGCTGGTGCCGCATCCCACAAGCATGACGCGCGACAGCCCACGGATCTCCGCGTCGCTCAAGAGGAAGTCGTCCAATGTGATGAGGTCACGCTCAAAGTCGACCCTACCCCGCAAGGCGCTGGATACGGCTTGGGGCTGCTCAAGCATCTCCTTGAGCATGAAGTGGTCATGCCCAGCCTTGTCCACCCAAGCGGATTCGGGTGGCAGGGCAAGCGTCTTCTTTACCACGGTAGAGCCAAACTGGCCTACAACCTTCACCTTGCCGGGTGTGACGACGGCCATCTCGCCATCATCCAAAGGGCACACCTCTGAGGAGAAGGGCACCAAGGCAGGCAGGTCGCTCGCGAACATAGCGTCGCCCTGCCTGCTCGCGGCCACGAGGCCCCCCGCATAACCCAGACGCAACGCGAGCAACTTGTGCGGCTCATCGCGACGGAGGGCGCCCATGGCATTGGAGCCACGCAACTGCCCCCCCGCCTCCAGCATAGACGCCTCGAAGCTCAGGCCCCGGGCTAGTGCGTCTTCCAGAAGATGAACGATGACCTCGGTGTCAGTGTCAGAGGTAAACTGGTGGCCGGAGGCGGCAAGCCTGAGCTTGAGGTCGAGGTAGTTCTCGACGATGCCGTTATGCACCAGCGCGATATTGCCAGTGCAGTCGCTGTGAGGGTGAGCGTTGGGGCCGGTGGGAACCCCGTGGGTTGCCCATCGGGTGTGCCCGATGCCCGTGGTCCCCGAGGGAGCACTTTCCCCAGGCGCGGGCTCAAGCTCTTGCACCTTGCCTGCGCTCTTCCGTATCTCAAGACTGCCATCCGCCCCGATGACGGCGATACCAGCGGAGTCGTAGCCTCTGTACGCCAAGCGCTGAAGGCCAACGAATATGATGGGCCAGGACTCACTGGTCCCGACATATCCCACTATGCCGCACACGGCGCCTCCGGTTATGGGATTGGTGAAGCGAGAGGGACTTGGGCGACGGCTGCTAGAAGGACCGTTCCCCCGCAGCCAAGACAGACCGCTCTGCCCGCCCTCTGCTCACGATGGACATTATGGTTTCAGCCAGCAGGGAGGGGTCATGCCGCAGGTAGATGCCGGCGGCCAGAAGATGGGTCTGCACGACGTGTTGTGCCCGTGCTTTGGTCTGTTCCAAGTCTATGGGTACCGGGTATTGGCCGTAGCCGGTGTATTTGCGCAGTGTCCTCTCGGGGAATGAGGCATCATTTACCACCACGTAGTCCAATGGCCGGTTCGTTTTGAGGTACTCCTGCACCAGCCGCGCGAAATCGGAGGTGCTAAATCCATCGGACTCGCCTCGTTTGGTCATGATGTTGCAGACGTAAATCTTGAGGGCTGGGCTCTCCCGGATTGCGTCAGCTACGTCCTCCACCAGCAGGTTGGGCACCACGCTCGTGTAGATGTCGCCAGGTCCCAGGACGATCGCGTCGGCCTCGCATATAGCTTGAAGCACCGGGGCGTGGGCGTAGGCCGTGGGCTCCAGGTAAACGTAGTCTATCGCCACATCGGTATCGTCGGTGCGCTGGTCGATAGAGGACTCACCTGACAGGGTCGAACCGTCGACGAGACAGGCTTTGAGCGTGGACTTGCTCAGCGTCACGGGTAACACCGTGCCTTGCACATTCATGATACGCGACGCCTCTTCGATTGCCGTGGCGGTGTTGCCAGTGATTTCGGTGAGAGCTGTGATAAACAGATTACCGAAGTTATGGCCATTTAGGCTGTTGCCAGAGCTAAAGCGGTAAGTGAACAGCTGGCGCATAAGCGCGCTGGAATGGTCGTCCCCTGCTAGGGCTACCAAGCACTGGCGCAGGTCGCCTGGCGGAAGTTGGCCCAACTCGTCCCGCAGCCTGCCGGAACTGCCACCGTCGTCCATCATATTGACCACGGCAGTCAGGTCGCACTCCTTCTGCTTGAGTCCGGTGAGGGTGGTGTGGTTACCGGTACCGCCGCCTACAACCACGATCTTGGGGACTGCCTTGTGCTCTACTTCCAACGCGCACACCTTGATCCGGAGCCTGCGCCTGAATCGCCAGCGGTCTGCAAGGTCCGAAGTGGGCAGAACTGAGAGACGGGGATGGTACGGTCTAGGATGGTTGTTGCGCCTTATAGTACAGCTTAGGTTCGGTACCATCGATGAGACCCTTGATGCGGGGGGCATGACGCCACAGCACCAAGGCTGCCACGAAATAACTGGCGACGGCCGCCTCAGGGTAGAAGAAGTAACAGAAGATGGGCATGCCCGCTGTTGCCACCATCTGCCCCAATACGAGCCAGCGTGAGACTGCCACCGTGAGGAAGAAGCTGACCACCCAGAACCCAACGATGAAGGGGTGGAAGTAGAAACCCAAAGAAGCTGAACAAGTGATGCCCTTGCCTCCCTTGAAGCGCAGGAAGACAGAGTAGTTATGGCCGAAAATCGCCGCGACACCTGCGACGGTAGCGCCGATATGCTCTCCTCCCATGGCCCATGGCCACGGTGCCGAGCCGCTGTCCAGTCCCGCCTGCCGGGCCAGGAGCCAGCCGACGATGATGGCACCGTAGGCCTTGGTCAGGTCGCCCAACAGGGTAAGAAGGGTCAGGACTTTGGAACTGGTGGCACGATGAACGTTGAGGGTCCCAACGTTGCCCGTGCCCAAGTCCATCACGCTCTTACGCGTAAAAAGTCGGACTAGCAGATATGCTGTGGGGAGCGAGCCAAAAAGGTAGCCGACAGCCGCTGCTGCTACCCAAATCCAAAAGCCTTCAACCAAGCCATGCCTCCCCGCTGGGGTGGGGTTATGTTGCTTCCAGCCCCATATCCTTGTCAACCGTTACCAGCTATAGTTTGGAAAGGCACAGGCATTTGGCATCCCAGTTGAGTCCTGCTTATGCTAGCCTTTGCCCTGCGGGAGCGTATGCGAGCTTTGCAGTTCAGGCACAACCCCCTGCGCTACGCCTGGGTCCGGGGCTCTTCAGGCGTGCTGGAGGGCGCTGCCACTGGCCCCGGGTCGTTCCTTCGATTGGCCGACATGCCGGAGCATCCCCTCCCTAGCGCCGAATGGCTGCGAATTCGTCCTGCGCTGAGCGGCATTTGTGGGTCCGACCTCGGAGTTATTACAGCCCGCGCCAGCGTCTACCTCTCCGCCCTCACCTCATTTCCCTTTGTGCCGGGCCATGAGGTGGTGGGCACCGTCACCGAGTTGGGCTCCGAGGTAGATGGCCTGGTGGTTGGACAGCGAGTGTGCTTGGAACCCGTGCTGGGCTGCCTCGTACGGGACATTGATCCTCCCTGTCAGCCCTGCTCCCAAGGCCGCTACGGCAACTGCGAGCGAGTTACGGAGGGCTGCATCGCCGCCGGTGTCCAGACAGGGTTCTGTCGTGACACGGGTGGCGGCTGGGGAACCTCCCTGGTGGCGCACCACCTGCAAGTGCACCCCATACCCGATAGCTTGCCCGACCGTACTGCTGTGCTCACCGAACCTCTGAGTTGCGCCATTCATGGCGTGCTGATGTCTCAGGTTCAAGACGATTCAGAGGTGTTAGTGGTGGGCTGTGGCACGATGGGCCTGCTGACGGTCGCCGCCCTGGCAGCTTTGACTCCTGCAAGGCGCATCGTGGCCGTGGGCCGCCACTCGTACCAACAGGAGCTTGCAAGGGCCCTAGGCGCCCACGAGGTGGTCCCGTCCGGACGGGAAGGCTATCGCAGACTGAGTAAACTGGTCCCCAGCGCCATTCACTCGCTCCCTATTGGCAAGCCTGCTGTCACCGGCGGGTTCGATGTCGCTTTCGATTGCGTCGGCTCCGGTCCATCCTTGGAGGACTCGCTTCGCTGGACGCGGTCGCAAGGTCAGGTCACGATGATCGGCATGCCGGCGCCAGGCCATATCGACCTGACACCTTTCTGGTACCAAGAGGTGAGCCTGAGAGGCTCCTACACCTACGCGACTGAGTCCTATGGTGGGACCGCCACACCCACCTTCCAACTTGCCTTGGACGTGCTGCAACGGGAAGGGCTGTCGGCTACACTTGGTGGGCTGGTCCGTCACATCTTTCCTCTGCGCCATTATCGCAGGGCCATCACAACCGCCATGCGCCCCGGACGACATCAAGCCATCAAGACTGCCTTCGATTTGGAGAACGGCTGAATGACTGGACCCCCGGCTTCCCGCGGCCCGGAAATCGACAGGAACAAACTGGTCACCTACGTAGAGGACAAACGCCTTCGTTACCTCTTCCACAACGGCGAGGGCTTCAAATACGAGACCCTGCCTTTGGGAACACGGATGGTGTATCCTCCCCCGCCTCTCCCCCCGATTCGCGACGTCGATGGGGCCATCGAGCAGGCTTTGGAGAACCCCGTAGGTTCCGAGCCAATCTCAGCTCTGTTGCGCCCGGGGATGAAGGTGACCATCGCTTTCGACGATCTGTCCCTACCCCTGCCTCCCATGAAACGCCCCGACATCCGGGGACGTATCATCGAGAAGGTTCTGGAGAAGCTGTCTGATGCGGGGGTGGACGACATCCATTTGGTGGCCGCCCTTGGCGTGCACCGCCACATGACTCCTGGCGAGCTAAGGCACGTAGTCGGGTCGCGCGTGTTCAAGGCCTTCCACCCCGACCGCCTCTATAACCACGACGCCGAGGACCGCGAAGCATTAGTTGTATTGGGCAGCACACGTCATTCCGAGGAGGTGGAGGTCTCGCGCCGTGTGGCCGGGTCCGACCTGCTGGTGTACGTCAACATCAATCTCGTATCCATGGATGGTGGGCACAAGTCCATCGCGACTGGCCTGACCAGCTACCGTACTCTGAAGCACCACCACAACGCCCACACCCTGCTCCACTCCCGCTCTTACATGGACCCGCCCAACTCGGCCCTGCACCACTCCTGCGAACGGATGGGCAAGCTGGCGGAAGACCACCTGAAGGTGTTCAAAATCGAGACCACTCTGAACACCCACATCTACCCGGGACTGCTTCGCCACCTGCAGGTCTCCGAGTCCGACTGGCACCCTTGGGACCACGCCATCTTCGCTGCCAACCGCGGCCTGATGGGTGCGCTGCCCTTTTCGGCGCGTCGAACAATCTTTCACTCCCTGCGGGCAGAGTATGGCATGACGGGAATTGCCGCAGGGGAGACGGAAGCCGTACACGAGCATACTTTGGCCAACGTCGCGAACCAGCAGGCCGTTCCTGTCTCCGGACAGGCCGACGTGCTGGTGGCGGGTTTGCCCTACCTGGGGCCTTACAACGTGAATTCAGTGCTGAACCCCGTGCTGGTGCACTGCCAGTCCTTGGGCTACCTGTTCAACCTACACCGTGGGAAGCCGTTGGTCCGCGAGGGTGGGGTCATAATCTTCCTGCACCCCATGGAGAACAGATTCCACATGGGGCACCACCCCTCGTACTACGACTTTTACCACCAAGTGCTCACCCAGACCCGGGACTCAGCGGAAATGGGGCACAAGTACGAAGAGCAGTTTGCCACCGATCCCCGTTACATTGACCTCTTTCGCAATCACAATGCTTACCACGGGGTACACCCCTTCTACGCTTGGTATTGGGGGTGGTATGGCCAGAACTACGTTGGGCGCGTGATTGCCGCTGGGGCCCGTGACCCTGAGGTGGCCTCCGTGCTTGGCTACGACACTGCTCCCAACCTGCAACAAGCCTTGGAGATGGCCAAGGAAACCGTAGGCCCCAACCCGCAGGTCACTGTCTTCCACTGGCCTCCCATTTTCATGGCCGACGTCAGCTAGCATGCGCTGGTACATCATCGCCAACCCAGTGGCAGGGCGTCGCCGCGCCAGCGAATGGGCCACGACCCTAGCCGGAGCCCTGAGAGATAGAGGCGATGGTGTCGACCTCTCCTACACGAAAGACGCATCAAGCGCCGAGAAGTTGGCGCTTGATGCAGTGGGCCTTGGCGTGGACAGAGTGGTCGCCTGCGGTGGCGACGGCACGATACACCAGGTAATCAACGGCCTCATGTCTGCCTCGGATGCACGGACCGGAGTGGCGTTGGGCGTGTTGCCTGCCGGGCGTTGTAACGACCTAGCCATCGCCCTCGGTATACCCCGCAACGACGGGAGATCCGCCGTTGAAACCATCCTGAACAGCGCTCCCCGCGCCATCGATCTCGGGCGCATAGGCAACCGCTACTTCTCCACCGTGGCGACTCTGGGCTTCGATTCGGAAGTGGCCGCCTATGTGGGAGAGGGTAAGCCTCCGAGACTCTTCAAGGGCAATCTCGCCTACGTCTATGCCGTATTGGTAAAGCTGGTGAGCTACCGCGACGTGACCGTCAGTCTGAGGGGGGACTTTGGCGAATACACTGGAGAGGTCTTCCTCGCAGCAACGGGAAACACGCCTTACTATGGTGGCGGCATGATGATCGTTCCTCCGGCTGAGCCCCGGGATGGAGCGCTGGACCTGTGTCTGGTGAGGTCGGCCCCCCGGCTGGACGTGGTGCGGATGATCACCAAGGTTTTTTCCGGGGGTCACGTGAAGCATCCCTCAGTGACCATTCACTCTGTCCGTAAACTTGACATGAGTTCACCCCAGCCCCTGTGGCTGTGGGCCGACGGCGAGCGAATCACCCAACTGCCGGCCACGGTTGAGGTCATCCCGAACTGCCTCTCCGTCTTGACCCCCCGGCAAGTCGAGGATACGCAGGCCCAGTAGACCCCGCGGCGCAAACGTTTCCCTTGACCCTAGAAAGACGGCCATGGTACTCTGGCCCAACCCCATGATATGGACTGGTTAGGCTGGCCGTCTTGCGCCACACTCAACTCCACGAGGCACATGCAACACCGATCCCCGATGACGCTGTGTCATTGGGCAAACGTGCCTCCAATCTAGGCGAGACCCCAAGGATCGAAGAGTACTACACTGGCAAGCGTCTGCTTGTAATCGGCGGCACCGGGCTGGTGGGCAGAGTCCTCCTAGAAAAGCTGCTGCACGATCTATCCTGTATCGATCGCCTCTACGTCCTCATACGCCCCCGTCAACGCGGAGAGCGGACCATCTCGGCCCAGGACCGCATGTGGCAAGAACTTTTTGCTTCCACCGCCTTTGACCGCATGCGCCGCGACCTCGGGACGGAAGCTTTCGCCCAGCTTGTCGAAAGCAAGGTGGAGCCCGTCTCGGGCGATCTAGGGCAACCCCACTTGGGGTTGGACGATGAGACCTACGCTCGGTTACAGGCTGAGGTCGACCTAGTCATCAATACCGCTGCCCTGGTTTCCTTCGACGCACCACTGGATGCTGCTTTGAGCCTTAACACTCTGGGCCCGATGCGCGTTCTGGACTTTGCCAAGGGGACCAATGGGGCGCCTGTAGCCCATGTCTCCACCTGCTATGTCAATGCCACCCGAGATGGGTTGGTTCCTGAGGAGCCCGTCGACCCCTCCCTTCTTGACCTGAAGGCAAAGGGAGCAGCCCGTCTACCCTCCGACATTGACGCCGAAGTGGAGGCCATCCAGAAGCGCATACTCCAAGTGAGGAAGCAGGACACCAGCCTGTTGCACCGCTTGGGGTTCGCCGTGAAGGCCTGCATCCGCTTTACCCACCGCAAGCCAGCCTCCGAGAATGGCCACAGCAGCGAGAGCTCCCGACCTCAGCCAGACTGGGTGGAGCACCGCTTGGTGAGCGAGGGGATGCGCTGGGCCCGTTACCGCGGGTTCAACGACACCTACACACTCACCAAGACCTTGGGCGAGAAGCTTGTGCAGACCCACCGGGGCGACGTTCCCACGCTCATCATGCGACCCTCGGTGGTAGAGAGCGCCTACGAGAGCCCCGAACCAGGCTGGCTCGACGGCATGAGGATGATCGACCCCCTCATCGTGGCCTACGGCCGCAACCTGGTGCCGGACTTTCCCGGACAGGCCGAGGGCGTAATCGACGTGGTGCCTGTGGACATGGTGGTGAACGCTTTGGTGGCAACCATTGCAGGCACGGCCCAACGTGGCGGTCTGGAGATACATCACATCGCCAGCGGGTCGGAGAACCCGCTGCAGGTCAGGCGCTTCTGCAATTTGGTGCGGGAAGTATATTCAAAGGAAGGCGCCGGGCCCGAAGGCATCAAGTACCCCGAACTCACTTTCCCTACCACCAAGGACTTCCTGCGACGCTTGCGCTTCCGCTATTCCCTGCCACTGACTCTCATGTCATGGCTGCCAGCGGCCAGCTACTTCTTGCCCAAGGGACGGCGCGTTCGGAGTTGGTATCGCGCCAAGAGGTTGGGCGTCGATCGGCTGGCCTACTACGCGCGCATATACGGCCCCTACGCCGAGGCCAAGTGCCTCTACCGCACCGAACGCACAAGGCAGGTATGGGAGAGCCTCACCGAAGAGGAACAACACAAGTTCAACTTCGATGTTGCCTGCATAGACTGGCGCGAGTACATCCAGGACATCCACATACCCGGCGTAAAGCGTTTTGTCTTGGGACTTCGTCCCCCCAAACCCTCCGCCGTGGCCTCCAACGGACATGGTACTGTCGTTGACCACAAGGAGCAGAAAGGGGACTCTGATACCGCCCCCCATTCAGAGACCCCCACACAATGGGTGCGTCACATCCCTCTTCCATCCGATGCGGATCTGGACCGTTGGATCCGGGACAGCGGGCGGTGGATGTTGGGCAGAAGGATATTCCGGTGGTGGATGGAGCGGTTCCTCCGCATATTCAACAGGCTCAGTTCCGCGGGCATGCAGAACATACCCGTCTCGAGGCCCTACATCCTCGCTTCCAACCACTGTAGTCACTTCGACACGGGGGTTCTGATGACCCTGCTCTACCGTAGGGGCAAGTTCCATCCCATGGCGGCCAAGGACTACTTCTTCCGCAACCGCGTCTCCGGCTGGATAGTCCGTAATTTTGTTGACGCAGCGCCATTTGACCGGCATAGCCTCACGCCTGAGAGCCTTAGTCTAGCGTTGGGCCTGCTATCCCGCGACCACTCACTGCTCTACTTCCCCGAGGGCGGACGGAGCCCCGATGGTTCCATGCGCAAGCTGAAGCCGGGTGTGGGACTGCTGGCGCTGGAGTCCGGCGTGCCAGTGGTGCCCGCCTACATTTCCGGTAGCTTCGAGACCCTGCCCAAAGGACACACATTTCCTAAGCCGCACCCAATTCATGTGCAGTTCGGCCCACCACTCTACTCCGAACCCTTCCTGCGCTCGGCCAACGGAGAAAGCGCCAGCGAGTTGGCGCGCCGGTTCACCGAGGAGATAGAGAAGGCCGTACAAGCGTTACGCTAGGTCCCGCCGAGATGCGGGCGGCGTTCTTCGACGTCGACGGGACGTTAGCGTCTTCCAATGTGGTCAGTTGCTACGCGCACATGCAACTGCAGCACAGGAGCCGGGTCTCAGCGGTGGTCTGGACTCTCCTGTTCTTGCCCAGAATCCCCTACTACATGTTGCTTGATCGTATCAGTCGTCCACTGTTTAGTAGCCGATTCTTTGGCAACTACCGCGGGGTTGCTACATGGCAGTTCGAGCGCTGGATTCAGGATGGGGGCGATGCTTATTGGAGGAGACACCTGCTCCCAGAAGCCTTGCTCTGTATAGACCAGCACCGCCGTCAGGGTGACCAGATCGTGCTCGCCTCCGGAGGTGTGGAGCAGTCCCTCATACCGCTAGTCCAGTTGGTTTCCCCAAACCGGGTGATATGCGCCCATTTGGAGCACGACGCAGGGCGATTTACCGGCCGCCTCACGGCCGGGTCGATTGTGGGACAAGCGAAGGCCGAGGCTGTGCGACGGCTGGCAGCAGAGGCAAACATTGACCTGTCCCAGTCCTACGCCTATGGCGACAGCTACTCGGACCGGGAATTCCTTCAGAGTGTCGGACACCCAGTGGCAGTCAATCCCGACCGGGCTTTGCGTGGCCTAGCTGAATCCCAAGACTGGACGGTCGTGGACTGGCGGGGTGGAAGAGATGGAGATCCCAGGGCTCACTGAACCGCTCCTCTGATCTAGTGTCCTTCGACCAGTTGCGAGCGGGCCTCAGCCAGTACCTGCTGGTATAGGTCTTGCAGCGGAACACCCAGCTCCAGTGCCAGCTTCCGGCAGTCCTCATACTCAGGCGCCACAGAAACTGGGCGCTCGTTCAGGTATTTTACCTTGACCGCCACCACCCCATACTGCGAGTGGAATGGGACGGTCTCGCGGGATGCGATCTGCCTCTGTACTGGCCGAACCCTCACCCCCAAGGTGGGCGTCTCCCGCAAGACTGTCTCCACTGCCTCATCTTGCAGCGAAGTGGGCACCAGCACAGACAACACTACTCCAGGACGGTTCTTCTTCATCTGGATGGGTGTTATCCAAACATCCAGTGCACCGAGGGCAAACAAGCGCTCTTGCGCGTAGCCCATGACGATGCCTTGGGCATCATCGATGTTGGTCTCCAGCAATACCACCGATTCACCCTCGGCCTCCTCTCCCTGGCCTAGCCAGACTGAGGTCACATTCGGCAGGCCTGGCAGGTCGGCGCGACCCGCGCCGTAGCCAATGCTTTGCAGGGTAATCTGGGATGGTGCTTGGAATTCGGCCAGAACAGTCAGGAGAGCCGCGCCGGTTGGGGTAGTCATCTCGTGGGAAACGCTCTCACGAATTTCAACGGGCGCGTTGGCCATGGCAGCCAGTTCCAGGGTGGCGGGCGCCGGCACCGGATATTTGCGTGGGCGGTCCGGTTGGCGATGGCCCACCACAATGGGTGATGACAACACTTTTTGCACCCCCAGATGCTCCAAACCTGCCACTGTGCCAACCACATCTATCAGCGTGTCTACGCTGCCCAACTCGTGCAGGTGTACCTCACTCCGATCCACAGTGCGGTGTACGCGACGCTCCGCTTCGAACAGGGCGTTCAAGACCGACAGGCTACGCTCCTTGACGCGGTCAGGCAGAATGCTGGCTGTCACGCAGCCCAACAGTTCTTGCGGGGAGAGGCCGAGGCGCTCGCCGGGGATACGCACGTCGAGGAACGTTGCGGTGAGGTGTCCCCGCTGCACCTGTTGCACTGAGAGGGAGTATTCGGGGAGAGACAGGGGCTTCAGAGATCGCTGCAGTTGCTCCAAGGGAAGACCGGCATCGAGCAACGCCCCGAGAAGCATGTCGCCACTGGCCCCACCAATGGACTGGAAATGCGCGATCTTCATGGCTTAGCTTCGCCTAACCGACGACTGCCCCAGCATCAGGGTCCGACGCTCAAGACCAAGGCACCCACCGCCAAGCTCGACAACTCGACGTTCAATCGCTGCCATGACCGGCCCCGGTCAACGCTGCCATACAGCTTGCCGGAATCGGTCCCGGCGTAAACTCGCCGCGTATCCGCCGGATCCCACGCATAGGCCACGACCATGTCGTCATCGGCTCCCAAGTCCCAGAGACGGGACCACCGCTCACCACCGTTGTCCGAGACATAGGCTTCCGCGCCCTTGCGCCCAGAGTTGTTGGCCACAGCTAGAAGTACATGTTTGTCGTCATCGGGCGCAGGCGTAACGGGCACAGTGTAGCGTCGCTCCAAGGCATTCAGTACCGGATGCCAGCTATCACCGCCATCGTCGCTGCGGAAGGGCCCGCGCGCCGTGCCCGTGTAGACGGTACCCGCGTTATGTGGGCTGAAGCAAATGGAATGGATGTCATCGTCCATGCCATGGAGCTGTTGCCAAGTCGTCCCCCCGTCCTTGGAACGGACGATGCCGCCTACCTCGATTCCAGCGTATATCAAGTTAGAATCGTGGGGTGCGAGTTGCAGGTCACGCACATGGGAGTCGCGGGTCTTTGAGTGGAAGAACCAATTCTCAGACTCCGACACCTGTTCGAAGGCGTCGTTTTCACGCCACGTCACCCCACCGTCATCGGAGCGATATATGGCGGCTGGCTCCCCGCCCACAAGAATCCTGTCACGATTGTCGGGGAATACCACCACGCTGTGGGCGTAGTCGCAAGGGAAGGACTCCAGCCTCTGCCAAGTCTCACCCCCGTCATCGGTGCGGTACACCCCGGACTCGTAGGCTGCCAAATAAGCGCAGCGGGGGTCTCCTGCGCTCACCGCCAGCCGTGAGGCCGCGTGCGGCAGGCGAGTGATTGGCCCTTGTCGCCAAGTATCACCGCTGTCAGTGCTGGTAAGGGCGCAAACGCCATCGTGCATACCTGCATAGATTCTTCTAATCTGCGTCATATGCCACCTTCACGCGCTTTAAGGTGAGTTCAGTAAGAGGGGTGGGCCAGGAAGGGAAATTACACAGTCCCCATTATACAATGTAGCTAGATCGACCGCGGACCCTCGGCAGGACTTAGGGGGACCTCCAGACCATCTAGTGGGAAGCATGCAGGAAACGCCCAAACTCCCGTATTCGCGTCCGGCGTCCGCTTGTTGACACCCGCCTCAAGATACTGATAGAGTTTAGCCCTAATTACCCATATGACGCTGAGAACGGGAGTAGTAAGCGAACCCTGCATCAGAGAGCCGGCGGTTGGTGGGAAGCCGGTGGCAGTGAAGCGTCGAACTCGCCCGGGAGCGACCCGCCCGAACGGAGTAGGGTGTGGCGGCCGACACCGTTAACAGTCGTGAAGCTGTTCTTCTCTTCTACTAACCTTGCGAAGAGAAGAAAAGAAGGGTGGTACCGCGCGGCCGACATGCCCGTCCCTTCAGGGGCGGGCTTTTTTTTGTGAGAATTGGACCCCAATGCCCGTGGACTCACGGCCTTGGGGTCTAGGAGAGATTGTAGAAGGAGACCCATGAAGCTCACCGGTTCGGAAATCGTTTGTGAGAGCTTGCTCAAGGAGGGCGTGGACGTTGTGTTCGGCCTTCCCGGCGGCGCGATTCTTCCCCTGTACGGGGTGATGCACCGCTATCCCCAGTTACGCCACATCCTGGTACGGCACGAGCAGGGCGCATCCATGGCCGCCGATGGCTATGCACGCGCCACTGGCAAAGTCGGTGTGTGCATGGCCACTTCCGGCCCTGGCGCCACCAACCTGGTGACGGGCATTGCTTGCGCCCAGATGGACTCGGTCCCAATGGTGGCCATCACAGGCCAGGTAGGGCGCGCCGCCATCGGTCGCGATGCCTTCCAGGAGACGGACGTCACCGGAGTCACACTGCCAGTTACCAAGCACAACTACCTAGTGATGAGCGCCGAGGAAATCGCACCAACCATCAAAGAAGCCTTCTACATAGCCAACACTGGCAGGCCCGGACCGGTGCTCGTGGACATCCCCAAGGATGTTCTCCAGTTTGAGACCGCTGAGTTCGAGTACCCTGAGAGCGTGGACCTTCCCGGTTACAGCCCCTCGCTGCAGGGCCATCCCTCTCAAGTGCGGAAGGCAGCACAGCTCATCGCCCAAGCCGAAAGGCCTCTGATTCTAGCGGGCCACGGCGTGATTATCTCCCGGGCCTATGACGAGTTGCGGGAGCTGGCAGAGAAAGCTCAGATTCCCGTAATCACTACGCTGCTGGGCATCAGTTCCTTCCCCACACGGCACGTCCTGAACGCCGGCATGCCAGGGATGCACGGGCTGGCCTCGGCCAGCTTGGCCATCGACGAAGCCGACCTGCTCATCTCTCTTGGTATGCGTTTCGACGACCGGGTCACGGGAAGGTTGAGTTCCTTCGCGCCCAATGCCAAGGAAATCATTCATGTGGACATAGACCCATCCGAAGTAGGTAAGAACATCCGCCCCACGGTACCCATCGTAGGGGATATCAAAAACGTGCTGGAGGCCCTGCTTCCCCAGGTCAAGCCTCAGACCCGCACCGAATGGCTGCGGCGCATTGAAGAACTCCGCACCCAGCACCCCTCGCTGAAGATACGCGAGAGTGATCAGTTGCTGCCTCAGTACGTCCTGCGCGAACTGTCGGAGCAGATGGGACATAAAGCCATCATCGTCACCGGTGTGGGTCAGCACCAGATGTGGGCCGCCCAGCACTGCTCCTTTGAGGAGGCCAACACCCTGGTCACTTCCGGCGGGCTCGGAGCGATGGGCTTCGAGGTCCCAGCCGCAATTGGCGCCAAGGTCGGGCGGCCTGACATGCCCGTCTGGTCTATCGCAGGAGACGGCGGCTTTCAGATGACCATGTGCGAGTTGGCCACAGCAGCCGAGAACAACATCCCGGTGAAGTTCGCGATCATCAACAACAACTTCTTGGGTATGGTAAAGCAGTGGCAGGACTTCTTCTACGACAAGATATATACGGCCACCGCCTATACCGCCAACCCAGACTTCGTCAAGCTGGCTAATGCCTTCGCAATCCCTGGCATACGAGTGACTGACAAAGCTCAGGTTCGCTCGGCCATCGAACAAGCAATGAGTCACCCCGGGCCAGCGTTGATCGACTTCATAGTGAACCCCGAAGAGAACGTCTACCCAATGATTCCCGCGGGCGAAAGCGTGAACGAGCTCATCGAAGAGCCATTACAGGAGCGCGTCTAATGGACGATATGCACCACACCATCGTCGCCTTGGTGCGGGACAAACCAGGTGTGCTCAACCGGGTGTCCAGCCTCTTCCGACGTCGTGGGTTCAACATCACCAGCCTTGCCGTGGGAGCATCGGAGCAGCCCAATCTGTCACGCATGACCTTCGTGGTAGAGGGGGACGACGATACGGTGGAGCAGGTCACCAAACAGCTCCACAAACTCATCGATGTAATCCGCGTCTCCGACCTGTCGGATATGGAGATCGTGGCTAGAGAGCTGGCCCTCATCAAGGTGCACTGCACCACCTCAACACGCAGCGAAATCATGCAGTTGGTGGAAATATTCCGGGCCAACATCGTCGACATCGGGCCCCACTCGCTCATCATTGAGGTAACCGGCGACGAGGAAAAAATCAGCGCACTATACGACCTGCTGAAGCCCTTCGGCATACGGGAGGTCATGCGTACCGGCCGTGTGGCCATGGTGCGCGGGTCCGCCGAGGGCCGCCCGCCACGCCAGCGTAGCGCGTCATCAAGCAATGGGCACCGCAGTAGCGACGCTGGGTATGCCCTCGGCAGCGTCTAAATCACGAGGAGTTTAGTATGGTAAGTGTCTACTACGATAAGGATGCTGACCTCTCCCTGCTTGGAGGGAAGACCATCGGCATCATCGGCTACGGCAGCCAAGGCCACGCCCATGCTCTCAATCTGAAGGACAATGGCCAGCGCGTCATGGTCGGGCTGCAGCCCGAGAGCAGCAGTCGCGACCGTGCCAGAGAGGCTGGGCTTGAGGTGGCCAACGTAGACGAGGTCACCCGGCAGTGCGACGTCGTCATGGTTCTCATCCCGGATCATCTCCAAGCCGCCGTCTACCGGGAGCAGATCGAGCCCAACATACGCCCAGACGCCACGTTGATGTTCGCCCACGGCTTCTGCATCCACTACCGTCAGGTAGTCCCCTCGCCCAGCTTGGACGTGTCCATGGTGGCCCCTAAAGCCCCCGGCCACCGTATGAGGGAGCTTTTCACCGAGGGCATAGGCGTGCCTTCACTGCTGGCCATACACCAGGATGCCTCGGGTCACTGCAAGGACATGACCTTGGCCTATGCCAAAGGCATCGGCTCCACCGGTTCCGGCGTCTTGGAGACTACCTTCAAGAACGAGACGGAGACTGATCTGTTCGGCGAGCAGACGGTACTCTGCGGAGGGGTCACATCCCTGATACGCACCGCCTTCGAGACGCTGGTCGAAGCTGGCTATCCACCGGAGTTGGCCTACTTCGAGTGCCTCCACGAGATGAAGCTCATCGTCGACCTGATTTTCCAGGGCGGCTTCAAGTACATGCGTTACTCGGTCAGCGATACCGCTGAGTACGGCGACTACACTCGTGGCGGCAACGTCATCGACGAACATGTGCGGGACAACATGAGGCGCGTCCTAGCCGATATCCAGGATGGTAGCTTCGCTCGGGAATGGATAGCCGAGAACGATGAGGGACGGAGGCGCTTCCTCCAAGACCGCCAGATGGCCAACGACCACCAGATCGAGGACATCGGGAAGGCGCTCCGGGGCATGATGCCTTGGATGGACCCCAAGTAGGATGATAGACACCATGGATATGCATACAACGGAGGTGGTGAACGTAGTTCGCCGCCGCACTCGGGTCATGGCAGGGCTCGGTGTGGCGGACTGCGTTCCCCTGACGTCCCAGCGGTGACACGGCCCTAGGGGTGCGCGCCCCTTCCCTGGAGCCGTTCCAACTGGACCGTTGGGCGTCAACTGAACGAAAGAGAGAACCAACCGAAATGGCTCAAGAACGAGTAATGATTTTTGACACCACCCTCCGCGACGGAGAACAGTCGGCAGGCACTGGCCTGACCGGCGAAGAGAAGATGGAAATCGCCCGCCAGCTGGCCCGCCTCCAGGTGGACGTCATAGAGGCCGGTTTCGCTGCCAGCTCACCGGGTGACTTCGACGCCGTGCAGGCTATAGCCCGAGAGGTCGAGGGCCCCGTCATTGCGTCGCTAGCTCGTGCCCACCAAGTCGATGTGGACGCAGCTTGGAACGCCATCAAGGATGCGGCCCAACCGCGTATTCACGTATTCCTCTCCAGCTCTGAAATCCACATCGCTCACCAGCTGCGCAAGAACCGGGAAGAAGTACTGGACTTGGCGACCTCCATGGTGGCCCGCGCCCGTGGCTACTGCGACGACGTGGAGTTCTCTCCCATGGATGCCACTCGCACCGACCCCGAATATCTCTACCAGATGCTGGAAGCGGTCATCGAGGCTGGGGCTAGGACGGTGAATATCGCCGATACCGTCGGCTATGCCATTCCCTCCGACTTTGGCAAGCTCATCGCTGAGATTCGCCACAACGTGCGAAACATCGATAAGGCCACCATCAGTGTGCACTGCCACAACGACTTGGGGCTGGCTGTGGCCAACAGCTTGGCCGCTGTTCAGGCAGGGGCGCGACAGGTGGAAGGCTGCATCAACGGTATCGGCGAACGGGCTGGCAACGCCTCCCTCGAAGAAATCATCATGGGGCTGCACACCCGGCGTGATCTGTTCAACATGACCACCGGTGTGGATACCACCCAGATCTACAGCACCAGCCGCATGGTTAGCCGTATCACAGGTATGTCCATACAGGCCAACAAGTCCATTGTTGGCGACAACGCCTTCCGCCACGCCTCGGGCATCCATCAGGATGGTGTGCTCAAGGAGCGCACCACCTACGAGGTGATGGACCCCGACACCATCGGCTGGGCAGGTAACTCCTTGGTGTTGGGCAAGCTCAGTGGACGGGCCGGACTCCGCTCGCGACTGGAGGACTTGGGCTATGTCCTGTCCAACGACGACCTGGTCCGTGTATTCGACTCCTTCAAGGTGCTCGCCGATAAGAAGCGTGAAGTGACTGACCGCGACCTAGAAGCCTTGATGGCCGAGGAGATGCGGGTGACCTTGGAGCCCGTGACCTACGAACTGGAGCATGTGCAGTTTTCTGGAGGCGATCACGACATCGCCACGGCCACCGTGCGAGTCGTCGGTCCTGACGGCACGGTGTACAGTGACGCCGCTACGGGTAACGGTCCAGTCGACGCGGTGTGCAACGCTATCGACCGCGCCATACACATTCCGGCCAAGCTAGTGGATTTCAACGTACAGTCTGTGACCGAAGGTATTGACTCCTTGGGACAGGTCAGCGTACGTGTGCAGCGTGATGGAAGCATCTATATGGGCCGGGGTACCGACACCGACATCGTGGTAGCCAGTGCCAAGGCTTACGTAAGTGCCCTGAACCGCCTGCTGGCCCAAGAGGGAGTGCGAGAAATCCCCGAGCCCCTGACTACTCCCTGATTAGCCGGGCCCGCAGACCGACCCTGACATTCCGACCCCGGTAGCCACCGGTTGACGGGGCTGGCCCTTACAGGCTAGCCTCGTTACAGGCTCTTTCGCCACCCGCAGTTGCACTGGGATAAAGCTATGGGAACATTACGCAATGTAAAAACCTTCGCTGGGATTTCCGATCCGATTCAAAGCTGGCGCCTATCTGGCCGCTGCAAATCCCGGTGCAAGGGGATGCCATTGGAGTAGTGCCCGGGATACTATGGCATTGTCATCCAACTGTATCGGTCCCAAATCGGGATGCCGTGAAGTAATATCACATAAAACATCGTGAGCCAACCCTGTCGCCCATCCCCCCCTTGGTGGGAATGCCCGGCCACATAAGGAGTTGTTATGCCTCCCAAGACCCTCTTCGAGAAGATTTGGGACTCTCATGTCGTACATGAAGAACCGGACCGTCCCAGTATCGTCTACATTGACCTGCACCTCGTGCACGAGGTTACTTCTCCCCAAGCCTTCGACGGCCTGCGTTTGGCCGGACGCAAGGTGCGGCGCCCGGATCTGACCATCGCCACAGCAGACCACAACACACCCACATGGGACCTCTCCCTGCCCGTCACGGACGATATATCGCGACGGCAGTTGGAAGCCCTGTCATCGAACTGCGAGGAGTTCGGCATCACTCTATATGACCGCTTCCACGAGAACCAAGGCATCGTGCACGTCATAGGCCCCCAGCTCGGCTACACCCTCCCAGGCAAAACAGTGGTATGTGGCGACAGCCACACCGCAACCCACGGAGCCTTGGGATGCTTCGCCCTCGGCATCGGCACCTCGGAGGTCGAGCACGTGCTGGCCACGCAGACTCTGCGCCAGTTCAAGCCCAAGACCATGGAGGTACGCGTGGACAAGGCTCTGCCCTTCGGCGTCAGTGCCAAGGACCTCATCTTGGGAATCATCGGGCAGATTGGAGTCCAAGGCGGCACGGGACATGTGATTGAGTACACCGGCGAGGGCGTACACGGTCTCTCCATGGAAGGGCGTATGACCGTTTGCAACATGAGCATTGAGGGCGGTGCAAGGGCTGGCATGGTCGCCCCCGACGACACCACATTCGAGTACGTGAAGGGTCGTCCCTTTGCTCCCAAGGGGGAAGACTTTGAGCAGGCCGTCGAGCAATGGCGTGCCCTCCCCTCAGATGCCGGAGCCTCCTACGACAAGGTGGTTCAAATCGATGCCCCCAACCTCCAGCCCTTTGTCACTTGGGGGACCAACCCAGGAATGGTCGCTCCCGTCACCGCCCGCGTACCTGACCCAGCTTCCTTCGAAGATTCCGGAGTGCGGGAGGCAGCTGAGCGGGCATTGACCTACATGGGCTTAGAGCCCGACATGCCCATACAGGAAATCCAGATAGACCGGGTCTTTCTCGGCTCCTGCACCAACAGCCGTCTCGAAGACCTCCGTGCCGCCGCCGAGGTCGTAAGAGGGCGGCAGGTGAACCCTCATGTATACGCCATGGTGGTCCCCGGCTCGGCCCGAGTGAAGGCTGAAGCGGAGGCTGAAGGCCTCGACGCCATCTTTAAGGATGCAGGTTTCGACTGGCGGGTGGCGGGCTGCTCCATGTGCTTGGGCATGAACCCCGATGTCCTAGACCCCGGCCAGCGCTGCGCCTCCACTTCCAACCGCAACTTCGAGGGGCGCCAAGGCAAGGGCGGGCGCACACACCTGGTCAGCCCCCAGATGGCAGCCGCAGCCGCCATAGCGGGCCATTTCGTCGATATCAGGGAGTGGTAGGAGGAGACCTGTGGAACCCTTTGTGAACTTGACAGGCGTAGTCGCCCCCATCGACCGGGTGAATGTAGATACAGACCAGATCATTCCGGCGGTATACCTGAAGCGTATTGAGCGAACAGGATACGGAGATTTCCTCTTCACGCCTTGGCGCTACCGTGAAGACGGCAGCCCCAACCCCGACTTCGTGCTGAATCAGGACGCTTATTCCTCGGCCACCATCATCGTGTCGGGACGCAACTTCGGTTCCGGCTCCTCCCGGGAGCATGCGCCTTGGGCTCTGCACGACTATGGCATACGCTGCGTCATCGCCCCCAGCTTTGCTGACATCTTCTACAACAACTGCTTCCAGAACGGCCTGCTCCCCATCACGTTGCCCGAGGATACCGTGCGGGAGATATTGGACCGCTCAAAGAACGAGCCCGGTTACCAGCTGCATGTAGACTTGGAATTACAACGCGTGTGGGATTCCAATGAGGACCTAATAGCCAGCTTCGACATAGACTCCTTTCGTCGCCACGCCCTGATTAACGGCTTGGACGACATCGGACTGACGCTGGAGCACGATGCCAAGATATCTGCGTTCGAGACGGGCTCCGGCAACTAGGTAGTCCCCGGCAATGCCAGCCTAGCATACCCATCAGCCTCGGGGGTATAATCCGAGGGCCCAACCGCCATTGAGCGGAATCCTAATCGAGAGGTGCGCAGGCATATGCCCGGACAAGTAGGTGACAAAGCGCCTGACTTCAAGCTTCCCTCCCCCGATCACGGCGAGATCACTCTCAGCCAATACGCTGGGGACAAGCATGTAATCCTGTCTTTCCACGTATTTGACTTCACCGCTGGTTGAACGCAGCAAGCATCCTTGTTCCGGGTCCACAACCCCCGGATTGAGGAGAAGGGTGCCCAGGTTCTGGGCATTAGCTGTGACCACGTAGCAGCCCATCGGGCTTGGGGCACTGCCCTAGGCGGCATTCCGTTTCCAGAGCTTTCCGATTGGCACCCCCATGGCGAGGTGACCAAGGCTTACGACCTCTGGAACCCCGACCGTAGCGTCGGGCGTCGTGCCGTGCTGGTAGTCGACAAGGGCGGAGTCGTCCGCCATCGTCGAGAGTACGAGCCGGGTACCCTGCCAGACCCCGCGGAGTTGTTCGACATACTGGATGAACTGAACAAGTAGGGACCCGAGTCTTCGGGCAGACTACGCAACAGGCCGGAGTTCCGTCGGGAATCCCGGCCTGTCTGTTATCTCAGAAGAAGCAGGGTAGAGAGACCGGATCCATGGACCGTACCGACGCCGCCTTCCACGAGGGCGACATGGCCATGCTCATAGACCGCAAGGGACGACGTTACCTCGTGCGCCTGTCGCAGGCAGGGGCTCTGCACACCCATGTGGGCGTGCTCCCACACCAGGACATCATCGGCAGGGATCAAGGTAGCTGGCTGCGTACCACCATGGGCCAGACATTCCTTGCGCTGAAACCCACCTTGGGTGAGTATGCCCAACATATGCCCCGGGCCACCCAGGTGATTTATCCCAAGGACTTGGGCAACATCCTGATCATGGCCGACATTTTCCCTGGCTGTCGCGTGGTGGAAGCAGGGTTGGGCTCAGGCGCCCTCACCATGGCCCTGCTGCAGGCCGCTGGCTCGAGAGGCTGGGTCACCTCCTACGAAGTGCGTACCGAGCAAGTGCCCCGTGCGCTCTCCAACTTGGAGGCGTACTTAGGGGAGCTCGAGACCCTGCAGGTTCGGGGCGAAAACATCTACGAAGGCATCCACGAGCAAGACGTGGACCGGGTCGTGCTGGATGTGCCGGAGCCGTGGAGCGTAGTGGAGCACGC
Source organism: uncultured Dehalococcoidia bacterium (assembly GCA_951813255.1). GTDB lineage: Bacteria > Chloroflexota > Dehalococcoidia > Lucifugimonadales > JAAXIE01 > JAAXIE01. The sequence goes on along the minus strand of OX638353.1, from coordinate 293,844 downwards.
CGCCGAAGCCCTGAAACCGGGAGGCATCCTGCTCTGCTTCGTGCCTACGGTGCTGCAGGTCCATCGATTAACCTTGGCCTTGGAGGAAGATCGCCGATATCAGCTGGTGGAAACCGTGGAGACGCTGCTGAGGGGATGGCACGTTACCCAGCAGAGTATGCGTCCGAACCACCGTATGGTGGCCCACAGCGGGTTCATCACCACAGCACGAAGGTGCGATCCAAGACCCGGTGTGACCAGAGCCGTCACAGAACCCGAGTATTCCAACGAGGAGACGGACGATGGCAAGTCAGACGACAGGCAGCCAGGACATAGACAGGCGGAAGGTGCTGGATGACCTGAGTCAATACGTCAAAGGCGACATGCTGATGAGGCACCTGCTGGGAGTGGAGGCCGCCATGCGTGCCTACGCTCGCCGTTTCGGAGAGGACGAGGAACGCTGGGGCATAGCGGGTCTGGTGCACGACTTCGACTGGGAAATCGTGCCGAGTGTGGAGGCGCACCCCCAATACGGAGCAGACATCCTCAGAAGCCTCGGCTATCCCGACGACATCGTTCGGGCGGTGCTTACCCACGGCGATCACCCCAACGGTGAGCATCTGAACGTCAAGCGCGAAACCATGATGGAGCATATGGTATTCGCCTGCGACGAGCTTTGCGGCTTCATCCGCGCGGTGACACTGGTGCGCCCCAACAAGAGCTTGGACGAGGTGACACCACGCTCGGTGATTCGCAAGATGAAGGACAAAGCCTTTGCTCGCGACGTGAACCGCGACGATATAGTGAAGGGGGCCTCCGAAGCGGGTTTAGACTTGGAGGAGCATATCGCCTTCATCATCGACAGCCTGAAACCCATCGCTGGCCGCCTTGGTCTCTATTCCGAGTTCGACCAGAGTTAGCGCATTTCAGGTCGTATCACCTCCGGACCACAGGTGCTCATAGCTCTGGGCCAAGTGAGGATAGCTAGCACCCAGCAGTTGTGAGTGTTCTGCAGTAAGACGTGGTGGAGCTAGTCCGGCCAGCAGAGGCCCTATCTCCGAAGATACGGACAAGCCCCATAAACTATCCGGTTCGACCCCCTTGGCATGGAACATCACTTGGAAGTCACCCATACCACCGGGGCGGATAAGTTGCTGCATTCCCATGCGATTGCCGTTATATGCGGCCCCGTTTATTGCACTACGCAGGGATGCAAGCCACCCCTGTAACCCCATGTTTAGCAAGAACCGACGCTGGCTGGTGCGCCCCCATGACTCCAGACCTGCATCTCGTCCCGCCAGTTCCAGCGCAGTGAAATCGACTTGCGCCGTCATATCCTGAAGGCCTACCTCGCGCAGCGGACTGTCAGTCTGTACATGATGGCGAAACGTGGTCAGAGTGCCACGCCTCCTCTCGGACGAGTACAGTTCAGCCGCATCCCTGCCGTAGTCAATTGTCAGAATGAAGCCGCGTTCCAAGCAGTCCGATACCTGTGTCGCCCAATCATCAACGGCTAGATTGATTTCAGCCTCCCAACCCTCGTCCAAAACGACCCCTACTCTGCGCAGGCGCTCCTCCAGGGCAACCGTCGAGAGAGGACCTGGCCGCTCCACTAGCTCCGAGTCCTGCAAGTGCACAAACATCTCCCGTAATCGCCCCTCTTCCATTCTCACCCGGTGCACTGGGAATGCATCCAGCAACTCGTTGGAGAGAACGACCCCAACAACACGCTGAAAAGGCAAGCCTTGCGCAGCGATCCAGTTTGGAAGGTGCCCCAATTCTGTCGACCCGGCACGCCTACCCCACGGATGCCTCTCCAAGCAAAGACATCTCAGAGACTTGGAGAACTCTGGAGACAGTTGTTGGGCGAAGCGGGTCACGTCGCGCGCCAGTTGGCCTGCACCGGCCCCTGGCTCGATGACCCAAAAAGGACGGGGGCACTCCAGTAGTAACCACAACTGGTACATCTGCAGGCAGATGAGAGCGCCAAAGGCGGGGTGGGCCGAGGGGGCGGTGTAGTAGTCAGAGGAGGCTGAATGCGTGGTGTAGTAGCCGCCGTCGGGCCAGTAGAGGGCAAGTTCCATGAACTCGCAGAAGGTCATCGGGCCCTTCTCTCGTATGCGAATTCGTATCTCTCGTTCTGCGCCGGAAATCACTTCGCGAGACCCTTTGTGAGCCATTCAGAGGGTAATCGGTCAACGCAAGAGTGGGAGGCCGGAAGGCCTCCCATTGCACTTTCCTTTGTCTCAGATATTCCGGGTTACCGTTGCCCGACTACCGTTGATCTATGGGCACATACTCCAAGTCCATCTCACCCGTGTATTCCAGCAGGGGCCTCAGCAGAATGTTGTCTGAGTACTGCTCCATGCACTGTAACGTCCACCCCGGTATGCGTCCCAGAGCGAAGATGGGGATGAACAGGTCGTCGGGGATTTCCAGCAGGTAGTAAATCGATCCTGCGAAGAAGTCCACGTTGACGAAGATGCCCCTGTCCCGGTAGGGGGCCATCACATTCTGCTCGAGGTAAGTGAGAATCTGGAACCAGTGGGGCTGCCCCTTCTCCTGCCCCAACCTCTGCGAGCGCTCCCGCAGGTGGCGTGCCCGTGGATCCTCGGCTTTGTACACCCGGTGTCCGAAGCCCATAACTCGGCCACCGCTATCCAGCAGCTTCCGGGCGTACTCTTCGGCGTTCTCCGGTTGACCGATATCCAAGGCCATCTTCATGACCTCTTCCGCGGCCCCGCCGTGCCAGGGACCCTTGAGGACAGCGACGCCGGTGACTACGGCCGAGTGCAGGTCGGACAGGGTGGAGGCAACCACGCGGGCGCCGAAAGCCGAGGCATTGGCCCCGTGTTCCGCGTGCAGCACGAAGTCCACATCAATCAGCCGGTTCTCATCCTCGGTGGGTTCGGCCCCGCGCAGCATGTAGAGGAAATTGCCAGCGTGGTTAAGGCCGGGGTTGGGGGCCACCGGGTCCAAGCCGTTCCGTATACGGTGGTGGGCTGCGACTATCGTGGGGGCTTGGGCCGTAAGACGGATTCCCTTCCGCCGGGTAGCTTCAATGGAGTTATCGGTGACATCAGGGTCGAAGGCGGACAGAGCGGAAATCCCCGTGCGCAGGGCATCCATGGGATGGCAATCCTTGACCACACGCAGGACATTGATCACCTCTTCTGGTATCGACCGGCTGCCTCTGAACTCAACGTTGAAGTCGTCAAGTTGCCGCTGGTTGGGCAGGTCGCCGTACAGAAGGAGATAGACGATCTCTTCGAAGGTGGCCTTCTCCGCAAGATCGTGGATGTTGTAGCCACGATAAAGCAGCTTCCCCACGTCGCCATCAATGAAGCTGGCTTCCGTGGTATCGAAGTAAACGTCCTTCAAGCCTCGCTTGATATCAAAGCCCTCGGATGCCATAGGCTACCTCCTCCCGGGCCTCACCCGAAACGTAGCGGTATGCTGCGTCACTCAAAGGGTCAGGTGGGTCTGGCTGATAAGTCTGTCTCCAGACCGCGCTCCGAGCAACACATTGTTAGGCCGTAACATGACTCGGCGCGAGCTAGGGACGGAAAAATGTTAGCATCGCCCTCTTTGGAAAGTCAAGCTGAATGTGACCCTGAGCCTAGGCTTGGACCGCGCCCTGAAGCGCGCGGTGCCTGTACTTCCCTACCTACGAAGTCCGTGCCCGAAACACCGAGGCGTGCTAGGATAAAGAATCCGTCCAGCAGTGTTAAGGGAGGACAACTATGGTGACCATTACCGACACCATGCAGAGCACAGGCTCCGTGGTGCACCAAGCCAAGTTCATCGATGTAAACGGTACCCGTACCCGCTATTACGAGTTGGGGTCGGGCGAACCGATGCTCCTGATTCACGGAGCGACCTTTTCCGGCCAGGGCAGCGCCAACACTTGGACCCTGAACCTCGCGGGCCTCGCGGAGAAATTCCACGTCTTCGCCCCTGACCGTTTGGGAAACGGCATGACTGACAACCCCAAGCGAGATGAGGACTACACGGTGCAGGCCGTGGTGCAACACCTGTACGAGTTCACCCAAGCCGTGGGCATCAAGAGCATGCATGTGGTGGGCCAGTCCTTGGGAGCATTCATGGCCACGCGCCTGACCCTGGAACATCTGGACATGGTGAAGACGCTCACTCTCATCGATACCGCCAGTTTGGCGCCGGACGTCGGCAGTCACGCCGATCGCTTGGCTAAGGTGAACGAGGGCCGTCCGGATGGTGTAAGGGAGTACATCCGGTTCTACTGGGAGCGGATGTCCCACTTCACGGACCACGTCACCGACGACTACGTGGACGCCGGCTACTTCATGGAGACTCACCCCAAGGCATTGGAGACCAAGGCCAAGTGGGAGGCTGGTGCCAACCAGACATGGGCCCACAGCCAGCGAATGCAGAAGGAAGAGACGCTGGCGTGGATAGGCGAAGGACGACTACAGGTCCCGACCCTCATATACTGGGCGGCCACCGACCCTGGGGCCATTTGGGAGCAGGGCGTCAAGCTGTTCGACATCATCCGCGAAAAGACCCCTCGCACCCAGATGCACGTCGTCAGCCGTGGCGGTCACTTCCACTACCGCGAATACCCCGAGGAGTTCAACACTGTGGTAACGAACTTCATCGAGGCGAGCTAGGGGGCTGGTTCTGGGAGTGGGAGGCTATTGCTCAAGATAGTTTCATGGAACATCGCTCGCCGTAAGGAGCCTTGGCGTCGTCTCTTGGAGAGCGGTGCTGACGTTGCGCTGCTACAGGAGGCCAGTCGGCCTCCCCCGAAGGTGGCGGCGGGCGTCGGTGTTGCCCCGGCCCCCTGGCGCACTGTCGGGGCCAAGAGACCTTGGCGGACAGCGATTGTGCGGATATCGCAGCAGGTGAAGGTCGAGTGGATAGAGACGAAGCCGATAGGGGAGGTGAAACGGGGCGAGTTGGCGGTCAGTCGGTTGGGCACACTGGATGCCGCCATAGTCACTCTGCCCGATGGAGAGCCTATCACTCTGGTCTCCATGTATGCTCCATGGTCGAGGTCGCATGAATCAACCGGCAGCAGACGTATAGTCTCCGATGCCTCGGCGCATCGTGTGGTATCCGATTTGTCTCTACTTGTCGGCCAAGAACAAGGACACCGTATCCTGGCGGCTGGCGACCTCAACATCCTGTATGGTTACGGCGAGCGTGGCAGCCTTTATTGGGCCGGGCGCTATGATAGTGTGTTCAAGCGGATGGAGGCCATTGGACTCCCCTTCATCGGTCCTCAAGCCCCCAATGGACGACAAGCGGAGCCTTGGCCTGCTGAGTTGCCAGCCGACAGCAAGAACGTGCCCACTTACTACACGACTCGCCAATCCCCGGCCACGGCCACTCGCCAGCTTGACTTCGTTTTTGCCTCGCGGGACTTGGCGAAGTCTATCCGTGTCCGGGCCCTGAACGAGTCCGACCAGTGGGGACCCAGTGATCACTGCGTAATCGAGGTCGAGGTTTCATAGCTATCGATCGACCTCATGGAGCCCCGTGCACTACTGACTCCAACCCTAACCTGCTGCTATACTATGCGACTGCTGCGGGAGGCAGTGCGATGACGGTTACGCCGTCACCTATACTTTTCTGGATGGAACGTGAGTTGAGATGGCTGAGCAAATAGCTCTTGACCTGGAACCCCGGGTGGTTCTGGGCAAGAAGGTGAAGACCCTACGGCGCAATGGAATCATTCCCGTGCATGTGTACGGGGCAACCGACGAACCCGAATCGCTGCAATGCGAGCGGTCGGCCTTGGAAAGGGTGCTGGCCCGAGCTGGCTCCAGTACTCCTGTGTTTCTTGGAATCAATGGCAGGTCCGAACGACAGCTCGCCATGGTGCGCGAAGTTCAGTGGGAGCCAATCAAGGGCTCACTGCTGCATGTGGACTTTCTGAGGGTCGAAGCTGCTGTGCCCATCACAGTCGACGTCCAATTGGTGTTCGAGGGCGAGTCCGTGGGTGCCCGTGCCCTCGGTGGCACAGTATCCCACGCCCTGTACAACTTGACGGTGCAGGCACTGCCCTTGGATGCCCCCTCATCCCTGACGGTGGACCTCTCCACCCTGACCGAAACTCAGATGGCGATCCGTGCCCAAGACGTGGAACTGCCCCCTAACGTCACATTGGACAGCGACCCCGAGGCCATCGTTGCCCGAATCGACATGCCTCATGCCGGGGTCGAGCGAGAGGACGAAATGGGAGCACCGGAAGCGCAGGCCCCGGAAGACAACTCAGGCTAGACTATAACCCGCCACGGAGGTTAGAGATGCAGAAACAGGTGATCGTACCCGATGAGAAAGGGCGCAGCTTCGCCCGCTCCCTCCGTGTCGGACAGTTTCTCTTCATATCGGGCATGACGGGCCAGTGGGACCTGCAGACATGGGAGTACGACGAACGCTCAAAGGGCGACATCTCCTTCCAGACGAGAAGGTCGCTTGAATGGATGCAACAGGTGTTGGCCGCCAGCGGTCTGACGATGGACGACGTGGTGAACACCAATACTTATGTCAGGGACATCAACGACCTGCCAGCGATAGCCGAGGTGAAGAAGGAGTTCTGGCCCGAGGGTGACGTTACCAGCACCAGCGTAGCTGTATCGGGCTTCGTAGGCGCAGGCGACATTGAGATCAATGGAATAGCCGTATTCCCCGAGGGCAAGTAGCCTCAACTCAAGTTGGAAGCCAGTGAGTGAATCGACCCCGACCACGGATCTGCCATGACTACGAACTTCCTATACCGCGCCACTGAGAGCATCACAGAGGAAGACCTCGCTTGGATGCCCTTGGAGCAGCCGGACCTGCCACCGGAGTTCCGAGGGTTCCGCTCCCTGAGGGAAGGGCCCCTAGACAATGAAACCATGGCCAAGCAGAGCGTGCTCAATCGCACGGCCGACGACCTGCAACGTTTGGGGCGCATCACCGGCCACCTGAAGGAGTTCGCCGCTTCGGCCTCGCCGGAGGGTATTGCGCCAGGCTCATCGCTGGCGGTAGCCACAGTGGTGCACCTGTTCCGTGACGGGGAGTCCGTCTCCAACTGGATGGAAGAGGTGTTCCGTAAGGAGTTCGAGGCCTCGATTGGTGACGAGGTCGCGCCGGGCTACAGGGTGGAGAGCGCGGAGTCGTTTGCGCCCAAAGGCTTGGCCAGCGAGACCATCGGCATGGAAGTGATGCAGCGTGGACCTGCCGGCGGGGCATCTTCGACTGTAGTCGACTTCCGCGTGGGCCGGTTGCTGGGAGTCGCCTACACCATCACTGCGGGGGAGCCGGGTGAGAAGTCCTCTGTCGAGGACGTGGCAGCAGCCTTGGAGCGCAAGATGGTGCGAGTGGTACTGGGGGCCTAAGCTTCTTTCGGCACACGCATTAGCCTCGCTACATTATCTCCCAATTCACCATCTCCCTAGTTCACCACCACGTTCACCAGCCGTCCCGGCACGTAGACGGCGCGCTCTATCTGCTTGTCGCTGAGGAAGGGCTGGACTTTGTCGCTCCCTAGGGCCAGCTCGCGAGCTTCCTCCTCGGATATCTCCGCTGGGACCTGCAACCGGTCACGTACCTTGCCGTTGACCTGCACCACCAGGGTGATGACCTCGTTGGCGGCCAACTCCTCGTCCCAACTAGGGAACGTCTGGTTGTGGATGCTGTAGGGGTATCCAGCGCGTTCCCAAAGCTCTTCGGTGATGTGGGGGGCTATGGGAGCCAGAATCAGTACGATGCAACGGATGCACTCGCGCCAGGTATCAGGGTCAACGCTGCCCTCGGCCCACACTTTATTCAAGTGGTTAGAAAATTCCATCAGGGAGGCGATGGTTGTGTTGAACTTGAACCTGTCGAGGTCTTGGTAGCACTTGCGTATGGTCTGGTGCAGGCGCCGGCGGGTGTCGCGGGATGCCTGCCCTTCCGGGTCGCCCTTCAGGACGCTGGCATCGCGCTGGCACGTTTCCCAGACGCGGTTCATCCAGCGGGCCATGCCGTTGATTCCTCCGTCGCTCCAGTCGCCGCCTTGATCCCAAGGGCCGAGGAACATGAGGTAGGCTCGGACGGTGTCAGCGCCAACGTCCTTGACGTAGGTGTCGGGGGTGACCACATTGCCACGGGACTTGCTCATCTTGGCGCCCCCAGCAACGATGGTGCCTTGGTTGTAGAGGCGCAGGAAGGGTTCGCCGAAGTCCACCAGTCCTAGGTCGCGCAGGGCCTTGGTAAAGAAGCGGGCATAGAGCAAGTGCATGACGGCGTGCTCTGCTCCTCCGGTGTACTGGTCCACTGGCAGCCACTCCCCAAGCTGCTTGGGATTGAAGGGGCCGTCATCGTAGTCGGGACTGGTGTAGCGCATCATGTACCAAGAGGAATCGAAAAAGGTGTCCATGGTGTCGGTCTCGCGCCGGGCCTCACCGCCACACTGGGGACAGCGTGTTTCCACGAAACCCTGATTGCCTGCCAAAGGCGACTCGCCGGTGGGCTTGAACTCGGCATCAGAGGGCAACAGAACCGGTAGCTGGTCTTCAGGGACGGGCACTGTGCCACAGGAGGGGCAGTGCACCATGGGGATGGGGGTGCCCCAGTAGCGCTGGCGGGATATGAGCCAGTCGCGCAGCCGGTAGGAGACGGCGCGTTTGCCCCATCCTGCCTGCTCCACATGGTCGGTGATGGCCTGCATCCCTTGATCCGAGGGCAGGCCATCGAACCGGCCTGAGTTCACCATGATGCCCTCGTCCGGGTAGGCCTCTGGCAGAGGCTCGCCAGACCAGTTCGGCGGGGAGACTACCACTTGGATTGGCAGGCCGTATTTGGTGGCGAACTCGAAGTCGCGCTGGTCGTGGGCGGGGACGCCCATGACAGCACCGGTGCCGTAAGCCATGAGTACGTAGTCGGCGATGAGCAGGGGCACCTGTTCTCCGTTCAAGCGGTTGACGGCATAGGTGCCTAGGGGGACTCCCGTTTTTTCCTTTTCGGTGGACATGCGCTCGATTTCAGTGGTTGCGCGGGCTTCCTTGATATACGCCTCCACCGCATCCTGCTGGTCAGGGGTGGTGAGCTGGGGTACCAGTGGGTGCTCCGGGGCCAGCACCATGAAGGTGACGCCGAAGATGGTGTCGATGCGGGTGGTGAAGGTGCGAATTTCTTTTTCTTCGAGGTTGCAGTGGCTTATGTCAAAGCTGATCTCGGTGCCCTCGCTACGGCCGACCCAGTTGCGCTGCATGGCTAGGATTTTTTCGGGCCATTCGAGGAGGCCGTCGAAGTCGAGGAGTTCTTCGGCGTAGTCAGTGATGCGGAGGAACCACTGGGCGAGGTCGCGGCGGGTGATGGGGGTCTGGCAGCGCTCGCAGCATCCATTTAGGACCTGCTCGTTGGCGAGGACGGTAGCGCAGGAGGGGCACCAGACCACGGGGGCGTGGGCGCGGTAGGCTAGGCCCTTTTCGTAGAGCTTGAGGAAGAACCACTGGTTCCAGCGGTAGTATTCGGGGAGGGCGCAAATGATCTCCTTGCTCCAGTCATAGATGGAGCCCATGCTGCGGAGCTGCTCGCGCATGTTCCGGATGTTGCTCATGGTCCATTCGTAGGGGTGGATGCCGCGGCTGATGGCGGCGTTCTCAGCGGGAAGGCCGAAGGCGTCGAAGCCCATGGGGTGGAGGACGTTGTAGCCCTGCATGCGGCGGAAGCGGGCGTGGCTGTCGGCGGGGGCCATGGCGTACCAGTGACCGATGTGGAGGTCACCGGAGGGGTAGGGGTACATGGTCATTTCGTACCAGCGGGGGCGGTCATCGTTTTCGGGGACGCGGTAGATGCCGTCGGCTTCCCACCGCTCCTGCCACTTCTTTTCGAGAGGGATGGGGTCGTACCTTGATTGCTGATGCTCAGGGGAATCGGGGATGGTGGTCATTCCTTTAGATACCTCAAGTGCTGATGGCTGCGGTCAAGTATACAGGCAGCAGGCCGTTGGAGGCGATTCGGAGTGGTCGCGGTCTGATTGGTCTCATGGTTGTATCTGAGCCAGCTACGAAACCCCTGTCTCATTCCGGGAGATTTCGTAGCTGCGAAAACAGGGGGGTGAGGGGAGCGTTCGTAGCTGATGAGACAAGCATCGTAGCTGTGGTGAATTTTTCGTAGCTGAAATTTGTCTCATTGTCTCATAGTTGTATCTGGGCCAGCTAGGAAAACGTTGTCTCACGCGGGGCAAATTCGTATCTGTAGAGCGGCGAAAAATGGCGATAAAGGGGTGGCCGCAGGGGGGCACGGCCGTAGCTGGGAACGGGTTTTGGAGGGCTGAAATTTGTCTCATTTGTCTCATGGTTGTATCTGAGTCAGCTACGAAAAATTTGTCTCGTCCAAGGGGTGTGCACGGCGATTGTGGGGGTGGCACGCGGGTTCCTCCACGCTGGCACGGGAGCAGGCCCGGCAGGGGAACGACGTAGAGAGACGTGAAAATGCAGGACAAGAGGGTGAGGATGCTGGGGAATAGGGAGTTGCCCGTTTGGGTTTCCATTGATTCTCCTGTCGATTCGGGGCCGTTTCGGGGCTGGTCGCAGTAGATTGCCGGGGTCTAGTCGGTGGCCAGAGGGCCGGTGGCCAGAGAGCCGGGGGCGATGTACTGATGATGGGGGACGGAGGACGGAAGGCGCAAGCGGTTTTTGTCATGCCTGTTCGGTCCGGCGGCGGACTGAGGGTGGGGCGAGGGACAGCGTTGTGCAAGGGTCTGTCTGCCAGCGAGCGGGGGCATGCTGCCAGAGAGCGGGGGCATGACAGGGGGCCGTTGACACCCTGACGGGGGTCTCCATAGACTGCGGACAAGGCATTGACGACTTGATGAGAGAGCAGAGAGCGAGGAGGGACGGCATGGCAGACAGGAAGGGGACAGGGATACTGGTGGTGATGGCGGATGTGCCGGCGGAGTTGGAGGATGAGTTCAACCGGTGGTACAACGAGGAGCACATCGCTGAGCTTACGTCGCTGCCGGGGGTGCTGAATGCTGCCCGGTACGAGGCGATTAGCGGCAGCCCGAAGCACTTGGCGGTGTATGAGATGGAGTCGCCGGACGTCTACTCCAGCGACACCTTCCAGAACTACCTGGCCAATCCGGGCGAGTGGTCACGGCGGATGTCGCCGAGGGTTATCGGGACGAACTACGTCCACAACGTGTACCAGGTGATTTACCCGGAGCAGGTGCCCGCCTCGATGTCCGGGTCGGACATGGCCCCCATCCTCCAGTACGGTCGCATGGACATCCCGGAGCGGTACGAGGAGGAGTTCAACGCGTGGTACAGCACGGTGTACGTGCCGAACTACTGCGAGGTGCCGGGGGTGATTCAAGCGCGGAGGCTGAAGGCGGTGCGCGGGGTGCCAGCGTACGGGGTTATGTACGAGTTCGTGAACGAGAAGGTGCCGCAGACACCGGAATGGGAGAAGGCGCGAGATGCGAACCCTTGGTCGCTGCGGATACGGCCGAAGATGGAGCATGCGAACGGGTCACCGGGGGTTTATCGGAAGACGTTTCAGTTGGGGTAGAGGAGGGGGGACGAGGTGCAATGCCTCCATGTGATACACTACCGCTGCCGCACCCCGTTACTCTTCAAGACGTGGTGTTATTTGAATGCAAGGGGAGAACTGACCATGGCACACCTTGGTTCTTCAGGCGAAGATCCACGGACCGGGTTAACCCCTAACGCTCACCGCCGCAAAGGTGCGAAGATAATTGACTCAATTGTCAATCGCGTTAGAAGGCCTCAGGATGATGGGAGAGGCGACTTACCCGAAATACACGTCACGCGAAACGGCAGCTTCTTCATGAAGGGGCGCGAACTCGCGCAGAGTAAGACTTGGCGGGAGAGGCTAAAGAGCATGGTGGATGCCGATCTCGCTAGACCCAACAGAAGCAAACAGAGCTTGAAACGGCGGTCAAGATTACAAGGTCGACCACGCAATTCGCCCCGCAAGTAGCATGACCCTAGGGTTGTTGCTACTGCCGGCGGTTGGCGGATACTGGTTTGTCACCCACTGGAATTTCACCCGCTTTCAGGCGGTGCGGGACTCCGGTTACCATGTTCTATTTAGAGCAGCCCTATGCGGCATCGTCTTGTATTGCGCAGCACACCTAATGGCTTACCAATGGAACCCAATCCCCGAACCGGTTGAGTTCTGGGACGAGAAAATCCCAGCCCCTTTTACTAGCGCGGTCGTGCTGAGCATCATTTTTGGATTTTGCGCCCCATATCTGTTGAACGTAGTTTACTCGAAGAGAAGAGGTGCCCAACGAGCGGTGACCAATACTGGGGATCACCTTATGCTGCTATTGATGGAGGCCGCACAGAAACAATTCGGCGTAGAAATATCTCTCCGCAACCGAAAAGTGTATGTGGGAGTCATCTTGAAATGCGCCACTGAACGAACCTTAGAGTCTGCAGTGGAAATGCTGCCGACACACAGCGGATATCGAGACGAAGAAACACTGGAATTGCACTTACGCACCAACTATCGATTCGTGACAGACGAATACCTGAGCGAGGACTGGACACCGGAAGACTTCAGGGTCGTAATCCCGCTCAGCGATATCGTTTCCGCCCGACCCTTTGTCTATGGTGTATTCAAGGACTTCGTACGCCGCCGGCGTCCCTTTTACCCGACCCGACTCAGTCGGCCTCGCTAGGCCGAGAGAATGACTCTTGAAACAATCCAAACAAGGTTGGAGAGGCCCGGGTTATAGGTCAACGTCCGTCCTACCTTTCAAGCAGAGTGAAAGTTCGGAGCGGTGACACCAGGGAGATGGCCGATTCTCCCTACGCGCGTTCGGGGCCGGCTACTTTTTTGTAGATGACATGGGAGCGGTTGGAGGTGTGGGGGCGGACGTGTTCGGCCCAGCGGCCGATTTCGGTGGCTACGTTCCAGGCGTCGCTGGTTATGACGTCGGGGCTGTCGACCTCGTAGGCGGCGATGTAGAGGGGCTGGTCTTCCAGCTTGGTGGTGTAGATGGTGGAGTCGACCTTGTAGCGGGTGACGCTGCGGACACCGGGGACCTTGAGTAGCTCAGGAACGTGCTCGGTGTCGTAGACTTCGTTGAAGAGATCTTCATGTTCAGCGTCGACGCTCATGCGGGCGTAGAAGATGTAGCCACCTTGCTCGGCCATTTCTTTTTCTCCTTAGTTAAGGTTGCGATGTATCGGGCTGGGGCCGTAGATTCCCGCCTTCGCGGGAATGACGGGGGTGTGGGCCAGATTCCGGCGGGGGTTCACCCCCATGCCAACCTTCCCCCTGAGAGAAGGGGTTAATTCAGTTTCAGGAGTCGCTCGGCGTTGCCGTGGTAGATCATTTCGCGCTCGGCTGAGGTGCAGCGAAGTTGCTCTACGATGTCGGAGACGCCGATCCAGTTGGCGAAGGGGTGGTCGGTGCCGTAGAGGATCTGCTCGGCATTGGTATGCTGGTAGCAGAACTCGAGGGCGTCGAGACTGTGGGCGACGGTGTCGACGTAGATGCGGTCGAGGTAGTACTGGGCGGAGTGCTGCAGGGAGTACTGGCCCTCGGCGACTCCTGCGTCGACGGCACGGCCACAGCGGCCTCGGAGGTAGGGGAGGATGCCGCCGACGTGGGGGACGATGAGGTTGAGGTCGGGCTCCTGGTCGAAGAGGCCGCTGGCGATGAGGCGCATAGTGCCGAGGCTGGTGTCGTAGAGGAAGCCCATGCCGGGGACGAGGGGGGTGCCGGCCATGCCCACCACGTTAAGAGGCGCGGTGGGATGCATGTTGAGGGGCACGCCGAGTTCGGCGACCTTGCGATAGACGGGAATGAACTCGGGGGAGTCGAGCACGCGCTGGTTGGTGTTGGCGAAGAGCTGGAATCCGCGGAAGCCGAGTTCGTTGACGCAGCGCTCGACCTCGGCGATGGAGCGCTGGGGGTCGCCAAAGCCGATGCTGCCACAGCCGATGAACTTGCCGGGGTAGGCCTCGACGATGCCAGCGATGTAGTCGTTGATGCGGGAGGCCCAGTCGTCGGCCTCGTCGGCGGGGAGGAACTCGGGGCCGGGTATGCCGTGGGTGAGGAGGGAGACATCCACCTTCATGCGATCCATATCGCGGAGTTTGTCTTCGATGGTGTAGTAGAGAGGCTCGACGGGGAGGTCGAAGTTGTTGGTACAGTGGACGACGTAGTTGCCACCGTCCCAGTAGCCATTGGGGAGGTTGGAACGGCCAATCATGTGCTTGATGAAATCGAGGCAAATGAGGTGGGTGTGGACGTCGATGCGCACGTTGTTGAGTCTCCTGTCATTGTGATTTCGGGGGTAGCGAGGGCCACCGCAGACACCCCTGGTTTCTAAGACTACTGGATTTCCGGGGACTGTTCGAGGAGGCTTTGGAGACGCTGGACTTCAGCCTCTGCGGCGTCGGCCCGGGCCGTGGCAGCATTGGCGCGGGCCGTTGCGGCGTCGGCGCGGGCTGCCTCAGCTTCATGGTCCAGCAGGTAGACTCCGGACACGGGGTCGTACCATTGAAGTTCGCCGGCTTCCCAGCAGACGAAAATCTTCAGGACTTCGCTGTAGCCCCGGAGATGGCCGGGGGCCGATTCCTCGATGGGGATGGGCTGATAGACGCCCCCCTCCAGCCGGTCGCCACCCAAGGCGTTCCGATGGTGCTGGCCGCCGGTGTGGTCGAAGCGCCAGTACTCCGGGACCCCCAAGGCCGCGTAACGTTCCCTTTTGTAGCCATCGTCGATATGGGCGGTGCTCTTGGAGGCTATCTCCATCACGAGATCGGGTGGCTTGCCAAAATCGGAGATCACGTAGCCGTTGCGGTTCAGGGCCAACTGGGGGTCTACGCCGAAGGAGATGAGCATGTCGGGGTAGATAGTGCTTTGGGGCACTTGGGCCACCGGAGAGGGGACAACGTAGCTGTCGAACAGGAACAGAGTGGAGTCCCGGTGTCCCAGCCAGATGCGCAGGGCGCGGGCCTTACCGGGGTCGAGTAGCACCAAGGGGCTGGTCATGTCGTCCCTTTCCGGCGTGTCGGGCAATTGGATATAGCCGGAGGGCAGGCCGGGTGGCCAGCGGGGAGCTGCGGGGGCCTCGGGAACCACAGACCTTTTCATGGTCATATAGGGGCCTCTTCATGTTCATATAGGGGCCTCTGGCGAGGATTTTCGGGGCATTATATCGCGGCAGCTAGGGAAATTGGGCTAGCCGGAGACGGATTCCCGTACGTCGGACATGCGGGCGACGGGGCCCATGGCCTCGATGTCGCTGACCATGTCGAGGACGGCAATCTTGCCGGAGGCGAAGGCGCGCTGCATGGCTGGGCCGACATCGGAGGGGCGTTCGACGCGCTCGGCGTAGCAGCCGATGGCCTCGGCCACGGCGGCTAGGTTGGTGTCCTGGAACATCATCAGGTCCTGGAAGGCGCGGCCGTAGGGCTGGCCGTCGTAGGCGCGCTCAATGGGGCCCTTTTCTTGGTTCAGGGAGCGGTTGTCGTTGACGACGATCACCGGGGCGATGCCGTGGCGCAGGGCTGTTTCGAGCTCGGCGATGTGGTACCAGAAGCCGCCGTCGCCGGTGAAGCAGACCACGGGACGGTGGGGCACGGCGGCCTTGGCCCCGATGCTGGCGGAGAGGCCCCAGCCGAGGGAGCCGACGCAGCGGATGTAATTGAGGCCGGGTTTCTCCAAGGGCATGAGGACGCCGGACCAGATGCCGGAGTGGCCGGTGTCGGAGACGACCATGGCGTCGTCGGGGAGATTTTCCGCGATCTCCTTGCAGAGGCGCTCGGGGCGCATGGGAGAGGCATCGGAGTTGACCATGGGGGCGTACTCGTCGCGCCAGCGGCCCACGCGGTCGCGAATCTCGGCCAAGCGGTCTTCGCGGGGGGCGATGGGCTCCAGCACCTCGATGAGGCGTCGCACGCAGGCGCGGGCGTCGCCCATCAGGGCCACTTGGGCGGGATAGTTGCGTCCCAGCTCGGAGGGGTCGATGCCTATCTGGATGGTGGGCATGTCGGCGGAGGGTATGCGCCAGTCCCAAGTGGCCATACCTCCCAGCCGTGTGCCAATGGCGATGACGAGGTCGGCGTTGGCCACGGTCTGGTTGGCACACCATGCAGAGTAGCGGCCGGGGACGCCCACGTTCAGCGGGTGACTGGCAGGCAGGGTGAGTTTGCCGTTGAGGGTGGTGGCCACGGGGATGGTGAGCATTTCCGCGAGTTGCTGCACCTCGGCCCATGCCTCGGAGGCGATGACGCCGCCACCGGCAATGATTACCGGTCGCTGGGCTTGGGAGATGGCGCGGGCCGCCTCCCGCACCCTGTCACCCTCAGGCTCGGGGCGGAAGGAGGGGAATGTGGTGTGCAACTCCTCCACGATTACTTCTAAGTCGGCCTCGGAGGAGCAGGCCTCGTCGGGTATGTCGAGGTGCACCGGGCCCGGCGCGCCGGAGGTGGCGTCGCGGAAGGCTTGGCGCAGGGCGTCGGGGAGGCGGCTGACCTTGTCGATGAAGACGCTGGACTTGGTTACAGACTCGTACCAAGGCTCGTGGTCGTACTCCTGGTAGGCGTGGCGGTAACGGTGCTCGGCGGGAAGGGCACCGGTCATGGCAATGACGGGGGAGTGTCCCATGTAGGCATCGGCCAAGCCGGCTCCGAGGTTGGCGGTGCCGATGTTCTGGGCCATGCAGACACCGACGCGCTTGGAGGCGCGGGCATAGCCGTCGGCCATGTAGGCGGCGGCTTTCTCGCCGTGGGTGACCACGCGCCGAATGTCCATGTCTTCCATTTCGCGCATGACGCCGAAGAAGGCGGTGGGCACTTGGAATACATGGGTCACGCCGTAGTCGCGGAGCATCTCTGCGATGAACCTGTTGCCGGTCATCCTGGGCATGGGCAACACCTCCGGGAGATCGTTAGCTTTGAGGGCGGGTCACGCTGTGACGGGCGGCCTAGCTGGGACCGCCGTTTGATTGTAGGGACTGCTTGGGGGGTGTCAAGCGGCGTTCCCCGTTGACCGGGCTACGCTTGGACTCCTATGATGTTGGGCCGTGAGCACAGTAGTGTTGGGCATCGAGACCTCGTGTGATGAGACAGCGGCTGCTGTCATTGAGGATGGCCGCCTGCTGCGGTCCAACGTAATTGCGTCGCAGGTTGAGATACATGCCCGCTATGGCGGGGTGGTGCCTGAGGTGGCATCACGGCAGCATGTGCTGGCGCTGGTGCCGACGATACAGAAGGCCTTGGATGACGCCGGAGTATCCATGTCACAGCTTGATGCCGTGGCGGTGACGCATGGGCCAGGTCTGGCTGGGGCGTTGCTGGTGGGGCTGAACGGGGCCAAGGCATTGGCGCTGGCGCAGGGGTTGCCCTTGGTGGGGGTGAACCACCTTGAGGCGCATGTGTACGCTGCTTGGCTGAAGCGGGATGACGAGGAGACAGACGACCCGGCTTCGGGCGTCGGCTTCCCCCTTCTGTGCTTGGTAGCCTCGGGTGGACACACCGACTTGGTGCTGATGGAGGGGCATGGCATCTACCGGCTGCTGGGGCGGACGAGGGACGACGCTTCGGGGGAGGCCTTTGACAAGGCAGCCCGTATCCTGGGGCTTGCTTTCCCCGGAGGGCCGGAGATACAGCGAGTGGCGGAAGGGGCCAAGGGCGAGGAGCGCCTGCCCCGTGCCTGGTTGCGCGACACCTACGACTTCAGCTTCAGCGGCTTGAAGACGGCAGTGCTGCACCGGGCGCAGGAGCTGGGCATCTATCCTCCCAGCGAAGACGGGGAGCCGCCTCCAGCGGAGCTGGTCACCGAACTGGCAGCTGCCTTCCAGGACTCGGTAGTGGATGTGGTGGTGGCGAAGGCCATCGACGCCGCCCGGGAGTACAAGGCCAAGGGCATTGTGCTGGGTGGCGGGGTGACGGCCAACTCCATGCTACGCCTGCGTTTCCAAGAGCGCTCGCCTCTGCCGCTGTTCATTCCGCGGCCTGCCCTTTGCACCGACAACGGGGCCATGATCGGGGCTTGCGGGTTCCACCTGCTGGAGCGGGGCGTGCGCCACTCACTGGACCTGGACATCGACCCCTCGCTGGGGTTGGGTTAAGGACCTCATCCTGCTTCGGCCCGGTGGTGGCTTAGAGTCCACCTAGGTCCAGGGGGAAAAGGGCCAGTCGTCCCCGGCATTGTCTTCGCCTGCAGTACCGTTCCGCGACTGTTTCAGTTGGAAGAAGCAGGCCACCAGCAGCGCAGCGTCATCAGAGGCATGGTCGCCACGGTACTCGAAGCTCAACTGCCACGGCCCGCTGTGGGCCGCCATGAAGCTTATGGCCCCTTGGCGTTCCCACAGGATGAACCTGGCTACCAGAAGCGCGCCTGCAGCGGACACAACGCCGCCAAGCAGGGCGGGCAGCAGCACTGAGCCCGTGGTGACCACGAAGAGACCTACGAAGAGGTATACGGCTACCCCGAGGAGCATCAGGGCCAAGCCCCGCAGCAGCTGAGGCGGGCGCCGGGAGCGAAGGTCCACAGCAGCGGCGTGCAGGTCTTCCAAGCCGATGAGCAGGGCCTGCCCGTGGTCCCTGGAGTGGGTGAAGGCCATGAGGCGATGGGTGGTGAGCACCAATAGAGGGCCACGGTCGGGGGTGTTTTCCAGCAGGCCACGGTTGGTGTCGAACCGTTGCTGCACCTGCTCTCCATCCAGCAGTGGCACCTTGCGGACGCAGGGCGGGGCAGGCTGCTCGACGGGCGATGCCATGATGGCCACTAGTTTCCCGGCCTGAAGTCGGACCTGGCTAGGAGACGCTGCAGGTGAAGGAGCCCCTGCTGACGCCGGGCCCCGCTTATTGTGGAACGCCATGGAAGGGGTATCAGAAGCTCGGCCATCTCCCGGTGGACTTCGTTGCTGGTGGCTTTGGGATGCTTATGGTAAAGGGCGGTAGCCGCCTCCGCAAGGGCGGGCTGGCTGTGGGCGCTGCCCCATGCCACGGCAAAGGGCAGGGCGGCATTTATCGCCAGCTCCCGTGCCCTGTCGGGGCCCACGAGGGCGCGTCCATCCTGCCGGACCGTGAGGCCTTCCTGCAGGGCTGGAACACGTTGATGGATGAGGCGGGCCATGCCTGTTACCAGTCCCTCTTCCAAGTAGCGATCCAACAGCCGGGCAGCACCGAGGATGCGCTGCCTGGGGTGGTTGCCGGGGCGCACTCGGAACAGGTTCCAACGGAGCGGCGGCTGGCCAGGGGAGGGCTGGAGTGCCTCCGTGTGGGAGGGCGCAGGGCTGAACCCAGCGGCCCCTAGGAGACAGGACTCAATGAGGCCTCGCATCTCAGCGGGAGGGACCGACAGGGCCTTCTCCCTGAGAGCAGCGATGGGCACACGGTAGGCCAACTCGATGAATGGGGCGCGGTTCTGGCTATAGCCCAACCCTTCCATGATGGCTGCGTACAACACCTGTTCCGGTGTGTCTTGGGCAAGCTGGCAATTGAAGGCATCGGTCTTCTCTCGGAAACGGGCATCGCCTGCCTTGTCCAGCAGAAGCGCCATCTCCTCCGCAGTGGATGGCTGGGGATAGCCGCACATTTCCAGCAGACGCCATAGGTAGGGGGGAGGCGCCTCCGTGGGCGGGGCCTCAAGCAGGGACTTGACCGAAAGGACGGGGGCGTCAGCCCCATTGGCCAAGGGGGTGGGAGCATCCTCGGTGGTGTGGACCACGTGCAGGGCCACTGAGTTGTAGCGATGGTCGCGGTGATGGCCGTGGGAGCGCCAGTCGCCCTGTTTCAGGTGAAGCTCCACATCGCCACGGGTAAGACCGACACCCTCCACGTAGAGGAGCGCGTCACGGAAGTCGGGGCCTGCGGAGGTGCCGGGGCGGCCGGGATAGATGACTCTCAGGCGTCCCCCATGCTGGGCTTTGAGCATTCCTGCCCGGACGGCCCGGTCGCGCCACAAGCGGGCCAAGGCCTGCTCGGAAAAGCCAGCCAACTCCCGCGGACGCCCCGGTTTACCCTTTCGCTGCGGCATAGTCAGGAGTATACACGGTAACGTGTAGCAGTGAAACTGCATCAGGGCCGGACCGTGGGCTGTATCAAGGCTGGCCCCTAGGCTGTGCGGAGCCTAAGGGCCCCCTGGCTCTTCTGGGTCAGATGGCACGGGCCCTGCGTCCCTGGCTAGGCCGGGTCCCGTGGAATAGGAAAACCCGGCACGCTCGGCAATGATGTGGAGGAGGGTGCTGGAGGAGCCTCGGGGCCGGTACATGCCCGTCTCCCACTCGCTGATGGTCTGCTGACGCACGCCCATCTGCCGGGCCATCTCACCCTGGGTGTAGCCAAGGTGGTCGCGCAGGGCACGCACTTGGCCCCGGTCCCAGTCAGCCGGCCGTTCCTTTTCGTGATCCAAGAGAACCAGCTATATAAAAGGCTGGGGACTGGGGGCCGGGGCAGACCTACTCGTCATCTTCTTCGTCATCATCGAAGCCAGCCCCGGCGGCCACTCCAACTTCGCGCGCTGCTCCGCTCTCGTAAGCATCGTCCCAGGCGACGGCTATATCGTCATCCTCGGAGTCCGATTCGAGCTCCAAGCGGGCGTAGGCATCGGGCAGTTGGGCCGCATAGGCCACCGTGCCCCTGGATGGAAAGGAGGCGTTGCCCAACAGGCTGGGGTGGGTGTACACCTCCCGCAGGGCGACGGAAATACGCGGATGGTTCACACTGACCACGGCCCCGGAGTAGCGGTTCCCCTGCCGGATCAGACGCAGCAGCCTGTTGCCCAGCTTGGGCTCCACGTCGCCGAGAAGCTGCCCTTGAGGAGTGTACACCGTCAAACGGCGCTCCTCGGGCTTAAGGTCCACCAAGTCCCCTGGGGCTACTTTAGCCAATATCGAGGCTGTTGCGGGCTTGTGCAACACAGTCACAGCCGACTTTCCGCTGTCCTCAATGAACAGGTTGGGCATCACCCGGCCAGCGGTGGGCGGAGGGGCCGCCTCGTCCTCGCTGTCGTGGGGCAGGCTCTCCAGCCGGCGCAGGTTCTTCTTGGCGATACTGTTATGAGGGGACACGGCCACAGCAGCGCCGAAGGCACCGCGGGCCATGGAGTAACGTCCCAGTTCCAGGTAGGCCTTGCCCAGCCGATTCAGGGTCTCCACGTCCTCTGGGAATAGCTCCAGCAGTTCCCTGTTCAGCACCGCCGCCTCTTCCCATTTGCCTGCCAATGCCAAAGCCACCGCCTTGGCGGTCTTCTCTCTTTTTACCTTGCTGTCTATTCCCATGATATTGCCTTGCCTTGGCTCCCCCGATTCAAGATTAGATTGACCTATATATTCAGTTATACCAAAAGCTTTCCTGTGGTCAAGAGCATACGGGGCCTCTCTAGGGGCAATTTCTGATGCGGGCTGCTGAAGTGGCCCGGAAGGGCGCCTTTTCCGCCCTCACCGGGATAGGGCATTCCCATATCGCCCCCGCATGTAACCCCACCGCACACGCAACAAGTCACGGCCCATGCGCACGGAGTCGCGCACCACTCTCACCTTGCTCTCAGGCGAGTGATGCCAATCGATGGGCACCTCGATGGTGCGCAGGCCCAGCTTGCGGGCAAGGTACAACAACTCCACATCGAAGGCGAACCCGTCCAGCTTCTGCAGGGAGAACAGGCGCTGGGCCGCGCTGGCGCGAAAGCACTTGAAGCCACACTGGGTATCCTCGACCCCGCAGGGTGCGAGGGTGCGCACCAGAAGGCTGAACGCCTTGGCAGTGACCCGGCGCCTAGCTGGCTCGCCGATGCGTCGCGCCCCCGGCATGGTGCGGGAGCCTGCCGCCACATCGTACTCACCGGCAACAGGCGGCAGGAACCGTTCCAACTGATCGATGGACATGGAGAGGTCAGCATCGCACATGAAACGGTGCTCCCCCTGGGCCTGCAGCATGCCCTGTCGTACCGCCCAGCCCTTGCCTCCATGGGGCAGACGCAGGTGGCGCAGACGACCCTCGCCATGAACCTCAGACAGCCCTGACACCAGCTTGGGTGTGTCGTCGATGCTGCCGTCGTCGGCGACCAGCACCTCCCAAGTGTAGGACTGGCGACTGAGGTAGCCCAGCGCCTGCTGCAGGGTGGAGGCAATACGGCTCTCCTCGTTGAAGGCGGGGATCACTACCGAAAGGAAGGGGGAAGGCAATCAATACCTACCGTTGAGAAGGCATCCTAGTGAGAGGACCCCGAAGTTTCCTGGGCCAGTTGAAAGGCCCGGTGCAGGCTCTGCACCGAGTGCTCCACTGCCGACTCGTGCACGATGCAGGTGATGCGTATTTCGGAGGTGGTGATCATGTCGATGTTGACCCCGGCATCGGAGAGGGCGCGGAACATGCGGGCGGCGTAGCCGGGGGCATTCTGCATCCCCGCACCGACGATGCTGACCTTGGCCAGTGAGTCCTCGGTGACGAGGTGCGCTTGGAGCGAGCCCAGACTTTTCTGCACCAGCTCGGTGGCCTTGTCCAAGTCCCTGCTCTCCACGGTGAAGCTGATATCGCTGAGCTGCTCCACCCCGGTGTTCTGCACAATGGTGTCGACGCTGATGCCTTGGGCTGCCAAGGGTTCGAACAGGGAGGCGGCCACACCGGGCTGGTCCCGCACGCCTCGCACGGTGACCTTTGCCACACCCCGCTCGTGGGCGATTCCTGTGACTTTTATGCGATGTTCCATGGTCTTCGCTTCACCGTGGATAAGGGTGCCGGGCTCCTCCACAAAGCTGGACGCAACGTAGACGGGCACATTGTACACCGCTGCCAGCTCTATGGAGCGGGGGTGCATCTTGGCCCCGTAGCTGGCCAGTTCCAGCATCTCCTCGTAGCTCACCTCATCCAGCTTGCGGGCGTCGGGCACTATGCGCGGGTCGGCAGTGTAGATGCCAGCCACATCGGTGTACACCTCGCAGCGGGTGGCTCCAAGGGTAGCGGCCACGGCCACGGCGGTGGTATCGGAGCCGCCACGACCGAGGGTGGTCACGTCCATATCATCGTTCGTGCCCTGAAAGCCGGCTACGATGACGAGCTTGCCCTCGTCCAGTTCCCGTTTCAACCGGTGAGCATCAACACCGGCGATCTGGGCGCGCCCATGGATGGTGTCGGTACGTATTCCCGCCTGGGCCCCGGTGAGGCTTATGGAGGCGTAGCCCAAGCTGCGCAGGGCCATGGCCACCAGGGTGCAGGAGACCACCTCGCCGGTGGAGAGGAGCAGGTCCAACTCCCGCGGATCGGGCTGGCGGGCCACCTCGTAGGCCAGGCTGATCAGCTCATCGGTGGTGTCTCCCATGGCGGAGACCACGGCCACCACCTGCTGCCCGGTGTCGCGGGCCGCGACTATGCGCTTGGCAACATGGAGGATGCGCTCGGCATTGGCCACCGAGCTCCCACCGTACTTGTGGACCACCAAGCTCATGGCACGCTAGACCACGGCAGGAGTCCGGGACGCTATGTAGGCGCCCCGGGTGGAGGGTCTGGCGATCTTTATGACCCCCTGTAGCCCTGACTGACGGGCGGCCTCGGCCATCTCGTAGGCTATGGTCATCTCCTTGCCGCGCGTCAGGGCCACCAAGGCGCCACCCTCGCGGGCTGGCAGTGCGGCTAGGGCCCCGCCAATCATGGCCCCGGCACAGGTCAACCTCTTGGGGGGACAGTGAGGATAGAGACTGTTGGGCTGCAATGCTTCATGGAAGGACAACTCTTCCAAACGCGACGATGCCATGGCGTTCACCAGTAGGGCGACACGCCACCCATCCAGTGCAAACTGAGGTGCCGGGCCTATCGGGACACCTTCTGCATCAGGGGTTTCTTCCAGCAGGAAGAGCACCAGTGTGATGCCCAAGGGCAGGGGTGTCCCGCAGGTTGCAACCCCGCCCTCCCAAGCGGTGGCCATCTGCAGGCCTCCCAGCAGAGAGGCCGCCAAGCCTTGGGCGCGACCACCCAGCTCGACTCCCAGCGCAAGTAGTGCAGACTGCTCCATGGGACCGCCCGCAAGGTCGTTGGCCGCCATCAGACCGGCGACTATGGATGCCTCGCGAGTTCCCACGGCGCTGGCTGGCGAGGCATCGTTGCGGACAAGCACCCGTGCCGGAGGCCCATCCACGCCTGCTGTCTTCCAAACAGCTTCCATGGCCTGCCGTGCCCGAGCGCCGTCCGCGGTTTCGGGCTCTGGAGCCGTGAGCTCCTGTGAGGCCCATACTTCGGCGGTGCTCCAGCTGTCCAACGCTAGTCCGAGGCAACTGGCGCTGGCTCCAAGGGCAGACAACGACGCAGGAATACGCAGGGTCACCAAGGGCGACGACATACAGGGCACCGTCCATGGGGGTAAGAGAATGGTCGGGGTGGTCGGATTTGAACCGACGGCCTCCACGTCCCGAACGTGGCGCGCTAACCCCTGCGCTACACCCCGACTGTCTTTAATGATACGCGCCCCTTGCGCCCACTACAACAGGCCGGACGACGCGATGCGGCCTGCTGGCCACGCTACCCGCCCAGCGGGAGCCGCAGGGCGGTGACACCCAGAACGATCATCACGATGGAGAAGAGCTTCAGGGCGATGGTGTTGCGCTCCAAGGGTTCGTCGACAAAGCGCCACCAGGAGGCGCTGAGAAGGATGGTGTACAGGAATACGAACAGGGGCCGGGTGCCAGCGAGGGTGGAGACCACCGAGACAGGCCCTCCTTCTATGGCCCATAGGGTGAAGATGAGGGCGATGTGGGCTAGGAAGAACTCGGTTACCAGCATCAGACCCAAGGCGGAACGCCTGCCAACAACCACCGGCACCTCGCGCCATGCATTCCTGCCCAGCACTAGGAACACGGCCGCCATGCCCAACTGGCGTATGGAGAAAAGGGTCCAGACGGACACCTCCTCCACTGCGTATTTGGCAAGGAAGAAGGCGAGGGCGTAGCAGAGGGCTGAGCCGACGATGACGGGGAAGGCGCGGTTCAGCCGTGGGAGGCCTTGGGCGGGGTTGCCACGCAGCGAGACCATAACGGCCCCTAGAACCACCACTACAATGGCTCCCCACTGCAGTAGCCCCAACGCCTCACCTAGGAAAATCACTCCGAGAAAGGCGGAGATAACGGGGAAGCTGTGGCTTACCGCGGTGACACGCGAGGCCTCCTCAAGGCGAAAGCCGAGGGCCATGAGGGCTAGGGCGCCTCCCCAGATGAGTCCGGCCACTATGGCGGCTGCGAAGTGCCAGCCAAAGTCGTTGATACCGAAACCGAAGACGATGGGAGCAAGGGCTCCCCACAAGAACCTGCCAGTGCCTGTCCACAGGTAGTAAGAGGACAGGCTGGGGAGGCTCACCGATATGAGGCGTTTGTCTAGGACCGAGACCACGGCAAAGGTGGCCGCCCCCAGAATGCCTAGGATGGTCCAGTCCACGACCTATCCCTTCGGGACTCGAATTTAGGCAGGATGCCGGCGGTAGATTGACCAGGCGCTGGTTCAGCTAATGGAGCGTCCGATGCAGCGGAAGAACCGGTCCATCATCTGCTTGCTTACGGTGCTCATCAGCCTCTGGCCCACCAAGGCCACGGTGCCCCCAACCTGAGCATCCCCTTCCACATGTATGACGGTGCCCCCATTGTCATGCTCGTTGAGCTTGATATCGCCCTCGCCACGAACAAAGCCAGCGGTACCGTTGCCCTCCACCAACATCTTGTACGATGAATGAGGCGTCAGGTCCATCATGGTTATCTTGGCTTCGTAGGAGCCCTTAACAGCGCCAACGCCAACGGAGAGGGTCGCGCTGTACTCATTTTCACCAGTCTTTTCCATCCGGTCGCAGCCGGGCAGACACCCCTTTATCTTGTCAGGGTTAGTGATGGTGTCCCACACCTGTTGTGGCGACGCCTTCAGAGTGTATCGGCCGGTTACCTTCATCTTCCCTCCAGGGGCCTCCAGGGGCCTGAATGGGCGTACTCGCTGAACATTATATCTGTTGCCGCCCGGCGGTGCCTCTTTCCCGATCGGACCCGCGCATGGAGACCTCGAGAAGCAGCTGCGCCTGAGTTGCGTGGCGCTGGCCCCTTGTGACAATGTCAAAAGACTTGTATAATAGCCTTGGCCTATTCTGTCCAAAATTAGCGTAATCCAGAGATTTGACTAGTGGCTGTTACTGACGACATCAAAGCACGGCTGGATATCATGGACGTGGTTGCAGCCCATGTTCCGCTGCAACGCTCCGGGCGATCGTACAAAGGACTGTGCCCTTTCCACTCCGAGAAGACGCCGTCTTTCTATGTCTTCCCGGACAGACAAAGCTGGCGCTGCTTCGGGGCCTGCGCCACGGGCGGCGACCTGTTCAACTTTATCATGCGGACAGAGCACCTAGAGTTCACCGAAGCCCTGCGGCGTCTGGCCGAGCGGGCTGGCGTGGAATTGCCCAACAGACGGGAAAAGGCCCAGCGTTCCCAGTCCCATGAAGTCAACGACGAAGCTTCCGCCTACTTCCGCCGGCTCATAGGCTCGGCGCAGGGTAGCGATGCCCGAGCATACCTGGAGCGTCGCGGCCTGTCGGCCACGGCCATCAGCACCTTCGAGCTCGGCCTCAGCCCGGAAGATGGCCACTCTTTGGGCGACTACCTGGCGGCCAAGGGTTTCCAGCCGGAGCAGGCGGCGACAGCGGGCCTAGTAAATCCAGCCGACCACGGCGGATACAGGGACCTGTTCCGTGGTCGGCTCATGTTTCCGATTCGCGACAGGGACGGCTCACTTGGCGGCTTCGGGGCACGCGCCTTGGACGATTCCATTCCCAAGTACCTGAACTCCCCCCAATCTCCCTCCTTCAACAAGGGGAGCATCCTGTACGGTCTGCACTTGGCCAGCGACGCCATTACAAGCTCGGGGACGGCCGTGGTGGTCGAGGGGTACATGGACGTAATCGCTGCCCATGAGCACGGCTTCAAGAACGTGGTAGCGTCCATGGGCACCGCCCTGACAAGCGACCAAGCTGGCATGCTGCGCTCCATGGCTTCCTCCATAGTTGTGGCACTGGACCCCGACGCTGCAGGCCAGGAGGCGACGCTCAGAGGTCTCGAGGCTGCTTGGGGGGTGTTCCATCATGAGCAGGTCCGTTCCGGGAGCAGCGTCGCCCTTTACCAGCGACCCCAACGCCCTGAACTGAAAATAGCGCCTCTGCCAGTAGGACGGGACCCCGATGAGCTGATCCGGCACGACCCGCAAGAATGGGCCGACCTCATCGAAGGGGCACAGCCACTTATGGACTACCTTTTCGAGGCGTTGGGGAAGCGCTTCGATCTCGGAACGTCCGAAGGGAAACAGCAGATTTTCAACCTGCTGCGGCCCCTGATTGCAGCCATCCCGAATGAACGTCATTTCGAACAGGACAGGTACTCCGAACGTTTGGCACAACTGCTGGAGGTCACTCCAGAGCGGCTGCGGACGCTGCTGGGGCGCAGTCCTTCACATGCCAATGCACGTGGCCCGAGCCAGCGGAACCGAATGCCTGACCGGGGGTCGCAAGCTGCGAGTGCCCCAGCTTTCAATCCCCAAGACCAGGACCCGTTGGAAGACCACTGTCTAGCCCTTCTGTTGCAGGAGACGGAGCTGGGTCAACTGGCCCCTTCTCTGCGCATGGAGCACTTCAGGCGGCCGGAGAACCGGGAGGTGTTCGCCTACTGGGCCCACGGCGATGACCCCGAGTTGATGGATGAAGACCTGCGGGCCAACTGGGACCGATTGCTGGCCAAGCCGCTGCCTCCTGTGGACCGCAAGCAACGGGAGACCGCACTTCTGGACTCCATAGGCCGGTTGGAAGCGCGCTACCTGCGCAACCTCAAGACGGAGGAGGCGGAAGCAAGCTCAACAGAACTGGATAAGGAATACGAGGGAGAAGTGCTGTTGAGGAATGAGCGTATGAAGGAACTCCTAGCGGACAAGGTGCGCTAGGGTGCCACTGCTGCTGGACTAGTGTCCAGCGACAAGAGGACAGAATTACTCATAGACCCGGATAAGGAGATGGTAGCGAGTGCTTAAGAGAAGACGGCGGCCCGGAGAGGACAGCGAGTTTCTGGATGAACCCGAAGAGCAAACGGAGGCCGGTGAGGAGATACTCAGCGTTATAGGCGGTGTGGCTCCCAGTCGCAGTCCCGATGAGACCGGCGAGGATGCTCCAGTGATCTTGGCCGCAAGTCCGGGTGAGACTTGGACCCAAGCCAAGGACCCCAACAAGGCGGAAGAGCCTGGGACCGATGAAGAGACCCAAAACGAGGACGTGGAGTGGGAGCAGGAAGCCGAGGGCACGGAAGTGCTGGACGACCCGGTCCGCATGTACCTGCGCGAAATCGGCCGCGTCCACCTGCTCACGTCTCGCGACGAGAGGGTGCTGGCCCGCAAGATGGAGGGAGGCAGGCATCTGGACAGGCTGAGCCTGAGACTCACGGAACAGCTGGGCCGTGCCCCCACAACCACCGAGATGTGCTGCGCCCTGCTGGAGCGCATGAGCAAGTCGGACACACTGGTGGGCGCGCTGGGCGAGTCCCTAGGCTTGGAACGGAACCTCACCCTGTCCCAGGTCGCCACCAACACCAAGCTGAGGGCGGCCATCGACGCGGAGCTGAATCCCGAGATGCTTGCGGATGTCGCAGCCATCCTAGACGTGGATGTCGCTGACCTGCCCCGTCGCGTCATCCAGCTCTCATTGGACAGTTGGGTGCTTCCGCCAGACATCATCACTGCGGTAAACGATTCGACGCTGCCCCGCTTGGGCGAGGTGGTGTACGGGTTCCAGTGCGAGCCCCAGGTCCATGCCATGTCGCCCCAAGCCAAGGCCTACTTCGACCGCATCCGCCGCGATGCGCAGCGCTCCCAGGCCCACCTGACCGAAGCCAACCTGCGCTTGGTGGTCAGCGTGGCCAAGAAGTACATCGGCAGGGGCATGGCCCTGCTGGACCTTATCCAGGAGGGCAACATCGGGCTGATCCGGGCCGTGGAGAAGTTCGACTACCGCAAGGGCTACAAGTTCAGCACCTACGCCACTTGGTGGATACGCCAAGCCATCACCCGCGCCATTGCCGACCAAGCCCGCACCATACGCATACCGGTGCACATGGTGGAGACCATAAACAAGCTCATGCGCCAGCACCGCCGCCTGTTGCAGGAGTATGGTCGCGAGCCCAGCCCGGAAGAGATCGGGACGGCCATGGAGATCAACCCCGAACGTGTGGAAGAGATACTCAAGATATCCCAAGAGCCCGTGTCATTGGAGACGCCCATCGGCGAGGAAGAGGACAGCCACCTGGGCGACTTCATCGAAGACAGGGGAGCTCCTGCTCCAGCCGACGCCGCCTCCTACCAGCTATTGAAAGAACAACTGGAGGACGTGCTGCACACCCTGACCGAAAGGGAAAGCCGGGTGCTCCAACTCAGGTTCGGTCTCGATGACGGGCGCAGCCGTACCTTGGAAGAGGTGGGACGGGAGTTCGGCGTTACACGCGAGCGCATACGGCAGATCGAGGCCAAGGCGCTGCGCAAGCTGCGCCATCCCACCCGATCCAAGAGACTGCGGGATTTTTTGGAATAAACGTAACATTTTGTCAAATACTGTGCTCGGACCTACTTGAGCCAGAAAAAACGGGGGGTTATACTGCCTCCATTATGGGTTGGGAGGTGGCGCCTGTGGATTCCGGGCCCATTCCTCAATGTCTCAAATGCCACCGGGGCGAGCTAGTGCCACTCTCGGACTACGGGAGTCAGGGCGCCACGGTTCATTACAAGGCTTGGGTTTGCACGAACCCCGAATGTGGGTTTAACATAAAAATACGCAATGGGGACATATATCTGAATGAGCCCATCGCCAGCGGGGCTGCTCATCTTCCCCGTTCCCGTTCGTAACCCACGCCCCATATTGGGGCTGCGTCGGTAAGTGCTTGCCCATCGGGCCGCAAGGCCCTAGGCAGAGAAGCTTGCGCCCCCTCGGAGAGCAGGCGTTCCAGTCTGCAGTTTACCGTGGGTAGTGTAGGGGTAGTATGGAAGCGGGTTACGATTATCTTCTGTCAAATCGCAATCTTCGCCGGATCCGCCTAGCCGTACGCAAGATTCGTGAGAACCCCTTGCCGTACGCGGGCGCGGCCCTGATTGTGTTGGGACTGACAGGCGTACTCATCGGCAGCCTGTTCTTCTTCGTCTTCGAGAAGTCCTCGGAGGAACTGGAAGACGAGTTGGCGGCGGTGGCCTCCTCAGCGCCCCAACCCAGGGGCGAGCTGTCCCAAGCCCGCGAGTCAACTCCCGAGCCTGGGTCACCTGTGGGGCCTGCATCCCCTGTAACAGTTGTGTTTCCCGCGCAACCCGCATCCGCGCAACCCGCATCCGCGCAGCCTGCGTCCGCGCCAGTTACCGAGCTATCGCCCAACTTGGCGAGCCAAGCCGGGCTATTTCCTGGTGAAAACCTGAAGTCAGACTACTGGTCCGAGTCCACCACGTACGAACCCGCCGCTCACTATGTGGCGCTTGATGGCTTCACTAAGGTAGATCCTGCTGACTTGGGGCAACTGCCTGCGCCCACACGGCTCCTCATACCCAGCATTGATGTCAAGTCGGATGTGAGGCAACTCCGGGTCCTGAATCTCGGCACCAGCGTCTCTTGGGAAACGCCTGACAACGTGGTAGGCCACATACCTGTCACCGCCAACCCCGGAGAGGCAGGAAGCGCCTGGATGTTCGGGCACTTGGAAAGCCCCATACGGGGTGAGGGCAACGTGTTCGGCAAGTTGCCGGAGATACCGGCGATGCTCCGGCGGGGCGACGATGTCTACGCTGTGGTGGAGAACGGCTCCGACCAGTACCTCTATCGCATCGTCGAATCCAAGGTAGTGCCCCAAGACGAGTTGAGCATGACCGACGATGGCACGGCCCAACTGTTGATGGTGACCTGTGTGCCCCGCTTTGTGTACGACCATCGCTTGGTCGTCCGAGCTGTCCTGGAGGGAGTGAAGAGCTAGCAGCCGCGCTTCGTTCATTCTGAGAGGCGCCCGTGAAGGCCTGCCCTTCGGACCCATCAGCAAAGACCTTGCCAGCCGGCGAGGCCCCGGCGAACAATGCCAACCTCGCGCTGGTGCGAAGCCAAGCCTGCGCGGTACTAATGCCGGCACAGGCATCACGATTCTTGTAACCGGAGGGCTGATGAGGAGAGTGTGGATAGCCGTTTGTCCCTTAGCTCTCCGGCAGCCCCGGGTAGGCAATTGACAGTGGATTCCCACAATCAACCGTGGGTAGTGTAGGGGTAGAATGGAAGCTGGGTACGACTATCTTCTCTTAAATCGCCGGTCCCGTATGGCGCGACGAATGCTCCCGCTTGCCGGAGCGGCCGTCGTCGTGCTGGCCCTTGTGGGTGTATTGGTTTGGAGCCTTTTTGCTTTCGTGTTCGACGGCTCTTCAGAACCTGACGTGGTTAGCACGCCGGAGCCCACCCAGGCGCCTATACAACCTACGCCGGCCCCGAGCCAGACGCCCACCCCGACCGTCGCTGTCGCAGCGCCCCCTCAGCCAGTGGCCCCACCCCCTGCACCAACTCCGGTGGCTGAGTTGCCTTCCGACCTTGCTGCACGCGTAGCGCCCCTATATCCGGGCGCGTCGGTGAAGGCCGCAGACTGGGCCGACCTACTAGGATCGAGAGGCCCAATCGCCCTCATACAAGAGGGTGATTGGGGGCCACCGACGCCTGCGCCGGTGGGAACGTTGCCCATGCCCACGAGGCTCATTATCCCCAGCATCGATATCGACTCCGAGGTCCGGCAACTGAACATTGTGGACACTGGCAACTTCGAAACACCCGATAACGTGGTGGGACACATCCCGACAACCGCCAATTCCGGAGAGGCAGGCAGCGTCTGGCTGTTCGGCAACTTGGAAAGTCCCTTACGTGATGGGGGGAACGTGTTTGCCCAGTTGCCGGAGATACCCACTAAGATCCGACGTGGGGAAGAGGTTTTCGCCGTGGTGCAAAACGGCACCGAGTCTTATCTGTACCGTATTGTCGACTCAATGGTCATTCCCCAAGGGCAGTTCACCATCGACTATCTGACACTTACTGACAATGGCTCACCCCAACTGTTCATGGTTACCGCGGTGCCTCGCGGTGTCTACGACCAGCGTCTGATTGTGCAAGGCGTCTTGGATGGGGTGAGGAGCTAGTAGCTCCGGCTGCACTCCTCGTGGCGCTGGGACACGTTGCCTCGAGCATCCCACCGTGCCCCGTGTGTTCTTCAAAGGGGACTGGGGGCCTTGACCTAGCCATATACTGGGCTCTCTGGTATCCATTGGTGCACCCAAGGGTCAAGGACGCTGGCGGACCTTCTGCGCTCTAGCTGACCCCACCCACTCTTCTGCTTCCGCCGTACCCGGTGTCTCAACACCTCTGCAAGTCAGCCATTCCCTGCCGGACGCCTTACCAGACAGCGCAGTCCGAAACCTGTCCGGCAAGGATGGCAGACCCGTCCCTGACAGCGGGACCTAAGAGTCCCCAGCTACATGAGTTGGCGCCGGCGTTGCTTCCTGTGAGGACTGCACGCGCCGCAGGAGGCTGGCCAAGAGCCTAGGGGCACTCTCGTTGAACAGCAGGTACACGATAGGTACGACGACCAGGGTCAGGGCCGTAGAGCTGATCAGCCCGCCGATGACCACTGTGGCTAACTCAGCACTGATGAGACCACTGCCACCCGTCTCAACCGCAAGGGGCAGGAGGGCAAAGCTTGTAGTGAGCGCCGTCATGAGAATTGGCCGGAGGCGCACCCGCGCACCGGAGATCAACGCATCGTACACCGACATACCCTTGGTCCGCTGTTGCTCCACGAAGGCGATGAGCACGATGGCGTTGGTGACAACGATGCCTATCAGCAGCAGCATGCCCATCATCGCCGGAAGCCCCAAGGAGCGTCCCGTGATGGCAAGGGCCAGCATGACCCCGATGAGGGCGAAGGGCAGTGTCGTCACGATCACGAACGGGTTCCGCAGGGAACCGAGACTCGCCACCATCACAATGTAGACCAGCACTATGCCAATAGCCATCGTAACGAAGATGGCCCGGAAGCCCTCCTCGATATCGGCGAAGATACCCCCGCTGGAAACGCTTACCCCTGGGGGCAGGTCGAGAGCGGCGATCTTTTCATCGACCAGGACACCCACGGCTTGGGTATCATCCGCCACAATGTCCGCCTCTATGGTGGAGGACCGCACACCGTCGGTTCGGCTGATGGAAACCGGCCCCTCTCTCATTACCAGTTCTGCCAAGTCGCCTACGGGCGCCGTTCCAGCAGGCCCCACGATGACCAGAGACCGGACTTGGTCTATGCCCCTTGCGGCTCCAAGACCGCCTGAGAGGACCACGTCCACTGTTTCTCCATCAACGTTGATGGTGGTAACGGTCTGGCCGATGAGGTACTGGCTAAGCTGTAGGCCAACCTGGCGTGTGCTCAACCCGATGAGAGCGGCCCTTTCCGGGTCAACCTCGATAGAAACCTCTGGACGGGCTTGCGCCACGTTGCTCTCCAGATTGACGACGCCCTCAATTGCAGAAATGGACGCCGACAGTTCACTGGCCACTGAAGTTATGTCATCGTAATTCGGACCGGTAACGAAAATCTCAATACCAGCCGACGGAGGACCGTCGGAGGCCTCACTGACGCGCACCACCTGTCCCGGCTTTTCGAGTTCTTCTCTCAGGACGTCGGCAATATCGCCCGGGGCATCCTCGGAGAGTGTGGCGTAGAAGCTGGCCTGCTCCAAGCCTGCGGGCACGCCGCCGAGGTTAAAGTCGCTTGCGCCTATGCTCACCGAATACACGTCAGAAACTTCGGCAATCCGCCGCTCGATTCTGGTTACTTCCGAGGTGGTCTGGTCTACGCGGCTGCCCGGAGGCAGGCTGAGTTCGACGATGAGGATGCGCTCGCCTCCTCCACCGAACAGGCTCACCGGGATAAACGTTAGCAGGCCAAGGCTGGATACAGTTAGCACGATGGCCACCAGGAGAGTGATTGCCCTGTGACCAAGCGCCCATCGGAGGATTGGAAGGTACGCCCTCTGCAACCAGGTCTCCTGCAGGGGGATCTCGCCTTCATCGCCAGCGCCTTCCGGCAGGTCCCCAGCCCGCAGAAACAGCGCTGCTAGGACGGGGACAGCCGTAAGGGCCACCAGCAGCGAGGCGATCAGAGCGAACGTGACCGTGAGGGCAAAGGGCAGGAAGAAAGAGCCAACCAGCCCTTGAATGAAGGCCAAGGGCAGGAAGACGACGACAGTGGTCATGGTGGACGCGAAAATCGCGGGGGCCACTTCTGACGTGGCCTCCAAGGCTGCCCGCCACCGGTTGCGGCCCCCCTGTATGTGGCGGTAGACGTTCTCCAGCACTACGATGGAGTCGTCCACTACGCGTCCTACCGAGATGGCCAGCCCTCCCAGAGTCATGAAGTTCAGGGTCATGTCCTGCCATGTCATCAGGAGAATGCCTGTAAAGACGCTCAGTGGAATCGACAGTCCAATGACGATGGTGGGGCGCAAGGTGCTGAACAGCCCGCGGACGAACGTAGGTCGTATTGTGAGCATGAACGCGAAGACCACGGAGACTGCAAACAGGAACCCGAACATGCCCTCCCTAATGAGCGTGTCGATCTGATGCTGGATCTCGGGGCCTTGGTCAGTGATGACCACAATCTCGAAGTCGTCCGGAATCCCCTCAATCGTGGCCAGTGTCTCGTTCACCGCGGTGGTGACGTCCAAGGTGTTGGCTTCCGGCTTCTTGGACACGGCGACGCTCAGCCCAGTCTTGCCGTTGGTGCGGGAAATGCTGTCGGGCACGCCTGCGCCAAGCCTGACATCGGCCACATCGGAGAGCCGTATTGGTCCAGACGCAGATGCGCCGACCACCAGGTCTCCAATCTCGTTGACTGACCCGAACGTATGGGTGGTCTTTGCTATCACCCGCTGCGACCCATCGAGGAGCAGGCCAGCAGGAAGGGTGACATTGTTCTCCCGGAGTGCAGCCGCAACTTGGAAGAAGGTGACGCCGCTGGACTCCAACTTGGCTAGGTCAGCCGTGACCATCACGTTGCGTTCTGTTTCTCCGCTCAGGTCGACATCCATGACCCCTTCGATGCTGGCAATCTCAGGGACCAAGATAGACTGGACGACGGCTTGTACCTCGGAAACAGGCCTGTCCGAGATAACACCGAACTGTATGACCGGAAAGAACTCGGGGTTGAAGCGCCCTATCCTAGGCTCCCCCACTCCAGGCAGAAAGCTGGTCCCGTTCACCGCATTTCTTATAACGCTCTCTGCTTCCGCCATATCCGTCCCGTACTCGAACGTGGCAAATACAGCGGCATTACCCTCAGATGAGGTGGACTGAATGGTTTCCAAGCCTTCAGTGCCGGAAATAGCCCGCTCTATGGGTTCCGTAACATCGCGAACAACGGCTTCAGGGTCTGCGGAAGGGTAGGATGCGAATACTGTGACAAGAGGAAATTCGATCTGGGGGAAGAGCTCCACTTGGAGCGAGCGGTAGGCGAAGACGCCGGAGACTAGGACGATGACGACGGCCAGCAGAACCACCGTTGGGCGGCGCAGGGCCATAGATGTAAGGAAGCTCAATTGGACAACTCCTCTCCTCATGACGAGGGCGCACACCGTAGCGGTGGTGGGTCAAAGCTTAATCGGGGTAGGCAGACCTCGATAGCGAGGTAAGCTGGAGCGGAGGGGGCGATATCATTTTAACACACCGAGAGTGAGAGCCTGGCGCGATGCTTGTGCATCCAGGGGGGCCATTCGGTACTCAAACGCTCCCTCAGGCTATACAATCTGCACCGAACAGATGCCGCCTGTACTAGGCGGCGTAAGAACTATGTCCGAAAGGGAGGACCTCAGGTGACAGCAGAGAGGAATACCAGGACGGAGCGCGACTCCATGGGCACGATGGAAGTGCCTGCCGATGCCCTGTATGGCGCATCCACAATGCGGGCCGTGTTGAACTTCCCCATCAGCGACCTGCGTTTCTCCAGAACCTTCATCCGCGCCCTCGGTCTCATCAAGCTGGCTGCCGCCCGCTCCAACATGGAACTGGAGCTGCTGGAGCCTGATATCGCCAATGCAATCGTGCAGGCTGCCCAAGAGGTCGCCGACGGCGCATTGGACTACCATTTCGTAGTCGATATCTTCCAGACAGGCTCCGGCACCTCGACCAACACCAACGCCAACGAGGTCATTGGCAACCGGGCCACCCAGATTCTGAACCAGCAGGGCAAGCGAGTTCACCCCAACGACCACGTGAACATGGGACAATCGTCCAACGACGTCATACCCACTTGCATCCACCTCTCAGCCCTTATGGACATCCAGGACGAGTTGATTCCCTCGCTGCAGGGCCTGCGCTCAGCCTTGGGGCAGAAGTCGCAACAGTTCTGGCCTGTCATCAAGACGGCCCGCACCCACCTGCAGGATGCCACGCCCATCCGATTGGGTCAGGTTTTCCGGGGCTACGAAGGACAGGTGGAGCGCAGCCTCCGCCGCTTGGAGTTCGCCCAACAGGAACTGGGCGAAGTCGCCCTCGGCGGCACCGCGGTCGGCACAGGCATAAACGCCCATCCAGAGTTCTCCGGACGCGTCTGCGCCCACCTGTCGCAGATCACCGGCGTGAAGGTGTGGGAGACGGCCAACCACTTCCAAGCCCAGAGTTCCCTAGACGGCATCATCGCGGCCAGTGGCACGCTACGCAGCGTGGCCATAAGCTTGCACAAGATTGCCAACGACATACGCTTCCTAGGCTCGGGGCCGAGGGCCGGCTTGGGCGAGCTAACCCTTCCGGAAGTACAGCCCGGCAGCTCCATCATGCCGGGCAAGGTGAACCCGGTAATAGCCGAGTCACTGGTGCAGGTCAGCGCTCAGGTCCTGGGAAACGACCTGTCCGTAGCCATGGCCTCCAAAGGTGGATACTTCGAATTGAACACCATGATGCCGGTCGCGGCACACAACCTGCTCCAGTCCATCTCCCTTCTGTCCACCACAGCAGAGAACTTCGCAGACCAATGCGTGAGCGGCCTTGAGGCCACGGACGTCGGCCCCGGCATGGTGGAGCGGGGACTGATGTTGGGCACTGCTCTCTCTCCAGCCATCGGCTACGACAGGGCAGCCCAGATCGCCAAGCAGGCCGCCACCAGTGGCCTCACCATCCGCGAGGTAGCCCGGCGCGAGACCGACCTCTCAGAAGAGGAACTGGAGGAGCTGATGCGTCCCGAGAAGATGACGGAGCCCGGCTTGGGTGCGGGCCCTGTGGGCGGGTAATGACGAGCTTAACCATACTTTCAAACCAGCAAAGTTCCGCTATTTGAGAGGCGCTAATATCCAGGCATTGCTCAGAGCCTCCCAAGGCGCCCGTCCATATCAAATGAGAAGGGTAAATTGACACCCTTCGTAGCTGGATGATATATTTGGCTCCCCTCGTGAAGGGGTACGAGCAGGGGGCTGTGTAGCCAGTGGAAGAGTTCTCCTTCGCCAATATCTGGTCCACGGTGCTGCTTGCCGGCGGCGTCGGTACTCTGGCTATCTTGCTCATGTTCGGCGGGGCCATGTTTCTCTCCGCCCGTCGTCCCTCGGCCCGCAAGCTGACTCCCTACGAGTGCGGCATTGAGCCCGGCCCCTACCACTGGTCCCACATCAACATCCGTTACTACATCTTTGCCATCCTGTTCCTCATCTTCGATGTGGAGGCCGTGTTCCTGTTCCCATGGGCGGTAATATTCCTAGGGAACACCGTGGCCTTTTACGCCATGGCGCTGTTCTTGGGCGTGTTGCTGTTCGCAGTAGCATACGCCTGGAAAAAGGGAGCCTTGGAATGGTCGAGATAACCCAGCTTTCGGGTAATACGCCCGGCCAAAGCAACTTCAACCGGGCCATGCCCGGCGTGGTCACGGCACGCGCGGAAGAGGTTTTCGCCATGGCCCGCAAGTCCTCCCTGTGGACGCTGACCTTCGGCTTGGCCTGTTGCGCCATTGAGATGATGTCCACCTATATGGCCCACCATGACCTCGACCGATTCGGCGTGGTGACTTGGCCGTCGCCTAGGCAGGCTGACCTGATGATAGTGGCCGGTACGGTCGTTAAGAAGATGGGCGAGCCCATCAAGCTGCTGTACGAGCAGATGCCCGACCCCAAATGGGTCATCGCCATGGGCAGTTGCGCCACCAACGGAGGCCCCTACTACCGGTCCTACTCAGTGGTGATGGGTGTGGATCACCTGATCCCCGTGGATGTCTACGTCCCCGGTTGCCCGCCACGGCCCGAGGCCTTGATGCAGGGTATCCTGAAGCTGCAAGAAAAAATCATGCAGGACTCCAAGAGTGGCCGAGCGAAGGGCTAGGCCCGAGGACCACAGCCCTGAAGCCGAGGCCAAGCTGGACCCGAGAGCGCAGGCGCTTCAGGCCCTGCTGACCGATGTGCTGGCCCCCTACGACGTTACCCACGATGCCGTAGTCGACATTCCGGCCATTGCAGTGCAACCGGAGCATGTGTCCGATATATGCCGCCTCGCCAAAGATGACCCCCGCCTCGACTTCAAGATGCTCCTCTGTCTTGCCGGTGTGGACTACAAGGAATACCTGCAAGTGGTGTACATCCTGCTCTCCTTGGACTTGGAGCAGAAGCTCCTCATCAAGACCGAACTCTCTTCCGAAGACCCTCATGTCCCATCGGTTTCCGGGATCTGGCGGGCAGCCGAGTGGTACGAGCGGGAAGCCCACGACCTCTACGGCATCGTGTTCGACGGGCACCCCGGCTTGGAGCCGCTTGTGCTTTATGAAGGGTTCGAGGGTTTCCCAGGACGCAAGGACTTCCCCTTCCATGACTACCAGGAGTTCTAATCCCATGGAAGGCTGCATCTTGGAGGCGCGAGTGATTGCCAGAGAGGAAGGCTACCTCGCGACCTTGGAGCAGTTGTCCATAGAGGTAACGGGTGACAGCGTGGAGACAGCCCAGGACAACCTGATCAACCGCTTCCGGTCTTGGGTTGAGGCCCATGAGGAGGCGGAAGACCTCGCCAAGTCTCTGGCAGAGCTCGGCATCACCGGCGTGAAAGACGACACGGAGTTGGAACTCCACTTTGTGGAGTAGTCCAATCATGCGGAGAAGAGGAAGCTAGTGGAGACTCAGCCCGTAGAGCTGATGATCAACATGGGCCCCCAGCACCCCTCGACCCATGGCGTCTTCCGCATGGTGCTCTGGGTTGACGGTGAGAAGATCGTCAATGCGGAGCCCCACATCGGCTACCTGCATCGTGGCTCAGAGAAGCTGTGCGAAGGCGAGCAGTACGCCCAGATCGTGACCCTGTTCGACCGCATGGACTACCTGGCCAATTTCAACAACGAGATGGCCTTCTGCTCCGCCGTGGAAAAGCTCATGGGCTTGGAGATACCGGAACGGGCTGAGTACATCCGCGTGATTCTATGCGAACTCAACCGCATCGCCAGCCATCTGCTTTTCGTAGGCACCATGGGACTCGACGCCGGGGCAATGACGCCCGTGATGATCGCCTTCCGTGGACGCGAGCGCATCCAGGGAGCCTTCGAATCCATCAGCGGTGCCCGCATGATGCACAACTACATCCATGTCGGCGGAGTGAAGGAGGACCTGCCCGATAACTTCCGCCAGATCATGGCCGACTTGCTGCCCCTGATAAGCGACGACATCGAAGAGTGCGACAAGCTACTTACCTACAACGAAATCTATTTGGCCCGCACCCAAGGCATCGGCCCCATAACCGCCGAGGATGCCATCGACTACGGACTCACTGGCCCCTGTCTGCGGGCCTGCGGCGTCAACTATGATGTGCGTAAGGCCGAACCCTACTCGATATACGATAGGTTCAAATTCGACATACCTGTGGGTTTCACCGGCGACACTTGGGAGCGCTACTTCGTGCGAGTCCAGGAGATGTACCAGTCGCTCGAGATAATCGAACAGGCCTTGGCCCAGATGCCTGAGGGACCTGTCAACGCCTTGGGGCGCCGTCTCCTGCGCCCGCCCAAGGGCGACGTATACATCCGCCAAGAGAAC
Source organism: uncultured Dehalococcoidia bacterium (assembly GCA_951813255.1). GTDB lineage: Bacteria > Chloroflexota > Dehalococcoidia > Lucifugimonadales > JAAXIE01 > JAAXIE01. The sequence goes on along the minus strand of OX638353.1, from coordinate 253,831 downwards.
CCTCGAGGTGAAATTGGCGTCTACTTGGTCAGCGATGGCACCGACAAGCCTTACCGGGTCAAGGTGCGACCGCCCTCTTTCTGCAATCTCTCAGCCCTCAAGCACCTGTTGGAAGGGGTATGGCTGGCCGACTCAGTAATGATTCTCGGCTCTCTGGACATCGTCCTGGGAGAGGTGGACCGGTAGATGTCCGACACTGGCGCGATTGACCTGCTCTTCATCGTAGTCGGACTGGTGGTGCTGTTCGCCGCCCTTTCAGTGGTGGTGCTTTCTCTCACCTGGATTGAGCGAAAGTTCCTGGGGCGTCTGCAGCGACGTCTGGGCCCCACCCGCACCGGCCCGATGGGCCTGCTCCAGCCCATCGCCGACGCCCTCAAGCTGGTTCTGAAGGAAGATATTGTTCCCGCCGAATCGGAGCGGGTCATTTTCTGGCTGGCTCCTATTCTGGTGATCGTCCCTTCATTCATGTTGTGGGTCACCATACCCGCCTCCAACGACCTCGTGGTACGCAACCTGGACTTGGGCCTCTTCTTCATCATCGCCTTCTCCGTGATAACCATAGTGGGTCTGGTGATGGCTGGCTGGGGCTCGGCCAACAAGTACGGTGCTCTCGGAGGACTGCGGTCAGCAGCCCAGCTCATCAGCTACGAGATACCCATAATCATGGTGGTCATCTCGGTGGCTATGCTGGCCCAGTCCATGAACTTGGTCGAGATCGTCAATCTCCAGTTCCCCGGTGTACAGGGCGATACCGGCCCTGAGGCGAGCGTGGTAAACATACCCTACGTGGCCCTCTTGCCCTTGGGCGCGCTCATTTTCCTAATCGCGGGCTTGGCAGAAGTTGGACGCACCCCCTTCGACATCTACTTCGCTGAGTCGGAGATCGTGGGCGGCCCCTTCGTGGAATACAGCGGTGCTCACTGGTCTGTCTTCTTTCTCGCCGAATACATGAACACCTTCGTCATCGCCGCCCTTACTGTGCTGCTATTCCTAGGGGGATGGTACGGCCCATACAACCCCACCTCGCCTGACTGGCTGGGGAACCTGATGTCCATCATATGGTTCCTAGCCAAGACCTACCTCGTCGTTGTGGTGATTTTCTGGATACGGGGCACCCTCCCTCGCCTGCGCATCGACCAGCTCATGTCCTTCGGCTGGAAGGTGGTCATCCCCATATCCTTCGTCAATGTGGCTATGACCGGCGTCTACATGTTCTACGAGTGGCCTTGGTGGAGCCTGACCCTCATGTCTCTCGTCTCAATGGGTGTGGTAGGATACGCGGTGTACCGCGGTTTCACCCTTCCCGCACAACGAATGAGACGGCTGTACGGCCCACCAGGTAGGAGGACGGCCAATGCTGGCCAGCGTTAAGGGCTTGCTCATCACCCTGGCCTCGACTTTGAACGGGTTCAGGGCCCCTGTTACCCGGCAATACCCCACTACTCCCACCCCGGTGAAGCCCCGCTACATGGGCTTCCCTGCGCTTACTTGGGACGACAAGGTGGACGAGCCCTTCTGCACTGCCTGCATGGTTTGCATCCGCAACTGCCCCACCCAATGCATGAGCGCCACCATGAAGGACAACCCCCTCCAGCAGGAGGGGAAGAGCCACCGCCGCAAGATTGTCGATACCTTCGAAATCAACCTCAACCGCTGTATCCTGTGCGGCATCTGCGTGAACGTGTGCAACTTTGACGCCATCGTCATGAGTCACGAGCACGAGCTGAGCACCTACGAGCGCAACGGCGACCGTATGGACCTGCCCAACCTGCTGGAAATGGGCATGCAGTATCAAGCGGAGACAGCGTGGATACCTCCCACCCAGCGGGCCAAGGCAGCCGAGGAGAAGGCCTCCGGGGATCAGCAAAAGGCTCCGGAAGAGGTCTCAGGAGAGCAGGAGAAAGCTGCTGGGGAGGCCTCTTCCTAGAATGTCCTGGTTTCTTTTTGGCCTGACTGCCTTCTTGGTTTTGGGCGGAGCAATAGGCGTGGTGGCTACCCGCAATGTGGTTTGGGCCGCCCTCTCCCTGCTGGTCTCCCTAGCAGCCGCAGCCGGCGTCTACCTGATCCTCTTCGCCGAGTTCCTGGCCCTCGTTCAGATACTCATCTACGGCGGCGCCGTCACCATCGTACTGCTGTTCGCTATCATGCTTACCCGCAGCCGGGACTATCCCTTGATATCCGACAACAGGCAGTGGCCCTTGGCTCTTATCGCCGGTGGCACTATATTTGCTGTGCTGCTGGCAGCCTTCCTGGTGAACCCGGTGACCACCAAGCAGCCCGATTCAGCCGACATGGGCTTCACCCAGCACCTTGCCGAACCCCTTTTCACCCAGTGGGCCCTGCCCTTCGAAATCGCCTCCTTGGTGCTGCTGGTGGCCTTGGTGGGAGCCATAGTCCTAGGACGTGAGGGGGACGGCCGCTGATGGTGCCCCTGTACGCTTTTCAGGCCTTGGCCGCCGCCCTCTTCTGTATCGGCCTCTACGGAGTCCTGGCCCGCCGTAGTGCCGTACTGATTCTTATGTCCATCGAGCTCATGCTGAACGCGGTCAACATTAACCTGATTGCGGCCGCCGCTTACCGATTTGGCCTCGACGGCCTCGTAGAAGGGGCCTTCAACGATTTCTCCGGGCAGATCATCGCCATCTTCGTCATCACCGTCGCTGCCGCCGAGGTCGGCTTGGCGTTGGCCATCATCCTCCGCATATTCAGGTCGAAGTCGACGGTGAACGTCGATGAGGTCGACCTGATGCGGTGGTGAGGACCGGGTAAAGCGCAATGGAGTGGGCTTGGCTTATTCCCATCTTCAGCTTTGCCGCCTTCCCGTTGATCGTCCTGTTCGGACGGTTCCTCCCGGGTAAGGGCGCATACCTGGCTATCCTAGCCATCGGGGCTGGTTTCGTTGTCTTCTGGTTCGTGCTCTCGTCCTTCCTCGACTATGGCGCAGGTTGTGGTCTCGGGCAGGAGACCGTCGACTGTTCCATTGAGTGGTTCAGCGTAGCGGGTGTCCAATTCTCCTGGGGCATGATCATAGACCCCATCACCATCGTGATGCTGGGGCTGGTGACCTTCGTTGCCCTGATGGTGCAGATTTACTCCCTCGGCTACATGAAGGGCGAAGCCCGCTTCGGCTGGTACTTCGCCGCCCACTCCCTGTTTGCCGCATCGATGCTTACCCTGGTTCTGGCGGATAACTTCCTGCTGCTCTATGTGGCTTGGGAGCTGGTGGGCCTCTGCTCCTACCTGCTCATCGGCTACTACTACGATCGCCGCTCTGCCGCCGAGGCAGCCAAGAAGGCCTTCATCACCACCCGTTTGGGAGACGTAGGCCTGCTGATAGGAATACTGTGGCTGGGCCGCGAGGTTGGAAACCTCCACGGCTCCACTTTCGATTTCGGAATACACAACGCCCTGGAGGCCGCCAGCACTGGGGCCATCGGCGAGGGTGCACTTACGGGCATAGCCCTGCTCCTCTTCCTAGGCGCCATGGGCAAGTCCGCCCAGTTCCCCTTCCACGTCTGGCTACCCGATGCCATGGAGGGGCCCAGCCCCGTGAGCGCCCTGATACACGCCGCCACCATGGTGGTAGCCGGGGTCTTCCTCGTAGCCCGGGCCTTCCCCATATTCGAGGCTGCTCATCCCGCCGCGCTTCAGACCGTCGCTGGCGTGGGCCTTTTCACCGCCCTGATGGCTTCCACCATCGCCCTCGTCTCGACCGACCTGAAGCGCATACTGGCCTACTCCACCATCAGCCACTTGGGGCTGATGATGCTTTCCTTGGGCACCTTCGGGGTGGCGGCCGCCATGTTCCACCTGATGGCCCACGGCTTCTCCAAGGCCCTGCTTTTCCTAGGAGCCGGCAGCGTGATGCACGGCGCAGACCAGACCGACATCCGCCACATGGGCGGATTGAGACGGGTGATGCCCATCACTGCGCTCACCTTTACCATCGGCGCCCTCTCCCTCGGAGGCGTCCCCGTCTTTGCTGGTTTCTGGAGCAAGGACGAGATACTGCTGGCCACCCTCGACCACTACAACGCCGCGCTCTTGGTGCCCACCCTGATCGTGGCCTTCCTCAGTGCCCTGTACATGGCGCGGGCCATGCTAGTGGTCTTTTACGGCAGGTTGGCTCCGGAGAACGAACATGCCCACGAGGCCACACCATCCATGGCGGTGCCCCTGATGCTGCTGGCGGTATTGGCCACCGGTTTCGGCTTCATCGCCATCAACTACACCACGTCCTATGGAGGCCTCTCCCACTTCCTCGACCCCCATCACCACTTCGAGATAAACATAGGTTTGGCCATCGGAGGGGCCGTCATCGCTCTGGTGGCCTTCCTCCTGGGTTTCATGGCCTACTTTTGGAAGAACCTGTCCCTTGACCCCTGGAAGGCGCGACTCGCCGTCCCCCTCAAGTTGGCGGAGGCCAAATACTATGTCGATGAGGTCTACCAATTGACCATCGACCGCGTGATACTGGCCTTCTCCGGCGTCCTAGCCTTGTTCGACCGCGTAGTGGTGAACGATGCTGGCGTGAACGGCCCAGCCAACGTGCTTCGGGCTTTCGGCATCAAGTTGCGCGTGCACGTCACGGGCAAGGTATACAACTACACGCTGGTGATGGCCATGGGGCTCGTATTCCTAGGGCTCCTGTGGTGGGGGCTAACCTAGTCCCTGATGGAAGACTTCAAGAGCATATCCCTCTTCCTGACCATCGTCGTGCCCCTCGTGGGCATGGTGGTCATCGCCTTCTTCCCACGGGACAGGGTGACCGAGACACGCCTCTTTGCCGCCGCCGTCGCTGCTGTGACACTGGCCCTGAGCGTGGCAATCTTCATCGTCTACTCCGACGTGCTGCTGAACGATGGTCAGAGTGCAGCCAACGCGCAGTTCGACCGCAGTTGGGTGTGGCTGTCCGCCCCCTTGAACATCACACTGACCATGGGCATAGACGGCATCTCCGCGCCCATGATTCTCCTCACTGGCATCGTGTTCTTCGCTGGAGTGCTGGTGTCGTGGAACGTCACCCCCCGGGCCAAGGACTTCTTTGTCCTCTACTTCATGCTGGTGGCGGGGGTCTACGGCGTGTTCGTCGTCACCGACCTCTTCTTCCTCTTCTTCTTCTACGAACTGGCAGTGCTGCCCATGTACCTGCTCATCGGCGTCTGGGGCAGTAGTAGCGATTTCGGCACCTTCCTGCGCACCAAGGAATACGGCGCCCTGAAGCTGGTCCTGTACTTGGTGGCGGGCAGCGTACTGATTTGGGTCGGCATCCTAGCCCTCTACTGGCAGACAGCCAGCGCATCACCGGAAATGCTGCAGGCCTGCGGAATAGACGGCGGCAGCTTCTCCCTGACCGATATGAACTGCATGTGGCAACAGGGGGCCTTCTCGGAAACCTTCCAGAACATCTTCTTCCCCTTCTTCGCTATCGGCTTCGGCATTCTGGCCGGTCTCTGGCCCTTCCACACCTGGTCACCCGATGGCCACGTGGCCGCTCCAACCTCCGTCAGCATGGTGCACGCAGGTGTGCTGATGAAGCTGGGGGCCTACGGCATCATTCGCGTGGGCATGGAGATCACCCCTGATGGGGCCGAGACCTGGATGCCCGTCCTCATCGGCTTGGGCACGGTCAACGTGCTCTATGGCGCGGTATCGGCCTTGGCCCAACGCGACCTGAAGTACGTTGTCGGCTATTCCAGCGTGAGCCACATGGGCTACGTACTCATGGGCATCGCCACCCTGCACCCGCTGGGCCTGTCCGGCGCAGTGCTGCAGATGTTCTCCCACGGAGTCATGACAGCCCTTTTCTTCGCCCTCGTGGGCGCCATCTACGACAGGGCCCATGTGCGCGATATCAACGTACTCGGCGGATTGAGCCGCAGAATGGGGGTCACGGCGAGCTTCTTCGCCATCGCCGGACTCGCTTCATTGGGACTCCCCGGGCTGAGTGGTTTCGTGGCCGAACTCTTAGTGTTCCTCGGCGCCTTCAAGACCTACCTGCCCCTTGCCATCCTAGCCGTGATAGGCGCCGCCATCACTGCCGTATACATCCTGCGTCTGCTGGCAAGGGCCTTCTTCGGCCCCCTGGATCCTCGATGGGAGCACTTGACCGACGCGTCACCGCTGGAGAAAACCGCCGCCGGCCTGCTGGTGCTGTCCATCATATTCGTCGGCGTATGGCCTGGACCGCTGCTGGACGTCATTGACATCGGCGTCTGCAATCTTGTGCTGGTGAGTTGCTCCTGATGAGCCTTACCGCGGACCTGCACCTGCTGTTACCCGAGTTCCTGCTCGCAGGACTGGCCCTGCTCATCTTTGCCATCGACCTGTTCCTGCCAGACAACCGCAAGCACCTGCTGGCTTGGCTCAGTGTGCTCGCCATCGTCGGCATCATCATCTCAGGCTTCTTGGTCCAGTGGGGGGTAGACACGGCCCTTTACAACGGACTGGTCGTCATCGATAGCTACACCCTCTTCTTCCAGACCTTCTTCCTTGTACTGGGGGCCGTGATCATCCTCGGCTCCATGGAGTACCTCAACAAACACCTCGCCTATCCCGGCGAGTACTACGCCTTGGTCATCCTGTCCATCCTTGCCATGACGGCCATGGCCGCATCGCGCGAACTCCTGACAGCCTACATCTCCCTCGAGTTGATGAGCTTCTGCTTCTACATCATGGCCTCCTACGCACGGGACAACCCCAAGTCCAATGAGGCGGGCATCAAATACATCCTCATCGGTTCCTTCTCATCGGCGATACTGCTGTTCGGACTGAGCATGCTCTACGGCGTGCTGGGCGTCACCAGCTACGCCGATATCGCTGCCCAACTCGAGCTCCTACAGGGAGCCGATGGCGTCAGCCCAGCCCTGTGGGTCGGCCTAGCCATGATCCTGGTGGGGCTGGGCTTCAAGATGGCCGCCGTGCCCTTCCACATGTGGGCCCCCGACGTGTACGAAGGGGCGCCCCTTCCCGTCACCGCCTACTTGGCAGTCGGCTCCAAGGCGGCAGCTTTCGCTCTGGTGCTCCGGCTATTCGGTGAGGGCCTCATGCCCTCGGTGGACGACTGGAAGATCATCGTGGCGGTGCTGGCCGCCATCACCATGCTCGTCGGCAACCTTGTGGCCATCGCCCAGAGCAACCTCAAGCGGCTGATGGCCTACTCCAGCGTGGGACAGGTGGGCTTCCTGCTAGTGGGAGTCGCGTCGCTATCCGCTGGCTCATACCTAGGCTCCAACAGCGTCATGCTGCACTTGGTGGGGTATGCCGCCACCAACATGGCCGTCTTCATCGCGATGATCGCCTTCTTCAATGCCACCTCCAAGGAAGAGATATCAGACCTCGCCGGCTTGGCTGACAGAAACCCCTTCTTGGCTGCTTCCATCGCCATCGGCCTCTTCTCCTTGGCTGGGCTGCCCTTCTTTGCCGGCTTTGCCACCAAGTTCTACCTGTTCACTGCGGCCGCCAACCAGGGTCTGCTGTGGCTCGCTGGTCTAGCCATATTCAGCAGCCTCATCTCCCTGTACTACTACATCATGGTAATCCGGCAGATGTACATGGTGCCTGCTGAATCGAACGAACCCCATCCCACATCGCCTCTGCTGATAGGGCTGGTGGCTCTCAGCGTACTGGGCATATTCTTCATAGGCATCTACCCAGGGCCGATAGTGGATGCTGCTGGCGCAGCCTCGACGGCCCTTTTCAGTTGATCCCCGCTGCTATAATCCCTTCCGACTAACCACGCTAGCGAGGTGCCCAACGCATGGAATCCAGTCCACCGCTCATCATTTCTGTTGTCGGAGGCTACGCCCCGCCTGCCGCGGCCGAAGTCCTAGCCGAGGCCGTCGGCCGCGAACTCGCCACCCGTGGGGCAGCCGTTGCTTGTGGCGGCTTGGGAGGCGTGATGGAGGCCGTCTGCCGCGGTGCGAAGGCGGCTGGCGGTATGACCATCGGCATCTTGCCAGGCAAGGACCACACCGCCGCCAATCGTTACGTCGACATACCCATCTGCACCTCCATGGGCTACGCGCGAAACGTGATGGTGGTGCACACCGGACGCGCCGTCATTGCCGTGGATGGCGCTTATGGCACCCTCTCCGAAATCGCCCACGCCCTAGCTGAGGACATTCCTGTGATTGGGCTGGATACGTGGACCATCTCCCAACACGGCGAGGTCGACCCACGCATCGTGGTCGCCAGTGACCCAGTGGATGCGGTGGAGAAAGCCTTGGCCGCCGCCCAGGGACGCACCGGCTCAGCCGGGACCGGTCGGGCTGCAGCATGACCACCATCTCCGCCATCCACGCCCGCGAAGTCCTCGACTCCCGTGGGCACCCCACCGTCGAAGCAGAGGTACGCCTCTCCGACGGCGCCACCGGCCACGCCATGGTCCCCTCCGGCGCAAGTACCGGCACCTACGAGGCTGTGGAGCGCCGCGACGCCGACCAAGCCCGCTTCAACGGACGCGGCGTCCTGAACGCCGTGGCAGCAGTGCAGGACGAGCTGGCCCCAGCTCTAACAGGCAAATCGCCCTTCGACCAAGCGGCCATAGATGAGACGATGGTCGCCTTGGACGGCACCCCCAACAAGTCGCGCTTGGGCGCCAATGCCATCCTTGCCGTGTCCATGGCCGTTGCCAAGGCGGCCAGCGCCTCCCAAAAAATTCCGCTCTATCAGTACCTAGCCCAAGGCGACCCGCCAACCCTTCCGGTGCCCATGTTCAACATCCTCAACGGCGGTCGCCACGCCCGCAACTCTACCGACATCCAGGAGTTCATGGTGGCCCCGGCAGGCGTGGACTCCTTTGCCGAGGCGTTGCGCGCCGGGGCAGAGATATACCATGCCTTAGGCCGTCTCCTCATCCGCCTCGACCAGACCACCACTGTAGGTGACGAAGGCGGATTCGCACCCTCGTTAGCCTCCAACAAAGAGGCCCTCGACGTGGTGGTGCAAGCCATCTCCGATGCGGGCTACCGCCCGGGCGAAGACTGCGTCCTCGCCTTGGACGTAGCAGCCTCCGAGTTCATCAGCGACGGCGAATACGACCTTGCCCGCGAGGGCAGGCGGGCTTCATCCAGTGACCTCATCGCCCTCTACGATGAGTGGGCCACCCAATACCCCATCGTCAGCATAGAGGATGGGCTGGACGAGGAGGACTGGGTTGGCTGGCAGGCTCTCACTGCACGACTCGGTGCACGAGTGCAACTGGTGGGCGACGACCTGCTGGTGACGAATGTAGAACGCATCCAGCGGGCCATACAGTCTGGCTCAGCCAACGCCCTGCTGGTGAAGCCCAACCAAGTCGGCAGCCTCACCGAGACCCTTCAAGCGGTGAACACCGTCAAGGCGGCAGGCTGGGGTACTGTCATGAGCCACAGGTCAGGGGAAACCGAGGACACCACGGTAGCAGACCTGTCAGTAGCGTGGACCACGGGCCAGATCAAGGCAGGTGCCCCCTGTCGCTCCGAGCGCGTGGCGAAGTACAACCGGCTACTGCGTATCGCAGAGGAGTTGGGGCCACGGGCCGCCTACGCCGGACCCAGCGTCTACGCCCGTTTTCGGTCTGCGGTCTAGCAGCCGCCGTCGGCCGCGAGGCTTAACCCAAGATCCTGCATCGCAGGCACAGGTGAGTTCACCACTGGAGTCCCAGCCTCAAGCGACGCTTGCGCCGCCTTCAGGTAATCAAGCAATAACCGGGGAAGCAGGAAATGCTGCCGCACCCTCTCCTTGGCAGCGGCCCCCATACGTGAGGCCAACTCGGGGTCCTTGAGCAGTTCCACCAGGTACCGTCCAGCCTCTTCAGAGCTATCCACCAAGTAGCCAGATTCACCATGCACGATCTGGTATTTCAGGCCTCCCACGTTTCCGGCAATCAGTGGAGTTCCCTTCCACATCGCCTCCGTCGCGGATAGACCGAACCCCTCTCGCGTCGACTTCTGCAAGACGACTTGCGCCGCCACCTGCACCGCATTGACCACTTCATCGACTGGTGCGGGCAGCGTGTCGGCGTCATGTACCAGATGGATATCGGGGTCGCCCTCAGCGTATTCCTGCACGTTGCTTATCATCTCGGCCGCTTCCGGGTCGTCCTTGGCTTGGACCACCCCTAGGTAGACCAATTGCAGACCGGGAACAGCCTCACGAGCTATCCGGTAGGCGTCGATGACTCCCCAAGGGTCCTTCCACACGTCAAAGCGGGACACTTGCGCTACCATGGGACGCTGCGTATCCACGCCCAAGGCTGACACGATGCGTTTTGCGCTGGCAGGGTCTGCGGCTTGGTTCTTGCTGGACAAGGGATCAATCGCTGGCGGGATGATGTGGACCGGCATGCCGTTCGTCCCCGGAGGCACGTAAGATTCTAGGGAGAACACCAGCCCATCGTGGTAGTGGGTCAGTGGCAGCAGGTCCGTCAGGGTGCTGGGGTTGGGAGCCGAAAGGTCGAGGTGGCATATCCAGAGCCGTCGCTCATGTTCTGACCATTGCACATGCTGCGACAAGGGCAGCACTTGGGGGTCGTGCATGAACCAGACGTCGCCCATGGCTTCATGTCCGCCGAGGTAACGAGCCTCGGCTTCCGCCTGCCCTAGATAAACGTCCATCTCGTCGTTAGACAGCCGTCCATCCTGGCCTTGCAGCAGGTTGTGGATATGCTTGGTCACCCCGAAGTAAGACTCGTGGGGCTGCAGTACATACCAGTCGGCCTTCAGGCCCAGCCCACGCATCATGGGTATCATGGAACGCAGAATCTCGGCCACACCGCCACCAAGGCTGGTGCTGTTCACATGGACGAAACGCAGGTCATGGAGGTTGGAGGCAACGGCTTGCAACTCGTCGGCGAGACCAAGAGGCAAATGGGGGAGGTAGTCGTCGAAGGGACGTTGAAGGAGTTGTACTTTATTGAACATCTAGGCGTCGAAACGCATTCTGATTACAACCTCACCAAGAGCAATAGACGCAGCCAGAACCACAGCATCAGGCCACCCGCCCCGACTGACGACACATTATTGGGCTGCGGAAAGTCTACCACCGTAGGCCGCCGCCATGTCAATGAGTTAGGCCCAGGAATAGCCGTATCTATGTCCAATCGAGGAGCGCTACCAGGTCAGTCGGTCCGGCAGAGGATCAGTCCAGAACGGCGATCGCCTCGATCTCGATTTTGATGTCCGGCGTCCCAAGCGCTGCCACCTGCACCTGCGTGCTGGCAGGGAACCCGCCCGCGAACCTGCGCCGCCGGACCTCTCCGATCTCGCCACCCTCCCGCAGGTCAGTGACGAAGCTGGTCACCTTCACGACGTTGGCCAAGGACGCCCCGTTGGCCTTGAGGATGACATCCATCTTGTCGAGGATGGCATCGGTCTGTTCTCCTGCCGTCCCATTCTCGGCAGCCGTCCCACGCGCAGTATTTCCGCACAGGAACAGCATGTTCCCCCACCGCACTGAGTGGTGGAACGCCCCCGCTGGCGCTGCCAGCCCGTCATAGTCGCGTCGCTCAAGCTCTGGCACGGTTTGCCTCCTCGCTACGTTGCTCTGGATCTGTGGGTATTCTTGATTTGGATGACAAGCTGGAGTCGAGTAGAAGCCCGTCGACCGAGATCAAGCGTTGCCCCAGTGGGTCCACCGCCAAGGCGAAGGTTTCTAACGCCACAGCTCCCAAGAGAACAGGGCCGCCGGGCTCACCGAACACTACCATGCTGGTCTCTTGTTGCCCCAACACTCGAATGATCGCCGATCCAACGTCTTTCTCGATCCTGGTCCCGTCAGCTAGACGGAAGCCCATCCGCCGGTGGGCACGAATTCCGAGAGTCCTTAGAACATCGGAAGGCACGACGGTATAGCTCGCCCCCGTGTCCACCATGGCCTCTAGAGTCTCGAAGCGGGTCCCATCAGGGCTCCCGATCTCGATTTCGTGATACAAAATGCCCAAACAACACTCCCTATTTGAAACCTACGTCGACGCCCGTCCCCGGCGCACTGCCCTGCCAGCCAGCACACCTGTATGCTGCTCGCCTTCCACCACGATCTTGCCGTTCACTATCACGTAGTCGATGCCAATGGGGAACTGCTTCGGCTGCACCCTCGTCGCCGGCGACTTCACCGTGTTTGCATCGAACACCACAATGTCCGCTTTCATCCCGTCCTTCAGCAGGCCCCGGTCCGGTATCCCCAGCCGCTGTGCCGGGAAGGATGTCATCTTGCGTATCGCCTGAGGCAGGGACAGGAAGCCCTCCTCCCGCACGAACGCTCCCAGAATATTCGGGAAGCACCCGTAGGAGCGCGGGCTGGGGTAGTCTCCCAGCAACAGCGCGTCGCTGCCCACCATCGACACCGGGTGTGCGATGAACTTGGGTAGCGACGCCATGTTCGGCCCCGGAATCACGTACGACACCTGCAGGTCCTCATCCAGCAGCAGGTCGCACAGGGCATCCACCGGGTGCTTGTTCATCATGTCTGCCACGATGTCCACAGGCAGGCCCTCGTACTTCTTGTTGTGGGGCCGCTTGAAGTAGGTCACCCAGAGATCCCGCCACGACTGTCCCCTCGGCTCCACCTCTTTTCGCAGCCGCTCCCGGCCTTCCGGCGACCGCAACACCTCCTTCAGCTTGTCCGGTCCGCCGTCGTGGGCCCACTGGGGGAAGATGATGAGGATTCGGGTGCTACTGTAGGTATAGGGATAGCTGTCAAAGGTGACGTCCAAGCCCTCTTCCCGTCCAGCCTCCACCAGCCCCAGTATCTCGTCGGCGCCACGTGGTGCGCTCACCCGCTGGTACAGGTGGGTAATGTGGGAGGGGATGCCGCTGCGCCTGCCGATGTCTATGGCCTCCCGCAGCGGGTCGAGGAAGCGGTCACCCAAGCTGTTGCGGACATGGGTATGGTAGATGCCTCCCAGCTTTGCACCCTCTTCACTTAGGGCTACCAGTTCGTCGGTGTTGGCGTAGCTGCCCGGCGGGTAGTCGAGGCCAGTGGAGATGCCGAAAGCCCCTTCCTCCATTCCCTCACGCAGCAGGGCTTTCTGGTTTTCCAGTTCGGCGAGTGTGCAGGGGCGGTCGTCCCAGCCCATGGCGCAGATACGGATGGGCGAGTTGCCGATGATGTAGGCAATGTTCACCGCTACTTTGTTGTCGAACATCGAGAGGTACTCGGCCACCGTCGACCAGCGCCCCGGCAATGGCGGGTTGCCGTCCAAGCCGGAGTTGATTTCCACGAACTTGAGAAAGTCCTCGTGGGAGTGGAAGGGGGCGTAGGAGTTGCCGTCGATGCCGATAAGCTCCGTGGTGACGCCCTGCCGGACCTTGGGCTCGTGCATTGGCTCGGCAAGGATCACCAGCCCGGAATGGGCGTGCATGTCGATGAACCCGGGCGAGACCACCCTGCCCGTGGCATCGATCTCCCGGGCTGCCTCAATCCCCGACAGGTCACCGCGGTGCACACTGACCGTCTCGCCCTCCACACCCACGGCCCCATAGAACCCAGGGTTGCCGCTGCCATCGATAACCGTTCCACCACGAATCAACAGATCAAGCATGGGCAGACCTCCTTTTGGGACCTCTACGGAATTGGGGCACGCTGGGTGGATGGCACCGGACGGCGGCCATCAAGCCAGCCCTGCAGGTTCTTGTAGTATAAGAGGATGACACTGAGAGAGTGGATTGAATGGGAGCGTTCATCCTAGGATACATAGGAGCCATCCTGCCCTACCTGGGCGGTGCCGCGCTGTCCGTCCTAAGAGACTTGACGGGATGGTGAGCCCCTAGGTCTGCTTATTCCGGCTCCGGCGTCGTATCCCACTCGGCCAGCATTCGGTCTATCTGTTTAATTATAAGGGACAATTGCCTTTGATTCACACGCCAAAGGTCAGCCCTTTTACCATCGGAGAGCTGAAGATAGGCTTCACGCCTGCTACGGATCACCTCGTATCCGGTGTGTGACAGGTTGTATGTCTGAATTGGCTGAGATGCTGCTTTCATCCATGTCTCACCCGACAGGATGCTATTACACCTGGCACAGGTCACTCTTTCTTCTTCATCCGTACACGAAGTGCCAGAATATTGAATGGCATTCCTACACCCATCCCGTCTGACGAAGGGATGGAAATGGACCGTTCCATCCTCCTGAGACCCCCAACTATGGTGTTTGAGTATATCAACCATCGATTAAGAATATCTCCTTCTCAGATTCCGTCGGTTCCCACTCGGCCAGAGTCCGTTTGATACGGTCACGTATAAAGGACAGCTTCTTTATGTCCATCCTCCATAGGTCTGCCCTCTCCCCATCATAGAGCTGCAAATAGACCTCCCGTTTGCTACGAATCACTTCATATCCGGTGAACGCCAACGTATATGTGCTGCCTGGCTGTACCGATGCCAGCATCCTCCAGTCACCGTCCACCAGAACGCTATTGCATCTGAAGCAGGTCACGCTTTGCTCATCATCCGTACACGTGGTAGCGGCATACTGGAGGGCGTCGGTACATTCGTCCAACCTGACGAATGGATGGAAATGGATCGTCTCCCGTTCCTGCGATCCCAGACTGTACTGCTTGAGTATATCGACCATTACCTATAGACACCTTTCATCATATAAATAAGGGGAGATTGGACCACCAGTCTCCCCCAGGCGTGAGTCTCGAGGCAAGGCGCCCCCCATGACATTTTCCACTTTCCCATTCCCCATCCCAGTGCTACGATCAGACAAAACGAACGCATATTCTAGCTAGCAAGCACACATGAACATCCACACGCAATCGGCCGCTCTCAGAAAACCGTTAGGGATGCTGCGCCCCAAATCCCGGCCAAGACCTGCCGCCCAAGCCCGGCACGAGAACAGGGCCGGCACAAGGCACTTGCAGTCTCTTTCCAGCTACAAATCAGCTACGGCTGTTGCAGTATTCGCAGTGAAATTAGCTACAAATTTATTCGCCGCAGCTATGAACAGTCTGCAAGTACAGATACAAAAACATCCACCACTTGCAGTGCCCTTCCGCAGCCGGTGCGGCCACCTAAACTCGTCGCAGGGCCCTCCCCGGATGGGCCCCCGTGTGGGCGCCATCACGGATCACCGGCTGGCCGTTTACGAGGACGTGGTCGATGCCCACTGGGAACTGCTTGGGGTCTTCGAAGGTGGCGGTGGCGCGGACGGTGTCGGGGTTGAACACGACGAGGTCGGCCTTCATGCCGTCGCGGAGTATGCCACGGTCCTTCAGGCCGAGACGCTGGGCCGGAAGGGCGGTCATCTTGCGGACTGCGTCTTCCAAGCGGAGGATGCCCTCGTCTCGCACCATCTGGCCGAGGACGTAGGGATAGGTGCCGTAGCTGCGGGGGTTGGGGTGTTCGCCGGTGAGCAGGCCGTCGCTCCCCACCATCTGGGCTGGGTGCTGGAGGATGGTCCGTATGTTGTCGGGGTTGCCGGTGCGGGCCACGAAGGCCACCTCCATACGCTCCTCGATCAGCAGGTCGCAGACAGTGTCCACCATGCTCTTGCCTTGGGAGCGGGCCATGTCGGTGGCGGAGCGCCCCTCCCACTCCCGGTTCTTGGCGGAGCCGACGCGGGCGAAGATGTAGTTGTCCATGCTGCCGCCCCACATGGGGTCAATGGAATCGGCAATCTGCTCCCGGACCTCCTGGGTGGCGATGCGCTGCAGCATGGCATCAGGCCCGCCAGCATGCACCCAGTAGGGAAGCAGGGAGTGGAGCACTGTGGAGGAGGCAGGGTAGGGGTACTGGTCGTAGGTGACGTCCACATCGCTGTTGCGGCCCTCTTCCACGAGAGCCACCATCTGCTCACCCATGCCGTTCACCGGGCTGTGATAGTGGGAAATCTGCACGGGCACCCCAGCCCGGCGCCCGATGGTCAGGGCCTCCCGGAAGGGGTCCAGAAGGCGGTCGCCGAGGGTATAGCGGGCGTGGGTGACGTAAATGCCTCCGAACTCCTTGATGGGCATGGTCAGGTCAACGAGTTCCTCCGTATCGGAGTAGGCCCCCGGCGTGTAAGTCAGGCCGGTGGAGAAGCCAAAAGCCCCGTCCCGCATACCCTCACGGACCAGCCGCTGCATCTGGCGCATCTCGCCCTCGTTGGGCAGCCGGGCCTCCCAGCCCATGACGTCCACCCGCACCGCCATGTGGGGCACGAAATACACGACGTTGGCCGAGGAGCGGTTGTCGAACAGGGACAGGAAGTCGGCGACGCTGCCCCACTGCACGCCAGCGGGGGGGCGGCCGTTGACCGCCGCCAGGTAGGTGAGGATCGGTTCCAGCTTGGTGGGCGTGATGGGGGCATAGGACAGCCCGTCGACGCCGATGATTTCAGTGGTAACGCCCTGCCGGAGCTTGGCCTCATGGTCCGGGTCGGAGAGCAGCGCCATCTCCGAGTGGGAGTGCATGTCAATGAAGCCGGGGCACACCACCATGCCAGTGGCGTCAATCACCTCAGCCGCCTCGACCCCCGGCTGCTGCCCACGGTGAATGCTCACAGTATCCCCATCCACCGCCACATCGCCGCGGTACCAGGTCTCCCCCGTCCCATCAACGATGCGCCCACCACGAATCAGGACGTCTGGCATGGTGCGCCTCCCTCTGTTAGCAGACTCGTCACTCGGTCAAGACAGGATAACCGGCGGCGGTCCGTTGTCTGTTCTCAGAAGCCCATTCTAGTCGGAACCGAAAGACATTGTACCCAGACCGCAAAAGCAAAGCCCGATTATCGCAGGACCTGGAAGAGATGGGACGGTCCGCTGAACACGGACCGTCCCAGTTGGACTTTGCATCGATGGCCTATGTGGTGCCTACGCCTTAGACCATCATCGGCACTGCCGCCTCTTGCTTGTGGTGCCTACGCCTTAGACCATCATCGGCACTGCCGCCTCTTGCTTGCGGAACACAAGCCCATCGGACAAGGTGTCCAAGTCCACTTCCACATGGTCATCCTCGGCATAGTCTCCGGCGAGGATACCCTTGGAAAGGGGGTTCTCCACCAAGCGCTGGACCGCGCGCCGCAGAGGGCGGGCGCCGTAGGTGGGATCGTAGCCCTCTTTGGCCAGCCATTCGGCTGCGGCAGCGGTCAGGGAGAAGCTGATGCTGCGTTCCTTGAGACGTTCCTGCACTTCATCAGCCATCAGGTGCACGATGGATACGATCTGTTCCTGGGTAAGCTGGTGGAAGACCACGATCTCATCGATGCGGTTCAGGAACTCAGGGCGCAGGTCCCGCCGCAGCGCTTCCATCACCGACTCGCGGATGCGCTCGTCGTCGTTGGCAACCGAGCGTCCACCCACCAGACCCAAGCGTTGGCGTCCCAGATCCGCCGTGCCAAGGTTGCTGGTCATGATGATGACCGTGTTGCGGAAGTCTACCGTGCGGCCGTGTCCGTCGGTGAGGCGGCCATCGTCCAGAACCTGGAGGAGAACGTTGAACACCTCGGGGTGGGCCTTCTCGATCTCGTCGAACAGGATCACGCGGTATGGACGGCGCCGCACAGCCTCGGTCAACTGGCCGCCATCCTCGAAGCCGACGTATCCGGGAGGGGCGCCGATGAGGCGGGCAGTGGTATGGCGTTCGCCGTATTCCGACATGTCGATGCGCACCATGTTAGTCTCATCATCGAAGAGCGCCTCGGCCAACGCCTTGGCGAGCTCCGTCTTGCCCACGCCAGTGGGGCCGAGGAACATGAAGCTGCCGATGGGCCGGCGGGGGTCACTCAGGCCGGAGCGAGAGCGGCGGATGGCCTCGGAGACGGCGGACACGGCTTCATCCTGTCCGACGACACGGCGGTGCAACTGCTCCTCCATGTCCAGCAGCCGCTGGGCATCGCCTTGGAGCAGGCGGGCGCTGGGGATGCCGGTCCACTTGGCGACCAGTTCAGCGATGTCCTCCTCCTCCATGGTGTCGTCGATGTGGCGGTCTTTGAACCATGCTTCGCGGCCCTCGTTGTATTCATCCTCCAAGCCGAGACGCTTGGTCTTCAGTTCGGCGGCGGCTTGGTAGTCGGATCGCTGGGCAGCGGCCTCCTCCTCATCGGAGACGTCACGGATTTCGGCTTCCAGCTCTTTCAATCCAGGTGGCAGGCTCTGGGAGTCGATGCGGATCTTGCTGGCTGCCTCGTCGATGAAGTCGACGGCTTTGTCCGGCAGGTGCCGGTCGGTGATGTAGCGGTGAGAGAGGGACGCGGCTGCAGTGAGAGCGGATTCCTCGATTTTCACCTTGTGATGGGCTTCGTAGCGAGGGCGGAGGGCCCGCAGGATTTCCACCGTCTCCTCCACCGAGGGCTCCTCGATATATATGGGCTGGAAGCGACGCTCGAGAGCAGCATCCCTCTCAATGTACTTGCGGTACTCGTCTACGGTCGTGGCCCCGATGCACTGGAGTTCCCCACGGGCCAGCGCAGGCTTCAGCATGTTGCTGGCATCGATGGCGCCCTCGGCTCCGCCAGCGCCGACCACGGTGTGTATCTCGTCGATGAACAGAATGACCTCACCCTCGGCCTCCTTAACCTCTTCCATCACCGACTTGAGGCGCTCCTCGAACTCGCCGCGGAACTTGGCCCCGGCCAGCATCGCGCCGAGGTCGAGGGCCATGACTCGCCGGTCCTTGAGGCTATCGGGCACGTCGTCGGCGACGATGCGCTGGGCAAGGGCTTCGGCGATCGCTGTCTTGCCCACGCCAGCCTCTCCGATCATGACCGGGTTGTTCTTGCGGCGGCGGGTGAGGGTCTGCATCAGGCGGCGCACTTCATCCTCCCGGCCCACCACGGGGTCCAGTTTGCCTTCACGCGCCAAGGTGGTCAGGTCGACACTGTAACGCTCCAGGGAACGGTACTTGGACTCAGCCTGTTGGTCGGTGACACGCCGGGAGCCCCTGATCTTCATCAGGGCTTGGTATACCCTTTCCTGGTCAATGCGGTGAGCCTTGAAGATGGCAGGAGACTCGCCCTGCTCCTCCAAGGTAGCGGCAATGAGGATGTGCTCGGTACCGATGTATTCGTCGTTGAGGCGCTCGGCTTCCAGCCGGGCGTTGTCCATCAGTCTGCCAGCCCGGGGAGTAGCGTATATCTGGGCATCTGTGGAAGCCATCTTGGGCGAGCCCTCCAAAACGCGCCGGAGCTGGTCGCGCAGCGGGTCGACGGGCACTCCCATCTGGCGCAATATCTGCACTGGCAGGCCGTCCTCTATTTGCAGCAGGGCCAGCAGTATGTGCTCCACATCCCACTGGTTATGGCGGTATTGCCTCACCAGCTCCTGGGAGCCTGCGATGGCCTGTTGGGCTTGTTCAGTGAATTTCTCTGGTCTAAGTAGCATTGGTCACCTCCTTGTAGCGGGGAAACGGCGCTGGCGGCAGAGTCTCAACGGGAGCGACGGGCAGAAGGCCGACTGAGTCGCGCAACTTCTTCCTGCAGTTGGGTCACATCTCCCTCCAGCTTGGCCACTTGGTCCAGAAGCTTGAGGATGACCTCTACGCCAGCTAGGTTGACTCCCATGTCTTCGGTGAGGGTCTTAATTCGCTGGAGCTTCTGTACCTCTCGCAAGGAATAGAGACGCTGACGGCCCCCCGAGCGGGAGGGCGAGATGAGGCCCACGCGTTCGTAGTAGCGGAGGGTCTGGGCGTGAACGCCCACCATGCGGGAGACCACACTGATGAAGTAGACGGGTTCATTCTCGAGGTTCTCTCTCCCCATCATGGCGTCATCCCCCTGTTTCCTTCTCGTCTACTGCCTTGGTTGTCATCGTCGAGAGCCCTGTCCTGGTTCCCTGGACCTCTTGGTTGTTACGCTTGCGCTGCCGGGGGTGGGGACAGGTTGTCCTTTAGTTGTTGGAAGAGGGCCCGTCCCGACTCGTCCAAGCCGGTGGGCAGGACAACCTTCATCGTGACGTACAGGTCACCCCTCGAGCCGTTGCCGGAGAGTAAGGGCATGCCTTGGCCTCTGAGCCGGAATGTCTGGCCGTTCTGGGACTCGGGAGGCACAGTCAGGGCGAGGCTAGTGCCCCTCAGGGAGGGCACTGATACTTCGGCTCCCAACACAGCGTCCACGAGCGGGACCGACACTTCCGAATAGAGGTCATTGGCTTTGCGCTGGAACCGCGAACTGGGCAGGACGTTTACCTCCACGTAGAGTTCGCGCCTGCCCTCTTTGCCGGGAATATGGACCTGCGAGCCGGTGTCGACCCCAGCCGGTATCTTCACCTCCAGCCTTCTCGTGCCACCACTGTCGTCGGGCACCTCCACATAGCGTGTGGCCCCATCCAAGGCTTCCAGAAGACTGATGTCAGCCGAGACGTGAAGGGGCTGGCGGCGGACGTTCTGGCGCATGCCACCGAAGAGTTCTTCCAGCAGATCGGCGGATGGGTCGCTTCCTCGGAAAGGGCCTCCCCCAAAGGGGCCTCCCCCAAAGGAGCTGCCAAGATCGTTTCCAAAACTGAAGGTAGTGAAGCCACCTCCGCGCGACCGGGCAGCCGCCTCCGCCTCCTCCATCTGGTCGGCGTACTTCCACCGCTCGCCGTATTTGTCGTATTTTTCGCGGCTATCGCTGTCCGAGAGCACCTCATAGGCGGTGTTGACTTCCTTGAACTTCTCGGCGGCATCGGGCTCGTCCCGGTTGACGTCGGGATGGTACTGCCGGGCGAGCTTGCGATAGGCCTGTTTGATGTCGCTCTGGGAGGCGTTTCTAGCGACTCCCAGCACCTCATAGCAATCTTTCATGGCTAGGGATGGCCTCCCGCTTTCTGCCATAAACTTGATAGGTGTATTATAAGTTTCCCTATGCCATAACGTCAACTAGATGGCCATCAAAGCATTCGCTTAAGGGATGGGACAATTGGCATTGGTGAAACAGCATTGGGGCTGTGTTAGACTTGGACACCCATCGAGCAGGCCCACACCGTCATCAAGGACGTGACTTTTGACCACCAATGCCGTTGATCAGGCCCAAGAGACCCTGCGACGCTTGGTAGATAACGTCGAGCGGGTCATTCTGGGCAAGCGAACGGTGATTGAGCACGCCTTGGCCGCCCTGTTAGCCCAAGGACATGTGCTGGTGGAGGATCTTCCCGGGGTGGGCAAAACCACCCTCGCCAAGAGCTTGGCAATTACGACAGGATGCTCCTTCAAACGCATCCAGTTCACCCCCGACCTGCTGCCCACCGACATCTCCGGCATCTCCATCTACAACCAGAAGACCGAGGACTTCCAATTCCGCCCAGGCCCTGTGATGTCGCAGATAGTGCTGGCCGACGAGATCAACCGCGCGACCCCCAAGACGCAGTCGGCGCTGCTGGAGGCCATGGAGGAGCGACAGGTGACCAGTGACGGGGTGAGCCGCCCCTTGGAGTCGCCCTTCTTCGTGATGGCCACCCAGAACCCAATCGAATACGAGGGCACCTTCCCCCTGCCAGAAGCGCAACTTGACCGGTTCCTGCTAAGACTGACTATGGGCTACCCTGGCCGGGAGGCGGAGTTGGCCATCATCGATCACCAGGAGCGGATCCACCCCATCGACAGTTTGGAGCCGGTGGCCCAGCCCGAGGATATAGCAGGTCTGCAGGAAGAGGCCAAGAACGTCCACGTAGACCCACTTCTGCGGGGCTACATCGTGAACATCACCGAGCAGACACGGACCATGTCTGACGTCGGCTTGGGCGCGTCCCCGCGGGCCACATTGGGACTCTTCCGGGCATCTCGTTCACTAGCTCTGGTTAGGGGCAGGGATTACGTAATACCCGATGACATACAGGAGTTGGCGGAGGAGGTCCTGGCTCACCGCATCATCGTCTCCGTGCAAGCCCGAATAAGAGGGGTGGACGGCAAGAGCATCGTCACGGAGATCATGGGTAACGTCCCAGTCCCAGGAGTGCGCTCCCGCCCTGCCGGACCGCGCTCATCCGCCTAGTAAGCCCCTGGCATAACTACGTCGTGCCGGCCCGAGCTTCCCTGACATCAGTCCGTTGACGGACGATGTACTATCGCAGCTACAAAGCGACCCCAGAATGCCCTAAAATCCGAGGAAACTCTCGCATCAATCTCCGGTTAGCAACCCATAGTGAAACCCGGCACAACAATGCAATCTACGCAAAGGACTCCCTCCCAACGCCATGACTAGGCCCATGCCCGGCATTCTCGCCATCATAGGCTTGGTTATTGCCATCTTTCTTGGCTGGGGGAGCGGCTTCGCCATCTACTGGCGCCTGGCCTACGTGCTCCTGCTTGCGGTTCTGGTGGGCATGGCGTGGTCATGGTTCAACCTGCGGCGCCTCGAGCTCACACTGGAGCGGCGGGCCACACGCGGCCAGGTCGGCGTTCCCCTGGAGGGGAGAATACGCATTCGCAACCACAGCCGCTTGCCCCGCCCTTGGCTGGAAGTGGAGGAAATCACCGACTTGCCTGACCCCCACGCAGGCCGCGTGATAAACATGGGTTCCCAGGACACCCGCTCATGGAGGCACATCGTAGAGTGCAACCGCCGCGGCGTCTTCACCCTAGGGCCGGTGCGCGTCACCAGCGGCGACCCCTTTGGCCTGTTCCGGGTAAAGCGCGACTTTTTGGGCCAGCAACGGATTATTGTCTATCCCCGGGCAGAACCCCTGCCCAACCTCAATCTCCCCTATGCAGGTCTGCCCGGCGATGGTCGACGCAGCGAACGGAGCCAGCACACCACTACCCAAGCTGCCTCCATTCGCCCCTATGTGCAGGGCGACAGTGTGAACCGGGTACACTGGCCTTCCACGGCCCGCATCGGCAATCTGATGGTCAAGGAATTCGACCAAGGCATATCAGCGAGCGTATGGTTGCTGCTGGACATGCACCAGCGAGCCCAAGCCGGCGAGGGCGTCGACAACACCGAGGAACTCAGCGTATCTATCGCCGCCTCTGTAGCCACCCAACTGCTGAGAGTCGGTATCCCCGTAGGGATGGCCGCCTATGGCGACCATCCCTACGTGCTGCGACCTGACCATAGCGTCGGCCAAGGCGAGAGGCTACTGGAGTTGCTGGCCTTGGTGCGAGCGCGAGGCACGATGGCTCTGGGCCAAGCGATATTGAATGTAGAAGCCAATCTCACTCGCTTGGATACACTGGTCCTGATCACCCCCAACACTGCCGCAGGCTGGCTCGCATCCGTGGAAGCCGTTCGGGAGCGGGGCATACGGATGGTCTCGATCCTAGTGGACCCGGCGGACTTCGGCGGCTCTGGCGACACCATGCCCGTGATGGAGCAGCTTTTCGCCCACGATGTACCCACCTACATGGTCAAGCGTGGGCAGAACCTAGCCCAAGCCCTTGCCGCACCTCTCAACGTCCGCCGCTTCGATATACCGGTGCGCGCCGACCTCGAGGTGCAGGTGTGAGCCAGCAGGCCTCACTCCTGCCGTCTGCACCCCTGCAACCACTGATGTTGCGGAAGCTGCAGTCCTTCGCCCTCTGGCTACGACCACTGGAGGGCTATCTTGCCGTACTGCTTCTGATGACGCACCTCCTGGTGGTGGTCTGGAACGTGGAAAGGACAGAGTGGGTCCAGACTCCCAATATGGCGCTCACGCTGGTGCTGGCCATCCTCGTTGCTGTGGTCCTCAGCAGGATACGGATCCCGGGCATACTGCTCATGCCTGTGGGTCTGGCATTGGGATTCGGCCTGATCGTCTGGCAGCTTGTCGCTTACACCCCAACCCACTCCGACGTCGCCACCATTGGTGAACTGTTCGACCGCTTGGGAATCTGGCTGAACGCAGCGGAAGAGGGGTCCATCAGCATAGATTCCATCCCGTTCGCCTTCGTGCTGATGGTGGCCACATGGTGCATCGGATTCTTCGCAGCATGGTCTCTTTTCCGTCACCACCGCTACTCCGGGGTGGTCATTCTGGGTGGCGTTGCCATGGCCATCAACCTCACCAACATCGAGAAGGCTCCCATCGCCGACTGGATGCTATACGTGTTCACAGCCATCATGCTGTTGGTGCGAGTCCACACCGTGCACCGCCAGAACGATTGGGAACGGCGCGGCCTCCGGTACGACCGGGGCGTCACATGGTTCACCCTGTCCGACGGCCTCTGGTTCGCGTTGGCCATACTCCTCCTCGCCTTGGTGTTTCCGTATAACCAGGGATTCCGCCCGTTGAGCCCCGTTTACAAGTGGTTCAGCGCTCCTAGTGGCGGCCTCAGCGAAGACTTCAACCGGCTCTTTGCCGGTCTACCCGGCAAGAAGCCCCGGCCCTACCGGGACTTCAGCCATGTGCTGCCCCTACGGGGCGCCATCAAGAACACCGCTAACCCAGTGCTGAAAGTCGAGTCCCCCTACCCCTTGTACCTGAAGGTGCGCAGCTACAGCACCTATAACTCCAAGGGGTGGACCATGGGGGACACCCTTCTGCAATACCCAGGGTGGAAGCCTGAGGTCCGCACGGAACCTGTGGAGTACGAGGACCGGCTGCCCGTCCAGCAACAGATCACTGCTGTCTTCAGCAACAAGAACATCTTTACCGGTGGACAGGTGATGGCAGCCCCAAGGGCAACCTATTTCGAGACCTATGAGTCACCCACCTACGTCATGGATCTCCGTGAACCTGACTGGCGGGATGGGCTTCCACCAGGCTCAGAGCGGGTGGCCGACACGGTGTACCTAGCATCGGCACAGCTTGGGAGAGGCGATGCCGAGGCCTTCCTGGAACAACGCCTTCCTGAAGGCTGGAAGGTTGAGTCCATCGAGCGCCCCTTGGGCACGCCGGAGGTGTTCACCCTACGCATAGCCGTGCCGGACCCGCCCGAGGTGTTGTACCTGCATCCCGGCGACTCCAAGGTGGAACCCGGCGAGGCTTATGCCGCCACTACTTCGGTGTCCTTCGCCACAGACGATCAGTTACGGGAAGCTGTGGATGAGTACCCTGTTTGGGTGATGGCGCGGTACCTGCAACTGCCCGAAACCCTGCCTCCGCGTGTAAATGACCTAGCGCAAGAGCTAACCGCGCCGTGGAATAATTCATTCGACAAGGCCAAGGCCATCGAACGCCATCTCAGGACGTTCGAATACACCAGGGAGATCGATGCTCCTCCCTTCGATGCTGATAGCGTAGACCACTTCCTCTTCGACACCCAGCAGGGCTACAGCGAGTACTTCGGCTCGGCGATGACGGTGCTGCTGCGGGCTGCAGGCATCCCCGCCCGCCTAGCCACCGGCTACAACTACGGAGATGAGACAGACCGCGAGGGCACCTACGTCATCAAGGACGACGACAGCCATGCTTGGACGGAAGCCTACTTCCCCGAGTACGGTTGGATTACCTTTGAACCGACTCCAGGGAACGTCAAGGCTCTCCTAGCGGTGCCAGAGGAGTTGGGCGGAGAACTCGACCTACCGGAGTTGCCGCCAGATGTGTTTGATGATTTCCTTGAGGAAGACCTCCTGCTTGAAGGCGGTTTTGGTGTGGGCGGTCCTCTCATCCCGGAAGAGGAGTCCAGGCAATACTACTGGCTGCTCTACTTCCTGATAGTCCCCCTGGCTGTTTGGGTCCTGTGGCAAATGTTATGGTACAGGTTCATGCGGCCCTCCACCGACCCCACCATCGCCTTCAGCCGCTTGACTCTGCTGGCACGACTGGGAGGGCTTGCGCCTACCTTGGGCCAGACTCCCTTCCAGTATCGCGACCAGCTTCAATTCGCCTTCCCCACCAAGGCCAACCATCTGGATGTGCTCGTGAGCTCATACGTGCGCAACCTCTACGGGCGCAAGGAACTGACCGACGCCCAGCGGGGAGCGTTGGCCGCGGCTTGGGTACAACTACGTGGGCAACTGATTCTCCGAATCTTCCGAAGGGGTTAGGACACTGGGCCAGGCCCGTCAGAGGATAGGCCCGCAGGAGGTAGGATGGCAGACTTACGGTATAACGTCTTCGCTACTGCAATGGGATGGGTAGCTATACTCGTGTCCGGGGCAGGCCTGAAGGCAGTCACCCTGCAACCGTCACCCCAAGAAGCCTTGGAGAGGCTCGGACCTGAGGCGGGACGGGCCACCCACGACCCCACTGGGTTGCTGGACCAATGCTGGGCCATCCAGCGCTATTTCGAAGGCGATCCAACCGCCATGGATATCCTGGACCTGGACCTGGAGGGGGCACCTCCTTTCTTCAAAGCCGCATGGGAAGCAACCCGCAGCATACCTGCGGGTGAAACACGGACCTACAGTTGGCTCGCACAGGAGGCAGGTCGACCGCGCGCCTTCCGGGCTGCAGGACAAGCTATGGCCCGCAACCGCCTAGCCCTCGTCATCCCCTGCCACCGAGTCATTGGCAGTCACGGAGGTCTCCATGGCTACGGTATGGGAGGCCTCGAAGTGAAGGCCAAGTTGCTGGACATGGAGCGCGAGTTCGTGGGCAGCAGGTCAGAGACCGTCCATCGTACTCCGGTGTAATGTGGAGCGGCCAGCACCGCCCCGCTTACTAGATTGCGCCCCCGTAGGTGGCGTGCTATAATCCGCCTCGTAGAAGAAAGAGAAGGTCCAGCAGAGGAATGATTAGCGAGGCCCGCAAGTCCGAACTCATTACAGAGTTCCGAACCCACCCAACGGACACGGGGTCAGCCGAGGTGCAGGTGGCGATCCTCACTGAGAGGATTAAGGAAATCACCGGCCACCTGCGCACCCATCGCAAAGACGTCCGCGGTCGTCTCGGCCTGCTCAAGCTAGTAGGACAGCGGCGCAGGCTGTTGAACTACCTTACCAATGAAGATGTAGCGAGATACCGCTCCCTCATTAGTCGGCTGGGCTTGCGCCGATAGCCCCGATCCTTTCGGGGCTATCTTGCTTCTAGGCGCAATCCATAATTAGAGAGGTCGCAAACCAGCCATGCCCCATGCCGTTCAACGCCAGATTGGCGACAATACCCTCACCCTCGAGACCGGGCGATTTGCCTTTCAAGCCGATAGTGCCGTTACCGTCCAATACGGTGACTCCCTCCTCCTCGCCACCGCCGTCACCGGCCCCCTTACCCGGGACATCGACTTCCTTCCCTTCACCGTTGACTACGAAGAGCGTCTCTACGCCATCGGGCGGATACCCGGCAGCTTCTTCCGGCGTGAAGGGCGTCCCGGCCAAGATGGAATCCTCACTGGTCGCCTCACAGACCGCCCCCTGCGTCCCCTTTTCCCCAAGGGCTTGAAGAAAGAGATACAAATCGTCATTACCGCTTTGTCGGTTGACCAGGAGAACCCTCCTGAAGTTCTGGCCATCATCGGAGGTTCGGCGGTTCTCTCGCTATCCGGCGTGCCCTTCGACGGACCGGTCGGCGGCACCCGTGTGAGCTATTCCAACGGTGAGTACATCATCAATCCCACCTATGACCAGATAGAAGACGCCAC
Source organism: uncultured Dehalococcoidia bacterium (assembly GCA_951813255.1). Classification (GTDB taxonomy): domain Bacteria; phylum Chloroflexota; class Dehalococcoidia; order Lucifugimonadales; family JAAXIE01; genus JAAXIE01. The sequence goes on along the minus strand of OX638353.1, from coordinate 226,511 downwards.
CCTTAGTGTAGTAGTGGCAGGCACACGAGATGCCGTCATGATGGTGGAGGCTGGCGCCAACGAGGCATCGGAAGAGGTGGTGTTGGAGGCCATGCGCCGCGCGCAAGAGACCAATGCCATCGTCGTCGACATGATCGAAGAACTGGTAGCCGCCGTCGGAACCCCCAAGGAAGAGGGCCCCGGCCCTGCTCACCACAACGGCCTCGAAGAGGAAGTGCAGCGTGTCCTCAACGGCAGGTTGACTGAACTCCTCGACTCTTCCGCCGACAAGACCGACAGGGAAGATGCACTGTCCTCCCTGGAGAGTGAAGTCGTTGACGCCCTTGCCCAGGAGGACAACAAGGGAGAGGTGGCGGCAACCTTCCAGAGTGTGCTCAAGAATGCCGTCCGCACGAGAATCCTACAACAGGGTAAGCGTCCTGATGGCCGTGGCCTCAAGGATATCCGACCCATCAGCAGCGAAGTGGGCGTTCTCGGCCGCACTCACGGAACGGGACTCTTTACGCGTGGCCTGACTCAAGTGCTCTCCATCGCCACCTTGGCATCACCATCCATGGGGCAGACCTTGGACACTCTGAGCCCCGACAACACCAAGCGCTTCATGCACCACTACAATTTCCCCGGTTATTCCACTGGTGAAGTACGACGCATCGGGTCGCCGGGCCGTCGCGAAATTGGCCACGGCGCTTTGGCCGAGAGGGCACTCGAGCCGATGATCCCCTCAGTCGACGACTTCCCCTACGCCATCCGGCTTGTTTCCGAGGTGCTCAGTTCCAACGGCAGCACCTCCATGGCCAGCGTATGCGGTAGCACCCTTGCTCTGATGGACGCCGGAGTGCCCATCAAGAGGCCGGTGGCCGGTGTGGCCATGGGACTTATAAGCGGGGAAAACGGCCAGTTTGCTGTGCTTACCGACATAGAAGGATTCGAGGATGCTCTAGGCGACATGGACTTCAAGGTCGCCGGTACCACAGAGGGTATCAACGCCCTGCAAATGGATATCAAGATCAAGGGCATCACCCACGAGGTATTGACCCAAGCCCTTGCGCAAGCGCGAGATGCGCGCCTTTTCATCCTCGACAAGATCGCCGAGGCAATCACCGAGCCACGTGACCATGTTAGCGAGTACGCCCCCAAGAATGTGCGCATGTCTATACCCATCGACAAGATTGGCGCTCTCATCGGCCCCGGCGGCCGCAACATCCGCGCCATACAAGAGGAAACCGGGGCCTCCATTGACGTCGATGATAAGGGTTCAGTCACCATCGGCAGCAGCGACCAATCCAGAATAGATGCCGCCCGTGCGCGTATTGACGGGCTGACCCGTGAACTGGCCGTGGGCGACATCTTCACTGGCAAGGTCACGCGAGTTACCAGCTTGGGTGCCTTCGTCGAACTGCTTCCGGGCAAGGATGGCCTTCTTCGTTCCAGCGAGGCTGGAACCGACTTGGAAGAAGGCCTCAAGATGGGGCAGGAACTCACGGTGATGGTGCTGGAGATTGACGCCATGGGTCGGGTCAACCTGTCCCGACGCGCCCTGTTCGAAGGCGCCGAGGGCCCCGACGGCAGGCCTTCCGGCGCCAGCGGGCCACCTCCAGGCCAGAGACCGGGCGGTCCGCGCCCGCCCTTCCCACGGTCCAGCCCTGGAGGCCCTAGGAACGACGGGGGTAACCGGCCTCCGAGGCCCGGTGGGCCCGGCGGCCGTCCATCAGGTCCGCCCAGATTCTCGAGGTAGATATCAGTGGGTGCCGGTGCCCTACCTGCTATGCCCGAGGTGTAACCCGTGTCTACTATTGACGTAGTGGTTCATGGCGCCACCGGCAAGATGGGGCGCGAGGTGTTGGCGGCCATCGCAAGCGAGCAGGACATCCGCACCGTCGGGGCAGTCTGCCAACAGGACCGGGGTGACATACTAACGGCGACCGACGGCACGACTTCCATCCCCCTGTTCACATCTTTGCCAGATGCCTTAGAGGCTTCCAAGCCCCAAGTGATGGCCGACTTTACCAATGCTGCGGCCGCTCTCCCGGCGGCCTTGGCAGCCGCCCAAGCAGGCATCGGTTCGGTCATTGGAAGCAGCGGTCTGGTAGAAGCGGATTTCGAGCGACTACGTACCGCTGCGGACGAGCACTCCGTCGGGATATTGGTGGTTCCGAACTTCGCCATAGGCGGAGTCATCATGATGCAGTTGGCAAAGCGGGCAGCTCCTTACTTCCAGTACGTGGACATCGTTGAGATGCACCACGAGGCCAAGATTGACAGCCCATCGGGCACTGCGTTGGCTCTGGCCCAAACCATAGCACAGGAAGGCAATTTTCAGCGCAACCACAGCGAGAAAGAACCCTTGGCTGGCACCCGTGGCGGCGAGGTTAACGGAGTCGGCGTCCACAGCATACGCATGGCTGGACGCAGCGCTCATCATGAAGTGATATTCGGCGCCACCGGTCAGACTTTCTCCCTGCGGCACGACACCTTGGGACGCGACTGCTACATGCCCGGCGTCCTGCTGGCCATACGTGAGGTTGTGAAGCAAAAGGGGCTTGTGATAGGCTTGGAAAGCCTTCTAGGCCTTTAACTTCCAGATATGCCACGGGATGTCAGCATAGCTGTTGTCGGTGCCACCGGCGCCGTGGGCCTTGAGTTTCTCAAGGTACTGGAACAACGTGCCTTCCCCGTCAGTTCTGTCCGACTGTTCGCCTCCCCGCGCTCAGTGGGCAAGCAGCTTGCAGTGAACGGCAAGCCTGTCAGCGTAGAGCAGACCCATCCCGGCTGTTTCAACGGGGTGGACTTCGCCTTCATCTCCGTAAGCTCCGAACTAAGCGAGGAGCTGGCTCCTCAAGCCGTAGAAGCAGGGGCCTTGGTCATCGACGACAGTTCTGCCTTCAGAATGAGGCCCGAAGTGCCCCTCGTGGTACCTGAAATTAATGGGCAGGATATGGAGGAGCACAGAGGCATCATATCCATCCCCAACTGCTCTACTACCCAGATGGTGATGGCCATAGCCCCACTCCATGCGGTGAACCCGGTGCGCCGCATTGTGGTAGACAGCTACCAGTCGGTATCCGGCGCAGGTAGTGGAGCCATGGAGGAACTGAGAAGCCAAGCCAACGCCACCCTCACAGGCGAGGATGACATCCTCTCCTCACGTATAGCGTTCAACCTTCGGCCCCAGATCGGCGACTTCCTCTCCAGCGGGTACACCAAGGAAGAGGAGAAAATGTCAGAGGAGACCCGCAAGATAATGCATGCCCCCGACATGGCCGTGTCGGCCACTTGCGTGCGTGTACCCGTGCTGGTCTGCCACAGCGAGGCAGTGCATATCGAATCTGAGGGTCCTTGGTCTGTGACCGATGCTCGCAACTTGCTCGCCAACTTTCCCGGTGTCTCCATCATCGACAACCCCCAAGCGGGTGAGTATCCCATGCCGTGGGACCTTGCCGGCACTGACGACGTGTACGTAGGGCGCATTCGACAGGACTGGTCGCACCCCAACGGGCTAGCCATGTGGGTGGTCGCCGACAACCTGCGAAAGGGCGCAGCCCTCAATGCCATACAGATTGCCGAAGAGGTCCTGCGGAGGGACTGCTTGAAGCCAACTTCCAGCCTCTCGCAGGCCTCATCCGCTTGACCCCAGTTATCCGCTGCAAGAAAGAGGACCATTAATGGCAACCCAACAGCCTATGCAGTGCCCATTGGTGATAAACGGCCGGGAAATGGAGGCCACTGGCGGCCGTCGCTTCTCCCGGGAGAACCCAGCCAACGTGAACCAGGTAGTGACCGAAGCCGCTGAGGCCACAGCGGAGGATATGCGTAACGCGATCCATGCCTCCCGCCGTGCCTTTGATACAAACACCGAGAGCTGGGTGACCAACTACAAGCTGCGCGAGCGGGTGCTTTTCAAAGCTGGCGAACTAATCCGCCAGAACGCGGAGAGGCTGGCCGACGTGGTGCGTCTGGAAGTGGGCATGCCCGCAAGGCAGGCAGCCGTACATGTGTCGGCAGCGGCCGATGTATTCGAGTTCTACGCGGGATTCGCCAGTAAGATGTATGGCGAGACGATGTTCCTGCCTACAGGGTCACAGGTGAACTTGGTGAAAGAACCCATCGGCGTAGTAGGGCTCATCACACCCTGGAACTTCCCCCTCACACAAACCGCCCGCAAAGTGGCCCCTGCCCTAGCTGCCGGCTGCACCGTGGTGTTGAAACCCGCCAGCTACACTCCCATGGCGGGCTACGAACTGGTGCGCATTCTGCATGAGGCAGGGGTGCCCAAGGGAGTGATCAACTTCATATCTGGCCCAGGCTCCACAGTGGGCGATGAGTTGGTGCGCAGTTCCAGCGTTGACAAGATATCTTTCACCGGGGAGACAGGGACCGGTAAGAGCATCGCAGCCCAAGCCGCCAACGAGATAAAGCGGGTGAGCTTGGAACTCGGAGGCAAGGCCCCGTACGTGGTGTTTGAAGATGCCGATTTCGAGGGAGCTTCACGAGCCGCCATCTTCGGAATGTTCCGGAATGCTGGGCAGGCCTGTGGCGCCACTACCCGCCTGCTGATTCAGGAGAGCATTCACGACGCTTTCCTGGAACACGTGGTGCGTTTGGGCCGCACCCTTCAGGTGGGTGATCCCGCCGACCAAGCCACTGATATGGGCCCCATGATATCCCGTAATCAAGAGCGCACAGTCATGGACTACATCAAGTTCGGCCAGGATGCCGGCTTTGACTTGGTGCTAGGTGGTAACAAGCTGCAAGGAGGAGACTTCGACAACGGCTATTTCGTCGAGCCGACTATCTTCGCCAACGTGGACAACTCGTCCAAGCTGGGGCAGGAAGAGATATTCGGCCCCGTCATTGCTGTTATGTCCTTCAAGGACGAGGAGGAGGCCATCCATCTCTCCAACGATGTGCCCTTCGGCTTGGTTGCTGGAGTCTGGAGCGGCGACCACGCCCGCACCTTACGTGTCGCCCGCCAGATAAAGGCTGGCACCGTCTGGATACGCGACAACTACCAGCAACCCGCCGAGGGAATATGGGGCGGCTTCAAGGAGAGCGGCATGGGTCGCGAGCTTGGTCCTTACGGCATGGACGACTTCATGGAAGTCAAACAGATTTTCACCGACGGCACCGGCTTGGCCATGAAACCAGCCTACCGCCAAGTAATCAAGGAGTAGTATCATCGCGTATTGCCCAACCATACCGTAGTCACACTATTTGGGGAGGAAAGTCGCAATGGCAGAGCTGGGCAGGCTGATCACCGCGCTGGTAACCCCATTCAATGAGCAAGGGAACGTCGATTACGAACAGGCCAAGCGCCTTGTTCGTGCCCTATTGAAGTCGGGCAGCGACGGCTTTCTGGTGGGTGGTACCACGGGAGAGGCCCCCACTCTCTCCAACGAGGAGAAACTGCGGCTCTACGCCGAACTCAAGTCGACAGTCGGCGAAGAGGCGGCCATCGTGGCCGGCACAGGCAACTACAGCACTTGGGAGAGCATTGAGCTGAGCAAGCAGGCTGAGGAAGTCGGCGTCGACGGTCTGCTGCTGACCGTCCCCTACTACAACAAGCCCCCGCAGGAGGGCATCTACCAGCACATGAAGGCCATCGCAGGCCGCACCCATCTGCCCTGCATCATGTACAACATACCCGGCCGCACAGGCATCAACATGTCCGTGGAGACAACGGTCCGTCTCAGCCACATCGACAATATCGTAGGCGTCAAAGAGGCTACCAGCGACTTTGAGCAGGTGGCCCGAGTACTCGATGGCGCCACTCATGACTTCCGCTACTGGAGCGGCAATGACGGAGACACCTACCCTATCCTTGCCATCGGCGGCTACGGTGTGGTCTGCGTGGTCTCCCACTTGGTTGGCAAGCAGATGAAGAACCTCATCAACCTCACCTTGGAAGACAAGCGCGAAGAAGCGTCCACCATGCACCGCCACCTCCTGCCCATTGGCAAGGGTTTCACCGGCATCGCTTCCAATCCCATTCCGGTGAAGTACGCCCTCAACAAGGTGGGATTCTACGTCGGCGACCCGCGCCTCCCCTTGGTGCCCCCCGACGAAAAGGGAGCTGCCGAAATTGACGCACTGCTTGAACGCTACGACATCGATCTGCCGTTGCCAGCGTAAATGTCCACACTTCAGCTGTAACCAAGAGTCGCCACTAAAGAAGAGAAAAGGCCCCTGCTGTAGTAGGGGCCTTTTCTTTCCCAGGCAGACAATTTCTTAATTTAAGCCGCCCCGCGACCCTGTGCCGTGTCCACCGGCGCTGTGCCTGTGCCATTTACCTGGTCGAATAGCTCCACTACCCTCTGCTCCGGGGGAGGCGTAAGCAGGGTTACTACTATCGCCACGGGCGTGGCGATCAATACGCCGGGTGTTGCCGGTTGAATGCTCCAGATGTTGCCTGGGTTGCCCTTCATTCCCTCCCATAGACCCGAAAGGACTCCCAGGGGTGCTGTTGTGTCTGCATCCAATGGCAACAGCCACCACAGAATGGCCACCGCGCTACCCACCAAGACCCCTGTCACCGCGCCCCCGAAATTGAATCGTCTCCAATAAAGAGACAGTATCGTTACCGGTCCAAAAGCAGCTCCCATGCCTCCCCAGGCAAGGGATACCAGACTGAATACCGACTCGGGGTGGAAGATAGACAGGATTGCAGCGACCACTCCGATGACCAGCAGCATGCCACGGCCTAACCAGACACGAACTCCTGTCTGTACTGAATAGGTTACCCGCCTGATAAAGGGCATGTCATCTATGGCCACGGCTGAGCCCAACAACAATTGGGAATCGGCTGTGCTCATCACGGCCGCAATCACAGCACTCAACATCACCTCTGCAAGCTTTCCCCGTTCCGCTAACGCAGGAACGGCTACCAGCCCCAGTAGCAAGCCGAAGCCGAATATCAGAGTCATCCACGAAGCTCCGATATTGCGACTGCTGCGTACGCGCTCCTCGCTATCCACCGCCATCAAACGTGCCAGCACTCGTTGGGATCCCAAGGCGCCCAAACCCCAACCTGCCGTGGAGAGCAGGAACACAGCTCCAATTGTGTTTCCAGACTCATCCGTCAGGGGGTTCCAAAAGCCCTCTGCCCTAGCGGCCGCACCCTGTAACGGATCGTCCACAATCACCATCAAAGCCAAGGGCATGATGAGAAAACCCGAGAGCATGACTAGTGACTGGAACACATCGGTGCGCGAAACGGCCAGAAAGCCTCCAATGAAGGTATAGGTGGTGATGGCGATAAGGGTGATGAGAACACCCATATAGTGGTAATCCTCGTGTGAGTACTCAAATACTACCTCCAGAAGCTTGGCACCGGAAATCAGTCCGGAACTGACGTAGAAGACGATAAAGAACACCGTGATGGCTGCGGCCAAGGTGCGAAGTACCCCGGTATGGTCCATGAAACGCTTTTCATAGAACTCCGGCAGGGTGAGGGAGTCATCGGTAGCGATGGTGTAACGGCGAATACGCCTGCCCATGATCGTCCATACTAGCCAGACGCCCAAGACGATGCTCATTCCTGTCCACATGTGAATGAGCCCTGAGGAGAATGCGAGGGCTGGGAACACCAGCATCGTCCAACCACTGGTGGCCGAAGATGCAGCGCTTAGTGCGGACGTGAAGGCACCCATTTTCCGCCCACCCAACACGTAGTCGGACATGTCGTCCATGTGGCGGGCCCGGACAACGGAAATGCCAATGAGAATGGCGAAGTAGGCTATGAATACAAACAGAGCCCAATAGGTGAATGTCATGGGGAGATTCTTCGTTCGGGTTCCAATAAAAGAAGGCCCCCCAAATGGGAGGCCTTCTTTTACTTGATGCGCGTCATTTGGACCTAGCTACGGCGAGGCGCGCCTGCAATCACGCGGGCAGCCATGTCATGATCGATCCCACGGGGCCACTCCCTCTTTGAGGGGTCGCTGATGTGGATGATCAGGGGCGGCCCTAGCTCATCAACCTGCATGCGGATTACGTCACCGTCCTGTACGGCACCAATCTGCTGGTGGTTCACACCCGTGGCCACCACGTCGCCGACCTCAAGGGTAGCCAGCTTCGACATCTCCGACACCAGTTCGCGGATGGGGTGGGCCATATCACTGGTAGGAAAGTCGTGGCGAGGGTCGTCGTTGTTCCAGAGGCGCACCTGAATGTTCTGTGGGTCCGGAATCTCGTCAGCGGTCACCAATGCGGGCCCCATGGGAGCGAAAGTATCCCACGACTTGCCCAGCCAGAAGCTGTTGCCCACTGCCCCTTGAAGACCACGGGCCGACATATCCAGGAAGTTGGTATAGCCGAAGATGTAGGAGTAAGCGTCTTCCTGGCTGACATTGCTGGCCGTTTTGCCCATCACGAATGCCAACTCAGGCTCGTGGTGGAACACACTAGCAGGCGCATCAGGCAGCACGCAGGTATCTCCAGTGCCTATGATGCCCGAAGGCGACTTCAGGAAGGCGTCCAGCACGGCGGGTTCGCGCTGGCCGAACTCTAGGTAGTTCACCGCGGCGCATATGAGCTTGCTGGGCCGGGGAACTGGTGGTCGCAACTTTACGCTATCGGCCTCGACACCTTCTTTGCCCTGGGTGGCTTCTTCAATCTTGGCCTTCAGTGTGCCCCACTCATTGATAACCGTTTCGATCTTGTCTTGGGGCTTGTGGAAGTGGTGACCGGAGAGCGCTGCCTCAGCGTCCACTACCCGGCCATTGGCATTGACCACTCCCAGCTTCCAATCGTCGTACAGCACCAGCTTCATATTTCTTCCTCCGTGTGAGCGTATTCGCTTGTGTTAGAGTCCGTCGCTGCCCAATTGTTTTAGGACGATGGTCTCCTCGCGTTTGGGGCCTGTCGATACCATACTGAAGGAGCAACCTACCAATTCTTCGATACGTTTCAGATAAGCCACTGCCTCTTGTGGCAGTTCCGAGATCTGAGTACTGCCAGCGGTGGGAATATCCCAGCCCGACATCTCCTCGTAGATGGGTTCGCATCTCTCCAGAAGCAGGGTATCTGCTGGAAAGCGGTCCAACTCGCGCTCCATCGTGCGGTACCCCACGCATATCTTGACCGATGGCAGCCCGTCCAGGATATCCAAGCGGGTGAGCACTAGCGAACTGAATCCGTTGAGCCCGACGCTGTAGCGCCCAGCCACTGCATCGAACCAACCGAGGCGGCGTGGCCTGCCCGTAGTGGCACCGTACTCGCCCGCCTTCTCTCTCAGCAGCTCTTCAGTGGCGTCCAGCATCTCCGTGGGCATGGGTCCGCGGCCCACGCGTGTGCAATAGGCCTTGAATATCCCGGTGATTTCGCGGATGTAGTTCGGGCTCACTCCCATGCCAATGCAGGCGCCCCCAACCGAAGGCCAGGAAGACGTCACATAGGGGTAAGTGCCGTGGTCCAAGTCTAACAGGGTACCTTGGGCACCCTCCAACAGCACCTTGCCCCCTTCGCCAAGGGTATCCTGAATGATTCCCTCGGTGTCGGTAATGTGGCCTTCCAGTTTGTCACGCCAGGTCAGGCAACGGTCATACACTTCGTCCACGGAGATGGCCTCTCCTTCGTAGACTCGGGTTATCATCTTGTTCTTGAGTTCCATAGCCTGAGTGAGCCGCGCCTTCAGGTTGTCCTTGTCCAGCAGGTCTCCTACGCGTACACCCACACGGCTGGTCTTGTCGGTATAGGCGGGACCCACACCACGTCCCGTGGTGCCTATAGCCCCAGCGCCTTGAGAACGACGTTCTTCTTCCAATTGGTCCAGAAGAATGTGGTAGGGCATTATCAGGTGCGCCCGCTGGCTCACATAGAGGCGCTGGGTATCCACTCCACGGTTTGTGAGTTCTGCCAATTCCTCAAGCAACACATCGGGGTCGACCACCATGCCGTTACCGATGATGCTGGAAGCTTGCGAAGCAAAGATGCCCGAGGGGACTAGATGCAGCCGGAATTCACCGCTGTCGTTGATGACGGTGTGGCCCGCGTTGCTGCCTCCCGCAAAACGAACGATGCAATCGGAATTCTTGGCAAGGAAATCGACAACCTTACCCTTTCCTTCATCACCCCACTGGCCGCCAATTACCGGGTACGCGGGCATGCAGCCTCCTACGTTCTGCGCTGGAACCTCGGAAGTATAGCAAATCAGGCTGCCAGCGGAAAGGCTGCCCTGCTGCTTGGACGGCCTAGTCCAGTGAGCCCTCAGTCATCTGCCGGCGCATGGCGTCGATGGCATGAACCGGCGACGGGTCCACTCCGTTGAGCATAGCCAAGTAGCAACTGGCGTAGTCCCCCAGCATCACCGTTGTCATGATCTGGCTCAACACGCTGGCCCCACGACCGCAAGCCTCGCTGAAGCTGATTCCCCGTTGTCCCAGCAACACAGCGCTGGTCTGATAATGGGCCTGCAGTTGTGGATGGGCATCATTGGGCTGCAGCAGCACTGCGTGCACCTGTCGCCCCAGAGAGTCCGGCAGCCGACCCTCCACACTGTTGTGGTGGGCTTCTGGCAGCGCCTCCGCCAACGCCCACGATTTGGCATTCTCGTTCAATTGCGTCTTCCAGCGGCGCGCTACGCCAGTCAGGATGCCACCCCCGTATATGATGGGGAGTCGCCCATGAAGTTCACAAGCTAGCCTCTTCGCTTCATTCTTCTCCACCGCCACCTCTTTCCCGATTTGCGCTATCAGTGCCTGGACCTCACTCTTCATCTCGGTCCAGTCAGTGGGGTGAGCAGGCAGCAGTCCCAGCATTCGCAGCAGCCGGAGCGGCCCTAGAAAGCTGTAACCGATTCCACTGCGAGGCTCTCCTTGGTAGTCGAAGCACACGACAGGTATGCCCTCTTGCCGGGCTTCCTCAGCGAGGAGCTTGCCTCCGGTCATGACAACTGTAGGCACCTTCAGTTTCACAGCCTGACGAAATCCCGACAGGGACTCTTGGGTACGCCCGGAATGGCTGCACACCAGTACCAGCGTCCTAGCATCTACCCATGCAGGGAGGTTGTAGTCCCGCCACACCGTCACGGGCACAGGTCCTTCATGAGCTGCCACGTCCGCCAGCAACTCCCCGCCAATGGCAGACCCGCCCATTCCTACCACCACTACTCTGTGGACGGACGCCAGATCTACAGGCAATTCCAATAGAGGAACGGCTTCCTCTACACGGGGGAATTGGAGCGGCAGGTCCCGGAGCCTCTGGAAAAAGTTGGAGGGGTCTAACTTGCGGTAGGTCGCCGGATCGTCAAGGTTGTTCAAGAGGTTCCTGCGATGGCCGGATGTTTGACACAATAACCTACCGCCCAGAGGCTAGCAACTTTCGCCCGACCCTCCAGTACCCATACGTCTCGTCCTCACATCGCTGCACTGGCATTGGTCGAAGCGGGTGGGTATTATGAGCGCGTATCTCAGCCTTGCGTCTGCACGATTGCATCGGCAGCAGACGGACTGCAGGTGGGCCATGCCGGATTACCGCGTTATATCCTCTGATTCCCACATCATCGAGCCTGAACACCTGTGGGAAAAGCATATCGACAAGGAGTTCCGCGAGCGCGGGCCACGCCTTCTCCACGAGGGCGAGAACGACCAGTGGATATGCGACGGCCTCCGGTTCGGGGCCATCGGCATCAATCAACAAGCCGGAGTGCGCTTCGAGGACCCCGAGAAGTTGACCACCGGCGGGTCGATGGAGACAGTGCCCCAAGGCGGCGTCGACCCCCACGCCCACGTCAAGGACATGGACCTCGACGGTGTGGAGGCAGGCGTCCTCTACCCATCCCAAGCCCTGACCCTCTACCGTGTACCAGCCAGCGACGTGCTGTCAGCCTCCCTGCGTGCCTACAATGACTACCTTGCGGAGTTCTGTAGCCCCTACCCCAACAGGCTCAAGGCCATCGCCATGCTCAACCTCGACGATGTAGCCGATGGGACACGGGAGTTGGAAAGGGCTTCGTCCATGGGAATGGCGGGGGCCATGATATCCGTCAGCCCCATGATCCCCTATGACCACCCCAGTTACGAACGTTTCTGGGCCACAGCCCAAGACCTGAACATGCCCCTGAGCCTGCATGTAGGGACCATCCGTTGGAAGCCCGGCCATGACGTCACGGGCTTCGCCCTTCAGTCGGGCGCCGACTTTCCCAATCGTGAATACGATCCCCGCCAGTGCGTCTACAGCATGATTTTCGCTGGTGTTTTCGAGCGATACCCCAAGCTGAAGGTCGGAGTGGTGGAATTCGAGGTCTCGTGGGCCCCCTACTTCATGCACCGCATGGACGAGTTCTACAAGCAGCGTGCCGTAGGCGTACACGGTAAGCGGTTCCAAGGCGACACCCTGCCCAGCGATTTCTTCCGCATCAACATCTTCATCGGCTTCCAGGAAGACGACTTAGGCATCGAGATGCGCCACCACATAGGCGTCGACTGCCTGCTATGGGGCTCGGACTACCCCCACGCTGAGGGCACCTTCCCCAAGTCCCGCGAAATACTCGACCGCATCCTGGATGGCGTCCCCGAAGACGAGAAGGCGAAGATCGTCGGCGAAAACACTGCGAAGCTGTATAACTTCTAGTAACGGGTAGGCGACCGTCCCTGTTCCAGAAGGGCCACAACCACCCCCACACTCCAGGAGGTTGAAAGCATGGAGTCGTTCGAGCTATCTCACCTCTTGGAACAGTGTCGTGGCTCCGACCAACTCTTCCTGGAGTTCCTTAACGTAGGAACCATGAGTGCTGGGATCTACGAACTGGAGGTGGGAACGACAGACCCACAGAGGCCTCACACCGAGGACGAAATTTATTGTGTCCTCGATGGCAGGGGCAAAATCCGGGTCGGCGACGAAGACCGCACACTCAGTCCGGGTTCCATCATATTCGTCGAGACCGGTATAGAGCACCGCTTCCACTCCATCACGGAGCGGCTGACCCTGCTGGTCGTGTTTGCCCCCGCAAGGCGCTCCCGTGCATAACCGGCTTCGAGAACATCGACCAATCAATCAAGGGAGGAATACTGATGAAGGTAGAGCAAAGAATGGAGGAGATGGGTCTGAAGCCCGGAGCCTTGGTGGAGAGGACCAACCGGGTAGCAGCCCTGCAGCACGGAGACCTCGTATACCTGTCAGGACGCACGCCCGTCTACGCCGACGGCAGCAGGGTCAACGGCAAGGTTGGCGCCGACCTGACTCTGGAGCAGGGTTATGAAGGCGCGCGACAAGCTGGCGTGAATCTGCTCAACGAACTCAAGAACTTCATCGGAGACTTGGACCGCGTCACCCAGGTCATCAAGCTCTTGTGCATGGTCAATACCGCCGAGGGTTTCTACCAGACCTCCGAGGTCTCTGACGGCGCGTCTGACCTGCTGTACGAACTCTACGGCGAGCGCGGCCGCCATGCCCGGTCTGCCGTGGGCATAGACTGCCCCGCAGGAAATGCCTGCATCGAGATCGAGATGGTCGTGGCTATCGAATAGACTGGGACTGACCGCCCTTTCACTAACCGGGAGGCAACGTCCTAGCCTCCCGGCGGACGCCTCGACTGCTGTCCCAGTTGAGGCCAAGCCGCCGGTGCCCCTGCTCTCTCAATGCGCTCCTCTAACGGAAGCGACTCGTCCCAGTTGTAGGCAATAAAGCGCCGGCCATTGATCCCGTTGGACGCCTCCGAAGCCAGCCAGACCACGGGAGCCTGCATCACAGCAGGATTAATCATTTCGTCGGGGCTGGGCCCGCCGGGCGCTATCAGGTTGGTGTTGGCCATCCCCCCTGGCACCAGTACGTTGGCCGTAACCCCAGTGCCTTCCAGCTCCTGGGAAATGGTAGCGATGAACGCCTCATGACCCGCCTTGGACGGGCCATAAGGCGACCCCTTCTCACGGTACATGGTATCCATGCTGGTGGTAACGCCGATTATGCGTCCCCAGCCACGGCTGATCATGTGCTCCACCACGGCCCGCGCCATCAGGAATGGGCCAGTGAAATTCACCGAAATCACCCTGTTCCACGCTTCTGGAGACACCTCCCAGAAATTGGCCGCCATCCCCGATCCCAAGCCGGAACGCCAAGGGTTGGTGCCAGCGTTGTTGATCAGGATGTCTACTCCGCCCATCTGGTCGATGGCCTGCTCCACCATGCTGGAAGTGCTGTCGGCGCTTGAGACGTCGCCCACCAAGGTCATCACCGCGTCGTCACCACCGATTTCCCGCATGTCATTGGCCGTGGTCATCAGCGCATTCTCATCAATGTCCACCATCGCGACGCGCGCCCCGGCCCGCACCAGCGCCAACGTCATGGACTGACCCAGCCCAATATTGCTGCCCGCCCCGGAGACCATCGCTACCTTGCCTTGCAGAGGCCTGTCTTGCATGGCTCGCCTCCCTATCTCTCTCTAACGTCTTTGAACCGGTTGTCTAAATGTAGCCCTTCTCTCGCCAGAACTGCTCCGCAGCCGGATGCAGCGGAATGGTCAGAGGCCCACCCGGCGTGTCCATGCACATCTCATGCAGTGGCAACGGGCCCGGGCCTGAGTCCCTCGGTATGCGGTCCTTCCGCACCTCCAAGGCTTGGCAGATGCTCCGCACCGCTTGGTCGGGCACGTCGGCGCGGGTGTACACAGTGAACCCGCTGAAATCCAGGGCCGGTACGTCTTCGGACAGACCTGAGTACAGCCTGCTCTCGATAGTCCCCCTGCGGAATCCCATCGCTTCCAGCTTCTGCAGGATGTCCTCTTCCAACGGAAGGATACGCATGCCCACGCTCAAGCCCTTGCCGATCCAAGCCATGATGCCCTCATCGAAGATGGCATCCAATTCGCCCCGTGCCACCTTGTCCACCTTGCCCAGTATGTCGTTGACGCCTGGGTGGTGCTCAAGCTGCGCTCCCCAATTAACCATGTCGTCCAACGAGAAGCCGTAGGCTGCTAGCACCTCGTCCACCACCATGTGCACCGAGTGGTCGGCTTGGCCTCGCAGGGACACACGCAATGGCAGACGGCGGGCCCTTATGTCCGCCAGCGAGTTCACCTCCGCCGAGCCTGCTACCACAAAGGCCAGTTGGTCATACGAGTGGATCACGGTGATGGCCCGCAGGTCGGCTGGCTCCTTGAAGGGCCCCGTGCCCCGTGATGCCAGCGCCAGCACCACGCTGGGATTGAGGATCGCAACCTGCGCTTCCCCATTGATCACACTGGGCAGACCTGCCGGACTGTCACTGGCCAGCAACGTTATTGCCCAATCGCCCCCAACCTGGTCGCGCATACTCAGTTTTACCTGCTTGTGTGGCCATTCAGGCATAGCAGACAGTTCGCTGGCTACCTCCAGCATAAAGCGCGACCGGACGGTCACCGGCCCAAAGAAGCGTTCCTCGTTCATCATCATGGCAAACTCCTCAGCGGCCACAGTGGGCGCGGGCTTCCAAGACCGGCATCAGCACGGCCGCAAGATAACTTTGGATAACGGGACTGTCAATCAACAACCGTTGCCCTTGGGTCTTTCTGCGGATTGACACTGCAATATGGCGAATATACCTTACGAATGCCCCGTCCTCCACGAATCCTATCTCCACCGGGGTAATCCGCGGAAAGGCATTGAGGGAAAAGGCCATGAAAGTTGTAGCAGTCCTCTATCCGGGTGGCCCGAATGCCCAAAGCACGCCCGAACTGCTGGGATGCGCTGAGAACGCCCTCGGTCTGCGCGAGATGGTGGAGTCAAGGGGGCACAGTCTCGTAGCCATCACCGACTCCGGAGCTGAGCTCGATAGCCACCTCTCGGACGCTGATGTCATCATCGCCACTCCCTTCTGGCCCGCCTATGTCAGGAAGGACCGCATTGACCGCGCTCCCAACCTGAAGCTGCTCCTCACTGCTGGCGTAGGCTCGGACCATTATGATCTAGCCGCCGCCGCCCAGCGCAACATCACCGTGGCGGAGATCACCGGCAGCAACGTCGTCAGCGTCGCCGAGCATGTCGTGATGCAGATCCTCACCCTAGTCCGCAACTACATCCCCGCCTATTTCTCGGTCATAGAGGGCCGGTGGGATATCGGCCACATAGCCTCCCGCTCCCACGACCTCGAGGACAAGACCGTTGGCATTGTGGGCATGGGGCGCATCGGTCAGCGGGTGGCTGCCCGCCTCAAGCCCTTCGATGTGGACATGTACTATTTCGACTACCGCCGCCTCTCCACTTCCGAGGAGCAGGTGCTGGGAGCCCGCTATATGGCACTGGAGCCCCTCGTTGCCCGTTGCGATGTGGTCAGCATCAACATCCCCCTGACCCCCACCACCGACGGGCTGTTCGACCGCCGCCTACTCGGGACAATGAAGCGTGGTTCCTACTTGGTGAACACTGCTCGCGGGCGCATCGTCGACACCGACGCCCTCGTCGAGGTCATGGAGAGCGGCCACCTTGCGGGCTACGCTGGCGACGTCTGGTACCCCCAACCCGCCCCAGCCGACCACCCATGGCGCAACATGCCCAACCACGCAATGACCCCCCACACGTCGGGCACATCGCTGGAGGCCCAACAGCGGTACGCCAATGGCATCCGCGAGTGTCTTACCGCTTTCTTCGACGGCAACCCCATTGACCGCGATTATCTGATAGTCGACGGAGGCCGGGTGGTGAGCCCCAGCTACAGCTACGCTTACGAGTAGCACCCGGGCCTCGGCCTACGCGCCTTTACGCTAACTTCGCCAAGGTGCTCTTGGGAGCGATGAGGTGGAAGCTCTCCATGATGAGTTCCTCCACCTCATCCCAGTCCTCTGTGCCGTCTAGATCCATGGTGACCCAGCCGTGCTTACCCACGTACTTGGAGCGGGTGAAACGTGGGTCGCTGGCAACGCGCGCCTCGGCGTGGGGCTTCTCCAGTTTGAAACCGATCGAAGGGCTTCCGTCTTTGTCGCTGTATCCGGCGAAGATCTTCTCTCCGACACGAAAATGGGGCGTGCCCCACGTCAGCGTCTCCTTTGTGTCGGGTAAGGACAGGCATATCTCGCGCATCTGTTGCAGCGGGTCAACACCGGCCATCGCTACAGGTCGAACCCGTACAGCTTGCTGACGTTGCCACGGGTAATCTTGTACCGGTCCTCGTCGCTGGCCCCGGCGAAGTCCCGCTCAACGACCTCTTGGGAGTGAGGCCATGTTGACGCGTTATGGGGGTAGTCGGAGGACCACATCAGCTTGTCCACGCCGATGAACTCCCGTGTCGCAACGCCGACGAAGTCGTCGATGTAGGTGCAGTACATCTGGCGCTGGAAATACTCGCTGGGCTTTAGCTGCATGTTGTAGCCGGAGGCGTGACGGCTGCGCTCGAAGGTGCGGTCCATGCGCTGCAGGTAGAAGGGCAGCCAGCCTGCGCTGTTCTCCGCCGATACCACCTTCAGGTTGGGGAACCGGTCCAGTACCCCGGAGAAGATCAGCACACTGAATGATCGTTCGACCTCGTGGTGCAGGATGGTGGAGCGCATGTACCTCTCCTCCAAACTGAAGTTCCACTGGCTCTCACGCCCCACGCCGGTGATGGCATGCAGGCTGATGGGCATGTTCATCTCTTGCGCCGCCGCCCAGAAGGGGTCGTACATGTCCGAACTGTAAGGCTGCTCCGGCGGGGGCGAGCACCAGATCATCGCACCCTTCAGCCCCATCTCGGCGCACCGCTGTAGCTCCTTGGCCCCTTCCTTGGGGTCGAACAGCGGTATCATCGCCAGTCCCGCCAAGCGGTCTGGGGCGTAGCTGCAGAACTCGGCGAGCCAGTCGTTGTACACACGGAAGCACTCGGCCTGCAGGGCTGGGTCCTTGAGCCAGAAGATTCTGAAACCCAGGGTGGTGTAGAGCACCTCGGCCTCCACGCCGTCCAGCTCCATGTCAGGCATCCGCGCTGCCGGGTCCCACCCGCCGGGACGCGCATCGGCATAGGTGCCGCCCTGCAGGAACTGGGCCAGTTCCTCAGGACTCTTGCCAGCAGCCAAGCCCACGCCCAAGGGATGAGGGTCCAAGCCCTCGTACAGGAAGTAGGCCCCCTGTTTACCGGGCAAGTCTGTAGCCAGCCGTGGCGCACGATCCTTGAACTTGCTGTCCACACGGTCCACCCACAGATTGGGTGGCTCGCTCACATGGGAGTCCGCCGAAATCATCATGTAGTCTGGCATGGTCTCAGCTCCTTCGGTTCTCGCTAGGACTGACCTCCGCTGCAGTTGATTACCTGCCCTGTGATGAAGGAAGCATCGTCTGAGGCTAGGAATGCGATGGTGGATGCCTGTTCCTCGGGGTTGCCTGGGCGCCTGATGGACTGCTGGTTGCGGATGTCTTCCAGCATCTGGGAGCGGTATTCGGCGTACTCTTCGTTGTCCGGCTCGTCGGCGAACATGCCCCCGCCCAGCGCAGTCCGAGGGGTGATACGGTCGGGCACTGCCGTCCCGCCGGGGGAGACAGTATTGACCCGGATGCCGTACTGGCCGTACTCCATGGAGAGCACCTTGGTCATCGCGAAGATGCCTCCCTTGCCCACGGCGTAGGGCAGGCGGTGCAGGCCACGAGGCGACTGGGAACCCAGGTTCACTATGGAGCCTGAGCCCTGCTCCATCATGACCGGGAGCACGGCTAGGCAACACCACATGGTGGGGTACAGGGTGCGCTCCAGTTCCAGGTTCACCTGCTCCGGGGTGTACTTGTGGTAGGGCTGCATCCAGATGGTGCCACCCACATTGTTCACCAGCACATCAACCCGGCCATAAGCGGCCATGGCCTCTCGCACCATGGCCTCAGCGCCCTCGAAGGTGCCCACATCAGCCAGCACCTTGGTGGCGTCCACGCCTGCCTCACGCAGTTCGACGGTGGTACGGGTGGCGCTCTCATCGACGCGCTCGGCGACGACGATTTTGCCACCCTCCTCGCCCAGCCTACGGGCTGTGGCACGGCCGATTCCCTGTCCTGCACCGGTGACGATGCAAACCTTATCCCGCAACCTCCTGGCTCCGGCTGCACGTGGGTCAAGCGAGTCAGTCATAGCAGTGCTCCAAATTCGGATGGGTTTTCGCAGGAATGGGCTACCCTGTAGCCACAGTATCAGGTCTCACGATGTTTATTCTTGTGGCCCCGGCGCAGGATGGGCGCGACAAGTGTTCCCATTTTGCGGACAAGGGCGTAGCTGTGGCGCGCTTTTTTGTATCTGGAGTTGTACGCATTGTCCGCGGCTTCGTATCTGTCCAGCTTGGGATTTTTGTCCGCATTTTCGGACTTGGGGAGCTGAAGTGGCATACTTTGCCGCTCCAACCCATTCCTGTGCGAACATCACGTTACATGATAGTGGCATTGCGCAGGGATGTTCTCCGGAGAGGTGTGTCAGTGCGGTGGCATGTGAACGCATGCTCGTATGATAGCGACGACTGGGGCGATCGTCGATAGGAAAATGTCACGGGTGGAGGGCGTGGGATGGGATAGCGGTGGGGGCTGGGATTATGGGAGACCCATAACGATGTAAGAGTGCTTGGCGTAAACGGGGCAACACGAAGAGGCCCTTGGCGCTCGCCAAGGGCCTCTTCGTTACGGCCGAACTGTAGGTGGTCTGGCCTAACAGGCTTCCACCTCTTCGCCGTTACGGTTCACCTGGATCTTGATCTGCTTCGGGCGTGCGTCTTCCCGGTGGGGAAAGCTGATGGTGAGGACGCCGTCCTCGTACACACTCTCGCCCTGGGTCGAGTCGACGGTCTTGGGAAGCTGGATTGAGCGCTGGAAAGCACCGAACACCCTCTCCCTGTGCAGGTAGGCCCCCTCTTCACCCGAGATGTCCGACTTGGTCTCGCAGCTGATAGTCAGGACGTTGTCCTCTATCGTAAGGTCAAAGTCCTCGGGCTTGAGGCCCGGCATGGCGGCCTGCACCACCAACCGGTCACTGGACTCGTGGACGTCCACCGGCAGACCAAAAGTCGAACGCCGGTTGGGCCAACCCTGGAACCCCTCGAACCTGGGCCCCCAGAAGTCCATATGCCGTGGGATCCGTCCCAAGCCTCCGCGGGGATCCCATCGCCTGATAGTAGCCATCGCATTTACCTCCTCTTTTGTTATTCAGTTCAGGGCTTGCGTCTCTTGATTCAACTGACCATGCCCTTCAGTCGATACATTACACTCTTGAGTGTTACTTGTCAAGTCTCATGTTTGATATACATCAGACTTACTTGATTATATACACATATAAGGTTATAATAGAGAATATTCTTTCGGGAGGTCTCCTTGCAGAAATACGCAGTCGTGGTGCTGGACGCCACGGGTTCAATGGCAGGTCAGGAGCAGAGGGTGGTCACGTCCGCCAACGAATACGTGAAGACGTTGCCGGAGGACACACACCTGACGGTGTTCATGTTCGACAGCGAGCGCTGGCTGACGTTCTTCGAAGGCGAAGCTACATCATGGGCGCCCATGAACCGGGAAGACTACAGCCCGGGCGCAATGACTCCTCTTTACGACGCCGTTGGGAGGGCCATCATCCACGCCGAGGGCTTGGTCTCCGACGGGGACAGGGTCATGATGATGGTGGACACCGACGGCTACGAGAACGCCAGCCAGGAGCACACACAGGAATCCATCAAAGCCATGGTCGAGCAGCGCAAGGAGGCTGGCTGGGCCTTCATGCTCATGTCACAGGGCCTTGACCGTGTCGTCGCGGAAGACCTTGCTGCGCAGGGGTCCGCCGTGGGCATGTCCAGCCAGCCTGCGGTCTACTCAGCACGCGCCAGCAACTACGCTCGTGCTAGCGTCCAGACCGCGGCCTATTTCGAGGACGGCGAGCAGCCTGCTGATGGCGAGATACTGGATGACGAGGAAGACGACACTCCGGAGCAGGAGCAAGACGGGCGCTCCTCGGCCAAGAGCGCCCCGTTCTGGCCGGAAAACTGGCTTCGCCACTCATGAGCACCGCATACGCCCCACATGCAAGGTGACGCAATTGCGGGAGAACCCTAGCTGGCGAACCCGGGCATTACCTCGCGGGCGAACAACTCCACCGAACGCTTCGCCTGCTCATCCGTGATCATGCTGAAGTTCACCTGGAAGCTGAGTTCCACGTCTCCGAAGACCTCATAGATGTACCTGATCTGTCCGGTGATGTCGTTGGGGTCGCCGATAAGCGCCCTGGTCTCGTTGAGAATGCGGTCATAGTTCAACGCATCAATCAACTCCACGATGCGCCCATAGCGGGAGTAGTTGTCCGACTGCCGGCTCAACCACCAAGTGGCGGGTTCACGGAACGCCCGGATGTACTCATCCATGGGACCCTGCGCCTCGGCAACAGCAGTCTTGCGGTCCTCCGCGATGTACATGTGCATCGCCATCATGATCCCGCCCTGCTCGCCATGCCCCGCCTTCTTGTATGCCTCGCGGTAGAGGTTGATGTTCTCCGCCAGTTCGCCGAAGTCCCCCAAGTACGGCACCACCATCAGGTTGTAGCCCCGCTCGCCGGTCCAGATGAACGACTCCGGCGTTGCCACCGTGGCCACCCACACCGGCGGGTGGGGCTCTTGCACCACCTTGGGCAGTGACGTGACCCCGCTGAACTGGTGGAACCTGCCTTGGAAGTCCACCTCTTCTTCCGTCCAAAGCTTCAACACCGCCTCGATGCCCTCCTCGAAGCGGGCCCGGCTCTCATCCATCGATACCCCAAAAGCCTCGAACTCATGGGGCAGGAACGCCCGCGCGAACCCCACGTCCAACCGCCCGTTGCTCATGCAGTCCACCATGGCCAGTTCGCCCGCCAGCTTCAGCGGGTGGTTGAAAGCAGGGATCACAGCCCCCGTCACCAGCCTCATCCTCTCGGTACGCTGGGAGATGGCAGCCAGATAGGTGGCTGGCGACGGCGTATACCCCCCATAGGCATGGAAGTAGTGCTCAATGACCTTCACCCGGTTGAAACCAGCCCGGTCCGCCATCTCGCACAACTCCAGCGACTGGCGAAAATAATCGGCCCCACTCTGCCGGTCCGGATAAGCCACTGGGAACAGGTCAAGGCTGAATTCCATGAGCACCTCCGGTTGGGATTATTCGTTTGCCTCACGGGGGGTGTCAAGAGTGGGAGATTTTGCCCCGGCCACCCCCCTCGGTTGACCGCCTCCAGAGCCAGTGCTAGCCTTCCAGCAACAGCCCACCATCGAGTTGTCACGCCCAATTGTCACGCTAAGACGAAGGAGCGCATCAATGCCCGAACAGCAGGTCGTATTGATTACCGGCGCCGCCCAAGGCATCGGACGCCACATCGCCCGCACCTTCGCCATGCAGGGTGACAGACTCGCCCTCGCCGACATCAACTCCCTCGACTTGGTGGCCAGCGAGATGGGCGAACTCGGTGTCGACGTCGAGCCCATCCACGTGGACGTGCGCCAGGAGTCCAGCGTGAAAGACATGGTCGACGCCGCCATCGCCCGCTACGGGCGCATCGACACGCTGGTGAACAACGCTGGCATCGTCACCCACTTTTCCTGGGCCCCCCGCTGGCCCAGAGTAGCCGACCTCGACCTCTCCTTCTGGAACAACGTCATGGAGACCAACCTCACCGGCACCTTCCTCTGCACCAAGCACGTCCTACCCCACATGGAGCGCCAAGGTTCCGGTCACATCATCGGCCTCTATGGAGGCACCGACCCGGAGCAGATGGGCGTCGGGGCCAGCCCCTACGGCGTATCCAAGGAAGCCATCCGCAAGTTCACCGGCTTCGTGGCCGTGGAGGAGCGGGAGCACAACATCTGCGTGGTCGCCATCTCCCCAGGCGGGGCCATCGCCACCGAGGAAGCCCCCGAAGACGTGCGCCAGCGCCTGCCCGGCCCCGATCATGTGGGCAACGGCTTTGTCCTCGCCTCCCGCCTCGGCATGGAGGACACGGGCAAGCTGCTGCAACTGGACGGCGACCACCTGAAAGAGTTGCCCCAAGCCTTGATACGGGCCTGAGAGCGCCGATAGAAGAGACAGGGCACAAGAGGCAAGACATGGACCGCTCCGAACTACCTCTATTCAACGACAACGCCTTCAAGCTGGGCATCTTCTGCCTCAATGTTAGCGGGGGCACGGCCATCACCCACGCCGAGGGCACCCTCACCCCCACTTGGGAAGAAAACGTCCGCGTCGCCCAAGCCGTCGACGAGGCAGGCTGGGAGTTCCTCCTGCCCTTGGGTCGCTGGCGGGGCTTCGGGGGCCAGGTCGAGTTCAACGACAAGTCCTTCGAGGTGTTCACCTGGGCCGCTGGCATCGCCGCCGTCACCAAGCAGATACAGGTTATGTACACTTCCCACATCCGCTACTTTCACCCCGTGTTGGCGGCCAAGCAGGGCTGCACCGTGGACCACATCGCTGGCGGCAGGTCCGCCCTCAACGTGGTGGCCGGCCAAAAGCCCGACGAGATTTGCATGTTCGGCATCGACCCCATCGGCCACGAGGAGCTGTACGAGGCTACCGACGAATGGCTCACCCTCGTCAAGCGCCTCTGGACCGAGGAAGAGGACTTCGACTTCCCCGGCAAGTACTTCCAGAGCAAGAAGGCCCACCTCCAGCCCAAGCCCCTGCAGAAGCCCTACCCAACCATCGTCAACGCAGGCCAGTCTGACACAGGCCGCCGCTTCGGTGCCAAGCACGCCGACTTCAGCTTCCAGTCCATGCCCGAGCTTGAGACCATGAAGGACTTGGTGAAAAGCAGCAAGAAGCTGGCCCGAGAGGAGTACGGCCGGGACATCGGCATCCTGAACCACGGCTACGTCGTATGCCGGGACACCGAGAAGGAAGCCCAGGACTACCTCCGCTACTACGTCGACGAGAAGGGCGACTGGGAAGCAGTGGACGGCCTCATCGCCGCCATCACCGGCAGCGGAGAGCGCAGCATGCCCCCCGAACGCATTATCCACATGCGCCGCGAGCTAATCGCCGGATGGGGTGGCTACGCTCTGGTCGGCACCCCCGAGATGATCGTGGACGAACTCCTCAAGCTCCACAGCGTCGGCCTCTCCGGCATCGCCCTCCACTGGGTCGACTACGAAGCCGGCGCAGCGACCTTCAATGAGAAGGTGTTGCCACTGATGGAGCAGGCAGGCCTGAGGAAGCCGCGGCCACTTGCGCTATGACTCGGCAACTGTCACAACGCGAATCACGAGTGGGTCCCTTGAGACAGGTATAGACACGGCCCCCTGCTGAGCCCATAATCGTTACCGTGGCACCAATCCCACGAAAGTACGTGGCAGTATATGCCCTGCTTTTCGTGCCATTCTTGGCCTTTGCTATTGCTGATGCGATTGCTATAGGTGGGTCGTGGATTGGAATTATCGTTCAAACCGGGCGCAGCTTAGAACCTCTTGCTATCATGGCGGCGCCACTTTCCTATGCCATAGTGGAGGTAACAGAAGTGCTGGCAGAAGTTTTCTTGAAGAAACGAGAAGAGAAGGCGCGACGCAAGATTTTGGACCGCCTGGAGCGCGATAAGGTAATCACCCCAGACAAGAGGCGTGAGCTCGAAGAAGAGCTGAGTGCCGACGACAAATAGAGGGTTTTATGTGTAGACCGTAATGGGCCCTGGGTGCAATACTCAGGGCCTGTCTTTTTCCTGTGCTAGCTCGAGTATCGCTAACCCTACACAAGAAGCCCTACACAACAGAACGAGGGTGACCTCATACATCGGGAATGCCCAAAGCAGGGAGGTATGACATGCCAGTGGACGCCCAGACCGCAGCAGTCTTGGAGGCAGTGGAGTCCTTGGGACTCCCTCCGGTAAACGAGTGTTCCCCCGAGGACGCCCGGACTAATTTCGACAACCGTCCCCGCGCAGCCGGCCCCGAAGTGGGCAAGGTCGAGGACCGCACCGTCCCCGGTCCCGCTGGCGACATACCCGTGCGCGTCTTCACGCCTACCGGCTCCGGCCCTTTCCCGATTCTCATGTGGTACCACGGCGGTGGCTGGGTCATCGGCAACGTCCGCACCCACGACGGCCTCTGCCGCCACCTCTGCCAGCAGGCGAACTGCGTCGTCGTCTCCGTGGACTACCGCCTAGCCCCGGAGCACAAGTACCCAGCAGCAGCCGACGACTGCTACGCCGCCACCGCTTGGGCCGCCGCCAACGCTGCTGCGATTAACGGAGACGCCAACAAGCTGGCAGTAGCCGGAGACAGCGCCGGTGGCAACCTCTCCGCAGTGGTTTCCCTGATGGCTCGCGATAAGGGCGGGCCAGCCATCGTGCACCAGTTGATGGTCTACCCCGTCACCGAGTTCAAGCTGGACACGCCTTCCTATGCACAGAACGCCGACGGCTACCTGCTGACCAAAGCTGGCATGATCTGGTTCTGGGGCCACTACCTAGGCAACGAGGGCGACGGCGCCGAGCCCTACGCCTCCCCCATGCGCGCCAGCGATCTCTCCGGTCTGCCTCCCGCTCTGGTCATCACCGCCGAGTTCGACCCCCTGCGCGACGAAGGCGAGGAGTACGCCCGGCGCCTCACCCAAGCTGGCGTCCCCACCGCCTGCACCCGCTACGACGGCGTCGTCCATGGCTTCTTCGGCATGCCGGAGCTGGTGGACAAGGGCGCTCAGGCCATCGCTGAGGCGTGCAAGGCTCTTAGGGAGGCTTTCGACAGCGGTTAGACGGGGGTTGCTGATTTGGTCTCTTTGGGGGCGAAGGTTGCCCTGTTAAGGCCATGTCCGAACACCCGCGACCCGGTGTCCGAACAAGGCCCGACTTCAACAGTTCTTCATATTTGCTTGGTATCATGCAGCTCGGTTCTTTACCGTAAGGGTTAGCAATGGCATCAGCAGAGAAGGTTGACACTCACGCTTTCATAACTGCGTTGAAGAAAATCGTCAGTTCGGCCTACTTCTTCTGGGCTGTGCTGGCCCTTCCATCAGTACCGCTGTTTTTGACACTGGCGGAGGAGAGTCAACGGCATCGTGGTGCCGCGGCGGCGCATGAGATAGTAGAAGGCTCCGGTGTACTTGCCACCTTCCTCCTCTTGATTGCACTGTCGCTGTCCCCTTTGGAGACGATATTCCCCAAGTCGCGCGTGGTCGGCTGGCTGTTGCAGCGGCGGCGGTACATCGGCATTGCGGCCTTTTCCTATTCCATTGTTCACCTAGTGTTCTACTTCGTAGATCTAGGAAGTCTGCGGGACGTCCTTGCGGAGTTCGCGACACCAGGGATTCTGACCGGCTGGGTGGCGCTTTTCATTTTCGTTCCCATGGCAATCACGTCCAACACGGTAATGACGCGGGTCATGGGTTGGAGGCGGTGGAAGATGCTGCAGCGCGGTGTCTACGTCGCCGCCGTCCTGGTGCTGGCCCACTGGCTCATAGTGGACACTGAGCCAGCCCCGCTCATCTTCTTTGGGGCGCTTGCCCTACTGGAGTGTTACCGGCTGTGGAAGAACCTCACAAAACGAAAGCCCAGAGAAACATTGGCAAATCCGGTGAGCGCCTGAGCACGCGCCTGAAGCTCCATCCTGCGCTGCATCGACGGAGGGGGCCTACTCCCGCTGAATCAACTCGTTGGACGGCAGTTGGGGGTCGACAACCTTGGCGGCTTGCCTGACTCCCGCCACAGGCAGGCTGCCCGCGTCCAGCAGCCCCAACTGCACCAGCACCGTCGCTTGGTCCCAGTAGATGTGCTCGTGCGCCAGCTTGTCTCCCTCGAACTGCACGATCACCACGAAGGGCACCTCCACCCGCTTGCCCGTGGGCGCTACCCCCGGCAGCATCCAGTCCATCTCCATGTCATGGGTGAACTTGAAGATGAACTCGTCCACCAGCCGGTCCTCCCCCACCGTCCGCGAAATCGGCGTCAACTCCACATCCGCCGGCATCTTCGGAATGAAGTGCGTCGAATAAAACCCATCCAGCGCCTCCAACCCATACCCACCCGTCATCACGGGCACATGGTTGACGTAGGCGTTCTTCACCATGGTGAGGAGGGTGTCAGGGGTGTTCTTGGTGTCAAACTCATGGCGCAGGTGTTCCGCCCACAGGGCTTCAAGGTCGGGGGCATTGGGTTGGGTGGTCATACAGGCACCTCCATTGGTTGCTGGCGCCTACTTTACCCTCTGTCACTCATGAAGTAAGGGTTATGGCCACTGGTCAAGGAACCCTCACCGTGACATCCAGAGCCCCTGACTGCTAGACTCTTAACTCAAACGTTTCTAAGGTGATGACTGATGGCCAGACCTGATGAGGTCAAGCCTTTCAGGGAACTCCAATTCACGGGAGGGCGGTTCGACGAAGTCGAAGGCTTCCTGGATTTGGATGTATTGCAGGAACTGGACACATACCGAAGAATTCTTGTAGAAACCGCGATTGACCTTTGGCGGCAGTCCCATCCGGGTCAGCCTGACCTCCCTCCAGGATTCAGAGCAAACTTCCGCTTGGGCATCGGCGCAATATCAACTGACTCTTGTAAGGTGATTCTTGACCGCCGGTTGGTTTCGCCAGAGCTGGCATCATCCAGCAATGGTAAGGACGAGTTGGATTCAGCCGCAGCTCTGGTAGATGCTGCCTTGCTCGCGGTCGAAGATGATGCGCCTTTTCCGAAAGACGTGAGCTCAAGGGTTCTGCAAATGTTCAAGCCTTGGGGGAAATCCCTAGGCCGCGAAGAGAGCATGGTTCTGAGTGGAGAAAAGCACCGCATTCCGGTCTTAAGTTACAGCGTTAGAACAAAGCTCGCCCATAGACTAGCAAAGCAGGTGTCCGAGCCGGGAAGCGGCGGTCTGTTGGATCTTTACGGACAATGGGAAGGGCTGGAAATCACCGAGGAAGATATTTCTCAGTCCAAGTT
This sequence comes from uncultured Dehalococcoidia bacterium, assembly GCA_951813255.1. GTDB lineage: Bacteria > Chloroflexota > Dehalococcoidia > Lucifugimonadales > JAAXIE01 > JAAXIE01. The sequence continues at coordinate 198,749 of OX638353.1, read as the reverse complement.
GACGTTCCGAGATATCAAGTTTTGATTTATCTCTTGGACGCTGTTTCACTGATTAGGTATCTAACCAAAAGTCCTTTGCTCTCCGAAACCGCAAAAGCGATTATGGACAATCCCGGGGAGGGCAATAGCCTGGCAGTACCCACCATCGCTCTGGTCGAGATGTGGGACGTGGCCCGAAAGAAGCGTCGAGAGTTCATCCCATTCCCCGCTATGGCCACGATGATCAAAGATAGAGGCGTCCTCGTGGAAGACCTCACACTGGCAATTGTGGATAAGCTACCCGACGAATGGAACGACTCCCGCGATATGATTATCCTGGCAACTGCGCTCGAACTACAAAGCAGAATTGGCCCGGTAACCATCGTATCGAGCGACAACGAGTTCAGACGCCAAGCCCTTATCCCCTGTGTCTGGTGAAGCGTGGTATAGCGCTAGCCATTCTTGTGTGGTCGTAGGCCGCCTTGCTCTTCGGCCTTAGGCATGCAGCCGCTTCCCGCCTCCGTCTCTCCTAGGAGGTTCACTGGCTCCGGGAGGTGCGGGCGGTCTTCGTGACGGCGACCCACCCGCACTCCGTTGTGGTCGATCTTGGGAGCGAGACGGTGTGCTGGGTCTTTCCGAGGTGGAACCTCTAAATCTGCGCCCCCTCGTCAGTGGTCCATCCAAACGCCGGTCGGCAGCGCACGCAGCACACGTACAGGCTGGTGGATGGTCGTGGTACCAGTTGGGACGCCCAGACATGAGACGGTGGTTGACGACCTCGACGGAGTTTAGCCGTCAGAGTATCGCGCGAATCCCAGAGGTGCAACGCGCATCCGCTGACCTGCCGTAGCTACCCCCTACGTGCTATACTCCCCCCAACCACCGTACGGGAGGTCGCCATGGCTGTCTGGGACGATGTACTACCCGAACATGACAAGCAGGTCTTCGACGCAGCAGGCTACGGAAAGCGCCAAGGCTACGGCAGCCGCCCCGCCGTGCTGGTGGTCGACGTCAGCTACAACTTTGTAGGTGATACCCCCGAGCCCATCCTCGACTCCATCAAGAGGTTCCGCAACAGTTGCGGTGATCAGGGCTGGGAGTCGGTCCAGCACATCAAGAAGCTGCTGGAATCCTCGAGGGCCAAAAACCTGCCCATCATCTACACCACCGCTCCCCCGCGTCGCAAGTCAGTCATTGCTGGCCGCTGGGCGGGGAAGAACTACCGCGCTTCCGAGATTTTTGCCGAGGCCACCCACGAGGCCAACGCCATCGTCGAGGAGATCGCACCCCAGGAACAGGACATCCTCATCTTCAAGGACAAGCCCAGCGCCTTCTTCGGCACCCCCCTCATCAGCTACCTGACCGAACTGCAGGTGGACTCCCTCATCGTCGCAGGCACTGTCACGAGCGGTTGCGTCCTGGCCACCGTGCTGGACGGCTTCTCCCACAATTTCAAGGTGTCGGTGGTAGAGGAGTGCGTTTTCGACCGTGGCGAGATGTCCCACAAGATTTCCCTGTTCAACATGCACGCTTGGGCCGCCGATGTCGTCACCCTTGAGGACGTGGAAGACTACCTAGCCGAGCTTCCCGAGAACCTCTTCTAGTGGGCGTTCTCTTCTAGTGGGCGTCCTCGTCCCTTCCGGCTTTGCCCCGGAATCACCGGTGAGGCCCTCTTACTCTTGACGCAGTCAGAAAATGGGAACAAAAAGAAATTCGAGTTATGTCATTGTTCCCGCCCTCAATGAATAATCGCTTACATGACCCTAAGGAGGTCCACGGGTGAAATTCGCCCACTTCTCCCATGTCTGGAGCCGTAAGGGAATGACGGCCCACCAGCGGTACGAGCAACTCTGGCGCGAGCTGGAGCTTGCCGATGACTTGGGCTTCGACTACGGCTTCACCGTGGAGCACCACTTCAACCCCGCCGAGAGCCTGATGCCCTCCCCCACTCTCTACTGCGCTGGGGCAGCAGCCCATACCAAGAACCTCCGTCTCGGCCCTCAAGGCTTCATACCCCCACTCTACGACCCCATCCGTCTGGTCGAAGAGGTCGCAGTCCTCGACAACCTGACCAATGGCCGCTTGGAGATTGGCTTGGTATCCGGCGTACTCCCCGAGTTCTTCCGACACCTAGCCGGGGCCGACTTCGAGAACCGTGGCGCCCTCACCCAGGAAATAATCCCCCTCTTTAAAGCCGCCTACGGCACCGAAGGTCCCTTCAGTTTCAAGAGCGAGTTCCACGAGTACAACGACGTGACCCTCTCGGTGAAGCCCCTCCAGCAACCTCACCCGCCCATCTGGAGGCAGACGCGCGAGCCCGACACCCTGACCCAGCTGGCCAAGGAAGGCAGCCACACCGGCTTCATCTTCCTCTACCCCCGCGCCATGGTGGCCCCCCGCTACCGCACCTTCCTCAAGCAGTGGGAAGAGGAGGGCAACCCCGGCAAGCCCAACATCGGCTACTGGACCATGGTATACGTGGACGAGGACGATGAGACGGCCATCGCCAAGGCTAGGGAGCACATCCTCCACTCCATGCAGGTAACCTTCCGCCACGGCTGGGACAATCCCGGCATGAACCAGCAGGCCCTGCACTCCACGGTCCAAGCGCGAGGAGAGACCCAGGTCCTGGACATCGCCAAAAACCTAGGCGACTATGACTACCTGATCAACAACAACCTGATATTCGTGGGTTCTCCGGAAACGGTGACCCAGCGCATACGCGCAGCAGCCCACGAGGGCATGTTCAACACCATGATGTGCGAGGTGAACATCGGGTCCATCCCCGAGGAAGACCTGATGCGCTCCATCCGCCTCTTGGGCACCCAGGTGATGCCCGCCCTGCGAGACTTGGAAGTCTACTAGTGACATTTCCAGCTTGCCCGCCCGCTATCGCCCTGCTACGCTTAACTGTCTAGCTTGACGGCACCTCAATTTGAAGCACAATGGCCATCTATACGAAATGCCATCCAAGGACAGTCTCTGAGACCGGAGTTTAGCGATTGCAGGTTCTTTCCAGCTACGACTTGGCTACGACGATTGCAGTTTTGCAGGAAAATTAGCTACGAAAAATGCGCCCGCAGATATGACTGGTCTGCAATTCCAGCTATGGGTTGGCCAATCTTTGCAGACTGCTCCAGCTACGGCCCCCCATAGAGTTGCCGTCCGCCCCGCAAGCCGGACACGGGAACGAAGCGGAGCCAAAATGGGAACGACCATAGGAGGGACTTAGGCACATGCGAAGTATCGACGTCCATGCCCATCTGTTGCCCCAGCGATGCCTCAATGCACTTCAAGCAGGCAACGACTGGCATGGAGTTACCCTCGGCAAGGACGACAAGGGAATCGACCTTATACAAAACCGCTCCGAGCGATGGCGCCTCGACGGCCGTCTCCAGTGGGGCCCGGAAGAGCGCATCTGCGACATGGACTCCTTGGGCGTCGACATGCAGGTGGTATCGATATATCCGCTGCTCTACAGCTATGACGCCGACGCCAGCGACGCCATTGCCATCTCCCGCGAGACCAACGACGAAATAGCCTCCATGATTTCCGGCAGGCCCGACCGCTTCTCCGGCTTGGCAAACCTCCCCATGCAGGACGTGAACGCCGCCATAGCCGAGATGGAGCGGGCAGTAGGCACCCTCGGCCTCAAGGGCGTGATGATCGACGACACCGTCAACGGCCGCCGCTTCGACGACCCCGAGTTCCTGCCTTTCTTCCAGTCAGCGGAGCGGGCCGGAGCATTGGTCATGTTCCACCAAGGCGGGCGCACCATCGTCACCGACCGCATCCCGCGCTACCACCTGCCCAACACCGTGGGCAACCTGGCCGAGCGGAGCCTCACTTTCGCCCACTTGGTATTGGGTGGCGTGATGGACAAGTGCCCCGATCTGAAGGTCCTGCTATGCCACGGCGGCGGGTACATCCCTTACACCATAGAGCGCATCGACGACGGCTGGCAGAACCGCCCCTTCGTACGGGCCAACTCCAGCCAGCCACCCAGCGCATATCTGCGCCGCTTTTACTACGACACCATCACCCAGAGCGACGCCACCCTCCGCTTCCTCATAGACAAGGTGGGCGCCGACCGGGTGGTCCTAGGCACCGACTGGCCCGCCGACATGTGCATCGACTGGCCCGTCTCCTGGCTGTTGGGTATGGAGAACCTCAGCGACGACGAGAAGGAACTGATCCTTCACAAGAATCTGGAAGACCTGCTGGGTCTCTAGCAAGAGAAAACGAGTCAACGGAGGTCGCCGAATGCGACACATCGACATACACGCCCACCTTCTGCCCCAATGCGCTTGGCGGGCGTTTGACGCCGGTCAGGAGTGGTACGGCTTCAAGTACGAGGCTGGGCAGGGATTGGGCTCCACCGTCAGCCCTGTGCGGCGGGACGCCATCCCCACGCCCAAACTAAGATTCACACCCGAGGAGCGCATCCAGGACATGGATGCCCAAGGCGTGGATGTCCATGTCGTCTCCATGGCCACCGCTTGGTTCGGCCATCACCTCGACTCCGAGCAGGGCCTGAAGCAGGCCCGCGAGGTCAACGACGAAATTGCCTCCATGGCCAAGCAGCACCCCACCCGCTACGCCGGGCTGGCTACCCTGCCCACCCAGGACGTGCAGGCCTCCATCAACGAGTTGGACCGGGCCGTGAATCAGTTGGGACTCAAAGGAGCCGAGTTGGACACCGTGGTCAACGGCCACTCCTGGGACGAGCCCCACTTCCTCCCCCTCTTCAAGGCCGCCGAGGAGATGGGCGCAATCCTATTCTTCCACCCCCACCCCCAGGACAACATCGTCGCTGCCTCCTCCAATCCCTACACTTTGGGGAACCTGTTTGGGGTGCTCGTAGAGGACGTGCTTACATATTGCGCCTTGGTATTCGGCGGGGTCATGGAGAGGTGCCCCGATCTCAAGGTCTGTATCGCTCACGGCGCAGGCCCAGCGTGCTATGGCATGGGACGCTTGGACCGTGGCTGGCAGGTCCGCAGCGAGGCGCGGGCGAATATCAGCAAGCCACCCAGCCACTACATCCCACGCATCTACTACGACACGGTGTCTCCCAGCGAGGCTGCCGTGCGCTTCCTCATCGACCAGGTCGGCATCGACCGCGTGGTACTGGGCAGCGACTGGCCCTACGTGCCATGGGACCCATCTCCCGGCGGATGGATTGAGAGCTTGGAGAGCCTGACCCCCGAAGAGAAGGAAAAGATCCTGTACAAGAATTTGGAAGAACTACTGGGGATTTAACTAGGAGGTGGGTATGGCCGGGCCAATAGTAATATCCTCTGATTCCCATGTGTTCGAGCCGCCCGATCTGTGGACGACCCGCATCGACTCCGAGTTCAAGGAGCGGGCCCCCCACATGCGTCATGTGGACGGAATGGACCGCCTCTTCGTGGAGGGCGACCAGTTCCTAGCAGGTATCGGACTCATATCGGGCGCGGGGGTGCGGTTCGAGAACCCTGAAGACATCCAGCACGAGGCCCGCTTCGAGGATGTACACGTGGGCGGTTACCTGCCCGACGAACACATCCGCGACATGAAAACCGACGGCGTCTCCGCAGAAATCCTCTACCCCTCCCAAGGCCTCTTCTACTTCAGGGTACAGGACCCGGAACTGCTTTCCGCCATCTTCCGTGCCTACAACGACTGGCTGGTGGACTTCTGCAGCACCCACCCCAAGCAGCTCAAAGGCATCGCCATGATCAACCTCGACAACGTGGAAGACGGGATGCGCGAACTTGAGCGCACCGCCAAGATGGGAATGCCTGGGGCTATGATCAGCGAATATCCGCCCGAGGATCGTCGCTACGACCTCCCTGAGTACGAACCCTTCTGGGCCTTGGCCCAAGACCTGGACATGCCCCTGAGCCTGCATACAGCCACCAGCCGGGTGGGCAACAACCGCGGGGCCGGACCCGACTCGGTGCGTGTAGCAAGCAACCGGGCCAACAAAGTCTTCCTGCCCTCGACCTCGTTATGCGACATGATCTTCGCCGGAGTGTTCGACCGCTACCCCAAGCTCAAATTGGCCATCGTGGAGTTCGAGCTGGCATGGGCAGCCCACCTGCTTGGCACCATGGACTACACCTACATCGAGCGCCAGAAGGAAGCCTCCTATCGCTTCAAGAACGGCATGATGCCCAGCGATTTCTTCCGCCAGAACGTCTACCTCAGCTTCCAGGAAGACCAGATAGGAATCCGGCTGCGGGATGTCATAGGTGTCGACGGCCTGATGTGGGGCTCCGACTATCCTCACGCCGAAGCCACATTCCCGCGCTCCATGGAGATACTCGACGAAATCCTCGAAGGCGTGAACGACGACGAGCGCGCCAAAATAGTGGGACTGAACGCCGCTCAGCTATACAACTTCGACTTGGAAGCCTTGGCGAAGGTCTAGAACCTACACCGGCAGTAGCGGCTCGGTGATGTTGGCCGGCAGGTCGATATCGAAAGCATTGGCGTTCAGGGCCAGTATCCGGTAGTAGCCCATAAACGTGGTGAACTCGGTGAGCCCCTTGGCCCCAAAGTGCTCCAGAGCAGCACTGAAGGTGGCATCGCTGACTTGGTGGCCTTGGCAGATTTCCAAGCCGTAGCGTGCTGCGATCGCCTCGTCAGCGGGTACCGAATCAGGCAGGGGCTGCTTGTCGCGCAGCGAGTCGACGGTGGCATCGTTCAAACCTGCTTGGCGCCCCAATGCAGCATGGGCGTTCCAGACAAACTGACAGTCCATAGTGCGCGCTGCAATCAGCATCGCCAGTTCCCGGATCTTCTGAGGAAGGTCTGACTCCTTCCGCAGGTACTCAGCCAGGTTATTGGCCCGGAGCGCCATCTCAGGGCTGTTGGCCAGCACTGAAGTCGGACCGGAACCAAAGGCCCCGCCGAACGGTGCGGCTACTTCGTCATAGGCCGCTCTGTGCTTCTCAGGAACGTCCTCTCTCTTGGGCGCCGGTACGCGTCGTGGCATGGATGTACCTCTTTCTGGTTAGAATTTCTGTGTTGGTTCGGTTATCCTGCGGTTCCAGCGGAGCCATTCCGCAGGTCCGATCCCTCCACTACGGCCAGTACCCTGTTAACGTAGCGGGCAACCATCTCCCGATCGTCCTCCAAGGTGCTGGTTTTGGTGAATGGGTCGAAGTGGCTGTCACAGTAGAACCTGTTGTGAAATTTCTGGCTACGGAAAAAGCAGCCCGAAACCGCTCGTCGTCCAGTTCGTCTGCGATTAGTTGCGAGACATTAACCAAGGCTCGGTGTGAGCCTACAGTCCAGCCCTGCTGTTTGGCCTTCGCTATCGATGCGTGGGATGCCGCTCCCCACAACTTTTCGGACGATTGTAGGCTGGCGACCTGCTCTTGGTACTCCCGTTCAGATTCTTCCAAGAGGGTACGGGCAGCCTGTATGTGTTCCTCCACGGACATATATCCAGTGGTCATGGCTAATGTCTCCCGCCCCTATCAGGGCCGAGTCAAATCATAAAAGTCCTTGTGGGTCTGGGCAACCTAGTCGTCGCCCGACCCGGCTTGTGACGGCTCAGGGGCACGACGAAACAGGTTTCGACTGGAAGTGGCCGGCTGAAACAGAGCCAGGCTAGCCCCTACGAGCAGCACCAGCACCACCATGAGGCTGGACGCCCGGAACCCCGAAAGGAAGTAGGACTGGGCCGAAATCTCCGACAGGGCCTCGATGGAGGCGGGCAATGCCAGTGCCAAGGCGCCAGCAGCCGCCGTGGCCCCCAGAGCATGTCCCAACTCCCGGGTTGTCTCCAGCATCCCTGAAGCCACGCCACGGTGTTCTAAGGCCAGCGAGTTCATGATGGTCGCATTGTTGACGGGGTTGAACATGTTGGTGCCCACGGCAATGGGCATCATCAGCAGCGGCAGAGTCCAGAAGGGCATGTGGGGGACCAGCAGGCCCACCATCAGGAAGCCTCCGGCAATCAGGGCCATAGTGCCGGGCCGCAACAGACGCGGCTGGTACCGGTCGAACACCCAGCCTGCCACCATGGGCATAAATATACCCAGGGATTGGCTGGGCACCAGTACCACCGTCACCCACAGGGGCGACATGCCGAACCCTTCCTCCACCACGATAGGTATCAATGTCATCGTGGCCAGCATGGAGAAGTGGTAGGTAACATTGGATACAAGGGCCATGGAGAACTGGCTCTGCCGAAAGTGCTTCATATCCACGATCGGATTGGTCACACGCAGTTCCACCAACACGAAGACGACCAGAAGAGCCAGAAAGGCCCCGTGCATGGGCAGGTGATAAGTGAGTCCGTCACTGGAGAGGAAGGTGTCCTCCCCGCCGTGCAAATGATTACCTGAGGCAATCAACACCATCGCCGTAGCGACCAGCAGCAGGCCACCTAGCCAGTCGATCCTGCCCGTGGAGCCAGCCGCGGGAGGCGGCGGAGCATGGCGCAGCATGGGTAAGCATGCTGCCATTGCCAGCACGCCCAATGGGATGAAGCTGATGAAAATAAACCGCCAGTCGAGCAGTTGCAGGAACAGCCCGAATAATGCCAGACCGGTCAGGGTGCCGAAGCGTGCCCCCATGATCGGGACGGCAAAAGCACGTCCCCGCTCATCTGGGGGGAAGGTGGCAGCGAGTATGGCGTTGGAGTTGCCCAGGATCATGGCAGAGCCCAACCCGGCTACTCCCCGCCACATCACCACTTGCCACAGGTCTTGTGACAACGCAATCAGGCCGGACCCGATGGTGGAAGCTAGAATCCCCAGAAAGAACACCCTGGCATGGCCATACCGGTCTCCAAGGCGGGCCGCCAGAAGAACGAACCCTCCCAGCACCAGCAAGTACATGACCACCACCCAAGCGGCATCACTGATGCTGACCCCGAACACCTCTCCAAGCGTAGGCAGCGACAGTGCCACAGGCAGGCTGGAAAGCTGTACCAGCATATAGGCTGAGGTCAGCGCCAGCAGCACCTCTCGCCGTTCCCGGGTAACGAGCAGTGGACGGAAGACCCTCAGCACAGGGTTAGAGCACCCATCATTCTGATGTCCCCCGCACCAGCGACTTGATACGGTCAGGGCTAAGCGGCAGGTCCCGCACTTGAACGTTGAAGTCCCGCAGCGCGTTCGACACAGCGTTGGAGAGCACCGCGCCAGTGGCGACGATGCCCACCTCGCCAGCTCCTTTCACTCCCAAGGGATTCAAAGGCGAGGGCGCAAGATCCAGCACTTGACACTCTATGTTCGGTGTTTCCGTGCTGGTAGGCAGCAGATAGTCCATAAAGGTAGTGGCCAAAGGCTGCCCCGCTGCGTCGTATGGCAGGTCCTCCAAAATCGTCGCTCCGATGCCTTGGGCGATCGCGCCTATGGCCTGACCGTTGACGATCAGGGGGTTGATCACATGCCCCACGTCCTCCACCACCACGTACTTCTGCACTTCGATCTTGCCCGTCTCAATATCGATGGCCACTTGGCAGGCATGCGTGCCGTATGGGAATGACTCATGGCCTAGGTGGAAGGTGGCCATGGCCTCAAGGCCCATCTCCCCCTGGTTGTGCCGGGAGGCGGGCGACGCCAACTGCATGGCCTGTCCCAAGTCCATCAACGGCCCCTCAAGATCGGAGCCACGGCGCACAACGTTGCCCTGAACGAACTCTAACTCGGAAGGATCCACATCCAGATAGCCAGCAGCTAAACGCAGCACCTTCTTCCGTAGTTCCTGGGCTGCCATGTAGAGGGCATTCCCGGCCATGACAGTAGCACGACTAGCGAAAGTGCCGCCTCCGTAAGGCATGAAGTCGGTATTGCCGTGGTATATGGTCACATACTCCATGGGGACACCCAGACCGTCGGCGCATATCTGTGCCATTGTTGTCTCATGGCCCTGCCCCAAGGTGGCAACGCCGAGATAGACGGCCACCTGACGGGGCCCATTCACAACCACCCGAGCCCCTTCGTAGCTGGGACCCGTCCCGGTACTCTTCACGAAGCAGGCGACGCCAACGCCAGTGTAGCGACCGTCTTCCTGCCTGCCGGCGGTTCCCTTGATCCCGTCGTAACCGATAGCGCTTAGGGCCTCGGTAAGCACTTGGGGATAGTTGCCGCTGTCGAAGACCATCTCTGCCATTCCGGGACGGGTGACTCCGACAGTGTGAGGCATGTCGGAGGGCTCGAGCAGGTTCTTACGACGCAACTCAGTGGGGTCAATGCCCAGGTCCGCAGCCACCACATCCAGCATGCGCTCGCGGAAATAACAGGACTCGTAACGTCCCGGCGCGCTGAAGGTACCCATGCCCGTCTTGTTGGTCAGCAGACAGACCACCTGCCACTGGTAGTTGGGTATACGGTAGGGCCCCATCAGCAGCCCACCAGTGGACATGGGTATGAACGCACCGTGGGTACGCACGTACCCTCCCAAGGCCCCCAATATCCGCGCTTTCATACCTAGCAGGGTGCCATCGCTCTTGGCGGAGATCTCGATCTCGCAGACATGCTCGCGAGAGTGGTTGGAACCCAGCAGATGCTCGCGCCTGTCTTCCATCCACTTGACGGGTCGGCCCAGCTTCATCGACGCAAAGGGCACCAGGAAGTTTTCCGGGTAGAACTCACCTCGAACGCCAAAGCCGCCACCAACGTCGGGTTCGATGTAGTGGATACGGTGTTCCGGCATCTGCAACAGGCGCGACAGCACGCCCCGGTTGAAGTGGGGCACCTTGGTCTCGCCCCATACCGTAAGTTCGTCCCGACCCACATCGTAGGACGCCAACAGCCCTCGGGTCTCCATGGGGTTGCCAGTGTGCCGGTGGCAGCGGAAGCGCTCCTTACGCGTGTAGTCGGCAGTGCGGACAGCCTCGTCGTAGTTGCCGATATCCATGGTGTAATCCACTACTGCGTTGCTTCCATGGTCCTCAAACAGCAGCGATCCGCCCGCGAGCGAGTCCTCTAAGTCCACCACTGGAGGCAGAGGCTCGTAGCGCACATTAATCAGGTCCAGCGCGTCCTCGGCCAATGGGCGGCTCTCCGCCACGACCACGGCTACCGCTTCACCGACGAAGCGCACCTTGTCGCTGGCCAGCGGGTATTGTAGGAAGGGTTCCAGCTCCGGATTCGTGCTGACGCGAATGGGTATGCGCCGGGGCTCCACGGTGTCGGCAATGTCTTGAAACGTGAATACCGCAATCACACCGGGCATTTCCAGCGCCCGGCTGGAATCTATGGAAAGTATGCGGGCATGAGGATGCGGGCTGCGCAGTATGGCGGCGTGCAGGAGATGGTGCGCCTTGATGTCATCGGTATAGATAGCCTTCCCCGTGAGGAACCGGACGTCCTCTTTGCGCGTGATGGGGGCGCCAATGTAGCTTTGCACCATGACCCTCTCCTTAATGCTGCTTGAGGCGGTTATTTGGTTGGAGGGCAACTGTGGCAGTATAGCAAGATATCCGGTTGTTAAGCGGGCCCTCCCCGCCCATAATGGGGCTTTGCACTAGGAGCAGGGAGGACCGGATGCGCTTTGGCCACTTCTTCTATCCCATGATCTTCGATGACTCCAACGATGCCGCGGCTATCGACGAGTGCATGTTCGAGGCCGAGCTTGTGGAGGAATTGGGATTCGACGCCATCTGGTTCGCCGAGCACCACTTCACCGGCGAGGTGGTGTACGGTGATCCCTTGATGCTGGCCAGTGCCATGGCAGTACGCACCAAGCGGGTGCTGCTGGGGTTCGGCATCGTGGAGATGGCCCTGCATCACCCTGTGCGCCTCGCAATCCAGACCGCGGTGCTGGATAATTTGAGCCACGGACGCCTCATAGTGGGCACGGGTCGTGGGGCCACCTACAACACCTTCGAATATGTCGGCTTCGGCACTACTCCCGCCCAAGGCGTTGAGCAACTCCGTGAGGCCGAAGACCTTCTGATAACCGCCTGGACCAAGGACGAAGTACACTACAACGGCAAATACTGGCAGGTATCCTTCCCCTCCGTCCGTCCTCGCCCCTACCAGAAGCCCCACCCGCCCTTGCCTAGGGCCTGCATCGACGACAACATCATCATGGAGATGGCCCGAGCTGGGCGGCCGCTTCTGTACCGGGGACGCGCCAATAGCGGCTTGGCTCGAGTATTCAACCTGTATGCCGACACGGCAAGCGAGGCTGGTTTCTCAGACCAGGAGGTCGAGAACCTTCTGGACCAGTGCTGGGTATGGCGTGAGGCCCACCTTGCCGAGAGCGACGACCAAGCCTTAGACGAATTCATACCCGCCTTCGTCGGGGCCACCGAGCACCTCATAAACATCCAAGAACGCTGGAATCCGAAGGACATCGCCATGCCCACCCAGACGGTCCCACTAGACCGCGACGGTTACGGCGTCGAGCCAGACCCCGAAAGCCCACAACAACTGGTGGGGTCCCCCCGTCGCGTAGCCGAGCAGATCGCAGCCCTCCGCGAGGCCGGTGTACGCAACCTGATGCTGACGCACCGAAGCCTCATGCCCCGCGAGAAGATGGTGGCGTCTCTCCGGATGCTCAGCGAGCAGGTCGCCCCCAAGTTTCGCTAAACCGAAGCTATCCGCTGCCCAATGAGCTACGCGTCCTGCAGAAGCTCCTGCCTCAACTCGTTGCGAGCGAGCGCCTTGCCCCCCCTCAGCACCAATGCCGGCGGCTGTTGCAGTCGCAGAACATGTTGGATGGTCGGCGCAGCTAGCACGTTGAGGTCAGCCCGGCACCCGGGCGCACAGCCATAGTCCTCCAGGCGCATGGCGCGGGCAGCGTTGTAAGTGATGAAGTCGAACACAGCCCGGATTTCATCGGGAAAAGTCATGAATGCCGTGTGGCAAAGGTACGCCGCTACTTCCTGCTGGTCGTTGCGCCCGAAGGGGTAATAGGGGTCGTTGACGTCGTCCTGACTGGTGAAGAGGTTGACCCCCTTCTGCCACATCTGCTTCGCACGAGTGATTCCACGGGGAATTGGCTCCAGATGCAGGCGTCCCGATAGAGCGAGACTGATGTGGGTGTTGCTGGAAATGCTGACGCCAGCTTCCTGCACCAGGTCCATCACCTTGTGGGCATGGTACTCGTCGTAGGCGGCGATGGCCTCGCAGTGGCTGGCCGACACCCTTCCCTGGAAGCCTTCGGCGATGGTGCGCGCAGCCAAATATTCTAACGAACGGCTGTTAGGGTTCAGAGTATCATCCGCCAGCATGTGGATGTCTTTGTCGTACTTCTTGGCCAAGTCGAAGCAGAAGTCGACATGGGCCCGCATATCCTCATCCAAGCGCTCATGCCAAGGGAGACCGCCAACGACGTCGGCCCCCATGCGCATGCCCTCTTCCATCAACTCGGCAGTGCCGGGGTCCCGCAGGATGGCCTCTTGAGGGAAGTCGACGGCCTCGATGGGAACCACATCCCGCCACTTCTCCCGCAGCGCGATTATTCCTTCCAGCGGACGCAGGCCACCGATGGTATCGACGTCGGCAAAGACGCGGAACACCGTGGTGCCGTTCAAGATGCCCTCACGAATGGCGCGGCTGGCGCGCTCCACGATGTCGTCGACGGTGTAGGTCCGCTTGTGCTCCCAAGTAATGGCCAAGCACTCCTGGAAGCTATAGGTCTCGTTGGGGCGCATCACATCGCCAAGGTTGCACTTGTCCAAGTGGGTGTGGCCGTTCACATACGTCGGCGCCACAAGGCGCCCCACCGCGTCAAACTCCTCAGTGCCCTGCTCGGAAATGTGCTGTTCGACGGCAGCTATGCGGTCGCCTTGGATGCCAACATCCCAAATGCCCTGCCGGTCCAGCAGGCTGGCGTTGCGAATAATCAGGTCCACGTTGCTTCACTCCCTCCGTTGTGCTCAGGCCCCAGGTCTCCGCTCCGTTGCGCTCAGCACAAACGGGGGAATGTACTGCAATGTCTAGTTGACCTCGAAGGCGTCCTCAAGATGGAAGTACTTGATCATGTTGTCCGAGAGTATCTTCCGCTTCTCGTCTTCAGGCACATCTTCATACAGCTTCTCTATGAAGCCTTGACTGTTGGGCCATTCGCACTCGATGTGGGGGAAGTCGGTAGCAAACATGATGTGGTCGACGCCAATGTGATGCCGGTTCTCCAAGGCCACCCGTTCGTACTGGATGCTGAAGTGGACGTGATTGCGTATGTACTCGCTGGGCAGCGCCTTCAAGGGCTTGAAGCCCAACTGGGACTCAGCCCAGTGGAGATGGCGCTGGTACCACAAGTCGGCATGTTCCATCCAGAAGGGTACCCAACCAAGTCGGGTCTCAGCGAAGTACATCTGGAGCTTGGGGAAGCGGTCGAACACACCCGAAAGCACCATCTGGGTGATGCTCAGAGCCGGGCCCATGCCTTGGGAAATAATCCAGTCCAGGAAGTGGCGCCGCAACGAGCCCAGCACTTCCGGGTCGTTATTGGGATAGATGAAGGTGGGATCGTTGGCCCGCGGCCCGGAGCGGTCGAACTGCACATGGGCCGTGAGCGGCATGTTCATATCCAAGGCAGCAGCCCAGAACTTGTCATCTTCCGCGGTGGGGTAGCCCTTGGCACTGGGGAAAGTCCCCAGCATGACACCCTTCAAGCCCAGCTTGGCGCAGTGCTCCATTTCCTCAATGCAGTCGTCCACACCCGTCCAAGGCAGCACGCCCATGGTAACGAGGCGGTTGCGGTTCAAAGGAGCGTACTCCTCGCCCAGCCAGTCGTTGTAGGCGCGGACCATGGACTTGTAGACCTCGTCATGGCGGATGTTGCGCCACAACCCAGGACCGGAAACCATGGCCGGGTAGAGGATTTCAGCGGACATGCCGTCGGCATCCTGTTCCTTCAGACGCTGCTCCGGAGGACCAGTCCCCGCAGAGTCTTCTACCCGCAGACCCGTGGGCTGCCATTGCCCCTCGGCCCGCCCCGCTCTCAAGTCGAGGAAGAAAGCCTCCTGCAAGGGCCGGCCCTCAATCATCTGGGCCTGCCCGCCGTTGGGCAACTCCACGGTACGCGGTGCCCGGTCACGGTACTTCTGGGGCACCCTGTCGGTCCAGCGCTCCGGCAACACTTCCAGGTGACCATCAGCCGAGATGACCCTGCCGTTGTCTGCCATCGTTTCCTCCCTGTATTCGAAAGCCCGTGTGGGTTACAGGCGTTATTTGCTCTCTAGTCAGCTTCTACTTTGATCCTCTCAGCGGCCTCGATGTGCTCGGCGGCGCCATTCTCGGCGGCCTTGGCTGCGCTCCATTCTGCGCCTGTACGCGTGGGAGGATGGTTCGAGCCATAGGCGCCACCCAGCCTCTGGAAGTCCCGGGCGCGCCGCGCCAGATGCCTCCTGAAGAAGATGACATTGGTGTCCAGAATGCTCAGCTTCTGCGGCAGGTCATACCGCAACCGATCTTTCTGGAACGTCACCAAGTCTTCCCACTCATTGATGCGCTTGATGGTGTTCGGTTTGCGCCACAGGTGGTACCAGAGGTCCTTGAAGCGCCGTCCCAGCCACGTCTTGGGCCGTGGACCGATGGTGAAGCTCCAGACGCGGGTGGTATCAAAGGTCACTGGCACCATCCAGCGCAAGTGCAGGCTCATGGCGGGCTTGAAGCTGCCTCCCCCGACACGGATAAAGGAAGGAAGCTCCACGCCGTGCAGATAGTTGGGGATCCCCAGCAGGCTCTGTCCACCCTTCCCTACGCCAAAGCTGGGCCTTTTGCCTTTAAGGATCATGTACCAGCGGGTCTTGGGCCAGGTGTCCTCAACGCGTGGGTGATATACCTCACCGAATGATTGCGACGCAGGATTGCTGCAGACCCTCTTTTCATCCTCGTGGACGACCTTGATGCCACCATAGTTGGAGAGGCGGGGCCGGAAAAATCCCAGGTCCTTGCTGATGATGCCGTGGAACTTGAACTTGAGAGGGGCCTTCCAACCACCGAAATGGTTGAACATCTTGCGGTGCAGATAGGCCTCGTGATAGTCCATGCCTTGGTTCACCGGCTCGGTCCAGTTGGCGTCCCACACTGCACTATGGTAGAAAAAATGAATCCGGTCGTCCAAGATCTCCGGTGGCAGGTCTTCTTCCAAGGGCACTGGCTCAGTCTCACCCATCCAGACGTAGACGATCCCTCCATGCTCCGCGGTGGGATACGACTTGGCCTTCAGCTTGCCCATCATGGGTGAGTCGGCGCTCTCGATGAGGCCGGCAACACATTCCCCCACACCGTCAAAGGTGTAGCCGTGGTACTCGCAGGTGATGGTGCCGGGAAAGACGGACTCGCCCTGGGACAAGCGGGCGCTGCGGTGGGGACACCAGTCGTACAGCGCATATATCTTGTCCTGCTTGCCACGGAAGAAAACGATGTCCTCGCCCAGCATCTTCACGCAAACGGGCTTGCGCGGACCCACATCTTTCTTCAGAAGCGCGGGGTACCAATATTCACGGAACCCCATGGGCGGGACATAATCGAAGGGCCCGATCTGCGAGGCGCCTTCGGCCTCGCGCCAAGCCGCCTCGGCATCGTGGGTCATCTTGGCGCCGAAGAAGTATTCGTTGGAGATATGGCCTGTGCCCGCAATCGCACCGTTTCCGTTGGTTTGACTGCCGTTCGTACCGTTGCCGTTCTGAGTTACCCGGTCATTCAGGTCCACCATGCTGGCACCTCCCTGAGCGAACGCTGGCTGGGTTCTTGATTCAAGGTCATCCGCCGAACAAATTGCTTGCCACAACCGCCACGATAAGAGCAATCCCAAAACCAATCATAGTGTATTGCAGCCGGTCAATACGTCGGTTGGTTTCCCGTAGCCCCTCGTTGAGGTCCTGCCTGAATTGGCGCTGGCCCTCAACGAGGGCCTCCACGACCCCTTCCAAGCGACCGATGGCACGCGATAGCTCGGCTGTGTTGGTAAACTCGGTTTGTGGGTTGGTTTCTGCGTCGGTAGTCATCCACAGTTCCCTTGCTAGAACCTCAAACTATCCGCAGGATACCCCCCAGCTATGGCTGTTTCAAGTCCCAAGGGACCGAGAAGCCATAGCGCGAAGCTACTGCATGGCTTGCAATCACTCATCTGTATGTCGTATGCTCTATGGTGACATACGACATACATAGTTCACGAGGTGACAACAATGAGAGTCGGCATAAACATACCCAATGACCTGTATAAACGGATGGGACCTCTGAAGGGGAAGGTCAACATTTCCCAAATATGCCGGGAAGCCATTCAAGCCCATGTGGAAGCCCATGTGCGTGCCAGCCTTACAGTGAAGCGATCTTGCAGCACGGAAGAGATGGTCGATAGACTTACCAACAGAGAGCCAATAGTCGACTGGGAAGGGTGGGGCATGGAGGACGCGAAGGCTTGGCTTGAAGCTGCAGGGCCCGAGGATTACGGCGATCTGATGGAGATGCTGGAAGCCTATGACGGAGAGGGTCTAGAGCACCTGATACCTCCCTACTTGCCAGGTATTAGAGAGTTTTACGAACTGGAGCAGGATAATCTCAAATGGATCCGCCAGCAGAGAAGGCTCGACCGTACGAAGAATCCGATTAGAGATGCCCGCCAAGAGTATATGCGTGGTTGGATAGCATATGTGAAGGTAGTTCAAGACAAGATACAGCAGCGTCGTCAGGAGATGGGTGAGGCCCGGATTAAGGAGTTATTGAACCTGCGTCCATCCCTAGCTGGCGCAAAAGTACCCGAGCAACTGCTGTGAGGCCCACCCTCACAGCCGCCCCTTGGCACGACGAACCCTGAAGCTCGCCTGCCCCTTCTGCTTGCGCATCCACGAAAGAAAGCTGGCCACTTGGGGGTGCTGCTTCAGCGCATCGACGGAACTCAATTCCTTCTCCAAGGTGGCTTCACTGAACAAGGCGTGAAGCTGGCGATGACAAGTGGGACAAAGCAGGACTTGCGGGCCATGCTTGCCCCCACGGGCCTTGGGCACGAGATGATGGCTGGTGAGGCGGCCCACCTCCCGCTCACATAGTTCGCAGGCGCCGCCTTCTTTTCGTCTGGCCATTGAGGCGATTTTAGGCAGGTATAATCAGTCAGGTCTACCCACCATCATCCGTACCCCAAAGAAGGACCCAATGACAGAACAGCAAGGTCTCACCGGCCTCCTTTGCAGCTACGCCGCCAATCTGCGCTACGAGGACCTCCCACCGGAAGTCGTTTCCACTGCCAAGCGACTGGTGCTGGACTCACTGGGCGCTGCCTTGGCTGGTACCACCATGGGCGACGGCTGCCGCGAAACCCTGGCAGTGGTCCGGGCAACCGGGGGTGTCCCCGAAAGCAGCGTGTTGGGAACGGGTGAGCGCACCTCGGCGGTGATGGCGGCCCTGGCCAATGGCGCGACGGTGCATGCGCTGAATTACGACGCCATCGGAGCTAGGGGTGGACACCCCGGAGCCTTTGGCCTCACCGCCCCGATGGCTGTGGCCGAGCGAGTGGGCAACGTGAACGGCAGGGAGTTCATAGCCTCACTGGTGGCGGGCGTCGAGGTCGAAATGCGTGCCGTGGCAGCATTGATTGAAGCAGGCGTCGACACTCGTCAGAATTTCCTCGAAGGTCAGGTGCTCAGCTACGTCGGAGCTACCCTCAGCGCAGGCCGGGTACTCGGTCTCAACGCAGACGAGATGGACAGCGCCTTGGGTCTGATGTTGATGCAGGTCTCAGGAACGCGCCAAGTGGTTCTCTACGGCGACCCGCCGTCCAAGGGCATCTACGCTGCCTTCCCCAACCAAGGCGGCGTGCTCAGTGCCCTCATGGCCAAGGAGGGACTGGAAGGCCGGTGCCTCGCCATCGAAGGGCAGGCGGGCCTGTTCAACATGTTCTACGCAGGTGTCTACGCCCCGGAAGCCCTGCGGAATGGACTGGGCCAGCGGTTCCACACCCTGGATACAGTTTTCAAGCCGTGGGCCACCAGCGGCATGTGCCACCCATTCATCGACGCCGCCCTGAAACTACGGGAAAACCACCAAATCGACTTCGGTTCCATCCAGCGCATACACCTGACGGGTCATCCCCAGACCAAGAACTGGTTTGAGCCGGTGGAGGAACGAAGGGAGCCCACCACTGCAGCATCGGCCGCCAACAGCATCGCGTTCAGCACGGCCAAGGCCCTGATAAACGGCGAAGTGACTCTCGCCGACTTCACCCTTGAGGGCATGGGCCAACCGGAAGTCTTGCAACTGGCACAACGCATGGAGCACTCCTACGACACGTCGCTTGATCAGAGAAATGGCATCATCGAGATGTTCATGGCAGACGGCAGCCACTTGGTACAACGGGTGGACATCCCATTGGGTCAGCCGGACAACCCCCTCAGCGACGCCCAGCTGGCCGCCAAGTTCCGCGACTGCGCGTCCCACTCGTTGCTGCCCGTCTCTCCCGTGAATGTCGAACGGGCCATAGAACTGGCAGCCAACCTGGAGCAGGTGCCCGATGTGTCAGCACTGGCAGACGCAGTTTGCGGACGGACGTCGGGACAGGGACTTTAGCCTATGGACGTATATTCTTGTGTGTCCTGTAATCCCATCACAAGCGTTTGGCATGTGATTAGACCTAAGAGTTATCAAGGGGTAGAATCTTAGGCCCAAGTGAGGGGCGTCCCTCGAAAGGAAAGCCCTTAATGGCAAATTACCGCTTACGATATACCCTTAACCCTCCCTCTCAAGATACTGGTGGCCTGTATATGGCCGAGATACCATCCCTACCAGGGTGCAGCGCATGGGCGGAAACCCCCGAGGAGGCACTCGACATACTGGTTAGCGTAGCACGGGAGTTCATTGCTTCCTACGAAGCCCACGATGATATCCTTCCACCCGATGTGCAGGCTGCACGCGACTCGGAAGTTGAAGATGGTTTGCTTGTTGCGGTATGACATACAGGGAACTCGCCCGGCGTCTGGTGGAATGCGGGTGCGCATTTGACCGACAGGCGAAGGGGTCGCATGAGATCTGGCGCAACCCTGCTACGGGAGGGAGGACGACCATTCCCTACCATGCCAATGCCGAAGTGGCGCCAGGAACGTTTAGCAAGATTCTCAAGGATCTAGGCATTAGCAGGCAGGCCTTCCAAGGCCTGCCGCGCTAAAGAATCGCCAAGCTCCCCTTGGATACTGTGTCCCGCCCAGTTCGCCCAGAACTGGACACGATTAACCCACGCGTCCAGTACCCTCAGGTCCTAGGCTTGCGTTGCAGATGGTCCACAGCAATCTGGTCGAAAGTGCAGAAGCGCACGCCGGGGTGGGATGAAACGTACGCGATAATGCGTTCCAGCATAAGCAACACCTGCGGGCGACCGCTCACGTCGGGGTGGATGGTGATGGGGAATATGGCATCGTCGTACTCCCGATAAACGTAGTCAAACTGGTCGCGCCACATCTGCTCAATGTCCCGTGGGTTGACGAAGCCATGACTGTTGGGCGACTTCTTGATGAACATCATCGGGGGCAGATCATCCAGGTACCAGTTGGCGGGTATCTCCACCAGACCGGTTTCCTGTCCCCGCTCCAAGGCCTGCATCCACGCGTCCGCAGGCTGGGAGAAATCGATCTTGGTCCACCTGTCGCCCACCCGCACGTAGTAGCACTCGAAGTCCTTGTGCATCAGGCTGTGGTCGTACTTGATGCCGTTGGACAGCAGAAGCTCGGCGGTAACCGGGCTGAATTCCCACCATGGGGCCACGTACCCGGTGGGACGCTTGCCGGTGATCTCCGTGATGAGGTCGATGCACCGGTTGAGCACCGCTTCCTCCTGCTCGCGGCTCATGGCAATGGGGTTCTCATGGGAGTATCCGTGCAGACCAATCTCGTGGCCGTCATCCACGATCATCTGCACCTCGGGGCGGAATGTCTCGATGGAGTGGCCGGGAATGAACCACGTGGTCGTCAGGCCAAACTTGCGGAACAGTTTCAGCAGCCGGGGCGTCCCCACCTCACCCGCGAACAAGCCCCGAGAAATGTCGTCGGGCGAGTCCTCGCCACCGTAGGATCCCAGCCACCCGGCGACGGCATCAAGGTCAACTCCAATGGCACAGCGAATGTCTTTGTCAGCCATGGTGTCCTCCCCGCTTTCTGAGTCTACTATTCGGAGGCTTCTCTGATCAGGGAACGAATACGGTCGGGACTGAGAGGCATGCGATGCACCTGCACCCCTATCGACGAAAGCGCGTTGGAAACGGCATTGGAGAGGCATGCCCCTGTAGCCACGATACCGATCTCCCCCGCGCCCTTCACCCCCAACGGGTTGAGCGGAGAGGGCGCTAAGTCCATCACCTCACACTCCACGGCGGGTACGTCTGTGCTGGTGGGCAACAGATAGTCCATGAAGGTCGTGGCAAGAGGTTGCCCCTCAGAATCGTACGCCAACTCCTCAAGAATGGTGGCCCCAATACCTTGATTGACCGAGCCCACGACCTGGCCTTGCAGCAGACGCGGGTTGATCACCGTCCCCACGTCCTCCACCACCACGTACTTCAGGATTTCCAAGCCACCGGTCTCAGGATCGATGGCTACGTGGGCCACATGTGTGCCGAAGGGATAGCACTCCTCGCTGGCATGGAAATAGTAGGTGTCATCCAAGCTAATGGTCCCCAAATTGTGGGGACTGACAGGGCCAGCCAAGTCCAGGACCTGTCCCAGATCCAGCAGTGGGTCGTCCGAGTCCGAACCCCTCCGCGACACCACACCGCCACTGAATTGGAGCTCATCGGCCGGAACATCCAAATAGGCCCCCGCAATACTCAATATCCGCTCCTGCAGCCTCTGGGCCGCCCCATAAGTCGCGCTTCCTGCCATCACGGTGCACCGGCTGGCATGAGTGCCTCCACCATAGGGCATATAGTCGGTGGTACCGTGATAAACGCTCACATAGTCCAAGGGAACACCAAGTCCATCGGCGCATATCTGCGCCATGATAGTCTCGTGGCCCTGGCCCAGCGTTGCAATGCCCAGGTAGACAGCGACCTCGTGCGGACCCGTAACCACCACCCGAGCCCCCTCATAAGGCATCCCGCTGCCAGTGCTCTTCACAAAGCAGGCCACCCCGACGCCGTGCAGTCTGCCATCCTCGCCACGCCCTTCTTGCTCTCGCAACGCAAAATACCCGGCATTCTCCAAGGCGCGGTCCAGAACGGCAGGGTAGTCACCGCTGTCGTACACCATGGCAGTATTGCCAGGCCGGGTCACCCCCACCTTGTACGGCATGTCCGAGGGCGGGATAAGGTTCTTCCGGCGCAACTCAGCAGGATCGATCCCCAAATCCACCGCCACGATATCCAGCATCCTCTCTCGGAAGAAGCAGGACTCATAGCGTCCCGGCGCGCTGAAAGTGCCCATGCCCACCTTGTTGGTCAGCAAACACTTGACTTCCCACTTGTAGTTGGGAATGCGGTAAGGCCCCTGCAAAATGGCAACCGTGCCAATGGGCACGCTCGCCCCATGCGTCCGCACATACCCACCCAACGCGCCATACACCCGCGCGCGCATCCCCAGCAGCATCCCGTCCCTGCTCGCCGCAACCTCGATCCGGCACAAACTCTCCCGTGACTGGTTGGCCGAAGTAAGGTGCTCCCTCCGGTCCTCAATCCACTTCACAGGCCGCCCAACCTTCATGGACGCAAAGGGGATGATGAAGTTCTCGGGATAGAACTCACCCCGGATGCCAAACCCACCGCCCACATCGGGCTCAATGAAATGGATGCGGTGCTCGGGAATCTGCAGCAGCTCAGCCAGAACCCCCCGGTTGAAGTGAGGCACCTTGGTCTCACCCCACACCGTCATGTCATGCCGCCCCGTGTCGTAGGACGCCACCAACCCGCGCGTCTCCAGTGGGTTCCCAGTATGACGGTGGCAGTAGAACTCCTCCTCACGGACATAGTCCGCGGAGGCAAAGACAGCGTCCGCATCCCCAAGCTCCCCCGAGAACTCGTAAGCTACGTTGGTGCCCTGCTCCTCGAACAGCAGCGTGTCGCCTTCCAGTGAGGCATGCACGTCCGCGATGGCCGGCAGCGCCTCATAGCTCACCCGCACATGATCAGCGGCATCCTCGGCCGCATGGCGGCTCTCAGCCACTACCACTGCCACCGGGTCCCCCACATAGCGCACCTTGTCCCGTGCAAATGGGTACTGCAGGAACCTCTCCAACCCCTCGAACGACCCACGGCGCATCGGTATGGTTCGTGGCTCTACCGCCTCCTCCAAATCCCTGAAGCAAAACACCGCCTCCACACCCGGCATCGCGAACGCCTCCGATGCATCAATGCCCAGGATGCGTGCGTGCGCATGAGGACTCCGCACAATAGCCGCATGCAGCATCGCCGGCAGCTTCACGTCATCCACATACCGGGCTCTTCCAGTTAGAAAGCGGACGTCTTCTTTGCGGGCAACGGGTGCGCCAATGTAAGTAGTGGTGGCAACCATCTCACACTCCCAGATCAGGAGACTCGGTCCTCAGCCACCTATGGCAAAGGCTCGAAAGGCTGCTGAGAGTTTAGCATAGGCGCGAAAGCAGCCTGCTACCGAAGCGCATTGACCTCGCAGCAGAGCCCCTCGATAATGCCCCAAAACCCCGGCATTAGACGCCTCAGAGGAGATGCGAGATGACGCAGCAACAGGGCGATGCCATGATGCGACAGGTCCAGTCCTCAGCCCACCAGACTCCGCCTGAAGGATTCGAGCGCTGTTTCTACACCCTCTGGGGCAAGGAGGCCGACTCCGTCCTTTGGGAGACCCAGCCCACTGAGGATATCTGCGACAGCATCCTCGAAGGCAGTGGACGGCAGGACTGGCGCAAGCTCCGCCCCTTCGACATGCTGCCCGACATGGACGCCAAGTCGGGAGGCGACGCTGAACTCCTCCTCTACGCCGGCGAGACCCTCCGCGTCGCCTGCCAGCGCATAGTCGGCACCCAGCAGCACTTCCTGCGGGCAGGCGACTTCCAGACCATCTTCTTCCAGTTCTCCGGCAGGTCGCTCGTGGAGACCAGCTTCGGCGACTACACTCTCGAGCCCGGCGAAGCCCTGCTGGTACCCGCCATGGTTGCCCACCGCTCCACCGGCAGCGAGAACTGCCGCCGCATGGTCTACTACCCCAGGGAGTTCGTGCATCCCAGCATGCAGCCTGACGATGCCACCACCGACATCCGTCACCGTGTCCACGCCAAGGGTGCAACGCCCGGCGCCGAAGAGCTTCCGCAATTGCACATCCCCGACACCGGCAAGGTCACCGAGCGTCTGACCCAGTGGGACGCACTGCCCGGCGACGACTACATCTTCATGCGCTCTTACGACTATGTGAAGGGACGCGCCGAGACGGGCTACCGCACCCACAAGGTCAGCCCCTTCAACTACTACACCACTGCCCCCGACGACCCCACTCTCAAGGTGCGCACTTCCCTGCTGTGGGAGAACTCCACCTTCCGCCAGCGCACCTACTCCAACCCAGGCAAGCAACCCGGCGCCCACCGTGGCTACGACGAGGACGAGTTCTGGTTCCAGTTCTCAGGCCGTCTAACCCAGATGACCGAACACGGCAGCTACCACATGGAAGCAGGCCAGACCTCCATGGCAGAGGCCGGCATCAGCCACACCAGCTACAACGAGCCCGGCGGCCTGAGGCTCACAACCTACACCAACAAGCCCCTCCGCATGGTAGTCGACCCCAGCCAACACCTGCGCGAGACCAGCTACGCCATAGAGGAGACCATCATCAAAGGCTGGCCCGGCAGGTAGGGGTCAAAGCTGGTGCACGATTGGCGAGGAAGTCAGGGTGTTTAATCCCTTCCTTCCCATTGAAGGTGGGTTGAAGAGAGAGTTACCTATCAAATAGAGACTTTAGCCTTGATCCCTCAGCCTTTGGGACGGCATCAATGGGATAATTGGCTAACATATGTCCTGAGGAGACCAAGAATGTACATGGTGAGAATCGTCTGGAAGTGTGCCCGGGGAAAGGTGCCTGAGTGCTTGGAAGTTGTTAAGGAGGTTAGGGCTTCCTGGGCCAGAGATGGCAATACAACGGGCAAAATCTACACGGATTATACAGATCGAATGGATACCATCGCATTTGAAATCGAAGTGGAAAGCCTGGATGAGTACTTTAATAATCAACGTACCAATTACCACAAGCTATCCCCCGAGACTGAAGAGTCTGTCCGGCAATTTAATGGCAACTCAGTAGAAGGCAACCGCCAGATCTGGGAGGTCATTCCATAGGAATAATTAGGGGATTACTAACATGACTACACAAAAGAGGATTGAAACGAATGGCAAAAGCACCGGGCAAAGCGCATCGCAAGGGTATCACGACGCTAGGCCCTTGGACACGGAAGACCAAATGGTCTTTGAAGAAGCGTAAGGAGAGCAAGGGGCGTGGGCCTGTTGATAAGACTCCGGTAGGGCCTTCAAACCGCTCCACTTCAATCTTGTGATAGGTTCCCACCTACCCACGCTTGAGCATCAGCCCACGCCGACACCTGATGAGCTTATGTCTGCATTGTTGAAACTGCCCGCAGACCATAAGTGGCAGTTTCTCCAAAAGCCTAGTGAGGGAGAGGGGCATGAGACTCCTCCGTAGTTCTCTAGCCGTTCCTTTCTTAGAGGGGCTTTGATGGGTTGTGTCTCTTCTCTCAGTATGGCAGGAGCGGTACTAGCCGCATGGTTCGGAGCGGCAGGTAACTGGTTCCCTGTGTGGATTCTGATACCTAGCGTCCTTGGTCTGGATGTTGCTTGGGGTGTCCATGAGTACATCCGCTTACGTCGGGCGTTGATAGAGTCGGCTATAGCCAATCGTTTTCTGTTTGGCAGCATGGTTATTTCGGGTTGTGCTTTCGGTTTCTTCTTTGGCATCTTCAAAGTGAGCCGCTGGATATTCTAGGGTTTCCCTTTTGCCCTTAGCCGTTTTCGTTCATATAATCAGAGTGAGGCTGTTGTGTAGCCATGTTAGTAATCCCCAATAATTAAGTAAATGTATTCGTAAGTTATGATGCCGACGATAGCCAGTGGGCTGGCGAACTTAAGCGCGCAATTGAAGGGATTGCCTTTGATTGCACGAAACAGCGTTGACCGGTCAGACTCCTAGCACCCCTGCAATTCCCCCCAACTCGCCCCATTCATCATCCGCGCCCAGTGCCGGTAGAAATTCCGGTGGTTGCTTTCGCTGTTCCGGAAATGGCTTTCAAACCCGCCCAGCTCCTCGCTATACCCCTCATGCCCCAACCCCATCCCCATGTGAAGCCTCAAACTCCGCCCCATCACCCCTTGCGCCGTCTGGGTGCACTCCTGCCAGTTGTCCATGTCGTCCTGCTCAAAACTGCCCGATGGACTGAACCCATAAATCCCGCCCTTGCGTATCTCCTCCCGCACCTCGGGAGGCGCCGCCTTGTCCACATAGGTCCAAGCCCAAATCTCAATCTTGTCCGGCCCCCGTGGCTGCCACACTCTCATGCTGCGCGAAGTCGTGCGCAGGAACGAGAAGTTGGGGAAAATCGTCCCCACTATGGGGTTCACCAGCGACCGCCGCGGCCCCAGGCGCTCCTCCACCTCAGGACGAATACTCTCTTCATAATCAAGTATCGGACCCACCGGCGGGTCCGCGCTGTCGTCCGGCCCAAAGGTCAGCATGCAGTGGCCATTCTCCAACCCCACATTCGGCCCCTTGGGGTTCGGGTTCTTCACGCCCGACCCGGTGCTGAAGTTCGTGCGAATGGCCGACAAATGGCTCCAAGCCACATGGTAGTTGTCCCCCGCGAAATTCTCCGCCGGAAACTTCCAGTTGCATGGCACCACCCACTTGTGCATCCCGCCAAACACCTCAACCCCACCCTCACGCCGGTCAAAGAAGTTGTCCAAATACCACTTCGCCCCACCCAGATAGTCCGACAGGGACGGCGCATTGGGGTCGAAGGTCCCGAACACCAGCCCCTTGTAGCTGTCCACCTGTGCCACCGGTACCAGCCCCCACTTGCTGGTATCCAACTCGTCGTAGTAGGCCTCCTTGAGGCTCGGCACCGCAATCAGCTTCCCGTCGCTCCCATACGTCCACCCGTGATACGCGCACACAAAAGCCGACGCATTCCCCGCATCAGCACGGCACACCCGGTTCCCTCGGTGACGGCACACGTTCAAAAACGCCCCCACCTTGCCGTTCATATCCCGCGTCACCAACACCGGGTCTTCCCCCATGTAGGTGGAGAAGAAGTCCCCAGGATTGGGGATAGAACTCTCGTGACACAGGAAGAGCCAGCACCGCGCGAAAATCTGCTCCAACTCCTGCTGGTATATGGCAGCGTCGATGAAGACGGCGTGGTCTATGAAGCCCTTGTCGGCATCAATCAGATGGGATGCGTCAGCAGTGGTCATGCAATCCCTCCCTAGGTTGAGGGTAAGGCCAAGGTTCCTGAAGGCCAGTATATCACTCGGTTCTGACCCGCCTATCCTTGCCCTGAAAATAGCCCGCCAAAGCCACCTCCCTTCATCCCGGAGTCGAAGGACCCCGCCCCGACTCCTGCCACACACCCATGACATCCGCCTCTTGACAAGCCCAGACATTTGTTCTATTCTGCCTCTAAAGAGCGTACCCGGGACTGACCCCAAAAGGTCACCCCAGCTTTTGTTTTATGAGGAAACACCGTGAACTCCACAAAGACCAATCCCATGTACGTCCTTCCCCTGCCGGGCCAGCCCCGCTCCCCTGCCAGCGCACAGGGAACCCGCATCCCATCCCCAACTCGCCTTCCACATCCCTTTGAACGAGACAAGTTTTTCGTAGCTGACTCAGATACAAACGTGAGACAAATGAGACAAATTTCAGCCCTCCAAATCCCGTCCCCAGCTACGGCCTTGTCTCCTTTTGTCACCATTTTTCGCCGCTCTCCAGATACGAATTTGCCCCGCGTGAGACAACGTTTTCCTAGCTGGCCCAGATACAACCATGAGACAATGAGACAAATCTCAGCTACGAAACATTCGCCACAGCTACGATTTCTGTCTCATCAGCTACGAACGCTCCCGTCACCCCATGTTTTCGCAGCTACGAAATCTCCCGGAATGAGACAGGCTTTTCGTAGCTGGCTCAGATACAACCATGAGACCACCAAGACCACGGCCACACCATCCCTCCCGCACCCCCTCTGTTGTTGCCATCAAAATAATCGCCTCAGCCTCCATCCGTTCGTCCTGACCTCACCACGAAGTCGAAGGACCCTCCCGGACCTCCCAGAAGCCTCACTCCACGCGCAGCTTGCCCAGAACCTCCGGATCGAAGTGCACAGCGTGGCCCGGCTCCTCCCGTGGCGTAACCACCCCCCGCTCAGGCATCAACGGATCAGCCACCACACCGGTGTTGTTCAGATTCAGAGTCGGTAGGTGCTCCACCAAGTATCCGTTCGGCACCCCACACGCCAAGTGCACCGCTATCTCCTCCACCAAGTGCGGGGCCATCGGCAAATGGTAGCTGTCAGCCAAGGCCGCAATCTTCAGCCAAGGCGTGATGCCCCCAACACGGCACACATCCGCCTGCACATATTGGAGGCAGGCCCTCTGGAACAGGTCCAAAAACTCGCCTTCCCGCAAGTGTCCCTCACCCCCCGCCAGTGGCACCGATACCGTCCGGCTCAGCCGTTCATACCCAGCATGGTCCTCCGCAATGATCGGCTCCTCCAGCCAGAACAGGTTGAACTCCTCCATCGCCTGCGCCCGCAGCAACGCCTCTCCCACATTCCATCGCTGGTTGGCATCCACCATCAGCCGGGCATGCGGCCCTATGACATCCCGTACCGCCCTCAGCCTCTCCACATCCTCGGCCAAACTCTCCCGCCCCACCTTGATCTTCACTCCCCAATACCCGTCACGAGCAAACGCCCCCACCTCATCCAGAAGCTCCTCCGTCGTGTACGCCAGGTCAATACCGCTTCCATACACCGGGGCGCTCTCCCTGTACCCTCCCAGCAACCGGAACAGTGGCTTACCCGCCGCTTTGGCAGCCAAGTCCCACAGGGCAATATCCACCGGCGCCATCGCCACCGTGGTAACCCCCGCCATGGTGATGTTTGGGAAAATGCTGTACCAGAGGCTATTCCACAACCTCTGGATGTCGTCAGCCTCCTCACCCACCAACCGCGGCGCGAACAGCGTATCCACCGCCGTCTTCAGGCTCGCCCCCGCCAACCCATGACTGTAAGTCCACCCCATCCCCTCCAGCCCATCCTCCGACCGCACCCGCGCCACCAGCATGCTCGTAGCCTCAATCCGCGCACTGGCACTCGACAACCCCGGCCCCCGAGGTATGCGGTACAGTTCCGTCTCCACTGATGCGATGCGCATGACTCCTCCCGGTTCTGCGACATTGGTAGACCCGCCATCATATCTTTGACCGGACTGGCTGGCCCTACAGCACTTCCATGTACAACTCTTGAGTCATCGGCGACGCGACCAACCGGCATACGCTAAGGAAGTCTCGCCCCAAAAGGCACGGAATTGTAGCAGCACCGGCCTGTTCTTCCGGCGTCCCGCTCCATACATCCAGCACCGTCACCCAGTCCGCCCAGCTTGTCTCATCCCCGCCCGCCGTCTTGAAGTTGAAAACGGCATGTTCCAGATAAGTGCCTCTACTACCGCCAATGCCTTGCATTGTGTTCAGTGTCGCCCTGTCCAGAAGGTTGGGACTAAGGCGTGGCAACACCAGCATGGTGAAATCTGCCCCTGTATCTATTAGGAAATCGACGTCAGCTTCGAATCCAATCCGAAGGAGCCTTACATTCGCGTGAACAAACGGTCTCGCCGGGGCACGCGAACCCGCGTTGAGATATTCTCCCTCTATCCGGGTTCTCCATACCCCCGTCAAACTATCAACATCACTGGCTTGCTATTCAAGTATTTGCTCACCCCACTCATAGGTACGCCCTCCCGCTCTCCCAACTCTCTGAGCTCCTCAATGGTCTTCACCGCCCCCACCAGCCTCTCCCCATACACCAATACCCAGTGGTCGGGATACACTGCCACCCACTCATCATAGTGGGCATAAAAAAAGTCTAAGTCTTTCTTGAACTGGTCCATCCGCTTTGTCCTCTCCGGGTCAGCCGGGCCTCGCTCTATCTGCCCCATGCTCATCCCTCCTCAGGAACTTCCCCAGTTATTTAGACGGCGCAGCCAGCGCCCCTGCACCCAAATCCCCTCAAAGGCCGTCTTTCTCCAATCGTATCATGGCGCCGTCGCGAAGTCCGTTGGCTCAGCGTGAAACACCTGCCTTGATGGACCGCCCATAACCATATACCTTGAAACTATCGGGGGTCTCTCAGGCTTGATACGCCTCCCTCAACGAAAGATATCGGAGTCACCCTCACCAAAAAGGACCCCACCCACAACGAGGTGCAAACCCCATGACCACACCCCTCACCACCATCGAAGCCCGCAGAGGCAAAGCCGCCTTCGTTGACCGCGGTCAGCACGTCAAGCTCATCAACACCCATGGCCAGCAGGTCGTCGATACCTGGGCCTTCAACCGCCACGACATGACCGAGTTCATGTCCATGGAGCATAGCCGTACAGCCCTTGGCCGCATCATGGCCCCAACCGGCTCCAGCATGGTCACCAACCACCGCCGGCCCATCCTCACCCTAATCGAGGACACCACCCCCGGCATCCACGATACCCTGCTTGCCGCCTGCGACCGCTACCGTTATGAATTGCTAGGTTGCACCGAATACCACGACAACTGCACCGACAACCTAGCCCAAGGCCTTGCCGAGCTTGGCCTGACCTCCGCCGACACCCCCAGCCCTTGGAACCTCTTCATGAACATCCCCGTCGAGGCCGACGGTAGCCTCTCCTTCCAGCCACCCCTCTCCAA
Organism: uncultured Dehalococcoidia bacterium; assembly: GCA_951813255.1. Lineage (GTDB taxonomy): Bacteria > Chloroflexota > Dehalococcoidia > Lucifugimonadales > JAAXIE01 > JAAXIE01. The sequence continues at coordinate 167,959 of OX638353.1, read as the reverse complement.
ACCTAGCGACTACGTCCTCCTCCGCGCCGAGATGGACTGCGTCATCGCCTTCTCCACCTGCCCACAGGACATGGTCCCCATCAACGGCGTCGACTGCATCCCCACCGAGGCCCACTTCCAAGTCCTGTGACTCCCATCCATGTCCCAAGATCGGAAATGGGTCGGCAAGTCGTTTTCTCGCATCCCTGACACGCGCCCCTTGCCAAATAACGCGAACTAATGTACCATGCCCCCATGATGAACGCACCCGACACATCCCCAGAACACCCACGCCACACCTGCCCTGCACCTCTCTCCGGGGGCCCGCATTCCCTCGCCAAAAACCCCCCCAAACACCTTCCCAAAAGCCTGTCAAAAATGTCACAGTGTGCGCGTATCTGGCCAGCTAGGCAAAATGTCACAAGTGTCACATTCCCCAAAAATCTGTGACATTTTTCGTATCTGAAAAATGTCACACCCTTTCCGTATCTGGCCAGCTAGGAAAATGTCACAAATGACACACTTTTCAGCTACAAAAACACTATTTTAGCTACGATCGATGTGACATTGTGACATTCCCGTCCTCCGTCCTCAGCCCTCCAAGGACCCCCGAGCGGCCTCTCCCATGCCCAATTTCAAGCTAGGAGCGAACACATGAAGGTTGGCCTGAAACTGGTGCACTCCGGCCCCGGAGCCACCCCCGATTTGATGCTGCGCTGGACCCGCTACGCCGAGGCCATGGGCTTCCACCTCCTCATGACCGCCGACCACATCGCCCTCACCCGCGAGGTCCTGGGCTCATACCCCGCCCCCTACTACGAGCCCTTCACCAACATGGCATGGCTCGCCGCCCAGACCGAAAAGATCGAGTTCGGCACCACCGTCATAGTCGTCCCCTACCGCCACCCCATTCTGCTAGCCCAACTCTGCGCCAACATCGACCAGCTAAGCCGCGGCCGCTTCATCTTCGGCATCGGCATCGGCTGGGCCGAGAGCGAGTTCGAGATCGTCGGCGCACCCCACAATAAGCGCGGTGCCATGACCGACGACTACATGCAGGCCATCGAAGAACTCTGGGCCAACCCCCAAGGCGCAACCTACCGGAGCGAGTTCACCTCTTTCGATGACGTGACCCTCGACCCCACACCCTACCAATCAACCCCCCGCGTGTGGGTAGGAGGCAACAGCGACGCCGCCCTGCGCCGCACAGTCCGCTTCGGCGAAGCATGGCACCCCATCAGGCCAAGCCTCGACTGGCTCAAGAACGAGGCCATGCCCAAGCTGCGCCGGATGGCCGCCGAGGCTGGCAAGCCAGTCCCAGCCCTGTGCCCCCGCATCGCCTGCCACATCAGCGAATCGCCCCTCCCCGAAGACCAGCGCATGGCAGGCGCGGGCAGCTTGGAGCAGGTCCAAGCCGACCTGCGCCAACTAGAAGAACTGGACGCCCAATACGTGGTATTCGACACCAAGCTCAGCAGCCCAACAGCAACGTCTCCCAAACACCACGAAACAGCATGGCCCATGCTGGCCACCGTAGCCGAGAAACTTATCGACGTGGACAGGGGCGTCGTGAAGGCGCTGTAGCAAGCACCCTAGACGGCGGCTGTGCCATAGGGATTGCCAGCGGCAATATAGGCGAGGTCGATGAGGCGAACGGCGTTATAGCACTCGCGAACTGTCACGGGCGGCGGATTGCCGTCGCGGGCTGCTTCCATAGAGGCACGCAGCACGTCGAAAGTTGGACCGGGAGGCGGGGGCAGCACGGACTGGCCCTCGGCCGTCTCCAAGTAGACAACGTCATCATGCATGTTGAGGACAGCGTCGCGGAAGCCGACCTTCCAGTCGCCATCGGTGCCCACCCGTGGAAAGCCGTTGCCCACCTCGATGGTGCCTATGATGCCGCTGCCTGTTCGCATAAGGACCGATGCGTAGTCCTCCACGGGCGCGCCGCGCATGGCCCAGCTCAATTGAGCGCCGGTGACTTCGATGTCGTCCCCGGCACCGGTGAGGTGCGCGAAGGCATCCAGGGAATGGGGCCCCAGATTGCGCAGGCATCCCCCGCTGGCAATCTGGGGGTCCATCATCCATTCGGCGTTCCACCGGGCATAGCGGGCGGAAGTAGGCCTGTTCTGGCGGGCGTAGAAGTGGTACATAGGCCCATAGGTGCCCTCTTCAACGAGGCGCTTCGCATGGTACATGAAGGCGGTCTGTCGAAAGATGAGGGGGACGGCAGCAAAGGCGTTGGTCGCTTCTACCTTCTCGAGGATGCCCCGGAGTTCACGGGTATTGTGGGACATGGGCTTTTCCATCATGAAGGGGACGCGGCGGTCGAGAAGGGTATGGGCTATCTCAGCCATCTGGTCATGGCGCCCCAATGCGACCACGAAGTCGGGCTTTTCCTGGTCCAGCATCGTGTGATAGTCGGTGTAGGTGGCGATGCCACCGCCGAGCTCGGCTACACGATGGGCAGTGATGGATGCGTCCTCATCATGGAGGGCAACGATCTGGACGTCGTCCATAGGCAGGAGTTGGGGCAGATAGGCATTGTCCCAGAGGGAGTGCCAGTGGGTGACACCAATAGAAGCGACACGGATAGTCATACAAAATCACCAAGTGCTCAGGATATTGGCAGGCTAGCACAGCGCACATGCTTCGGCAAACAGTGCCGGTAGCAACGGTCACGGGCCGCCGCTATTATGAGGCCAACGATACCCCACAAGCCGGTCCTCCAAGGAGTCATGTTCATGACCAATATTGCTGTCCTCGACGACTATCAAGGCGTATCCCAACAGTTGGCCGACTGGAGCCTGCTGCCCTCCGACTCCCAAGTCCAAGTCTTCCGCGATCACCTCTCAGAACTGGATGCTGTAGCCGGCCGCCTTCACCCGTTCGAAGTAGTCTGCGCCATGCGCGAGCGCACCCCCTTCCCCCGCGAGTTGCTGGAGCGCCTCCCCAACCTCCGCCTGTTGGTCACCACTGGCATGCGGAACGCAGCCATAGACTTGGAGGCCGCTACCGACTGTGGAGTCCTCGTCTGCGGTACCGACGGTGGCCCAACCAACCCTCCCGCCGAACTGACTTGGGGCCTCATATTGTCCCTAGCCCGCCACATCCATCAAGAAGATACCGCCACACGTGCCGGACACTGGGGCACCACCCTCGGCCCCAGCTTGGAGGGCAAGGCACTCGGAGTACTGGGCCTTGGCAGACTGGGAGCCGCGGTCGCCAAGGTGGGAATCGCCTTCGAGATGTCGGTAATCGCTTGGAGTCAGAACATGACCCAAGAAGTGGCAGCCCAGCACGGAGCGACGCTGGTGACCAAAGACGAACTGTTCCGGCAGTCGGATATCGTCAGCGTACACGTGCAGCTCAGCCAGCGCACCACAGGTCTCGTGGGCACCCGCGAACTGGCCCTGATGAAACGAACGGCCTTGCTGATAAACACAGCCCGAGGCCCCATCATCGACGAGGCTGCCTTGATCAACGCCCTGCGCAACGGCACCATCGCTGGCGCTGGCTTGGACGTCTTCGACCAAGAACCCCTCCCCACGGACCATCCCTTCCTACAGATGGAAAACACCCTGCTTACCCCCCACCTCGGATACGCGACACCGGAACAACTGAGCGTACGTTACCAAGGAACGGTGGAGGATATAGGCGCCTTCCTGGAGGGCAGCCCCATCCGGGCACTCAACTCAGAGGCCCTGGAAACGGCGCGAGACAAGTAGGCGCCTAGGGCATGACAATGCGGGTTCTGATGCTGATGGGAGAGATGGCAGGAGCGGCAGGATTCGAACCCGCGACCCTCGGTTTTGGAGACCGATGCTCTACCAGCTGAGCTACGCTCCTGCGTGACGGACTGGAGTATGATAGCGCAACGCTCCGCTGTTTGGAAGCGTCGTCCTAGGCTTCCTTTGCTGTATACATCTCGCGCAGCAGACCAAATTGGCCTTTCCCAATATTGGCCAGCATGGTGTTGACGCTTGGGGGCATGAGAGTACAGGTGTGGACGTCGCGAAAGGCCCGCTCTATGGGGAATGACTTGGATGCAGCGCGTCCGCCCACCAAGCGCAGAGCTTCCTGAGTGGCCATGGTTGCGGCCTCAGTGCTAAGATACTTTGCCTTGGAAGCGAGTAGTCCGCGTGTCACCACATCGGCATCGTCCCACTGGGACGCACAATGATGCAGCATCAGCCGGGCCGCCTCCAAATGGATGGCTATCTGAGCTACGTCGCGCTGGGTGGCAGGGTCATGGCAAATGGGCTGGGGGTCCGGCAGGTAGCGGGCTTCGATGCAGTAGTTGGTAGCCTGCTGAAGGGCACCCCAAGCTGCGCCAAGGAATATGGACGCGTAGCCGAGGCTGAAGAACTCCACCACTCCCACGCCCAAAGGCTCGCCGGGCTTCCCCAGCACCATGCCCTCACTGATGAGGCAGTCGTCAAACTGAACGGCAGGGCTGACGGTGCCCCGCATGCCCAGGGTGTTCCACTCACTTACAACTGTCATGCCGGGAGCGTCGGCGGGCACCAAGGCTAGGGTCATGCTGTGGGCGATGTCCTCGGAGCCCTCTGCAGTGCACCAGACCATGTAATAGGAGGCAGCCCCTGCCATGGTGCAAAAGGTCTTCTGCCCGCTGACGCGGTACCCATCTCCTTCTCGGTGTATGCCCACGGTGACGAAGGGATGGCGGGTAAAACTGGTACCGCGCTCAGCGGCCCAACTGCCGAACAGTTTGCCGTGCTGCACGACCTCTGGGTAGAAGCGGGCCTGCTGCTCTTGCGTGGCCAAGTGCGAGATAAACCGCTGCACCGTCGAATGCATGTGCAGGGTCATAGCGGTGTTGGTGCAGCCTTGGGCGATTTCCTCCAAGGCCATTACATAGGTAAGGGCATCCAACTCCAAGCCACCGTGCTCCTGTGGAACCGTCATGGCTAGCAGCCCAGCCTGCCAGAGGTCATTCCAACTCTCCAGCGGGGAAAGCACCTCAGCGTCGTATCTGGAGGCCCTGGGTGCGATGGCCTTCTGCGTCACTTCGCGGGCGCGGTTGACCACTTCCATATCAGGTGGCTTCTGTGTCGTCGTCATAGGTTACCTCAAACCTGATTGTGGATGCTGCGTATGTCACATGGACCGGCACTCGATCTACCCGGAGCCGATCGCATCGGAGAGGGACTCACGGAAGGTGGAGGCGAAGAGGTTTGGCAAGCCACCGGTATGGACAAACACCACTGTGTCGGAGGAGTCCACGAGTCCTTGGTCGATATGGTCCATTAACCCAGCTAGGGCCTTCCCGGTATACACGGGGTCCAGAATCAGGGCCTCGGTCTCAGCCGCCAGCTTGATGGCGCGAGCACTGTCCGGTGTGGGAACGGCATACTCCCCGCCGATGTACTCGTCCCAATACCCAAAGTCGTCCGGCTGCAGGCAATCGGGCAGGCCTAGGATATCCTGCACCTCTTGGCCGTACTCCAGCATCATGTTGCCTAAGTTGCGGCGGTCGCCGGATGAGATTGCCCGCACCTTCCAAGGGTATCCCAGCAGCTTGGTGGCTAGGGCGATGCCCGCCATCGAAGTGCCGGCGACGCCGTAGATATAGTCCGGGTGAATGTTTCGCTCCGCCAACTGAGCAGCCAGTTCTACAGTCGCCTCGAGGTAGCCTATGGTCCCAGCAACACGGGCGAAGGGCTGCTGGTGGTACACGTAGGGGGTGTACCCTTCCTCTTGTAGTTGGAGGCCGATGCGTTCCGCTTCCTGGTTCGTCTCGTCGCGATCCATGGTCTCCAGCGGGTGAATCTCCGCGCCCATCAGGTGTTCAAGCAGCAGGTTGGCTTCCATCGGCTTACCCACTCCACCCCGCACCACCAGCACGTAGCGCACACCCAGCTTGGCGCAGGCGGCGGCCATGATGCGGGCATCGTTGGACTCCCAACGGTTGACGTTAATGTAGACGTCGCACCCCTTGGCCTTCACATCCCCCATGCGGAACTCCAGGTGCCTGCCCTTGTTGCCCCCAAACGCCAGTCCCGTCAGGTCGTCCCGCTTCATCAGGATGCGAGTCGCGCCCAACGCCTGCGACAAACGAGGGCACTCTTCCAAGGGCGTGGGCAGAAAGGCGACGCGCTCCCTAGGCAGCGTGGCAATCGCGTCAGCAAGGGCCTGCTCGCTCATCATCGCTGGTGGCACGTTGGGGCCTCCGTTAGGGGTGGCTTCGAGCATGGGCGTCGAGATACCCAAGATTATAACGGAAGGTGAGGCTGGCCTGTGTTAGTCTCTCTGGTAGGCGTTACAATCGTCTTCCACAGTTGTGGAGGGTCGTCTGGACATCTACGACTGTGATGACGAACGCGACTTTGGCCCAAGGAGGAAGATCCCATGGCAGGACATTCCGTTACAGTCGGGAGCGTGGAACTGGTGTCAGTGAGCGACGGGTTTCCCATACGCTCGCCCCTGATGCCTTTCCCGGACACCAGTCTAGAGCAGTGGCGCGAGTTCCCCGGGATGGTAGACGACAATGACCAAGTTAGCTCCCGGTACGGCTCACTGGTAGTGCGGTCGGGTGGCAAGCTGATTCTGATTGATACGGGCTTGCAGGCGGCTGATGGCATCCTGCTGGAGGACCTGAAAAACAAGGGCGTCAATCGGGAGGAGATCGACCTAGTGGTGTTCACTCACCTGCATCCGGACCATGTGGGCTGGAACCTAGTCGGCGGCAAGCCCACCTTCCCCAAAGCTCGATATCTGGTGCCTCAGAAAGACTGGGACTACTGGACAGACCCCATCGTGATGCAGAACGCGGAGCACATACCCAGTCAAGTGCTTCCTCTTCAGGATCTGAACATCCTGGACCTCTTCGACGAGGACGAATACCGAATTACGGATGAGCTGACCACGGTGCACACTCCCGGTCACACCCCGGGGCACATCTCCATCATCGTCTCCTCGGCGGGGGAGCGCGCTTACATACTTGGAGACGTGGCCCACAACATCGCCCAAGCGCACTATACCGACTGGAGCCCCATATTCGACTCCGACCCTGATTTGGCCCGTGTGACCCGCCACGAGGTGCTGGACATGCTGGAGGCCGAAGGCACCTTGGTGTCGGCAGGGCACTTCCCCGACCCAGGGTTTGGGCGCTTCATCAGAGCCAGCGGCCGACGCCAGTGGCAGGGGATTTAGCACGGTCGACGTCCACCAGAGCGGGTGTCGCACCCAGTGAGGCCTGCGACTCACTGGACCGAGGCATGCTAGGAGGTTAATCCCATGGCAGAACATTCTGTGAATGTAGGGAATGTCGAGCTGATATCGGTGTACGACGGCCACCAGATACGCCCTGCCAGATGCCGTTTCCCGATACCACGATTGAGCAGTGGCGCGAGTTCCCCGGCGCACTGAGTGACAACGACGAGATCAACTTCCGATTCGGCTCACTCGTGGTCAGGTCGGCGGGCAAACTCGTGCTGGTGGACACAGGTATGCATGCGGCCGATGGCATCCTTCTGGAAGACCTGCGGCGGAAGGGTGTAGACCGGAACGAGATCGAACTGGTCGTCATCACCCACATCCACCCCGATCACGTGGGCTGGAACTTGCTGGACGGCAAGCCCACCTTCCCCAAGGCACGGTATCTGGTGCCACGGAAAGACTGGGACTACTGGACCGATCCCGTTGTGATGCAGAATGCGCAGCACGTAGCCACCCAAGTCCTGCCCCTAGCCGACCTCAACGTGCTCGACCTCATCGAGGACGAATACCAGGTCACTGACGAATTGACCACGGTGCCGACTCCAGGGCACACGCCAGGTCATATCTCCATCGTCGTCTCGTCAGCAGGGGAGCAGGCCTACATACTGGGCGACGTGGCCCACCACATCGCCCAGGCCCACTACACCGACTGGTGTCCCATTTTCGATTCGGACGCTGATTTGGCCCGTGCTACTCGCCACGCTGTGCTGGACAAGCTGGAATCCGAAGGTACATTGGTGTCGGCAGGGCACTTCCCAGACCCAGGGTTCGGGCGCTTCGTCAGACTGGCCGGACGCCGGCAGTGGCAGGAGATTTAACGCGAGCGCACGAGGCGCCGCGTTGGCGTATCGGCAATGTAGCCCGATAGGTTCAAGGCCGTATGTATCATGCCAATGTGGGAGTAGGCCTGCGGGAAGTTGCCTACTGGCCGGTGATAGTCGGTGTCGAACATCTCGGCCAAGAGTCCTAGGTGGTTGGTCTGGGTAGTGATCATATCGTGGAAGTAGTCGAAGCCTCTGTCATGCTGGTTAGTGTACAGCAGGTTGCCTATGAGCCAGAAGCTGAGCAGAGTGAAGGCCCCCTCCCGCTGGCCTGCCAGCCCGTCGTCCGTCTCTTCCGGCAAGTAGCGCCATACTAGGGGGCCTTCGCATAGTTCACGCTCGATAGCGTCCGAGTTCAAGCGCAGGCGCGGGTCCTCTCGAGGCAGGAGACCCAGGAAGGGGATCACGAGGTTCGAGGCATCCAAAGCCTCGTGCCCGTACCTCTGTCGGAAGGCTTGCTTCTTGGTACTCCACCCCTGGTCCAGTATCTCGGCCTTGATGACCTCAGCAGTCTGCAACCAGCGACGCGCGTCACGACGGTTCCTTCGACTTGCTGCAATCTGGGCAGCGCGGTCAAGACCAGCCCAGCACATCACCTTGGAATAGACAAAGTGCTGCTGGGCTCCACGCACCTCCCACACGCCCCGGTCCTTGCGACGCCAGTTGGCCATGATGACCTCGGCCAGAAAGCGGAGCAACTCCCAAGACTCATCCGTTACCGAGCCCTCCAGCAGGAACAGAGAGTGGATGCAGAGGACCACCTCACCAAAGACATCCATCTGGATGTGACGGGCGGCGTCGTTGCCTATGCGAACAGGACGCGAGTCCTCGTAGCCCCTCAGGTGGTCCAGAGTATATTCCTTGAGGGATGAATTGGGGCTGATGCCGTACAGGATGCGCGTCCTGCGCCTGTGCAACTCGCACTCATGAAGCAGCCAGCGCATGTACCGGTCGGCCCCATACACATCGCCCAGTCGGTACAGTATGTCGACGGTGAAGGCCGAGTCTCTTAGCCACGAATAGCGGTAGTCCCAGTTGCGTGAGCCTCCGATGGTCTCGGGTAAGCTGGTGGTGGGGGCGGCGACGATGGCTCCCGTGTTGCGGTACATCATCAGGTGGAGGACCAAGAAGGAACGCACCACCGCATCACGCCACAGCCCCTCGTAGTTCATGCGGGCGACCAGCCCCTGCCAGTAGCGCCTGGTGTAGTCCAACTTTTCTGCGGTGCGCATGCGGGATATGCTCCCAGGCCTGCCACTCCCGTAGGCCAGCACAAAGGTCTCCGTCTGGCCCTGCCTGAGTGTGAAGTCGCAGACCACACCCCGCTCATCAAAGGGGAGCGGAATGCTGGCCACCAAGGCTTGGGTCTGCCGCCCGCCACGGGCTTCCACGGCTCCGCCTCCAGAACGACCTCGGATGGCCCTGAAGGCGGGGACGGCACGCGCATAGTCGTGGCGTGGCTGAAAATCGAGAAGCATGTCCACCTGTCCCGAAAGACAGGTGACGATGCGGTGTATCTCGTGAAGGGCATTGGGAGGCGTCTCCGGATTATCGTCGTCATCATTCGTTGCCGGCATGAAGTCGGTGACAGAGACCACTCCGCTACGGTTGATGAAGGTGGTGACCAGCACATTACTATCGTGCTGGTACTCTTGATGAGTGGTGAACGGGTTCACGGGATTGATGCGGAAGCGCCCACCCACATCAGGGTCAAGGATGGCAGCAAACACGCTGGGGGAGTCGAAGCGTGGAAAGCAGCACCAGTCAATCGAGCCGTCGTGCCCGACCAGAGCCGCAGAGGACATATCGCCTATCAGTCCGTAGTTGTACACGTCATCGAGGGAGGGCTGGAGGTATTAGTGCCAGCTTATCACCCAGGAACGATGTGCTACAACAAATGTTACAACGCCTATCAACATATCTATTGGGCCGACCAGATTTGTCGCGGAAGGACAGGGAACAGCCTGACCGGCGATCAGGTGCCGAAACTCAAGAACCACGATGGATTGCCATGCACGAATACGCTGGCTGACCCGAGCCTTCATCCACGTAGTGCATCCGGTAGCCGTCGGAGATCGCAAAGAACAGGCTAGTGAAGGGGTACACCTCATCCGAAACCCATTGAGGGCGTCCCGGGTAGTTCATTCAAACCTCTTTGAGCAGAGCAGGAAGGTGACAGCGGGATGGGTTTGGAACGAGTGGTGCCCCCGGCGGGACTCGAACCCACGCACCTGGCTTCGGAGGCCAGTGCTCTATCCTCTGAGCTACGGGGGCTTGAGGCGATAGCATAGCACGGGCCCGTCCACGGTACAAATCAGCCATGACATTTTGTCCTTGTGGGGTTTCGGGGCCGATGCTAAGATGCCGCCACGTTCCGAAAGGGGAGTGGTTATGACAACCGAGAAGGGGAAGGCGCTAGATGTCGCCATCAGTCAGATTGAGAAGCAGTACGGCAAGGGCGCCATCATGCGCATGGGCGAAGCAAGCCTCAAGCTGGGCATGGAGGTCGTGCCCACAGGATCGCTGGCATTGGACGTCGCCCTCGGCATAGGCGGCATACCCCGAGGCCGTATCACAGAGGTGTTCGGCGCCGAAGCGGCCGGTAAATCGACCTTGGCATTGCACATCATGGCGGAGACCCAGAGTATGGGAGGCACCGCAGCCTATATTGATGCCGAGCACGCCTTCGACCCGTCATATGCCAGCAACTGCGGTATCAACCTAGACGACTTACTCATATCCCAGCCCGATTCAGCGGAGCAGGCGCTCGAAATCACCGAGCACCTGGTCCGCACCGGAGCCGTTGAGACCATCGTGATAGACAGCGTGGCCGCTCTGGTGCCACGAGCTGAACTGGAAGGGGATATGGGAGACACTCATGTTGGCTTACAGGCCCGCCTCATGTCCCAAGCACTACGGAAGCTGACGGCTGCCATCAACCACTCCAAGACGAGCGTCGTCTTCATCAACCAGTTACGGGAGAAGGTGGGAGTGATGTTCGGCAGCCCCGAGGTCACACCCGGAGGGCGGGCCCTGAAGTTCTACAGCTCGGTGCGAATCGACCTGCGCCGGGTGGACTCTATCAAGCAGGGCACGGAGGTCGTTGGCAACCGGGTGCGGGCGAGGGTGGTGAAGAACAAAGTGGCTCCCCCTTTTCGCGTGGCCGAGTTCGACATCATGTTCCGCCAAGGCATCAGTAAGGTAGGAGACATCCTAGACCTCGGCGTGGAACGTGAAATCGTCAAGAAGGCAGGGGCCTTCTACTCCTTCGGAGAGACCCGCTTGGGACAGGGGCGGGAGAACTCCAAGGACTTCCTCACCAAGAATCCAGCGGTCTCCAACGAGATAGAGAACCTGATCCGAGGCAAGGACCGGGTCGAGTGGCCTGTGGTGGACCCAGAGGTCGCGATGGACGACGAGGAGCAGGTGGACTTGGCGGTACCGGTGCTGGAGGGCTAGGAAACCCCTCGCATACGAGAGAGCAGCCCACCGTATCGCCGATACTGAGAATAACTGAGACAGGGGCCGGGTCTAGCCACCTTGGCCCTTGTCATGTACAGGTGCTATGTGCGTAGTCGGTAGATGGCGATGTAGCCGGCGAGGCCCAACAACAGGAGTGGAACGAAACTACCCTGCCTGAGAATTAAATCATACATGTGATTATTCACTGCCCACGCGGCAAATAGGCTCAACGCGACGTAGACAACCGCAAGTACTGCGAGGCCATTGCCTCGCTTGCGATTGGTAGCCAAGCTGATGGACTCACCCACAGCGTAGCCAACCAAGAGAGACAGAAGCCCCACTAGGTATGCATGAGGTACCCATTGTCCTATAGAGCCCCAAACAAGCCCCGTCAGGACTGCAACCGTCCCACCTGCCACGACAGCCCGTAGGTAGTAAGAAGGCTGCACATCGAAGGTGGGCAGCTTCTGTACTGCCGCGCACTCGCGGCAACGGATACCCACTGGGGCTTGTACCATGCAGCGCACACAGATGGGCCGATCGCACCGGCTGCATGAAAGCCCAGTCTCCTCTTCAGGGTGAAAGACGCATCGTGGCATGGATTGAGGTTCACCCAAGTCGTGTTGAGTTGGCTGTTCCATTGTTAGTTGGCGTCACTGGCTCGACTTTCAGTGGGTCCACGGGACACCCAATCGTCACGCTTATCGGTGTCTCTATCTTTAAGCAATCGGTTCATGAACACCTTACGTTTGGGCAGGTGGGGCGCCGGTCTCTCCCAGTTGCCCAGCAACCTCTTGATGACCGCTATGGCAATGGCGCAGCCCGAGTAGACCATCAATATCGTCGAATCGTGGATCAGCCAGCTCCACAGAGGGAGAAGGAGGAAGGCCACTAGGACCGCGGGACCCGACGAGCGCGTGGAGCCCCATCCGGCCAATGCTATACCCAGCGAAATGAACAATATCCACGGTGGCGGCGCTGGCAGTGCCAGCAACGCGCCTACCGTCACCACTACGCCTCTGCCACCAGTGAATTTGAGAAACACAGACCAGTTGTGGCCGATGGCGGCTAGTATTGGTGCGACTATGAGGGCGAGGGAGTCCCGTTCCAAGTCCAAGATATACAGGCCAATCCATATGTGGGAAGCGCCCTTGCCGAAGACTTCGAAGACTCCCAGTGGTATGGCCCCCCACCAACCGGTCTGTTGAAACAGGTTGGAACCGCCTACGCTGCCGCTGCCGTAGCGGCGTATATCGATGCCCTTGGTCAACCTTGCGATGATGTAGGCAGTAGGTACCGAGCCTATGAGATAGGAATAGATGTATAGTCCCACCAACTCCAAGGCCGTTCACCTGCTCAACCATTACAAGTTCTTTCAATCCCCCGGGTGTTACTTGCCACGTTTCCGGGATCACTTTCGGGAAGCGCTTCTCGATGCCATGGCGAGCCTCTCCAGCTCATCAACTGATTCTTGTGGCGGGCCCAGTTCTCCCGGCAGGGGTTCATTCAGGTTCCCCAGCCCATGGTAGTCGCTGCCGCCGCAGGGCACCAGCCCGTACCTCCTGGCCACATCGGCCAGCCGGACAATCGTATCGGACGAGTATTGGGCGTAGTGTACTTCCATGCCCACCATTCCGTAGGACTTCATCTCCCCGACGATGGACTCCAGGTCTGTCAGGTTAGCTGGGTGTGCTAGAACGGCCACCCCGCCAGCCTCGGTCACCATGCGGACCGAATCTTGTGGCAACAGCTTCTCACGCTCGGCGTAGGCTGGGCCGTTGTGGCCAATGTAGCGGGCGAAGGCTTCATCAGGACGGCTGATGTATCCCTTCTCCACCATAGCCAGAGCCACATGGGGCCGGCCAACGGAGCCGTCTCCAGCCAGTTCTTTCACCCGCTCCCACTCAATTATGATCCCCATCTCACACAGCTTCTCCACCATACGTCGACCCCGCTCAACGCGGCCGACGCGATAACGAGTTAAGGTCTCCTGCAGTCCGGGATGGTCGGTCTGCAGGAAGTAGCCCAGAAGGTGGATTTCGTGCTCGCCTAAGTCGGTGCTGATTTCGATGCCCGGGATGAGCCTAAGTTGAGGGAACGCCTCGGCCGCCGCGTAGGCCTCCTCCAAGCCATCGGTGATGTCATGGTCAGTGATGGCAATGGTCTCCAGCCCACGGTCCGCCACCAACTGAATAAGCTGGGTAGGAGTCAGCCGCCCGTCGGAGACCGTTGTATGCAAGTGCAGGTCTACAGTTGCCACTTAGTCCACCATCCTATCTATCCGCTCGACGCTGTTAGCCTTGCCGGTCTTATTGTCGACGTCAATCAACACCGAGTTCATCATCACGGGACCACTGGGGACCTCTCCCCTCTGGGGCATCTGGGTCAGGAATTTCTCGATAACGGTATCGACAGTGCTGCCAATAATGGAGTTGTAGGGTCCCGTCATGCCCAAGTCGGTGACGAAGCCTGTGCCCTTGGGCAACACCCGGGAGTCTGCCGTGGGTACATGAGTGTGGGTCCCCACCACAGCGCTCACCCGTCCGTCTAGGTACCAGCCGATGGCCTGCTTCTCCGATGTCGCCTCAGCGTGCATGTCTACCAAGATTATTCGTGGAGGAGAGGCCATGCGGTCCGCTTCGTCCAAGATGGCATCGGCAGTGCGGAAGGGACAGTCCAAGTTTGCGAGGAATACTCGTCCCATGAGGTTCACCACCATCACGTCTCCCATGACCATGTAGCCTTGGCCGGGGGTACCCGGAGGATAGTTGGCAGGCCTGATAACTGGAATACCCTCGTCCAACTGTGGAATAATCTCCTTCTTATCCCAGACGTGATTGCCTGTGGTAAGCAGGTCTACTCCTGCCGACAGCATCTCCTGAGTAGTTTCAAGAGTGATGCCGAAGCCACCCGCGCTGTTTTCACCGTTGGCGATCACCATGTCCAAGTCGAGGTCCCGACGCAAGTCGGGCAATAGCTTCCTCAGCGCCACTCGACCAGGCTTGCCTATCACATCGCCTATCATCAGGATACGCAGGTTGTCACCATCCCTTCGTCAGCCGCGAACGACTTCTTTCTCCATGGAGTATCTTTTCAACCTTACTGCCAAGGGGCCAGTGTAGCAAGCGATTTGTGACTCCATCAGGGCTCCGGATGGGCCTTTGGGCACTTTTCGGACAAGAGACAGGGGCGGGTTTGTGGCCCGCCCCTGCATTTCGTACCTAGTTCCGATGGGCAGGCTATCGGGCGTATTCCACCGACCTGCTTTCGCGGATGACGTTCACCTTGATCTGTCCGGGGAAGATCAGGTCTTCCTCGATCTTGCGTACGATGTCTCGTGCCAATGTGGTGCAGGCAATGTCGTCCATCGCGTCGGGTTTTACCATGATCCGGACCTCGCGCCCTGCCTGAATAGCGAAGGCCTTGGACACCCCCTCGAAGCTGGTGGCAACTGACTCAAGTTCGGCCAGCCTCTTGGCGTAGTGCTCCACCGTCTCACGGCGAGCACCCGGCCGGGCGGCGCTGATAGCGTCGGCCGATGCGACTAGGAATGCCTCTATAGAGCCACGCTCTTCATCGTGGTGCTCCATAATTGCCCGGTGCACTTCGGGGTGTATACCGAACTTCTTAGCGATGTCTGCGCCGATCTCGGCGTGGGGACCATCCACCTCATGGGTCATGGCCTTGCCAATATCGTGCAGCAGACCTCCCGCCTTTGCTACCTGGACATTGGCCCCAATTTCACTGGCCAGCATCCCTGCGATCAGCGAGACTTCCACCGAGTGCCTGAGCACATTCTCGCCATAGCTGTAGCGATAGCGCAGGCGCCCCAGCAGTTTGACCAAGTCAGGATCCAATCCACGGACCCCAGCATCGAACACGGCGCGTTCGCCCTCGGACTTGATGGTTTCATCCATCTCCTCCTGGACTTTCTCCACGACGTCTTCTATGCGAGCAGGGTGAATCCTGCCGTCCTTTATGAGGTTTTCAAGCGCCAGCCGGGCGGTCTCCCGGCGGATCGGGTCGAAGCATGAGATAGTCACCACACCGGGGGTGTCATCAATGATGACATCCACGCCGGTCAGGGCTTCCAAGGCCCTGATGTTGCGACCCTCTCTGCCTATGAGTCTGCCCTTCATCTCGTCGTTGGGCAGACTGACTTGGGATGTCGTGTGTTCTGAGACCACATCTGTGGCCAAACGGTGTATTGCTAATGTGACAACCTTGCGAGCTTTTTGGTCGACATTTTCAATCATCTGGCGCTCGACCTCTCGGTACCGCAGTGCCAACTCGTACTGCGCCTCGTCATCGGCCTTCTTAAGTACGATTTCTTTGGCCTCGGACGGAGTGACTCCCGCCAGGGAATGAAGCTGGATTAGTTGCTGCTCCTTTAGCCTTTCTGCCTCCTCCTTGGCAGCCTCTATGCCCTTGGAGCGTTCGCTTAGTTGCTTCTCATCGTCCTCCAAGGACTGCATCTTGCGTTCCAGACTTTCTTCCCTCTGGGTAAAGCGCCTTTCCTGTTGCTGCAGCTCTTGTCGCCTCTCTCGAAGCTCGGCCTCTGCCGACTCGCGCATCTTCTGGCTCTCTTCGCGAGCCTCCAGGATCAAGCTGCGCTTCTGCTCTTCTCCTTCCGCTTTGAGCTGTTCTGCTAACGCCTTGGCGTCCTTTACCCGACCATAGCCCGCCCGGTCGGCAAGGAAGCTAAAAATACCCATCTAGCTTTTTCTCCTTCCCGCCAGCGTAATAGCTGGGGCAACCGCCCCAAAGAAGAATCATACTTAGGGCCTCTAGGGGTGTCAAGGAAATCATAAGCAGCGTGAACGCTCAGTCTTCCTCTCGAGCCTGGTACGGGCCTATCGTCACTACCCTACCCGGCCACCTATAGGCGGGCGTGTTGCCCCTGCGGGAATGAACTGGCCTGCGCCGGGCGTCAGATCCACCTTGCCGTCCCGTAGAAGAACACGGCCACGTTGCAGGGTCATCCAGGGCCAGCCCTTCACGTCCCATCCCTCGAAGAGGGTGTAGCCGGAGTTACCGTGATGGTTCTTGGAGCTTATCGCACCCTGCTGGTTGGGATCGATGATGAGCAGGTCGGCGTCGGCACCTACTCTAATGACACCCTTCCGAGGGTAGAGACCAAAGATGCGGGCCGGGTTCTCAGCCAGTATGCGGGCCATCCACCAGATGGGCAGCCCGTGACCAACCACTCCCTGGCTGTACATCAAAGGCACGATAGTCTCCACGCCAGGGGAGCCGTAAGGCACCACGCGCCCATCGGGCTGAACGAACACATTGTTCCAGCCATGCTCCTTCTGGTCATGTGGATGAGGTGCGTGGTCACTGGCTACGATGGAGATGAAACCCGATTGCAGACCCCCCCATAGCGCGGGCTGGTCGGGACCACCCTTGTCGCGCAGGGGCGGTCCCATCTTGGCCAAGGGCCCCCACTCCTCCATCAACGAGTTATCCAGTAGCAGGTACTGGGGACAGGTCTCGGTCCACACCGGCAAGCCCTCTGCTTGAGCTTGCTTGATGCGTTCCAAGCCGCCTTGGGTGCTGAGGTGCACCACATAGGTGAGGCAGCGGGTGAGCGCGCCGAAGTTGATTGCCCGGTTGATGGCCTCGGCCTCAATCCATGGCGGGCAGGTACCTGGGAAGTTCCTCGGATGCACCGCCTCTTGTGAGATGCACCAGTCCTCCAAGTAGTTGGCCACATCGCCATTCTCACAGTGCAACTGGCAGACGCCGCTCTTGGCGGAGATGATTTCCATGGCCCTGCAGATGAACTCGTCGGAGACCATGCGGGTGACCTGCTTCTTGTAGGTCATGAACATCTTGTAGGAAGAGACGCCCATATCCAAGGCCTCCGGCAGACCATCGAGCAGGTACTCCTGGTTACCCAGCATAAAGTGGAGTCCGAAGTCCAGCACTGACTGTTTGCTGACCATCTCCTTGTGGCGCTCAATGGAGTGGGGCAGCGACTCGTGTCTCTCCTGATCGGTGACGGCGAAGGGAACCAGTGTGGTCAACCCGGCATGGGCTGCGGCCCATGCACCGACCTCGTAGTCATCGTGGCCGGCGAGGTGAACGTGGGCATCGATGGCACCCGGCAGTACGTACTTGCCGGTGGCATCGATGTAGTTCTCGGCAGTAGGCAGCATCTCTGAGGGGCCTATGGCCACGATCTTCTCACCCTGAATAGCCACCCCTGCCTCGTAGGCTTCCGACGAAGTTACTACCTGCCCACCGAATACGACGGTGTCGACTCTATTACTAGCCATGGCTTCACCCCCTTGGGCATGTTGAGGTTATTCGCTGCGCAACTGGCCGAATTGAGGGGCTGTTTCTCCCGTATCGGTGTAGGTACGGGTCACGTAGGTACCACCATAAATCCACATGATGCTCATGCGTCCGTCGCCCCGGTTGATGAAGCGGTGGGGAACGCCTGCAGGGATGAAGGTGGTGTCGTAGGGAGCGACATCCTCGGTGCGGCCTTCAATGTCTGCCGTGCCCTCACCTTCCAGCAGGGTCACCTGTTCATCGCAGTTGTGGGTGTGCATCGGGATGGAAGCACCGGGGGGAAAGGAAGTGATGCCACTGCAGAATATGGTAGACCCTTGGTCGGCTCCAATCAGTGGCCTTCCTGTGATACCGCCACCCCGCTCCATAGCGGGGACATCGTCGAAGTGAAGGAGGTGGGCTTCGCTCATCGTTATCTCCGTTGGGCTAGTGTAGTCAGTGCGGTACCTGTGGTTGCTAGGCGCATTATACCCTCTGGACACGCTGAAGTGGCCTCGATTGTGTCATGCCTGATGGCACAAATAGCCCATGCTATAATCACGGCCCGAACAGAAGGCAGGAGCTGCAGGAGCTGATGTATAGCGGTCCATTGGACTTGGGTACTTGGAACCTGACCCCTGACTGGGTTTCGGCATATCGCGAAGCCACTGCGGACGAGGCGGTAGAGGGCAAGGTGGTACCACCGTTAGCCTTGGCTGCTCGCGCTCTGGCGGGTCTCCTCGAGGAACTGAAGCTGCCTGGAGGCGCGGTACACGGCGGGCAGGAAATCGAGTGCCACCGAGCGGCCTCCATCGGCGACGAGGTGCACATCTCAGCGGACGTGGGTCGTCGCTCGCAGCGGGGTGACTTCAGCTTTATCGTCGCGGGCTTCCGGGTTTGTGGGACTGACGAAGAGCCGTTTGTCACGGGCAAGTGCACCGTGATTTTGCCACGGGGTGTCGGCGACTTTGAGTGAGGGGGAACGACCGCTGCCAAGTGTACAGAGGCATATCGACCAGGAGATGGTGACTGCCTACGCCCACGCTTCCGGGGACCATAACCCCATACACTTGCATGCCGACTTCGCGGCCGAGAGCCAGTTCGGGACAATCGTGGCCCACGGCATGCTAACTCTAGCATTTGTCGCCCAGATGATGTCGGAGGCCTTCGGACCTGCTTGGAGCGAACGGGGCACTCTCAAGGTCAGGTTCAAAGGGCCGGCCTACCCGGGGGACGACGTCACCACCTTTGGCCGGGTGACCCGCGAGACCGAAAGGGACGGGGAGACACTGGTGGAGTGCGCCATAGGCCTGAAGAACCAAGACGGTGATGAACTCATCACCGGCACCGCGTCGGTGCGAGTACCAGCTAGGGAAGGTTAGGGAAGGCTTGGACCTCAACGGTTCAGTGGCACTGGTAACCGGCGCATCGGGCGGTATCGGGCAAGCTGTTGCCTCGATGCTGGCCCGTTCCGGTGCTAGGGTTGGTCTGCACTACCTCTCCAATAGCGAGGGAGCGACCGCATTGGCAGCCTCCATCACCGCAGCCGGGGGCGAGGCGGCCATCTTCGGCGGGGACGTCTCCGATCCTGAGCAAGCATCGACTATTGTTCGGGGAGTGACCGAACATTGGGGCAAGATCGACATCCTAGTGAACAACGCAGGAATCACCCGGGACTCCCTGATGCTGCGGATGAGTCCTGAAGCTTGGGATGAGGTATTGAGCGTCAATCTGCGGGGGGCTTTCCTATGCACCAAGCAGGCCCTAACTCACATGGTGCGGCAGCGTTATGGGCGCATCGTGAACATGTCCTCGGTCGTCGGGATCACGGGAAACCCAGGCCAAGCCAACTACGCCGCCTCCAAGGCAGGCCTCATCGGGTTCACCAAGGCGGTGGCTCGCGAGGTGGCCTCCCGCAACGTGACGGTGAATGCCGTCGCTCCTGGTTACATCATCACAAACATGGTGGAACAGCTCTCTGAGGACATGCGCAACCAAGTCCTCTCGCGCATCCCCATGTCCAGGTTCGGCACTCCCGAAGACGTAGCTGAGGTGGTCGCCTTCCTCTGCAGCCCACAGGCATCCTACGTGACAGGCCAAGTGGTGGGCATTGACGGGGGATTGGCGATTTAAGCGGCAGGTCCCAAGGGCTCCAGCAGGGCCTTGATGGAGGCAGCTTCGCCGGTAACCTCCAACTCCAAGGGTGCTCCCTCTGCGGCTGCCGCTGTTCTGACGTAGCCCAAACCGAGTCTTTGGCCGTTGGCGTCGCCGTTGTTGGGCAGGGGACTCACGGAGGTGACCACGCCGACTTCGCGGTTGTCCTGCATAAGCCGGGAGCCTGATTCGACGGAGTCTGGAAGGTCTAGAGATACGAGGCGGCGCTGCACTTTCTGGTAGGTGTCGAGGCGGGCGATGACCTCCTGGCCAATGTAGCAGCCCTTGGTGAAGCTGATGGCTGGCATCAGGCCCGCTTCCAACGGGTTGTAGGCGTCACCCAGTTCGCTGCCGTGGGCGGGGACGCCGAGAGCAACGCGAAATGCTTGATAGGCCTCCAACCCCATGGGCTTGGCTCCTACCTCGGCGCTGCTCTGCCAGACTTGGGAGACTGTCCCCGCATCACTGAGGACATAGAAGTTGGGTACAGTCCCGAGGTCGCAGCGCACGACGTAGCGCGTATTATCCACGGTGGACGCACAGTATGGCTGTAGCTCGTCCGCTGCTACGCCTGTCGCTGCGCTTGCCACCCTCACAGCATCCGGCCCCACCAGACCCAGCATGGCCGAGTCGGCCGTTACGTCCTCGACGGTGATGTCTTCGATTATGGTGTATTTGTCCAGCCAGGCGATGATACGTTCCTGCTGGTTGGGGCTGGTAAGGAGGAGGATGTATTCGCCGAGATTGACGACGGTGATGAGGTCGATGATGCGTCCGCGGTCGTCGGTGAGGATGGTGTTTGTGCCTTGGCCGGGGGCGAGATTTTCTACGGCGTTGGTGGAGAGGCGGTGCAGGAGGTCGAGACCGTCGGACCCGGTTACTTTGAGGCGGCCGGTGGCGGAGGCGTCGTAGATGGCTGCGGTGGTTGTGGCTGCGGAGTATTCCTGTTGGGGGTTGCCGTAGGAGATGGGGAGTTGCCAACCGTGCCACTCCCCCATGACTGCGCCGGCGGACAGGGTTGTGTCAAGGAGGTGTGATGTTTGCATGGGGGGTTAGGGCGTGGGGTTAGACGGCGAAGGAGTTGCCGCAGCCGCAGGCTTTGGTGGCATTAGGGTTTTGGAAGACGAAGCCTTTGCCATTTAGGCCGTCGGAGAAGTCGAGTTCGGTGGCGGCCAGATAAATGTAGGCTTTTTTGTCGATAAGAATTTTTATGCCTTTGTCTTCTGTCATACGGTCGTTCTCGGCGGGGTCGCCGTCCTCGATGCTGAGGGTGTAGAGGAGGCCGGAGCACCCGCCGCCCTTGACGCCGACTCGCAGGGCGAAGTTGTCCTGTTTGCCCTCTTTCTGGGCGAAGACCCTTACCTTTTCGGCGGCCTTCTCGGTGACGCTAATTTCGAGGGTGCTTCCTGAGGTGACCATGCAGGCCTCCATCGCAGGTGTATTCAGGTTCAGTATGCCCGACGGCTTGGTTGGGGTCAAGCTGCGGGGTGACAGGTCTAGTCATCTGCTTGTGTGGCGGGGGGTGCTTTTGTGGCGCGGGCTAGGCCGGGGAGCTGGGACAGGGGGAGGACGTGGCCGGTGGACTCGTATTCCTGGACGACGGCGCGGATGTCCTTGGGGATTTCTTTTTTGGAGTTGGTGGGGATGTCGTAGCCGACGTAGATGATCTGGGACTGGAGGAGGAGTTCTTCGGGGTGCTGGCGGTAAATCTCGCTGTCCATAATCATGCTGGTATTGCCTAGGTGGGAGACGCGGGTGTAGAGGTCGATCATGTCGTCGATGCGGGCGGAGGACTTGTATTCGAGGGTGGCCTTGGCGACGACGGTGTCGAAGTAGCCGGTCTCGGCGATGCGGTAGATGGAGTAGCCGAGGTGGCGGAAATACTCGGACTGGGCGATTTCGAGGAAGCCCATATAGGCGCCGTAGAAGGCGATGCCTTGGGCGTCGCACTCGGCCCAGCGGACGCGGAGGGGGGTGGAGAAGCGGAAATCGGACTTGGGCATGTCAGTTGGGACCCGAGGCAGGTGGATGGCTGGGGTGATATTGAGGCAGGGATTGCAGGGTGGTTGTAGCTAAAACCATTTTTTTCGTATCTGGAAAGTCTGCAATTTCTGCAATGAGCTTTCGGATGAAGCGGGGACCACATTGGGAAATGAGGATTTGCGGGTTGCGGAAGGGGCTGCAGGTGGTCACAGGGGCGTGGGTGGCTGAAGCCACGGCCGTAGCAAAGATCAAAGTTCTTGTATCTACAGGCCGCCGCGTGTGCCGCAGCGTCCTTTCTGAGCAGCTTGCCGCTCTGTTCCGCATTTTTCGCCTCATCGGACCTCTGGGGGGCGGGGTGAAAAAGAAAGGCAGGGGCGACCCTGCGGGGTCAGTCCCCTGCCTGCTTCGTATCTATAATCATAGCAGAAAGGGGGGTTAGGGTCAAGGTGGGGGTCCTTCGACTGCGGGGCATGGCCCGCTAACCGCGCGGGCCGTGCCACTTCGCTGAGGACGAACGGAAGGGGGGTTCGTTGACAGTGGGGAGGGGGCTGCATATACTCGGAATGAGGGTCACCCAAGGCCCTTCCTCCATTGGGGCCCGTAGCTCAGGTGGTTAGAGCGCAGTCCTGATAAGACTGAGGTCGATAGTTCGAGTCTATCCGGGCCCACCAACCATTGCAGTATTCATAACTGGCCCTCTTAGGGCTATTTCCGCGATGTCCCTCCCACCCATCGGGCTGTCCTCCGGGGTGGGAATGGTGTAGTGGATGGTGGCGTTGCCGGGTCTAACGGATATCTCCTTCACGAAAGTCTGAATGAACGCCTTGGACTCGGTGACGTTGCTGGTCATGAGGAAGTCGCCCATGTCCTTGGCGAAGGCAGCTATCGTCTCCACACGGTCCAACATCACGCGGCGCTCTGCCAACATCGCCCGGGTCTCCTCCGCGGCAAGCTCCAGTTTCTCCTGGCGCTCCCGGTGCTCCCTGATGCGGGAGCTTGCGTCGGAGACATCGAGGTCGGTCGTCTCGACGACATGCCATACGCGGTCCAGCCGACGTCGCACCTCCGCCAGCTCTTCCTCTATGGTCTCCAGCTTCTGCCGTTGTTCGTGGGCCAAGCCGTCCATCTCCTCATCCAGCATCCCCACCAATTCCCGGATGTTGCCCTCGGTGAGGATGTTTGCCCGGATCTGATCGATGATGATTCGTTCAAAGCGTTTCGAGTTGAGCCGTGGCGTCTTGCAGGTCCTTGGTCCCTGCTTCAGCAGGGAGTGGCAGACGTAGTAGGTGTACTTCCCGCTCTTGGCTTCCTGAGCGGTCAGAGCTTTGCCGCACGTCTGACACTTGACCAGGCCGCTGAGAAGATAGGGGCTGGAGGCACGCCTGGGATGGACCTGCGACGGGGCGCGGGACCGCATGATATTGGAGATAAGTCGGAACTCCTCGGTGGTTACGATACCCGGAAAGGCGTTCTCCACCCGTACCGGGGGTATTCCATCCTTGGAGTTGGTGCCCCATACCAGGGTGCCCGTATACGCCTCATTGGAAAGGATGCGGTACACCGTGGTCTTGAGCCACCTGTTGCCGTAGGCGCTGGCGATACCCTCCAGGTTTAGGGTCTTGGTGATGTCCAGAGAGCTGCTGCCCCTCAGAGCCATATCGAAGATGCGCCGGACCACGGAGTCCGCCGGCGGGTCCAACTCCAATCGGGGACGCTTTTTGGCCCCGTCCTGCACCGGGACCTTCCTGTAACCGTATGGAGCGTAGGTGCTAACCCAGAACCCGCGGGATGCCGCCTCGCGCATGCCCCTGGTAACCTCCTGGGCAAGATTTTCACTGTAGAATTCGTCCACGCTCTCGATGATGGCCTCCATCAGCTTGCCCGTGGGGGAGTCGTCGGCGTGCTCGGTGATGGAGACCACCCTGACCCCCTTCTTGCGGAGCATGGACTTGAAGGCCACGGCGTGCTCCCGCTTGCGGGTGAACCGGGAGAACTTCCAGACCAGTATTTCGTGGAAGGGGGCGGTGGGCTTGGTGGCCTCTTCCAGCATCCTGCGGAACTGGGGCCTGTCGGCGACGCGACCGCTCTCAGCCTCGTCCACGTATTCGCGGGCCACGACGTAGCCGTTCTTGTCGGCGTAGTCCCGCAGCGCCCGGAGTTGGGCAGCTACGGAAAGGTCCACATCCTGGCGCTCGCTGGAGACGCGGGCATAGAGGGCTGCGGGTGTGGGGTTCGGCTCGTCGTTCATGGCGTCGCTCCCTGTTGTTGCTAAGGGTTGTCCTGATTGGGTCCTGCGGTGACGTGGAGCCGGAGACCCAGAGCACGTATTGCCTTTGTAAGCTCCATTCCTCTAATGGTATCTCTCCCGTATACGCGGGGCGCAAGGGGCATTTGTCAGAGATAGTGGGTGGGTTAGGGCGTCTCGGCGATTGGTGAGCACTCCATTGCGGAATATTCTCCTGATTGAGCGTATGGCGGAACGTCGGGCAGAAGGAAGCCGGGAACGCCGTTGGTGGTCGTGCGCGCCGGTTACGGGTGTGTTGGTGGTATCTGGCACACGGATACGTACGGGCGGTACTCGGGGTTTTCTGGGTAGGGAGCGGACAGGCGGACACGACGGAGGAGACGTTTTTGCGGGGGCACGCAGGTGACGGACGAGAGGGGCTGGTGGGGTTCGAGGCGATCTATCCGGGGGTGGTACCCGGGGAGGACGGCGTACGTCCATTTAAAGGTGTGGACGGAGGAGGGGTCTGGTGTCGTCGGGGTTGTGTTTTCTGGATGAGGTGACGGATGTGGTGTACGCGAGGGAGGCGTATTCGTTGCGGGGGAGTGTGAGGTGCGGAGTGGGGATGATTGGGTGTTGAGTGGGATGTGGTGAAGGATGGGAAGGGGTGGAGAGTGAGGCATACCTAAGGTGAGGCCTCGCCCGTGGGCTTATCCCCACCCGCAGGATCAGCGGGCTGACCAAATGTTTCGTGGATGAGCTTGGCTAGATCCGCCTGCACAGCCTCCGGGTCTTCTCCGCGCGAGAGACGTTCTTCGGCATCGTCCATTGCGACCCGAAACCAAGAATCAAGCTCCATCTTGGTCCGCCAACCTTCGATGAAGGAGTCGTAGTCTCTTTTGATGGAGCGCCACTGAGACTTT
Source organism: uncultured Dehalococcoidia bacterium (assembly GCA_951813255.1). Classification (GTDB taxonomy): domain Bacteria; phylum Chloroflexota; class Dehalococcoidia; order Lucifugimonadales; family JAAXIE01; genus JAAXIE01. Next base: position 142,892 of record OX638353.1, on the reverse strand, counting down.
GGAGCTGTGGAAGCTTCGCAAGCCATAAGGAAGGCCTCAATCGGCCGCGGATAGGTCCTTTGGAGCACGAGGGCTATTGAAAAGGAGGCAGCCGCGTCGTAGAGAGGCGCCAAGTTGAGGTAGAGACGGTCCGGGTCATCAGGGAAGGTGCGTCCATAGAAGCGAGCACCCCAAGATGAGGCATGAACCACGGCACTCAGAATCGAGTAGTCCCGCTCCCCCACTGGCTCAATGCCCTTCTCTTTCAGCATCTGCCAAATGTGTCGCATACCGAATTTCTGGATACTCTGGCGGTAGACTTTGTCTGGCCAGACGGGATCATGACTCAGTCGCTCGTTCCAATCCGAGGCTTCCTCCGGATAGAGAGAGAAGTATGTCATCAGGTCGGTGTCTTCGAGCAAGCTGCGCATCAGCACCATGCAATCGCCGTATCTTCCGTTGGTCAGAAGTGCTTCGACAGACTCGTGGTGTGAGAACCAGCGGGCGCCAAGGATGAGGTATGTCTTGGAAAAGTCGGACTGATTGTTCCGCTGTGCTATCGAGGAGGCTACATCCATCGCGCGGATGAAGAGACTGTGCCAATGAAATTTCTGAGCAAGGTAGTCGCGCAGCCAAGGCGAGCCTTGATGATGAACCGCGACCTGCAGAGTAGCTTTCAGCACGAAAGCCAAGGCTTCTTCAGATTCGCGCCTCTTCTGGTGACGGGGTCGATTCCTAGGCATTGGCTATCCTTCTGACCACGAACGACGGGGTTGTGACTGTCGTTGAGATCTAACCGGAATCGAAAACTATAACAGAATTGGGCTCGACCTACACGGTGAGGAGCGGGTATTCTTTCCGAGGATGCGTAGAGCGGACCAATAGGGATGCTGGAGTGCTGAGGGGGGATGTAGTGTTCCCTCCCAGGGCACTGCAGCAAGGGCACACGCTAGGCGCTGCCTTGAGCCTGCTGTGCTTGAGAGTAGGCGAATGGGGGCCAGATTGCTTTTTTGAGACGGTTTCAACGGGGGATGGGGTGGTAGCGACAGGGCAGGTAGGCTTACCATTGAGCCGACGTGCAGACGGTTTGGGCTCCGCTGTTGGTACTAGCTGAGTTGGGGCCTCTTCCGCCTAGATAAAGATACGCAGACCACCGACATATGGAGGGCCCCCTCCACATCTCAATCTGGTCACCACTCATGATTTCATTTGTAGTAACTAACATCCTTTAGGAAGTGGCATGGCGAACGAAACACACATCAGTTGGCTTCTTGAAGGGAGTGCCAGTTAGAATAAGAGACGTGAGTCGCATAATTTTCGCCCTGATCTGTCGTCGGCGAGGATTTTTGAGCTGTTTCAAGAAGCCGGAAAGCTCGATCCCAATGGGAGAGTCCCTCTCAGCGGGGTTAACTTTAGCGATACAATTTTCCGTGGAGCTGACCTCAGTCAAGTGGATTTCATCGACTCCAATCTTCGTGGAGTCCAAATGCTTGGTGCGCTTTTTCGCGGAACGGACTTTTTTCACGCCGACCTAACAGATGCAGTATTTGGTCCGTGCTACCTCGGAGATACTAATCTTTCCTGCGCCATACTCGAAAACACTGATCTAGTTAGTGCGAACCTTACCGGCGCGGATCTTAGTTGGTCACGGTTTTGGAGAGCCAAGCTCTACCCGGATCCTATTGTGAAGCAAGAATCGCACCTGGTCAATCATGTCCCCAAATTACAGAAAGTCAGCAGTGTTGCAGGTTTAATCAAGAAGTGTTTTGAGATAAGAGAACGCTATAGAGGGCTGGTTCTCTATTTTCGGGGAGAACGTGACTATAGATGGTGCTTGCGTCCCTCGGTCATGCGCAAATCGCGTGACGGGACGTTCAAGCTACGTGCTCATGAGGGTGAAATGTTGCAGGACCTTATGTCTAGGAGGCCAGAGAATTTCACTGACATGACTTCAGCTCTTGAGCAAACCGTGATCGCGCAACACCATGGTCTGAAGACTCGCTTACTTGATGTAACGCGCAATCCTGGAGTAGCACTTTTCTCAGCCTGCGATGAGCGCGATCCGGCTGGCATTCCACGCGACAATGGAATGAACGGCCGGATTCATGTATTTGCAGTTCCCAAAGAGCTGATTAGAACCTTCGACAGTGACGCTGTCAGTGTGATGGCCAACTTTTCTAAACTAAATCGTGGCTACCAAAACCTCCTTTTGGGGAAAACTGGAGAAGAAAGCCAAACGGAAGACCCTGACACTCTGATTCAATATCTACACGATGAAGCATTGCGCCGACTATACCATTTCATCAGGCAAGAGAAGCCGCAATTCGAGGCAAGAATCGATCCAAGGGACTTCTTTCGCGTGTTTATTGTCGAGCCCAAGCAATCTTTCGAGCGCATTAGAGCTCAAGAAGGCGCATTTATTGTATCAGCATTTCATGAGCGATTTGAACGGGATCAGATTCAATTAAGAGTGAAAGATATGAAGGTCTACGAGCACGAAACCATAATCGTGCCGGGTGAGAAAAAGCAGCATCTCCTTGAGGAATTAAGTCTGTTGAACTTCACTCGCGAGACCTTGTACCCGAGTCTTGATGAATTCGCTAACCGGATTGTCCAAGACTACCTATAGCCTGGAAGAGCTGCACTAATAGAAGGCGGACTCATGATAACTGACGTGGTTGCGCACACGTTTCTTATTCGATACAACAATGGCACTGGAACCGCGTTTGCTATCAACCGAGGCGGTAAACAATACCTCATAACTGCGCGACACGTGGTCCAAGGGATTACATCTGGTCAGCAAATACATCTCCGCAAAGATGAGCAATGGGAACCAATATCGATTAAAGTGGCGGGTCTAGGGGTGGGTAACACGGATATCGCGGTCTTGGCAACAGATATACAGTTAGCTCCGTCCCATGTTTTTGAAGTTGCGCCCGGTGGCTTGGGCTACGCGCAGGCTGTCTACTTCTTGGGTTTTCCGTTCGGTTGGGATGGCGAAGGGGGAGACATAAACAATGGGTTTCCTTTACCTTTTGTTAAGGCAGGTATAGTTAGCGCCATAGTGCACACGGATGCTACTCTTATCTATATTGATGGCCATGGCAACAAGGGGTTTAGCGGGGGCCCCCTCGTGTTTGTTACAGGCGAGGGACAGGAAAGTAAACTGCGAATCGCAGGCGTTGTTGCTAAAGATCCCCGACCACTGCAGGTTCCGGTGGTCAGTGAGTCTGGAACGCCACTAGCTGACGAAAGAGGGGAGGCCATTGCGTATTTCTTAGAGAACCAAGGGCTAGCAGAGTGCGGAAAAAGAGTTGTGTGAGTTAGGATGCCAGGGAGACGTAGCGGAGGTGCGGGATGCGCGGCAGGCATGAGGAACAGGAAGTGATGTTGGCCCACGTGGACATCGAGGGGCGAGTCCCCAAGGACCATCCTCTGCGTACCATCAAGGCGGTGACCGACGAGGCCCTGAAACGTCTCTCACCCGAGTTCGACCGGATGTACTCCAGGGTGGGCCGGGCCTCGGTGCCACCGGAGCGATTGCTGAAGGCATCCCTGCTCATCTCCCTCTACTCGGTGCGTAGCGAGCGGGCCTTCTGCGAGGAGTTGGAATACAATCTGCTGTTCCGTTGGTTCCTGGACATGAACCTGATGGAGCGCAGCTTCGATCCCACGGTGTTCACCAAGAACAGGAAACGACTGCTGGAACACCGTGTGGGCCAGGGGCTGTTCGACGAGGTGGTGTGGGAGGCGGACCGCCGTGGGCTACTGTCGGACGAGCACTTCAGCGTGGACGGGACGCTGATAGAGGCGGTGGCCAGCATCAAGAGCTTCCGGCGGAGAGATGATGGGGAGCCACCTTCCGATGATGACTCGGGCAACCCGTGGGTGGACTTTCGTGGAGAGAGATTGAAGAACGAGACCCACGAGAGCAGGACGGACCCCGAGGCCAGATTGATGCGGAAGAGCAAGGGTAGAGAGGCCAAGCTGTCCTTCATGGGCCATGCCCTGATGGAGAACGGCAACGGGCTGCTGATGGACTTCGTGGTTAGCAGAGCTACGGGGACGGCGGAGCGTGAGGCTGTGCCGGTGATGCTGGACGATGCGAGACAGCGGGGGTACCGTCCCAGGACCTTGGGAGCTGATAAGGGCTACGACACGCGGGAGTGTGTGAGGGCCATGCGCAACCGGGGGGTGACGCCCCACGTGGCGCGGCGTACCCACTCGGCCATAGACGGTCGCACCACAAGGCACGCTGGCTACAGGGCGAGCCAGAAGGTGCGCAAGCGGGTGGAGGAGGTGTTCGGGTGGATGAAGACGGTGGGAGGATTGCGTAGGACGCGGTACAGGGGAGTAGAGCGCACGGGGCTGGCTGGGTACTTTGTGGCTACGGCCTACAACCTGGTGCGGATGGCGAACATGGCGTCGTGTGAGAGGGCTCGGGCCGTTCAGGCGGTGTGATCCGCCTGGGGTGCAGCGCGTCCGGATGGGTCTGACGGGGCTTCGGAGGCCCTGCTGATCACATCTTGGCCTCTTGGCGGGGACGTCAAACTGCCGGCCTGCTAACCCAAAAGCGTCAAACTCAACTCATACCAGCCTCTCCGAACCAGTGAAATCTATTCTTCCGCAGCCTGCTAGTGATCGCATTCGGCACCAACCATACGAATGACCTGATCGACAAAAACCCAATTGGGTTCGAATTGCCCCCTCTCGAGGAGGAGAATTGAGTAGCACACCCCTAGTTGGGGCCAGAGCGAGTTGGTATAGGGGCCGCTAGACTCTCACCTACTGCAGTGGGGACACAACAATCCCCGACCTGTCCTCCCCGCACTCCTCAGACCCCCTCTTCGGCGACACGTACCCACTGACGACATCCTCGCGGATGCTCTACACGGCGGGGTTGTCGTAGCCGCTGGAGCTCCTACGTAGTCGGTGACGGAGTAGTCGTCGGGTATGGGGAAGGCGTGGCAGAGCGGGTTGGCGGCTCGGGTGTCAGGCGCGGGACATTGGTTAAAGTATCTGGCACGTAGGTAGTCTAAGTACTCAGGATTAACTCGATTAGATGCTTCGAATTGTGCATGAACCTCTTGGTAGGTTAACGCCTTGAAGCGGGTTTCATCCCCGACGTGGTTGGCGAAGGTCTTGGAGTTCCCTGCTTGGCCTGTTCGACCTCTGCCTTGAGGAAGTCGAGCTTGCCGGCGAGCACGTCTTCCTAGAACTGGCGGTCCCATGCCTCGTCTGCCAACTGGTGAAGCCAGTCCATGATCTTGGCATACTCGGACTCTGGCAGATTCAGGACTGCCTGCTTTATTTCGTCAGCGGGTCATGGACCTACCCTCCACTTGTCATTGTCCCGAACTGGATCGTTGCCCTGAATCAGGCTGCAGGGGTCTGCCTCAAGTTTACCGCGGAATTTCCCTACTTAGTCCGCTCATTGTCTCTCCCAGAATAATCGACGCCACTCCTTTGAGTCACGCAGGCACGTCAAGGCACGTTAGGCACACCTCCGCAGTGGGGGCAGAGCATGGTTGAGGGGTCTATGTTGTAGTCCTTGGCTGCTTGTTGGGGGGTGATGTAGCCGTTGATCAGGTCTTGGTGGATGCTTTGGGGGTTGCGGTTTTCGGGTGGGCCGTAGCCTCCGGCGCCGGCTACTTCGTAGGCTATGGAGTAGTTTTCGGGGACGGGGAAGGCGGGGCCTTTGCTGTTGCGGGTGTCGCGGTTGCCCTGGGGGTCGACGACGTGGACGGAGGTGGGAGCGCCGGCGTGGCCGCCCTGGAGGCCGAAGGGGGGCGACTTGGTGCGCTCGCAGCAGATGGTGGCGGTGGCGGTGTGGCCGAGGACGCGCCATTCGCGACGGACGCCGCAGCCTCCGCGGTACTCGCCTGGGCCGCCGGAGTCGGGGACGATCTCGTAGTGGTCGACTTGCACGGGGAAGCGCATTTCCAGTTCTTCGACGGGGGTGTTCATGGTGTTGGAGATGCCTGCCTTGACGGCGTTGATGCCGTCCTGATTGGGGCGGGCGCCCATGCCACCGCCGAGGGTCTCGTAGCTGACATAGCGCTGGCCGGTGCGGGGGTCCTGGCCGCCGAGGGTGAGGATGGCGGAGGTGCCTTGGGAGCAGGCGAGGGCGCGCTCGGGGTAGCCCTGAGCGACGGCACCGAAGACGAGGTCGGCGATGCGGTGGGTCATCTCGTGGTTGGCGTAGACGACGGGAGCGGGAGGGAGGACGTTGACGACACTGCCCTCGGGGGCGACGACATGGACGGCGCGCCAAGTGCCGGAATTGGGGGGGATGAGGTCGTTGGGGTCGATGATCATCAACCGTTCGCGCCGAGGCCTACCGGCCCGCATGGTCATAGGATAACGGTCAACAGGCCAAACACTCACGGTCATCACCACTTGAGACTTCCTTTAGCACGCAACGCCATCAGGGTTGGCGTTCTTGCGAGGTCGCCCGCCCCGCCGTTTGAGAGGCTCTTCCCAGAAGAATATCTCTGCCCCCACCCGCTTAATCTGCATGCTTTTCCCAGAGGCTTTCACGGCAGAACCGAGGCGGCGGCGCACGGTGGCGACGGTTTCGCCGTCTGAGGGCGTGAGCTTGCCCGCCTCATCACGACCCAGCTGCTCTATGAACTGAGCGTACTCCCGGATAACATCGGATCGGCCCCTGGAGGATGAAGAGACCATTGCTTGCTGGCGTGGCACGAGCTCGAACTCCGGCATTGAGGGAACCTCCTTCAGATGGAGAGCTGGACGGATTATATCAAGGCAAGGAACAGCAACGGGAAACCGCTCCCGGTGAGGTTATCAACGCGACACTCCCAGCGTTTCTTACACCTACCCCAAGACGCGAGACGTCAAGATTCAAGCGCCCCAGAATCCCATGCTTTGTCGCTCCGCTCCTCTGAAGGACGGCTGATACTTGCAGCATAGACCTGAAATTGCACCTTCATCAGGCCGTGGCGCTCAAGGTCGGGTCCAGTTGCTATCGTCCGCCCGGTCTATATCCCATGCCCTCCTCGAAATCCATAGGGAAAGGATGCACCTGACCGGTTTCCAGTATGGTGGCTGCACAGTGGCTATGAGGGTGTGGTTCCCGCTCGCTGGAGTTGTCCCTGCCCAGCCTAACGTGACGGGCGATCCGGTGGCCGGGTGCTACGCCGGCCCACAGTGGTGGGGCTTCCAGTCGACATGGACCACGGCGGGGAGGGCCCTTGGGCTGGAGCACAACCACTGGGGTCCGGGGCGTGGCTTAGGGTGGATTGAGCGAAAATGCAATCGGTCTGGGACCGTTTTCCGCAGTGCCTGGGCTGTAAGGAGAATTGGGACTGCAAGAAGTACAATCTGGGTCGAAGAAGAGGGCTCTGTAGATACGGCCCTCAACAGGACGGTGGAGCAGCGGGGCAACGAGTTTTTGGGACGCTCCTTGTCAGACGATTTGCAGGGAGGTGTCGGTCATGGGTGCTGAGGATGGCCAAGCAGGGACCGGACCCCCTGTTCCAGGGGCTGGTGGACGACCATGGCCCCACAATTCGGGGCACCCACGCACTGAGGGCCGCATCAACGTCATAGGCTGGATTGAGTACGAGACCACCATGAAGCGCCTTGAGATAACCACCTACCTCGAGGAGAAGAAGTGGTGTGTCTGGTTCTACTGTCATTGGAGCAACGTTGGCACCAACCCCCGGAGCGAGTGGCACAAGGGCGCTGATTGGACGGATAGAATCGAGAGCAACCGCTCGATAGAGTGCGTCCCTAGTACCTACCGGGGCAAGAGCTATGCATACACCGTCGCCCGGAACAACAGAGTAAAGAGGGGATGGCACTACTCTTCGCAGCGGATCGTCAGATGCTGAGACGGCTGGCTCGCCGACTCCGAATAGTGGAACCCATGGCCCCAATGGCCTCCGTGTTCCACTACCGGGCTGCCAGCGACGCCTCGCCCATCACCAAGGATGAGGCGTACCGGATAGCAGTGAGCCACGCGGAACCCCTTGGCCTACAAGGGGAGCCTCGTGGCTTCTCCGTCCACAAGGTAGGGTGGGCCTACTACAACAGGCTGGTGGGCCAGTGGACGTCGGGAATGGGCCGCCATAAGGTGTGGGTGGTGGTGCTAACAGGGGAGATCGAGTGCCGGGCGGAGACCTACCCCTATATGGCCGTGACCCTTGATTTGTCTGGCAATCTCATGTGTGCCAGCTTCTATCCGTCGGGCACTGCGGTGCCCTTCACTACCTAGCTTCATATTTGAGGGTTGATAGAACGACGATTGTGTGAACCAAGAGGAGGTAGGCCTAGATGAGCAGCGATGACCATGCCAGACAGCTAGGGTTGGTGCAAGCGAATATCCGCCGCCTCGAGGCCGAAAGCGTCTTGCCCATGAGGCGGACTCCGGCGGAACTATGCTTGTGGAAATTGCACCAATCCCTATTCCGAGTGGTGCAGGAACTCATACACTCCAAGGGCGTCGTGTATGACGTTGCCAAAGTGGAAAAGGAACTTGAGATTCAGCGGGAAGGCTTCGAGGAGCTACGACAGTTGTGGGGTATGGCTGAGGACGATAGCTGATGTGCTCAACATGAGGCAGACCCTACAAGCAAACGGAACCGTCCGTGGGGCTCCCGTTGTGTCAGAACCTCCCAGGTAACGATGCGCCGGTTCAGGGTGGACAGGGATGCACCCAGCTCCCAACAGGCCTCCGACTTGGTCAATAGTCTCATACCATCCTCCGTCAGATGATCACATCTCATTCGTATATCATCACGATGCCATTCCTGACGTGTCATACGTGTCATGGGCCTCTTCCACCCCCGGGAAGGGGTCGGCCTCCAGCACGCGGCATTCCCCATTTCTGCAACAAAATGGAGTCGGATGGGCTTTTTGGGTCTGACAGCGTTAGTCGCAAGCGAACCACGTTTGTGAGCAGCCCCCTACGGGAAGTCCTGAGAACGACTTCTGCCGACGGAGTTTCGCTGTTACCAGTCGGTGCAACTGCAGTCTTTCCGCAGTGTCAGAGGCCGGCCAGCGCCATGTGTCACCGAGGATGCCCGCTGGGAGATGACTTCCATGTTGGAGCTGGCGAAGGGGGCGTGGTCAAAGCCCGCACCTTCAATCTTTTCCCATACCTCGGTATGCGAGCCGGAGGCACGGATGCCCCCCCTTATGAGGCACGGAGACGGGGGGGCGGCCTGATGCTGTGGCACACCTGTACAGAGAATCCACTTTCCGTCGAGGCGAGAACTGGGTCGAAATTGTATGTGGGTCGGGAGTTCCCGAACTACAGGAGCACATCAGCAGTAAGCACTTCGATTCCAGTCCCAGTTCCAGTGCTGGGTGACTGAGCCAGCTACGACAGTTCCGTTTTTGGAAGGGGCCCGGGGCCGGCCCAAGTCCCAACTCGCAGCTTCGAAAGTTCCGGTTTTGGGAGCCACAGGGAGAGACAGTGGCGGACAGGGGTTGAGACCCATCGGCGGCCCGGCCCGGAGGTAGATTTCTCTACCGCCGTTGTACGCCCCCTTCGCAGGCTGGGTAGGGCTCGTCCGCAGGCCCCCCTTTCAAGGCACGGAATCCGGCTCAAAGCCTGTGATGTCATTGGGGTGTACAGGGATCGGGGTTGGTCGCAGGCCGGCCATTGGGGGTGATTCCGTAGCTGGGTCGTAGGGAAAGCCTCCCCCTACAGGCTGTCTTCAGCGAGCACTCTCGGCGCGGGCCCATTGCAGGTTCCGGAGCAAGGCTTAGCTACGAATTCAGCAAGTTTGCAGCGGTCAGACCCGGGACTTACTGCAAGGCTCATAGCTGAAATCAGCAAGTTTGCGTGGGAGGCCGGGTGACGGAGAAAACGAGGAGGGTCAGGCACCGGCCCGCAGCATTGAGGACGTGCACCACCTCAGGCTCATGGCGCTGATGGAGGACCTGGTGCGAGAGAAAGACCGGGCCGGCGCTGCCGAGGCTCTGGGGGTGGACCCCCGGACGCTGGTCGCCAGCCTGGAACGGGGCGTGCCGTCGGTGAGGATGCGGGTGGCGCTGGACCATATGCTTATCTCCGGCGAGACGTCGGTGGCCAGCCGGCAGAGGGAGCGGTTCGAGGCGTTGCAGCGGGAGGCGGCCCTGCCGGAGATGATAGCCGAGGAGGTCCGGGTCGCAGTGGAGACGGCCACGGAGACCCTGCTGGCGGAGTTCAGGCAGGGGATGGAGGCGTTGACTAGGACGGCAGCTTCTCCTGAGCCGGCGCGGGTCGGGGCCGGCGCAACCAGGACCGAGAGAGCGCTAAACCGGAAAGCCATGCCGGCCCCACATCTCCGGCCACGCGGGGGGTGGTGACCAGGGAGCCCCATGCCGGAGAGGAAGAGTCCTACAGCGCAGGCATGGAGTCGGTTACCGAGTGGCGGGACCTGAACGGCAGGCGGAGGGCCGGCACCAAGCTGGAGCAGGCCCAGGTCAGGGAGCGGATCATGGAGTTGGAGATAGAGATGATCGGCGAGCACCACCTGACCCTGCCCCCCAACACCCAGCCGCTGCACCCGTCGGAGCAAGAGGGCTACCTGGGGTGGAGGCGCAGGGAGCTGCTGGACATCTGGCGGGAGCGGTTGCGCAGGGCGGTCGTGCGCTTAATGCGCATGGCGCTGACCCTGGGCCGGTGGAAGGGCTGAGCGTTTCTGCTGCATTTGTGCATCATTTCTGCACCATTGGAGCAAGCACTTTGCGGAGGTAGGACCCAAAACTGTCGAAGTTCGGCCCATGAGCCCTGATACTGAATCCGTTTTCAGGCTTTTCCAGAGTTTCTACGCTATAGAAATCTGGGGGTATTTCCCTGAGCCCGGTGGTGACCGAGAGGATTGAGCAGTGCTCTTCCTGAAGTCACCGGACCCGACGGATCGAGCCCTGCTCTCCTTGAAGGTCGTCCAAGAGGGGAAACTTGGCAGTCCAGCAGTCTAGGATGACTCGTCCCCGGCACCTTCCGGCATGCAGACAAGGGCCTTGGGGAAGCTCGGAAGCAACGTAGTGCCTGCTCGGTTCCGCGGCACGACTGAGGGACGACGCTGGGTCTTGAGGGTAGAATTGGCAGCAAAATGTGCCGCTACTCTCGGTCCGGAACCTCAAGAATGAAAGGCGTCATGGCGCAGGTCGGTGCTCGGCCATCCCTGAGTCAGAGTCAGTCCCTTGCAACCGGTCCTGTTTCCGCAGATAACCCTTCACTATCATCCGTGCCAGGATGCGCAGCCCTTGCAACCGCAACTCCTCCTGCTCGGGCGTGTACGTCACGGGCGCCGGGTGTCCGGCATTGGCTCCGTTCAGGCGATCAGCGGTGTGGTCCATGTCTGCCGTGCCCTCTCCCCCAATACGCTCCATCATGTTCCCCGGTGACGGTGGTCTTAGATGGAAGTGTGAATGCCGTGCCCGTCGGCCGTAATCCCCTGTAAGGTGGTGCGCCGGCGCATCCCTTCATCGGGCAGAGCCGGGGAATGCCCCTGCGGCGGGCAACCCAGCGGGAGCGCTTTCAGGAAACGGAGCGGCCGACAAGAGGCGGAACTGCAACCACATTTTCTGGTGGAGCTCTTACGTGGCCGATCCCCCGGGGCATGCGGTCTGGGAGACCTGACCGCACCGGTGACTGGCAAGCGTCCGAATGGAGGAGTCCGCAACTCCTCTTCTCTCAGGTGGACTCGTCGGTTCAGCTGTTCGAAGGTCTGCGTCATCCATCGTTCCTGTGTTTACCCATGTTGGAGTCTCCGAACAGGTTCGTGGACGCACCCCCTTATTAGGGGCGATGTGAGCCCGAGCCTCCGTGATGTCGTGGGTGTGTACAGCATTAGTGGTGAGTCCAAGGGGAACGGGGTGAGGCGGGGTCGTAGCTGGGTCGTAGGGAGGCCCGCCCCCTACAGGGGGTCTTCAGCGACCGACTGGACTTCGGTGCTGGTTCCACGGGCATGGGGCAAGGGTAGCTACAGCGTGGGGCAGTTCCCCACTGGCCGGCCGGGAAGCGATGTTCCAGAGACAGATACGAGATGTTCCAGTCTGAAATATTCACGGTGAGATAGGACTAGGAACAAGGATAGGGGAACACAAGGGATGCTGTTGGCTGCGAGACTGACCGCGAGAGGCATGGACCGAGGGGGCTGCCGGCTGGCGCAAAGAGAGGGCGTCCTTGATCGAGGGCACCGTGCGGGACGCGGCCGAGGCCATGCGGGACGAGTGGGCTGGCGGACACGCGAAATGGAGGCCGGTTGCTGGAACGGCTGCGGGCCGGCCAAGGCGGAACCGAGCGGTGACTCCCTGCTGTGAGACGTCGGGGCCAAGCTGAGGCGGGAGTACCTGAGCTGGTGACCATCGAGCCGGCCCCCGACGATGAGGAGGTCTTCGGGAGGGCATGGTCATCGATCAAAGAGTGGCGCGGTCTGAGGATGGGCCACCCTCCCGGGGGCAGGTCTCTGTCGTGGCTGGAGAAGGAGGAGCCGGGAGCTGGTGGTCGCCCTGCTCACGGAGCACGGGATGACACTGCCCCCGGAGACCTATCCCCTCAGGGGCATTGCCCGTGACTCCCAGCTGTCGTGGCCACAGAAGGCGGTCTTGTACACGCACAGGCGGAGGGTCAGGCGTCAGATGCTGCGTTGGGTGCGCCGGATACTGACTCTCGGGCTGGCGGAGGTAGGTGTCCCGGATGCTTGGTTAGGGTTTTGTTACAAAAAACCTCATACTTTCGGGAAGGGGGTCTCCGGGCTATTGCCGGAACCCCAGGGGGCCCTGATACTGAACTGGTTGTCAGGCTTTTCCAGAGTTTCTACGCCATAGAAATCTGGGGGTATTTCCCTGAGCCCGGGGTTGACTGAAGAAATCGAGCCCTGCTCTTTCGACAGCCAACGGACCCGACGGATTGAGCCCTGCTCTCCGAAGGTCGACCAAGAGGGGAAGTCAGTAGCCCAGCAGCCCCGGTCGTCCCAATCAATTGCCAAACCAAAGGAGGTGCAGCCAGGACTTAGCAGGTAGTCCCTTCCCGGTCGGCGTGCGCCCTGCGCTCTGACCAGTCTTCCCTCATTCAGACAAGTGGCGTAGCTGTCAGGGCTGGGCCACCTCTCCACACAGGCAACTGCTCAGGCCTCATCGGCCAACACTGAATCAGTGAACGGCCCGGCCTTGGCGGATTGCTCTGCTCATGCGTTGGTCTTACCGTCAAGGTCCCAGGACCAGCGCTCCCTCACTTGTCCTCACTCCCCTCCAAGCGTTCCCTCTCTGGACTTGCGTCTTCCTCTCCCCATCGACCTGCGTTCGTTGCGCGGGCCGGTCTGGATGTTATTTGCGCCCTCGCCCCCGATGCACCGCCGTGGTCGGGGTGCGTCCAGCGCCAGGTGCGTCACACCACAAAGACATCAAGGAGGTAGTCACACATGCGCATCAGGGAACTGGTCCCACGGGTCTCAGGCGTCCTGGCCAAGCTGGCCAAGCTGGCCGACCGGCTGCCGTGGCGCAGGGAATTCGCGCTGGCCTTCCCCTTCATCGGGACACCGTTGGTCACCGGCGACATGGAGGTCTTCGCGCTGAATTTGGTGGGAATGGTCGTCGCAGCACTGGTCTTGCGACGGGTGTTGCCAGCCAAGAGGCCGGCCCGGTTGGCAGCCGCACGGCATGGCCACATGGGTTCTCCCCTTCAACAGGGAGCACGCGATGACGACGTCAGCAGGCAACGACGGGAAAGGCACGAGTCTGGAGGAGCCGGTGGGCTGGCTTATGGACGCCCTGCGATGGGAGAAGACTCTGGCGAAGGAGTCAGGCTTGGTCCGAGGCATCCACGAGGCGAGGCGGACTCCCAGGAGCACGACCTCGAACGTGCGCTGGCGGTGCTCGCCAGCGTAGACACGGCAAAGGCAACGAAGACGGAGGCCCGCTGGGCCCACTCCGAGTGGCTGGACCTGGTGCGCCGACGGTTCACCGACTGCGGTAATGGGCTGGCAGCCGGGGCAAGCCCGTCTCCCCGTCGCTGCCTACGTGGCTCCGGCACACGACGGGAGGACTATCGCGGACCATAGCTAGCTCGTGTCTCTGCGAGGTAGCTATGGTCAAGCATGACAAAAGGCCGCCTCCGATTGAAGTCGGAGACGGCCCTTTTCCTTTTCTGTAGCGCAGGCTGCCCTGTCGTCGCTGGTCCGCCTACCGACGGGCATCATGCCCACATTCGTGGAGGTCCTGACCCAGTTTTATCGGTCCCACTCTCACCACTTAGGAGGAGCTATGCCCAGATAACGACGGGCCTTGCCCGTCCACGGCCTCCGGCTGCTAGCCGGGCCAGCCACTCACCACAGCAACAACCACAACACCACCCAGGGAGACAGTCCCGGAATCCGGGAAATCAAGCGGGGCTGTCTCCCTCAGGGGGGCGGCCCCGCTTCTTCATTTTAAGGAGGAAGCGACATGGCCACTACCACTACCACCTTCGACAGGCATGCAAGCCTATCAGGAGACCAGCAGGCACGGGCCGAGACGGCGATAGTCGTATCCAGTAGGGGCAGGACTGAGACCAAGCTCAGGGCAGCGGCGAGAAACCGCGGGCTCACCATGCAGGAGCTCGCAACGAAGATGGGCGTGGGCTCCGGATATCTCTCCCAGATAGCTACGGGATGCAGGCCTTGGAGCCCGGCGATGCGGGAGAAGGCTGAGGCATTGCTGGGGGAGGTTCCCGGACAGAGTGTCGTCCATATCGAGAGTGAGGTGGTGAAGGGGACAAGCAGCTACATACGGGAGCGGGCCCGGGAGCTGGGCATGAGTATGCAGGAGTTGGCGGAACAGGTGGGGGTGTCCAACGGATACATGACCATGGTGGCCCGTGGCCGCAGGAACATGGGGGTAAAGGTACAGGCGAGGGTGGAGTCGGCATTGGAAACCCCGGCCAAAGTCGCCCCGGACCGGTGCTCCGGCGTCGACTGCGAGGTCTTATGGGAGCGGATGGACTTCTTGGGGATCAGCCAGAACGAGTTGGCGCGACGGACCGGGGTCAGCGCCGGCCATCTCTCGCTGATCATGTCGGGCAGGCGCAGTCCGTCGCCGGACACGCTGAAGAGGCTGCACGGTGTGCTGTTCCAGAGGACTGGGGCCGTGGAGCGGGTCATGCCCGCCGAGGTGAAGGTGCTGGGATGGCGGAAGGGTGAGCGCAGAGGGACGGTGGTGAAGGGCGCCGGCGGGCCCGGGCGTGGGGAAGGAGGGGGCACTATACGTACCGGAGGGCATGTGCCCGATGGCGCAGAGGTAGAGTATGCCCACCGAGCCGGGTACGACGGCCGGGGCCGGGTGTCGGTGGAGCACGTCGTCGAGAGGGGCTACTGCGCCCTGCTGACGAAACCGGACCGCGCTGTAGAGTAGGCGGAAGCATCCAGCGGGGCCGGATGCGCTGAAAGGCGTATGTCCCGGCACTCTACGATGCCCCGCCGGGAGGCGGGCATCGCACAACAAGGACAATCGCCTGGGGGCGTTGCCAGAGCCATACGCCCCCCTAGGGGCGGCCAAGGGCACCGCTGGCGAAGGGACCCAATACAGCCGGTCACTGGTGCGCATGACAAGGACTTCTGGCAGACGACTCCGGGGCTCTTTGTCTCTCAGCATCGGAAGTCATCGGAGAGGAGAACCATGACGGACTGGTCATCCGGAAAAATATATGCGCAACAGGTACCAATTTTGAGGGTATGTATGACTTCGAATCTCCAGCTTATCGACGGTGCCCCTCAGCGCAACCCCTCGCTCTGCTGGCGGAGGGAGAACTTCTCTCGCCCATCAGGGATTTTCCCCGCTCAGACCGTGGGAACCAAGTCGTGGGTCGTCTTGGAGAGACTTGCGGAACCGCGATGTCTGGACGCTGTTGCAATGCCGATGCCTACTTTGAGAATCTATTTCACAATGTAGTGGCAGAAATCGTACGATGCTCATGTCAGCCACTTGCTTTACGGTGGAGTCATGTTCCTGCTGGCTCGGTCCCACTGCACATAGTACCGCTCCCGTACACGCTCAAGGTCTGAGTCAGCAAGCCCTTGATCGCTGGCTTCTGCAAATCCAGATACTCATCACGGCAGAGGGTCCTTCATTGACGACAGGCTAAGTTCCTAGGGTGGCTTTTCCGCATCCGATAGGCAGGCCCATAGGTCCTCATGTGTCTGGGGAACGCGGGCCACCGAACCGAACGTGAGAACTGCCAGCAACAGCCCAACCTAGAAACGGATTGACATTGACTACCACCGTTCCCGTCGTATCTCTTCGCGCAGCTCACGCTCCCCTATTAAGGCGTCCGTGGGGCCGCAGAATTGATCGAGCAGTACAGTACCTCCCACAATCACGACGAAAATACCCACAATAATACGCCCGACTATATCTGCTATCTGCTTTGCGATGGTGAAGACCTGTTTCATTATGCTGACTCATGGTGCCGACCACTAATGAGCACGCCAGCCCCGGTACTGGAGCGGCCCCTCCGTACCTCCGCCCGGGTTCAGCGGCGGCCAAGGTCTGCGAAAGGGCGCTAAAACCAATACCGTACCGCGTGGTGGGCCGGGCTTCTCCCTCCAGTATCGCCACTGCACGCAAGCCAAGATCAGGCGCGGCAATTGGTGCGTGACGTTTCCTCACCCTAAACCTCCGACCAAGCGTGACAGAAGGCTAGCTAGCTGGCCTGGAATGTCGCCCGGGCAGTTTCCAGCGAGGAGTGTCCTGGTGGTTGTAGAGCGGCAAGCTAGCGAATGTGAACCTCTTCTCTAACTCCGGGTGAACGTACAGCCGGCTCCCAGAGGATACCTCCGTGAGGGTTCGCTGGCGCACCCGTTGGAATCCATAGGCTTCCAGATAGCCGTTGGCTTGATTAGACGAAATTGCTTCCCCCTCTCCCTGGCTCGCTAGGAACCGGTTCAAGTGATCCCGAAAGTCGTGCGCCGCCAGATAGCCGGACGTAATCTCCGCCATCTGCATCGCCAATGCCTGATACCGCTCACCTTGTTTTTTGTGCCTAGCAACCAGCATTCTGCGCGCTAAGGCGTACCACACGACAGGCGTACCTATCAGAACCACTGCAAAGGGAACAATCAGCCCGATGGGTAGCCAGAAGCGAGGCAACCAGTCCCCAGAGTCCGACCATCCGTCGCCGTCGGAGTCGGAGTTGGCGGGATCGGTATACACCATGTAGAACATGCCCAATAGAGAACGCTCGAAGCCCAGGCGCTCTTCGCCATCAGTTTTTCCGTCACTATCGCTGTCGGTATTGCGCGGGTCGATGCCCACGGTGTGCTCAAGCCCATCCGAAAGTGAGTCTCCATCGGTATCCGCTATGACTGGATTACTGGTTCCCTTGGACTCGTCGAGGTCGGAAAGACTGTCACCATCAGTGTCAAGGACTGTGGGGTTAGTGGGCCAGAGGGTACCGGCAAATAGGATGCCTGATACCTCTGCGAAATCGTCGAGCCCATCCCCGTCCGTATCCGGCAGAGTTGGATGAGTGATCACGAGGAGCTCGCTACCGGATACAAATATCTCTGAGCCGGCGATCTCGATATCGTCGGAGAGCCCATCATTGTCCGAATCGGCCTGCAGAGGGTTCGTGACAACGGTATGTTCTACCCCAGCTATGGTCAACAGCCGTTCAAAGACCTCCTCGCCGTCGTCCAGCGTGTCACCATCAGAATCAGGGTCCAGTGGATTCGTTGCAAGGTCACGCTCCCGCAGGTCTGAGAGACCATCGTCATCGGTGTCCGACAGACCCGGGTGAGTGGGAGCAAGTGAGTTTGGCTCAGATGAATGAGTCCGGTTGATTTCATCCCCGTCGTTTATCCCGTCGCCATCAGTGTCGGGGGCGCATGGGTTTGCTGAAACCAAGCCGAATTCGCCGACTGACAGCCGCCCTAGGTGTTCGGTGCCGTCAGTCAACCCGTCGTAGTCGCTGTCTGAATTCTTGGGATCAGTACATAGGCCGATCTCCACTTGGTCACCAAGGCCGTCCATATCCGAGTCGGGATGGGTACAGTTGGTAAGATGTTGATGCTCCAGTTTATCCGACAGACCGTCACCGTCGGTGTCGGCCGACTGCGGGCTGCAGCCGTGGCTGAATTCTAAGTCGTCTCGTAGTCCATCGTCATCGGTGTCCGCACGGATGGGGCTGCTGTGTATGACCTGTTCTTCGCCCTGTATCCTTAGGGAAACTCCTTTCTTCTCTTCGCCGTCACTCAGGGCGTCCCTGTCAGAATCGGCTTCATTCGGGTCGGAGCGGACGACTAGTTGTTGGCCGCCAATCTTGACATAGTACCCCTGCACTTCCATGCGGTCGGGGATATCATCCTCATCGGTATCTTGGGAATTCGGGTTGGTTTCGTGGGTATGCAACTCGTCCCAGTCGGATAAACCGTCGGCGTCTGTGTCAGCTTCCAAAGGGTTGGTGACTGGCTCGGCGACCTCCTCGCTGTCTGAGAGGCCATCGCCGTCGGTGTCTGATTTGGTGGGATCTGGCTCGACAACTATCTCGGTCCCCATGGGAGAGATAGTGAATCCCCGCACCTCCTCGCCATCCAGAAGTCCGTCCCCGTCGGTATCCCCAACCTTGGGTTGGGTGGAATATGTGTTGATTTCGGCGCCGTCCGTAAGTTTGTCTCCGTCAGAGTCGGGGTTGTTGGGGTCGGTGCCATGGGAATTCACTTCGGCACCATCTGAGAGGCCGTCTCCATCGCTGTCGGCATTGGTGGGGTCGGTCAAGTGCAACTGGATTTCCGCGCCATCCGAGAGCCCGTCACGGTCGGTGTCGTCGTTAGTGGGAGAGGTCTGGTGGGTGTTTACTTCCTCGCCGTCCGTGAGGCCGTCACCGTCCGTGTCTCTATTACTAGGGTCCGTTCGGTGGGTATCTATTTCGGCTTGGTCGAGGAGACCATCACCGTCGGAGTCGCCCGTGGACGGATCACTTCCAAGTTCAACTTCTTCTTTGTCACTTAGCCCATCATCATCACTATCCCGTTTCGCGGGGTTAGTACGATGTATGTTGACCTCGTCCCCATCGGTAAGAGAATCACCATCCGAGTCAGCTGCCAACGGGTTGAGGCCGTTGTCTACTTCGAATTTGTCGGAGAGACCGTCACCATCAGTGTCCTTCTCAGTAGGACTTGTATGATACTGATTGACCTCATCCGCATCAGAGAGGCCGTCGCCGTCGGTGTCGCTGGAAACCGGATTAGTTCCGTGGGTCTTGACCTCGGCACCGTCCAAAAGGCCATCCCCGTCAGTATCCGGGTTTTTGGGGTCAGTTCCCTCTGCTATCTCCACATCATCGGTCAGATCGTCGTTGTCAGTGTCAGTCCTGTTGGGGTCTGTCCTGTGGTGGTTCACCTCATCCCCGTCAGTTAAACCGTCGTCATCAGTGTCGGGGTCATCTGGCTTTGTTCGGTGTGTGTTGATTTCCTCACCATCGAGGAGGCCGTCATCATCTGTATCGGCATCGGTTGGATCCGTCCCACGCTGGGCGATTTCCACAGGATCCGAAAGACCGTCCGCGTCGGTGTCGGAACTTGTGGGGCTGGTCCCGTGTTCCTCCACCTCATGGCCATCCGACAGACCGTCATCGTCAGAGTCACTGTCTTTGGGGTTGGACCCATGGGTATTGATCTCCTCGCCGTCGGTTAGTCCGTCATCATCCATGTCCCCATCGTTCGGATCAGTGCGATGCCGGTTGATTTCGTCCCCATCGGTCAGGCCGTCCCTGTCGGTGTCAGCCCGAGTCGGGTCAGTCCCTCGGTTGTTGATTTCATCGCGGTCGCTGAGGCCGTCCTCGTCGGTGTCGGATTTGGTCGGGTCAGTGCCATACGTGTCGACTTCCGTCCCGTCACTTAAGCCGTCGCGGTCCGTATCGGTGATCAGCGGGTTCGACTTATATCGGTTGACCTCAGCTCCATCTTGCACCCCGTCACCGTCGCTGTCAGCGTTGGTGGGGCTGGTACGATGCTCCACCTCGTCGCCGTCGTTCAGACCGTCACCGTCGCTGTCGGGGTTATTGGGATCAGTAGGCCCGTTGACCTCGTTGTGGTCCGAAAGTCCGTCGTTGTCCGTGTCAGAACTGGCGGGGTCTGTCCCGTGGGTGTTGACCTCAGTGGAGTCGCTCAGTCCATCATCGTCAGTGTCCGAGTCGTTGGGGTCAGCGCCGTGTCTAATCTCGTCCCCGTCGCCCAGCCCATCATCATCGCTATCTGGGTCGGTGGGGTCCGCTCCATGAGTGATTTCATGACCGTCGTTCAGCCCGTCGTCGTCGCTGTCGGCATCGTTGGGATCGGTGCCGCGAGTATTGACCTCATCGCCGTCGGAGAGACCGTCGTCATCGCTGTCCAGGTCCAATGGGTTAGTGGTGCCGTTGACCTCAGTGAAGTCGCTCAGTCCATCATTGTCGGTGTCGGAACGCAGAGGGTCTGTTCTATGTGTATTGACCTCGTCGCCGTCCGTCAGGCCGTCGCCATCGCTGTCAGGGTTATTGGGGTCTGTACTGTGAGTATTGACTTCATCCCCATCCGTAAGGCCATCGCCATCGCTGTCCGGATTGTCGGGGTCCGTGCCGTAGGTGACCTCCGCTTCATCGGACAGTCCGTCGTTGTCCGTATCCGTGACTTGCCCAGGTGTGGCAGCCAGTAGCCCAATGCCCAACGCACAGAGGGCGACCAGTGCTGCAATGCGAATCGGAAGGCGTCCCAAAGGCATTAACGGTTCCCGTCGGGAGGTTGGTATTGATGACGGGGGAAATACCGTTCGTAGATTGCTGCTAACGTGCCTCTCACGATTTCCTGGCTGGCACGTATTTCTGCGGTAGTGGTAGCGCGCCTCAATATGCCTTCGGCGGCGTCTAGGATGCTGCGTGGCAGGCGCCGGGCAACGGTATCCGCAATCTCGCGGTTGCACAGGTCCCTAGCGTCTTCTATCTGTTGTTGATACTCGCTAGAGAGACTTCGAGAGGCGTTGCGCTGCGCCTCCAATTCCTCGATTACATCCCGTAACAATGGGAGGGCACTAGCGGGAATCTGTTCGGCGGCCGTCCTCAGTGCATCGGAACGGAACCCCGACTGCTCTCTATCTGTGGCAACACGGGCAATTGCAGTTCGGTCTTCGCTGCTGGCCAACTCAAGCCCCTTGAGCCCTTCTTGTAGCGTGTTCACGATTCTGATGCGGTCGTCAACAGCCGTCTCGTCGTGGCCAGGGTCAGGCGCATGAGTTAGAGCCTCGCTCCAGAGGCCGTCCTCCCGGAGTCGGTCAATCCGGTCTCTGAGGGCAACCAAGTCATTCTGCAACTCAGGCAAGCGACGTTGCGCTCTGATCCGTCTGTCTCGCTCTCGGTTCTCGCGCCTTTCACGGTTCCCCCTTGTGAAGAACTGCCAGATAACGAACGCCAAGCCTGCAATTAGTATCCCGACCACGAGCGCAGGGGCAAGCCACCAGACTTCCTCAAGAATGTCCCGGGAATTAGCGAGGAATCCAGCTTCAGGAGGCCCCATGTCCTCACTTGGACTGGCTAAGTCGTTGGGCCCCGTTGGATCGCTTCCGTTGGCGACCTCATATCCGTCGGTCAGGCCGTCGGCGTCACTATCTTCTTTGACTGGGTCCGTCCTGTACACAAAGACTTCATCTCCGTCGGTGAGGCCGTCGGCGTCAGAGTCGTCTACATTCGGCTTCGTCAAAAGGACGTTTATCTCAATATGGTCGGGCAAGCCGTCGCTGTCGCTGTCCCATTTCGTCGGGTTTGTCGGATAGACGAAAAGCTCAGCACCATCCCCTAGGCCGTCGCCGTCAGTGTCGGTCTCGTTTGGGTCGGTGCCGCCCTTGACTTCTTCTCCATCGTTTAGGCCGTCACCGTCACTGTCCGAAAGTTCCGGGTTCGTGCCGTAACGAACCGTCTCTTGGACGTCTGAAAGGCCGTCACCATCTGTGTCGACATTGGTGGAGACTGGCGGGGTTGTCGGAATTACCGTCGGTACAGGGGTAGCGGTGAGGGGCTCTAAGGGTGCCTTGGTCAGGGTCGGAGTTGGTGTGGCGGTAGGAGTCGGTGATGGCACAGGCGTTGGATTTATACCGACGAGTGGGGGCGCACGGTGCCCGTCGGGAAAATCACAATCATCCTCGCTATCGACAAACCCCGGTCTCCCAGAGATGTTTTCTTGAGGATCTGTCTCACACCATTTGACCTCGTCTCCATCCGACAAACCATCCCCGTCAGAGTCTGGATTGGTTGGGTCGGTTCCGAGAAGGCGTTCATCCCAATCGTCCAAGCCGTCGTCGTCGGTATCGTACTTGGCGGGGTCCGTGCTGGGAACGCCCTTGAGTTCATCTAGGTCGGTCAGTCCGTCATGGTCACTGTCGGCCTCGATTGGGTTCGTGCGGTGCGTTCTGACCTCATCTCCGTCGGTCAGACCGTCATCGTCGGTGTCTTCGTCAACGGGGTCGGTGTTGGTTAACTTAATCTCGTTACGGTCCGTCAAGCCGTCTTCATCGGTGTCCCTGTTCGTGGGATCCGGCTTGACGTGGATGAGAGTGCCCATAGGAGAAATGTCGAACCCCCGGATTTCGTCACTATCCAGAAGGCCATCATCGTCGGTGTCGGGCTTGGTTGGGTCGGTGCTATGGGTATTGGCTTCAGCACCGTCGCGCAATCCATCGTTGTCGCTATCGCGGTTATTGGGATCGGTGGGGCCGTGGACCTCTTCATAATCCGAGAGTCCATCATTGTCGCTATCGCGGTTATTGGGATCGGTGGGGCCGTGGACCTCTTCATAATCCGAGAGTCCATCGTTGTCGCTGTCGCGGTTATTGGGATCGGTGGGGCCGTGGACCTCTTCATAATCCGAGAGTCCATCGTTGTCGCTGTCGCGGTTATTGGGATCGGTGGGGCCGTGGACCTCTTCATAATCCGAGAGTCCATCGTTGTCGCTGTCGTCGTTATTGGGGTCGGTACCGTGAGTTTTCTCCTCTTGATCGGTCAGACCATCTTCATCACTGTCTGGCGACGGCGTCTCCGAAGGTGTTCCATCGCTTCCGTTGTCGCCGTTATTGGCGGATACCGCAGATGCCATGACTAGCAGTAGCAAGAGCACAATGCCGCATGCAAGGATTGGGCGAAGGCTCCTATAGGTGCTTATCACAAGAGGTCTCTCCGTTTGGTGGATCATCCGTCGGGGGCATAACCGGGGACCGCTTCAGGGCCCCAAATGAGGGTGATCCCTCGTTGGAGAACGACGGTCTCCTCTATTTCTCGCAGGGCATCCGCCAGAGATTGTCCTTCTCGGGGACACCATTCGGGCTGGTCCAAGGCCCCGCGGATTCCTTCCTCAACCGCAGGGATTTGAGGGTCACTCAGCAGGACCGTCAGCCGGATGTCTCTCATGTCAGGGAAGCTGGCTATAGCAAAACGGGCAGGGCGCCCCACTTCTCTCGGGCGAATGCGTTTTTCCAGTTCAGCCTCCATTGACTCCGGGTTCAACCCTTGAGTCGCCATTTTCTTCAAGTCGTCGGGAGGGCCGGAGAGGACAGCTAGGATGCTTCTGGCGCTCCTAGGCTCGCATTCCACTGTCGTGCATTCGAAGGCTTTGTCCAGTAATTCGTCAATGTCCGGGAGGCCGGTACTGGCATCGGCTTGCACGTGATGCCCTTCCATGTCGGTAATGCGCTGGGGCGCACCTTTGCGCGGACACACAGCAAACCCTGCTGCGACAAACGAGGCGCGGCGCTGGGGCCCGGCCACAGTATTGACAACATCGTTAGGGTCCAGTTGGGTATCGTACCTGTAGGCTTCTTGGGTCGACAGGAAAACGGGCATCAGCACGTCTTGCAGATACTGGTTTATTGGCCGGAACGTCTCCACGCCCTCACCGGAGCCTCTAAGCCCTTGCCTCTCTAGCAAGTTGTTGTCTGCCAGTATGATACCGTTGATTGCGTCACAAGTTGCGAGATAATAGAGGGAGGTCAACAGGTTGGAGCGATGGTGCGCATTCTGGGTGCCTGGCGGTGTGATGCATACGCTGAAGGCAGCCCTGTAGTCCAGTTTCCCTTTCATCCATTCGGCCACCACCGGCACGGTGCCGGAGCCTGTCCCGCCGGCCAGGCCGCTGAAAGTCAAGACATACGCTTGCTGGCCGGAGAACAGTCTGCTCGAGCCTAGGGCATCCAGGATTGCGATTGAGCTCTCTTCGTTCAGAACAAGATTTTGCAATGCTCCAGCGCGACCTTGGAGAGTAAATCCTCCGGCACCCCCTCCACCGAGGGCGTTTTCGGAAGGGGCAACGTCAGGCTCTTGTCCATAGAGAATGGGAATTGGGTCGCCTTTCAGGGTCATGGTTGTCTGTACCCGACTGTCACTCCATCCCAATGAGTCCCCCAGCCGATCATGGAGGTTCTCCTGGGCGTCGAAGGCAGCAGCCCGCACTGGGTAGAACTTGGGCAGATAGGCAGGCACGAAGTCAGGGGCTAAGCGAAAGAAGCCGGCGAGCCTGCTGCCAGCTTCCCCGCATCCTATGAGGCAAATCGAGTCTGCCTTTTGCCCGATCGCCGTCGGCTCTAGACCGACTACAGCCTGTTGGTACCCGTCAACGATATTACGTATTGCGTCTTCGTTAAGAGGTTCCCGAGGTAAACTAGGAGTAGCGGCTGGCCTTCCCCAGTTGCCATACGGGCCAGTTAGGCGTCTCAGCAAGCCCGGCCAGGGGGTTGAGTTGCGACGACTAGCTTCCTCGGGGCCCTCATGGCTCGTCAATCGAAATGCTCCGCATAGTTTGACGCAACAATATGTTATTCGTTAAGATATAGCAAGCTGCTGGCCATGGGGGGCACGACAGCGGCATACGGTAAGGAGTTGTTTCCCAACCATGAGCGTCTACCTGCTGTAGAAAATCAAGGCGTGGATTTCTCGTTAGGCGAGGTACCCCCCATCGCCTTTGCCGTCGGCTTGGGAATTCTTCTTTTCGCCTGCGGCGTAGTCCTAGCCGTCCTGCTCCAGTTGGCCAACGAGATCTTCCGAGGTAGCGACCGGATGAGCGACCCCCACGGTCTTGCTACCCTAGCATGGGCGGTGCTCCCCGCAGCGGGACCACTGGCGGCCCTGGCCCTCCTGCGGCCCATCTGGTCGGAGGCTCTCACTGCTCTTGAGTCTGCCGCCTTTTGGGCATTGATCCTCCTTGGCTGGATTCTAACCCTCTACCTTGCTCCCAAGGTCTTGACTGTCTGGCACAGAGATAGCTGGGTGCCCCCAAAGGAGTTGGTTGTCGCTGTCGCCGTTGCCTTTGCTGGGTTTGCGCTAATAGCAGAGGTCGCGGCTGGCTCAAGCGATACCCAACTCAAGTCGCCCGGAGTCTCCACACTGGACGTTGACACTGACACAGCAGCGCGTGCAAGGGGTGCCGTTTCCAATGGTCCCGTGGCATCCGGTGGCCCTGGAGTGTCACTGGCGATTGAACCATGGAGTGACAAGATCAGGGTCGGAGAGACTATTCCTCTTGGAGTGAAGGTCAGGAACCTCTCGGGGGTCAAAGTATCAGAGCTGAGACTGGAGCCGCCGGAGTCTTCCGAATCCATCCTGCGCGGCGCGGCGGTACAAACAATCGAGTCGCTCCAGAACACCTCTACCTGGGGGCCCTTGCTTTTCGAGGCACGGTTGGCGAAGCCGGGCCTTCAGGAGGTGCATTTCACGTTGACCTATATGAATGAGGGAACGAAACGTAGAGAGCAGGTCTCACGCATATGGCAGGGCCAAGTAGCGGGCCCTCGTCTCGAAGTGAGGCGCTACATCTACGCCAGCCCCAAGGTCACCAGCGGGCAGGTCGTGGATGTGCAGTTGCGACTGCGGAACATCGGCGAGGTCCCGATCTACGCTCTGAAGCTCCAGCCCTACCTGCTGGATTTTTTCGAGACTCCAAGCGGGTCTTCATTGTCCGAGATTCTGGAGCCTGGTGAGGAGTTTCCGACATCCTACAAAGCTAGGGCATCTTCTCCAGGGGAAGGACCACTGGAAAAGCCCGCTGTCAGTTTCGTCGACCGTGCTGGCAATCACTACGACACTGCCAAGGCGGAAGGGCAACTGGTAGTCCAGAACTACTACTGCACCTCTCCCGGCCAGTGCACCGAGGGGCAGCGAATCAGCGTCGTACCACCGGACCCCGGTTTCACCCCCTTCCCGATAGCCTTCGCTCCCCCGGTATTGGATGTGGACCACTCGTCCAAGCAGGCCCAGTTCATTCCAGGCGAAGATAAGTCCCATAGTCTGGTGGTCAGTCACGATGGTGAACATGCGGCAAACGCTCGTGTGCGGGTCGTGGATGATGGTGGGTTGGTTCTTCGCGGGTTCGAGGGAACGTACCTCTTAGCCTCCGATAGTTCTCATCAGATTGATGGCTCCGTTCATGTCCCTCGCGACACTGAACTAGGCCAGCGCCAGCCTGCCCTGGAGATACAGCTGCTGGATCAGTGGGAACAACCTCTGGGCATACCTCAGACAGTGCAACTGTCTTTTCACGTCACCTGGGTCCGATTGGAGCGTATCCGGGCCTCCGACGTAGTTACAGCGGGAGACGAAGTCAGGATCGAAACTAATGTAATCAACCACAGTGAACAGACGGCGGAGGTCGTCTTTGAAGAGCGCTTCAGTGGCAGCGGGATGAACATCCACGGCGAGGCGCAAGGACCGGTGGGCGAAGGTAGAGGAAGTCATGGCAACTATTACTATGTGAAATTCGACCTAGGCCCTGCCATGGTCGAGAAACGGGTGATAGGAGCAAAAGCTGATGACCCCGGCCAAGAGTTCTTGGAAGCATCGGTACGCTACGAGCTGGCCGACGGCACCGCAGGCTCAGCGAGCTTGAGTGATCGATTTACGGTAAGGGGAAGGTCCAATTGACCTGGTGGCTCCCAGATAGAAGTAACTCTCAGAGCCGTGCGATGGGATGTTCGCCTGTCAGCGATCTCCCAGCAACTCAGAGAGAGTACGTATTACCTGGGCACTTGAGAGGCCAGTCATTCCTGCTATAGCCGTGGGGCTGACCTGCTCGGGACCTTGGCCCGGGTGCTCGCGCATCCAAGCGATCTGCGCCTGCTGCACGATCTCTCGGACGGACGAGAAGTACGTCTCTCTGCCGACGGTGAGCTTGCCCAGCTCCCCCTTGTTCACCAAGGAATTGAGAACCGCAGAGGCCCCGCTGCGGTGGTGCAACGACCTCGGGTATTGGGGCGCAGCCTTCACAACGTCGTCAGCGGTGATAAGGGTCCCGCTGTCCAAGACTATCTGCCTGACAACCTTCTCGGCGTCGGTTGCCGCCTGAGGAGAATGAAGAGTTAGCCTCCGTTCGCGTATCGCTTCCCGTAGCTTCACCAGGACTAAGAGACGCGTCTCGTCGTCGCCCCCGATGAGGAGGTCGAGGAGCACTCTTGCGATCTCTACACCCCGTGGGTCGTTAGCTAGAGTTTGCGCGAGTTCATCGACCTCATTCATGGTACTCGACGGGGTGCACTCCTCCGTCGGGAGTGAAAAAAGCCACCTCATGTTCCCGAATCACGCTGGTCCACCGCAGGCAATTGGGCTCACTCCTTGACGGAGGTTCGCGTCTTCTGATGCTTTCCCCGCTGATAGCGTGAACCCCAAAGACCACCGTCACCCCAGGAAACTGGTCCCGGAGCACTTCCCCTGCGGACCTAAAGAACCTTTCGTCATTAGAGCTAGGGCGCGGTATGTTCCCCGGGGCTGGGTGCGTATGGTTCACCACGATCAGTTGTGGTGGCGTACCACCATCTCGCTCTCTCTTGATTAAGTCTACGATGCCGGATACCAGTGGAGTAACAGTATCCGGGCGGGCATCCTCTACCACTTGTTCCGAAGCGAAGTGATGGAACGTATCCGGAAGATTAGAGTCCGATCCGGATAGGGCATATATGATTTCAAAGTCTGGCTGGTTGACGCGGAACGACGATTCAGCGCGTAACTCGATAAGATTGCAAATCCTAGGAGTGAAGCTCAGTGCGTTTCTATCGGACCGCCGGAGAGGGGGTGTTGACGGCGGAGACACCTTCGACTCTTCCGCACCCCTCGGGGTGCGGGCCTGACGGCGGTCTCGCATGTCTATGATCACGTCGTCATCGTCATGGTCGACGATAATCACTCTTCTAGGCATAACGACTCCATCATATCACAGCGAGCTTGTTAGTGGGCAACCACCAGAGTGAAAAGCCGAGGGTTTGGCATCCTGCTCGGCCACGAACAGCATACCCTCTGTAGCCGTTTAGGCCTAGGCTACCATTCGGTGGTTCGCTCCCGGTCTCTGCAACCTCCGTTACCCGTTCCGGTTGGACCTAGTCCCGTATGACGGTTGTGCGCCCTCCTCCGCCTCGCCGCCCCAGGGCGACTATGGCGACGATCACGACTAGCACCACTAAGACGATAAGTACTATCAACCAAGTGTCCAAAGGGAAGTCATCGGTCGCTGTCGTCGGAGGCGGTGCACTTGTCGGGGCCGGAGCAGTCGCTGGGGACGTAGGCACCGGTGGCGTGATGACCGGATCGACGGGGATAGTGTCCGGGTCGCTTTGTGACTCCACTGTCAGTTTCTGTTGCAGAGTAATAGGCTGGAAGCGGTCCTTGTTGCCCTTGGGCCAATAAGTGCCGCTGAAGCTTATAAAATATTCACCAACCTCTTGTCCCTTGAAATCCATCTTCAACGACCGCTCGGAGCCCTCTGGAGCCTCCACAAAGGCATTTAACGTTGAAGCCGTCCCGCTGATCGCACCCTCCTTGGCCAACGGTATGATGTTTTGAGGGACGGTGATGCGCAGGTCGGCCTCAACTGTGCAGTCGTTGACGGGCGGATTGCGGAAACTCAACTCTATGTGGCCATCCTGACTCGTAGTGATGGTGTCCACAACATTCTGCAGGCGCACCTGCATTCCTTCTCGGAGCACGCATGAACTACTCGTCCCAACACCTACGGGTTCTTGGTTCTGTGGGGCGGGGGGCGGGGGCGGGCTTGCGACGGGTGTCGCTGTTGGGGTCGGAGTCGAAGCCGGCGTCGGAGTTGGAGTTGGGATCGGTGTCGGCGTTGGCGTCTCGTCCAGTGCCCCGTCCGGGGTTGGGGTTACCTCTTGGGCAAAACTCGTCACTGGGATAGTCGCTAGCAGAAGCAGCAAGACACCTAATATCGTGATCATACCTAGCTTCGAGGTCATGTATAAACCTCCTCTCAGAAAAGAACCCTCTCAGCAGCAGAGATTTTATGCATGAAAGTTTTACTTGTCAAGACTTGCCTTCAAGTGCCGGTGAGGCTAAGTTCTTATCCCTTCCGTCCCGAGATCGGAGTCGTCTTCGTCATCAACGCAGGGTGCCTAGTCGTTTCAGTCATACCGTGTTTCATACCTTGCGCACCGTCGGTCTGTGCCGGAACCTTGGCTTAAGCTCGTAGACCGAGTCGCATTGCATCAGGTGCCTCTCAAGGGGCGGTATGGAGATAACGATGTTGAGAATATTGCTAGTCGAAACAAGCAGAGACAGTCAGCGTGGTTTACCGTTTCCATCGTCTGCCTCACCTTGATAACCACTTCTCTCACATCGGCATGTGTCAAGACGGGCCTCAGCGCCCCACGAGTACTCCAGCACCCGCGAACTCTTTGGCCCCGAGCACCACCCACCTTCCAGCACCCACCAGTGGGCCGATATCCGCTTCCACCACGGCTGCCGGGGGGCTGACTATTCAAGCCCAACTGAACGACGGTCCAGTGGAGGGTGTTGATGCCGACGGCAGAAGCAGCACCGTGCCGCCGGTCGGGTCTACATGAGTACTCCATTCATTGGACGGGCGGCCGATCATTGAAGGCTCCTTCGTAGCTCTCAAGGCGTCCGAGAACGGGTTGGAGGTTATGGCGGATGCAATCGTGTGGGGGACCAATAACGATCGAAGATGTCCCCCCGGACACAAGGCCCTTCTTCGGTCCTGACGGGGTTACTCATCAGACCGGGTTGTCCATAGCGGCCAGAAGCTGTATCGGGCCTGATGGCTTTGGCGGAGCAAGAGGATGGCTACTGGCGAGCGCTCAGAGAAAGGAAGACATACAGATCAGAGAACGACCGGCTCAAGATCCTTGATTAGGGAGCTTCCTCAGTAGGGCTGTATGGGGAAGAGAACTCCCCATGGCCTAACGTCTCTTTGACAGCAGCCCGCGGTGGGAATGGACTTGTCCCTGCTATCATATGCGCCAAGGTACTTTGAGCAAACTGGCGAAGGCGGCCCCCAAACGGATGAGAGTTGGGACGAGCACCTTGGTTGTAGGTGGTGGAGAGTACGCTACAGCATGACCTCCCAGCGAAAAGTTCGCAGTACAGCCTGCTTAGGCCCACCATTTTCCTTCTCAATCCTCCCCTGCCGATAGTCTTTGTACAATCGCCGTCGTTGGTGTGGCGGCAGAACGTGTATCTCATTGGTCTCCACAGATGGTCTCCACGGGCAGGCGTTTTTTCGCAGTATTCGCAGTCGCTTTGTAGCTGTGGCGAGGTAGTTTCGTATCTGAGGGGACTGCGAAAACTGCGGGATGTGCAATTTTTCGTAGCTGTACGGTGGCTAATCGGGACTGCAAGTCTGCGGATTTCGCGGGACCGGGCTGCTCCGCTTGGGGTTGATGACTGGGGACCCTGTCGTAGTTTGCGATAGGACTTTCCTTTGATTTGGAATAGGCCCGGTGAGCGGGGGCTCATGAGGCTTAGATACATGATATAGGCTGGCCAAGGGGAGGGGGCAAGGGGTAAATGTCATGGTTGTCGCGCAGGGGCGAAGGGGGGCGGGGCCGATTGGATGGCGAAGGGACCATTGCAACGGTGCATGAGGAAGTGGCATGACATTTTCTCGTTGATCCTCAACATGGCGGAGGAATATGCTCGCAGCAAAGGAAATACAAGGCGCTGTTTTCCTTGGGTTTGCAGTCAGGTGGGTTAGGGCGCAGTCCTTATAAGACTGAGGCCGATAGTTCGAGTCTATACGGGCCCTCAGACTTGATAAAATCAAGAAATCACGTTGACCTTCACGTTAGCGCTCTAGGGCCTACTTTGCAGCAAGCCTGCTAGCTGGCAACTGAGCCTCCCGCAAGCCGGTCTCCTCTCGGGGTCGATGACGACCAGCAGAAGAGTTCAAGTTCCATTCAAGTCCTAACGTATCGTTACGGTTTCCGAGAATGGGGAACACCCAGCCTTGTTGCATGCCCTGACTTTGTAACTTGCCCCAGCGAACGCCCCGAAAAAAGTCTCGGGGTCATAGTCTCGATAACTTGTCCCTGGAGCGCTTACTTCTTCGTCGAAATTAGAGCCTTGATATACCTCGTAGTACGTTGCCTTCTCCACGGACTTCCAACTTGCTCCTGCTGTATCAGCGCCAAGTGATACTTCGTACTTATGTCCCCGAACTTGGGGAATGGATGGGGCACCGACCGGACCATCGGATTCCGTTAGTCCTCCCGACTCATCAGATTCTTCCGAGCATCCGCCGTCGTTGCAGGCTTGTACCGTGTAGTAATAGATGGCGTTTGGTTGCAAATCCTCGTCAACATAGGGGGGACGAACGGGCCTTGAGTCTATGAGCGTGTGTCCACTTTCTTGGGACCTCCGAGTCATTTGATAGTAGTCAATCTGAACCGGGCGTTGGTGAGTTGACGAAGGCTCAGATGGTGCTGTTGGTGCGGTTCTTGAGCATCCCGCGCTATTGCAGGCAGCAACCCAATAGTAGGGGAGATCGGGGCCTCGAGTGGCAGGCTGCCATGCAACTGTCAGCGAATCCTGAGTCCTGTCAACAACCTTGATTCTAGAAGGCGGACGAGGCCGAAAGATTGAAGGTGAGTCATGGGTGTATGCCGTACCGACCACATTCTCATCCAATGCGGTGCAACCCCCAAAGATGTCGCACTCTCCTGCAGGGCCGGTATAGATCTTGTAATACGTAGCCTCCGGTACAGGATTCCAGACGGCCCGGATCAATGTCCCTTCTTGGGTAGCCCGCACATGGAGAGGAGCAGGCGGTGGAGGCTGGGCGGGACCTTCGCTGTCGAGTTCGGAGCAGCGGGAGCTGTCGCAGGCGACAACCCAATAGGAGTTGCCCCCGGCCCCGGGGCTGCGATGGGTG
This sequence comes from uncultured Dehalococcoidia bacterium, assembly GCA_951813255.1. Classification (GTDB taxonomy): domain Bacteria; phylum Chloroflexota; class Dehalococcoidia; order Lucifugimonadales; family JAAXIE01; genus JAAXIE01. Next base: position 110,805 of record OX638353.1, on the reverse strand, counting down.
TATGTAAGCGAATAGATGTCGCTGGCGAGCACCTGGCAGGAGCTGCGATCGGAATCCGGCTGGCATTCAGGGAGGGAATCGTCCGAGTGGTAGACGGTGTATGAGTCCGCTCCAGCCGAAGCGTCCCACTTGACCACGATAGTCGTGTTCTCATACCCGTAGCGCTGGTTGGCGGGCGCGTCGGGCGGTTTGGCGCAAGCGACCATGGCCAGCAGAATCAGGATCGCCAAGATCAGGGCAGTAGAACCTCGTGGGAGTGTTGTCGATCCAGCGCACCGGCGATTGTCCCTTCTACCAAACATGAAACCATCCCCTCTAACGGAAGCTGGGCGCTTCATTTCTGCACTTGCCCTCAAACCCCTCCAGCCTTCTGCACCTCCGGGGCGAGGTCCCGCATGGCCTGCTGCGTGCCGTCGAACGGTTCTCTCGGTTTCGTTTGCTTTGGGTGTATCGCCCCCAATGGTCATAGGGACTTTCAAGGCGACGTATTCCGCAAGCAAACGGGACCGGCTATTGTTATGGTATCACGGAGTTGGGCGGCCTTGCCAACCTGACAAACCTGACGCTCGATGGGAACCAGTTGAGCGGGTGCGTGCCGAGTTCCCTGCAAGGCCAACTGAATAACGACCGGTCCGACCTCGGCGACCTGTCGTTCTGTTGAAGCCATGCGCCCTCAGCCGGGGAGGGCAGCATATCGTTAGGAATGTCTCGCAAGTTATCAACGGCTCAATGGCCATGACCTTCAGAAGATTAGATGAGTCCCTGATCCGCCTTTGATATCGTGATGGATACAAAACGGTTACGAAAGATCGCCACATGATTACACCAAGGTTAGAAAAGGGCACTACATTACGCACTATTGGGCGAATGCCTAAACTGGGAGGGTCTTTATGCCGTTTGCAATACAGGCTGATGAGGAAGTGTTACATCGGGCTAGGGGACGGGGATGGGCTTGTTGACGGAAGGTCAATACATTATCACCAATCGTAGGGTTGCGGGCGTCTTTACGCGCAGGATTAACCTGTCTGATTCTGCTGGTGGTGGCGTTGTTGCTCCGGCGTGATGTTATTGTGCTCGGTGCTAGAACTACTGAGTTGCCGGTCCTGCTAACACCGGGTGAGGCTGAGAATTTTTGTGAGGCCCTTCAGACGGCGCGTGAGGGTCTACCCAGGAGATAGCCTAAGATTTGACCCGAGGGCGAACCACTGTGCGTCTCTTGCTAGGAGAGCATCCATCAAGTCAGGTAACTGTTTGATTTGGAGACGTTCGTTGAAGGCACTTCAACAGCACCCTGAAACATCCACGAAGGCTGGGCACCATCACCCGGAGAACTGTGGATCACTGACAGTCAAGGCGTCGCTGTCGATCAGGGAGGGTCGCGCCGTACGTTACGGCAGACGCTGATGTTAGGGCGCTGACCGCGAGGATTGAGGTTTGGACAGGCTGCGCCTTAGTGCAAGTCGGCCGATACCGGCGACAGTGCTTGGTCATCGCTTCGGCCAAGGTGAGAAAGGTAGTCCCAACAATCAAAAGGGAGCCGTCGGTCCTGACCCCGCAGGCACGCGTACCACCGGCGTTGACGGCAGCGAACTCCCCGGGGCGCCACAGGCGTATTCCGGTGCATCGTCACTCCAGCAGACAATGGAGCAGTCAGTCCTGACCCCGCGCGTCTGCAACGACAACGGAAGCGGGATTTGACCCACAGTCTTAATCGAGATCTGAGGTGCATTGAATGGGACGTATGATCAAATGGGTACCTGTACTTGTCCTTGTAATGGGGCTTCCTCTGGCTATCCTGGCCTGCAGCACAGATGAGCCGTCGGAACCGCCCCCCGTTGACCGCACCGCGTCTTCACCCACACCGGCGCCTGAGACGCCTCAGACTGAGAGAGACAATGCCACGACTGCGGCGGCTGCCACCAATACGCCCACCAGCACACCGCAGCCCTTGGCCACAGCAACGCCTCAGACAGATAGGGATGCTGTCACCGATTCGCCCAGCGGCACGCTGCAACCCCCAGCCACACCTACGCCTCAGGCTCAGAGAGACACCACAACAACTGCGGCGACTGCCACCAATACGCCCACCAGCACGCCGCAGCCCTTGGCCACAACAACGCCTCAGAGAGATAGGGACGCTGTCACCGATTCGCCCAGCGGCGCGCTGCAACCCTCGGCCACACCAACTCCTCATGCTGAGCGGGACGCCGCTACCGATGCGCCCATCAGCACGCCTGAACCCTCGGCCCCACCGGCGCCCACGACGCGACCCATGGATTCGCCGGACAGGGACGCGCTGATCGCCCTGTACAACGCCACAGACGGTTCCAACTGGATAGAAGACGACTATTGGCTGAGCGACAGACCGCTTGTCGCATGGCATGGGGTCAGCACCGACCTCGCAGGTAGAGTCATTGCGCTGGACCTCTCTGAGAACGAGTTGAGTGGAGAGATACCGCCCGAGATCGGCGACCTCACGAGCCTGGGGATTCTGAATCTCCACTTCAATGAATTGACCGGAGAGATTCCGCCGGAGCTGGGCAACCTAACCAAGCTGCGACGACTGGCTCTCTATGTGAACCAACTGAGCGGAGAGATTCCCGCGGAGCTGGGAAATCTCACCAATCTCGAATGGTTGAAGCTCTCCTCGAACGAGTTGAGCGGACCGATCCCCCCGGAGCTGGGCAACCTCGCCAGCCTCGAATGGTTGCGCCTCTACAGCAACGACTTGAGCGGAGAGATTCCCTCAGAACTCGGCAACCTCGGCAACCTCGAAACGCTGGAACTCCGAAATAATGAACTAACCGGAGAGATTCCCCCAGAGTTGGGCAACCTCGTCGACCTGAGAACGCTGGTGCTCTACTCCAACGAGTTGAGCGGAGAGATACCTGCCGAGCTAGGCAACCTCGCCAACCTCGAATGGTTAAAGCTCAACTCCAACGAGCTGAGCGGAGAAATCCCCTCCGAGCTGGGCAGCCTCGCCAGTCTGCGGTCGATGGAACTCGGCGGTAATCAGTTGAGCGGAGAGATACCTGCGGAACTTGGCAACCTGGCCAGTCTGGAGTTTCTGTTCCTTGACCGCAACGATTTGAGCGGAGAAATACCCGCAGAACTTGGCAACCTGGCCAACCTGGAAACTCTGCTTCTCAACCACAACGATTTGAGCGGGGACATTCCCTCAGAGCTGGGAAACCTCACCAGTTTGGAAAGGCTGAACATCTCCAGCAACCAGTTGAGCGGGTGTGTGCCGAGCGCGCTGCGCGATATCCGTATCACGACGGGTGACCTGCCGTTCTGCTGATGGCTCGCAAGCTTTCGCCGGAACCAGTCCCCAGAGGGCCTTCTCCACTATTTCAACGGGGGATATCAATGGCTGACATTACAAGAAATCTGATTCTCATAAGAAATCTGACTCTCATAAGTCTGGCGCTGATCCTCTCCATAGCCCTGCTGGCCTGCGGTGGGGATGAGCCGTCGGAATCGTCGGACACTGAGCGAGCCGGGTCTTCACCAGCAACGGAAAGGGGCGCGACCGCTACATCCGAATCTACAACTGAGGCGACACCGGAGCCCATCCCCGCGCTCGATTGGACATCGGCAGAGACGGACAAGGAAGCCGTGATTGCCCTCTACAACGCCACGGGCGGACCCAACTGGACCAACAATGAAAACTGGCTGACCGACGAACCGCTGGGCAAATGGTTTGGAGTTACTACCGACAACAGCGACCGTGTCGTATCGCTGAGGCTCTCTGGTAACCAGTTGAGCGGGGAGATACCGGCGGAGTTGGGCAACCTCGCCAACCTGACGTATCTAGACCTCTACGGTAACCAGTTGAACGGGGAGATACTTACCCAGATTGGCGGGGAGATACCGCCGGAGTTGGGCAACCTCGCCAACCTGACGTATCTAGACCTCCGCTATACCCTGTTGAGAGGGGAGATACCGCCGGAGTTGGGCAACCTCGCCAACCTGACGTATCTAGACCTCTCCCGTAACCTGTTGAGCGGGGAGATACCGCCGGAGTTGGGCAACCTCGCCAACCTGACATACCTGAACTTCGACGGCAACGAGCTGAGCGGAGAGATACCGCCGGAGTTGGGCAACCTCGCCAACCTGGAGTTGCTGTGGCTCCCCAGTAACCAGTTGAGCGGGGAGATACCGCCGAAACTGGGCAGCCTCGCCAACCTGGAAAGCCTCCAACTCACCGGTAACCAGTTGAGCGGGGAGATACCGCCGGAGTTGGGCAACCTTGCCAACCTGACAGTGCTGTACCTCAACGGTACCCAGTTGAGCGGGGAGATTCCGGCGGAGTTGGGCAACCTCGCCAACCTGACATACCTGAACCTCCGAGGCAACGACTTGAGTGGAGAGATACCGCCGGAGTTGGGCAACCTCGCCAACCTGACAGCGCTGCAACTCCCCTACAACGAGTTGAGCGGGGAGATACCGCCGGAGTTGGGCAATCTCGTCAACTTGGAGTTGCTGTGGCTCGGTGATAACCAGTTGAGCGGTGAGATACCGCCGGAACTGGGTAACCTCGCCAACCTGACAGATATGAGGCTCAATGGGAACCAGTTGAGCGGGTGCGTGCCGAGTTCCCTGCAAGGCCAACTGGATATGGACCGGTCCGAACTGGGCGACCTACCGGTCTGCTGATGCTCGCCAGCTTTCGTCGGAACCAAGCCCCAGAGGGCCTTCTCCACTATCTCGACGGAGGATATGAATGGCTGACATCACAAGAAATCTGATTCTCATAAGTCTGGCGCTGATCCTCTCCATAGCCTTGCTGGCCTGTGGCGGGGATGAGGCGTCGGAGGCGTCGGCCAATGATCGAGCTACGTCCCCATCCGGAACTGAGAGGGGCGCGGGCACCAGTGAACCCGGTGTAACACTCGAATCCTCTGCTACATCCGAAGCTACAACTGAGGCGGCGTCGGAGCCCATCCCCGCGTCCGATTGGACATCGGCAGAGACGGACAGGGAAGCCCTGATTGCCCTCTACAATGCCACGGGCGGACCCAGCTGGAGGTACAGTTGGGGCTGGCTGACCGACGAACCGCTGGACGAATGGTACGGTGTAACTACCGACAACAGCGACCGGGTCGTAGAGCTGGACCTCGACTTTAACTACTTGAGAGGGGAGATACCGCCGGAGTTGGGCAACCTCGCCAACCTGACGGAGCTGCGCCTCTCCCGTAACCAGTTGAACGGGGAGATACTTACCCAGGTTGGCGGGGAGATACCGCCGGAGTTGGGCAACCTCGCCAACCTGACGGAGCTAGACCTCTCCTATACCCTGTTGAGAGGGGAGATACCGCCGGAGTTGGGCAACCTCGCCAACCTGACGTATCTAGACCTCTCCGATACCCTGTTGAGAGGGGAGATACCGCCGGAGTTGGGCAACCTCGCCAACCTGACGGACCTGAAGCTCGCCCGTAGCCAGTTGAGCGGGGAGATACCGCTGGAGTTGGGCAACCTCGCCAACCTCAAGGACCTGAAGCTCGGCCGTAACCAGTTGAGCGGGGAGATACCGCTGGAACTGGGCAGCCTCGCCAACCTGGAAAGCCTCCAACTCGAGGGGAACCAGTTGAGCGGGGAGATACCGCCGGAGTTGGGCAACCTTGCCAACCTGACAGCGCTGTACCTCAACGGTAACCAGTTGAGCGGGGAGATACCGCCGGAGTTGGGCAACCTCGCGAACCTGACAAGTCTGAACCTCCGAGGCAACGACTTGAGTGGAGAGATACCGCCGGGGTTGGGCAACCTCACGAACCTGGAAAGCCTCCAACTCCCCAACAACGAGTTGAGCGGGGAGATACCGCCGGAGTTGGGCAACCTCGTCAACCTGAGAGATCTGTACCTCAACGGCAACCAGTTGAGCGGGGAGATACCGCCGGAATTGGGCAACCTCGCCAACCTGTCAAATCTGCAACTCCCCAACAACGACTTGAGCGGGGAGATACCGCCGGAGTTGGACAACCTTGCCAACCTTACATGGTTGAGCCTAGTCGGTAACCAGTTGAGCGGGTGCGTGCCGAGTTCCCTGCAAGGCCAACTGGATATGGACTTGTCCGAACTGGGCGGCCTGCCGTTCTGCTGATGCTCGCCGGCTTTCGTCGGGACCAAGCCCCAGAGGGCCTTCTCCACTATCTCAATGGGGGGATATGAATGATTGACATCACAAGAAATCTGATTCTCATAAGTCTGGTGCTGATCCTCTCCATAGCCCTGCTGGCCTGCGGTGGGGATGAGCCGTCGGAATCGTCGGACACCGAGCGAGCCGCGTTCCCATCCGTAACTGAGAGGGGCGCGGGCACCAGTGAACCCGGCGCAACACTCGAATCCTCTGCTACATCCGAACCTACAACTGAGGCGACATCGGAGCCCATCCCCACGCCCGATTGGACATCGGCAGAGACGGACAGGGAAGTCCTGATTGCCTTCTACAACGCCACGGGCGGAGCCAACTGGACGAACAACGACGATTGGCTGACCGACAAACCGGTGGGCGAATGGTACGGTGTAACTACCGACGACAGCGACCGGGTCGTAGAGCTGGACCTCGCCCTTAACGACTTGAGCGGGGAGATACCGCGGGAGTTGGGCAACCTCGCCAACCTGACGGACCTGTGGCTCGCCGGTAACCAGTTGAGTGGGGAGATACCGCCGGAGTTGGGCAACCTCGCCAACCTGACGTACCTGAAGCTCTCCGGTGACCGGTTGAGCGGGGAGATACCGCCGGAATTGGGCAAGCTCGCCAACCTGACAAGTCTGACGGTCACCGGTGACCGGTTGAGCGGGGAGATACCGCGGGAGTTGGGCAACCTCGCCAACCTGACATATCTGCACCTCGGACGCAACGACTTGAGCGGTGAGATACCGCCGGAATTGGGCAACCTCGCCAACCTGACGGAGCTGAGCCTCTCCGATAGCCAGTTGAGCGGGGAGATACCGCCGGAGTTGGGCAACCTCGCCAACCTGACGGAGCTGAGCCTCTCCGATAACCAGTTGAGCGGGAAGATACCGCCGGAATTGGGCAACCTCGCCAACCTGACAGAACTAGACCTCTCCGATAACCAGTTGAGCGGGAAGATACCGCGGGAGTTGGGCAACCTCGCCAACCTGACGAACCTGACGATCTCCGTTAACCAGTTGAGCGGGGAGATACCGCCGGAATTGGGCAACCTCACCAACCTGACAAGTCTGACCCTCCCCAGTAACCAGTTGAGCGGGGAGATACCGCGGGAGTTGGGCAGCCTCGCCAACCTGACATATCTGCGCCTCTACGATAACCAGTTCAGCGGAGAGATACCGCCGGAGTTGGGCAGCCTCGCCAACCTGACAACTCTGAGGCTCGATGAGAACCAGTTGAGCGGGGAGATACCGCCGGAGTTGGGCAATCTCGTCAACTTGGAGTTGCTGTGGCTCGGTGATAACCAGTTGAGCGGGGAGATACCGCCGGAACTGGGCAGCCTCGCCAACCTGACAAATCTGAGGCTCTCCGGTACCCAGTTGAGCGGGTGCGTGCCGAGCTCCCTGCAACGCCAACTGGATATGAGCCGGTCCGAACTCGGCGACCTGCCGTTCTGTTGATGCTCGCCGGCTTCTCGTCGGGACCAGGACCCAGAGGGCCTTCTCCACTATGTCAACGGGGGATATGAATGGCTGACATCACAAGAAATCTGATTCTCATAGGTCTGGCGCTGATCCTCTCCATAGCCCTGCTGGCCTGTGGCGGGGATGGGCCGTCGGAGTCGTCGGCCACCGAGCGAGCCGCGTTCCCATCCGTAACGGAAAGGGGCGCGGCCGCCAGTGAACCCGGTGCAACACTCGAATCCTCTGGTACATCCGAATCTACGTCTACAGAAGCGTCGGAGCCCATCCCCGCGTCCGGCTCGTCCTCCGCCGAAACGGACAGGGAAATTCTGATTGCCCTCTACAACGCCACGGATGGAGCCAATTGGAAGGAGAGTGACAACTGGGTGACCGACGAACCGTTGGGCAGATGGAGAGGCGTTACTACCGACAACAGCGACCGGGTCGTAGAGCTGGACCTCGCCTTTAACGACTTGAGCGGGGAGATACCGCGGGAGTTGGGCAACCTCGCCAACCTGACGGACCTGCGGCTCTCCGACAACGAGTTGAGCGGGGAGATACCGCGGGAGTTGGGCAACCTCGCCAACCTGATAGAGCTGAGGCTCCTCGGTAACCAGTTGAGCGGGGAGATACCGCGGGAGTTGGGCAGCCTCGCCAACCTGAGAACTCTGTGGCTCGAACACAACGAACTGAGCGGGGAGATACCGCCGGAACTGGGCAACCTCGCCAACCTGAAGGGTCTGGACCTCAGAGGCAACCAGTTGAGCGGGGAGATACCGCGGGAGTTGGGCAGCCTTGCCAACCTGACATCTCTGTGGCTCTCCGACAACGAGTTGAGCGGGGAGATACCGCCCGAGTTGGGCAACCTCGCCAACCTTGGACGGTTGGACCTAGTCGGTAACCAGTTGAGCGGGTGCGTGCCGAGTTCCCTGCAAGGCCAACTGGATATGGACTTGTCCGAACTCGGCGACCTGTCGTTCTGTTGATGCCATGCGCCCTTAGCCGGGGAGGGCGGCATATCGTTAGGAATGTCTCGCAAGTTATCATCGGCAGGGACGGGGCCAGCCAACTTCGCGCCAGCCCACCGGATTCGAACTAGAAGGTCGACGGAGCTATAGAGCCAATGACCATTCAAACACGGTACTGCCTACAGTAAGTCTTGGCCCACCATTTCGCGACTTACCCAGACTTAGCATGTCCTCATCAGCAAGCTGGTTCAGACTGCAATCAACGTCAGCCCCGACTGCACCAAGGCGCGGATTGGAGTGATGACAATGCCCTCTAGCAGGTCCAGGAAGTCATCCAAAATCCCAGAGCACTCCGTCGCCGAGAAGGCTGGCGCCCAGCCCGTGCTCCTCTCAGGTGGCAATCCTCAGATACCAAAGGCCGATGGCGATGCCCCGGTGCAAGCCTACATCGCGGCCATGCCGGGCTGGAAAAGCGACCTCGGACGCCGCCTCGACGACCTCATAGTGCGCGCTGTGCCCAGCGTGCGCAAGGCCGTGAGGTGGAACTCGCCTTGGTACGGCATCGAGGGCGAGGGTTGGTTCCTCAGCTATCACGTCTTCACCCGCTACGTGAAGGTGACCTTCCTCAATGGTGCGTCACTGCAACCCCTTCCACCCGGCTCAGGAAAAGACAAGGACGCACGCTGGGTCGACATCTACGAAGGCGGACTCGACGAGGAGCAGATGGCGACATGGGTCGGGCAAGCCGCGGCGCTGCCCGGCTGGCTTGGGTTCTAGTAGACGCATCCCATGGACCCCGGCTTGTGACAGATCACAAGAGGCAGCCCGGGGGCAAGAACCCAAGCCCTGCCTCCTACAACCAATTGCCGAGTTGCCCCTTAGCGGGCGGTGTTCACAGGCTGATGCGCACTAAGGAATTCGCGCACTTGGTTTATGGTTTTGGCCTTCACGTCAGGCGACTCCTTCCACGGATACGCCGTGACCTGGGCCTTGGGGGCCAACGCCACGAGGTCCATGGCCGCATCGTACGAGTGCGATGGGGTGTCGTCAGGCATCACCAGCAACGGCGTCCGGCAAGACTTCGCAAACTCCCGCGACACGCAGTACATGAAGTCTGGCTGGATGCGATAAAGATTGTGCAGATACTGCTCCACAATCTCCATTGTCACGCCGGGCCGCCGGGCACATAGCTCGGGACCCCACACATCTCGGCCAGCATCGTACATGGCATCCGGTGTTTTCGATGCGTGCCCAACCGGCTGGCAAAGCACAGCGGCCGGGACGCGCTCAGGCGCCCGTTCGATGAGCTTCATGGCAAATGGGCCACCGATGCAGTAGCCCATGAAAACGAATTCCTTGATCCCCAGATGGTCCATCAACCCCAGTTGGTCGTCCGCGAAAGCCCCCCATGGGTCGTTCACCTGCACTGGCCCGGTGGATTCACCGCCGCTCGCGTTGCGCTGGTCCATGGTGATGCACCGGAAGTCGTTCTTGAATTCTTCCATCGCGTTGAACACCTGTGTAGGCCAGAGGTCCACTCTGGAGTTCAATCCTCCACCGGGAGTCACCAGAAGCGGGAAGCCAGACCCGACTTCCTCATAACGGATTCGGACATCACCATTCTCATAAAACGGCATTACAATATCTCCTTTTTCGCCATAGCGGTGCCTCGGGCAATTGTAACTTGGCGAATAGGGCCGTCAAGACAGCCACGATGAATAGGTCGCCAGTCAGAACTCAGGAGGAGTTGTTGCTAATCGAGGGCTATCCGATACGTCTTTTACTCGAGGCCCAACGACTCTCGCCAAGCCGCTTCAAGCTCGGCGTAATCCCACCCGTACACTTGCCGGATGGCGCTCTCGTCCGTTGAACCTTCAGAGAAGACTGCTAGAAGTTGCTGCATCCTCGGCCAGCCGTATGTGGCGATCAGGTAGTTCACAAGGCTGTAGCTTTGGGCGTATGACAGGGTAGCCCCTGTATCCGCGGCAGGAAAGCTGCTGTTCAAGCTGCGGAGGCTGATCAGGTTGTCATCTGCGATGGCCTGCTCAAGGGCCCGCTCCTGAAAGCCCGGAAGGCTACCTTCGGCGTAGACCGCGAGACCTTCGTCCAGCCAAGTGGGAAGCCCGCCGAAGCAGTTAAACGTGACTTCCTCCACAAGCAGGTGTGCCAGTTCATGGATGACACCCTGAAGTTGCTCATCGAACTCATCCGGGTTGACGGCTATCAAGAGGATGTTGTGCCCTACAAAGGCCACGCCTCCAGTCCATGCTTGAGCGAACAGGATGGCGTCCTGCACGTCCCCTGAATTCTCATAGACGAAGGCTTTGATGGGCGCCACAAGCTCCTTGCCCAACTGTAGCGTTTCCAGACCGTCACGGGCCCCTTCAGCGAGGCGCTGCCCGAAGTCGTCTCCACCCGCGTACCAGTAGTAGGTGATGTTGCCGTCCGTGTGGCTCTGCCACTCGAACCGGTCGTCCGTAAACACGGTCTCTTCACGGGGACTGCGGTATTCCTGACCCAAGTCGTCCACCACCCTCCAGCGCCACCAGATGAGCGCTCCAGGTGGCATGGACCCGCTGCGCCTCATGTCCCATTCCCACATGACCGAGACTTCCTCGCCTTGCTCGAAGTCCGTACGCGCCGTCCAGTAGGAACTCGTTGCGCACGAGAATACGTGCTCAGTGCCAAACTCCACATCAATCACTTCGATCGGACGTTCCCCGGCGCCCTCCATGTGGAACGTGATGGAATCGGGTAACTGCAATGCCGCCTCGCTGACACGCACCTCGAAGTCGGCCTCCGGAGGCGGAGGAGCGGGCGTGAACACTGGGGTTGGCTCGGGCGTGGGGGTGCTCACCGGAGCAGGTGTAGGAGTGGTCACTGGGACGGGAGCCGGCGTCGTCCTAGGCGTGCTCACCGGAGTGGGTGCCGGGACTGGCTCGGGCATCACCGTTGCGGGCACTGCGGGAACGGGAGCGATCACGACCGGAGGCGTCGTTGTTGGCGTTGGCGAAGGTTCGCCGCAAGCCGCTAGGGCCAATGCTGCCACGGTGAGAGTCAGGAACACAACTGCCAGCGTGCGCTTCACTGGCCACGCTCTATGGAAATGTTCTGCAACTGCGGCACGCCTATGGGTGTGAGCTCAAACCCTTTCACGTACGGACGGACTAACATGTACGAGTTGTTGTGCCTCAGGGGCACCGCAACCCAGTTATCCAGCACCATCTGCTCAGCTAGCTGATACAGGCCAGCACGGCGGTCGGGGTCCGGCTCCACCGCTGCGTCCTCCAACACCGCATCCAAGTCCACATCCTCATAGCCGAACCGGTTCTCAGCACTCTCGCTGTGGAACAGCACATGCAGGAAGTTCTGTGGGTCGGGGTAGTCGGCGCACCAGCCCGCGGTGAAAACCCCATACTCCTCGTTGTCCAAGCGCTCCAGGAAATCGGAGAACTCGAATACCGACACCGCCTCGACTTCCAGCCCCAAGTGCTCACGCCATGCCCAGTGGATGGCGTCATCGCGGGCATAGGACGTGATTGGCGGCAGGTTTACGGCCCCACCGTATCGAGACTCTTTCAGCAACTGCTGGGCAGTCTCCAAGTCGAAGCGTGACGGTGCCGCCCTCTTGTTGTGTGCGAACATCCCCGGGGGCACGAACCCTGCTGCACGAGCCGCCAACCCCTTATATGTGACCTCCAACTGCTTGTCCGCCTCCATCGCCAAGGCCAGAGCCTGGCGCACCTTGGGGTCGTTAAAGGGTGGATGAGAAACATTGAACCCCAAATAGCTCGTACACAACTCGGTGCCCTCGATTAGGTCATTGTTCAGGGCGTTGGCCGGGTCGCGGGCGCGGTCGATATTGTTCACATAGATGCTGGTCAGGTCGATCTCGCCAGTCTCGTACATCTGCATCGGGTTCCCGGCGAAAATCCGGTACACCACATGCGCCAAGGCAGGTGCGCCGTCGTACCAGTCCTCGTTGCGCTCAAGAATGAGCAGTTGGTCCTTCTGCCAGACCTTCAACTTGAAGGCACCGGTGCCATTTGGGGTGTCCGTCCAGTTCTCGCCGGTCTCCACATTAGCCCGATCTACGACGAAGGATGTCGGGTAGGTCAGTTTGGACAGGAAGTACGAGAACGAGTCCCTGATGGTGACCCGCAGCGTCCGGTCATCGAGTACCTCAACACCCTCAAGCGTCTCTGGACCGCCGTCGGTTACTGCTTTGGCCCCCACGATGTCCCCTAGGTAGGTGAAGGCCACCGGTGACTCGAGGTCGGGGTGCAACGCACGCTCCCAAGAGTACTTGACGTCCGCCGCCGTCACCGCCCGTCCATCATGGAACTGGACGTTATCCTTCAGGGTGAATGTAAACACAGTGCCGTCGTCCGACACCTCCCACGACTCCGCCATATCGGGAACAACCTGCAGGTCGGTATCCAACTTCACCAACCCACTGAATATGGCCCCCGTGATGCCCCCGGCTCCTTGGCGCGAAAGTGCCGGGTCAAGGGTCACTATCTCGCCCCACCACTGGAACAGCGAGTCCTCACGTGACGCTCCGAAAGGCATCGGTGTCTGCAGCATGAAACTGTCTATGTAGGCGTTGGCATCCGCCTCGAAGGCCAGCCAGTCCGGCTCGTCGGCCTGCACCCGCAGCAGGAACATCTGAGATCCGCGCGCGACGGCTGTCCACAGGTCTACGACCACGACACCTTCCTCGGTGGGCCTGCTGGTGAAGAGCTGGTGCGCGGAATCGGCTCTCTCGAAACTTCGCGGCTCACTGGTGACCACGGGAAGGCCCGCTAGTTGTCCCTCCATCCAAGCCTGTGCCGGTGAATCATCCCCACGAGGGATGACCCATAGCTGCCCTCTAACCGGAGCATTCGCTTCCTCGTCCTCTTCGCCTCCCCTTATGGACAGCAGCGGGAAGTTGTCCTCATTCTCCTGACCTACCCAACCTTCGGGCAGCACAACAGAGAACCCCTCAGTGGTGTTCTCGTACAGCCCGACGATTTCCGTTTGCTGTTGCGGCGCAATGGACCGCCAACCAAAGGGCTCCGTCCCAGCAGGCTGTAGCTCAGGTTGAACAGAAGAGGGCCAAGCCAAGGCGATAGTCGCCCCGCCTACGGCAAGCAGCACAAAAACAACAATTGCCTTCCGCATTACGTCAATGATACGTGACCAAGGCCTCTTTCGTCGAACGGGAACCTTTCCCGTGTTCCATCCGTCTGTAGGTGCGGACCCTGCTCCAAAACTTCAAGGAGGGACCGCAATGATCAGATTCCTAGCAATCTTATCCTTGGTAATAGTTGTTTTACTCTCACTGGCAGCCTGCGGAGAGGAAGCAGACCCCACCGCCGCGCCCGCTGCGGCGCCCATTGCGCCCGCGGCCCCAGCCGCCGTAGTCGAAGTCGTCACCCTTCCCCCTTCCATGACTGGGCAGATACCAGCCGCTACCCCTGTCCCGCCCGAATCTCGCCCCACGGCCATAGCCGCAATCGGCACTGTGCAAGTCCATGCAGACAGTGCGGGGCAAGTCCCTGAGGGCATCACCGTCTCGGCAACGACAAGCGCTATCACTACTCCTGCCTCCGCTTCCGAGGCTGCCATGATGGCCCTCAGCACCCCGGCGCCAACCGCCGCCGCAGCCCCGGCCCCAACATCCCGTACAACCGGCACCCCAACCCCAGCCCCCGCTCCCCAAGCGCAGGGCACACCATCTGCCACCACATTCCAGGACTATCTGCGCGAGAGGTTCGTGTCCACCGCTGCCGACGCCGTCTCCACCTTCAGCCTCGATACAGACCGCACTTCCTACTACCTCGCGCTCAACTGGGCCCGTGAAGGCTACGCTGTCGACCCCGACTCTGTTCGCGCCGAGGAATGGATCAACGCCTTCAACTACAATTACGCCCCGCCTCTACGCGACGACAGCTTCGCCATCACCGGCGATGTGTTCCGCCACCCGTTGGACAGTCGCATGCACATGGCCCGATTCGCCTTCCAAACACCCGAAGCCAATTACGATGCCACCCCCGTCAACGTGACCCTCGTGTTGGATGCCTCCGGCTCCATGAACTCCGGTGACCGCGTGTCCATCGCCCGCGAGGCCGCTGACGCCATCAGGAACAGCCTCCGCAGCCAGGACCGCATAGCCGTTGTCCAGTTCAGCTCCGACGTCCTTCACCAGTTCACCGTCCAACACAGCGACCCGAACGACCCTGACGTCACGCGCTCCATAAGCCGCCTTACCGGCCGCAATTCCACCAACGTCCAAGCCGGCCTCAATCTGGGCGTGCAGCTTGCCGACCAAGCGCGTCGCGCCAGTCCCGATGCCTACAACTACATCATCCTGATGTCCGATGGCGTGGCTAACGTCGATGCAACCGATCCCTTCGCTATCCTGGAATCCGCTGGCGACTACGACAGCAGCAACCCCCTGCGTTTGATCACCATCGGCGTGGGCATCGAGAACTACAACGACTACCTGTTGGAGCAACTGGCCCAGCACGGCAACGGCTGGTACCGCTACCTCAGCGACGTAAATCAAGCCCGGGCTACGTTCGCTCGCGAGAACTGGCTGGCCCTCTCCGTGCCCTTTGCCGACCAGACCCGTGCCCAAGTCACCTGGGACCCCAGCGTGGTCGCGTCATGGCGCATCGTCGGGTACGAGAACCGCATCACCTCCGACGAGAGCTTCACCCAAGCCCACCGTGAGTTCGCGGAGATACCCTCAGGAGCCGCTACCACCGTCTTCTACGAACTGGAACTGAAGAATCCTCCCGTCGGCATCTCTACCCGCTTGGGCAGCGTCGAACTGCGCTGGGTGACCCCTGGCACCGGGGATTCCAACCGCCAACACGCGAGCATCCTCAGCCAAGGCGAAACCCAGTTCGCAGCCCTGAACGACCCCCTGCTGAAATTGGGCTCCGTGATCGCCCTCGCTGCTGACCGGTACAGCAGCCTGCCCTTCGCCGACGCCTACGAGTCCTCGGCCCACGAGAGCCTGCTCTATTTGTCCGAACAACTCCAGTCTCTGGAAGGCCCTCTAGGCAATCTGGGCGCCTACCAGGACCTGTCCTTCCTGATGGACCACATCACCCAGAACTCCCGGGAGTCCCTCCGCCCGTCAGGCTATAGCCCCTGACCCAAGACGACAGCTCCATGATGAACGACAACAAGGCTGGGGACGCCCCTAAGGGCTCAATCCCCAGCCTTGTTGTAGAGGAAGGTTCTAGAGGGCGCTTCTCGGTCTAGTGCGGCAGGATGGTGTCCGGGTTCTCTTGAACATACGTGGCTTGCCTCACCCCAAAGTCCTCCTGCAACTGCACCGTCATACCGCCATCAACCACCAGTGAGTGCCCCGTGATAAACGAAGCCTCCTCCGAGCACAGGAATACCACCGCATTGGCCACATCCACCGGCCGTCCCACCCTGCGCAGAGGGTACTGGTCCTCCAGAAAACGCCGGCCTGACGGGTTCTCCGCAGCAGCAGCCTCGATACGCTCAGTGGCAATGTGCCCCGGGCAGATCGCATTGACCCTGATTCCCATTGGCCCAAAGTCCGTAGCCATCTGTTTCGTCACGCCCACCACCGCCGACTTCCCCGCCTCATACACCAGCTTCCCCGGAGCCATCAGCAGGCTGTGTACCGAGGCCATGTTCACGATGCTCCCAGCCCCCGTCTTCTCCATCTCCGGCACCGCATACTTCGCCCCAAGAAAAATGGACTTCACCAGCAAATTCATCCCCACGTCCCACTCTTCTTCCGTCACATCCAGTGCCGTGCCTCGTCCCCGCCCATGTGTCGGCGTATACCCATTGTTCACCAGAATATCCAGCCGTCCCCACAGCTCCACTGCCCGGTCGATCATGCCGTGTATCTCATCATGGCTCCCAATGTCCGCCCGAACGCTCGCAGCAGTGCCCCCCGCCTCCCGGATGCCCGCCACGTTTGCATCCGCCGTCGGCATATCAATGTCCGCAATCAACACCCGCGCCCCCTCCTCGGCAAGACGCCGTGCCGTCGACCCCCCAATCCCCTGCGCCCCGCCCGTCACAATCGCCACCTGATCATCCAACCTGCCCACAACTCACCTCCATGCAACACAGACACTCGCCGCATCCTACCCCCAAGCCCGATTTCTTGCCAAGCACCCCTCTCTTTGTCAATCCCGCATTCCTCTGCCGTCATTCCCGCGGCGGGAATCCAAGTAACACGGACTATCCCATAAGTCACCCTCGCGTGAGCAATTTTGCCTCCCCCCGTAATTGCGGCGAAAGCCGCAATCCAGAAGACCGCACCACCACCCACCCGTCCCCCCATGACACCTGCCCATTGACAATACACGTACTGTTGTTCTATTATGCATTCAGAGCGCGCTGGCGACTGACCCCACAGGTCACCCGGCGTGGCTTTTTTGCAGAATCTCTTATCGGGAGAGAAGCCCATGAAATCGGGCCAGTGGCAGACCAAAAACTCATAGTTGCGCAGATACGCCAGTGGCAGTACTGGCAGTTAAATTAGCTACAAAAAACTTCGCTACAGCTACGACCAGTCTGCCAGTGCAGCTACGAAACAGAAGTGTGCTTGCAGTCCGCCCTCCAAGCCAAAATGAGCGGAAGCAAGCGAAAATAACGGCCCCTCCCGGCTCTCATCTCCAAGCACAATCCTTACGCCCATTGGTGGTCTATAATGGAAAGTGCCGGGCATAGCGCCCGCGGCAACTGCGCATCCCTACTCGGAGTTGTAACCATGTCTGAGAACCCTTCACCCACCGCCAGCTATACCATGGGATACAGTGAGGAGTTCCAGCAACTCCTAGCCCAGCGCAGTTGCGAAACCCACGCAGCCTATTTGCTGCCCCACCTTAGGTCGGGCCAGCGATTGCTGGACTTCGGCTGCGGCCCAGGCAACATCACCGTCGGCCTTGCCCGCGCCGTGGAACCCGGTGAAGTGCACGGCATCGACATGGAGGCCTCGCAGATTGAGTTGGCCCAAGCTGCAGCTCAAGCCGGCGGTCATTCCAATACGACCTTTCATGTCGGCGACATCACCGACCTGCCCTTCGAGGACAACTTTTTTGACGTAGCCCACTGCCACGCCGTCCTGATGCACGTGCCCGATACCCAGGGAGCTTTGGCCGAGGTGAAGCGGGTCCTGAAACCCGGCGGCATCATCGCCAGCCGCGAGCTAATCGGGAACTCATCTTTCATGGAGCCCGGTTTCGAAGCTAGGGGCGACGCTTGGACCACCTTCATGCGTCTCCTTCAAGCCAACGGTGGCCATCCCCAGATGGGCTGGCAGCTCAAGAAAGCCCTTCTTGATGCGGGGTTCACGGGCATCCACGCGTCCGGCTCTTTCGACTACTTCGACACCCACGACGAGGTCGCCTTCCTGCATCGTTTTGTAAAGGACTGGTTCTTCCTGCCCCACGTCATCGGCGCGGCTACAAGCTTCGGCTTGGCCACCCAAGAGCAGTTTGAACAGTGGAGCAATGACTTGGACCAATGGCTCGAAGAGACCGGCGCAATCGGAGCCCTAGCCTTCGGTGAGGCTACCGCAACAAAGCCCTAGCCCATCATGCGGAGGTTTCCGTGACTGCCATCGACGACGCATTGACCAACAACGCTAGCTATGCAGCGGGATTCAACCGCGGGATCGGCCACGCCCCTCCCGCCAAGAACCTCGCCGTCGTAGCCTGTATGGATGCCCGCCTCGACACCCACAAGCTCCTCGGCTTGGAAGAAGGCGATGCCCACGTAATCCGCAATGCAGGGGGAGTCGTCAGCGACGACGCCATCCGTTCGCTGGTCATATCCCAGCGCCTCTTGGGCACCCGCGAGATAATGCTCATTCACCACACCGACTGCGGTATGATGGGATTCCGCGACGACGACGTGAAGGACGCCATCGAAGCCGAGACCGGCCTGCGACCAGCCTTCGCCTTCGAAGCCTTCCGCAACTTGGAGCAGGACGTGCGTCAGTCAATCTCTCGCATCCAAGCCAACCCCTTCATCCCCCACAAAGACCAAGTCCGGGGCTTCATCTACGACTGCGCCACCGGACGTCTCAGAGGGGTCTGAAACGAGTAGGATGATGGGCCATCACATGTTCCGGTTGTCCTTGGGTCTGTCGCTGCTGCTTGCCGCTGCCGTCCTTTTGGCCTGCTCCTCGCCTCCTAGCGAAGAGTCCCCATCCATGGGCGACACCGCTCCAAGTGCAGAACTGACCGTGGGGCAGCAACTCTTCACCGCCAACTGCGCCGTCTGCCACGGCAACATGGGCCAAGGCCAACCCAACTGGCATATCCCCAAGCCCGACGGCATTCTGCCTGCCCCTCCGCTCAACGGAGACGGCCACACTTGGCACCATGGCGATGGGTTCCTTTATCGCGTGGTAAGCCAAGGAGGCAAGATACAGGAAACACCCACGGTCCCGAGTTTCAAGAGCGGCATGCCCGCTTTCGGCAGCATCCTCAACCACGACGAGATAGTCGCCGTGCTCGACTACGTCAAAAGCCTGTGGGGCGACAAGACCAAGCTGGGCTTCTCGATACTGGAATCCCAGGCTATGGCCAGCGAGAACGACCCCCTGCCCATTGCCATGGAATAGCAGTCACCTGCCCAACGTCTTGACGTAGTTGACCACATGCCATATCTCATCATCCGTCATCCGCGACCCCAAGGGCGCCATGGCAGTCCCCGGAATCCCGTCATGTATGAACCTGAACAGGTCCCGCTCCGGGTGCAGGGGCACATGGATCACCAAGTCCGCCGGCGGTGGCACGAGCCCAGGGGCTCCTGGCCCATCGCCCCTGCCCTCTGTGCCATGACAGACTTGGCAGTTCTGCAGATACGCCGCCTCTCCCGCAGCCAGCGACTCCGGCGCCGGCGGGAAGGGGTTCCGCAACTGCTCCGCACCCCCCGTGAACAGCAGGAACACTCCCACCAAAAAGGCAGCAGTCCCCGGCACTAGAACCCCAGCCCCTTCACGAAGGTTGCGCCCCCCCAACGGCATAGCCACCATGGCAAACACAAACCCCAGACCTGCCAGCCCGATCCCCAGCAGGAGGCGGGCCGTATCTGGCGAAGGAGAAATAAGTGCGCTGCCACCTGCCGCCGTAGAAGCCGCCTCGAACCGGAAAGCCGTACGCGCGTCGAATGCATCCGGCCTCACCACCGTCAACTCCGCCTGCCACACTCCCGCGATGCTTATCTGGCTCTCCTCCAGCACATAACTCCCATCTCCCACCGCTGTCGCTGACACCACCGGTTCCCCAAGGTCCGCCCCAAGGTATGTCAGCAGCACCGACACATCACTGGCGTTGGTGATGGGCATCCCCAGCCTATCCTCCAGCGATACCACCACCCTGTTGGAGCCCACACGTCCCGGCTCGATCTCTAGCCCAATCCCAGTCCCCTCCACCGTATCCCTGAAGAACTGGGAGTCCACAATCCCCTTCCCCTCGCGCCCAGCCACCTGACGCGCTGGCTCCAAGCTGGTGAGCACCCCTACCGCCCCCAGCACCAGCACCGCCAAAGCCGCCTCACCCAACACAAGGCGTCTCAGCCAGCGCCCAATCCCATCGCTGCGGGCCAATCGCGGACGCACCCACACCAGATTCAGTGCTGCCAAAACCAGAACGGGCACAACGATGGCCACCTTCACCAGCAGCGTCATGCCATAGGGTGTATCGACCGCCGGCAGAACGGTAACTTGCGCCCACGCGCTGAAGACGCCCGTGACGATTAGAACGATGACGCTGAGCCCAGCCACCACCGAGAAGCGGGGCACAATCCCCGAAAGACAAGCCCTCCGCTGTCCCGGCGCTAGGCTCCGCAGCACCAGTGGAATGCCCATCGCCAAGTGGAAGAGCGCCCCCACCCAGAAGGCCGAGGCGACCAAGTGAATGTAGTCCACCGACAGGGCAAACCACCGGATGCCCGTAGTAGCTGCCCCATGACTCGTCAGGCTCAAGGTCCAAAGGGCGGCCCCGCCGAATCCCAGTGCCAGCAGCCGGAGGCCAACCTCCAAACGACCGCCCATGTCTCTGGAGTTCGACCGCCGACCAGCAACCGCTAGACCCGCCAAGGACAGAGCAAAACCGACCCCCATGAACCCACGCCACGCCCAGATGCGTCCCCACTCCGTGTCGGTCAGCATCGTCCAAAGAGGACTCCCCAATACACTCACAATCGAAGCGTCCCGGGCAATGGACGTCTGAAGCAGCAGTTGGGCTACCGAAGCCCCTAGGAATACTGCGATCGCTAGCCACACCGCCCGGTTCGATCGGGCCACCAACGCCACACCCAAAAGCCGCAAGGGTCGCCCCGCTTCCCGCGCAAAAGCCACCGGCCTCGTCACCAGCAGGTCAAAGACCAGCCCACCCACCATTCCAAGAACACTGAGAAGCACCAGCCATCTCAGCACCGGCTCTACAGGAGACTGCAGCAGGGGAGAACTGGGAACCTCCAGCGCTCCCCCGCTGATGGACTCCCCCACTGAGAAGAGGAACGATCCCCGCACCAAGTGCCCGTCCACTGTGGAGACGTTCTTCCAAGCAACGGTGTACGTGCCGTTGGATAGGGTCTGAAGGCCGACGGACATCGCCGTCCCGTCAGCCGGATCGACGAGGCTATCGCCCGCATCCACCTGGGTCCCTTGTGAATCAAGTACGCGAATCTCGCTGAGATCCGGCTCGATGGGTTCGGTGAACCAGACGGCAACGCGGGTCGGCGCCATCTCCAGCACTGAGTCCGGAGATGGCGCCGAGCGCGCCTGATTGGCGTGGCCGTAGGCCGGCTCCGCGTCAGTGGCAACGCTGGCCCAAAGTGCAGCCGCTATGAGAAGAAGCGCCGCCAGACCCTTCTTCATGTAGTGCCGCTTACCTCTTGCGGAGGGAGAACAGGATACCTCCCGCACCCGAGACCAGGCCCAGCACACCCAGAGCCAGTGCGACTATGAGCAAGATGGCCGTGGCCCCGTCGTCATCCTGCGACCCTTCTAGGGCAGATATGGCCACGTCTTGGGCATGCTCCGCTAAGCTAACCGCGCCACGCACCGCACTTTCCAACTCCCGCGCACTGGACAACTCTTCCGGGAAGTGCAGCCCCACAGACGGTCGGATGTCGTCGAAACCACCTCCCCCTCCGAGGGAGAGAAAAGACTGGTCGACCGCGGCCCCCTCAATGGTGCCAAACACCCTGAATTCGTATACACCTAGAGCCGTAGGTATCAGGTCAGCGGTATATCGTCCTGCCTCCAAGCGGTCAGGATAGAGGTCAAGCACGACAGAAGCCCCGCTTGCCACATGGGTTACCTCCACCTGCAGCGTCTCCTGCAAGCCTGACAAACCCACTGCATCGCCATGACTTCCGCTGGACATGCCTTCCATACTCATGGACATGCCATCACCCGGGTCGCTGTCGTCACCATCGTGGTGATCGCCACTCTCCTCAGAAACATCAGGCTGGGCCATCTTGGTCACCCGCAACTCCACCCCATTCATGAACCCCTCATAGGCCGGTTCATCGACCCAGCCTATGTTTAGGCTATACTCAGCGACCTCCCGTCCCTCGTGGGCCAATGCCGTGCCCAGCGTCAGACCCCAAAGGCCCAACAGGACAGGCACGAGCCACAACATTCTTCTGCAAAACAGTCCCATTTGAAGCTCCTTTCAACAATCGGGCTAACGCGTTGTCCGAACTGGCCAGTCCAGTCCGCAGGATATGGACCCTGCAGGCCGGGCAGGACAGATAATCGAACGACCGTTGGGGGAGGAGCTAGAATCGAGGAGGTTGTTTGGGGGTCTGTATGGCAATATCCCTAGGGGACACGGTTCCCTGGGACAGAGCGAACCTGTTGAGATCACCTTCGTCCCGCAAAACGAGAGAGGCTACCGCCCGCAGGTAGGCCGGCGACCCAGATGGCCCCGACCCCATTCCGTGGACATCGGTGAGAATGACCACGTCCCCCGCCTGCCCTCCGTAAGCGTAAGCGTTAGCGTCTGCACTTGGGCGTGATGGGTGGTGGTCGTTGCCCTTCTCAAACGAGTGCAGGTGCTCATGAGCTAGGCCATCCAGGTATATGTGAGCATGGCTCGGCTGTCGTTCAGCGAAGTGGTGGTCCAGTAGGGGTCCGAAGAGTGGCAGGAAAAGGGCGGTCAGCGCCGTGACCGTGAACAGATGGTGGGCCACGAACTCCAGGAAACTGTTGCAGGTGTCGCCAAACATCATAACCATAATATCAGATGGAAGAACGCCGCTAGACCGACTTACGGCTCTGTGGCACACTATCTGCTCACAGGCAACGGCATGTTCAGAAAGACAATACGAATCACCGAGAGTGTTTACCAGATACGCGCCATCGGCGCACGGGTGACAGTGCTCGCCCAAGGTGCGGAGTTGATGTTGGTGGACGCCGGATTGCTCGGCAGTTCCCATGCCATAGCCCAAGGACTGGCGGAATTGGGACGGTCGCCTAGCCAAATCCAACAAGTAGTCATCACCCACGCCCACCCTGACCATTCAGGCGGTTTGGCCGAACTGGTGGCAGGCACCGATGCTGCCGTCGCAGCCCATGGCCAGGAGGCCGACATCATTGAGGGCATCGTCCCAGCACCAAACCCCCTACGCTGGAAGGTGGTGGGCCCCGTGAGTTGGAGCGTCCTGAGCAGGCTCATGGGTAACCCTGTGCCCGTAGTCCATCGAGTGGAGGATGGGGAGCCGCTGACATGTCAAACCGACGTGCGGGTGGTGCACTTGCCGGGCCACACGCCCGGTAGCATTGGGCTGCACCTGCCGCAGGAGCGAGTCGTCATAGTGGGCGATGCGTTGCAGTACAAGTTGGGCAGGAAGCTCTATCCGCCTGCGCCGGGGGTCACCCAACACGCTGATGAGGCGCTTAGGTCTCTGGTGAAACTTCTGGATATTGACTTCGATACCATATGTTTCAGCCACTTCCCAGCCATGCGCAATCAGCCCCGGAAAGCCCTCGAGAAACTTCTGAAACGACACATGAACTGAGCGAACAGCCAGGAGGCTTGTATGAGTCGTGCCCCTGTGTCTGAAGCCCCAGCGGGGGCCACCGTTATCGATTTCCTTAAGCGGGCGGTGGAACGGTACGGGTCACGCGATGCCCTGCTGTTCAAGCCGGCCTTTCGTTACCTGCGGTGGTCCTATTCCCGGCTGTGGAAGGAGTCAGGACAAGTCGCCACCATGCTGCAGCAACGGGGAGTGAAGAAGGGCGACCAGGTCATCATCTGGGGACCCAACTCACCTCACTGGGTGCTCATTTTTTTCGGATGCCTGCGTGCTGGCATCATCGTGGTGCCCCTCGATCTTCGCAGCGCACCCGACTACGTGATGCGAGTAATATCCCGCACCGAGCCCAAGCTGGCCTTCACCTCCCGCCTCACTCCCAGGGAAGGAGTGGAGTTGGGCGTCCCCGAGATAGCCTTTGAGCAGTTGGAGGCGGCCATAGCTGGCCTGTCCGATCCCGATCCTGTGGAGATCGGGCCAAGCGATCTTGCCGAGATCATGTTCACCTCGGGCACCACCGGCGATCCTAAGGGTGTGATGATTACCCACCGCAACCTTACGGCCAACATCGAGGGAGTGACCCAGTACATCTTTGCCAAGCCTTCCAGCAGGCTGCTGTCCATCCTGCCCCTCAGCCACATGTACGAACAGATGGGTGGCCTGTTCATTGCCCTCCACTCCGGGGCCAGCGTCACCTACCCCACCAGCCGCCAGCCCACGGTGTTGTCCCGCACCATGCGCGAACGCAGGATTTCCATCATGCTCCTAGTCCCACAGGGACTGGAACTCCTGATGAACGGCATCGAGCGCGAAGTAGCCCGCCAAGGCAAGCAGCGTCTCTGGAACAAGCTGCTCACGATTGCCGAAAAGACTCCCTTCGGCCTCCGCCGCTACCTCTTCGCCCAAGTGCATCGTCGTTTTGGTGGCAAACTCGATTTCATCGTATCCGGCGGGGCAGCCTTGGACGGAGACCTAGCCCGCAAGTGGGAACTGTTGGGTGTCAAGATCGTGCAGGGCTACGGCACCACCGAAGCCTCACCCGTTGTTAGCAACCAGACCTTGGCAGACCGAAGGACCGACTCCACGGGCCGGCCTCTGCCTAACGTGGAGGTCCGGATCAGCGACGAGGGCGAAATCCTCGTCCGGGGCGAAAACGTCACCCCAGGCTACTGGAACAATCTCGAAGAGACGGCCAAGGCCTTTGATGGCGACTGGTACAAGACCGGTGACCTTGGGTACTTCGATGAAGAGGGATTCCTGCATATCAAGGGGCGTATGAAGGATATGATTGTCCTCCCCAACGGCCAGAACGTATTCCCCGAAGACATTCAAACTGTGCTCACCAAGCACCCCCATGTCACCGATGCTGCTGTGGTCGGGCTGGACAAGGGCTCGTCGGTTGAAGTCCACGCTGCCATCATTCTGGACGATGCAAGCGCCGCCCAAGACGCGGTGACGTGGACAAACAACCAACTGTCCGAACAACAGCGCATCAGCGGCTTCACCGTGTGGCCGGAAGAGGACTTCCCCCGCACCCACACCCTAAAGGTTAAGAAGCAGGTTGTCATAGACACCGTCCTAGGCAGGCTGCAGCAGAATACAACGACGGCTGCCCCTGGCACCTCAGGGGTAGCACCCACCGGCCCTAGGAACGTGAAGCATCTCATCGCCGAGGTTAGCAAGCTCGACCTAGCAGACGTGAAAGAGCAGTCCACCTTGGGCGACGACCTGAAACTGGATTCTCTGGGAAGAGTTGAGTTGCTTTCCGCTATCGAAGCGGAGTTGGGCGTCTACATAGACGAAGGACAGGTGCGCCCGGACACCACGGTGAAGCAACTTGCCGACTTGGTGGAGGAGGGATCCAAGAATCCGCCGATGGTGAAGTTCCCCGATTGGGGTATGCATTGGTGGTGCCGTATGACCCGGGGTTTCCTGCAACGCGCCCTCATATTCCCCCTCATAACCGCCTCCTACGGTTTGAGGGTCGCAGGCCGGGAGAACCTTTCCAACATATCAGGCCCCGTGCTCTTCGCTTCCAACCACAACCTAGGGCTGGATAACCCCCTGATCATCAAGGCAGTGCCTCCCAGATGGCGCCGGCGCATGGCCGTGGCGGGGGCAGCCGAGCTATGGAGAAACCCAGTATGGTGGATTGTTAACCCCCTGCTGGGCAACGCCTTCCCCGTCGCTCGCGAGGGTCCGGTTCGACCCAGCTTGGAGAACATGGGCCGGATTATGGACAATGGATGGTCTGTGCTCATCTACCCAGAGGGGGAGTTGACCGTCGGCGGCCCCATCAAACCCTTCATGCACGGCACCGGCATGGTCGCAGTGGAAGGCAGCATCCCTGTCGTGCCCATGCGCCTGCACATCCATAGTTTGGGTACCCCGAAAGGGTTACCCTTCCTGCGACGTGGCAACGTGGAGGTACGCTTCGGTCAACCTCTCAGCTTCCCGCCGGGAACGGACTATCAACAGGCCACATCAGCCATCGAGGATGCCGTAAGGTCCCTGTGAGGAAGGCTCGTTAATCTAGCAGAGTCCTTGCCAAGGCACGGGCCTCGTCCAGGCTGTCCACGAACCGTTCCTTGGGCACCTTGCGAAACACGTTCAATGCGTAGAGATTCCGGCCCACCGAGTCCGAGAGGCTCATCACTATGCACTCAGTCTTGTCATCCCCGGCGCTGTCCATAAGCTGCTCCATCACCAAGGCTGCGCTGTCATCCAAGCGAGTAGTCTTGGAGAAGTCGAAGATGACGACCTCGTGCTCCCGGATATCCCTGCCTATCACCCGCGCTAGCTCGTTGGCGGAGGCCACAGTAAAGCTGCCCCGCATGGAGACTAGTCCAACGCGGGCGCGATACAGGTCGTCATCATCCAGGTCCGCATCCAGAAGATCATCATCCGCCGAGAAGAAGGTGTGTTCCAGCAATGGCACCGAGACCACACTGTCCAGTTCAGGCTGGGCCTCCTCTTGAGCGCGAGCTAGCCCTGCTGCGATCAGTCCCAAGGCCACCGCGGTCACCAAGTCCACGAACACGGTAAGGAGGAGGGTGGCCAGCATGATCAGCAGGTAATCACGCCTTATGTAGCGTATGCGGGTGATGAAACGCCAGTCGACGATGTCCCACCCAACTTTCATCAGGATGCCGGCGAGTACTGCATGGGGGATGGGCTGCGTAACCCAGCCTATGCCGAGCACCAAAGCCAGTACGAAGCCCGAGCGCAACGCGCCCGATACCGGTGTGCGTCCACCGGCGCGTATGTTGACCACGGTGCCCATGGTGGCTCCAGCCCCCGGCAGACCCCCAACCAGTCCCGAAGCGACGTTGCCCAACCCCTGCCCCATCAGTTCCCGGTTGGGGTTATGGCGGGTGCGGGTCAGGGAATCGGCCACCAGCGAAGTGAGCAGGCTGTCGATGGACCCAAGAAGGGCTAGGATGAAAGCAGGCTCGAGGATGCCAGCTATAAAGCCTGGAGACAACTGTGGAATCTGGAGGTCCGGTAGGCCCGCTGGCACCGCGCCAATAGTGGGTGCACCTTTGAGCCATAGAAAACCCACCAGGGTGCCCACCACCAGCGCCGCCAAGGGGCCGGGCAGAAACTTCCGTACTCTCCCAGGCCAGAAGATGCCCACACCCAATGAGATGGCCCCTAACGCCAAGGCCTCATAGTTGAGGTCGCCGAAGGCTTCAGGCCAAGCTTTAATGGAATTCAGGGGCCCGCCCGAAACGGTGTCGAGACCGAGGAATGGCATTACCTGGATCACCATGATGATGATCCCGATGCCGGACATGAATCCTGAAATTACCGAGTAGGGGGTGTAGCTGACGAGGCTGCCAACTCTTATTGCACCGAGCGCGATCTGGAGCAGTCCCGCAAGCATCACGATGGTAAAGGCTTCTTCCAACGTGTCGGCATGCTGGGTGACCACCACTGCCATAGCGATGGTCATGGGCCCAGTAGGGCCGGATATCTGGGACGGGGTGCCTCCAAAAATGGCAGCGAAAAAGCCAACAGCTATGACGCTGTATAAGCCAGCCAGAGCCCCGTCAGGTATACCTGACGCTACGCCAAAGGCGAGGGCGATCGGCAGCGCCACAACGGCCGCTGTAACGCCGCCAAAGAGGTCCCCATGAAGAGTGTGGAGGTTATAGGAGGGGGTTCGCACTTAGTTCGGCGATCAAGGGAGGTAAGGCAGTGGCGCGCCAGCCCCTGGACCGTCCTCGGAGACTATAAGACCGAAGGGCAGTACCGCCAAGTGGATGCTAGGCCCATCGAACTTACGTTGGTTAGGATAGTCCAGAGCGCAACATAAGGCAATATGATGAGAGGCACGCGTGCTGCCTACATGCAGAGGCTATAGTGACCGATTACCACTTCTCGCTGCGTTTGGTCCCACTCAACCCTCTTCGCCTCAATGACCCTCTCCATGATCCCCACGTCACCCAAAAACTGCTGCTTCCACAGATCATCACCGAACTGCATGGCATCCAACGGACGCGCAAAGCCGTTCAGTATCATGCCGTTGATCCGTTCTGGGTCGATGATGGATAGACAGACGCCCTCGTCTTCGGTTCCCTCCGGCACTTCCGCGTAGTAATAGGCCCGCATCTCGATACCGCTATCTTCAGGCTCTCTATTCTTGAATAAGACCGTATCGGGCCCCCCCTCCGGAGTAGCTACTTCCTCCCAAGTGCAGCTCTCCCTACCCAGGAACCGTTGGAGGTCTGCGGAATCCTTCCCTCGCATCAGACGGACGGATGCATAGAATCCGCCTACGATCGCAGCGATGACCACTACTACCCCGATGACGATGTAAAGAGCCAGCAAGACGGCATCCTCTCCAGACAGTTTTCGATAACTGACACCCTGTCCCCATATGGTATCGCGAACCGGCGTTTACGACAACGCCAACCTTGAAGGCTGCCTACAATATCTGCGACAGGAACAGCTTGGTGCGATCACTCTGGGGGTTCTCGAAAATCTGCTCCGGCGGCCCCTGCTCTACTATCACTCCTTGGTCGAACATCATCAGCCTGTCCGCTACTTCGCGGGCAAATCCCATCTCGTGAGACACGACGATCATGGTCATACCGGACTCTGCCAGCTCCTCCATCACGTCCAGCACCTCTTTGATCATCTCTGGGTCGAGGGCCGAAGTGGGCTCGTCAAAGAGCATGATCTTGGGCTGCATGGCAAGAGCCCGGGCAATCGCCACCCGTTGTTGCTGACCGCCGGAGAGTTGGCTGGGGTACTTGTCCGCCTGCTCCGGTATCCCCACACGTTCCAATAGTTGCAGGGCGATCTCCTTCGCCTCCCCTTCGGGAATCTTACGCACCTTAATGGGGGCGAGGGTGATATTGCCCATCACACTAAGGTGAGGGAACAGGTTAAAGGACTGGAACACCATCCCCACGTCTCGACGTATCGCGTCGATGTTCCGTATGTCGTTGCTCAACTCAATGCCGTCTACGATGATGTCGCCCCGCTGGTGCTCCTCCAGTCTGTTTATGGTGCGTATGAAAGTGGACTTACCCGACCCTGATGGGCCGAACACCACCACCACTTCCGCCTTCTTGATGCTGGTGGTGACTCCCCGCAGCACATGAAACTCGCCGTACCACTTGTGTACGTCCCTGCACACGATGATGTCTTCGCCCAGCTCTTTCCCCTTCGGCGTCGTGGTCTCGGCCCTCTCGGTCTCAGCCATGTTCGCCTCCCGTTAGGCAGGGCATGAAGAGCATCATCGCTCCCCTACGCCCAGATTGTGTTCAATGTGCCGGCTTATA
Source organism: uncultured Dehalococcoidia bacterium (assembly GCA_951813255.1). Taxonomy (GTDB): domain Bacteria; phylum Chloroflexota; class Dehalococcoidia; order Lucifugimonadales; family JAAXIE01; genus JAAXIE01. Next base: position 81,401 of record OX638353.1, on the reverse strand, counting down.
TACGACATCCCATAGGTGAACACCCAGAACACCAACGCCAGAAAGATGAACACCTCCTTGGCGCTGGCAATGTACTGAGTATTCCCTTGTATGAATACCCTGCTGATCTCCACCACATCCAGCATGCCGATGATGTAAACAAGACTGGTGTCCTTGAACAGGGAAATAAATTGCCCCACGATGGCTGGAATGACGTTTCGCATGGCTTGGGGCAGGGATATCAGGATGGTTGTTTCCCAACTGGGCAAGCCCAGAGCACGGGCCGCCTCCGCTTGCCCAGGGGGCAGGGCCTGTAAACCTCCACGTACATTCTCAGCCATGTAAGCCGCGCTGAACAGCGTGATGATTATCGCCGCCCGCATCAGCGAGTTCAGCGGAAAATCCTCGGGGAAGGCCAGAGGCACCAGCACTTGCGACATGAATAACAGCGTGATTAGCGGTACGCCTCGAAAGACCTCGATGAATACCACGCACAGCACTCGCAACACAGGCAGGTTGCTGCGTCGCCCTAGGGCAAGAGCGATTCCTATGGGCAGGCTGATGACGATCCCGAACACAGCTAGCAGAATATTCAGCGTCAGCCCGCCCCAGTAAATCACCGATACTGGCTCGAGACCGGGGAATCCTGCCTGCCCCCTCAGCAAGCCTAACGCCACCACGAATATTGCGATGCACCATAGAATCAGTCGCGCCGCCGTTGCCGTAGGCGGGCGGGCAATGCCCCAGCCCAATCCCAAGGCCACTAGGCTGCACATAAGTAGAAAACTCACGCCCAACCCCAGGGGCAAACCTAGGGGAAGAACGGCCACCACAACCGAGATGGCGACGATGCCTACCGTCATTCGCTTGATGAGTCTATTGCCGGTGATCCCCCACCCCAAGGCCAGCAGGAAGGTCGCCAGTACCACGGCCGCAGCGACCCAGTAGAGGGCCGACACAGGCTCTGGAGACTCCAGCCCGCTCATCAGCGCGATCGTCCCCAGGAACGCCCCACTGCCGAACAGCACCACCCTCGTTGGCGTTCCCCACGGCCCGTAGCGAGCGATGAGCCAGCCCAAGCCAACGGTCGGCAAGTTGGCCGCCAGCAGCAGGCGCACGTCCAACCCCATGGTGTCCAAGCTATACGGAAGGAAGGCAAAGAGGGCCAGTACCACCGCTACACCGATAGCTATCCGCTTGACAAGCCTGCCGCCCGTCAGTCCCCAACCCATCCCAACCAAAAACATGATGAGCAGAAGGCAGGCTTGGGGCCTCCAAAAGCAATTCTGGTCTGCGCAAGCTGCCACTGTGTTGTACTGGCCGATGACCATCCGTCCCCCCAGAACACTGATGACGGTCCAGTCGGCTTGCAGGATAATCCAACGCAGTCCAAACCACAGGGCAAACCCGATGAGGGCTAGAGACGCTATGGTGATGACGCTGTTGTACCACGCGCTGAAGAGGTTCTCGCGCACCCATGCCACCATCCCCCTTTGCAGAATCGGAGGGGGAAGCGCCCGTGAGATTTGCTGTTGTCCGGGTTCCGTTGCCATGGCTTTACTTTCGCAGTGCCTTCATATCTACAGTGCCTTTATCTCGAAAATCGCGTCTGCGGCCAGAAGCGGTCAGAAGCGGATATATCGATTGTACAGATTGCCTATGGCTGAATATGTCAGGCTCAACGCAAGATACGCCAGCATCACCATGATGAAAATGGAAATGGCGGGCGCGGTTTGCGTCATGGTCTTCGCTACGTTGGTAAGGTCGGAATAGGCTATCGCCCCGGCCAAGCTGCTGTTCTTTGTGAGATTCAGGTATTGGCTGATCAGTGGGGGGATGATTACTCTCAGGGCTTGGGGAAAGGTGACGTGGCGCAAAGCAGTCAAGCCCGACAAGCCCAAGGCCCTCGCAGACTCCCGCTGCCCTCGGTTTACCGACTGCAGTCCTGCCCTCACTATCTCCGCTATGAATGCCGCCGTGTAAGTCACCAAGGCGGCTACCAGCGCTATCAGCGCACCCGGCCACTCATAGCCTCCTGACACATTACCGAAAGGCTCCTCCAGCTCGGGAACGGACAGTGTGAAAGGCACCCCGCCCGTTGCAACCGATAGCAGCACCCAGATCACAACAGCGATTAGTAACACCGTGCTGACGCTTGTCAGCAAAGGATAGGAAGTTGACCCTGTCCTCACCTCCCTGACCGTCAACCACCGGAATGCCGCTACTCCCAACCCGATGCTGCCAACCACCACCAGTACCCAAGTGAGCGAGGCCTCCGGACTGCCGGCTGTTGGCCAGACCACGGCTAGGTATCGTTCGTTCAGATGGAGCCAGTTGAAAATGGAATAGGAGTCTTGCCACGAAGGCAGGCCCAGCACGATATAGAACCAGAAGAAAAGCTGGACGAGTAGAGGCACATTCCGGAAAAACTCTATGTAAACAAGAGCTACCCTGGAGACGACCCAGTTCCCCGATACCCGGCAAACTCCAATGAGGATGCCCAATGCTGTGGCTAGGGCAACGCCAACTATCGACACCAGAAGCGTGTTGGTGAAACCTACGACAAAAGCATGCAGGAATGTGTCCGATGGCTGATAGGGCAGAAAGTGGTGGCCTATCGGCGTCTGGTACTCGCGCTCCAAAAAGCTGAAGCTATAGCCTATTCCCCGTTCATGAACGGCAGTGGCAATGTTGGTGAAGAACCACGCCACTAGTACGACGACCAGTATCCCCGACACAATCTGCGTCGTCCATTGGATAATCTGGGCATGTCTCCAGACCGGTATCCCTTTGTATGTCAGGCTGCGGAGCAGCGTCGCCATTAAAAACCTGTGCCGTTTCTCTTTCGGTGGGCCGATTCTAATACATGCTAGTCGACCTTACTACCTCCATGGGTGAAGGTGCCCTCAGCCGGGCCACCTGCCCGTGGCCTGCGCCATACTCCAACAATAAATAGAAAGGGGTGACCGGAATTGCTCCGGTCACCCCTTTCTTGGTCTATATGGGTCTGGCTCTAGCGAAGAGGGGCCGCGTAAATCTGGCCACCCTTGGGGCAGTCGCCGCAGGGGGCGTCGGCCCACAGAGCGTTGCGCCCGTTCTCGCGTGGGAGGTCGATGCCACCTGGGCCGAGGTTACGGGCATAAATCTCGCCGTAGTTCCCAACGGCCTTGATTACGTCTTGGGCCACAGTTTTGGACAGTCCCAAGCTCTCCTGGCCAAAGTCGCCCGACAGACCGAACAGCCGGTCAATCTTGGTCTCATCCGTCGCCGCTGCAGGCACCGAGTCCGCCGTCACGCCATAGGCCTCGGCATAGATGAGCATCGCCATCACGGCCTTCACGATGTCAAACCACTGGTCGTCGCCGTGAGGGACCACAGGCCCCAATGGCTCCTCCGAGATGGTCTCAGGCAGAATCACATGGTCCGCCGGGTTGTTCAGACCTGTGCGCAGGGCCGCAAGCTGCGACCGGTCGTTCGTGAAGGAATCGCACTGGCCTTCCTCATAGGACGCTAAGACCAGATCAGTATCCTCGAAAGTAAGTACGTCTATGCCCAGGTTGTTCTGGGTGGAGAAGTCTTGCAGGTTCAACTCTGTCGTCGTTCCCTGAGTAACGCAGACGGAGGCGTTCTGAAGTTCAAGAGCGCTCTGCACGCCTGAGTCCTTCCGCACCATGAAGCCTTGACCATCGTAGAACATGGTCTGGGCATAGTTGCCCCACTGGGAGTCCCGGGAAGTCGTCCAGGTAACGGTGCGGACCAGCATGTCCACTTCACCCGACTGGATCGTGGGTCCGCGCTCAGCAGCAGTAATTAGCCGGATTTCAATGGCATTGGGGTCGCCAAGAACAGCAGTTGCCAGCGCACGGCACAGGTCAATGTCAAAGCCGACGTTGTTCCCGGCGCTATCAAGGTATCCATAACCGGGCACATCATTGCGGCTCGCGCATATGACCTTGCCCCGGTCCTTCACGGTCTGAAGGCGGTTCCCAGAGGCCATCTCCGCAGCCATCTCCCTTGCTCGCGCCTCTACATCCGCCTCTGACATTCCGCCGCCCTCGGCTAACGCCTCGGCCACGGCCGCATCCACTTCTTCCTGGGTGAAACCGCCTCCGCAGGCTGCTGCCAGCAACACTGCCATCGCTACTGCTGCCACCAGCAGAATGCGCATGTTCCTCCTCAGAATCTCCAATTTCCGCACTCTCCTTTGTATAGCTTGGCCCCTCTACTGCCCCATATCGAGCACGAAATTGAGCCTTGGTTCAAGATTATAGCGGCTTTCTGCGCTGACGGAAACCGTCACCGTTGTGGACTACACCCATTTCTCCAAGCCGGATCCTCTCGCCCGGCTATCAGTCCTGTTCCCCACCCCTTGTCACATCTTTGTGACAGCAGGTCCCCACAACAGCCGGTGCTTATCCATGTCCTCCGCGATGCAGGGGCAGTACGGCGAAGATTAAGGCGGCCACCGCGAACAGGCCCGCTATGTAATACACCACTAGGTTGAACTCATATGCCTCGTACAACCATCCCGCCAGCAACGACGAACCCGCCGACATGAAGAACGCTATGCACGAGACCACCCCCATGCCCGTGTTTGCCACATCCCGCCCCACCACATCGAACACCGAGGCCACCACTATCGGCTGGTCCGGATAAAGAAAAAGCCCCAAGGCCGCAATCACCACACTCAGCGCCACGCCCTCGCTGAACGGCAACAGCGCCAGTGCCATCACGCACGACCACACCAGTCCCGGTACCAGCACCTGTCTCCGTCCCCAACGGTCCGACAAGTGCCCTGCCAAGGGTTTGGCCACCAAGCCAACGGCGATTAGCAACCCGATATGGAAACCGCGGGAAAAAGTGCTCAACTCTAGGTCGTGGTCAAGATATAGTGGCAGGACGGTAACCAATGCCACCAAGGCCATACCCCGCAGGCCCCGTACTATCGTGAGCCCCCAGAGCACCGGGTTCCTGAAAAGCTGCTTGGTAACATCGACCCGCTGCGACACCGAGGCGCCCGTCTCCTGACCATCCCGCGCTCTTCCAATGTGGCGGAACAGGAAGAAGGCCAGCACCGCGAGGAACAGCGGAATCGCCCCATAGATGTTGAGCAGACCCCTCCAAGTCAGCACCGCCAGCAGCGCCCCCGTTACCAGAGGGCCAGCCACATCGCCTATGCTTCCTCCAACTCCATGGAACGAAAGGGCCAGCCCCCGCCTCTCGGGAAAATGGTGCGACAACGATGCCTGTGCAGGCAGGTGCCACAAGGAATGGGATGCAGCCACAACTCCCATCCCCACCAATAACAGCGGGTACGCCGGCGAAAGCCCCATGGCCAGCGACCCCAAGGCAGCAACCCCCAAGCAGGCAGCCAGCAACAGTCCCCAGTACCGTCGCAGCACATCTACCACAACCCCGCCTGGCAGCGCGATCAACCCCGACGCGATCTCCCGGGCCGATAGCGTCCCGCCCACTCCCACACCGCTCAGGTTGAAAGCGGCTTGGATCTCAGGCAGCACCACCACGAAGCTTTGTATGACCCAGTGAAAGACCGAGTGCCCGATAGCCAAGCCGGGGATGATGACCGCGCTACTCTGCGTTGGATGTTGGCCGGTGGAAGTGGTCATCATGCTGCTAACGGGTTCATGCCGAGTGTCCGCGGCAGCGGGAATGATGGAAGAGTATTGCTCTCCCAAACCTTGCGGCTATTAGCGGCGGCTTGTCTGTTCAAATGCAACTCAAGCCGCTCCGGGATGAAGAAGGGCTAGCTCTGGAGCTGCTCCAACTGTTCGACGATCTCTCCGAAAGGTGCCCGGTGGCTCTGGCTCCCCAAAAACCTCCACCGGATAACCCCTTCTTGATCTACGAGAAAGGTCGAAGGCGAAGCTCTGCCATCGTCCGAAGGGTTCACCACCCCATAGTCCCCGATCACATCCCCGGCAGGGTCATACAGGATCGGGAATGGTATCCCCAGTCTCTGGGCTATGCTGGTGGCGTCGCTGAGTTCGTCTTTGCTTATCGCCACCACCTCTGTGTTCAGGCCCTTCAGCGTATCGTACTCTTTGGTCAGCTCGTCCAGCTGCCTTCGGCAGTATGTTCAAAAAAATGCCCGGTAGAACACCACCAATACATTCCTGTCCCCCCGGTACGATGCCAGCGAGCGGTCCGATCCCGAGGCCGCTGGCAACTGGAAGTCCGGCGCCAGATCACCCTCCTTGGTGCCCACTGCCAGAGCAGTTGCAACCGCCTGCGAAGCCGCTGTCGAAGTCGCAGCCGACGGAGAAACGACAGCCGCCGGCGTTGCTGCGGCAGTCGTAGGCTCCGCCGCTTCAGGAGATACCGTGGATACTGAGCCTCCTTCGTCCGTCCCGCCACACGCGGCCACAACCAGCAGGCCCGAAATCAACGCTGCGCCACACAAAGCTCTCCACATGCGAATACTTTACATCACTGTAATCGGAAGTAAAAGGCTATGCGGGACCGACCGGCCCATGTCGTAGAATACCTTGAAGGAAAGTGATACCAACTCTCCATACTTGAGAGGAGGCCTCTCCCGTGAAGGACATCGCGCAACGTTTCACCGCAGCTTATCTCGTGGCAACTGCCCTCGCAGCCTTCGTCCTTTTCATCGTCACTCCCCTCACCCACGACGGTTCCCCCGAATACCCAATATGGAAGATTCTCAACTATTTCATGGCCGTAGCCATATTAATCATGCTCGTTGTCGGCTGCTGCCGGAAATGCTGCCTCAACAGGGGTGGCGCCCAGCCCACCACCCTCGACCATGTAGCTGCCAGCATCGCTTTCTATGGCGCAGTCGCCCTCGCCATGCTCTTCTTCTGGGAATGGTTCTGGACCCTGAACCCCGACAGTGAAACCGGCGACGCCGTTACCTCCCACGTCATCTACTTCCCCCTCGTTGACACCCTGTTCACCATCCTCGGCTTGGCCACCGGCAAGTACCTCTGGACATGCGTAGGAGGGCGTTCGCAATAGCCCCTCCCCCTTACCATGCGAACGCTTACCCACAACCACAGGGTCTCCCGGGAACACTAGTCACCGTCGCAGCCTGAGAGCTAGGAGCAACCTCCGGTAGCGGGGCTGGCCAACAGGGGATCCCAGTGAAGCAGCTTGCCGCAAGAACATTCCTCTTGAGGACTCTCCTAGCCCATCTTCGCCTTCCCTCAGGCTGTCCTCACGCTTGCTCTTGCCCCTCCCTCAACCGGACCCCGGCCGTTGACAAGCTGGCCGTTCAGTACGACAATACCCAAGTAACCTTAGCCGATATGCGTAAGGATGCATTGACATATATATCATTAGGAGGAAGGTATGGCTAATGAGGACATAGCCTTAATGGCTCACCTTATGCGGCGAGCAGGCTTTGGCGCTAGCCGCGAGGAGTTGGAGAGGCGTGTTGCCAAGGGCTACGATGCTACGGTCGATGAGTTGGTGGATGCCCAGGGAGAACAGGCCGACAGGCTTGAGTTCCTCCGGTATCACCCCGGCTTCGACCGCCCCATCACCACCCCCGGCATGGGCAGCGCGTCTTGGCTCCACACCCTCATCAACACTGGCAGGCCCTTGGAAGAGAAGATGGTTCTGTTCTGGCACCATCTGTTCGCTACCGGTCAGTCCAAGGTCGACAACTACAACATCGTGATCAACCAGATCAACATGTTCCGTGAACACGCCCTTGGGAACTACCGCGACTTCCTGGTAGAACTGGCCAAGGACCCGGCCATGATCTACTGGCTGGACAACTGCGACAACCACGGCGCAGCCGTCAACGAGAACTGGGGTCGCGAGCTCCTTGAGCTCTTCAGCATGGGCGTGGGCAGCTACACCGAGGTCGATGTCCGTGAGGCCTCCCGGGCCTTCACCGGCTGGACCTTCGATCCCGGCCCCCCTAGGAACTACTACAGCCGTTACGACTGGGAGTTCCTCTACAGGGACGAAGACCACGACGACGGCGAGAAGACCTTCCTGGGTCACACTGGCCGGCTGAATGGCGAAGACATCATCAACATCGTGTGCGATCAGCCCGCCACAGCCCGCTTCCTTGCCCGTCACCTGTATAGCTTCTTCGTGGCAGACGAGCCTCAGGTGCCAGCTTGGTCCGTAACCCCACCCCGCGACCCGGCAGCCATCGACCTGCTGGCCAACACGTTCCTGGAGTCCAAGGCTGACATCAAGTCCATCCTGCGCGTGCTGTTTAAGAGCGAGTTCTTCAAGAACGCTCGCTTCGCCAAGGTCAAGAGCCCGGCGGAGATAGTCGTCAGCACCTACCGGATGGTCGGCGGCATGGAGTTCCCCGCCCCCGGTATCGGCGAAATGTGCCGCCAGCCCATGTACATGGGTCAGGACCTGATGAACCCCCCCAGCGTCGAGAGCTGGCACACCGGCGTGGAGTGGATCAACAGCGGAACGTTGATGAAGCGCGTCAACTTCTGCGCAGGCTTGATGGGCGACACCAGCAAGCCGGGCATCCAAGCCATCGTCAGCAATCTCCAGAACCAAGGCGAATTGTCCCCCGAGTCCTTCGTCGACAGCTGCCTCGACATCCTCGGACCCCTCGAAGTGGGTTCCGATACCAAGACCCAACTGGTGTCCCACGCCACTGAGGAAGGTCCCCTCAACTGGGGCAACCAGGAAGCCGCAGCGCAGCGCGTGGGCGAGATGCTTCAGCTGATCGCAGCTTCGCGTGAGTTCCAGTACGCCTAGATCAGTACATCCAGGTAAAGAAAGGAAGGAGAGAGAAAGCGAATGGCTACAAGCAAAAAAGACCCCGTGCTGGTAGTGCTCCAGCTGTCGGGTGGTAACGACTACTTCAATACCATCATTCCCTACAACGACCCGTTGTATCGGGACAACCGTCCCGCAGTGGGGATCCCCGACGATCAGATCCTCCACATCGACAGCGAGTACGGCTTGCATCCCGCCATGGGCGCCATGCGGGACTTCTACAATGATGGCCAGCTGGCCATCATCCATGGCGTAGGCTACCCCGACTCCCCTAGGTCCCACTTCCGCTCGATGGATATCTGGCACACCTGTGAGCCGGACAAGCTGGGAACCGAGGGCTGGCTGGGACAGGCGACCAAGGTGCTGGACCCCAACAAGGAGAACATCGTCACCTCCGTCAGTTTCGGCCCTAGCATGTTCCGCTCCATGGTCTACCCCGATGTGCCCATTGCCTGTATCGACGACCTGGAGACCTACGGTCTTCTCACGGGTATCGAGCAGGAGCAGCAGCGGTTGAAGATCCTGGATCGGTTCTCCCGCATCTACTCGCCGGTCATGGGCTCCGACGCCGTCATGCAGTACATGGGCCAGACCGGTCTTGAGGCCATGAAGGGCGCCGACATCCTGAAGGTGGCCCCCGAGGGCTACACCTCCAGCATCGAGTATGCCGACACCCCCATCGCCAAGAAGCTCAAGGGTATCGCCCAGATCCACACGGCCAACCTGGGCACCCGTGTCTTCTACTGCGACCACGGCAGCTTCGACACCCACGCCAACCAAGCCGGCCTGCATGGCCAGCTCTGGACCGACGTGGGCGACGCCCTCGGCGATTTCTTCGCCGACCTGCGCGAGCATGACGCCGCTGACAACGTGCTGGTATTCATGTTCACTGAGTTTGGCCGCCGGGTACACGACAACGGTTCCGGCACCGACCACGGCGCGGGCGGGGCTTCCTTCCTGCTCGGAGACATGGTCAAGGGCGGACAGTACGGCGAGTACCCGTCCCGCAAACAAGAGGACCTGTCGCAGGGCGACCTGGTCCCCAACCTGGACTTCCGCAGCGTCTACTCCTCCATCTTGGAGGACTGGATGAGCGTCGAAGCCGCCCCCATCGTGCGCGGCAAATTCGACAAGCTGAGCTACTTCTAGGCGTAGCGCAGTCACCAAGCCTACTTCGAGGGCCAGCAGCTTAACGGCTCGCTGGCCCTCGGACTGATAGGCGGAAACGCCTAGGGCGCAGATTCCTTAAGAAGCCTAGGCGTCAGTCGGCGCCAATACGTTCAAAAGGAAGGATATATGCTGACACAAGTAGTCGCGGGTCGCGTGTTTGACTTTAGTCATGCAGTGGGCCGCGGAGCAGTCACAGGTATGGGGTTTACCACGCCTGTTAAGGTGCTCACCACCAAGGACGACACGGCCTATGTAGTCAACCGTGGTTGGGAGCAGGGCACCAACACCACATGGGACAAGACCCTCCGGGCAGTCCGTATCACCGTAATCACCATGGGTACGGAACCTGGCGACGAAGAACTCGTGGGTGAGTTTTCCAGGCCCGGTACAGAGCCGGGTGAACTGATTTGGCCCGCAGGCATCGCCATGGACAGCCAGGAGCGCCTTTTCGTTAGCGACGAGTGGCTCAACCGCGTGTCTGTCTTCGACAAAGACGGCAACTACATCAAGATGTGGGAGTCCGCAGGCAGTGGCGACGGTCAGTTCAACGGAGCCTCCAGCATCGTCCTCGACGCCGACGAGAACTTGCTTGTCGTCGATAGCCGCAACCACCGTGTGCAGAAGGTCGACAGGGAAACCGGTAGGTTCATCAGCAAGTTCGGCAGCCACGGCAGCGGCAACGGCCAGCTCGACGCCCCTTGGGGCATCACTGTCGACAACGAAGGTTACATCTATGTGGCCGACCACAAGAACGACCGCGTGCAGAAGTTCAGCCCCGACGGTCGCTACGAGGCGACCTTTGGCAGCTCCGGCGATGGTCGCGGCGAGTTGAGCCGACCTGCCGATGTTGCAGTAGACCCCGATGGCGACGTCTACGTGGCCGACTGGGGCAACCACCGGGTACAGGTGTTCGGTCCCGATGGCCGGTTCGTCACCACCTTCTGGGGAGAGGCCCGCGAGCTATCCAAGTGGGCCGAGATGTCGGTCGTAGCTAACCCCGACTCTTGGAAGCGCCGGCGCCAGATGCGCAAGCCCGAAGTTGAAGGTTACTTCACCCGGCCCGCAGGCGTGACCTTCGATCCCATCAAGAGCCGTTTGGTAGTGGCTGATACCCAGCGCAGCCGCATGCAGTTGTACAACAAGGTGTCCAGCTACGCCGAGCCTGCTCGCAATATCTAGAGACCGCACAGCAAGCCCCGGCCCGATTCAAAAAGGCCGGGGCTTGTTTTGTCCTCGTCCAAGTGCTTTTCGGGTTGGAATGCCCGGCTAAGGGGCTGGGAGACAGGTCACCCGAGAGGATGAAGAATGCTTAATCCGCACAACCAGAGTGAGTACATGTCAATAGCCATGGAGCAGCCCAACATCCTTTGCTCCGAAGTACCCCCCACCCTTTTGGAGGCCGCCTCTTGGGATGGCGAGGAACCCTCCACCTTCTTCGTAGAATTCCTCAGCGCCGGTTACCAAGAGTGGCTGGCTGGTGAGACCGGACAGCGCATACGCCTGCCCCGTGAGATCCTCGACCAAGTCGTCCTGGGACTCTGGACCCGTGCTTGTCACTTGCACACCAGCCGCCTACTCAACAGGTCCAACCCCGATTGGGATAAGCAGTTTTTCTCCGACGAAGGTATCGTCTGAGTCCTCATTACCACGCCTCGGAACTGTGGGAATGTCCCTCCAGCCCCTAACGGGGTGCCTAGCCTCCCCTTCTCTCTCGCTGACATTTGCGTGTTGCCCCCTTGCTGTCCCCCTGCTACACTAGTCTTGGAGCGAGATGCGTTAGTGAGCGAAAGAGTCCGTCCGCACCGGGAACACGAAAAGAGGATATCCACTTCGACGTGCTCCGGAGTTGCAGTACCCTCTCAGCTACAATCCAGATACGCTGGTTGCAGGATTTGCAGGTAAACTAGCTAGGAAAACTTTCGCCATAGATACAAACAACCTGCAAATGCAGCTACGAACTTGCAGTGCCGATAGTGATGAGCGAGCTACGGAAGGTCGGGTTGTATGCATGTCAGTATGCAGGTCATTCACTGCGTTATCTCCTGGTCCACTACTGATTCCGGGCGTCACGATAGGAGGTAGAAATTGGAGCAGCACCAGCGTTACATGCGTGAAGCCTTGGCTGAGGCCCATAAGGGTCGTAACGAGGGCAACTTGGGCGTGGGCACTGTCATTGTACGTCAAGGCGAGATCATTGCCCGCGGACGTAACCTGGTCTCCGCTACCCACGATCCTACTGCTCACGCCGAGACGGTAGCTATACGGAAGGCCGGGCCCGCCTTGGGTACCGACGACCTTAGCGATTGCAGTCTCTATACCACCTTCCAACCCTGCCCCATGTGCTGTGGGGCCATCATGGCATGCGGTATCCGCACCGTGGTCATCGGTGCTCGCCCCATCGGGTCCGCCAACATCTACGGCGACTACCGCATGGAGCTGCTCGTCGATATGGCAGGCCAGGGAGGCCAAATCCAGCTAATCGATGGCATCTTGGAGACCGAGTCCCGGGAAGTCCGGTACTAGCCAAGAGGACCCTTAGGGAACATCTCCGTGGGAGGAATGGACGATGACGACACCTTTCAGGGCCGACCAGGTAGGAAGCTTACTGAGGGCTCCCGAGGTTCTGGCAGCGCGTGACGCCTACGAGCAAGGCGTCACCACACTGGATCAACTCCGGGAGGTCGAAGACCGATCGGTCCTCCAAGCATTGGATCTGTTCAAGTCCGTGGGCATCGAAATATACAGCGATGGCGAATTTCGCCGGGGTTCATTCCTCACCGGCCCTGCCGATGCCCTCCAAGGCTTCCGCCCCAGCGAAGAGTCTATCCTCCGCGAATGGCATGGCCCACGTGCCGGCATGCTGCCCACAACAGTGCGCGTCGTTGCTGCCAAGCTCCAAGCACAGCGGTTCACAGGACACGAAATCGCCTTCTTGAAACAACACTCCCCCGGCCCATTCAAGATCACCATCCCCACACCCTCCATGCTGGGGTTCGGTGGATTCCGAGAAGGTATCACCGACCACTTCTACGCCGATTCTGCCGAACTGCATGCAGACCTAGCCCGCATTATCCGCACTGAGATTCAGGCCGCCATTAACGATGGGGCCTCCTACATTCAGTTGGACGCTCCCAACTATCCAATGCGCTTCTGCGACCAACGCCTGCGGGAACATTGGGTGGAGCAAGGTATAGACGTCGAAGACGAATTGAATGAGGCCTTGGCAGCCGATCAAGCTTGTGTACAGGGAATTGATCGCAAGGGGGCCATCCTTGCATTCCATGTCTGCCGCGGCAACAACCAGAGCAGATGGCAGGCCGAAGGTGGCTACGAACCCATTGCAGAGAAAATGTTCAACCTACTGGACGTGGATCGATATTTGCTCGAGTACGATACTGATAGAGCTGGCGGCTTTGAGCCACTGCGTTTCATGCCCAAGGGTAAACAGGTGGTCTTGGGGTTAGTCACTACCAAAGAGACTCTACTGGAATCACCGGAACTGCTGATGAGGCGCATCCAAGAGGCATCTCACTACGTGGACATGGACAGCCTAGCCCTCAGCCCCCAATGTGGATTCGCCTCTGTGGCCCAAGGCAACCTAGTCACCTCCGACGACCAGCGTCGGAAACTTGAGCTAGTCGTGGAAACCGCTCGTACGATGTGGGGATAGCTGCACCCACATCCTACGGCTAAACCTACCAGCCGATGGCGTAGCAGGCGCGGCGGGGGTCCCCACCGCTACTGAGCGTGCCGGTGTCCGGGTCGTTGTGTGAAACTGTGGCGCCCATACCACACACGGTTGCCCTGCTGATCTTGTGACCCATGGCACGCAACTCTTCCGCCGTGCTTTCGGATATGCCAGCCTCTAGATCCAGCCTGCCTGGGTAGTGCACATGGGGGTAGAAGGAGTTCACAAAGCTCTGGCTGGAGAAGCGCGGGGCCTCGATAGACTCCTGCGGATTCATGCCCCAGACCAGCGCGTTCAGCATAATCTGTAGATTGGCTTGGGCTTGGTTATCGCCACCGGGGCATCCAATGGTCATGCTGGGCTTACCGTTCTTTCCCACGAGGTAGTTGATCAGCGTAGTGCGGGGGCGTTTGCCAGGCTCTACCACATTGGGATGCCCCGCCTCACAGTTGAACATTTCGATCCGGGTGCTCAAACAGCAACCGATCTCTGGGAAGAAGACAGACTTGCCGAAAGCGCCACCACTGATGGTTCCACACACCATGTTCCCCTCGCGGTCCAACACCGACACGTGGGTCGTGCCATCTGCGGCCCCGTCGCCATCGCCAGCCGCGCTGCCAACCAAGCCGGACACATGGACTGCACCGTTGGCCAGCCGCGCGCCACGACGCGGGTCACCAGGAGGAGGCAGGTCTGGGCTTGCGCGATTGGCGTCGATCATGGCTGACCGCTCCCGGGCATAGTCCTTGGACAGCAATCCTTGGAGTGGGATATCGGAGTAGTCGGGATCGCCGTAATAGGACTCACGGTCGGCGATTGCCAGCTTCAGGGCCTCAGTGACGGTGTGGATGTAGGTGGCCGAGTTATGGCCCATGGCCCTCAGGTCCATTGGCTCCAGCATGTTCAGTGCCTGCATCAGTATGGGGCCCTGTGTCCAAGCGCCCTGCCCCCAAATGTCGTAGCCACGGAAACTGCCCAATGCAGGCTCTTCGAACTTGGCCCTGTAGTTGGCCATGTCCTCCAGACTAAGGATGCCCCCAACTCTCTGGGAGCAGGCGACGATTGTCTGCGCAACCTCGCCTTCATAGAAAGCATGTCGGGCGGCCCGTACACCATCAATACGGGAGGCTGCGGAAGCTGCGCTACGGGCCATGGCGCTTAGGGTATTCGCCAGCCCCTTCTGCACCATCATGGCACCCGGTTGGGGCACTTGGCGGTCTTGGTAGAAGACGTCCCAGCCACCAGGCGGGAACTGGTCGAACTGCTGGTGGGTCGACGGCGAGTCCAATCGTTCCAACATGTATTCGTAGTGAGGAATGCCGTGCTCCGCATAGTAGATGGCCGGGGCCAGCACTTCACCAATTGGCTTCACGCCGTAACGCTCCTGCAGTGCTAGGAAGGATTCGACCACCCCGGGCACGGTGAATGACAGAGGAGCGTTAGGCCCAGGACCGGTAGGAATCCGCTCATGGCCACGGGACTTGTAGAAGTCGGCAGTTGCAGCCGCGGGGGCAACGCCCTGCCCGCTGAGGGAGAGAAGGTCGCCACTGCCGGGGTGGTACAGCATGAACACGCCTTCTGCGGCCAGTGAATAGGAAGCGATTGGCTCCACCACGGCGGCTGCGAACCCGGCAGCTACGAGTGCATCGAAGGCGTTTCCACCGCTCAGAAGCATGCGCATGCCAGCGATGGAAGTCAGGTAGTGCCCGCTGGAAATAACACCTTCGGTGGCATATACCACTGGCCGTCCAGTGGGTGGCTTAGTGAAACCGCCTTGCTCCAACTCGTTTGCGCGCGTGGTGCTGGCCATGCTCAACGCCTCCATTGGTTTAGGTGGGGGGAATCCGCACCGCTATGACATATAGTGGCGCCAGGTGCAAGGCGAAGAATAGGCCTTGCCCCACTATTTGTCCAGCGCGAATCACACCCTCCAGAGCTACGAGGCCCCGGGGAACAACGGTGATCCTCGATTGAACTGTAGGGTGACCACGGTATAATCACCGCAATCTCACGGTACAGGAGGCGAGCATGGCCCATAAGCTACAACAGGGGGACCGCTTTCCCTCCATCACGCTAAACCTAATCGACGGAGGAACTGTTACACTTCCGGAGCAAGCGGACAGCCGCTATGTGGCCCTGCTATTTTACCGAGGACACTGGTGACCCTATTGCGGGCGCCAGTTGGACGCCTACGAAGAGAAGAAAGCTGAGCTTGAAGCCCTAGGCGCCAAAGTTTACGCCGCTACCGTGGATGATAAGGAACACGCTGGAGAGATGGCTGGGCGTGGACTCACCTTCTCAATCGGGTACGGTGTCACAAGGGAGCAGGCCGACTCCATAGGGGCTTGGTGGTCCGATGACCGCGGTGGTTATGTCCAACCTGCAGAGTTCCTGCTTGGCCGTGGAGGCGTAGTCCTAGGATCAATGTACGCTTCCGGCCCGGTGGGTCGGATGGGTGCCGACGAGGCCATCAGGCTCATCAACACCCGTGAACGCCGTCGTCTGGAAGAAGAACAGCAACCCGCGGGTAGCTAGCCGGATTCTTGGGAACGCTCGATGCGCGCCCAGGTATCTCGCAGCGAGACTGCCCTGTTGAACACTAGGGCATCGGGCTTTGAGTCAACGGCATCGACGCAATAGTAGCCCAGCCTCTCGAACTGATAGATGGCCCCGAGCTCAGCACTAGCCAAGCTGGGTTCCACTTGGCACCCTCTGAGGGTTTCGAGAGACTTCGAATTGAGCGCATCGCGAAAGTCGGCTCCCATTTCGTCGGGCTTCTCAACAGTGAACAGGTGATCATACAGCCGGACTGTAGCGGGGAGTGCGTGCCCTGCTGAAACCCAGTGGATGGTGCCCCTGACACGACGGCCGTCGGGAGCATGCCCTCCCTTAGTCGCAGGATCATAGGTGCAGTGCAACTCCGTTATTTCGCCCGTCGCCGGGTCCTTCACCACGCTGGTGCATGTGATGAAATAACCGTAGCGCAGGCGCACCTCGCTGCCTGGTGCTAACCGGTAGAAGTTACGGGGCGGGTGTTCACGGAAGTCGTCCCGCTCCACGTATAGCATCCGAGAGAACGGTACCCTGCGGGTACCCATGCCTTCGTCCTCTGGGTTATTAACAGCCTCCAGGTCCTCAGTTTGCCCTTCAGGGTAGTTGTCGATGATCACTTTCAGGGGGCGTAGGACCGCCATAGCCCGCTGGGCACGTTCGTTTAGGTCTTCCCTCACGCAATGCTCCAGATGAGCGATGTCCACAGTAGTGACACGTTTGGCCACACCGATACGCTCACAGAAACTTCGGATAGCTTCGGGGGTGTATCCCCTGCGTCGCATGCCTGCCAGCGTGGGCATGCGAGGGTCGTCCCACCCGGATACATCACCGGTCTCAACTAGGGACAGGAGCCTACGTTTGCTAAGTACCGTATTACTGAGGTTCAACCTGGCGAACTCAATCTGCTGTGAATGGTAGATGCCCAACTCGTCAAGAAACCAATCGTAAAGGGGCCGATGGTCTTCGTACTCCATGGTACAGATGGAGTGGGTCACGCTCTCGAGAGAGTCTGACTGGCCATGAGCGAAGTCGTACATGGGATAGATACACCACTTGTCACCGGTGCGGTGGTGGCTAGTCTTCATGATGCGGTACAGCACTGGGTCTCGCATGTTGATGTTCCCGGAGCTCATGTCGATTTTGGCCCGGAGCACTCGCGAACCTTCTTCGTATTCCCCAGCGCGCATGCCTTCGAAGAGTTGGAGATTCTCCTCTATCGGGCGGTGACGATAAGGGCTCTCCCGTCCTGCCTGGGTCAGCGTGCCCCGGTAATCGCGCACTTCATCGGCCGAGAGGTCATCCACGTATGCTTTGCCGGCTTTGATGAGCTGGACAGCATAGTCATGGAGCTGGTCGAAGTAGTCAGAGGCGTAGAACAGATAATCTCCCCAGTCCCATCCCAGCCAGCGTAGGTCCCGGATAATGGACTCGGCATACTCTACGGATTCCTTATCGGGGTTGGTGTCGTCGAATCGTAGATGGCACCTTCCGCCGTACTCGGCGGCCAGACCAAAGTTGAGTTGAGCTGACTTGGCATGACCTATGTGCAAGTAACCATTGGGCTCAGGCGGAAAGCGGGTAATCACCTTACCGCCGTTCTTGTTGTTCGAGAGATCTTCCCGAACGATGCTCCTCACGAAGTCTTGTGTCACGTCAGGACTGCTGGATGCCATTCCTTCTGACTCTCCTTTAGTTTCCCGGGGTCTGTGCGACGGATCTCCCTAGAATTCGGCGCGACGTGGAGTGCGGGGGAAGGCCACTACGTCGCGTATGTTCTGCATGCCAGTGACGAACTGCACCGTCCGTTCGAAGCCCAAGCCAAAGCCGGAGTGGGGGGCGGTGCCAAACTGGCGCAACTCTAGGTACCACCAATAGTGCTCCTCGGAGAGCCCCGCCTCTTGCAATCGGGACAATAGGAGATCGCGTCTCTCCTCTCGCTGACTGCCACCAATAATCTCTCCGATGCGCGGTACCAATACATCCATGGCTCGAACCGTCTGGCCGTCATCGTTGAGGCGCATGTAGAAGGCCTTGATGTCCTTGGGATAGTCCGTGACTATCACTGGACTCCCTATCTTCTTCTCGGTCAGATATCGCTCGTGCTCCGACTGCAGGTCGGTACCCCACTCGACCGGGAACTCGAAATTCTCCCCGGAAGCCTTCAGCATGTCTATGGCTTCCGTGTAGGTGATGCGCTCAAACCTTGAGTCCACGATGCTCCGCAGGGTTTCAACGGTGGTAGGCTCGAACCACTTGTTGAAGAACTTCATGTCTTCGGGACAGTGCTCCAAGACGTAAGAAAACAGGTACTTCAGAAAGTCCTCCGCGAGCGAGGCCAGTCCATCCAAATCGCAGAAGGCCACCTCAGGTTCCACCATCCAGAACTCCGCGAGGTGTCGAGAGGTATTGGAGTTTTCAGCCCTGAAGGTGGGACCGAAGGTGTACACATCGGACAAAGCTAGGGCGAAAATCTCCGCCTCCAGTTGTCCGCTGACAGTCAGAAAGGCCGGCTTGCCGAAGAAATCGGCATCGTTGTCCACTGCACCGTCCCTAGTGGGCAAGTCACCCAAGTCCAAAGTGGTCACGCGGAACATCGCCCCCGCCCCCTCGGCATCGCTCGCGGTAATGATAGGAGCGTGTAGGTAAACATACCCGCGTTGCTGGAAGAAGGAATGCACTGCGAAGGCCAACGAACTGCGCACGCGGGCCATAGCGCCGAAGGTGTTGGTACGGGGCCGCAGGTGCGCCATATCCCGAAGGAATTCCAAGGTGTGGCGCTTCTTCTGAAGTGGGTATTCCTCTGGATCGGTTAGGCCCAGAACTTCCAAACGTCGGGCGGCGATTTCGTAACGCTGCCCCTTCCCCAGCGATGCCACCAGTGTGCCTTCGATGTTCACACTGCAACCGGTGTTCAACGAGTCCATCAGGGCATGGTCGGGGAGTTCGGAGTCAACAACTACTTGGATATCAGCCAAAGTGGAGCCATCGTTGATTTGCAGGAAGGAGACCGTTTTCGAAGAGCGTTTGGTCTTCACCCATCCTTGGACAAGCACCGCGCCGCCAGCAGCCTCGCCGGCTAGCAGTTCGCGAATCTTCGAGCGTCGCAACATATGACTATTCCGCCTTGAATCCTATCTCGGTGTGGGCGCCGTCGCAAAGAGGCTTGCTCTTTGACGCCCCGCAGCGGCACAGGGCGACCCGATTTCGACCCTCTAAGGGTTGACCGTCGGACCGTTCGATGGGAACGACACCGGTGACCCACAAAGGGCCATCGGGGGTGACTGCGATGCCTTGCGACAGGTCAGGCTCTATTTCCGGTCCGTCTTCGGTGATGCTGTAGGTGAGGGCTCCCGATGGACATCGCTCCACCATCGCGATCACTTGAGCGCGGACAGCAGTGTCCTCCGTATTGCGGGTCATGCGCCAGACGTTAGTGGCCCGGCTGCCACAAAAGCCGCCATGTGCGCATAGAGCCCGGTCGTCCTTCACCACGATGCCTGTCCCTGGATAGTTCTTGGCACGATCGGCGAAGTTGGTAGTGTCGGCGGTCTCGGTGACGTCGAACCCGCCACTCTCGTGGGCATCGTCGCAGAATGGCTTGTTGGACGATTTACCGCAACGGCAGAGGGCGTAGTTGCCATGGAGGTTGTATATCCTAGTT
Source organism: uncultured Dehalococcoidia bacterium (assembly GCA_951813255.1). Taxonomy (GTDB): domain Bacteria; phylum Chloroflexota; class Dehalococcoidia; order Lucifugimonadales; family JAAXIE01; genus JAAXIE01. The sequence goes on along the minus strand of OX638353.1, from coordinate 61,608 downwards.
TTCTGCCAAGTAAGGGGTTCTCCATACTCCGATGTAACAGGCACTTTACGGGACAGGGGCACTCCACCTAGTACTCGATAGGGACCGTGATGCTCAACCACTATCTTGGGGGTGTTCTCTGCCATGGCCACCTCCCGACAGGAATGTGAACAGTTCTCCCATATTACAGGCTTCCGTGGGGTGCAACACAAGAGCATCTCGGAGGAAGACGCAATATAGCGATTTCGTTGCCAGTTGATGCGCAGTGGTGGCCTGCACAATCCCGGTAACGCCAACCTCAGGCGACGGACTCGCGGCTCAAAAGACCTGCGCTTCAACCGCGGGTTGAGCGTCCACAAGCGTAGCGTACAAGTACGGTATTCCCGAGCCTTCGCACGTTTCCGCATCCTCCACCTCAGCGCGAAGCAGGCCAATTCTTCTACGTCTGAGCTTTGGCCGGTTTACCACCGAGGCACCCTTTACGCCCCCTTACTATTGATTTGAAGCGGGTGTGTATCGATGGTTGGCTATGAATGGGGGGTTGCAAGAGAGGGTCAACATACAGGTGTGGCGGGAGTGGGAGGGAGTCGAACCCACCTACCCCGGGCTACGAGGCACAACGGATTTGAAGTCCGCAAGAGCCACCGGGCCCCATCCACTCCCATTCGCGAGCCCAGCCCCCAAACATGATCCGGAGAGGTTAGGCGTCGAGTACTGAATCGATGTGTTTCTTCAGGGCACCCTTGGAGACGGCGCCCACCACTTGGGCCACCGGCTGGCCATTCTGGAAAATCAAAAGAGTGGGGATACTTCGCACGCCGTAAGTCATGGCGGTGTTGGCGTTGTCATCTACATCCAGCTTGGCGAACCCCATCTTACCGTCGTATTCCCCTGCGAGGTCGTCCACAACGGGTGCGATCATCTTGCAGGGACCGCACCATTCAGCCCAGAAGTCTACCAGCACAGGGTGGGATGCCTTGAGGACCTTTTCCTCAAAATCGTTGTCGGTTACGGGGTAGGGCTTTGCCATTCTGCTCCTCCAGGAGTCTTCATTGTTGAGGCTTGCTAGGCCACACACTGTGGTGGCTAAACGCAAAGACAGAGTATAACTCCATGTTCAACCGGTCAACTACGCTGTGTCACAAAGCAGTAGCGAATTAGCGGGAGTTGTCGGAGGTAGTGCTTTCCAGGAAGTTGAACAGGTCCGAGTCGGACGAGAGCACCACGGTGCTGTTCTGAGAGAGGAACTTGGCGTAGGCCTCCAAGCTCCGGCGGAACGCGTAAAACTCGGGATTCTTTTGCAAGGCTGTCGCCAGAATTTCGATGGACGCGGCCTCGCCTTCACCCCTTGTAATGTTGGCATCTCTCTGGGCCTCAGCCACGATGATGGCCACCTGACGGTCGACGTCTGCTTCGATACGGTCCCGTTCTCGCTGACCCTCGGCGCGGAATTCCCTAGCCAACCGTTCGCGTTCGGCCCGCATGCGAGTGAAGATAGCCTGCTGGGTCTCCCCCGGGAAGTCTGCTCGCTTGATACGCACGTCCACGAGGGTGATTCCTTGATTGGATTGGGAGATTTCCGCCTCAGCGGTATCCCTGACTCTACCCAATATCTCTTCGCGAGTCACAGAGGGCACCGTCACTTCTTCGCCCACTTCGGCCTCATTGTCGAGGGTCTGGGCTTCCTCCAAGCTGACCTGCAAGTCTGAATCAGTGACCTCGGAGACCACTGTCTTTATGGTGGCACCGATGATTTCCTCACGGCGCCGGGTAGTGACTTCGTCCCGCAAGGCGGACGCGACCACCCTCTCGACACGCTCTCCGGCACGGTCGATTGTTGTCAACGTTTCGAAGAAATGCTCCACGTCCGCGCGAGAGGTTACAACATTGCCGTTCTCTTGGTGGCCGATCCGGTATCGAGCATAAGCATCGATATTCAGGAACTGGGTCTCGGAGTCTGGCAAGGTAGCCAAGGGAAGATCCCGATATAGAAGACGTTTGTCGAAGTAGGTCTTCTGGTCGACGAAGGGCACTTTGTACTTGAGGCCCGGCTGGGTGTAGACCTGTTTGATTTCACCGAAGCGGGTCACCACTGCCAGCTGTACCTCATCCACGGTGAACATGCTCTGGGTGCCAAAAATGGCTACCAAGAGCACTATCACTACCGTTCCTACTGCGTATCTCATAGCTTACTGAGCGGTCTGCGGCGTTGGTTGCGGTGGAATCGGGGTGGCCAATGGCGTGGCGGTAGGCACCGGTACGATCGCTTGCCTAGTGTTGTTTAGGATTATGCCTCCGGCCGCTTCCGGCGATACTATGATCTTGGAGATGTTGGGCAATATGTTCTCCATGGCCTCCAAATAGAGGCGTTGACGCGTAACGTCTTCGGACTGGAGGTACTGTGCTAGGACGGCTTCGAACCTCTGCGCTTCACCAGTGGCCCGGTTGATGCTCTCCTGTTTGAAAGCCTCGGCAGCTTGGGTGATGCGGGCCGCCTGACCTTCTGCCCTGGGTATCTGGTCTCGCCGATATGCTTCGGCCAAGTTCTCCGCAGTCTCCTTCTCTTGTCTGGCTCTAAGCACGTCGTCGAAGGCGTCCCGGACCTCGCCGGGCGGCACCACGTCTTGAAGACGGACGGTGAGGACCTGGATACCTGCACCATAGTCATCCAAGATTTCCTGTAGTACCCGCTGCGTTTCAACTTGCACCTCAGGACGCTTTTGGGTGCGGACAACATCCACACCTCGCTGTCCCACGACCAAGCGCAGGGCAGCTTCTGTGGCGTCCTTCAATGTACGCCCTTCAGGGCTGTCGGGCTCAATGGTACCCACACGATCAGGGTCTCCTGGGTCGGAGACAAGGAAGATGAAGTCCTGCAGGTCGCCGATCTTGTATTGGACTACCAACTGGGCGTCGACGACGTTCAGGTCGCCGGTGATCATGCGCGCTTCATTCTGGAAGGTGGTCACCACGCCGTTAACTTGGCGGAAGCCTAACTCCATGCTACGAGTCTGCTCGACCGCCACCACGCGGGTGTTACCGATAGGTGTGGGCCAATGCCACTGGAGTCCAGTGCTTTCGATGCCGCTGAACTTGCCGAAGGTACGCCGGATGCCCTGTTCGCCGGGCTGCACTTGGTGAATACCGAAGAGCATCCATGCGATGAATGCGATGAAGAGGATGCCCCAGACTACGAAGGCGGGGAAGCCGGGGCCGTGCCCGCTGGCGATGCTGCCTCCACCGAAACGGCCAAACCAACCCCGGACTCGCGCCAGGAGTTGTTCCAGATCTACTTCAGGTTCTCTTCTTGGGGGTTGGTACATTCTTTGTCAGTTACCTGTCTGCTCGAGGCCAGGGACGGATTATAACACGTTAGCGGAGATAGTATAGTGGGTGGACATCACAATCTGGAGGCGCGCCCTTGGAGGACAACCGCTTGGAGAACATGGGCTTGGAGATACGGCAGGGTGAGGGTTTGAGCCGGGTGCAGTTGGGTTGCAGCCACCAGAAGGGGCTCCTGTATGTTGTGCCCGCGGAGCGAAGCTGGGTCTGCTCACAGGAAATGATGCCAGCGCATGCGTTGGCCGGGTTTTTGGGGGAGCTGACTGAAATGCAGCAGCCAGCGGTGCTGCAACTGATGAACCGTTGGGGGATTTCCTACCGGCGCCTGCCCTTGGATAGTGAGGAAGAGGGACAGTCATAGGCCTCTGGCGCACACTATAGCGGGAACACGCCGGAGCCTGCCGAGTGCTGCGGCCAAACGAGACCATCTTTTGCGGGAGACCCGTTGAAGCGCAGCACCGCGTGATGTGGCAAGTCCGTAGCGCCGTGTGGGCCGCGCTGTGATATCCGGGTTAGCTTGCCGCGTCGTGCCTCCGTTTCGCCGCATTAGGATCAGCAAGCGAATGCAGGTCGGGAAAGATAAAGATAGGTCCCGCGGCATGGGTAGCGGCCCCATCATCGTGGTCCCATGCCCGCGTGGTTCCATGTTCGTAGCTGGAGTGAGACCAGTAGCGTAGCTGAAAAAGTATTTCTATATCTGAAAGTGGTCTCATTTGTCTCCAGTGTGATGATGTGGTTGCCATAGCCTTGGAGGCCCGACGGAGAAGCCAACAGGAAATTCAATGAGTATAGAACTCATGTGCGTATATGCCAATAGAGAGTCGTCCGGGTCAGGAAGTGGGCGCGAGGATGCATCGGTCTTAACGGAGATCCGAGATGGGGTGAGTTGCCCGAATGGGGAAGGGGAGCTGGCGCGGCGCGGAGGATGGCGATTGCCCAGACTGTGAGGGGGCGTGGGTGCCTGATTCGGAGTCAATCCCGGAGGCGCAATAATGTGGCCGGAAAACCGGTCTCGACCACCTAGATAGCCGCCGCGATACTGCTTAGGATATTGGAGAAGCTTGAGAATCAGACCAGAGGTGGTACGGATATGACAGTGGGCAATGGCATCCATCAAGCAGAAGCTTTTCATCCAGCAGACGCTTCTATGGTGGGACTGACACATCTGTTTACGGCGATGCCTAAAGACTTCGGAGATGGCGTGGTCAAAAAGGCGCTGACGGGACAACTGCAAGTGTCGGGAGAGACCCGGGCTGCCCTGAGAAAGGCAGTGGGGTCGTACGTCAGTGTCGACGGGTTCCGTAACCCGGAACTGGCCCCGGCACCGCTGTTGCAGGAGCCTGTATCTCACTGGGCCCGGCAGAGGGACGATCTCGCCGGGGCGGTGCTGAAGGTATGGTCAGAGTCCCAGAAGCCATTGCAGGAGCGTGTGGACACCTACCTACGGGAAAAGGGACTGCTGAACGGTGAGCCGGATTATTCGGCCCACAGAATCTCCGTGGTGCAACCTGACCCAAGCTGGAACGACGCCATGGAGGGCCTCGTGGAGGGGAACCCTGAAATCAGCCGGCAGGACCTGCTCCTGATGAGCAGCTACATCAGTGGGCGCGTTGCCCAAGCTGCGGAGAAAGAGTCCGATCCGGCTGTACCGGCCCCAGAGACGTCTCCCATTTCCGAAGAGCTCTCCGGGGTGTTCCAACGGGCCTTGAACATTCTGCGGATGCTGTCTCCGAACGCACCGGAGTGGGAGCAGGGGGTGGAGGGGTTCGTCGAGGCCATCGCGGAAATCCGGGAGAAGAAGCAGGACGAGGCCAAGGCAGTTGCCGAGTTGGATGCCGAGGTCATGGCCATGGCCCAACTGCATGCGAACCTGTTGGCCTTCTTTGAGTGGGATGCGGAGGAGAAGCTGAAGGAGCGAGCCCATCCGTGGGCTGACATGGAGACTGCCCGCGGCGCCATCGAAAGCTTGGCAGGGTTGTTGAAGGAGTATTCGCCGGTGCATCCCATAGCGGCCGTGCGCAGCGAGGAGGCGCAAAGGGCCCCACACAGGGCGGAGATGCAGCAGCGGATCGATGAAGCGCTGGCGCACTTTGAGGTCTTGGAAGTCCAGGCTCGTCCACCGCTTTCCGTTGCTCCAGAAGAGGGGGCGGACACTGCCGTGATGGCTGAGCCGGTGCAACCTCTGATATCGGAAGAGGAGCTGACAACGCTTCAGGCTGAGCACCAGCGGTTGGCGGAAGCAAACCGCAGTCTCGTCACAGACAACGCGCTTCTGAAGGAGCGGGCCAACCAGCTTTCCAGCGAACTGGGGGAGAGCCGCAACCTGGCAGAGAATTGGAGACTCTCATACCACGAGTCGCGCCGGACTCGAGCCCTGATGCCCGTGGAACCCCTGCCCGAATTCCAGAGCGTAGAGCATGCGGTGCGACTGGCGCAGGAGAGGTTCGGCGACCGCCTCAGCTTCCAACTGATTGCAAAGTCCGACACAAGCATTCCCTTCGACAAGCCGCGACAGATGTGGGATGCCTTGGAGTGGCTGGCGACTGCGTACTACGACGCCAAGACAGGTGGCAGTGGGGACACAGACTTTGACCTGTCGCTGCGCCAAGTGTGCGGCTGGCACTACACCCCTGCCCAATCGCCGGTTACGGTGGGCCAGTACCGGGAGTACTACGAGATCTGGCTGCGTGGGCGCAAGCGGGAGTTATTGGAGCACATCGGCACCGGCAACGGGTACCATCGTGGCACCATCCGCATCGCCTTCCTGTGGGACGCCGAGGAGAAGAAGCTCGTGGTGGGCTACATCGGGCGACACCAGCGCACCGATGCCAGCTAGCCACCCTGTCCGCGCCTGTCCCTCGGGTGTTCTAAGGTTGGCCTATGTCTAGGTGGCTGTTAGTCCGACACGGTCAGACCGACTGGAACGCCCGGGGGTTGCTGCAGGGGCACACCGATGTGCCTCTGAATAATGTGGGCCGGGACCAGGCTAGGCGCCTTGGCCAGCGGTTGGCAGCCGTGGGATTGGATGCGGCGTACAGCAGTGATCTTCTGAGGTGCAGCCAGACCTCCGAGCTTGTGGTGGCTGGCAGGGACCTGGACGTCTCCCATACCGAGCACCTACGGGAACAGGCCTATGGGCGCTGGGAGGGGAAGTCGTTCTCTTCCATACGGGATGCCGACCCCGACCTGTACGCGGCCATGGTGGAGGACTACACGTCCTTCACACCACCTAGGGGTGAGGACTTCCGGGCGGTGGAGGCTAGATCGGCGGCGTTCGCCGACGATGTATTGCAGCGTCACCCATCGGGCAACCTGCTGATAGTGGGGCATGGCGCAGCCCTGCGGACGCTCATCACGCACATGACCAGATTGCCAGTGGAAGCGGGGTGGCGGTTCAAGGTGGATTCCTGCTCATTGACCGCACTTGATGTGGGTGTGAAGCCCGCGGTGGTGATGGTGCTGAACGACACGTCGCATCTTGATGGACGTCTTTGGGCATAGGGGCATTTCGCCGCCAACGGCTTCGGCCTTCTGACGAACCCTCGGTTTTCACTCTTTTAGTGCAATGTCTACTCGGTTGGGTATGAGCCGCTCGGTAAGACGGCATAGCTGGTTATATCCTCCCGAGTCAGGAGTGTCTCCACACCATCACGAATGGCGTATTCGGACTGTCGATGCAGGAGTGGAGCATCAGCTACCATTTCGATCTCCGTTCGGAACGACTGAGACACACCTCCCACCTCTCTTGCGGTGGTCCTTGAGTAGATGGAGCTGGTCTCACCGTGTAGCACTCCAGAAGAAGGTGCCTCGTATCCACCGTCCTCGAGGTGTCTGGAGAACCTCCATAGCTCACCTAGCGAACCTGCCAGGTTGCCTCCGGTCATGTCAGGGAATTCCATTACGCCGTCCGCAAGCAGGTCATGGTAGACGGTTGCGCCGCCTCCCGATGTGGCAGTGGCGATCAACTTACCCTTGGGATCATATACCTTGGTCATGGCCGCGGTGAGCAGTCCACCATCACCCACCAACATCCACGTTTCATCGGTCGTGGTCTTCGGATAGGTGTGCTCCAGCATGCCGATCCCCAAGGCGTCTGCGATACCGAGACGTGGTCATGTAAAACACTTGACCATCTGTCAGGCTATTCGTGAGCGCCTCCTGCCTCTGTCGTGCCTCCTGTCCGGCTTCCTGAGCCGACACTGGGCTACCAGGGGTGATGTAGGCGATGGCTGCCCAGAGGGACGTACCCAGGACGAGCAACGCCAACAGGCTTATGGTCTTGCGGTTGTGTAGGAAGGGTTTGGGTATTCATAGGTTGCGTTCTCTGTTGCACCTTCCAGTGGATAAGCATGTCAGATGGATCAATGAACGCAGAACCCAAATACTTGAAGGGTAAGCTTCTATAGGCTCGTCTGTGAAGCTGAGCAGGCGGCTTAGGTATATGAGTCCCATAAGTTGTCTGCGCCAGCTACGGTTTTGGACTCTGTACCCAGAAGCTCCGGCGCTGGAACGGGTAACCCGGCAACGAGACCTTGCGCCGCGATTCCCCCAGGAAGAGCCCAGCAAACGCTATGGATGCGCCGACCTCATATGCCTGCGCAACCTCCGCGGCAAAGCCTGCTCCTCCACCTGGAGCCTTGTCTGTAGGCCATCCTGTCCCTTCCACTAACTTCACGGAGCTTTCCGTCTGCCTCTCTCTTGGCCACTGGTGCTCCAGCGGTGGGGCATCCATTTCTTTTCCAACGACTACCACCAAGTCTACGCCAGTACCGGCCAGTGCACGGACGCAAGTAGGGAATCCTGTGACTTCACCCGCAAGCTTCTGCCAGTGCACATTGTACAACTCGTCGGAAGACTGGACAGCGCGACCTGTCAAACTGCTGAACATCGTCCCCCGGGGCTGATTGACAGTGATGAGCGGCAATGAGGCATCGGGGCCGCTTAGCGCCAGTGCCACCCTGAGGCCGTCCGCAACGCTCAAGATGCCTGCCCCATACGCAGCCGCAAGCTCGCCAATGCCCATACGCAGCCGCAAGCTCGCCAATGCCCTTACCCAACACAGCGCTTGGCAGCACGCCGACGCTTTGCCACAGCGTAGTCAGGGCTGCTTGCATTGAAAAGTGTGCGGCGCGCGCCATGGGTGGATCCTCGATACCATCGCCAGCTCCGTCCTTGGCAAATATCGCATTGAGCAGCGACTTCCCGCACTCCTCGCGGACCAACCCATCGCACCTGTCCAGCGCTGCGCGGACAACAGGCTCCGTCCAGTAGAGAACCTCCGCCGTGTCAGTCCAATGCTGGCCATGACCCATATATACAAACGCCGTCCTGGCGGTATGCCGCAGTCCTTCTTGGCCCGGCGACACGCCAGAAGCTGTGAGCCGATCCAAGCCCTCTCGCAACTCCGCCACGTTCCTGAAGGTCAACCCAGCCCGATACTTGAAGTGGCTCCGTCCTGTGCCCGCCGTCCAAGCTGCGTCGGCAAGGATCCGGTCGACCTCTCTTGCCGACGATGTCGAGGCTTCCAACTGATCTAGCCATGCCGCGTACTCCCCGGCCAAGGCAGTCAGAGCTTCCGGTGATCTGGCAGACAGCGGCAGCACCCTCATCGAACGCTCTGTACCCTCGCCATCCGCCACCTCCGCGCAGCTGATGTCCGGCGGCATGGCGGCGGCCACTGTCTGTTCCGGACCGTATGGCCAGGACACGTTCCTCCCGGCGTTACCCCATAGTCCTCCAACACCACGTGCGCATTCGTGCCGGAGAGTCCGAATGAGTTCACCGCCGACAAAGGCTGTCCCCCGTCACGCAACGGCCACGGCGTCTGCTTTGAGGTTATCGTGACAGGCATCTGTCCCCAATCGAAATTGGGGTTCGGTTCCTTGAAGTGAAGGTGTGCGGGAATTACCCCCTTGTGCATAGCCAACAACGATTTAATGACGCTCGCCATACCTGCCGCCCATTCGGCATGCCCGATGTTAGTCTTCACCGAACCTACCAGCAGCGGTCGTTCAGACTCTCGCCCGCGCCTATACACCGAGGCCAAGGCGCGCAACTCAATAGAGTCGCCCAGGTCTGTGCCAGTTCCGTGCGCCTCCAGGTAATCAATCTTCGATGGGTCGACGCCCGCACGTGCCAGCGCGTCCTCCATGACCCGCTCCTGAGCGGGCCCGTTGGGCACTGGTAACCCTGCACTTGCTCCGTTCTGGTTTATGGCCGTTCCCAGCACCAGGCCCCATATTCGGTCGCCGTCCGTTTGCGCCTCGCTCAGGCGCTTGAGCACCAGTACGCCGCAACCCTCGCTGCGCACAAAGCCGTCCGCGCTGGCGTCAAAGGCGTTGCACTGGCCGCTGGTAGAGAGCACGCCCATGTCTCTATGGAACCGCACAATAGACTGCGACAGCGTTATGTTGGTTCCACTTGCCAGAGCCATGTCCACCTCTCCACGCTGCAATGCAGTGACAGCCTGGTGAATTGCAGCCAAAGAAGATGAGCACGCCATGTCCACAGGCATAGCCGGTCCTTCCAAACCTAGGACGAAGGCAACCCGCCCCGCTGTAATGCTTCCACTGGTGCCGAAGTAGAGGTCGTCTTGGCCGCTCGCAGCTATAACATCCCGGTATTCGCTGCTCCCTATCCCCGCATATACGCCGGTCCGGCTTTTTTTGAGGCTGCCAGGGTCTATTCCAGCGTCCTCCAAGGCCTGCCAGGTCGTTTCCAGCAACATTCGCTGTGCGGGATCCATCATGCGCGCCTCTATGGGTGAAATCCGGAAGAACGAATTGTCAAACCTATCGATCCCCTCAACGAATCCGCCTCTTCGGTAGAGCGGGTTGTCCGAGGTCGGGTCGCCGGTAACGCCATGCCACGGCCCGGCGTCCTGCCGCCCGTCCGTGACGGCATCCGTCCCCGACTCCAGCAACTTCCAGAACGATTCCAGATCCGGCGCGCTAGGGAACCTGCAGGCTATCCCTACTATAGCTATCCCTTCTTCGTCCGCGGAAGAAGCCCTTCGTAGCGTGGGCGATACTGATTCGGCAACAGGTATCGTAGGACCATTTACCCGGGACTGGGCGATTTCTTCTGCCAGATGGCTTGCCAAGGCAGTTACATTGGGATAGTCGAACACCGCGGTGTTGGAGACCACGTATTCACCGGCAAGTGCCCGGTTGAGTCGGTTCCGCAACTCCACAGACATGAGCGAATCCATTCCCAAGTCGAAGAACCCAACTGTGGACGGTGGTGCGAATGGCAAGCGGAGTACAGCCTGCAGCTCTCTCTGAAGGAAGACTGTCAGCAGTTCTTCCCAATCGTACTGGGGCCGTTCCCGTAGCTGCGAAAGCAGATCAGCGGATGTTGCAATTGTGCTCTGCTCCCCCGCTGATTCGTCAACCAGCAGTTCTTCCAAGAAAAGGGGCCGTCCCTCAAAGTTCTCAGCCAGCACCGCCCAGTCTACCGCCGCCACCATTCCCGCGGTCATGTCTTGGCGCACCAGCTCGTCGAAGGCCTTGAGCCCCTGCTGCGGGCTGATCCAGCCTGTGCCGGATGCCTCCAGCTGGCGCTCGATTCGCTCTCTTTGCTCCTCTGCCTCGCCAAGGCCAGCCCACGCGCCCCAGGCGATGGACTGTCCCGGGAGGCCGAGCGACCTGCGGTAGGTAGCCAGTTGGTCCAGGAAAGCATTGGCGGCGGCGTGGTTTCCCTGCCCGGAGTTTCCGACAACGCCTGTGACACTGGAAAACAGCACAAACATATCCAAGTCTATCCCAAGCGTCGCCTTGTGCAGGTGCCAGGCACCTAGCACCTTGGGCCACAGCACCTGCTGGAACCGCTGCCAGGTCTGGTTGCCCAGTGAGCCATCGGAAAGCACACCGACGCTGTGGATGACACCGGCCAAGGGTGGCATAGCAGTGTCTATCCGGTCCAGCATGGCGTCGACCGCCGTGGTGTCGGTTATGTCTGCCAGCTCCACCCTTACATCGATGCCCTGCCGCCGGAGTGCGTCGATTGCCTCCTTCGCCTCGGGGTCGGGTGGCCGTCTCCCGTTCAACACAATGACACCCGCGCCCCGGTCAGCCAACCATCCCGCCACCACGGTGCCGAGGCCGCCGAGGCCGCCGGTCACCAGGTAGGTACGGTCTGACCTAAGCCGTCCACCCGCCAGCGGTGGCATTACGATGACGTTCTTGCCTATGTGCCGCGCCGACCGCATGAACTCCATAGCTTCCCGGATCTCTGCCATTGGCCACCGCGTGTAGACCAGCGGCTTCAGATCTCCTGTTTCCACTCGCGCCACGACCCGCCTGAGGGACGCCCCTGCGGTTGCCGGGTCTCGTCGCTTCAACGCATCCACCTCAAGGACTGAGTACGCAACGTCCGGCCGCGCCTCCGCCATCTGCTCCGCTGTCCAGATATCCCGTCTACCCATTTCGACGAACCGACCGCTTTTTGCCAGGCACTCCAAGCTCGCTTCGATGAACCCCGGCCCTGTGAGGCTGTTGAGTATGACCGTAACGCCCTCCCCGCCGGTCGCCTCCAAGACCTGGTGGCTGAAATTGGTGCTGCGGCTGTTGAAGACGTGGGTGATGCCCAATGAACGCAGGTACGCCTGCTTTGGTGAGCTGGCCGTAGCAAATACTTCCGCACCTGCGGCCTGCACCATCTGGATCGCTGCCAATCCAACGCCACCGGAGGCCGTATGTATCAGAACCCTGTCCCTCGCATACAACCCCGATATTTGGAACGCCAGTTCCGCCGACACGAACGACGTTGGTATAGTGGCTAGCGGTGCCGCGGGTAAGTGTGCTGGGGCGGAGGCCGTCATTTCTGCACGGGTGACCACTTCGGGCCTGAAGGTACCGATGCCAAGACCAAGGACTCGGTCACCGACGGCGAACTCCCCGATGTCCGCTGCGACCTCAGTGATTCGGCCGCAGAATTCGTCGCCCAACATTGGTTTCATCTCGACTGCGCCCACGCTTGTCAGGACGTCAGAGAAGTTAAGTCCTGACGCCTCCACAGCCACTCGGATCTCACCATCTTGCAGGACACGTGGGGCGGTCTGTTCAGCGTGCAGCCCCTCCAGTCCTTCCCCTGTGGTTGGAACTAGGCGCCAGTTATGGCCCTCCGGCAGGGGCGTGCGCCTTCTGCCATCGTCTCTTCTGACCAACCTCGCCGCCAGTCTGCTGCCCGACCGGTAGGCGACGTGTGTCTCCTGGTCTGGGAACATAAGAGCATCCACCATCGTTTCAATGGAAGTGGGCTTGTAAGGGTCAATGTCTATCATCCTAGGTTGTAGATACTCGACTTCTCTTGCCAGAGCCTTTCCGAACCCCCAGAGCGTGGCGCCCGCCAGCTCTGCTGCGCCATCTCGCATGTAGTCCCGCTGCAACGCCTGTGCACCATTGGTGAGCAGCCACACTCCCTGCAACGGCGTCACGTCCGCGTCTTGCATGGCCTGTGCAAGTGCCAACGCACTGGCCCCGGCCATCGTTACATCCTCCGCCAAGCCCTCCGTCGACGCGTTCCCGCCATGCCCAGAGAGCGCGTAGCAGTGCACCACCCCGTGCAGGGGGGCACTGTCGGGAAACCCCTCCAGCACCACGCGCCATGATGCTCTGTCATTCGAGTCAACCGCAACCCGGGCTATGGCCTTCCCTCTTGATGCCTGGCCCCCACCCAACGCACTACCCGCGACAACTACGCGCTGGTTCATCATCGCCAGTCCCTCGGCCAGCGCATCCGCCGTATCACCGCCCCCGGCTATCAGCCATGCCCCCTCCGGCCAGACGACCTTCTCAGGCCCACGCCCGATAATGACGCCCGACCCAAGCGGACCCATATCACCCCTACTCTCACCGCCCAGTACCGCCGCGTCAACAAAGCCAGTATCGGCCAGCACCTGTCCCCACACCCCCGGCGAGGCCAATGCGTGGTTGGGGCGATAGCTATCAGAGAACCGCCACCAGCCGTCCAACTGTCCGAAGGTCATGTCCTGCCAGCCCCGGCCCTTCAGGTTCTCAAGGGCAAGCAATTGCCCGGAGGGCGCCAACAGGTCGCGGCAGTGTGAGAGCGTCTCGGCCAGGTCACGCGTTGCATGAAGCACGTTTGCCGCAATTACCAAGTCATACGAGTGTAGTTCGAAGCCCTGCGACGCCGGGTCGCGCTCTATGTCCAGGGCTCGGTACTCAATGGGATGGCCGGAGTCCATGAAGCGGCTTTCCGCCTCAGCAAAGAACCCCGCCGAGATGTCTGTGAACATGTAGTCAAAGTTGCCCGCCGGCAGCTCCGGAAGCACAACCGACGTGCCGGAGCCCGTGCCGGCACCCACTTCTATAATGCGCATTCGCCGGTCCTGCGGCCAGTTTGCCACGGCCGATGCCACAGCATCTCCCAGCAGCTTATTCGACGCGCGGGACGCCGGTGCGGTGAAGTAGAAGTCCGTAGCGCCCGGCCCATCGCTGCTGAAGAGGATGGACAGAGGGTCCACCTTGCCCTGAAGCACTTGGGCCAAGGCGCTGCCGCTGCGCCGTAGCAGGCCCAGTTCGTTGACGCCGTGCGGATGCAGCCCGGCCATGCGGTCGGCGAAGGCCTCCGGGTCAGCCAAGGCCTCGTCCGGCAGAGGGTCATCTGCGCCCACGGCAATAGTGTAGCCGTCGCCTGGGGCATCTGACAGCACTCCGGTATCCGAGAGCAACCTGAACATCCGCTCCAACAGTTGCACGTGTTCAGGTAGGATTTGTAAGGTCTCCTGCAATGCGCCCGGGTCGACCTCAGCGCCCTTCTCCCGCCGCCAGCCCAATCGCTCCAGCGCAGCCAGTGCGTAGGAGCGCGACAGCCGTTCTAGGTCGTTCAGCAGCGTGCCCCGTTCGTCAATTGTCACGCCCTCCCTAGACAGGTACTCCGCGAAGGTGTCGGTTGAAGCAGCAATGACCGATGGGCTGGTCAACGCTGTCGCCGATGGCCGCCGGCCGGTCAGAGGACGCTCCCGCCACACAACCTCGTAGAGCAGGTCTTGAACTCCCTCGGTGGCCGAAAGCAGTTCCGCACGCGTGGCGCGCTTAAGCGTGAATCCGGTCAAACCGCCAAGGACGAATCCCTCGGCGGAATAAAGCCAGAGGTCGCCTGTCAATGTCTCAGGCACTGGAGCGTTGTCGTCGTCCTGATCGTCGACTTCCGCAGCCTCCCGCAACTGGGCGCGGCAGACAATTCGCTCTGGAAGCGGTCCGTTCAGCCACAGCCGCTCCCAGGCGAAGGGTAGGTACGTAGCCTCTCCCCCAACGCCCAACTGCGTGCGCGTGGCCGAGAGCACTTGGAAGCACCCATCAAGCAACAGTGGATTGATGCCGTCGCTGGCTCCCTCTGCGCTTCCTTGCAAGGCTATCTCACCAACGGCCTCCAAGCCCTGGCACCATAGGCTCTCCACCGTGCGAAACGAAGGCCCGAACTCTATGCCTGTCGCAATCTTGGAGCGGTAGTAGGCGGCAATGTCCTGTGGTTGGAACCCGGACGTCAGCGCCTCCAGTGTAACGCGATCGTTGCCCAACGGCCGACCGGAGACGGTAGACAACAGCCCTTCAGCGTGCAGCGTCCAGCCCTCATCACTCAGTCCCTTGCTGTACACCTCAAAGTGGCGTGGTTGCCCCGCCTTGCCCGCGTCGACTATCACCTGCATCCGCCGGCCCGCTTCTGGAGTCTCGCCTTCCACTTTGTATTCCGGGTAGACTAGCGGGCTGTGCAGCTGCAGTTCCTCCACGACCGGCGCGCCGCCTCCATCAGCCAGCTGCACCGTGGCGCCCATGGCCCCGTACACCGCTCCCGGCATGACAATGCGGCCGTACACCATGTGATCCTTCAGCCACTGCGGGTCGGATGGGAACATCTCCGTCTCATACATAACCTCGCCACGCGGCGATTCGTGCTTAGTGCCAAGCAGCGGGTGTGCGTCACCCAGTCTGCGACGCTGTGTGGGGGTGACCCAGTACCGGCGGCGCTGGAAGGCGTAGCCGGGCACCGAGATCTTCCGCCGTTCCTCCCCTGCGAACAGTGCGGCAAGGTCAACGGGCAGCCCAGCCTCATATGCACTTGCTACTGCGTACACGTAGGCGGCGGCGCGCTCCGGCTCAGAGCCGTCCCACGACGGTCTTCGCACGCTCTGCAAAACGACAGGTACGGGCACGCTCAATCCGGCATCCGGCCAGTTCAGAGAGACCAGCGGGCCCAGCACAGAGTGCGGCCCCAGTTCTATGACTGCATCCACTCCCATGGCGGCCAGTGATTCTACTCCGGCACGGAACGCCACCGGTTGACGCGCGTGTTGACGCCAGTAGGCTCCATCTAAACTTGCGTCTGGTTCAATTGGCGCGCCGGTGAGGTTGCTCACTAAGGCAATCTCCGGCGCAGAGATCGCGAGTGATGAGAAGGCAGCCTCCAGATCGTCGAGCGCCGGTTCTACAAGTGGACTGTGGTAGGCTGGGCTTGCCTTAAGTCGACGCACATTCATCCCAGCCAACTCAAGCTGATCGGCCAAGGCGTGTACCTCTTCGGCTAAGCCGCTCACCACTTGGTGGGTGCCATTATCAACACCAATGCACAGGTCTGCGCCAGGGTGAGCCGCATTCCAGTTCGCTACAGCCTCTTCCACCTGTGGCGCTGGTGTAAAGATGGCAGCCATTGCTCCGGCCTGCGGCAGCGCCCCCAGTAGCCGCCCGCGGGCGGAGGCGGCACGCAGGCCGTCCTCCAGTGAGAAGACGCCGGCAGCTTGCGCCGCCGCAATCTCCCCCAAACTATGTCCCAACACCGCGCTGGGCTGGATGCCACTGCTCCGCCACAGAGCGGTCAGCGCGCACTCCAGCGCGTAAATTGCCGGCTGCGTCCACTGTGGCTCTTCTAGGTCTCCGTCCACGCCGTGCCGTCCGAACATGACATCCAGCAGAGATACGCCCCGCTCCTCCTGAATCAACTGGTCGCACCTGTCCAAGACGGCGCGGAACACCGGCTCGCTCTCGTACAGACCCGCTCCCATGCCGACCCACTGAGCCCCCTGCCCTGTGTATACAAACGCCACCTTTGACGCCGTTTGCCGGGGTGACTCATCAATCCCGTCCGCAACAACCCGCAGGCTTTCCCGTAGCGACTGCGCATCCCGGAAGGAAATTCCCTTCCGATAATCGAAGTGGCTACGGGCCACGCTGGCGGACCAAGCCATGTCGGAGAGTTCGGGCTCCCTGGCGGAGCCCTCTTTGAATGTGGCGCTGGTCTGATCGTCCAGCCAGAGTAGGTAAGATTTGGCTAAATCCTTGAGAGCGGCCTCGCTCTTTCCTGTCAGTGGGAGTAGCCGTGCGGGCCGTGCTTCCTGCCTTCCGTAGGCGGCTGTTGCCGCCTCTGCCTCTGTCGCTCGGAGCGACACCGCCTGCGTTGGGCTCGTCGGCTGAGGCATCCCGTTTCTGTCGACTTCTGTTGGCTTCTCATTCGCGTAGGCCTCCACCACCACATGGACATTGGTCCCTGACCAGCCATAAGAGCTGATACCTGCTCGATGTGGCCTACCCACAACCTCTGGCCACGCTGTCGCCTCAGACGTCACCTTGACTGGCAGGTTGTCCCAGTCTATGCGCGGGTTCGGACTGTTGAAGTGCAGGTGCTTGGGAATCACTCCGCGATGCATAGAAAGCAGCACCTTCATCAGCCCAGCGACGCCCGCCGCCGGTTCCAGATGCCCAACGTTCGTTTTCACGGAGCCCACAAGCAGAGGCCGGTCGGGTTCGCGGCCCCTCCCGTAGATCTCCGTCGCAGCGTTCAACTCTATGGGGTCGCCCACCTCCGTACCAGTGCCGTGGGCTTCCAAATAATCGACCTCTTGCGGGTCCACGCCGGCCTGCAGCAACGCTTCCTCAATGACTCGCGCCTGCGCCGTGCCACTGGGCACCGTCAGCCCTGCACTGGCCCCGTCTTGGTTGACTGCTGAGCCCAACACAACGCCCCATATTCGGTCACCGTCAGCTTGGGCGTCACTCAACCTCTTCAGCACCACCATTCCGCAGCCCTCGCCGCGCACAAATCCGTTCGCCGAAGCGTCAAAGGCCTTGCACTGTCCATCCGGTGAGAGCATTTGAGCATTGGCCCGCAATTGAGTCAGCTTTCCCAGGAATATAGCCTGCACGCCCCCCACCACGAATAGGTCCGCTTCCTTCCGTTGCAGCGATACAACTGCTTGGTGCAGCGCGAACAACGATGACGAGCAAGCGGTGTCTACGGCCATCGCTGGGCCTTCTAGCCCAAGCGCGAAGGCCGCGCGGCCCGCGGCTGTATTGAAGGACGTCCCTGCGACAGCGTAGAGGCTGGTAGCGGGCTCGGTCGGCTGGCTGGCCTCCAGGCTTATCGTGCGGTAGTCGTTGTTGCTGATGCCCACATGCACGCCCGTGCGGCTGCCTCTCAATCGCTCGGGGTCCATCAGCGCGTCCTCCAGCGCCTTCCAGCACGTCTCCAGCACCATCCGCTGCTGTGGGTCCAGCAGTTGCGCTTCCACGGGCGAGATCCGAAAGAACTCCGCGTCGAAGAGGTCAATGTCGTCAACTAGAGCCGCAAAACGGCAGGCGGGATTCTGATTGGCGGACTCTGGGTAGAACTCGCCGATGCGGCCCACTCCGGACCCTGGCACGCCCTTCGTGATGGCATTTCCGCCGGATTCCAGCAGCCGCCAGAAGGAAGATAGGTCAGGCGCCCCTGGAAAGTTGCACGCCATGCCTATGACGGCAATAGGCTCCCCAGCATCGTGCCGCTCCAACTTTTCGGATGGCTGCTGCCTGCGGTTGTCTCCCACGTCTTCCTTCAACTCAACTTCTCCCGTTTAGAAGGATTTTAGAGCAATGGTATCACAGTAGCTGTACGTAGTAGTTGGACAGAATGGAGGACGGGGAACGGGTGCCTACCCCCAACACGGGCTATGATTGCGTCACGTCATCTTTCATGGCAGGAACGCAATAGCAACAAGAAGGTGCGGTACTCATGGGCAGTTGATTTGAGATGGAGACGGATAGGGAAAACTGGGAGACAAATGGTGTTCCAACTGCGATCTGGTCCTCTCCGACCGGTTGGAGTCTTCTCAAGCGGAGCATTCTATGACAGAAATAGCCCTCTCCGATCCCTGTTGCTGGCCCAGTTCGGGCCATCTGTAACGTCGTATGTCCGCAACAGTGTAGAACGGTCAACCGCACGATCCTGACTCGCGCAGTTAAGAACTCCAACCTCTTTCTTTATGCCCTGCAGCCACGCCTGGAACGCATCATCCGTGGGTGCACACAGTTCAGTACCATTCAGCCATAGGGTCGTGAGCGAGGTCAGGCCGGTGAACGATCTGGGCAAAGGTCCGGGAAGGCTCGGTTGCCGTGGACTTCTAGCCATTTCAACTTGGAGAGGTTGCCGAGTTCCACAGGTATCGGTTCGCTCAACCGGTTTCGGCCGAGCCATAGGAATTCAATATCTTTGAATTGCTTAGCACCACTCGCACCGGAGAAGACTGAAGAGATATTCTCTCAACTGAGGCCCGAGGTTGGCGCGATGTTCGTGTCAGAGCGCCTTTCCAAAACAAGCGCCCCTGATCATGGCCCCAATAGTTGAAACACTGTCCGCACGTGTACGGGAGCACTGCGGAAAGGGCTCATCTTTCGCTCTTGCCGGAGACGACCCAGACGAGGAAAGAATCCCTATCGAGGAAAACTCCAGGCGGCTTCGAGAGTGGGCTAAGGCGTTACACGAATGGATAGCGGATTTGCGGCGGGACCCTCCAGCCAATCGTGCGGACACAACAGTGGCCTTAACAGTTCTCAGTCGCCGGAAGTAAGGCCGGCCATGGACAATGGCGAAAGCTGAAGAGGAAGTTCTCTCAAACCTTCGTGGAGCAAATTTGCAGGGTGCGGACGTTTCGGAAACCGTGGAAGGACTCTTTGAAGGACTAACGCATCGCAATCTATCGAGCACTCGTGTCAAAGCAGCCATCCTTGACGTTTTGCATATAGAGAATAGTCCTCTAATCGGTCTTTTAATGGTGCATGAATTGACAGGAACAAGGGTGTACCCTCATGGATGATGCCAACTGCAAAGAAGTCTCGCTTTAGAGCCGCTCGACTTGTGAGAGCCAATTTCAGGAATGCCATTCTGACACAAGCCAAGTTCGGAGTTGCGAACGCGAGCTACGCTGTCTTCGATGGTGCGGATCTCACTGAGGTTGAGCTCTTAAACGCACTTTTAGAGGGTGCTAGCTTTGTAGGAGCCCACCTGGCCGGAACAATGCTCCAATACGCAATTCTCTATGGTGCGAAGCTCGACGACGCACTTCTCGCTGGAACTGACTTCACTGATGCAAGGTACCTTGAACCTGAGATAGTCGAAAAGGGGTTCGTGACGATTGACACAATATTACTCGCTGGAATGGCCCGGCCTTCTCACTTAACAACGGGCACATCGCTAATGGCCTAATTTGGGTAACTAAGATGGAATGTCGGTGAATTGGGGCACATAGGGCAACACTTCTTACGTGGTCTGCAGAGGAATCACGTTGGCGGTCTGCTTGCTGCTCTAGTTCTCGTTCTGCTCTGCGCCTTATTACTCGTGGGACAAGCCTTCGATCCGGTCGCACTAGCAGACTACTGAAGAATAGTTTTTGCCGGTTAGGCATACTGGTTTAAGTGGCCGCCGAGTGGCTTTCGCTGGAGAGTAGGGCGGTCCGGGGATCCTTGGGAGCACGACTCAGGTGGCCATCAGCAGGGCCTCCGAAGCCCCGTCAGACCCATCCGGACGCACTGCACCCCAGGCGGATCACACCGCCTGAACGGCCCGAGCCCTCTCACACGACACCAGGTTCGCCATCCTCACCAGGTTGTAGGCCGTAGCCACGAAGTACCCAGCCAGCCCCGTCCTCTCTACTCCCCGGTACCGGGTCCTACGCAACCCTCCCACCGTCTTCATCCACCCGAACACCTCCTCCACCCGCTTGCGCACCTTCTGGCTCGCCCTGTAGCCAGCGTGCCGTGTGGTGCGTCCGTCTATTGCCGAGTGAGTCCGCCGCGCCACGTGGGGCGTCACCCCCCGGTTGCGCATGGCCCTCACACACTCCCGGGTGTCGTAGCCCTTATCAGCTCCCAAGGTCCTGGGACGGTAGCCCCGCTGCCTCGCATCGTCCAGCATCACCGGCACAGCCTCACGCTCCGCCGTCCCAGTGGCCCTGCTCACCACGAAGTCCATCAGCAGCCCGTTGCCGTTCTCCATCAGGGCGTGGCCCATGAAGGACAGCTTGGCCTCTCTACCCTTACCCTTCCGCATCAATCTGGCCTCGGGGTCCGTCCTGCTCTCGTGGGTCTCGTTCTTCAACCTCTCCCCACGAAAGTCCACCCACGGGTTGCCGGGGTCGTCGTCGGAAGGTGGCTCCCCCTCATCTCTCCGCCGGAAGCTCTGCCTTCGCCGCCACGTTCGACAGTGGCGCACCGACCCACACGATCAGCAACCTCTTCATCGACCAACCCAGCACGGCTCTCGCCGTGGGGCTCTTCGGCTATACCGCGGCCGGAAGCACGCTCCTGAATGTGGAGCTGGAAAGAGTCGATATCACGGGGATGGACTACGTGGGAGCGCTGGTAGGGCAGAGCATGTCCCAGATTGAGGATTGCGAGGTCGCTGGTACGGTGGACGGACGCTGGTACGTCGGCGGCCTGGCCGGGTTGAGCGACGATGACATCACCGGCAGCACTCCCAGCGCGACCGTCACCTCGACCACCGGCGGTGTGACCGGCGGGCTGGTCAGTCTCAGTCGTGCGTCGGTCACGGACAGCTACCCGACCGGAGTCGCCCGCGGAGGCGGGTGGACCGGCGGATTGGTCGGCTGGAGCCTGGCGGCCATTGTGGAAGCACGGCCTCGGGAGGCGTCACCGCAACGTCCGACAATGCGAGCGGTGGATTGGTGGGGTACAACGAAAGTGCCCCCATTGAGAACACCCATGGGTGGACAACGGAATGGCAAATGGGGATGTCGTCGAGCGTTCTTGGCTCGACACTCTGATAGCGGGTGCGTTGACTGACACGGCTCTTTCCCCGTATTCTCTTGCTGTAACACAGGCCATCAGAAAGGACAGTTCTTATGCCTTCTACCGAGGAACGCCTGCGCAAGCTTGTTGACGATAACCTTGAACTGGAAGGGCGACCACAGGGACGCCCATTGGACTCCAATGCCAGCCTTAGAGAGTCCGGCGTGTCCTCAGTGGACTTTATGAGCTTCACGAGACTGGTCGCACAGGAGTTCGGCGTCGAATTCAAGCCCGAGGAATGCACCGAAGTGAACACCGTGGGCAAACTGATTGCACGTCTTGAGTCCCGGACGGGGTAGTTCTGCAGCTAGTCAAGAAGCTATGGCGCTCACGGGCGCCATAGGCGAAAATATAAGAGTGAACGCGTTGCCGAAGTTGGCACCCCCGTTTCCGGGGTACCGGGGGCAGGAGTCTTACGCCTCGCCCAGCGCGACGGTTCTTCACTTTGGGCTTACCCCAAACCCAGCCGGGGAGGCTGAATCATGGGCGTTGCTCCATGAAGGGGAACGGGAGCGTGCCCGGCGGTTCAGGTATGCGCAACACCGCCGTCAATTCATCCTGTGCCGGGGTGCGCTCCGGTCTCTTCTCTGTCATCAACTTGATTGCAGGAATGATGACCTAGTCATCAGGACACTCGAGCATGGGAAGCCCTTCGCCTTGATAGAGGGAGCGGTTGCTCCCATCAGCTTCAATGTTAGTCATAGTGGCAACCATGGGCTGATTGCCCTTGCCTCCAAGGGTCGACTGGGTGTCGACGTTGAGGAGCGTTCCCACCGGCGCGACCTCGATGCCATCAGCCAGACCGTGTTCAGTCCTGGGGAACAGGCGGAGCTTGCATCTGCCGGTTCCCACGACAGGGTTCACTTGTTCTACAAGCTCTGGACGATCAAAGAGGCGTTTATCAAGGCTCTGGGCACTGGGCTGTCCCTAAGCCCCGCACGGTTCGAAGTCCCGCTTGTCATGCGGAATGGCGGTTTCCATAGCGCATTCGAGTTTCCAGAAGAGCCGGGAGTCCAGTGGCATCTGGAAGACCTGGGCAACGACTGCTTTGCGGCTGCCATCGCCCATGAAGTGGACGATGAGAGGCTTTTGGGAAGAGAATCGCACTGATGGGAGCTGAGCCAATCGTGTGGCGGTTGCCTGACCCGCTATCAACGCACGATGTCCACGTTGATGGTGACACGGTAATCACCCTCCGTCGTCATGGAAACCCTGATGGTCCGCGCCTTGTCCTCAGTCACGGCAACGGGCTTGCCATCGACCTCTACTATCCCTTCTGGTCGCTCCTTGCAGATGATTTCGACCTCATCGTCTACGACTTGAGAAACCACGGCTGGAACGATGTGAGTCCCTTGGACAGGCACAACATTCCAACCTTGGTGGAGGACCATGACCGTATCCTCGAACAGATAGACGCCCACTACGGGAAGAAGCCCAAAGTGGGTGTGTTTCACTCGGTAGCGGCCTTGGTGGCGCTCCTGTCGGCTGCTAGGGGTAGTGGGTGGTCGGGGCTTGTGTTGTTCGATCCGCCTCTTTGCAAGCCGGGCAGAAGTTACGAGGAATTCGAGGAGGCAGCTTCCAGGGCGGCGGGCTTCGCGCGTCGCCGCACGGAGCGGTTCAGGGACACGGAGGACTTTTCCAGCGTGCTGCCCCTGTTCCCGCCATTCAAGTTTTTCGCTCCAGGTGTGTTCGAGTTGATGGCGAAGACAACCCTTCGGGAAGTTGCCGGCGGTGAGGGTTACGAACTCAGATGTCCTCGGGACTACGAAGCCCAAATGATCGATTACGCTGGTGTGTTCGCTGTCGCCGTCGACTTCACCTCGCTTCACTGCCCCACAAAGGTCATTGGGGCCGATCCGACATTGCCTTACTCCTATCTGCCAACTTTGGACCTGAGTGATATTTTGACCGTGGACTACGACTTCCTGCCCGAGGCGACCCACTTCCTGCAACTGGAGAAACCCTGGGAATGCTCCACGGCCATGCGTGAATTCCTGAAGAACATTCCGCAGAACTAGTCTCCAACCCTGCTCTCACTTTCCGGCTCCGACCCGTGTATCTATAAACCATATTAAGCACTTGCCCTGCTTCCGAGCATTTTGTCCCCGCCATCTCTTGCGAGCGTGTGATGGTTCCGACAGCTACCTGAAGAGCGTTAGGACAGTCACCCATCCTCACATCTACTTGCCAGCGATTGTGTGGGGCACAGGCCTAGCGTACCATTGAGCGCACCCATCATCGGCATACGAGGCTTTTTTGCGAGCACCGGGCGTCAACGAGGCCATTCGCTACGAGGCTGATGAGCCTTGCCCTCCATTGATATCCATTGGCGTCGGCCTCCAGGGCGTGATTTTCGGCTTGGCACCGTTGGTGCTAGTGGTGGCGATTACGGCGCGGGCAGGGGGGCAGGGCGAGAGCTACCTATCGTGGGCTGTCTTCGCTGCGTTGATTATCGCCGGAGTCCTCACGGCGCTGCAGGCGAGCCGGATGTGGCGTTTTGGAGCGGGGCATGTGCTCATCATGGGCACGACGCCCAACTTCGTTGCGGTGTCCGTGCTGGCGCTGACTGCCGGAGGCCCGCCCCTACTGGCGAGTCTGATCGTAGTTTCCTCCTTCTTCTATCAGGCCTTGGCCATATGGCTTCCGCTGTTGCGACGGATCATCACGCCGGTAGTTTCGGGCACAGTGCTGATGCTGATTGCGTCGACGGTGCTGCCCATCGCTCTGGACAGAGTACAAGAGGTCCCCGATGGCGCTCCTGATGCAGCGGGTCCCATCGTCGGACTGGTCACCCTTGTTGTCACCATTGGACTCGCGCTGAGGGTTTCGGGGGCGTGGCGGCTGTGGTCACCCCTCATCGGCATCGGCATTGGCTGCGTGCTTGCCGCCCTGCTCGGGGCGTATGACACTCAGCGGGTACTCGACGCTCCATGGTTCGGTATTCCCGAAGTGAGGTTTCCTGGGTTCGACCTGACACCTGATGCCAGCTTCTGGGCGCTGTTGCCGGTGTTTGTGGTGGTGACGCTGGTAGGAGGGATCAAGAACATAGGTGATAGCGTGGCCATCCAGCAGGCCTCGAGACGCAGGCCAAAGGTAACGGATTTCCGCTTGGTGCAGGGTTCGCTCAATACCAATGGGCTGGGGATCCTGCTATCGGGCATTGCAGGCACGCCACCTACTACGGTTTATTCTTCCACCAGCGCTTCGCTTACCAACCTGACAGGGGTTGCCGCCCGCAGCGTCGGATACGCTATAGGCGTTGCCTTGGTGGCGCTGGCACTGTTTCCCAAGTTGCCAGCGGTGTTGCTGACTATCCCCAGCCCGGTTATGGGGTCCTACCTGTTGATCGCAATCGGCCTGCTCTTTGTTGAGGGCATACGGACCGTGGTCCAGTCGGGTCTCGACTATCAAAAGGTGATCGTGGTAGGGATAGCCTTTTCCCTGGGCGCCGGAATCGAGAATCAGACGATATTCGACGACTTGATAGGTGGAGCCTGGGGCGGGTTGCTGGACAACGGCATGCTGGCAGGGGCCCTTGCCGCCGTTGTGATGACCCTATTTCTGAACCTGACCAATCCGCGGAAGGGCGGGCGCCTGCAGGCAACGCTGGATGTTTCCTCCCTTCCAGCAATCGATGAATTTGTCAGAGGCTTGGCTGCCAGGCTGGGCTGGAACGAGCCTTCAACCGAGCGCTTGGCTGCGGCCGCCGAGGAAACGCTCATCAGCCTGACAGAGGCGCAAGATGATGGTCCAAACGAGAAAGCGCCTTGCCTGATAGTCACTGTTCGTCCTGATCCGGGAATGATGGAGATGGAGTTCATGGCCGTCCTCGATGAAGAGAACCTCGAAGACCGGCTGGCGTACCTCAACGAAGAGACCCAGGGGTTGGAGGAGGGCGAGATATCGCTTCGCCTGTTGCGGCATCATGCCTCCTCGGTGCAACACCAGAAGTACCACCGTCTAGATGTAATTACCGTTCAGGTCAAGGGCACACCTGCGCCCAAGGATGCGATTGACCGTTCAACCGGCGGGAGGGACGGCGTGCTCATTGCACCTGTGAGGAATTGGGCACGCCAGCTTCGCCGAAAATGAAGACACGAAGGGAGGATGCAGGGCCTCGGGAGTTCGCAACCAAAACAGCCGGCTTCGGACAACCCGACAAGGACTAAGTCGCCCTCTTCCAGCACGCCTAGGTATGTGCGGGGCCTCCCGTGCAGCCGGTCCGTCAACTGCTCCCAGTTCGTATCAATGGGAAAACTGCTGATGGCGAAACGACCCGACTCGTGCCCACACGGGTTGGGTTCCACACTGAGCCGTCCTCAGGGCATCATTGCAGCTTTTGCGTCCTCGTCCGATTCCCCGCCCCGCAGATATACGCCGACCTGACACTACGCTAGGAAGGCCTATCGGGCAGCCGACGCACGGCAAGATATTTCTCTGGCTGTTTGGCCGCAAATCGCCCTGTTAGTTATCCAAGACAACAGAGCACAGTTCAGGGCCCGGAAAGTTTTGGCATTAGAGACACCCTTCGACTCCAGATGCCCAGCAGGGAAAGGTGATGGTATTCACGCTTAGACAGGTTCCCAGCGGTCGCAGGGCTGCCATCCGCTAAGTCGAGACCACCGTGCCTCAGCGACAAAGCAAGCACCGCGCGGCCTAGCAGCACACGACGGAGCCATCCACTCTTACACCGCAAGTGTGTCGTTCCCCCGCACCAATGGTGATGAACTCTCCCACTGGCGGCGTAGATTGTCCATCTTCGTCCCTGCCCCAGCAGTCGACACTGCCCTACGAATCTATCTAGCAGGTGTGCGCAAGGCCTGCACTTAAGGTCGTTAATCGTGTTGAAGATCAGCAAACTAAGGCGTGATGACTTGGTCTGATGCTGATGAATCCTGAACGGAAGTCTGCCTGGTCGCCCCCAAGGCCTTCAACCTGAGTCTCCTCAGCTTGTATTTAGAGCCTTACGACAGTGATTGCGTACATGGGCATGGTTTTATTGGGGTGGGGGCGGTCATTCTAGGTCTCCAGATTTACTACGTGAGAACGGACGGGGGTGCTGCCATCTGGCCCCTTGAGTGATGGCTGGTTCGTATCCCCGGCGGGATGGGCGGGCCTGTTTGCGGTGGCGGGTACGGTTTGTCTTGCGGGGGTTGTGGTACTCCTATTGGCTGAATGTATTCGTGTGCCAAAGCAGAGCGAGGCTGGGGCCGAGCGCGATAGGTTAACCCGTCTGGATGAGGCAAGACGGGAGCCAAGTAAACTCGAAAGGCTAGCAGCCGAGGATACTGTTTTTGCAAACGAATCTTATTCTGACCGCATGGCTCTACGGGACACGATTACGCACTTTGAGGGATTGGCTGCCCCGTTCGCGGTAGGGATAGCGGAGGAACAGGAGGTGAAACGAGCGTCCCGCGAGCGAAAATGGAGAATGATGATGACGTTTAGGCGTGCATGGCTGCGGGAGCCGAGGCGGCCGCCAGCGTCAGGTTCGAGAAATTCATCCCTCGCTTATTGCACCTGTTTCTAGGGGGCTAGCTAAAGTGGATCAGGGCTCCAACGACTATAGCCAAGGCTCGGGTGGCTGCCCCGGCCCACGAACCCAGTTTCTTTGCAGTCCCGAAGACAGCTCCCATACCCAGTACGACAACCGCAACGTCCATCTTTCCGCCTAGGAGGAAGCGGTGACAATGCCATCACTGGCGTCTAGGCTGCCAACTGCCAGGCAACGCTTTCTCCGTTGTGGCGCGGGGGCCTCTGACTGCTGGAAGGGTCGAGCCCCTTTTCTACTTTCCATAGTCCTAGCAGCCTGCGCCTCCTCGCGCAAAAACGCCACTGGCTGACCATTGTCCTCAGAATATTGCCTCTCTCTTAGTAATACTAGCTTTGGCGGTCATCGTGACCCCATAGCATGCGTAGAGGCATCTCGATGCCGCCATTCGCGCCAGACGTGACGTTGGAAGAGGCCAACATCCAGTACGGCGCTATCTCCAAACCGTTCCAGGACCGTCTGAAGGAACTGGACCTGCCAATGTCGCCGCGTTCCTCGCATGTCTCGGGAACGATTCCTAAGTCCTTCTGGCCGAAGCACATCGTTGCCTCCCCGTAGTTTCCCTTGCCGGTGGACATTCCTGTCGCTAGGTCCATCGCGAGGGTGGCTCACAACCGCAGGGACCGAGATTATATCTGCGGGGTCCCAGGCACCGACGCTGATGGAGAGGTTCGCGTCAACCTGCTGAGCAGCCTTCTCCGGTTCGACCTGAATGGGTATACTCCGCCGAGCGGCTTCATCAACAAGTTCTGCCGCAATGTCACTTCCGTTGAAAATCAGCCAATCTGCAGCCATCCCATCGACGTCGCCTTGGGTGACTCTTCCCATTGCACGTGCAGGTGCATCCGTTGGCGTGTCTGCGGGCCCCTGTGTTTCCACTCCTACCGAGGTTCCATTGCGAGGCGGTGCCTCCTGCTGGGACGTACCCTCCTGCTCGTTCGTACTGCACGCGACGAGGGCCAACATCATTGGGAGCGAACCATCACAGTGGAGTTCGAAAACTGACACACCCCAACAACTGGCTAGACGGAGAATGGTAAGGAGGGCAACGTGATTCGCGTACTACCAGGCTGCGGAAGAATGGATCGCACTGGTTCGAAGAGGCTGGTATGAGTTGAGTTTTGACGCTTTCGGTTAGCCGGAAGGCGGTGCGCGGTCCCCGCCAAGAGGCCAAGATGTGATCAGCAAGGGCTGGGAGGCCCCGTCAGACCTTACGGGCGCACTGCAGCCCAGGCGGATCACACCGCCTGAACGGCCCGAGCCCTCTCACACGACACCAGATTAGCTATTCTCACCAGGGTTGTAGGCCGTAGCCACGAAGTACCTGGCCAACCCCGTCCTCTCTACTCCCCGGTACCGCGTCCTACGCAACCCTCCCACCGTCTTCATCCACCCGAACACCTCCTCCACCCGCTTGCGCACCTTCTGGCTCGCCCTGTAGCCAGCGTGCCGTGTGGTGCGTCCGTCTATTGCCGAGTGAGTCCGCCGCGCCACATGGGGCGTCACTCCACGATTGCGCATGGCCCTGACACACTCCCGGGTGTCGTACCCCTTATCAGCTCCCAGGGTCCTGGGACGGTAGCCCCGCTGCCTCGCATCGTCCAGCATCACGGGCACAGCCTCCCGCTCCGCCCTACCAGTGGCCCTGCTCACCACGAAGTCCATCAGCAGCCCGTTGCCGTTCTCCATCAGCGCATGGCCCATGAAGGACAGCTTGGCCTCTCTACCCTTGCTCTTCCGCATCAATCTGGCCTTGGGTGAGAGACGTTGCAGGGCCTCGTCAGCCACCGTCTTGATGGTACGGAGTGGATGGTCCTTCGGGACTCGCCCCTCAATGTCCACATGGGCCAACATCACTTCCTGTTCCTCATGCCTGCCACGCATACCACACCTCCGCTACGTCTCCCTGGCATCCTAACTCACAAAACTCTTTTTCCGCACTCTGCTAAGTGATGACTCGGGGGGTTAGATTGAGACTACAAACCTACATCTATCAGGTCCGGAGCGTGGAGGGAGGTTGATCGCATTATACGTGGCTGGCCAAACAGAAGAGGCGTGACCGGAGCCGTCTGGTTGTAAGCCACTTACATGGCGTCCGGGGAGCCTAATGATGGTCATTTATAATCTACCCTACACGTTTCCCTGTCATGTGTCGCTGGAAACTCTCTGAAGCGATGAGGCTCTTGCAGAAAGGTGTAGTTAACGTCCCCATTGATAACTCTGAAGGACATATGATTGAACGTCGGCTTGGGATTTGGGGGAACACCCATTCCACCGGGCACGATGAATCCTACTGGTTCCCCATACTCGAACGAGGCCACCCAACCCGGAAATCCAACTGCTGGAACTATGGAACAGGCGATGTGAGTGTCTCCCGCCACGTGTCTGGCGTATTCCAGAGCTGTGTCCCTCGCCCGTACCAGATGTACGGATGGGGTGGATCGGGTGTCGGGCTGCTGGTCGGCCTTAGTTGGACTTTGCAACGGGCTGGCTTCCCTGCTAGAAAGGAAAGTCAGCCTATGGACTTTTTGAACGGGGTCATTCAAGAACTTGTTGCGACAGTTCTTCTCTCCGCCTGCGGCCTCTTCTTCCGCAGGAACGTTAAAACGTTCGTCAATCTCCTTCCCAGGGTGCAGACGCGAGGGACTCGCGCTATCATCGCCCTGAAGGAACTTCCTCAATGGGTGCAAGCCAACCTTGCCATCGGGGTGGTGTTAGGGCTGCGGTGATGATAAGCACCACGTTCTTTCCTCCGCAGTACGAAGGTGTTGGATGGGCGCAGGTGCTGTATGGAAGCTGGCTTGTCATCACATGCATGAGCTTGGCAGGAAGGATGCTGCGACGCCGTCTGCGGATATGGGTCTCGCATTAGCGAACTACTAGAGTGGGAGAGCCGATATAATCAGAGTATGAGTCACAAGTGTGGTTCAAATTGCAGGCGAAGGCAGACACCCAGCACGCGGAAGGATTGCCCGTCCTGCGGAACTAAGGCCAAATGGATGCGGGAGCCGCTTACCGCCGCGGGTAGGGAGTGGCGAATATCAGCCCACTTTCGTCGCGATAGAGCCGCGGGTAGGCCCGAGGTAACCAAAGAACGGCTCAGTGTGTTAGAGGTAATTTCGAGGCGAGGTGAATATCCCAACGGAAACAACCACAGAGCAAGACGTTACCTTCCGTTTCCCCGATGGTCACACTTGGGCGTACGCCGAGCATGAACGAGTATGGATGGGTGAGGTTCCCATAGGGGCGAAGTGGGCTGACTGCGAGGAATGGACCAGATTATGGAGCGCATCGGCGAGCCTCCGACCGCTGAAATCCCGTTTGAGGTTGTGCCACGGTCCCTGAAATGACCACCTACACCACACCACGACCTACACCGTCTCCTGCCCTGCCTGCGGCCACGGCAAGGTGCGCAAGGCGGGCTTCCAGAATGGACACCAACGCTATAAGTGCTACGCCTGCAACAAGTGGTTCCGCTTGGGGATGGAGACGGGGAAGCGGGTTCCCGCGGAGCAGGTGGGAGCCGCTGTCCGCTTGTTCTACATGGGCATGTCCTACAAGCAGATAGCCGAGTACATGGCCGACGCCTTCAACATGCCCGAACCCTCCAAGGCGACAATCTACGAGTGGGTCAGGGACTACACCGACAAGGCTACCAAGGCCATGAGAGACCACAAGGCCGACGTGGGCGAATCATGGGTGGCCGACGAGATGATGGTAGACGTGGGCGGGGAGAAGATGTGGAATTGGAACGTCATGGACGAGAAGCCCGCTACATCCTCGCCAGCCACCTTTCACGCACCAGGACGGCGGGGTCGGCGCGGGCGACGATGCGGAAGGCGATGGCCGCTGCCAAGACGCCGCCCAAGACCATCAAGACCGACAAGCTGCGCTCGTACACAGCGGCGCTGAAGGAATACCCAGATATACAGCACGTCCAGAGCCAAGGATGCGGGCCGACACCAACAACAACCTCTCGGAGCGCCTACAGGGGACGTACCGTTCGCGCATCAAGACTTTGCGCGGGCTGGACGGCTTGGAGAGCGGGCAACGCTACCTCGACGGCTGGACGCTGACCTACAACCTCTTTCGCGAGCATGAGTCCTTGGGGGACAAGACGCCGGGTAGCAAGGCCCATGTCGGCGCTCCGTTCAAGGAATGGGCCGACGTGGTGCGGGAAAGGCACGAGCGGGTTGAGTTGAAACCGCCGAAGACGACGCCGCAAGTCACACTGTCGGTTCCGTCCCCAAAAGCACCCAAGACACCCAAGCCGAAGGCGGACACGACGCCTCGGACACGCCTGAACCCGATCCGCCCAAGCGTAAGCGTGTCTCGCGCCGGCACCGTGTCAGCGAGTTTCCGAGCGGCAAGCGTTGAAGAGAGGAGCTTCAAGAGTGAGCACAAATGAACGGATGGTCCAAGTCCCGGAAACGAATTACCTTCACAAAGTAATCGGGGATGCCATCGGAGACGAATAAAACTCGAGGTGCCAAGAAGGGTGCGGTTTTCGCCATGCCGAAAAGGAGGGGGTTGCCAACCCCCTCCTTTGTTGCTAGCGCGGTGTCAGCAAACGGCGGTTAAGAATCTGTTGACCGATTACGGCTACGCCCGTGTCTCCGTCGGCAGCGCCGACAACAACACCCTCGCCAATCAGCGTCTCGTCCTGCGGGACGTGTACGGCATCCCCGATGAGAACGTCTACACCGACATTGCCAGCGGCGGAGACTTTCAGCGACGCCAAGGGCTTGCGGTTCTACTCGATGCCGTGGGGGAAGGCGACGCCGTTCACGTAACCGCCCTGGACCGCTTGGGGCGGAGCCTCGTCGAAGTGGTCAACATCATCGAGGACCTGAACAAGCGCGGCGTCACCATCACGTCGCAACGGGAACATCTGGACTTCTCAACGCCGATGGGCAAGATGCTGATGCAGATTTCCTGCGGCTTCGCGGAGATGGAACGGGGACTCATCCGAGAACGCACCAAGGCGGGCTTGGCGCGGGCCGGTGCCAACGGCAAACATCTGGGACGGCGACGGGTAGTCACCAAGGAGAAGGCACAGTTGGCGCAGTCGATGAGAGCGGAGGGGACACGCTGGCGCAGATTCAGTCTGCCCTCGGCCCGACCCGTTCCACACTCCGCACTATACTGAGTCTGGACTTGGACTCCGTAGGCCCCGACGCGTGGGCGAAAGCTTAGGGAGGGCGTTGCGTATGAGGGACAAAGAGTTAATGCGGAAGATACTCAGACGGATAAGGGATAAGCGTAGTCCTGATAGCGAGGGTGCAGCTGTAGATGATGGGCTTGTAAGGGGTGTCATGCTGTCAGCTAACAGCCCTGAGATAAGCTTGAATGACCCGTCATTAACTAGTAGAGGGCAGAACTCCCTCCTGGCCGATGCCTGCTCACTCATGCCGTTCCCTTTACAGAGTCGGCCAGAGTGCCCCTTGTCCTGACCCCGCCGAGTGGATCATAACCGCTCCAATCAACAGAAAAGGGCCTCGCCTTTCGACGGGGCCCTTTTGTAGCATTAAAGGAAGATAGAGAGCACCAATCTCCCTAGTGTCTTTTTCTTCCCCTTTGTCCTTATTGCTGCATTCTGGTTCTAGCGAACAGTCCACCGCCCACTACAACCACTACCGCTACGATCACTATCAGCACGATCGCCCATACTGGGAATCCGCCTCCCTCTTCCACCTCATCAGGGGGCGGCGTAGGTGCTGCTGTTGCGACCGGCGTCGGCGCAGGCGTTGGAGCCGGGGTCGGCGCCACTGTAGGCGCGGGGGTCGCCGGTGCCGGAGTCGGCGTAGGCGGTGCCGGGGTCGGCGTGGCTGCCGCCGTCGGAGCTGGTGTCGGCGCTGGCGTGGGCACTGGGGTCGGGGCTGGCGTCCGAGGAGCCGGCGTAGGTGTGGGTGCCGGAGTCGGCTCTGGTGTGGGTGTCGGAGTCGGCTCTGGCGTGGGCGTCGGAGTCGGCTCTGGCGTGGGTGTCGGCGTCGGCTCTGGAGTAGGCGCCGGAGTCGGCACTGGGGTGGGTGTCGGAGTCGGATCTGGTACCACTGGCACCGCGTTGACCGTAGCGGTCTGTGCCATCTTGCCCGCACTGTGTCCGTCGGTGTAGCTCGCGGTAGCCCTGAGGTAGTAGCCCTCATCCGCGTCGACCACCGTGTAGCCGTCGCCGGTGGCGTCAGCGATCATTGTCCACGTCTGGCCGTCTTCTGACCGCTCCCACTGCCACGTCACATCCGACACGTCACCGTCAGGGTCGGATACGCTGGCCGTGACGTCCTCGCCCACTTCGGGCTGCTCCACCGAGACGGTCACCGCTCCATTTTCGTCGACATTGGTCAGCGAAACTGTCACATCGATGCGGTCGTCGATGGAATCGTCCGTTCCATCCTTCACTCCTACCACTATGGCGTAGGAGCTCTTGGCCTCGTAGTCGAGGACGGCGCCAGCGGCTACCGTCAACTGGCCCGTAGCTCTATCGATATTGAATTCTGATTCTCCGTTGACGATGCTGTATGTGAGTACATCGTCCTCGTCGCGGTCCGTTGCGGTAACTGGGTCGCCTATCATAGTCCCTGCCGCGGAATTCTCCTCCACCGAGCGGGAGGCCGATCCGCCTTCGTCGAAAGCGGGCATCCTGTTTGCAGGGCGCGCAGCAGGCCTGGATGGCCTTGAAACCGGTGGGGGGGCAGTTACGCTGACCGTGATGGTTTCCGCGCCACCGATATCCTGAGTGCCAGCCAGCGTCTCAACCGCCCCTGTGACCGTATAGGCCTGCTGCGCTGCGTCGTCGGCGACCGACACCCGGTAACTCAGGGTGTCGACACCCACCACGGTGAGCGTCACCGTCTGTCCGACGACGTCAGCATCGGCGGCTGCATTGGGCGTGCCGCTCGCCACTTCAGAGCCATCGATGTAGCTGAATTCCACTGGCAGCGTTTCGATGACCTCCCCGAATCCGGTCACCAAACCCAAGTTGCTGATGGTGATGCGGACCTCTCCGCCCGGCGGCACCGTGGCTGGAGAAAACGCTCTCGCCGGTCCTGTAGGCTGAGTGCTTCCTTGCACTGCCACGCTGGTCGCTTCTATAGCTTGTTGTCCTGCCAAGGTCTCCAAGATGCCCGAGATGTCGTAAGAACCAGTGGCCACGCTTTGTGCAACCAGCAAGCGATAGGTGATGGACTCGGCTCCCACCAAGGTGAAGGTAACGGTCTGCCCGTTATCGCTGAAGGTTGGGGTGCCAGCAGCCTCAGCAGCACCGCTAACTGTAAGGGAGTTTGGAGCATACGAGAACCCGCTGGGCAGGCTCTCGATCACCGAACCGAACCCCGTCAACAACCCCAAGCCACTGACAGTCACAGTCACCTGACCGCCAGCATTCACCATTGCCGGTGCGACGGTCCTGCTGGGCCCTGTGGTTGGCTCGGGTGTCGGCGTGGGGGTGGGAGTGGGAGTGGGCGACTGGGTGGGCGCCGCTTCCACTGCGACACTGGGGGACCCACCCACGGGG
Organism: uncultured Dehalococcoidia bacterium; assembly: GCA_951813255.1. Taxonomy (GTDB): domain Bacteria; phylum Chloroflexota; class Dehalococcoidia; order Lucifugimonadales; family JAAXIE01; genus JAAXIE01. The sequence goes on along the minus strand of OX638353.1, from coordinate 27,149 downwards.
TCTCCGGGATCGGGGCTCGCAAGAGTAATGAAGGCGCCAGTGAAGGGGTAGGAGCCTGGGGTCACACTGCTACCCACAGCCACATCATATGTCAACCCGGTGGCTGCAATCAGCGCAAACGTTACATCCTGACCTGAGACCGTTGTCGTAACCCCGGCTAAGTCGCCTCCTGTAGCCATCGCGGATTCATCTACGTAGGAAAATCCCTCAGGCAGCGTTTCTTTGAGAGTTCCGAAACCGAGAGCAAGCCCTAGGCCATCGATCGTGACGCTGACTTCGCCACCGGGCTCGACCGACGCTGGCGAGAACGCCCTCTCAGGGCCGGTGTTTTGGGCTGCTGCGTTCTGCACGGCCAACAGCCCCATTACGCTTAGAGCTACGGCCAACGCGGTTATGATTCCCACCATCGTCACTGCTTGCTTTGACAAGCTCGGCCTCCTCTGCCTCCGTGCGATCCTGTCTTTTTACTAGCCTTACCTGTGGGGGGGCGGTCCTGTCGCCAGATCTAGCCTCAGTTAGCTGGCTGGGGACACGCCCCCATCCTAGGCCTTCCTGCTCACCCCTTCCGGGAGGAAGGCTTTTACGTTCCTGCGAAGTACCGGGTCACGACTTCCAGCACGACGCTAACTGGCAGGTTTCCTGCGAAGTAGTCCTGCACTGCCTTGAGCACTTCAGGAACGTCTATGGTGCCGTTGTCGTTACCGCCGCCAGCGATGGAGTCGTAGTAGTTGGCGGAGCGGTCTGTCACTGTGTCCGCCGTTATCGCGGAGGCTGGCTGGTCACTGCCTAGGGCATCGGTGTAGGTTGCCGTCGCCTGCAGGTGCTTGCCCGTATCCGCTGACACCGGGGTGTAGGTGGCATCCGTCTCTCCGGCTATGTCTGAGTAGGTCCCGTCAGGGTTCTCGCTGGCCCACTGCCACGTCACTCCCGTCACGCCCCCGTCCGGGTCGCTCAGGGTCGCAGTCAATTCTGTATTGACCGCTGTGGCGGTGGGGGTGATGGTGACGGTCCCGTCTTCTTGCTCGTTGGTGACCATGACGGTGACTTCGTGGGTGTCGCTGTACGTTCCGTCGTCGGCCTTGAGCGTAACCATGTACGTGTTTATGTTGGTGGCGCTCTGCGCCATGCCTCTGGGCATCTCGTAGTCCGGCGCACTGCTGAACATCAGCTCAGTCATTTCGCCCGTTGCCGTGCCCACGCTGAAGTGCATGGCATCCGCCCCCTCCAGCGTCCACCTTGCCATGGCATTGTCCGGACCACTCGCCCTGTAGGTTCCCACGGAGGTTACGTTTTCCATCACATCCAGGCTCACCATCCCATCGATGGCCAAGCCGCCCGCCACGATCACCGGGCCTTCATCCAGGTCCGTTACCATGATGGTCACATCAATGGAGGCGGTTGCCCCGAAGGAGTCCTCCGCAGTCACCGTCACCATATAGGTCCTCTTGCCCTCGTAGTTGAGCATCGTCCCAGACCCGACCTCTATCTGGCCACCCTCGTCCACAGTCGTGGTGGTTGCATCGTCCTGCCTCACCCTGAACGATGCCGCATCAGGGCCACTCAGGGTGTAGATTAGCGGGTCTGAGTTGGGGTCAGGGTCAGTGGCCGTCACCGGGCTGCCCACGTTGTCGTTGCCAGTGACGTTGCTAGCATCAACGTTGTCCGCCGTGCTGTCGTCAGCGAATGCTTCCGTGTTCTCTTCCACGCTCCGCATCGCCATCGTGTTCTGCACGCCATCGGTCTCGGCGTCCTGGTCGTTGAACACCGGTGCCTTGTTCCGCGTGTCCTCCACTGTCGCAGCTGCCGCCTCTCCCGCAGTTACCTGCCCAGAGGCCTCTCCATCCGTATAGCTCGCCACGGCCGTCAGCGTTTCGCCCACGTCTCCCGACGTCGGCGTGTACATCGCTGACTTCGCCCCATCGATGGAACAATCGTTGCTGCTGTCATCGGCACATGCTGTTGCTGGCAGGCTCGTCGTGTCTACGTTCGTTCCCCGGTACCACTGCCACGTGAGCCTGGATATCCGCCCGTCAAGATCACTCACGCTCGCCGTTACGGGGATTCCTGCCCGCGGCCGGACCCTGTTCAGGGTCACAGTTCCGTCTTCGTTCTCGTTCGCAACAGTGACCTTCACCATGTGCATGCCCGTAAGCACGCCGTCCGAGGCCTGCACCGTCACCTCATACACATTGTCTCCGTCGGCGTCCGTCGGATTCTCAAAGTCGGGCTTCACCTTGAACTTCAACTGGCCGGGGGTACCGCCAGTCTCATTCCCAATGTTGAACTTGCTCCCGTCAGCTCCACCCACCGACCAGCTAGAGACCGTACCAGGATGGGGGGTGTCGTCATCGTCTTCGTCAGCCCCCGTATAGGTGGCAAGCTCCGTGGTTATGGCGCCTGTGTCCTCTTGGAACGTCACCGCTGCATCGCCTGTTATCGTCGGCGCTTCATTCACGTCGTCGATGGTGATCACCACAGTGACGAAGTCGCTATTTGCCGCCACAGCAGTCGCCACGTCCGGGTCCCCCGCAGGGTCCGTCGCACGCACCACAAGCGTGTAAGTACCGCCGCCAGTCTCATGGTTCAGTGTCCCTTTGGTCCTGATCTGCCCCGTGTCCCAGTCAATGGCGAATAGAAGCGAGTCCCCCGTCTGTGTGGCCCCGCCCGTGTCCCACAGGGTGTAGGTCAAGTCATCGCCGTCTTCGTCCGTGGCCATCACCGGCGAGCCAATCGCCACACCAGCTTCCGTGTTCTCCGCTACGTCTCTTGCAGCATCCCCCTGGTCACCAGGCGTAACTGGGTCCTGGTCATCGTCAAATGCCGGTGGGTTGTTATTGCCACGAACCGAGGCAACCGATAGTTCCGACGACTCCATCGCCGAGTCCGCTCCCTCTGGGTCCGTGTAGGTCACCGTGGCCCGCAGATAGGCCCCGATGTCCTTGTCCGCCGGTGTGTAGACCGTGTTCGTCGCATTCTCTATATCAACGTAGGTGCCATTCCTCGAACCGGACTTCGACCACTGCCACTGAGGATTGGACACCGCGCCATCCGGGTCAGTGACGTCGGCCGTAAACGCAGCAGCAGATTGCGGCCTCCGCGCCGACAGCGTCACCGTCCCATCCTCGTTCACGTTGGTCACTTCGACCGTGATCTCCTTCATCCCTACCGTCATGGTCTCATCGGTGGCCTGCACCGTTACCTCGTACACGTTGTCAGACGCTACCTCATCCGTGTCAGTGTTATCACCGTCGTTATTCGTGTCCCCATCAGTCGCCTTCTCATAGTCGGGCGACTTGGCAAAGCTCAACACGCCACTATCAATCATGAAGTCATCGGCGTCCATGCCACTCAGTGACCAACTCACCGCCGCACCCTCAGGGTCCGCAGCCGTGAACGTCGCTACCGCGTCCGTCCTGTCTTCTGCGTACTCGGCCTCGTCGTCCCCGGTAATCGCTGGCGGTTCATCAAGGGCCGTCACCATGATGGTCACGTCTATGGAGGCAGTCAGCCCGAAGGAGTCCTCCGCAGTCACCGTTACCATATAGGTCCTCTTGCCCTCGTAGTCGAGCATCGTCCCAGACCCGACCTCTATCTGGCCACCCTCGTCCACAGTCGTGGTGGTTGCATCGTCCTGCCTCACCCTGAACGATGCCGCATCAGGGCCACTCAGGGTGTAAATCAATGTCTCGGGTGTGCCGTCAGCTTTTGTGTCAGTGGCCGTCACCGGGCTGCCTACGTTGTCGTCTACGCTGTCCGTAATCGCGTCATCGTCCGGGTCAGCAACCTCCGTGTTCTCTTCCACGCTCCGCATCGCCATCGTGTTCTGCACGCCATCGGTCTCGGCGTCCTGGTCGTTGAACACCGGTGCCTTGTTCCGCGTGTCCAGAGCTGTCGCATTGTCCGCCTCTCCCGCAGTTACCTGCCCAGAGGCCTCTCCATCCGTATAGCTCGCCACGGCCGTCAGCGTTTCGCCCACGTCTCCCGACGTCGGCGTGTACATCGCTGACTTCGCCCCATCGATGGAACAATCGTTGCTGCTGTCATCGGCACATGCTGTTGCTGGCAGGCTCGTCGTGTCTACGTTCGTTCCCCGGTACCACTGCCACGTGAGCTTGGATATCCGCCCGTCAAGATCACTCACGCTCGCCGTTACGGGGATTCCTGCCCGCGGCTGGACCCTGTTCAGGGTCACAGTTCCGTCTTCGTTCTCGTTCGCAACAGTGACCTTCACCATGTGCATGCCCGTAAGCACGCCGTCCGAGGCCTGCACCGTCACCTCATACACATTGTCTCCGTCGGCGTCCGTCGGATTCTCAAAGTCGGGCTTCACCTTGAACTTCAACTGGCCGGGGGTACCGCCAGTCTCATTCCCAATGTTGAACTTGCTCCCGTCAGCTCCACCCACCGACCAGCTAGAGACCGTACCAGGATGGGGGGTGTCGTCATCGTCTTCGTCAGCCCCCGTATAGGTGGCAAGCTCCGTGGTTATGGCGCCTGTGTCCTCTTGGAACGTCACCGCTGCATCGCCTGTTATCGTCGGCGCTTCATTCACGTCGTCGATGGTGATCACCACAGTGACGAAGTCGCTATTTGCCGCCACAGCAGTCGCCACGTCCGGGTCCCCCGCAGGGTCCGTCGCACGCACCACAAGCGTGTAAGTACCGCCGCCAGTCTCATGGTTCAGTGTCCCTTTGGTCCTGATCTGCCCCGTGTCCCAGTCAATGGCGAATAGAAGCGAGTCCCCCGTCTGTGTGGCCCCGCCCGTGTCCCACAGGGTGTAGGTCAAGTCATCGCCGTCTTCGTCCGTGGCCATCACCGGCGAGCCAATCGCCACACCAGCTTCCGTGTTCTCCGCTACGTCTCTTGCAGCATCCCCCTGGTCACCAGGCGTAACTGGGTCCTGGTCATCGTCAAATGCCGGTGGGTTGTTATTGCCACGAACCGAGGCAACCGATAGTTCCGACGACTCCATCGCCGAGTCCGCTCCCTCTGGGTCCGTGTAGGTCACCGTGGCCCGCAGATAGGCCCCGATGTCCTTGTCCGCCGGTGTGTAGACCGTGTTCGTCGCATTCTCTATATCAACGTAGGTGCCATTCCTCGAACCGGACTTCGACCACTGCCACTGAGGATTGGACACCGCGCCATCCGGGTCAGTGACGTCGGCCGTAAACGCAGCAGCAGATTGCGGCCTCCGCGCCGACAGCGTCACCGTCCCATCCTCGTTCACGTTGGTCACTTCGACCGTGATCTCCTTCATCCCTACCGTCATGGTCTCATCGGTGGCCTGCACCGTTACCTCGTACACGTTGTCAGACGCTACCTCATCCGTGTCAGTGTTATCACCGTCGTTATTCGTGTCCCCATCAGTCGCCTTCTCATAGTCGGGCGACTTGGCAAAGCTCAACACGCCACTATCAATCATGAAGTCATCGGCGTCCATGCCACTCAGTGACCAACTCACCGCCGCACCCTCAGGGTCCGCAGCCGTGAACGTCGCTACCGCGTCCGTCCTGTCTTCTGCGTAGCAGAACTTATCGTCCGAGGGGGTACACCCTGTTTGCTGTGCCTGGAGATAGCCCCCACTCCACAGCAACGACATGCTCACCGCAAGGGCCGCCATGAGCGCAACCGCAATCAAAAAGAAGGGGTGCCTCTTCGCGACCAGCAAAGCCGCCCCTCTGCCTGAAGGTGTGTCCGGCGCGGAGGGCTCGAAGCTGCCACCGCCCGTCAAAGCCCGCTGCAAGCGCCGCCCCAACGGCTCGGTCTGCTGTGTGGTCTGCGCTGTGTGCCCTGGGTGGGCGCTTCTGCGAAACAGTGTCTTCATCTTGCTGCTCGTTCCCTCCGTGTAGTCCGGTCCCACATTCAGCGACTTGGGCTCCATGCTGTTACGCCCCTTATGCCAATATAGCGCCAGCGGCGCAAGACGCCGTGGGCGCAACCCAACGGAGCGTAACTTAGACTGTGCGTACCTATCCTGTCAAGGCTCCGACCTACGGATTGCCTAATATTGCTCTCCACTTTTCCATTCCACCCCCGCTCACCGTCCTTCCTGTATACCAGCTACGTGGCAGCCCTTCTCGAAGCCCGCAACCTCACAAAGTTACTGCGGCTCCACCGTCGCTCTCGACGGCGTGTCGTTGGATGTACAGGAGGGCGCACCCGCACCGGCTGGATGCCGGAGGACAATTGCCTGCCAAGGGGGATGGCTGCTTCCGGGTTCCTGATGCAGATGGCGCAGGTGGGCGGCATACTGGCGAGCCTAATACTGGAAGGGTTGGCTCCCCGGGTAGGACTCGAACCTACGACCAATCGGTTAACAGCCGACCGCTCTACCGCTGAGCTACCGGGGAAGGAGCTTCTGAAAGCGGAAGCCAAGTAACCTATTCTAGCACTCCCTCCCAAAATCCTTCAATAAAAGCAGGATTTCTTTTGTACTGGCTTATTCCTTTCCGAGGTTGACGGCTGCGGGCACTCGTGGCTACTATCGCCGCACTGTAAGGCAGGGGGGTGCCCATGGCGCAGGAGCAGGGCCACGACCACGAAAACGGACCCATTGAGAAGCTGGACATCCGCATCGAGTACTGCGTGCCCTGAGGCCACGCGTTGAGGGCAGCTTGGATAGCTGCCGAGATTCTGGAGCGCTTCCCCAACGACATCCGCTCCTTCAACTTGGTTCCCGGAGGCCACGGCCAACTGGATTTGTTCTTCAACGACGAGTTGATCATCGGCCACATGACCCCTGAAGCGGGCTTCGGCCTTGGTGCCGACGACGCCAATCGATTTTTGGACGCCCGCATTGTCACCGCCAAGATCAGGGATTGGCGGGCGACGGTGGGCAGGCCAGTCGAGAAAGCCATAGGAGGCCGGGTCGATGTGACCGACGAGGACTTGGGCCTGAACCCCAATGACCCGCAGCTACAGTCCAAGCTGCCACCGGACCACACACCATCTTCCAGGAGGGGGTAGCCATGGGTTACAAGCCGAAGTATCTACAGCACGCCAACCTGTTCGTACGCGATTCTGAGGTATCCCGGGAATGGTACGCCGACATACTCGGTCTCCACACCTACGACGTGGTGCCCGGCAAGATCGCCTTCCTGACGTCGGATATCGAGCAGTCCCACGAGGTGGCCCTGATATCAGTCGGCGCTGACGCCCCGGGCCCCGAGCAGGGCCGCGTGGGCTTGAACCACACTGGCTGGCAGATGGAGAGCCTCGAGGACCTCAAGGAGTTCTACCACCGCGCCAAGGCTAAGGGCGTGGAGATCGACCGCGTCGCCGATCACGGCATCTCCATAGGCATCTACCTCCAGGACCCCGACGGCAACGGCGTAGAGGTTTCCTACGAGATGCCCCGCAGCCAGTGGCATAGCGAAGAGAACATCTTCTCCGGCGAAACCAACCACAAAGGCAACTTCCCCGGCCCCTGGGACGAAGCCAACGTGGAGATGATGGTCCCCTCCCGCTAGGTGAGGCGCAAAACGTGAGGGAGCGCCTAAGCTGTGCGCTCCCTGACGATCCCTTCCGCGACGCGGCGGCCCGTTTCCCGCAGCAATTGCCTGTCCTCAGCAGGCGTAGGCGCTAGAGCCAGAGGCAATAGGGTGCTGCTAGAGAAGGTGGGCACCCTTACCTCCGCGACATTCAACCGTTGCTGAGGCACCGTCGCGCTCTGCACCGCTCGTATGCTCCGCCGGACTAGGTTGCGCAGCATAATGATGCCCCGGTCCGTGCTCCCCAAGTGCTCCAACCCGTGGCGGGCGATCGGCCTCTGCGTGACCTGCGCATCGTAGTCTCCCGGCACGCGCTGCCTCTCCTCGTAGGCCCTGTCGTCGGTCTGGCCAAACTCGATACCCGTCGGCGGCTCCTCCCCGTCCTTGAGGCGGGCCAGACCTACGAACATGGTGTGGGTATCGTCCACAGGCACCGACCAGTGAGTGCGCTCAGCGTGCTTCACCGGTTGGCGCTCCCCCGGCGGGTTCAGCAGGAACTGGTGTATGAATGGCGGAATGTAGTCTGCGATGCGCACCCAAGCCCTGTCACCCAACCGGCGCGTATCAACGTAAATCATCCCGCCAGTAGGCACCTCCATAAAGTCCATCTCCGATTCAATGGCCAAGTCTTCCTTGAACTGCACAGCGCTCACCGTGGTATGCAAGAAATAGAGGTGGGCGGGGTCCATGCAGTTCTCCTTCACTTGAAGCCAGTTGCACGGAAACACATACCTCTCCATCAGGTAGTACTCCACATCCGGCAACTGGAAGGTGTCATAGACCGGCAGAGGCGGAATAAGTTCCGGCGGCCCCATATACGCAAACACAATGCCCAGATGCACCCGCGTGGGATATGCGCCATGGCACAACCTGTCTTTCAGCGTGCTGTCCTCTGGCTCCCCCGGCGTGTCCAAAATCGTGCCATCGTAGTCGTACTTCCACCCGTGGTAGCAGCACTTGATGCCCCGCTCCTCTATGATGCCAAACTCCAGTGAAGATCCACGGTGGCTGCAATGCAACTCCAGCAGCCCGATGGTCCCCTGCTTGTCCTTGTAAATGACCAAGTTCTCGCCCAGTATGCGTATCCGCTTCGGCAGGTCACCCAAGTCCTTCTCGAAGGCGACGGGAACCCAATAACGCCGCATCCACTCACCGCAAGGCGTCCCCGGCCCCACCCGCGTAATCTCCGCATCCTCCGCAGGAACCTCCCTGTGCTGATACCCTCCATAAGTCTCCGTCAGAAAGGACGCCCGTGTTGTCGTCATGAGCCCGGCCCTCCCGCTCGAGTGAGTGTGCTGCCAGAAATCCCTAGGTTGGGCGCATCATATAACCGCTTGTGGGGTTTGCCTAGAAGTCCAACTTGGTGCGACACCTTCTTCCGTCCCACATTACCCAGCCCCACCCTAAATCTGCTAACATCACCGCATACGTGAGGCATGCATGCAGCCACACCCCGAAAGGACGGCAACCATGACCACAACGGCCAAAGAACTGGTGAACCCCCAAGGCTTGGTGAGCCGCAGCATCTTCATCGACCCCGAAATCTATCAGCAGGAACTGGAGCAGATTTTCGCCCGCTGCTGGCTCTTCCTCTGCCACGAAAGCCAGATCCCCAACCCCGGCGACTTCTTCTCCACCTACATGGGCGAGGACCCAGTGCTGGTCGTCCGAGGCCATGATGGCATCATCCGGGCATTCCTCAACGTCTGCCGCCACCGGGGCAACCGCGTCTGCCGGGCAGACGAAGGCAACGCCTCCGCCTTTGTGTGCGCCTACCACGGCTGGACCTACGGCAACGACGGCAAGCTCATCGCCGTTCCCAGCCTCAAGGAGGCCTACTACGACGAGCTTGATACCTCCAAGTGGGGTCTGGCTCCCGTGGCCCAGTTGGACAGTTACAAGGGGCTGGTGTTCGCCACCTTCGACGCCAACGCACCCTCCCTCCTCGACTACTTGGGCGAGATGGCTTGGTACCTGGATTGCTTCTTCGACCGGCGCGAGGGCGGCATCGAGGTCATCGGCGGGGTACACAAATGGACTCTGTCCTGCAACTGGAAGTTCCCCTCTGAAAGCTTTGGCGGCGACCCCTATCACGTTGGCTGGACCCACCTGTCGGCCATACAGACGGGTTTTGGGGGCAACTTCCGCGTGAGGCCGACCAACGCCGGAATGATGATTTACCCCGGCATGGGGCATTGCATCAACAGCACCGGACCTGGGGAGCCCGTCGACCTCCCAATTCCTGAGTTGAACGCCTACGAGGAGAGCATCCTCCCAGAGGTAAATAAACGCTTGGGGCCACGCCTCCCCTTGGTCAATCCCATCGTGGGGACCGTCTTCCCCAACTTCTCCATCCTGCGTTCCAACACCCGCAGCTTCCGGCTTTGGCAGCCCCGAGGCCCCGACAAAATCGAGATATGGTCTTGGCTCTTCACCGACCGGGACGCCCCGCCTGACGTGAAGGAAGCCATCCGGCTGACAGGCATCCGTACCTTCAGCCCCTCCGGGACCTTCGAGGTCGACGACATGGACAACTGGCAGGAATGCACCCAGACCTGCCGGGGCACGGTGTCTCGCCGCTCTTGGGTCAACGTGGGCATGGGGATCGGCCACGAAGGTTTCAATGAAGACTTGATGGCATGGAAGAGCGACTACCGCTTCAGTGAGATGAACGGCCGCGGCTTCTACAACCACTGGGCCCGCATGATGGACGCTGCGAACTGGAACGAGCTATCAGTGCCTAGCCCTGGGTGCTAGCCCTACCACGCATTCCGTATGAAACAGCGCACGGGGAGGCAAGAGCAGCGCAGTCACATTTCCGTCTTGTGCGCTCGATAGACTTCTGAAAACAGCATGCTCACGCCGGAAACGCCAAGGCCAGCCCGCAGGCCGGATACACCCAAAGACATATAATGACCCTGCAACTACGTAGACCCAACACCACAGGAGAGGTATGCAGAGCCAGCAGGTCCGATTGACCCAGCTTTCTCACTGCGCCGGTTGAGCGGCCAAGATCAGTAGAGAGGACCTCGTGCAGGTCCTGAAAGACCTTCCCCTGATCCAGCACCCCGACCTCCTCGTAGGAACAGAGACTGGTGATGACGCGGGTGTCTTCCGCCTGCAGGACAATCTGGCCTTGGTGTTCACCATGGACTTCTTCCCCCCCGTGGTAGACGACCCCTACGACTTCGGCGCCATCGCCGCCGCCAATGCCCTCAGTGATGTCTACGCCATGGGAGGCAAGCCCCTGCTCGCCCTTAACATCGTTGGCTTTCCCAACAGCCTCCCCAAGGAGATCCTAGGGGACATCCTTAAGGGAGGCTACGCCAAAGCCCAAGAGGCCTCCTGCCTCATCGTCGGCGGGCACACCGTGGACGACGAAGAGCCAAAGTATGGCATGGCCGTAGTCGGCACCGTCACCCCCGGCCAGCAGGTGACCAACGCCGGCGCCAAGCCCGGCGACCAACTCGTGCTCACCAAGCCCCTTGGTACCGGCGTAATCACCACCGCAGCCAAACAAGCGGCTGTTTCCGACGTCGTACTCCAAGGTGCCGTCGATACCATGGCCACTCTCAATCAGCGTGCGTCAGAGGCCATGATGCAAGTAGGCCCCCACGCATGCACCGATATCACCGGCTTTGGACTTATGGGCCACTTGGAAGGCATGGTGCGGGGCAGTGGGGTTGGTGCCCGCATTCACCTCGGCAAGATCCCCGTCCTTCCCGGGGTCGCTGACCTGCTTGCAAAAGGAGTCGCCCCCGGAGGCACCCATCGCAACCTCAGTGGCGTGGAAGCCATCACCCGATGGCACTCCAACCTATCGGACGAAGACAAACTGCTACTCTGCGACGCCCAGACATCGGGCGGCCTGCTGATCGCAGTGGCGCCGGAGAAGGTGGAGCAGTTGCTTGGAGAGCTGCAGGCGCGGAGCGTGGAGGGTGCTCGGGTAGTGGGCGAGATTACAGACGGACCAGAACCAAAGATTGAGGTGCTGTCTTAACCTTCAGCCCCCACCCACTGGTCTGACAATCTCCAGCACATCCCCCTCATTTAAGGTCACGCTAGGGAAGTCGTCCTTGTCCAGCACCTCGCCGTTGTAAGCCACGGCAATGAAGTTCAGGTTAACGCCCAACCCCTCCAAAAAAGCCAGCAACTCCTGACTGCCTTCAATCTCCCGTGGTTTCCCGTTGACCGTCAGATTAACTGCCATGACCTCTCCTGGAAGCCTCCGGCGCTCGTCCCAAAGCAGCCCTCATCCGCCCCTTGATGTGAGCAGCCGCCTCCTTGGGGTCAGGTGCAGAGAGTATCGCGCTTATGAGTGCTGCCCCTGACGACCCCGCTCGCATGACATCCGGGACGTTTCCCGCAGTGATCCCTCCGATGCCTAGGAAGGGCACTTGCACCTGCTGCGCAACCTCAGCCAGCAGTCCAACCCCGGCAGGCTTCGCCCCAGGGTGAGAGCCAGTGGTGAAAATGGTCCCCACCACCAGGAAGTCGGCCCCCTCGCTCTGAGCCTGCATCGCGGCTTCCACACTATGTACCGAGCGCCCTATGAGCTTACCCTCACCCAGTAGGCGGCGCACCACCGGAACTGGCAGGCCATCCTCGCCCAATTGCACCCCGTCGGCATCACAGGCCTGCGCCACGTCCACTCGCTCGTTAATGATGAGCAGGGCCCGCCCTTCTATAGCCCTCTTCAGCCTCTGGCCCACCTCCAGCAGAGCGCGCCCTGGCAGGTCCTTCTTGCGCAACTGCACCATATCCACCCCACCCTCAACGGCAGCCACAACAGCCGCCTCCAGGGCGGCCTCTCGACGCGCCGCCCGGTCGGTGACGAGGCACAAGATTGGAGTCGGCAGGGCGTTCATGGCCTTAGTTAGCGGCCACCGGTTGGGGCACGTCGACGGTAGGACTGCTGGCAGCCGCCGAAGCCCGTCGCGGTATACGCCCCGCGACATAGGCCTCCCGTCCGGCTTCCACACCCTTGCAGAACGCTTGCGCCATCAGAGTGGGGTCTTGCGCTTGGGCAATGGCCGTATTCACCAGTACGGCATCCGCCCCCATCTCCAAAGCCTCCGACGCGTCAGAGGGGACGCCCAAGCCAGCGTCCACCACCACGGGCACGCGGGCCTGCTCGACTATGATGCGTATCTCTTCGGCAGTGTGTATCCCTTGTCCGGACCCAATAGCAGAACCCAGAGGCATGACCGTGGCGCAGCCCGCTTCCTCCAGCCTCTTGGCCAACACAGGATCCGCATGGATGTAGGGAAGCACTATGAAGCCCTCTTTCACCAGCAGTTGCGCCGCTTCCAACGTGCCGATGGGATCGGGCAGCAGATAGCTCGCGTCTGGAATAACCTCCAGCTTGACCCAGTTGCTCTGCGACACCTGTCGTCCCAACCGGGCCACGAACAGGGCCTCTTCTACAGTCTTACAACCCGCGGTGTTGGGCAGGATGTTGTACTTGGTCCAGTCGATGTAGTCGAGAATCGTCTTCTCGGCAGGGTTGTCCAAGTCGAGACGGCGAATCGCCACTGTCACCATCTCCGTGCCCGACGCATCGATCGCGTCGACCATTTCCTCCATGGTGCGGTAGCGTCCAGTACCCACGATCAAGCGGGACTTGAAGGTCTTGTCGGCAATCACCAGGTCATCAGCCATGGCTCCGCTCCTTGCGCCCATCCTGTCCGGAAAAGAAAAAGCCGTCAGGGAGCCTGACGGCGAGCAGCCAACTCCCTTCGCCGGCATTACCCGGATCAGGTTCTAGCGGTCGCCCCGAATCCGTCGGGGCCTCTCAGCCCGGCTCCACCAAGCTCCCGCTGGGACTAGATTATTCACTTATCAATCCGCATCTTAGCATCGGTCGTGACCGACGGTCAATCGCATCGCCATGCGCCTCCAGCGTCAGTCATATTGACACAAAAGCAAGCTACCTACATGAAGACTACAATGACCATCAATAAGGTAGACGCTTAAGGGTAGACGTCTGACAGGAGCCCCCACCTGCGCCTAATTGGCCCCCATGATAACGCGAGATGGGGGCGACACACGGGTCGGGCTACGGCTCCAAGTCCCTAACCTGGCGCATAAGGTTCGCCATCTCAATTGCCGACAGTGCGGCATCATAGCCAATGTTCCCCATCTTGCCACCGGCGCGATTGATGGCTTGGTCGATGTTCTCAGTGGTGAGTACGCCAAAGATCACAGGTACCTGGGTCTCGAGAGATGCTGATGTTATCCCCGATGCTGCTTGTCCGCTTACCAAGTCGTAGTGAGTCGTTTCACCCCGGATGACCGCCCCCAAGCAGACCACTGCGTCATAGCGTCCGGAGCCAGCTAGGGTCTTGGCCACCAGGGGAAGCTCGAAGGCTCCCGGCACCCGCAGCAGCACGGTATCTTCTTCCCGCACACCGTGGGTGCATAAGCCGTTGCGCACACCTTCCAGCAGCAGGCCGGTGATGAACTGATTGAACCTAGCGGCCACGACAGCTATGCGTAAGCCTTGCCCCTGATGGTCACCTTCAAGCTCTCTCACCAGTAACTCCCGCTTCGATGTACCGATTGTTTCCCATATCGCTAGGTACCAGTCTTAGCCGCATGCCCTTCAAGACTTGGCGTCCTCATTCTCTCGGACACCCAATTGCACAACTTTATCCACGAAGTCCCCCTCGGAGATGGCCCCGGTGAAACGCATGGCCTCGTTCACAACCGTCTGGGGCACAGAGCGCACTGAGTACATCTGCCCCAGAGACGGGAACTCACTGACCTCTACCACATCGGCCTTGATATTCGAGTTTTCCATGGCTATTGCGTGGGCCAACCTGGCCACCTGAGGGCAGAACCCTCAATTTGGTGTGACAAACACCTGGATGTGGATCGCGTGGTTCACCCGCTTCAGTTTCTTCCGGGAGTCCATGGTGAGAGGACTGACTCCCCGTGAGAGCGTCTTGATCCCCTCGATTATCGTGGGGAACTCGTGGCCCATGGGTATGCCGTAGAACTTGACCCGCGAACCCTTGGTATCGCCCAGCACAATCGCCGGAATACGCTCAATGCCCGCCTCCCTAGCTTCTTCGGACTGGGCATAGACATCGATGATCTCCAGTTCCAGCTTGGGCGACAAGGCAGCAAGCTCTTCCATTAGCTGCTGGGTCTCGCCACAGTAACGGCACTCCCGGCCCGGAACGGCAAGGGCGCTCGCCCGCTGCGTGTACAGCTTGATCGAGACCTTGTCCTTGAGGTCCGTGCGCATGGCGCGCTTCAGATCGTTTTTTTCTCGGTCAGGGATGAGAGTCATGGCTCCTCCGGAGGCCTCCACCCGACAATGGCGTGAGCCAACATCCTCGTGGAAGCAATGGTACACATAGCCCCAATGCGGCGACTTCAGGACCCGTTGCGCACGTCCAGGGGCGCTGGATTCGTGGCAGTTTAGCACTCGTCCGCTCGGTTAATCTACACCCCTGAGAACCAGGACTATGATGCAGAACCTATCTGACGCTTGATGTGCCACACCCGTTGCACCAAGGTGGGGGCGGAAACGGCAGCGATGGCAATCATCGCCACCTCTGGGTAGCCAACGGCTACGCATACACCTAGAATCACGACTCGTTCTGGGCGGGTCATGAACCCGGCACGAGTCTCGATGCCCAACCCCTCACCTCTCGCTCGGGCGTAGCTGACCGCTTGGGAAAATACTAGCGCCAGCAGCAGCGTCACTATGAACAGCATGAGCCGGTCCAGCGACGTGCCCCATAGCACCCACTGCTCCCCATCCAACTCCCGCACGGCGTATATGGCCAAGCCCAGGAACAGCGCAGCTTCGCCCAACCGGTCCAGCACCGAGTCCAGCAGTGCCCCAAAGGGGGTAGCCTTCCCTGTATGCCGCGCCAAGGCCCCATCGAACAGGTCCAACACACTGCCCAACAGGAACACAAGACCTCCAGCCAACAGATATCCGGCGGCGGCCAGCCCCGCTCCGGTGCAGGCTACGGCAAACCCCAACACGGTGATGCCATTGGGAGTGAACCCAAAGCGGTTGAAAACGCGCGCGCCTGGTAACTCCACGTACCGTAGTAAAGCCGCTCTCAATTGCTCCCGGCTAGGCAGCGCCATTCCGCGGTCCTCCGGCACGCCGCCTGTTCTGCAGCAGGGTTTCGTAGTAGTCCATGACTTCGTCGGCCACGACGCCCCAGCTGTACCGTTGCACATCTTCGCGCCCATTGGCGGCCAGTTGGTCCCGCAGTTCTGGGGCTTCGAGAAGCTCCCTGATAGCATAGGCTAGTGTCTCAGAGTCTTTCGGAGGGACCATCAGGGCCTGATATCCGTGGCTCACCACTGCCGAATAGCCCCGGTTCCGCGCAGCGACTATGGGTTTGCCCGAGGCCATGGCCTCCAAGAGCACAATGCCGAAGCTCTCCTGACCGGTCGCAGGAGCACAGAACACGTGACAACTGGCATAGTACCGAGGTATGTCACCTGAGGGGACGCTGCCAGTGAACACCACATCTTGAAGGTTGCGCTCACTCATCACCCGCCAGCAATCAGCATCCAGGCCTCCAGGCCCAACGACTATCAGACGCAGTTGGGGGTACTCCCACTTCAGCTGTCCGTAGGCCTCCAGCAGGTAGCGCAAACCCTTGCGCGCCTCCAAGCGCCCCACGAATAGCAGGTTGAACTTTCCATCCTGCAAGTGTGGAAATGGCTGAACATCGGTGAACCGGTCCAGTTCTATGCCATTTGGAATTATGCGGAAGTCCTTGTCAAAGTAGGTGCTGGCGTTCTCGTAGGCCCCCGACGACACGGCGATGCGTCCGTCCAGTCGGTCAAACCAGCGTCGCAGCATCCGATGAGTGAGCCGGTAGCGGCGGGCGCTGCTATAGCACGCGTGAAAAGTCCCGACATTTGTGGCCTGCGAGTACTGCACCGCGTACAAGGGCAACACAGGGGCCATTGGCTCGTGCGTATGCACGATGTCAAACTGCTCCCGGTCTAGTACCCGGCGCACCTCCTTGTATGACCCCACTGACAGGGAGATGCGTGCTAGGGAACCCCCATACGGGACAGGCACCGAGCGCCCAATGGGGATATAGTCGCCTTCGCTCGCCTGCTCACGCCCCGGCGTGTTGGGAGCTAGGATCTTCACTTCGTGTCCCATTAGGGTGAACTGGCGCGAAAGCTGGGATATGTGGGCCAGCACGCCCCCGGGCCAGGTCAGGTCGTATGGGCAGACCAGCCCAATTTTCATGTGCGCGTCTCCGGCCCGCTGGTATCAACGGGCCTGCCCCAGCGAATTCTAAAGTACAGGCTGGATCCGGGCTGCCTAGGCGTGATCGTCGGGCACGTCTTCGCCCCCTATGAAGTCCTGCACCATCTGTCGCGCGACATCATCGGTGTATTGGATGGGTGGAGACTTCATAAAGTAGGCGCTGGGCCCCTTCAGCGGTCCGCTGATGCCCCGGTCCAAGGCCACCTTGCAGGCGCGTATGGCATCCACCACCACGCCAGCCGAATTGGGGCTGTCCCAGACCTCCAGCTTTAGCTCGAGGTTAATGGGCGCGTCGCCGAAAACTCGCCCTTCCATACGTATGTAGCACCATTTGCGGTCGTCTAACCAAGGTACGTGGTCACTCGGACCAATGTGGATGTTCTCGGCCGGCAGCTCCACTTCCAACTGTGAGTTCACCGAGCCGGTCTTGGATATCTTCTTGGAGACCAGCCTCTCCCGTTCCAGCATGTTGAGGAAGTCGGTATTGCCACCGAAATTCAGTTGGTACGTGCGGTCGAGCTTTACACCCCGGTCCTCGAAGAGACGGGTGAGGACGCGGTGGGTGATGGTAGCTCCCACCTGAGACTTGATGTCGTCCCCGATGATGGGCACGCCGCGTTGCTGGAACCGCTGGCCCCAGTACTGCTCCTTCGCGATGAAGACAGGTATGCAGTTCACAAAGGCGCAGCCCGCCGCTAGCACCTGCTCCACATACCACTTGGTAGCCTCTTCGCTGCCCACCGGCAGGTAGTTGATTACTACATCGCAGTCCCGCTCCCGGAGTATGCCCGCGATGTCCGCAGTCGAGCCGGGAGCCTTCTGCACTACATCGTTCAGGTACTTGCCGATGCCATCGTGGGTCATGCCTCGGGAGACGGGTACGCCCATAAAGGGTACGTCCGCAATCTTCACAGTGTTGTTGGGCTCCGCGAAGATGGCTTCCGACAGGTCCTTGCCCACCTTGTTGACGTCCACATCAAAGGCGGCCACGAACTCTATGTCCCCTACTTGATAGTCACCGAAGTTGGGGTGCATCAACCCAGGTACCCTACCCTCCTCCGGCACCTCTCTATATCTCGATACGCCTTGAATCAGAGAGGAAGCACAATTTCCCGCCCCGATAACGGCGACCTTAATCTTTCCCAAGTGCTATCTCCTTTCGGAAGGCGTCCTCTGCCCGTGGGGCCCATAAGAGGAAAACAATAGATTCTAGCAATTCGACACTATTGCAGCAAGAATACCCAGTTCCACGCCCCTCATGGCTGGACTAGCATGACAGCAACAGGTAGATACAAAGAGTTCTGCGAGAGTCCCAGGCTGGGTAAGACAACATAACCTTGACCAAAACTCTGTGGGAGCCATATATTTAGCTGCTTGCTTCGGAAACTGCTTGAAGTACAGCCCCAGCCTAGCTTTTCTAATTGGTCTGGGCCGCTTTACCATAACCCAGGAACGCCCCTCTTATTGTGCGTGTGCTTAGTGGATATGCCGGAGGTCGCCCGCTGAAGGGGCCTGCCATACCAGGAGCCCGACCTACCTCGGAACTGGTAAGGGGTGCCATCTTCAATGTTCTCGGTCCTCTGGATGGGAGAATCGCCAAGGTGTTGGATCTTTTCGCAGGTACAGGGTCCCTCGGCATCGAAGCCCTCAGTAGAGGAGTGCCCGAAGCTGACTTTGTCGAGAGCAACCGGCGCCAGTGCCTGCGCATTCGGGAAAACCTCCACGACCTCGGGCTTTCCCAAGGAGCAAAGGTCCACTGTAGGGAGGCGGCACAAGCATTGCCCGAACTCGAAGGTCCCTACCATCTGGTGCTGATGGATCCTCCATACCGCATGACGGATCTCTCGCCAGTGTTGACCCCCCTAGGCGAGCCATCTCTCGAGGCCTCGCCCTTGGAACTGGGAGCCATGGTGGTGGTGGGCCACTCCAAGCGGGTCCAGTTAGCCGAAAGATATGGCACCCTGTCACGCATCGATGCACGCCGCTATGGCGACAGTATGGTCGACTTCTTCATCAAGGAAGACTGAATGCCGAAAGCTCTCTATCCGGGGTCCTTCGACCCCTTCTCCATGGGCCATCTCGATGTGGCCCAACGGGCTGCAGCTATCTTCGACGAGCTGCTCATAGCCGTGTATTCGTCGCCAGCGATGAAGACGCCCATGTTCGACACCGATGAGCGGGTAGGCCTAGCCCGCCAAGCAGTCGCAGACCTGCCCAATGCAGCAGTGGTGCCCTTCGACGGCTTGGTGGTCGAGTTCGCTCGCAAATCAGGGGCCAGCGTCATCGTCCGAGGCTTGCGTACCGCAGCCGATTTCGAGTACGAATACGAGATGGCCTTCATGAACAAGCAGTTGGCCCCGGACATCGAACTCGTCTGCCTGATGACTAGCCTCCAATATCAATTCGTCAGCGCCAGCCTCCTCAAAGAGGTGGCGGCCCTGAACGGAGATATCGACGGGTTGGTGCCAAGGCACGTCGCCGATGCACTGCGCATAAAACTGGCTGGCTAGTCCCAGAGTCCCAACCCTGCCCACGTCATAGCTCACAGACACAGGACCAGCGAAAACGAGGCAAGAAAAAAGGGGGAAGCATGGATAATATAAGGTCAATCATCTATCGCATGGAGAGTCTGCTCGATACGAGCAAGACAATGCCCATGGGCGGCCAGAAGATCATCGATGCCCGCAGGATGAAAGAGCTAATGGACCAGCTCGTGCTGTCTATCCCGCAAGAGGTGGACGCCGCCCGCCAACTGTTGGAGAACAAAGATACCCTGTTGCATCAGGCTCAGTCCGACGCTAAGCGCCGCCGCACCGAGGCCGAGAATGCGTACCGCGCCCGCGTGGACGACAACGAGATAATTGCTGCAGCCCAAGAGCGGGCCAACCTTATCGAGCAAGAGGCCGAGCAGCGAGCAGCCAAACGTTTGGAGCAGGCCGACCGCGAGGCCATGGCCAAGCGAGCCGAAGCTTATAACTACGCCCTCCAGACCCTGCAGACCCTGGAGCGCAATCTCGATAGCGCCCTCGGCACCGTCCGTAATGGCGTTGGCATGCTCTCACCCGATGGCGACCGCACCGCCGGCGTCCGCTAGCACACGTCACGTGGCCGAACATCGTCCGCGTGTGCGCGAGCTCCAGCAGTCTCTTCACTCTGAGGCTGCTCCCACGCCGGTAGCAGGAACGTTCCTGCTACCGGCGTCCGCTTCGGGTCCTACAAAGGGTATCACCCCCTAGTACGGACGCATTTTGGGTGAGTTCGTCGCCCCAGAGCCCTCAACTACGGAGCGGAAGTGTGCTATGGTATTAGTGACGCAACTGAACGACGGGTGGACCGACCCGGCAGTTCTGTAACCTAGCGGCCCTCTAGCCAACAATTCCGCAGATCAGTGGTTCGGTGGGTGGCGGGGATGATTTCGCTGCATGTGGCTCGGTCGCCCGGCGATATGCCTGAGGCACGGCGACCTATGTTTCCCCCAGCCTCGGCAATCCCACAAACTTGGGAGTGCCACCTGAGGCCTGACCCTGCATCAGGCAATACCGTCAAGTGGTCTACCCGCGATACACGTAAACAAGCCTTAGGAGAGGAACCATGGCAGAGGCCGGGCACCACGTAAGAATCCACGCAAAAGACGAACTCGACGAGCTTCACGCCCTATTGCAAGACCGGTTCGGCCCGTCGATCACCCCCAACTTCACAATGGACTACGCTATCCGCTTTGCCCTAGCCTACGAGCGCCAGCCCCAAAAAATGATCAACTACCTGCAGGCGCAACAGGACCTATCGGCAACCTGAGCGCGACCCCGCACTCCGAAGCGGCCTGAACCGCGGCCCTCTCGCGAGTAGCCGCAGGGAATTTGCATCGCCCCAACACCTCGTAAGCCCTGCGCCTACCCGAAATCTGGCGACCGCTTCTCGCGGAACGCTAGGATACCCTCGGCAGGATGGGGCGAGGTAGCCACGTAATGGGCAAATGCATTGACCTCTTGGGTCACGCCGTCCCGTACGGGCAAGCTCTGCCCCTGGCGGACCATCGCCTTGATCCAGCCGAGCGCATCGCGGCTTTTATTTGTTATATCCGCCAGCAACAGTCCCAACTCGTGGTCTAGTTGGTCCACGGCAACCGCGCGCAGCGCTAGCCCAGCGTCCGCTGCCTCCTTGCCTGTCAGCCAGCGCCCGGTGAACAGTAGCTCCATCGCTCGCTGCCTGCCGATTTTCCGCGGCAGCCTCTGCGTTGAACCACCGCCGGGCATGAGACCAAAGTTAATATGTTGGTCCCCAATACGTGCATCCTCGGCCACTATGACCAAGTCACAAGCCAGCAGAAGCTCCAAGCCGCCCGCCAAAGCGTGCCCGTGCACTACCGCTATGGTGGGAATGGGCAACTCTTCCAAGGCGAACAACGCCTCATTGAAACCCGACAAGTAACGTCTCAGTGACGCATTGTCCGCAAAGGACTCCTGCATCGCCACCAAGTCAGCCCCGGCGCAGAACCCCCGGCCCTGCCCCCGCACCACTAGCGCTTTCAGGCTTACGTCAACCGACACCTGCCTCACTGCATCGCGTATCTCAACGATCATTGACGGGCTGACAGCATTCAACACCTGTGGACGCGCCAAGGTGAGGGTGGCCACTGGGCCGGAGGTGGTGAGTTCGATGTGAGAATAGTCCATGTGTATAGTCATGTGTCATCCTACTAGAGCACTCAATGGCTGGACAAGGCGCACATATCAGTTCGCTTCCTTCCTTGCTTAAACATTGGGAAAAGTGACACACCGCTCTTGACATATACAGGGGCGCGAAGCACAATAACACCGTCCCAATACAGGGTCCTGGTTTGGGGCCCTCCTTAGAGTTCCCGGATTCCCTTCTTGAATGCGCAACCAACCTGTATTGTTACCTGCTGGAACGTGTATCCGATAGCATGGGCGTACCGGCCTGATAATGGCCACTAAATACGTTTTCGTTACCGGCGGCGTTGTTAGCTCCATAGGCAAGGGTATTACTGTCGCTTCCATTGGCCGTATCCTCAAGAACCGCAATATCTCCGTCTCCGTGATGAAACTGGATCCGTATCTCAACGTGGACCCCGGCACCATGTCTCCATACCAACATGGCGAAGTCTTCGTCACCCGCGATGGCGGGGAGACCGATATGGATCTGGGACACTACGAGCGATTCATCGACCTCGAACTCACCCGCTCCTCCAACGTAACGGCTGGGCAGGTCTATACCTCCGTCCTAGCCCACGAGCGACGCGGCGACTTCCTCGGCGGCACCATTCAGGCAGTACCTCACGTGACCAACCACATCAAGGAGTGCATCTTCAACCTCGCCAGCGAAACAAGTGCCGACGTTATCGTCGTCGAGGTGGGAGGCACCGTAGGCGACATCGAAGGCCAACCCTTCCTCGAAGCCATCCGCCAGATGCGCAACGA
This sequence comes from uncultured Dehalococcoidia bacterium, assembly GCA_951813255.1. Lineage (GTDB taxonomy): Bacteria > Chloroflexota > Dehalococcoidia > Lucifugimonadales > JAAXIE01 > JAAXIE01. Next base: position 4,956 of record OX638353.1, on the reverse strand, counting down.
TGTGGGCAGGGAGAACGTCTACTACATACACCTCACTCTATTGCCCTATATCGCTGCTACCGGCGAGTTGAAGACCAAGCCCACCCAGCACAGTGTCCGCGACCTGCGCGCCAGTGGCATCCAGCCCGATGCCATCCTGTGCCGTAGCGACCACGATGTCTCCCAGAGCATCAAGGAAAAGCTCTCCCTGTTCTGCGACGTCAAAGTCCCCGCTGTCATTCCCCTCCTCACCGTGGACAACGTCTATGCCGTACCCTTGATACTGGAAGAATCAGGGCTGGGAGACCTGCTTTGTGAGTCGCTGGACTTATCCCGCCGGGTATGCGATTCCACCACTTGGGCTGAGATGGTACAGCGCATGCAGACCTCCAAGACCAGTCTGCCCATCGCCTTGGTTGGCAAGTACGTGGAACTTCCCGACTCCTACATCTCCGTGAAGGAAGCACTCAAGCACGCCGGCCTCCATCACGACCGGGATATCGAAATCCAGTGGGTCCATTCAGAAGACTTGGACGAAGCCGGTGCGGCCGACGTCCTGTTGAAGCAGGCCTGTGGCATTGTGATTCCCGGAGGGTTCGGCTCCCGCGGCACCGACGGCATGATCGAGGCAGCGCGCTACGCCCGTGAAAACCGCATCCCCTACTTGGGCCTCTGCCTCGGGATGCAGATTATGACAATAGAGTTCGCCCGCCATTGCGTGCAGTACGCAGGCGCCAACTCCTCTGAGTTCGATCCCGGAACTCCCTTCCCCATCATCGACCTGCTGCCGGAGCAGCGCGCAGTGCAGGACATGGGCGGCAGTATGCGCCTAGGCATCTACCCATGCCGCATCATGGAACCCACCCTTGCTTCCCAAGCCTATGGCGCCAACGAGGTCATGGAGCGTCATCGTCACCGCTACGAATTCAACAACGACTTCCGTGAATCCCTCGAGAGCGCGGGGCTTCTGGCCAGCGGCATGTCTCCAGATGGCAAGCTGGTGGAGATTGCCGAGGTGGTGGACCACCCCTTTATGGTGGGTGTCCAGTTCCACCCCGAATTCCTCTCCCGGCCCAATCGCCCCCACCCTCTTTTTCATGAGTTCATCGGAGCAGCCAAAAACACGCTGCGTGAAGGCGCACAAGCTGAGTTGCCTCTGGATGGCTCGTAGCTAACGACTTGTGAAATACGCCTATCCTCGGCAACCCGGTCGCCAATCTATCGTCGTCGAGAACCCAGTCTTGAGAAGAGACCAATCTTAAGAAGAGGTGGAGAGAGTGGAGATTTTCCTCGATACAGCTAACCTCGAGGAGATTCGACGTGGGGCCCGTTTGGGAGTAGTGAATGGAGTGACCACCAATCCATCGCTGGCAGCCAAGGAAGGCATTGGCACCTCCGGCAGCTACAAAGAGGCCGTCCAGGAGATCGCCACCATCATATCCGGCCCCATCTCCATCGAGGTGGTAAGCCAGGATGTCGAAGGCATGGTGACCGAGGGCCGTGAGATCGCTGGCTGGATAGACAACCCTTGGGTGAAGATACCCAGCACCGAGGCTGGCTTTGAAGCCATCTCCGTCCTAGCAAAAGACGGCATACGCATCAACCAGACCCTCTGCTTCTCTCCCAACCAAGCCATGCTGGGCGCACAGGCAGGTTCCACAGTGGTCAGCCCCTTCGTTGGAAGGCTTGATGACATCGGCCACGACGGCATGGAACTAGTCTCGGATATTGTGTCCATCTTCCGATACTACGCACTTGAAACCAAGGTGATGGCAGCCAGCATCCGCCACCCGCAGCACTGCATCATGGCAGCCAAGGCGGGAGCGCATATCAGCACAGTGCCCTACGGGGTATTGATGCAGATGACCAAGCACCCCCTGACCGATTCGGGGGTGTCACGCTTTGCCGACGACTGGCGAAAGGCAACGCAATGATCACGACAACGAGCTTTTTGAGGCTCACAAGCGAAACGAGGTGACCCTTTGGCTACACAGACCGTAATCCACGTCGCCGACCTAGAGAACAAGACCAAAGACGAGTTACTCGTGGTCGCAGGCGCTATGGGGTTGGAAAACGGGACCGCCCTTACCTCTCTGCGTCGGGAGGAAGTCCTGCAAAAGGTTATGCAGTCCTGCTCCGACCACCAGGGTCTCATGGCAGGCGGCATATTGGAACTCATGAACGAGGGTTACGGTTTCCTGCGCCAGAACATCATCCGACCCGGTTCCGGCGATGTGTACATCTCCCAGTCGCAAATACGCCGCTTCGCCCTCCGCACAGGGGATGCCATATCCGGCTTGGTGCGCCCCCCCAAGGAGGGCGAGCGCTACTACGGCTTGGTCAAGGTGGAGACGGTCAACGACTTGGAGCCCGATCACTCCCGGTCCCGCACCAGCTTCGAGGCCCTGACCCCTATCTTCCCCGATCAGCAGATAAAGCTGGAAAGCACCCCCGACAATCTGACAACGCGTATGATCGACCTCTTCTCACCCATCGGCTTGGGACAGAGAGGCCTCATCGTTTCTCCGCCCAAAGCCGGTAAGACCACGGTACTGAAGCAGATAGCCCGCGGTGCCTCTGCCAGTTGCCCCGATGCCCACCTGATGGTCGCCCTCATCGGAGAACGCCCCGAGGAAGTTACCGACATGCGTCGCTCGGTGCGTGGCGAAGTCTTCGGCTCCACCTTCGACGAAAATGTGGAGTCCCAGTGCCGCGTCGGCGAACTGGCCCTGGAACGCGCCAAGCGCTTGGTGGAAGCAGGACGCGACGTAATTATCCTGCTCGACAGCATCACTCGCTTCACCCGAGCCTACAACCTAGCTGCCCCCACCAGCGGGCGCACCCTTTCCGGTGGTATTGACCCCGGTGCCCTCTACCCAGCCAAGCGCTTCTTCGGCGCTGCCCGCAACGTGGAGGAGGGAGGCAGCCTTACCATCATCGCCAACTGCCTCGTCGACACCGGCAGCCGCATGGACGAGGTCATCTACGAGGAGTTCAAGGGCACCGGCAACATGGAGTTGCACTTGGAGCGCAAGCTGGCCGAGCGTCGCATCTTCCCGGCCATCGACATCCAGCGTAGCGGTACCCGGCGCGAGGAACTCTTCTTCGACGACACCACCTTGAAGAGCATTTACCTCTTGCGACGCATGATCGGGCTTGTCGCCACCGACCATGTAAACGCCTCCGACGCCACCGAGAAGATCCTGGAGCGTCTCACCCACCATCCCACCAACGCCGATTTCCTAGCCAACCTCTCCAAGCAGCCCTAGCCGGGCAGGACCCAGCGTTCTCGCAGTCCAAGAACAGCCCCTACCCAGAGTTCCGTGAGCCAAGTATCTGCGGTCGTCATTGCCTCGAACGACGCAATCCAGTATCGTGCTCTAAGCCAACCTCGTACGGTATCACTTGAGACCACCCTACCGGTTGACTCCGCTCCATAGGAGGACACCTTGACCCAGCCCTATATCGGCATGCCCTTGACCCGCAAGGAGGATGTCCGGTTCCTCACCGGCCGCGCCACCTACACCGACGACTTCAAGGCGCAACACCTTCTGCACGCCGCCATCCTTCGAAGCCCTCATCCCCACGCCAATATCCGTTCCATCGACGTCTCTGAAGCCCGGGAGATGCCCGGTGTTGTCGGCGTTTTCACCTACCGCGATGTGGAAGCCACCCTCGAACCACTCCCTATCCCCCTTCGCTTGGCCCCCCTGCCCGGCATTGAGCGTTTCCTCCAGTACCCCATGGCCCGGGGCAAGGTCCGCTACGTAGGCGAAGCTGTCGCCGTCGTCGTGGCCGACAGCCGCTACACCGCCGAGGACGCCCTTGATGCCATACACGTGGATTACGAACCTCTGCCCCCGGTGGTCGACGTTCGCCAGTCCCTAACCGGCCAGTCCTTGCTCCACCAAGAGCACGACACCAACGTCGCCGCCGAATACACCGTCGGCTTTGGCGACGTCGAAGCAGCCTTCCGCGACGCCGAATACACCCGTCGTGAAGAGTTCCGCTGCCACAGACATACCGGCGTTCCCATGGAGACCCGAGGCCTCCTCGCCTCCTACGATCCCGGACGCCAGGAACTGACCGTCTGGGGCGAGACCAAAGTTCCCCACTTCAACCGTGGAGTCTTGTCCTCCCTCCTCCAGATGCCCGAGCACCGCATCCACTTCATCGAGGGCGACGTCGGCGGTGGCTTCGGCATCACCGGCGAGTTCTACCCAGAAGACTTCATCATCCCCTTCGCCTCCATCCAACTCGGCCGGCCCATTAAGTGGATTGAAGACCGCCGCGAGCACATGGTATCCGCCAACCACTCCCGCGAGCACGTCTGCGAGATTGAAATCGCTGCCAACCGCGATGGCACCATCCTCGCGATGCGTTCCAAGGTTTACGGTGACGTGGGTGGCTATGTGCGCACCCACGGTGGCCTCGTAACCTCCGGCACCGCCGTGGGTCTCACTGGCCCCTACCGCATCTCCCACTTCGACTGCCAGTTCCACTGCATGCTCACCAACAAGACGGGCATGGGCACCCTGCGCGCCCCCGGCAGCTACGAGGCCGCCTTCTTCCGCGAGAGGCTCGTCGACATGGTGGCCGAGGACCTCGACATGGATCCCGCCGAACTGCGCATGAAGAACCTCATCCCCGCCTCCGACATGCCCTACCGAGTCGGCGTAGTGCGCCCCGAATTCCCGCCCATGGAGTACGACAGCGGCGACTACCCCACCGGGTTCGCCCGCACCCTCGAAGCCATCGACTACGAGCACGTCAAAGAGCTTCAGGGCAAACTCATCGAGGGCAAGTACCACGGCATCGGCCTCGCCAGCTTCGTAAAGAGCACCGGTGCAGGCCCGCCCTACGAAGGTGCCCGTGTGCGCGTCACCGAGGGCAACCAGGTCGCCGTCTACTTGGGTATCGCCACCCTCGGCCAAGGCCACGAGACCAGCATGGCCCAGATATGCGCCGACGGCCTTG